>NZ_JBSSCF010000001.1:5047500-8911129 GCF_054059515.1 Bradyrhizobium sp. URHC0002 | reverse complement strand
TGTTTTATATTTTGGGACAGGCTACCGCCGGGTGTCCGGTTTGTCATCAGGACAAATGCAATCGCTGGATGTTTCCTCGCCCGATCACGCGATTTCGCGAATTTCTTCGCGCGAAGCAGCGACTTACGCACGACGCTCTGGGCTCTCTCCACGTCGTCCCTGCGAACGCAGGGACGACATCGAGTATGTCGCGCGTTGGCTTCGTTACACGCGCTTGCGCCGTTCGCTCGTACGGTGGCGCCCTATTCCGCCTGCCGCCCAGTTCGGGCTGAAATCCAGCGTGAAGTCGCGAAAGCTCTCCACGGCGGGCGAGAGCGATGCGCTGTGCGTTACGAACATCGCGATCTTCCATTTGACGGCCGGCTGCAGCAGCGGCAGGAACGTCAGTCCGAAGCCGCGCACCAGCGGCTCGGCCATCGAGGGGCAGATCACGGCGCCTTGTCTCACGCGCAGCATCGATAGCGCCGTATTCACCCGGTGCACCGGCACCAATTCTTTTGGATGATGCCGGGGCGGCACGTTGCTCAACACGTTGATGGCGATGTTGGGCATGTAGTTGAGCAGCGGCCGCTCGCGCAAATCCTTCCAACTGACCGACTTGCCTCTTGCCAGCGGGTCGTCGCTGCGCAGCGCCGCAAAGAGCGGGTCGGCGCAGATCATGTGCACTTCGACCGATTGGTCCGGAACGACGCCGGCCGGCCCGAAGCCGATGTCGGTAGAGCCGTTCTGCAGGCCGGCCAGCACTTCCTGGATCGGCACGTCGTCGAAGCGGACGTCAACGCCGGGATGGCTGTTGTTGTATCCGGCAATCAGTTCCGGCAGCAGCGTGCAGGATAGCGTTTCGGGGGCAGCGACACGCACCAGCCCGCGGCGCAGCTCCTTGAGATTGGTCAGATTGTCGAGCGCCTCGTCCAGGTTTGAGAGCACGCGCCGCGCCATCGGGGCAAAGGTCTCGCCGACCGCAGACGCCGCAACTTTTCGTGTCGTGCGGTCCAGCAGCCGGACGCCGACGCGGGTTTCCAGCTCCTTGATCAGGCCCGAGAGCGCCGCCTGCGACAGGTGCATGGCCCTCGCGGCTTCCGAGAAGCTCGCGGCCTCCAGCACGGCGACATAGGCGCGCAACTGCCGCAGTGTCACGTCCATCGCCATGTCGCGCCTCCCAGCGTCGTTTCGATAATTCATAGGCTACGCTTATCAATTGGTCAAAAAATACACATTGTTCGATAGAAGTCGCCTCTCTATCGTTGGCCTCGATAAGACGAAGGCCCGGCGATCCAGCGATGCGATCGCGCCAAACGCGGCCCGATGAAAACGGGACGGACTAGCCGCCACTCCAGGTGGCTCTTCTTCCCAGGAGGCATTCGTGAAAGTCACACGCCGAACGCTGCTGGGAACTGTCGCTGCCGGCTTCGCCGCAGGTTCTGCCTTCAAGGCGTCCGCCGAGGGCGATTGGCCGTCGCGGATCGTGCGGCTGGTGTCGCCCTACGGGGCGGGCGGTGCAAGCGACATCTCGTTGCGTATTCTGGCCGAGCAGTTCGGACGCAGCCTCAACCAGCAGTTCATCGTCGAGAACAAGGCGGGCGCGGGCACCCGCGTCGCCAACGAGCTGGTCTCGCGTGCAGCGCCGGACGGATACACTTTCCTCTATGCGGCAGCACCTTTTGCGACGGCCGAAGCCTTGTTCGAGAAACTGAACTACAACCGCAGGGATCTGCAGCCGGTGGCGATGGCCATGATGGCGCCATTGTTCCTGGTGGTGAACGCGCAGGCGCCCTTCAAGACCCTTCAGGAAATGATCGACTACGGCAGGTCGAAGCCCGACGGCCTGACCTTTGGCTCGCCGGGCGCAGGCTCGCAGCCCCATCTGGCCGCCGAACTGTTGTTCAGGGATGCCGGCGTCAAGGGCCTCATCGTTCCCTTCCGCGGCGACAACATGGCCTACACGGAACTGCTGGCGAGCCGTCTCGACGCCACGTTGACCGCGCTCAGCACGGCCCTGCCGCATATCCAGAGCGGCCAGTTGCGTGTGCTCGGTGTGGCGTCGGCCGAGCGCAGCCCGATTTATCCCGAGGCTCTTACCTTGGCTGAGCAAGGGCTTTCCAAGGTGATCGCATCCGGCTGGTACGGCTTCATGGCGCCGGCGGCAACACCGCAGCCAATCGTCGATCGCATGCAGGCGGAAATTATTCGCGTGCTTGCCGATCCCGAAGTGAAGCAGAAGCTGCTCGCCCAGGGACTGGAAGCACGCCCCGGGACGGCGGGCGAGTTCGGCAAGTTCATCGACGACGAGACGCGCAAATGGGGCGATGTGATCCGCGCGGCTGGCCTCAAGGGGGAATAAGATTCATAGCGTTTTCGAGCGAAAGCCCGCCCCGGACATGATCCGGGGTGGACGCCGGTTCGCGTCAAGAAAACGCGTCAAAATAAGAATCTAGTGCGCATACAGGCCCTCGACGATCGGCAATCGCGCGGCCCGCAGTGCGGGAAACAACCCGCCGATCAAACCGACGATCAGCGCAAGCGCAACGCCTTCGCCGATCAGCCAGGGACTGAGCTTGAAGTCGAACACCACTTGCGTGAAGTTGCCGCCGAGCGTCGAGGCCGTGACGCCGTCGAAAATCAGATAGGTGGCGGCGGCCCCCAACAGCCCGCCGATGACGGCGAGCAACAGCGATTCGGCCAGCGTCCCGACGAACGCGGGAAAGCCACCGAAGCCGATGGCGCGCAGTGTTGCGATTTCCGTCGCGCGGGATGCGACCGACGAATACATCGTGTTGAGCGCGCCGGCGACCGCGCCCAGCGCCATCGCAATCGCAAGCGGCCAGCCGAGTTTCTGAATCAGATCTGAGGTCTGTGAGGCCTGCTCGGCGAAGTAGGCTGCTTCGGATTTGACATCGAGCTTCAGCCGCGGATCGTTGTCGCTGTAGCTTTTGAGCTCATTCAGTGCGGCCGGCCCGGTGAGGCGCGCGCGCACGGTCTGCACGATGTTGTTGCGGTTGAACAGGCTCTGCACCACGTTGAGATCCGCCCAGATCTCGGATTCGAACACGCTGCCGCCCGCGTCGAACACGCCGACGACGTTCCAGCGCGTGGCGCCGAACGACACCGTAGAGCCGATGTCGAATCCCTCGAACTGCCGCTGCAATGCCTGGCCGACCACCACCTCATTGCTGCCGCGGTTGAACATGCGGCCTCCGGTGATGGTAATGCCCTTGCGCAGCGCGCTGCCCTGTTCGCCGATGCCGCGCAGCGGCAGGTTGGCCTTGGTCTTGGTCGAACGCTTGATGCCGTCGACCACCAGATAGAGCTCCGGCGAAATCAGCGGTTTGCCGTCGCTGCCGCGGGCGATGCCGGGACCGTCCTCGATCAGCCGAACCTGATCGCGGCTCACCGTGCTGTTGATTTCGGCCTGCGAGCCGGCCCGCAGCACGATCGCGATGTCATCGGCGCCTGCGCCTGCGATGGTGCGCTGAAAGCCGTTGGCCATCGCCAGGAAGGCGAGCAGCACGATCACAACAAGCGCGATCGCGATCACCGTCGAGAGCGAGAGCCAGCGCCGCTGCGCAATGCTCTTGAGGTTGATGGCGGTGACCGCCGCGACTTGAAGCCAAAGCGAACGCATGCCTATCCCCGTCCCAGCGCGGTTGCAATTTTGAGCCGCATGGCGTTGAGCGCCGGAATGATCCCCGTGATCAGTCCCAGTGCGATCATTAGCGCCAGCCCCTGCAGAATGATCGTCGGCGATACCGCAAAGGCGGGCGCGATGTTGGTGAGGCTCGCGCGCAGGGCCATGGCGATCAGCGCCGCAATCGCAAGCCCCGGCACGCCGCCGAGCAGGGCCAGCAGCACGGACTCGCCGAGCACCATCGCCAGGATCCGCGGGCCTGAAAATCCGAGCGTCTTCAACACGCCGATCTCGCGGGTGCGCTCGCGGATCGACAACGCCATCGTATTGCCGACGATCATCAGGATGGTGACGAAGGCGGCGCCCACCACCAGAAATACGATCAGCGCGATGTTGCCGAACTGCGCCACGAACGCCTTGCCGAACGCCTTTTCGGTGTCGGTCGAGGTCTCGGCGGTGGAATTGGCGAACATCGCATCGATCGCTTTCGCCACGTGATCGTTGTTGTCGGGCGAGGTGGTCTGCAGGATCATCCAGCCGATGGTGTCCTTGCCGAAGCTGCGGGTCTCGTCGAAATAGGCGTACTGGAACAAGAGGAAGTTGGTGTCGACATGCTCGACCTTGCCCTTGACGATGCCGGCGATGGTGAGGTCCCAGGTGTGTCCGCCGCTCTTCTGGCTGAAGATGTTGCTCTGAATGGGAATGCGATCGCCGACCTTCCAGCCCCATTTCTGCGCCAGCTTTTCGCCGACCACCGCGCTGCCGCGGTCGCGCATGAAGGCCTGAAGCTGCTCAGGCGGAACGTCGAATTCGTTGCGGTAGACGTCGAAATAGGTGGTTGGCTCGATCGCGAGCGACATGACGAAGTTCTTCGGGTCCTGATAATAGCCACCGAACCAGTTGGCGAAGGTCACCTGCCGGACACCCTCGACCGCTTTCACGCGGTTGAAATATGCGATCGGCATCGGCTGGGTGAAGTTGATCTTGTTGACGGTGATCATGCGGTCCGCGGCGGCGCGATCCTCGCCCACGGTGAAGGCGCGATGGAATCCGGCGAGCACGCCGAAGATCATGAAGGCGATCAGGATCGACACGATCATCAGGCTGGCGCGCAATTTGCGGCGGAACAGGTTTTTCCGGACCAGGTCGAAGTCGTTCACGCGGCAAGCTCCCGTTCGACGAAACGGCCCTTGTCGAGATGCAGGACACGCTTGGCGTAGTTTGCCGCGGCAGGATCGTGCGTCACCATCACGATGGTCTTGCCGAGTTCGCCATTGAGCAGCTGCAGGATCGAAAGGATCTCGTCGGCGGATTGCCGGTCGAGATCGCCGGTCGGTTCGTCGCACAGCAGCAAGTTCGGATCCGAGACGATGGCGCGCGCAATCGCCACGCGCTGCTGCTGGCCACCCGACATTTCGCGCGGACGGTGCTTGGTGCGGTCGGCGAGGCCAACCACGGAAAGCGCGGTATGAACGCGCTCGGCGCGCTCCTTGCGGTTCAACTTGGTGAGCAGCAGCGGCAGTTCGACGTTCTGCGCCGCGGTCAGCATCGGCATCAGATTATAGAACTGGAAGATGAAGCCGATATTGGCGGCGCGCCAGGCGGCGAGTTCGCCCTCGGAGAGACCATCGATGCGCTGGTCCGCAACCGCAATCTCGCCGGCGTCGGCGCGGTCGATGCCGCCGAGCAGGTTGAGCAGCGTGGTCTTGCCCGAACCGGACGGCCCCATGACCGCGATGAAATCGCCGCGGGGTATAGCCAGATCGAGATGATCGAAGATCGAGATCGTTTCCTTGCCCTTGGTGAAACGCTTAGCTACGCCGGTAAGGCGAACCATCGGTTGTTCGGCTGTCACGCTTGTCTCCTTTTGGGATTCCGGCTGGAGGCTAGTTCGCGGCGGTGGTCTCGGCGGTGCCCTTTGCCTTGGCGTCAGCCAGGAAGTTCACCTTCACCGCCATGTCGGGCAGGATGCGCGGGTCCTTCTTTTCGAAGCGGATGCGCACCTTGACCGTGGCCTTCTCGCGGTTCGCGGTCGGCACGATCGCGATAACAGAGGCGGGAATGGTCCAGTCCGGATAGGCATCCAGCATCGCATTGACGGCGCCGCCGGGCACGACGCGGCCGATGAAGGCTTCGTTGACGTCGACTTCGATCTCGATGGAATCCATGTCGACGATGGTGCAGATGCCGGTGCGGGTGTAGCCGCCGACCGACATCGGTGAAATCATCTCGCCGGGCTGTGCGCTGCGGTCGACGACGACGCCGGCAAACGGCGCCCGTATCTGATGTTTGTCGAGCATCGAGGCGCTGCGCTTGGCGTCGATCTTGGCAGTCTCGAATTGCGACTGGGCCTGACGCAATTGCGCGCTGAGCACACCGACCCGGGCCTGCGCCTTGGTCAGGTCGGCTTCGGTCGCGAAATTCTTCTGCGAGAGCGTTTGTACCCGCGACATGATCCGGGTCGCGTCTTCCAGATCGGCGGTGATCGCGGCGACCGCGGCATCGGCCGTTTCGACGCGCGAACGGGCCAGCTCGTAGTCCCTTTCGGCAAGCACGCTGTCGAGCCGCGCGACGACCTGACCCTCGGTCACCGTCATGCCTTCGTCGATGAAGACCTCGACCACCTTGCCGGTGATCTCGGCCGCAACGGTCGCCTTGCGGCGCGCCACCACATAGCCGGAGGCCGCCAGATTGCCGGCCGTCTTGTTATTCGTGGCAGGCTGCTGAGGGGTCTGTGGCTGCGCGGGGGACTGTTGTGCGATCTGCGATGCGGTCTCCTTGGGCGGGTCCGGCCTGCGGAGCTCGTAAGCGCCAAAGGCGGCGAATGCGACGACGCAGGCGACAATCGCAGCCGAGATCGGCAGCCAGCGGCTACCCGATCGCTCCGCCTTGTTGGCGCTGCGATCGATGGTCAGCGATCTCAGCAATTTGCTCTTGTCTTCGGTCATCGTTCATTCCATCCGGCTACTTCCGCGCGGGCGGCATCATTTCTCGCGCTGGCGGTCTCGCTCACAGCCGGTTCACATGTCTCGCCATAGAAGGGGCAGGCCTCAAGCTTTCGTCAGGCGGCGACCCCTAGCCGGTTGTAATCCCGTTGAGCTCTCGCGAGCGCCGGGCGGCGCCCGATTTTCGACGAGGCGAATAGCGGGAATTTAAAGCTTAATGGCGGCGGAAGCAATTGCTGGAACCAGCAAGAGTTGCATGTGACCAGATGCTGCCATTTTTGGATGCCGCGGTTCATCCAATCGCAATCGAGGCCTTCCGACGCGGTACCGGCGGCGCGGCTCGGGTTTTGTCCGGCAATGGCGATCCAGGCGACCGCGCGCAGCACTGATCGAATTTACCGTGGGCTGCCGTAACGCGTGCACGATTCGCTATCAGGATGGTGCGCGTTCGATCATGGGGTTTCTGCAGGAGGCGTCACGACTTTCGCTCGCAACGCTGCGAGCGGCTTGTCGAGGTCGAGTTCGGAGCCATAGAGACTTGTCGAGGTGAGACCCTTTTTGAACGCCAGCGTGGTTCGCCGTGGGGCCCATATGAAACCCATCAGCGCCAGGGGCAGGCAGAACAGCGTCGCAGCCCAATGGCGGTAGCGTCCGGCGGCAAATTCCCAGGCCGCCATCTGCATCTCTCCCGTCATCGTGCAGGGATAGCCGGTGAGAATGTGGTGAAGGTCGTGCCGCGTGACGGCGTCTCGCCGCCACTTCCAGTTTGGAAATTCAATCGACGCCGGGCCTATCCTGCAAATCCATGTCGCAGCGCGTGCCGGGTCAGCCTCGATGCCATTCGCCGCATAATAAGCGGCGAGGGCCTCGGCAGCCGTGGTCACGATCGGATTCCAGAAATTTCCGCCTGGCCGGGCGCGCAGATTGAAAGCGAGCGGGCGTGTACCGGGCTTATTCCAGGGCGCGGCGGCAGCTCCGCGGGCACCTGAACATTCCACGCCAAGCCAAGGGCGCGCAGCAGCCTCACGAACTCCCAGCCGAGATCGATCTGGCCGGGATAGAGACCGTGCCGCGCGGAGCCCGGAAAGGCGTGGTGGTTATTGTGCCAGCTCTCTCCCATCGTCGGAATGGCCATCAACGACACGTTATGGGCTTGCACCACCGCGCCGTCGACGGTCCAGTCCTGCTCTCCCTGCGTGTGCGCGAAATGGGATATTCCCCAATGCATCGTCGTGCAGGCAGCGACGCGTACAAAGACGCCCCACACCACAAACGGCCACCCGCCCAGCCAATACAAAACGAGAGCGATCGGAATCTGCTGCAACATCCAGGTGCGATCGAGGAACCGATAGAAGGGATCGTCGCCAATTCCCGGGCCGGGATCGAAACCGGGGGGGCGCTTCAGAACCAGGCGGCCATGGAGATAGAGCAGGCCATCCAGCCAGAAGCCTGCCCGGTGCGCGAGGAATGGATGACAATCGGCCTGGCGCTGTGCCCAATCCCGGCTGTCGTGCACGCGAATGGTCCACAACGGCCCACCCATGCCGACCGCCGTACCGAGCCAGACCAGCGTCCGCTCCAGCCATTTGGGACACTCGAAGCTGCGGTGGATGAGGCGCCGGTGGAAGCCGACGGAGTGACCGGCGCAAAGCGTGACACCGGCCGTGATCAGAAAGACCGCCAAGGCGCTCCACGAAAATGTAAGTGGACCGAGGACGATGGCCCCAAGCAGCATTGCGCCATTCCACAAGGAGCGCGGCGCATCCCAAACAACCGTGCCCTCGACAGGCGACGCCGTGTCCAGATTGGTTAGAGAATTGACTTTGTAAAAATCGTGCTGCTCCTCGCCGATCATTTCAGTCTTTCCTGATACCAAGAAAAATTGGTGTGACGACTTCGCCGATCAACTAGCCTAATGGGGAAGCATGAACTAAACGTGAAAATGAACAACGTTTGGTTGCATGACTGATTCGCCCCTCATTTGTGCCATTTACTGAGGCAGCGCGCCGTCTTCACGGGCCCTTCGGATTGGACGCTGATCGCACTTCAGTCGATCTCGATCGCCACCTTCCCGAAATGCGCGCCGCTCTCCATGTGTGCAAACGCGTCCCTGGCCTGATCGAAACGGAACGTTCTGTCGATCACCGGCCTCATGCGGCTTGCCGCGATGGCATCCGCCATCGCCTTGAGATCCTCGACCGATCCGACGGTGACACCCTGCAGCCGTTGCTGCTGCATGACCATCAATGGCAATCGCGAGTCGGACGGCGGCGGACCCGCGAGCACGCCGATAAAGGCGATCGTGCCGCCGATCCTGGTCGCCCTGATCGATTCGTTCAGCGTGCCGACCCCGCCGACCTCGACGACCAGGTCGACGCCGTGGCCGCTCCACTCGCGGGCCTTCTTTCCCCAGTCGGGTGTCGCCTTGTAGTTCAATGTGAAGTCGGCGCCGAGCGTCTTCAGACGTTCGATTTTCGCGTCGCTGGATGAAGTGGCGATGACGCGCGCGCCGCACATCTTGGCGAACTGAATGGCGAACAGGGATACCCCGCCGGTGCCTTGTGTCAGTACGGTCTGTCCGGGCTTCACGCCGCCGAGTTTTATCACCGCGCTCCATGCCGTGACCCCGGCGCAGGGTAACGCAGCGGCTTCGACGTCGCTGAGGTGCTCCGGCGTTCTGACCAGCGCGTGCTTCGGAAAGATCCGATACTCGCTAAGCACGCCGTCCACCGAGCCGCCGAGGGCTCTGCGCATCTTTGCTTCGCTGGGTTCGCCGCCGAGCCAGCTTTCGAAGAAGCTGCCGATGACGCGGTCGCCGGCTGCGAATTCCCGCACATCGTGGCCGACCCGCTCGACCACGCCGGCACCGTCGGACACCGGCACGAGCGGAAATTTCTGACGCGAGCCATAGCCACCCTTTACGGTGAGAAGGTCGCGATAGTTCAGCGTTGCCGCCTTGAGCTGAACCAGCACCTCGTCCGCACCGGGCTCCGGCACGGGCTTGTCGACGAGGGCAAGTCCATCGATTCCGTTCGGTCCCTGCAGCTCGTAGCACTTCAACTGAGTCCTCCTTCGGCGCAGCCGGATAAGCGCGATATTGCCGCAAATGTTCCGGTTCCGCCAAGCCCGTGGATCAGAATCGCGCGGCCATCTCGGCCAGCCGCCGATGCGCACCTTCGCGTGCTGACCGGATCGGCTCCGCCGGCCCGGTGGTCGGTCCGATCGGCACGAAACGCACGTCGCTGACGCCGATGAAGCGGAGCGCCTCGCGCAGATAGGGTGTCGCCATGTCGATGCGGCCGCGGTTCATGCCGGTGATGAAATCGCTGCCGCTCGCCAGGATGACGACCGTCGGCCGGTCCTTGAATAGCGGCAGGTAGCCTTGCGCCGGATCGAACCGGAACGCCAGCCCAGGCTGCGTGATGACGTCGATCCATTGTTTCAGCTTGTAGGGAATGCCAAAATTCCACATCGGCGTCGAAATCAGCACGCGGTCGGCGAGCGCGAAGCGGAGAGCGATGCGCTCTGTGACTGCAAACGCATCGCGCTGCGAATCCGTGAAGGCTCGCCCGCCGATGCGGGCATATTTGGCCTCCAGTACATAACCCTCGAACTCCGGCATGTGATCCCGCCACAGGTTCATCACGTCGATGTCCCAGTCCGGCCGTGCCTGGCGGAAGCGGTCAACAAAGACCTTCGCGCCGGCGGAGGATTCCGAGTCCGCGCGCGGCGAGCAGCTCAGGTGAAAGAGTTTGGGCATGGCCGCACTCTGTTCATCCCAATCCCCTGATGACCGCATCGGCATTGGTCACCACGGCCACGTTCTGCATCGCAAAGTTGATGGAGGCGTTGTGCCAGTCCGCGTTCATGGTCGAGCAGCAGTCTTCAGGCACGATCATGAAGTAGCCCTTGTCGGCGCCGGTGCGGGCGGTGTGCTCGATCGACATGTTGGTCCAGGCGCCGGTGTTGATGATCATGTCACGGCCGGTTGCCTTGAGGATGGTTTCCAACTTCGTGCCTTCCCAGGCGCTCATCCGCATTTTCTCGACGACGAAATCGCCGGCGCGCGGCTCCAGCCCGGGAACGGGCGCAGCACCCCAGCTTCCGCGCACCATGGCGCCGCTGTCGACCAGCCCTTCGAACAGCGGTGCATTGAGCGTAACGCCGGGCGCGCCCTGTTCGACGACGAACCAGACATGGATGATGACGACGCCGCGCGCCCGGGCTGCCTCGGCGAGCCGGCGGACATTGTCGATCACGCGTTGCTGGCGCGCATGGGCGGGAGCGCCGGAGTCAGAAAACGCGCCGCCGTCCATGATCACGTCGTTCTGCAGATCCTGAATGATCATCGCGCAGCGCCGGGGATCGAACTGCATGTCGCCGCCCGCCAATTGAGGTGCGGCAGGCGGGGCGGAGGTCCTATCGGGGCCCGTCGAAGCCCGGCTGCTCATATAGGGTTCGTGGCGCGGTCCCGCCTTGACCGGCAGCGCATAGACCGAATGTGTCGCGGTCAGATAGAGCGTGCGAAAATCAGGCCCACCCCAGGTGAGGTTGGCAACGAGTTCGGGCGCGCGAACCTTGCCGAGCAATTCACCGGCGGGCGAATAGACCCAGACGCCGCCGGGCGCCGTGACCCAGATGTTGCCGCGATGGTCGCACTTCATGCCGTCGGGCAGGCCGGGTTCGAGCTCGGAACGGATGCCGCTGGCGAAGACGCGCGCATTGGCGAGCGAACCGTCGGCCTCGACGTCGAAGGCGCGGACCAGCGCCTGCGTGGTGTCGTTGACATAAAGCAGGCGCTCGTCGGGCGAGAAGCAGAGGCCGTTGGGCTGGTCGAACAGGTGACGGTCGACGACGAGCTTTGGCGGGCCGCCGCCGGGTGGAACGCGGTAAACGCCCTGGAAGCCGAGCTGGCGTGGCCGCTCGACGCCGTAGACCGGCATGCGGCCATACCAGGGATCGCTGAAATAGATCGCGCCGCTCGAATGCACGCAGACATCGTTCGGACTGTTGAGTTCCTGATTTTCGAAATGCGAGGCAATCACCTCGCGCCTTCCGTCGGGCCGCTCGCGGATCAAGGACGAGGTGGCATGCTCGCAGACAATGAGATTGAGCTCGGCGTCATAGGTCATGCCGTTGCATTTGTTCGAAGGACGCTTGGTCTCGACAACGCCACGCTTGGCATCCCATCTCCGGCGCACATCGCCGGGCATATCCGAGAACAGCAGATAGTGATGGACCGGATGCCAGATCGGCCCCTCCGTGAAATCAAAACCGGTGCCTACCTGGCCGACCGGCGCGTAAGGATCGATCAGGGTTTCGAATTCCGGGCGCAGCGTGACATGCGTCATCGGTCTGTCCTTTTCTCGGCGCTCAGGCCGGGAACCAGTTGCGCTGGGGCAGGCTCTGGACCACGGGGCCAGGCACCTGATCGTGCAGCCGGCCGACCACCACGCCGCCCTCGATCTTGGCCGGGCGGTCGTGGACCGGGAGCAGATAGCGTGAACTGCTCAGGAGTTTTTTGATCGCCGCCTTTTCCGCGCGTTTGCTGGTGCCGTGATTGCCGGTGGTGCGCGGCTCGGCGTCGTGGATCTCGTGGAAGGGGGTGACGATCTGGTCGTTGAAGTCATAGATCACGTCGCCACAGATGGTGGCGATGCCGTCAGCCGTATGAACATGGATGTTCATCGAGCCTTCGGTGTGGGCGTTGGCGGCATCGCAATAGACGCCGGGCATCAGTTCGATCGGGCCGGTCAGTTCGAGATCGAGGAAGCGCAGCGCGCTCTTGGTGTGCAGGCGGTCGATCAGGTGCTTGATGTCGGGCGCCGGATATTGCGGGTGCATCAATCCGGAGACGGAATATTCCAGCTCCTTGCGGTTGAGCACGACCGTCGTGTTCATCGGAAACAGATCGTCCTTGCCGGCATGGTCGATGTGCAGATGGGTGTGGCAGACATAGCGGACGTCGCCCATGCGCACGCCGTGGCGCGCGAGCTGGTTCTCGATCATGTTCTCGTGGAACTGCAGCCCACGCATGCCCAGCGTTTCCATGATCTGGTTGGAGCGGTAGCCGGTGTCGACCACGACCGGATAAGGACCGCCGGTGATCAGAAAGCCGAGCGTCAGGACACGGCGGGTCCGGCCGCAATCGCGGCCGAGCACGAGAAAGCTCGACTCCAGTTCGATATCGCCATAGTCCAAAATCTTGATTTCAAGCGGCATGTCTCTCTCCCCGAATTCTCTTGTTCGTTTATGTTTCCAGCCGATAAACACGCACGGCTGTTGCTCTCAGAATGGCATCGCGCTGATCCGCGCGAAGGTGTGCGGTCGCGGCGAGATAGGCGTCCACCAGTTCACGATAGCTGGTCCAAAGTTTTTCGATCGGAAAATTGGAGCCGAACAGGCAGCGGTCGGCGCCAAAGATCGTCACCGTGTCGGTGAGCACATCGAATACATGCGCCGGATCGTTGCGGTGGATGAAGGTGCCGAGGCCGGAAAGTTTTGAGACGACATTGGGGCAGGCCGCGAGCCGGGTCATGCCGGCACGCCAGGCGGAGCGCCCTTCTGGCGCGAGGTCTTCCAGCATACCGGCGTGCTGCAGGATGAAGGTCACATCAGGACAGGATTCGGCGAGCCCGACGGCGTCAACCATCTGCGGCGCGAACACCTGGAGGTCGAAGCTGAAGCCGTACTCGGCGAGCCGCGCGACGTTACGCTGGATCTTCGGGTCGGCGCAGAGGTCCGGCCGCGCCGCAAAGCGATAGAGCGGATTTTCATGCCAGTGCAATTGCATGCGCACGCCACGCACCAAGGGATAGCGCGCCAGACGATCGAGTTGCGGACGGACATCGTCGACATTGAAATCGGCATAGGAGACGATGGCGTGCGGCCAGCCGTGGTCCTTGGCGGTCTGCTGCACCCAGGCGGTTTCGTCCTCGAAGCGGTCGTTGGCCCAATTGGTCTGCACATAGACCGACCGCGTTACTCCGGAGCCGGCGAGATCATCGAGATATTCCTGGATCGGATAATCACGCCGGATCGGCTCGTAGGGGCCGAAGATGCGCGGCTGCATCGGTCCAACAAGCCAGGGCAAGTCGGCCTGACGCCAGATGTGGTGATGGGCATCGACGAGTTCGGTCACGCGGCCTTCCTTTGTGCGAGCGAGAGCACATGCGAGACGATCGCGGCGGTTGTTCCGCCGTCGACCAGATCATCCACGAAACGGCGGATCGCGATCAGCGCTTCGGTCTGTGGCTGGAAGCCGGGACCGGCGGCGAGCGGCGTCAGCCAGCTCACGCGCCAGGCGCGTCTCGATAATTTCAGGGTCGCGTCACGCAACGCGGAAGAATCGCCGCGTTCCAGCCCGTCGGAGACGACGACGACGGCGGCGCCGCGGGCGTAGCTGCCGAATCTCGGCACCGCCAGAAACGCCTGCAGCGCATCGCCGATGCGGGTGCCGCCGTCCCAGTCGCTGACCAGATGGGCGGCGGCGGACAGCGCCTGTTCGCGGCGCTTGAGACGGAGTGCGCGGGTGACACGGGTGAGACGCGTGCCGAACGTGAAGACCTCGACATTGGGCGCTGCGTGCGACAGCGCATGCGCGAGCTTCATGTTGTCTTCGGTGCGTCCCTTCATCGAACCGGAGACGTCGATCAGCAACAAAACCTTGCGCGGCCGGGCGCGTCGCTTCAGCCGTCCGAGCCGCAGCACCTCGCCGTCGTTGCGAACGCTTTCGCGCAAGGTGCGGCGCAGATCGGCCCACGGGCCGCGTCGTGCGCGCATGCGGCGATGGCCGCGCCGCCGCGGCAGTCGGGCCGGGGCCTCGCGCGACAGTCTGCGCAAGGCATCGCCGGTCGCGCTCACTGCGAAGCGGCGTTCGACCAGCGCCTCGGCGCGGGCAGCCGCAAGTCCGGACTCGTTGGCTTCGTCGGCCAGCAGCGTTTCGTCCTCGCCGCGGCCTTCCTCCTGCAGGCGAACGACTTCCTCGTCCTCCGCGCCCGCATGGTCGATCGCTTCGCTGCCGAGGAAATGGATGTCGAACAGCCGGTCGTAGGTCGCGCGCCGCTCGGGCGGCGGGGCGAGCGTCGCCAGCCCCGCGAGGCGGATGGCATCCATGCTGCGCGGTCCCAATAGCTCGATCGCCGCGAGATACGCCGTTGTCTGTTCCGGCGCCACGGCGAAACCATTGATGCGCATGAGCGCGACAAAGGACACGAAGACACGGGCCGCGTGTGGTAGCTGAAGTTCGTCGCTCACGCGGCAGCCTCCGCGAGCAGGGCGTCGAGCCGGCCGGAGATGAAGGTGAGGTCTTCCTCGTCCTTCAGCGCGACGCCGATCGAGCGTTTGAAGGCATCGGGCCAGCGGGCGCCGCGCTCGTGCAGCAGCGTGGCCGCTTCGGCCCAGTCCACCGCCTCTGCAATGCCCGGCGCCTTGCTCAGCGGTTCGCGCCGCAGCCTGCCGACGGCGGCGACAACGGCGCGTGCGGTTGCTTCGGCGACGCTCGATGCTCGCATCATCACAATGCGCGCCTCGCGCTCGGCGGTGGGATAATCGATCCAGTGATAGACGCAGCGGCGGCGCAGCGCCTCGTGCAGGTCGCGGGTGCGGTTCGAGGTCAGCACGACGACGGGACGCTCCGCCGCGCGGACCGTTCCGCGCTCGGGAATCGAAATCTGGAAGTCCGAAAGGAATTCGAGCAGGAACGCCTCGAACTCCTGGTCGGCACGGTCGATTTCATCGATCAGCAGCACGGTTGAATCAGGCGCGCGAAGGGACGCCAGCATCGGCCGCTCGATCAGAAAAGTCTCGCCATAGATGTCGATGCTTTCCTCACCGGCCTGCCGGATCGCGAGCATCTGGCGCGGATAGTTCCACTCGTAGAGGGCGGCCGATGCATCGATGCCCTCATAGCATTGCAGGCGGATCAGGCGGCGGCCGAGCACGGCGGCGATGGCTTTTGCGGCTTCGGTCTTGCCGACACCGGGCGAGCCTTCGAGCAACAACGGCTTGCCGAGCGCCAGCCCAAGATAGGCCGCCGTCGCGAGGCCGTCGTCCGCGAGGTAATACGCCGTCCGCAACGCCCGTTCGAGCGCCTCGGGGCTGTCGATGCCGACGATGTTGCCGCGAACCGCCATGCTGCTGCCTCAGCGCCTCGCCTGTGGCCGTGCGCCGCCCTGGGCCTTGATCGCCCGCAGGACTTTTTCCGGCGTGATCGGCAATTCATCCATCCGCACACCGACGGCGTTGAAGATCGCGTTGGCAACCGCGGGCAGCACCGGATTGGCGCACATCTCCCCGGGGCCCTTGGCGCCGAACGGTCCGTCGGCCGCGGGGCGTTCCAGCACGGCGATATCATGCGGGCAGATGTCACCGGGGCCGGGCATCAGATATTCGACGAAGTCGCGCGGGCCGTGCGCCGGATCGGGATAATAAGGCTCGGGCGTTTCAAACAGCGCGTGGCTGATACCCATCCACGCCCCGCCGACGAGCTGCTGCTCGACGAGGCGCGGATTGAGCGCGCGGCCCAGTTCATACGCGCTGTCCATGCGCACCATCGCGACCTCGCCGGTTTCGTCGTCGACCTCGACCTCGGCGACCAGGCAGGCGTGCGCGTAGCAGGTGGCCGGCGACATCTCGCCGGTCTCGGGATTGACCTCCGACAGCGGCACCAGAAAGATGCCGCGCCCCGAGATCGTCTTGCCTTGCTTGAACTGCGCGGCAATGGCGACGTCCTTGGTCGAGATCGAGCGGTGCGGCGCGCCCTTGACGTGGATATTGCCGCGGCCATCCGTATCGAGATCGGCGGCGTTGACCTCCAGTTCCTCGGCGGCCGCTTCCATCATGACGCCGCGCGCCTCCTTGGCCGCCGCCATCACGGCGTTGCCGACGCGATGCGTGCCGCGCGAGGCGAACGAGCCCATGCAGTGCGGCCCGGTGTCGGAATCCGCGGTATCGACATAGACGTCTTCCACGGGCACGCCGAGCGTCTCCGCGCAGATCTGCCGCGTCACTGACTTCATGCCCTGGCCGAGATCGATCGATGACAGCGACACCGTGAACTTGCCGCTGGGATTGGAGTGAACCAGCGCCTGGCTGGGGTCGCCGCCAAGGTTCATGCCGATGGGATAGTTGATCGACGCGATGCCGCGTCCGCGATGTCTTGCCATGGTCAACGCCTCCTGGTGCCGAAGACGGAGGAGAAACGGGCAGCGCCATGCGACGGCGCTGATGGCCGCGGGGGAGGGGGCGTCGGCGCGGGCGGCGGTGGCTGGATCGTTGCTGGCGGCGCACGGTCGTAGGCGGTTCGCTGCTGCGAAGCGGCGACGCGCTGCGGAGCCGGCTCGCGCGGCGTCGGCGATATGGTCGCCCGGGTGCCGCCGCCATCCGTGCGCGACGACATGCGCTTGACCTCTTCGCGAAGCGGCCACTTGGCCTTTTCGGCGGCGACCTGGACGCATTCGATCAACGCGGTGTTTTTCGCCTCGCGCCGGTGTGCCTTCATGTCGCCATCGCGATAGGCGTTGAGGATGCGAAATTCCATCGGGTCGATGCCGACCAGATGCGCGAGCTTGTCCATCTGGCATTCGAGCGCAAAGTCCATCGCCGTGACGCCGAAGCCGCGCATGGCGGTCGCCGGAGTCCGGTTGGTGAACACGCAATAGATGTCGCCATGGACGTTGGGAATCGTATAGGGGCCGGGCAGGTGGGCCGCACATTTGACAACGGCGTAGCTGGAAAGCCGGGTATAGGCGCCGCTGTCGAAATAGGCGCGGATCTTGCGTGCGACGATACGGCCGTCGCGCATCACACCGTCCTTGATGTAGATGCGCTCGGCGCCGCGCGGCGAGCCGAATTGCATTTCCTCCTCACGGCCGAGCTGATAGCGCACCGGGCGCCCGGTCAGCATCGCGCCGAGAATGGCGAGCGGTTCGGTGAGCGTGTCGACCTTGCCGCCAAAACCGCCGCCGACGGTGCCGCCGCATGAAGTGGAAGGTGTTGGAGGGAACGTCGAGGATTTTGGCGCAGGTATCGAGCGAGAAGAACAAGGCCTGCGTCGAGGTGTAGACGACATAGCGGCCGTTGGTGTCGGGGGCTGCGATCGAACCGTTGGTTTCGGTCGGCGCGTGCTCGATCGGCGACATCTGATAGCGTTGTTCGAGAACGTGATCCGCTTCGGCGAAGCCGCGCTCGACGTCGCCGAACCGCAGCTTCTGGTGATCGTAGACGTCGTGATAGATGAAGGTGTTTTTGGGGTAGGTCTCGTTGACGACGGGCGCGCCCGATTTCAGCGCTTCCTCGACGTCGAACACTGCGGGCAGTGGTTCATAATCGACGCGCACTTTCGCGAGCGCCTCATATGCTTCCCGCGGACTGTCGGCGACGATGGCGACAATCGGCTCGCCCTTGTACCGCACTTTGTCGACCGCCAGAGACGGCTCGTCGTCCTTGCCGAAGTTGATCAGGCTGAGCAGCGTGTTGAGATTGACCGGCACGTCGGCGCCGCGAACGATGCGGCGAACGCCCGGCGCGCGTTCCGCTTCCGTCGTATCGATCCGGCGCAGGCGCGCATGGGCGTGCGGGCTGCGTAGTACCTTGAGATGGAGCATGCCCTGCAGCTTATGGTCGTCGAAATAGGTCGAGGTGCCCGTGACATGGCCGAGCATGTCCTGGCGCTGCGTGCCCTTTCCGATCTCTTTCAAATTATCGTCGCGCTCGTCGGCGAAGATGTCCTTGCGCAATTCCAGCATGGTCGTTTCCTTCAGGCGCGGGCGCGGCCGCCCGTGGCGGCGGCGAGGACGGCATTGATGATCGGCTCGTAGCCGGTGCAGCGGCAGATATTGCCCGAGATCGCCTCGACGACTTCGGCGCGGGTCGGCGTGGGATTGCGATCGAGCAGCGCCTTCGCCGCCATCAGCATGCCCGGGGTGCAGTAGCCGCACTGCGCCGCGAATTGCTCCATGAAGGCGCGCTGCAGCGGATGCAGGTTCGGCCCGTCCTTCATTCCGTCGAGCGTTTCGATCGAGCGGCCGTTTGCGGTTTCCGCCAGCGTCAGGCAGGAGAGATGCAGTTCGCCGTCGATCAGCACGCTGCAGGCGCCGCAACCACCCTGGCCGCAACCAAATTTCGGCGTCATGTCGCCGATCGATTCACGCAGCGCGACCAGCAGATTGACGCCGCCGTCGACGAACAGCGCGACGTCGCGGCCGTTGTGACGAAACTGGAGGGCGGTCTTGGTCATGACTTGCTTACTCCTGGCCGGACAGCAGGCGGCGAAGATGAACGCCGACGATCTCGCGGCGATACCAGGCGCTGCCAAGGGCGTTGTCGGCGGGCGATATGCCCTCCGTTGCGGCTGCTGCGGCGGCGCTGATCGCCGCATCGTCGAGCGAGCGTCCTTCCAGGGCGCGCTCGGCGGCCCTTGCGCGTATCTGCGTCGCCGCCATCGAGCCGAGCGCGATGCGCGCACCGGATATGCGACCTCCGCCCGCCGGAAGGTGCGCCGCCAGCGTGATCACCGAGCCGCCCTTCGGCTTGATGCGGGCGATCTTGCGATAGCGGAAGGCGTCGGCGCTCGCAGGCCGCTGACAGGAGACGGCAAGCACCAGCGCGCCGCTCTGACGTTCGCGGGATTGCAGGAATTCCTCGATCGGCATGTCGCGGGCGCCGAGCCCGCCCTGCACGGAGACGGTCGCGTCGAGGGCCAACAGCGCGACGGTGAAATCGCCATAGGGGCTGGGCGCGAACAAATTGCCGCCGACCGTGCCCATGTTGCGCACCGCCGGTCCGCCGATCGAACGGGCGGGGGCGTGCAGAAAGGCGAGATCACGTTCGGCCAGGATCCTGGCGAAGGTCACGCCAGCGCCGATCGTGACGCGTGCGCTCGCCACGTCGATGCGGGAGAGCGCCTGATCGGTCGCACGCACGACGGTCGAGATCGAGATGTCGCCCTCGTTGAGGGCGCGCATGACCAGCGTGCCGCCGCCGAGATAGCGCGCGCCGCGATCGGACGACAGCGCCGACGCGGCCTCGCCAAAACTCGCGAACGTCTTCACCGTGACGGGCATGGCTTCGCCTCCGCTTTCATGCGGCCTCCTTCAGGTGCCGGCGAATGGAATCGAAGCCGGCTTGATAGATCTGTTCCGCGACCATCTGCGTCAGCCGCTCGGCATCTGCAGGTCGCGTGTTGAACCGGGATTCCCAATGCCAGAAGGTGCGGTCGCCATCGGTGACCGGCAACAGGCGGACATGGGCGACATAGTTGAACATCGGGATCGGCGTATCGAGCAGGCAATAGCTGAAGGTCTGTTCGAGGTCCGACAGCGCCAGCAGCTGCTCGCGCAGCTCCGAGCCGTCCTGCAGCTTGAAGCGTCTGATACAGCCGATCTTGTCGGAGGCCTGCGCGCGCTCGATGGCGCTGGTCGCCACCGCCGGGTGCCAGCGGTCGTGGCCGTTGAAATCGCGCAGCACATTCCAGACCGCGCCAGTCGGCGCGTCGAGGATGGTGCTTTTGACGATGTGCGGCACGCTAGCCTCCGAAGGCGCGCTTGAGCGCGTCAAAACCGCCCTGAAACACGCCGGTTCCGATATTGCTGACGAGCTCGTTCTCGCGCTCGGGCGCACAGTCGAACTCGGCGGTCCATTCGAGAAAGGTCTGGTCGCCGTCGGTCACCGGCGTCAGCCGCAGGGTCGCGACGTAGTTCTCGACCCCCATCGGCGACTCCAGGATCGAGTAGGTGCAGAGCATGTCGTAGTCGGAGAGCCCGAGCAGCTTTTCCCGGATGCGATCGCCGTTGCGCAGGCGAAAATCCCGCACGCATCCGATCTTGTCGGCGGGCTCGCCGCCCTCGATGCGGCTTTCCGCAATCGCAGGATGCCAGTTCGGCATGCCGTTGAAGTCGCGCACGCGCGCCCAGACGCGGTCGTTGCGGGCGTTGACGACGGTGGAGACGTAGACCCGGGCCATGGCGTGCTCTTAACCTTTCTTGCGCGGGCCACGCTCGGGGGCGGGCTCGCCGGGGGCGGCAGGCGGCGCATCGGGCTTGCCTTCAGGCTTGCCCTGGCCGCCCTTGCGGGCTTCTGCTTCCTTGATGCCCTGCATGTCGCGCGCTTCGCGGATCAGGCCGGGCATCCTGGCAAGGCTGCCGCCCTCGACGCCGATATCGGCGAGGATCGAGTCGATCAGCGGCGCCTGCACCCGGTAACGAAGCGCCGAGTCGATCACCTCGTCGGTGGCGCTGCGGCCGCCATTGTTGCCGCCGCCACTGCCGTTGAGCCCGTCGACCTGAAGGATGCGGATGCCCTCGATCTTCTCCATCGGCTTGACGCTCTCGCGCACGATGCCCTCGATGCGGTCGAGCAGCTTGCGGCGGAACAGCGAGTAGCGTGCCTGGTCGGTGAGCACGTTCTCGGCTTCGTTGAGCAGCCGCTGTGCCTCGGCTTCGACGGCGGCGCGGACGCGCTCGGCGTCGGCCGCGATCTTCGTCTCTTCGGCCCGCTTCTCCGCCAGCAGCACCTCGATGGTCTTCTGGCGCTTGGCGATTTCGCTGTCGCGGGCGGTGACGACGCGCTCGGCCGCCTCGGTCGCCCCCACGCGCGCATCCTCGGCCGCCACCTTGGCGGCGGATTCTTCAAGCGACTTCTGATAGAGGGCGATCGCCTTGTCCATCAGCGCCGTCTCGACGTCCCTCTCGCGATTGACTTCCAGCTTGCGCAGATCGCGCTCGCGGCCGACGCGCGCTTCGTCGAGGCCGCGATCGGAGGCGATCCGGGCCCGCTCGACTTCCTCGCGGGAGGCGATCTCGGCTTCCTGCAGCGCCTGGACGCGAGCGACTTCGAGCTGCTCGATCGCGCGGCGGCGGGCGAGCCGTACGGTCTCGAGCGCCTGTTCGCGGGAGACATCTGACGTCTCGACTTCCTTGCGGGCGTTGATCTCGGCCTGCTTGACCTGGCGGTCGGCGTCGATGCGTTCGGACCGCTTGGCGGCGAGCGCGATGACGCGCTCTTCGTCGGCGATCTCGACCGCCTTCTTCTGGTCGATGTTGAGCACTTCGCGGGTCTTGGACGAGGCGATGCGCTCGGCCTCGAGCGCGAGGTCGACCTCGACACGCCGCCGTTCGATCGCATCGCGCCGCTTGAGTTCGGCAGCCTCGATCGATTCGGTGCGGTCGATCTCGAGCCCCCGGGTTTCCTTCTCGGCCCGGATACGCTGGGCAGCGATCACCTTCTCCTGGGAAATGCGCGCGGCCTCGATGGCTTCGCGCGAGGCGATATCGGCTTCCTCAATGGCGCGGTTGCGCGCGATTTCGAGCGAGCGAACGCGCTCTTCCTGGGCAATACGTGAGGCTTCCGTTGCCTCGCGCGCGGCGATCCCTGCGACTTCGAGCGCCTGGTTGCGATCGATTTCCAGCTTGCGCGTGGAGTGCTCGGCGCCGATCCGCTCCGCTGCCAGCATCCGCTCTCGCGCGATCCGTGCGGCTTCCACCGCCTTCTGCGCCTCGATCTCGGCTTCCTGAATGGCGCGAACCTGTGCAATCTCCAGCGACCGGGTGCGCTCGTCGGAGGCGATCCGTTCGAGGTTGACGATCGTGGTCTGGGCGATGCGGGCCTTTTCGGTCGCCTCGCGCGCCGCGATCTCGGCTTCCTCGACGCTGCGGGTGCGCTCGATCTCGCGCCTGCGGGTTTCTTCCTCGTTGGCGATCCGCGCATCAGTGATGACGCGATCCTGCTGGATACGCGCCTTCTCGACCGATTCGCGGGCCGTGATCTCGGCTTCCTCGATCGTCCGGGTGCGCTCGATGTCGCGCTGCCGTACTTCTCGCTCCGAGGCGATGCGGGCGGTGTCAACCGCGCGCTGATTGGCGATCTTGGCCTTTTCGATTTCCTCGCGGGCGAGCAGTTCCTTTTCTTCCACCGCGCGGGTGCGCTCGATCTCGCGGTGCCGTGTCTCGCGTTCGGAGGAGATACGGGCTTCGGCGATCGCCTGCTCGTTGGCGATGCGGGCCTTCTCGATGGTTTCGCGGGCGGAAATCTGCGCCTGCTCGGCCTCGGTCTCGCGAAGTGCTCGCTCGCGCGCCACTTCAGTGCGCTGCAGCGCCCGGCGCATCTCGATGTCACGTTCCTGTTCGAGCCGGGCGGTCTCGCTCTCGCGCTCGATCTCCAGCGCCTGGCGCTCGGCATCGAGGTTGCGGGTGCGGATCTTGATCATCGAATCCTGTTCGATGTCGTTGCGCAGCTTGCGCTTGGCCTCGATGTCCTCCATCAGGCGGGTCAGGCCCTCGGCATCGAACCGGTTCGACGGATTGAAATATTCCAGGTCGGTCTGATCGAGATCGGTGATGGCGACCGACTCCAGCTCAAGCCCGTTCTGGGCGAGCGCCTCGGCGGCGGCGGCCTTGAGCCGCATGACGTACTCGCCGCGCTGCTCGTGCATCTGCTCCATGGTCATTTCGGCGGCCACCGAACGGATGGCGGACACGAATTTGCCGGAGAGCAGGGCGTGCAATTGCTCGGGTTCGAGCGTGCGCCGTCCGAGCGTCGCGGCGGCAATGGCGACCGCCTCGCGGGTTGGCTGCACGCGGACGTAAAAATCGGCCTCGATGTCGATCCGCATGCGGTCGCGGGTGATGACAGCGTCATGCTTGGCCCGCACGATGCCCATCGGCAGCACGTTCATGTTGACGGGCGTAAAGTCGTGGATGAACGGCAGCACGAACGCGCCGCCATTGATCACGACACGTTCGCCGAGCAGACCGGTTCGCACAAAGGATACTTCCTTCGACGAACGGTGGTAAAGCCAGTTCACGATGTAGACGACGATGGCGATCACGACGATCGCGATGATCAGCCAGAGAATCAATTCGCCAACCAGAGTCCCCGACATCTTTTCCTCCCTTTGCTCCCGGCGCTATCGCGCGCCGATCGCCTTGAATTTACGAACTTGTTCCGTCAGCGCCCGCTCCACCGGCAGCCGCTCCATCGAGGAGGCGCCGTAGAAGCCGTGGCACTTGCGCGTGTGTTTCATGATGAAGTCGGCATCTTCAGGCTCGGCGATCGGGCCGCCATGGGCCAGCACCAGAATGTCCGAATTGACGCTGAGTGCGGCTGCCGCCCAGGTGTCGATCTGTTCCGGGCAGTCTTCGAGTTTCAGCGCGGTGTGCGCCCCGATCGCGCCACCGGTGGTCAGGCCGAGATGGCAGACGATGATGTCGGCGCCTGCGATCGCCATCGCCGCGGCTTCGCTCTCGCTAAATACATAGGGCGTCGTCAGCATGTCCTTGTCACGCGCCCGGGCGATCATGTCGATCTCCAGCGCATACGACATTCCGGTTTCCTCGAGATTGGCGCGGAAGACTCCGTCGATCAGCCCGACGGTCGGAAAGTTCTGCACCCCGGCAAAGCCGAGCGCCTTCAACTGGTCCAGGAAAAGGTCCATGTCGCGGAACGGGTCGGTGCCGTTGACGCCGGCCAGCACCGGCGTCCTCGTGACGACCGGGAGCACTTCGCCGGCCATTTCCACAACGATCGCGTTGGCGTCGCCATAAGGCATCATGCCGGCAAGCGAGCCGCGCCCGGCCATGCGATAGCGGCCGGAATTATAGATGACGATCAAATCGACCCCGCCGGCTTCCTCACATTTGGCCGATAGACCAGTGCCGGCGCCGCCGCCGACGATCGGCTCGCCCCTGGCGGCCATGGTGCGAAACTTCTTCAGGATGGCTGAACGTTCGAACTTCGCCATGGTCACCTCGCGACTTTCCGACGGGTCCCCGGGCGTCCGACCAGAGGGCGGAGCGCGTTGACGATGGCGGATGCAAATTCGGGTTCGTTGATGTGGCGCTTGACACGGATAAGCTGGCGATTGCTGGTCTGGCGCATGCTGCGCTCCAGTGCGGTAAACAGCGCCGCGTCGGCCTCCGGATCCCAGAACGGCTGTCCCGGCGCGTCGAGCGCGGAGACGCCGCCTTCCGGCAGGAAGAAGCGCACCGGCCCGTCCATCCGGTTGAGCTTTTCGCCGATCCAGCGCCCGATGCGCTCGTTCTCCTCCGGCGTGGTGCGCATCAAGGTCACCTGCGGATTGTGAACGTGGAACTTGCGCTGGCGATAGCGCTCGGGAATGGTGTCGGGCGCGCCAAAGTTGACCATGTCGAGGGCGCCGGCGGAGCCGATGAAGGGCACGCGGCTGCGGATAGCAGCGCCAAAGCGGTCGTCGGTGGCGGGAAACACGCCGCCCATCAGGAGATCGCAGACTTCCGTCGTTGTGAGATCGACGACGGCCGCGAGCATTCCGGAATCGACCAGCTTTTCCATCGATCGGCCACCGACGCCGGTGGCGTGGAAGATGAGGCATTCGAAATCGTTGCGCAGGTCGGACGCGATCTTCTGCACGGCCGGCGTGGTCACGCCGAACATGGTGATGCCGACCGCCGGCAGATCGGCCGGCGCGTTGCGTTCGGTTTTGGCTTGATTGTCGAGGCGCGCCTTCACCATGCCGGCGATGGCATTGGCGCCGTTGGCCAGCACGGCGCGCGAGATCGAATTGAGGCCCTGCACGTCCGTGACCGAATACATCATGGTGATGTCGGCGGGTCCGACATAGGGGCCGACATCGCCCGACGCGACGGAGGAGATGATGAGTTTCGGCACGCCGACGGGGAGGGCGCGCATGGCGGGCGCGACCAGCGAGGCGCCGCCGGAGCCACCCGCCGAAATGATGCCTGCGACATTGCCCTGACGGCGCAGCCAGTTGGCGAAGGCGTCCGCCATCGCCGTCACCGACGCGCCGCGGTCGGACCCGAACACGCCCGACCCGCCGCGGCCGTGGTTCAGCGCGATTTCCTGCGCCGAGACGTCGCAGGTGGAGAGCTTGCCGCTGGTTGACACGTCGACCAACCGCGTCCGCAAATCATGCCCCGCGATCAGGTCGCGAATGAAGCGCAGCTCCTCGCCCTTGGTATCGAGCGTGCCGGCAATCAGGACGACGGGTGGTCCCGATGCGCCTTGTACGCCCGCGCCGGCCTGGCGCTTTTGCCGGGTGGCGTCTTCGATCCGCGTAACGCCGGTCGAAAGCGTGCGCGCCGCGGCCTCGATGCGCGCAATGGGCGCCGGCTGCGACCAGCGCGTCGGCAGCGTGGGATTGGAGATATAAATCCGGATGGGTGCCGTGCTCGCGGCACGCGGCGGCGCGGGACGCACCTCGGCCCCGGCACTCGCATCGGCGGCTTCGAGATCCGCTTCAGGTCCGGCATGGACGCCCACGACGCCAACACCAAGCAGACGCTGTTGCAGTTCCCGGTCGGCGGCCAGGCGCGCGGAGTCGATGATGCGATTGACGCGGCCATTGACCATGATCGCGACATTCTTGGAGATCGCGGTGGCGACGCCGATATTCTGCTCGATCACGAGCACCGACATGTCGCCGTCTTCGCCGAGGCGCACCAGCATTTCCTCGACCTGGGCGACGATGACAGGCGCCAGGCCTTCGGTCGGCTCGTCCATGATGAGAAGCTGCGGGTTGGTCAGAAGCGCGCGGGAGATCGCCAGCATTTGCTGTTCGCCGCCCGAGAGCTGGCCGCCGCCGTGATCCTTGCGTTCGGCAAGGCGGGGAAACGTTTCGTAGATGCGGTCGATGGTCCAGGCGCCGCGCCGCATCCCGGCGGCGAGACTCAAATGCTCGGCGACGCTGAGCGAGCGCCACAGCCGCCGCCCCTGCGGAACATAGCCGACGCCTGCCTGCGCGATCCGCGCCGGGCTGAGGCGGGTGATTTCCTCGCCGCGAATGCGAACCGAGCCGCCGCTCGCCCGCAACAGGCCCATGATGGTCTTGCACAGCGTGGTCTTGCCCATGCCGTTGCGGCCGACCACCGAGAACACGCCGGAATCCAGCGTCAGGTCGACGCCCTGCAAGGCGTGCGAGTGGCCGTAATAGACGTCGAGGCCCCGGACTTCGAGGGCAGGCGCGGAGCGGCGGACCTCACTCATGGCCGGCCCCCAGATAGAGTTCCTGGACCTCGGGGTCGGCTTCGATCTCGTGCGGCAAGCCTTCCTTGAAGACACGGCCGTTGTGCATCATCGTGACGCTTTCGACGACGCGCAACGCGACGTCCATGTCGTGCTCGATGATGATGTAGCCGATATGGGCGGGCAGCGACGTCAGGATTTCGATCAGTTCGCGCCGCTCGGTGGGGGACAGCCCTGCTGCCGGTTCGTCGAACAGGATGAAGCGCGGCGCGCCGGCGAGCGCCAGCGCGATCTCGAGCTGTCGCTGCTGACCATGCGCCAGTTCCGCGACCAACTGTTCCCTGACCGGCGTCAGATGCACCGCCTGGATCAGCGCTTCGGCCGCATGCATGAGGGCGTCGTTCGCGCCCGGGCGCAGCGGAGAAAATCGACCGCGGGATACCCCGCGGCAGGCGAGGTAGACATTGTCCCGCACCGTGAGGCCGGGGAACAGCGCTGATATCTGGTAGGTGCGGCGCAAGCCGCGCCTGATACGTTCGTAAGGCGGGAAGTGGGTAATGTCCTCGCCGAAGAAGCGGATGGTGCCGGAGGACGGCGGAAAATCGCCGGTCACGCAATTGAACAGCGTGGTCTTGCCGGCGCCGTTGGAGCCGAGCACGGCGCGGCGCTCTCCGGGGCGAACCGTGATGGTGACGTCGGTCAGCGCGGCGAGCGCGCCGAATAGCCGTGTCACGCCGCGCAGCTCCAGCGCGGCGCCGGAACCGACCGCTGAAAAGCGTTGCGTGGCGTTATCCATGGCCGTGGCCTCCGCCCGCGCGTTTGTCGGTGGTCGCCGCGCGGCGCCAGCGCTCCCAGAGTCCGATCACGCCGTCTGACGACCAGAACACGATGGCGAGGAAGCCGAGGCCGATCAGAAGGCGGAAGCGATTGCCGTCGAGCCCGAATTTGACCAAGAGATCGAGCGCGAAGGTGCGCAGGATGACGAAGATGAAGGCGCCGATGTAGGGGCCGATGGGACGGGTGATGCCGCCGACCACGGCGATAATCAGGATATCGATGCAGGCGCCGACGCTGACCGAGCCGGGCGAGATCTGCCGGTAGTTCCAGACCTGCAGCACGCCGCCGAGTGCGGCGATAAAGGATGCGAAGGCGTAGGCTGCCACGCGGTGCGCGTTGACATTGAAACCGAGCGCCGCCATGCGGCGGGGATTGTCCCGCACGCCCTGCAGCGCGAGGCCGAACGGCGCGCGCGAAACATATTGAACGGCGAAATAGCAAAACGCTGCGACGCCCAACGTGACGTAATAGTAGGGGATGTCGGAGCGCCAGTCGACGCCCCAGAATTTCGGCGTGGCGATGGTGTTGATGCCGGTGTGGCCGCCGAAGATCGCCCAGTTCTGATTGGTGAAATAGTAGAAGGCCGCACCGATCGCCAGCGTGATCATGATGGTGTAGATGCCCTCGGTGCGCACCGCGAGTGTGCCGCCGAGCGTGCCGAAGATGGTCGCGAGCACCAGCGCCATCGGGGTTGCAAGCCACCACGGCCAGCCGAGGCTGATATTGGTGTTGGCGCTCATGCCGAACACCGCGACCATATAGGCGGCAAAGCCGGCGATGGTGAGCTGCATCAGGCTGACCATGCCGCCATAGCCCGCGAGGAACATCAGGCTGAGGGCGATGGTCCCCAGGATCAGCGTGGTGGCGAAGATCTCGATCAGGAAGAAGCCGCTGGCGATGAACGGCATGATCAAGAGGATCACCGCCACCAGCCAGACGGCCGGCTTGTTGAACTCCGGCCAGGCCAGCAATGTTGCGCGCACCCTTGCGGCCCGATTGGTTTCTTGATGCGCGCCCTGGACCAACGACATGTCAGCGCCTCGCCAGCAGGCCCTGCGGCCGCAGCGCCAGCACCAACACCATGATGAGGAAGGTCACGACGATCGCGTAAGTTGGGATGTAGACCGAGCCAAGCTGCTCGGCGAGGCCGATGATGACGGCGCCCAGCGCAGCACCGGGGATCGATCCCATGCCGCCGACGATGACGACGACGAGAGAAGCCAGCAGAAAGCGGGTATCCTCGCCGGGCGAAAGCGACTGAAAGGTTCCGCCGACCACGCCCGCGATACCGGCCAGGCCTGCCCCGAGCGCGAACACGGCAACGAAGACGAGCTGGATCGGCACGCCGGTCGCGGCGAGCATATCGCGGTCATCGACGCCGGCGCGCACCATCATCCCGACCCGGGTCCGGTTGAGCGCCAGCCACATCGCGATACCGATCACGACGGCTGCCACGAAGATCACGAGCCGCACCATCGGGTAGCGCAGATAGACCGCCTCGCCCGACGCTTTGACCGCGGTGACCAGCGGCAGTTCGATCGGGCCGACCAGCCAGCTCGGGGTCTGGATCTGATAGAAGTCGCCGCCGAATACCCACAGCATCAGGTCCGCAAACACGATCGAGAGCCCGATCGTGACCATGGTCTGGCGCAGATCCTGGCCCTCCATGCGGCGGAAGACGACGATTTGCAGGACTACCCCGAGCAGCGCCACACCGAGAAACGCGACGATGAAGCCGAGCACCCAGGAGCCGGTCCAGGAACTGATGGCGTAGCCGATATAGCCGCCGAACAGATAGAGCGAGCCATGCGCCAGATTGACGTTGCGCATCAGGCCGAAAATCAGCGTGAACCCGCTTGCCACCAGGAAGTAGAGGCTGCCGAGCGTGATGCCGTTGAAGACGGCGTTGAGGAATACCCGCTTCCGGCCGATCGCCTCTTCGAGGCCGGGCGGCCAGACGGCAAGGACCAGCCACAGCATCACCGCGACCGCGATCAGCAGGATCAGCGCCCATGCCGGATGGCGTTCGATGAATCTTGTCACGGTAGCAGCCCGGCCGTCGCCATACCGTCCTCCCAGACGCCGCGGCCGTTTCGGCTCGCGTTTTCAGGGCATCCTAACGGCGCCGCGAACCCTGCACTTGATTGTCAGTATCTTTTCGCGCGCTCTACGCTCAGGGGCGCAAGACTTTGGCGGCGCGGCGGTATTCGGTCGGCGCCATGCCGACATTGGCGGCGAAGAAGCGCGTGAAACCGCTCTGGGAGGAGAACCCGAGATCGAAGCCGATATCGGCGATCGGCACTTCGGTCGCGACCAGCGCGTCGAGCGCCTGTTCCATGATCAGTGTATTGAGATAGAGGTTCGGGGTGACGCCGGTCTGGGTGCGGAACAGGCGGTAGAAGTGTGGACGCGACAGCCCGGAGGCCCGCGCGATCGAATCCAGTTCGATTTCCGCGCCCGGGCTTTCGGACATCAGCTTGATGGATTTGCGGACGCGAAAATCGGTGACCGCGGCCGTGGTGCGCGCCTCCTGCACCGGCTCGGGTATCTGCCAGCTCTCGTCATAGCAACTGTCGATCAACTGCCTGAGTTCGCTATCGAGACTGCTTAACGATGGCGCGCCGCAAACCAGCGCCGCGGATCGGCGAATATGCCTGTCGAGCGTGGCCGTGCGCTTGAAAAAGGTGCTCCCGAACCGCAGGCTGTGCGCGCGGGCCGCATCTGGGGCGAACCATTCGGGGTTGACGTAGAGGACGAAGAAGATCGCACCGTTCTCTACATCGGTGGGAATAAAATTGTGTGGTTCCCAAGGGTTGACGGCAACAATCGAATCTTCTGCGAGAAGCCATCGCTCGTCGCAGACGTCGATCCGGGCCGGCGTTCCACCGACATGAAAAACCAGATGTCCTTCGCGATGCGCATGCATGTTGAAGGGCCGGTTCAACTGATAGACCGTCGCGCGACCAAACAGGCCGTGGAAGACGGCCAGAGCCTTGCTCATGCCTTCCCTCCCGCGGGGATGTTCTTGTCTTTTCAACCAGCGTTCAACATCCGCCGCGGGAATGCAAGGGAAGATCACGTCCAGCTCGGGCCTGAGAGGACCCCGGTCCGTGACCGGGGCCCGTTCGCACATGCGAAGAACTCAGTACTTCTTGCACTCGGGAACCGTCCGGCTCGGCAGCCCGATCTTGGCGAAGACCGCCGGGTCGTAGCCCAAGGTCTGGTTCACGTCGGGAATGACCTTCACGACCTTGCTGAACAACGCGCCCTTGCCGTCATCCACCACTTCGGTGACGAAGTTGGTGCCGATGGCCTGGCGGTTGGAGTCGAGCTTGATCTTGCCGTTGGGCGCGTCGAGCACGATCTTGGCCAGCGCTTCCCTGTACTTCGCCTGATTGTTGCTGAGGTCGCCGTTGACCTCACGCAGGGCGAGGATGAGCGCCATCGTCGAGCCGTAATAGTTGGTGGCGAGCAGCGAGGGGCTCGGGAACCGCTTGGCCGGCGGGAAGGCATCCTGGTAGGCTTTCACGAACTTCTGCCAACCCGGATCCTCCCAGGTATCGGCCTGGCCGCTGGCGGCAATGGTGCCGAGCAGCGCATTCTTGGCGTTGCCCTTGGCCGAGAGGATGGTCTGGTCGACCATGATCGAGCCGCCCATCAGATGCGCCTTGCCGCCGGCCTGCTGGTACTGGTTCAGGAAGTTGACGGCGTCGGCGCCGCCGAGGCCGAGATAGATCGCATCGACGTCGTCGGGCAGCGCGGCGATCACGGAGGCGAAGTCCTTGGTCCCGAGCGGCACCCATTGCCGGTTGGTGACCTGTCCGCCGGCGCCGCAGAACTCGAGCACCAGCCCGAACACCTGCGTATAGATGAACGAATAGTCTTCGCCGACGGTCGCGATCTTCTTATATTTCTTGGTCTCATAGGCGTATTTGCCCAGACCCACCTGCCACTGCGCGCCGTCCATGTTGTAGCGGAAGAAGTTCGGCGCCGGATCGACGTAGGTGGTTTCCTGGGCGCCGGAAGCGGCGTTGATGAAGGTCAGTTCGGGCCGCGTCTTGGCAAAGTTCTTCACCGCGATGCCTTCGTCGCCGGATAGCGGCGACAGCAGGATCTGCACCTTGTCCTGCTCGATCAGCTTGCGCACGGCGCGCACGGCTGAATCGGGCGTGGCATCGGTCGAGGCGATGATGAACTCGATTTCCTTATCGCCGACCTTCTTGCCGAGCACATTGAGCGCCGTCTGGTGGCCGCGTATGCCGTCCTCGCCGAGCACCGTGTAGGTGCCTTCGAGGGTTGCGGTGACGCCGACCTTGATCTTCTCCTGAGCCAAGGCGGCGCTGGAAAGCAACAGGGTGCTCAGCGCGACCAGTCCCGCACAGCTTTTAAACATCGAACCCCTCCCTTGTATCGCCAGTTTTTGTGTCGTCAGGTCGTTCCAAAATCGCCCTGCCGTTGATGGCCGGTTGTCCATCGTGAGCCGGAATGCGTTCGGGATCGCCGGGGCGAAAGCTAACCGATGACGGGGCCGGCGCGCGCAACTTCACCCGCCGAAACTTGCCCGGTAGTCTCATTTTTGCATGCTGCGCCGCGACGAGATATGCGGTGATTTGGGATCGATGATTCAGGATTGCGGAGCGCACGGGTGGAGCAATAAATCCCTGATTTCACTGATGGGTGCCGCAGGACTCGAACCTGCGACCGGCGCCGGTTGAGGTGCCAGATTAAAAGCCTCGCGAGAAGTGCGAGCGGAACCGCGGAGGCATCATCATGGCCGATCTGCACAGGACGAGACGCCGGTCTATCCTGGCAGGCCGTGGGGCGAGCCGCGCGATTATCTGGCTATTCCTTGCCGCCGCCTTCACATGGTGCGCCGGTACCATGGCCGCCGCGGGAGCCGATCTCTATCGCGCGAAGGTCACCGTGACCGGGCAGGGCGAGGCTAATCGCATCATTGGCTTTGCCGCGTGCCTGGAGGATGTCCTCATCAAGGTATCCGGTGCACAGAAACTCAGTGGTGACCGGCGATTGGCCGCCTACAAGTCGAAGGCAGGAGATCTCGTCACGGCATTCAGCTATCGCGATCAGTTTTCGGGCAAACCCATTCGGGACGAGCAAGGCACCCGCGACCGGCCCTACGATCTCACCGTCGAGTTTGAGGAAAGCAGGATCGACGACATTCTCGGGGCGCTTGGCCTCAAGCCCTGGCTTTCACATCGTCCGCGCCTTGCGGTCTTTGTCGAGATGGAACAAGGCCCGAAGAACTATATCGTAACAGCGGATGAGACCCGGTCCGACTTGCAACGTGACTCGCTGCTCGCTGCAGCCGACAGGCGAGGGATGGGCATTGTGCTGCCGGGCACGGCGGCGCTGGCGAAATCGAACATCACCGGCGCGGAGCTCAGGAAGGCGCCGTTCGCGGCGCTGGCGCCGGTTGCGGCCGCGCAGGGTGGCGAAGTCGTTTTGGTCGGGCGATTGGTCTGGGACGACCGGGAGCTCGGCTGGACCACGCAGTGGCAGATGGACTGGCGCGGCCGGACGCACCGTTGGCAAATGCGCGGCGTCACATTCGATGAAGCGTTCCGGCGCGGTATCGGCGGCGCCGCTCAAATCTTGTCGGGCAACGGCGATCCGGGCGGCCGCCCGCAGCGACCGACATAGACGGTCTTCTTCCTATCCGATGCCTCCGTCGACCTGAAAGCACTGGCGCGTGATGCGTTGGCTCTCATCTGACGCCAGAAACAGCGCGAGACTCGCGATGTCGTCTGGTGTCACCGCATCGGGAATGGCCTGACGCGAACGAAATTCGTCGATCGTCTGCTGGTCGGGGTACCATAGCTGGCGCTGCCGTTCCGTGATCACCATGCCGGGCGCGATGGCGTTGACGCGGATGCGGTCTGGCCCAACCAGCCGGGCCAGCGAATTGGTGAAGCCGACGATCGCCGCCTTCGCCGCCGCATAGGCCGGCAGCGCCGGTGCGCCGCGCATCCATGCGATGGACGACATGTTGATGATCGAACCGCCGCGGCGTGCCTGCATCTGCGGCACCACCGCCTGCGCCGCGAAGAAGACGTGCTTGAGGTTGACGCCGATCATCCAATCGAACTGTTCGGGCGTCACCTCGGACAATACCTGGCGCTGGTCGTTGGCTGCGTTGTTGACCAGCACCGCGGCATCGCCAAGCGCGCTGCGGACCTGCGCCATGGCATCGCGCAGGGCGTCGATGTCGAGCAGATCGCACGCCACGAACAGTGGCGCGGAGCCGGACGCAGCCGCCACCTCCCGCACCAGCGCTTCCCCGGCAGCGGCATCGATGTCGAGGAAGGCGACGCGGGCCTGCTGGCTTGCGAACGCGCGCACGAAGGCGGCGCCGATGCCGCTGGCGCCGCCGGTGATCAACACCACACGGCCCGCAAGGCCGGCGTAACTGGTCTGGCTCATGCGATCAGCCGCTCCGTGACGGGGTCAAACAGGCAAATGCGGCGCGTGTCGAGCGCGAAGGGGGCAAGCGCTCCCGGCGCGGGCCTTATATCCGGCGTGATGCGCGCCAGCACCGGCTCGCCGCCGAGCCGCAGCAGCACGATGGTCTCGGCACCGGTGGGCTCGACCATCTCGACCGGCGCATTGACGACGATGGGAAACCCGCGATTGCCCTCGGCAATGCATTCCGGCCTGATTCCAAGCACGACGTCGCGGCCGACAAAGGAAGCCGCCGCATCGTATCCCTGAAGACGAAGCCGGACCTCATCCGGCCGCCCGGCGCCGATCACGACCACCGGCCCGCCATCCTCGGCCTCGAGCCGTGCCGACATCGTGTTCATCGGCGGCGAGCCCATGAAACGCGCGACGAACAGATTGGCGGGATAGCGGTACACGGTGTCGGGGTCGGCGAATTGCTGCACCTCGCCTTGATGCATCACGGCGATCCGCGTCGCCATCGTCATCGCCTCGATCTGGTCGTGGGTGACATAGACGATGGTGGCGCCGATGCGCTGATGCAGCCGCTTGATTTCCATCCGCATCTCCACGCGCAGCTTGGCGTCGAGATTGGAGAGTGGTTCGTCAAACAAAAACAGCAGGGGATCGCGCACCAGCGCGCGCCCCATTGCCACGCGCTGACGCTGGCCGCCGGACAATTGCGACGGCTTGCGGCCGAGCAGCGGCTCGATCTGCAGCAGGCGCGCCACGCTCGCCAGCGCCTTCTCCTGTTCTGCCTTCGGGACATGGCGGCATTCCATTCCGAAGGTGATGTTCTGGCGCACCGTCATCGACGGATAGAGCGCATAGGACTGGAACACCATGGCGATGTCACGGTCCTTGGGCGCGATGTCGTTGACGACCCGCCCGCCGATTTCCACGGTGCCAGCGCTCGGGCGATCGAGCCCGGCCACGATGTTGAGCAGCGTGGATTTGCCGCAGCCGGACGGTCCGACCAGCACGGTGAACTCGCCGCTCTCGATGTCGAGGTCGATCCCTTTCAACACCTCGAGATTGGCGTAGCGCTTCGACAAAGCGCGAATGCTCAACGCTGCCATGACTTCTCCTTCATTTCACGGCGCCGGCGGTAAGGCCGCGTACGAAGTATTTGCCACCGATCAGATAGATCAACAGGGTAGGCAGGGCCGCGATCATCACCGCGGCGCTTTGCACGCCATGGTGCGGGATATCGGCGACCGCGGCCGACAGCGCGATCAGCGCAGCGGTGACCGGCTGCTGTTGGCCGGTTGTGAATGTCACGCCATAGAGGAACTCGTTCCAGATATGCGTGAACTGCCAGATCACGGTGACAACCAGGATGGGCGGCGAGAGTGGGAGAATGATGCGCCAGAAAATACGAAAGAACCCTGCGCCATCGATGCGCGCAGCCCTTATCAACTCCTGCGGGATGGCAACGTAGTAGTTTCGGCAGAACAGGACGGTAAAGGAGAGCCCCTGGATCGTGTGGATCAGCACCAGGCCCGTCAGCGTGTTCATCAGCCCGGTATCGCGCAGCACGATGGTCCACGGCAGCAAGCGCATCTGTTGCGGCAGGAAGATACCCAGCGTGACGATGCCGTAGATCCACTGATCGCCACGAAAGCGCCAGAGCGAGACCGCGTAACCGGCGACCGCACCAAGCAGGGTGGAGAAGATCGTCGCGGGAATGGTGACGAGCGCGGAGTTCAACATGTAGGGGCGGATGCCGACACAGGTCTGCGCGACGCAGAAGTCGGACCAGGCCGTGAGGTAGTTGCCAAAGGCCCACTGCCGCGGCCAGCCGATCATCGAGGTCTGGACGATTTCTTCATTGCTGCGCAGCGAATTCAGTACGACGACGATCAGCGGCACGAGATACGCCACTGCGACCAGCGACACGACGAGATAGATCAGCAAACGGCTCGGCGCCAAGGTTCGCTCACGCATGGGTGACCCGCCTTCGCCAAACATATCGCCACGTCGCGTAAGGCAGCAGCACCGCGAGAAGAATGAGCAACATCAGCACGGCCGCCGCCGCCCCCCGGCCGAGCAGGTTGCGCTGGAACATCAGGTCGTAGACGACAAGGGCCGGCAACTGGGTCGCGATTCCAGGGCCGCCGTTGGTCAGCGCGCGGACGAGGTCGAAGGTCGAAATGGCGAACTGCAGCTGGACGACGATGACGGTGATGGTTATCGGCCAAAGTGTCGGCAGGATGACGCGCCGGTACATCCGGACCGGTCCGGCGCCGTCGATCTGCGCGGCCTTGATCAGGTCGGCATCGACGGACCTGAGGCCGGCGAGGAAGAGCGCCATGGCGAAGCCCGAGGATTGCCAGATAGCAGCGATGACGATCGTCCAGATCGCCATGTCGCGGTCGATCAGCCAATCGAACCGGAAGGAAGTCCAGCCGAAATCGTGGACGAGCTTCTGGATCCCGATGCCGGGATTGAGCAGCCAGCTCCAGACCGTGCCGGTGACGACGAATGACACCGCCAGGGGGTAGAGGAAGATGGACCGCAGCACGTTCTCGCCGCGAATGCGCAGATCGAGCAGGATCGCGAGTAAGAGACCTGTCACCAGGCTGAGCAGAACGAACGCACTGCCGAACAGCAGCAGATTGTCGAAGGCGATTTGCCAGTTCCGCGACGCCAAAACCGAGGTGTAGTTGCGCAAACCGACCCAGCCCGACACCGGGACCAGCGTGGACGGCGTGAACGAGATCCAGATGGTCCACAGCGAAAACGAAACGAGGTGCGCGGCCGACAACAGCAGCGGTACCCAGATCGTCAGATACTCGGGCAGCCGGCGCACCATTTCAGGTGTCGTCGGCCGCCCCGCTCGCGGTGCCGCGGCGTCTGTCAACGCGCGCTCTCGACAGCCTCGGCGAGGCGGGTGACTGCCTGCTCCGGCTTGATCGTCTTGTTCTTCACATACTCCGTGATCACGTCGATCAACGCAGCGGTCAGGCCGTTTTCCTGTGCCATGTTGTGCGCGACGCTGAGGACCGCCTGATTACTGGCGATCGCGTCTTTCAGCGCTGCTGCGGTTCGGCGTTGACCGTCCGACCAGCCTTCGCCGGAAAGATCAACATCGGTGCGCACGGGTATCGATCCCGTGATCTGCGAATACATGGTCTGGATGGCGGGATCCATGACGAGCTGCGCCATCAGCGCCTGGCCAGCTTGCAGGTCGGGCTCCTTGCGCTGCCAGAATATGAACGCGTCGGCATTCAACAGGAACACCGGCTTGCCGTTGTCGCTGGGGCCGGGCGCAATCATGAAGTCCTCGAACTTGAAACCGGCATTGCGCAACACGCCCTGCGCCCACCCGCCCATGATCATCATGCCCATGTCGCCGTCGACGAAGCGCTTCAGGTTGGTGGAAAAGTGCTGGGCGCCGACATTGGGGTCCATCCAGTCGGCGATCTTGCGCACCTGGACGAAGGCGGCTTTGACCTCGGGGCCCTCGAGGGCCTTCTTGTCGAGGTTCATGATGGCTGCGCGGTAGGCGGTGGGACTGATGCCTGCCAGGGAGGCCTCGAATTTCTGCCCGTCATCGGGGCGGGTGCCGCCGTTGGCGATGGGATAGGCAACCCCGCCCGCTTTCATCTTTTCGGCCAGGTCGTTGAAGTCTGCCCATGTGACGGGGATCTTGTCGGCCTTGGCCTTGTCCATCGCGCGCTTGGACAGAAACAGCATGTTGGTGCTGTAGATCTGCAACGGCAGCGCGATCCACTTGCCGCCAGGCTTGTGCAGTTTCGCAAGGTCTGGGGCAACGACCTTTTCGTAGCCGGCGGCAGCGACTAGCTCATCGAGGCTCACGGTCGGAGCAATCTTTGACCAGGCCGCAATCTCGGGTCCCTTGAGCTGCGAACAGGCCGGCGGATCGCCGGCCATGATCTGGGCGCGCAGCTTGTTCATCATTTCGGTGGTGAACCCGGGGACGGGCGAGTGCTGCCAAATCCCGCCCTTCTCCTCGAATTTCTTGCCGAGCGCCGTGATAGCCGCTCCATCGCTGCCTGCGGACCATTGCGAGATGGCGGTCAGGCGCGGCTTGGCCGCGCCTTGGGCGCGGGCGAACGCCGGCAACGCGAGCGCGGCAGCGGATCCAGCGAGCAGACGACGCCTTGTTATTGTGATCGGCATGGCAAGTTCCTCCCGGTGTGAACTTTGTGGCGCGAAGTCGCGCCGCTTATGGCATCTCAGGCGGCCTCCACCGACGAAGCCGGCATGCCGCCGCGGCAGGCCAGACAACAGGCGGCAAAGGCCAAGGCAGAATTCGGATCATTGCCGCTCGAGGGCGGCACGAAAGCCAGCGACGTTTGCGCGAATTTGAGCCCGCCGAGCAGGCAGGCATCGATCCCGTCGACCAACGCCTTGCGATCATCGTCCGCGAGAAGCGACGGCCAGCCGCTGACAACCACGCCAGGACAGGGCTTCACGTTCAACGTATTGCCGATCGCAAGGCCGAGGCGGAACAGCCGGCGCCGCAACTCCTGGCGCATGCGCGACGGAATCTGGATTGCGTTCACCCAATTGTCTCCAAGCTGCAGCAATGCCGGCTCGCCAACGCCAAGCAGCTCGGCCAGCGCCGGAAGCGACGTGTATGCTTCGACACAGCCGTGATGGCCGCAGCGGCATCGCGGACCGCCCTCGCCAAACACCATGTGGCCGAGTTCGACCGGCAGCAAGGCATTGGCTTCGATGGCATCGTCCACCCAGGCGCCCGCCACGCCCTGGCCGACGAACACGAACAGATGCGCGCCGGTCAGCGGATAATCCTTGGTGCGGCAGCGCTGAAACATCGCATGCGCGACGACCGAATTGGTGAACTCGACCGGCGTGCCCGCAAACATCTCGCCGAGCATGCTGCGAACCAGCCCGATGTCACAGGGAATGATCGGATTGTCGAGTTCGCTCGACCGGCCGAGGCCAGGGACTGAAACGCCGATCTGCGCGAGCCGAAGCCGTCGCCGCCGTGCCCAATCCTGAAGCAATTGCAGCGCGTCGCGAAACACCCGGCCGACAGACGCGACGGTTGGCGTTTTCGGCAGCGGCAGACGCTCGGTGCAATGCACTTCGCCCGAGAGCCCGCCGATGCAGACGCTCAGCCGTTGACCGGTGAGCTCAAGAGCCGCCAACGCCACGGATTTGTCGAGCGATACCAAACCGGTCGGGCCACCGAAGTAAGGCGCTGGCCGCCTCACTTCCTCGATCAGGCCCTCCGCCTTCAGGTCAAACAGAATGCGCGACAGGCTCGCCTCTGACAGGCGCACCGCCTTGGCCAGGGGAGGCCGAAACATGCCGCCCGACTGAAGCAAATGCCCCAGAATGGCCGCACGCGTCTGCCGCCGACTCCTCGGCTGCTCCGACATTTCCGTCCCTGTCGTCATTCTTACTTAGTGTAAGAATGTGCGCGCGGAGCCTCTGCACTGTCAAGGCGGTTGCCGGCTCGATTCATGGACTTGCTGTTGTGCGTGGCAGCAAATTCAAGCGCGCGCACTTTTCCGTTCGAAGCTGCCGCAGGCCATTGAGGGACGCAGCCTCGTCGGACCGATCCATCAGACCCAGCCACCGTCCACGACATAGTGCTGCGCCGTGCAGGCGGAGGCTTCGTCGGAGGCGAGGAACACGGTGAATTTCGCCAACTCATCCGGCACGAGTTTTCGCTTCAGGCACTGGCGCCGCATCAGCTCGGTCTCACCTTCCGGCGTGAGCCATTTTTCGAGCTGGCGCTCGGTCATGATCCAGCCCGGCGCGATCGCGTTCACGCGGATGTTGTAGGGACCATAATCGCGCGCCAGCGAGCGGGTCAGCCCGATCACGCCCGATTTGCTCGCCGTGTAAGCCGCCATGCCGCCTTGCCCCGCCATCCAGGAGGTCGAGCCGAAATTGATGATGGCGCCCCGGTTGGCGGCTTTCATGTCCGGCAGGACAGCCTGGGCAGCAAAGAACTGATGCTTCAAGTTGACCGCGATCCGGTCATCCCAATATTCCGGGGTGACTTCCTCGGTCGGATGCCGCTCGTCATGTGCCGCATTGTTGATGAGGATATCGATCGGTCCATGCGCCGCGCGCGCCTGTGCGACGCCCGCACGCAGAGCCGCAATATCGGTCAGGTCAACGTGCTGAAAATGCGCGGCGAGGTTCTGGCCGGACAGCTCCTGCGCCAGACGGGCGCCGGCCTCGTCGTTGATATCGAAGAAGACCACTGTCGATGTCTGACGTGCGAAGTGGCGCGTGATCGCAGCTCCGATCCCCGATGCACCACCGGTGACCAGAACGACCTTGCCCGCGAGATCCGGATAAACAGCCGCCATGATTGTTTCCCCTCACCAAATTTGCCCAGTCATTCTGGCGAGTGGGGCCGACCCCACTCCGGACTGACGCAAAAGCGTATCCGCTGAAGTTAGACACTCAATTGATGAGGTGTATAGATCAGAAAATAAGTTGCGCACCTCAAAATTTTGCGACAGTCTCCTCGGAACCGCCGCGACAGGCGGAAGGGAGGACCTCATGGGATTGCTGAAAAGGCTGTTGGTCGCCGCCACGGGACTGACCCTCGCCGTCGGGCCCGCCGTCGCCGATACCACCGTGAAATGGCTCCATATCGAGGTGAATCCTGCCCAGGTGAAAATCTGGGATGAGGTGGCGCGCGCCTACGAAGCGGCGCATCCCGGGGTCAAGGTCGAGATGCAGTTCCTCGAGAACGAGGCCTACAAGGCCAAGCTGCCGACCATCCTGCAATCAAAGGATCGGCCTCACGTTATCTATAGCTGGGCCGGCGGCGTGCTGAAGACTCAGATCGAGGCCGGCGTTCTCGAAGACATCACCGATCAGGTGAAGGGCTACAGCGACACCATCACCCCGGCGGCACTCGCCGCCTTCACGCAGAACGGCCGCGTCTACGGCCTGCCGATCGCGCTGTCGCAGGTCGGTTTCCTCTACAACAAGGAATTGACGGCGAAAGCCAACGTCGATCCGGCCGCAATCAAGACCTGGGACGATCTGCTTGCCGCGGTGAAGGCGCTGAAGGCGGCAGGTGTCACACCGATCGTAGTCGGCGGCGCCGACAAGTGGCCGCTGCACTTCTACTGGACGCACCTGGCGGTGCGCATCGGCGGCAAGGCCGGGTTCGATGCGGCGCTGCGCGGCGAAAACGGCGGCTTCGCTGGAGAGACGTTCCAGAAGTCCGGCGAACTCTTCAAGCAGCTCGTCGATCTCCAGCCGTTCCAGAACGGCTTCCTCGGTTTCAAGAATCCGCAGGCGGTCGGCTATTTCGGCGACGGCAAGGCCGCGATGACGCTTGGCATTAGCTCCGCCTATCATGTGCAGCGCGCGCTCGCTGCCGACAAGGTAGGGCTCGGCGATGACAGGATCGGCTGGTTCGATTTTCCCGTTGTGCCCGGCGGCATGGGCGCGCCGACCGACACGCTCGGCGGCATCACCGGCTGGCTCATCACCAAGGGCTCGCCGAAAGAGGCGACTGACTTCCTCAAGTTCTTCATCTCCAAGGACGTGCAGACGCGGCTGGCCGCTGGCAACTTCATTGTTCCCGTGGTGACGGGTGCGGAGGCCGGTATCAACAACAGCTTCATGAAGCGGATCGCCAACAACCTTGCGAAGTCGAACTACCATCAAAACTTTTACGACCAGACCCTTGGTCCGTCGGTCGGGCGCGTCGTCAACGACGTCACGGCGGAGATCGCCGGTGGCAGCATGACGCCGCAGCAGGCGGCGACCGCGATCCAGGCCGCCTGGAAGCAGGGCAACTGACGGTGCGCGGCTACTCCGACGCACCGCCTTTGACGACGTCGGAAGCTTCGCCGTGGCTGCTGGCGCGTCGCTCTGTCAGCGACGGCCGCTTCACCGTCCTGGTGCTATTCCTGCCGCCGGCGCTTCTGTTGTTTACGCTTTTCGTGGTGCTGCCGATCGGGGAGGCCGCCTGGTATTCCGGCTTCAACTGGAACGGCTTTGGCCGGCCGACCAACTGGATCGGCTTCGACAATTACCGCTTCGTGCTGGAGACCCGCGCCTTCTGGCTGGCGCTGCGCAACAACGGCCTCGTCATCGCCGTCTCGCTTCTGATCCAGTTGCCGTTGGCGCTGGCGCTCGCGCTGATTCTGGCGGACCGCTTTCGCGGCGCGGTGGCGCTGCGGATGCTGTTCTTCCTGCCTTATATTTTGGCCGAGATCGCCACAGGCCTGATTTTCAGCTTCGTCTATGATGGCGACTATGGCCTCGTCGCGTCGATCTGGCACTGGTTTGGCGCCGAGGCGCCGCATCTGCTGGCCAGCACCCAGACCGCGATGGTGGCGGTGCTGATCGTCATCGTCTGGAAGTATTTCGGCTTCCACATGATGCTGTACATCGCCGCGTTGCAGGGCATGGACAGGAGTCTCATCGAGGCGGCGCGCATCGATGGCGCGACGCGGCCGCAGGTGCTGCGCTATGTCGTCATCCCCTCGCTCTACCCGACGATCCGCCTGTCGGTGTTCTTCGCCATCGTCGGATCGCTGCAATTGTTCGATCTGGTGATGCCGCTGACGCGCGGCGGGCCGGCGGATTCCTCGAACACGCTGGTGACCTTCCTCTACAACAACGGCATCTCGCGCATGCGAGTCGGTTACGGCAGCGCGATCGGCGTCATCCTGTTCGTGATTTGCGTAACCTTTGCCTTCACCTACAAGCGATGGTTCATGCGCGATGAATGACGTCGAGACCATCCGGCCGCCGTTCGATCCGGCTGTGCTTTACAAGGCGCTGTTTCTCGCCGTCATGGCGACCTTCGTGCTGGTGCCGCTGCTGGCGACCGTGCTTGGCGGCTTCAAGTCGCTCGGCGAATTGCGGGTCAACCCGTTCGGGCTGCCGCATCAATGGGAATGGTCGAACTACGCCGACATCCTGTTCTCGGGTCGCTACTGGCAACTGCTGCGCAACTCGCTGATCATTTCGACCCTGACGGTGACGCTGACCTTGATCGTTGCATCGATGGCAGCGTTCACCTTCGCGCATGTGAAGTTCTTCGGCAGCTCGATGCTACTGAGCTATTTGACGCTGGGCTTGCTGTTTCCAGCCGCGACCGCGGTATTGCCGCTGTTCATCAAGGTTCGCGATCTGGGGTTGCTCGACACTTATTTCGGCGTTGTGCTGCCGCAGGTGGCGTTCAGTCTTGCGATGAGCATCCTGCTGCTGCGGCGCTTCTTCAAGGATCTTCCGTACGAACTGCTGGAAGCCGCGCTGGTCGATGGCTGCACCTACATCAATTTCTTTCGCTACGTGACGCTGCCGCTGTCACGACCGATTCTGGCCACCGTGGGCACCATCACCTTCGTCAACAGTTGGAACGCCTACCTTCTGCCGCTCGTGATGCTGAACACCGACACCCTCTATCCCTGGCCGCTCGGCATCATGGTCTATCAGGGGGAGTATTCGTCCGAATGGTCGATGATTCTCGCCTTCATCACGCTGACGATCCTGCCGACCATTGTCCTGTTCATTTTTGCCCAGAAGCACATCGTCGCGGGCCTCACGGCGGGCGCGGTCAAGGGATAGCAGTGGCCTCGGGCCGCATCGATACGAACGGAGAACACGAATGCGAAAAGTCGGCATCGGAATCATCGGCTGCGGCGTTATCAGCACCGCATACCTGAAGGCGGCGCAGCGTTTTCCCGTCCTCGACATCAAGGCCGTAGCCGACATGCGCAGCGATGCCGCCGAGCGGCGTGGCGCTGAGTTCGGTATTCCGGGGATGCGCGTCGATCAGTTGTTGAAGCGTGACGATGTTGAGATCGTGATCAACCTCACGGTGCCGCTGGCCCACACCGACGTCAGCCTGGCCGTGCTCAATGCCGGCAAGCATGTGCACTCGGAAAAGCCGCTCGGCATCAACGTGGCCGAGGCGAGAAAGGTGATGGATCTGGCGGCGACCAGGAATCTCCGCGTCGGCTGTGCGCCGGACACGTTCCTCGGCGGCGGCCACCAGACCGCGCGAAAACTGATCGACGATGGCGTGATCGGCATGCCGGTCGCCGGCAGCGCCTTCTTCATGTGTCCGGGCCACGAGCGGTGGCACCCGGCGCCCGGTTTCTACTATCTGCGCGGCGGCGGACCCATGCTGGACATGGGACCGTACTACATCACCGATCTCGTGCAGCTGCTCGGCCCGGTCGCAAGCGTCATGGGCTCGACCGCGCGGCCGAAGTCCGAACGGCTGGTGACGAGCGAGCCGATGAACGGGACGTTGATTCCCGTCGAGGTGTCGACCCATGTTGCCGGCACGCTGGAATTCGAGAGCGGCGCCGTCGTTTCGATTGCCATGAGCTTCGACGTGCCGAAGCACCGGCACGCGCCGATCGAGATCTATGGCGACAAGGGCAGCGTCCTGGTGCCGGATCCCAACCGGTTCGGCGGCGAAGTGCAGGTGGCGAAAGCCGGCGGGGAGTGGGAAACGATGCCGCTCACCCACGGTCACGTGGAAGGCGAGTTCCGTTCGATCGGCGTCGCTGACATGGCGACCGCAATCGTCACCAATCGGCCGCACCGCGCCAGCGGCGCGCTCGCCTTGCATGTGCTCGAGGTAATGGAAGCTTTCCAGCTCTCCGCCGACGAAGGCCGGCGCGTCAAGATCGAGAGCCGCGTCGAGCGACCGGCGATGATGCCGGCGGGACGTGACACCGGACAAATCGACTGAAGGACAAAGACAATGCGCAAGGCGATGATCGTATGGGGCGGCTGGCCGGGGCACGATCCCGATTTGTGTGCCTCGATGATACGGGGCTGGCTGAAAAAGGAAGGGTTCGAGGTCCGGATCGAGACCACGACGGCGGCATTCGCCGATCCGGCGATCCACGACCTGTCGCTGATCATTCCGATCTACACGATGTCGAAGATCGAGAAATCCGAGGCGCTCAACCTCTGCGCCGCCGTGCACGGCGGTGTCGGGTTCGCCGGGCATCACGGCGGCATGTGCGATGCGTTCCGCGATTCGGTCGACTATCAGTTCCTGTGCGGCGGCCAGTGGGTCGCGCATCCCGGCAACATCATCGACTACAAGGTCGACTTGACCAAGCCGGACGATCCGATCATGCGGGGGCTTCGCAGTTTCGAGCACCGCTCCGAGCAATATTACATGCATGTCGACCCGGCCAACGAGGTGTTGGCGACCACGACCTTTACCGGCGAGCATGCCCCCTGGATCGACGGCGTCGTGATGCCCGTGGTCTGGAAGAAGCGCTATGGTGAAGGTCGGGTGTTCTACTCCTCGCTTGGTCACCGCGCCTACGAACTCGACGTGCCGGAGATCAAGACGATCATGACCCGCGGCCTGTTGTGGGCGGCGCGCTGATGGCGAGCGGCGAAACCAGCTCCGCCGGACGTGCGACGCTTGAAGACGTCGCGCGTGTCGCGGGAGTTTCGCTGGCGACCGTCGACCGTGTGGTCAACCGGCGCGAGGGGGTGCGAGAAAAGACCATCGCGCGGGTCGAGGCGGCCGTGCTGAGGCTCGGTTACCGCGCCGATCCAGCCGCAACACGGCTGGCGCGCAACCAGAGTTTCCGCTTCGCCTTCATTCTGCCGACCGGCAGCAACAGTTTCATGATGAACCTGACCGAACAGGTCGAGCGCACGGCGGATTGGCTGATCGGCCAGCGTGCCTTCATCGACATCCTTCATGTCGACGTGTTCGATCCGGACGCGCTGGCGGGCGCGCTGGAACAGCTTTCGCCCGCCTATGCAGGCGTCGCCACGATCGCGCTGGATCATCCGCGGGTGCGCGCCGCGATCGACGATCTCGCCGCTCGCAACGTCGCGGTGGTGACGCTGGTGTCGGACGCGCCGAACTCGCGCCGCATGCACTATGTCGGCATCGACAATCCCGCCGCCGGCCGCACCGTGGCGACGCTGATGGGCCGCTACCTGTCGGGACGCAAGGGTGCGGTCGGTGTCATCGTGGGATCACTGTCGCTGCGCGATCATGCCGAACGCCAGTTCGGATTCCATCAGATACTGACCAGCGAATATCCCGAGCTCATGGCACTGCCGGCGCTCGAGGGGCGCGACGACAGCGAACGCACCCGGGTGCTGACGGCCGAACTCCTGAAGCGGCATCCCGATCTGCTCGGCATCTACAGCGCCGGTGCCGGCAATCGGGGTATTGCCGCGGCATTGGAGGATGCCGGCCGGACCCGCGATATCGTCTGGATCGCCCATGAACTGACCCAGCACACCCGTCGGTTTCTGCTGCACGGCACGATCGATGCCATCATCAGTCAGGATGCCGGCCACGAAGCGCGGTCGGCAGCACGCATCCTGCTGGCACATTGCCTGGCTGAGCCGGTCATGCCGGACCAGGAGCGCATTCGCATCGACATTTTTCTGCGCGACAATCTGCCGTAGGCCGCGCTGCGAAGATTGCAACCGGGTTCGGTCACCGCATTAGGCATTCTCCATACGTGTCTCGGGCAAGAGGATTCTGTCGATCTCAAAGCCATCATGCGGCAATCGCACGACGACGCGGAGCTGGTGCGTGTCATCAATCAGGCGATCCGCGATAAGCCGCGCGGGCATGACTTCGTGATCGACCGAACCGGTGCGTCACCGGCGCTTTCACGGCATATGTCAGCGACGGGAGGATAGACGTTCAGAGCCAAAGCTCGCGGGGCCGCACGGCCTGCCTCCGCCGTTGGTCTTGGCGTGGCAGCCGTTCGCCCGCTCTGCAGACAAAACAGACTTCCATTGAGTGTCACTCATAGCCTGAACGGTAGATCAGCGGTGGCAGTGCGAGCACGCCGAAGGCCACCATTCCCAGTGCCACGGCAATGAAATTCCAGGTAACGTCGGCCTTGAGCCAGACCACCACCAGCCCTCCGAGCACCGCGATGGCGGCCCTGAGCAGCGCGGCGATGATTGAGGCTTCCATGCGCCTGGTCGCCTGTCCGACGCAATAGAGAGCATAGCCGATCCCGAAGAATCCAAAGAATGGCCCAACGCGGTGCAGATATTCTGCGCCGACTTGCAGCGCGGCTGGATCCTGGCTGAACAGTCCGATCCATGCTTTCGGAAAGGCAGCAGCAGTCAGTCCAATCGATTCGGTCAGGGCGAAGGCTATCAACACGCCGATCCAGGACGCCTTTACAGCTCGTTCTACCTGGCCCGCACCGAGGTTCGCGCTGATCACGATTCCCACCGGACCGCCGACGCCGTAAGCGAGCGGAACCAGAAGAAATTCGAGCCGCGAGCCCGCACCATAGCCGGCCAAAGCCTCGACGCCGCCCGTTGCCACATAGGCCGTGACGATCGCGAGCGTCAGATTCGTGGTGGAGGAGACGACGGCCGACATACCGCCGACACGGAGGATGGCGAGCGCCGACGCCAGCGAAACCCTTGGCAGACGAATCGACGGCTTGAGGACGCCAAACCGGCCCCAGAGATAGGCCGCGTAGGCCAGCGTTCCCAAGGCGTAATAGGCAAGCATCGCGACGGCGCCGCCCGAGGGACCAAGACCCTGGTAGCCAAAGGCGCCAAAGATCAGCGCCTGCGAAAGCGGGACAAGCATCAATCCGCCGCCACAAACCACCATCACCGGAACCTGCAAGTTGCCGGTGCCGCGAACCACGGCCATCAGGAGATTGAACAACCAGATCACCGTGGCGCCCGAAAAAATGATCGAGGAATAAGAGACGGCGATCTCCAGAGCATTTCCGGCGACGCCCATGTGCGCGTAAAGGGTTGGGCCCAACGCAACCATGACGGCTGTCGTCGCAAGGCCGAGCGGAACGCCCAGCAGGACGGCGTACCAGGCGTAGTCGCTGGCTTCGCCGATCCGGCCGGCCCCGAGGACACGTGCAACGGTCGTGACGATGCCGCCGCCGAGCGCGCCTTGCGCGATGGCGACCACCAACGAAATCAGCGGAAACACCGGCGAGACACCGGCCAGGGCATCGACGCCCGTCCGCGATACGAAATAGACCTCCAGCAATCCAATGAGGATCTGGACGATCATCACCGTCGAGTTGGGCACTGCAAGCCGCAGGATCGTGGGCGCGATCGGCTTCGCCAGCAGCATGTGGGTGCGGGCATCTGTTTCTAAGGGACGGGCGCGAGCTTTGCTGCACGCTTCGCCCAGCGAAAGCGTGCGCGCTTGAGGTGACAGGACGCAGGAAGCTTGCATGACCGGTGCTCCATCTTGGAGCCTGTGCAATTACTCCCGGGGCGACCGCGGATCGAACGATATGATTTGACAGGACATGTTAGCGTTCCTAACAATTGGCGAATGACGCGTTTACCGCCGCTGGAAACCTTGCGGGTGTTCGAGGTGGCCTGCCGCCACGGCAGCTACTCCGAGGCGGCGCGCGAATTGCACGTGACGCACAGCGCCGTGAGCCAGCGTATCAGGCAGCTGGAAGAGGAACTGGGCCTCACGCTTTTCGAGCGGCAGGGCAACCGGATGGTGCCTACGCCGAGTGGACTGAGACTGCAGGCAGGCGTCAAAGGCGCCTTTTCGGAATTGAACGCAGCGCTCGGCAACATCAAGACGCGTCGGACCGAGGCAGAAATCGCGGTGAGCCTGCTGCCGGTCATGGCGGCCCGCTGGCTGGTTCCGCGCCTTCCCCGTTTCACGGCCCGCTATCCGCACATCAATCTGCACATCAAGACCGGCCAGTCGCTGGCCAATTTCAAATCAGACGGCGTCGACATCGCGATCCGGTTCGGCACGGGCGATTGGAAGGGCCTGCGGGCCATCAAGCTTCTCGATGAAGAGCTTTTTCCGGTATGCAGCCCGAGCCTCAACGACGGGCGATTGCCGAAGGACCCCGCATCGATGTTATCGGAGCCGCTGCTGATCGACCGTAACGTGTCGTGGCGCGCCTGGTTCAGGTCTGCCGGTGTGACGCTTGATCGCGATATCGCGGGCACCTCCTACACCGATACGAACGCCCTGATGGAAGCCGCGGTGGCAGGACAAGGGATTGCGCTCGGCCGCCTCTCGTTCACGCGATCGGATATACTGGCGGGAAAGCTGGTTCGCCTGTCCGAACACAGCTTGCGTCTTTCTCACTGCCACTATGCGGTTTACCCGATCGCTTCGGAATCCAACCCGGCGCTGGTGGCTTTCCGGGACTGGCTGTTCGAAGAGGCCCGACGCACTTAGGAAGCGCCAGCGAGCTTGCCGACCCTTGAAAGCAGCAGCTTCAGGATCGGCGACTTGTTCGCCTTGTGGTAAGCGAGAACCAGGTCGAGCGTGGGCACCTCTCCCTTCACCGGGCGTGTGGTTATCGATTCCGGCAGATATCGTTTCGTGTAAGCCGGCAACAGCATGACCGCGCGCGTCGATGTGATCATCGATATGGCGTGGACGACATTGTGCACTTCATGCTCCGGTTTGAGGTCGATGCCGGCCCGGCTGAAATACTCCAGGACGACACGGCGCACCGCAGGGGCGGCCTTGGACGGAAGCAAGAAGGCTTCCTTTGCGATCTCTTCCGGCGCGACTGCTGCATGCGATGCCAGGCGGTGGTCGCTCGGAAAAACAAAAACCAGCGGGTCTGTACGCACGCGCCTGTAGATCAAATCGTCCATGTGCTCTTCCGACCGGATGAAGGCGGCATCAAGCTTGCGCCGCATCAAGGTCTTGGCCAGTACTGGAGAGTAATCGCTCGACAGGCGGATTTCGATGCCGGGAAACTCGTCGCGAAGGACGCGCTCCACCTCCGGCAACAAGCCGATTTCGGCCCCCGACATAAAGCCGAGAGCAAATGTCGGTCGCGTCGGCTGAGCGGCACGTAGCGCCGCCTCCTTGGCGGCTTCTGCCTGAACCAGTGCCATTCGTGCATGGTCCAGAAACGCCTTTCCCGCTGACGTCAGCTCAACACCGTGCGCGCTGCGACGCATCAGCTGAACGCCGACTTCCTCTTCGAGATCCCGGATTTGCCGGCTGAGCGATGGCTGCGAAGTGTGCAGCTTTTGTTCGGCGGCAACGGTCAAACTGCCGGCATCGGCCACGGCGACGAAGTAGCGGAGATGCCGGAGCTCCATATAAACCTCCCATATCTCACAGGCATGGGGCCAGCTTACAAAGTCTTTTTCAGGCGGGCCAGCGGCTCCTATAGCAGGAGGGCACTGTACGCGGGGGTCTGCCCGCCGGGCAGGGCGTATCCCGATCCAAACAAGATGAAGGCATGCGCATGCGCACAGGCATCAAGGCGTCGCTGTTGTTCCTTCTGGTGATGACAGCGATTGGCGAGGCCGCTGCGCAGTCCCCGAGCACCCAACCGAAGGCAAGCGGCATGGAAACAGACGTCACGAAGGTCAAGCAGACGATGCTCGGAAACTGGGAAAGCATCGCCCCGGAGGTGCGGCCGAGCGCAGCCAAGAATGCAGATGGCTCGCTCAAGCCGTTCTACCTCAAGCGTGCTTTCAAATATCTGCCGTCTGACCGGTTCGAGCTCGAGATCATCAACTCGGCCGACCCTTACGGTGCCGTGCCGCTCGCGCGCATCAAGATCGGCGGGCACATGCTGTGGCAGGGCCCACATCCGATCGCACCGGGCGCACAGAAGGTCGATTTCATCGCCGATGAGAGCTACGAGGTGACGCCGCTCGCGCAAGGGTTTGCCGATGTGCTCAACAAGGTCGCCGCGGATGGATATGGTGCCTGGAACGTCAACACACCCCAAAGCGTATTCGGAAAGAGCTTTGTTCCATTTGCTCTGAAGGAGGGAACAAACTTCATGGAGTACGACCTTGTCTATCTCAGAGGGGATTTGCTGTTCTGGGGCGCTCGCAATATCGACGGCCGCGGCTTTGATACTGAGCAGAACCGCCCCGCCAATCTTCAGATCCCGCTGATCCGAAAGTAAGCGCGAGTATGCGAAGCGATTTGATCCCTTAAGCAGGTCGTTTCATGGCTGGTTCGGAAATCCCTTCACTGGTCGGCAGAACCGCCGTTGTCACTGGGGCCACGGGCGGTCTCGGTTACGAGACGGCGCTGGCCCTGGCCAAGGCCGGTTCGGAGGTCATTTTGACCGGTCGCGACGATCAGAAGGGACGGTCGGCTCTTGAGAAGATCAGCCGCGAAGTGACCGGCGCCAAGGTAACCTACGAACGTCTCGATCTGGCCCGCCTTGCATCGGTCGTCGACTTCGCGCAACGGATGCACGCCCGGCAATCCCTTGATCTCCTGATCAATAATGCGGGAGTCATGGCGCTGCCCCGCCGGCAAACCACGGCGGATGGCTTTGAGACGCAGTTTGGAACAAACCATTTGGGCCACTTCGCTCTCACCGCTCGGTTGATGCCGCTGTTGCGCCGGGCAAGCGGGCCAAGGGTCGTCAGCGTCAGCAGCCTGGCGCACCGTACCGGCTCCATCGATTTCGATGATCTGCAGGGCGCTCGCGTGTACTCGCCATGGAAGGCATATGGGCAATCGAAGCTCGCATGTTTGATGTTCGCGCTTGAACTGCAACGTCGAAGCGATGCTGCAGGCTGGAACCTGCTTAGTAACGCGGCGCATCCGGGATTTGCCCGAACCAACCTGTTCGCGAGCGGTCCGGGCGGACTTGTTTCTGTCGCGACCGGTTTCGCGGCTCCATTCTTCGGGCATTCCGCGGCGGATGGCGCCCGGCCGATCCTGTTCGCGGCGACGAGCCTGGAGGCAAGGCCGGGCGCCTATTACGGGCCCGGAGGATTTAGTGAGCTGCGAGGGGCACCGGCGCCCGCACTGATCATGCCACAGGCGCGCGACGAAGCGACGGCCGCGAGGCTTTGGGAAGTGTCCGAGAAATTAGCGGGCACATCGTTCGAATAGCGGCAGGCAGATGTAACTGCCCGCGTGTCTCGAAGAGGAGAAATGCGATGGCCACCCCAACCAAACCGGGCAGCGAAGACCGCCGCGTCCAAACCGTCCTGGACGCGTTTGATACCCTTTTCAACAAGCGCGACTACGCTTCCGCCGAGCACTTCTGGTCTCCGCGTTATATCCAGCACAGCGCACATATTCCGCCCGGCCGTGATGGTCTGTTTGGGCTGGTCAAGACCTTGCCCGCGACGCTGCGCTACGAGAACCACGTTGCGGCGGCGAGCGGTGAGTTCGTCATTCTTCACGGGCGGTTCAGCGGACACGGCCTGCCGGCGGCGTGGGTCGTGGCTGACATCGTGCGCATGGAGGATGGCGTGCTCGCGGAGCACTGGGACGTCATCCAGGACGAGGCCACGCGCGAGCAATCGCGCAGCGGTCTTCCGATGTTTGGCGACCGTTTCCCGGCGTGACCGCGACCGCCCAAAGGATGACACCGCTGCCAATTCTACGATGGAGAGGCAGCGGACCTAGTCGAAAACTGGTGCGGCGGTGCTCCAGCTTTCGGTCGCCAGCCAGCGATAGGTCAGCCGTCAAAATGTCTCGGTAATCTTGCTCAGGCGGGGCGGGCGATCCGGGTCAAATCCGCAGGCGCGCGCCGTCTGTTCGATGATGCGATAGGCTGGAACGAGCATCGTGATCGGGTCGGTGGCGGGGTCATCCTCAGCCAACCAGGGCAGCGAGCCATGCGGTCCGCCGCATAGATGCAGCGCGATCTTTTGCTCGCGCAGTTCTTCTGCCAGTGCGTCCACCGTGGCCGCGGTTTCATCCATGAGGCGCATCATGACAACCGGCGTGCGCGATGATAACGCAGCGCGCGGCCCATGCTGCAACTCGGCAGCGCTCAGGCCAATGGACGGCAGTCGCAGGATTTCCGAAAGTTTGAGCGCGATCTCCCGCGCCGAACCAAGGCCCAGGCCTCGCGCTGCCACAAACACAGCTGACGCTTTGCTGAGATCATCGGCAATCTCGGACCAGTCGAGCGCCAGCGCGCGGTGCAGGCGCTCGGGCAGCCGGTCGAGGGCTGACCGCAGCGCGCGATCTTCCGCCAGCTCAGCAACAAGTCCGGCGCTGGCGGCCATCGAGCCGATCACGGTCTTGGTCGCCGCTACGGAGTGCTCTCTGCCGGCTTCGATCGGGACGACGAACTCGGCTTCGTCAGCCACCGGCGACGAGGTCGCATTGACGATGGCGATGGTGCGGGCGCCCGCGGCGCGCGCCGACCTGGTCGCCGCGACAAGATCCGGGCTGCGCCCGGATTGCGAGATCACGATGAACAGCGCATGGCGCAGTATCAAGGGCGTGCGAAATGCCGTGATCACGGAAGGAGCGCTGGCTGAAACCGGAAGGCGAAGCCGCGTCTCGACAAGATATCTCAAGAAAACTCCGGCATGCCCGGAGCTTCCCCGGCCGCACACGACGCACAGCGGGGCGGAGCCGATCCCAATTCGCTGTGCGATGTCGCGCGTGGCGTGGCGGTTACGAATAATTTTGGTGACCACATCCGCGCTTTCCCCGATTTCGCTCGCCATCGCGGATGTTGTCACGGCTCAACCGCTCCGCCCTGCTTGCGCGCCGCCGCTCCCTTGGGATGTCGGTCAGGATCCTTGGCGAGTTCGGCAAACACGCGCCGAAGATTGCCGTCACAGTTTTTCAGAAGGGCCTCGGCATCAACCCTGTCGACGCCCAATGCCAGAAGGCCTGCCGTCTTGATGTCTCCCTCGGCGAGCTCAAGCGAGCGTGCGGCGAGCGACGGATCGCAGCGCGCGATTTGCGCCACCATGGCTTCGGCGCGTCGCTTCAGCTTGGCATTGGTCGGCTGCATGTTCACCATCATGCCGCGATACACCCGGCCAAGCCGCAGCATGATCCCTGAGGAGATCAGGTTGAGCACAACCTTCTGCGCGGTGCCTGCCTTCATCCGCGTGGAGCCGGCGATCTGCTCGCGGCCGGTTTCGATCAGGATCGGAAACTTTGCCGATGCCAGCAGTGCGGTGCCTGGATTGTTGGCGACGCCGATCGTCACTGCATCGAAAGAACCTGCCTGCTGCAGCGCCGCGACCGTGAATGGCGTTGTACCGCTGGCGGCCACCGCGATCACCACGTCGTGCGACGTGAGCCGCACTGCGTCGATCTGCATCGTCGCATCGTCGACATCGTCCTCCGCGCCCTCGATGCTGGTTACAAACGCGCTGTCTCCGCCGGCAACGATGAAGCGGACGCGCTCCTTGGGCCAGGCGAAGGTCGGCGTCAGTTCGGCGCCGTCCTGGACCGCCACGCGGGCCGAGGTGCCGGCGCCGACATACACAATGCGTCCGTGATCACCCAGCGCCGCTTTGGCCGCTTCGGTCGCCGCAGTGATCGCGGGAAGGGCATGGCCGATCGCCGCGACTGCCGCAAGCTGGCCCTCCCACATCGCTTCCATCGCTGACTTGAGCGACCACGCATCAAGATCGGCAAAGCGAGGATCGACTTCTTCGGTGGCCATACAGTTGATCCATTCGCCATTAAACCCGGAACTTTGAAGCCTGTTCATGGTCAGTTTCTCTGTCAATTTCTCTCTTGGGCAGGTCAAGCCGTCCTCGCGCCACCAGTAACGCGCCGGCCGCCGCGTCGGCGTCAGGACACCTCAGGCGGGCGCGCAGGTCAGGCGTCAGCCAGGGCGTAATGGCGTCCGCGAGCCCGCCTACCAGCGAGAGCCGGTCAATTCCTCTCGCCAGGAACAGATCGAGCAGGTCGCCAATGGCATCGGCCGCGCGTTCGACGATGCGCCGGCCGACCGGATCGCCCTGATTGGCGTGCCGCATCACGATCGGCGCGAACGCCGCGTAGTCTGTGGCCCTGGCTTCTTCGGACCAGGCCACGGCCTGATAAGGATCATGATCGAATGCGCCCAGCACTTCTGAAAGCAATGGGGTCAGCTCGCCGCGGCGATCTGCGGCCCGCAGCGCCAGCCGAACAACCTGCAGGCCGATGTCGGCGCCGCTGCCTTCGTCCGACACGGGAAAGCCGTAACCGGCAAGACGGATTTCGCGTCCGTCGATCAGCCCGACACCCACCGAGCCGGTGCCGGCTACCACGATGGCCCCGTTCGCGCCGCTATGCGCGCCGAGACAGGCCGCCAGGCCGTCGCTGATGAAGATGACGGACGCAAAGGGGTGCGCGATCTTGTTGAGCGCCGTTTCCGCGCCCCGGCGACCAAGACCGGCCAGGCCAATTCCGGCGTGCATCTGCGCGAAATCCTCGCGCGTCAGTCCGGCCTGTGCGGCTGCCGCTTCAGTGGCCTCCATGATGGACCGCCAGGCCTTTTCGAAGCCAATCCGCGTCGTGGCGGGCCCCGAACTCGCTGCACCGAGTACGCTGCCGTTTTCGTCCTCGATCCGGGCGCGGCAGCGAGTTCCGCCACCATCAATGCCGAGATACGTGGTACCTTTTGTTCCCATGGAACGTTAACGCGAAGGTATCGCTCCGGGTCCTCCCAAAGCTCCTTGGTGTACATATGAAGTCTTGCACGAGACTCGTCTCACGAGTCCGTGACTGTTATTCTCGGATCAATACTGATGGGCCACGGTTCTTCCTCTCTCACGATTGCCGCACAGCACATCTTTGATGGTGTCGACATGCGCGGGCCGGGCTCAGTCGAGATCTCGCAGGGGCGGATTGAAAGCATCACCCTCGGCGAGGCAGAGGCGCGCGCCTCGATCCACCTTCCCGCAGACGCGATCCTTGCTCCGGGGTTCATCGACATCCAGGTGAACGGAGGCGGGGGCGTCCTTCTCAACGACCAGCCAACGGAGGCTGGCGTTCGACGCATCGTCGAGGCGCACCGCAAGGAGGGAACCACGGGCTGCTTGCCGACCCTCATCACCGATCGCAGCGAGGTCATTGAGCGATTGGCTGCAGTGGCCCAGGATTGTCTGAAAATTCCCGGCGTTCTCGGCTTTCATCTGGAAGGACCGGCCCTCAACAGGTCTCGCAAGGGCATTCATCCGGAAGCCGAGATCCGCGTGCCCGATCGGCGGGATCTGGCCGCGATCAAAAGTTTTGGGGATCGCGGCCGCTCCATTGCGACCTTGGCCCCGGAATGTGTGCCCGCGTCCATGATCGATGAATTGATCGGCGCCGGATTGCGTATCGCGGCCGGCCACAGCGACGCCACCGCAGCCGAAATCGGGCAGGCGGTCGATCGCGGCGTGTCGGGGGTGACCCATCTGTTCAATGCCATGTCGCAGCTGAACGCCCGGGAGCCGGGCCTGGTGGGCGCCGCGCTGGGGGATGACCGGCTGTTTGCAGGGATCATCTGCGACGGCATCCACGTCGACCCCGCCGGGTTGCGGGTTGCCTTCCGCTGCAAGGGACGCGATCGATTGATGCTGGTCACCGATGCCATGCCGTTGGTGGGCACGAACGACCGGCAATTCATGCTGCAGGGAAGGCAGATCACGTTGCATGAAAACCGCCTGACTGGGCCCGATGGCACGCTCGCGGGTGCTCACCTCACCATGATCGAGGCGGTGCGCAACGCTGTTGCGCTGCTCGAAATCTCCCTCGTCGATGCCCTCATCATGGCCTCACGGACATCAGCGGCATTTCTGGGCCTTGACTCCGAGCTTGGACGGATCGCGCCCGGATACCGCGCGGACCTTGTCGCCTTCAATCCGAACTTTGAAGTCGTCGGTACATGGATCGGCGGTGTCGGCTCGATCGGCGAGGCGAGCGAGGCTTTTCAACGAGGTTAGATGAACAACCATCCCATCATCGTGCAAAAATATGGCGGTGTCTGTCTTGAAACACCGGCGAAAATTCGCGCAGTTGCGCGCAGTCTCGCCGACCTGCATGGCCGTGGCCACCGTGTCGTGGCGATCGTCTCCGCCATGGGCAAGACCACCGACCAATTGATCCAGATGGCTTACCAGGTAAGCCCTATTCCCAATCGCCGTGAACTCGACATGCTGTTAACGACCGGTGAGCGCATCAGCATGTCGCTGATGAGCATGGCGCTTTCCGATCTCGGCGTGCCCGCGATCAGCTTCACCGGCAGCCAGGCCGGCGTGATGACCGACGACTCGCATTCCTCCGCACGCATTCTCGATGTACGGCCCATTCGCGTGCGCGAGGAACTTGATCGCGGGCGCGTTGTGGTGCTGGCTGGATTTCAGGGCGTGAACCCGGCGACCAGGGAAATCACCACGCTCGGCCGGGGCGGCAGCGACACGACGGCCGTTGCAATGGCTGCGGCGCTGAAGGCCGAGCGCTGTGAAATCATCAAGGAAGTCGACGGAATTTGTTCGGCCGATCCGCGCATCGTGCCGGATGCAAAACCCCTGCGGCGAGTGGACTTCGCATCCCTGTCGGAGATGTGTTTCTGGGGTGCAAAGATCCTGCATTTTCGCAGCGTAGAGCTGGCGCAAAGTCAGGATGTGCCTCTGGTTCTCAGGCAGTGGGGTGGCGTTGAACACAGCACGCAAGTGATGAAAGAGGTTGCAGGCATGGAAAACGGAAAGGTTCTGGCCGTCAACTCGATGGCCCGCATTGAGCATGTGGAAATAAAGTCGAAGGATCTCAATCACGGTTTCGAGAAATTCGCGCAGCATCTCAAGCAAAACAGCCTGTCCTGGCCGCAGCTCCTTGCGTCACACTTCGCCGCGGGAAAAACCAGCATGACCGTGGCCTGTGATTCGGAGTGGCTCGACGCCCTGTTGCGCACGCTGGAGGGAGCCAAGGATCTGCGCCAGCAGCGCGAGGCTTCAAGCTCGGTGACTCTCACCTGCTTCGGCGGCGTCTCGTCGGAATTGCCGTTCACGGCGTTGCAGGCTCTCCGGCATCACGGGATTGTCCCCGACAAGTACGTGTTGTCGCCGCATTCGGTCAGTCTGTTTGTCCCCGTGGAGAGCCGGGAGGCCGCGGTTAAAGCGTTGCATTCGCTCGTCGAGCAAACATAGGTGCGAGAACCCGAAGGCCTCGTTGATTTTGCTGCGTTTTCGTTCAGTTTCGGCCGCGTTCATTGCGCTTTGTCGAAGTCGTTTCCGGTGTGAGACCGAGGCGCGCGCGACGATCGAGGTGAAAGCGCGCCCGAGCTGCGGAGGGATGGGTCGCTCCAGCTGAATATCAGCGACTCGTTCCACTGGAGCGAACAGCCCTACCTTCACCTGCTCGGTCGCGCTCCAGCTCACCGTAGCTCACCGGTCCCTCCTTCTGAGATTGCCGGGAACGAGGCGCGCGGACCCCGCATTCCGACGCAAGGTTTATAGAAAGCCGATGGAGATCCACGGCACGGCCGCTACGATCAGCGTACCAATCAGCAAGGCTACAATGTAGCCAACGATCGGTCCCATGCCTTCGTCGGGATGAATCCGACTGATGGCGCAAGCCGCGTAGTAACCGACTCCAAAGGGCGGGGCGAAAAGACCAATTCCCATCGCCAGAACGACGACCATTGCGTAGTGGACTTCATGCACGCCGACTTGGCGCGCAATTGGGAAAAGTAGGGGGCCGAAGAGCACGATGGCGGGAATGCCTTCGAGTACGCTCCCTAGGATGACAAACGCGATGATGGTGACGATTAGAAATACCGGCACACCACCCGGCAATGCCGTCATGAACGTCGCAAGCGAAGCCGAGAAGCCGGACTGGGTTAGGGCCCAAGCCATCCCTGTTGCCGCACCGATGATAAATAGGATCGCACCGGATAGAGCCGCGGTCTCAACTAACATTGGATAGAGGCGACGCCAGTCAAATTGGCGATAAATGAGGAGCCCAGCCAGAATGGAATATACGATTCCTATCGTCGAGACCTCGGTAGCAGTTGCGACCCCTTCGACAACCGCGGCGCGGATCACAAAGGGAAGGGCAATAGCAGGAATCGCAATCAGGAACGCACGACCGATTTCTCGTCTCGTCGCCCGTTGAACGTGCGACAAGTCTTCCCTACGATATCGCCACCACACCACCGCACAGAGCCCGATTGCCAGCACGATAGCTGGTAGTAGTCCGCCAGTGAACAGCGCCGCAATCGACACGCCCGTTACCGATCCGATCGTGATCAGCACCAGGGAAGGTGGGATAGTCTCAGTTTGAGCGCCGGTGGCTGCCAGAAGCGCCACTAAATCACCAGGTTTCGCGCCGCGCTTTGTCATTTCGGGAAAAAGCACGGGCGCTACTGCCGCCATGTCAGCCGCCTTCGATCCCGAGATACCCGAAACCAGATACATCGCGCCGACCAGCACATAGTGGAGGCCGCCCCGGACGTGTCCGAGCAGGCTGGCAAGGAAGCCGACCATGGCGCGGGCCATACCCGTCATTTCGATCAACAAGCCGAGGAACACGAACAGCGGCACCGCAAGCAGGATGAGATGGCTCATGCCTTCATCCATTCGGCCAATGACGACCACGTCGGGCGTGCTGGTGGTGAGTGTTATATAGCCGACGGTCGCAAGGCCGAACGCGAAGGCAATCGGTACTGCGGCAAAAACCATAGCGCCGACGATGAATACAAAGAAGATCAGCAAGTTGAGATTGCCGAGCGGCTTCAACACTGGTGCTAGTAGCGCGAGAATCGCGACCAGCACTCCCACGACAGCGACAGCCGCCACAAGGTGCTTGACGTTGGCTGTGGCTGCCAGCCGCAGGGTCGCGACGATCAGCATCAAGCCGATGCCGACTGGAAGCGCGGCGGCGCGCCAAGTGTTGACAATTCCCAGAGCGGGAGTGGTGACAAACACTTCGTCGGCCGCGAACTCGTACGCCGGGTGAATGACCAAAAGCAGGAATGCCAACGATGCCGCCGTCGCGAAGACGTCGAGGAACAACCGGCCTTCCGGGCGGATCATGCCAACGATCGCCGTCATCCGCATATGTTCGGCTCGCTGGAAAGCGACAACTGATCCCAGCATCGCGAGCCATAGGAACAGAATGCCGGCGAGTTCGTCCGACCAGACAATCGGCGCGTGGAGTACGTAGCGGGAAATAATGCCCACAAAAAGGACGATCACCTCCGCAACGACCAGTAGCGCGGCAGGAACCGCGACAACGGGTTTGAGAGCTTTGTTCAGGCCAACGACAACTTTGCGCCATCCGGAAGCCGGTCCCGGAAGGAGGAGTGTCGCTCCGTCTATGTGTCCATGTTCCATGACGCTCACCCTAGTTTGCCAGCGGCTTTCTCAAGTTGAACCAGGCTTCTTCGCCAAACTTGGCTTTCCAGTCGGCATAGAAGCTCGTCTTCGCCAGCGCTTGGCGGAAGACGGATCGGTCGACCTCAAGGAATTGCATCCCCTTGGCAGTCAAATCCGTACGCAGGGAATCGCTGAGCTTTGCGATGTCGGATCGCTCATCGTTGGCCGAACGATCAAATTCACGCGTGACGATCGCCTGCACGTCTTGCGGAAGCTTCTGGAAGGCGCGCTTGTTTCCGAGGATCCAGTAATTGTCCCAGACATGGCCGGTCAGGCTGCAGGTCTTCTGCACCTCATACAGGCGCGCCGTCGCAATGATCGGAAGGGGATTTTCCTGACCGTCGACGACCTTGGTCTGCAGCGCAGAATAGACCTCGTTGAAGTTGATCGGTGCCGGACCTGCTCCAAGGGCAAGGAACAAGGATGTCAAATTCGGCGCAGCCGGTACCCTGAGCTTGAACCCCTTGAGGTCCTCCGGCGTCCTGATCTCCCGACCCGACGACGTGATGTGGCGGAAGCCGTTGTCCCAGGGTTTGGAGAGCGTCATGATCGGCGTCTTTGCGATCTGCGCACGGATGTACGCGCCGAGATCGCCATCCATGGCCTTCCACACCGCATCATAGTTGGGGAAAAGGAAGCCCAGATTTGCGATGCCAGCGGCAGGCACGAGCGTGGCCAGGATCAAAGAGGACAGGTTGAAGAATTCGACGCTTCCGTTCCGGACCTGAGTTAAGAGATCGGTGTCCGATCCGAGCTGATTGGCCGGAAAGAGGTTGATTTCCAGGCGCCCACTCGTCGCCTCCCGGATGCGATCCGCTGCTTCCTTGGCACGAATATTGACGGGATGGGTCGGATCCTGCCCGGTGGCGAGCTTGTAGGTGAACTCTGCCGCCGCAGCGGGGCGAGTGAGTATGGCGCACAACGGAACGGCGGCGCCGGCCAAGAGCAACTTGCGACGAGTGACGGCAATCGATTTGGGTTGGGTCATTGCTTCCTCCTTGTTGGTGCGAAGTGGGTCTGTTGATCGGCAGCGACACTTGACTGCAGCTCGCGCTGGCTCTCGGACGCGGGCATCGGGCAGCAGTCATCGTTCTCCGCGGCGATGCCGCGAAGCGACGTTTCTTCAATCCAACTTGACAAATGGCGGTGCGCCTAGCGCAGCCACCCCTTGATCTGCCGTGCTACTTCGGCAGTCGAAATGCCGTAGCGGTCATGCAGCGTGGGAAGGGCCCCCGCAGCAAGAAATTCATCGGGCAATGCGATCTGATGGAAGACCGGATGGACGCCGGAACGCATCAACAAGGCCGCAACCGCCTCTCCGAGGCCGCCGATGACGGTGTGGTTCTCGGCGACGACAACGAGACGACCGGGCTTGGCCGCTTCGCGGAGGATCGCTTCGTTATCGAGCGGCTTGATCGTCGGAACGTGCAGCACGGCTGCGTCCACTCCGTCGCCCGCAAGCTCTTTTGCGGCTTCCAGCGCGCGCATGGTCATGATGCCGGAGGAGATGATCAGAACCTCCCGACCATCGCGGAGCAGAGACGCCTTGCCGAGCTCAAAGCGGTAGTTGTACTCGTCCAGTACAAGCGGCACCTGGCCGCGCAACAATCGCATATACACCGGGCCCTGATGGGCGGCGATGGCCGGAACGATCTGTTCAATCTCGTGAGCGTCGCAAGGATCGATCACCGTCATGTTCGGCATGGCGCGGAACAGAGCGAGGTCTTCGGCCGCTTGGTGGCTCGGGCCATAACCGGAAGTGAGGCCGGGTAAGGCGCAGACGATCCTCACGTTGCGGTCCTCTTCCGCGATCGTCTGGTGGATGAAATCGTAGGCACGTCGCGACGCGAACACTGCATAAGTCGTTGCGAAAGGCATGAAGCCTTCGGCCGCCAGGCCCGAGGCTGCACCGAAGAGCAGTTGCTCCGCCATGCCCATCTGGTAGTAGCGATCCGGAAACTGTTTCGCGAAAATATGCAGGTCCGTGTACTTGCCGAGATCGGCCGTGAGTCCGACAACTTCGGGCCGGTTCCGGGCCAGTTCGACGAGCGCGTGACCGAACGGCGCCGGCTTCGTCCTTTGGCCTTCAGACGCGATCGACGCGATCATTGCAGAGGTGGTGAGCCGCGGTTTCCCTGATGTAGCTGAGCTTGCCGACTTCATGACTTCTCTCCCGCATCGAGTTCTGCCAGCGCGAGCTGCCATTCGTGCGGCTCGACCCGGATGAAATGGTTCTTCTCGCGCTGCTCAAGGAACGGAACTCCTTTTCCCATGAACGTGTCAGCGACGATTACGCGCGGCTGTGGTCCCGTATGCGAACGCGCCGCGTCGAAGGCTGCCACGACGGCATCCAGATCGTTGCCGTCGACCCGGCGCACGAACCAGCCAAACGCTTCAAGCTTGTCAACCAATGGCTCGAACCCCATCATCTGCTTCGAGGGCCCATCGGCCTGCTGGTTGTTGACGTCGATGACCGCGATCAGATTGTCGAGCTTGTGGTGCGCCGCCGACATCATCGCTTCCCATTTTGAGCCCTCGTCGAGCTCACCATCCGAGAATAGGGTGTAAACGCGACTGTCGGAACCCTTGCGCTTCAGCCCAAGGCCCATGCCAACGGCAATGCTCAATCCCAAACCAAGAGAGCCTCCGGACATCTCCATGCCAGGCGTATAGGAGGCCATGCCCGACATCGGGAGACGACTTTCGTCAAAACCGTAGGTCTCAAGCTCCGCCTCGGGAACGATCCCCGCCTCGATCAGCGCGGCATAGAGCGCGATTGCATAGTGACCATTTGAAAGGAGGAACCGGTCACGCTCTTCCCAGGCCGGGTCTTCGGGACGGAAGCGCATTGCGTGAAAATAGGCGACGGCCAACACGTCAGCGATATCGAGCGCCTGCGCAATGTAACCTTGGCCCTGAACCTCGCCCATGCGCAGCGCATTGCGGCGAATGTTGCGGGCGCGCTGCGCGAGCGTAGGCGCGTTAGCGAGTGTATTCACATTGTTCATATTACTCTTCCTCGCTTGGTTCAGTGAATGAGCATGCCGCCGTTGACATCGATCACGGCACCGGTGACGTAGGCGGACAGGTCTGATGCGAGGAATGTGTAGATTCCTGCGACGTCCGTGGCTTCGCCGAGCCGTCCGAGCGGAATGCCTTCGAGGATTTTTGTCCTCATTTCGTCCGTGAGCTTTCCGGATGTGATGTCCGTACCGATCAAACCCGGAGTAACGCAGTTGACGCGGATTCCGTCGGAGCCAAATTCGCGCGCCATGGCCTTGGCAAGTCCGAGCACGCCGGCCTTTGCTGCGGAATAGTGCGGTCCACCAAAAATGCCGCCGCCGCGCTGCGCGGAGACCGACGACATACATGCGATCGATCCGGCCTTACGCTTTTGCATATGCGGAATCACCGCTTGCGACAGAAACAATATGCCCTTGAGGTTCACATCCTGGATGCGATCCCAGTCGCCGGGCTTGATGTCGAGGAATTTGACCGGCTGGGTAATGCCGGCGTTGTTGATCAGGATGTCGATCTGACCGAAGGCCGCGATAACGGTTTCAACGGCCTTGGCGCAAGCGTTATGGTCGGCGACGTTGCACGCAACTCCGATATGGAGCCCGCCCCCAATCTCCTTAAGCCCCTCGGCGGTGGCGTGCGCCGCGGTGCCGTCAATATCAAGAATCGCAACGCGTGCGCCTTCCTCCGCAAACCGCTTGGCGGTTGCGAGGCCGATGCCGCGAGGCGAGGCCGCACCCGTAATAATTGCCGTCTTGCCGCGAAGCAGCATTTCTTCCTCCCTGAGCCTGGTTTTGCTGGCGCCGCATGAGCAACCAACCTTCTTGACCGTAGGTGGTACGCTCAGGGTGTTTCCCGGACAAACGCGCAGTTGTCTTGGATATGTGAATCTGGTTCACTCATGGGCATGCTGCTGTCGAGCATCCCAATCTCGGGTATTCGAGCTTTCGAAGCGGCCGCGCGCACTGGCTCGTTCAGCGACGCGGCAGACGAACTGCATTTGACGCCTAGCGCGGTCAGCCATGCCATCCGCAAGCTGGAAAGCACAATGAGCACCACTCTGTTCGAGCGGAGTGCGCGTTCCGTCCGGCTGACGCCTGCAGGCGAGAACCTGATGCGTCATGCTGGTGCCGCTTTTGACTATCTACGGCGCGGCATCGAAGAGGTTTCGGGTCGAGGTCCGCAGCTTTTGAGGGTGCATTGTGCACCAAGCTTTGCAGCCCAGTGGCTCGCCCCACGGCTGACGAAGTTCTTCGCTGCCGAACCTCAGCTTGAGGTGCGGCTCGCCGCCAATACTGAATACGCACGTTTCACCAATGACGATTTCGATCTCGACATCGTTTACGGCCAGCCGCGTGGTGAGGGTGTTGATGTGATCCCGCTCGGCGAAGAGACCGTTACGCCGCTTTGCGTCCCTCAAATCGCAAAAAAAATTCGTAAGCCAAAGGATCTCTTGAACCACGTGCTCATCCGCTCTGACGTGAAACAAGTGCAATGGCATCAATGGTTCACCGCGAACGGACTTGAACCGCCTACCATTCATGGAATGCGCTTCGATCGCAGCTTTCTCGCGATAGCTATGGCATGTGGTGGAGTCGGCATAACCTTGGAATCAACCCGCTTGGCCGAACGTGAAATAGAATCTCGCCGTTTGGTGGCACCTCTGGCCGGTCGCTCTACCGATATCCGCTATGTTGGGCACCATCTCGTCTTTCCTCGCGCCGGGCGTCAACGTCGCGCCCTCCGCACCTTCGTGGATTGGATCACGTCGGAGCTCGCGCAGACGGACAACAAGGGTTAGTTGGAGTTGAGCGCCCGCTTCTGCTGGTACACTGCGTTCGCATTGTCCGATGCGTCAGGATTTTCGCCAGATCGAACGTGCGGAGATAGTTTGAGGGTCGTAAAGCAGACCAATGCGCGATGATGGAATTCTGCCGCTGATTTGCCCGACGTGTCAAAATGTTTTCGCGGCGTTCGCTCAGGGCATCGACCACATTGCTACTTTGCATGGGGTTGTTTTCGATATTTTGGTTGGAAGCGGGAGCTGCGTTGGCTTGCGGCTGGGAAGCGGGGCTTGCCGATCCGTAGGTCGCGGCCGCGCCCGCCTTCGCCCAACGGGGCTTCGGCGCGGCAGCCTTTACTCGCTTCGCGAGCGAAGGCTGGTGGGCCCGGCAGCCGCCATATGAAGCTGCTTTTCTTGAGGGGTTTCTTGGTCTTATCAAAATGTTGATTTAACGAGTACCAACAAAGATACCAACAAAGTTGCTAAGGGGAAGAAGATCGGTCCGCCGCCCCTACGCGCAGTCGCCGGCGGCGCTCTGGTCGTCCATCGCGTCCGATCGAACTACGAAGGTAGCTCGATCGCTATCAGTCGGGAAAGTATTTTTTGAAGTTGGTCCGGCACGAGCAGCTCGATTGTCAGTGCCACGGCGGGCCGTAGGTCAATCTTGCATTTCGGCGCTAGTATCTAGCGAGGCCCGTGATTGACCTGGCTCTCATCCGATTCGCTCAGGTGCCGAAGCCGTGCCATAAACGCGGCAAGGTCGGCAGCGTAAAATAACGTCTTCTTGCCGAACTTGACGCGTTTGAGGTCACCTCGTTTGACCGCTGCGTACAGCGCAGTGCGGCCGATACTGAGCAACTCAAGTGTCTCGCTGACCGCGTACGCTACTTTCGTAAAGCCGAGGGCCGAAGGGTCGATCGGATTAACTCCGGTGGTCTTATAGTTGTCCACACTCGACACTGCCTTGTTCGGCGAAACGTGGTCACGGGATTTGCGAGGGTGAGCCATGGTACACATTGTGTCACGCGTCTTGGCGTAAATGAACAGCCCAAGTCAGCGCTGCGCTACGCTATGGCGTCCCCTCAGTGGGCGGTGAGACTGTCCTGTTTGGCCTCAAGCTCGGTCAGCCGGTCAGCCGGTCGGACAGGGCGCGGTGCTAACCGCGTTGCTCGATGACGAGCACGATCTCCGCGAAGGGCTTTCGCGGCTTCGGCAAGCTGGTGGCGAGCCGATTCCAATGAGCTTCGGCGCTGGCCGTTGAGCCGATTGGTTTCCTGCGTATAGGTGCGCATGGCCTCGGCGGCGATCTCCGGCGTCATCATGCGCTCGCGCAGCCCGGTAAGCACGCGGCTTTCAGAGCCTTTCGGTCCACGGGCGGGCGTTGTCGCAGCCGTTGCCAAGCACATGGTTGGTGCATAGCAGTCCAGATTGGGAGCGCTGTGCGCCCCCAATCCGCCTTTGTCTGCTTGGAGAGCCCAAACCGGGGTGGCATCAGGCCGTCAAGGCCGAAGCCGCGAAGCGGGGGCGCGAGAGCGCCAGCCTGTGTGTCGGACATGTCCGACAGCTTGGGGGTGAAAGTCCCCTGTGTAACCTGATGGAGGTGAAGCACTAGCGAAGCGCAAGGGCGGAACCGCGAGGGACCGTCTGAAGGAAGCGTGGAGCAAAGTCGCGACCCGACGAACAGAAATCGGATACGAGGCAGCACTGGTCGGACGAGCGGGCAGGCATTCGCGAAGTCCATCTCCATCAATGGCCAGAGTTGTAAATCCGGCGGGTGTGCGATGAAGGCTGTCGGACTTACTCCGAGAGATCTGCATCGTGTCCTTCGGGACTGAGGACGCCGCAAGGTGTTCTGACCACGATGCAGAAGTCAGCAGAGGGCGTATTAGGCCGGCTCGCCGGCTGAAGGCCCGAACGGTCCCCGATGAGGGGTTGAAGGAAAGGGCAAGTAGATCGGACGTCTCATGACCGGATCGCGACCGCCATACCAACTTGAGGTGGACTTGCCGATGCCCGCGCGGGGTGAAGCCCAGCGTCGGGACGCGCAAGAGGTCGAAACGATCGTGGCGACGGCCGAACCCAAAAGCCCGGCATCCACAGAACATCTTATGGAGGCGATCTGTGACCCAGACAATATAGAAGCTGCGTTGGATGCGGTGGTGCGCAACAAGGGAGCGCCCGGCATTGATGGTATCACCGTCAAACAACTGCCGGCCATTCTCAAAGCGCGCTGGCCGGAGATCGAAGATCAACTACTGCAGGGGCGCTACCAGCCGCAACCGGTGCGTCGGGTGAGAATCCCGAAGCCGGACGGCGGGACGCGCAATCTCGGCATTCCAACCGTCATTGATCGTGTGATCCAGCAGGCAATCCTGCTGCGGCTTCAGCCGCTGTGGGACCCAACATTCAGCGAGCATAGCTACGGCTTCCGGCCGGGTCGCTCCGCTCACCAAGCGGTGGCGCAGGCGCAAGCCTATATCATCGAAGGCTATCGGTTCGTCGTGGATATTGACCTGGCCAAATTCTTCGACCGAGTCAATCACGACCGGCTGATGGCCGCGGTGGCGGCGCGCGTCACGGACCGGCGGCTGCTCCGGCTCATCCGGAGCTACTTGACGGCTGGTGTGCTCGACAACGGGTTGTTTGAGGACAGCCGGGAGGGGACCCCGCAAGGCGGCCCACTCTCGCCGTTGCTCTCGAATCTCGTGCTGGATGAATTGGATCGCGAGCTTAAGCGTCGCGGCCAACGGTTCGTGCGTTATGCGGATGACTGTAACATCTACGTGCGCAGCGAAAAGGCCGGCCGGCGGGTCATGGAGAGCCTGACCCGCTACATCGAACGGCGCCTCAAGCTTCAGATCAACGCGGAGAAGAGTGCCGTTGCCCGACCGTGGCACCGGACGTTCCTCGGATTTACGGTGAGGAACGAACCGGAGTTCCGGCGCTGCATCGCCGACAAGGCCATCATCCGGTTCAAGCACCGGGTGCGTGAGCTAACGCGGCGACATCGGGGCATCACCTTGGAGCGGATGATCCGCGAGCTGGTCTCATACCTGCGGGGATGGGCTGGCTACTTCGGCTTCAGCCAGTGGCGTGAGTTGCAATCCCTCGATAGCTGGATTCGGCGGCGCATTCGTTGCGTCGTCTGGGTCCAGTGGAAGACGCGTGGCAGGCGATATCATGAACTCCGGCGCCTCGGAGTACCCGGGCCCGCGGCCAGCGAGGCCGTCTTCAGCCCAAAGGGACCGTGGCGAATGAGCTTCACGAACGCAATGCACCGCGCCTTCACCAACGCGCGCTTCAAACGGCTGGGTTTGCTTCCCATGGAAAAGCTGGTGGACGCTTAATCCGCCGAACCGCCGTGGTACGGACCCGTATGCCCGGTGGTGTGGGAGGGGCGGCATCGCGAGATGCCCCCCTATCCCGATTTACGGCCTGACGCCGGTCCGGTTCACTGCTGTCAGCAGCAATCCACCAGAGGCCTCATCAGACCGCATCGAACTCGCGCTTCGGGCGCCATGCGACGGGATTGGCAATCCAGCGGTTGATGTCAGACTCATGCCAGCCGCTCCCGTTGACGCTGATCCTGATCTGCGGCGGGAACGTGCCCTCGGCGATCTTGCGGTAGATAGTGGACCGGGACAGCCCGGTCCGTGCAAGAACGGTTTTCAGGCGGATGATACGGTCTTCTCTAATCGGCGTGTTGCGGTCAAGCACTTCCGAGCCTCCCACTTGGGTGACGTCCGACGTCTTTTCGCGGCCCGCGCTTCTCTCCGGGATCGGCATGAAGCCCTCCCATTATGGGGTCCAGTAGAATGATGTGGTCCAAATCTGGTTCGCATCCTGATGATGGCTCACCGGAGATAAGACCGTATGCGAACTCACATCATTCATCGTCCGCGAAGGACGTCTTCCACCTCTCGGCGGAACTCTAAACTCTTTGTCTGCTGGTCGCGTTATGCAGTCGCGCCCGTCGTTGTTGGCCTTGTCTCCCGCGTCCAACGGAACTCCGAGCCGTCGACCCACATCCGATGCAGGACCACCGCAAGCCTGCGCGCCAATGCAACGATAGCTTTTTTGGCCCCATGTCGTTTGGCGACATTCATCGCCCACGCTTTCAGCCACGACCATTTCTTGACGCGTATCAGCAGTACCTGCGCCGCTTCATAAAGAAGCCCCCGCAGCATGCCATCGCCGCACAACGAGACATGACCTATTCGTCTGCTCTCGCCCGACTGGTTGAGTACGGGCGTCAGCCCCAATACAGCGCCCACCGCTCGCGAATGGCGAAAGCGGGACGGAATGTCGATCGTCGAGGTATAGGCGAGCGCGACAATCGGTCCGACTCCGGGCACCGTCATCAACTGACGGCAGACCGGATCGACCCTGGCCTCGTCACGGACCTTGCGGTCCAGTTTGGCGAACTCCTCGCGTAGCTTTTGTCTGGCAGCGAGCAGCGGCTTGATGATTTCCGCCAGATCGGGAGCTGCTTCAACGAGTTCGCGTATCCGCTCATCGAACTTGAATGCTCTAATCGTGCCGACCTTCAGCCCAAAGTTGCGCAAAAGCCCACGCATATCGTTCTCCATGGCGATAGCCTTTTCCTGCAACAGCTTGCGGGCCGTCAGCAAGGCGCGGCGCTTCTGGCTCGTAAGCGTCTTCACATGCACGTCCTTGAACAGACCGACCCGCATCATGTGAGCAATGCCGCGCGCATCGTTGCGATCGCTCTTGTTTGGCTGCTGAGCCTTCAAGAACGCTTTTGTGTGCCGTGTCTCGATACAGAGCACCGCGAATCCCGCCTTCGCCAGCCCCTCGAACAGCCATTGAGACAGCGGCCCCGCTTCGAGCCCGACCCGTTCAAAGTTGAATGCGGGGTCGCTCAGGACAGCGACCAGATCGTCTGGGTGGGATATCACCTTCTTTTCCCGGCAGACATTTCCGCTTTCATCGACAATGCACACGCTCGTTTCTTTGACAGAGACGTCGAGACCCGCATAATACTTCATGCTGCGCTTCACCTTTCTGATGCTTGTGGCTGTTTCGTTCAGACCACGTTTTATCATCAGCCTGAAGTGCAGCACCTTCCTTCCTTTCCGGTCGGCGAAGATGGGGCACGAAGCCGATTACCCCATCTGGTTCGCGCATGGCCGAGCTGCCTCCTGCTGGCTGTTTCTGACGGCTTCTGAGACCAGACAGGACAAGCGGTTGCAGGCAAGCAAGAGGATGGTTTGACTCGTCGCAGCGTAGCGAATGAGTCGGCGGCAAATCGGATAGGTCAAATTCCGATGCCCAGGCCTCTGCCGATGTCGATGCCATGGGTGAAGGCCAGTTCCTGGCCGAGTCGGCGACCTGATTCAAACGCGATGCCAAGTTCCTGCTTGCGGTTGGCGAGGACGGATTCCAGTTGCGGATCGCGTTCGAGACTTTTGGCCATGTCACCCATGGTGGAGCGCGTCGCCTTGTAGCCGGACATGTCGCCCGCCTGATACTGACGCCGGCTGGTGTGGTCGAGCTTCTGCCAGCGTTCCACGAAACGGTCGGCGCGGCGGCTCGGATCGGTCCGCAACTCGGTTTCGAGTTGGAGGGCGCGGATGGCGCGGGCGGGGTTGCCCGAAGCGGATTCTAGGGCGAGTTCCGGGTTCTTCTTGTAGGCGGCTTCGGCGTCGTGCGAGCCATAGGGCCGCACCGCCTCGAAGACCTTGCGGGCCTCCTGCAATTCCTTCACCTGCTCGGGGCTGGCCTTGCCGCCCCGCTCCCGCATATCGAAGATCGCATCCACGGCTCGGGCATGGCGGACGAGCGCCTCGGTGCGGACCTTACGCAGCGCCGCTTCCGGGTCTTTCGCCGCCATCCTTTCCGGCGCTTCCCGTTCCGGCCTCCGCGCGTCGTCCGGGCCAGGCGCAGCGTCGGCAGACGGGCGTAGGCCGTCGAACATGCTGCGCACCCTCTCCGGCACGACCTTGCGCACGATCTCGGCCACGCGCTCGCGGAAGCTGATCCCGCGCCGCTCGGCATAGCCTTGCGCCGGATCGCGCTGCACGTAGTCCGAGGCCATGTCCTTGGCCCGGTCGCGCGACAGGGCGCGGGCGAGCCTATCCCGATTTACGAAATCGTCGCGGCCATAGTGCAGGTCCATGCCGTCACGGTGCCGCGATAGGGCGACATAGCTGGCGTGGGCATCCATCCCCGGCGTCGCCAGCACATGGGTGCGATCCACCGTCATGCCCTGCGCCTTGTGAATGGTCGCGGCATAGCCATGGTCGATACGGTTATAATCCTTTAGGTCAAAGGTGACGCTGCGCCTGTCATCTGTGCGCACCGACATGGCTTGCGGGCTGATCTGTTCGATGGTGCCAAGCGTTCCGTTCTTCACGTCGAGACCGCGCTCATTTTGCAGGAACATGACGCGATCCCCGCTGGCAAAGTTGCGCGCGCCGCGTTCGACGGTGACGTGTACCTCATCGCCAAGGCTTCCGGCTTCCCGCATCTTTTCGCGCGCTGTCTCGTTGAGCGCTCGCACCTCGTCATTGGTGTGGGTGAGGATGATGCGGCTCTTATCCGGTGACGCCTTCCGCTCGCGGTCCCAGCGATCGATCAGATCGCCGCGCGCCTGCTCTCGGGTCTGCGCGTCGTGCACCATGCCATGGGAGCGGTAGGCCTCAAGCGCATCGCCGTTCCTGCCGGTCGCCAGATCGCGCGTGGCATCGCGCTGCCAGTCCTCCCGCTGGCGGCGTACCTCCCCGATTTCCGCACCGCCATGACGCTCGTGAATTGAGCGGAACGCCGCGCCGGCCTCTATCGCTTGCAACTGCCTGATATCGCCGACCAGCACAATTTTCGCACCGGCTTCGGCAGCATGAGACAGCACACGCTCCAACTGGCGCGTGCCGACCATGCCGGCCTCGTCGATCACCAGAACATCGCGCGCGGTGAGTAGGTCGCGGCCCTGTCCCCAGCCATGCTCCATGCTGGCGATGGTCCGCGACGCGATGCCCGATCCGCTTTCGAGGTTTTCCGCCGCGATGCCGGAAAGTGCCACGCCCCGGACCTCATAGCCCGTCGCTTCCCAGGCCTCCCGCGCCACGAACAGCATCGCGCTCTTTCCCGTCCCGGCATGGCCGACCACGATCCCAAGATCGCGACCGTCCGTGACATGCGCCAGCGCGTCGACCTGCTCGCCCGATAGCACAAGGCCGCTCTGTTCAGCTCGCGCCAAAGCGGCTTCGCGGTCCGCGCCACGTACCTCATGGCGTTCCCGTTCTGCCATCAATTCGGCGGCGCGATGCAGGCGCTGCTCCACCTCGATCATCTGCCGGGTGGTGAAGCGATCTTCGCCGCGAGCGTCCTTGCCGAGTTCGACCAGATCGGGCGCTCCGCGCATCGCGCCCATGACCTGGTTGAACTGGTCGATCCCATCGCTGTGACGATGCGCGAAGACAGCCATATCCCGGGCCGTGAAGGTCGATTGCTGATGCGTGATCGCGTCCAGTCCAAGGGAAGGATCGGCAATGATCCGCGCGCCATTGCCGCGCGCGATCTCGCGGTGCATCTTGGCGCGGTCGGCCTCGGTCCCTTCGACCTCGATGCCCCGATCCTCGATGCGTTTGGCGGGCGCACCGATCTGGTTTTGCGGCTCCAGCGCGATGCCTTGCGTTTCGAGGCTGCGATGGTCGATGCGCGCGTCGATGTCGAGTTCGGCCAGCCGCTCATTGGCAAGTTCGGCCCAGCGTTCACGCCAGCGCGCAACCATCTCCGTGCGGTTCCAGTCTCGCACCTTCTGGCCAAAACCGTTCTCGTCCACCGCGCGCATGGTCAGCATGACATGGGCATGGGGTTTTGGCATGCCGTCCTCGGCCATGTCCCAATGCACATTGAGATCGGCGATCATGCCCCGGTCCACGAACTCAGCCTGCACGAAGTCGCGGGCCAGCTCGATCCCCTGAGCCTGGGTCATCTCGCGGGGAAGCGCGAATTCCACCTCGCGGGCAAGCTGCGCGTCTTTGCGGATTTCGAACGCCTCGACGTCATTCCACAACCGCTCGCGGTCGCTCCATGCCTCTGGCGCGTTCTCCGGCAACATCACCTCGGAATGAACGACGCCGCGCTTGCTGGAAAAGTCTTGGGCACGGTCGAGCCGCTCGTCGCGCAGCCGCGAGCCCGAGCGGTAGGCGGCCGATGCTACTGCGCTTGAGCCGGACTTGCGGCCAATGACCTTGACATGAAGATGATAGATCGCCATCGCGATCAGATCAGTGGCACGGCAGAGCGCACGTAGGAACGACGTATAAGCGCGCCCTCCCTCGAAAAATTCTCGGGCGGGATTACACCGTCTCAAACCGTCCCGGCGACCTTACAGCATTATGTCCGGGGCTCAACTATCATCCCCTCATCAACATTGCTGGAGAACGTGATGCGTAAGCCGCGGGATTTCGACGGGAAACTGAAAGCGCTTCAGGACAAGGCGCGTGACCTCAAGAGCCGCAAGTGCAGCAGCTCGGCGAATTGGTCATCGCCACCGGGGCAGATAGCCTCAGCGTCGATGAACTGGCAGGCGCGCTGATCGTGCTGACTGAGACCAAAGATGCTGGAAAGAGAGAGGCGTGGGGCAGGCGCGGAGCCGCGTTCTTTCAGAGCCGGGCGCGGCGAACTGCGCCGGCAGCTGAGCGCCACACTGGCGGCGCTAGGGCGCAACCGGGCGGCGCGCAACCGTCAACAGGCAGCAAGGGCGCGGCATGATATGCGCGCATGGCAAGTCGAGCGCCGCAGGCGCACGCGGCACCTGATTGAACTGGGCGGCCTCGTCGTCAAAGCTGGTGTGGTGGACCTGACCGGCGATGATCGCGCCATCATCCTCGGCGCGCTGCTCTGGATGGCAGACAGGCTCAAAAGCAATCACGGCGAACAGGCGCGGGTGCTCTGGGCCGCAAAGGGAAAGGGGGCATTCGCTGTGGAACGGGCGACAGATGCGTCCACCATCTCGCAGGAAATGCCACAGGATCGGGCATGACCGATGGCGGGCGGCGCGCAGACTCCCTCCCTATGGACTATCCGCTGAGAGCGACTGTGGCTCCACTCGCAAGAATCTGCCGTCGATCGTGAATCAAATTCTCCAAATGGTGCGCCGCAACATTCAAGGTTGCAGCATCCAAGGCAGTCTCGTCGCCAGCCTCGGCCTTGGCGCGTTGCGCTTTCAAGATATCGTCAATCTCGTCTTCGATGCTCTCGAGATCGGCCTCGGCATTTGCTTTCCGTATCCGGCGGACCAAACCATACATCGCGTTCAGCTGACCAATCTCTTTTTACGAATGGCGCAATTCCCAGAAATGTTCAGACCGCCGCAAGCACTGGGAGCGGTAATCTGCGCAAAGATCGGGTGCTCGACCATCATATGTCAGGCGTAGTGATCAAATTCGCTCAGCGCAATTCGCACCTCGCGGGCAAAATCGACCAGCGCGACGGTAAACGCGCCCAGCGAAATCATGAAGAAGATGGCGACCCCGCGCTCGTGCTGGAGCTGAAAGAACGCAGTTACAAACGCTACGATAACAAGAAGCGTGACCGAAATGCTGGCGATCACCGCCCATAAGATGGCTCGGTTCATCATGGCCGCCCGCCGCATCAGGCGCGGCAGATCGGCCTTGAGGCGGGATCGGACGGTGTCGTCATCCGGAATCCCGTTCAGGAGTACCGTTCGGTCGATGATCCTGTTTAGGCGGGCAATGAGGACGGCAATGAACGCAGCCAGCGCGCCGAGAAGGAACGCGGGCGCAGCCGCCTGCGAAATGACGTTCGATAGTTGACTGACGGACGGAGTGTCGGAGATCATTGAGATCCAGTCTTTGGGTATGTCTGCGGGTGATGCGCAACGCGCCTCTTAGCGCCTGCCGACGCGGTTGACCGGGCCGCCACGATTCATTGGGGTTCCAGGCCGTACTCCCACACCAACGGCACCGACGCCGGGGGTCACCACGGCTCGCGCGACCGGCCGCGGCCGCAGCACGATTCCGGGTCTTGCGACGCACCCGACAGGATACGACACTATTGGCAGTACTCCACGGCACTGGCCGGTTCAGTGCTTGCGGCCACGAACCCAGTTATCAGCAGCGCCGATAGAGCGATCGAAAGCTTCATAATGGCCTCCTTTGTTCGGGACCGCCAATGGGTCCCACAGAGCGATCTGCGACTTGCCGCAGGTTAAACTGTCAGCCCGCTTATGTTGGCGAAGGTTCCCCGAAGAGAATTCAAGCGACTTCACTTGCTCCCGAATGGGAAGATGGTTTTCCAGTCATTCTTCATATCGACCACGGTCCAGCCCTCGGCTTTCGCCACTTCAAGCGCCCTGTCGAGGCGACCAATGGAAGAGTTGCGGTCGTAGGCCCATTCCCGCTCGGCGTCGGTGTGGTGCACGATGAGCGCGAAGCGAACACCGCCGCCTCCCTTGGCCCACTCGAGCATTTGCAGGTCACCGTCGGAGTTGCCGAAAGCCGCAATCGGTTGCCGGCCGATGTGCATCTGGATGCCGATAGGCTTGCCGGTTTTGTCGTCGTTGAAATTGAGCTCCGGCAGTTTCATGAGGATCGGCCTGCCGTCGCGTAGCTCGAAATTCAGCTTGCCGCTGCTGCCGACCACTTGCTCGGGCGGGACGCCATAGACTCTCTCGGCGAAAGCCCGCATGAAGTCGATGCCGCCACCGGAGACGATGAAAGTCTTGAAGCCGTTGCCGCGCAGATAGGCGAGCAGTTCCAGCATCGGCTGATAGACCATTTCGGTGTAGAGCCGCCCTGTGACCGGATGCTTCGCAGTGGTTATCCAGTCGCGCACGATCTTCTCGAACTCATCCGTCGTCATGCCGGAATGCGTGACGGTGACGATCTCGAAAATGGCGGCCTCGCCGCCGGCGAGCGCGCCCTTGAGATCGCCCTTGAGCAGCGAGGCAAACGGCTCCTTGTCCTTCCATTCCGGATGCAGCGGGGCGAGCGCTTTCACGCGGTCTAGCGCGAAGGCCAGCTGGAAATAGATCGGCTGCTCTGCCCACAGGGTGCCGTCATTGTCGAAGGTGGCAATCCTCTCTGCAGGCGGCACGAGGTCGGGCGAACCTTGTTTCGTCACACGCTCGACGAACGTGACGATTGCCTTCTTGGTTGCCGTGTCATTCCACGACGGCAATGGGTCGGTCATCGCGGTTTGCGCCAATGCGGAGACTGACAGGAGGCCGGACAGCGCAACAAAAGCCGATAGTGTTGCCCGACGGCTCAATTCGAAGAGCTTGTCACGTTTTTTCATCCGTTCCTCAGTACAGGTTCGGCCACGTTCATTTCTCTGTTTCGAACCACACATCGAAATCCTACATGGCTAGTGGATGTGTCGACGGCCTCGGCGTGGCGCGCGGCGGGACGGTAGCGGCGGCAATAGTTCGGCGCGCAAAGGTGCGAGCCACCCTTGATCACCTTGCGGGGGATTTTGATATTCGGTTGGCAGGGATCGTAACTTGCGGCCTCATCGCCGCCGCGCGGGTTTTCGGGAATGCAGCAGGCTTTGGGGGCATCCGCTTCGTGCTTCTGTGTGTACCAGTCGGTGGTCCATTCCCAGACATTGCCGATCATGTCGTGAACGCCGTATCCGTTCGGTGCGAATGAGGTGACCGGCGAGGTGCGTTCGAAACCGTCATCATTCAGATTTTGCCGTGGAAATTCGCCTTGCCAGGTGTTGGCCTGATGCTTGCCACCGGGCGTGAATTCATCGCCCCACGCATACTCGGCGCCATCCAACCCGCCACGCGCCGCAAACTCCCATTCGGCTTCGGTCGGCAAGTCCTTGCCAGCCCATTGCGCGTAGGCGAGGGCGTCCGCGAACGATACGTGCACCACCGGGTGATGGTCGAGATTGTTGATATTGCTCTTCGGTCCATAGGGATGCCGCCAGTCGGCGCCCTTCAGAAATGTCCACCATTCTCCCCAGTTGCGCAGGTCGACCGGGCGCGGAGGCGGTGCAAATACGAGTGAGCCGGCATAGAGCATATGCGGCAGCGCGCCGGGATAATCTTTCGGATCGGGAGCAATTTGCGCAAATGTGACGTGACCGGTCGCCTTGACGAATTCCTTGAATTGCCGGTTCGTGACCGGCGTGCGGTCAATGAAGAATGAATCGACCGCAACACGGTGAACGGGAGCTTCTTCTGGGTAGTGCTTGTCCGATCCCATGCGAAAGGTGCCGGCTGGAATCAGTACCATGCCAGGACGATCGTCTGCCTTGGCGTCAACGGTATCCTCGTCGAACCGGGCCGTGCTCAAAACTGCGGCTCCTTAGGGTCTGATCCCTCGTTGAAGGTAGGTGGCCTTATTGGGCGGCAATAGCCTCGATCTTCTTGATGGCTTCTGCGCAACCGCTCGAAGCCGTAGATTTGTTTTCAAGCAGGCACGTCGCGATCCGCCCTTGGCCGGGCACGATCTTTCCGCACACGCCGGATATCTCTGCCTTGCACGCGATCACTCCGTCCTTCAGGGCGTCGGCTGTGGTCTGCACGCTCGCCGCGGCTTCCCCCAGTTCGAAAGCGCATTTGGGACTTATCTTGTCCTCATGAGCGTGCATGCAGTAGATCATTCGCCCTTCGCCGGGCGTCACCGTGCGGCAGTACTTCTTGATGTCCTTGGCGCACGCGCTCTCGAGTTTTGAAACCCTCGCGGTCAGTTTTTCCAGAATCGTTTTCCCGACATTCGACTGTGCCGAAACGGAACTGATCGACAAGATGGCCAGCAAGGTGACGCCGACATTGGCCAGCAACCGCATTGTGAACTTCATCGAATATCCTCTGATGATTGGCTCCGAACCGGGCAGCTCGCCCGATACAGGCTGAGGGGTGTCCTGGCTGATATCCTCACTGCGCCAGAGCGAGTGTGAGACTTGAAACTCCCACAGACAGGTTGATCCCAACCGAGCCTTCAACTGAAAGCGGCTGCAACGCGATCGAACGGTTGGATCCTCCGAACAAGAGGTTGGCACCAACGCCAACACCGACGCCTATGGCGCCGCTCGCCCCCACATAGGTGCCGGCCAGTTTTCCCCGCATGGGGCCTGCCGTCGGCGCCAACACGCCCCATGCCAGAACGCCACCTGCGGTGATGCCGATGTCGAGACCAATCGTGCCCATAACGCCGACATAGGCCTCCGGCGGGTATGGACCATTGGGAGCGAAGCGGCAGGCCATCCGCTGCCGGGATCCGAAGATCAGGCCAATCGACGGCGACATCTGGCAGGTTAGCGTACCGGCACTGGTCGTCGGCGGGGTCTGTGCATGTGCTGAAGAAACGACCGCAGCGAACAACAAGAGCACCAGCGCAATAAGGGATTTCAACATGACTAACCTTCCCGCTTTCTGGAACTGTTCGCTGGCGCTACCCGTCCAATCGTCAGAACTTGTAGCCGATGCGTGCTGTCACTTGATTGGAACTCAGATCCTGCTTGAAGCCGACGAGGCCGAGATTCAGGATCGGTATGGGATACACGAAGGTCTTGGTCTCGTATTGCGAATAGCGGTATTCGATGCCCGTGAACCAGTTGTTCGTGAAGGCGTAGTCAAGGCCAGCGCCTACCGTCCACCCCACCCGTGTGCCATCGCCACCGATAGAGATTCCGGTCGTTGGAATAGAGGTTTCATTGGAGATGAATGCCGCGCCGCCCGTCATATACAAGAGTGCGCGATCGGCGGCGTAACCGAGCCGTCCACGGATCGAGCCGCCCCATTTGCTGTGCGCTGTAAGAAAATCGCCGGTGATCGCGGTGTACCGTACCTTGCCAACGGTCCAGCCGGTGAAGTCACCCTCGACGCCCAGCACCACTTGCCCGACCTGGTAATTGTAACCGCTCAGGATTCCGTAGCTCAGGCCATCCTTGCTGGATGAGGACGAGACAAGGAAAGGCGTCCCCAACACAATAGCCCCGGTAGTATACTCGGGGTTCGTTCCGATCCACCCGAGCGCGCCGCCGAGATAAAAACCCGTCCACGAAAACGCCGGCACATAAGCAACTGGCGCAACGGGCACACGCGCCGGAAGGTCGGCGGCGAGCGCGGACAGGCTGAGAGCGCTCGCTGTAGTCGAAAGCAAAACAGTGCAGGCTAAACGGCGCATCACGGGCCTCACTTGCTGGAGTATTCGGATTCTCAATTCCGCAGTAGCACACAAAGAATATTCAAAGCGAATACTGCGTGCTGGTGTCGGTCGCGTCGTCGTTGTGCAGCTGAACGACTGCGTTGACGGTATCAGGCTGCAGCGGGCAGGCTACTGCCGACCCGTTGAGTTGCTCCGACGAGACCGTCACCACCTCGATCGTCCTGTCAGTAGCAGGGCGGATAGGGATAATAGCCGCACGCCGGGCGGGCGTAGACCGGGGGAGGCGCGTACGCATAGGGCGCGGCATATGCCGCCGCTCCAACCGCAGCCACGCCAACGGCAGCACCGGCGTACATCGCTCCACGAAACGCCGTGCGCCGTCCGACGCCAGCAAAGGACATCGGCGTCATCGGCCGACCGATGATGTCGATGAAGAGGGCGGCCCCACCGTCGCCGCCTGCGAGGTCGCCTTCGAGGACCTGAACATTGAACGTCAGTTTGTCACCGTCGAGCTTTGGAGATTTTAGAACGATGACGGCATCCTTCACGGAACCGTCCTTGCTGAAGACAGAGATGGTCGCATTGGGCGGATTTTTGGTAAAGCTGTCGTCACCCGCGCCCCAGTCAGCAATGATATCTGCGGTAAGCTGGTGGCCGGCTGATCTCACCGGTCGATCGGCAAATATGATGGAATGGGGCACAACGCCGGTCAGAGTAAGCGTATCGCCTTGCAACGTCGCGCCGCGTGAATTGAGTACGAACAACGACGGCACGATCTCGGGCTTGGGTGCGGCGGCGGGAGTGCCGATTGTCTTCATGGCGGGGGCGGTTTGTGCGAGCGCCATTCCCGATCCGCACAGACCCGCGGTCAGCGCAATCGTTCCGATAATCCGGCTTAATTTCACGACACATATCATTTTCTTTTTCCTTGTGAGGTTCGACGATTGAAAAACGCAGACGTGCTTGGCGGAGAAGCGGGGCCTCAATAGGCCGCGCGCAACTGGAGACCGGAAAGGCCGAGGGTAACGTTGATGGCAACCGAGCCCTCGAGCGACACCGGCTGCAGCGCGAAGGAGCGTCCGGAGCCGCCAACCAGCACGTTGACGCCGGCGCCAAGGCCAAGGCCGATTTCGCCGGTGGCGCCGACATATTCACCGGCCAGCGCCCCGGGCGGTGGACCTGCCGTCGGCGCGAATACCGCCCAGCCGAGCACGCCGCCCGCGCTCACGCCGAGATCGATGCCGACCGTGTTGAGCGCGCCCTCATAGGCCTGCGGCGGGAAACGATCCTGGGTGAAGCGGCATTCCATCGACTGATGACCGAAGATGATGAAGCCGATGCTCGGATTGAGCTTGCATGACAGCATACCCACCTGGGTCCACGATGCAGGCGTCTGGGCTTGAGCACCGGTGGAAACCGCCGACAATCCAAAAAGCGTGCAGACGAACAGTGTGGCCCTTGCTGACGCTTGAAGACATCCCGTCATATCCACTCCTTGCTGTCGCTCCTGGTGATGAGCGCAACGATGTCACTCGAAGGTTCTGTCGCTTGCTTCTGAATAGAAATTTGCTGTCGTTTGACCAGTCGGGATGGCCGCGCTGACGCGCCCATCCCGGAGATGTCGGCTCGGGTTGTTACTTGCCGCCGCCGCTGGCGCCTCGCTCGACCATCTGGAGCGCCTTCTCAATGCTCAGCGATCCGCCCACCTGGCTTGGCGGATATTCCTTGAAAGTCTGGAGGAAGCCGCCAACGAGGGTGACCGCAGGCACCATCGTCCAAAGCTTGTCGCCCCACCAGCGGCCGTACAACATGCTCTCGGTCTGATAGCGTTCCCACGGATCCTGCCGCAGGTTGGTCACCAGGGGAACGTTGGTGGACTCTTCGGTGCCGGTGAACAGATTGCCCTTGATGGTCTTGAAGCTGAGTTTCCAGTCAGCGTAACGAACGGCCGTGAGGTCGCCATTGTCCGTGAAGTAGAAGAATTCCTTGCGCGGTCCCTCCGCAACTTCACCCTTCAGGAATGGCAGGAAGTTGTAGCCATCCAGGTGGGTCTTGAAGGTCTTGTCGCCAACTTTCATACCGGTCAGGAGTTTTGCTTTGACATCGGGTTCACCGGCGGCGGCCATCAAGGTCGGCAAGAAGTCTTCGCCTGCGATGATGTCGTTGATGATCCCACCGGGCTTGATGGTGCCGGGCCACTTCGCGACCATGGGTACGCGGAAACCGCCTTCATAGGTCGTGCCCTTTTCGCCGCGGAACGGGGAGTTACCGCCATCCGGCCAGGAAAATGTCTCTGCGCCGTTATCGCTGGTGAACACCACGATGGTGTTGTCGGCAATGCCGGCGTCATCTAGCTTCTTCATGATGCTGCCAACCGCCGCGTCGAGCTCCATGATGGCGTCGGCATAGAGCCCGTAACCGCTCTTGTCCTTCCACTTCGGCCCAAGATGCGTCCACACATGCGTGCGAGTCGTGTTGTGCCAGAGGAAGAACGGCTTGTTGGCTTTGGCCGAACGGTCGATGAAATCGACGGACCGGCGAACCAGTTCGTCATCGACGTCTTCCATGTTGAACTTCGATTGCGGGTCCATGTTCGGATGTGGCGGCAGCGGACCGCCGTCGACGATGGTTTGCTTGCCGACCTTGCCCCAGCGCGGATCGGTCGTCGCATCGTCCACCGTGGTGGCTTTGGTCTCTATGACGTTGCGCGGGCCGAAATTGGCGCGAAATTGCGGGGATTTCGGATATTGCGGGTCATAGGGTTCTTCCATCGCATTGAGATGGTAGAGGATGCCGTAGAACTCGTCGAAGCCGTGCACCGTGGGCAGGTATTCGTTGCGGTCGCCAAGATGATTCTTGCCGATCTGCGCCGTCGCATAGCCGTAGGGCTTCAGCAATTCGGCGATGGTCGGGTCCTTGTCCTGCAGGCCCTGCTTGGCAGCCGGCATGCCGACTTTCAGCAGGCCGGTGCGGAAAGGCGTTTGTCCTAGGATAAAGGCGGCACGTCCGGCCGTGCAGGATTGTTGGGCGTAGTAGTCGGTGAACAGCGCGCCTTCCTTGGCGATGCGATCGATGTTGGGCGTGCTTCCACCCATCATGCCGCGATGGTAGGCGCTGATATTCCAGATGCCGACATCGTCGGCCATGATGACAACGATGTTGGGCTTCTTGGCCGCAGTCTGTGCGAGCGCAGCGCCGCCGAATGCCAGTGGAAGTGCAAGCGCTGTTGTTGCCAGAAATTTCTTGAACATCAATGTGTCCTTTTCTTTCATCAATTTTGAGCCAATCAACTCAACGGCAAGTTCACTTCGCAAGATCCGGGCCACGCGCGGCCGCGCGGCGCTTTCAGCGAGAATGCTCGGTAGATCAGCGATGTAGAAATTTCGGCAGCCGTGGCCTGGTGCCCATCACCACGCGAACGCGCCCGAAATTTCGGAGTCTCCTCCGAAATTTCGGAGGCCGCGCCGCGTTGCAACATGCAGCCGCTCCACCCGATTGATTTCCTATCCCGCTGTTTTGAGGGGCATTTCCCGGCAGGCGTCATCCGCGTCGCGTGTTGGCGCGGTTCTTGCGATGAAGACCAACAGAGTTGTTTTACCGACCCGTCGAAACAACGGAAAGAAATCAAGTCTTGATCGTGTTCTCGATGCAGATCGTGGCACCTGACGAAAAGCGCACAGCAATCCTGCGCGCGCTGGGCTCTTTGCTTGGCCCAACGCGGGCGGCTGCGGGCTGCATCCAAGCCCAACTCTACGCCGATCTCGACAAACGCAAGACCCTGTTGCTCGTCGAGGAATGGGAGTCGCGCGAGCAATTCGATCGCAATCTCGATACCGCCAAGATCAATACAATCGTCGCGGCGATCGAACTTTCAAACGAGGCGCCCGTGGTTCGCGTTGACTCGGTCGAACGGGAGGAAGGGGTGGATACCTTGGCCCTTCATCGCGCGTCCACCGGAACTGCCCGCCATTGACCCGATGTCCCAAACCAAATGCGAAATCGCTCGCAGGAAAGAAAAGACAATGCGCAAGATATTGATTTCAGTTGCGATGAGTGCCGCGATGATGACGGCATGTTCGGGCGCCAAAGCTCAAGTCGATCTCAGCACCTATGCCGACGCCGACGGGTTTCTCGATATCCAGGCTTTGACATGCGCGCAACTTGCCGGCACCTGGCAGGATCAGGCCGACTTGCTGAGCTCCTGGTACAGCGGCTGGTACAACGGCCTCGCCAAGCGGCATTACATGGACATCAGGAAGGGCAAGGAAGCCGAGCACGAACTGATCGTGTACTGCAAGGCCAACCCTCAACTCCGCATTATCCAGGCGATCGATATCGTGTTCAAAAGCATGAGGGAACGCGCCGGCATCAAATTGCAGTGAGAAAGTTTTTGGCGACGGTATCGCATTTGATCAGACAGAGGAGAGCAGTGACATGAAGATCACGACAACGCTTTCGTTAAGCTTCCTTCTCGGAACAAGTTATCTGCCGGGAGTGATGGCCCAGACGATCACCGGAACGCCGGGTTCGCCTAGTGCCACCACCACGATCCAGGGCAATCAAATTCCGGTCCCGGATCCGAAATTCGGTGGCGTGATCAAGGAGAATGCCAAGGATTCCAAGCCGTGGTGGCCGCCGACGGTTGTGCCGCCCAAGGGCGCGCCGAACGTGCTCCTCATCATGACCGATGATCAGGGCTACGGCGTCAGCGGGACCTTCGGCGGAGTCATCCCGACTCCGGCGCTGGATCGCATCGCCAAGGCAGGCGTACGCTATACGCAATTCAACTCCACCGCGCTGTGCTCGCCGACGCGGGCAGCGCTGATCACTGGACGCAATCATCACTCATCGGGATTCGGCGTGATCACCGAGCTCTCGACCGGCTTTCCAGGTTACGACTCAGTCATAGGTCCAGACAACGCAACCATCGGCGCCATTCTCAAGGGCAACGGATATGCCACGTCGTGGTTCGGCAAGAACCACAACACGCCTGCGTACCAATACACCATCGCCGGTCCGTTCGATCAATGGCCTGTCGGAATGGGATTCGATTACTTCTACGGCTTTATGGGTGGCGAGACCGACCAGTGGACGCCTTACCTTTTCCAGAACAACAAGCAGATTTCCCCATGGGTCGGTAAACCCAACTACAATCTCACCACCGATCTGGCGGACGAGGCCATCGGCTACATGAAGGAGCTGAACGCTGCGGCGCCTGACAAACCGTTCTTCCTCTACTACGTTCCAGGAGGCAGCCACTCACCACATCAGCCGAAAGCGGAGTGGGTGGAAAAGTTCAAGGGCAAGTTTGATAAGGGATGGAATGCCCTGCGCGAGGAGATTTTCGCCAATCAGAAGCGCCTCGGAGCAATTCCCGAAAACGCCAAGTTGACCGAATGGCCGGATAGTCTGCCGAAATGGGAGACGCTTTCGGCCGACCAGAAGAAGCTGTTCGCCCGACAGGCCGAGGTATATGCGGGCTACACCGCCTATACTGACTACGAAATCGGCCGCGTGATTCAGCAGGTCGAAGATATGGGTCAGCTCGACAATACGTTGATCATCTACATCAACGGCGACAATGGCACGAGCCCCGAGGGCACGCTGTCAGGCACACCCAATCAGTACACTTCGTATAACGGCATCCTCGACTTTCCGATCGAGGAGCAGCTCAAGTTCTACGACGCCTGGGGCTCGGCAGGTAGTTACCCACACATGGCGGTTGCGTGGTCGTGGGCCTTCGACACGCCGTTCAAGTATACCAAACAGATCGCCTCGCACTTTGGCGGCACGCGTCAGGGTATGGCCATCTCGTGGCCCAATCGTATCAAAGACGCCGGGGGCGTACGCACCCAGTTCCATCATATCATCGACATCGTACCTACGATCCTTGAGGCTGCGGGCATCAAGGCACCGCAGACCGTCAATGGAATCAAGCAAAAGCCGATTGAAGGCATCAGCATGGCCTATACCTTCGACAAGGCCAGCACGAATACGCCATCGAAGCGAAAGACCCAATATTTCGAAATGATCGCCAACCGCGGAATCTACAACGAGGGCTGGTACGCCAATACGACGCCGCCGCATGGGCCGTGGATATTGAATGCGCCTTTACCACCGATCGCCGACTACAAATGGGAACTGTACAATATAACCGAGGACTACTCTCAGGCTAACGATCTCGCGGCGAAGATGCCCGGCAAGCTAAAGGAGATGCAGAATCTATTTGTAAAAGAGGCCGCCAAATACAACGTGCTTCCTTTGAACAACGACACTTTCGCACGCTCGCTGGCGCCGCGTCCAAGTGCCACCGCCGGCAAGACTGTCTTTACCTACACCGGCGTAAACCCCGGCATTAATTCCAGCAATGCGCCAAACGTTCTCGGCAGATCCTACAAAATGACCGCCGAGGTCGATGTTCCACAGGGTGGCGGCGACGGCATGATCGCCACCATGGGCGGACGCTGGGGCGGCTGGGGTCTCTACATGCTCAAGGGCAAACCGGTATTCAATTACAATATGCTGATCCTCGCCCAGTATAGATGGGAGGGATCGGACGTGCTTGCGCCAGGCAAGCACACGATAGCTTTTGAATACACCTATGACGGTCCGGGGATTGCCAAGGGAGGCAGCGGTGTCCTGAAAGTGGACGACAAAGTCGTCGCCACGGGCAAGCAAGCCAACTCAATCTCGTTCCTTCAGGTGGCTGACGAGACTTTCGATGTCGGGATCGATACCCGGACGGGCGTGAATGACAAGGACTATCAGGTGCCGTTCGCATTCGACGGCAAGATCCACAAGCTGACCGTCAACCTCGGCCCGATGCAGCTAACGGCTGTGGACGAGCTGAAAAAACGTGAAGCGACGGCCCGGGCACGCGATTGAAATCGCTGGAATGTTGAAGGGTGGCGCCGGACTCGTGCGGCGCCACCATTTTCTCAAGCTGAATAATATCGACTTGGGCGACCATGAAAACCCTGCTGACTGTGATGGCCATCATCGAGGCGGGCGCAGGCCTGGCGCTCGCAGGTGTGCCTTCGACAACGGCGTCGCTGCTGTTCGGGACGCCGCTCGACTCGGTCGCTGCTCTGGGCCTGGCGCGCATTGGCGGCGCTGCGATACTGGCGCTGGCGATCATCTGCTGGCTGGCGCGCAGCGATACGGATAGCCCCGTCGCGCGGAGTGTCATCGTCGCTATGCTGTTTTACAATTTTGCGGTCGCTTGTATGCTTGCATTCGCTGGTTTTGGTCAAGGACCTCACGGCATTCTGCTGTGGCCCGCGGTGACATTTCACGTGGCGGCGGGCAGCTGGTGCGTCGCGACGCTACGTCAAAATGAAGACGGGGTTTTGCGATGAGCCATGAAACCCATCGCCAGCAACTGCCCGCGGCGTGAGAGTGGCGCACAATGAGCATGACTTCATTTAAATTGCCGCTCTGGCTTCGGTTTGTCCTGATCGCAGGGGTTGCCGTTCTTGCGACCGGGTTAGGTCTATTTGCATACCGGTACTATACCCATCCGGTGACCCTGACCGTGGCGGTGGGCTCGATTGACGGTGAAGCCGCCAAGGCAATGTCAGCCATAGCGAGCAAGCTCGTTTCGATCAATGCGCCGGTGCGTCTGACGGTCATAGACACCGGGACGGCGCAGGCAGCCGCCGGGACGTTCTCATCGGGCAAGGCCGATCTCGCGGTGGTCCGCGGCGATGTCGGTGATTTGTCACAAGCGAAAGCTGTCGTCGTCATGAGCCATGTGGTGGTGCTCGTGATCGTACCGCCCGGGTCGCCAATTGACGCCATGGCCAAATTGAAGGGGCGCAGTATCGGCGTAATAGCGGAAGAGACCAATTCGAAGATCCTGGACGTGTTGAGCAAGGAGTATGGACTGGATAGAGCCAAGGTATTCAAGGATATTGCATTGGCAGACGCCCGACATGCGATTCAATCAAAGCAGATCAGCGCGCTTCTTGTTGTGATTCCGCTGTCAGCAAAATACCTGTCGCTGGTGCGAGGCGTTTTTCAGCAAGGACCAAAAGCCTTGCCCGCCCTTATTGCCATCGACTCCGCAGCGGCAATAGCTGACGCCGAACGTGCTTATGAGAGCTTCGACGTTCCAAAAGGTACGTTGCGCGGCGCTCCACCGGTCCCAGACGACGATCTCACGACGCTGAGAACCGCACTTTATCTGGTTGCAAACAAGAAGCTCAGCTCCGATCTGGTGGCAAGCCTGACCCAGACCATCATGAACGTGCGCCGGGATCTGATGGTCGAGCAGCCGATCTTTGCGCAGATTACATCACCCAGTACGGATGCAGATGCCTACCTCGCCCTGCATCCTGGAGCGGCTGCTTTTTATAACGGCACCCAACAAAGCTTCATGGATGAGTATGGCAATTGGATCTATTTGACGCCAATGATTCTAGGTGGCCTTGCCACAGTGCTCGCCGCAGCCTGGAAATTTCTGGGAATCGCGCCAGCCGGAAAGGTAGGCCCGTTGGATTCCTTGTACGCCTTGGCTCGTCGAATACGAAAGGCCGATAGTCTGGCTGAGCTCGAGACGATCGAAGACGAAATTGACGATATTCTGAAAGCCGAAGGGGCCAAGGCTGCTGATGGCGACGAATCCGCAGTGGATGCCACGACCTTGAATGTCGCGGCCCACCGACTGGAGAACTTGATTCACGATCGTCAGCAGTTACTGGCGAGCGGATTTACCGTCGTATCAAGCGGGTAGGGCGCGATTGAGCCGTGAAGGCGGGGCGGCTGCTAGTTCGGCGGAGGTCCAACGGGGAGAGGGGAATTCGCGCCGATCTGGTTGCCATCGGGATCCGGTGCGGCGTTGGTGCCCGCCTGATACCATGGATTGGAGAGGCATTCAGCGGAGGTCCCGGACGCCACGGCCTGGCACGACGCGAGAGTGTTGAATGAACATCCGCTCCAGCCGGGGTTGTCTTCGCCCTGGATGCAAAATGGATATTGGGAAATGGCGGTCTGCGCCGAGGCGGGAGCTGCCATTCCTCCGCCACTCACTACTAGCAATACCGAAGCCAAAATCCGGATCATTTCGCAGCCCTTTCAGGCTGCGCCTCGCGTTCGCGCGAGCGTGCCATCCCTAGGTTAAATCGTTTCATCTCAATCCGCCATCAGAAGCCGAAATCTCACATGCCGTCGATGGCGTCACTTGCACACGGCGGAACAGCGTCGAATCTCATTATTTCTGAACGAGCCCGAGCTTCTTGATGCGCGATTCCAGGGTTGTTGGCTTCATGCCGAGTAGTTCGGCCGCCGCATTTGATCCGCGAATGCGCCAACCGCACCGTTCCAGCGCTCGCACAATGTGCTCGCGTTCGGCTTCCTCGAGTGTGCTTGCCGTATTCACGGCTTTGGGCTGCAGCGCTGGATGGCCGAGTTTGATTTGCAGCGTCGTACCGCGGCTGAGGATCATCGCGCGCTCGATCACATTGCGAAGTTCGCGGACGTTGCCGGGCCACGGATAGGCCTGCAGGGCGGCCATCGAATCGTCGGCAATCGTGTCGATTGCCTTGCCCATCGAGTTGCTGAATTCCTTGACGAAGGTCCATGACAGCAGGGGAATGTCCTCACGGCGTTCGCGCAGCGGGGGCACCTCGACCGGGAATACTTCAAGCCGATAGAACAGGTCTTCACGAAATCGGCCCTCGCGGACCGCCTGTGCAAGCGGCCGGTTGGTCGCGGCAATCACCCGCGCGTCGACCTTGATCGTCCGCGAACCACCCAAACGTTCAAATTCGCCCTCCTGCAGCACGCGCAACAACTTCGGCTGCAGTTCAAGCGGCAGTTCTCCGACTTCATCAAGAAAAATAGTCGAGCAGTCCGCGATCTCAAAGCGACCGGCCTGCCGCGCCAACGCGCCGGTAAAGGCGCCTTTCTCGCGGCCAAACAGTTCAGATTCGATCAGCGCAGCGGGAAGCGCGGCACAGTTTACCTTGACCATCGGACGGCTTCTTCGAGCGCTCGCGTCATGGATGGCCTGCGCCAGCACTTCCTTTCCAGTTCCGGTCTCACCCAGCAGCAGGACGGTAGAGTCGGTTTGCGCGACTTGTGCGATGTCATCCAGCACGCTCAGAAAACGTGGAGACTTGCCCACGATACCCTGTGGTGGCCTGGTCCGTGCCGCGTCCTTGAGATAGGCGTTCTCATGCTCGAGACGGTCCTTCAGAACCTTGATCTCCGTCATGGCGCGCATCAGCTTTTCCTGCTCGCGCTTCCGCGCGACGGCATGGGCAAAGACTTCTCCAACGAGCGTCAGCCGTGCAATCAGATCGTCCGGCCACGGGCGTGTGTCGCGGAAGGCCGAGAAAGCGATGGCGCCGATGATGCGCCCGCCAATGCGAAATGGGATGCTCAGATGCGAATGCATTCCGGTCCGCCGGAAATATTCGGCTTCGCCAACCGCTTCGGGCGGAAGATCATCGGCCGGGGTTTGGACCGCAAGCAGTTCGCCAGCGCGAAGTCTGGCAACGAACCAGTGAAGTTGCGCGGGAAGGGGACCCAGCGGGGTCTCACCGACCCCCTCGACAGCGGTTGAAGACAGAACCACGAGGGAGCCGTCATCCTGGAATTCAGCAAACGTGCAGCGATCGAACCCGAGAAATTGGAGGAGTATCGCTTGCACGATGCGAATTTCCTGCTCGACCTTTTCGACAGGGACATTCGCAAATCGTGCGGAAAGGTCGGCGAGCATGCGCTCGAACGCGAGCAGTTCTTCAGTCGACGCATCGCTTTTCTGCGCGGCCTTCGTCGTTCTGTTGAAAGGTATTGGGTCTGGCATAGCCTCGCTTCTCCGAGCGCGTCACGGAAATTCCGTTTTGACGTGACGGCATTGATCAGCGAACGGCCTTAGTCCTTCCGGAGGCTGCCAACCGCATTTGGGGTAAAGTGTATAATGACGGGTGTCCGACACAAGGGACGAGAAGCCGCTGGCGCGATCGCTGAAGGCCTCTGGATACCATTGTCCACGGAGGACCGTGGTGAGAAGGTGCTATGCAACCGGCAGTCAATGCGCGCTTTGGACCAGGCGCTGTGACACATTGCCCGCTGTCCAAATCGGGCCAGGACCGATGGCGGTTGGGGAGGTAATCGCCCATGCAGGAGAAGCACAGAAGCCGGCTCGCGATGTGAAGGGCCAACAGCACGTTGACCTCGCGAGGTCGCCTCTTATCTCGCCTGCCTTCACTAAAAGACTCACACTGTTACTCATCTATCACGGATTTCATCAGTAGCCTGTGGCCTACTATCCAAAGTGGTGGCGGTGTGGATGAGCTTTATCGCCGGCTGATCGCGCTCCGCGGATCTCCACGCCGTTGCCGAAAATCCGCGGGGAATACCCGCTCTATTTGCCGCGTGCCGGCGCGGACGGCAATGCGCTGGCCGGCGTCCGCCTGCCGCTGCTTGCTGCCCCTCGAGCGACCTATACGGGCTGGAATCCGATCGCCGGGGCAGACGGCGGACAAACGCTGTGTACCCAGATGGGCGCCACGCTCCCATTCGCGGGAACGCGCGCAGAACGTATCGCGACGGCAGATCCGCGCCCATCGATCGAGGAGCTCTATCCCACGTCGGATGCCTATGTGGCGGCGGTCAAGGCTGCGACGGCACGGCTGGTGGATGAGCGCCTGCTGCTCCCCGAGGATGCAGCAGAAGCGATTGCCGCCGCGGAAGCCGGCACACTTGCCCGGCTTGCGCCGTAGCCAAGGTGCGGGCAAGGGGGATGCCGGCGTGCCAGCTTGAGCGCGCTGCGCGATTGTCAGTGCTTCGTCGCACATCGGCGACAACGCGGCTGTCGGTTATGGCATCAGCCGTGAACGGCCCGCCCACGAGGGACACGAGTATCGGCAGAGGATACAACGATATTGCGGATCGCCCTGCCGCGCTTGCACGCTGTGCGATCAGAAAGGGCTCATCATGGTGCACGGCCGCTTTGCGCGGCGAGATGCGCACCACATCGGATTTGCGCACGCCCAAATTCAAATACAGTTCGAACGCCGCCCGCGCCATCGTGCCGATCTTATGGTGCGCCTCATACTTGGTGGCATCATCCTCGGTCCAGGTGTAGAACCCGCCGGTGCTTTTCATTTTCTGGCGGGTAACACCCTCGCTTGGGTCGTGATTGATCAGGCCGGCCGCTTTGCAGAATTTCAGAAAATGGCGTAGTGCCCGCAGCATGTTGCGTTGAACCGCCGCCGATTGCAGGTTCGATATATACGCCTGCATGTGCCGCCGCTCTAACTTGCGCAGCCGCTTGTCCCCATGCTCGGTGCGAAACCGCTCGACCAACGAGCGCTGGCTCGATTGCGTGCCCTCGCCCAACTCGCTCTTAAATGCCGCGCTCTCATAGTAAGCGACGACGGCCGCGTTAAGGGTACCGGCCATCGTACGCGACGCGCCGATCACGATTGGCGCCTTGCAGGCGATCAGCGCGCGCTCGTAGACTTCCATAAATTCGGGCGACCACGGCAGTCCCGGCAACGGTACTTTGCCGTGCCCCTTGCGCCGCAGATAAAACCTTGACCTACCATGGCGGTCAATAAAGGCGTGTACATAGCGCGGCAGCTTTACTGGACGTCGTCCCACTCATTCGGTTCCTGATCTGATTGCTGGTCGTTTGTGGATACCAGCCGCTTGTTCGCACGCATCTTTGTCCGGACAGTTCCGTTGGGCAACGTCTCGATCTCGACAACCGGCTCCAGTCCACATCTGTGTGCTTCTCTGACAAAATCCCGAACCGTATTTTGCCTCGCCGGTCTCCGCGCCATGGCGGTTGTCACCTCAGCTACTGCATCGCGTCGAGGTGGTGGCTACAAGCGCCTTGAGTATTCGACGAGCGTCAGGACTGACGGACTCCCTTTCGATCACGACCCGCAGGATGTCGTTACTATCCTCCAGGAGATCATTTCCCCCCGCGGCGATCGCAAGCGACACGTACAGAAGTCCTACGACTTCTTGCATGCTGTTCATCTGTTCGCTCCAAAGAAAAACCGCCCGGGCGATAAGCCGAGGCGGTCGGTGGTCAGTCGGGTGTCCCGCACCCTTCTATTAACAGGAGAACGAGAAGACCAAAGAAGCAAAGTATAGCAACTTCAGCTACATAGCACGATTACCCTTAACAGAAGCTAGGTGACCTGGTAACCCCCACCGGCCAACAGATCTGCTGCTTGGCCGTCAAACCCGCTGGCCTCGTTTTCCCAATCCGATTCCTCATCCGAGACGTAGAGTTCGGGGGAACTCCACCCAGCCCTTGGTTTGGCAATGATCATTACAAAACCGCCGTGATCCTCCAGAACACGGCCGCTAAATAGCGAGACGTGACACTCCGGACCACGGAGCAGATCCCGGCATTCCTTCTCTGCTATTCTGTCGATAAACGTTCCACCGAGGTTTTCCTGCTTCGGTATAACCGAAAGCACCTCGGGGGATTTGGAAAAACCCCAGTTTCAATCATCTCCTTAAGCGTGGGCCCTCCGGCCCAATCACACCGGGCTAGCGCTAGCTTGAGGGCTCCGGGAACCTTTTCGGCAGCCAAAACCCCGCGAGGGGTGCCCATGAACTTCACGTCACTGATCCGGTGTTCTTCTGCCTGCATGTGCAACATAGTTGCTACGCGCCGATAAGCCTCAAATACCCGACCGACGAATGCAGCGGCGTCCGCTATGCGCTGCGCCCTACCCTCAGCTTCCTTAAACTGAATGTCTTTCTTCCGCATGCGATACGCCGCCTGCCGGCAAAGGTTGCCACAAAAATCAGCGTCGGCTCTGCTCGGGCGGAATTTGGCCTTGCAGTGCTTGCAAACTGGCAATCTCATAGGTGGTTGGTTCATGACCCAGCATCGCAATCAGGAGATGGCGGACAATACCACAATCTGCCCGAAACTCCGGAGGGGGGGATCACTCCCCGGTGATCCTGCAGCCTCAGTCCGCGGAGTGGGTGCATTCGGGGTTGCGCCACAGGTAAATTGAATACCCAAGGTATAGAGGGCATCTGCCTACATCCATATTCCTGAGCAGCGCCGAGCGGTCGAACATCGGGCTGGGGGATGGCGCGCCACCGCTGCTGGTGAATCGCAGGAGCTGGGGTTGTCTGGGAATCAACACCATAGGCCGCCCATCTGATCGTTGGGGCCGCCGAACCAGTCGGATCCCGCTGAAAGCGTTCCCTGCGCAAGGGAAACAAACAGGTCAAAAATTTGAGATAAATCAATGTGATACGGTTGTTGTGTTCACATCTGTGTCGCGATTCGCCAATGCGCTCAAACCGTAGTTTTACGGGCCGCGTTTGAAGTATGATTACTCTACGTTCAGCATCACGACGACCCCATGCCCAAAACCACCTACGGCGAAATGCGCACTTCCGACGTTCGTGCTGATCTACTGCCGCGATCACCGATGCAGCGATTACGTTGAGACTAACGCTGACGGCTGGGCCGATGACGTTAGACTCTCCGACATCAAACCGACCGTCATACCCATGAAGTCGGGCATAAGAAGTACCGATTGCAACGCAGCGCCCATTGCGGTGGGCGTCACGGTGCAATTGCGCACCACTTAGGGAGGGAATGGAAATGAAACGTTCAGTTTTATTGGCATTGTGCACCCCCTTTATGTTTGCGGCTCCGGCGTCTCCGATGACATGAAACAGGAAGTAAGCAAAATCGCTGCGTCCTACATGGCTTGCTTCAACAAGCAGGACGCGTCCTGCATCGCGGCACTCTACACGAAGGACGGCTTCATCATTAATCCGGCCGGCAAGCACATCATCACGGAGTACTATGGCGGTGCGTTCAAAGCCGGAATGAACAAGCTTGAAGCCACCGTCGAGGAGGCCTGGCAGATCGATAACGACACGCCCGGTGCCATGGGCAAATTCCTCGTCACTGGCAAAAACGACAAGGGTGAACCGATGGATTCGGTCGGCATATGGACCCGCCGCTTATGTCAAGCAAGATGGCGATTGGAAAATCCGAATGCTGACGGCGGCTCCAAAGCCACCGCAGCAGAAGACCGCAGCTAAGTAGACTAGGATTGCGAGGAAGCGCCCATCTCGCGAGGGGGGCGTTGTCGATCTGCGTCGATCGCTGGGGCGACGATGTCACGCTCTCTGATATCGGATCGAGCTTCACCTGCACACGCTTGGGGTACGCGCGGCAAGGCAGCGAGGGGCGCGTTAAGGCCGTTCCTTACAATTTTAAAAAGTTAGTGGGCCTGACTTTTAAAAGTAGCCGGACGATCTAGTATGCGTTGATTAGTACGCTGATGATTTTAGATTTTGGGGGATGTCCATGTTTGAACGTCGTGCCCTGGAACGCGTTGAAATCAGCCAGCACGCGCTGCTCCATGTTGACGGTATTCGCGGCTGTCATCCTTGTCTGGTGGTGAATTTCCACCCTGACGGAGCCATGCTCCACTCATCTACGCATCACACGGCCGCCTTTAAATTTGCTCTGTCATTGGATGGCTTCAAAACGACCAAGTACTGCCGCGTGGTGTGGCGGAACGGAAATACCTGCGGCGTCAAATTTGTCGATAAAAGCGACGCTCGCGTAGCGCGCGCGGTTGGATCGAGCCCCACGACAGCGACACCTTCGTGAAGCTGACGCAAGGCGGCGCAGACCTATTCGCCTGATACTGAAAAGCGCGGCCCGTCCACGGTGATGCGCCGGTGCAACACTTTTCACGGAAGTCGTTGACAGCCTTGCGCTTTGGTTAAAAACCGAACCGACGCAAATCTGCCAGTCGGGTCAACTGGTTTCATCGAATCATTTACGGAGGTTCGCATGAACGAAGTGGTGGAGGCTGCGGTTGCCGGCGCATCACTCGCCGCCGGCGGCGCCGTTTGGCTACTTGCGGGCTATCTGATCCAGCGATTTGCTTTCCGAAATCCAGAACCGACAGCCGGCACCGTCATTGCAACATCACTGAGCACTTCGATGTTACTGTTTTCTCTCGGCGCTTTACTGACGTTCTATATCCGATAACGATATGCGTTGCCTCGACCGCTGCCGCTCGGCTTAAATGCTGCGATGCCTGATCTCACCCGCCGCCCAGATCCTCACCGCCGCGATAGCTGGCTGATCCATTACGGCGACTGGAGCCGAGTCGATTGCTCGGCGCACGAGGGGCACGATCGCTCGTTGGGCCAGGATTACCTGTACATTTAGGGCCAGCAGTTCGCGCACGAGGTTCTGGCACACGATCACGGATGTCGGTCGGCCAACCTGTCTCGATTATGATGGATCGGCCCTCGACATAGCCCAACTGCCGCAATCCCAGCTTAACAGCCTCAAGGAACTCCGATCCCTGTGGCCTGCCGACGGCAATCCATCCGATCCGTGGCACCGTTGTTGGGTGCTGCGCCTGCGCGTCGAGCGGCCACGTCAACGCCGCCCACCGAGAACCGCAATGAATGTGCGTCGCTGCATTTGCTGCCCTTCAGAGCAGGTAGCTTAACACTTTGCGACGGGACAACGAGCGGGAAATAGGGCACCAGGCCTAGCTAGTTCCCAGGGCCAAAATTCCGGGTCAAACTCAGACCTCGACGTGCCAAGCGCGAGGCCCGCTTTGCCCCTATCAACGGACATCACCAGCTTGGCGCGGCATGTCCGAAAAGTGCGAACAGCGGACTCATGCGCAGCGCGCACTCCGATCGGCAATCTTCGACGCGCAGGAGCAAGCTTGCGGGATTAACGTATCAACCGCCTCTCTTAGCGTCTCTGTAAGTTACCACATACACGGCTGAGGCTCGCCTCAGTGCGCCCCAAATTCTCCCCGGTGTTCTTCTGAGAAAACGTGCGCATAAAGATTGGCGATCCACTGCTTGCCTTCTTGCGTTACACGCAGATACCTTAGTGCATCACCGATATAGGGGCGGACGGCGTTCCAAAAGAAAGCCGGGTACGCTGCCCGCAAATCATCGGCTGTTTCATATTCGAGCTTCTGGCTCGCGCCGGTTTCCCGAAATTCGGCAAACAACGCGGACGTCTTGCGCAAGTAATTGATGTCCGCCAATTGGCCGATCAGATCCGCGGCACGTAGCAGGCCTGGATAATCTGCCGTGTTCGCATGCTGTTCGTGCTCCGGTACGGGGAAGCGCGTGTGCTCGATATTTGCCTCGATTTCTCGCGTGTCGATGTGGGTCAAACTCGCCTTACCGAAACGCTCTCGGACAAAGAGCTTCGATCGCGTGACATGATAGGGGGTCAAGGATGCGTCGGTTGCTCCCGCGGATACGCCCACCAGATCACCTGTTTCACTACAGACATATTGTCCATCGCGATCACCCCGACATACCCCTCGTACATAGCCGATGTCGTGGCATAACAGCGAAATCGTAAAATGAAGCCAATCCCGAGGCGTGACGCCGCCGTCTCTGGTGTGTTTTCCGCGTAAAATCTCTTGGCCGACCAACGTTACCATGATGGTGTGGTTCATATCGTGGTAGGCCGCATCACTATCGGCAATATTTTCCAATGCGAGGCGCCCAACAAAACCAATGATGTCGGGATAGGCGGGCTCTAGGACTCCATAGATTTGACCGTACATATTTCGAAGATGCTCGACAAACGCTTGGATAACAATTTCTGTAGGGTTAAACATAGTCGCCTCCGTTGGCTCCGATCCGGTATGCTATTCCGGTCGCGAACCGGCCGGCAGTGTAAGCTCAAAAATGGAGCCATCTGAGTCCGACTTGATCAGCCTCAATTTGCCTCCGTGCTTTGCCAACAGTGTAGAAGAGATAGCGAGCCCCAATCCCATTCCGCCGTCTTTTGTCGTAAAGAAGGGATCGAATATGCGCTCCCGGTCCCCGGCGGGAATTCCAGGACCGGAGTCTTCGACCGACATCAATACCTTCGACTGCCCGTCGAAGCGGGTTTTAAGCTGCAGCCGCCGAGTACCCGGGGGCGAGGAACCCATGGCATCAATGGCATTCCTCATGAGGTTCAGAAGTACTTGCTGCAGTGCGATGCTATCCATCTGCACGTCGGGAAGATTGCCTTGGAAATCAGTACTCACCGATATTTCCCGGACTTGAAGATCATGTCTTAGCAATCGTAATGCGAGCTGTCCCGCATCCTCTGCGCTTATTGGGCCACTTCGATGAATTGTCTTGGTTGTCAGTTCGCGAATGCTAGAAATCGTTGCACCAGCGCGATGGCTGTCAGCCTCTATGTCACTGAGGATTTCCTCCAGGACCTCCAAATGAGGCGGAATTGACTGAAGCTGGCTGAGAGCTGTACTGGCGTTAAGAGCGATGGCTCCTAAGGGCGCGCCCAACTCGTGGGCGACGGCCCCCACCACAGCTTCCACGCTCAAGAGCCGGTTCGTGCGTTCACGTCGCAGCAAGGTGATGGCGCTTGCTAGCCGCGAATAAAGAAGCATCGTTTCGACGATCAAGACGGTCAGCAACATGCAACTAGCGACCAGCACAAAACAACGAGCTGCATACCAACCAATGGTAAATCGTATTGAACTGCCGACGATCGCCACCAGGAAGTTTGGCATGCTGGCGAGTAAAGTCACCATCAGCCATAAATCGAGGATTGTTCGTCTACGAAGAAATAGGACCGTCAGAGCGATTGCGCCCCAAGACCAAAGCGCAAAGTTGACTTGATTGCCAAACTGCGTCTGAACTCTGACGTCATTGGTGTAGAAGCTCGGGATATATTCCGTTTTCGTGGTTACGATCCAAGTGAGTACAGTTATTGTCCCGAGTACGCCGGCAAGGGTGGTAATGATGGTCCCCCTTGTCGATCTGGCCGCCAGAGCGTCTACTCCAATTCGATCTTTGGAGAACGCATAGACCATGATTGCCGCCGGAAAAGTGGTGTGCCAAAGCACGTAAATCCAAGCCGGGCTGTTGGGCCCATCACCGATCAGGCCAGCAGGGGCATACCCGCCTGGAAAGGCCAACGTTTGCAAGAACGCGAACGAACCGCTGAATATGTAGCCGCTCGCGAGGGCGAGAAGAGCCCGCTGCGGCTGGATGGAATACTGAGAAAACAGAAGGGTCGCCGTAATAAGGTCGGCGATGCTCAAGGCGGTTTGCAAGACCGGAATGAAGGCATCGATCCGGCCTAACTGGACGCTCGCGAATGGTGCGACAGCCGCCGCCGCGACAATTAAGAAGATGGCGGCCCCGACAGCGATCGCCCTTTGCTGCTCGGTCGCGGGCGTATTGGCTATAATTAGCGGGCAATCCTGCTCTTCTTTCTGGATAGAAACTTGGGCTGCGGCTTTTCCTGGGACGCGCGGCCCCCTTGCAACCCCGCCGCCGATATGCCGCCAGGCCCGGTGCTGCCTCATGCTCGCTCCAAGCATCATAATGGGGCATTGTAACCATTTGAACGCCACACTTGGAAGGAGACAATGCCCGCTAATGGGATGGTCGGGCCGTGCTCCTGCCCCGCCAGCCAGCGAAGCTGGCAAGGGGCGCCAAAGACAAGGAGCTCGCCATGCCTCAGGCACCCAATACCGCGATCGCTGTGATCGGCATCGATATCGGCAAGAACTCGTTCCACGTCGTGGGCCACGATACGCGCGGCGCCATCGTGTTGCGGCAAAAGTGGTCGCGTGGCCAAGTGGAAGCGCGGCTCGCCAATATACCGCCATGCCTGATCGGCATGGAAGCCTGCGTGGGCGCACATCACCTGAGCCGCAAACTCGCATCGCTTGGTCACGATGCCAGGTTGATGCCGGCCAAATATGTCCGTCCCTATAGCAAGGGACAGAAGAACGACTTCAATGATGCCGAAGCGATTGCCGAAGCCGTGCAGCGACCGACGATGAAGTTCGTAGCGACCAAAACCGCGAAGCAACTGGATCTGCAAGCGCTGCATCGGGTGCGCGAGCGGCTGGTGTCGCAACGCACCGGCATCATCAACCAGATTCGCGCCTTCATGCTGGAACGCGGGATCGCCGTACGCCAGGGTATCGGCTTCCTGCGTACGGAACTGCCTACCATTCTTGCGACGCGCACCGATGCCCTGTCGCCGCGCATGTTGCGCGTCATCGAGGAGTTGGTAGGCGACTGGCGCCGGCTGGATCAGCGCATCGATGGCCTATCCGGCGAGATCGAAGCACTGGCCCGTCAAGATCAGGCATGTTCGCGCCTGATGACGGTGCCTGTCATCGGGCCGATCATTTCGAGCGCCATGGTGGCCGCGATCGGCACTGGAGACATGTTCTCCAAAGGCCGCGACTTCGGCGCCTGGCTCGGACTGGTGCCCAAGCAGATTTCGACGGGAGACCGCACGATCCTCGGCAAAATCTCGAGGCGCGGCAATCGCTACCTGCGCGTTCTGTTCGTGCAGGCGGCATGGGTTGTGTTGGTCAAGATAAAGAACTGGGAACGTTACGGGCTCAAATCCTGGATCGAAGCCGCCAAGAGGCGGTTGCACCACAACGTGCTGGCGATCGCACTCGCGAACAAGCTTGCCCGGATCGCCTGGGCGGTGCTGGCCAAAGGACGCGCCTTCGAGCTGACGAGGACCGACGATGCAGGCGTCGTCCAACCCGCGTGATCCTGAGCCACCATCGATCCATGCAGCGCAAGCAGAAAATCACCATCGTGGAAATGCGGGAGACCGGCGCTACCCGGCTCATCGTCTATTGCGCCGACTACAAGTGAGCGCACTCCGTCGTGGTCGACGCGAGCCGCTGGGGCGACGACGTGCGTCATCCTTCTGGAGCCGAAGATTTACCTGTCAGGTTTGCGGCCATCGGGGTGCAGACATCCGGCCGTTGTTCGAAAACGGGCGCATGGGGACCGGTTAGCCCCGCGCATCGCTCTTGCCGTCGTCTGTAGCCACAGTTTGTCCGGCACCGGACAGACGCGGAACCAAAAACCGGAATGTACTCAGGCTCCGGCGGCATAGATTAGCGGCATGTCGCCACACGGCTGCAGCTCGACTCTGGAGCTGCTAGCCCTTTTGTGGAGTTGCGTATGCGTCCCTCCCCATCAGTGGTCCCGTCTGAAACCGGCCACGATACCTACCTAGTGTTGGAAGACTTGGGACGCCTCGGCCCCGTCTGGCGCGAGACCGCTGAAGCGGACGCCAATCACGAGACGCTGATCCGCGAGCTGTTGGACGATCAATACAGCCGTCCGATGCGTATCGTCGCCTTCAATACCGCTGAGGGCTGGTCCCGTGATGTCACGGTCGACATAGCTGACGAGCTGCGCCGACGATTTGTGGAGTGCGATTACGTGCCGGGTTCTGTTGAGGAGCTCTTGGAGCTGGCAAGGCGCTGAAGCCCGGCTTCCCAAGGTCTCATATGGACCCCGTTCGCCAAGTCCACCCCGATCGCGGCACGTCAATTTTAACTGGCACCCTTAACACCCGAGCTTCATCGTGATGGCCATAAACAAAGTCAGCGTGCTGCACGTCATGCAGATGGTCGCCCTGCTACTGCGTGACAGGATTCGCTTCGTGCCCGAGGCGGCCCCGCCCACGCCCTCTGCCGGACACACCGCGACCCGACTCGCATTTGTCTGGCCGTTGCCTATCTATCCAGCATGCGTGCGGGTGAAGGATGCATTCCGATGAGGCCCCTCCTGCGAGGCAAGTACTTGGATGGCGACAACGCCAATCCGCCGAGAAGGAGGCTTACTTGATGGGTTCTCTATGCCGGCAGGTTAAAGCTTTCCAGCCCTGCCCGATCGCGGAGCGAGATTTCGCGCTGATTGCTGCCGATGAAATGGAGCAAGCCGGCTCGATGAAACCGTGATATTGCACGAGATACGGTTTCAATCGTTAGTCCAAGATAGTCCGCGATGTCACGGCGGGACATTGGCAGCATCAGGATCCCAGTAGCGGCTAACCGCTTATCCATTTCAAGCAAGAACGCAGCGACTTTCTCCAGTGCAGTTTTGCGGCCTAGCAGCAGCATGTGATCTTCGGCGTGCATCAGATTGAGTGTGGTCATGCCGAGAAGATTCCGAGAGACAACTGCGTCGCTTTCAGCGACCGTCTCAAGGCTTTGCCGTTTGATTAGACGGACGGTAGTCGTCACAACCGCGTCTGCGGTAAACCGATGTGCATCACCGTTTTCCAGTCCAAATATATCGCCAGCGAGATGAAACGCGCCGATCTGGCGGCGACCATCTGTAAGTAATTTGTAGCTTCTGACCGCGCCGGTTCTTACCTGATAAACGTACTCGGCCGACTCTTTCTCGCCGAAGATCTCGGTCCCCTTCTTGTAGGTGAATTCATTCAAACTGACGATTGGGTTTGACCCGCTCGTCATGCCGAAGTCCACAAGCGAAGTGGGACTGGACGTCACGTTCGTGGTGAGACGCACAAACATCGGCGGAATCCATAACTCGAGGGTTTTCCAAAACAAGCCTAGTTCGAAGTAGATGCCACACTGTCCCGTCCGTCACTTGTACCAAAGGACAATGGAAGCAAATTCGAGCGAATTTTCAGCAACTGCGATGTCCGCTCGCAGTGGGCTTGATTTAGATCGAGGAATATTTTCCGCTCGGCCTCCTCAAAGGCGCGCCGTCTCTCCAACCGCATCAGCCGGGCTTGGCTTGCAGCTATCCGCCGCGGCCTAATTGAGCTTGCGTCGTAGCTTGCCCAGGAACGCCCGCAGATCGGCGATGTATTCCGCAATGACTCCTTGCCTTCCTCAAGGTCGCGAGCCGGCTGAGGCTCCTTTTTGCCCGGCGTTTTGTCGTTCGGATCCATTATACCAATTGGCGCCCCGCCAAATGGGCGCTTTGACTTATGTCAAGGGATCACTTCAGCGCGCAATGATCAGGCCGCACCTCCGGGCCGTGATCAAAGCGCGTTGATCATTCTCCTCGTTCAAATCCAGCCAGCCGCCCAACCTGGCCGCGGTCCCTTAGGCTTCGCCGGCACTGGCTTGACCGGCGCGGTGCCAGCAATGGCGCGCCTGGATCGCGTGGCGGAACGTAGAACGGCAATGTTTTCGGATCAAGGCGCGGCGGATAGCCGCTCGCGCACATTGGTTTGACTTCGGTCTTCGACGGCACCGAACGACATCGTCCAGCCGATACACCCGAAGGCGATGTCGGCGATCCTGATGACGGATGAGGAGCGCGATGTCTGGATGGACGCACCGTGGGATGATGCTAAGGCGTTGCAACTGCCCTTGCCAGATGATGCGCTCGTCATGCGTGGAGTTGACAAGGAAGACAGGGTGGCGGCGTAGACGATGTCCTCATGGCCGACGATGCCGTGGCAGGATGATGGGTGATAAACCGATGCGGATCAGAAGGGCAGCTTGTCACTGGCGCATCGCGCAAGTGGCGGGCAGGCAGGTTCGGGATTGCGACACTTCTCCATGCATGTTGTCATCGCACCGGCATCGGGCTGCCCGGTACAGACCGGCACGCAAGCAGCGATGCGAGCGCGGCACCGCTCTTCGTCGGCCTTGCCACGCCGGGCAAAAAGCAAGATGCCTTGCGAGGCCGCCTGCGAGCGGACGAAGGTAGGAAGGTAGCCTTTGGCCCCCAAGTAAGCGCGAAGCCGAACCAACTTGGCTTGGTGATCTTGCTCAATCATCGTGTCAAGTTGCGCGACCCCGGTCGGTTGGCGAACAACAGCATTTGCCGCTCCTAAGCAGTACGCGGCTAAAAGCTCATGGTCGGTCGCAATATCGGGCTGGGCGCTCGCGGCATCAGCGGCCAAACCGACCGCTATCGCGCTCAAGGTGATCGCTACACATTGTTTCATCCGGCCTCCGCCCTATGGCAATGCAAGGTACTTCAACCGACAGCATTCCGCCACGGCAGGGCGTGCGGATGGGTGCGGCGCGTGAAGCGGGTGCGTGATCCCGTGTGCAGTTTGCCATTTTCCAGTCATATTTGAAAAATGGGTTGTTGCATTAAGGGCACGCAATCTCAGGACATAATCGCATAAGTTGTGAATGGAATTGGAGTCAAACGAATGTCTGCAGCAAACTTATCGGCAGTTGCGAGGTGCATTATCGTTTGAGATAGATCACCAGAGCCGTCGGAGATGGAGAAACACATGATGAAGTTTTTGCTGGCCACGGTTGGTCTAGTTGCATTAGGCGTGGCTGCTCCCGCGTCGGCCGCTGATCTGGCTGCACGTCCCTACACCAAGGCGCCACCGATGGTGGCTGCGATCTACGACTGGAGCGGCTTCTATGTCGGTGCCAACGGCGGTTGGGGATCGAGCCACAAGTGCTGGGATATTACGAACTTCCCCGGTGCAACTGTCGTACCCACCTTCCGTGAAGGTTGTCACGATGCGACCGGCGGAGTGGTTGGCGGTCAGATTGGTTACCGTTGGCAGAGCGCCGGTTGGGTGTTCGGCCTCGAAGCGCAGGGCGACTGGGCTGATTTGAAGGGATCCAATGTTAGCGGTTTCATTCCCGCCTGGACTAACAATTCCAAGATTGAAGCGTTCGGTCTGTTCACCGGCCAGGTCGGGTATGCCTGGAACAATGTTCTTTGGTACGTGAAGGGCGGCGCCGCCGTGACCGACGACAAATACCGAGGTACGGTGACCGCCACAGGCGCGCTGTTCGATTCAGCGAGTGAAACACGCTGGGGTGGTGTCGTCGGAACAGGCCTCGAATTCGGATTCGCACCGAATTGGTCGGTTGCGGTCGAGTACGATCACCTGTTCATGGGCAACCATAGTCACAGCTTCACGTCGACAGGTGTTTTGGGTGCCGCTGTCATACCAGTCGGCGGCGTATTCCGCACCGACTCTATCCGCCAAGATGTGGACCTCATCACCGCTCGCATCAACTACCGCTTCAACTTGGGCGGTCCGGCGGTCGCCCGTTACTGATTTCCCCTAATCTCCAGCGAACTTAAGCCCCGGCATCGTCCGGGGCTTCTTTGTACCCTCCTTGGCGGAATTATAGAACGAGCGAATGTCGCAGCTGGTCAAATCTTCAGGCGCGGCTGAGTTAGGTCTGCTCAACCCCCGACAGCGGACATCGGAAGACGGATCGTCCCGCTGGACCGCCGCTCACGCATCATCCAACCGGCTTCTATTTTCGAGCCAGTCCCTTGAAGGAACCGGCGCGCAGCAAGCCTACTTGCCGTTTTATTGCTATGTTCAGCGCAGATTTTGCGGTTCAGCGAGCCAAATCCGACGAGGGGCACCACCATGCAGCCGGTTACGCAATACGCTAAAAGCGGCGATGTCCACATCGCCTATCAGTCGTTTGGGGATGGTCCGATCAATCTGGTTATGGTCCCCGGGTTCGTTTCGAACGTAGAGAACTACTGGGAGGAGCCTGATCTCGCCCGCTTTCTGAATCGCTTGGGCAGCTACGCCCGGGTGGTAACCTTCGACAAGCGAGGGACCGGCATGTCAGATCGGGTTTCCGAGCTTCCGGGCCTTGACCAGCGGATGGACGATTTGCGAGCGGTCATGGATGCCGCCGGGATGGAGCAGGCGGCCTTGCTCGGGATTTCCGAAGGCGCTCCGCTGTCCGTCTTGTTTGCCGCAACATACCCTCACCGTTGCCGTGCGCTGGTACTCTACGGCAGCTTTTCACGGTTTTCGTACTGGTTTCCGACAGAGGAGGCGCTCACTGCATTCTTCAGCTATGTAGAGCAGGCATGGGGCACAGGCGGCAGCGTCCAAAAATTCGCCCCGTCGCGCGAAAATGACGGCACCTTCCAACGCTGGTGGGGCCGTAACGAGCGTCTCGGTGCCAGCCCATCCGCCGTGAAGGCTCTCATGAAGATGAATAGCCAGATCGATATAACCGGTATTCTTCCGGCGGTTCGGGTGCCAACTCTAGTGATTCACCGGACTGGGGACAAGACTGTCAGTGTAGAGGGCGGACGCGACGTGGCGGCGCATATTCCCGGCGCACGCCTTTTTGAGCTACCGGGAATCGACCATATTTTTTCGTCGGTGAGAACGCAGACGAAATCTCCGATGCGATCGAGGAGTTTTTGACTGGGTCAAGGGCCCCTGTCCCAGTTGACAGAGTCCTTGCCACGGTTCTCTTCACCGACATCGTCGGGTCGACCGAGAAAGCCGCCGAAATTGGCGATCAACGGTGGCGCGATCTTCTCGACAATCATCACGCCACGATCCGGCGCAATCTAGCGCGATTTCGAGGCCATGAAGTGAAAACAACTGGAGACGGCTTTCTCGCCACCTTCGACGGTCCAGCCCGCGGCGTTCGCTGCGCCTGTGCCGTTGCCGAGGAAATCAAGCCGCTCGGCATAGAGGTACGGGCGGGGCTCCACACGGGCGAGTGCGAAATGATTGGTGACGATGTTGGCGGTATCGCTGTTCACATTGGTGCGCGGGTCGCGGCGCTTGCCAGTGGAGGCCAAGTCTTGGTGTCGAGCACAGTGAAGGATCTGGTAGCCGGCTCTGGATTGCGCTTCAACGACCGCGGCGCCCAATCCCTCAAGGGCATTCCCGGTGAGTGGCGTATATTCGCAGCTGAACGTTGAAGACGCGATCGCGTATCCATTGGCGTGGATAGCTCTGTAGAGGGCCTAGCCTGTCGCCACCATGGCGATACTGGATGCGCCACCAGGGCCCGACAACATTTGTTTCGGACTGCAAAAGCCGCGTCAGCTTAACTAATCTCCGCCGATGCCGTTTATAATTTAGGCAACGGATCCTGCTTTGTGCAACCCGTGAACCCTAGAACACTATCGTCGAGCGGCAATGACAAAGGACAGCGATCGAACCAGCGGCCTAATGTCCCGACAGGGTTTGCCCGTGTCAACGAACATCGCCAGCTTGGCGGAGCAAGTCCCGATAAACGCCAATAAGCTACATACTAGCAAGGACACGTTTTTGCATGGACGTGAACTATTTCACGTACGCCGCCTGGTCCGGCGGTTGAACGATCTCACGGAACACACCGTCTCATCCCTCTCTCTTTGCCATCTTCTTGAGCGTGGCAATCTGTCGGAAAAAGTCTTTTATCGGCTGCGCAGGGCTTCCAAGCACTCTCGTGCCTGGCGCTATATCCGAAATGACGCCAGCCTGCGCCCCGACCTCCGCACCCTCTCCAATCCGAAGATGCCCGGCCATGGCTGCCTGCCCACCGACCTGGACGAAATCCTCCAGCACGGTTGAGCCCGAAATACCGACCTGTGCGACGATGACACAACACCGGCCGAGGACAACATTGTGGCCAATCTGCACGAGGTTATCGATACGCGAGCCAGCGCCAATCACCGTGTCTCGCGATGAACCTCGATCAATCGTCGTATTAGCGCCGACTTCGACGTCGTCTTCAAGTATGACCAGCCCAAGCTGGGGGACAGACAGAAATCCATGTTTTATGGAGGCGAATCCAAACCCTTCCTGCCCGATCCGGGCACCGGGATAGACGTAAACGCGTGCTCCCAACACTGCGTAGCTCAAGCTCACATGCGCGCCAATTCGGCAATCTCGACCGACAGTCACGCCACTTCCGATAACCGCGCAGGGTCCTATCCGACAGCCGGGCCCTATCTCTGCCCCGGTCTCAATTACCGACAGCGGCCCGACCTCCGCGGACGGATCGACGAGCGCCCCCTCCGCGACAATTGCGGACGGGTGAATGCCTGGAGAAGCCGCCGGCACGGGATAGAACAGTGCGGCCACACGTGCCCAAGCGGCGTAGGGTTCAGTGGTTTGGATAGCCACCGTGCCCGTTGGTACTCGTGCTGCCATGGCAGGACGCACGATCACAGCGCCCGCCAAAGTTTGATCCAGTGCAGAAGCGTAACGCGGGTTGTCCAGAAAACTCACTTCGTTTGGGCCAGCCGTTTGCAAAGGGGCAACACCTTCGATGAGCAGCTCGAGGTCATCAGCAATTCCCCGTGCCCTGTCTGTGACCACGGCAAGTGGATATGGGCCACTTCGACGATAGAACCTTGCGTCGCCCAAAGTTGCTTTAACCATCCGTGCTCCCAGGTCGCGAACCGGTTCAGTTAGCGTTACCATTTTGACTGGTGCCACGAAGCGATCGGCGCGTTGATACAGATCAATTGCCGTCAGCTCCATGGGCGAAACGCACGTGGCCCTCGGGCGGCTCGCCTGCGTGCCCCGCCGCGTCTAGCAGCGGCCCGCCTCGTCTACAAGCGAGATGCCCGCGCGGCGCCATATGACTACGCGAGTTTCCTTCTTTTGGTATGTCAACGCGCGGCTATGAACTCAAGGCGGACGCTTTTTTCAGCGGCTCAATCAATTCCTCCGCTGAGAATGGCTTTGTGAGAAACGCGACGCAGCCAGAAGCCAGCGCAGCCTCACGAACGGCAGGGGTTTCATTCCCGGTCATGTAGATCACCGGCACGGAAACGCCTGCCGCTTTGAGACCATGTCTCAACTCGATACCGGACCCGTCGTTCAGGTTGATGTCGAAGATGACGCAAGCTGCCTTTTCGACATTGGTGTAGTTTTTGAAAGCCTCTGCGGATGAAAACAGGATGGGTTCATATGCGTGCAGCCGCAACAGCCGCTGGACGGACTTCAGCATGCCCAAGTCATCGTCCACCACTAAAACAAGGCTGGGATCTCTCGACATCATGACCTGTCCGCCGACCTGTCTGAGGCTTTGATATGAGCCTCAGCCGGACAGTTTGACGTAAATCAATGGCTGTTGGTTCCAAATCAAAAAGACAGACCGTCCATATGTCTGGTAGCCGACGCAATGCCGATCCGCTCGGCAATGGACACAAGCTCTGCCAAGGACTTGACCTGCATCTTCTCCATCAGGCTGTGGCGATGTGACTTCACCGTGCGTGTGGTACAGCCTATCGCCCAAGCGATCTGCTTGTTCTGTTCGCCGCGCACGACAAGCTCGAAAACTTCCCGTTCGCGTGGCGTCAATCGGCCAAGTCGGGCGCGCACGCTGTCCAGTTTGTCTTTTAGATCGCGCAATGTTCGGTGGTGCGCAAAAGCCTTTTCAATCGCGCGAATGAGGTCGTCCGACGTTACCGGCTTGATCAGGAAGTCATCCGCTCCCGCCTTGATAGCTCTCACCGTGGTGGGAATGTCGGGATTGCCAGTGACGAATATGATTGGCAGGGTTGAGCCAAGTTCGGCCAGACGCTTCTGGAGTTCCGGACCATCCAAGCCGGGTATTCGCACATCCAGTAGGATGCAGCTGGGGATGCTTTCGGCTGGCAAGTTGACCAACAAATCCAGGGCCGAAGGATAGATAACAACCTCATAACCGGCTTGCTTTAGCCGACGTTCCATCGCCTCGCGAAAAGAGGCATCATCGTCAACAACATGAACCAAACCCGACAATCTCTTTGACCCCTGCTGTTTCTTACTGCGCTATACCAGCACCGCGCCAGTGGAGTGCTTTGCCCAGTAGTGGACGTGCGGAGTAGGCCCGGTCAACGGTCAGTCTTAGAGTGGGGATGGGGTAAAAACGGGACCCTGCTCCGTCCTCCGGGGCCTCCCGATCGATTGGCCGAGCCTCCCAGGCAGAATAGCCAAACCAACGGGATACAGGCAGGATCCCAGCGACTCCCGGCCGCTGTTGAACCAGAATGCATCTCAAGGAGGAAAGCCGCCACTCGCTCAAAGTGCCGTCTTGCGAGCGAGCAGCAGTATTTAAGTTCTCCACATGGATCAGATTGCGAATAGTCATGTGAGGATGGTGTTGAAAGTTCCAGGATCGTCGTGTGCATGTTCACTAAGGGTCTGGCGCTTCGAGCCTCTGTACATCGATCTGCGGAGCTATCACAGCTCGGTTTCAGGGGCGCTAGCTAGGCTACCTCCCACAAGACCGGGCGCCGCTCTGGTAATACTGTGATCTACCTGGTGGGGCTGTGGCGCCTAGGTGGAGGTGCAACACCAGTCAAACAGCGCCATTCTCACAGGTAAATTAAATGACTAAATGCAGTAAAGAACGTCTTGCTCCTACGAGGCGTCAACAGACTCCGCTCCGCTGTCAAGCGTTGATAGTCTTCGCCACGCAGTCGACGAGCCGCTGTCCAAAAAGGCCTCCGGGTGGACCTTTTAGACATCTCCAACAAAAAGGCCGGCATTTCTGCCGACCTAATTTGTGGAGGGACGTAGTTGAGCGAGGATCAGTATCTCGCGCCGTAGCCGCCAAATTTGTAGCTGATGCGGCCAGTGATCATGCTGATATCAGTGCTGGTGTGGGTCGTTACCGTGGTGATCGGTGCAAATCGCGGGGTCGAGAACACGGTGTCATCGCTCGTTCTGAATATGTAATCGTATTCGATGCCGGCGGTCCAATTTGGCGCGAAGCCATACTCAAGACCCACGCCGACCACGCCACCCCAACGGGTCCGCTCTGATTGGGCGACACCGATGCCGCCTACGGTGTCGAAGATGTCGAATCGCTGGTTTACCACCGCGGCGCCGCCCTTGACGTAAAGGAGGGTGTTGTTCCAAGCGTAACCAACCTGACCTGTGAAAAGACCTAAGGCATCGATCTGAGATCGGAAGGTCTCGCCGGCAAACGCCAAACTTCGCCGCTCGGTCCGAAGATTGGCCCAATCGCCCTGAGCTTCCAATCCAAACACCCAAGTGCCGGCCTGCCAGCGGTAACCGATCTGGCCACCCACAATGCCACCACCTTTATCATTACATCCTTCCGCGAAGAAGAAGGCGACGCCGTTGAGCGCAGTAACATCAGCGCACTGTCGAGCCCAGCCGTACCCGCCGTTTGCGCCGATATAGAAGCCGGACCAATCGTACATCATAGGAGCGGCAATCGGGGGCGCCTTGGTATAGGGCGCGAGATCAGCCGCCGATGCGGGAGCGGCGATGCCCAACGCGAAGAGCGCAACGGTACCCAGCAGATATTTCTTCATAATCTATCCCCAATTGTGCGCTTCGTTGAAGCGGGCACACGGGCAGGAGCGCCCATCGAAACTAAGCTAAGTTTAGCGGCAGTTCGTCAGGAAGACGGCAGTTCGTCAGGAAGACTGTATCCGAAATACAACACTTGGATCCTATGACGCGGCCTAAGATTTACCTTCACTCAGGCAGCTGCGCATCCGTCTCTAAGCACGCATCATTTGTTTTGCACGGTGCTCCTTGGAATGTGTTTCGCGAAAATGCGGACCAACCTCGTTTCCTCATTTGAAGTTTGGTCGAACTGTGCGGACGCTATCGCTTCGATAAGCTCGCGGTGCGCCTCGAACTCAGCGGGCAAACCCCGCGCCGCGCCCTTGGTCCACCCTCCAGCCAAGTCACCAAGCGCCGCCCTGCTAATCTCGCACCGCACAATGTTCTTGCCATTTCTCATCGCGAACTCGAACACCATCATTTCGGAATTGTATCCAACAGCCTCACCTCGCGTCAGCGGCATTCACCCGGTTCCTTCCAGTGGATGTGTGACGAGCGTCTAGCTCAAGCCATGCCGGTTCGCCGCCAGGCCTCCCGAGTCGCTAGCGAGCGTAACCGCCCACCAAGTAATCAGCTCTGAAAGCATCCCTGGCGAAGATCAGGAGCGGCCCGCTATAAGCCGTCCGCGCAACCGGCGATGCTCGGATCGGTGTCATCGACCTCGACATAGGAACGGTGCATTGCAGTCGCCCTTTTGTTGCCATCGAGCAGAACACCAATTGTACCACTTTGGTACTTAGGCCTCGGCAGCGCAACAATCACTCCCGAGCGCGTACTCGTTCTCGGGCTCCGCGCAATCCCTAACTCTGTTAGTCGTACTCGATCACCGAGTTGCAGCTCCTGCAGCATTTTCCTATTCTTCGCGAAGTTTCGACTGAGGACCACGAGGATTTCCAGCGGACCGAACCGCTCGGCTACCGACCGAAGTTTACCGGCCACTTAAAACCCGGGTGCGAGCAGAAGCTGGTGGCACGGCGCCATGCCGCCTCAGTTGCCGTACGGAACTTCCCCTTTCTATTGGGCACTGCGATGGAGCGAATTTAGATGATGGATGCCTCGTCGGTCGCAAACGCCCGGGTTGGGCTTGTCGGAGATTGCGAGCACGCGGGGACGTGCGCGAGCGTCTCTCTCAGTCGGCATGAACTTCAACTTCGGTAGTAAATGGGCAAGGACTAACAGGTCGCTTCCCATTGACCTGCGCCTTCATAATAAGGGACGCCTTAAATGCAACAACCCGCCGTGGTTCAATAATCACCTCGACGCCGTTCCTCGGGTTCCTGCCTGGCCGCTGGCCCTTCTTGCGTACCATGAACGATCCAAAAGCCGCCAGCTTGACTGTCTCTCCGCGCACAATGCAGTCGGAAATTTCTTTCAAGACTGATTCCGTCAAAGCTGCGGAGTCTGATCGCGATAGACCGGCCTTCCGGTAAACCGCGTCGTACAGTTCGACCCGCGTAATCGCTTTATGGACAATCATATTTGTTGCTCTTAAATGGATATAAAGCCATTCAAGCATTTGCTGTGCTCAAAGATCAAGCCATCAATAATGGACCGAAAGTACGACAAACGTCCACATCTTTGGAAAGCAGGTGCCGGCCACCGACAGCGACGTCACGGCAGTGCTCCGACGTGGCGATCAATCCCATGCGCAGCCGGCAGACATCCGCTCCGCTGCGGACCACTGCCTATTTGGCTCAGAGCCATCGGTGCCCTGAACAGGGGGAGTATGACCGGCGTCGTCAGGCCGTCTGAGTAGACGATATTCCGGCAGCTTTCCATTTATGGAGAGCAGGTCCCTTCTTTTGCGATTTACCTTTCAAGAAATCGGACGGTCCTTTTGTTCTTGTCCGCGGACTGTTCAACTATTTCAAAGCTACGACGAGCGAGCAACAAAATGGGATAGCGGCAGTGTTGCGGCTGATGACCAAATCCTCGACATCCAGGTAAGAGCCGTGCCTGCTTTGCCGTCGTACGCATTCAGCTTCGACGGGCAACGTCGGAGATCTCACCGCGGGTTCGTCAACGCAGCTCTTTCCAGCGCGTGAAGCGCCGTTCCAGAACGCTGAATGGGATCACGCGACGTCTTGCCGATACGACTGTGTCGCCTGTGCGGGGTCTTGACGTTCGCCGTGCCGCCATTCGCAGTTGCCTCTGCACTCTCCCGATCAGAATTGCAGTTTTTAGCCCGATCGCGGACTTTGAAAGGGTCGCGAGCGATTGCCTTTAGCGCCGAAAGATCCGCCTGATCGAGAAACGTGATTTTGCCAGGTGGCGTCGTTACCATCTTTCCGATGGTCGAACTGGGAATGCCCATTTTTGCAGATAACCTTGCGAAACGAATCGTGTCCCGGATAGTGCCAGAATCCTCACCGCCGTACTCGTTTCCAACCGCATGGACGCCGATCTTTGCACCTTTTGCGATGTATCTTTTGCTGCCGAGCAGGAAAATGAACGCGCACGCAGAGTCGCATTCCTTCGACACATAGGTGGACAGCCGCTTTTGCCGAGTTAGTGCTGCAATTTGATGTCCCTCGTGCAGAAAACCTCCGAGCGAATCCAGGTCGAGTCCGATAATTCGTTGCCGATCGCCGAAGTAAGACCGAAACTTCACGTAATCGCCGGCTACAATGTCTCCGCGAAGCTTGAGCACGTAGCCGCCATCGCACCTTACGCGTGAGATCTCCATGGCCGCGGACGGCGCGGCCAAAAGCGAAGAGACCCATACAATCGCCATTCGCATTTTTGACTTCGCACGCAATGGCCAGCATTCGATCGTTGTTCCGAATTGCAGACCAAGCCTGTGCCTAATTGACTTAGGTCAAAGGGAACTCAGTGCGGACGAGGAGGCTACTAACGTTCCGGTACGCCAGACATGGATCCACGAACGGCAGCAATTCGTTCTCCAGAGGGTCGCGAGCAGCGTCGTCGTCTGCAGAACGTCAATCCCTTCGCTCCGGCATGGGGGTTATCGCTCCACCCCTTTTTGTTCCTTTTTCCTTCTCCTTTTCGTTTGCTCGATGACCCACAACCAGCCAAAACCAATGGCGAAGACCACCATTACGATCAAAATGCCATACTCTATCATTGCAGTGCCGTGAGCCAGTGTTCACCAATCAAGATTGCGGTTCGCTGTCGGAGTCGGCCTTGATCCACATCAAGAGCTACTCGCCTTCGCCCAGACCTTCATCGGCAGCTTGAGGTCGATCGACCCGCTCGTTAACGTTTTCACGCAACCGTCAACGCGGCGTGGCGGGAGGCGCCGCAGGTTGCTGGGTCGTAGTAGGCGCCGCAGCAGGGGCGGCAGCAGGTCGCGTTCGTGGTTCACAGCGGCCGTTCACCATGCGCATTTTTCGAGCGTTGCACTTGCGGACCGCGGCACGCACCTTGGTGTTGGATACGCAAATTCCCTCGACCAGTTGACGCCCCAGACCACATCCTTGTCGAATTGGAATAACCAAATTGTTCGTCTGCTGATGCGGGACGTACGGCATACCCTGTGCTGAGGAGACGACGCAGAGCGCGAGTGCAACGACGGTCGGTCTGATCATTTTTTGCTCCCCATGTCACAGAACAACGCGCGGGTTGTTGCTCGGTGGATTTCGGCAGTTGAGCTAGGTCAATCAAAGACGGCCGAGCGACGAGAACCTTGCGGTCCGCCCCTTCAACGGCTTCGCTCCGACTAGCTAACGGTACGCCGCTCAGTAAGGACGGTAGCCGCCGCCGCAAACGTAGTTGCCGTAGGCGTCGTAGCAGCTGCCGCGATAGGCCCCGGCCGCAGCGGCTCCGACTGCAGCAGCGCCCACTGCCGCCGCACCGACACCGTATCCGCGATAGCCGTAACGCGCGCCGCGCACAGCGACAGCGCCGCCCCGGTATCCCCGAGCAGCCACAGCGCCGCCCCGGGGTCCTCGAACGGCGACCGCGCCGCCGCGGCCTCCAGCTCGCACGCCACCGCGGGCGAATGCGTAATCAGGGAAGGAAGTTACTAGCACCATGGCTAGAGCTGCCGAAGCGATGAGAACTCGACGCAACATTCAACCTACTCCTTCTTAAACGGAGAAAGCCACAGACACTGCCCATCGCACCCGAACCCGCCGGTCTGTCCGAAGCATTGCGCCTGGGAGCTTCTCTCCCTTGATCTGGATCAAACAAACCTCACGTTCATCTACGTGAACGATTGCTCCATCACGGCTTATCGCGCGGATGCTGCAGTCGGAGTATCTTGCCGCGATTCCGCACAGAAAGCCCGCGACTGCCAGCGCCTTGGCCGTGGCACTGCACCTCCATTGCAGTCGAAGCTAGCTCGGCAGGCCTTCTAAGCCCGAATGTGTGATTCCGCGACCGAGGCGGCTTCCTATTCGATCAGAGCTGCGCCTGCGAGACCTGTAGCGCGAGCATCCCGCCTGCGGCAGCTGATGCGAGGACGGCATCAGCTAGCAGCCGCACCCCCGAAGAGCGTATTGGCACATGCACGCTTTAAGCCAGCAGCGGCGTACATCATCGTGTTAGGGAAGGCGCCCACGGTGGCTCTAACCTAGTCCGAGCCCTCGTCAGGAATATTCAATACTGTACCACACGCCTTGCAATGCACCGCGTCGCTGTCATGGGCTGAAGGCCACAGATCGGGCATGGGAATCGCACCTTGGCCGGAGCCAACAATGCCTTGGCGAGATTCAGGAAAAGAGTCACGCCGAAGATCATAATAACAACGGTTATCAGGCGACCAACCGTTCCTGGCAAGGTGATGTCGCCGAAGCCTGTCGTGGTCAGTGCCGTAACTGTAAAGTAGAGCGCATCGGCATAGTTGGCGATGTGATTGTTGTGAGATTTCTGAGTCTCATAGACGATTCCCGTCATCACAAAAATGAACACAGCAAGATTTGCGACAGCAAAAATTACTGCTTCATTTCGCTGAAAGAAAGAGCTGTCGGCTCGAAGCCGGGCCACCATTTGATAGTCGCGTAGCAGCCGCAATGTTCGGAGAGTACGCAGGAAGCCGCCAGCCTCCCCGGCGAGCGGCGCGAGAAGTGAAATCATCACAACCAGATCCGTCCATGTCGAGAGACGGGTGAAGTCTTGCAGCGGATGTCGGCTGATAATCAAGCGCGCGGAGAAATCCGCAAGTATCAAGACACCGAACACGACGTCGAGTGATTGATTCAATACCCTTGCCGCGAGGCAGGAAGGACGTCGCGATTATAAACGTAACTGTAACAATATCGAGCACAAGCAAGGCGTACCGGAACCGTACCCCGCCAGAGGTTTCGCCCTCATATAATTGTCGAGTCCTATCCTTCAGTACCTCAAAGCGGATGGCGATAGATTCAACCAACCCATGTTCATCTGAGATGTGGCGAGGCAACACCATAGTCCCTGATCACTGGCTGTCGTTCTCGAGCTGGCTTTCGTGCCATTGATGGCGTCATAATGATGGCGGGATACTAATCCTTCGTCTCCAACGTGGGTAGATCAAGCCGCCCGTCGCTTTCCGGCGAGGAAGCCGTAAATCGCTAACAGGATGAACGCCCCGACAACAGCACCGATGAAACCCGCGCCTTCGCCGGCCTTATACCAGCCGAGTGCCTGTCCGAGATAAGATGCCAGGATCGAGCCCACGACACCGAGGATGGTCGTCATGATAAAGCCGGTCGGCTCGTTGTTTCCAGGCATGATGATCTTCGCAATGACGCCGGCCAGAAATCCGATAATGATGGTCCAGATGATGCTCATTGGCCTTCTCCGATTGTTCGATGTATTTAAGTAGCGCGCGGCGGCAAACGACCGACGGCCGTTGGCAGTTCTCGCGTCAGTCGTGCGAGAAGCTCTTCGTGGGAGAGCCCTGTCCGCTGCACCAGGGCCGTCAAGACGTCCCGTCCACAGGAGCTGCAGTATCCACGGCTCAATTTTGCCTCCTCTGCTGTCATCACCTGACCCAAAATGTTAACGCCCGCCCACTCGATTAACCGGGCCCCCACGATTCATTGGTGTTCCGCGCCGAAGTCCAAGGCCGGGGGCGCCGATACCGGGGGTCACTACAGCTCGAGCGACAGGCCGGGCTACCAACCGGACGCCGGGCCTTACGATGCAACCAGCCGGATAACTAACATACTGGCAATAGACCACGGCACTGGCCGGCTCACTGCTCACCGACACCCCGGCGATCAAGAGCGCCGACAACGAGATTGATAGCCTCATTTTTCCGTCCTGTTTGAAAAACCGAGTGCTTCCCTGTTGGCGGACCGACGGTTCCGAAACCGCGGCGTTCTGGAGCGCCCCGCCATTTATCCCGTGTTTCTTACCGGTACGCACTTCGTCTGCGGTCTGTGTCTCCGAGGTTCGGAAGATCTGACAGCTTTCAATCAATGGTGAATGGCCACATCTGCACCATTGATCCAGATCAATGCAATCGCGTTCACATGTTCCTTCCCTTCCTTGCGCCGAAGCACTGATGGACGGGAACTGAAGCATGAACCGATCAACTGACAAGGACCGCAATAGCAAAGAGGCCGTCGCTCCGGCACTCAAGCGCAAGGTATATGAACAACAGTTGCGCAAGCTGCACGTTGAGCTTGTCAAGCTTCAGGAATGGGTGAAGCGCGAGGGCAAGAAGGTTTGCGTGGTCTTCGAGGGAAGAGATGGCGCCGGCAAGGGCGGTGTCATCAAGGCCATGACCGAAAGAGTCAGCCCGCGCGTTTTCCGCGTCGTTGCCTTGGCAGCCCCCACCGAACGCGAGAAATCGCAAGCATATATTCAGCGATACTTGCAGCATTTTCCTTCCGGGGGAGAGATCGTTATATTCGACCGCAGTTGGTACAACCGCGCTGGAGTCGAACGGGTCATGGGCTTTTGCACGGAGGATCAGGCCAAGCGTTTTCTGACCATGGTTCCTGCGGTCGAAAAGGCCATGGTCGAATCCGGGGTTGTAATTTTAAAGTACTGGCTCGAAGTGAGTCCTGAGGAGCAAACCAACCGGCTCACGGAGCGGATCGACGACAAGCGAAAGATCTGGAAGCTGACCCAGATGGACCTGGATTCTTATACGCGATGGAATGAGTACACGCGATGTCGTGACGATATGTTCCAATCGACCGACACGTCATGGGCGCCCTGGTTTACCGCTCGATCCGACAACAAGAGGCAAGCGCGACTCAACATCATCGCACACCTGCTCTCAAGCATTCCTTATAAGAAAGTACCCCGAGCTAACGTCAAGTTGCCAAAACGCAAGGTGGCTCATGGCAAGCCGCTTCGCGATTCTCTGAGAATCGTCCCGGAGGCAACCTTATAAACGGCGTGCCGCACGACGAGCGGCTTCAAACCGGATACATTGCCCGGAACTGCAGTCCGCCTTCCCGAAGCAAGATGGACTACAAGAAGGCCCCACTCAAAAGCTGCCATAGGTTGAGGATCGTCACAATTGGAAGGACATTGTACTTGAGTGCACTGTTCAATGGCTAATGCTCGGAAACGTGAGAAGCCAAACCCCATAGTTTTTGAACGCTACCGTAGGCATGAATGCGGCGGCGATTGTCGACGTCTTGAGGCATGGCTATGGCGATGACCTGGCCCGGCTCATTTTGAATGACGGCTTGTCGCAGGCCGCTCTGACCGACGCCCAGTTGCGCTTGCCGCGGAAGAACCGCGATGTCAAACCGATCACGCAAGCGAGCGGCTCCGGCGATTTCATCGCCCTACGGACTTTGGTTCACCCTCGCATCTCAAATACTTTTATGATCGTCCCAAATCGCTGCACGTCGTTGACATAGCCGTCATAACGTTTCGGAAATTCCATTGATCCAAATCAAGGCTTCTTAGCGTGGGCTGCTCAGCCTGTCCGCGGCATCCAGGCTGCAAGCAAGGAGTGTGCGCGATGCGCGAACACCAGCCAAAATATGTTGACACAATCACGCTGATTGCATTGGTGCTGATGTTTGTTTCCGGTGCGATGGCCGTCCAGAGATTTCTAACAACAGAGCAGCCGGGGTTGGCACCGGATGTTCAATTCGCGAAGCTTCGCTAATAATCTGGTTGGCACGCCGCAGAACGTAGGCCGACACCAAGCGTCCGACGAAGAACCAGCAAGCTAGACCGAGTTTTTTCGACATTTGAACGGAAGGAGAGAAAAATGAGCCAAGGCATGCCGTCCATGACTGCACTACTGGGAATGGTCGCACTTGCAGGGTACCAGAACCGGGACAAGATAACCGAAATGTTGACGGGTGCTGGGAGCAGCGGTCCCAACACCGGGGCCGGCCAGTCAGGCTTGGGAGGGATACTCGGAAGTCTAGGCGGGTTGTTGGGCGGCGCCGGCAGCGGTGGCGCGGGTAATCTGCTGAATAATGGCCTCAACGAACTGCTCGATAGCTTCAAGAAAAATGGAAAGGGCGACACGGCTCAATCTTGGATCGAGCCAGGTCCGAATAAGGAGATATCTCCCCCTGAACTGAAGCAGGCAATCGGGCCCGACGTGCTGGCGCATTTGGAACAAAAAACAGGACTTTCACAACAAGAGCTGCTCGCCAGACTTTCGCGCGAGCTACCGTCAGCGATTGACAAGTACACGCCAGACGGCCGTCTGCCGGGGGCATAGACTATTTTGATTTAAAACGCAGCTGCAAGGTTCGTAGTGAGAGTGTGGCGGCCTGTTACTGACGTAACAAGCCAAGCTCCGACATCACGGGGGCTTTTCTTACTCGAAAAAAGCTTTCGTAACTTTGCTCTTAGTCAAGCATCGGCCGTGTCGCTTGAGATTCGTTGAAGGCTCAGACGCAAGCGATGAAGGAGTAAATCCATGACCACTTACCGGCCGATATTGAGAGCGGTCGCAGCCGCCGTGATCGGCATGGCGGCAGTTTCGCGCAGGCCGCGCCCTACTGCCGATCAATCTAACGGCAATGAAGGGTGCGGCCTCACCCGAGGCGCTCCAAGTTCGCTGGGGCGGTGGCTATCGAGGCGGTGGATATAGGGAGCGGCGGGTACGGCTATCGCGGCGGTTACGGTCGATATCGAGGTTTCGGCTATGGAGGCGGCTTGCGCGGAATTGGCTACGGTCGAGGCTACGGCTATCGTCCATACTATGGGCTGGCCGCGGGTGCTCTGGTCGGTGGAGCGATTGTCCGGGAACACGGGTCGGCACCGACCAGACCCCAAGTTTCACGCCGGTGGCGTCTTTTCCGGGTCTGACGCCGCAAGTGCGCGCCCGGTTGAGCGACATGAAGGTCGCGCCGGCGCGAGCCGAAATGGCGACCGGGGTGACCCGTATGCCGCCGACGGCGAACATCGCGCTAAAGCCTTCGCGCGACAAGCGCGTAGATGCTGACTGATGCTGCAAATTACCGCCCGTCCACATCGAGGTGGTGGGTTCTATTCGCAGCGCCAAGCGTCGAAAAAACTCATTGCCCGCAGATCAGCGGAAGAAGCCCGGGTCAATTCCTCGAAGGAAGTCTCAAACGTTCACAGTGGTGCAGCAACCCGGGCCTGGAGATAACAGGGACGATACATCGTCTCCAACTGCCTGCCGCGCAGAAAGATCATGCGCGGACTCAAACCGCCGCGATTAGCAATCCAACGCCGGACCTGCGATGGGTACATCGAGTAGAGCATCCGGGTTGCTCCGGGGTTGGTCACGGCTTGTCCGTGGGCTCCGAAATCCCACGCTGCGTGAAAAGCGAGGTTAGCGTTTCGGGTTACACAGATTTTGTCATGAGGGACCGCGCCGAGGACAATGGTGCAGGACGAAGCGCAAAGGCCGTCGATCATTACTGTTTCGCCTGTGGCCCTCAACTGATCGTATCGGTCTACGTAACGGCCGATCTGTCCGCCCCGATCATTAGCAATTCGAACTACCGCATGGCTTGTACCCGCGCCCGCTAGCAAGAGCATTGCCGCAAGCAGCCCCATTAGCAACTTCATGCTTCCTGCTCCCCAGATGTGATGCGTGCCAACTCTGATAGCCGCACCAGATCAAGGACGAATTATGGTGAGATGCGTTTTTATTGGCAAAGTCGTAATTGAGCGAAGGAACATCGTCCACAGAAGAGCCCGCTGGTTCTGAGAGGATTACCTTCGCGGCATAATCCCAGGAGGTCGAGCAGCAGGCCTTGCTTTGGCGGCATTTGGCGAAGAATAAAGAAGCGTCAGCGTTGCTTGTGGTGCCATCCAGAGTAGTGACGGTTCGCCAACCCCCTAAGCGACATTCTACCAATCGACAGCAACTCACTAGCTTCGATCTACTCGATTGAAGTCGCCGATTGCGGCGAGGTGCTCCATTGTCCGCCGCAGCACTTCAAACAAGACAGCAGTCGACCACCCGAACATCAGGATGCCGTTCATCGCGGTCATCGGCCCTTTCAGCCGCCATTCCTGTACCGGCGTAATGTCACCGTAGCCAAGCGTGGTGTAATTGACGAAAGCAAAATAGAGCAGGTCGCTGCCGGCAGGCGCCGCGCCTACGATGCCGTACACCGACGCCCAAACGAAAACCTCGAGCATGTGTGCGACCATCAGGACAACCGCCGTCGCAATCATGACAGCCATCAGGTGCAGCCTCGGCCGCAACGTGTGCCGCAAGCCCGCCGTGCGTGCGATGCTGATGGCGCCAACGGTCACCAAAGCATGGATGCTGATGTTTATCACGCTGACGATAGAGCCGATTAAGAGTTGATACATCATCGCCCATCTCACCTAAAGGAAACCCGACGATGCTAGCAGGCTGCCTTGCGGACGCAACTTCTTCAGCCGGGTGAACATGCTCGTTGCGGCTTGCTTCGTGGTCTCGCCCAAGCGGCTCTGGTCATCGAACCCACTTCTTTTGCCGCGGCAGTTTGAGCGAGCGAAAATGACATGGCCTACAGACGGCGGGAAAACGGGAATGTCGTGCATCAGCCCGTGCCCGTCGGTGGGACCACATATAGCGTTAGCGCAAAGACCGCGTAGATGAAGATGAGCAGCGCGCCGATAAACCAAGCCGAGCGACCGCTGTTGGTGATGAAGCTCGCCGTCACGGTCGCGATCATCACCATGGTCACCGCGCCCGGCCAGAACTGCAGAGTCATCGGCGACGGTCCGATGAAATAACTGAGCAGCACCAGCGCGGGTGCCACAAACAGAGCTATTTGAGAAGCACTGCCCAGCGCGATGCTGACGCTCATGTCGAGGCGATCCTTGCGTGCCGCGGAAAAGGCGACGGCAAATTCGGCGGCAGCGCCGACTAGTGAAACGATGATGAACCCGACAAAGGCCGGGCTCATCCCAAATGTTTCCGCCGTCTTCTGCACGGACTCCACAAAAATTTCGCTCACCAGAGCGACCAGCACAGTGACGACGAGCAGCGTCCCGACCGCAAGGCCAATGGGCCAGTGCGTCTCCCCCACGCTGTGTTCTGCGCTTGCGAACAGCTCCTTGTGAGTCTTCAACGAGAACAACAGCCCAAGGCCATAGGCAGATATGAGCAAGATGGAGAGGCCGATGCTGAGTCTTTGCATAACGGCCTCGCCCTGCGCGAGGTCAAGGTCAGCAACCGCCGACGGGGCGAGCAGCGCGACGGTCGCCATCAGCAACAGGCCGGAATACAGTCGCCCGCCAGCCCGGTTGAACTCCTGCACATGGTAGCGCAGGCCGCCGATCAGCAGGCAGGCGCCGAGCATGAACAGCGCGTTGGTGACGATTGCGCCCGCGATCGATGCCTTGACCAGCATATACTGGCCGGCGCGCAGGGCCGTGATGGCAATGATCATTTCCGTAAGGTTGCCCAGTGTTGCGTTGAGCAGTCCGCCGACGGCATCGCCGGTCCTGGCGGCGACCGCTTCCGTCGCGTGGCTCAGTAGCGCAGCCAGCGGCACAATCGCGAGCACGGCCAGCACGAACAATAGGGTATGGGAATGCGGCGTCGCCACCTCGGCTAGCAACACGGCAGGCACGAAGATCAGCATCCAAAACAACGGCGTCTGCCGGATTTCCTTCAGCAACAGTTGCATGGCGCTTACCCCCAGACGAATGCGATGGCCCAACTCCGATCCCGTTGCGGGACAGGTTTTCATCTCGCTCAACACGCATTTTTCCACCTTCCCCCCAGCAATGTCCACATGGGACGGAATCCACTGCGTAAGCAAGTGCCCGAACCAACGTGTATTCTCGGCGAAAACATAGGGCACTAGGCGGTACAAGTATCTGACGCGATTCAATCCCGACATACCGGGGCGGGGCCTCCACCTTGCCGTCCTTGCCGATGCTAGGTGCCGGGCGGAATCGGCCTGCGCTTCCGCCAGCCACTTCCGGTGTTCCCCGAACAACGGACATCGCTAGGCCAGCGCAGGTTGGTCCGTTTCGTGCCACAACCGGACTCGAGTGCCCGCCAGGTTCGCACGTTCCGTGACCTGTTTCTGATCACCGAGCTTTTAGATTTCCAAGGCCGAGAGCGACGATGTCGGCTTCGAAGCGAAGTTGGCTCGGATGTCCTGTCAGATCGAGCTGGCTTTCCGGTTTGTTGAAGTCCTCAAACAAGCCGCCGCTGATCCATCAAACCGAAGCTCGATTGATCCGCCGCTATTCCGGCTATCTAGGTCGGGGTCGAACTCATGCTGCCAAAGCTCATTGAGCATCGTTTCATGAATCGTATTTTTTACACGCTGAGCTTCTTCTGCATTTCCTGATGCCGTGAAGTTAGCGATAGCAGAAATGAACCTGTTGATTTCGCCAAACGGCAGCAATCGGGCGTACTGCAACTCGATTTCGGTTCCGACCTGTGGATCAGCGGGGCCGTAGTGATGGCTCGCAAAAATCTGCAGGTTTCCAACACTATATTCGTTATAGAAAATCTCGTAGCGACGACCGTACTCTGGTTCCTCGCGGCCTGTGAGTTCAGCGTCAGGTCGTTCTTGCAACCGCCACGGCTCGTTTGGCTCGAACCTGTGGTTTAGAGCGTCGGCAAACATCTCGAAATCGGAGAAGAACCGTCGATCCTCGTCGGTGATTCCTAGCTCGATGCCGTTTCGTAACGAAGGCGGTGTATGATTGGGCGTGATGGGCTTGCCATTTAGCAGCTTACCCAGAAATTTCCGCTTAGGGCCGCGCCTGACCGTTCGCCAGATGTAGCTGGTGAAGCCTAAATTTATTAGAACCAGCAATATCAGAACTTCGTACATGTGCGCCCCCTAGTCGCTGTTGACGGCGCTTGAGCGATAGCTGACCCGAGGAAAAAACCGCAATCCCAACTCGGTTAGCACTTTTGTGGTCGTTCACGTGGTAAAATTTTTCAATGCGAGGGAGAGTAACAAAGCCAGTTCGGAAAGTGATTTGATTGAAACTCAACACCACATTTGCAGCCTTATGGCGGCCCTTGCTGTGTGCCCGACCGGAGCCGTGGCCGAGGTCTATTCGTGTGAAATTAGGGAATGGGTGCGGGTAAATGACGAGGGAGTTGTTCGGCCTGCGCCAAGTGCACCTTTTAAAGGCCACGTATCGATCGACAAGGAAACCGGCAATGCTGTCGGCGATGCGTTGTCGGTTGCAAATCGTTGGGAAGTTGCGCAAAAGGGTTCGCAAGAAAACGCGTTCGTGACCCTTGGCTACGTTGGTCGCGGCTCCTTTATGAAATTGCAGTCTACGAATTCAAAATAGGACGCGAGAAACCCCTGATCATTGCCGTTCGGTCGCATCGCGGGCTTTTTTCCGCCCTCCGGCGACCTCGGTCTGACGACGCGCTCCGAGGCGGCTTTGGAGCCGCCTCGTTTCTCGTATGCTCACCCAGTGGAATCTGCTGATGTTTCGCATGTCGCAGGATAAGTAGGTGCCCTTGACGGACAGGCGTACATCTGTCCGTCGTGAAGCTTGGTCATGGTACCGGGCTTGCACCCGGATGGCGTTGCGCGCCTGGTAGTCATCCCAACTGCTGTAGCCGTACCAGGGGCCGACCGCGTAGTAGACCCCTCACCGCATAATGAGGGGTGCTACTAATTGAACGACGAGACCTGACGCTATTGCAACTTGATGGTCCCGTTCGCGTTGAAGTTGTCCTTTGGGTTATACCCTGAGTCGTGCAGATTTTTGATATACTGGGCGCGGTCGCTGCTGCTCACACCGCCCCACGCCGCGGATGGACCGCCGTAGTAGGTTGCCCTGGCGCCCAGAACATTCCCACCGTAGTAAGGACTACCTGCGTAGTAACCTGTGCCTGTTTGGTAGGGGTTGCCTCCCCATCCCCAGTTAGGTGAGGTGACCGCGACCGCGTCAGCCGTGCCAATCGCCGCAGCCGTGCCGACCGCTGCGGCACCTGCGCCGACTACACCGGCGCCGTAAACAGCCCGCCGGTTGTGCCGGCGCGCAACACCGGCCCCGCTCACGGGGGTCAGCGGGCGACCCACCCGCGCCTGGGCGCTCTCGATTGACACCGAGATGCCGCCTTGCTCAGACCAACTGAAGGACAACAATGCCGCACACGTAAAGGCAGAAGCTGCAAGGGCAGTCTTTCGTGCATGTTTCATGGGCTTTCTCCGTTGTGCAAAGAACATCAATGCGCACGCGTGCCTACGTCACCGTGCCAGATCGAGTTCGGACTTTTTGGCGGAAATGTTGATAACGTTCATGTTACTGCCGATGCTTGGCATAGGGTAGCGCTCCCCGCGTCCCCACTTCTGCAACGGGTCGTTCTCGACCCGATCGGCCTGCTCGGGGCATGTCCGGTTTAGCCCCGATAGCGGCGGAAGAGCGGGCACCCCGGAGCGGCAGCTTCATGCCACAGCCTGACTCCTAGATTGCGCCAGATCGTGCCCTGTCGTTGGCCGGAGAAGGGAAACTATTTAAGGTTGTCGCGTCGCCGGTCCTGTAGATGGGAATCGTCAGAGAGCAATGAGCAAAGCCATGAAAAGCGGAACAAAAGGCCTCCTGGTTGCAGTCGGCTTCAGCGCGGGCCTGTTCCTCAACGCCCAAGCAGCGACAGCGCAGCAGAGTTGGCCGCCACTTTCATCCGAGCAAATTGCCCGGATCGTCAGGAGCTCCGATCGAACTGCGGCAGATCGCGCCAATGATGAGCGCCGCAAGCCTGAGCAGATGCTGGGCTTCATCGGCATTCGTCCCGGTATTGTCGCGGTCGATCTCAGCGCGAGCGGTGGCTACACCACGGAATTGTTAGCCCGTGCGATCGGACCCTTGGGCAAGGTTTATGGTCAGAGCCGGCCGCGCGATCCCAACCGGGCACCCACACCCCCGGTAACGCCCGAGGGCAACAGCAACCCAGCCACCACGCCGAGTGCGGCGCCAGCAGCGCCGGCAAGCGCGCCACGACCATCCCCGGTGGCCCTCGCCGAACGCGAAAACAATCTCCGAAGCAATGGCGTCCAGGCCGCCCCGATCGTCGCGCTCTCCCGACCGTTCGAAGATCCCGTGCCGTCCGAGCTCGCGGTAGAAGGCGTCGATCTCGCGACCTTGATGTTCAACTATCACGACCTCGGACACCTCGGTGTGGACCGTGCGGCGATGAACAAAGCAGTCTTTGGCGCGCTCAAGTCGGGAGGCCTCTACGTTATAGCTGATCATTCGGGTCGGCCTGGTACCGGTATCTCCGAATCCGGTACCTTGCATCGCATCGAGGAGGCGTTTCTTCGGCAGGAAGTCGAAGCGGCGGGATTCAGGCTGATGGACGAAGGCAATTTCCTGCGCAACCCGAACGATCCCAGAAATAAGAATACGCCGGACCCGCCGCAACCGAAGGACGAATTTGTGCTCAAGTTCGTCAAGCCGTGAGCGGAACATGTCGCATTAGGGTCACTTTGGGACTTCGGCGTGCGCAGTTGGGAAGTCTGCTTTGCCGCGATGAACTGGAATGGCCGAAGGATGTATCCGCGTAACCCGTTTCCAACGGAAAAGTTACGGGAGTAGCCACCCAACGGCCTGGCAATCCGTTAGACGCGCAAGCCCGGGCACTGAAAGACGCTGATACTTTCGAATCAATGCTCGACTGACACGTGGGCTCTGCCCTTAATAACTGTGAATCGGCGCGGGGTCCCGACGCCGATCGGCACGTTAAGCTATTGATCCGATTTGCGGTGGAGGGGGCACTCTCGGGCGCTTATTCGCATCTGCATCACAAACGGTGAACTCTCAAGCGCTGCTGAACACGGCATCGAGTTATCCGACCGAGATTCCGCTTGGAAGGAACTGACAAGAATTTGCGGCGGATTGGTCGGCTCCCTTTCTCGCAATATGAAACAAGGTGCCGAATGGCAGATAGAGCTCTTGGACGAATTTAGGAAGCCTTTGCTCCGAATGCGTCTTGTCTCGGAGGCCCTGGAGTAAGCAAAGATGCTTTGCACGAATACCTGTCTGCCGATCAGGCAAAGCCGTTGCTAGTTGTCGGCCTTGTCTACCAGTCTTAGCCATTCCGCGGCCATCTCTCGCAGAATGCGCCGGGATTCCGGATCACTTGTTTGTCTTGCCAGCTTCACGCAATGCTCGGCGTAGCCGATATATTCCTCTCGCTTTTCAATCGTCGGAATTGCCATAGATGACCTCGTTCGATCTCGCGGTGATAAGCTCGAAGTAAGTCCGCCCACGCCCATGCTTACGACTTCACGGGTGTCAATGCCACGTTGGTCATGTCGTTGTGGCAAATCGAATTCGTGAGGCCATTGTCCCAACGGATCTTGACGGCGCTCCAATCGTTTTCGACCACCTTGCCCCGATCTGCCTTGCGGCCTTGCCAATACACATACTCTCCAACCTTCAAGAGTCTGGATCGATCACCACTCATTGCAATTGCACCATAATATTTGAGATGGGCTTTGGCCGGGTTGTGAAGTTAAAGCGCGCAGTTCATCGAGATGAAATCATCTCCTGTAATCCTTCTAGCATCTGCTTCACGGCAAACGGCTTCTGGTAGAAGCGACTGTTGACGGGTCTTTCGCGCTCAGACAATTCCACCCGTTCCGACACCAAAATGATCTTGATGGCCGGCCATCGGTCATGGACAGTTCGGGCAAGGTCTAAGCCGTCCATGCTGCCGGGCATTTGGATGTCCGTGAAAAGCAGCGCAATGTCTGAGCGGCTTTCCAATATCGCAAACGCTTCGTCAGCATTCGCCGCTTCGACCGGAATAAAACCTGCGTCGGCGACGACGTTCGCCGTACACATTCGCAATATCTCATCGTCTTCCACTACCAAGATCGTAGATAAAGAAAGGGGTTGGGGCAAAGACATGACAACTGACGCTTCCGTAGGTGAGCCAACTATTAATCCGCGCCATGCGCTCGATTTGGCGGCGGACGCTATCTTCACCTGAGATCAGGTCACTTCCCGCCTCATGATGAGCGAGACATTTTGGCCGCCGAAGCCGAACGAATTCGACATTGCTGCTGTGACGCGTGCATCTCTTGCCTTGTGCGGCACAACGTCGAAGGGGATAGCGGGATCCGGAATGTCGTAATTGATGGTCGGAGGGATGCGCTGGTGCTCAGCGTCAACAAGGTGAACACCGCTTCTATGATGCCGGCAGCGGAGAGTGTATGTCCGATCATCGACTTGTTGGATGAAACCGGAATCTTGCCGGCATGATCGCCAAACACTGCTGCGGCGCCGAGATATTCCATCCTGTCGTTCTCTGGCGTACTGGTTCCGTGAGCGTTGATGTAATCGATCTGATCAAAGGTCATGCTTGCATCGGCGAGTGCACCGCGCAGGCAATCGGCGATCGGAACCCCGTCCGGTTTCGGGCGTGTACGATGGAAAGTGTCCGCCAACTCACCGCAGCCGGCGATCACGCCCAAGATCTTCGCGCCGCGCGATTGCGCGGCGCCGAGGCTCTCCAATACGAGCGCGCCGGCACCTTCAGCCATCACGAATCCTTGCCTGTTTTTTGAAAAAGGCTTCGACGCCCTGCGCGGGTCGTCGTTGTGAGTAGATAGCGCCGATAAGAGAGAAAATCGCACCATGGCTTCGGCATTGATGGAGCCGTCGGTCGCGACGCACAGCGCGGCGCCGACTTCTCCGCGCCGGATTGCCTCGACGCCGAGCTGTATTGCTGTTGCGCCCGACGCGCAGGCCGTCGATACCGAAATGGGCGATCCCTTTGTGCCGAAGGTCTCGCAGAGATGGTCCGCAACGGAGCCGAACATATAGCGGGCGTGGATCTGCGCGAAGCGACCGCCGCCGCTGGCTCGCAACAGGGTGTCGTAGTCTATAGAGCCCGCTTCGCCGGAGGCCCGGGCGATTTCTTCGCGTTGCGGCCACTCGACTTCGACCGGGGCCAGACCGAGAAACAAGGGACCCGGAAAATAGCCCTTTCGTCCAATTCCGGATTGGCTGAGAGCCTCTTCGATGACAATATCCGCCAGACGCTCTGCCAACGTGGTCGATGAGAGGGGCTTCACCTCGACGAAGTCGATGGTTCCGGCGATGCGCGTCTTCAGTCCGTGGGTCGAGAAGCGCCGGATCGTGCTTATTCCCGACTCGCCGGCGGTAAGTTTCTTCCAATTCTCGGTCTTGCCCTCGCCAAGCGATGTGATCACACCCATGCCGGTAACAACGACGATCGGACGATTGTGACCATCGCGCATGGTCGTCTTCGCGTTGCGCAGCGTGGTGGGTGCCATGCCAGTTTCAGGGAGCGTCGTCACGAGACTGCCTCCAACAGCGCCATTCCTTCGCCGCGCCAATGACCGACACCGACGGCCACGATCTGGGCCGGCACCACGTCGGCCTCAGTCTCTCGGCCGAATGTATCGGTAGGAGGCACCAGCGCACCGCGGGATAGACTCAACGAACCAACAGCCAGTGCCAACGGGAATTGCGCTTCGCTTAGGTGTCCAAAGGACGAGCCGACCGCCCGGACCGGGATATCCCCGTGTGCCGACAGGAAGGCTGCCTCTTCCGCGGTGGCGTCCGCAGCGCCCGTCGCTGCCGTGTAGATCGCGGTCGCATTATCGGTCACTTCCAGGGACGTCCAGAGACCCCCCAGAACGCTTTCAACTCCGCCTGGGGCAGATCGCGAGGAATGACCGGAGACGACGTTGACGAGCCGTGCAAACGGCTTGGCGCCTCGGCGCTCTGCATGAAGCCTCGACTCAAACACCAGGAATACGCCACCCGACCCCAATGCAAAGCCACCGCCATTGCGCGACCAGACCGACGCGAAGTCCTTCTTGAGATTGAAGCCGCCGCATTCGTAGAGCATCAGCATTTCTTTGCGCTCGCCGTTGTGCGCGGCACCGACCAAGGCAATCTCACTCTGCCCGGAGGCGATCTTCGCCCATGCAATCCGGACGGCATCCACGCCCGCGGCTTCCTCGCCCATAAAGGTCCGTGACGATCCGGACACACCGTGGACGATCGATATATTTCCGGCGAGCAGATTGGATAGCTGCGCGAGGAACAGGGTAGGGCGCAGGTCGTTCATCAGCCGTTCGTTAAGTGCCCCCGACCTTGCGTCCGCGCGCGCGGTTAAAATCGCGGCGTCGACATCGAGGTCGCGCTCGCCGCCGCCCGCAGCGACGATCATGTCGGTCCGAGCCAGGATTTCCTTGTCGTCCTTGATGCCGGCGGAATCCAACGCGAGTCCGGCTGCGTAGGTACCGATGCGCTGCCATGCTTCCATCTGGCGCTGGTCACCCTTTTTTGGAATCTGGCTGTCAAGATTAAGTGGCGTTAAAGGGTGGATCATCCACGGCGCATAGTTTTCCAGATCGATGTTCACACGGCCGCGGCGGAGAGCGTCCCAATTGGCTTCCAACCCGTCCCCCAAGGAGGAGACGAGCCCGATGCCGGTTATCCACGTCTCGCGTCGGTTTGCTTGACGGTGCACCATTAGCGCGATCCACAGATGAGATCGCGGCTTCGCAATCTTCCCCGGCGGATCGCCCACCGTTCATGGCTATGGTGCATCACGCGATCGAGCGCTGCCCGTGAACCCAACGTCTTCTCCGGGATGCAGGCGATGACTGCATTGCGATCCTCGATGAATTGCTCATCGACGATCCACGTCCGCAGCTCCTCGCCGGCGAGTCTGGCCGCGATCCGGTCAGGTATCGGATCAATGTCGTTCGCCACTAGCACATTCATCACGATCCGGCCGCCCGGCGCCAGACGGGAGCGGATGGCGTCGCAGGTCTCCACATCAAACTCCTCCGTGAAACGGAATCCCGGTCCACCGACGTCGATCGCAATGCCGTCGTAATAGGCGTGGTCATCGAACACGAATTTTCGAAAGTCGGAGACGATGCAAGGCAACTCGTCCGGCAGATCGAAATATCTGTGCGCGAGCACGAAGCTGATCGGGTTGATGTCGACAATCGTTAGTCTTTTTCCGAGACGCGACAGCCTCGTCGCAAGATTTCCACCACCGCACCCCAAGACGAGTATGTTTTTCGACTTGTATAATAACTCGTCCATGAGCTTCACGTAGGTGAATACGCTTTCGCCGTCGGGCGTCGCCTGGCTCTGCCTCACTCCCTCTTCGAAATACACACGTGTGCCATCCCACGAACACTCGACGATCTCGATTTTACCGTTCCTGCCCTGGTAACGCCCCAACAACCGCATCGACAACCATCAAGAGAGAGAAGCATTAGAAAGCATGCGTAGAACATCTCTTATCATGTAATGTGCGAAACGCCAATCGATTCGCACGCTTGCCGCTAATGTTACGCGCGAGGGAAGATTCGCGTGCGCTTGCCGTGATGCAGACTAGTTCCCCCCCCGCGTCATTAACGTGGATTGATATCTAGTGCATGTAAATTGATGCTTGAAACAATAATTCACAGGGTGTAGATATATCCTGTGCACATCGCACCGGAGGCCGCCCATTCATGATTACCGCCAATCAACTCAGGGCCGCTCGCGCGCTCCTGAACATCGATCAGCGGCAGACGGCCGAATTAGCGGACCTCTCGGTGCCCACCATTCAGCGCATGGAGGCGAGCGACGGCGTCATCCGCGGCAATGTCGATTCTCTAATGAAGCTGATTTCGGCTCTGGAGAACGCAGGGATCGAACTGATCAATCCCGGCGTGCCTTCCACGAGTGGTGGTCGCGGCGTCCGGTTGAGGGAACACGTCACGAAGCCGAAGATGAAGAACATAAAACAGCCGAAGCCATCATCGTCGCGGACCTTGGAACGCGTTCGATAATTGCGGCTGCGGCTGACGCAACAATTGATAACCCGATCGAAGATGTTGAAAACGGCGAAGACCACTGTGCTCGCAAGCGGATTTTGGCGCCTTAAAGCGCCGAGATGGCACTTGGGCGCCTTGTGGGTGTCCGACCCGCGCGCCGGAAAGGTCTACCGCATCGATCTGGACGGCAAAGTCACGATAGTCGCGGACGTACTCAGCCGACCATTCGGTCTCGGCTTCTTGCCCGACGGCGACTTGCTGGCCGCCTCAATGACCCAGAGGCTGATACTGAACTTAGCCGGTGGGAAAGCGGCGGTTCATGCCGACTTGGCCGACGCTGCGGTCGGATACCTGAGGGACATGGCTGTCGCCCGGGATGGAAACGCCTACGTGACTTCTTTCGATGCCGACGCGGCGGGTCCGGACTGCTTTGCGTCGGCCCGGGTCCTCCTGGCCACGCCGGACGGCAAGGTCCGTTCGGTTGCCGACAATATGGCGCATCCGAACGGGCTGGCGATAACAAGCGCCCATGAAGTGCTGGTCGCGGAGACGCTCGGCAATCGGGTGCTCGCTTTCCAGATCGGGAACGGCGGCGCACTGCTGCATCGAAGGGTGTTCGCAAATTTCGACAGGATGAGCCCGCTCGGCATCTGCGCGGACTCGGAGGGTGCGGTCTGGGCGGCCGCCGCCCGACAGCCGCTTTTTGTCCGTGTGCTGCAAGGTGGACGCGTTACGCATCGCGTCCATGTGCCGGGCCGCCACGCGGTTGCGTGCCAATTGGGCGGGCGGGACGGCCGAACGCTCTTTTGTCTGACGGTCGCTGCTGACCTAGGAGATTATCCCAATCGCCAGCAGACGGCACGCGTTGAGACGACGTCTGTCGATGTTCCGGGAGCCGCGAGTTCCATACGGCTCGTGGAGATCACCCCTCACTAGCGTTCCGAACCGACGTCGGCATTTGCCGCCGTCCGAACGGCGCAAAGGCCAATACGATGGTCACAGAAAAGCAATTGCCGGCAATCGGTCCTTCGCCCTATATCACGGGGTTGTTGTGCCGATGCCCGCGCTGCGGCAAGGGAAAGCTCTTCGACGGATTCCTGAGGCTGAAGCCCGATTGCGAATCGTGCGGTCTCGATTTCACCTTTGCGGATGCCGGCGACGGTCCCGCCATATTCGTCATCATGATCGCCGGCGCCATCGTCGTCGGCGCGGCCCTCATAATTGAGGTCAAGTATCAGCCGCCGTACTGGGTTCACGCGGCGCTCTGGCTCCCGCTGATCCTGATCGTAACGCTTTGGCCGCTACGAGGGCTGAAAAGCCTGCTTATCTCGCTGCAGTATCATCACAAGGCATCGCAAGCGAAGCTCATCCCGCGAGCTAAAGAATAACCGATCTGTTCTCGAAGTCGCTCATTACTAAGTTCGCCGGTATGTCTGCCGGGCTCAGTCGAGGCCTTTCGACCCTCAGAGAAAGCGGAAGCGGCCTGTTGTCGAGCAACATTCGTAATCGTCCATCCACGAACGTGCCTATTGGAAAATGTTTTGAACGACCAATCACATATTGGTCTGCATGCTGGATAGTTTCGAATGACCTACGTTCGAACCGCACCGCCGCAGGACGCTGATCGATCGTTGTCCGTTGTCCGAAACGGCTACGAACTTTTGACGGACCCCGGCCTCAATAAAGCCACCGCCTTCACTGAGCGGGAGCGGCTGGAATTTGATTTGAACGGGCTGCTGCCGTCGCACATTTCGACGCTCGAAGAGCAGATTGAGCGGCGCCTCATCGCGCTTCGCAATCTGCCGAACGACTTGGAGCGGTACGTGTTCCTCAGAGACCTGCAGGACACGAATGAGACGCTGTTTTATGGGCTTCTTGTCTCCAACATCGAAGAGATGCTGCCGATCGTTTACACGCCAACCGTGGGACCGGGTTCGCAGCAGTTCAGCCGGTTATTCCGCAGGCCGCGGGGGTATTTCCTGAGCTTACCGCTTCAGGATCAGATTAAGCGCATTCTTTCTCATCCACGCTTTGACGACGCGGAGGTGATCGTTGCGACGGACGGTGAGCGTGTGCTCGGGCTCGGTGACCAAGGCGTGGGCGGCATGGGCATCGCAATTGGGAAGACCGCGCTCTACACCGGTTGTGCGGGACTGCATCCGTCGACCACGCTTCCGATCTTCCTCGATGTAGGAACCGATAACGAAGAACTGCTCAATGTCCCCTTTATGTGGGTTGGCGTCATCCTCGGGTGACTGGCGAGCGATATGATGAGTTCGTCGACGTGTTCGTTACCGCAGTCGCCGAACGATGGCCACACGTCGTCCTGCAATGGGAAGATTTTGCCGGGAAGAATGCTGTCCGTTTACTAAATCGGTACCGTAATCAGCTTTGCACCTTCAACGATGATGTACAGGGAACCGCCGCTGCGGCGACCGGTACCTTGCTCGCGGCGCTCCAAGTCACTGGCGTTCCCATATCGGATCAGAAGATATGTGTTTTTGGTGCCGGGTCGGCGGGGTGCGGAATTGCTAATCTGCTCCTCCGCGCGCTGACGGCTTCGGGAATGTCGGAACGCGCGGCCCGGCGACGTATCTTCATGATCGATGTCAAAGGTCTGCTGTTGGAAGGCATGCCGAACTTGTCGCCGAGCAAACTGCCGTTTACTCGTTCCACTGCGGACGTGGCGGGATGGGAAATTGCGGATGACGGCACTGTCGGTCTCCTGGAAACAGTCGTGAATGCGCGGCCCAATGTATTGATCGGCGTCTCCGGACAATGCGGGGCTTTCAGCGAGAAAGTTGTGCGCAAGATGGCGACGGGAACTCAGCGGCCGGTCATTTTTCCGCTGTCCAATCCGACTTCCTGCAGCGAGGCGGCACCAGCCGATATTCTGACCTGGACGGACGGACGTGGCGTGGTAGGGGTGGGCAGCCCGTTTCCGTCAGTGGACCGGGCTGGTCGGCCGTTCAGGACCGACCAGGTGAACAATTCCTACATTTTTCCGGGTGTCGGCCTCGGGGTCATAGCATCCCAGGCAACGCGGATAAGTGACGGCATGTTCATGGCAGCCGCCAAGGCCCTCTCGGAAATCTCGCTGAGGAATGAGCTTCCCGATGGAAACATTTTGCCGCCCGTTTCGGCCCTGAGAGAGGTCGCTTTCCAGGTTGCGAGGGCGGTTGGATTGACCGCGATCGAAGAGGGGCTCGCTCCCGATGTTGACGAAACAGCGCTTACGCACAGGATCGACGGCAAAATGTGGACGCCGGCATATGCGTCGTATGCCCGATCGCGCTGAGTGCCGCTGCTATATCGGGACGTAAATTCCAGTGCATCGGCAAGGGATCGATTTCGCCGGATTAGCATCCGAGTGGCGTCTATCATGCGGCTAGGGTGGGCGGTGGTCGCGCTGCGCGCCCAACATGCTCACCCGCGTCCGCGTTCATGCATAAAATACCAAGGCCGACCATGACGTCCGGCCACATCGTCCCAGATCCCCACGTCAGAAATGCGGCCAGGATGATCGCAGCGTTCATGATGGTATGACTTCGTTTCACACGGACCTACAAATCGATTGTCTCGTGGAGGCGCTTGTGAACGTTTGGGACCGGCTTGGCCTGTGGCGCTAGCGTTATTCGGATCCGAGGCTTTGATCGGGCAGATACGACGCGGTCTGGATCTGTCCGATCAGCCCGCGATTGGCGCTACTTCTGCCCGTGCTCGGCGGCTAGAGCATTCGCGCCAAAGCCGGCCACGCCAACGCTCGTGATCGCGGACCATATGATCGGCGCTGCTTCGAAAGGTCCGAAGTGCCACCCAAGTTCAATCAGAACAGATGGTGGCGACCCGAGCGTTAGTGCGGCCAGTCCGACCGCGGTGAACCAGAGACATATGAGCAAAGCGTTCGCCGCGAGATTTGGCTCTAGAGGGTGCATCTGGCGAGAAGCAACGCGGATGTATGCGGCCGTCGAATCCACAAACCGGTTGTGTGTGAAGGCCAGTCCTAGCGCAATCAGGAGATATATCATTTGCAAGAGTGAAGTTACGTTCAAACTTGTCGGATCGGCATGAGAGGCTTGTTCGTCCAATCTGGATTGCGCGAACGTGATCACTATAGGCGTTAGCAACAGTATCGCCAGGCATTGCAAGAATGCTGCGATCACACCTGCCTGGATCAATCGCAATCTCGGATCGAACTTCAAGGCGCAACGTCGCCTGCGTCCACCTGTTCGAGCAGCGCAATCAGACCCTGCAGCATAGCTGTTGGGTTAGGGGGGCAACCGGGAATGTGGAGGTCAACCGGGATCACCTCGGAGACACCTCCAACTACCGCGTAGCTGCCGGCGAAACAGCCGCCATCGCGGGCGCAATCTCCGATCGCCATCACCCATTTGGGATTCGGCATCGCGTGATAAGTGCGCTCCAGCGCTTCGCGCATGTTCTTGGTCACCGGACCGGTCACCATCAGCACGTCGGCATGGCGCGGCGAGGCAACGAACCGCAGGCCGAAGCGCTCAACGTCGTAATAGGCGTTATTGAGCGCGTGGATCTCGAGTTCGCAGCCATTGCAGGATCCGGCGTCGACCTCGCGTATGGAGAGACTTCGGCCGAGACGGCGCCGCGCCGCGCGACCGAGGGCCGTGGCGAGTTCGGTCACCGCGGCATCGTTCAAAGGCGGCGCCCGTTCGGTGAACGGTCGGCGAAACAGGCTTTCAAACAGCAGCTTGCGCATCTTGTGCGGTCCTCAGAGATCTTGGCCTGAGTAAGAACAGTTGAACGACTTATTGCAGAGCGGAAAATCCGCAACGATGTTGCCTTCGATGGCAGCCTCAAGCAGCGGCCATTGAAACCACGAGGGGTCGCGCAGGTGGCAGCGTTCGACCCGGCCATCCCGCAAGCGCAGCCAAGCCAGGACGTCGCCGCGAAAGCCCTCGACGATCGCCATGCCTTCCCGAGACTCCCGAATATGACCCGCATGTGTTCCCAACGGTCCTTTAGGTAGCCGATCCAAGACCTGATTGATCAGGGAGAGACTCTGCTCCACTTCACGCACACGGATCCAAACGCGGGCATTGACATCACCCTCATCGAGGACCGGCACCTCAAAGCGCAGGCTGTCATACGGCGGATAGGCAAGGGCCCGGCGCGCGTCGAAAGAGCGGCCGGAGGCGCGGCCGACGTAGCCTCCAACGGCATACTGCCTGGCCAACGTGGGTTTGAGCATGCCCGTATCGACCGTACGATCCTGCAGCGACGCCGTATTATCGTAGAGCTCGACCAGAGCCGGGAAACGGAGTGAGATGTCGTAAATAGTCGTCAGGATGGCTCCCTTGCCCACCTCATCGAGGTCGCGGGTGACCCCCCCTGGCACGATCATGTCCCGCATCAGGCGATGACCGAAGGCGGTATTGGCCGCCCGCAGCACGCTCTCGCGCAGCACGCTGGTGTGCGCGTGCATCAGGCCGAACGAGGCGTCATTGCAGATGGCACCGATGTCGCCGAGATGGTTGGCAAGCCGCTCGAGTTCGGCGAGTAGCGCCCGCAGCCAGACCGCGCGATCGGGCACGACAAGTTCCAGCGCCGCCTCGGCGGCCTTCGAAAATGCATAGGCATAGGCGACCGTGCTGTCGCCCGACACGCGTCCGGCGAGTTTCACCGCTCGATCGAGACTCGCTCCGGTCATGAGCCCCTCGATACCCTTGTGGGTATATCCAAGCCGCTGTTCGAGGCGGACCACGGTTTCCCCACTCGCGGTGAACCGAAAATGTCCGGGCTCGATGATTCCCGCATGCACGGGACCGACGGCGATCTGGTGCAGGCCGTCGCCCTCGACGGGCAGGAAGCGATAGGGCGACGCCTGCGACAAGGCGTCGATGCGATCTCCCAACGGGAAGCGCGTGCTCCAACGGTTGTGATCGAGCCACGGGCGTGGATCGGGTAAGCCCTCCGCCGACAGTCCAAACAGATCGCGGATGGCGCGCTCCAATCGAATCGCCGGCGGGTGATGCTGGCCGACCGATGGATAGCTGCGATTGGGGCAGTCCAGGCTGATGATCGCGATTTCCGCTGTATGATCATCCATGATCGCCATGTGCACCGTCGAGGGTTCTCCCCAAAGGCCGAGCAGGTTCCAGCGCTTCTGTGCGAGCTCGTTTGCTGCAAATTTCCAAACGGAAGCGTCGACCATGGCTCGCGGCCACGGGCTGTGTTGCTGGATCTCGCGGCCCTCCAGCATCAGATCGATCAGCGATGGCATATCCCGTTTATCCCTAAACTATCCAAGAAGGCGAGCCACATGCTGGAACCAGACCACGAGCGGCGCGGGAAGATAGATTCCCGCGCCCAGAACCAGGGAGAGATGCGCGAACATCGGTACATAGGAAGCCTCGACCGGGGCCTTGCTGCCGCGGGGTTCGCCGAAGGCGACGCTAGTCAGGCGCAGCATCAATGCGCCAAAGGCCAACAACAGGCCGAACACCAGCACGATCGCGAGCAGTGGCTGTCGTGCGAACGTCGAACTGACGACAAGGAATTCGCTCATGAAGATGCCGAGCGGCGGTAGTCCGGCGATCGCGACAACGCCGATCACCAGACCCCAGCCAAGCGCCGGATGGCTTACGGTCAGGCCACGGATCCTAGCGATCTTCTGCGTGCCCTTGACCTGCGAAATATGCCCGACGGCGAAGAAGATCGCGGATTTGGTCAGGCTGTGCATCACCATGTGCAGCAGCCCGGCGAAATTGGCCAGCGGGCCGCCCATCCCGAACGCAAAGACGATGATGCCCATATGTTCGATCGACGAATAGGCGAACAGGCGTTTGATGTCGCGCCGACGGTAGAGCATGAACGCCGCGAAGACGATCGAAACCAGGCCCATCGTTACCATCAGCGGGCCCGGAGCAATCGCGGCCGGATTGGCTGCAAGCAAGATCTTGAAGCGCAACAGCGCGTAGAGCGCGACATTCAGGAGCAGGCCCGACAACACGGCCGATATCGGCGTCGGGCCTTCGGCGTGCGCGTCGGGTAGCCACGCATGCAACGGCGCGAGGCCGACCTTGGTCCCGTAGCCGAGAAACAGGAATACGAACGCGACATTGAGAAGAGCAGCGTCGAAGTTCGCGGCGCGCTCGACCAGCAGCGTCCAGATCATGCCGTCCTGGCCTTCGCCCATGACCGGGCGCGCCGCCATGTAGACCAGGATCGTGCCGAACAGAGCGAGCGCAATCCCGACGCTGCCCAAGATGAAATATTTCCAGGCGGCTTCGAGCGCCGCATGGGTGCGATAGATGCCGACCATCAGCACCGTCGTCAGGGTGGCGACTTCGACCGCCACCCACATCAGGCCGATATTGTTCGACACGAACGCGAGGTTCATGCCGAACATCATGGTCTGGTACATGGCATGGTAGAAACGCAGATAGACCGGCGTCAGCCGGCCGGTCTCGAGTTCGTGCGCGATGTAGCTCGCGCTGAAGATGCTGGTGGTGAATCCGACAAACGTGTTGAGCACGATGAAGACGATGTTCAGATCGTCGATCAGCACATACGGCCCGGGGGCGGGACGTTCGACCACGAACAGGGAAAGCGCAGAGAGGAACGTCGCCAGGCTGGCGACGACGTTCAACCGCGCCGTCAGCCGGTAGCCGGGCAGCACGGCCAGCAGCGCCGCCGAGCTGATCGGAATCAGCAGGACCGCGGTGACGGGATCGAAGAAAGGCAAATTCATCGGCGCTCGCCCCGAAAGTCGTCGAGCGCGGAGACGTCCACCGAATCGAAGCGCTCGCGGATTCGGAACAGAAAGATGCCGATGACGATGAACGCAATCAGAATCGAGAAGGCGACGCTGATCTCGACCACCAGCGGCATGCCCTTGGCGCCGGTCGCCGCCAGCACCAGGCCGTTCTCGAGCGACATGAATCCGACGACCTGGCTGACGGCGTTGCGGCGTGTCACCATGACCAGAAGTCCGAGTAGCACGACCGACAAGGCAAAGGCGATATCCTCGCGCGCCAGCGGGTCTGCGTCGGCGGTCACCCGCAGCATGAGAACCAGCGAGAGGGCGACCAGCCCCATCCCGGCCAGCATGGTCGGGCCGATGCCCACGGCCGACTCGATGTCGCGATGAATTCCAAGCTGCTTGACGATGCGGTGCAGCCCTACCGGAATAACGATCGCCTTGAAGACGAGGGCGATTGCCGCTGTGATGTAGAGATGGGGCGCATCCTGGATGAAGGCCTGCCAAGCGACGGAAAGGGCGAGCACCACGGCATGGAGCGCAAAGACGTTGAGCAGCGAATAGAGCCGGTCCTGGTACAGCATCATCAGGCTGATCAGCACCAGTCCGCCGGCCAGCGTATGCGAGACGTCGAAGGCGAGGCTGTGCATCTGCATCAAAAACTCCTCGAGACGAACAGCAGCAGGGTACCGAGTAGGCCCAGCATGAGAGCGGCACCGAGAAATTGCGGAACGCGAAAGACCCGCATCTTCGCGGTGCCGGTCTCAAACAACGCAAGGAAGAAGCCGGCAACCGCAAGTTTGAGAACATAGGCGCCGGCACCGATGGCATATGATAGCGGTCCGGTTCCGAAGACAGCTATCTTCCAGGGCAGGAACACGCAGGCGATCAGCGAGATGTAGAGCAGCAGCTTGAGAAATGCGCCGAATTCGATCATCGCGAGATGGCGTCCTGAATATTCTAGCACCATCGCCTCATGCACCATGGTGAGCTCGAGGTGCGTGGCCGGATTGTCGACCGGGATGCGCGCGTTCTCCGCGAGGGCCACCATGATCAGCGCAATCATCGCCATTCCCAGCGATACTCGCAATCCAACGTCGGACGAGGCCATGAAATTTGCGACCGTCGAAAGCTGGGTCGAGCCGGCAACGAGCGCCATGCAAAAGACAAACAGGAGCATCGCCGGCTCCGCAAGTGCGGCGATCATGACCTCGCGGCTGGAGCCGATGCCGCCAAAACTGGTGCCGACGTCCATCCCGGCGAGCGCGAGGAAAAAGCGCGCGCTGCCGAGCAGCGCGACGATGGCAATGAGATCCGCCGTCCAGTTGAACAGCAGCCCGGTCGCGAAGGTCGGCACCAGGGCCGCGCCAACCCAGATCGCCGCAAAGGTGACATAGGGCGTCACGCGGAACAGCCACGACGCATTGTCGGCCAGCACCACTTCCTTGCGCAGCAGCCGCAGCAGGTCGCGATAGGGCTGAAAAACTGAAGCCCCCTGGCGGCGCACCAGCCGGGCCTTGATCTTGCGCACGTAGCCGGTCAGGAGCGGCGCGAGCAGGAGCACCAGCAGCATCTGCACGCCCTGCACAAGGATGTCGGAAATCACGACCATATCGCGAGCACCAGCAGCAGCGTGACGAGGGTAGCAAAAACGAGACTGAGATAGCGCCGAATGGTCAGGAATTGCAGGCGGTTGAGTCGTTCGGAGGAGAAACTCACCGCGCCTGCTATCGGCTGATACATTCCCTCCCAGACCAGATCATGCAGTTCGATCCTGAGCCGCGCCGGCCTGATATCGCCGGGGGCGGGCATCTCGACATGATCGCGCGCGCGAAATACATTCGTGCCGAACACGCGGCGGATCGGTTGAGCGAAGCTTACACCGGAATACTGAGCCGCAGGCGTCGGATCGGAAAAGCCGCAGCCCCAGGCCAGCCCTCGCCGCAGGACATGAGAGGCGAAGCGATGAATAAAAAAGACGGCGAGTGAGGCGGATATCGTGATGAACACCATCACAAGTAATCCGTTGTATGAACTCTTGCTCTCCGCGATCGGCACGATGGAAAGCCAGGATTCATTGGCCTGGATCGGCATGCGGCCACCGAGGATTTCAATCGTGATCGGCGAAAGCGCATCGATCACGGGTCCCGGCACGATTCCGGCGAGCAGGCAAAGTGCAGCGAGGATGAACATTGCCGTAAGCGAGTAACGGTCGACTTCAGGTGCGGCTTCGGCCGCCGCGCTGCGCGGTCGTCCGAGAAAGGTGATGCCGAAGGCCTTGACGAAGCACGCCGCTGCCAACGCGGCGGCCAGAGCTAACATGGCACCTACCGCCGGAACCATGATCTTAAGGGCCCATTGCGGCAACTCCGGACTTTGCAAAACGGCCTGGAACATAAGCCATTCCGAGACAAAGCCATTGAAAGGCGGGAGCGCCGATATTGCGACGCAGCCAACCAGAACGACGAAGCTCGTGAACGGCATGCGGTGAATGAGGCCGCCCAATTTGTCCATATCGCGCTCGCCCGTCGACGTCAGAACGGCGCCGGCCCCGAAAAAGAGCAAGCTCTTGAAGAAGGAGTGGTTGAGAACGTGAAACAGCGCCGCCGTGAAGGCGAGGGCCGCCGCGAGCTTCAGGCCGTTGGCCTGGAAGGCCATCGCAAGGCCGAGGCTTGCGAAGATGACGCCGATATTTTCAATGGTGCTGTAGGCCAGCAGGCGTTTGAGATCCTTTTCCATCATGGCGTACAGAATCCCCATGACGGCGGTGATGCCGCCAAGGAAGAGCACGAGCACGCTCGCCGGCCAGCTCGGTTGCCCCAGCAGGTCGAATATGACGCGGATGAAACCGTAGATCGCGACCTTGGTCATAACGCCGCTCATCAGCGCAGAAACGTGACTGGGAGCCGCCGGATGGGCGAGCGGCAGCCAGACATGCAACGGAACCAGGCCGGCCTTCGATCCGGCTCCGAGCAACATCAGGATCAACACCGACGCAGCCACGTATGGCGTATGTTGAGAAGCACGAATGGCGGCAAATCCGTAATCGCCTGCCGGTCCCGCCAGCAGGCCGAAGGCCAGCAGCAATGCCAGCGTGCCGAAGCTTGCCATCACGAGATAGATATACCCCGCCTTTGCGTTGCCGGTTTCGCGGTGGTGCGCCATGACCAGCGCCCAGGAAGCCAGCGACATAAATTCCCAGCACAGCAGATAGGAAAACGCGTCATCCGCCAACACCACCAGATTCATGCCGGCCAGGAAGGCAGGGAAGAAGGGCAGCACGCGGTGCGGCGACGACTCGTGGTGGCCATAGCCGAGACCGTAGAGGCTGGCTGCCGCTCCGCCGAGATTGACGACGAAAAGGAAAAATGAGGCCAGTGCATCCAGCCGAAAATGGGCGCCAAGCCACGGTAATCCGATCGGCAAGGTTAGGTCGGTGGCGTTCGCCGTGCCGCCAAGTAGCCAGCGGATGGCCCCGAACAATGCAATCGCGGACACAGCCAACGTCGCGCTGTAGATGACGGCCGTAGCGATCTTTGCGCGGCTCAGAACGATCGCCAGAATTGCCAAAGCAAGCAATCCGGCAACACAACCCATTTGCAAAACGACGGCCGACATTACCTTCTCGCCCTCGTTCCGGTTGATGCCTTGCTTTCTATTTGATGGTCCAAATAGGTCCTTGCCGATCCGGAATTGATTTTCAATCGCACACCGCGCCCCTGCGAATTGCTGACGGCTCCTTCGTCGATCATCTCTATGCCCGCGGCGTCGAGAGCCGTAATCAGCTTCACCAGCGAATCGACATTGCCCCGAACCATTGTCTCACTAGACTCCATGCGCTGAATGGTGGGCACGGAAAGTCCGGACAATTCCGCGAGTTGGCGCTGATCAATGCCAAGAAGCACCCTGGCAGCCCGCAATTGCGCTGACGTGATCATCGGATTGCCTCACGGCCAGGATTTCGACGAATATCAAACATCATTCTTGCATACTAACTAGTAATGTTATAATGTCAATAAGTGATGTTCTATGTATCTGTACTGAGGGATATGCCCAAGCGCTAGAAATGCGCGTCTTGCCGGATCGCGTATACCGATCGCTTGCGTGACCGTTCTCTGAAGCTCACGCAGGACACGGCAACGCCTTCGCGTTTTTTCGTGGTGGATGGAGAACGACGAATGTCAATCGAAGCACGATTGAGGCCGAGACCGCTTTCTCCGCACCTCGCGATCTACCGACGCTCGATGACCATGATGATGTCGATCGCGCACCGAATGACGGGCGCAGCGCTCTATTTCGGAACGCTCCTACTTACCTGGTGGCTGATATCGGCGGCGGAAGGCCCGAAATCCTATCGAGCATTCGAAGCATGCATTACTTCGCTGCCCGGCAAGTTCGTTCTGTTCTGTTTTACGTGGGCGCTAATTCATCATCTGCTAGGCGGCCTGCGCCATTTCGCCTGGGATATTGGACGGGGATTTGATTTGCGTTCAGCCAACTTGATGGCGCGCGCAACGCTCGTCGGCTCCGTACTCCTCACCATTCTGGTCTGGGCCGTCGGAATCTGGATGAGGGGGCACTTTGATGAAAGACATGCGCTCCCCTTTGAGTCGCGTCCGCGGGCTCGGCTCGGCGAAAACCGGCACTCGGGATTTCTGGATCCAGCGGCTGACGGCCGCAGCAAACGTGCCGCTCGCGCTATTTCTCATCGCGTCGCTCGTCGCGCTGACGGGCGCTGATTACGCGACGGTCCGCAGCTATCTCGGCAATCCATTGGTGGCAATCCCGATGCTGCTGCTCGTTCTGTCCGGAACATGGCATATGCGCATCGGGATGCAGGTCATCCTCGAAGATTACATTCACAGCGAGGGGCCCAAAGTGATCTCGTTGGCATTAAACAATTTCTTTTCTGCGGTCGTCGCCATCGCCGGCGTCTACGCCGTCTTGAAGATTGGCATCCAATCTTAGCCCGTCGAGGAATAACATGAGTTCGACATGCGCATACAAGTTCATCGACCATACGTTTGATGTGGTCGTCGTCGGAGCCGGCGGAGCCGGTTTGCGTGCCACCCAAGGGGCCGTCGAAGCCGGTTTAACGACCGCCTGCATCACAAAGGTGTTTCCGACACGCAGTCATACGGTCGCGGCCCAGGGTGGTATTGCGGCCAGCCTCGGCAACCTCGGCGAGGACAGCTGGCAATGGCATATGTACGACACGGTCAAGGGGGCTGACTGGCTCGGCGACCAGGATGCAATCGAATACATGTGCCGGCAAGCCGCACCCACGGTCATCGAGCTCGAGCATGCGGGGATGCCCTTCTCTCGTACCGAAGACGGAAAGATCTACCAAAGGCCGTTCGGCGGGCATATGAGCGACTTCGGCAAGAATCCGGTCCCCCGTGCATGCGCTGCGGCGGATCGAACAGGACATGCTTTGATCCACACGCTCTATGGGCAAGCTCTGCGGGTAGGTGCTGAGTTCTTCATCGAGTATTTTGTGCTCGACCTCATTATGGTGGATGACGAGTGCCGCGGCGTCATCGCATGGTCGCTGATGGACGGAACCCTGCATCGCTTCAGGGCGCAGACTGTCATACTGGCAACCGGCGGCTACGGCCGGATCTACTTTTCCTGTACCTCGGCACACACCTGCACCGGCGACGGTGGCGGGATTGTGCTTCGCGCTGGCCTCCCGCTGCAGGACATGGAGTTTATGCAGTTTCATCCGACCGGGATCTATGGGGCAGGATGTCTGATCACGGAAGGTGCGCGGGGAGAGGGTGGCTACCTGGTGAACTCCGAGGGCGAGCGCTTCATGGAGCGCTACGCGCCTTCCGCGCGGGATCTCGCGTCGCGCGATGTCGTCTCTCGCGCGATGACCGTTGAAATTCGCGAAGGTCGCGGCGTGGGACCGAAGAAGGACCACATCTTCCTGCATCTTGATCACTTGGAGCCCGCGATGCTGCATGAGCGGTTGCCGGGCATTTCGGAATCGGCGCGGGTTTTCTCCGGTGTCGACGTCACGCGACAGCCGATCCCGGTGCTGCCGACCGCCCACTACTGCATGGGCGGCATCCCCGCGAATTATCACGGCGAGGTGATCCGGCCCTCCAGCGGCAATCCGGATGCGACCGTCAAGGGCCTGATGGCCGCCGGCGAGGCCGCCTGCGTCTCAGTGCATGGAGCAAACAGACTCGGCTGCAATTCGCTTCTCGATATCGTCGTATTCGGCCGCGCGGCGGCGCTGCGCTGCGCTGAAAAATTGACCGCGAAAGCTACGCAGCCTGAACTGCCGCCGGACACCGGGGACGAGACCTTGGCCCGGTTCGACCGACTACGCAACGCCAAGGGCGGAACGCCAACGCCGGCTCTCAGGCTGCAGATGCAGCGTGCAATGCAGAGCTACGCGACCGTCTTCCGGACGGGAACCATCCTGCAGGAAGGCAAAGAGGCGTTGCAAGAGGTGTGGAACGGTTTATCCGACATCGCCGTGTCCGACCGATCGATGGTCTGGAATTCCGATTTGATCGAAACACTTGAGTTTGAAAATCTTCTTCTTCAGGCGACGGCGCTGGTGGATTCGGCCATCGCACGCAAGGAGAGCCGTGGAGCTCACGCTCGCGAGGATTTCCCGAAGCGGGATGACGAAAATTGGATGAAACACACGCTTGCCTGGGTGGATCCAAATGGGTCCGTCCGTTTGGATTATCGGCCCGTCCATACATACACACTGAGCAAGGACATTCAGTATATCGAGCCAGCGGCCCGCGTTTACTGAACTGCGTTCCTCGCGATGAACGCTGACAAAGGAGACCGGGATGGTCCAGCTAAGCTTGCCAAAAAACTCCACGGTTACTGAGGGAAAGGTTTTTATAGCCGCTTCAGGTGCGACGCGGGTCAAGACGTTCCGCGTCTACCGCTGGAGTCCGGACGAGGAATCGAATCCGCGCGTCGACACTTACGAAGTGGATCTTGATACGTGCGGCCCGATGGTGCTCGACGCGCTTATCAAGATCAAGAATGAGGTCGACCAGACTCTGGCCTTTAGACGGTCATGCCGAGAGGGGGTCTGTGGTTCCTGCGCCATGAACATCGACGGTGCCAATACTCTGGCGTGCACCAAGAGCATCGATGCCATCGCTGACGACGTGCGGGTCTATCCCTTACCCCATTTGGAGGTTGTAAAGGATCTGATTCCGGATTTGACCAACTTCTATGCCCAATATGCTTCGATCAAGCCATGGCTTCAATCGGTTACTACGGCACCGGAAGATGAACGGCGGCAAAGCCATCAGGATCGGGAGAAGCTGGATGGTCTTTATGAGTGCATCTTGTGCGCGTGTTGCTCCACCTCATGTCCCAGCTATTGGTGGAATGGCGAGCGCTATCTCGGGCCTGCTGCACTGCTGCAGTCCTATCGCTGGTTGGTGGACTCCCGAGACGAGATGGCCGGCGAGCGGCTGGACAGTCTCGAGGACCCATTCCGCCTCTATCGCTGTCATACGATCATGAATTGTGCTCAGGCCTGCCCGAAGGGGCTCAATCCGGCTGAAGCGATCGCGAAGACCAAAGCCATGATGGTAGGTCGTCAACTTTAGCTCGGCGAACAAACGTGTCGTCAGAAATTTAAGACAATGACGAACAAACGCTCGGCGCCCAGGCACCGGGTATTGAAAGCAGGAACAATCGCGCTCAGCGGCGCCGGCATTGACTGCACCGTCCGCAACCTTTCCGAAACAGGGCGGCACTTGAAGTTACAAGCGTGGTGGGTATCCCGACCGATCTCTCGTTGGTTATCCAATCCGACAACGTGACCCGCAGATGCCGCGTCGTGGGGCGAAAATTGAATCGGCTCCGCGTGACATTCGAACCAGACTTCGGCCACCAATGGAACCGAAGCGTCCGGGCGAGCCGATTTGTCGCTAACTACTCAACAGTGACGCGGACGGCGACGTCGCCCGTGTCACTGCAACCAAAGGAACTCCAATGTCAGGCACCGGTAGGCCGCAGTTGCTTCATCTCGTCGTCGGCGGCGAACTCGTCGATTTCGAGCACACGACCTTCAAGGACCTCGCAAAAGTCGAGACCGTCGGCATATTTCCGAACTACGCATCTGCGCATGCGGCTTGGAAAGCGAAGGCGCAGCAGACCGTCGATAATGCGCACATGCGCTATTTCATCGTTCATCTCCATCGGCTGCTTGATCCGAGCAAAGATGCGGAGCCGATCCCTCAAGCGTCTCGTCGTTAGGGATTGCTGGTCGGAAACCTGTGCCGGTGATCGGTCGATACCGCCTGCGGGTCGGCCTCCGAATTTTGCCACCATGACAAACTGGAAACATCATGAGCGTGATTTCCATCCAATCTCAGGTCGTTCACGGGCACGTTGGAAACAGCGCTGCGGTCTTTCCCATGCAAACGCTGGGGATCGATGTGATGGCGGTGCCTACAACCCTGTTCAGCAACCGACCGGGGTATCCGACTATCAGAGGTCTAGTTCTCGATGCCGAACTGGTTGCTGATCTCCTCACGGGACTGGAGGAGCGGGGAGTGATCGATGGCTGCCAAGTTATTTTGTCCGGATATCTCGGCTCGCCAGAGATTGCGGAAGTCGTGGCTGCCTTCGTCGCTCGGGCAATGAGGAGCAATCCCACGCTGATCTATTGCTGCGATCCGGTCATCGGCGATGCCGATCGCGGTCTGTTCGTGCAGCACGGTCTTCCCGAACTTTTTCGGGATCGGCTTTGCCCGATGGCGAATATCGTGACGCCGAACCAATTCGAGCTCGGGTGGCTGAGAAATACCGAGATTGGTAGTCTGGAAGACCTGGTGATCGCGGCGCGAAGATTGGCGGAGCCGAGTTCCTCCACGGTTGTCGTGACGGGCGCACATCTGACTGACACGCGGGAAGACGAAATTGATACATTCACGGTCGAAGGATCAGCGGTATGGAGCGTGACCACGCCAAAGCTGCCGATAGCGCCGTCTGGGACGGGAGATCTCTTTGCCGCGCTCTTGGTATCCTCGTTGATCCGCGGGTCGACGACCCCGTTTGCGATGAGCGAAGCGGTTTCAGCTACCTTTGCCGTGATTGAGCAGACCGCCGCTACCGGCGCCCCGGAATTGAGAATTGTCGAGGCCGCTGCTTGTCTTTCCAACCCGCGGCGGTTCTTCGAAGCAGTTCCCCGTCGATTCTGATGCAATAGCCGACTGTTCCCATCAACAGGAAAGCCGGGCTCGGGTTTGCGTGCGGCGTCCCTTCAGACGTCCCGGTGCATCGAAGATTCGCGCGCCGCGAGGGCGCGCTCGGCATCTGTGAGGAACCGCTCCTCATGGCTCTTGAAGAAGGACCACAAGAAGTATCCGCCCACGGCGAACGAGGCGAGCGCAACCCACCCGATCGGACCGAGAAGCTGCTCGACGTTCTTACCGACTAAATAGCCCCCAAGCCCGAAAATGGTCGCCCAGATCACCCCGCCAGCAGCGTTATAGATGGCGAAATGTAAAGGCCGAAGCCGGTTCGTTCCAGCGAGAATCGCCGCATAAACTCTCAAGAACGCAACGAAGCGTCCGAAAAATACAATCGCGCCGCCATATCTTGCAAAGAGGTATTCCCCGAGAGCAAGTTGCCGGCTGCCAATCCGGATGAGGTGCCCATGCTTGAGCAATAGGCTTCGGCCAAATCGGCGGCCAGCCCAAAAGCCGAAATTGTCGCCCAGAATTGCGCCACAGGCTGCGACTGCAATGATGAGCCGAATATCCAACCCATGCTGAGCGCCGGCGTAGACGGCTGCGAAAACAAGAACTGTCTCGCCAGGTAACGGAAGTCCCGAGCTTTCAAGCATTACGACGACGAAAACGGCCGCATAACCGTAGTCCGCGACCAGAGACTGAATCAAGGCAACATCGAGAAATGTCATGGAGTCCTTCATGGTCCGATATCGAGAGCGCAATCGGTGGAACACGCCCGACCGCAACCCAGTTGTGCGCAACCTCATCTGCTAGAACACGCTTTGCTTCCGCCGTGGCTTTTTTGCCTGCAGAATGCCGCCTGCAGGGGACGGCTTAGCGTTTGCTCAGGGATCAGGCGGCTGATCCGCGCTGCATGCGCAGGCTGGAGCAATGGTCGAGCATCGTCGCCAGCCCGACGCTGCTTGGAGCCGGGTTGAGCACCAAGGTGCGGCTGGCGGCATCGAACAAGCGCATAACGAATGCCGCGCTCTTCACGTCGGCGTCGTAGTTACCTCGACCACGGGCTTTTTGCTCTTGAGCCACCCGGCTTCGGCGCACTATCGCCTCGCAACCTCTCAATAAACCAGAATGCCCAAATGGCGAAGAAGGAGAGCAAGAAAGCGCCTGCGCACAAAAGAAACGCTTGTCCAACATTGGCAGTCATGTCGTCCTCCCAGCTATTGTTGCAACAAATCCGCTGCAGCTGCGACGCCCCTACACCGACATCAAGATGCAATGTGTGATGAGCCGGCCGACATCACTCATCGGTATGAACAAGCGGTGCACAATGCGTTCGCCTCCGATTTCATCCACGTGGGTGCCAACGTAGAACGGGGCTTTCTCTCGCAAGAGGCGGACGAGTTTCTCGTCAAGCCGCCGGTTGTACGGTGCAAAGCGCTGGTCAGTTACCTTTGCGCCGGTCAGGTCCAAACCAATTCGCGCCGCAGCGAACGGCGCAAAACGTTGAAACGTCCAAACCTCTCTCGACGCTCCGAGGACAAGGATGTGAAGGTAGTCGGCCAAGTCTCCGAATTCCGAGAGATCAAGACGCTTCGGTATATGGATCTCATCGTCAAACAAGGCGCGGTATCGCGCCACGAACCGACTCATTGAAACCGGCAAGTGCTGAGCAGCATTCAATTGACCCAGCCGAGGGATGTAGAAATCTCCGCTCCGGAGTTTGCCATCCTCCGGCGGCGTTGCTCGATTCAGCAACATGCTGACTCACCTCAGTTGTTTTTCCCGCTCGCGCGTCAAAGCTTCCATCGACCGCTCGAGATAAGCCGGCACCATCCCCTGCATGGCATCCCCATAGAAACCGATCAGCCGACGCATGAAGGCAATTGGCAAGAGATCCTGGCCGCTCTTTTTTTCTTCTTCCGATAGGATGTGTCGGAGAACGAACTGGGTGATATCGTCGCCGGATTTCGCATCGTAGACGACGAAATTTTCCCCACGTTTTGCCATGCTCGCGAGGCTTTCGAGGTTCTCATAGGCGCTGGTCGCCGTATTGTAGAGGCGCCGATTGCCGTACTTCTTGATAATCACTGGATTCACTGGTTCCATCATTGAAACTCCCACGCGGCGGACAGTTTGATCGAGACCGCCCGTTTGAATTCGACCTCATCAGAGCAACTCGTTTCGAGCAGCTGATTGAGATCAGCCGCTCTGATGAACGCCCCACGCAAGCGCGGCCAGCAGTATTGAGAACATGAGGATCGTAGCCATCGCCACGACGATGGAATCCCAAGGCATGGAAGCAAGTTGCACATTCGTCTCCCTCATGCCGTGGAGCGATTTGCTCGTTGTTGGGCGAGCTATGATCGACTGTCCAAGGCCTCAAGAATCGCAGTGATGTTTTAAACATCAGAAATGAGCGTTGAAACGAATATATACATGCCTCATCGTGGTGTCCAGATGTTTTGTGCGCGATGTCAATGCTTGCTTTACTTAAGTATTTGTTCTAAAAACGCTTCTCTGAGAAACCGGCTCCTGCAATACGGTCATTGATAGGGGGCAACTCGTCTGGTGCGAAAAGCGGTTACAATGTGCATTCAATGGGGTTACCTCGCGGGCTGGCAGATCTGAGACGTGCCCGATTTCGCCAAAAGCAATCCCAACCACACGATCCGTCGTCCAGGCGGCGGCTGCGATGCCATCAGTGCTGTGAACCTTTCGGAAAGACTTACCGCGGATGTCGATGCTTGGGCGGAAGCTCATGACACGGTCCGCTCCGACGCCATTCGTCAACTAATCGAGCTTGGGTTGAGCGCCGTGCCGTCTGCCGCTTCCCTTGGGTCCGCCCAGCGCGATCCGGTTGAAATTGAAAATTTCGCAGTCGAGCAGATCGGCCAGTTGCTCGATCCATCCCTGCCGGTCGAAGAACGCGAACGTCGCGTACGCAGGCTCACAGAGGGCCCGCCGGAATTCTCAGATGAGCGCATCGACCTGCCAAAGCCGAGAAAATGAGCGAAGACCATGGCATACAATTACGCGATCAATGACGACGTGCTTTTCCAGTTTCAGGGGCCGCAGGGTCGCGCTGTGCCAAAGCAACGAGACGTTTATACAATTATTGCTCGCATGCCCATCGAGGCGGATGGACGACCCCGCTACCGGATCAAGAGCAAGACCGAGAAAGTCGAGCGCGTCGTTACCGAGGAACAAATCAGCCAATTGGGCTGAGCGTCTCGGGCAGGGGGCGCCTGGCTCGCCGGCAGTTGATGCCATCAGCCGACACCTGCCAAAGCACCGGCTTTCGGTCTGACCTCTGCATGCAATGCAGACACGCGATAGCACAGCCACCGCTAGCAGGTCGCCACTCTATGCCGCGGTATCTGTAAGAGTTGGCGCAGAAACACGCACTGGCGGAAAGCCATCGGCTGGTCCGGCCCTGCCGCCAACGCTCGAAACAGCTCAATCGTTCCGCGGTCCTGGCGATAGAGCCTCGAGCGTCCGTCCTGCGCGTTGACTCGCACGAATTAAGCGGCCGGCGTCACTCATTCCCGCTATAATAAAATCATGACGATCGGGATTACCGGACCCGGACGGAAGGTACCAAGGCAAGGCGCCGTGGTCGGGTTCATCATTGCGGCCGTCTTCGTCGCGGTTTGCCTGATCCTGCTCTGGCTCACGAGCGACTTCCTGGTTGACTGGCTGTGGTTTTCCGCGATCGGTTATCCGCAGGTTTTTTGGACAACAATCGGCGCCAAAGCCGTCGTTCTTTTTGCAGTCTGGACCGGAACTGCGGTCGTCCTTTGGTTGAACGGATGGCTCGCGGTGCGTTTTGCCCGACGGCAGCCGACGCAATCTGTCGCGGCCTTCGTGTGGAATCTTGCGGGCAATGTGCCGCCGCCCGACCTGCTGACGGTCGTGCGCGATCGGCTGCCATGGCCCCGCGTCATCGCGGGCGGCGCAGGTTTGCTCGCGCTGCTGGTTGCCGCGGCAGAAGTGGGCAATTGGGGCGCCATCCTGCAGTTTTTCTATCACGTTTCCTACGGCGCCGACGATCCGCTCTTCAACAAGGACATCAGTTTCTATCTCTTCGTGCTGCCAGCCTATATCCTCATCAAAAACTGGATGCTGCTCACGCTCGTGCTGAGCGCGCTTTTCGCCGCAGCAATCTACTGGTGCACGGCGCCATCGAATACGACGTGCAGCACCGATCGATGTCGCCGACAGTGATTGCTCACGGCTCGGCGTTGCTTGCTCTTCTCTTCGTCGTGAAGGCCTGGTCGTACGTTCTCGACCGTTATCTGCTGCTCTATGGCGACAACGGCGTCGTCGTCGGCGCCAGTTACACCGATGTGCATGTGGGGCTGCCGGGCCTGTGGCTAATGATCGCGCTGTCGATCATGGCGGCGTTTGCCGCGTTGGCAAACCTCCGGGTGAGGACCTACCGGCTGCCTGCCGCCGCGGTCATGCTTGTCGTCGTCGGCTCTTTCGTGCTGTCCGGCTTGGTGCCCGTGCTGTTCCGGCAGTTCTTCGTCAAACCAAGCGAGTTGGAACTGGAGAGGCCCTACATTGAACGCAACATCGCGCTCACCCGGCAGGCATACAATCTCGATCAGATCGCCGCAAAGCCGTTTGCTGCCGAACAGAAGCTTACCTTCAAGACGCTCGACGCCAACAAGGCGACAATCGAGAATATCAGGCTGTGGGACTGGCAGCCCTTGTCGGACACCTACGCGCAGCTGCAGGAGATCCGCACTTACTATAAATTCCATGATGTTGACGTTGATCGCTATTGGCTCGATGGCTCCTACCAAAGCGTAATGATCTCGGCCCGCGAACTGCGGCCCTCCTTGCTGCCGCCGAATGCCCAGACCTGGGTCAACCGCCACGTGCTGTTTACTCACGGCACCGGCGCGGTGATGAGCCCGGTCACTCGCAAGAGCAGCGAAGGGCTGCCATTCTTTTATTTGCGCGACATACCCCCCTGTCGCGGACGGAGGCCCCCAGATCCGCGAACCGCGCATCTACTATGGCGAAGAGCACGACAGCTACGTCATCGTCAAAGGCAGCACACCTGAGTTCGACTATCCAAAGGGAAAGGACAATGTCTACGCGGCCTATGACGGCACCGGTGGCGTTCCGATCGGATCGATGGTGTGGAGAGGCCTGTTTGCTTATTACTTCAACGACCCGAACCTGCTGCTCTCAAGCTACATCACCGCCGACAGCCGGATCATGATCCGCCGCAATATCCAGCAACGGGTAGCAACGATTGCTCCCTTCCTCAGGCTCGATCACGATCCTTATCTGGTCATCAGCGATGGGCGGATGTTCTGGATCCAAGACGCCTATACCGTGAGTTCCTATTTCCCCTATGCAGAGCCGGCGCAGGAGCTGGGCATCAATTACATTCGCAATTCAGTGAAGGTTATCGTCGATGCCTATAACGGAACCGTCGACTTTTATCTGATGGACACCGCCGACCCGGTCGCCGCAACCTTCCAGCGCATCTTTCCGAGCTTGTTCAAGCCGTTCTCGGCCATGCCGGCGGACCTGCAGAGGCATATTCGCTATCCGGAGGACCTGTTCCTGATTCAGGCGCGGCTCTATCAGACCTACCACATGGAGGCGGCCGACGTTTTCTATAACCGAGAGGATCTCTGGCAGTTTCCGCGCCAGCCGGGCGGCGGCGGCATTGCAACGATGGCGCCTTATTACATCATCATGCGGCTGCCCGGCGAGCCGCAGGCCGAGTTCTTCCTCATGCTTCCGATGGTGCCCAGCCGCCGCGACAACATGATCGCGTGGCTCGCCGCGCGTTGCGACGCCCCCGACTACGGCAAGCTGATCGTCTACGAGTTTCCCAAGGAGAAGCTCGTCTACGGGCCGTTCCAGATCGAAGCGCGGATCAATCAGAGCACCGAGATATCGCAACAAATCACGCTGTGGAATCAGATGGGTTCGCGGGTGATACGCGGCGCGAACCTGCTTGTGATCCCGATCGAGAACTCGATCCTTTATGTAACGCCGCTCTATTTGCGAGCGGAGCACGGACACCTGCCGGAGCTGAAACGCGTGATCGCAGCCTACGGCGAACATGTGGTGATGAAGGAGACACTCGCCGAAGCCTTGTCAGCGCTGTTCATGGAGCCCGGCGCTACGCCGGGAGTTTCAACCACGACAGAGGAGAGGCCCGCCACAGGCCCGGCGGCAAATCAGGCACGGGAGGCGCTCGATCGCTACAATCAAGCAGTGGAGCGATTGAAGTCCGGAGATTGGAAAGGTTTCGGCACGCAGTTCGATGCAATGCGCGGGCTTCTGGAGGAAATGAACCGACGCTCCACCGGTCACTAGATTTGGGCCCGAACCGAATGGAGCTGGGCCGGCGATTCGGGAGCAGCCCCGATGTCGGGATGAATGGTACGCCGTCGGGCTGGATACAGGGCGTGCTCGTCCACGTGTGGTGCTGGGCGGCTGGTGCAGCTCGTCCGGCCCTTTCAAGGCTGAGACAGCGGCTCGATTCCCCTAGGGAGCACCATTTGCGTACAAGATAGCGAACACCGAGCGGCCAGTGCGTAGGGACACTGTAGTCGCTGCTGCGGTGTGATCGATGTAGCTCTGGTCTACCTTGCTCGCAGTAGCGGAACGATCCTATTACTTTCAAGGGCCATGGCAGTGATGTGGTCTGCCCACCACTGCATCATTCGTCGACGATCAGGCATCCATTCCGCAGCGTTGTAGGCGCGTCGCACTTCGTTTCTTTCAACGTGCGCGAGCTGGCGTTCAATCCAGTCACGGTTGAAGAGATTGCTCTCGTTTAGGATCGTGGAAGCTACCGTACGGAAGCCATGTGTAGTGGCTCGGCCGTGATATCCCATCCTATAAAGGGCATAGAGCATGGTGTTGCTGGACATGCAGCCACTTTTGCCAGGAGACGGGAAAACATTGGGGCTGTTGCGAGAGAGGGTACGTAGCTCGCGCAACACTGCGACAGCTTGGCGTGACAGGGGCACCAAGTGTTCAAGTCGCATCTTCATGCGTTCGGCGGGAATGCGCCACTGAGCGGAATTTTCATCAAGGTTCTCTAATTCGGTCCACCTGCCTGCTCGCAATTCGGTTGTCCGAAGAAATGTAAGAGTCATGAGTTTTAATGCGAGTTTGGTTTGCTGCTCGCCGCTGTAGCTCTCCAAATTTTGCAAGAACGTTGGCAACTCCATGAGCGGCATCGCTCTGTGATGTCGCGGTTCTCCCGTAGCCCGCAACGCGTCCTTTAGGTCAGCGGATGGATCTCGCTTCGCTCTGCCCGTCGCGATTGCGAAGCGGAATATCTGGCTAACAAGCTGCTTTAGTCGCCGCGCCATTTCGTTCGCCCCGCGCTTCTCGACTTTGCGCAAGATATCGAGCAACTCCGGCGGTTCGAGTTCAGCGACCGCACGCCGACCAATCGCTGGAAAGATATCAGTCTCCAGGCGCCGGAGTATCTGCTCAGCGTAGTAGGGGCTACGGGCGTCCTTCCAATTTGCGTGCCATTCCCGCGCAATTGCTTCGAAGGTATTGCCCGCGGCGACCTTCGCGATTCGTTTGCGCTCACGTTTTACTATGGAAGGATCGATGCTTGCAGCAAGGCTGCGCTTGGCATCGTCGCGCGCCGCACGCGCATCCATTAGCCCAACAGCTGGATAGACGCCAAGCGCAAGCGTTCGTTGCTTGCCATGCCACCGATATGCCAAGCGCCAGTATTTAGCTCCTTCCGAATTGATCAATAGGTGCAAGCCGCCGCCATCGGAGAGCTTGAACGGCTTGATCCGTGCCTTGGCATTTCGGCATCTCACGTCCGTCAACGGCATGTTGGTATCTCGCTTCTGCCATCGTTAAGATACCAACAAATATGCCAACAAAACGACGGGATGTAGCGAACGACCTGCGAATGCCGGCGAACGTTTGGGCAGCAGAATATCACGGAAAAATAAGGAAAAATATCGCTTCGGCGAATGACAACGGATGTTCTCGAACGGCGGCGGATCATCAATGTGGTGGGCCCGGCAGGACTCGAACCTGCAACCAGACCGTTATGAGCGGCCGGCTCTAACCATTGAGCTACAGGCCCCGCCGCGAGCGGCCGAAAGAGGCGGCCGGCAACGGTGCTGGCATCGTTTACAGGCATGACAGCGATACGGCAATGCCGGGTTGGGGGCTGAGAACAGGCTTTCATAAGGCCCCGTGCTTGCCTACAACCGGTCTCGCGTCATTCGTCACCGAACGCTTGAGGCCAACAATGAAATTCGCTGGGATTGCCTGTGCCGGTCTTCTCCTGTTTGCGGGCGGCGCCACAGCGCAGGATGGAGGCAAGGCCATTACCAAATCCACAATCAGCACCCCGATAAGCCTTGGGACCGCGACGCCGGGCGGCGGCTTCCCGGTTTATGGCAATGCGTTCGCGGAAATCATGAACGCCGCCGATCCCGCGCTCTCGATCGAGCCGCGCAATACCAAGGGCTCCAACGAAAACATCCCGCTGCTGGAATCCGACCAGCTCGACATTGCGCTGGTGGCCGGCGAGCCCGCCTACGAAGCCTTCATGGGCATCGGCCGGGCGGCGACAAGGCTGAAAATCCTCACCGCGATGTATTCCAGTCCCGGCATGTTCGTGGTGCGCGCCGACAGTCCCTACAAGACGATCAGGGATCTGGTCGGCCAGCCGGTTGCCTTCGGCGCCAAGGGCTCCGGCCTGCCGATTCTGTCGCGCTACATGCTCGACGGTATCGGGCTGAAGCAGGACGAGGACTTCAAGTCGATCTATCTCGACCGCGCCGGCGACGGCCCCGCCATGGTGCAGGACGGCCGTGCGGCCGCGCTGTGGGGCGCGGGCGTCGGCTGGCCGGGTTTTGCTGCGATGGCGCAAAGCCCCGGCGGCGCACGCTTCATCGCGCCCGACGCCGGCGAGATCGCGCGCATCCGCGCCAAGCACACCTTTCTCAAGCCGCTGACGGTCCCCGCCAACAGCTATCCCAACCAGCCGGCCGCGATCGATTCCGTCGGGTCATGGAGTTTTGTGCTCGCGCGCGAAAGCCTGCCCGACGACGTCGCCTACCGGCTGGCGCGCACGCTGCACGGGGCCGAGGCCGCGCTGTGCAAGAAGCTGCCGCAGGCCTGCGAGACCACAGCCGCGAACACGGTCGCGGCTGCGCCGAATGCGGCGCTGATCCATCCCGGCGTGATGAAGTATTTCAGGGAGGCGGGGGTGGTGAAGTAGGGCGAATAGCGAATGGCGAGTAGCGAATGGAAGAACTCGCTGCCGACCATTCGCTACTCATTACTCGCCATTCGCGCGATTATTTCTTCGCCATCGTGCACGCCGGATCCACCGGGCCGAACGCTTCATCGCCGGGAATCTTGGCGAGGATCTGATAATAGTCCCACGGATATTTCGATTCTTCCGGCTTTTTGACCTGCACCAGCCACAGGTCATGCACCATCAGATTGTCCTCGCGCAGCTTGCCGTTGCGGGAGAAGAAATCCTCGATCGGCTTTTCGCGCATCTTCGCCGCCACCTTCAACGGTTCGTCGGTGCCGGCTTCCTTGATGGCGTTGAGATAGCTCGTGACCGAGGAATAGACGCCGGCCTGCCACATCGTCGGCATCCGGTTCATCTTGGCAAAATAGCGTTTTGACCATTCGCGCGTCTTGTCGTCCATGTCCCAGTAGAACGAGGTCGTCAGCAACAGGCCCTGGGCTGCCGGCAGGCCCAGCGAATGGATGTCGGTGATCAGGGCGAGCAATGCCGCCATCTGCTGGCCGCCCTTGAGCACGCCGAACTCGGCAGCGGTCTTGATCTCGTTCATGTTGTTGGGCGGGCCGGCGGCGATGCCGATGATCTTGGCCTTGGAGGCCTGCGCCTGCAGCACGAAGGACGACAGATCAGGCGTCGCAAGCGGCGGCCGCACCGAGCCCAGCACCTTGCCGCCATTGGCGGTGACGACAGAGGAAGCATCGCGTTCCAGCGAGTGGCCGAACGCATAGTCGTCGGTGATGAAGAACCAGCTGTCGCCGCCGCGCTTGACCACGGCCTGCGCGGTGCCGACCGCGAGCGAACGGGTGTCGATCACCCACTGCATCGCGTAGGGCGAGCAGAACTTGCCGTGGAAATCCGCGGCCAGGGTCGAATGCGTAATGAACAGTTTCTTCTTCTCGTTGGCGACGTTCTGCACCGCAAGGCCTACCGCCGACACCGGAACGTCGACGATCAAATCGACCTGATCGACGTCGTACCAGCGCCGCGCGATGCCGCCGCCGATATCCGGCTTGAGCTGGTGGTCGCCGACGATGATGCTGATCGGCTTGCCGAGCACCTTGCCGCCGAAATCATCGATCGCCATTTGCGCTGACGTGACCGAGCCCTGGCCGGTCGGCGTCGCCGCCGGACCGTTCATGTCCGTGAGGACGCCGATCTTGACCACATCGTCGGAAACTTGCGCGAGGGCTGCGGTCGACGCCAGCAGCGTGGCCGCGAGTATTCCCAGCCTGGATAGGTTCCTGGCGAACATCCTGTCTTCTCCTCCCTGGAATCGGCACGTTGGCCGTCGGTTGTCGCAGGCGGTTTGATCCGCCAATTGGTCTCATTTGCAACTATTTTGCCCCGGCGTCAACGTAGCCGAATGGAGGGGCTGACGGCGGGCGATACCCGGTTCTGTTTATTTCCGGCCCGATTCAGGGCATAGCCGGACCATGACCTTGCCCCAGCGCCTGCCGACCTCGCTGACACCGCTCGATAGGGCGCTCGATGCCCTGCTGAACGGCGTGGAACCGGTCGCGCCGGTTGAATTAACGCTCAAGGAGGCGCTGCGTTGCATCGCCGCCGGGATGCCGCCGCTTCCTGCCTATCCGCCGCGCGACATTGCCGCGGTGGACGGCTACGCCTTTTGCGCACGCGATCTCGTCGGCGCCTCCTCCTATTCGCCGCTGCCGTTATCGGCGCCGCCGGTTTGGGTCGAGGCCGGCGAGGCGATCCCTGCGGCTTGCGACTGCGTGCTTGATTCCGATTCCGTCGATTTGTCCGGTCCGATGCCGCAGGTGCTGACGGAGGCCGTCCCGGGGCAGGGCGTGCGTCGGGCCGGCGGCGATATCGCTGCCGGTTGTCTCATCGTGGAGGCCGGGCGGCGCGTGCTGCCGCGCGATCTCCTGATGGCGCGCACTGCTGGAATTGAGCGGTTGAGCGTCCGGCGTCCGCGGCTGCGCATCGTCAATGTACCCTGCAGCAGCGTGACGGCGGATCTGATCGCGGAGAGCGCGCAAGCGACGGGTGCCGAAACCGTGTCCGTCACCGCCGCGGGCCGCGATGCCGGATCGATTGCGGCGGCACTCGATGATGGCGCGTGCGATCTGCTCCTGATCGTCGGCGGCTCCGGCGTCGGGCGCACCGACGCGGCGGTGACGGCATTGGCTGCGCGTGGCGAAATTCTCGCCCACGGCATCGCCCTGCAGCCCGGCCGCACCTCGGCCGTCGGGCACCTCAACAAGACGCCGGTCGTCGTGCTGCCGGGCGCGCCGGATCAGGCTTTTGCGGCATGGTGGACGCTGGTGCTTCCGGTACTCGATCGCCTCTCGGGCCGAGCCCTGCGCAAGACGGTCAATTTGCCGCTGGCGCGCAAGATTGCATCGGGCGTCGGCATCGCCGAGATCGTGTTGCTGGAGCGGAAGCAGGATTTGTGGGCCACGCTGGCGGTGGGCGAATTGTCGCTGGAGGCGATCGCCCGCGCCGAAGCCTGGCTCGTGGTATCAGGCGGCTCGGAAGGCTTTGCGGCAGGCAGCCCGGTCGATGCCTATATGTTGCGGGACTGATATGAGTTCACAAATGACCAATACGCCCGCGCCGAAAGATCGCGACAACAGCGAGCAGGACCAGTTCCTGACGATCCTGTCGCGCGAGGATGCGCTGGCGCGTTTCGAGGCCGCGTTGTTTCCGCGCGCGGTGCCGACGGAGCAACGCCCGCTCGCCGACGCGCTCGGCTGCGCGCTCGCCGAGGACGTGGTGGCGCCGATCGACGTGCCGCCGTTCGACCGCTCCAATGTCGATGGCTTTGCGGTGCGCTCCGCCGATCTTGCTTCCGCCGGTGAGGCGTCACCGGTCCGCGTGATGCTGAACGACGAGGTGATCGCCTGCGGTACCGCGCCGACGCGGCCGGTATTGTCGGGGACGGCGACATCAATCGCGACCGGCGGTCCGGTGCCGCGCGGGGCGGACGCCGTCGTGATGGTCGAGCATACGCAGCCAGCGGGACATCGAGCGATCGAAATCCGCCGTGCTGCGTCGCCCGGACAATTCGTGTCCTATGCCGGCTCCGATATCGCCCGCGGCGAGGCGCTGCTGCGCGCCGGCACCGTCATCGGTTCGCGCGAGATCGGCATGCTGGCGGCCTGCGGCATCGCGCAGGTAAGCGTCGCGCGCCGGCCGCGCGTCGCCATTCTCTCCACGGGCGACGAACTGGTGCAGCCCGGCCAACCGCTGCGCCCGGCCGCGATCTACGACACCAACGGCGCGATCGTCACCGCGGCGATTTCGGAGAACGGCGGCGAGGCTGATTTTTTCGGCGCCATCCCCGACGATGAAGCGCAACTGGAATCCGCGATGCGCAAGGCGCTGGAAACCAGCGACATGCTGGTGCTGTCAGGCGGCACTTCCAAAGGCGCGGGCGACGTCTCCCACCGCATCATCGGCCGGCTCGGCCAACCCGGCATCATCGCCCATGGCGTGGCGCTCAAGCCCGGCAAACCGCTGTGCCTTGCGGTATGCGACGGCAAGCCCGTGATCATCCTGCCGGGATTTCCGACCTCGGCGATGTTCACCTTCCACGACATGATCGTGCCGGTGCTGCGGCGGATGGCAGGCCTGCCGCCGCGTTCGGACGCCAAGGTCAATGCACGCGTGCCGGTGCGGATCGCCTCCGAACTCGGTCGCACTGAATTCGTCATGGTGTCGCTGGTCGAAGGATCAGATGGGTTGATCGCGTACCCGACAGGCAAGGGCTCCGGCGCCATCACATCATTCGCGCAGGCCGACGGTTTTCTGAAGATCGATGCGTTGGCCGACCAGATGCCGGCCGGCAGCGAGGCCGAGGTGACGCTGTTCACGCCGCATGTGCGGGTGCCGGATCTCGTCATCGTCGGCAGCCACTGCACCGGGCTCGATCTGGTCACGGCGCCGATGGCGCATGCCGGGCTCGTGGTGCGCTCGATCGCCGTCGGCAGTCTCGGTGGGCTCGCGGCCGCCAAACGCGGCGAGTGCGATTTTGCGCCGATCCATCTGTTCGACGAGAAGACCGAGACCTACAACACGCCCTATCTCAGTGAGGGACTGGAACTGGTGCCGGGATGGCGGCGCATGCAGGGCATCGTGTTCCGCAAGGGTGATCTTCGCTTCGAAGTCTTGAACGCGGAAGACGCGGTCCGCGCCGCACTCGCCGATCCCGCCTGCATCATGGTCAATCGCAACCAGGGGGCGGGCACGCGCATCCTGATCGACCGGCTGCTCGACGGCGCGCGCCCCGACGGCTATTGGAATCAGCCGCGCTCGCACAATGCAGTGGCGGCGGCGGTCGCGCAGCACCGCGCCGACTGGGGCATGACCATTGCGCCGGTCGCGCATGCGTCCAACCTGGGTTTCATTCCCTTTGCCGAAGAGCATTATGATTTTGCGCTGGTGACAGCGCGCAAGCAGCGGCCGGCGGTGCAGGCTTTTCTCGATGCGCTGGCGTCGGAGCAGGGCCGCGCAGCGCTGGAGCAGGCGGGATTTCGGCCGGCCTGACGCAGGATATGTAGGAAGCCGTCAACAGAAACGGCTCGGGCAGGGATGGGAATGGCACGACCGCTATCGATTGCGATCATCGGCGCCGGCATGGGTGGGCTCGCGACCGCCGCGGCACTACGGCGGGTGGGTATCGACGTCACCGTCTACGAACAGGCGACGCAGTTCGCGCGGATCGGCGCCAGCATCCAGATCGGCTGCAACGCCATGAAGGTGCTGCGCGGGTTAGGGCTGGAATCGAGATTGCGCGCGCAATCATTCTACCCGCGCTCCTGGAACAACCGCGACTGGCGCACCGGCGAAGTCAAATTCGACATGATTTTTGGCGAGATCGCCGAACAGAAGTTCGGCGCACCCTATCTGCTGGCGCACCGCGGCGACCTGCATGCGGCGCTTGCCAGCGCCGTTCCAGATGAATGCGTCAAGCTCAATCACAAACTGGTCGGGCTGGATGAGAGCGGCGAAAGTGTCCGGCTGACATTCGCCAACGGTGCAAGCGTGACCGCCGATGCCGTGATCGGGGCGGATGGCATTCATTCCCTCGTAAGAGACATTCTGTTCGGCGCTTCGCCGGTCAGCTTTACCGGTCGGATCGCCTACCGCACCACCTATCCCGCCGTGCTGCTCGGCGGCGAAAAGATCGACGATTGCACCAAATGGTGGGGCGAGGACCGCCACATCGTCATCTACTACGTCAAGCCGGATCGCAGCGAGATCTACCTCGTCACCAGTCAGCCGGAGCCGGATTTCCGGATCGAGTCGTGGTCGGCGAAGGGCGACGTCAGGGAATTGCGCAAGGCGTTCACAGGCTTCGACCGCCAGGTCGAGCAGGTGTTGGCCGCGTGTCCCGATGTCCACAAATGGGCGATCGTCGACCGCAATTCACTGGCGCGATGGGCGGATCGCAACGTGACGCTGCTTGGAGATGCCTGCCACCCGATGACGCCCTACATGGCGCAGGGCGCGGCGATGGCGATCGAGGACGCGGCGGTATTGTCGCGTTGTCTCGACGGCGTCGAACGCGGTGGCGCTGCGAACGCCTTCCGCCGTTTCGAGGCGACGCGCAAGGCGAGGACCGAACGAATCCAGCAGACCTCGCGCGCCAATACCTGGCTCAGCGGCAAGACCGATACCGACTGGGTTTATGGTTACGACGCCTGGGCCGTGCCGCTGGCGGCGTAGGTTTCGCTTAACCCTGAACGCGCAATAGTTCGCTGATGATCCGCGGCTTCATCCAGCCGACATTGTCGACGATCTCCCTGCGCAGGGTGTCGTGTTCGGCCTCGTATTGCTCTCGGGTGATGCCCTGGGTGGTTCCTTGGCTGCCCGTAGCTGTCATTCCGTATGCTTCCAGCGCGATGTCATGGCGATGCTTCCAGTCGATCACGCGCTTGGTCATGACCTCCGTAACCGCCGGCACGGCGCCGGGATGGCCCGCCAGGTCACAAGCCTCCCTGGTCCGTACATCCGCCGCCAGCATGAGTACGTTCCACTCATCGAACCCGATGAGGTTCATCTGGGCATACAGGAAAGCACCGTGTTCGCCGTCCCAGATGGTGTGGTCGATGACCAGAAAAGGCACGGCATGGCAGTAGCCATGGCGCATCGTCATTTCACGATTGAAGGCTTCCGTGCGCTCATCCAGCCGCTTTTTGGCCGCAGCGAAAAGGGCGATATAATCCTCTGCCTTTGGCAGGATGTTGCGCGCGTCATCCGGGGCAAAGCCAGCTTCCTGCAGAAACTTGCCGATCTTTGGATCGTCCCAGAGTTCCCTCGGGAAGACGCGCGTCACACCATCTGCATCCGGTGTAGGACGCATTGTCTCTTTCAACTCGGTAAAGCTTGGCGGCTTCCTGCGTCCGAATATGGCCACGGTGCCCTCGCGATGAGTCCGTCACCGCAACCCTATCGGGAAGTATATCAAATTGAATTAATCTGAATCTGACATCATGATCGAATTCATCAATCTTTAGGTAGTCAATAGGATTGCAGTGCACAATTGCGCACGTGGTAGGGACGGCGACGGAGAGAGTTGAGTCAACCTCCGTCCAGCGCCGCGAGCCGCTCGGCTTCAGCGATGTCGTCCATGGTGTTGGCATTGAAGAACGGATCGAGCGGTGCGGTCGGCCACGTCACGGTGGCGAGTTTGTAGCGAGCGGTCCAGCGGTCGATCTTCCTGATGTCCTCCACGACCAGCGCGTGGCGCAGTTGTTCACGCAGGCTCACGCTCCACAATCCGATCACGGGATGCGATTGTCCGTCGGAGGCAGCAACGGCTAGCTCGGCATTCTCCGCTTTGAGTGCGCCGTAGAGCCGTGAAACCAGATCACGCGGCAGGAACGGGCAATCGGCGGCGGCGCTGAGAACGAGCTTTACATCAGGCCGGTTGGCCGAAGCCCAGTCGAGCGCCGCGAGGATACCTGCGAGCGGTCCGGGAAAATCGGCGACGCCGTCGGCAATGACCGGCAGGCCGAACGCCGCAAAGCGCGCCGGGTCGCCATTGGCATTGAGAATGAGGCCGTCACATTGCGGCGCGAGGCGCGCGATCACGCGTTCGAGGATGGTGCGACCGGCGATCGTGCGCATCGGCTTGTCGCCGCCGCCCATCCGCCGCGCCAGTCCGCCGGCGAGGAGTACGCCGGGAATGTCCAGCGCGCCTCTTGGCGTCGCCTCAGTCATCGCGTTCGCCCTTGCGCTTGTGCCGCGCGGATTCTTCCCCGACATAATCGAGGTTCTGGTCGAACACGATCCGATCCTGTCCTGATAGCGCGATGAAGCGTTTTCCCCGCGTGCGCCCGACCAGCGTCAGCCCGACCTGCCGCGCCAGTTCGACGCCCCATGCCGTGAATCCCGAGCGTGAGATGAGAATGGGAATTCCCATCCGCACCGTCTTGATCACCATCTCCGAGGTGAGGCGGCCCGTGGTGTAGAGAATTTTGTCGGCGGGATCGACGCCGTGGCGATAGATCCAGCCTGCGATCTTGTCGACGGCGTTGTGGCGGCCGACGTCCTCGGTGTAGCAGACGGGCGTGCCTTCCTTGCACAGCACGCAGCCATGGATCGCGCCCGCTTCCAGATAGAGAGAAGGCATGGTGTTGATCGCGTGCGTCATCTGGTAGAGCCAGGACGTGCGCAATTCCGCCTTCGGCAGCGCCACGCTTTCGACCGCTTCAAGCAGATCGCCGAACGCGGTGCCCTGCGCGCAGCCCGAGGTCTGCGTGCGCTTCTTCAGTTTCGCCTCAAAATTGGTGTGGTGCTCGGTGCGCACGACCACGACCTGAAGGTCGTCGTGATATTCGACCTCGGTGACGACGTCGTCGTATTTCAGCATGTTCTGGTTCAGGAGATAGCCGAGCGCCAGGTATTCCGGATAGTCCCCGATCGTCATCATGGTGACGATCTCCTGCGCGTTCAGATACAGCGTCAGCGGCCGCTCCACCGGCACCCGGATTTCGACCGCCGCACCGGTCTGGTCGGTCCCGGCAACGCGCTCGGTCAGCCGCGGATCCTCGGGATTCGGCACGATCAGGGGGGCGGGGGCCTTTTCGATTTTCATCATATCCGCAGGTTAGCATGACAATGGCTGTCAGCCGATATAAAGCACCTTTGGAGAATGCCTAGCCCCGGTTCGGGCCAGGACAGCGGAGAACGCAATGAAAGTAATAGGCCTCGCGGGATGGAGCGGCGCCGGCAAGACCACCTTGCTGACGCGGGCGATCCCGCAATTGCAGAAACAGGGCCTGCGCGTTTCCGTGATCAAGCACGCCCATCACGCCTTCGATGTCGACGTGCCCGGCAAGGATTCCTGGAAGCATCGCGAAGCCGGAGCGGCCGAAGTTTTGGTGTCTTCCAGCCAGCGCTGGGCCCTGATGCACGAGCTGCGCGGCGCTGCGGAGCCGCGATTGCCGGAACTGCTGGCAAAAATGTCGCGCGTCGATCTCGTCGTCGTCGAGGGTTTCAAGCGCGAGCCGCACCGCAAGATCGAGGTCTATCGCGCCGCGAATGAAAAACCGCTGCTGTTCCCGGACGATCCCGGCATCGTTGGAATCGCGACCGATACGGCGGTTGAAACCACGCTGCCGACCGCCCATCTCGATGATATCGAGGCGGTGGCGGCGATGATGCTGAAATCGGCGATCTCGCTCGAAGACGTGCTGGCGAAATGCGAAGCTGAGGGCTGATCAGGCACATGGCGCAATTGTCTGACGATTGCTTTGCCTTCGGCGGCCCGATGATGTCGGTCGATGAGGCCGTCGGTCTTATTGCCGCGCGCGTGACGCCGGTCGTCGATGTAGAGACGGTCACGCTCGCCCGCGCCGATGGCCGCATTCTCGCGCACGACATTCTGGCGCCGCTGCCGCTGCCGCCCTTCACCAATTCCGCCGTCGACGGTTATGCGGTCTCCAGCCGCGACCTGCCGCAGCAGGAGGAACAGGCATTTCCAGTGATCGGCCGCGTTCAGGCGGGTGGCGCCGCATCTGCGCCGCTCACGCCGGGGCAGGTGGTGCGCATCTTCACCGGCGCGCCGATGCCCGAAGGCGCCGATACCGTGTTCATGCAGGAGGATGTCCGCGTCGACGGCGACAAGGTCGTTCTCCCCGCGGGTCTCAAGCCCGGCGCCAATGTGCGGCCCGCGGGCGAAGATATTCCGGCAGGCCTTGCGGCGCTGAAGGCCGGCCAGCGGCTGCGGCCGCAGGATGTCGCGCTCGCTGCAGCCTTCGGCCTGACGCAGCTCGATGTCGTCAGGCGCATTCGCGTTGCGGTGTTCTCCACCGGCGACGAACTCGCTTCACCCGGCGAAACGCGCGCCGCAGCGCAATTGTTCGATTCGAACCGTTACATGCTGATGGCAATGCTGGCTCGGCTCGGCTGCGAGGTCAGCGATCTCGGCATCATCAGGGATGATCGCGCCGCGCTTGCGCGCGCGCTGCAAGACGTGGCCGGCACGCACGACCTGATCCTCACCACTGGCGGCGTTTCGACCGGCGAGGAGGATCACGTCAAGGCGAGCGTCGAAAGTGTCGGCAGGCTGGTGCTGTGGCGGATGGCGATCAAGCCGGGACGCCCGGTTGCGATGGGAATCATCGGCGGCACCCCGTTTATCGGTTTGCCCGGCAATCCGGTGGCGAGTTTTGTCACCTTCATTCACGTGGTGCGGCCGACCATTCTGGCACTATCGGGTGCGCGGCCGGAGCCGCTGCTGCCGATGCCGGTTCGCGCCGCCTTCGGCTACAAGAAGAAGATTGCCCGCCGCGAATATGTCCGCGTCACCCTGCGCAAGGCGGCGGATGGCGCGCTCGAAGCGATAAAATTTCCGCGCGAGGGTGCAGGGCTTTTGTCGTCGCTGACAGACACCGACGGCCTGGTCGAGCTTGGCGAACAGGTGACGGTGGTTGAGCCCGGCCAGACGGTGGGGTTCCTGTCCTATGCAGGCCTGATCAATTGATGTCCGTTGACGATGCGGGCTCCCTTCGCCATGTTCGGAACATGACCACGACAAAACTCGATCTCGCCGGGCTGAAATGTCCGCTTCCGGCGTTGAAGACCCGCAAGGCGCTGAAGACGTTGCCGCCCGGCGACAGGCTGGAAGTGCTGTGCACCGATCCGCTGTCGGTGATCGACATCCCGAACCTCATTCGCGAAACCGGCGACACGGTCGAAATAACCGAGCGCAGCCAGGACCGCATCGTGTTTTTGATAGAAAAAACAAATGGATCGATAGAAAAGCCAAATGCATGAGCCGTCCGGGCAGGGATATCCCTCGCGCGTCAATTAGACGACATCATTAGAACGCGCGATTGCCGGGTGCGACGATCGGTCCTACAAATTCCGGCATGAACTTCCCGACATCGAAGGCAAGCGCAGCGGGATCCCCTGTTGCGGCCAACGAGCCAGCGGCAAAACTCGGCAAACCGGCTGGCGGCTCCGAGTTCGGCGCGCTGGCGCAGGCCTCGATCCTGATCGTCGATGACGAACCCGGGATGCGCAATTTTCTCGTGCGCACGCTGGGGCCGCGCTGCAAGCATGTGGAGGAGGCGGCCGACACGGACGAAGCCTCGCGCCTGCTCGACAAGAGCCGATTCGACGTCGTCATCCTCGACAACATCATGCCGGGCAAGAATGGCGTCGACTGGCTGGCCGAGCAACGAGCTGTCGGCTTCTTCGCCGACGCCATCCTCATCACGGCCTTTGCCGATCTCGACACCGCGATCCAGGCGCTGCGTGCCGGCGCGGTCGATTTCGTGCTGAAACCGTTCCGCTCGAACCAGATATTGAACGCGGTGGCGCGTTGTCTCGACCGGGTCCGGTTGCAGCGCGAGAACTATGTGCTGCGCTATGCGCTGCGCGCTTCGTCCGATCGCACGTTCCTGCGCGACAATCTGATCGGGACGTCACCGGCGACCCGCAGCGTGCGGGAAACCATTGCCCGCGTCGCCCGCCTGCCGACATCGATCCTGCTGACCGGCGATTCCGGCACCGGCAAGGAAGTTGCTGCGCGCTCGATTCATTCGCTGTCCGATCGCGCCGACAAGCCCTTTGTGCCGGTGAATTGCGCAGCCATTCCGCCCGAGATGATCGAGGGCGAACTGTTCGGCCACATCAAGGGGGCCTTCACCGGCGCAGACAGCGGGCGCGAGGGCCTGTTCCTTTATGCGCATGGCGGCACGCTGTTCCTCGACGAAATCGGTGAGCTGCCGTTGCCGATGCAGAGCAAGCTGTTGCGCGTTCTGGAGGACCGCCGCGTCCGTCCCGTCGGCTCCGAGCGTGAAGTGCCGGTCGATCTTCGCTTGATCTTTGCGACCAACGCCGATCTGCAGAAGCAAGTAGAACGGGGGCGCTTTCGCGCCGACCTGTATTACCGCCTGAACGTCATGCAGATTCATCTGCCGCTGCTCAGGGACCGCGGCGACGACGTGCAGGAACTCGCCACCATCTTCATGAGCAAGCTCTCGATGCAGCTCGGCATGCCGCCGGTTGCGATCGACGGTGCGGTTCGTGCCGCGTTGGCGAGTTACGACTGGCCCGGCAATGTGCGGGAGCTACGCAACCTGATCGAACGCACGCTGATCCTCGGCAAGTTCCCGGACGATTTCGCCGGGCCGCGAAGCGATGGCCAGCCGACCGCTGCCGACAGCCTGGCCGATCTGGAGCGCCGGCACATTCTTTCTGTCCTGAAAGAGGCCGGCGGCAACCGCGAGGAAGCCGCGCGCAGGCTTGGAATCTCGCGCAAGACCATCGACCGCAAATGCGCGCTGTGGGATGTCTGAGCGGGCAAGCAGCATGAACGAGCCGGCGCGCGGGCGCTCTGTTCGTTTCCGGCTGCTGGCGATCGCGCTGCTGCCCATGCTGGTCATCCTGCCGCTGCTGCTCGGGGTCGCCATCTATCGCTGGAATGCGAGGTTCGACGCCACCCTGATTTCGAAGGTGAATGGCGATCTCACCATCGCTCATCAATATCTGGCCCGTATTCTGGAAAAAACCGGCGTTCAGATCCGTGCGCTCGGCCTCTCCGCACGCTTCCGCGATGTGGGGGAGCGCAGTCCGCTGTCCGCCGTGGGCGACCTGCTCGAAACCTCCCGCAAGGAGATAGGTCTCGACTTTCTCTACCTGATGGACTCCAGCGGAAAGATCATCGCTTCGTCACCCGCGTTTCCGGGACGGCCGAAAGGCGACTGGCCGATCATCACCTCGGCGTTGTCGGGGGAGGCGCCGTCGGCCGGCATCGACATCTTCAGCAATGACGAACTTGCGGCGATTTCGCCTGTTCTTGCCGAGCGTGCGCGCCTCGATCTGGTGCCGACGCCGAACGCGGTCCCGACCAATCGCAGCACGGAAACGCACGGCATGGTCGTGCATGCCGCGAGCCGGGCGACGACATCAGGAGGAGCGCCGGCCGCGTTGGTCGGGGGGATTCTGCTCAATCAGAATCTGGAGTTCATCGATACGATCAACGACCTCGTCTATCAGTCAGCCAGCCTGCCGGAGGGCAGCCAGGGAACGGCGACGCTGTTCCTGGACGACGTGCGGGTCTCCACCAACGTCCGCCTGTTCGAGGGGCGGCGCGCGCTGGGGACGCGGGTCTCGGCGGCGGTGCGCTCCGCGGTCATGGGTGAGGGGCGCACCTGGCTCGACAGCGCGTTCGTGGTCAACGACTGGTACATTTCGGCCTATGAGCCTTTGGTCGACAGCTATGGCAAGCGCGTCGGCATGCTCTATGTCGGATTCCTGCAGAAACCGTTCAACGACGCCAAGTTTGAGACGCTCCTGATCATCGCGCTCGCATTCATCGTGATCACGGCAGCAACCGTGCCGATCTTCCTGCGCTGGGCGCAGTCGATATTCATGCCGCTCGAACGCGTCACCACGACGATCGGCGAAGTGGAAAGCGGCAATTTGTCCGCCCGCACCAAATTGCCGGCATCGGGCGACGAGATCGGCCGCGTGGCGTTTCACCTCGATACCCTGCTCGACCAGATCCAGGAGCGCGATCGGCAATTGCGGGAGTGGAACGAGGATTTGAACACGCGGGTGCGCGAGCGAACGCGGGATCTCGAGCACGCCAATCTGAAGCTGGAGGCGACCACCAAGCAACTCATCATGTCCGAAAAGCTCGCAGCCATCGGCGAAATCACCGCCGGTGTCGCCCATGAAATCAACAACCCGATCGCGGTGATGCAGGGTAATCTCGACGTCATCCGCAGCGTGATCGGCGACGCAGCCGACAAGGCCAAGGTCGAGTTCCGCCTGCTCGACGAGCAGATTCATCGCATCAGCCAGATCGTCACCAAGCTGCTGCAGTTTGCTAGGCCGGAAGAGTATGCCGGCTATGTCGAGCGTCACGCGCCTGGAAGCGTCGTGGCCGACTGCCTGCCGCTGGTCAAGCATTTCCTGAACAAGACCGACATCGCTGTGGTCCGGGATGATCGGGCAACCCGCCTGGTCCTGATGAATCGCAACGAGTTGCAGCAGGTGCTGATCAATCTGATCGTCAATGCGATCCATGCCATGCCCGACGGCGGCACCCTTACACTGCGGTCATTCGATGCTGAGCGGGACGGCAATCCGGGCATCGTTATCGAGGTGTCCGACACCGGCATCGGCATGCGTGAAGACATGATCGAGAAGGTGTTCGACCCGTTCTTCACGTCAAAGCGCCGCGAGGGCACCGGCCTCGGCTTGTCCATCAGTCAGACGCTGATCAAGCGCCAGCGTGGTCAAATCACGGTGGAAAGCGAACAAGGCAAGGGCAGCACATTCCGCGTGTGGCTTCCGGAAGCCGACTGATACTTTGGTTCAACCGTTCGGACATTTTGTCCAAACGCGTCCGGACATTTTGTCCGCTGTTGTGGCGCGGTTGTTTGCAAGTCATTGATATCTGGTATCGCGTCATTTGGCACATGGATTGCTCACTTCTTTTTAAGCAAGTGAGGGGGGCGATGACCGGCGATGCGGCAGAGCTGAATTGTTGGCTGCGCATGTCGTGCCGGCACAATCTCACCTCAATTGGCCGGCAATGCCGCGGGCGCAATCACTGCATCAGAGGTTTGGGTTTCTCGAGTGCGCTTGTCGATCTCGCGCATTCCGGAATGGCGTGGAGCAGCAGGATGGGCGCTGTTTCCGCTGCATAACTGACGACAATGGGATCGAAGACGGCAAAGAAACACCCGCCGCAGGAGCGGGCTGCAGGGGAAAATAGCAATGACGACAATCAGTAGCGCCGGGAGCGTGCCCGGTGCAGGAGCGGGATTCCTTGACAAGGAGCGGACGATTGCGACCGCCGGCTTCAATCGCTGGCTGGTGCCGCCGGCGGCGCTTTGCATTCATCTGTGCATCGGCATGGCCTATGGCTTCAGCGTGTTCTGGTTGCCGCTGTCGCGCGCGCTGGGCTTAAGCGCGCCGAAGGCATGTCCGGACATGACGCTGGTGCAGGAACTCTTCACCACGACCTGCGACTGGAAGGTCGCCAGCATGGGCTGGATGTACACGCTGTTCTTCGTGCTGCTCGGCATTGCCGCAGCCGTGTGGGGCGGCTGGCTCGAACGCGTCGGGCCCCGCAAGGCGGGCTTTGTCTCGGCGCTGTGCTGGTGCGGCGGTCTCTTCCTCGGCGCGCTCGGCGTCTACACCCATCAGCTCTGGTTATTGTGGCTTGGCTCTGGCGTGATCGGCGGCATCGGCCTCGGCCTCGGCTACATCTCTCCGGTCTCGACGCTGGTGAAGTGGTTTCCGGATCGCCGCGGCATGGCGACCGGCATGGCCATCATGGGCTTCGGCGGTGGCGCGATGATCGGCGCGCCGCTGGCCAATCTCTTGATGAACTATTTCAAGACCCCGACCTCGGTCGGCGTCTGGGAAACCTTCGTCGCGATGGGCGTCATCTATTTCGTGTTCATGATGATCGGCGCGTTCCGCTATCGCATACCGCCGGCCGGCTGGCGGCCCGAGGGCTGGACGCCTCCGGAAAAAGCCAACGCGATGATCTCGCAGAACAACGTTCACTTGAACGACGCGCACAAGACGCCGCAGTTCTGGCTGATCTGGTGGGTGCTCTGCCTCAACGTGTCGGCGGGCATCGGCGTGATCGGCATGGCTTCGCCGATGCTGCAGGAAATCTTCGCCGGCAAGTTGATCGGATTGCCCGACGTCGGCTTCAACCAGCTTGACGCCACACAGAAGGCGACGATTGCCGGCATCGCGGCAGGCTTCGCGGGACTGCTCTCGCTGTTCAACATCGGCGGCCGCTTCTTCTGGGCGTCGCTGTCGGACAAGATCGGCCGCAAGAACACCTATTACACGTTCTTCATCCTCGGCATCGCGCTCTACGCGCTGGCGCCGACCTTTGCGGAGATGGGCTCGAAGCTTCTGTTCGTGCTCGGCTTCGGCATCATCCTGTCGATGTATGGCGGCGGCTTCGCGACCGTGCCGGCTTATCTGGCCGACATGTTCGGAACCCAGTTTGTGGGCGCCATCCACGGCCGGCTGCTGACGGCCTGGTCGACCGCCGGCATCATCGGTCCCGTGGTCGTGAACTACATCCGCGAGTTCCAGCTTGCCGCGGGCGTGCCGCGCGACCAGCTCTACAACACCACCATGTACATCCTGTGCGCCATGCTGGTCGCGGGGCTGATCTGCAACTACCTGATCAAGCCGGTCGATAAAAAATGGCACATGAGCGATGCCGAGGTCGCCAAGTTGCAGGCGGCAACGGCGAGCGCGGGCCAATCGGGACCGTCGGGTTCCTACGGCATCGGGTTCGGCGGGCTCGACGCCAGGGCCGCGCTGTTCTGGGCCTTCGTCGGCATTCCCCTGGCCTGGGGCGTGTGGAAGACGCTGGAAAGCGCCGTCAAGATACTCTGAGCGCGAAGGATGCCGCGGGACGGCCATCCAGGTCTCCCGCGGTGTCTTCCGACCTCGGTTCCAACCGACGGATCGATAGGCGTTCGCAATCGCAGCATGCGATGGCTTTATTGATCTTGCGGTTATTTCGCGGTCTCATCCGCTGCGCACAGCGGGCGTAGATCGAGAGCGGTGATTCCGCGGGCTCGCTCAAGTAAATCCTTGCCACAGCCTCATAATTCGCTTGGCATCTGGTATGCCAGAGATTAGAGTCGATCTAATCAGGTCCAGAGAACGAGACGTATCAATGAATGTCCATGACGTACAAACGGTTCGTGCGTTCGAACATCCGGGCGCGGGACGGAAGCGGGCCAAGGCGACCCCGAAGGGCCGCCAGGTCGACCCGACCGCCGCCCACGAGATCGAGCTGCTGCTCGGCGACCGGCCGCGGCGCCGCGATCTCCTGATCGAGCACCTGCACCTGATCCAGGACAAGTATCGCCAGATCTCGGCGGCGCATCTCGCAGCGCTTGCCGACGAGATGAAGCTGTCATTTGCGGAAGTGTTCGAGACTGCGACCTTCTACGCGCATTTCGACGTGGTGAAGGAAGGCGAGCCGGATATTGCGCCGCTGACCATTCGCGTCTGTGACTCGCTGACCTGCGCCATGATGGGTGCGGAAAAGCTGCTGCAAGAATTGCAGGACAAGTCCGGCCCCGGCGTTCGCGTGGTGCGCGCGCCCTGCGTCGGGTTCTGCGACAGCGCGCCGGTCGCCGAAGTCGGACACCGCTATGTTCTCAATGCGACTTCGACCGAGGTCCTCGATACCGCGGCGCGGGGCGAGACCCATCCAATCATCCCGTCCTACGTCGATTACGAGACCTATGTCAGCGAGGGCGGCTACAAGCTGCTTGGTGACTTGCGCGCGGGGCGGATCGGCAAGGAAGACATTCTCAAGGTTCTGGACGACTCCAGCCTGCGGGGGCTCGGCGGCGCCGGCTTTCCCACCGGCCGCAAATGGCGGGCAGTGCTGGGCGAGCCGGGTCCCCGGCTGATGGCCGTCAATGGCGACGAGGGCGAGCCCGGCACGTTCAAGGATCGCTTCTATCTGCTCCGCGACGTTCACCGTTTCCTCGAAGGCACGTTGATTGCGGCGCATATCATCGACGCGGAGGACGTCTACATCTATCTGCGTGACGAATATCCTGCCGCGCTCAAGCTGCTTCCGCTCGAGATCGCCAAGCTGCCCGCAGGCGGTCCGCGCATTCACATGCGTCGCGGCGCTGGCGCCTATATCTGCGGTGAAGAGTCCGCGCTGCTCGAGAGTCTTGAAGGCAAGCGCGGCTTGCCGCGGCACAAGCCACCCTATCCGTTCCAGGTCGGCCTGTTCGGCCTGCCGACGCTGATCAACAATGTCGAGACGTTGTTCTGGGTGCGCGACATCGTCGAGAAGGGCCCCGACTGGTGGAAGAGCCACGGCCGCAACGACCGTGTCGGCCTTCGCAGCTACTCGGTCTCTGGCCGCGTCAAGAATCCCGGCGTTAAGCTGGCGCCGGCGGGTGTCACCGTGCGCGAACTGATTGACGAATTCTGCGGCGGCATGGCGGACGGACACACTTTCCACGCCTACCTGCCGGGTGGTGCGTCGGGCGGCATTTTGCCGGCCTCGATGGACAACATACCCCTTGATTTCGGCACGCTGGAAAAATACGGCTGCTTCATCGGTTCCGCCGCCGTCGTCATCCTGTCCGAGCAGGACAGCGTGAAGGGCGCGGCCTTGAACCTGATGAAATTCTTTGAGGATGAAAGCTGCGGCCAGTGCACGCCGTGCCGGGTCGGCACCCAGAAGGCGGCGATCCTGATGGAAAAGCCGGTCTGGGACCGCGAGTTGCTCGACCAGTTGAGCCAGGCGATGCGCGATGCCTCGATCTGCGGGCTTGGCCAAGCCGCCTCGAATCCGCTGACGTCAGTCATCAAATATTTTCCGGAAGAATTCGTGCCGAAAGAGGCCGCGGAATGACCAAGATCAAGTTCGAACTCGACGGCAAGCAGGTCGAGGCCAACGCGGGCGAGACCATCTGGCAAGTGGCAAAACGCCACGAGAAGGAAATCCCGCATCTCTGCTATTCGCCCGAGCCGGACTATCGGCCCGACGGCAATTGCCGCGCCTGCATGGTCGAGATCGAGGGCGAGCGCGTGCTGGCAGCTTCCTGCAAGCGCACGCCGAGCGTCGGCATGAAGGTGAAGACCGAGAGCGCGCGCGCGGTCGCCGCGCAGAAGATGGTGATGGAGCTCTTGGTTGCCGACCAGCCGGCGCGCGAAACCTCGCACGATCCCGATTCGAAGTTCTGGCACTGGGCCGAAAAGGTCGAAGTGACCGAGAGCCGCTTTCCGGCCGCCGAGCGCTGGCAGGGCGACACCAGCCATCCCGCGATGAGCGTCAATCTCGATGCGTGCATCCAATGCGGCCTGTGCGTGCGCGCGTGCCGCGAGGTGCAGGTCAACGACGTCATCGGCATGGCCTATCGTAGTCACGAGGCCAAGATCGTGTTCGACTTCGATGATCCCATGGGTGAATCGACCTGCGTTGCCTGCGGCGAATGCGTGCAGGCCTGCCCGACCGGCGCGTTGATGCCCTCGGTGATGCTGGACGAGAACCAGACCCGCGTCACCTATGCCGACAAGAAGGTGGATTCGCTCTGCCCGTTCTGCGGCGTCGGCTGCCAGGTCACCTATCAGGTCAAGGACGAGAAGATCATCTACGCCGAAGGCCGTGACGGCCCCGCCAACCACAACCGGCTCTGCGTCAAGGGCCGCTTCGGCTTCGACTACATTCATCACCCGCATCGCCTGACAAAGCCGCTGGTGCGGCTGCCGAATGCGAAGAAGGACGCCAACGACCAGGTCGATCCGGCCAATCCGTTCACGCATTTCCGCGAAGCGTCGTGGGAAGAGGCGCTCGATATCGCCGCGAAGGGCCTCGTCAAAATCCGTGACGAAAAGGGCGTCAAGGCGCTGGCCGGCTTCGGCTCGGCCAAGGGCTCCAACGAAGAGGCGTACCTGTTCCAGAAGCTGGTGCGCACCGGCTTCGGCTCCAACAATGTCGATCATTGCACGCGGCTGTGCCACGCCTCGTCGGTGGCAGCGCTGATGGAGGGCTTGAATTCCGGCGCGGTGTCGGCGCCGTTTGCCGCCGCGATGGACGCTGAAGTCATCATCGTGATCGGCGCCAATCCGACCGTGAATCATCCGGTCGCCGCGACCTACATCAAGAACGCGGCCAAGCGCGGCGCCAAGCTGATCGTGATGGATCCGCGCCGGCAGTCGCTGTCGCGCCACGCCTGGAAGCATTTGCAGTTCAAGCCCGGCAGCGACGTCGCGATGCTGAATGCGATGCTGCACACCATCATCACCGAAGGGCTGACCGACCAGCAATATATCGCGGGCTACACCGAAGGCTTTGACGAACTCGCCGAGCGCATCAAGGATTTTCCGCCGGAGAAGATGGAAGCGATCTGCGGTATCCCCGCCGAGACGCTGAAGGAAGTGGCGCGGGTCTATGCGCGCTCGCAGGCCTCGATCATCTTCTGGGGCATGGGCATCAGCCAGCACATCCACGGCACCGACAACGCGCGCTGCCTGATCGCGCTGGCGCTGACGACGGGTCAGGTCGGCCGTCCCGGCACCGGCCTGCATCCGCTGCGCGGCCAGAACAACGTGCAGGGCGCTTCCGATGCCGGCCTGATTCCGATGTTCCTGCCGGACTACCAGCCGGTCGGGCGCACCGATCTGCGCGAGCCCTTTGAGAAGCTCTGGCAGCAAGACATTGATCCCGTGCGCGGCTTGACGGTGGTCGAGATCATGAACGCCGTCCATGCCGGTGAAATCACCGGGATGTATATCGAGGGCGAGAACCCCGCGATGTCGGATCCCGACCTGCAGCACGCGCGCGGGGCGCTGGCGATGCTCGACCATCTGGTCGTGCAGGATCTCTTCGTCACCGAAACCGCCTTCCACGCCGACGTGATCCTGCCGGCCTCGGCGTTTGCCGAGAAGAGCGGCACCTTCACCAACACCGACCGCCGCGTGCAGATCGCGCGCGAGGTGATCCGCCCGCCGGGCGATGCGCGGCAGGATCTCTGGATCATCCAGGAAATCGGCAAGCGCATGGGGCTGCCGTGGAATTATGACGGCCCGGCCGATGTCTTCACCGAGATGACGCAGGTTATGCCGTCGCTGAATAACATCACTTGGGACCGGCTGGTGCGCGAGGGCGCGGTGACCTATCCGGTCGACGCTTCCGACAAGCCCGGCAACGAGATCATCTTCACCACGGGATTCCCGACCGAGAGCGGCCGCGGCAAGATCGTGCCGGCGAAGGTGATCGCGCCGGACGAGGTGCCTGATTCCGAATATCCCATGGTGCTGTCGACGGGCCGCGTGCTCGAACACTGGCACACGGGATCAATGACCCGCCGCGCCAGCGTGCTCGACCAGATCGAGCCGGAGGCGGTGGCGTTCATGTCGCCCAAGGACATGCGGCGGTTGAGCGTGTGGCCGGGCGATTTCATCCGGCTGGAGACGCGCCGTGGCGCGGTCGAAGTCAAGGTACGCTCCGACCGCGACGTGCCTGAAAACATGGTGTTCATGCCGTTCTGCTATGCGGAAGCGGCGGCCAACCTGTTGACCAACCCGGCGCTCGATCCGTTCGGCAAGATCCCCGAATTCAAGTTCTGCGCCGTGCGCGCGGAGAAGGTCGAGCTGCAGTCGGCGGCGGAGTAGCGAGAGGCAATCGTCAGCAGGCGATGTGACTGCGCGTCATCGCGAAGATGGCCGCGCTTCACTGCGTCGGAACGACAAACACCTGCCCGGGATAGATCAGGTTGGGATTGCGGATCTGCTCCCGGTTCGCCTTGTAGATGACGGCGTAGCGCGTGCCCGCGCCGTACGAGACCTGGCTGAGACGCCAGAGGCTATCCCCGCGGGAAACGGTGGTGGTCGTTATCTTCGGCACGACCACGGCGGAGGCTGGCGAGCCACTGTCCGGCAAGACGGTAGCGCCTCCTGCGGCCGCAAGCTGCGGCTGTTTCGGAGCGGCTGAGTCCGGGCGCTTGGCCTGCGCCGACACCGACGCGGTTGTCTCGGGAGCGGTGAATGGCACCTCGGCGCGTGCGCGCACCGAGCCGGAACTCGACGCCTCGTCCAGCCTGACACGGTAGCTGCCCGGCGCGACCCCTTCATTGATGGTGACTGCAAAGCGTCCATCCGCGCCGGCCGTTACCGACGTAACAAAGCTGTCGTTGAGATAAAGCCTCAGCGCTGCGCCGGGGCGCGCCTGGCCGCTCACATGGAACTTGCCGCCCGGCTCGATCTCGACCGTCTCCACGACCAAAGCGCCGGTTCCCGGTTTTGGCGCACCCGGTTGCGACAGCACGACGGTGGGCTTGTTCGGCGTGACCAGCGCCACGACCGGCTGCTCTGTCGATCTCGGCTCCAGCGCTGCCGTCACGCGCTGTTGGGACGTGGTCACCGTGCCGTCCGGCGCTTTTGAGCGCAGCGTCAGGTCGTACGTGCCTGGAGGAAGCTTGGGCGGGACGAGGACGAATTGCCCGGATTTATCCGCGACCGCGCGATCATGCACTTCGCCATCGCGCAGCAGTTCCACCGTAGCGCCCGGGGCTGCCCGGCCCGCGATGACCGCCTCGCCCGTCGGCTCGATGCGGGCAACGTCGAATGTCGGCACACCGTCGCTGCGTTCCGGCGATGGCGGCGATCCGATCAGCGCGTCCACGACGGCATTTGCTTCCGCCTTCGCGGTTGCGAGCGGGGCCGGACCCTGCTCTCCAGCGTTCGATGCAGGCTTTGAGATCATCGGCGCTGTCGTTGCCGCCAGGGTGTCAGCCGGGGATTCGCGGACGTGCTGAATGGCGAAGGCGAGCGCCACGCCACCGGCGACAAACGCCAGGATGGGGATGATTGTTCGGCTCGCCGATATGGCAGTCATGATGCTCACCCGTCTGCCGGATCGTTGACTCGTCGATACTCTATATCGTCTCAAGCGGGGTGGGTACCGGTTTGCGTCAAGAAAATGCGGCGTTCGGCCCGCCAGCTTACAAGCCTACAGCCAGCCGACGCGCCGGAACCGCCAGAACAAGCCTGCGCATACCAGCAGGATCGTGCCGATCACGCTAAAATAACCATATTGCCACTCCAGCTCCGGCATATGCTTGAAGTTCATGCCGTAGATGCCGGCGATCGCCGTCGGGACCGCGATGATGGCGAGCCATGACGCCAGTTTCTTCGACACCGCGGTCTCCTGTGCCTGGCCGACCAGAAGGCTTGCCTCAAAGGCAAACGCCAGCACCTCGCGAAGCGAATCGATCCGCTCCTGCACCGTCCGGACGTGGTCCGTGACGTCGCGAAACAATGGCTGCATCGTGGATCGCACCATCGGCAGATTGTCGTGCTCGAGCCGGCGGCAAACTTCCACCAGGGGTCCGACCGCGTTGCGCAGCCGCAACAGGTCGCGTCGAAGCAAATAGAGGCGCTGGATCTGCGCCTGTGTCATGGCGCTGGCAAGCACTTGGGCTTCCATCGCTTCGACTTCCTCCTGGATGGTTTCGAGCACGGGGGAGTAGTTGTCGACGATGAAGTCGAGGATGGCGTAGAGAATGTAATCCTCGCCCCGGGCCAGCGCGCGGGGGCAGCTCTCGCATCGTTCGCGTACCGACTTGTAGGACGTCGAGGCGCCGTGCCGGACCGACACGATATATCCCTCGCCGACGAACAGATGCGTCTCGCCGAATGCGATGCCGTCGCCGTCGAGTTGCGCGGTGCGCGCCACGATGAAAAGCGCGTCGCCATATTGCTCGATCTTCGGTCGCTGATGGGCGTGGTCGGCATCCTCGATCGCAAGGTCATGCAGCTCGAACTGCCGCTGCACGCTGCTCAGCAGCGCCATATCCGGCTCATGCAGGCCGATCCAGACCACGTGGCCCGGCTTGCTGCGCCAGCTCGAGGCTTCATCGATAGAGATGTTGGCGACGCGCCGGCCATCGACATACACACCGGCCGCGACGACTCCTTCGGAGCTGGCGGGTGCGGTGGTTCCAACGGCTGTGGCTGCTACGTCCATGGTTTCCGTCCCTCAATGGTCGTGGCCGAATCTTGCCTTGAGGCAATTTTTTTCGGAAAGGCTAGCACCGGCAGTTCTGCCGTCATTGCAATCGGGCTTTCGGGGGCGTGGTCGCCGTATGCGCCGGCGTTCAGCCAATGCGTCAATGGGTAAAATGCGAGAGATAGGCTGCCGTCTTCAAGGCGATGATGCCGCCGACGGCGCATAATGCCAGCAACGAGGTCAGCGCGATCAGGCCGAAACGCCTGATCATTGCGAGGTGGGCGTTCGCCGCGCCCGTCTGCTCTCGTTTTGCCGATGAATAGGCAGCTCGATCGAAAGGGCGGCCAGTGTGCGTTAACAGGGTCATGTTCAAGCCTTCTTGCAGCGCTCGATCGCTGATGTGATTTGCCCGACGCCGGCGATGGCCCGCCGCTGCAGACGCAGCGCAAGGCGCATCAACGGCTGGAGGTAGGGGATAAGCGGATTGCCGCCGTTCGCCAGGTCGAGTTCGAACCTGTCAGTCGGAAAAATAGTTGCGCATCCCGTAGGTCCGCTCTGCATCTTTGCGAATGACATCGCGGACGCCTTGAGCAGGAAAAGTCCGCCGATCCGCCCCTTCGCGTCGCGGGCAACCCAGAAGCCGTCCCCGTTGCGGCCGATGAAGAATGCCGGAATTGCATCGCTGACAATGCCGGCATCCAGCGGCCGAAACGGTGTGGCGGTGCTTGCGACTTCGTTATTCGGCGGCGTGCGGGCGGGTTCGGCCTCGGCCGCCACCTGCCGCGTCTGGTAGCTGACAAACACATCGAACTTTTCACCCACGGCCGTCAGCACGGCCTCGAGCCGTTCCGCTGCACGTTGTGCGGTATTGAAAGCGATCGCGGCCATCGCGGCCTCCTCATGAATCCAGTGTCCATGATCTGCAGGCAATGCCATAGGAATGCGAGATGGGCCGACGGTGCATCGCATAGTGGAAATATAGGAATTCGAACGAAACGGCGTTCCGGCCAGCACTTATGCCGTCCCTATGAGAGGAGCGGGGCCGCCGCCTCGATTTCCTATGCGGTCGTCGGCATCTTGCGCATCAAGCGCCCGCCATGCGGGCCGAACGCTTGCTGTCCCTGAGAGAGTCTGTCGCCTATGTCAGGCGAAGCGTCGGACGGGCGCATCTGCCGAGGAGGCCGTCGCGCCCATGTCGAGTTCGATGTCGCGCGCCAGTTCGACGATGGTCTCCGGGTGATGGCCATTTTCGAACAGCGCGTATTTGAGCGCCTGGGCGCGATTGACGAACAGGCCACCATAGAGGCCGTTCTGCTCCTGGGCGATCCATTGGCCATGCCGGTTCCGGCCGATAAAAACAATGGTGGACGCAGCGCTGCACGATGGAGGTTCGATGAGTTTCACGTTGGTATTCCTTCACGAGACGAGGCAGGTGGCCTTGAATATCTTTACGGATGGATATGAATTCGAGCGGGACTTGCGAGCGATCTCATAGGGATCGCATAGGAGATCGAGCTATTTTCGATGAATGGTCAACCGATCGCGCGGGTGAGCGCGCATAGCGCGGCATAGGCCGCCATCTCGTCCCAATGGTTGAGATCGTGATCGAGAAACCGCTCCCGCCGGATGCCGGCGATCACGGCGCAGAGGACCGCAGCCATCCAGAACAGCGCCAGCAGACTTTGATTCAGGCCGATGCTGCCGAAGCCGGCGAAGGCGACCAGGACGAGCAGGCGGACTCCAAACCGAACCAGGACCTGGGCCGATCGCAGTCGTCGCGGCAGGTTCGGCCAATGCTGCACGGGGGCCCCGCGTCAGGCGAAATTGTCGCTGCAGATCGGCTCGTAGAGAGCGTCGGCGCGCCACGGCGCGCTCGGCACGCTGGTCCTGCTCGACGGTGCACTGACGCGCTGGGCCTCGACGAACGCGCTCAGGATCGCCAGCGCCAGGTCGGCGTGACGGGTCTCGATCGATTGATCCAGCCAATCGGGCAGCTCGCGCTGGCGCGACAGCGCGCAGTGCCATTCGCCCTCGTCATAGGCGAGGCGGCGGACCTGCCATTGCGGCAATTCCAGATCGATCAGCGCCAGCGCGGCGTCGGTCCAGGCCTGCGCCTGAATCAGCCGTTCGACGCGGGCGGCTTTGGCGTTCTGATTGGCGGAAGGCAGGCGTCGGCCAGTCGCGTGGACGATATCGGCGAGAAATTTGGCGGTGACATAACCGGCGTTGCGGAGTTGGTCACCGAAGTCAGCGGGGATTTGTCGTTCTGAAAGAAGTGACATGGGATCATCTCAACTCGTAGCGCGGCTGTCATTGCAGCCGCACGTCCAAGCTGGCGAGAACGCCATTTGAAAGCGAGATGAGGCAAGGGGCGAAGAAATAGGGATTTCATAAAGGGGCCCGTCGTCCCTGTTCGCAGGGACGACGGGGCGCGTCTTTATGAGATTCCTATAACGTCGCCATCCCTCCCGTCTCGAAAACCTATGTGGCCGGTGGCACTTCAGCCACTGAAAACGCGAAAACCGTCGCGGGTCACGACGCACAGGAACATTCCCATGCTGGACATCGTCATGCTGGCGCTCGCGCTCGGCTTCTTCGTGGCAGGCATCGGCTATGCCTACGCTTGCGAACGGCTGTAAGGGAGCAAGGCCATGATCTTCGATTACTCACTCGCCGGCCTCGTCTCGTTGGGCCTGCTTTTCTACCTGACCTATGCGCTGCTGCGGCCCGAGCGCTTCTGAGCGCGCCATGCTCACGCTGGTCGAGGTTGTCCTGGCGTTTGTCGTCACCTCGGCGCTCCTGATTGCGCTCATTCACCTGCTGCTGCCTGCAAGAAAGCTCTGAAGGATTCCCGACAATGACCGTCATCGGCTGGATTCAAATTCTTCTGTACTGCGCCATCGTGGTCGCGCTGGTCAAACCGCTCGGCTGGTATATGACCCGCGTCTTCAACGGCGAGTCCACCTTTCTGTCCCCGGTGCTGCGCCCGGTCGAACGCGGGCTTTACTGGGTCGGCGGCGTCGACGAGAAGCGCGAGCAGCACTGGCTGACCTATACGGTCGCCATGCTGCTGTTCCATGTCGGCGGCTTCCTCGTCATCTATGGCCTGATGCGGCTCCAGGCACTGTTGCCGCTCAATCCGGCGGAGCAATCCGCCGTCGCCCCTGATCTGTCCTTTAATACGGCGATCTCCTTCCTCACCAACACCAACTGGCAGAACTACGGCGGCGAAAGCACGCTGTCCTACCTGACGCAGATGGTCGGTCTGACGCATCAGAACTTCCTGTCGGCTGCGACCGGCATCGCGCTGGCGGTAGCGCTGATCCGCGGCTTCTCCCGTTCCTCGATGCGCACCATCGGCAATTTCTGGGTCGATGTGACGCGCTGCACCCTCTATGTGCTGCTGCCGATCTGCATCGTCTACACGCTGTTCCTGGTCTGGCAGGGCATGCCGCAGACGCTTGGCGCTTACGTCGAAGCGACGACGCTGGAAGGCGCCAAGCAGACCATCGCGGTCGGGCCCGTCGCCTCGCAGGTCGCGATCAAAATGCTCGGTACCAATGGCGGCGGCTTCTTCAACGCCAATGCCGCGCATCCCTTTGAAAACCCCACGGCGCTGTCGAACTTCGTGCAGATGATCTCGATCTTCGCGCTTGGCGCCGCGATGACCAACGTGTTCGGCCGCATGGTCGGCAACCAGCGGCAGGGCTGGGCGATTCTCGCCGTGATGGGCGTGCTGTTCCTGTCGGGCGTCGCCGTCACCTATTGGGCCGAAGCCAACGGCACCTCGACGCTTGCTTCGCTCGGCCTCTCCGGCGGAAATATGGAAGGCAAGGAAGTTCGCTTCGGCATCGTCGCTTCCTCGCTCTTTGCGGTGGTCACCACGGCGGCTTCGTGCGGCGCGGTCAACGCCATGCATGACAGTTTCACCGCGCTCGGCGGCATGATCCCGCTGATCAACATGCAGCTCGGCGAAATCATCGTCGGCGGCGTCGGCGCCGGGCTTTACGGCATGCTGCTGTTCGTCGTGCTGGCGATCTTCGTCGCAGGCCTGATGGTCGGCCGCACGCCGGAATATGTCGGCAAGAAGATCGAGGCGCGCGAGGTCAAGATGGCGATGCTGGCGATCCTGGTGCTGCCACTGATGTATCTCGGCTGGACCGCGGTCGCCGTGGTGTTGCCTTCCGCCGTGGCTTCGATGGCCAATTCCGGCCCGCACGGGTTCACGGAGGTGCTCTACGCCTTCACGTCCGCGACCGGCAATAACGGCTCGGCCTTCGGCGGACTCACGGGCAACACCTTCTTCTACAACCTGACGCTTGCGAGTTCGATGTTCGTCGGCCGCTTCTTCATGATCGTGCCGGCGATGGCGCTGGCCGGCTCGCTTGCCGCCAAGAAGTCGATCCCGCCGTCGGCCGGCACGCTGCCGACCAGCGGCGGCCTGTTCGTCGGCCTCGTCGTCGGCGTGATCCTGATCATCGGCGGGCTGACCTTCTTCCCGGCGCTGGCGCTCGGTCCGATCGTCGAGCACCTCGCGATGAATGCCAACACCCTGTTCTGATCGAACGCCATCCGGAGTCTACGTCCATGGAAACCATGAAACTGCAGAAACAGGTCAAGACCTCGGCGATGCTCGATCCGAAGATCGTGCTGCCCGCGATCGGTTCGGCCTTCGTGAAACTCGACCCGCGGCTGATGATCAAGAATCCCGTGATGTTCGTGGTCGAAATCGTCGCAGCCCTCACGACCGTCATCTTCCTGCGCAACCTGGTGACGGGCGGCGAGGGCCTCGCCTTTACCTTCCAGATCATCCTGTGGCTGTGGTTCACGGTGCTGTTCGCCAATTTCGCCGAAGCCGTCGCCGAAGGCCGCGGCAAGGCGCAGGCGGAATCGCTTAAAAAGACCCGCACCGAGAGCCAGGCCAAGCTGTTGACCGGCTCCGACAAGACCTATCGGCTGGTGTCCGGCACCAGCCTCAAGGTCGGCGATATCGTCCTGGTCGAGGCCGGCGACAACATTCCCTCCGACGGCGAGGTGATAGAAGGCGTGGCGTCGGTGAACGAAGCGGCGATCACCGGCGAGTCCGCGCCCGTGATCCGCGAATCCGGCGGCGACCGCTCGGCGGTGACCGGCGGCACGCAGGTGTTGTCCGACTGGATCCGCGTTCGTATCACGGCAGCGCAAGGCTCGACCTTCATCGACCGCATGATCAAGCTGGTGGAGGGCGCCGAGCGGCAGAAGACGCCGAACGAGATCGCGCTCAATATCCTGCTCGCGGGGCTCACCATCATTTTCGTGTTCGCCACCGTGACGATCCCGAGCTACGCGGCTTATGCCGGCGGCTCGATTTCGGTCGTGGTGCTGGTGGCGCTGTTCGTCACGCTGATCCCGACCACCATCGGCGCGCTGTTGTCGGCCATCGGCATTGCCGGCATGGACCGGCTGGTGCGGTTCAACGTGCTCGCCATGTCCGGCCGCGCGGTCGAGGCCGCCGGCGACGTCGATACGTTGTTATTGGACAAGACCGGCACCATCACGCTCGGCAACCGCCAGGCGACGGCGTTTCGCCCCGTCCGCGGGGTCACCGAGCAGGAGCTGGCGGATGCGGCGCAACTGGCGTCGCTTGCCGACGAGACGCCGGAAGGGCGTTCGATCGTCGTGCTGGCGAAGGAGAAATACGGCATTCGTGGCCGCGACATGAAGGAGCTCGCTGCGAGCTTCATTCCGTTCACCGCGCAAACGCGCATGAGCGGCATCGATGCCGGCTCTTCCTCCGTCCGCAAGGGTGCGGTGGACGCGATCCTGAATTACGTCGATGGCGGTGGTGTTCGTGCGGTCGCCTCCGGCAACGCGGCGCGTGTGCTGCAGACAAGTGCCATGTCCGACGCGGCTCGCGAGATCCAGGTGATTTCGGATGAGGTCGCCAAGGCTGGCGGAACGCCGCTCGCGGTCGCCAGGGACGGCAGGCTGCTCGGCGTCGTGCACCTGAAGGACATCGTCAAGGGCGGCATCCGCGAACGCTTTGCCGAACTGCGCCGGATGGGCATCCGCACCGTCATGATCACCGGCGACAACCCGATGACGGCAGCCGCCATCGCCGCCGAAGCCGGCGTCGACGATTTCCTGGCGCAGGCAACGCCGGAAGACAAGCTGAAGCTGATCCGGGACGAGCAGGCCAAGGGCAAGCTGGTTGCGATGTGCGGCGACGGCACCAACGACGCCCCAGCGCTGGCGCAGGCCGACGTCGGCGTCGCCATGAACACGGGCACGCAGGCCGCGCGGGAAGCCGGCAACATGGTCGATCTCGATTCCAACCCGACCAAGCTGATCGAGGTGGTCGAGATCGGCAAGCAGCTTTTGATGACGCGCGGCGCGCTTACGACGTTCTCGATCGCCAACGACGTCGCGAAATACTTCGCCATCATCCCGGCGATGTTCCTGGCGTTCTACCCGCAGCTCGAAGTGCTCAACGTCATGCATCTGGCGAGCCCGCAGAGCGCCATCCTGTCGGCGATCATCTTCAATGCGCTGATCATCATCGCGCTGATCCCGCTGGCGCTGAAAGGCGTCGCCTATCGCGCCGTCGGGGCCGGGGCGCTGTTGCGCCGTAACCTGCTGATCTACGGCTTGGGTGGCATCATCGTTCCCTTCATCGGCATCAAGGCCATCGACCTCGCGGTTGCGGCCTTGGGCCTGGCCTAGCCGTCATTGCGAGCGAAGCGAAGCAATCCATAGCGCCGCAAACACTGCAATGGATTGCTTCGTCGCTTCGCTCCTCGCAATGACGGATACACCTACGGAGACACAAAATGCTCAGAGAAATCCGCCCCGCCGTCCTCATCCTGCTCCTGCTCACCGCGATCACGGGCCTTGCCTATCCGCTCGCCATGACCGCGATCGCCGGCGTGATCTTTCCGAAACAGGCGCAGGGCAGCCTGATCGAGAAGGACGGCAAGGTGATCGGCTCCGCGCTGATCGGGCAGGAGTTCAAGACCGATAAATATTTCCACGGCCGCCCGTCCGCGACCACGGCGCCGGACCCGGCCGATGCAACCAAGACGGTCTCCGTCCCCTATAACGCCGCCAATTCCGGGGGCTCGAATCTCGGGCCGACCAGCAAGGCGCTGGCCGACCGGATCAAGGAAGACGTCGAGAAACTGAAGGCCGAAAATCCTTCCGTGCCCGTGCCGGTCGACCTCGTCACCACCTCCGGCAGCGGGCTCGATCCCGACATCTCGCCGGAGGGCGCGCTTTTCCAGGTGCCGCGGGTGGCAAAGGCCCGCAACCTGCCGGAAGCCCGCGTCCGCGAACTGGTCGTGGAGCATACGCAGCGCCGCATGGCTGGATTGCTCGGCGAGCCCAGCGTTAACGTATTGGCGTTGAATCTGGCATTGGACGCGGCCTCGAAATGAGACCCGCTAGGCCGGCCGAGGGGTGAGGACTATATTGCCGCATGGTTCAAACCCGCCGCGACCCTGAACAGCGTCCCTCGCCGGAAGCCCTGCTCGAAGCGGCCCGGCGTGAGGACAGCCGCGCGGGCCGGCTCAAGATTTTCGTCGGCGCTGCTCCCGGCGTCGGCAAGACCTACGAGATGTTGCAGAGCGCCCACGCCAGGATGAAGGCCGGCGCCGACGTCGTCGTTGGCGTGGTCGAGACCCACGGCCGGGGGGAAACCGAAGCGCTGCTGAAGGGTCTCGAAGTGCTGCCGCGCAAGCGGCTCACCTACAAGGAGCAGACGCTCGAGGAGATGGACCTCGACGCGCTGATCGCGCGGCGGCCGCAAATTGCGCTGGTCGACGAACTCGCCCATACCAACGCGCCGGGCAGCCGTCATCCCAAGCGCTATCTCGACGTCGAGGAATTGCTGTCCCAAGGCATCGACGTCTATACGGCGGTCAATATCCAGCACATCGAAAGCCTCAACGATGTGGTCGCGCAGATCACGCATGTGCGGGTGCGCGAGACCGTGCCGGACAGCGTGTTCGATCGCGCCGACGCTATCGAACTGATCGACCTCACGCCCGACGACCTGATCCAGCGCCTGAAGGAGGGCAAGGTCTATGTCCCCAAGCAGGCCGAGCGCGCGCTGGAGCATTATTTCTCGCCAGGCAACCTGACCGCGCTGCGCGAACTGGCGCTGCGGCGCACCGCCGAACGGGTCGACGAGCAGCTGCTCACCCACATGCAGGCCAACGCCATCGCCGGTCCCTGGGCCGCGGGCGAGCGCATCCTGGTCTGCGTCAGCGAGGACCCGCGCGCGGCAGGCCTGGTGCGCTACACCAAGCGTCTGGCAGACCGGCTGCATGCGCCGTGGACAGCGATCAGCATCGAGACGCGGCGAAGCCTGCAACTGAGCGACGAGCAGCGCGACCGGCTGACCGACACCATGCGGCTCGCGGAAGCGCTCGGGGCTGAGGCGCTGACGATCCCCGGCGTCGGCCGCCGTATCGCCGACGACGTCATCCATTTTGCGCATGCCAACAACGTCACCCAGATCATCATCGGCAAGTCGACGCGCCCCTGGTGGTTCGAACTGACCCGCGGTTCTGTCGTGCACGATCTGGTGCGGCGTGCCGGCAACATCAGCGTGCACGTGATCGCCGGCGACGAACAAGGCGTGGCGAAGGCGGCGGTGCAGACTGCGGTGCGGCAGGAGCCGTTCGAAGCGCGACCCTATCTGATGGCGCTGCTGTTCGTCGCGATCGGTCTTGGCGCCGCCATGCTGATCCAGCCCTTGTTCGGCGGTATCGAGAACGTCGACCTGGTATTTCTCACCGCCGTGGTCGGCGTTGCCGCCCGTTACGGGCTGTTGCCGTCGCTGCTGGCGAGCGTCACGGCGTCGCTAAGCTATAATTTCTTCTTCCTGCCGCCAGTCTATAACTTCACCATCACCGAACCGACCAATATCGCGGCGTTCTTCTTCTTCATGCTGATTGCGATTCTGGTTTCCAATGTCGCGGCGCGGGTGCGCTCGCAGGCCGATACCGCGATCGGCCGGGTACGTACCACTGAATCGCTCTATGCCTTCAGCCGCAAGCTGGCCGGCACCGCGACGCTGGACGACGTGCTGTGGGCAACCGCTTACCAGACCGCGTTGATGCTGAAGGTGCGCGTGGTGCTGCTGCTGCCGGAAGAGGGCGTGTTGACGGTCAAGAGTGGTTATCCACCGGAGGACCAACTCGACCAGGCCGATCTCGCTGCCGCCAACTGGGCCTGGAGCAACGATCGTCCGGCCGGGCGCGGCTCGGACACGCTGCCGGGGGCAAAACGGTTGTTCCTGCCGATGCGGACCGGGCGCGGCGCGATCGGCGTCATCGGCATCGACGACGACCGGACGGGCCCCTTGCTGACGCCGGACCAGCGCCGCCTGCTGGATGCGCTGGTCGATCAGGGCGCGCTCGCGATCGAGCGGGTGCTGTTGGTCGAGGACATGGACCGGGTCAAGCGCACCGTGGAATCCGACCGGCTGCGCGGTGCGCTCCTGACCTCGATCTCGCACGATTTGAAGACACCGCTGGCCTCCGTGCTCGGCGCCGCCTCTACTCTGCGCGATCTCGGCGCCGCCCTCAACGACGCCCAGAAGAACGAATTGCTCGCCACCATGATCGAGGAATCCGAGCGGCTCAACCGCTTCATCGCCAACCTGCTCGACATGACCAAGCTCGAATCCGGGGCGATCGTCCCGAACACCGCGCGGCACGATGTCGGCGAGATCGTCGGCAGCGCGCTGCGGCGCGCGGGCAAGATCCTCGTGCATCACAAGGTGTCGCTGGAGCTCGGCCCAAATCTGCCGATGCTGGAGCTCGATGCCGTGCTCTTCGAACAGGTGCTGTTCAACCTGCTCGACAATGCCGCTAAATACGCGCCGTCAGGCACCACGATTTCGATCCGGGGAACGCGCGACCAGGGAAAGGTCTCGCTGCAGATCCTCGACGAGGGCAACGGCATTCCGCCGGAAGAGCTGGAGAGCGTGTTCGACAAGTTCTATCGCGCACAGAAGGGCGATCACGTCCGCCCCGGCACCGGTCTTGGACTTGCAATTTCCCGCGGTTTCGTCGAGGCCATGCACGGTACGATCTCGGCCGCCAATCGTAGCGACCGCAGCGGAGCGGTGATATCAATCCGGTTGCCGGTACCGGCTGAAAACAATGCGTTGGATACCGCCGCATGAACGCCACCCCGATCAAGGTTCTTGTCATCGACGACGAGCCACCGATCCGAAAACTGTTGCGGATGGGGTTGAGCACGCAGGGCTATGACATCCTCGAAGCGTCCAACGGCAAGATCGCGCTGGAGAAGCTGGCCGAGGGGCCGGCGCTGATCATCCTCGATCTGGGCCTGCCCGATATCCAGGGCCATGAACTGCTGCGCATGATCCGCGGCCGCAACGAAAGCGTGCCGATCGTGGTGCTGTCGAGTCGGGGCGACGAGGCCGGTAAGGTGCAGGCGCTCGACCTCGGCGCCGACGATTATTTGACAAAGCCGTTCGGCATGGATGAATTGCTGGCGCGGATGCGCGCCGCGCTGCGCCACCAGTTGCAGGTGCAGGGCGAGCGGCCGGTGTTTCGATCAGGCGATCTCTCCGTCGATCTGGTGCGCCGCATCGTCAAGACCGGCGAGCGCGAGGTGAAGCTTTCGCCGAAGGAATATGAACTGCTGCGCGTGCTGGTGCAGCACGCCGGCAAGGTGCTGACCCATCGCTTTCTCTTGAAGGAGCTCTGGGACGAACTGACGGATGCGCAATATCTGCGCGTCTATGTCCGCCAGCTCCGGCAGAAGATCGAAGCCGATCCGGAGCGGCCGCAATTCGTGCTGACCGAGACCGGGATCGGCTACCGGTTGCGCGCGCCGGACTGATCAGGGCGCAGCAGTCATTTGCGGCGAGCTTGATCGCGCAAGCGCACATAGGCGGGTCGGGCCAGGCAGGCGTCTAGCCATCGTGCCAGCTCCGGGTAGGCCGACAAGTCCATTCGTGCCATTTTTCCCCACATGAGGATGCCCGCGACGTTGAGGTCGGCGACCGTAAAGCTGTTCCCCGCCAAATAGCCGCGTGCGGCCAGGGCGTCGTTGAGCACGCCCATGGGCTTCTTCAGCAGCAATTCGTTCCGCTCTGTCACGGACGGATCGCGCGCAAATTCCGCCAGCAATGCGCGGTGCTCCAGAAAATTGAGCAGCAGGTGCTCAATCTCCAATACCGCCCAGAAGCTCCACTGCGCGGCGAGGCCCAGCACTTCCGGGGTGGCGCAATGCATCGGGCCGTCATACTTTTGCGCGAGATAGAGATTGATCGCCATCGATTCCCACAGCACCAAATCGCCATCGACCAAAGTCGGAATTCGTGCATTTGGATTCAATCGCAGATATTCTGTGGTCTGCAGATCGTCTGCACGCGTGGTTTTTTCCACTAGCTGATACGGCCTCCCGACTTCCTCGAGCATCCATAGACACCGCATCGCGCGCGATCTCGGATTTCCATAGAGCTGCAGCATCGGTGTGCTCCCGGGCCAATGGCGTGGCAGGAGAATCTACATGCTTTCAATTGCATCCGATAGCTTGCCACAGCGATCGGTATCATGGTCTGCTGCGCGGATCGGGTTGGCGTATACGGTGTGACGGCAAAAGTGGTATGCTTCGTCGCGGGATGTGACCCAGGCTGACCTCGTACGCGCCATAGACTTGAGGAGGGTGTACGGCCATGGCTGAGAGCGTCATGTATCACGAAGGCAATCGGAAACTGCAGGATAAGTTCGACAGCCGGCGGATTTCGGATCGGCTGGAAGAGAAGCTGACGCGCAGGGAATTCAATGATGACGACAAGAAGTTCATCGAAAGCCTGCCGTATTTCTTCCTGGCGACGGCGGACTCCAAGGGCCGGCCCGATTGCTCGTTCAAGGGCGGCGCGCCGGGCTTTGTGCGGATCACGGGGCCGTCCGAGATCGCATTTCCCGACTATGACGGCAATGGCATGTTCAAGAGTCTCGGGAACGTGCTCGTCAATGCCGATGTCGGCTTGCTGTTCATCGCCATGCACGGCAAGCCGCGGCGTTTGCGGATCAACGGCAGCGCCAGTGTGAGCGACAGCGATCCACTGCTTTCGGAGACCGTCGGCGCCCAGCTGATCGTTCGCGTGGCCGCGCGCGCGATCTTTCCGAACTGCCCGCGCTATATCCCGACGATGAGTTCGATCGAGCCGTCGATGTATGTACCCAGCGCCGGACAGGACGCGCCGGAGCCGGCGTGGAAGGGCTTTGCGGATTTCAAGGACTGCATCCATCCACGGCAGCCGACATTCAAGGGGTGAGCACGGCAACCATTCGCGAAATCGCTTCGTCGCGGATGCGGGAGCTGGACTAGAACCACGGCTCCTCATAGACCGGTTTGCCGTCGATCAGCAGACGCTTGATGGCAGCGCGCCCTGATGGGAGGACTGCCGCGACGACCGAGAGCTTGCCCTGGTTGCGGACGTCTTCGAGCTTGCGACCTTCACCCTCGGGAACGAAATAGCTTTCGAGGTTGTAGCGGACCGTCAGGTTGGCACAGAAGACATCTGGCGTTGAACCGCAGGAGGCCCCATAAGTGACCCGGCCGCGGATCAGCACCTCGGGACTTGCGACTGCGACCGGGCCGCCATGGACCGAAAGAGCCTGGTAGACACCGTCGCGATTGGGCGCGAGCTTGACATACACCAGCGGATTGCGGTCGCCGGACGGCTGGCCAGCAAGCGAACCCGCCGACAGTTGCGTAATGTCGTAGCCGAGGACGACATAGTCGCCACGCAGGAAGTCTCTGGGGTCGACTGGACGGGTCTGCAAGGTCACTTCCACGCCGTCACGGAGCACCTGGACGCGGTCGATGATCATCACGGCCAGCAGCGCGATCTGAATCAGGGCGGCAACGCCGAACAGCACGAATTTGGGAATGCGCGCCAGGCGTTCGCCCCAGGATGTGGGTGATATCGCCGTCATTCGCGGCTCCTCGGCATCAAGCGATTGAGCACGAATGCCAGCACCACGGCAACGATGCCGGCCGTCGCGAGGAATATCGAGCGCTTGAGCAGCGATCCCTTCACCGCCCAGGTGATGGCCGCAATGACACAAGCAATGCCGAGCCAGCCGGCGACGATCCGCGGCCGGGCAGCATCCAGCATGCCGGAAACGACAAGGCAGAGCATGGCGCAGAGCAAGGCCGCATAGGCAAGCCACGGCTCACCCGATTGCTGGGGCGTCCACAACGCCATGGCCACAAGGACGAGCCCGATGGCTGCCGCAGCGAAGGCCGTGCCGGCCCGGCGCGTCGTTGCGGCGGTAGCAACGGCAAGGATCACGCCCGCGATGCCGCACGAGATCGCCCAGAGCGGTTGGTCCGCGATTCCCATGGACTCGCGGAAGCCCGCGTTGGCGAGCGTCGCTCCCACGATTGCAACGCCGGTAAGCGAAAAGGCGCCGTAGGAAGACAGGGCGGAGCCTGCCTGAGCCACACGCTGCCATGGCGAAGCGACAAGCGCGAGGGCGCTACCGAACAGCAAGGCCGCGCCGCTGGCGAGCACGAACACCGGCCGGAAATCAGAATGGGACTGAAACGCAGACGCGATCCACCACGGAAGGGCGGCGACCGCGACGAGATGGGCCGCCACGCGCGAGTTCCAAGCCAGCGCGAGGCCGCCCGCCGCAAGCCAGAACACCGCGAATGCAACATGCGGGCCGTCAGATTCGAAGGTACGCATCCAGCTCCAGATGATGGCGGCGGCCAGCGCCACCGCCAGCGCCCCGCGCGAGGCGGTCAACGCCGCCGCCGCGAGCGCGCCGATAGCCCACAGCAGCATACCGCCGGCAAAGTCGCCGCCGAGATGATACATCTGGCCGACCAGCGCGATCTCCGCACCAAAGATGAGGGCACCAACGGCGGCACAGAGATCGGCGAGGACCGGTTGACCTGACCGGGCGAACCAGCCGCCGAGGCCGTAGGCCGTGACGATGCCGGCAAACAGCATGGCGAGGCGCGAGAGGCGTGCGATTTCGATCCAATGGGCCGCGACGAACGCCAGGAACGCTGCGGCGATCAACAGGCCGCCGACGATCGCCACCACGACCGCAATGTTGATGCCGGGAGAAAGCGGGGGAAGGGCGGTGCGGATGGCAGTGACAGCCGCAGGCGCGATCACGCCATCGGCTTCCCATCGCGCAAGATCAGCTTCGAGGCGCTGCCGATAGGTCCGGTCAAACATCCTGGTGGCCTAGCGGCTCATGCATTGGGCGATGGCATCGCAGCGGCCCGCGACGGTTCGGCGCCACGGCGCGCATTTCGAGACACAGTTCAGATGCTGCATGATTCCCCCGCCGGACCAGCCTACCATCGTCGCGGTTGCATTGGAACGGCGCTCGCCCTTTCCCGCGGCCTAGATCGCCGTCATCTCACCTTTGGTCCAGGCTTCCCGCAGCTTGAATTTCTGGATCTTGCCTGACCCGGTCAGCGGGAACGCGTCCACGACGAACCAGTGTTTGGGCGTCTTGTGCGGGGCGAGCGAGGCACGCATGTAGTCGATCAGTTCTTCCTTTTCGATTGTTGCACCCGGCGCCGGGCGGATGAAGGCTGCTACCTCTTCACCCCACCTCTCGTGGGGGACGCCGATCACGGCGACTTCGCCGACCTTGGGATGCTTGAACAGGAGCTCCTCCAACTCGCGCGGATAGATGTTTTCACCGCCGCGGATGATCATGTCCTTGAGCCGGCCTTCCACCGTGCAATAGCCGCGCGCGTCCATCGCGCAGAGATCGCCGGTATGCAGCCAGCCGTCGGCATCGATTGCAGCCGATGTCGCATCAGGCATTTCGAAGTAACCGAGCATCACGTGATAGCCGCGGGTGCAGAACTCGCCGATCGTGCCCACCGGAACGGTCTCGCCGGTGTTGGGGTCGATGATCTTGTTTTCCATATTGGGAAGCGGCAGGCCGATCGTGTTGGCCTTGTCCTCGACGCTGTCGGTGGTGCGGGTCTGCGCCGCGACCGGGGAGCATTCGGTCTGGCCAAAAACAATTGTAAAGGGCGCGCCGAGCTTTTCCTCCAATAGCCGCACCAGCGCGGCCGGCACGGTGGAGCCGCCTGAGCAGATCGCCTTGACGGACGAAAGATCGGTGGTCGGGAATGTCGCGTGTTCCAGCATCGCAACCAGCATGGTGGGAACGCCGAGCATCGCATTGCCGCGGTAAGTCCCGAGCATCTCCAGCACCAGTCCGGGCTCGAACGCCTCGACCAGCACCGTGGTCGCGACCTTCGATACCGCGCCGATCATGCAGCAGACGCAGCCGCCGGTGTGAAACAGCGGCATCGGGGTGACGAAGACATCGCCGGGATCGACGCCCATCCGGTCGGCGGTGTCGGCGCCGTTGTTGAGCAGTCCGCGATGGCGGAGCAGGGCGCCCTTCGGAAAGCCTGTTGTGCCCGAGGTGTACTGGATCATGACGGGATCGTCGGGACTGACGCCCGGCAGTTTGATGGTCTCGTCGTCACCTGCGGCGATGAAGGCATCCCAGTCGTCGAAGCAGATGATTTCGCGCAGTTCGGGGCAATTCGGCGCCACCGCCTGCACCGTCTCCAGCATCGGGTTGCCGCGGAAACCGCTGACGACGAAGATGCCGGCCGAGCGCGACTGCTTCAGCACATATTCGACTTCCCGGGCGCGAAACGCCGGGTTCACGGTGACGAGGACCATGCCCGCCATGCCGGCGCCGAATTCGAGCATCACCCATTCCGGGATGTTCTGCGCCCAGACGGCAATGCGCTCGCCCGGCTTGAAGCGCGACAGCAGCGCGCGGGCAGTGCGCTGGGCTTCGCGATAAAGCTGCGCGTAGGTCCATTGACGGCGCAGTTTTGGGTCGGGAACGCCTGCAATCAGGGCCAGACGATCGGGCGCTGCTTCAGCCGCCTTGCGCAGGAGATCGCCGAACGTCATCTCCCGCACCGCAGGCGAGGTGGGTCCCGCGACATGAGATTGCGTCAATGCCATCAAATCCTCCCCGGTCTTGTGGGGACGGCGCCGCTCTTGTCGCCGGCCTTTCAGGTGTCTCCCCAAGGGCCAAAATGCCTGCCGTCTCCGGTCAATGCAAGCAGATCCGGAACCTCGCCCGATGAAAGGAATTGATTTTGGGCAACGGAGAAACGCCATGGCACGCAAATATTCAAAGAAAGCATCAGCCGACGTCGAGCGCGCAATGAAAAAGCGCAAGGCTGGCACGCTGAAGAGCGGCCGCTCGGGCAGGAAGGTCAAGAGCCGCAAACAGGCGATTGCGATCGGACTGTCGGAGGCGAGGGCGAAGGGCAAGAAGGTGCCGAAGAAGGCTGCGAAGAAGCGGAAGGCTTCGAAGAAGAAGACAGCGAAGAAGTCGAAGCGGTAGGGTCGCCACCGTCATTGCCTGCGACAAACGCGAAGCGTTTGCGCAAGGGAGCAAAGCGACGAAGCAATCCAGAATCCCGGTGGCACTCTGGATTGCTTCGCTTCGCTCGCAATGACGGTGGTGTTACCCCGCCTTGCGGTGCCTCGCCGCCGAGCGGTGCGCTTTCTTCGCCGCCCGCCGTGTCGGTGTCCGCCGGGAAGCCGGGGCAGTTGCGCGCCGCTTCGCCGCAGATTTGCCCTTCAGGCTGGCTTTGAGCGCATCCATCAGGTTGACCACGTTGTCCGGCTTTTCCTCGCGCTCGGCGACCTTGATCGTCTTGCCAGACGCCTTGCGCCGGACCAGTGCCTTGAGCGCGTCCTCGTATTCGTCCTTGAACTTCGAGGGATCGAAATGCGCTGCCTTGGTCTGCAGGATGTGACCCGCGAGTTCGACCATGTCCTTGGTGATCTTCGGGCTCTTGATGTCCTCGAAGAAGTCATCCTCGTCGCGCAGCTCGTAGGGATAGCGCAGCGTGGTGCCGAGCAGGCCTTTGCCAAGCGGCTCGATCGCCACGACGTGCTCGCGGTTGGTCAGCACGATGCGTGCCAGCGCGACCCGCTCCTCATCCTTCATGGCGTCGCGGATTACGGCGAAGGCGTCGACGGCGGCCTTGCCGTCGGGGGCGACGTAATAGGGATTGTTGTAAAAGCGCTTGTCGATTTCGTCTCGCGGCACAAAACTGTCGATCTCGATGGTGTGATTGCTCTCGATCTGGACGGCTTCGAGCTCCTCCTTCTCGATCTCGACATACTGGCCCTTTTTCAGCTCATAGCCGCGGCCTTTCTGCTCGCTCTCGACGACGTCGCCGGTCTCGGCGTCGATCATCTGCTGCTTGAGCCGGTTGCCGGTCTCCTTGTTGATCATGTGAAAGCGGGTCGTCTCGACCGATGTCGAGGCCGGATACAGCACCACCGGGCATGACACCAGGGAGAGTTTTAGCGAGCCTTTCCAGTAGGCGCGGGGGGCCATTGCGATCTCCGGCATGGTTGGGTTTGGGAACTTCAACGGCTAGTATGGGTTTTCGTTCCGGGTATTGCCGCGGGGCGCGGTGGATCGAGGTTTTGACCGTGGCGTTGAAGAAACTCAGCACGTACCGAAAGAAGCGCGATTTCGGCAAGACGGCCGAGCCTGCCGGCGACGTCAAGGTCGCGCCTGCGAAGCAGCGGCGGTTTGTGATCCAGAAGCATGACGCAACGCGCCTGCATTACGATCTGCGGCTGGAGTTCGACGGCGTCTTCAAATCCTGGGCGGTCACCAAGGGGCCCTCGCTCGATCCGCATGACAAGCGGCTGGCGGTTGAGGTTGAGGACCACCCGCTCGATTACGGCGATTTCGAAGGGACCATTCCCGAAGACCAGTATGGCGGTGGCACCGTCATGCTGTGGGATCGCGGCACCTGGGAATCCGATGATCCCGAGCGTGGCTTCAAGAAGGGCGACCTGAAATTCACCCTGCATGGCGACAAGCTGCACGGCAGCTGGGTGCTGGTGCGGATGAAGGGCGACCGCTACGGCGGCAAGCGCACCAACTGGCTCCTGATCAAGCACCGCGACGAATACGCCAAAGAGGGCGAGGACATCCTGGAAGAGGATCGCTCCGTGGCCTCGGGACGCGCGATGACGCAGATCGCACAAGGCAAGGGCAAGGCGCCAAAGCCGTTCATGCTGGTCAAGAAAACAGAAGCCGATGCGGTCTGGCAATCCAACCGGGGCGACGCGGCCGAGGCGCGGACCTTGCGGAAGACGGCCGCATTGCGGGCTACCCCGGAAACGAAAACGCGGGCGCCGGCGCCAATCGCAAAACCGAAGAAGGTCGCGGCGATGCCAAATTTCGTGGCGCCGCAACTCTGCACGGTGGTCGAGCGACCGCCCGGCGGTGACGGATGGTGCCATGAGATCAAGTTCGACGGCTACCGCGTACAATTGCGGGTCGAGGACGGAGAAGCCGCGCTCTACACCCGCAAGGGGCTCGACTGGACCGACAAATTCAAGGCGATCGCGAAGGAAGCAACGTCGCTTCCCGACGTGCTGATCGATGGCGAGATCGTTGCGCTCGACCATAACGGCACGCCGAACTTTTCGAGCCTGCAGGCAGCGTTGTCGGACGGCGACAGCGAGGGCCTGATCTTCTATGCGTTCGACCTGCTGTTCGCCGGTGGCGAAGATTTCCGCAGCCTGCCGCTCGGCGAGCGCAAGGCGCGGCTGAAGAAATTGCTGGAAGAGCGCAAGGGCAGGCAAAAGCAGATCCGCTATGTCGACCATTTCGAAAGCGGCGGCGACGCCATCCTGCAATCGGCCTGCAAGCTGGAACTGGAAGGCATCGTCTCCAAGAAGCTGGATGCGCCCTATCGCTCCGGCCGTTCGGAGAGCTGGACCAAGGCGAAATGCCGCGCCGGACACGAGGTGGTGCTGGGCGGCTGGAAGACCACCAACGGCAAATTCCGCTCGCTGATGGCCGGCGTCTATCGTGGCGACCATCTCGCCTTTGTCGGTATGGTCGGCACCGGTTTTGGACAGGACAAGGTCCGTCGCATCATGCCGGCGCTGAAAGCGGCGGCGTCCGACAAGAGCCCGTTCGGCGGCAAGAATGCACCGAAGAAAACCCGTGACGTGCACTGGCTGAAGCCCGAACTGGTCGCCGAGATAGAATTCGCGGGCTTTACGGCGGACGGAAATATCCGCCAGGCCGCGTTCAAGGCCCTGCGGCAGGACAAGCCGCCCAAGGAAGTGGAGGCGGAGATGCCATCCAAGGCGGACGTCGCGCAGCCCAGGCCGGGCAAGGCGGTGGCGGTGCGCTCAAAGCCCGCTGCGAAGAAGGCGGCCGAGGTCATGGGCGTCGCGATCTCAAAACCCGACAAGGAGCTGTGGCCCGACGGCGGCGACGGCGAAGGCGTCACCAAGCTCGACCTTGCGCAATATTTCGAGGCGATCGGCGAATGGATGATGGACCATCTCAAGGGCCGTCCATGCTCGATCGTTCGCGCGCCTGACGGCATTCACGGCGAAAAATTCTTCCAGCGCCACGCCATGCAGGGCGCGTCCAACCTGTTCGAATTGGCCAAGGTCTCGGGCGACCGCAAACCCTATTTGCAGATCGACCGGGTGGAGGGGCTGGCGGCGGTGGCGCAGATCGGCGGGCTGGAACTGCATCCCTGGAATTGCGCGCCTGACGACTACGATACGCCGGGGCGGCTGGTGTTCGATCTCGATCCTGCGCCGAATGTCGAATTCTCGGATGTGATCGAAGCGGCAAAAGACATGCGCCAGCGGCTGACCGCCGTCGGCCTCGAAAGTTTCTGCAAGACGACCGGCGGCAAAGGGCTGCACGTGGTGACACCGCTGCTCCACGGCGCGCGGGAGAAGGTTTCGTGGAAGGAGGCCAAGGCATTTGCGCAAGGCGTCTGCCAGTGGATGGCGAATGATGATCCCGAGCGGTATCTGCTCAACATGTCGAAGAAGCTGCGCAAGGGAAAAATCTTCCTCGATTATCTGCGCAACGACCGGATGTCGACCGCCGTCGCCGTGCTGTCGCCGCGGGCGCGCGAGGGCGCCACCGTCTCGATGCCGCTAACCTGGCCGCAGGTGCGCGGTGATCTCGATCCGACGAAGTACACGGTCCGCACCGTGCCGTCGCTGCTGGCCAAGACCAAGGCGTGGGTCGGCTACGATGACGCGGCAGCGTCGATCAAGCCGGCGATGAAGAAGTTGGGGGGGAAGTAGGGTGGGCAAAGCGAAGCGTGCCCACCATTTTTGATCGCGCAAGAAAAGGTGGGCACGGCTGCGCCTTTGCCCACCCTACGATCTACTGCCCGAAGACGTAGATGGCCGGGACAAGCCCGGCCATGACGCGACGAATACGTTTCAGATAGGCCGTTCAAAGCTTCCCGAGCAGCAACAGGATCAGCAGGATCACGATCACAAGCCCAAGCCCGCCACCGCCGTAGTATCCGGTGCCATAGAAAGGTCCGCCGCCGACGCCGCTGAATCCGCCCAGCAGGGCGATGATGAGAATGATGAGAATGATGGTGCCGATTGACATGAGTCTCTCCTCAGCCCGGTAGGGCCGTTGCGTTTGTTCTGCCCTGAGACGGTAATAACAAACCGGAATCTCCAAAGTTCCATATTGCGCCGCGATAATCCGCGCGCCTCTTCTTTTCGAACGGCGTGCAATTACATGCAGTTGAATGAGAGAGGGATTTTTTGCGATGACCAAACCGCTGGTAGTTTCCATCCCGCATAGCCTCGGACGCGACGAAGCCATGCGCCGCCTGAAGGCCGGGCTGTCGCGCGCCGCTTCCAGCGTGCCGGTGCTGAGCGTCGATGAGGAGCGATGGGAAGACAACCGCATGATTTTTCGCGTGCGTGCGCTAGGCCAGGCGGCGGCCGGCCATGTCGATGTCGCCGAGGATCACGTGCAGGTGGAAGTCGTACTGCCGTGGCTGTTGCAGCGCTTTGCTGAAGCGGCCCAAGCCGCGATTCAGAACCGCGGCAAGCTGTTGCTGACCAAGAAAAGCTGAGGTTGCGCCATAGCGTTTTCAAGCGAAGTGGACGCCGGTTCGCGTCAAGAAAACGCGTCAAAACATGAATCCCTAGGCGCGCCCGCGCTTCCGTGCCGGCTTTGCTGCGCCATTGAATCTGGCTTTGAGCACGGCGACCGGCAGATGCGCCAGCACATCTGACAGCCGCAACTGCGTGGCGTCGGCGTCGGCAAAACCTTCGATCGTATAGCCGCCGACATCAAGCGCGGCGTCAAAACTCTCCGGCCCGGGCCAATGTCTGCCGCCGTCGGTCAGCGGTGCAAACCACCGCGCGACCACTGTTATCGCGGCCTCGCGGCCGCGCCGCCGGGCGAAGGCAATGAAATGGTCGCGGTGCGGCCCGCTCACTTCCAAAGGCGCGTAATCGCCGTCCGTGAATATGTCGGCGAGTTCAGTTCGAAGCTTGAGCAGATGCCGTGTCCAGGCAAGCTTCAGATGACCGCTCGGCCACTTCTCGACCAGCGGGTCCCAATCCGGCGTTTTCAGCGCGTCGAGCCGACCTGTGCGTTCGGCAAAGTCGACCGGCCGGCGGTTGTCGGGATCGACCAGTGAAAAATCCCAAAGCTCCGTGCCCTGATAAAAATCCGGCACGCCCGGCATCATCGCCTTCAGCGTGATCTGGCTGAGCGAATTCAGTGCGCCCAGCAGCGACAGCCGCTGCGCGAGCGCTTGCAGCGCGTTGAGGAATTCGCCCGAGAGCGAAGGATCGAGAATTTTTTCGATGAAACTCTTTACGCCGGCTTCATAGGCCACATGGGGATTGAGCCAGCTCGTTTCCTGCTTGCCCTCGCGTGCGGCCTTCAGTGCATATTCCTGCATCCGCTCCGCAAACGAAGCGTCGTCCGGCTGCCATGCTCCGACTAGCGCCTGATACAGCATGTATTCGAATGTCGCCGACGGCGCCCGCAAATCGCCATCGACGAGCAGATGCGGCGCGTTGAGCAGCTTCCATCGGGCTACCGCGCTGGTCCATTCGCCTGGCATTTCCGCCAGCGCCATGATGCGTGCGCGCGCATCCTCGCCGCGCTTGGTGTCATGCGTCGCAGTCGCGGTCATGCCATGCGGCCATTCCCTGGCGCGGGCCTGCATCGTCCCGTGAAAATCGTCGGCCGAAAGCGCTCTTGCGGCTGGATCGCCGCCGACCTCATTGAGGGCGAGCAGGCGGTGGTAGCGGTAGAACGTGGTGTCTTCCAGCGACTTCGCCATCATGGGGCCGGTGAACTGCTGCACCTTCAACGCGAAACGTCTGACGCGCGGCGCGCTGTGGTGCGCGCGCCCGGGTTTGATCAGGTCCATCGTCAAGGTGTCGCGGAGGAAGTCGAAAATGCCGTCGTCGGCGGCAAACCAGTCGCCGCGCGCTCGTTCGATCGTCCCTGATATCAACTGGCGGTCAAGCGCGGATGGGCCTGAGGATGTCAGGTAGGTGCGGTAGACCGGAAAGTGCAGCACGTAGAGTTCAAGCGCCTGCCGCAGGCTGTCGGCGGAATAGTCGCGGGTGGCGTAATGTCCGCTGGCGATCCGGGCCAAAAGGCGCGTCAGCACCGTGAATTCGCTGGTCAACAGCGTTTCCAGTACGCGGCGTTTTGCCTCCCGCAGGATCGGCTCGAGTCTTGGCGACTGGTTGCTGATCTGCCGCCAGATCTCGTCGAGCGGCTCCAGGCCGTTTCCGTCGGTCAGCACATGGGTGATTGCGTTCAGCCACTCATAACCGGTCGTGCCATGAACGCCTGCAAATGACGGCAGCTTTTCGTGCTCGCCGAGAATCTTCTCGACCACCACGTAGAAGGGCTGGGTTTGGCCGCCGTGCGCCTCCCGGACCAGCCGGCGCAGGCGCTGGAAATACTGCACGGGGTCGCGCAGGCCATCGATGTGGTCTAGCCGGATCCCGTGAAGCTTTCCCTCCGCAATCAGCCGTTTGACCAGCCGATGGATCGCCTCGAAGGTGCCGGCGTCTTCGACGCGCAAGCCCGCCAGCGTATTGATGTCGAAGAAGCGCCGGTAGTTGATGTCGCTGGAAGCGAGCCGCCAGTGACCGAGCTTGTAGTGCTGGCGTTCGAGCAGATGGTGCAGCGAAAGCGTCGGCGCGGTGCGATCCGGCCCGGCGCGATAGGCTTGCAGCCCTCGCGCGATCATGTCCGCCGCGCCGGAGACCGCTTTCAACTCGGCCTTGAAGCCAGGCGCTTCCTTGCGACTGGGACGGCGTGGCCCCTGGTGCCGCGAAGCCAGCGCAAGCATCGCCTTGCCGGGCGCGCTTTCCTCCGCGCCCGCCTCCTTGAGGACCATGCGCAGGATTTCGCCGTAACGCTCCGGCGCGATCGGCAAGCGATGCTCGAAGTACCACGCCGAAAAGCTGCCCTCGCTGGCGTCGTAGCGCAATTCGATCTCGCCGTTTTCGAGCGCCTGCCCGTAGGACGAGCCGATGATCGGCAGCAGCACGCCGCCGCGGGCGCGGTATGGCAACTGCTCCCAGTCGATGTCGAAGGAGGCCGCGTGCGGTGAGGCGGGACCCCACTCCAGCACGTCGAGCCACCATGGATTGTCGGCAAAATGCACGCCGACATGGTTCGGCACGAAGTCGAGGATCAGCCCGAGATCGTGTTGCCGCAGCACGGCGCTCAGCCGCTCGAAGCCGGCTTCGCCGCCGAGCTCCGGATTGAACTGGGCGTGGTCGGTGACGTCATAGCCATGCGTGCTGCCCTTGCGGGCGCGCATGAAGGGCGAGGCATAGAGGTGCGTGATGCCGAGCGCCTTCAGGTATGGCACCACGGCAGCGGCGGCATCGAAATCGAAATCCGCCGACAATTGCAGGCGGTAGGTCGCGATCGGGATCGCCGGGGGCATTTTCCTATCCGATGCGCCAGAGCACCGTCCATGGTGGGATATCGTCGCCCAACTCGCTGCCCCAGATCAGGGTTCCCGCGGGCCCACCGGGCGCATGGCCGACAATCTGGTCCGACAAGTTGGCGAGCAGGCGAAGCGATGCGCCATCGCCCATCCGCCAATCGGCCGTCAGGAAGCCATTGCCTGCCACCTGTGCCTTCCCGAAGGCGGCGCCGACCAGTCGGGGGACAATCTGTTGCTTCCGGGTTCGCAGCAGTTCTCGCACGAGCGTCAGGCGTTTTCGTCCCGCGGGCGCCTCGCGTTGGTCCCAGTCGAGCACCGCAGAGTCCCTGGTCGAAGCCGCAAGCGCGTCGGGGACCTCATCGCCATATTCCGCATAGGCCCAGGCCAGTTCAACGCGGCGGCCCTTGCGAACGGCATCGGCGAGATCGCCACCGAAGTCGCAGAAGAACGGGAAGGGGACGCTTGAGCCCCATTCCTCGCCCATGAACAGCATGGGAATGTGAGGTGCGATCAGCAGGATCTGAAGCGCCGCCTCGATCATCCGCGCGTCGGCATTGCCTTCGAGCCGGTCGCCCAACGCGCGGTTGCCGATCTGGTCGTGGTTCTGCAGGAAATTGATGAAGGCGACAGGCGCCAGATGTCCGCTCGGCTCGCCGCGCTTGCCGGCGCGAAACGCCGACGGCTCCCCTTGATAGATGAAGCCTGATGACAGGGAGCGGGCGATATCCGAGATCGGCGAACGCTGGTAGTCGACATAATAGCCCTGCTTCTCGCCGGTCATCAGCACGCGCCAGGCGTGATGATAGTCGTCGTTCCATTGCGCGCGATATTTTCCCTGCGGCGGATCCTGTGCAGCATCCAGAATGCTGGCGCGGTTGTCGCCGTTCTCCAGGACCAGATGTATGTGCCGGCCGGTTTCGGTGGCGAGCTTGCCGGCGGCGGCGCTGAGATCGTGCAGCAGCGACAGCCCGCCCGGCTCGACGATCGAGTTGACGGCATCGAGCCGCAGCCCGTCGAAGCGATAGTCGCGCAGCCAGGAGAGTGCGTTCTCGATCGCAAATGCGCGGACGTCTTGCACGCGATAATCGATCGCGCTGCCCCACGGCGTGTGCGCTTCCGTGAAGAAGGAAGGCGCATAGCGGCCGAGATAATTTCCTTCAGGGCCGAAATGGTTATAGACCACGTCGAGCATCACCATCAGCCCGCGCAGATGCGCTGCGTCGATCAGCGCCTTGAGATCTTCGGGCCGGCCATAGGCGCTGTCGGGCGCGTACCACAGCACGCCGTCATAGCCCCAGTTTCGGGAGCCTGCGAAGTCCGCCAGCGGCATCAATTCCAGCACGGTGATGCCGTTCTCGGCGAGATGATCGAGCCTGTCGATCATTGCGCGATAGCTGCCTTGTTTGGTGAATGTTCCGACATGGGCCTCGACGATCACGGCCTCCTGCCACGGCCGTCCGCGCCAGGTCGTAGCGCGCCACGGATAGGCCTGATGGTCGATCACTTCGCCGGGGCCAAAGACGTCATCGGGCTGAAACGCCGACGCCGGATCCGGCACGTCGATCTCATCGTCGATGCGGAATTTGTAGCGCGCGCCGGCCTTCACGCCGGCGATGTCGGCCGTAAACCAGCCGTCCTCGCCGCGCTTCAGCGCATGTGGCTTCTCCAGCAGCACGTCGACACGTTTCGCCGCCGGCGCCCACAGCCGAAACTGTACGCCGTCCGCGGTCAGCCTCGGGCCGAATTGCCGGCCGTTCATGCCGCGCCCGCAAAGGCAAGCACCGACCGCGGCGGCGCGCTGGTCTCGGCGCCCGAAGCTAGTCCGGTGGCGGTCTGCACGACCTCGGTCGTGTTCAGCACCTGCTGCCAGTTCTTGTAGTCGGACATCTGCGGCAATTTGAAAGCGATCTCTTCGGGGGCGGCGTTCAGCACGATAAAGATCGGTGCCTGCCCTTGTTCCATCGGCGCGAGCACATAGGCGAGGAATCGGCCTTCCGGAAAATTCCAGTCGGCTTCCTTCATTTCCTCGGCCGCAGGCGTCAGCCACAGCACGCCATAGGAGCCGTCCTTGCGCCGCCCATCGAGCCAGCGCTGACTGCCGAGCTGGGCGAAGCGCCGGCGCAGGGCCGTCATGTGGCCGACGAAATCGGTGAGGTCGTCGCCTTGTTTGCCGAGATTGTCCCAGCTCACCCAGCCGGTCTCGTTGTCCTGGCAATAGGCGTTGTTGTTGCCGTTCTGCGAATTGCCGACCTCGTCGCCGGCCAGCATCAGCGGGGTCCCTAGCGCGAGGAACAGGCAGGCGAGCTGGTTTTTGCGGAGCTGCCGGCGCAGCGCGACAATCGCGGCGTCGCTGGTTGGGCCTTCGTGGCCGCAATTGTTGCTGTGGTTGTCGTTGGAGCCGTCGCGATTGTCCTCGCCGTTGGCCTCGTTGTGCTTGTCGTTATAGCTGAACAGGTCGGCCAGCGTAAAACCATCATGCACGGTGATGTGATTGACGCTGGCGCGGGTCGCGCGGTTGTCATGATGAAACAGGTCGGATGAGGCGGTCATGCGGCGCGATACCTCGCCGATCAGGCTGCCTTCGCCGCTCCAGTAACGCCGCATCGCGCTGCGATAGCGGTCGTTCCATTCCGACCATTGCGAGGGATACGCACCGACCTGATAGCCGCCCATGCCGAGATCCCACGGTTCGGCGACGAGCTTCACGGTTGCCAGCACCGGGTCTTGCCGTACCGCAGTCAGGAATGAGGAATTGCGGTCGAAGCCGTTCGGCCCGCGCGCCAGCGTGGTGGCGAGGTCGAAGCGGAAGCCGTCGACGTGGCAGACCTCGACCCAGTAGCGCATCGAATCCATCACCATCTGCAGCACCCGCGGATGGGTGAGGTTGACCGAGCTGCCGCAGCCGGTGAAGTCGTCGTAGTAGCGCGGATTGTCCTTGCTGAGCCAGTAATAGGACGCGTTGTCGATGCCCCGGAACGATAGCGTCGGGCCGAGATGGTTGCCCTCGGCGGTGTGGTTATAGACCACGTCGAGCATCACCTCGATGCCGGCGTCGTGCAGCCGCGCCACCGTGGTGCGGAACGCGTCGAGCGCGTTGTCCTGCGCATAGCGCGGCTCCGGCGCGAAGAATGCCAGCGTGTTGTAGCCCCAGTAGTTGGCAAGCTTCCGCTCGACCAGCACGCGGTCGTCGATCAACCCGTGGATCGGCAGCAATTCGATGGTGGTGACGCCGAGCTTCTTGAGATGGTCGATCATCGCCGGCGAGCACAGCCCGCCATAGGTGCCGCGCCAGCCTGGTGCTACGTCGCCCCGCTTCTGCGTCAGACCCTTGACATGGGCCTCGTAGATGATGGTGTCTTCCCAGGCGATGTTCGGCCTTATCTCGCGGCGGCCCCAGTTGAAGGTCTCGTCGACCACGACCGCCTTCGGCATGCCGCGCGCATTGTCGCGGCGGTCGAAGGAAAGATCCTCGCGCGCGCTCCCCGTTCGATAGCCGAAATGCGCGTCGCTCCACACCAGCCGCCCGGCGAGCCGCTTGGCGTAGGGATCGAGCAGCAGCTTGTTGGCGTTGAAGCGGTGCCCGTGCTCGGGCGCATAGGGGCCGTGGACGCGATAGCCATAGAGCTGCCCGGGCGAGACGTCGTTGAGATAGCCGTGCCAGACGTCCTCGTTGCGTTCGGGCAGTTCGATCCGCTCGAGTTCGCGGCGGCCCTGGCCGTCGAACAGGCAAAGCTCGACCTTTTCGGCATTGGCCGAGAACAGCGCAAAGTTGGTGCCCCGTCCGTCCCAGCTTGCTCCGAGGCGGGCGGGGCTTCCCGCGGACAATCGCATGCGTCAGCTTTCCGGTACGAGAAAGATCGCGGCCAGCGGCGGGATGGTCAGGCTGAGCTCGGGGATGCTGCCTTCCAGGGTGCGGACTTCGCCGACATTGCCGACATTGCTGCCGCCATAATGCGCGGAGTCGGAATTGAGCGCTTCCTTCCACTTGCCGGCGAACGGCACCCGGATGCGGTAATTTTCGTAGACGTTCGGCGAGAAGTTCACGATTACGAGACAGCGCGCGCGTGCATCGAAGCCCTTGCGCAGCCAGGCAAAGAGGTTGTGGCCGGAATCATGGGTGATGACCCATTCAAATCCCGCCTGGTTGCAGTCCATCTCGTGCAGCGCAGGTACGCCGCGATAGAGCCGGTTGAGGTCGCGGATCAGGTTCTGAATGCCGGCGTGCCGCTGTTGCCCCAGCAGGTGCCAGTCGAGCGACTGATCGTGATTCCATTCGCGCTGCTGGCCGAATTCACAGCCCATGAACAAGAGCTTCTTGCCGGGATGGCCGAACATGAAACTGTAATAGGCGCGCAGGTTTGCAAACCGCTGCCACTCGTCGCCCGGCATGCGGCCGAGGATCGAGCGTTTGCCGTGCACGACCTCGTCATGCGACAGCGGCAGAATGAAATTCTCCGAAAACGCGTAATGCAGGCCGAACAGGATGTCGCCGTGATGGTGCTTCCGGTACACCGGATCCTTGCCGATATATTTCAGCGTGTCGTGCATCCAGCCCATGTTCCATTTGAAGCCGAAGCCGAGCCCGCCATACTCGACCGGCTGCGAGACCTGTGGCCATGCGGTTGATTCCTCCGCGGCCGTGGTCGCTTCCGGAAAATGCCCGAACAGTTCGATGTTGAAGCGGCGCAGGAATTCGATGGCTTCGAGGTTTTCCCGGCCGCCGTGCCGGTTCGGAATCCACTCGCCGGCGGGCCGGCTGTAGTCGAGATAGAGCATCGAGGCGACGGCATCGACACGCAGGCCGTCGACGCCGTAACGATCGAACCAGAACAGCGCGTTGGAAACCAGGAAATTGACCACTTCGGTGCGGCCGTAATTGTAGATCAGCGTGCCCCAGTCGAGGTGGCGACCCTGCAGGGGATTGGCGTGTTCGTAGAGCGCGGTGCCGTCGAAATAGCCGAGCCCATGCGGATCGTCGGGAAAATGCCCGGGCACCCAGTCGAGCCATACGCCGATCCCTTCGCGATGGCAGGCATCGACGAGGGCAGAAAAGTCTTCCGGCGTGCCGAACCGGCTGGTCGGCGCGTACAGGCCGGTCGGCTGATAGCCCCATGATCCGTCGAACGGATGCTCGCTGACGGGCAGAAACTCGAGATGGGTAAAGCCCATGTCCTTTGCATAGGCCGGAAGCTGTTCGGCGAGTTCGCGATAGCTCAGCCATTCATTGCCGTTCTTGCGCCGCCACGAACCGAGATGAACCTCATAGATCGAGATCGGCGCGCCCAGCGCGTTGATGCCCGCTGGCGCCGGTTGTGGGTGCGGGATTCTGCTTTGATCGACGACGATCGAAGCCGTCGAGGGCCTGATCTCCGCCGCAAAGGCTACCGGATCTGATTTCAGCGGCAGATGTTGGCCGTCGGGTCCGGTGATGTCGAACTTGTAGCGGTCGCCGGCGCGGGCATGCGGCACGAACAATTCCCAATAGCCGACGCCGCGCACCCGCATCGGATGACGCAGCGCATTCCAGAAATTGAAGTCGCCGACCACGCTGACGGCCTTGGCGTTCGGCGCCAGCACCACGAACGCCACGCCGTCGACGCCGTCGAGCGTTATCGGATGTGCGCCGAGCTTGTCGTAGATCCGCCGGTGAGTGCCTTCGCCCAGCAGATAGAGATCGAAGTCGCTGAGCACGGGCGGGAAGCGGTAGGGATCGTCGAGATCGACGACGTTTTCACCGAAGCGGGCGCGGAGCTGGTAGCGTTTGGAGCCGTTCGGCAGCGCGCCTGCGAACAGCCCGGCATCGTGAATTCGCTCAAGCGGCGCCGTCTCGCCGTGCTCGCCGATCGCCTCCACGTTGGAAGCTTCGGGGATGAAAGCGCGCACCACGCTGTGGCCGCCCTCGCTGTGCAAGCCGAGATAACGAAAAGGATCGGAATGCTTGCCTTCGATGATGGCATAGGCCTCGGCGGGTAGCTTGGTCATGAGGCCTCGAAGGATGGTTGCGACAACATTCGGATGATTCCGATTAACGGCACGCGCAGCCATTCCGGCCGGAATGACAATTCGTGTTCGATTTCGTTCAAGGCCTTCTCGAGCAGGAAGAAGGTCAGCAAGCCGTCTGCCGCATCGGGATCGGCGGGCCACAGCCGCTGATCGGTCATGGCTTCGTGGTAGGCGGCGAGAAATGCGGACGCCGCCCGGTCACGCCACTCGCCAAGCGCCGCGCCGAGCTTGCCGTGCTCATCGTGGGCTACTTTCAACGCCCGCTCAAGGGCTGCGGTTGCCGAATAATCGATCGATCGGACCATGCTGGCGATGTCGCGCGCCGCGGGCACCTTGCGCCGGCGTTCGGCGATACTGAGCCGTGGCGCGCCGTCGAAGTCGACGATGAAGATGTCGTCCTTGACGATCAGCAACTGAGTGAGATCGAGGTCGCCATGGCAGCGGATGTTGACGGCGTCGGCGTCGCGCGGCAGCAGCGTTTCGAGCAAATCCGGCAGGGCCGGCTGCAACGCCAGCACCTCGTCGGCCAGCGGGCGGTCGGCTTCCCTCAGCGTCTCGCGCCGCTGCCGGAGCGCATCGAAAACGCGGCCGGCGCACAGCATCAGATCGTCGATCCAGCGCTGCACGTCGTCGCTGCCGGCAGGCTCCGGCGCGAACTCGGCAAGCTCGTTGTTGCTGGCAAGCGCAACATGCAGCTCGGCCACGCGCCGCCCGGCCTGCGACATGTAACGCAGATAGGGAATCTCTTCCTCGCGCTCGCCGGGGTGGATGCTCGCCGCCAGCAGGCGCTGCTCCTCGACAAAGCGATCGAGATAGGACGCACTCACGGTCCAGAGGTCGCCCTGATTGGCGACGAAGGCGTGAACGACGCCGACCGCGCTCTTCTCGTTGCCCTCGACCAGTTCGGCGCTGCCGAGCAGCGCCGGCGTGTTGGCAAAATTGGCGACGTCGGTGAGGAAACGTCCCATCTCGATTTCGGGATTGGGACCGGGCTGAAGCGTCCGATAGATCTTGACGACATAGTCGTTGTCCACCAGGGCGGTGCTGCGAGGTTGCTCGGAGTCGACGATGCGGATGTGCTCGGGCTGCCGGATCGGCTTGTCGCTGAAGCGTTTGGTTGGCCGGAATTCGAGCCGCAAGCCCTGTTCGCTCTCGTCGAGCGTCAGCGATTGCTGCAGATTGCGCAACAATAGCGCGATGAAGATCTGGTCGGTGGCGACGTCGAGCAGGGTGCCTTCGCGGGCGCCTTGCCGAACCGCGGCCAGTGCATGCGGGTTGTAGCGCTCGCGATCGAAGCGCACCCATTCGATCTGCAGCGGCAGCACGTAGCGCGTGTTGACGCCGCGCTGTGTCGTCTCGAAGAGGGCGAGCCATGGCCGGTTGTCGCCGATGTCGCAGAATGGAATGGCCGAAGTCAGGGTCGGACGGATCGCCTTGGGCGATCGTTCCGGATACCAGCGGCTGCGCGCCAGATGCCCCGGAAGCACGTCGCGCTCGAACACGCCGCGCTCGCGCGCCAGCGACACCCATGTCGCGTTCAGCGGCACCACCAGCGTTTCGAACTCGGGCACCGCGCGCTGCGGCAGCGGCTCCGATTTGTCGCGCTCCTGCAGTTCGAACCAGTAGAAGCCATAAGGAGACAGCGTGATCATGTAGGGCAGTTCGCCGATCGGCGGGAAGCGGGTGCGGCCGAGCATTTCCAGCGGGATGCGGTCCTTGTAGGCGGAAAGGTCGAGTTCGGTCGCCTGCGCCGATCGCGACAGGTTGGCGACGCACAGGATAACTTCGCCCTGATACTGGCGTACATAGCACAGCACCGAGCGGTTCTCCGGGCGGATGAACGTCATGGTGCCGCGGCCGAACGCGAGCGTCGATTTGCGGACCGCGATCAGCCGCTTGGTGGCCGAGAGCAGCGAGGACAGGCTGCGCGACTGCGCCTCGACATTGACCGCCTCATAGCCATAGACCGGATCCATGATGGTCGGCGCGTACAGCCGCGCCGGGTCGGAGCGGGAGAAGCCGCCATTGCGGTCCGGCGTCCATTGCATGGGGGTGCGGACGCCGTTGCGGTCGCCGAGATAGATGTTGTCGCCCATGCCGATCTCGTCGCCGTAATAGATGATCGGCGTGCCCGGGAACGAGAACAGCAGCGAGTTCATCAATTCGATCTTGCGCCGGTCATTGTCCATCAGCGGCGCCAGCCGCCGGCGGATGCCGACATTGATGCGCGCCCGGGGATCGTTGGCGTAGGTCGACCACAGATAGTCGCGCTCGACGTCGGTGACCATTTCCAGCGTCAGCTCGTCGTGATTGCGCAGGAACAGCGCCCACTGGCAGTTGCCCGGGATATCCGGCGTCTGGCGCAGGATGTCGGTGATCGGGAAGCGGTCTTCCTGTGCGATCGCCATGTAGATGCGCGGCATCAGCGGGAAGTGATAGGCCATGTGGCATTCGTCGCCGCGGCCGAAATATTCCTGCACGTCCTCCGGCCATTGATTGGCCTCGGCCAGCAGCACCTTGCCTTTGGCGTAATTGTCGAGCTCGCGGCGCAGCCCTCGGATGATCTCATGCGTCTCGGGCAGGTTCTCGTTGTTGGTGCCATCGCGCTCGCAGAGATAGGGGATGGCGTCGAGGCGGAAGCCGTCGACGCCGGTGTCGAGCCAGCGCTTCATCACCTGCACCAGCGCGCTCACTACGCGCGGATTGTCGAAATTGAGGTCGGGCTGGTGCGAGAAGAAGCGATGCCAGTAGAACTGGCCGGCTTCCGGATCCCAGGTCCAGTTCGATTTCTCGGTATCGGTGAAGATGATCCGCGTGCCCGGATATTTCTGGTCGGTGTCGCTCCAGACATACCAGTTGCGGGCTGAGGAATTCGGGTCCGAGCGGCGGGCGCGCTTGAACCAGTCGTGCTGGTCGGAGGTGTGGTTGATGACGAGCTCGGTGATGACCCGCAATCCGCGCTTTTTGGCTTCCTGGATGAAGCGGCGGAAATCCTTCATCGTCCCGAAATCGGGATTGATGTCGCCGTAATCGGCGATGTCGTAGCCGTCGTCGCGCCCGGGGGAGGGGTAAAACGGCAACAGCCACAGCGTGGTGACGCCGAGATCCTGCAGATAGCCCAGTTTCTCGGTCAGCCCGGCAAAGTCGCCGATGCCGTCATTGTTGCTGTCGGCGAAGGCCTTGACGTGCAGCTGGTAGATGATCGCATCCTTGTACCAGAGCTCGTCGGTGACGGCCTCAATGGCTGGCACCCCCTTTGCTTCGCCCACAAGGCTGCCACCCGGATTGAGCGGATAGGCGCCGTCGATAGGAAGGGAGACGCCGGCGTTAGAGCTCTCGGCGGTTTGCGCTTTTTTGTTCACGGTGATGCCACTGCCATGGAAATGACGTGCCCGTTTCGTTTCAGAAACGGGAGACGTTTCGAACTGAGATAGAAAGCCGCTCGACTCGCTTTGGTTCCCTTGGAACCGTTGATGGGCCCGAGCGTTAGACACCCTCTATCTCCTTCCCTTAATTGGACAATTTCGCGACATCGGTTTGATGTTTGCGTGCAAAGTACGTGCCGAATGGACCTTTTTGCTCAAGCCAAGGCCCAGGGAATCCAGACCGAGTTCCTGGACGGCCAGGGTCACCGCCGTGTGACGGACGCGGCCGCGCTCAAAATCATCCTGGATGCCCTGCCGCCGCAGGCTCCGGGACCGCTGGTCGGCCAGCCGGTCGTGGTCCGCTCGGGCCGGCCGTCGCGAACCGAGCTCCCGGCTACAGCCAGGCTTCCGGTGGCGTGGAAAATCGTTGCGGACTCGGGGGTTATCGCCAAGGGCGAGAGCTCGGATCACGCCATCGACTGGCCCAGAGACCTGCCGCCTGGCGTCTACCGGCTTCAGGTGAGCGACGCCACGACCACAGAGGACGTGCCGCTGATTTCGGCGCCGGAACGGGCATTTGGTGGCGAGTTCGACCGCTGCTGGCTGCTCGCGGCCCAGCTTTACGGCGTCCGCTCCGCGCGCAACTGGGGCATGGGCGACTTCACCGATCTCGCCAGCCTGATCGAACTCGCCGATCATCTCGGTGCCGACGGCGTCGGCCTCAATCCGCTGCATGCCCTGTTCGACGATCGCCCGGGCGATTGCAGCCCCTATTCGCCGAACAGCCGGCTGTTTCTCAACGCGCTCTATATCGACGTTGAAAAGCTTCCCGAATTCCAGCCGGATTCCGAAACAAGCGAGGCGTTGGCGCTGGTGCGGGCAGGCGATGCCGTCGATTACGTCGGCGTCGCCGCCTTGAAGTGGCGGGGGCTTCGCACGGCCTTTGCTGCTTTCAAGACCAACGCCAAGCCGGGCCGCCAACAGGATTTTGACAAATTCCGCGCCGAGCGCGGCACCCTGCTGTCGCACTTTGCCTGCTTCGAGGTGCTCCGGCACAAATTTGGCAAGCCGTGGTGGGAATGGCCGGAAGATTGGCGGGTGCCGGACGATTCCAGATGCGCGGCCCTGCGCCAGGGCGCGGACGCCAGCGAGATCGAGTTCGTCGAATTCGTGCAATGGACTGCCGACCGGCAGTTGGGGGCCGCCGCCGATCTGGCGAAGCAACTCGGCATGAAGGTCGGGCTCTATCTCGACGTCGCGGTCGGCGTGCAGGCCGACGGCTTCGATGCCTGGAACGAGCAGGTCGCGATATCCCGCCATCTCGGCGTCGGCGCGCCGCCCGATCCGCTCAACACCGCCGGCCAGACCTGGGGCCTTGCCGGGTTCAATGCCGTTGGGCTCGAGCTTCAGTCCTTTGCGCCATACCGCGACATGCTGCGCGCCTCGATGCGCCACGCCGGCGCCATCCGGCTCGACCATGTGCTCGGGCTGAAGCGGCTCTATCTGGTGCCGCAAGGCTTCACCGCACGCGACGGCGTCTACGTCCAGATGCCGTTCGAGGCGCTGCTGGCGGTGACCGCGCAGGAAAGCATCGCTAACCGCTGCGTCGTGATTGGTGAAGACCTCGGCACCGTGCCGGAGGGCTTTCGCGACCAGATCGCCGATTGGGGCATCTGGTCGTATCTCGTGATGATGTTCGAGCGCGACGACGGCGGCTCGTTCCGCCATATCGACCACTACTTGACGAATGCGCTCGTCACGTTCAACACCCACGATCTCTCGACCTATGCCGGCTGGCGCTCGTTCGGCGATCTCAAGCTGAAGCGCTCGCTCGGCATCGATCCGGGCGAGACCGACGATGCGCGCTGGCGTGCGCTGGCGATGCTCGACGACGTGCTCCGTCATCACACCATCGACCGCAACGATCTCTATTCGGTGGCGAATTTTCTGGCGCGCACCAGGTCGCGGCTGCTCGCGATCTCGCTGGAGGATCTGCTCGGGGTGGTGGACCAGCCCAACATCCCCGGCACCGTCAACGAGCATCCGAACTGGCGGCGGCGGCTTCCGGTGCCGATCGAGGAAATGACATCCACAGTTGACGTCGCCGCGCTCAAGGCGGCAACCCATGAGCGGTCGCGCGCCGCGATCTGATCAGGCGGTGAAGCACCGTGCCGTGTCGTATCGAAGACTATGGGCTGATCGGAGACTGCGAAACCGCAGCGCTGGTCGGCCGGAACGGATCGATCGACTGGCTGTGCTGGCCGGCCTTCGATTCCGACGCCTGCTTTGCAGCCCTTCTCGGCAGCGAGAAGCACGGCCGCTGGCAGATCGCACCGGTGGGCGAGATTACCGGCACCTCGCGCCGCTATTGGGATGACACCCTGATCCTTCAGACCCGGTTCGAGACCGCTGGCGGTGCGGTCGACCTGATCGATTTCATGCCGCCGCGCGGCAACGCCTCCGATGTGGTGCGGCTGGTGCGCGGCGTTCGCGGCCGGGTCAGGATGCACATGCAACTGGTGATCCGTTTCGGCTTCGGCGTGGATATTCCCTGGGTCAAGAAAAGCGAGGATGGTTCGGCGCTGCTGGCGATCTGCGGGCAGGACATGACGGTGTTGCGGACGCCGGTCGAGACCCGCGGCGAGGACCTGACGACGGTCGCCGATTTCGAGGTAGGCGAGGGTGACACCGTCCCCTTCGTGCTCACCTACGGCCCTTCGCATCTGCCGGTGCCGAAGCCGATTAATCCTGCAGACGCCTTGCAGGACACCAAGGCGTTCTGGACCGAATGGTGCAGCCGCTGCACCTATGAAGGCGAATACCGCGACCTCGTGATGCGCTCGCTGATTACGCTGAAGGCGCAGACCTATGCGCCGACCGGCGGCATCGTTGCAGCTCCAACGACCTCACTGCCGGAAAAGCTCGGCGGCGACCGCAACTGGGATTATCGCTTCTGCTGGCTGCGCGACGCCACCTTCACACTGCTCGCGCTGATCAACTCGGGCTATACCGAGGAAGCTTCCGCCTGGCACCGCTGGCTGTTGCGGGCGGCGGCGGGTTCTCCGGCCAACATGCAGATCATGTACGGCATCATGGGCCAGCGGCGTCTCCTGGAATGGGAGGCTGCCTGGCTGCCCGGCTACGAAGGCGCGCAACCGGTGCGGGTCGGCAACGCCGCGCATGCACAACTGCAACTCGACGTCTACGGCGAACTGATCGACGCCTTCCATCAATGGCGCACGGCCAAGCTTGAACTGGATGCAAGCACCTGGGCGGTGGAATGCACGGTGCTCGAGCATCTTGCCGAGGAGTGGGACAAGCCCGATCACGGCATCTGGGAGATGCGCGGCGATGGCAAGCACTATGTCTCGTCGAAGGTGATGACCTGGGTCGCGTTCGACCGCGGCATCAAGAGCGCCGAGACGTTCGGCTTCAAGGCGCCGCTTGCGAAGTGGCGCGCGCTCCGCGAGAGCATTCACATCGATGTCTGCGCGCGGGGATTTGACCTCGAATTGAACTCGTTCGTCGAGTCCTACGGTTCGAAGATGCTCGATGCCAGCATCCTGCTGCTGCCGTCGGTCGGCTTCCTGCCGCCGGAAGACCCGCGCGTCCGCGGCACGCTCGCCGCGGTCGAACGGTATCTGATGCGCGACGGTTTTGTGCTGCGGCACGATCCCCGCGAATCGGAGCAGCAACCGGCCGAAGGCGCGTTTCTGGCCTGCACGCTATGGCTGGCGGACGCCTATGTGCTGGCGGGTGAACTCGCTCACGCGCAGGAGCTGTTTAGCCGCGTGGTCGCGGTTGCCAACGATCTCGGCCTGCTGGCCGAGGAGTATGATACGGCCGCCTGCCGCCAGACCGGCAATTTCCCGCAGGCGCTGACGCATATCGCGCTGATCAACACCGCGCATAATCTCTGCGCGGCGAAGACGCCGACCGAGAAGCCGGCGGTGCAGCGCTCGAAATAGCTCTCTGCGTCATTGCCTGCGACAAACGCGAAGCGTTTGCGCAAGGGTGCAAAGTTCGTAGGGTGGGCAAAGGAGCGACAGCGACGTGCCCACCATTTCACGCTCGCTCACGATGGTGGGCACGCTCCGCTTTGCCCACCCTACGGTCTTGCGTTACTTAACCGGCAAGTTGCGCGAGCCGGCACCCGTCTTCGCCGCGGCAGGCCCGGGCTGGGGTGAACCTGCCTTCATGGGAGGAGGCGGTCGGACACCGGCTCGCGCTTGCCGATCGTGGCGGCCAACAGAAGCGGATTTGCTGCGCAAAGACTTTGAGAACTCCTCGATTTATCCTTCACGCAGGCTTGATACGGCGGAGCATGGCGTTTTCGAGCGAAAGCCTGCCCCGGTCCCGATCCGGAGTGGATGCCGGTTCGCGTGAGGAACCCTTATCCGAGCCGCAGCACCGTCTCGATCGCGGCGGCAAACCCGTCGTGCTCGTTGCTGTCGGTCACATGCGTCGCGTGCCGCTTGATGTTGTCGGCGGCATTTCCCATCGCAAACGAGACGCCGCTTTTGGCAAACATCGGCAGGTCGTTCTCCATGTCGCCGATCGTCGCAATTGCGCCGCTCGGAATGCCCAGCCGCTTCGCAATGGCCTCCACGAAGGTGCCCTTGTCATGGCCGGGCGGGGTGATGTCGAGATAATAGGTTTGCGAACGGACGGCCGTGGCCTCATGCCCGACCGCCTGCTTCATCGCCACCTCGCAACGCTGCAGCAGTGCCGCGTCCGAACTGGCGCCGACGATCTTGCATGCCGCTCCGAGATGCGGCGTGAAATCCGCGATGATGGTCGGATCGGCCTTGATCGCGCGTTTCTCGTGCGGGACGTATTCGCCGTCGGGACTGCGCGTGTACCAGCGGTCGTTGGTGAAGAGCCAGATATCGACGCCGAACGCATTGAGTACGTCGAGGCTGCGTTGCGCTACCGCAGCGGCGATCAAGTGCTGCTCGATCGGCCTGAGCTTGTCGTCGACGATCGAGCTGCCGTTGAAGGCGCCGAGGGGAAGCGTGATCGAAAGCGGCTCGATCAGAAAGCCCATGCCGATGGTCGGTCGGCTGGAGACGATGGTAAAGCCGATGCCGGCCTCGTGCAGTTTCCGTACTGCCGCCTTGGCGCCATCGGTCAGGATTTTGTCCTTGGTCAGCAGCGTGCCGTCGACGTCGGAAACCACAAGCGAGATACGGGTCATTGCGCAACCAGGTTCAATTGACTGACGATGTCATCCACGATTCTCTCGACCGGCGCGTCGATCGATACAATGATCGGCCGCTCGTTCGTGCCCGGCCGCTCCAGCGTCTTGAACTGGCTGGCGAGCAGGCCCGGCGGCATGAAGTGCCCCTTGCGCGCCGCGAGCCGGGCGGCGATCAGATCCTGCGTTCCGTCGAGAAAGACGATGCGGACATCGTCGCGGCCGTGCACGAGGATGTCGCGATAGGCCCGCTTCAGCGCCGAGCAGGCGATGACGGCGCGCTCACCGGCGGCCGAGAGGCGGTCGATCTCGTCGGCAATCGCCTGCAGCCACGGCCAGCGGTCCTCGTCCGTCAGGGGATGGCCGGCGCTCATCTTCGCGACGTTGCTTGCCGGGTGAAACCTGTCGCCGTCCTCGTAGCGCCAGCCGAGTCGCCTGGCGAGATGATCGGAGATGGTGCTCTTGCCCGAGCCGGAGACGCCCATCACCACCAGCGCACAAGGAGTGTTACTGCCCACCAAAATTCTCCGGAATCGCGGCTCGGTCCACCAGCCAGACCGTCTCGCCGGTGGACCGCGCGCGGTTGGCGGGCAGGTTCTCGGCTGCGAAGAGCCGCGTCAAGATCGCACGCTTATCGATGCCTGCAACCTCGAACAGCATTTCGCGGCAGGAGGCGAGGGTGGGCAGCGTGAGGCTGATCCGCGGGACGAACGGCTCGATATTCGCTTTGGGCACGCCGACGACCCAGCGCGCGGTCTCGTCGAGCGCGGGATCGCCGGGAAACAACGACGCGGTGTGGCCGTCCGGACCGACGCCCATCAGCACGAGATCGAACAGCGGCCGGGCTTCATCGAGCGTGTCTGCCCCGTAAAACGACTTCAGTTCCTGTTCGTAAAGCGTGGCGCCCAGGTCAGGATCGGTGGGGTCGGCGGTCGCGGTCGGAATCGGATGGATGTTTGCCGGCGGTGCGCATCGGTCCAGGAAAGCCGTTCGCGCCATGCCCATGTTGTTGAGCGGGTCATCGGCCGGCACGAAGCGTTCGTCGCCGATGAACCAGTGCACGCGCTGCCACGGGATCCGGCTGCGATAGGCCTCGGTCGCAAGCAATTGGTAGAGCTGCTTCGGGCTCGATCCGCCGGTCAGGCAGATCGCCACGCGGCCGCTGTTGGCGGCTGTCGTGGCCAGCACATGTTCGGCGGCGGTGGCCGCCAGCGCCGCCGGATCGGCGACCGTGATCACACGGCGATTGTCGTTCGCGGCCATGGTTCACCCGAGCTTTCGCCAGCTTCGGCCGTCGCGTTCAAGCAAATCGTTGGCTTCCTCCGGTCCTTCGCTGCCCGGTTCGTAGACCTTCAACCCCTTGCCGCCTGCCTTCTTCCATGCATCGAGGAACGGCTGCACCGCCTGCCAGCCGGCCTCGACGCTGTCGGCACGCTGAAACAGGATGTTGTCGCCGATCATGCAGTCATAGATCAGCGTCTCGTAGCCCGTAGAAGGTTCGGCCTTGAAGTAATCCTTGTAGCGGAACTTCATCTCGACGCCGTCGATGTTGATGTTCGGCCCCGGCACCTTGGTGTTGAACTGCAGCGCGATGCCTTCGGTCGGCTCGGTCGAGATGATGAGGTAGTTCTGCGACAGCCGGTCCACCGGCGTGTCGCGGAACATCGCGAACGGCGCCTGCTTGAACTTGATGGCGATTTCGGTGCGCTTGACGCCGAGCGCCTTACCAGTGCGCAGGTAAAAGGGCACGCCGGCCCAGCGCCAGTTGTCGATGGTCAGCTTCAGCGCGGCATAGGTCTCGGTGGTGCTGGTGGGCGCGACGTCGGGGGTCTTGCGATAGTCGTCGATTTCGGTATCGCCAATCCTGCCGCCCCGGTATTGGCCGCGCACGGAATTTTGCAGCGCCTCTTGCTCGCTCTGGGGCTGGATTGCGGAAAGCACTTCGGCCTTTTCGGAGCGCACCGAATGGGCGTCGAACTTCACCGGCGGCTCCATTGTGACCAGCGACAGCAACTGGAACAGATGGTTCGGCACCATGTCGCGCAACGCGCCGGTCGCGTCGTAAAAGCTGCCGCGATGCCCGACGCCGAGTTTTTCATCGACGGTGATCTGGATATGGTCGATATGGTTACGGTTCCAGATCGGCTCGAACATGCCATTGGCGAAGCGCAACACCAGGATGTTCTGCACCGTCTCCTTGCCGAGGTAATGATCGATCCGATAGATCTGGTGCTCTTCGACCAGTTTGAGCAATTCACTGTTGAGCGCTTTTGCCGAAGCGAGGTCGGTGCCGAACGGCTTTTCCACCACCAGCCGCCGCCATGCCCCGTTCTCCGCCAGCATGCCGGTGCGGCCGAGTTCACGACTGATCGGCAGGAACGCGTCGGGCGGCGTCGCCAGATAGAACAGGCGGTTGCCGCCGGTGCCTCGCGTGGCTTCGAGTTCGTCGAGCTGTTTGCTCATGGTGTCGAATGATTCAGGCTCCCTCGGGTCGGCCTCGACGCAGGTCACGCATGCCAGGAGGCGCTGCGCGATCGCATCGTCCACGGCACGGGTCGCAAACTGCCGCAGACCTTTCATCAGGCTGTCGCGCAGTTTGTCGCTCGTCGTGCCCTTGCGGGCGACGCCGACCAGGCAGAACCGGTCCGGCAGGAGATCGCTGGCGGCAAGGTTATAGAGCGCAGGCACGACCAGCCGGTGCGCGAGGTCGCCGGTTACGCCGAAAATGACGAAGGAGCAGGGATCGGGTTTCTTCTGCGCTATCTGACCGACCGCCATGACTGCTCAGGCCTTCGCATCAGGTTTTTTCGGCGGCTCTCTGTGGCCGCCGAAACCGGCCCGCATCGCAGACAGGATCTTTTCCGCAAAGGTGTGATCCTTGCGCGAACGGAAGCGCGTGTAGAGCGCCGCCGTCAGCACTTCCGCCGGCACGGCTTCATCGATCGCGGCGTTGACGGTCCAGCGTCCCTCGCCGGAATCTTCCACAAAGCCCGAGTAATTATCGAGCGTCTGGTTTTCCGCGAGCGCGGAGGATGTGAGATCGAGCAGCCAGGACGGGATCACGCTGCCGCGCCGCCATACCTCGGCGATATCAGCGATGTTCATGTCGAAGCGATGCTCCGGCGGCAACGCGTCGATATTGGCGTTCTTCAGGATGTCAAAGCCCTCGGCATAGGCCTGCATCAGGCCGTATTCGATGCCGTTGTGGATCATCTTGACGAAGTGGCCGGCGCCGGACGGGCCGGCGTGGATGTAGCCCTGCTCGATGCGCGGGTCGCGGCCGTCACGCCCCGGCGTGCGCGGGATATCGCCGATCCCGGGCGCCAATGTCTTGAAGATCGGATCGAGCCGGTCGACCACCGGCTTGTCGCCGCCGATCATCATGCAATAGCCGCGCTCGATGCCCCAGACGCCGCCGCTGGTACCGACGTCGAGATAATGCAGGCCCTGTGCCTTCAGCGCTGCGCCGCGGCGGACGTCGTCCTGCCAGAACGTGTTGCCGCCGTCGATGATGACGTCGCCGGGCTGCATCAGCTTTGCCAATGCGTCGATGGTCGCTTCGGTAATCTTGCCGGCCGGCAGCATCACCCAGGCGGTGCGCGGCTTCTCCAGTTTCGCCACGAAATCTTCCAGCGTGTCGGCGCCGACGGCGCCTTCGCCGGCGAGGCCGGCCACCGCCTTCGCATCCTTGTCATAGACCACGGCGGTGTGGCCGTTCTTCATCAGCCGGCGGACGATATTGCCGCCCATCCGGCCGAGCCCGATCATGCCGAGTTGCATATTCTGACTTCCCTAGCTGAGCGCTTCCGCAATCGCGGCGTCGAGTGCAGACAATCCCGATCCGAGGTCACCCTTGAGGTGAACGCGCAGCGCGCGTCGCCCGCGTTCGGTGAGCACGTCGAAATCGCCGCGCGCCTGCGCCGCCTTGATGATGCCGAAACTCGCCTTCTGGCCGGGCACCGGCAAATCCTCGGCATCGTCGGCCGTGATCTGCAGGAACACGCCGCTGTCGGGCCCGCCTTTGTAGGCTTGTCCAGTGGAGTGCAGGAAGCGCGGGCCGAATTCGGCACAGGTTGCGACGTGACGCGTGTCGCGCACGGCAAGCCGCATCTTCTGCAGCGATCCGATCGTGCCGGGATCTCGCGCGATATAGGCGAGCAGGGCGACATAGTCGCCGTTCTCGGAACGCGAAAGATGCGCTTTGATCCACGAACCGAGCGTGCCGTCGGCGCCGGCCTTGCGCAGCTCGGCGGCGTTGTGCGCGTCGGTGTAGAGATCAGCCTCATCGGTCGAAATGACAGGCTTCTCCGCAGGCAGCGCGCCGGTCTTCTCGAACGCAGCCGTCAGTTCGCGGGTCTTGATCTTGGCTGCTTCCACGTCAGGCTGGTTGAACGGGTTGATGCCGAGGATCGCGCCGGCCACGGCGGTAGCCATCTCAAAGCGGAAAAATTCCTGGCCGATGTGGTCGATCGACTTCATGACGATGCGGACCACGGGATGCCCGGCCGCTTCGAGCGCTTTGAGCCGGTCATCATGCGAGGCGTCGTCCTCGCCTTCGGTTCGGATGTCGATGAAGAAGCGGTCGTTGCCGTAAAGCGAGGGATCGCCGAGCGGCTCGCCGTCGATCGGGATCAGACCCTTGCCGTCCTTGCCGGTGGATTCGGCAATCAATTGCTCGGCCCAGGCGCCGAAATCGGCGACCTTCTCCGACGAGGTAATCGTCACCTTGTCGCGGCCTTCGAGGCCGGCAAGTCCCATCGCGAGCCCAAGCTGTACGCCGGGATTTTCGTGCGGCGGCACGTCGGCGCCGCAAGAGCGCACCATCGCAAGCGCATGCGTGATCAGGCTGCGAACGTCGATGCCGGCGGCAGCTGCCGGCACCAGCCCGAACGGCGATAGCACGGAGTAGCGCCCGCCGATCGCGGGATCGCCATGGAAGATGCGGGCAAAGCCTTGGCTGATCGCGGTCTTCTCCAGCGACGAGCCGGGATCGGTGACGGCGATGAAGCGGTGCCCGGCCTTGTTCTTGCCGATGGTTTTGGCGACGCGATCGAAAAAATAATCCTTCATCACGTTCGGCTCGGTAGTGCCGCCCGATTTGCTGGAGACAATGAACAGCGTGTGGGCGAGATCGACCGTATCCTCCATCGCGCGCACCTGTGCGGGGTCGGTGGAATCGAGCACGTGCAGCTTCGGGAAACCGGATTTTTTGGCGAACGTTTCCGCCAGCACTTCCGGCCCGAGGCTCGATCCGCCCATGCCGAGCACGACCGCATCGCTGAAATTCTGCCCCTTCACGCGGCGGGCAAAATCCTCGTAGTCGGCGACGTCGGCGGCCGCGGGGCTGTTCAGCCAACCCAGCCATTTGTTCTCGTCGTCATCGGTCCAGACCGAGTTGTCCTTTTGCCACAGGCGGCGGATTGTCGCCGACGCGCGCCAATCCTCGGTGCTCTTCTCGACGGCCTTCCTGATGCCGTCGCCGAGCGCGAGTTGCTGCCGGTCGATGCCGCCGCTGAGCGAAGCCGCGCGCTTGCTCGCAACCGCGCCGTAGAGCTTGTCGGCGGCATCCGCAAACAGCTTGACGCCGTCCCTGACCAGTTCGGCCGTGATGGCATCGAGCGAGATGCCGGCCTTTTCGAGTTCTTCCAGCACGCGGCTTGCGTCCTCGATATTCTCCTCGAGGCTGTCGCGGGGTTTGCCATGGTCGCGGAATGCATCCAACGTTGCCGGCGGCACGGTGTTGACGGTGTTGGGCCCGATCAATTCCTCGACATACAGCACATCGCTGTAGTCCTTGTTCTTGGTGCCGGTGGATGCCCACAACAGCCGCTGCGGCTTTGCGCCCTTGGCCGCGAGCTTCTCCCAGCGGGGGCCGGCGAACAGCCGCTTGTAGTCCTGATAGGCGAGCTTGGCGTTGGCGATGGCGACCTTGCCCTTCAGCGCGCTCAGTCGCTCCTTCTCGCTTGGGTCATTGGCTCTTGCGATCTTGTCGTCGAGCTGCTTGTCGACCGCGGTATCGATGCGGCTGACGAAGAACGACGCAACGCTGGCGACAGGCGCGGGATCGCCGCCCTTGGCGACGTATTTTTCGAGGCCCGCGATGTAAGCCTCGGCTACCTCGCGATAGACCTCTTGCGAGAACAGCAGCGTGATGTTGATGCTGATGCCTTCGCCGATCAGATGTTCGATCGCGGGCAGCCCTTCCGGCGTGGCCGGCACCTTCACCATCAGGTTTTGCCGCTTGACGTCCTTCCAGAGCCGTTCGGCTTCCGCGATGGTTCCCTTGGTATCCATCGCCAGATAGGGCGAGACCTCGAGGCTGACGAAACCGTCGCTGCCATTCAAGTGGTCGTAAACCGGCCGCAGCACGTCGGCGGCGTTCTGGATGTCCTCGATCGCCACCGCCTCGAACAGGTCGGCGACGGGGCGGTCGCCAGCCTTTAGCGCATGACCGATCGCGCCGTCATACTCGTCCGAACTGCCAATCGCCTTTTCGAAGATCGAGGGGTTCGACGTCACGCCCTTGACGCCGTCGGTATCGATCAGCGCCTTGAGGTCGCCCTTGGCGACGAAGCCGCGGGCAAGGAAGTCCAGCCAGACCGCCTGGCCATGGTTTTCGAGTGCTTTGACGGGATTCATGGTGCCTGTTCTGTTCGGTCGGTTTTGGGTTTCCGGCACTTTCGGGGGCAGGGCCGGAAAGTCAACATTTGGTTGGGAATGCTGCTGGACGGAATGGGGCGGTCCGGGACGATAACGTCATGGGTGTCGGTTCGATCCCGAAAATGGCTGGTTCTGCCGGCCTCGATCCCAGCGGATCGGTCGAACCGGCTTCCCGAATTGTGACACCAATGGGCACAAGCACGAAGTCGTGAAGGAGGCCGTCATGCGCAGTTTTTCGTCGCCTGCCAGCCTCGTGCTTTTGTGTGCCCTGCGCGTTTGGCCAGACCACGGCTGAAGCGGCCGGCATCGGCGCGCGGAGCGGGCGAAAGTACGGCGACCAGATCGCCCAAATGAGCGGTTGACGTGGAAGCTTCACGTCCGTCGGTAACGTTTCAAGGTCGGAGGTAAAGATAACCCTGCGATTGCAGCTCGGCGATCCGCACCACGCCGCCGCGCTCGGCGGCAACAAAGCCCGGCAGCAAGTCCTTCAGCGTGACATGCTGCGACTTCATGGTGTTGCTGCAGACTGAGTTCGAGGCCGGCTGTTGCCCAGTGCGAAGCTGACCTTGTCGAGATCGGTGAGGTGATAGACCACTTTCAATTTCGCCGAAGGTGCGGCGTCGGTAGCCGCGCTGGCGTGGGATGCGGCAAAGGCTGCGCCGAAAGCCGAAATCGCGCCCACAGGATATTGCGTCGATGAATGAAATCTCTCCGGCCAAAGTGGTGCGGGTCACAGACCAAAGTAGTGAGGCATACCAACTTATGTAGGATGGCTCACTTGTGCCGGAGTGCCGCAAGCTCCTTGCGACCCGTCACCAACCCGGAGCATTCGTGCAGATCGGCGCGATCAACGCGGAAAATCCTGTCGTCGGCACCGGCGACCAATTCGTTGCTGGCGTCGTCGGCGACGATGTGATGGCAGCAGCCGCTGGGATCGAAATTGCCGGCGCGGTGGCGATATTTGAAGCCGAGGCGGAACGAGCAATTGACGGTCTTCTCTTCCGGCGCGTCCTCGGCCGTAACCAAAAGCTTCGTCGCGCTGACCTTCTGCTTCGGATGCTCCGCCGGATGACCGGTGTCATAACGACGCACGAAGCAGGCATAGGTCTTTTGCCGGAGCGGGCCGCCGAACATTTGGGCATCGAAAGCGGTGGCTTTGGCTTTGTCGACGCCCTCCTGGGCGTCACAGGCATGGGCTGCGACGACGCAGGCAATGGCGGCGACGATGCAGGCCTATTTCATGGCAGACTCGGGCTAAACGCGCGCCATGTTACTTTAGTTGCAGTTGGCGGCCGCCACGTTCAACGCGCGGGTCGCCAAATGAATGCGTATTCATCTTGGCCTTATTTGCCGCGGGCTGGCCGTCCGAATGTCACAAAAAGCGCCGTTACCGTGCGTTCGGATCGCTCAGAACCCCGGATTTTTCAGCGTTGCTGCTTGGGATCGCCAAACCAACGCCGATTCGAGCCGGCACGGCCACTCGGAATCCTTAAAAAATCCCTTACATGCTGCTCAGTAGTTACCCGGTGAAAATGTTGCAGCACGGATACAACGGAAGCGAAATGGCACCGTATCTTTACGAGGCAAGCGCCATTAGCACGACTATTGCATTGCATTGTGAAGTCGCTCGCGTGTCCAATTGGCTCATGTGCTGATGGTGATTCGCGAACGAAGCTGTGACGTTCCGACACTGGAACCGAGTGGGAGCGTCCGGCATTTACAGGTGACCATGGAGAGACGGATCATGTACAACGATTCTCTGTTCAATGCTTTCGCCCGGTCTTTCGAGGCCCGAAGTCAGACCGATATGTCGATGGCGGAATATCTGGAGTCGTGTCGAAGCGATCCGATGCGATATGCCAATTCTGCCGAACGATTGCTAGCTGCGATCGGTGAGCCTCAGATGATTGACACGGCCAAGGATCCTCGCCTTGGCCGTATCTTTTTGAATCGGACGATGCGGCTCTATCCGGCCTTCGCCGGCTTCTACGGCATGGAAGAAACGATCGAACGCATCGTAGGCTTCTTCCGCCACGCGGCGCAGGGCCTCGAAGAGCGCAAGCAGATACTCTATCTGCTCGGGCCTGTCGGCGGCGGAAAGTCATCGCTTGCCGAGCGCCTCAAGTCGTTGATGGAAGTCCATCCCATCTACGTGTTGAAGGCCGGCGACGAGCTCAGCCCGGTGTTCGAAAGCCCGCTCAGCCTGTTCGATCCGGACTCGCTCGGGCCGATGCTCGAGGAGAAGTACGGCATTCCGCGCCGCCGCCTCACCGGACTGATGAGCCCGTGGTGCTACAAGCGCCTCGAATCCTTCGGTGGTGACATCTCGCAATTCCGCGTCGCCAAGATCCAGCCGTCGCGGCTGCGCCAGATCGGGATCGCAAAGACCGAGCCCGGCGACGAAAACAACCAGGACATCTCGTCACTGGTCGGCAAGGTCGATATCCGCAAGCTGGAGACTTACGCCCAGAACGATCCCGACGCTTACAGTTATTCGGGCGGCCTCAATCGCGCCAACCAGGGCATTCTCGAGTTCGTCGAGATGTTCAAGGCGCCGATCAAGATGCTGCATCCGCTGCTGACGGCGACGCAGGAAGGCAATTATATCGGGACCGAGAACATCGGCGCGATCCCGTTCACCGGCGTCATTCTCGCCCATTCCAACGAGGCTGAATGGCAGAGCTTCAAGACCAACAAGAACAACGAGGCCTTCATCGACCGTATCTGCGTCATCAAGGTGCCGTACTGTCTGCGCGTCGCCGAGGAGCAGAAGATCTACGAGAAGCTGATTCAGGGCTCCGAACTGGCCGCTGCGCCGTGCGCGCCGTCCACATTGGAAACGCTGGCGCGCTTCTCGGTGATGTCGCGGTTGCGCAAGCACGAGAACTCGACCGTGTACGCCAAGATGCGGATCTACGACGGTGAAAGCCTGAAGGAATCCGATCCGAAGGCGCGCAGCGTTCAGGAGTACAGGGATTCCGCCGGTGTCGACGAAGGCATGGACGGCGTTTCGACCCGCTTCGCCTTCAAGGTTCTCGCTGCGACCTTCAATCATGACACCAATGAGGTCGGTGCCGACGCGGTTCATCTGATGTACACGCTGGAGCAGGCGATCCGGCGCGAACAGCTTCCCGACGAAGTCGAGAAGCGTTACCTCGAGTTCATCAAGGCCGAACTGGCGCCGCGCTATGCCGAATTCATCGGGCATGAGATCCAGAAGGCCTATCTGGAATCCTATTCGGACTACGGCCAGAACCTGTTTGATCGCTATGTCGATTATGCCGATGCCTGGATCGAGGATCAGGACTTCAAGGATCCCGACACCGGACAACTGCTCGATCGCGAACTGCTCAATCAGGAGCTGACCAAGATCGAAAAGCCGGCCGGCATCGCCAACCCCAAGGACTTCCGCAACGAGGTCGTCAAGTTCTCGCTGCGATCGCGGGCCCAGCACGGTGGCAAGAATCCGTCATGGACCAGCTACGAAAAGATTCGAGAAGTGATCGAGAAGCGGATATTCTCCCAGGTCGAGGATCTGCTTCCCGTGATCTCCTTCGGTTCGAAGAAGGACGGCGAGACTGAAAAGAAGCATGGCGAGTTTGTCGCACGCATGGTCGAGCGCGGCTACACCGAGCGGCAAGTCCGCCGGCTGGTCGAGTGGTACATGCGCGTAAAACAGGCTGGCTGAGGCGGATGAGACCGTGGCTATTCACATCGTCGACCGGCGCCTGAATCCGGGTAGCAAGAGTCTGGAAAATCGGCAGCGCTTTCTGCGCCGGGCCAAGGCGCTGGTTCAGGGGGCGGTGAAGAAATCGTCGCAGGACCGGGACATCAAGGATGTCCTGGAAGGCGGCGAGGTCAGCGTGCCGATCGATGGTATGGACGAGCCGCGCTTTCGCCGCGAGGGTGGCACGCGCGACATGGTGCTGCCTGGAAACAAGAAGTTCATCGAAGGCGACATGCTGCCGCGGCCGAACCCGAGCGGCGGCAAGGGCAGGGGCGCGGGCGAGGGCGACAGCGAAGATACGTTCCGCTTCGTTCTCAGCCGCGAAGAGTTCGTCGACCTGTTCCTGGACGATTTGGAATTGCCCGATCTCGCCAAGCGAAAGCTGGCCGAGGTCGAAAGCATGGGCATTCGCCGGGCGGGGTACACAACGACCGGCTCGCCCGCGAATATTTCGGTGGGCCGAACGGTAAGCCGCGCCCTGGCGCGGCGCGTCGCGCTGCGGCGGCCGAGGCCGGAGGTGCTGGCGGCCCTCGAGGCGGAATTGGCGGATTGCAGCGACGAGGCCCGCCGCGCCGAGCTGATGGCCGAGATCGAAGCCCTGAAGGCGAAGATCAAACGGATACCGTTCATCGATCCGATCGACATCCGCTACCGACGTTTCGAGACCGTGCCGAAGCCGGTGGCGCAGGCCGTGATGTTCTGCCTGATGGACGTCTCCGGCTCGATGACCGAGCACATGAAGGATCTCGCCAAGCGCTTCTATATGCTGCTCTACGTGTTCCTGAAGCGGCGCTATCGCCACGTCGAGATCGTTTTCATCCGGCATACCGATCGCGCCGAAGAGGTCGACGAGCAGACGTTCTTTTACGGACCGGCTTCCGGCGGCACGCTGGTGTCGAGTGCGTTGCAGGCAATGCATGACATCGTGCGGTCGCGGTTCAAGCCGGCGGACTGGAACATCTATGCTGCGCAGGCTTCCGACGGCGACAATTCCTACTCGGACGGCGAGGTCACCAGCCGGCTCCTGACCGACAAGATCCTGCCGGTCAGCCAGTTTTTTGCCTATCTGGAGGTCGGCCAGGAAAATGGCCTGTCCTACGAGATGCCCAATTCGTCGCTCTGGACCCTTTACGAGGGCCTGCGCGCGAGCGGCGCCCCGCTATCGATGCGCAAGGTCAACGAGCGCAGCGAGATATTCCCGGTGTTTCACGATCTCTTCCAGCGTCGTAGCCAGCAGGAAAGGACCGGGACATGACCGCGACCGACCAATTGCTGTTCGAGGGCGCCGACTGGGACTTCCGGACGCTGCAGCGGATCTGCGACGCTTGCGAGCAGGTTGCGCGGGACGAATTGGGGCTCGATGTCTATCCCAACCAGATCGAGGTCATTACCGCCGAGCAGATGCTGGACGCCTATTCGTCGGTCGGCATGCCGCTGTTCTACAAGCATTGGTCGTTCGGCAAGCACTTTGCCTTTCAGGAGGCATCCTATCGCAAGGGGCTGATGGGGCTGGCCTACGAGATCGTCATCAACTCGTCGCCGTGCATTTCCTACCTGATGGAGGAAAACAGCGCGACGATGCAGACGCTCGTGATCGCGCATGCCGCCTTCGGCCACAATCATTTCTTCAAGAACAACTATCTGTTCAAGCAATGGACCGACGCCGACGGCATCCTCGATTATCTCGAATTCGCCAAGCGCTACGTGGCGCATTGCGAGGAACGCCATGGCCGGCTGGCGGTCGAGCACACGCTCGATGCCGCGCACGCCTTGATGTCGCACGGCATCGATCGCTATCCCGGCAAGAAGAGTCTCGATCTTCGCGCCGAGGAAAAGCGGGCGGGTAGGCGCCGCGCCCATGAGGAGGCCGCATTCAACGATTTGTGGCGCACCGTTCCGGCCGGCCCGGCGAAGACCAGCGCGATACTGGACGTCGAACACCGCCGCCAGATGCTCGGTCTGCCGCAGGAAAACCTGCTGTATTTTCTCGAGAAGACGGCGCCGCGCCTGCGTCCCTGGCAACGCGAATTGCTGCGGATCGTGCGGCACATCGCGCAGTATTTCTACCCGCAGAGCCAGACCAAGGTGATGAACGAGGGTACGGCGACCTACGTTCACTATCGCATCATGAACCGGCTGCACCAGCAGGGGCGGCTGACGGACGGCAATTTCCTCGAATTCCTGCAGTCACACACCAACGTCGTGTTCCAGCCCGAGTTCGACGACCCGCGCTATTCCGGCTTCAATCCGTATGCGCTGGGATTTGCCATGATGCAGGACATCGAGCGCATCGTCACCAATCCGGATGCCGAGGATCGCGAGTGGTTCCCGGATATCGCCGGCACCGGCGACGCCATGGCCGTGTTGCGCGACATCTGGGCCAATTACCGCGATGAAAGCTTCATCAGCCAGTTCATGAGCCCGCGGCTGATGCGGCACTTCCGCATGTTCCATCTGCATGACGATCCGGAAGATCGCTCCGGCATCCTGGTCGACGCCATCCACGACGAGCGCGGCTACCGCCGGCTGCGGCGCGAGCTGGCGCGGCAGTACGACGTCGGCTTCATCGACCCGAACATCGAGGTGGTCGATGTCGACCTTGCCGGCGATCGCCGCCTGATGCTGCGTCACACCGTGGTGAAGGGCGCCCAGCTCACCGAAGCCGACACCAAACGCGTGCTGCAGCACCTTGCCGATCTCTGGAGCTACGACGTGTCGCTCGTCGAGGTCGACACGTCAGGCAAGGTGATGAAGGAGTACGTCGCAAACCCGCGGGCCATCGCCGCGGCAGCGTAACGGGCTGGCACTACCTCATGGTGAGGAGCCGGGTCAGCGGCGTCTCGAACCATGCGGCCATTCTGCCCTTCATCCTTCGAGACGCGCCTTCGTACTCGTCATGGCCGGGCAAAAGCGCGAAGCGCGTCTTCGCGCTAGATGTCCCGGCCATCCACGTCTTTCTTGGCTGTGTCACCAAGAACGTGGATGCCCGGCACAAGGCCGGGCATGACGGTGGTTTGGTACTGCAGCTGTGATCCAGAACTACCGCAGGCTGGCGTTGATCTTTTCCAGCGCCGATGTGCCGGGGCACAGATCCCCGGCTTCCAGCGTATTGAGCGGCGTCTCGACGGTGTCGAGATGGGTGTGGAGGTCTTCCGAATCCGGATCGACATAGAGCAGCCCGGTGACCACCTGGCCCTTGGCGGCGTGCTTCTGCAGGAAGGTCATCGCCGCCAGCCGGTCGTTGGCGTCATAGTCGGCGTCGATCTTGCGCAGCGCCAGCCGCGTACCGTCATGCTGTTCGACCACCTGCACCGTGCCCGGCGCGTAATCGACCGTGATCGGGTCGCGGCCGGTCAGCACGTCAAGCCGGTTCACCGCGTCGTTATGTTCGCGGACGTAATCAAAACTCTTGGTCGAGCCGGCGTGGTTGTTGAAGGCGATGCAGGGGCTGATGACGTCGATGAAGGATGCGCCCTTGTGGCGGATCGCGGCCGCAATCAACGGCACGAGCTGGCTCTTGTCGCCGGAGAAGCTGCGCGCCACGAAGCTTGCGCCGAGCTGCAGCGCTATCGCCACCAGGTCGATCGCGTTGTCGGTGTTCATCACGCCCTTCTTGGACTTCGAACCGCGGTCGGCGGTGGCCGAGAACTGGCCCTTGGTGAGCCCGTACACGCCGTTGTTCTCGACGATATAGGTCATGTTGACGCCGCGTCGGATCGAATGCGCGAACTGGCCGAAGCCGATCGAGGCACTGTCGCCGTCGCCGGAAACGCCTAGATAGATCAGGTCGCGGTTGGCGAGGTTGGCGCCGGTCAGCACCGACGGCATGCGGCCGTGCACCGAGTTGAAGCCGTGCGAATTGCCGAGGAAGTAATCCGGCGTCTTCGACGAGCAGCCGATCCCGGAAATTTTTGCCACCCGGTGCGGCTCGATCGAGAGTTCGTAGCAGGCTTCAATAATCGAGGCAGTGATCGAATCGTGGCCACAGCCGGCGCACAGCGTCGAGATCTTGCCCTCGTAATCCCGGTGGGTGTAGCCGAGGTCGTTCTTCGGCAGGCCGGGGTGATGAAATTTTGGCTTTGCAATATAGGTCATGACACGGCCTTGCGGAGAGGGGTCACCTTGAGATGATCCTGGTGGTCGCCGATGGCGTTGGCGATGAAGCGCGCGGTAATCGGCGTGCCGTCATAGTGCAGGATCGGCACCAGGCGGACCGGATCGATGCCGTTCTCGTTGACGATCAACTGGCGCAGCTGGGCGTCGCGGTTCTGCTCGACCACGTAAACGAAATCATGGTCGGCGATAAAACTCGCCACGCTGGAGTGGAACGGGAAGGCGCGGATGCGCATGCGGTCGAGCTGATGTCCGCGCGCTTCCAATAGTCCGATCGCCTCGTCCATCGCCGGCGCCGTCGAGCCGAAATAGATCACGCCGTATTTGGTCGGCTTGGCGGCGTTGGCCTGCAACGGCCGCGGCACCATGTCCTGCGCGGTTTCGAACTTGCGCACCAGCCGCTGCATGTTGTCGGCGTAAACAGCGCCTTCTTCCGAGTATCGCGCATACCGGTCGCGCGAGGTGCCGCGGGTGAAGAACGAGCCTTTGGTTGGGTGCGTGCCGGGATAAGTGCGGTAGGGAATGCCGTCGCCGTCGACGTCGAGATAGCGGCCGAAATCGCGGCCGGGTTCGTCGAGCATTTCCGCGGTCATCACCTTGCCGCGATCATACTGCCGGGCGTCATCCCACTTCAGCGGGCGGCACAGCCGGTGGTTCATGCCGATATCGAGGTCGAGCATCAGGAAGATCATGGTCTGCAGCCGATCGGCGAGATCGAACGACTGCGCCGCAAACTCGAACGCTTCAGCCGGGTCTTCCGGGAACAGCAGGACGTGCTTGGTGTCGCCGTGCGAAGCATAGGCGCAGGCGATGATATCGCATTGCTGGGTGCGCGTCGGCATGCCCGTCGAGGGGCCGGCGCGCTGGATATTCATGATCACGGCCGGAATTTCGGCAAAGTAAGAGAGGCCGATGAATTCGGTCATCAGCGAGATGCCCGGGCCGGAGGTTGCGGTGAAGGCGCGCGCGCCGTTCCAGGACGCGCCGATCACGATGCCGATCGAGGCCAGTTCGTCCTCGCCCTGCACGATCGCATATTTCGCCTTGCCGGTCTCGGGGTCGTGCCGCAGCTTCTTGCAGTGGCTCGTAAAGGCCTCCGCCACCGACGATGACGGCGTGATCGGATACCAGGCGCAGACGGTGGCGCCGCCATAGACCGCGCCGAGCGCAGCCGCGCTATTGCCTTCGATGAAGATACGCTCGCCGACCTTGTCGGACTTCTTCACCCGCAAACCTGTCGGGCATTTCAAATTTTGCAGCGCCCAGTCGCGGCCGAGATGCAGCGCGTGGACGTTCGACGACAAGAGCTTTTCCTTGCCCTTGTACTGCTCGCCGATCAATTGCTCGACCAGCTTCGGGTCCATATCGAGCAGGGCGCAGAGCGCGCCGAGATAGATGATGTTCTTGAACAGCTGGCGCTGGCGCGGATCGGTGTAGGTCGAGTTGGTGATCGCAGTCAGCGGCACGCCGATCACGTTGATGTCGGCGCGGAATTTTGACGTCGGCATCGGCTTGGTCGAATCGTAGAACAGGTAGCCGCCCGGCTCGATCGAGGCGACATCCTTGTCCCAGGTCTGCGGGTTCATCGCCACCATCATGTCGACCCCGCCGCGGGCGCCGAGATGGCCGGCTTCGGTGACGCGCACCTCGTACCAGGTCGGCAGACCCTGGATGTTGGACGGGAAGATGTTGCGCGGGCTCACCGGCACGCCGTGGCGCAGGATCGAGCGCGCGAACAGTTCGTTGGCGCTCGCCGAACCCGAGCCGTTGACGTTGGCGAAACGGACGACGAAGTCGTTTACGCTGCTGATCGGGCTTTGGTCTGGCATGTTGATCCCGCGTGAGTCATGTCGATGAGGTATTTTTGCATGTCCCAAGCGCCGGTGGGGCAACGCTCGGCGCACAGACCGCAATGCAGGCAGACGTCCTCGTCCTTCACCATGACGCGGCCGGTCTTGAGCCCTTCGGCAACATAGAGCGCCTGGTCGTGGTGCGGCGAGGGCGCTTTCAGCCGCTGCCGCAAGTCCTCTTCCTCGCCATTCTCTGTGAAGGTGATGCAATCCATCGGACAGATGTCGACGCAGGCGTCGCATTCGATGCAGGCGGGCGCCGAGAATATGGTCTGCACGTCGCAGTTCAGGCAGCGCTGCGCCTCGCCGAGTGCGAGCTTTACGTCGTAGCCGAGCTCGACCTCGGTGCGAATGTCCTTCAGCGCGATCACCTTGTCGCGGTGCGGCACCTTGTAGCGCTTGTCACCGGAGATGTCGTTGTCGTAGCTCCACTCGTGGATGCCCATCTTCTGCGACGAAACATGCACTTCGGGAAGCGGCCGCTCGTTGATGTCTTCACCGGAGATCATCCTGTGGATCGACAGCGCGGCATCATGGCCGTGCGCGACCGCCCAGATGATGTTCTTCGGGCCGAATGCTGCGTCACCGCCGAAGAACACTTTCGGATTGGTCGACACGAAGGTCTTGGCGTCGACTTGCGGCATGTTCCACTTGTCGAATTCGATGCCGCAGTCACGCTCGATCCAGGGGAAGGCGTTCTCTTGACCGACCGCGACCAGCACGTCGTCGCAGGGGATGGTCTGGTCGGGCTCGCCCGAGGGTACCAGGTTGCGGCGGCCCTTGGCGTCGTATTCGGCCTTCACCTTCTGGAAGGTGACGCCGATGAGCTTGCCGCTGACATGCTTGAATGCCACCGGCACCATGAAGTTGAGGATCGGAATATCCTCGTGAAGGGCGTCTTCCTTTTCCCAGGGGCTCGCCTTCATTTCCTCGAAGCCGGAACGCACGATCACTTTGACGTCTTCGCCGCCGAGCCGGCGCGCGGTGCGGCAGCAATCCATCGCGGTGTTGCCGCCGCCGAGCACGATCACGCGGCGTCCGATCTTCTCGACATGGCCGAACGAGACGGAAGCGAGCCATTCGATGCCGATGTGAATGTTGCTTGCCACTTCCTTGCGGCCGGGGATGTCGAGTTCGCGGCCACGGGGGGCGCCGGAGCCGATGAAGACCGCGTCGTAGTTTTCGTTGAGCAGCTTCTTCAGGCTATCGATGCGATGCCCGCCCTTGAACTCGACGCCGAGGTTGAGGATGTAATCGGTCTCTTCGTCGATCACCGTGTCAGGCAGGCGGAACTTTGGAATCTGGCTCCGCATCATGCCGCCCGCCTTGGGATCGGCATCGAACACGGTGCAGTGATAGCCGAGCGGCGCGAGGTCGCGCGCGACTGCAAGCGAGGCCGGACCGCCGCCAACGAGGGCAATGCGCTTGCCGTTCTTCGCCAGCGGCTTCGGCATCCGGTGCTTGACGTCGTCCTTGAAGTCGGCGGCGACGCGCTTCAGGCGGCAGATCGCAACCGGTGTTTCCTCGACGCGGCCGCGGCGGCACGCCGGCTCGCACGGGCGATCGCAGGTGCGTCCCAGAATTCCGGGAAACACATTCGATTTCCAATTGATCATATAGGCGTCGCTATAACGCCCCTCGGCAATCAAACGGATGTATTCGGGAACCGGGGTGTGAGCGGGGCAGGCCCATTGGCAATCGACCACTTTGTGAAAGTAGTCTGGCGCCGAGATATCAGTCGGTTTCATTCCTACCTTGTCCGCGCCGCATAAGGAAACGCGGCCTTGTTTTGCTTGCGAGCGCTTAACGAGCGTTCTTGTGGTTTTTGAATTGGATCATAGGCTTATCTTATTAGAGCCATTCCAGACGCGGCACAAAGGCAAATTTGCGCGATCTCCAGCCTTCAATTGCATGGAAGCTCGGACTTAGCGTCGCAGTCTCGATGCGGCAGTGCAGCATGTGCAGTGCAGCTACGATGCGTGCTACCTGATCAATCCGCGCCGCAATTCTTCGATCAGAACCCTGATCTTCGAAAGGCTGGCGCGATGATGCGGAAAGGTAGCGAAGACGTTGATCGTGGGAAGGCCCGCTTCGCCGAGTACCTCGACGAGCTTGCCGGAGGCGAGATCGTCGCGCGCGAGAAACGACGGCAGGATGGCAACGCCGGTACCTTCCAGCACCAACGACTGCACCGCCATCATATCGCTGACGATGATGCGCGGCGCGATCTCGATCTCGATCAGGTCGCCCGACCATTCGAATCGCCACTTGCTTCGGGGCGCGTAGGTCCGCTGCACGATGCAGGCATGAGCGGCGAGATCCTGCGGCCGTTCAACCGGCGCGTGCTTCGCCACATAGTCAGGTGAGGCGCAGACATGCAGCGTGAAGCGGTCGATGCGCTCGGATACCAGGCCCGACTGCGTCGGTTCGGCAATGCGGATTGCGAGGTCATATCCTTCATCGAGGATATCGACGTAGCGATCCGAGAGATCGAATTCGAAGCGCAGCCGCGGATAGCGCCTGGAAAGAGCGGCGAGGCGCGGAAGGACCGAGGTGCGGCCATAGGCCGTCGGCATGGTCACGCGCAGCAATCCTTCGGGCTCCGATCCTTCGGATTGCACGCGGCCCTCGGCATCCGCGAGCCGTGCCAGCACGTCGCGCAAGTCATGTGCGAAGGCGAGGCCTGCTTCGGTCAGGGCGACGCGGCGGGTGGTGCGCTCGACGAGGCGCTTGCCGATCCGCGTCTCCAGCGCGGCGATGCGCCGGCTGACGGTGGATTGAGTGATACCCAGTTCGCGCGCGGCCGCGCCGAAGCCGCCGCGGTCGACTATCGCTAGAAAAGCCTCGGCTTCGGAAAAGCTGGCCTTATTCATGCTCAATTCGGATTTATGTTATCGAAATCATACCGTATTAATCCGAGGATAGCTATAATAAGCCTGTGCGGCCGATCATTTTCACGAGGCTGCACTCATGACCGCTGTCACACAGGCGATTTCCGAGCGGCGCTCGGCGCGCGCGTATCTGAGCCGACCCGTTTCCGCCGGCCTGGTCCGCGACATCATCGAGGTCGCGCGCCGCACGCCATCGAGCAGCAACATGCAGCCATGGCGGCTCAGCGCGATGGCGGGCCCCGACCTCGACCGGCTGCGCGACGCGGTGCGGCAGAGCATCGCGGCCAATCCCGCCGCCGAGGGGTCGGAGTACAAAATCTACGCGGCCAATCTGAAGGACCCTTACAACCGTCGCCGCATCAAATGCGCCGAGGATCTCTATGGGACCGTCGGCATCCCCCGCGAGAACAAGATGGCGCGGCTGCTGCAGTTTGCGCGGAATTTCGATTTCTATGGTGCGCCGGTCGGCATGATCCTGTCGATCGACCGCACCATGGAGCAGGGGCAATGGGCAGATGTCGGCATGTTCCTGCAATCGATCCTACTGCTCGCCCATGAGCGCGGCCTTTCGGCCTGTCCGCAGGCGGCGTGGGCGGCGATGCACAAGACGGTACGCGCGCATCTCGCGCTGCCCGGAGAATACATCGTGTTCTGCGGCATTTCGCTTGGCTATGCCGACCTCTCGCAGCCGATCAACAGCCTCGTCACCGAGCGCGCTTCGTTCGAGGAGATCGCGGAGATGCGAGGTTTTACGGAGGACGCGCGCGCAGCGGAGGAGATCCTTGCGGTTTAGCCGCTGTCACGAGGCAAGATGTCTTGTTCAGATCAGCCGCAGGATGGCGCCGGTTGTCCCCAGCAGGACCACGACAATCCAGGGAGCCAGTTTCCAAACCGTCAGCAACAGGAAGCCCGCCAGCGCCACGGCGAAGTCGCGCGGAGTGAGCACCGCGCTGGTCCACACCGGATTGTAGAGCGCCGCGCCAAGGATGCCGACGACGGCGGCGTTGGTGCCGCGCATGGCGGCCTGCGCGGTGGGGCGCAGGCGCATCGCGTCCCAGAACGGCAGCATGCCGTAGACCAGCAACAGCCCCGCCAGCGACAAGGCGATCAATGCGATCGCCGCGCCAGCGAGACCGTTGGGGGCGGGTCCGATCGCGCCGAGATACGCCGCAAAGGTGAACAGCGGGCCCGGTACCGCCTGCGCCATGCCGTAACCGGCCAGGAAATCCGCATTGCTGACCCAGCCCGGCGTCACGACTTCCGCCTGCAACAGCGGCAGCACGACATGGCCGCCGCCGAACACCAGGGCGCCGGAACGATAGAACGCATCGAACAGCGCAAGCCCCTGGGAGCCGGTTTTGGCCGTCACCAGCGGCATGATCAGGAACAGCACCGCGAACAGCATCAGCGAAACGACGCCAACGCGCCGTGATACCGAGAAGCCGAGATGACCGGCCGGCGCTATTCCGTCGCCACGGCACAGCCAGAGCCCGGCCAATGCGCCAAGGGCGATGGCGCCGATCTGCCCAAAAGATCCGCCGACGAAGACCACGATTGCAACGGCCGCCAGCGCGATGGCGGCCCTCTCGCGGTCCGGCGTCAGGCTCTGCGCCATGCCCCAGATCGCCTGCGCGACCACGGCGACAGCAACCAGCTTGAGCCCGTGGAGCACGCCTTCGGCAAACGGGCTGGTGAAGGCGGCCGCGCCGAGCGCGAAGGCGAACATGATGATCGCCGACGGCATCGTGAAGGCGAACCACGCCGCCAATCCACCGAGCAGGCCGTTGCCCCGCAGGATGCCGAGTGTGAAACCAACCTGGCTGGAAGCCGGCCCCGGCAGGAACTGGCAGAGCGCCACGATGTCAGCGAAGCTGCTTTCGCTCAGCCATTTTCGCCGTTCGACGAATTCGGCCCTGAAGTAACCGAGATGCGCGATCGGCCCGCCGAACGAGGTGAGGCCCAGTTTGAGGAAGGCAGCGAAAATCTCGGCCACGGTGCCCGCGGACTTTTCCGCCATGCATTCAACTCCAGTTACGGCTGAAGATAGCGGGAACTTGTAATGTCACCAAGCGTTTGGGACGACCTGGAAATTAGATGCGTATGACATCCTCAGTCGGTCGGTCGTCCCCAGCATCCAGAGATGAAGGAGCGCTTTCAAGGCGACCATCGGATATCTCAGAGAGAACATTAGCAGCGCAATTGAAAGCGATCTGAGAGACTTCAGCAGAAGTTCTCATCTGCCTTATCAAGGCCTTCGAAAACTACGAGAGGAGGAATCGAAGTTGCCTGGCGCAGGCACTAGTCGTGCCGACTTGCTCCGAACCGAGCAATTCTTGCCAGAAGGCAAATCTCGCCCGCCGGTTTACCCGACATTGCGTTAACAGCACCTTCACCGCCCCTTCCTAGGATGCGGCATTGCCATTTGTTCCCGTGCAGGAACTTCCCGATCATGCCGCCGTCTGCCAGTCCAACTTTGCGCGTCGAAGCGCTCGATCTGTTGCGGCTCGTGGCCGTGCTGGGCGTCGTGCTCTATCATTTCGGCTTCTGGGGCCCGGCTGCGCACGGGGTGCCGCAGGTCGCGCTCCCCTGGCTGACGCCGGTTGCCAAGTACGGCTTTCTCGGCGTGCCGGCCTTCTTTGTCATCAGCGGCTTCGTGATCGCCTATTCCGCCGAGGGCCGGACAGCAACCGGCTTCGCCATCGCCCGCTTCAGCCGGATCTACCCGACCTTCGTCTTCTGCATGACGCTGACCTGTCTGGCTATCGTGCTTCTGGGGCCGCCGCACTTCGATGCCAGCTTCAGGCAGTGGCTCGCCAACCTGTTCATCGCAGCGACGGCGTTCGGTCAGCCCTACATGGATACGTCCTACTGGTCGCTGGTGATCGAAGTGATGTTCTATGCCTGGGTCGCCGTGCTCATCGCGGCCGGCTTATTCCCGCGCCGGATCGATACCATCATCCTGGTCTGGCTCGGCATCACCTTCGCCAACGAGCTGACGCTCGACGCGCCGCTGGTCGAAAAACTGTTTCTCACGGACTATAGCGGCTTCTTCGCGGTGGGCTTGCTGATCCACCAATTCTATCGCGGGCGCCGCGGCCCGGTGCTGTATGGCATGCTCGCGCTGTCGATCGGCACGGCGGTATTCCAATCCATCCACGAAGCGGTGAAGCTGGCGCCGCACACCGGCGGCGTGTTCGACGCATGGACCGTGGCGGCGATCTGCCTCGCATCCGTCGCCGTCATCTTCCTGGCCACGCGCATCCGTCATGTTCCGCTGCCGTCGGCGTTCGTGCTGGCGGCCGGCGGCCTGACCTATCCGCTCTATCTCCTGCATATGCAGTTTGGCTACGTGCTGTTCACCCGTCAGGCGCCCGCCAATGCGGTGCCGTGGGTGATCGCGATCGTTTTGGCGATGACGTGGCTGGCCTGGTTCGTATGGCGCTATGTCGAACGACCGGCGCAGCGTTGGGTGAGGGATTTCCTGTCGGGCCGCGCCGTCAGGTTCGGGTGGCCGCTCAAGCTGCCCGCGACAGTCCGGAGCAGCGGACGCGCTTAGCCGCTGATATCGCTCTTCGAAACATCCCACATCAGCCGGTAGACGCCACTCGAGATTATCAACGGCTTCAATGCGATATTGCCGCCGAAGCGCAGCATTGCCGCGGGAACTGCGCGGACATCGGTCGCATCGATCAGCATGAACCAGTCGCCGGCGCCGGGATTGGGCGCGGAGGGATCGTCGGTGATCGGCTTCGACAGCGCCGGATCGCTCTCGATCAAATGCATGGAGATGATTCCGTCGAGATTCGCGGGATCGAGGTGCTCCCGCAGCGCAGCACGCAGTTTGTCTTCGCCGCCGGAAGGGCGCAACCGGATGATGCCAAGCGCCGCGCCGCGGCCGGTGCCTTGGCTGACCGTGATGCGCGCGACCGCCCGGATCATGTTCTGGAAGCGGGCGATGTTGGCCTTTGACCATGCGGTCTGGTTCGCCAGCGCGGTGCGATAGGCCGGGCTGTCGAGCACCTCAAAAGTTTCGGTGGAGTAGAGGCTGAGATATTTCGGATTGCCGTCATGCGCGACATAGCGGCGGGCTTCCAGGAAGCCGTCGATGGCGACGCGTTCTTCGAGGTGTTCGCGGTCGTACCAGCGATTGAACTCGGGTTCTTGCGCGGCGTCGACATCCATCGACGTCAGCAGCATGCCTTTTCCGGCCAGCGGCATTGTTGGAAATCCCTACTTTGTGATTCTGGAAGCCACGTCCGCGATCGCCTTCATCACGGCGTCGCGGACGCCGGGATCGTACAGCGTGTGGCCGGCGCCTTCGACGAAGCGGATTTCAGCCTCCCGCCACAGCGCCCCAAGCGCATGCGAGATCGCAGGTGGACACAGCAGGTCATAACGGCCCTGCACGATGATCCCTGGGATGCCTTTGAGCCTGCCCGCGTCGCGCAGCAACTGGTTGGGTTGCATGAAGCAGTCATTGGCGAAGTAGTGCGCTTCCATGAACGGCGTGGCCGGCAAGCCCCGCGACGAACTGAGCGCCGCCAGATCGAGGCGTGTGCGGTTCGGCGTGTGTTCGGAAAGAATGCGTTCGGTTTCGCCCCAGGCCCGGGCCGCTGGAATATTCACGTCAGGATTGGGATCAAGGATGCGGCGAAAATAGGCATGGATAGGTTGCGCGCGTTCGTCTTCGGGCAGCACGCTCATGAAGTCGTCGTAAAGGCCGGGATAGAAGCGCGGCAGTGTGTTGAGAAATCCGTTTTCGATTTCCTGGATCGTGCCGAGGAAGGTGGCGCGCAGCACGATGCCGGTGACGCGGTCGGGATGCGCTTCCGCGTAGGCCAGCGCCAGCGTCGCGCCCCAGGAGCCGCCGACGATCATCCAGCGCTCGAAGCCGAATTTCTCGCGGATTGCTTCCATGTCGGCGATCAGATGCGGCAGCGTATTGGCCTCGCGGCGGCCTTTTGGGCGGCTGCGGCCGGCGCCGCGCTGGTCGAACAGCACCGCATGAAAACGTTCGGGATCGAACAGCCGGCGATGGTCCGGTTGGCAGCCGCTGCCGGGCCCGCCATGCAGATAGACCGCCGCAATGCCGCCGATGCGGCCGACGCTCTCGACATAGATGTCGTGGCCGTCGCTGACGACGAGTTGCTCCGAGGTCAGCGGCGCAAACGGATCGGCGCGTTTGACGGATTTGCCGGCATCGGCGTCAGGCGCCATGCTCGCCTTCCGTCTCCAGCGTGCCGCCGGCGAAATTGCGGTAAAGGAAGCGGTCCTGATGCGCGGCCGCCTCGCGCTCGGCGTCCTTGAAGATCTTTTCGTGCATCGGCGACAGCGTGCAGGCCGGATCGGTATTGCCGGCATCGCCGGTCAGCGCAAAGGCCTGGCAGCGGCAGCCGCCGAAATCGATCTCGCGGAATTCGCAGCTCTTGCACGGCTCCCTCATCCAGCCGGTGCCGCGGTAGCGGTTGAAAGCCTCGGAGTTTTGCCAGATCCAGGCGATCGAATGATTGGAGCGCACGGATTCGAATTCCAGTCCCGTGATGCTCTCGGCGGCGTGGCAGGGCAGCACCTTGCCGGCGGGCGAGATGTTGAAGAACTGCCGGCCCCAGCCGCCCATGCACTTCTTCGGCCGCAGCGCGTAATAGTCCGGCACCACATAGTCGATGGCGAGAATGCCTTTCAGGCGCACGGCGGCTTCCTCGACGATGCGGCTGGTTTCGTCGATTTGTTCGATCGTCGGCATCAGCGCCGCGCGGTTCTTCAGCGCCCAGCCGTAATACTGGACGTTGGCGACTTCCAGCCGGTCGGCGTCGAGATCGACGGCCATCTGGATGATGTCGGCGAGCTGATGCAGGTTCTGGCGGTGCATGACCGCGTTGACCGTCAGCGGCATATCGAGCTCGCGCGTCCACTTTGCAGCTTCGATCTTCTTCTCGTGAGAATTCTTCAGCCCTGCAACGCGGTCGGCCACCATTGGCTCGTTGCCCTGGAAACTGATCTGCACGTGGCACAGCCCGGCATCGGCCAGGGCGGAAAGTTTTTCCTTGGTCAGCAGCACTGCCGAGGTAATGAGATTGCTGTAGAGCCCGACATCGGTCGCATGCTGCACCAGTTCGACCAGGTCCTTGCGCGCGGTCGGCTCTCCACCGGAGAAATGGATTTGCAGCACGCCGATTTCGGCGAGCTCGCTCAAAACCTTCTTCCATTCGTCGGTGGTCAGTTCGCTGCCGCCACGGTCGAGTTCGATCGGGTTGGAGCAATAGGGGCATTGCAGCGGGCAGCGGTGCGTCAGTTCGGCGAGCACGGCCAAGGGAATACCGAACGTCTCGGCGGTCGAACGTTGCGATTCCAGAACCGCGAGCCCGTCGCTGGGCGTGGCGCCGGCTGTTTTGCCATCGGCGAGAATGTCGCTCATGACGTCTTCTCACGCGCTTCGGTCAGGAAACCCTTGTCGGCAAGGTCCTGCAGCATCCCGATAACGTCGGTCAGGATCGCCTCGCGGGGCGCCGCGTATTTGGCGGCGAGCTGATCGGCCATATCGCCGACGCGGCGTACCCCGTCGCAGAGCTGCAGCACTTCGACAGCGATCTCGTCCGGCGCCAGCACGCGTTCCGGCGCCAGGATTACCCAGACCTGCCGTGTCTCATCGAATTTCAGCTTCGCGTGCCGCGGCAATTTCGGCCGGCTCGCCTCGCTGACACTGATGTTGCGGCTCATCGCCATCGATCGCTAGTCCTCTTTGGGCACGAATGCCCCGGGCGGTATGTGGCCCTCGACATAGGCATGATACAGCGCGTCAAGCTGAACCCAAAGCACATTGGTCTTGAAGATCAGCGCATTGCAGACCGCCTCGCGCTCCTTGGGCGTCTTCGCGTTGGCTTTCACGTATTCCAGCGCGAAGCCCGCGTCGCGCGGTGCCTGCGACAGGCGGCGGCTGAAATAGCTCATGATATCGGGATTGACGAAATCATAGTGCTGCAGCATCCCGGAGATGCGCTCCTCATGCAGGTTAGGCGCGAACAGTTCCGTGAGCGAGGAGGCGATGGCCTCCAGTGGCGTCTTGTCGCGGCAGAAATGCACGTAGGCCTCCACCGCAAAGCGCGTCGCGGGCAAAATGCCTTCGGTCGATTCCACATAGGCGCTGTCGAGCCCGAGGCCTTCGGTCAGCTTCAGCCAGCGCTCGATGCCGCCTTCGGAGTCGATATCGCCGTCGTGATCCTCGATCCGGTGCCGCCATTCGACCCTTGTGGCGCGGTCGCGGAACCTCGAGATCACCATCGCGTCCTTGAGCGGGATCGTGCTCTGGTAAAAATAGCGGTTCAGCGCCCAGGCCTGCACCTGTCCCTTTTTTAGCTTGCCGCCATGCAGCAGCCGGTGGAAGGGGTGCAGATTGTGATAACGCGTGGCACCGATGTGGCGGAGCATCGCTTCGAGTTCATCGGCGCTGTCGAGCGTGATGCCCTTGCCGATCGACAGAGCGGTCATTTCCGCGGTCATTTTCCCCTTGGCCACGACATTCACAGCGTGATCTCCGTTCCATCGGCTGGAATCTGCCAGCCCGCCTGTTCCAAGGCCTTTCGCTCGTCCGAGCCCGAGAGCAGAGCGGGGTTGGAGTTGTTGATATGCAGGAACATCTTGCGGCCGATATCGAGGCCGGCAAGGCTCTCGATCGCGCCGCGATCGCCCGACATTGAAATATGGCCCATCCCTTGTCCCGTCTTGCTGCCCAGGCCCTGGACGATCAGTTCATCGTCGCGCCACACGGTGCCGTCGAAGAAGACCAGTGCAGCGCCCGAAAGGCGCGATTTGAGATCGTCGGTCACGTCAGCGCAGGCGGCCAGGAAATAGAAGTACTTGCCGCTTGCCTTGTCCAGAATTCGAAGCCCCAGCGTATCGCCCGCAGCGTCGCCGCCCGCCGGATGCGCCTTGCCTTCGAGATACCACGCGCCCTTGCCGGGAACCGCAAAGGGGAGAATTTCCATGCCGGATGGCGAACCGTCGGGCAGGGTCGGCTCGAACGACTTGTCGGCCTCGATCGGCTGCCGCTTTACGTTATTTGCGCCCAGCACGTTAAAGATGCTGTTGGATCGCAAAATCGCAAGGACTCGCTCATGCGCATAGAGCGTGAAGGGTGAGCCCTCGCGCATCGACAGCAATCCTGCGACCGCGTCGACTTCGCCATTGGTCAGGATCACGCCTGCGATCGGGGTGTGCCTGAGCTGTCCGGCCTTGGGGTGAAGCTGCGGCGTCGCAATAAGCTGCTGACGCAGGTCGGGCGAGGCGTTGATCAGGTACCAGTGCGCGCCGTCGGCGCTGACCGCGATTGAGGCCTGGGTACTCTGCAATTCCCGATTTTCGCTTCGTGCTTTCCGGCATACCAGACATCCGCAATTCCACTGCGGGATGCCGCCACCTGCCGCGGCGCCCAGGACCACGACGCGAAGCATGATCCGTCTCCTGGAGCTTCCAGACTTGAAGACACAAACTGAGCTACAAAACGCCGCGAGGCGGACACCGGCCCAGGACACAATCCCGCTATCGGGAACGTGTCAGACCCGGAAGTCCACCTGCGTGAGAGATGAAATGCGCTACCGCTTACTTGCGGGTGGCACACATATACATGTTGATTTCCATGCCGACCGATACTTCGACGATTTTCGGCGTCTTCCAAGCCATTTTGCTCTCCCTTTGATACCGGACGAATTCCGTCCTTGCAGATTAAGGTACTGCGGATCAAAAAGTTCGCCAGTTAAATCTTTTGCCTGGAACCCCCTTTGTTTATGCTGCGCTGCAAGGGATTTCACAGTGTTGTGCGAGGGCCGCGGTCAAAACTCGGTCAAAACAACGTGGGATCAAACGTTTCGCGGTTGTTCCTACAGCTGCGAATAACAATTCTGGGTGCGACGGAGCGCTACCGGCTCCGGATAAAGAACTTGTGAGATAGGGACGGGCCTCCGGTTGCGGGGCCTCAACCGGAGCCAGGTTTCCGCCGATGCCGCGATATTATTTCAACACCCGTATCGGCGATGAGCTGATTTCCGATCCCGACGGCGAAGTGCTTGTCGATCCCGATCGCGCCTGGGAAATGGCACGCGCCATGATTCGGGAGTTGCTCAAGACCGACGGCGCCGACGGCGCGCTGTTGAGTGCGATCATCGAGGTGACCGACGACGACGGCGAGATCGTGCTGGAGTTTCCGTTCGCCGAAGCGATCCTCGATGCCCCCGGCGCCTCGGTTACGAAGCACTGACGCGCGATGAAGCCGGGCGTCTAGCCACCCATTCGGCTGGCGCGGTTTCTTGGCGCATATTTCCGGTTGCGCTTCAGCAGAAAAATATTGGAGATTGCCGTCCGGAAAGCCACCGGCGCGGCACCCTCATGTGCGGCATGTAGAGAACAGGCTTCCGCCAAGGGAGTAACGCCCATGATAAGTCATCCGTCGACGCCGCGCAGCCTGTTGCTGGCCGGTGCCTTCCTCAGTGCCTTCACGCTAGGTGCCGCGGCCCAGCAGCCCGCCGCACCGCCCGCTGCCGGTGCCCCGGCTGCCGCCGCGCCCGCGCTTCCGCCGGGATCGCCGTTGATCGGACGCCCCGCCGGCAGCGAAGCCGCCGCCAAGCTCGCGCCGAATGCGCCGCCGCCGATTCCCGCCGCGCCGGACAAGCTGCCGACGGCGAAGCTCAAAGTGCCGGCCGGCTTCAACATCGAGGTCTATGCCGCGGGCATGGCGAATGCGCGCTCGCTCGCCGTGGGCGACAAGGGCACGGTGTTTGTCGGCAGCCGTCTGGTCGACAAGGTCTATGCCATCGTCAACAAGGACGGCAAGCGCGAGGTCAAGGTGCTGGCCTCCGGCCTCTACCGTCCGAATGGTCTCGCCTTCAAGGACGGCACGCTCTACATCGCCGAGCTGTCGAAGGTCTCCAAGATCGAGAAGGTCGAGGATAACCTGGACAACCCGCCGAAGCCGACCCTGATCTACGACAAGCTGCCCAAGGACGAAGCCCACGGCTGGAAGTTCATCGGCATCGGGCCCGACAACAAGCTCTACGTTCCGGTCGGCCAGCCCGGCAACAATGTGCTGCACAGCGACGAGCACGGCCAGATCCGCCGCATGAATCTCGACGGCTCGGGCGTCGAGGTGATCGCCAAGGGCGTTCGCAACACCGTCGGCTTCGACTGGAATCCCGAGACCAAGCAGCTCTACTTCACCGACAACGGCCGCGACTGGATGTCGGAAGACGTTCCCGAGGACGAGCTGAACCGCGTCACCAAGGTCGGCGAACATTTCGGCGCGCCCTACTGCCTGCAGGGCAATATCGTCGATCCGGAATTCGGCTGGGGAAAATCCTGCAGCGAATTCACTGCACCGGTCGGCCTGCTGGGTCCGCATTCCGCGGCACTGGGCATGCGGTTCTACACCGGCAGCATGTTCCCGAAAGCTTACAAGAACGCAGCCATCATCGCCCGGCACGGCTCCTGGAACCGCACCAACAAAGTGGGTGGTGACCTCGTGATCGCCAAGCTCAACAAGGACGGCACAATGAAGTCGATGGAGCCGTTCCTCACGGGCTTCATCGAAGAGAACAAGTATATCGGCCGCCCGGTCGATGTGCTGCCGATGAAGGATGGCTCGCTGCTGGTCTCCGACGACTGGAACGGCGCCGTCTACCGCATCACCTACGGCAAGCAGAAGGTGGCGGGGAAGCTGTAGCCCCTCATCGTCATTGCGAGCCAACGGGTCGGGCGAATGCCCGCCCGATGACAGGCTCCGCGAAGCAATCCATTCCTCCATTTGCGGAGACGTGGATTGCTTCGTGTCTGTCGCTTAATGACCGAAGTACCCGGAGTAGACGATGCGTAGAACAATGACGGCGTTGGTGATTGCGTTGATCGCAACGGCTGCCAACGCCGAAACCATCGAACAACGCATCGTGCCGTGTCTCGCCTGCCACGGCGAGAAAGGTCAGTCCGAAACCGAGAACACGCCCTCGCTCGGCGGGCAGCAGGCGCCTTACACGCTGATCCAGCTTTTCATGTTTCGCGAAAAGCTGCGCGCCTTCGAGCCAATGAACGAGATGGCGAAGGCCCTGACCGACGACGACCTTCGCCTTTTCTCCGATTTCATCGCCAAGATACCGAAGCCCGCAGCTCTGGCCGACGCCGGCGAGCCTGCGCGGCTGCAGCGGGGCCAGGCGCTGGTGCAGCAGCACCGCTGCGACACCTGTCACAACCCCGATCTTTCCGGCAAGGAGAACGTCCCGCGCATCGCCAACCAGCGCGAGGATTATCTCGCCAAGACCCTTGCCGAGTACAAGGACAACAGTCGCCACGGCTATGATGGCAGCATGGCGGATGTCATGGCCCCGATCACGCCCGAGCAGATCGTCGATCTCGCCTATTTCGTCGCCCACATGCGCTAAAATCCGGGTGGCGGGCCCGCTGGCGTTGCCCTGCGTCCGGCCCCGGCTTTTTGATTTGACGCGTTTTCCTGGCGCGAACCGGTTTCCACTTCGTTGCAAAACGCTCTAAAAGGGCGGCAATCGATATGGAGTTTTGCATGCAGGATCTATGGCGCCTGTCGGCTGCGGAAATGGCCGCGCTGATCAGGTCGAAGAAAGTCTCGGCCAAGGAGGCGGCGGCTGCGGCGCTGGCGCGGCTGGACGCGGTCAACCCGAAAATCAACGCCGTGGTCGACCACAGGCCTGAGGACGTCCTGGCGCAGGCTTCCGCCGTCGATGCTGCCATCGGGCGCGGCGAAGACGCGGGTCCGCTCGGCGGCGTGCCGGTGACGGTGAAGGTCAATATCGACCAGCAAGGCTTTGCCACCACCAACGGGCTGAAGCTGCAGCGCGATGCCATCGCAAAAAGCAACAACCCGGTGATCGACAATCTGCGCAAATCCGGCGCCGTCATTCTGGGGCGGACCAATTGCCCGGCGTTCTCCTATCGCTGGTTCACCACCAACCTCATTCATGGCGACACCAAGAATCCGCGCGATCCCGGTATCACGCCGGGCGGCTCGTCCGGCGGCGCGGGGGCGGCGGTCGCGGCCGGCATCGGCCACATCGCGCACGGCACCGATATCGCGGGATCGATCCGCTATCCGGCCTATGCATGCGGCGTGCACGGCCTGCGGCCGACCATGGGGCGCATCGCGGCTTTCAACGCGGCGCTGCCTGAGCGGCCGATCGGGCCGCAGATCAGCGCCGTCTCGGGCCCGCTGGCCCGCACCATCGGCGATATCAGGATGGCGCTGGCCGCAATGTCGGCCAGGGATTATCGCGATCCCTGGTGGGTTCCGGCGCCGCTCGAAGGGCCGGCGATGCCCAAGCGCGTCGCGATGTGTCTCAACCCTGACGGCCTCGATCCCGTACCTGAAGTGAAGGCCGCGGTGGCCGATGCCGGCAAGCGGCTCGCGCGCGCCGGCTGGATCGTCGAGGAAATCGCCAGCACGCCGCCGCTGCGCGAGGCCGCCGATCTGCAGACCAAACTCTGGCTCGGCGACGGCTACGAGGCGCAACTGGAAGCCGCCGAGCGTGAAGGCGATCCCGGCGCGCTGGCCTGCCTGCGCGGCAACCGCGCAAAAGTGCACCCGTTCGACCTCTCTAAGACGCTGACGCGGCGCTTGACGCTGACCCGCGAATGGCTGGCGTTCTTCGAAAAATATGCCGTGCTGCTGATGCCGGTATCGGGCGAATTGCCGTTCCCCGATCAGCTCGACCGCAAGGACGAGGCGTCGTTTGCGCGCGTCTGGCATGCGCAATTGCCGCAGATCGCCATTCCCTTCATGGGGCTTCCCGGGCTAACGGTCTCGACGGGATTGGTCGGACGTGTGCCCGTCGGCGTGCAACTGGTTTCCGGCCGTTACCGCGAGGATATGTGTCTCGCCGCGGGCGAGGCGATCGAGGCCGGCGGAACGCCGTCGGCGGCGATCGATCCTGCGGGCTAACTTCAAGAGAACACAATGCCAGGCGTTTATGATTTTACGGCGAGTTCACTCGCCGGCGAACAGGTTCCGCTGAAGCGGTTCGAGGGTCAGGTGCTCCTGATCGTCAACACCGCGAGCGCCTGCGGGTTCACGCCGCAATATAAGGGCCTCGAGCAATTGCAACGCGAACTTTCGCCGCGCGGCTTTTCGGTGCTCGCCTTTCCCTGCAACCAGTTCGGCGCGCAGGAACCGGGCGACGCCAAACAGATCGAGGCGTTCTGCGAAACCAAATATCACGTGACGTTTCCGATGTTCGACAAGATCGATGTCAACGGAAGCCATGCGCATCCGTTGTTCACCCACCTGAAGAATGAGAAATCGGGGCTGCTGGGTTCGTCGATCAAATGGAATTTCACCAAATTCCTGGTCGACCGATCGGGCAAGGTGGTCGGGCGCTATGCCCCGACCGTGACCCCCGAGGGACTACGAAGAGAAATCGAGGCACTGCTGTGAGCGAGACCAACAAAGCGATGAACGACCAATTCCCGGACCGTCTCTCGGTCGATCCGAACAGCCCGTATTACAATGCCGACATCCTCGCGCGCGACGTCGGCATTCGCTTCAAGGGCGTCGAGAAGACCAATGTCGAGGAATACTGCATCAGCGAGGGCTGGGTGCGCGTCACCGCGGGCAATGCCAAGGACCGCTACGGTAACCCGCTGACGATCAAGGTGCACGGCGCGGTCGAGCCGTATTTCCGGGACAAGGCGCCGTCCTGACGCGATCTATCGTTCGTCATTGCGAGCGTAGCGAAGCAATCCATGCCTCTGTACCGGGATAGGTGGATTGCTTCGTCGCTCCGCTCCTCGCAATGACGACAGAGACAGAAAGCCAATCTCATGTCCGTCCGTATCGTCGACGTCTGCGAAATCACAAAGCCGATCTCTTCGCCGATCCGCAATGCCTATATCGATTTCACCAGGATGACGACCAGCCTTGTCGCCGTCGTCACGGACGCCGTGCGTGACGGCAAGCGCGTGGTCGGCTACGGCTTCAACTCGAACGGCCGCTACGGGCAGGGCGGCCTGATCCGCGAACGTTTTGCGCCGCGGCTCAGGGAGGCCGATCCGAAGAGCCTGCTCGATGCCGATGGCGGCAATCTCGATCCCGACAAGATCTGGACAACGCTGATGGCGAACGAGAAGCCAGGCGGTCACGGCGAGCGCTCGGTCGCGGTCGGCACCATCGACATGGCGGTGTGGGATGCGGTGGCGAAGATATCAGGCAAGCCGCTGTTCCGGCTGCTCGCCGAGCGTCACGGCCTCAAGGCCAATCCGCGCGTGTTCGTCTATGCCGCCGGCGGCTACTATTATCCCGGCAAGGATCTGTCGGCGCTGCGCGGCGAGATGCGCGGCTATCTCGACCGCGGCTACAATGTCGTGAAGATGAAGATCGGCGGCGCGCCGATCGCGGAGGACCGCGAACGCATCGAGGCCGTGCTGAGGGAGATCGGCAAGGACGCGCAGCTCGCCGTCGATGCCAATGGCCGCTTCGACCTGGAGACCGCGATCGCCTACGCAAAAATGCTGCGGGAGTATCCGCTGTTCTGGTACGAGGAGGCCGGCGATCCCCTCGACTTCGCGCTGCAGGCGGCATTGGCCGAATTCTATCCCGCAGCCATGGCGACCGGCGAGAATCTATTCAGCCATCAGGACGCGAAGAATCTCATCCGCTATGGCGGCATGCGGCCGGATCGCGACTGGCTGCAATTTGATTGCGCGCTGTCCTACGGTCTGTGCGAATACCAGCGCACGCTGGCGGTGCTGAAAACGCACGGCTGGTCGCCGAGCCGCTGCATTCCCCACGGGGGTCACCAGATGTCGCTCAATATCGCGGCCGGCCTCGGCCTCGGCGGCAACGAGAGCTATCCCGACCTGTTCCAGCCCTATGGCGGCTTCCCGGACGGCGTTCGTGTCGAGAACGGCCACATCACGATGCCGGACCTGCCGGGCATCGGATTCGAGGGAAAATCCGATCTCTACAAGGAGATGAAGGCGCTGGCGGCGTGAGCTTCGATCACGCGGGAAAGATTGGCAGCCCGGCAATCTTGTGAAATGAGTCGCCTGGATAGGAAATTCGGCCTGGCGCCGATAGTTGATTTCCAGGCCGTCAGCTTACCGATCATCTATCTCTGAAGGACGCCGCGATCTTGCCCAGTAAACCTTCTCTTCCCCAACTCTCGCTCTCGAAGGACAAGATCCGGGTCTTGCTCCTTGAAGGCGTCAACGACAGCGCCGTGCAGATGATCGAGGCTGCGGGCTATTCCAACATGACGCGCTTGTCCAAGGCGCTTGAGGGCGATGCGCTCAAGGACGCCATCAAGGGCGTGCATCTCTTGGGCATCCGTTCGCGCACGCAGATCACCACGGATGTTCTTGAGGCCGCGGACCGGCTCATCGCGATCGGATGCTTCAGCGTCGGCACCAATCAGGTGGATGTTGACGCCGCCCGCCGCAGCGGGATTCCCGTGTTCAATGCGCCGTTTTCCAATACGCGAAGCGTGGCGGAACTGGTGATCGGCGAGATCGTCATCCTGCTGCGCCGGATCGTCGCGCGTTCCAACGCAGCGCATCAGGGGCGCTGGGACAAGTCCGCCAACGACAGTTATGAGGTGAGGGGCAAGACGCTCGGCATCATCGGTTACGGCAACATCGGTTCGCAGCTCTCGAACCTCGCGGAAGCGATGGGAATGCGGGTCATCTTCTACGATCATACCGACCGGCTTCGTCACGGCAACACCGAGCCGACCGCGAGCCTGCATGAGCTTTTGGCACAAAGCGACGTCGTGACGCTGCATGTGCCGGAGACTCCTGCCACGCACGGGATGATCGGGCGCGAGGAGATCGGGGCGATCAAGCATGGTGCGTATTTCATCAACAACAGCCGCGGTACGGTCGTTGACCTCGAGGCGCTCGCCGACGCGCTGCGTGACGGCAGGCTTCGCGGCGCCGCGGTTGACGTCTTTCCGGTCGAGCCGCGTTCGAACGCGGACCGCTTCTTATCGCCGCTGCAGGGCCTGGAAAATGTTATCCTGACGCCGCACATCGGCGGGTCGACCGAAGAGGCGCAAGAACGCATCGGTGCCGAAGTTGCTCGCAAGCTCGTCGATTACAGCGATTCCGGCTCGACGATGGGTGCTGTCAATTTCCCGCAGGTCCAGCTACCGCCGCGGCCAACGGGCACGCGGTTCATACAGGTGCAGCGCAATTTGCCGGGCATGCTGGGGCGCCTGAATGAAGTACTCGCGCGCCATGCCGTCAACATTGCGGCTCAGTATTACGAGACCGACCACGACGTAGGCTATGTGGTTCTCGACGCAGATGCCTCGGCAGCCGACGGCCAGCGTGTGCTTGCGGACATCCGGTCTCTGGAGGGCACCATCCGCGCCCGATTGCTCTACGAGTACAAGATCTGAGCCTGGCGCTAGGCTGTTTGCCGCATCGGCTGCGCCTCGCCATACATCAGCGTGCGCCAAAGCCACTCGACGGGGCCGTAGCGGTTGCGGCGCAGCCACCACGCGCTGAAAAATACCTGTCCGATGTAGACGGCGAGGCCGATGGCAAGCGCGCTGGCAACGCCGAGGCGGCCGAACAGGCCGAGACCATAGCCGTAAAAGATCCAGCCAAAGATGACGGATTGCATGAGGTAATTGGTGAACGCCATGCGTCCCAGCGGCGCGGCCCAGCCAAGCAGCCGCTTTCCGCTTTCGAGATTCGCGATACCGATGATGCTGGCGCCATAGCCCAGCGCCAGCAGGACGGTGCCGAGGGGTTCCGCCAGGGCGCGGATCCGGCCGGGCGCGAAAAAGCCTCCGGCATGGCAAAGGATCAATGCCGCGCCGAGGCCGATACAGGCAGCAGCGATCGAGAACAGCTGATGGAGACGCGGGTTTCGCAGAATGCCGATGCGCCAGGCGAACGCGCCGAGAAGAAACAACCCGATGGTGCGGGGAAAGATAAAGGCGTGCAGGGAAGCGAAAAGGGGAATCTCGCGCAGCCGGAACGCCAGCACGTCGAGGAAGCCACCCGTCGCATAGATGCGATAGGCCTCCGTGATGTCCCGCCTCAGCGCGGTCGCGCTGGGCCACAATCCGGACGGGGGAAACACCTGCATCCAAAGGTACAATCCGAGAGACGCCAGCGCGGCGACCGCCAGCAGCCAGCGCGGACCGAACAGGAACGGCAGGACGATCAAACCGGCGAGCGCATATTCGGTGAGGATATCGCCGTTCCAGATCAGGCAAAGGTGAATGAGCCCGAACGCCAGCAACACGACGAGCCGGCGCACGAGCAGCAACGTGCGGCGCTCGCTCTTCGCAAGCCGCTCGAACTGGATGGCAAGGCCTATGCCGAACAGCAGCGAAAACAGCGCAAGCGCCTTCAGGTCGACGGCCAGCATCAGGATGGTTTCGACGGCTCTGTCGATCGGCGATGCCGGGGGGATCTGGGGAAAAAACCGCTCGAAGATCGAAACGCGAAATATGGTCACCACATTGATCGCGAGAACGCCGAGCAAGGCAACGCCCCGCAGCACATCGATGGCGTCGATCCGCTCCGTGGGGCTTATCGGCCGGGGAGATGCGGGGCCATCGGCCATCGCAATGTGACTTCCAATTGAGCGGCGAATGAGATCCGCGCGGCCGCTCTACGACAGCCGCATATCCAGTAACCGCCGGCCTTCGGTCTTGAGCAGTTTCTTTACCACGTTGGAAGCGGCGATTTCGCCCTGGTTGGCGTAGGCCTCATGGTTCTTCTCGATATCCTCGAGGCGGTAGAGGTAATTGACCATGACGCCTGCGGACTCGCGCAGGCCCTTCGGCGAGAGATCGCCGAGCCAGTCGATCTTCTCCAGCCGCGCGCCGTTGCCGATGTGGAAGCGCGCGACCGAATCGATCAGTCGGCCCTTTGACGTGCGGGCTTTCAGGAAATAATGCGCGGCCAGCGGCTCCACCACGGCGCGCAGTTGCGCGGTCAGTTCCGCATCCTCGAACCAGTCTGGCTTGTCGAGGCTTTCCAGCAACGTCCGCTCCTCGTCGCTGAGCGGAACGTCGTCGGCCTGTTTCAGCCACTGCATGAAGCCCGGCACCGGCGACAGCGTGATGAACGTATCCAGCTTCGGCAATTCGCGCCGCAACTCCTCGACCACCTGCTTGATCAGAAAACTGCCGAAGGAAATGCCGCCAAGCCCTTTTTGCGTATTCGAGATCGAATAGAACACCGCGGTGCGCGCGCGTTCGATCGGCACCAGCTGACGCTCGGCGGCGAGCAGCGGCGCGATCGCGGTCGGGATCGTCTCGGTCAGCGCGACCTCGACGAAGATCAGCGGTTCGTCGTTGAGCTGGGGATGGAAGAACGCGTAGCAGCGCCGGTCTACGGGATCGATGCGGCGGCGCAAATCGTTCCAGTCGCGGATTTCGTGCACGGCCTCATAACGGATGATCTGTTCCAGAATATTCGCCGGCGTCGACCAGTCGATCCTGCGCAGCACGAGAAATCCCCTGTTGAACCAAGAAGACAACAAATGCACCACGTCGCGGTCGAGCGCGGCCAGATCCTTGTTGCCCTTCATCAGGGCAAGAAGATCGGCGCGCATCGCCACCAGATCGCTGGTGCCGCCGGGCGCGCGGTTGAGCCGGCGAATCAACTCCTGCCGCTGCGGTTCGGAAGCAAAGTGAAGGGCGCTGGCATCGCTGTCGTTCGGCTGGCTGCGCCAGCTCTCGATTGCCTGCGACAGTTTTTCGCGGTCGGGACCGAAATCTCTCGCCAGCGTTTCGAAGAAGGTGAGCCGGCCGGCGGAGTCGAGGTCGTGGTAGCGGTCGAGCACGTCGCGCGCCATCGCAGTGCCGGACGCTTCACCGCGGCCCGACAGCAGCGCCTTGCATAGTTCAAGCAGTTCGGTGGCGTCCTGGCGGGCGACGGATGGCTCGCCCCGCCGAAGCAGCGTGCGCCCCCGTTCTGATATCGTCGAGAGAAGGTCGGAGAAAAAGGCGTTGGCCATGCGGTGGGGTCGAATCCAGTGAATGTCCCGGAATCCTATACGGAATCTAGGGCGCTGCCGATCACAATCAAGCGCACGGATCGTACGGAAATATGTCATGTCTCGAAACTATATGTCGTCATAGCCGGGCAAAAGCGCGAAGCGCGTCTTCGCGCTAGATGATCCGGCCATCCATTTCCTTGGAAAAAGCTTTTCATGAGGAGCGATGGATATGCAGGCCCCGGCTACGACAAGGCTTCCTACGAGAAGGCTTCGCCGGGGCTTTCCCGAATTGGCACGCGGAAGCTTAGCGGAGGCGGCAAGCCCGCGTATAACGATTCCGCATTACTCCTTCCCGGCAAATTCCGTCGGCGTTTTGCCGGTAACCTGCCGGAAGGCATGGGAAAACGCAGGCACGCTGGCATAGCCCAAATCCGAGGCAAGCTGCTTGACCGAGACGCCGGCGTCCGTCGACAGCTTCTCGATGGCGGCAGCAATCCGGGCGCGCTGGCACCAGCTCTTGAAGCTCAACTGCGTCTCCGCCGAGAACAGCCGCGACAGCGTCCGCACCGAGGTGCCGACCTCGCTCGCCAGCGTCTCGATCTCATGGTCGGCCGTCGGGTCCGCCAGCACGATGTCGGCGGCACGCCGGCAGCGCGGCTCGCGCGGCAGCGGGATGAAGGTAGCCGAATCCTCCGCCTGGTCCAATTCCATCATCGCCAGCCGCAGGAGCAGCGCGGTTCGTTCCCGGTCGTCGCGATCGTCGAACAACGCCAGTATTGTCTGGTGCAGGAGCGGCGACACCCGCACCACGAATTCTGCGTCGAGGCTGTGGCTGCGCGTTTCGCGCTGCAGCCAGTCGAGTTCGAAATAGAGCGTTCGCATCTCGGTATCGGCGAGCACGTCGATCGCGTGCTCCGACAGCGCAGGCACCCAGACCGCGCGATCCGGCGGCACCAGCCAGCGGCCCTTCGGGGTCGTCACCTGCATCGTGCCCTTGGCCGCATAGACCAGCTGCGCCTCGCGGTGCATGTGGGTGCCGATCCGGAAGCCCTTCTTGTAGCCGTTCGCGATCATGTGGATGCCGTCGCCGGTCGAGGTGAGGCGTCCGATAATGGCGGCAATTGGCTTTTCGGCGATATTCATTGGCGACATCCCGTCAGGACAACCCCGTATAACCTATTTTAGAAAATTGCGGGATTCGGGAATCGACCATGAACAGCCCCTCTAGGGTGATCACCTTCGTCAACGCCGCCCATTTCATCGACCATTATGCGATGCTGATTTTCGCCGCCGCCGTCATCATCATGGGGCCGGCGCTCGGGATGGCCTATTCGGAGCTTTTGCCGTACGCCACCCCCGGCTTCGTCGCCTTCGGCGCGGGCTCGCTGATCACCGGCTGGCTCGGCGACCGCTGGAGCCGCCGCCACATGATGGTGATCTTCTTTGCCGGTATCGGCGCGTCGATGATCGCGGTCGGCTTCGTGCAGACGCCGCTGCAACTGGGCGCGGCGCTGCTTTTGATCGGCCTGTTCGCCTCGATCTACCATCCCGTCGGCACCGCGATGATCGTGTCCTATGCCGACAAGCTCGGCCGCGAGATGGGCGTGAACGGCGTCTGGGGCAATCTCGGTGTGGCGTCCTCGGCGCTGGTCACCGGGGTGATCGGGCAGTATCTCGGCTGGCGCTGGGCTTTTATCGTCCCCGGGATCGTCACGATCCTGATCGGCGTGGCGTTTACGCAGATGGTCGTTCACGAGGATCGTTCCGGCTTCAAGCAGGCTGCGGCGCAGGCCAGGGTGGCCAAGCAGGACATGTGGCGGGTGTTGCTGGCCTTGCTGATCGTGGTGATCGCGATATCCACCACGTTCAACGCCATCACCGTGGCGATGCCGAAACTGTTCGCCGAGCGGCTGGCCGGCATGACCGATAGCCCGGCGTTGCTCGGGGTCATCGCGGCTGGCGTCTATGTCTTCGGCGCGATGACGCAGTACACCATCGGCAAGTTGATCGACCATTATTCGCTGAAGACCGTGATGCTGCCGCTGTCGTTTTTGCTGGCGCCGTTCATGTATTTCGCGGCGACGCTGTCGAACCTGCCGCTGATCCTCGCTTCGATCGGCATCGTGATGGGCGCGTTCGGCCAGGTCACCGTCAATGACGCCATGGTCGGCAAATATACCAGCGAGGAATGGCGTTCGCGCGCCTACTCGGTGCGCTACTTCATCGGCTTTACCGCGGCAGGAGCGTCCGTCGGCCTGGTAGCGTGGCTGTATGAAAAGGGCGGCTTCGTCACCATGCTGCAGGCGTTCGGCGCCCTTTGTCTGCTGGTGATCGTGGCCGCGCTGATCCTGCCGCAGGAGATCAAGGTACCGGCGGCGCGGACGAACTGATCGCGTCAGTTCGCCAGCGCCTTGGCGATGATATCGGAGCTCTTCTCCGCCAGCATGATCGTCGCCGGGTGAATGTTCGGCGACGGCATCGCCGGCATGATGGAGGCGTCGACCACCCGCAGGCCATCGATCCCGCGAACGCGAAGCTGACTGTCGACCACGGCACCGTCGTCTTCGCCCATCCGGCAGGTGCCGCAGGGATGGTAAACGGTCGAGCCGTACTTCCTGATGAAATCGGCGATCTGTTCGTCGCTTGTGATCTCGGGACCGGGCGAGGTCTGTTCGGTCACCAGCGATCGGAACGGTTCGGTGGCGACGATCTGCCGGGCGATGCGAAACGCCGCCAGCATGATGCGCATATCATCAGGGTCGCTCAGGTAATTGGCCCGGATGCGCGGCGGCGTGCGCCCCTCCGCATCGCGCAGCGTGATTTCACCTCGGCTCTTCGGCCGGCAGACGCTGAAGATGAAGGTAAATCCCGGCCAGCGGTGCAGGCCGGTCTTGAATCCATCCGTCGAGAAATTCAGGCACTGGTACTGGATGTCGGGCACCGGCTCGGAAGGCGATGACTTGGCGAACAGCGTCGCTTCGGTTGCGCCGACCGCGAGCTGTCCCGATCCCCGTAGCAGCCAATCGAGCGCCAGTTTGACCGACTTGACGGGGCTCATCACGGCTTCGTTCAACGTATCGGTCGCGTTGGTCTTGAAGGTAAATCTCGACTGGTAATGGTCCTGCAGATTCTTGCCGACGCCGGGGAGGTCGCGTTTCACGTCGATGCCAAGCTTTGCCAGTTCGGCGGCCGGGCCGATGCCGGACGCCAGCAGCAGCACCGGGGAATTGATCGCGCCGCCAGAGATGATCAGCTCGCGCCGTGCGCCGATGCGCTGGATCTGGCCATCGCGCTCGACCTCCACGCCAATGGCGCGGCTGCCGTCGAACAGGATGCGGCGGACCCGGGTTTTCGCCATCAGCTCGAGATTTTTTCGGCTCAGGTTCGGCTTGAGATATCCGACCGCCGTCGAGCGGCGCCAGCCATTGTGGACGTTGAGCGGCGCGAAGCCGACGCCGTCAATGCGCTCGCCATTGAAATCGGGGTTGCGCTGGTACTGCAGGCGCTCGCAGGCCTCCACGAATGCCCTTGCCGTCGTCGAGGGGCGTTTGATGTTCGACACCGTCATCGGGCCGCCGGTGCCGCGCCATGCGTTGGCGCCATCGACGCAGTGCTCCATCCGCTTAAAATAGGGCAGCACGTCATTGTAGCTCCAGCCACGCGCGCCGAGACGCTGCCATTCGTCATAATCGCTGGGTGCGCCGCGCAGGAAGACGAGGCCGTTAATGGAGCCAGAGCCGCCCAAAACCTTGCCGCGCGGCCAGATCACGGTTCGGCCGCCGAGACCCGGTTCAGGCTCGGTTTCGTAACCCCAGTTCATCTTCGGGTTCGGGACCAGCTTGCCGAAGCCCATCGGAATGTGAATCCAGGGATTACGATCGCGTCCGCCGGCCTCGATGACGCAAAGCGACACTTTTGGATTTTCCGTCAGTCGCGCCGACAGCACGCAGCCGGCGGAACCGGCACCTGCCACGACGACATCGAATTCCGCATCAAAACCGGATTTGCGCGTCAAGACGTTTCGCTCCTGATCTGCTTTTGCCGCAGAGGATAGTGGTCGACGGGTGGTCTGGATAGCTTGTGTTCGCTCTACTCGACCTTCGGCAGCACCATGTGCAGATGATGGTTCGAGATCTGCATCAGGCCCTGGAAGGGATGGCCGAGATCGACGATCAGGAACAGCGCGCTCGATACCGAGAGCGCGAAAACAAGCGTTGAGGCGATGACGATCGGACCTGGTTCGGCGAACAGGCTGAAACTCGCGAAGATCGCAACCAGCCAGAACACCAGCACGATGAAGAACGGCAGCGGTATCGCGTCTTCGCCCTGGGTGAACACGAGTAGCCGGGTCCGGCCCATGTCGGTGGTGAGCTGGATGATGCGCGATTTCAGCGAGGTCTGTTCGGCATTGGCCGGCGTGAGGCCTTCGACCGCATTGTAGAACCGTTCGGCCGTCGCGCTGATGACAAAGGTCGACTCGTCGCCGTTGCCTGAGACGTTTTCGCGCCACATGCGGGCGGTTGCCGAGGGGATGATTTCCCGCAGCAGGGTGCGTGCCGCTTTCGCTTCCGCGCCATATTTGGTCAGCATCTGGTCGACCAGCACCGCATTGGTGCCGAGCTGCCGGATATTGGTGTTCTGGTTGTCGTAGGTGTTTTTGGCCGAAGCGATCATCAGGCCGATCACCAGCGCGGCGAGGGTCGAGAGAAAGCCGGCACCGAGGCGGATGGCTTCCTTGGAACCTCCCTCGAGCAGGTCGGCCGGCAGAGCCCGCCTCAAGACCATGCCGACGGCCGCGCCGATCAGGATCGAGGCAAAGGAAGCCAGAAACGCGGCGGTCGAACTCATGATGTCATCACCCCGTCATGGTGCAGGCGGTTGGACCATGGGGGTATTGCATAGCGGGGCGTGCGCGCCTGGGCTACCCGCGACGATTTGTTGCGGCGCAATAGCTCAGGGGTAACGTAGCTAAATCGAACAGAGCACTTGACCATGGCTACCCTCCTTGTGTGAGGTGAGCCCATGACCCGAATCCGGCTTTTCTTGTTCATATTTGCGATGTTGGCGCCTTCGCTTGCGGCGGCGCAGCAGTCCATGAAATTCGAGGAGGCCGCGGCCATGCTGGCCGCGAGCTGCGGCAAGGACATCGATGACAACTGCCGCGGCGTCAATCTCGACGCGACGCGCCTGAAGGAGTGCCTGGGCCGCAACCAGGACGTGGTGTCGGCGAAGTGCAGGGCCGATTTTCCTGTCGCCCTCGGCGCCATCCAGCAGCGCATCACCGCGCGCACCTCGCTTGTAAAACTGTGCAATTGGGAATTGAAACATTTGTGCGGCGAAGTTCGGGAGGATCCCGTCAAGGGTCTGCAATGCCTGTTGGACTCGACCAAGAAGGCGACCCCGAACTGCAACAAGGCGATCAGCGCAGCGGGGTATCGCTGATGCCGGGGGTAAATAAGCTGCGCGGTATTGGTCTGTTGCTGGGCACCCTGGCCCTGTTTGCCTTGCCTGTCGCGGCGGCGTCGGCGCAAACGGCCACGTCGAGCGGGGATATCATCGAGAAGCTTGCCGTTGAAGCCGAGTCGGATATCGACCTGGCTGCCTTGAAGCAGCAGGCGGCCGACCGCATCAAGGCAAGAGCGGATGCCCAGCCGCAAAAGCGGCCGCCGATCGCGCCGCAACTGACGAAGCTGCCGCAGATCCGTTTCGACGTTGTGTTCGACCAGGACTCTTCCCTGATCCGGCCGGCCTCCTACCAGACGATCGGCAGCATCGCCGACGCATTGAGCGATCCGAAATTGCGGCCCTACCGCTATCTGATCGTCGATCATGTCGAATCCGCCGGCCGGCGCGACCATAATCTGATCGTGAGCCAGCGGCGCGCCGAATCGATCCGGGACGTCCTGGTGAACACCTTCAAGGTGTCGCCGAAGCGGCTTCAGGCGCTTGGTTTAGGCGAGGAACAGTTGCAGGACGTCAATCGCCCGGCGTCGCCTGCCAATGCGCGCGTCCAGATCATTGCGGTCGGCAAGTTCGAAACGGCCGCTCCGGCAACGCCGGCTGCGGCGGCACCAAAAGGCCCAGCTGCGGCAAAGAAGAAGAAGCGCTGATCACCCCGTGCAGGGTTGAGCGCGACGCCAGCCGCCGGCTGGGGGAGGAGCAGTCGATGTTCAATCAACCCTCGCCGGGAATGGCCGGCCTCTTGCTGGGATTAACAATGATGATGACGGTGCCCGCTGCTGCCGATGCCCTGAAGGACGAGATCGCACCGACCGGCAAGCTGCGGGTGGCGATTGCGATCAGTCCGGCCGGCGGCGCGTTCTGGTCGACCAAGACCGACACCGGTTATGCCGGCGTGCCGGTCGATCTCGGCAAGGCGATGGCCGAGCAACTTGGCGTTCCCGTCGAATATGTCGCGCACAACAATTCCGGGCAGATCGTCGATGCGGTCTCTAAAGGCACCTGGGACATCACCTTCCTGCCGAAAGATCCGGAACGTGAGGGCAGGATGTCGTTCGGGCCGATCTACGAGGTTGCGGACGCGACCTACATCGTCAAGCCGGGGTCACCGATCACGAATTTCGCAACGCTCGATCAACCCGGTATCAAGGTCGCCGCGGTCAACAACACGACCACGATGCGCGGCGCCATCGCGCATCTGAAGAATGCCAAGGTCACGGGCTACCAGACCTACGATGAAATCTTCGGCCTGCTCAAAGGCGGCGAGATCGACGCCTTCGCGCTGTCGCGCGACCAGCTCAACGCCATGGCAACGCAGATCCCCGGCACGCGCGTGCTGGACGAAACCTTCAAGCAGACGGTTACGGCGGTCGCAGTGCCGCCCGATCGTCCGAACTCGCTGGCGTTCGCGGTCAAGTTTCTCAACGAAACGATCGCCAACGGTACCTTGCGCAAGGCCTATGACAATAACGGCCTGAAGGATCGGCCGGTGCGGACGCAAACCAGATAGATTCCGGGCTCGGTGCTTCGCATCGCGCCGGAATGACGGCTGTGACGGCCGCGCGGAAGGTGCCAACATCTGTGCAACTGCACAAATACAAGGCATCCCACCTCTGCCTGACACGCACAAACGGTGGATTAAGCCCGTAGAATCACGAGGTATTTCGAGCCAATGCCTGAAATCGGGGTTGGCACATCGATTGCTTAATTGCTTCTCAGTCAATGACGACTGCCGTCCTACGGATTGCCAAGGCCAGTGTTGGCGAAGGCACAGGGATCAAGCGACCTCACCAAGGCGCTTCGAAGCAGTCATCGGGACCATTTCCCACGAAAGCTTATGCATCTCTGTTTCTGATCGAGCGTGACCGTGTCATCGGCCGTGCCAGGCAGACCTTTGTTGGTTCTGCCGAGGGCGGCATCCGGCACGCGCGTGAGGGCGGTCTGACTCACTTTACATCGGCGCGGCTGTGATTGCCGCGGCTGGATTGAACCGCTCTTGCGAACAAGGGGAACTGTAATGGCCTATCTCGTGCCTTCGGAATTCGTGACCAAGATGGTCGATGCCGGAGAATCCAAGATCTTCATGTCGACGCGCGACACGGTGATCCGCGCCTATATGGCGGGAGCCATTCTGGCGCTCGCCGCGGCCTTTGCGGTCACGGTCAACGTGTCGACCGGCGTTCCGATCGTCGGCGCGGCGCTGTTTCCGGTCGGCTTCTGCATGCTGTATCTGTTCGGCTTCGATCTTCTCACCGGTGTGTTCGTGCTTTGCCCGCTGGCCTTGATCGACAAGCGCCCGGGCGTGACGCTCGGCGGCGTGTTGCGCAACTGGGGCCTGGTGTTCATCGGCAATTTTCTCGGCGCCTTCACGGTAGCGGTGATGATGGCGATCGTTTTCACCTTCGGTTTCACCTCGCCGCCCGACAAGGTCGGCCAGGTGATCGGCACGATCGGCGAGGGACGCACCGTCGGTTATGCGGCGCATGGCGCGGGCGGCATGCTGACGCTGTTCGTTCGCGGCATGCTGTGCAACTGGATGGTTTCGGCCGGCGTCGTCGGTGCGATGATTTCGACCACCGTCAGCGGCAAGGTGATCGCGATGTGGATGCCGATCATGCTGTTCTTCTTCATGACCTTCGAGCATTCGATCGTGAACATGTTCCTGTTCCCGTCGGGCCTGCTGCTCGGCGGCAAGTTCACGGTCATGGATTACCTGATCTGGAACGAGATCCCGACGGTCGTCGGCAACCTCGTCGGCGGTCTCGCCTTCACGGGGCTGACGCTGTACGCCACGCACGTCAAGACCGCGCCGAAGCGCGCCGCCGGCCGTATCGCCGCCTGATCGGCAATTGACTTGAGCGGGCCTCGACCATTTGATTGAGGCCCGCTCCTTTGGTCGTGAACATGCCGCGCGAACTGAAAATATCGGTCGGGCAACATTCTGACAAAGGTCGCAAGGAGACCAATCAGGATTTTCACGGCGTTCTGATTCCTTCTGAGCCCCTGCTGGGCCTCAAGGGCATCGCCATCGTGCTCGCCGACGGGATCTCCAGCAGCTCCGTCAGCCGGGTCGCAGCTGAGTCGGCGGTGAAGGGATTTCTCACGGACTATTATTGCACGTCGGAATCCTGGTCGGTGCGGACCTCAGCACAGCGCGTGCTTGAAGCCACCAATTCCTGGCTGCACTCGCAAACCCGGCGGAGCCAATACTCCTATGACAAGGACAAGGGATATGTCTGCACGCTGAGCGCCATGGTGCTCAAGTCGACCACCGGCCACATCTTTCATGTCGGCGACAGCAGAATCTACCGCCTCTCCGGCAACTCGCTTGAACAGCTGACCAACGACCACCGTGTGGTGATCTCATCCGAGCAGAGCTATCTCGGCCGCGCGCTCGGCGTGAACTCGCAGGTCGAAATCGACCATCTGACGTTCAGGATCGAGAAGGGCGACATCTTCGTGCTGGTCACCGACGGCATTTACGAGCATGTCGGCGACCGCGTCATTGCAAGAGCGATCAAGGACGGCGCGGCTGATCTCGACCTGGCCGCGAAGAACATCGTCGAGATGGCGTTCGATCTCGGCAGCAAGGACAATCTCACCGTCCAGATCGTCCGCGTCGATGAGGTGCCCGACGGCGCCGCCAGCGAAGTGTTCGCGCAGCCGCATGAACTGCCGCTGCCGCCGCTGCTGGAGGCGAGGGCGGTTTTCGATGGCTACCGGATCGTCCGCGAGCTGCACGGCTCCAGCCGCAGCCACATCTATCTCGCCGTCGACATCGAAACTGACGCCGTGGTCACCATCAAGATCCCGTCGATCGATCTGCGCGACGACCCCGCCTACCTGAAGCGGTTCATGATGGAGGAGTGGGTGGCGCGGCGGATCGAAAGCCCGCATGTGCTGAAACCCTGCCTGCTGCAGCGCAAGCGCAATTTTCTGTATGTCGCGACCGAATACATCGACGGGCAGACGCTGACGCAATGGATGATCGACAATCCGAAGCCGAGCCTGGAAACCGTGCGCGGCATCGTCGAGCAGATCGCCAAGGGGCTGCGCGCCTTCCATCGCAAGGAGATGCTGCATCAGGACATCCGGCCCGACAACATCATGATCGACGCCACGGGCACGGTGAAGATCATCGATTTCGGTTCGACCAAAATCACCGGCGTCGTCGAGGCCGAACCGTCAGGCATGCACAGCGATATTCTCGGTACGCAGCAATACACCGCGCCCGAATATTTTCTCGGCGAGCCCGCGACCACACGTTCCGATCTGTTCTCGCTTGGTGTCATCACCTATCACATGCTGACAGGCAAGCTTCCCTACGGAACTCAGATCGCGAATGCGCGGACCCGGTCGCAGTTCAACAGGCTGGTCTATCGTCCGGCCTCACATGGCGACCGCGAATTGCCGCAATGGGTCGACGGCACGCTCGAGAAAGCCGTGCATCCCAATCCCTACAAGCGCTACGACAGTTTTTCGGAATTTTTGTTCGACCTGCGTCATCCCAATGCGAACTATCTCTCGACGTCATCGACGCCGCTGATCGAGCGCAACCCGCTGCTGTTCTGGAAAAGCACGACCGTCGTGCTGGCGCTGGCTGTGATCGTGCTGCTTGCCGTGCAGCACATGCATTGATGAATGGGGAATGAGGCGGGATGAGGTAAAACGGGGGGCGGTTTAACAGGACTTTAGGAAGGCTCGGGAATGATGAGGGCATGTTCTGGGATAGACTCTTAGCTGGCGCTCTAGGCTTGTTCCTTGCATTCAGCGCAGGCGGCAAATTGCAGTTGTGGCTTGATGAAGGGAAGGTTTGGCGAAGAAGTAAGAACCGCGAACCAAGGCTGTTATCGTTTGACGAGACGCCGTTTTCATACGTCTCGGAAATCGTTCTTTGCTTCCTGGCGGTGCTGTTCGGACTCGCCCTTGTCTGGTGGGCGCTCGGCGGAAGCTTGAAGAAGAAGTCCTAGCACTCGGATGGCATCGCGCTTCGCTTTTGCGTGGTACTTGCCAGGGCATTCTTTTCGCCGGGCATTGCTTTCACCGGCGTAAGCCGCTATCAGGCACACCTCTGCGCGACTGGCGCTCGGATGGAGGACCATCGGGGAGCGCAGGGACGATTTGCCGCGCGCCTGGGCACCACTCTCGAACGGAGGTGCCATGACTGCGGAAATCATCGACGGGCATAAACACGCTCAAATCCTTCTCGACAATGTCGCGGGCGAACTCGATCACCTGTCGCGCGCGCCGGGCCTGGCCGTGGTTCTGGTCGGCGACGACCCGGCCAGTCACATCTACGTCCGAAGCAAGATCAGGATGGCGCGGAAGCTGGGCTTGCGCGGCGAGACGAAAATCCTGCCGGGTGGCGTCACCGAGGCCGAACTGCTTTCCGTCATCGCGACGCTGAATGCGCAAGCCGACATTGACGGCATTCTTGTCCAGCTCCCATTGCCCGCACACATCGACACGTTGCGGATCATGGCCGCGGTCGATCCGGCCAAGGACGTCGATGGCCTGCATGCCCTGAATGCCGGCCGGCTGCTCCACGGTACGGATGGCCTCGTTCCCTGCACGCCGCTGGGCTGCATGAAGCTGATCAAGTCGATGGTGTCCGATCTGACCGGGTGCCATGCCGTCGTCATCGGCAGCTCCAATATCGTCGGCAAGCCGATGGCCGCGCTGCTCCTGGAAGAACGGGCGACCGTGACGCAAGCGCATATCCATACGCGTGACACCCAGTTCATCTGCCGTGGCGCGGACATCCTGGTCAGCGCGGTAGGCAAGCCCGGATTGGTGCGCGGAGACTGGATCAAGCCGCGCGCTATCGTCATCGACGTCGGCACCGCACGCGTCGCGCGGCCGGGAGGCGGTTACGATTTGCGCGGCGATGTCGTCTTCGAAGAAGCGGTACAGGTCGCCGGCGCCGTTACGCCCGTGCCGAAAGGCGTTGGTCCGATGACCATCGCCTGCCTGATGGCGAATACGGTGAAGGCCGCGAAAGCCCGGTCAGCGAGGCTTCATTAGCTGTTGTTGGAGCCTAGTTCGTCGCCCCCGCCGGAATCGGGTCCATCCCGCTCTTGACGATTTCGGCGCGCGCGGCGGGTGAGGCGAGGAACTTGATCAGCGCCTTGCCGGCATCCGGTTCTTTCGAGGCGCTGGCGATCCCGGCGGAGAATATGGTGATCTTCTGCAACTCGTCCGGCAGCGGGCCGATGATGTCGATGCCTTCCACCGGCTTCAATTCGCTCATCTGCTGGAAGCCGATCTCGGCGTCGCCGCGTGCGACGATCTCGCCGACGGGCGTGGCCGGAATCTTCCTGGCCTTGTCCTTCATCTCGTCGGCAATGCCGAGCTTGGCGAACATTTCGGTCGAGACATAGACGCCGCTGGCGCTGTCCGAATAGGCGACCGCCTTCACCGCCAGCAGCGCGCGCTTGAGCGCATCGGGCGTAGAGATGTCGGGCTTGGGTGTGCCCGATTTGACGGCAACCGCGATCGGCGATTTCACGAGATCGACTTTGCTGTCGGCGACAGCCTTGCCGTTCCTGACAAGATCGTCGAGCGCATAGCCGACCATGATCAGGACATCGGCAGCCTCGCCTCGCTCCAGCCGCACCGGAATGGCGTTGGTCGTCGTGCCCATCGACGGCCCGTAGGCGGTCAGCACCTTGTGGCCCGTGGCGCGCTCGAATTCAGGAACCAGCGCCTTGTAGGCCGCCGTCAGCCCGCCAGAGATCATCACCCGCACCTCGGCGGCAGAGGCCGTGACGGTCAGCAGGCAAACGCTGAGAATGGCAAGCGCGAAGGCACGGAGATTGATGGAAAGCCGCATGATGATTCCTCCCCGGACGACTCTTGAGCGGTCGACCTTGGGAAGATGTTAGCGCGCGAAGGGCGAGGCGGCTAGAGCCGTGGCATCGTCATTGCGAGCGAAGCGATCCATCGCTCAGCCGTAGGGTGGGCAAAGGAGCAAAGCGACGTGCCCACCATCTATCACCAATCGAGCTGCGAGATGGTGGGCACGCTTCGCTTTGCCCACCCTACGGCATTGTGCATGACGCAACACAATCCTCACGCATTCACGTGCACGAAATCCCGCAGCAGCGGATAGATCTCGTTGTTCCAGCGCTTCCCCGAAAACACGCCGTAATGGCCAACGCCGGCCTGCATGTGGTGCACCTTGCGATAGGCACGTACGCCGGTGCAGAGGTCCTGCGCCGCCAAGGTCTGCCCGATCGAGCAGATGTCGTCCTTTTCGCCTTCGACCGTCATCAGGCCCATGCGCCTGATCGAGGCCGGGTTCACCGGCCGGCCGCGATGCATCAGTTTGCCTTGCGGCAACAGGTGCTCCTGAAACACGTCGCGCACGGTCTCGATGTAGAATTCTGCGGGCAGGTCCATCACGGCAAAATATTCGTCGTAGAAATTTTTGATGGCTTCCGCCTTCTCCTTCTCCCCCTTCGCCAGATGATTGGCGAGGTCGATGTGCTGCTTGATATGGCGCTCGAGATTCATCGACACGAAGGCGGTGAGCTGCACGAAGCCGGGATAGACCTGGCGGAATGCGCCCTTGCACTGCACCGGCACGTAGTTGATCAGGTTTTTTTCGAACCAGTTGATCGGCTTGCTCTTGGCGAACTCGTTGACCTTGGTCGGCTGGATCCGGGTGTCGATCGGGCCGGCCATCAGCGTCAACGTGGCCGGGCGGGCAGGGTGATTGTCCTCCGACATCACGGCGGCTGCAGCCAGCGCCGAGACCGACGGCTGGCAGATCGCCACCATGTGGGCGCGCGGACCGATCCTGTCGAGGAAGGTGATCAGGTGATCGGTGTAGTCCTCCAGCCCGAACCGGCCGGCATGAAGCGGAATGTCGCGCGGGTTGTGCCAGTCGGTGATGTAGACGTCGTGGTCCTGCAGCAGCGTCTTCACGGTGCCGCGCAACAGGGTGGCGAAATGGCCGGACATCGGCGCCACCAGCAACAGCCGCGGCTGCTCGGGTGAATTCTCCTTCTTGAAATGCAGCAGCGATCCGAACGGGGTGGCGAAGGTGACTTCCTCGGTTACCTCGAGTTCCTGATTGCCGACCATTACCCGGTCGATGCCATAGGCCGGCCGGTGATAGGTGAGGGAGGAGCGCGAGATCAGCTCGAGCGATGCGGCGAGGCGGCGGAATAACCTGTCCGAGACGCCCTGCGGCACCAGATTGAGATATTTCAGTCCCGCCGCCGCCCCGGTCCGCCACGGCGACGTCAGGTCCATGTGGTTCTGATAGGCTTGGTATATCATTGACATCATGCACGACCGCCCCTGTCCCGGGGGCCATGCAATATCGAAGCCAGAGCAGGGCGAACCGCCTCCGGAACTGGCACGTGGCTTGCTGTGTAAATGCCCGGCGCACAGGTATTGGGCGGCGGCGCGGCCGGCTGTTCACGCCGGCGCGGGGGTTTGAGGGAAAGGCCATATGGCGAAGACCACACTGACCATCTCCAGCAAGAACTACTCGTCCTGGTCGCTGCGCGGCTGGCTGTTGACGAAGTTCTCGGGCCTGGAATTCGAGGAGGTCGTCACCGCCCCCGACGATGCGTCGGCGCGGGCCGAAATCCTGCTGCTGTCGTCGTCGATCCTGGTGCCGTGCCTGCGCCATGACGGCGCCACCATCTGGGATACGCTGGCGATCGCCGAATACCTCAACGAGGTCATGCCGGACGCTGGCCTGTTGCCCGCCGACCGTATCCAGCGCGCGCATTGCCGCTCGATCTGCGGCGAAATCCATTCTGGCTTCACCACGCTGCGCGCCTCCCTGCCGGTCAACCTGAAGGGCCATTTCCCGGGCTTCAAGATCTGGTCGCGCGCGCAGGCCGATATCGACCGGGTCTGCACCATCTGGCGCGAATGTCTCGCGGAATCAGGCGGCCCGTTTCTGTTCGGCGAGCGGACCGTGGCGGACGCGATGTACGCGCCCGTCGTCACCCGCTTCATGACCTATGACGTGAAGCTCGAACCACGGCTTGCGGCCTACGCCAGCACCATCATGGCGATGCCCGAGATGCAGGAATGGATCGAAGCCGCCAAGGCCGAGCCCGCCGACATCGAAGAGCTCGAGGTCGAATATTAGGCAAGCCTGGCGCGGCCTTGCCCGTTCGAAGGGCTCAGGCAACGGGCAGGCCTTGCTCAAGCCGGTGCCAGAAGTGAGCGGCGTGCGGCTGCGGCGTTGGCCGTCTTTCGCGAGGCCCTGAAACCGGATTCCTGACTGCGGCCAAGTGGTTCGGTGCGCCGATGCCGGCCCGTCGCCGCACTGCAATGCGGCTGGCGTGGATTTCGCATAGCAGCATGAAGCCGTGAACGCGACGATGCGACGCTGCCGAAAATTTGGACGCGCTTCTCACGTGGTCGCGATCTCGCGAACAAGAACCGTGGAGGCTTCCATGAACCAGCAGGCCGTCGTCAGCAAATTCTCTCACGTCAAACCCGGCGATACCGAATTCAAGGGCGGGGGTCTGCGCGACTTCTTCCTGTATCGCGATCTCGGCATCGCCGACGCCACCGGCGGGCAGGTGATATGCCATCTGGTCAAGGCCAACCCCGACCTGCCGCCCGAGGAGGGCACCGGCTGGCACAAGCACGAATGCGAATTCCAGATCGTCATCATGACCAAGGGCTGGGCGCGCTTCATGTATGAGGACAAGTCGACCCTGGTGCAGGCCGGCGACGTCGTCCATCAACGGGCCGGCATCACGCATTACCTGTACGACTACTCGGAGGACATGGAGTACCTTGAGATCGTCAGCCCGGCCGATTTCAAGACCGTCGACGTGCCGCCGGCCGTCGACAACGTGCCGCCGCCGACCCCCTGGAAGTGACCGATATGTCGTCCCCCGAGGAATTAACCTTTGTCGTCGGCCGCTGGCTGCGGCCGATTGCTGCGGTGCTGGATGTGGTGCGCCGCCTCGGATTGCGGACGACATCTAGCCGTGAACAACGGAGTACGGCGCGGAAACAGTGATTCGGGCGCGATTCGTTCCATCGCCGTTCCGAACGTAAAGATCACGCGCGGCTCCGTCGCATTCTGGCACAAAATGCGCGGGCCAGGCTGCGCTGCGGCATCGTCACATCGCGTTGGAGCGCGGAAGCCTCCAGCCGACCACCGTGGCCTCGACCATGCCGCCAGTCCTGTCATTGCGCCATTGTCCGTCGATCCAGCGGCAGGCGAAGGGCAGTTGATAGGTTCCGCTATGATCTTCACAAAGAACTTCCACCGGCTTGTCGGGCGGCGGATCCCCATTTCCGTCGAACTGCGCCAGCCGCTTTTCACGCGTTGCCATACAATTAATCTCCACTGCCGCGGCCGTTTGAGGCGCGCGGCACAATCCATCCACCGTCAACAGGGTAAAGCACAACGCCTGAATGAGGTATCAGTATGGTATCACTGGGGTCGGGGGTCTGCTTCGTGCAAATTGCCGTGATGGACGTTCCCCGCGCTAGATGCATTTGAATGAGGATTTGATGATCGTCCCGATGGCCAGGATCACCTTCGCCGCTTTCGCGCTGCTGATGGCGTTGCTGCCGGTGACCGTTCACGCGCAGGACGTTCCCGGCATCGAGATTTGCACCGTCGAAAAGACGATGGAGCGGCGCACCTCTTGCCTGCAGAGCAATGTCGACTTCCTGCAGAAGACGATCACCAAGCTGACGACAGACCAGCAGCAGAAGATCGATGCCACCAACCGGCAGATCGAGGCACTGAAGGGCGCGGTCATCGGCTTGCAGAAGCTCGTGAGCGAGATGCAGGCGGCACAGAACAAGACCGCGGAGGACGCGAAGAAGGCCGCAGCGCCCGCCGCGAAGGATGCTGCGCCTGCTGCGAAGGACGGCGCGAAGTAGCGTCCCGTCCCCGTGGTCACGACACGCGGTATTGCTCCATGACGGCCATGTCCGGTTCAAGCCCAAGGCCAGGCCCCTGGGGCACTTCGACATCGCCATTGGCATCGACGTCGATACGGCCGCGCCACAGGCATGCGGCGCGCTGCATGTAGAACATCTCGACGAAACTTGCGTCGTTGCGCAGCGACAGCAGTTGCAGCGTCGCCAGCAAGCCCGGCCCGAAATACGGCGAATGCGGCGCAAGCCTGACGCCGAGTTCGTCGGCCAGCGTTACGACCTTGAGATACTCCGTGATGCCGCCGACCTTGATGACGGAGGGTTGTGCGTGGCTTACCGCACCCGCCGTCATCATCTGTCTGAACTGATGAACCGTGCAGGCATTCTCTCCAGCCGCAACGTTGAGCCCGCCTTTGCTTCGCACTTCGGCCAGCGTTGCAAAATCCTCCGGCGGCCAGACCGGCTCCTCGAGGAACATCGGCGCGGCATCCCGGCAGGAATGCGCGAAAGCGATCGCCTCCTCGCCGTTCAGCGGACAGTTCAGGTCGACCATCAACGGAATGCCGGGGCCGATCGCTTGCCGCGCGGCAAATACCGCAGGCGTTGTGGTCTCATGCAATTTGATCGCCTTGTAGCCGAGCCGCAGCGCAGTCTCGCATTCGCTTGCGATCAATTCGGGTTTGCCGATCCGCAGCAGGCTCGCATAGGCGGGAATCCGCGTGCGCTTCGCCGCGCCGATCAGCCGATGCAACGGCACGCCCTTCGCTTTGGCGGCAAGGTCCCACAGCGCGATATCGAGCGCCGATATCGCGAACATGGTGATGCCGTAGCGGCCGAACAGATGCAGGTTGCGCTGGATCTGTTCCATGAAGGCGGGAATGCCTGCCGCGTCGGGAACCTCGAGGCCCTTCGCCTGCGGCGCAATCATTTCCTCGATGGCGGTATAACTGCTTCGCGGACACACATAGGCAAAGGCGTCGCCCCAGCCGGTGATGCCGGCATCGGTGGAAACCTCGACCATGACGATTTCCAGCGCTGCGATGGAAGCGGCGCCCTGTTTGAAGCTCGCGACCCCGGCGTCATAGGGAATGCGGATATGGTGCGCCCGGACGTTGGTGATCAGCATGGTTTCCCCTCCATTCGCGCCTGATACTGTCAGCGGCAGGAACGGAGAGCAAGGATTGTCAAATGAAGCGCGTAGCATCTGAGCATAATGCGGTCGCTTCGCAGGAAAGATGTCAGTCATGAATCCGGCCCAGAAAGCGCTCTGGTACATCGAAGGCCATCTCGCCAAGCCGCTGACGCTTGACGAGATCGCGGCGATCGGCGGCGTCTCGCGCTTCCACATGGTACGAGCGTTTGCCGCGGCGACGGGGTTTTCGGTGATGCGGTACGTGCGTGCGCGCAGGCTGAGCAATGCGGCCCGCGCGCTCGCCGCCGGGGCGCCCGACATTCTCACGCTGGCGCTGGATTCGGACTACAGCTCTCACGAAGCTTTCACCCGCGCCTTCCGCGACCATTTCGGCATCACGCCCGAAGCGGTTCGCGCTGGAGCGTGCTCGGATCATCTCAAGCTCCAGGAGCCCATCGCCATGGATTCAACCCTGCTCGACAATCTCAAGCCCCCGCGTTTCGAAACCTCCAAGCCATTGCTCGTCGCCGGCATCGCCGAACGCTGCACGCATGAAAACGAGGGCGCCGGCATTCCGAACCAGTGGCAGCAGTTTCACCACAAGGTCGACGCCATTCCCGCCCGGATCGGCAACGTCGCCTACGGCGTCTGCTGCAACGGTGACGATGCCGGCAATTTCGACTACATCGCCGGCGTCGAGGTTGCCGACTTCTCTGATCTGCCGCGCGAGTTCGCGCGCGTGCGGATTCCCGAACAGAAATACGCAGTCTTCACCCACGCCGAGCACATCTCGACCATCCGCCGCACTATCAACACGATCTGGAATCACTGGCTGCCGATTTCAGGCATGAAGGCGGCGGACGCGCCGAGTTTTGAGCGCTACGACGAGAAGTTCGATCCGGCTACCGGCAATGGCGGGCTGGAGATCTGGGTGCCGGTGAGGGAATAGCATCGTCGCAATGCTGCCCTGCGCCGCGGGATTGCCCGCGGTTGCTTGGCAAGCGATATCGACTTTGCCATAACATGCCGCAACGAAGTGTTGCGCGTGCGGGACCGAGCCAAAAATCCGCCTGCAGCCAAGAGCAAGCCGGGAGGATTTCATGGCCAATATCCGCGTTCTCGCCACCGATCTGGAGTTTCCGGAAGGCCCGGTCGTCATGCCCGACGGCTCGGTCGTGCTGGTCGAAATTCGCGGCAAGCGGCTGACGCGGGTTTATCCCGACGGGCGGAAAGAGGTGGTCGCGCAGATTCCCGGCGGCCCCAATGGCGCGGCGCTGGGCCCAGACGGCAAGATGTACATCTGCAACAATGGCGGCTTTAGCTGGATCCCAACCGGCAAGATGATCATGCCGGGGCCGCAGCCCGAGGATTATCTCGGCGGCTCGATCCAGCGCGTGGATATGCAGAGCGGCAAGGTCGAGACCGTGGTCGAAAAATGCGGCGAGCACGGGTTGCGGGGACCGAACGACCTGGTGTTCGACCGGCATGGCGGGCTCTGGTTCTCCGAACTCGGCAAGCGTCGCGCCCGCGAGATGGATGTCGGCGGGATCTACTATCTCAAGCCCGGCATGAAGGAGATCGTCGAGGTCGTGCATGGTGTGCTGCCGGCCAACGGCATCGGGCTCTCTCCCGATGAGGACACCGTCTACATCGCGGAGACGCCGACCGCGCGGCTGTGGGCCTATGAAATCGGCGAGCCCGGCACCATCAAGCCGCGCGACGTGATCTATCGCGGCGAGCGCGGCAAGCCGATCGCGGGACTCGGCGGCTACCAGATGTTCGACTCGATGGCGGTAGAGGCGGGCGGCAATGTCTGCGTGGCAACGCTGGTTTCGGGATGCATCTCGGTGATCGCGCCCGACGGCACCCTGGTCGAGCAGGTGCCTACCGGCGACCGCGTCACCACCAACATCGCCTTCGGCGGGCCTGAACTGAAGACCGCCTACATCACGCTGTCGGGCAAGGGTGAGTTGATTGCGATGGACTGGGCGCGGCCGGGACTGGCGCTGAACTTTTTGAACAAGTGAACAGAATACGATAACCATCCACGTCATTGCGAGCGCAGCGAAGCAATTCATGCCATCACGCGGGGATAGATGGATTGCTTCGTCGCTTCAGCGCAAGATTGCCCTTGCAATTTTGTCGCGAGCTCCTCGCAATGACGCGGCTGATAGCGGAGAATTAAATGGCCTTTCTTGAACCGGTTACCCTGCAGGGCGCGCACGCGCGGCTGGAGCCGCTGTCGCACGATCACATCGACGGGCTCGTGGAAGCCGTGAGCGACGGCGAGCTGTGGAAGCTCTGGTACACGGCCATCCCGACCGCCGAAAACATGAAAAAGGAAATCGACCGCCGCCTCGGCCTGTTTGCGGCCAGCGCGATGCTGCCGTTCACGGTGTACGATGCCGAGGGCAAGATCGCGGGCATGACGACCTACATGAACGTCGATGCCGCCAACCGCCGCGTCGAGATCGGCTCGACCTGGTACGCCAAGCGCGTGCAGCGCAGCGCGCTCAACACCCAGTGTAAACTGCTGCTGCTGACACACGCCTTCGAGAAGCTCAATTGCATCGCGGTCGAGTTCCGCACGCATTTCTTCAATCACCAGAGCCGGCGCGGCATCGAGCGCCTGGGCGCCAAGCAGGACGGTATTCTGAGAAGCCACCAGATCGCGCCGAACGGCACGTTGCGCGACACCGTGGTTTACAGCATCATCGCCAGCGAATGGCCGACGGTGAAGGCGCATCTCAATTATCAACTCAACGAAAAGCTGCGGTAACCAAGCCGCGCCAGAAGCGAGACAATGGAAACGTTCGATTATGTGATTATCGGCGCGGGCTCCGCAGGCAGCGTGCTCGCCAACCGGCTCAGCGAAGATGCCGCGAGCCGCGTCTGCGTGCTGGAAGCGGGGCCGACGGACTGGCACCCCTACATTCATCTGCCGGCCGGCTTCATCAAGACGTTCCACATGAAGAGCGTCAACTGGGGCTACAGCCAGGAGCCGGGTCCATGGACCGGTGGCCGCAGCATCTACGCGCCGCGCGGCAAGACGCTGGGCGGATCGTCGTCGATCAACGGCCACATCTACAACCGCGGCCAGCGCCAGGATTTCGACACCTGGGCGCAACTCGGCAATCGCGGCTGGGGTTATCCGGACATACTGCCCTATTTCAAGCGGCTGGAGCGGCGGGTCGGCGAGGGCGACGAAACCTATCGCGGGCGCGATGGCAGCCTGACCGTCACCACCATGGATTGGAACGATCCGCTGTGCGAGGCCTTCATGGAAGGCGCCATGAGCCTCGGCATTCCGCGCAACCCCGATTACAACGGTGCGATCCAGGAGGGCGTGTCCTACTGCCAGCGCACCATCGAGAAGGGCCTGCGCATGAGCGCCGCGAAGGCGTTCCTCCATCCGGCGCGCAAACGAGGCAATGTCGATGTGCGCACGCATGCGCATGTCACCAACCTCATCTTCGAGGGCAAGCGCGCGGTCGGCGTGCGCTACCTCAAAGGCGGCAAGGGCGGTGCTCCGATCGAGGTGCGCGCCAGCAAGGAAGTCATTCTGTCCGGCGGCACGTATAACTCGCCGCAGGTATTGCAATTGTCCGGCGTCGGTTCGCCGGAATTGCTGCAGTCGCACGGCATTGAAGTCCGTCATGCTCTGTCTGGCGTCGGCGAGGGCCTGCAGGATCATTACGCGCCGCGTTCGGTCGCGCGCGTCAAGAACATCAGGACCATCAATGAACTGCGGCGCGGCGTGAGCCTGTGGGTCGAGGCGCTGAAATGGGCGACGACGCGGCGCGGTTTGCTCTCGCTGTCGCCAACCATGGTCTATTGCTTCTGGCACTCCGGCGAGACCACCGAAAGCTCCGACCTGCAGCTCACGTTTACACCCGCTAGCTACAAGGAAGGCGTGCAGGGCCAGCTCGAGGACGAGCCGGGCATGACGGTTGCCTCATGGCAGCAGCGTCCCGAGAGCCGCGGCTATGTCCGCATCCGCTCGGCCGACCCGTTTGCGCCGCCGATCATCCAGACCAATTACCTGGTCGAGGAGATCGATCGCCGCGTCGTTGTCGCCGGCATGAAGCTGGCGCGTCGGCTGCTCGCATCCAAGCCGCTCGCGCCGTATTACGCCTATGAGGATTTTCCGGGGCCCAAAGTGCAGAGCGACGACGAATTCCTCGCCGCCGCCACCGAGCGCGGCACCACCACGTTCCATCCCGGCTGCACCTGCCGCATGGGACCGGCGGATGCCAAATGGGCCGTGGTCGACGACCAGTTGCGCGTGCACGGGCTGCAGGGATTGCGCGTGGTCGACGCCTCGATCATGCCGCGGATGATCTCGGCCAATCTCAACGCCTCGACATTGATGATTGCCGACAAGGCCTCCGACATGATCCGCGGCAAGACGGCGCTGGAGGCAGTGAGATTTCCGGTGTCGGCCTAGGCCGTGCGGCGATAGCCGGCGCAATCCAAGGCAGTCCGGCCATTGCGAGCCACGCAAACCGCAGCAATCATCCTACCAACACGGCGATGCGGTGCATGGCGTTGCCGCCATAGCCCTGCGGATTCCAGAAGCCGGCCTGATGCGGCTGCATCGCGCCCTTGGAATCGGTGGCGCGCGCCCAGATTTCGAAATAGCCGTCGGTGAGCAGTTTGACTGTCGCGGTCCAGCGCTGCCAATCATATTTGTTCTTCGGCTTTTCCAGCGTGGTGCGCTGCCAGCTCGCGCCGAAATCGGTCGAGATATCGACATCCTTGACGGTGAGATCGCCGGCCCAGGAGGCGCCGCGTAGTTTCAATTCCTTGGTGCCGGCGGCGAACTTGGCGCCGTTGGCGGGATTGGTGATGATGGAGCGCACCGGCATCGACTCCAGGATGCGGAAGTTGGCCGGATCGGCCTTGCCCCCGGGCACCATCGGCTTGATCGCCGTGCGATAGGAAAATTCCGTCATGCCGGGACCGTCATGCTCCCTGTCGCGGATGGTGATGCGCGTCAGCCATTTCTGCGACGCCGAGCCCGCCCAGCCCGGCACGATCAGGCGCACCGGCCCGCCATGGATGTTCGGCAGCGGTTTGCCGTTCATCGCCCACACGATCATCGTGTTCGGGTCCATTGCCTTTTCGATGCGCACGCCGCGCGAAATGCTCGGCTTGCCGGCGTCGCCCGACAGATGCAGATCGGCCGCGTAATGCGCGGTGTATTTCGCTGATGGCTTCAGGCCGGCCTTCTTGAGCAGGTCGGCCAGCGGCACGCCGGTCCATTCGGCGCAGCCCGCGCCACCATTGGTCCACTGGTTGCCGCGCGCCGGCGGCGAGAACGCCGCCCGGCCGTTGCCGCCGCACTCCAGCACCATGCGCCGCGTCACCGCCTTGTATTTCGATTTCAGCTCGCCGAGCGTGACCTCGATCTTGTTGTTCACTTCGCCGTCGATGGTGATCTTCCAGGCGTCGGGATTCTTCGCCTCCTCGGGGATCTGCCCGTTGTTGCGGATGTAGAACTTCTCGATCGGCGTGGTGTCGTCATCGAGCAGGCTTTCCGGTGTCTCGGCGACCAGCGGCTTTTCGCCGAGCACGACGAGGCCTTCGTTCTTGCCGGGGAATTTCAGGTGTTGCGGTCCCTTCTCCGGGGCGGGCGCGGCAGCCGGTGCCGCCTGTGCGTGGGCGCTCGGAATTCCGGCGCCGTTACCGGATAGCGGCATGGTGCTCCCAACGATCGCTCCCATCGCAGCCAAACCCGTGCTGCCCAGAAATCCGCGACGGCTGGCGTTGAAGCTGATCCCGCCGTTCTGCCCGGTTTCGCGCGCCATGATATTCCTCCCTTTACTGCCCGGTGTTGTGGGTTTTTAGCCGGGCTTCCGCAACGACTGCCATATTGGTCTGAATTGCACTTTGCTGGCTTGCCTCAAGCCCGAGGCAAGATGCCATTCGTGATCAGGACACCGCGCCAAACGTCCCCGCGCTCCGGCGGATGCACTGAACACGACGGGAATCGACGCGCGAACGGGCGAGCACCGTCCCTGGGGCTCGCCGTCGACTTCGCATGAGCTTCCAGCCGCCGGCTCCCCGTTCGCATCTACCTAAGGAGTCCCGATAACCGGCAGCGACACGTGCGTCGAGGCGGAAGATCGGGCCCCCGAGCGGATACCTCTTCTGGTGACTTTCTTGCGACGTCTATCGTGCCGCCGCCTGTTCGGCCTTGGACTCGGCGAGAATTTTCATGAATTTGGCGAAAAGGATTTCCCGTTCCTTGGTGGAGAGCGTGGTCCGACCGGACGAAGGGGCGTAGTTCTGCATAAACTTCTCGAATGCCACCCTCAGCTCGGGAGAGGATTGGTCGAGCGTGTCCGGTTTTCCGGATACGGTTTGATTTCGGTGGGCGGCAAGCCACTCGGCGGCGGGCTTAAACCGCACCCAACCAGGCATTTCGGCCGAAAGATTGACTTCGCGCCACTTGGGATGCCTCGACGGGTTGTTGAATTGATCGATCTTGCTGAAAAACGCGTCGATGAATTTGGCGACCTTCTTGTACCGCGGGGAATTCTCCGGCCAGGTATAGGCGACAAGCAGTGCCCGGTTCGCAATGGTCGGGACAGTGGTCCCCGGGGCAATCAGGTTCGGATAGCTTTGACTGGTGATTTCCGCGGGAAGATAATTTGCGAACAAATCGCGCAGGTCATGATTTTGCAGGCTTTCCTGATCGAGCGGGAGGAAATGTACGCCGTCTTCCTTCTTCACCTTCGACAGGGTGGCCTGCGGCGCTCCGGAGAGGATGATCATTGCCGAGATTTCTCCCGACGTCAGCCTCTTAAGTGCTTCGTCGTTGTCGTAGTAAGAGCGCTGCACGGGGATATTGAGGGAATTGAAAACGGTATCGGCGGTCACTTCAGTCTGGCTGTCCTTCAGGTTGAAGTTGACCTTCTTGCCTTTCAGATCGTCATAGGACTTGATTTCGTTTCGCGCGAGAACATGAAACTCGGAATTGTAGAGCTTCGTGATGTATTGAATGCGCTGCTCGACATTGGCATACAGCACCGGATCCTTCTTCTTCAGGAGCCGAAGATTGTCCTCGTCGACGACAGCCATGTCCATGTTCTTGAGAAACAGCACATCATTCGCGTTTTGAAGTCCGCCGACCCCAAGAACCGGCAGAACGCGCACGCCGTCCGGCCCCAAATCGTTCACGACGTTCCGGATGTCCTCGGTGAACCTCGCGCAGGTACATGAGATGCCGGATACCACGACCGTTACGGCGATATCGTTGGCCTGACGCTTTTTTTCCTCGTAACCGACCGCCGGCTTTTGGCTTTGGGCAAAAGCAGGACGCAAGGGGACGGTCAAGGATGCAAGTAACAAGAAGAACGACAGGCAAACGAAGAGATTTCTAGCAGTCGCGGTGAAGACGCCCATGACTTTTCCTTTTGCTGTGATCTGCGGCTCATTAAGTGCGTGCCGCGAAGTGAGGTCGCGGCCGAAATTCGGTGGACTCGGTGGATTCGGTTTGCGGTGAACATCCATCGGCAGTAAACGGCTTCGCCGATTATTGCCGCTTGCTTGCGAGCAGTTCGAGCCGCCGAGGCGCCTCCGCCGATCCGAATTTTTTGGCTTTCTCGTACCAGGCTCGTGCCATGGCTACGTCCGGCACGAAGCCATGGACGCCCAGCTTCTCCAGAATCACTGGATCGTAAGTTCCGGCGAGCGTCATGGCGGCGCGCGCATCTCCGGCGTTAGCTGCACGCCGCAGCACGAGGCGAGCCGCGGCGAGATCGCCGCTCGCAATCAAATCATCCGCTCGCTTGAGCGCCGAGGCGATTTCATTAGGATCGAGGCGGAGGATCGCGTCTCCCGCGATCACGGGTTCCGGGACAGGTGCCGGCGGCAGAGCGGCAACGGGCGCCGCGGCCGGCGGCGCTGCGGCCAGCGGTGCGGCGGCGCGGCCGTCCGGCATCGCACTCGTGATTTCCTCAGCCGTCGGCGCGACCGCGACCGCTGTGACGGCTCGAACGTTGGAGGTCTGGTTTGCCGGCGCCGATAGCCGCGCGGCATCGTTGGGATTCCTCAACTGCGTGTCACGTGCCGTCAATTGCGCGGGATCAGGCGGCAGCGCTGCGTAGGCCGGAAGGGAAGCCGAAATTGAATCCTTCGCGTTGACGATGATGGCGCGAGTGGCATCCGAAGAAAACATCGCGAATAGAATTGCTGCGGCCGCAGTCACCAAAACGCCCGCCAGAATTCGTGCCGAGACGGAACGTCTGCGGTCTTTGCGCAGCGGCGTTACGTATTCACTCGGATCCGGCTCTCCGTCGTAATCGGAAAGAAACGCGGGGACGGGATCTTCCGGGTGCAAATCGGTTCGGACTGAAAGTTCGAACTTGGAAGGCGCCACCCAGCAATCGGTCAGGGTTTTGTCGTGTATATCGACGTCGAGATCGTATGGTCGATAACGCGGTGTGTGGTCCACCATGTTGACGTTTCCCAATACTTTAACGCAGCGATTGGGGCGTTGCCGGAAATTTTTCTTATTGTTCTGGTTCCAGAGGCGCCCTGTTTCCTAGCATCGACTCAAGCGCGACGAATGGGTCCAAAAAGCGACCGAGGGTTGAAAAAAATTCTTCTTCCCGTTATCGGGCATACCAAGGTATGCGGCGGTTGATCTGGGGTATGCGGATATTGATCTCGGGTATGCGGGAATCGATCCAGGCGACTGTCGCCGACGTGGACGCCGTTGCGACGCGATCGTTATCCGTGGCTGGTCCATTTTTTGGAACAGCCAGGACGGAGTGCATCGTTCTCGCGAACGAAATGAACAGATCCACCTTCTCACGCTCCGAACATCGCCGCATTTCGGGCGCCTCAATTAGATCTTTGATAACTGCGACCTCGAAGCGCTCGTTCGCAAGCGAATCGGAAGCGGCTGGGCTGCCTTGCGCACCAGATTTGAATCGCCTCTCAACAGCCGGCCGTCTATGGTGCGCTGATGTTGCGCCTCGTGCTTCCATTGATTGCTATCGTCCTGTCGCTGCTGCCGGTCGTCGCGCCGGCTGCGCCGGCTCATAAACGGCCGGCGCCACGCTGGCACGGATACGGCTTCCTGCCGGGCTACCAACAGCCACCGAATAACAGCCTGCCAGCTTACAAGCAGAGAGCTGCGGTCTTGCGCATGGCGCGGAACAACCGGCGTCCCTGGTATATCGATCCAGTTCCAAGTTATTACGGGTACGATGGCGACTGGCACTATTTCGGCCGGCCCGGCTTTTACGGCGGTCGCTACAATGGCGGCAGCTTCGGCCCTTGCTGGACGCGGACGCCGATCGGGCCGATCTGGAATTGCGGCTGATTAAGCCGTTGCTTGAAGACTGCGCGCGTCTGCATCCGTTTGCCCGCAGCGGCGATTGATGGCGCCGAGCGGACATTCGCCGAAACTCGCATGTGCCATGAGCTGAAGTCGCCGCTCCGCTCGATCACCTCGTCGTCACGGGCGAGCACTTGGCTGCGTTGGTCATTCGGGCAGCCCGGCTTGGCGCAATCCTTCTTCGTAACGCGCAAGATTTTCGGCATGCCGATACGGACCCAGCACGTCTTTCAGATTGGATACTCGTAGCGCGGGATTGATCTGCCGCAGCCGAGCCACTGCCTTATGTGCTCGCTCCGGGCATCCGGCCATTGCATTGCTTGCAGCGTCGATGCGTAATCCAGATTGAAAATTTGGATTGTCCTGCAACGCCATTGCCGCCCACGATGCCGCTTCGTCATAGCGGCGCAGGAAGAAATGTGCGTGCGCGGTCCCGACTCGCATTCCTATTACCCGCGGACCGAGTGGGCTCAGGCGCATGGCGCGCGCGAAACGCTCAATCGCAGATTCCTGCTCGCCGAGCCAGTTCTTTGCCCAGCCGCCGCAAAAAAATGCCTCGGCTAAATTAGAATTAAGCACGAGCGCGCGATCGATTAATGCGGCGCCTACCTCGAGATCGTTAACAACATACGCTAGCGCCCAGCCGCTGTCGGCGAGTGCGATCGCGTCATCCTTGCCCAAGTCAACCGCCCGTTGAGCGAGCCTCGTCACTTCGGCAATCTCGTTCGCTGTGTTTGAGATCCAGCCATTGGCCTTGGCAAAGGCGAAGCAAAAGGCAGCACGACCGTAGGCGGACGCAAAATCTGGGTCGAGCTCGATCGCGCTATTGAACAGGCGCAATGCATCGTCGTTCGCTTGCCGGCCAGTATACTGATAAAACCTGGCCAAACCGCGCAAATAGAGGGCATAGGCATCGAGACTCTCGGTCGGCTTGAGCTTGGCGCGCTCGATCTCGGCTTTTTCCACCGCTGGCGCGATCGCCCCGACAACGCTCTCAGTCACCTGATCCTGCAGATCGAAGATGTCGCCGAGCCCACCATCAAACCGGTCTGCCCAAAGATGTGCCCCAGTGGCGGTATCGACGAGTTGTCCCGTGATGCGCACTCGGTTTGCCGCTTTGCGAACGCTGCCTTCCAACACGTAGCGCACCCCAAGCTCGCGCCCGACCTGCTTCACGTCGACGGCGCGCCCCTTGTAGGTGAAGCTCGAGTTGCGGGCGATGACGAACAGCGCCTTGAAATGAGACAGCGCCGTGATGATGTCCTCGGCCATTCCATCAGCAAAGTAGTCCTGTTCCGGATCACCACTCATGTTGGTGAATGGCAGAACAGCGATTGAGGGTTTGTCGGGGAGAGCGAGCGGCAAGGCAGTCTCGATCGGTGGTTTTGTTAGCATTGCCGGCGAAAAGCTCGGGCCGATGCGCACGCGCCAGACGCGCATTGGCTCGGCGATATTCTTCAATACCTGCGGACCCATATCGTCATAATCGATACCGATCTTGCCTCGAATTTGCCGATGAGCATCGTCTGAAATGCTGACGCCGCCTGGTTCTGCGATCCCTTCGAGACGCACCGCGATATTGACCCCGTCACCGAAGATATCGTTCTCTTCGATGATTATATCACCGACGTGAATGCCGATTCGAAATTCGATCCGCTTGATCTGCGGCACATCGATATTTTGTTCGGCCATGCCGCGTTGGATATCGTCGGCACATCGCACGGCATCGACCACGCTGGCGAACTCAACGAGAGCGCCGTCCCCGGTATTCTTGACGATGCGTCCGTGATGCTCAGCGATTTTGGGATCGAAAAGCGTCTTTCTGAGAGCTTTCAGTTGCGCCAGCGTGCCTTCTTCGTCGATCCCTATTAAGCGGCAAGAGCCCGCGACATCCGCCGCCAGAATAGCCGCCAGTCGCCGCTCTACGTGCTCGCTGCTCAAGATCGCCCCCCGGGCTCGGGGAAATTGAATGGTTATATAGCAGGATTGCGGGCCGATGTCCGCCAATGCAGACGTCCGATCACTTTTGGAAGCTTGGCCTGGTGACAGAGATGTCCGTTCGCCCCTCAGAAGCGGACATCGTCAGGTGACGACGGCAGGTCCGAAAAGTGCCATGAGCTGAAATCGCCGCTCTGCTCGATCACCTCATCGTCACGGGCGAGCACTTAGCTGCGATGGTCATTCGGGCAGCCCGGCTTGGCGCAATCCTTCTTCGTATCGCAAAAGGTCTTCGGCCCGCCTGAAAGGGCCCAACACGTGTTTGAGAGTGGAAACACGTAGCGTCGGGTTCAGCAGCCGCAGCCGGGCCAGGGCCTTATGTGCTTTCTCCGGCCGCCCGGCCATCGCATTGCTTGCGGCGGCGATCCGTAATCCAGGTTGATAGTCCGCATTGTCCTGCAATGCCATTGCGGCCCACGACGCCGCCTCGTCATAGCGGCCCAGGAAGAAATAGGCATGCGCGGTCCCGCTTGGCATTCGTAACAGCGACGGATCAAGTGGGCTCAGGCGCATGGCACGCGCGAAGCGCTCGATCGCCGCTTCCGGCTCGCCGAGCCAGTTTTTTACCCAGCCGTCGAAACTCCATGCCTCGGCCAAATTGGGATTGAGCACAAGGGCGCGATCGATCAAGCCAGCGCCCACCTCGAGATCGCGAACGATAATCGTTAGCGCCCACCCGCCGGCGGCGAGCGCGATCGGGTCATCCTTGCCCAACTCAACCGCCCGCTGGGCGAGCCTTGTCACCTCAGCAATCTCGTTCGGTGTGACTGAAAGCCAGCCATTGGCCCTGCCTATGGCGTAGCAATGGGCGGCACGACCGTAGGCAGATGCAAAATCCGGGTCGAGCTCGATCGCGCTCTTGAACAGGCGCAATGCCTCTTCGTTCGCTTGCCTGCTTGCAACCTGATAAAATCTGGCCAACCCGCGTAAATAGAGGGCATAGGCGTCGAGACTCTCGGTCGGCTTGCGCCTGGCACGCTCGATCTCGGCTTTTTCCAGCGCTGGCGCGATCGCCCCGACAACGCTTTCAGTCACCCGGTCCTGCAGATCGAAGACGTCGCCGAGCCCGCCATCAAACCGGTCCGCCCAAAGATGTGCCCCGGTGGCGGTATCGACGAGCTGTCCCGTGATGCGCACTCGATTTGCCGCCTTGCGAACGCTGCCTTCCAACACGTAGCGCACCCCAAGCTCGCGCCCGACCTGCTTCACGTCGACGGCGCGTCCCTTGTAGGCGAAGCTCGAGTTGCGGGCGATGACGAACAGCGCCTTGAAATGAGACAGCGCCGTGATGATGTCATCGACCATTCCGTCCGCGAAGTATTCCTGTTCCGGATCGGAGCTCAGATTGGTGAAGGGGAGAACGGCGACCGAGGGTTTATCGGGCAGAGCAAGGGTCTCCTCAACAGGCCAGCGGTTCGGCACGGCTGGCACGGCGCGACCGTATGGGACGCGCCAGACCCGCATCGGTTCGGCGATGTTTTTCAAGGATTGCGAACCCAAATCCTCAAACGTTACATCTACCTTGCCACGAGTTTGCCGACGAGCGTCGTCCGAGATGCTGATACCGCCAGGCTCTGCAATCCCTTCGAGACGCACCGCAATATTGACCCCGTCACCAAAGATATCGTTTTCCTCGATAATAATATCACCGACGTGAATGCCGATGCGGAGTTCGATACGCTTGTCCTGCGGCACGTCGATATTTTGTTTGGCCATGCCGCGTTGAATTTCATCGGCACATCGGACGGCGTCGACCACGCTGGCGAACTCGGCAATAGCGCCGTCCCCGGTATTCTTGACGACGCGTCCGTGATGCTCAGCAATTTTGGGATCGAAAAGCGTTTTTCTGAGCGCTTTCAGTTGCGCCAGCGTGCCTTCTTCGTCGATCCCTATCAAGCGGCAGGAGCCCGCGACATCCGCCGCCAGAATAGCCGCCAGTCGCCGCTCGACGTGCTCGCTGCTCAAGATCGACCCCCGGGCTCGGGGAAATTGAATGGTAATATAGCAGGATTGTGGACCGATGTCCGCCAATGCAGACGTCGGATCACTTTCGGAAGCCTGGCCTAGTGACAGAGATGTCCGGTTCGCTCTCGGAAGCGGACATCGTCAGGTGACGACGGCAGGTCCGAAAAGTGCCAGAAGCTGACATCGGCCCAGGATATTCACCGCATCCAGTACGGGCCAGTTCGTCACCGATCAGGCGAGCCGGGCCTTGTGCTTCGGCAGTCCAGGGTCGAGGATGGCCCTAGAAATTGGCTTTAGCTATTCGGCGCGACAATGGGGGTTTTCGTGCGAATTCCTTTTAGCATCGGCGTTGGATTAGCGCTGCTCGCCGGACCGGCGTCGGCACAGAAGACGGACCGCCCCGAAGTCAAGGTTGGAGATCGATGGCAATTTGTCCGCTATTACAGTGAAGCCTCGACGAAGCCGAACCTTACCTGGGCGATCGATTCCGTTACCGAAACCGAAATCTCGGGGACCGAGAATGGGGAGCCATTGCGGATGACCCCTGATCTGGGCGTTATCGACTCGCCTGAGAGAAAACAGTCGAACCCCAAGGCACTCAGCTTTCCGCTCGAGGTCGGCAAGCGCTGGCGCTACGCCACGGACTGGCTCTTCAAGCCGAAAGGGTCCATGGGGAGCATTGTGGTCGACGTGGAAGTGGCCGCACATGAGAGGATCGTAGTACCTGCGGGCGAGTTCGAAGCGTTCAAGCTGGTGTCGAAGGGTTGGGTCAGCGGAACATCGCCTATAAACAGCCAATTCGACGCGGTGATCACGACCACCTATTGGTATGCTGCAGGGCCGCGCGCCATCGTGAAATCCGTGACCCATAACCCGTACCTCGGCGCGTCTACGGTCGAAATGGTAGCGTTCCAACTGCAACCATAGAAGTGTGTCGCGCAGGGGGTAGACGTCGTGAAAACGCCCCACAAGATCAAGGATTTTGCGGTCGTCAACGGGACGACGCTTTACTACGAGAAGCAAGGAACCGGCACCGCGGTTCTTTTGATCGCCGGATCGACGGGAGATGCGGGCAACTTCACGCGAGCGGCTGACCTGCTGGCCGACGAATTCACTGTCGTGACCTACGATCGGCGCGGTAACTCGCGGAGTCCTCGCCCGACAGGCTGGACGGCGACGTCGGTGGCTGAACAAGCTGACGACGCGGCGGGCCTCATTGACGCCCTTGACCTCGCGCCGGCTGTGGTCTTTGGCGCGAGTGCCGGTGGCTTGATCGCACTGGATTTAATGATCAGGCATCCGGCGGTCGTTCGGGCGGGAGTTGTGCAGGAGCCGTCGCTCTTCTCACTATTGCCTGATCCGATGATCGCTCTTGCACCACGACGCGCGTTACTTGAGGAAGCTCTCCGGACAGGAGGGCGTCGCGAAGCGATCGAGGTGCTCATGCGCTACCTTAACGATGATGCGGTATTCGCGGCGATCCCAGGCGAAATCCTCGAGCGAATGCTCGGCAATGCCGACACGATTCTCTCGATCGAGAGCCCAGGTTTTGCGAGTTGGCAGCCCAAGACCGAAGACCTCACGAGCCTCACCGCGCCAATTGCGCTTATGTTCGCCAATGAGACCTTGCCCGCCTACAAAGAGGTTACGCTCGCGTTGGCCAAGCTGCTCAACGCAGAGGTGCTGATCGTCCCAGGTCGCCATGGCTTCTATCTTTATCGGCCGCAGGATCTCGCAGACGGGCTCCGGCAGATGGTGAAATCATTGCTACAACGCTGAAGTTGCTTTGAACACCTACTCCGCTGATAGCGCGAGCGGTTGTCATACCATTGCATGTTCGCAGGGCCAGCAGGCAAGACTTCCGGTATGGGTCAAACTCGGAAGTGGCGGCGGTGGCCAGGCAGGTCTGATCTATCCCCAACAACAGACATTCGCCGCTCGAGCGAACACGTCCGTTTGGTGCCAAGAACCGACATTGGAGCCGGTGGATGCATGAGGTGCTGAATGATAGCATCCAGGTCCATCGGATCGGAGCATCAGCATGACCCAGGCTCAGACCGCGGCGTCACGGGGATATGTGCTTGGCGCCACTGAAGGCGAACATCTCGTTCATTTTCGCGACGCCGGCAATATCTTCATCAAGGCGGGCCCCGCCACAGGCTCGGACAATCTTTGCTTGGGTACTCAGCAGGTACCGGTCGGTGCGGGCATTCCGATCCACCGACACTTGCAGATGGACGAAGCCTTCTACGTTCTGGAAGGCCGCGGAATTTTCACATTGAACGATGCACAACACCCCTTCGAGAAGGGTGGAACGATATTCATTCCCAGCAATGCCTGGCATGGATTCGCCAATCCCGATCACGAACTGCTACTGCTCTGGATCATGGCGCCCGCCGGCTTGGACGGTTTTTTTCGCGACACCTGCAATCCGCCCGGGGTCCCGCCAAAGCAGCTGACCCGGGAACAGGTCAACGAGATCGGCCGCAAATATGCGACGGAATACCGATAATCGGCCCTCGCAGGATCCCAAAGGGCCCTGTCCCAGACGAGGCTGCGGTTCAGCGCTGAAAGACGACCTTGCCGCCGACCAGCGTCAGGTCCGCCTTGATGTCCTTGATCTGCTCTTCCGGCACTTCCATGTAGTCCGCGGAGAGCACCACGAAGTCGGCAAGCTTTCCGGGCCGGATCGTCCCCTTCTGCGCTTCCTCGAAGGTGTAGTGCGAGGCCGCACTGGTGTAGAGGCGCAGGGCCTGCTCGCGACTGATGGCTTCCGAAGCGCCGTAGACGTTTCCATTCGGATCCTTCCTGGTCACCATGATGTACATGTTCAGGAACGGGTTGACCGGATTAATGGGGAAGTCCGTTCCGGCGCCGAGACTGTCGAGCCCCATTTTCGCGATCAGCGTCCTGGTCGGCACGGCGCGGTCAGCGGTCGCCCGCCCCAGAAACCGCTCGACGGTCGCGGCCTTGTCCCACATGAAGACGTTCTGGAAATCGATGCGGACTCCCAGCCTGTGCGCACGCTCCAACTGCTCCGGCCTGATCAGACTGGCGTGGATGAGGACGAAACGACGATCCCGGATCGATTTTTCCTTGTCGGCTGCCTCGAGCGCGTCGAGCACCTGGTCGATACCGAGGTCGCCGACGACGTGCACGCCGACACGCCAGCCGTAGCGGTTGCAGATCGAGACGAGTTGCTTCAGCCGTTCAGGCGTTTGCTGCGCGATGCCGTGGTAGTTGTCATGTGAATCGGGATAGACGTCGCGCATGAGCGCGGTCTTCAGCGTCATGCCGCCGTCGTAGAAGATCTTGATGCCGGCGAATTTGAGCCAATCGTCGCCAAAACCCGACGAGGCCCCGTTGCCCGACATGATCGCTTCCCACGCGGTCAGATCGGCAGGGGGCTCTGGCCGGAACATCACGCCGGTGCGCAAGGTCGCTTTTCCGGACGCGGCAAGCTTCTGCAGCGTACGGATATCGCGGGCTTCCGTTGCGCCTTCGACCGCGCTCGTGATTCCGAAGCTGTTCAGCACGCTTTCGGCAATTGTGAACTGCCGCATTTCATCGTCTTCCGTCCACGGCGGCACGGCCTTCTCGACCCGATCGATTGCGGTCTCGACGAGGACGCCAGTCAATTCACCGGCAGCGTCGCGCTCGAAGGATCCGCCGCTCGGATCCGCAGTGGTCTTGTCGACCGCTACCTTTTGCAGAGCCATGGTGTTCGCCATCGAGAAATGCCCGACGGTGCGCAGGTAGACCGGATTGTCCGGAGCGACGCTATCGATCTCCTGCCTGGTCAGATAGCGTTTCTCGGCGAGTTGCGACGGCGGATGCCACGCGCCACCCACGATCCACTCGCCCGGCTTCTTCCTGGCCGTGAATGCCTTGATCGCCTCGAGCGCTTCCGCGACCGTCTTCGCTCGGCTCATGTTGACGACATAGTCGGCAAGACCAGCTGCCTTGAAGTGAGCGTGAGTATCGATCAATCCGGGAATGACGGTCTTGCCAGACACATCGAGCACGCGCGTCCGAGCGCCGGCAAGCGACCTGATCGATGCGCTGCTTCCAGTCGCGAGAATCTTTCCTTCCCTGACGGCGACCGCCTCAGTCACGGTCGATTGTTCGTCCAGCGTCAGCACCTTTCCGTTGATGAGGACGAGGTCAGGCGCGTTGAGGTCTCCCTGCTGGGCGGCCGCAGGTGCAGCGCTTGCGAACCACATTCCCGCCCCAACAACCGCAAGCGCCGTCAACTTGCAGACCATCGCATCCTCCTCGATCCAATTTGTTCAATAGGCGAACATTTGTTCTATTTTTTTAGAGTAACTCCCATCTCGAAGCGGTTCAACGCTTCTTGGACAAAGCCTGCGCGGACATTTCTGGTTTATGAGCCCACGACCCGTTCCGCCGAAAGGCTGAGCTTCCGCTCGCGCATGCGGCGGAGGGGCGGGGTGGCGCTGCCGCAGCGAGTGACACCGTTCGGGTGGAGAGAGTTTTCGCCACTCGCAGCGAAATTCGCTTAATGATGCGCGGCTTCCGGCCGGTACAGCGTGTCGATGGTGACGACACCGATCGCGCGAGACACGCAGGGACAGATCTTGCGATTGTCGTGCTTCTGCTGGTCGCTGAAGAACACGTCGCGATGATCGATCTCGCCCTCGACGGCAACGACATCGACGGCGCAGACGCCGCATTCGCCGCGCTGGCAGTCCGAAATCACCTCGAAGCCGGCGGCGTTGAGCGCGTCGAGCATCGAACTGTTTTGCGGCACGACGAGTTCGGTGTCGGTATCCTTCATCCGCACGCGGAATTCCGCGGTCGGCTTCAGGCCGCTGGACCCGAAGGTTTCGTAGCGCAAGTCAGCCGGCGCGCGTCCCGCGTCGTTCCAGGCGCGCCGCGCCGCCTCCAGCATTCGCATCGGTCCGCACATGATGGCGATGGCATCGTCAGGCAACGCGCCGAAGGTGGCATCGAGGTCGAGCCGCGCGCCTTCGTCGGAGGTGTGGACGATCAAGAGATCGCCGAGCAGCGTCGATAGCTCGTCGAGGAAGGCGGCATCGCCGCGCGATTTGACGGCGTAGTGCAGGGGAGCGTCGATATTCCTGCGGCGCAGGGCGGCTGCGATACCTGTGATCGGCGTGATGCCGATGCCGCCGGCGATCAGGCAGTAGTTCTTCCGCGTCCAGTCGATTTCAAGCAGGGACGCCGGATTTGAAGTCTCGATCCGCGCGCCCGGCCGCAAATTCCACATGCCGCGCGAGCCGCCGCGGCTGTCCGGCGCCAGCCGGACCGCAATGCGGTAGGTGTTGGGATCGCTGTTCTCCACCAGCGAATAGGAGCGCCGCGCCGGCTGTCCGTCGATCAGCACGGTAACGCCGATGTGGCTGCCGGCCGGGTAGGGCGCTACATGGCCGTTCTCGGGGCGCAGTCTGAATTCGCGGATCGTGGGCGTCACGTCGTAGACAGCTTCGACGGTGCACCAGCTCCATTGCTCGGCAAAACGCATGGGCGCTTTCCTATTCGGCTGACGATTTGAGCAGAGCCAGCGCAGGCATCAGTTCGAGATGCGTGCGGTTTCGGATCGCGAGCCGCAGATTGCGCGCGGCAAGCCGCGAATGCTCGCGCATTACGGCCTCGGCCCGCGCGCCCTCGCGGTTCTCGATGGCGTCGACCACGATGCGATGATGATCCTGCCCGAGCAGCAGGATCTGATGCGCCTCCGGCAACGCCGACTGCGCCATCACGAAGGCGCTGGGAGAGGCGAACGGCAGCGCCGAGACGCGATCGATTTCGCGGATCAGCGGTGCGCTTGCGGAAAGTTCGTTGAGCAGCGCGTGAAAGCGCGCGTTCATGGTCACATAGGCGGAGAAGGCTTCGACCGACATCGGGTCCTGGCGAACCAGTTGGTCGAGATCGCCGAGGCATTCCTTCAATGGCTCGAGGCTGCGCGCGCTCGCGCCACGTTCGGCCGCAAAGCGGGCGGCGAGGCCTTCCAGCGTGCCGCGCAGTTCGATCGAGTCCAGAATGTCGCGTTCGGTAAAGGCCTTCACCATGAAGCCGCCGGAGGGGATCGCCTGCAGCAGGCCTTCGTCCTCCAGCCGCACCAGCGCCAGCCGTACCGGCGTCCGCGACACGCCCGTGATATCGACCGCCTGCAATTCGCTGATGCGTTCGCCTGGGCGCAGCCGCCCCGACAGGATCATGTCGCGCAGCGCGAGTTGCGCGCGCACGGTCTGCGAGACGGAGCGCTCGGCGTCGCGTTCGCTCATGTTCTTACTCCGCGGCCTGGACGGTCTGCGGTCCGGTTTCGCGCGCGACCATGCGGTCGATCACGCGCCGCGCCCACATCGCGCCCGCATCGATGTTGAGGTTGTAGAAGGTGCGGTCGGGGTTCTCGTTCATCGCGCGCTGCTGCGCTTCGAGGATGATTTCATCCTCGTGGAAGATGCCGGCAACGCCGTCGCGGATTTCGGTGGTCAGCTTCTGCTCGGTGGTCCGGTAACTGCGGACGAAGGCCCAGAAATAGTGACAGGTGGTGGCGGTTTCCGGCGTCATGGTGTTGAGCACAAAACCGTTGACGCCCTGCGAGCGGTCGCCTTCGGGCGCGCCGGTGCCGGCAGGTGCAACGCCGACATCGATATTGACGGTGCCGGGCGCCTGGAAATGGATGATCTGCCAGCGGTCGACCGGGCCCGGCTTCTGCAACTGCGCCGCCCAGAACGGCGGCGCGTCGATGCCGTGCATCCAGCGCGTCACCGTCACGGTCCTGTCGCCATGGGTGACATCGAACGGGGCTTCGGCGACGTGGTCATTGCCGATGCTGGAGCCGTGCACGAAGGCCTCGTGGGTCAGATCCATCAGATTGTCGACCACGAGGCGGTAGTCGCACTTGACATGAATGGTCTTGCCGTCGCCGGCCCAGGCCGGATCGTCGTTCCAGTGCATGTCGGGCACCAGCGCAGGGTCCGCCAGCGCCGGATCGCCCATCCACAGCCAGATGAAGCGATGCCGTTCGACCACGGGGTAGGAGCGCACGCAGGCCGACGGGTTGATGGTGTCCTGCGAGGGCATGTAGGTGCAGCGGCCCTGTGCATTGAATTTCAGCCCGTGATAGCCGCAGACGACGGTGTCGCCATCGAGTCGTCCCTTGGACAGCGGCACCAGCCGGTGCCAGCAGGCGTCCTCCAGCGCACACACCTGTCCGTTGGACTGGCGGTACATCACGACATGCTTGCCGCAGATCGTGCGGGGAAACAGTGCGTGCTTGAGATCGACATCCCAGGCGGCGGCGTACCAGGCATTGAGCGGGAACGATGACGGCATGACTGCACTCCCTTCAGTGTGCAGGATGTATACAGATACAGCGATGGAATGGCAAATGGGGGCAATAAAAGTATTAAAATACCTCCATAGTATACAAATTCTTTGTGAATTATCTCATTTCGCCAACTCCGGTTTGCCGCCACCCTGATCGTCGGCCAGCAGGGCTTCTGCGCACGGCAGACCGGCACGTGTCATCGAAGCACGTGACCGCTGCGGTCGCCTGAGCAACGGCCGACGAAAGCTGCAGCGTCGATCCAAGCCTGCAACCAATGGGAGGCAACCGTGACGATGTTCCCGCTGATGTCTCGTGGTTCAGCCTCGACTGCTGATCGCCTGGCTCCCGGAAAGTCCGGTTGGCGCAACGCGCGGCGGCTGCGCGCGCTCGCGGGCGTTGCGGCCTTGGTCATGGCTCTTGTCGTGCCCGTGTCTGCGAGTGCGGATTGGCCCGAGCGGCAGGTCAAGCTGATCGTGACGTTTCCGCCGGGGAGCGCCAACGATGCCGCGGCCCGGATTTTCGCCGACGCGCTTGGCAAGAAATGGGGCAAGCCCGTCGTCGTGGAGGATCGGCCCGGCGCCGAGGGCACGATCGGCGTCGGTTCGTTCGTGGCAAGCCATGATGATCATGCGCTGTTGTATACCGTGGCCGGCTCGGTCACCGTCGCGCCGATGCTGGTCGAGAAGCTGCCATACGACGTCAACAGCGATCTGGTGCCGATCTCTGCCACCACTGCGATCGTTTTGACGCTCACGGTCAGCAACCAGCTATCCGTCAACAGCATCCCGGAGCTCGTCGAGGCGTTGCGGGCCAACCCGGGGAAATATGCCTGGACGTCGGGGCCGACCTTGCCGCGGTTTGTCTTATCGGCATTCCTGAAGCAACGCGATCTCAAGATGAACTTCGTCAGTTATCGCGATGCTTCCCAGCCCCAGGCTGATCTGGGCGAAGGCCGGATCCAGGCGCTCCTGACGTCATTGACGGCGTCGTCCTCGCCCGTTCAGGCCGGAAAGGCGCGCTTTCTGGCCGTCGCCAATCCAAGCCGCGCCGCCACGCTGCCCGACGTCAAGACCGTTCGCGAACTCGGTTATCCCGAGCTTGAAATCGAGGGCCTGGCGGGAATTTTTGGCGGCAAGGCCGTATCCGAAGCGCTGCGAAACCGAATTGCCGCGGACGTTGCCGCGATCTGTGGGGATGCCGATGTTCGCCGCAAACTGGAGGCAGGCGGGCACAATGTGCTGAGCGGCACGACTGAGGAACTGAAGGCAGGGATCGAAAAACAGCGATCGGCAATGAACGAACTAGCCAAGATAATCGATATCCGGAATCCGCAATAACTGGGTGAGGGGAGACACGATGGCATCGCAAGTATCGGTCCTCAAGCTTTTCGATCTGGTTCAGTCGCACCGTGTGACCGCCGTGATTTATGTGGCGGTCAGACTAGGTATTGCCGAGCTGTTGCGGGGCGGACCGCAGACGCTCGGCGAACTCGCAAAGGCAACCGGCGCGCATGAACGGTCGCTCGGACGTCTGCTGACCGTGCTTTCCACCATCGGCATATGCGAAAGGACTGGCGAAGGTTCTTACGCATTGACGGAGGTGGGTGCCGGCCTCGACGGCGAAGCGGCGCAATCATTAAAGGGCTGGGCAATCTTTGAAGCCGAAATGCTTTCGAAGCGCTGGAGTGGAATGCTTGAATCGGTGATGACCGGCAAGAGCGCGGCGGAACTGCAAGGCCTCGCCGATAGTTTCGAACTGATGGGTCGATCGCCTGAGACCGTCGACAAATTCAATACGGCGATGACGGAGCTTACGCGGCTGGTCACGCCGGATATCCTTCGCTCCTACGATTTCAGCGGGTTCTCCCACCTGATGGACGTCGGCGGCGGATCCGGCGAATTGCTCGGCGCCATCGCGCAACAAAACCCTAAACTGCGCGGAACGGTTTTCGATCTTCCGCGCTGTGCCGAGGCCGCAAGCAAACATCTCCGGCAGATCGGCATCAGCGACCGCGTGGAATTCGTCGCCGGCGATTTCTTCAAATCCATTCCGGCGATCGCGGATGCAATCATCCTCAAGAGCATCATCCACGATTGGAATGACGCGCGCAGTATCTCAATATTGCGAAATTGCCGCGAGGCACTCCCGAGCAAAGGCAAGCTGCTGTTGGTCGAACGGCTGATGCCGGAAAAGCCGGCCGCCACGGACGAGGACAAGGCGCACGCGTTGAGCGATCTGAACATGCTTCGCGGGCCGGGAGGGTGCGAGCGCACCGAGGGCCACTACCGCGAATTGCTCGATCAAAGCGGCTTCGATCTGGCTACGGCCCATCCAGCCGGCCGCTTCAACGTGATCGAGGCGCATCCCGCTTGAAGAGTGCCGGGCGAGGGGACGCAGCCCTCACCCGTCGTCAGGCGTCAGCCGTAAACGAACGCCTTGTCCTTGAGGTCGATCGCCGGGAATTCGTCCTTTTCCGCCCAGTAGTCCTGGTTGTGCTGCCATTCCGGCTTTTCGCCGCGCTTGGGCAGCAGATGCATGCCGCGCATCATGTAGCCGGGATTGAAGTTTTCGGGATCGATCCAGGGCAATAGCGGCATGTTGTGGTCTTCGGGGCGGAGCTGCGTCGTCACTTTTTTCGCGCCGGTCGCTTTCATGTGATTGAGCATCCGGCAGACGAAGTCCGCGACGAGGTCGACCCGCAACGTCCAGCTCGCGCGGAAATAGCCGAACACCCAGACGAGATTCGGCACGCCGGTGAACATCATGCCGCGATAGGTCACGGTGTCGGCGAAGTCGAGCTTCTTGCCGTCGACGGCAAATTCGATGTCGCCATTGGCCGAGAGGTTGAAGCCGGTCGCGGTGACGATGATGTCGGCTTCGAGCTCCTTGCCGGATTTCAGCAGAATGCCCTTTTCGGTGAAGCGGTCGATCTCGTCGGTGACGACGGAGGCCTTGCCGGACTTGATGCCCTGGAACAGGTCGCCGTCCGGGATGAAGGCGATGCGCTGCCGCCACGGCCGGTACTTTGGCGTGAAATGCGTCGCGATGTCGTAGTCCTTGCCGAGATAGGCTTCGACCGCCGACAGCAGATCCTTCTTGGCCGCTTCCGGCTCCTCAAAAGTCTTGCGGGTGAAGGCATCCTGGTCGAACAGGATTTTTCGCCGGGTGATCTCGTGAATCCAGGTCTCGTCGACCTGCAGCTTCCGCAGTTCCTCGGCGATTTCGATCGCGTTGCGCCCGGTGCGGAAATAGGTCGGCGAACGCTGCAGCATGGTGACATGCGCGCAATCGTTGGCCAGCGCCGGGATCAGCGTCGCCGCGGTCGCACCCGAGCCGATCACGACGACGCGCTTGTTCTTGTAGTCGATATCTTCAGGCCATTTCTGCGGATGGATGATTGGGCCCTTGAATTTAGCCATGCCCTTCCACTCCGGCGTATAGCCCTCGGTGTGGCGGTAATAGCCCTGGCACATCCAGAAGAAATTGGTGGTGAAGCGAAGCTGCTCGCCGGTGTCGGTCCGCGTGGCCTCGATGGTCCATAGGTTTTCCGCGCTCGACCATTTCGCCGAGGTGATGGTGTGCTGGTAGCGGATGTGCCGGGAAAGATCGTTCTCCTCGATCACGTCGCCCATGTATTTCAGGATTTCGGCCGCGCTGGCGATCGGCGCTGAAGTCCACGGCTTGAAGCGGTAGCCGAAGGTGTGGAGATCGCTGTCGGAGCGAATACCGGGATAGCGGTGGGTGGTCCAGGTGCCGCCAAAGGTCCTTTGGGCTTCCAGCGCGACGAAGCTCGTGCCCGGGCATTGCGTGGTGAGGTGATAGGCCGCGCCAACCCCGGAAATGCCGGCGCCGGCGATCAGGACGTCGAAATGCTCCGTCGTGCGCGGCGACGCCTTGTCGATCTGGATTTGAACGTTCATCTGCCCTGTTCTTTTTTCGTTTGTTGTTTTTAAAAACGAAACGCCAGAACCCCTTGGGTTCTGGCGCTGTAGAGGTTTCGCGGACTACACCTCGCGGCGGCTGAGGAAGGCCAGCCGCTCGAACAGATGCACGTCCTGTTCGTTCTTGAGCAGCGCACCGTGCAGCGGCGGGATCAGCTTGCGCGGGTCGCGCTCCCTCAGCATTTCCGGGGTGATGTCTTCGTTCAACAACAGCTTGAGCCAGTCGAGCAGCTCGGAGGTCGAGGGCTTCTTCTTCAGGCCCGGCACTTCGCGCACCTCGAAGAAGATGCGCAGGGCTTCTTCCACCAGACGCTTCTTGATGTTGGGGAAGTGCACGTCGACGATCCGGCTCATGGTGTCGGCGTCGGGGAACTTGATGTAGTGGAAGAAGCAGCGGCGCAGGAACGCGTCCGGCAATTCCTTCTCGTTGTTGGAGGTGATCATCACGATCGGGCGCAGGCTCGCCTTGATATTCTCGCCGGTCTCGTAGACGAAGAACTCCATGCGATCGAGTTCGAGCAACAGGTCGTTCGGGAATTCGATATCGGCCTTGTCGATTTCGTCGATCAGAAGCACCGGGCGCTTGTCGTGGGTGAAGGCTTCCCACAATTTGCCGCGCTTGATGTAGTTCGAGATGTCCGAAACCCTGCTGTCGCCGAGCTGGCTGTCGCGCAGGCGCGACACCGCGTCGTATTCGTACAGGCCCTGCTGCGCCTTGGTGGTCGACTTGATGTGCCAGGTCAACAGCGGCGCGCCGAGCGCTTTGGCGACTTCCTCCGCCAGCACGGTCTTGCCGGTGCCGGGCTCGCCCTTGATCAGCAGCGGCCGCTCGAGCACGATCGAGGCGTTGACGGCGACCTTGAGGTCGTCGGTGGCGACATAGTCCTTGGTGCCGGTAAATTTCATCTATCCGTTTGCCTTGTTGCTAGTTCTTGGGCCGCTCGCGGCCCGAACGGTAAGCGACCGCCGGTCCGGCGGTCGCGATTGGATTTGAGGCGCTATCCTCAGCGTTTGATCAGCGACAGGATCACCAGGATGATCACCGCGCCGATGGTGGCGTTGATGATGTCGCGGACCCAGCCGACGCCCAGGCTGACGCCGAGCTGCGGCAACAGCCAGCTCGCCAGCAGCGCGCCGATGATGCCGATTACGATGTTGCCGATCAGCCCGAACCCTGCGCCGCGCACGATCAGCCCGGCAAGCCAGCCCGCGATACCGCCAATGATCAGCGCCGCAATGATGCCCATTGAATTTCCCCTGCCGGAATAAGCCCTTTATGGCTCAATTGTAATTGAAAAAGCTTCCCGGTCTAGGCCTGACAGCTATGCGCTGGGCTTTGGCATGCGCTGGCTCTTGACGGGCGCGGTCCGGCGGGCAATCTGTATCCCATGTTCCTGCAATTTTTCACATCGCTGCGCGACGCGCAGGTCCCGGTGACCCTGCGCGAATATCTGACGCTGATGGAGGCGCTCGACGCCGACCTCGCCGATCAGACGGTCGAGAACTTCTACTACCTGTCGCGCGCCGCCCTGGTGAAGGACGAACGTAACCTCGACAAGTTCGACCGCGTCTTCGGCACCGTGTTCAAGGGGCTGGAAAGCCTGCTGGACGCCATGGACAAGGCGGACATTCCCGCCGAATGGCTGAAGAAGCTCGCGGAAAAATACCTCACCGAGGAAGAGAAGAAGCAGATCGAGGCGATGGGCTGGGACAAGCTCATGGAGACGCTTCGTCAGCGCCTGAAGGAACAGCAGGGCCGCCACCAGGGCGGCAACAAGTGGATCGGCACCGCCGGCACCTCGCCGTTCGGCGCCCACGGCTACAATCCCGAAGGCGTCCGCATCGGGCAGGAGAAGAACCGCCACAACCGCGCCGTCAAGGTGTGGGACAAGCGTGAGTTCAAGGACCTCGACGGCAATGTCGAGCTCGGCATCCGCAACATCAAGATCGCGCTGCGCAGGTTGCGCAAGTTCGCCCGCACCGGCGCGCCCGACGAACTCGACCTCGACACCACCATCCGGGAAACCGCCAACCACGGCTATCTTGACGTCCACATGCGACCCGAGCGCCGCAACGCGGTGAAGGTTTTGGTGTTCTTCGATATCGGCGGCTCGATGGATTCACATATCGAGCAGGTCGAGGAGCTGTTCTCGGCGGCGAAGTCCGAGTTCAAGCACATGGAATATTTCTACTTCCACAATTGCCTGTATGAAGGCGTCTGGAAGCAGAACAAGCGCCGCTTCACCGACCGCACGCCGACCTGGGACGTGCTGCATAAGTATCCGCATGACTACAAGGTGGTGTTCGTCGGCGACGCCTCGATGTCGCCTTACGAGATCATGGTGCCCGGCGGTTCGGTCGAGCACGTCAACGAGGAGGCCGGCTCGGTCTGGCTCGATCGCATCACGCGCACCTATCCGCATGCGGTGTGGCTCAATCCGGTGGCGCAGAAGCACTGGGACTATTCGGAATCCACCACCATCATCCGCCGGCTGTTTTCGGAGCGTATGTATCCGATCACGATCGAGGGCCTCGAAGGCGCGATGAAGGAACTGGTGCGGTAAGGTCGCGCCGTCGATGCGGCGGACGTCGATAGAACAACAAAGGTGCAATCAATGCCCCAGACCATCCACCGCGGCATCAAATCCCTGATCGACGAAGCCAACGCCGCGATCGAGACCGTCAGCGCGACGGACGCCATCAAGGCCGCGCAGGAACCTGATGTCGTGATCGTCGATATCAGAGATCCCCGCGAGATCGAACGCGACGGCAAGATCCCCGGCGCCTTCTCCTGCACCCGCGGCATGCTGGAATTCTGGATCGATCCGCAAAGCCCCTACGCCAAGCCGATCTTCCAGGAAGACAAGAAATTCATCTTCCACTGCGCCGGCGGACTTCGCTCGGCGCTTGCGGCCAAGACCGCACAGGACATGGGCCTGAAGCCGGTCGCCCATATGGGCGGCGGCTTTGCCGCCTGGCGCGATGCCGGCGGCCCGGTCGAGAAGTGGGAGCCGAAGAAGAAGGGGTAGTTCGAACCGTTGTTCGTTATCTCCGTCATGCCCGGGCTTTTCCCGGGCATCCACGTCCTTGCGTAGGCGAGTGAAGACGTGGAGGGCCGGGACAAGCCCGGCTATGACGACCTAGCCCAACGCCGGAGAAGAAATCCATGCCCGCCACCAACGACCCGCTCGTCTCCACCGAATGGCTCGCCGCGCACATCGCCGATCCCGACGTCAAGGTGATCGACGCCTCGTTCAAGATGCCGGGCGTGCTGCCGCTGCCGAAGGACGACTATCTCGCCTCACATATTCCGGGCGCGGTGTTCTTCGACGTCGACGCGGTGTCCGACCATTCCAACCCGCTGCCGCACATGTTTCCTTCCGCCGAACAATTCGGTCGCGATGTCGGCGGCCTCGGGATCGGCAATGACGATACCGTCGTGCTCTACGATTCCGGCGGCTGGGTCGCCGCAGCCCGGGTGTGGTGGATGTTCCTGTCGTTCGGCAAGGAGGTCCGCATTCTCAATGGCGGCCTGAAAAAGTGGGTCGCCGAGGGCCGCAAGGTCGAGAAGGGCGAGGTGACGCCGAGGCCTGCGACGTTCAGGGCGGCGTTCGATGCGCGGCGCACGCGCAGCATGCAGCAGCTGGTCACCAACCTCGCCAGCCGCGCCGAGCAGGTGATCGATGCGCGCGCCAACGAGCGCTATCAGGGCAAGGTCGCCGAGCCGCGGCCGGGCCTTCGCTCTGGCCATATCCCGGGCAGTCTCAGCCTGCCCTACAACAACCTGTTCGATGCCGCGACCGGCACGATGAAGTCGCTGGACGAATTGCGGGCGGCGTTCTCAGGCGCCGGCGTGAAACTCGAAGCGCCCATCGTGACGAGTTGCGGGTCAGGCGTCAGCGCTGCCGTGCTGACGCTTGCGCTCTATCGCCTCGGCGTCGAGAACCCGGCGCTGTATGACGGCTCCTGGACGGAGTGGGGCGCAGCCGACGGCCCGCCGGTCGCGACCGGCCCGGCCTGATCCCTTGGGTCGCGACGCTACCGCGTCGCGCGTGCGACCGGGAGTTGCGCGAACGGGTTGGCCTGCAGTTGCTGTTGAGCCAGCGCCGCCTCCCGCGCCAGACGCGCCCGCCGCGCGGCAATCCGCTGTCGTTCCTGGGCCCGCTCGGCAGTCCGCTTCTTGACGGCGTTCTGGTCCGGCTTCGGTTGCGTCGTCCTGGCTTCCGTTGTCCTGGTTTCCTTGGCCGCGGTCATTTCGTCGACGATGACGGCGGGACCGCCGAGCGTCGCGATCCGGGCCGCGGCGACGTTGCCTTCGAATGAATAGATATCCGGTGTCGGTGGAGGCGGGGTGGCAGCGGCCGGCTCCGGCATTTCCGGGATGGCGGCGAGCTTTACTTCCGCAGCGGCAACGGGCGCTTCGGTTTCGGCCGCAGGCGCCGGAGCGGCCGGTGTCTCCGCGCTGGCCTGCTGTGCCGGGGCTTCCGGCTTTGCCGCTTCGACCTGCATCGGCTCTGCCGGCTGCAGCGCCGCCAGTTTCTCGGGCGGAGGAGTGTCCGGGGTTTGCCCGGCCGGTGCCGGGGCATCGATGGTTGCTTCCGGAACTGCGGCGGCGGAGACGTTCTCCGCCGGCTTCTCCGCGACCGGCGGATCGACGCGCAGCAACGCCAGCGTCGGTGGCGGGCCGTCATTGCGGCGGACAAACCTCGGCTCGGGCGTCACCCGTCGCGAGGGAAGGTTGGCAAATTCCTCATGCGCGGCACGCAACAGGGCGGCGGCGCCAAGCCCAAAAATCAGGACCGACATCGAAAGCACGATCGCGGTGAACAGGAAACGAAAGCCGGGAAGCATGGACGCGAGTTCCATCCCCCTCCTTATGTTTGGAGGGCTATTGATGCCAAGGGAACGCGGTGACCACTGTGCGGCCGATTCGCGAGGGGCGAGCGCGCGACGAATCAGGCCGATTTAAGAGTATCTCAACACCGGGTGGCTTTTTGTTAACAAAATCTGCGGTCTGACGTCGTTCATGTCAGACCGATGCGATTTCCGGCGCGCTGAGGCATCTTTGCCGCAGCCCGGCAGCGATCACAAATGGCCGGTGTGGGCCGAATTTCGCGGACACGTCTTGAATGTGCCGCTATCTTCCGTCATCTGCCGTTAACCGTCCGGTGGGGCTTGGGGTCTAACGTAAGGCGATGATGAACAACCGCATTCTGACGATTTGTGCAGCCATTGCCGCTGGCATGGCGGGAACTTCGCTTGCCCATGCGCAGCAGGGCTATCCGGCACCCGGCCAGGTTTATTCGACGGCTCCGGGGCCGTATGTGCCCGGTGGCTATGCGACGGATGAACGCCGCGGTCCCGGCCAACCCGATTTCGACGCACTGGATGATGACGATGCGCCGAACGGTCAGAACGCGGTCGCGTTGCCGCCGCCCGGCCCGGTGATGTCGCCCAGCGATCCCCGTTATGGCCGCCCGGCCGGTGCCCCCGTTTATTCAGACCGTGGCGCGCCGATGCCCACGGGCCCGGTCCTTTCTCCCGACGATCCGCGTTACGGCCGTCCGGCCGGTCCGCCGGCGGTGATCTATGCGGACCGCCCGCCCGGTGGCTCGCAGCAGCCGGTCTATTCGGATCGCGACGACAGCCGCATTCCCGGCGCCGGCATCGTCTATCCGAACGACGACCGCGCTGGCCTGCGCCCGCCCGGCGCGATTGGCGCTGCGCCCGCCACCGGCGCACCGCAGCAATCCGCCGTCGGCGCCGACGGCAGGCCGGTGCAGCTCGCTGCGCTGCCACCGGAAGAGCAGCCGGAAGTGGGCCCTGCGCAGCTTCCGCCGCACCTGCGCCGCCAGGAAGTGTCTTTCGCGACCAAGGAGCCCGCGGGCACCATCGTCGTCGATACCTCCAATACCCACCTTTACTACGTGCTCGGTGGCGGCCGCGCGATTCGCTACGGCGTCCGCGTCGGCCGCGACGGCTTCACCTGGAACGGCGTGCAGAAGATCAGCCGCAAGGCGGAGTGGCCGGATTGGCATCCGCCGACCGAGATGATCGAGCGTCAGCCCTATCTGCCGCGCTTCATGGCCGGCGGTCCCGGCAATCCGCTCGGCGCGCGTGCCATGTATCTCGGCTCGACCATCTATCGCATTCACGGCACCAACCAGCCCTCGACGATCGGCAAATTCGTCTCCTCGGGCTGCATCGGCATGCTGAACGAGGACGTCTCGGACCTGTTCGAGCGCGCCAAGGTCGGCACCCGCGTGGTGGTGATGCAAGGCGGCCCGCCGCCCGCCAACACCGCTTCGGCTGCACCGCCGCCCGGTGGCCCCGCTGGCGCAGCAGGCCCTGCACCGGCTTCACAGGCCCAACTGGCTCCCGTTCCCGGCGCGCAGCCGGCGGTGGTGCCGCCGCTGCCCGCGCCGGTCACGATTCGCTGATCCGATAGATCCGATTGTCTTCGAGGCTTTCGCCCTCCCGCTTCCAACGGGAGGGCGATTTCGTTAGGCCAGCCGCTGCTTCGGCTCGCCCTTGAACCAGGCGTCGATGCCCTCGACCATCTGCCGATAGTGGTTGCGAAAGCTGTCGCCGGTGACGTAGCCGAGATGCGGTGTCAGCACCATGTTGTCGAGCTTGCGGAAGGGGTGGTCGACCGGCAGCGGCTCGACCGAAAATACGTCCACGCCGGCGCCGGCGATCTTGTTTTGCGTCAGCGCTTCCAACAGCGCGCCTTCGTCGACGATCGGCCCGCGCGCGGTGTTGACGAGGTAGGCGGTCGGTTTCATCCGCGCCAGCTCGGCTACGCCGACCAGCCCGCGTGAGCGCTGGCTCAGCACCACATGGATGGTGACGATATCGGCGGTCGAAAACAGCTCGTCCTTGCTGACATAGGTAACGCCGACTTCCTTGCACTTCTCCGGCGTGAGATTCGGGCTCCAGGCGATCACGTTCATGCCGAAGGCCTGCGCCAGCTTCGATACTTTCGTGCCGAGCTTGCCGAGGCCGATCACGCCAAGCGTCCGGCCCTCGATCTCCATGCCGACGAATTTCTGCAACGGCTCGCCGGCATGCATGCGGGCGTTCTCGCGGCCGATATTGCGGGTCAGTTCCAGGATCAGGCCCATGGTGAGCGGCGCAGTCGGGTCGCGGCCCCATTGCGTGCCGCACAGCACCACGTTGTGGTCCTTGGCGGCTTCCATGTCGATCGCGGCATTGCGCATGCCGGAGGTGATCAGGAGTTTCAGGTTGGGCAGGCCTGCGAACATCGTGCGCGGGAACGGGGTCCGTTCGCGCATTGCGCAGATAATCTCGAATTCCTTGAGCGCGCTGGCCGCGGTTTCCGCGTTCGTAAACGGCTGGTTGAACACCGTGACGTCGACGCGGTCGGAGACTTTGGACCAGTCGGCGACCGAGAGCGCCACATTGAGATAGTCGTCGAGGATTGCACAGCGCAGCCGCGTCATGGGAGGTCCGTTGGTGGCGAGGATGACGGCGCGGGATGGCCGTCAGGGAAGATCGCCATGGTTGCGCGCAATCGGGAACGGCGCAAGCGGACTTAAACGAGGGGCTGCCTCAAATAACCGGATAGCTCAGCGCTGTTGGCCGAGATGCTTGGCGCGCCAGGCCGGTCCCGGGCCGCGCATATAGTGCAGTTCCGGGCGGTAGGGGTCGAAGGCCTTGGCGATGAACTGGCGCCAGAAGGCGCGGAGTTCTGCCAGCGGTTTTGCCAGTCCGTCGCGGCTGTGCGCCGGGGCGTGCAGGGATGCCGAACTGATCGTTGCCATGACGCGGGGCCTTGTTTTCAAATCGCCTTTTTCGGCGCTGAAGACGAGTTTTCGCCTGATTTATTAAAAGAAGGTTTCAATTGTCGGGATCTCGGCCCACATGGTGACCAACCCGTATTCATCCGTGGTGAACGGATGGAAAACGGGTTCCCGTGGTTGCCCTTTGGCGGCCACGCCGCTACATCAGCGGCAGCAAATCTCCGTAAAATCCAACCATTTCCAGGGATCGCGATGGCTCGCCAGTTCGTCTATTTCATGCAGGGTTTGACCAAGAGCTACCCGACCCGGAAGGTGCTCGATAACGTCCATCTGTCGTTCTACCCCGACGCCAAGATCGGCGTGCTCGGCGTCAACGGCTCCGGCAAGTCGACGCTGCTCAAGATCATGGCCGGCCTCGACAAGGAGTATAATGGCGAGGCCTGGGTCGCCGAGGGCGCCCGCGTCGGCTATCTCGAGCAGGAGCCCCATCTCGACCCCGCGCTCAACGTCCGCGAAAACGTCATGCTGGGTGTCGCCAAGCAGAAGGCGATCCTCGATCGCTACAACGAGCTGGCGATGAACTATTCGGACGAGACCGCCGACGAGATGACCAGGCTGCAGGACGAGATCGAGGCCGCCGGCCTCTGGGATCTCGACAGCAAGGTCGACCAGGCGATGGACGCGCTGCGCTGCCCGCCCGACGATTCCGATGTGACAAAGCTTTCGGGCGGTGAGCGCCGCCGCGTCGCGCTCTGCAAGCTGCTGCTCGACCAGCCGGAACTGCTGCTGCTGGACGAACCGACCAACCATCTCGACGCCGAATCAGTGTCGTGGCTGGAAGGCCATTTGCGCAACTATCCCGGCGCGATCCTGATCGTGACCCATGACCGCTACTTCCTCGACAACGTGACGGGCTGGATCCTCGAGCTCGATCGCGGCAAGGGCATTCCCTACGAGGGCAATTATTCGTCCTGGCTGGTGCAGAAGCAGAAGCGCCTCGAGCAGGAGGGCCGCGAGGAGGTCGCGCACCAGAAGACGCTCGCCCGCGAGCAGGAATGGATCGCGTCCTCGCCGAAAGCGCGCCAGGCCAAGTCCAAGGCGCGCTACCAGCGCTATGAGGATTTGTTGAAGCAGGCGAGCGAGAAGCAGAGCCAGACCGCGCAGATCACGATTCCCGTGGCCGAGCGGCTCGGCCAGAACGTCGTCGACTTCGAAGGGCTCAGCAAGAGTTTCGGCGATCGCGTGCTGATCGAGAATCTCACTTTCAAGCTGCCGCCGGGCGGCATCGTCGGCGTGATCGGCCCCAACGGCGCCGGCAAGACCACGCTGTTCCGGATGATCACCGGGCAGGAGAAGCCGGACCAGGGCACTATCACCGTCGGCGAAAGCGTGCACCTCGGCTACGTCGATCAGTCGCGCGACGATCTCGACGGCAAGAAGAACGTTTGGGAAGAGATTTCCGGCGGCAACGAATTGATCCTGCTCGGCAAGCGCGAGGTCAACTCGCGCGGCTATTGCTCCTCGTTCAACTTCAAGGGCGCCGATCAGCAGAAGAAGGTTGGCGCCTTGTCAGGCGGCGAGCGCAACCGCGTGCATCTGGCCAAGATGCTCAAATCCGGCGCCAACGTGCTGCTGCTCGACGAACCGACCAACGACCTCGACGTCGACACGCTGCGCGCGCTGGAAGAGGCGCTGGAGGATTTTGCCGGTTGCGCCGTCATCATTAGCCATGATCGCTGGTTCCTCGACCGCATCGCCACCCACATCCTGGCCTTCGAAGACGACAGCCATGTCGAATGGTTCGAAGGCAACTTCCAGGATTATGAAAAGGACAAGATGCGCCGGCTCGGCCAGGACAGCATCATTCCGCACCGCGTGAAGTACAAGAAGCTGACACGCTGAGCTTCGGCCTGATATCGCCGAACCCGTCGAGAAACTTGCGCGCGCGCGGCAATGCGTCATGAAGGAATTGCTTCGGCTCGCGCAGCCACAGTCCCTCGATCTGCCGCGAGCGCGGTTCTGAAACCAGAACATCGGCCGGCAGGTCCAGCAGCGCGGCGTCCCAGCCGGGAAAGAATCGCCGGCCGCGCCTGAAGGCCAACGCGAGCAGGCGCTGTTCGGTGGTGAGGCCGTGATAGTCGAAGGCGTTGATCCCGTCGGTGACGTAGATGTGATTGCCGCTGAATCCGGCGGCCGGTTTGATCCATCGGGCGCGGAATTCGAGATCCGGATAGCGTTCCAGAAACGCAAAGGCCAGCACCTGACAAGCGCCGTTTGCGAAGACGTGCCGGTCGGGCCGGTGCCACCGCCGGACCGGGTCGATCTTCACGTTGATCTTCGAAAAGAACATCGCGGCGCCAAGGCTCTCGAGAGGCTCTCGATGATTCGGTGTCGTGATGACCGAGAATATATCTTTGTTCCCGGATGCGTGGGACTTCTTCACGGACTCAATTGATGGGGTGCAGTCATTGATGGAGGTTATGTAACGAGGCGACCGTGCGGACGCTATTTTGCCTTGGAAATCCAGCTAATGTGGTGGTCAGATAACTGGACGCTGCGGCCAGTTGTCGCTTCACAGCGCGGTCAGATTGCGTAGATATAGGCCTCCTTCCGCAATCCGAAATCCCCGTAAGCGAGCTCTCCTGAATGTCCCTCACTCCCGAAACACCCTTGCCGCCCGAAGCTCAGAGGAAGGCATTGCGTCCGATCCCGCTGCTGATCTTCAGCTCTCGCTGGCTGCAGCTGCCGCTTTATATCGGCCTGATCGTCGCGCAGGGCGTCTATGTGGTGCTGTTTCTCAAGGAGTTGTGGCACCTGTTCGCCCACGCCTTCGATTTCAGCGAGCAGCAGATCATGCTGGCGGTGCTGGGCCTGATCGACGTGGTGATGATTTCCAACCTGCTGGTGATGGTGATCGTCGGCGGCTACGAGACGTTCGTCTCCCGTCTCAATCTGGAAGGACATCCCGATCAGCCGGAATGGCTCAGCCACGTCAACGCCAGCGTGCTCAAGATCAAGCTCGCGATGGCCATCATCGGCATTTCCTCGATTCATCTGCTGCGCACCTTCATCGAGGCCGGCGGACTGGCGTCGGGAAAGTCCTCCTATACCGAGACCGGCGTGATGTGGCAGACCATCATCCACACGGTTTTCATTCTGTCGGCGATCGGCATTGCCTATGTCGACAAGTTGTCGAATGATTCCGCCGAACACGCCAAAGACGCCGTCTCGCATTGATGGGCGACATGTCGATCGACAGGATTCCGGTTTGCGACAGAGGTTGATAGCCGCGGTTCTGATACTGGCAGCGATGATGCCGGGCGCGGTGCGCCCGGTTCATGCCGCCGACGCCGGCTTCACCCAGTTCATCGCTTCGCTGTGGCCGGAAGCGCAGGCCGCCGGCGTGTCGCGGGCGACGTTCGATGCCGAGACGAAGGGGCTCGAGCCCGATTACAAATTGCCCGATCTGATCCTGCCGGGCCGGCCTGCCACCGGCGCGCCGTCGCAGGCCGAGTTCGTGCAGGTGCCGGCCGATTACGTCAAGGAAGCTTCTATCGCGCGGCTGGCGGCGGAGGGGCAGAAGCTGATGCAGAAGCATCGTGCGGCGCTGAACGAAATCGAAAAGCGTTTTGGCGTTCCTTCAAGCGTCGTGCTCGCGATCTGGGGCCGCGAGACGGATTACGGCCGCTACCGGCTGCCCTACGACACGCTGCGCGTGGTGGCGACGCAGGCCTATGTCGGCCGCCGCAAGGAGCAGTACCGGGGCGAGTTCATTCTCGCGTTGAAGATTCTCGGCGAGGGCGCGGTGACGCGCAACGAATTCCGTTCGTCCTGGGCTGGCGCCACCGGCTACACCCAATTCCTGCCGTCCGAATATTACAAGCACGGCGTCGATCTCGACGGCGATGGCCGGGTCGACATCTGGCATTCGGTGCCGGACGCGCTGGCCGCCGCCGCGCAGCAGCTCGTCAACAAGGGCTGGCAGGCGGGCGTGCGCTGGGCCTATGAGGTGAAAGCGCCCGCCAATGTCGATTGCACCATGGGCGTGCCCGAGGTGACGAAGCCGATTGCCGAGTGGCTGCGCGCCGGCTTCGTGCCGGTGCGCGGACAGAAGCTGAGCGCGGCGGAGCAGGCGCAGCCGGCCTCGCTGTTGCAGGTGGAGGGCATCTACGGCCCGGCGTTCCTGACCACGAAGAACTACTTCGTCATCAAGGAATACAATTTCTCCGACCTCTACGTGCTGTTCGTCGGCCATCTCGCCGACCGCATGGTAAGCCCGCTGCCGTTCGCCACGCCATGGTCCGCGTCGACGCAGTTGCGCTCGGCCGATGTCGAGGCCATGCAGCGTCATCTCACACGGATCGGTCTCTACAAGGACAAGCTCGACGGCAAGGCCGGCATGCAGACCCGCGCGGCGCTCGGGGCATATCAGAAATCCGCCAGCCTCAAGGTCGATTGCTGGCCAAGCGAAGCCGTGCTGCGCTCCTTGAGCGCGGGGCGCTGAAAGCCTCTTACCCGCCCCTGGAGGGGGCGGGTCGGCTCACATGAAGCGAAGCGCAATGTGAGACGGCGGTGGGGTGACGGTCTCTCAGCTCGAAGACTGTTGGACGTGGAGAGACCGTCACCCCACCTCGGTTCGCATTTCATGCGAACCGATCCACGAGCGAGCTTCGCTTGTCTCGGACCCCTCCAGGGGAGGATGAAGACCCAGCTCCACAAAGAAAAAGCCCGGCCGAGATATCGGCCGGGCTTCGATCAAGACGCGCTTCTCGCGCGCCAGCGATCAGATCAGTTGCAGACCTCGACGCGGCGATAGCGCCAGTCATAGCCGTCCCAGAAGCGCTCGCGGACCATCCGGCACGCCGGGTAGGGCGCTTCTTCCACGTACACCGGGCCGCCGTAGGCCGGGCGGCTGGAGGCGATCGCGCCACCGACGATCGCGCCGCCGATCAGGCCGGCCGCGACGCCTGCGGCAACGCCACGCTGTGCGCTAGCGGGGGTCGCTGCGAGCGAACCGGCGATCGTTGCGACCGCGACCAAGGCAGCAAATGTCTTCTTCATGTTCTGGGCTCTCCTGGGGTGGCGCCTTCGAGCGCCGGGTTTAGGGTTGACTCACACGCTGTTTCGAACTGCCGCTTCGCTAAAAAGCGCACATGGGTCAATCGAAAGTAAACGTTCCCAAAGCGTGATCGAAAAAAACGGTTTTTTCGGGCCGAAAGTGCACTCATCCCGGAAAAGCGAGGACCCTTCCGGGATGTGGAACGCAATTTAATGAAGATGAACGGCTCGCTAGTCGCAAACCCTGACGTTGCGGACCCGCCAACCATAACCGTCCCAGAATCGCTGCCGCTGCCAGATGCAGGATTCGCCGTAGCCGGGATCGACCACATAGGCCGGGCCGCCGCCATAGTAGCCCGGCGCATAATAGCCCGGACCGTAATAACCGTTCTGCGAAGCAATCGCGCCGCCGACGATGGCGCCACCGAGCAATCCGGCGGCGACGCCCGCTGCCACGCCGCGCTGCGCTTGCGCAGGGGCCGGGATAGCAACGACGGAAACGATTAATGCGGCGGCGGCGCCGAGCGCCATCAATGTCTTCTTCATGGCCTCACCTTTCTCGTGGGAAGCAAAGGGCTTTAAGTTTTATCCCGGCGAAAGTTCCATATTTCGCTTGAATGATCAATGAACGGCCGCGCCTTAAGGCGCGACGAAAACAGGACGGAGCGGCCGATTGCGGTGCGCAGATACCGAAGATTCTTCCTCGACCCTTGAACGCAGGACACGATGACGAGCGGAATGACGGCATTCATGGTGGCGGTCGGCGGGACGTCGCTGATCTGCTACCTGCTGATGAACCGGGTGCAAAACCGCCAGAGCGAGCGGAATAGCGCAGGTGGCGACGCTTCCGGCACTAGTTCGAGCGGCAGTTCCGGCGGCGACGGCTGGAGCCCGCTTTCCTGGTTCGGCGGTGACAGTTCTTCGTCGGATTTCACCTCGTCCAGCGATTCCGGCGGGGATAGCGGAGGAGGCGGTGGTGACGGCGGCGGCGGTGGCGATTGACGCTGAAAATCGCCGGCAAATCAGCGCCAGCGTGATCTAGCGCAATGACGTCTTTTTAGATTCATTCCAGTGTTCCCCCGGCATCAGTTTGGAATTGCTTGAAATTGCGGCTTTTCCTTTTGCATCTCGTCGCGCTCTTAAATATCGATGAGCTCGCATCACCGAGGGTTTTAGCGGTTTCATGATTGTCTGTTCCTGCAACGTCCTGAGCGACCACGATGTCCGTAGTGCCGTAAGTGCAGCCTCGGACATGCCGCGGAATCCCAAACAGATTTACGGTTGCCTCGGCTGCAGCGCCGAATGCGGCCGCTGCGCGCGCACCATCAAGACCATCATCGACGAGGCGCTCGGCGCCTGCGCCAAGGAATGCTGCGCCGGTTGCCCGCACAGCCGCCACGCGGCCAACGACGAGCCCGCGCAGGAAATTGCTGCGACCTTCGCGCTCGCGGCCTGCTGAAAACCCCCTCAAAATCCCCTGATTTCCGCCGTTCCCACCGCTTTTTTCGCGGAGCGGTTGCTCTCGGCCCTAAACTGATTTAGAAGCATTCTAAATACAGTTTCAGGCCGTCTTTGGCCTCAAAAACCGGAGTGCACCATGCAGGGCGACCCAAAAGTCATCGATTATCTCAACAAGGGCCTTCGCAGCGAGCTCACCGCCATCAACCAGTACTGGCTGCATTACCGGCTCCTGAACAATTGGGGCCTTTTGGAAATGGCCAAGGTCTGGCGCAAGGAATCCATCGAGGAGATGGAGCACGCCGACAAGTTCACCGACCGGATTCTGTTCCTCGACGGCTTTCCCAACCTGCAGGTGCTGGATCCCTTGCGCATCGGCCAGAACGTCAAGGAAATCATCGAATGCGATCTGGCCTCCGAGATCGCTGCGCGCGCGCTCTACCAGGAAGCCGCAACCCACTGCCACAGCGTCAAGGACTACGTCTCGCGCGACCTGTTCGAACAGCTGATGAAGGACGAGGAACATCACATCGACTTCCTCGAAACCCAGCTCGATCTGATCGGGCGCATCGGGCTCGAGCTCTACACCCAGAAGCATGTCGGCGGGCTGGAGAGCGGGGACTAGACGACCCTCTCGGAACCCTCGTCGCTGTCATCACCCGCCTTGTGCGCAATTGCGCACTGGGGCGGGTGATCCAGTATTCCAGAGACGTCAGTGATTGAGCCGAAATGCCGCGGCGTACTGGATACCCCGCCTTCGCGGGGTATGACGGCAAGTTGAGGCAGCGAAGAAATAGCCCCTACAGCTGCGTCTTGTAGCGCTCGTAAATCACGTCCTGGCTCTCACGCTCGCCGAGGCCGGTTTGGTCGTGGATCACTTCGCCGATGCTCGGCATCACCGATCGCTCGACCCGCTCACCCGCCCACAGTTTCGAGCGCATCAGCGCCTTGCCGCAGTGGAAATAGGCTTCCCTGACATCGATGCGCAGCACCGCGCGCGGCGGCTTGCCGAACTCCACCATCGAGGCCATCAGCTCCGGATCCGCCGACACCTTGCCCTTGCCGCCGATGCGCAGCGTCTCGTCGATCCCGGGCACGAAGAAGATCAGCTGCACGAAGCCACTTCCCTCGACGATGTTGCGAAAACTGTCGATGCGGTTGTTGCCCGAGCGATCCGGCATCAAGAGCAAATTCGGTCCCGCAACATGGATGAAGCCGGGATTGCCGCCGCGTGGCGATGCATCGACGCTGCCGTCCGCGCCTGAGGTGGCCAGCACGCAGAAGGGCGACATGCCGATGAATTTCTTCGCATGGACGTCGATCTCCGGGCGCGCCTTGGCGATCACGCGGGGCGAGGGCGCGGGATAGATCGTGGCGAGGTCGTCGGCGGAAAAATCGGTCACGGGCGGCTCCGTTCAGTTTCGGCCGAGATTATCATCCCGCGGCACGGGCGTCATCTTGAGAAGATCTAGACCGCGTCCGCCGGCACGAAGCAGCTGATGATGATGCTGCCGCGGTGGTGCACGTACCACACCACGGCTTCGCCGATCGGATTACCCTGATCGCGAATGACCGCGCGCTCGGGCACCTGCATCCATTGGCCCTCGATCGGCACCCAATAGGCGCCGCCGCGAACGTCGTAGCTGGTGCGATGTCCGTCCGACTCATCGCAGCAGGGCACGCCGTTCGGCGCGATCACGCTCTTGAACCAGGCGCGGATATCGGGTGGCACATGGCCGAACTGACCCCTGTCGACGGCGAGCGCTGTGCCGGCCAGCACCGAAAGGCAGGCGAGCAAGACGAATGGCGCAAGCCTTCGCATCCGATCCTCCGCTGCGTTTGTCCTGTCCTCGCGGGCATCGAGGACACGATTCGTAAATCCTGAGGACAATTCAAGCGGAGGCGGCGCGCGGATGCACGCTCAAATAATAAGCGATGTGGACGACGCAAATTTGATGCGGTGCGAAATCAAGGCTTCTTCTTGTCGCGGGCGCCGGCCCGATCGCGTGCCATCACTTGCGATTTCGGCGCGACATTCTTCCACGCCATGCTGAGCGCGCTCTTCAGCGTCGTCGCGTCCGCCTTTGCCAGCAGCACATTGGTGTAGCCCTGCTTGCCCCATCCGCCCGGCACGGAACGGAAAATTTCCGGCTCGGCCTCGACCAGCATCGATTGCTGCGCTGGTGTCAATTTCACCATGCCCCAGGCACCGTCGGGATAGCCGAGGGTGGCGAAGATGCGTTTGCCGACGCGGAAATCGGCCGTGCGCTGATGCGCGCCTTCGACGGCTCCGGGGAGAGCGAGCGCTGCGCGGCGAAAATGACTGGCCGACATCGCGCTCGCTTTGCCGGTTCACATCGCCCGCTGCGGCGCGGTCTGCAGCAGTTCTTCCACCTGCTTCTTGTAGAACTTCGCATTGCCGGTCGTGAGATGGCCGCGCGTCTCACCGGAGGCCGGGATCAGGAACAGGCGGCCGTTCTTGACGCGCTTTAACGCCGCATCCGTGACGCCGGTTTCCGGCGGATTGCGCTCGTCGTCGGCGGAGTTGATCAAGAGCAGCGTGGCTTCGATCTTCTCCAGCGAGGGAGCAGGATTGTAATCGTGCGATGCTTCCCACTGGTAGACGAAGTCGTTGGCGTCGGCGGTGATGGCGGCTCCCAGCCGGTCGTCGACCATCTTGTCGGCCTGCGCCGCCGTCGGCGCCAGCGCCTGATAGGCCAGCGTTCCGCCGCCGGTCGCAATCCCATAGGCGTTGATGGCGTATTTCATCATGCGCGGCTGGGCGGTGTAGTTGCCGCTGACGTAGTCGGGATCGTTCTTGATCGTCTCCAGCATCATCCGCCGCAGCATCCAGTTGCGTGCCGCCATCTCGGTCGGCTGCGACGCCATCGGCACCAGCGCGTCCATGAACTGCGGATATTTGCCGCCCCAGATCCAGGTGTGCATCCCGCCCATCGAGTTGCCGATCACGAGCCGCAGATGTTTTACGCCAAGCCCGTCCTTGAGCAGGCGATACTGCGCGTCGACCATGTCGTCGTAATTGTATTTTGGAAACGCGGTCTTCATGCCATCAGACGGCTTTGACGATTTGCCATGGCCGACACCGTCGGGAATGATGATGTAATATTTCGCGGCGTCCAGCGGCTGGCCGGGGCCGAACAATTCGCCGCCAAAACCCGGCGTCAGCATGCTGGCGGCGGAGCCGCCCGAGCCGTGCAGCACCAGCACCGGCTGTCCGGTCGGCTCGCCGATCGTGGTGTAGTGCAGCCGCAGCTCTGGCATCGTCTCGCCGGTGTGGAATTTGAAATCCCTGGCGATCCATTCGCCCTGTTTCGGTGCGGGATAGTCGGCCGCAAAGGCGGTGACGGTGGTCAGGGCCAATGCGACGGCCGAGAAAGCGGCGTGCGAAAAATTCATCATGGTCTCCCCGGGGCTTGCGGTGTCTTTGCGGACCGCTTGGCAGGGAGCCTAGCACACCGGCTATTTCCGTCACCAGATCGGCGAACTAGCCCTCCACTTCGGTTTCCGGCCGGTCGTTGCCAGCGGCGGTCTCGGAGTGCCACCGTCCGTCCGGGGTTTCGTACTCGATCATCTCGGTGCGGCCCGGCACCCGCTGCTCGGCCGCCACGCGCCGGGCGGCTGCCAGCGCCGCGGCGCGGTTCGGAAACGGCTCGGAAAACACGCCGTCGACGGTGTAGGCCCAGCCGCCGTCATGTTCGACGATCTTGTAGGTCACATGGGTCATCGGGAACTCGCTGTTTGCTGGTGCCGACAGGGGTGAACGCGCCGCGTGATTCATGACAGAATAGGCCACGCCGTCGGATTTTGCACCGGTCGTTCGTCCTTGATCGACGAAGGGTGCAGAGGAGAGAACAATGTGCCGCAACATCAAGACCCTGTTCAATTTCGATCCCCCGGCCACGCACGCCGAAATCCATGCTTCCGCGCTGCAATTCGTGCGAAAACTCTCCGGCTTCAACTCGCCGTCGCAGGCCAACGCCGAGGCGTTCAACCGCGCGGTTTCCGAAGTGTCCGACAGTGCGCGGCGCCTGCTGGCCTCGCTGCAGACCAACGCCTCGCCGCGCGACCGTGAGGTCGAGGCCGAGAAGGCGAGGGAGCGCTCGCGGGCGCGGTTTGGCTAGGGACGTGCCCAACCAAATGCGGCGGGCTTGCGGGGCCATCGGTTTCCGGCAGATCGCTCCAGGAGCATCCGCGCGCAAGACGCAAAAGATACCGTTCAGGGTGCGTCGGTCGTCAACGCGGGGAAAGCCACGCGGCTAGTGCGGAAGGACGACCCGATCGCCACCACCCAAAGTCCACGAGTTCATACCGCATGATTCAAGGCCTCGGCGGTGGGGTCGGCCAATGAAAAATATTGGCTGGACAGCAGGGGCAGGTGCCGAGTGGATGTATTCCCGAAACTGGTCCCTTAAAGCGGAATACCTTTACGTGGATTTGGGGTCGGCGGGTAATCGCTTCATTGGTACGACCTTTGTTGGCACCCCACACACGACTGACAGCTTCCCTGCCGACCTTACCTTCCACACCGTTCGTCTGGGCGTGAACTACCGGTTCTGATCGGTTAAGGGTCAGCATCAGCGGAACGCTGGATCGCGTTCGCAGCCTGGTCCGGGTGAGCGAGTGGCTCACAACCCGGTTTGTCGCTCTGTCCGCCTCTGGCACCTCTGAGACATGCGACTATCCTGAGAATGTCCGTTCACCGGCGTAGACCGGAAGTCGCCGTGATCCGGCAAAACCGACGCGAATGACCCAAAGCAGACATGCCAACCGCACTGACCAAGGTACATAGCGGACCTGTCCGCTTTGAAGGCATTGGGTCAAGGGAAGAACCGGAAGCATCCGGCGATGCAGTTCATCCTGCCCCTCGGCCCGGTACGGTCCCGCTGAGATGATGCCGTACCTTGTACGATCCCCATCGAGGTAATGCAAAAAGGGCGATACTGGATCGGCGCCGCCCAGCTACGTGATCCCAGAGTCGTTTGAACCATGCCACATGGCCCGTCACCCCCCTACTGTGGGCGCGATGCATAGAGCGCACATAACGTGGACGCAACGTGCCAGTCTTTCTATCGGAGGGAACGAGATCCTTGACCTCGTGGCTCACATGCACGACGGGAGGATCCTCGATATCCTTCGGGCGGACGATGCCATGAACGCGTCGTTGACTATCCTTCTCGGGGTCGGAGCGCTGAGTCTGCACAGATACGATGTGCGACGCGTCCTGAACTGGATCGCGTTTATCTGGTTCGTTCCGGGCACGCTCCTGCTGGGTTACAGGAGCGGGCACCTGTGACCTCGCAGCCGAACTTGCAGTCTGCACGTTAGCCCTATGATGCAGACAACGACGCGCCGTTTCGATTTCGGCATCGCTGGCGCCGTGACTTCGTGCCCACGTCTCAGCGGCTTCTTCCGAGTATTTGGCGACATAGAAACGTACAACGGCGCAAGAGACACCAGCCGTGGCCGTTTGGCTGAGCGCAATCAATGCTACAAAAGCCAGGATTGCTCGTCTCATCATCGCGATCCCCCGTGACACTAACGCAGCAACTTCAAACGCCTCTGTTTTGATTCCGCTCGTCACCGGTCTTGGGATGAAGGTGCGCGGACCACACCGGCTAGGAAAAAATGGCACCCATCCAGCTCCGCGGTCCAGTCATTGGCAGGGAGCGCAGGCGACAAATTCGGTCCGAACGTTTACAAATTATCTATAGAAACGCATCAAATGATGCATTGATTTTGCGCGGGTGATTTCCACAAAAGTTCATTCGAACTAGCGCTAAAGTTTAACAACCATTCTCCCGGAAGCGTCTTGCAATGCATGCAGGTTTCGGCGTTGAGGGGGTTAGTGTCGAAGCACCGCGACCGTTCTCCTATCAGGCCGGACGGTCGAACTCTGGGTGAGGTGAAGAACCGGAAGCATCCGGCCATGGCGAGGGTAATGGATACGTTTGCTTAATGTCAGCGTTGGCGACAGCGGACGTTGAGCAGCCTGCCGAAATGTCGGCTCATGGCACTTATCGGACGTGCCGCGCCACGCTGACGACGTCCGTTGATGGGGGCAACGCGGACCCCGCGCTCCGGTGCGTCGAGGTCTCAGTTTGACCCGAAGCGGACCTTTCCTTCGGGATCAGAACCACGACGCCAAGTGAGGCCCTGCATATCTCAAGGTTTCGCCTGCATGCCCTGCAAAAAGCGAAGCGGGTTGAGCGGGCCAATGGGGATCAGTTCGAAGCTCATCATATGTGCTTTACCCAAAGGCAGCTTTTCGAGCATTTCGTGAGCGACGGCCGGATCGGTGACGTTGATGATGAACGCCACGCCCGGCTTTCCCTGCAGCGAGTACCACTGCTCGATCTTGCCATCGAGGTAGAGGTCGACAGTTTCCCGAACTTCCTCCGGTAGGACAGCAAATACCTGCGATTGTTCAAAACCGGGATTGATGGTCCCGATGGCGAGAATTTTGGTCGTCGGTGTCGTTTTCATAGCGGCTCCTTGCGCGTTTGCGGAATTGAAGCCAACAAGGCAGCCAATAAGTGCCAATGCGGCGGCAGAAACGAATTTCATGTTATCTCCCTCTGTCTGTCGCTCAGGCGACCGGGTGAACCCCGTTGGGAGAGCATCGGCTGCAAGGCAGCCGGATAGCAACGATAATCGCCTCTGCCGGCAAGTCGGCTCTTGGCACCTTTCGGAAGTGGTGGTCCCGATGCGTGATGTCCGCAGTTGGGAGAAGACCGGAAGTGGTCAGCGGTGGGGCGAACCGACGCGATTGACCCAAAGCGGTCATCCATAGCATGTAGCTGCAGAACACTGCGTCTCGATTGGCTTGGATTAAGAAAACCCTGAGGATATCAGAGTTGTTCACGCAGAGTTCCGAGTTCCGGTCCCAAAGGGAGACGCGAAGCTCAGGCCGCTCCAAGCTAGTGATTCCGTCTTTTTCACGTGGTCGTCAATGAGTCCGGCAAGCTCTGTCGCGTGCGTCGCCGGAATGGAATGGCGCGCCCCCGGAATCGTGTGTAACGAGGCGTTCGCCATCGCACGGCTCAAAATATCCGCGCATTTTTGCAGCGCCGGCCGCGTTCGTCCGCCATGGACGACCCAGGTCGGCAGCAGGATGTTGCCCAGCGCGGCAACGGTCGGATCGAAGCCAGAGCGCAGGTCGAGGATATGGCTTGGTGTCGTATCGATGATTTGGTCGCGGATGCGAGGCGGCAAGGCGGCGAAGCGTCCCTGACCGTTGAGATAATCTAGCATGCATCGGGCCGCTTCTTTATCGCCGGCTTCGAACGACCGAACATAATCATCGGCGGTCCCGGCGAACTCATCATAGAGCGAAAGCTCGCCGGCCTGACGCAGCAGGCCGAATGCCACCGGCTCGATCAGAGTAAGACTCATCAGCGGCATCAGTCCACAGAGGGCGATGTCCAGGCAGACCAGCGCCCCGTAGGAATGTCCCACGAGATGCACGGGGCCGCCGGCGCGACGGATCGCGGCTTCGACGATTTCCGAAGACCGGTTGATCGAGCAATCTTCCGCCGTCCTGTTTTTCCGTGTGCCGCCATATCCGGGCAGGCTGGTCGTCACGGTACGGAAGCGATTATCCAACGCATCGATAACGTGGCCCCAAGCAGCGCCCGTTGCCCATGAACCGGGCACGAAGACAATGGTTGGTCCGGTCCCCTGTTCGCGATAATCGATTGGTCCATGGGTGTGCTGCAGCATTTTCGGTCTCTCGGCTGTCGTTTGCCCGCGCCTGTCGAAGCGCGCATGCACGATGCCGGAAGGCCGGACCGGACACTTTTCCAACCCCTTACATTTTCCTTATCGACCGCTAAGTTTACGCATCCGGGCCGGCTGGCCCGGTTCGATCGGGAGCGGAAGGTTGCGTTATCTGTTTGAGGACTTTGTGCTCGACACCGACAGGCGCGAGTTGCGTCGCGGGCCGGAGGCGGTCTCGATCGCCCCGCAGTCGTTCGACCTGCTCGTGTACCTCATCCAGAACCGGGCACATGTCACCAGCAAGGACGACCTGATCGCCGCCGTGTGGGGACGTCGCGTTGTCACCGATGCGGCACTGGCGACGCGACTCAACGCGGCACGCAACGCGGTCGGCGATAGTGGCGACGAGCAGCGCCTGATCAAGACCCTGCAACGAAAAGGCTTTCGCTTCGTTGGCGCTGTGCAGGAAATTCGTGACGAGGTCGGTACAGTCGCTGTACATGCCACGCCGATATCGGCCATGCCAGCCGACAAACCGTCGATCGCCGTGCTTCCGTTCCAGAACATGTCGGATGAGCCCGGTCAGGAGTACTTCGCCGACGGATTGGTCGAAGACATTATAATGGCGTTGTCGCGATTCAAGTCACTGTTCGTCATCGCCCGCCAGTCGAGCTTTACCTATCGGAACAAGACGGTCGACATCAGGCAGGTCGGACGCGAGCTTGGCGCGCGCTACGTACTTGAGGGCAGCGTTCGCCAGGTCGGTTCGCGCCTCAGGATTACCGCGCAACTGATAGATACCGGCACCGCGGCACATGTCTGGGCGGATCGTTTCGAGAGCGTCATGGACGACATCTTCGATCTGCAGGACAAGATTACACGAAGCGTGGTCGGCGCCATCGCGCCGGAGATCGATCGGGCCGAGATTGAGCGCGCAAGCCGGCGGCCAAGTAGTAATGTCGATGCCGTCACCGCGTACTATCGCGGGCTGCCCCATACCGAGTTTCCAACCAGTGTCGAGAACAACGATACCGCTATGACGGACTTCAAGCGCGCGATCGCGCTCGATCCGAATTTCGCGGCCGCCTACGGGGGCGTCGCGAGTTGCCTGGCTTGGCGGCGAGCCAACAGATGGCCCGGCGATATCGCAGAGGATAACGCAGAGCTCTTGGGCATAGCCCATCGTCTCAAGGCGATGGGCACGGATGATGCCGCGACCCTTAGCGTCGTTGGCTTCAATCTGTTCTGGTTCCAGCTTGATTACGATGCCGGCGCCGAGATGATCCAGCAGGCCATTCTCGCCAATCCCAACTATGCGCGTGCCTATAACTTCAGAGGTTTGCTGCGCGCCTGGAATGGCGGCACGGACGAGTCGATCGCCGACTTCGAACGAGCCATGATTTTGAGCCCACGCGATCCCTTCAACTACAACGCCATGCTCGGCCTTGCTCTCGCGTATCATAACGCCGGCAAGCACGCCGATGCGGCGGAATGGGCGGACAAGGCGGTCAGGGCTTTTCCTCCGTTCTTTCTCGTGGGACTCGGACAAGCCATTCTTTGCTACGTGGGTGCGGGCCGCATGGACGACGCCCGGCGACTGATGACGGAATGTCTTCGTCAGGCTCCACAATGGCGCCGATCGACGGCCGTGCCTCCACCATGGGTGAGGTCACCACAACTCAGGGCTGAACTCATGGAGGCTTTCGTCAAGGCCGGGCTGCCCGATTGATCGCGGCGCTTGTGTGCCCGCTTTGGTTTGACTTGATGCGATTTGGGGCAGCGTCAAAAATCGTCACGGAGAGGCGACCACTTCCGGTTTTGGCCCTTTTCAGACATGACGAGCACGATGGGGGATGTCCGTTCTTGGGGGCAGAACGGAAGTGGCGCCGACCGGCTGCGACTTCGCCTTTTGACCCGATTCGGACATCGTGTGCGGACCCACTCACTCTATCACTTCGCGGTACCGAGGCTTGGCTTGCCGGTCGGGGGCCGAGTTCTGAAACCAGTGCCCGTGGCGACGGATTGACCAAAAGATCACTCGGTTGCGCTTGTCGCGCGTTTCAGGGTCACCACAGCGGTACCCCCACCGGTTGCCGGTGTAGGATTCTTATACGTGAGCACATCGCCGTTGATCGCGATGAAACGCTTCTGATTCGTATTGTCCCACGCGGGAAAGCTGCCGCCGATAATTTGTAAGGATATTGATTGTTCAGATTCAGTGACTTTGTAGTCGCCAAACATCACAACTATCCCCTCCAGAGCGGCTCTGGTTTCCCCCGGCATCGGAAAGTCGCGGCGGGCATATTTTGGTCGTCCCTGACGCACGAGATTGATTGAGAAGTGATCTGCTGCATCGAACATGAAATATCCCTTCGGATCGGAACCAAATACTTCGGTTGTTTTCCCGGTCCTTTCATTCACGTTTACAAATGAAGTGACCTTCCAAGTGCCCACAAGCTGCTGTTTGAGCGGCTCTGCGGCTCCCGCGGATAACGCGGCACATGTAAGAGCTGCGGCTATCGGAATTGACCATAGTGCTTTCATGGTGCTCCCTCCGGTTTTCAGGCACGTTCCATCTATGACGGGTTCTGGGCTGGCCGCCCAGCCAAGTCAGAGCCTCGAAAACATTGCACGGGGGGCAATTCATCCCACAATACCGCACCGACGGCCAGTACTGGATTGACCACACCAAGACGTGGGCATGCGTTCGAAAAGGCAATCGGCCAAAACGCTACGAACCACTCCGGAGGTTGTGCCAGGTGGGCCCACGAGATCATGGTCGGCGATCCTGCGGAAGCCGTCGAGCGAAGAAAGCCGGGGCCTGTGGGGCAAGACAGGACAGCGGTCGTTGGAGCGTTCGGCGTGCCTAGCGTTGCTGAGAAGGCCGGCAACGAAGGTCCGGTTCTGGCACTTTTGGGACATGCCGACTGCCCTGATGATGTCCGCTAATCGGGGAAGAGCAGAAGTGAGCGGCGCGCCGTCAAAATAACGCGAATGACCCAAAGCGGGCATCGAGGTTTGGCGAGCAGGGCAGCAAAAGTCCCGACGCCCCCATCAGCGGTGAGGTTCCGCCGGTACGATGCGTTAGCGGAGCGGGTGCATCAAGCGGGCAACATGAGGCTGCGGGAGTTCATCGGTCTGGTTGGTGGTGCGGCGGCTTGGCGGGTCGCGGCGCAAGCGCAGCAATCAAGACGCATCCCGGTCGTCGGTGTATTTGGGCCTCAAGGTGGCGGTCAGCGATGTTCCGAATTTTTTTGCCCTCCGCTTAGAGGGCGCTCAGCAGGACGGGCGAGTAACCCGATGCTCGTCGGTTGCTACTTTTGCTGAACACGACTCAGATAGTCGATAACAGCGAGGATGCGTTTTCGCACGACGACTTCCGGGCTTTGATCCGGCCCGGCCATCTTCCAATAAGACGGATCAACATAGTGAGGCAGGATGATAATGGGGTTGAATCGTTCTCCCCAAATTGGCATTTCACGAGTGCCGTGAGCGGGAATTGTTTTCGATCCATGTATGGTTTCGTAAACAGCGTCCGTGGGAAAGACCCCGTTGTTGCTCTTGGCCAACATCGTCAAATCGGGAGGCGGTATCTTGAGCTGGTCGCTGACGGGTCCGTTGCCCTTTGCATCCGTACCATGACAACTCGCGCACGAAGACTGAAATTCTGATTTACCGACGTCCAAGTCTTCAGCCTGAGCTGCGGCAGCGAAACCAGCGGTAAGACTGGTAATTATCAACCATTTTACACTACATTTTTTCATGTCGCGCTCCGATGCCAGGAGAACCTACTACTAGTGGTTTTCCCCCCCGATAGTTTGACGCACATCAAAACCGGCTCCCGGCTTAAGCTTATGAACGCTCTCAGTTTACGCGGGTCATGCAGACGAGGTGATCGAATAACGATCCTTTTTTGCTGCGGTGTACGAGTCCGGTTTTGGCACTTTTCGGACCTGACCGGCTGGGTTGACGATGTCGATGTCTCCGCTCACGCGGGCAAAGCGGGGACTTCGCGGCAGCACACGCCGACTTCCGGTAATGACCCACAACGGGCATCGGTAGTTTAGCCAGCATCTCAAGCCGCCTCAAAACAGCTTGGGACCAGGCCGGTCCTGTTTAGAAGCCAACGTCATCAGGCTCGCTGCGGCGGTCATGATAGCGATCCCACCAATGCCGATAACAACCTGCATGCCGACGGCGGTGGAAAATTGAGACAGGATTGCGAAACTCACAAACGAGAGCAAGACGCCTACGCAATAAATCGCCAGGGAGTTTTCGCCGCATCGAATCATCGCCATCATCCAAGGCTTAATCAGGCCGTGCCAGTCTGAGGGAATAAGCCGCGAGACCAAGATGGCCAGCGCGAGAAAATGCAAGAGGCGCAAGGGCGCAAGGCTGCTTTTGTAGATCGGGTAGATCAGCCTTGAGATAGCATCCGGTATAAACCCCTCAAGTGGCTTAATCTGCCAACTCAAGGCGATGGTGAGGCTGAAGGCGAGATAAAGCGAAGCCAACACCAACACAGCGCGCGACTGCACGATTGCCTTGAGCCGGAGGGCGCCCTCGTTCGCATACCAGGCGCCGAACACAAATAGGATCTGCCATGCCAGCGGATTGAAGTACAGTTCCCCGGTTGGCCATACCGGTAGGTTCCAGCCGAACATCTGCACCATGAGATAGAACAAGAGCGATATGACCAGTGCTGCTGTGGCGCTGTGGATCAGCAGCCATAGCACGGCGGGAAAGGCCAGATGCAGCAGCACGAAGGTAGGCAAGATGTCGGTGTTGACGGGCGTATATTGCAGGATCGCGGCATGGACCAATGCCGTTCCCGGATTTTCAAAGAAGACCTTCGTGTTGGTTTCGTCGAGATAACGGCTGCCGCTTCCGACTGTCCAAATCACGATGAAATAGGCGATCAGCAAAAACATAAACGCAGCGTAGATTTCCCAGGCTCGCCGCAGTGCGCGCGTCGCTATCGTTAGCCAGCCCTGCTCCCGCAACGCGCCGCCATAGGCCAGCATGCAGGTGTAGCCTGAGACGAACACGAACACTTCGCTCATGTCGCTGAAGCCAAAGTTGCGAGGTGTTAGCCAGGCGAGCGAGTTGCCGGGAATATGATCGATGAAGATGAACCAAAGCGCCAGTCCGCGACACGCGTCTAACCGCAGGTCTCGTCGATCGCCATCGACATGCATGGCTACACCTTCGCTAGCCCCGGCAAATGATCAATCACGACATCAACGGACCATTTCCATCTGACGGATCCCTATCTGGCACCTGGCGGTCGTAAGCCGTCAAGCCGCTGATCTCGGCTCATCGGGAATAATGCTGAGCGCGATAAGCTCTTGCTCCGCGTGCCCGCCCCTGCGCGACTGCTGCTATTGGCAGGAGCAGACACGATATTCCTTTGTCGCCATGTCTGTTGATGGCACCTTTGAGACATGCCCGCCTATCCTGAGAATGTCCGTTCACCGGGGTAGACCGGAAGTCACCCTGTCCGCCCAAATCGACGCGAATGACCCGACTCGGACCTCCCGAGTTGCCGCACGCTTATTGCCGCCTTGCGACGGGCACAGCAGATGCCGCTTGGGGCAACGGGGCCCTCCCGCGATTACCGCTCACCGGTCCGTAACAAAGTGCTAGGCTGCTCCTTGTCCCAGCGACGTGTTTTGCCTGGCCGTTCGGAGGGCGCAGTGGCGGAGCAGCGGGTTCAAAGGCGATTAGCGGCGATCTTGGCTGCCGACGTGGTCGGTTACTCTGCGTTGATGCAACGCGCTGAGGAGGCCACCTACGCCGAGTTCGAGCGGCTGAAGCGCGAAGTAATCGAGCCTGGCCTCTCCCGCCACGACGGGCGACTGATCAAGACAACAGGTGACGGCGCGTTGGCCGAGTTCGCAAGTCCATCGGCTGCGGTGCGATGTGCGGTGGAGATACAGGAAAGCATCGCGTCAGGCCGAAGCTCCCTTAGGCTACGCATTGGAGTCAATCTCGGAGAGGTTATCGTCGGGGCTGACGGCGATCTTTTTGGCGACGGGATCAACATTGCGGTCCGGCTGGAGGGGGGCGCCGATCCGGGCGGCATCCTGATTTCCGAGAAGGTGTACAGCGAAGTCGAAGGCAAGCTGGACGCTGGCTTCGAGGACCGGGGCGAACAGCAGCTCAAGAACATCTCCAAGCCGGTCCGCGCTTTTGCTGTACGCGCGGGAGCGTTTAGCGCACTGAGCGATAGGCTGAGTGCGGCCCCGCCACTTCCCGACAAGCCCTCCATCGCCGTGCTGCCATTCGAGAACATGAGTGGCGATCCCGAGCAGGAATACTTCGCGGACGGAATGGTTGAGGAGATCATCACCGCGCTTTCGCGGTTCAAATGGCTGTTCGTTATTGCTCGGAATTCGAGCTTCACGTTCAAAGGCAGAGCCGTCGATATCAAGGAGGTCGGGCGGCGGCTTGGCGTCCGCTACGTCCTTGAAGGGTCTGTGCGCAAGGCGTCGGGCAAAGTCCGCATCACGGGGCAGTTGATTGATGCGCTTACAGGGGCGCACCTATGGGCGGACAGGTTCGAGCGTGACCTGACAGGCGTTTTTGCTCTTCAGGACGACGTGACGGTCGCGGTTGTCTCGGCCATTCAGCCGAAACTGCTTCAAACAGAAATCGCAATAGCTACGCGGCGGCGACCGGAGAACCTGACCGCCTATGATTTTTATCTCCGGGCTATGCCGCAGTTTTACCTAGCGACCCGCGAAGGGGTGGCCGAGGCGATCACGCTGGCGCATCGTGCCTTGGAACTGGACCCTCGGTTCGGCCTTGTCGCGGCTCTGGCAGGTGTCCTCCACATGAACAACGTCATCTTTGGCTTTGCTGCCGATCCGCAATTCGAACGCAAGGAAGCAATTCGGCTTCTGCGCTTGGCGTTGAGCCTCGACGATGGTGATCCGGACGCGTTGGCATGGGCTGCCTTAACCTCGGCGTTCATGGTCGGCGACGCTGAAAGTGAGATCGAAATGGCGGACCGCGCCGTCGCGCTCAACCCCAATTCATATGTCGCATGGACCTGTAGAGGCTGGGTCCATCAAGGTGCGGGGCTGCCGGAGGAAGCGATCCGCAGCTTTGAACGTGCCATTCGCGCGAGCCCGGTAGACCCGCTGTTACACCGGCCGCTTACCGGCATGGGGTTCGCCTTAGTTGAACTAGGTCGCTTTGACGAGGCCGTCGTCGCCGCGAGGAAGGCCCTGCGTCAGCACCCCTTCTTTTCGCCAACTTATTGTTGTCTTGCGTCTGCTTTCGCCCATCTCGGACGCGACGCCGAGGCGCGTGAGGCGGCGGCGCGTGTGCTGGAACTCGATCCCGCCTTCACAATATCCGCGAGGGTGGGTCGGCGCAGAGCACACGCGAAGCTGGAGATTGAGGGTCTTCGGAAAGCGGGGTTGCCCGAGTAGCTCTCCATCCACGAGGCGATCGAACGGCGGCACTCTGCTGCGGTGCATGAGTCCGGTTATTGCACTTTTCGGACCTGCTGAGATAGCCCGAGGAGGTCTGCTCCTGAGGGGCGTACGGACATTCCTGTCATAAGGGGGCAGCTTCCGAAATTGACCCGAAGCGGACTTCCGGGCCACAAACTGTCTTGTTCCTGAATTGGTCCGAGAGGACGGCACTTTCTTACGGAAGGGGCGGTGACGGCCTGTTTCAACCCCTGGCGGTGGTTTGAAATAAGCATTGCCTAATTTGAGTTGTGTGCACTACTGGACAGAACTCAACGTGCTAAGTGTGCCTAAATAAATCGTCACAGCCCGGACCGCGGCTTTCACCTGTGATGAGACCGCCGGGTTGGCGTTCCCGCCCCCTCTAACAGGGAAGGAGCCCGCCATGCAGGAACGGCGGCGTTTCCAACAACTTGATCCCCTCGACAAGCGCCTTTCGGAAGAAGCCGAACGTCTGCGGAAAGAAGCCAGAGGCACCCCACCCGGGGTGGAGCGCGACAGGCTTATTCGCAGGGCGCGACTTGCGGAAACCGCCTCGCATATGAGCGAATGGCTTTCGTCGTCCGGCTTGCAGGCCCCCAGATGAAAGATATGCGGGCGCAGTTGGAGAAGCTTCGCTCCGATGCGGCCGAATGCGCAATGATCCGGGACCTGGCCACAGACCAAACGAAGCGTGAGTTATTCACGCGGCTGGCCGTTCATCTCGAAACGCTTGCGCTCGAAATCGAGCGAGCCATGGCCGCGAACCTAAAGGCGTAAGGCCGCCCCAGGTTGTGCAAGCGGAGTTGGCCACGAACGAATCCTCTATCGGGGTTCGACTTCGACTCGCGCTCAATGCGACGGCGGCAGGCATGGCCTCAATGTTTGAGGGCCGTCACACGGCTTCGCAACGGCTCTTGCTGCAAGATCGATAACGGTTTGACGAGTTGGAAAACCTCTATCATCAGCCGCCGGACCCCTTCATCCTCTTGTGCGAGCATGTCCAAGGCGGCGAAGTAGCGTGCACGCTCTTCAATTCCCGGCGGGCGTGTGCCGCGGGTCTGGGGGAACGCAAAATCAAAGCCGGCGGCGAGGTTCCATGGCGTTCTGTTAAACTCGGCCGCCCTGCTAAAAAACGAGGCGGCGATGCCCTCCCGGCTCTGCGAGCGCTCCGTATATTCAGACAAAACCTCTCGCAGGATTTCTGCTTGTATTGCCGCCGCACTCATCCCTTGTGCGTAGATCGGATTGAAGTGGCACAGGGCATCGCCGATCACCAGGAAACCCTTTGGCCACCGCACCATTCGCTCGTAGTGACGTTGCGCACTGCCGACGAATCGGTGGTGCGCAATCGGCGTGAGCTGCTCGCCATCTTTGATGATTCGATAAGCCAAGTCGGAGTGAAGTTCGCTTGCGAAACCGAGGAATCCGTCCCTGTCGGTTGGTGGATAATCACCGAAGCGACCGATTAGGCTCACGAGCAGCGTTCCATTTTCAATAGTGATTACGTATCCTCGGCGCGTGAAATGAGGCGCCGGGCCGGTAATGAACACGAGAGGCTCGCCGGAATAGTTTTCAGGCCTGCGGAAATTTGCGGTGCTATACGCTGTATCGAGTCCGATGGTGGTTTCTTCGGGCGCTGGATATCCAATCGCGGCAAGCCAACGCCGTGCCCGGTGCCCCCGGCCTGTCGCATCGACCACAATGTCGCACTCGATCAACCGCATGTTGCCGCAGCGAACTCCGCGAATGATGCCATCACGGCAAATCAGTTCTCGAACCGTTCTGCGGTACTGAAATCGAATGTTGGGACTTGCAGCCGTCCGCCGACGAATGACAGATTCGAGGAGCCCGCGACTGGCACAGTAACCTTCGATCCCGGAATCAAATGTCGTTCTTGCCGAACCAGTAGGAGAATAGGCTTTGCCATTGGGCAGATACCAAGCAGCATCCCGACCCATGGCAATTCTTGTCGCACCGAGCTGCCTGAGATCCTCGGTGAATGCCGGATAGAGCGACGACAGAACTCTCAGGCCGCCCTGCAGTAATGCATGAAGGTGATGGCCCTGCGGAACGGATTTGTGGACGACCGGCCCGTCCTCGATTTCATCACTGTCGAGAACCACGACCTCATCAAAATGCTCGGAGAGCGCACGCGAGGCCAATAGGCCCGCTACGCTGGCGCCGACGACTACCGCGCGTTGGCCGAGCATCCTTGTCATTGGTCAAACAGTCGCTCAACAAATTTCGAAAGACGCAAGTCGGCGATTCTCAATCCTTTTTTTGGCCGCAACAAGGCGCGGGCTAAGCGCCAAAAAGGGACCGGGAGGACTCATGCAGCCCGTCACGTCTCGCTTAATGGCGCTTTTCGGACCTCACGCGATGTCGGACGTGAGTCCGGAATGCGCATCAAAGCGGAAGCCCGCCAACCATAGCCGCCGGGTTCCGGCGCGGCGTGATGCGCCTCACGGTGCGGCGAGGCAGAGGCTTCCATGATGGCACCGGATGTCAGCCATCGGAGGGATGCCATGGATCAGGCAAGGCGATTGAAGCTCGGCGCGATTTTCTTCACCATATTCTGGATCGGCGGGATGCTGTGGTGGAGCGGCGAGTATCATCCCGCCAACATCATCATTCTTGCCATCTGCGGCATTGTCGGCGGCTACCTCTGGTATCTCGCCATGCGCTGGTTTTTTGAACGCATGCACCTGCTTCCGCTGAACGGCGATCACGGTGCCGGCGGCGAGACGCCGCGATGACGCAGTGACGCATTCGTCGATTGCTGCTAATTTACTTCATACATGATGACCCGGGCAGGTTGGCCATGCGCGCTCTCGCCGTGCTTGTATTCGTCCTGATCTCGTCGACGTCCTTTGCCGCCACTTCCGAACGATTCAGCAAGGGCGGCTGGTACAAGGATTTTCAGCCGGAGATCGAGCGTGCCACCGCCACAGGCGAACTGTTTCGCATCAAGGGTCACTGCCAGTCGAACTGCACGCTGTTTCTGGGCCTGCGCAACGTCTGCGTCGAGCGTAGCGCCACGCTGTTGTTCCACGCCGGCCACGACCGCCAGCGCAATATCCATGTGGCCCATACGCAGCGGATGCTGGGCGCTTACAATGCGAAACTGCGCAGGTATCTCGTCGACAATCACTACATGGAGACGCTGGCGTTTCACACCATTCCGGGCAGCACGATCATCGACACGTTCGGCTACCGGGAATGTCCGCGCCAGTAGACCGTTGCTGCGCGATCAGCCCGCGTCCCACTTCACCGGCAGATTGAGCAATCCGCGAAACGCCCAGCCGCCGATCCGCACCGGCTCGCGCTCATCCAGCCGCAGGCCCTTCAGCCGCGCGAAAGCGCTTGGCAGCGCGACGTCGGCCACCATGGCGCGGGAGGCGAACGCGCCGGCGCAATAATGCGGGCCGGCGCCGAAGGCGATGCTCTTCTGGGTATTGCGGGTGATGTCGAAACGATCAGGCTCGGCAAAGCAGGCCTCGTCGCGATTGGCCGAGCCGAACATGAAGAACACGCGGTCTTCCGGCTCGAAGTCGATGCCGGAATAGCTCCACGGCTTGGCGACGCGGCGCGGCGACATCTGGATCGGCGCAATCCAGCGCGCGTACTCCTCGAACACGTCGATCCATTTTGCTTTGCCGTCGCGCACCAGCGCGAGCTGTTTGGGGTGCGTCAGCAGCGCCCAGACCGTGCCGGCAATCGCATCGCGCGGCTCGTTCTGTCCGCCCGAGATCGCAAGCTTGATGTTGGCGCGGATGCTTTCCATGTTCTGGCCGGCGGCCAGCAGCACGCTGAGGATCGAGGTGTTCGGGTGCTTCTTCACCACGGGGATCATGTCGTCGATGGCAGCGTCGATGCCTGACGTGGCCGCATGGCAGCGCGCCTCGACCTCCTTGTTGCCGGTATAGTTGGCGATGCCGTCGATCATCGCCTGCGACCACGCATCCATGTCCTGGTAGCGCATGTTGGTGAGCCCGGTGACGTCCTTCAGGCATTCGGCCGACAGCGGCAGCGCCAGTGCCTTGCAGAGATCGGCGGCGCCTTGCGGCACCAGCTCGTCGAGGATGCGGTCGGCATGGGCCTGAAACTGGCGGACCCAGGTGTCGCGCACCGTGCGTGGCGACACCGCGGGAAACATCGCCTGCCGCTCCGTCATGTGCGCATCGCCATCCTTGCGCATCATGTTGTGGCCCATCAGCACATTCATCAGCCCGTTCGGCTGATGCGAGGAGAATATGTCGATGCGTTTCTCCTGCGTGAAGATGTCGTCGCGCCGGGTGAACACCGTGGAGCCGAGCTGCGGCACGAAGGCGATCGGCGCCTCCTTCCGCATCCTGGCAAGCGCAGGGTAGGGATCGGCCCAGAACGAGGGGACGTCGATGTCGAAATGCGGGGCGTTGGACATGATGTTCTCACACTGCTCGGTAACCGCCGTCGACCATCACGATCGAACCGGAGACATAGGCCGACAGATCAGAGGCGAGGAAGATCGCGGGACCGACGATGTCTTCCGCGGTGCCGGCGCGGCCCAGCGGCGTGTGATCCAAGAACGTCTTCACAAGGTCCGGATTGTTGGCGCGGGCGTTGGCGTTCAGCGGCGTCGCGATGAAGCCGGGGCCGATCGCATTGACGCGGACGCCTTCCTTGCCGAGTTCGGCGGCGAGCGCCTTGGTGAAGCCGAGCACGCCGTGCTTGGAGGCGGTGTAGGCCGGCGAGCTCGGCGTGCGCACATGCACGAAGGACTGGATCGAGCCGATGTTGACGATGCGTCCCTTGCTGGCGCGCAAGGGCGCGAGGAAGGCATGGGTCACGTTGAAGACGCCGGTCAGGTTGATCGCGATGATGTCTTTCCAATCCTTGATCACGTCGTCGGCGGCGCCCAGCATGCCGTTGCGGCGGACGATGCCGGCATTGTTGACGAGGATCGAGACCTGCCCGACCTTGTCGTCAATCTGCTTTGCCATCGCGACGCAATTTTCGCGGTTCGCGACGTCGAGCGCAAAGCTGTCCGCCTTGCCGCCGGCGTCGCGGATCTCCTTTGCCGCTTCCGCCGCCGCCTTCTCGTCCCTGTCGAGCAGCACGACCCGCGCGCCCTCGCGCGCATAGCCGTTCGCGATCGCGCGCCCGATACCGGAGCCTGCACCGGTGACGACGGCGATGTGATTCTGGAGAAGGGGCATGCGGCGCTTCCTCTGCTTCTGGTTTTGGCGGAGGATAGCAAGCGTGTTGGCGCGTACAAGGTGGGAAGGCGAGGGTTTCGTAGGGTAGACAAAGCGCAGCGTGTGCCAAACCTCATCCTGAGGAGCCGCTTTAGCGGCGTCTCGAAGGATGAATGGCACCAGCGGGGCTACATGGTTCTCCCGGCGATGCGAAGCATCGTCCGGAGGCGGCGCTATCGCGCCTCCTCACCATGAGGATCAACAGTTCAGCTCAAAACGAGCAGGTGCCGTTACGCAGCAGGCCATCCTTGAAGACCAGCGCGTCGCCGAAGGTCGGCACTTCCGAGCCTACGATCACGGCGTAATTCCCGGGATACGGCGCGGTCGGGATGCTCTGGTCCCAGATCTGGCAGAAGCCGGAATCCTGCCAGCGGATCAGGTAATACGAGGCCTGCGCCGGGCTCGACGCGGCAAGTGCGGTGAAACCAATGCCGGCAACGGCGCAAAGGGCAAAAATACGACGCATCTTCAATCTCCTGTTTGGAACACGGGCTCTCCCGCCCGGTTACCGGTTGAGTAGCGGGCAAAGCGAGAAGGTTCAAAAGCGCAAAGCGCGAGGTGGAATAGCTTACCGAAATCCCCACGCGCTGTTATGATTCAGGCCCGGCAGCGGGGCGATGCCAATGTCAGGGTTGAAGGAGACGAAGCATGATGCACACAGCAAACCCACGGCGCGCGTTAAGCCTGCGCGGCCGCGCAAGCGCTGTGCTGGCGATGTTGTGCGCGGTCACCGCATTGTCGTTCCAGTCGGGCAGATCGCCGGCGGCCGCGCCGATCGCGGTGGCGGTGGCGGATTTCGATTATTTCGACACCTCCGGAGAGGTGGTGGACCAGAGCGCGGAGCATCGCGCCCGCGTGGCGTCGTTTGCAAAATTGCTGCGCGATAATCTGGCGGCGCAGAGCGACTATCGCGTGGTGACGATCGAATGCCCCGATCATCCCTGCACCGCCACCAGCATGTCGCAGGATGTTTTTGTCGCCGCCGCGCGGAAGGCCGGCGCGCGCCTGGTGGTCTATGGCGGCATCCGCAAGATGAGCACGCTGGTGCAATGGGGCGAAATCCAGCTGCTCGATCTCGAAGCCGAGAAATTGTTGATGCGGCGAACGGTGACGTTCCGCGGCGACAACGATGCGGCCTATCGCCATGCCGCGAATTTCGTCGGCGATACGCTGAAGGAAACCATGCCGAAGCCGTGACGTCTCTCCAGGGCGTGTACGTACTCATAAATCCGCGATGTCCGCTTATCCCCCAACAGCGGCGCCAACGCGGACATTGCACGAGGTCCGAGAAGGGCCAACTCCCGACATCCCTCTAGCGGCCTAGCGCAACCGTCCTACGAATTTGGATGTCAGGAGTTCGTCTCTTCGGAGCGCGCCATTTCGGTACAAAGCTGATCACGCCAAAACCTGCCGCTTTTGCGCTTCCGGCTGCAACTTGTCAAAGCGGCGCAAGCGCAAGCGCACTGTCTTGAACTGGTATTCGTCGAGTGGCGCCATGATCCGCCGGATCGCGTTGCTCATGGGATTGTTGCCGAGTTCTTGCGCCAGGCGCCGCACATAGAACTCGAGCTGAATTGGCTCGTTTGCTTCTTGTCTCCACGGCTGGCCGGAGTACCGTCGCGCTTCCCTCTGCGACGGAGACGGTCATGGCCCCGGTGCTGCGGCTCTACGAGGATACACTGTCCAACACGGCCGAGGCGGTGGGACTGCCGCCGGTACCGCGCATGATATTCGTCGTGCACGGCGCGGCGACCATCGGCGGCAGCGCGGTGAGCGACGGCGAGACCTGGCACGGCGAGGCCGACGTCATGCTCGCGCCGGGAGTCAGCGGCGTCACCGCCTGGCGCTTCGAGCTCGTACCGGAGGGCGCCGGCGATGGCCCGCTGCTCGCCGTCGGCATCCGCTCGCAACTCAAGCTCGCGGCGCGGCTCGATACCCTGCGGGCCGGCGAGCTGCTGATGCGCGGCGACAGCGTCGCCTTCCCTCCCGGCGGCTGCGCCTACCTGCACCGCCACCAGGGACCCGGCATCCGCTGCCTGATCGAGGGCGGCATCCGCATCGACACCGACGGCCGCTCGACCTCGTACGGCCCGGGCGGCGCCTGGTACGAGTCCGGCCCGGCCCCGGTGTTCGCCCAGGCGGCGGCTGACCGGCCGAGCCGCTTCATCCGCGTGATGATCCTGCCGCGTGCGCTCCTCGGAAAGAGCTCGATCCAGTACGTCAACGAGGATGACAAGGCGAAGCCCAAGTCGCAGCAGTACCGGGTCTTCGTCGACACACTCATTAAGCACGATCCGGCCGATTGAGCGTTTCACATAGTGGCCGGATGGACTGCGGGTTGCTGCTCGCCCGCGCCGACGGAGGTGGCCGAACGAGCCGCGTGCCGAATGACCGCTCTGGGTCAAAACCGGCAATACTCTGGTTGAGCAGAGAATTTCTGCTTAGACCCCCAGAGCCGACATCTGCACCTTTATGAGCACACGCCCAAGGATGGGTGGAGGCGCTTCGTCCGCCGTGGTTCGTAGAGCGAAGGCGGAAACCTTCAGCGGCTGACCGCCTCGTGTATGGCTTCGCAATGGCGCACGAGATTGGGATGGGCCGTGACGAAAGCTTTCAACGGCGTCGGGATCGGGAAGAAGTGGATGTTGGCGATGAAGCCGTAGATGCCGGCATCGATGCTGGTCGGCTTCGCGCCATGCACATAGCCCTCCGCGGGAATCAGATCGGCCAACACCTGCAAATCAGCCAGCCCGCGCGCATAGGCCTGGTCGGGCGCATAACGGCCGATGCCCTGGAAATAATAGCGCTGGGCATTGTATTCCCTGGCCTTGTTCATGCCGGCTTGGTCGATCTGCGAATGCTGCGCCATGAAGCTGTCGCGAAACGCCGGGAAATAACGCTCGTCCTTCCAGCGCGAATACGACATCACCCAGTACAGGTCGTCCAGCATCCGCGTGACGAGAAGGTTGGTCATGCGCTGCGCGGGCGCGAGATTGGCATCGATGGTCAGGCTATATTTGCTGACGAGATGGGCGATGATGGTCTCGCTGTCGCCGATCGTCTCGCCATCATCGACGATATAGGGCAATTGTCCGCGCGGCGCGGACGAGGCGTCGAAGATGTGTTCATGGACGAACGGGACGCCGGTGAGTTTGAGGAAGGCGTAAACCTTCAGCCCGTAGCCGTTATTGTCGGCGACACCGAACAGTTCGGGGTAGGAGTAGAGGGTCAGCATCGATCACCGCCCGGAAAGCTGCGCCACGCATTCGATCTCGATCAGCATTTTCGGATCGGGCAGCGCCTGCACCACGCAGGTGGTGCGGGCGGGGTAGGGCGCGGGCCCGAATGCGGAGGCATACAATACGTTCATCGTGGCGACGTCGGAGGCGCGCGTCAGCAGCACGTTGACCTTGACGAGATCGCGAAACGTTGCGCCTGCCTCGCCGAGCACGCGCTTGATGTTGGCGACGACGAAGCCGAACTGCGCCTCGAAACCATCAGCCAGCGCGCCCTCGTCGTCAAAGCCCGGAATGCCCGAGACGAACAGCAGGTCGCCGGTGCGCGTGGCGAAGGAGAGTGGCGGGGACTTGATGCCGGCGGGCGGAGCAAAATGCTGGATCGAGGGCATGGGACACCTTCATGAACGGTTCGTTGCCCTTAGCCTAACGCGCCGCTGCCTCGCTGGAAAGGCAGCGGCGCGGCGCTTGCGACCCGCCGATAGGTTTGAAGGTCCCGCCCGTCAGTCCAATTCGCCGGACACCAAATAGCGCAACACGCGCCCCGTCGAAGTAATGCAGTTCACAGGTCGGCGTTTTTTGTTCGCGCAATCGTGATGAAATTGTGTCGGATGCGCGGCCCGGGTCGGCGTGCGGCGTGCACTGCGTAAGCCGCCGAATACACTTTGCCCCTTGCGCCGATCGGTTACAATCCGATAGTTGCGACTCAATCTGCACCACGACGCCACCACACTTCCGATTTGCAAGACCTCCGGAGATACGATCCATGAAAATGCCATCCGCCATTCGCGCCGCCGTGCTTGCGTTTGCGGCTTTCGCCGGCGTCACGCTGTCCTCCGCCGCGCATGCCGACGAGGGCTTCGTGCAGCTCACGATCTACAAGGCGGGATGGATCATCGGCGGCTCCGGCGGCGGCGGCGTCTTGAACTTCCACGGGCGCCGTTATCCGCTATCGACCGGCGGCCTCGACTACGGCCTGGTGTTCGGCGGCTCGAAGACGGTGCTGCGCGGCCGCGTCAGCAACATCTATCGCCCCTCCGACGTCGCCGGCGTCTATGGCGCAGCCGGCGCGGGCCTCGCCGTCGGCCGCGGCGCACGCGCGATCGTGCTGACCAACCAGAAGGGCGCGGTGCTGGAATTGACCGGGCAACAGGTGGGGTTGATGGCGAACGCGGATCTCAGCGGCCTTGCGATCACGATGCGGTAGCTGCGTAGGGTGGGCAAAGGCGCGAAGCGCCGTGCCCACCATCCAGCACATCGCGCGAAATGGTGGGCACGCTTCGCTTTGCCCACCCTACGGCGCCGCTGCTTCGGGGAAGGACGGATGAACCGCGACGATTTGGTTGCCGCCTACACGGCCCCTGGCCGCCACTATCACAACCTCGCGCATATCGAAGACTGTCTCGGAGCGCTCGCGCGCGTGGACAATCTTTCGGCGCTCGAGCGCGAAATCCTGTCCGAGGCGATCTGGTGGCACGATGTCGTCTACGACGCGACCCGCGCGGACAATGAAGAGCTCAGCGCACGGTTGGCTGAACAGTACGTGCGCGAGGACCTCCGTCAGGAAGTCGGCCGCCTGATCCGTCTGACCAAGACGCACGCGGTGCAGCCCGGCGATCGCCTGGGCGCCGTCCTGATTTCGATCGACCTCAGCATCCTCGGCGCGGAGCCCGCGCGATACGACGCGTACGCCGCGGCGATCCGGCAGGAGTTCATCCATGTGCCTGACGGCGACTATCGCGCCGGCCGCGCGAAAGTGCTCGGCCAGTTCGCCGCACGGCCGGTCATCTTTCCCGATACGGCCTTCGCCGCGAGACATGACCGGCAGGCCCGCGAGAACCTCGCGCGCGAACTGGCTTCGTTGCGCTGACGACTACCTCACCCCGAGAAAATCACGCTTGCCGATCTCGACGCCGTTGTGCCGCAAGATGCCGTGTGCTGTGGCGGCATGGAAATAGAAATTCGGAAATGCAAAATTGACGAGATACTGCTGGCCCTTCATCGTCATGGTGTTGCTCGGGCCGATGGGAAACGTCACCTCGCGCGTATCGCCGCCGTCGAACTGCGACGGCTTGAACGACTTCACATAGTCGACTGTCTTTGCGATCCGCTGCTGCAATTCCTCAAAGCTCTTTTCGGTGTCGGGCGTGGAGGGCACCTCGCTGCCGGTGAGCCGCGCGCAGGTCTTGCCGGCGAAATCGCAAACCGTCTGGATCTGCCGCGTCAGCGGATACATGTCCGGGTAAAGCCGCGCGTTCAGCAGCACTTCGGGCTGGATATTCTTCGCCTTGCAATGTGCTTCCGCCTTGGCGAGCAGGCCGGAGAGGCTGCCGAGAATCTGCAGGAAGGCCGGCACGGTGGCGTCGTGGAAAGACATGTGATGCTCTTTTCTTGATGTGGAATTAGGCCTCGTGAGGATGAGGCGCTTTCCGACATGGGGAGGCGAGCGAGAAAATTCAACCATTCTCAGGTCGTCATCGCCCGGCTTGACCGGGCGATCCAGTACGCCGCGGCGTTCATGGCGTGAAGAAACCAACAGCGCGGCGTACTGGTTTCCCCGCTTTCGCGGGGAATGACGGCATCCTACCGCGCCGCCGGCATCACCATGCCTGCCGGCTGCGCCTGTGCGCTGGGCCCGCGCATCCGCGCTAATAGCTCCGCCGTCGGCCAGGAATCCGCCGGCAATCCGTATTTCACCTGCATCGCCTTGACCGCCGTGCGGCTCAGCTGCCCCATCACGCCGTCGACCTTGCCGACATTGAAACCCGCGCGCACCAGAAGCTGCTGCAGCTGTTTCAGCTCATTCAACGGCAGTTGCGCGACCGGCGCGGCTGGCTGCCGCATCGGCGGGGCGCCGGCGATGCGGCTCGCGAGATATCCGGCGGTGGTCGAATAGATCAGCGAATTGTTCCACTCGGTGTAGGCGGCGAAATTCGCGTAGGCCAGAAACGCAGGTCCGGTGCGGCCCATCGGCAAGAGCAGCGAGGCCGGCAGGTCGTCGTTCGGCAGCGCGCGGCCGTCGGGATAGGTGACGCCGAGCTGCGCCAGTTTTGCGCGCGGCAGCTTGATTGTCAGGTCGGCCTGCTCCCACGGGAAATTCTGCGGCGCGCGCACTTCCTGCAGCCAGGGTTCGCCGCGCCGCCATTTCAATCCGGTAGCGATATAGTTGGCGGTCGAGCCGATCACGTCGGGCACGCTGCGCAGCATGTCGCGATGGCCGTCGCCGTCATAGTCCACCGCGTAGTTGAAATAATGCGTCGGCAGAAATTGCGTCTGGCCGAGTTCGCCGGCCCATGAGCCGATCATCTCGGCTGGCGTAAGATCGCCGCGGTCGATGATCTTCAGGGCGGCGATGGTTTCCTTCTGGAACATCTCCGAGCGGCGGCAGTCATAGGCCAGCGACACCAGCGACGGCAGCGTATGCAGCTTGCCCAACTCGGCGCCAAAACTGCTCTCCAGGCCCCAGAACGCGGCGATCACCGCCGGCGGCACGCCATATTCCTTTTCCGCGCGCGCGAACGCCGCTGTATGCATCCTGATTCTGGCCTGCGCATTTTTTGCAGCACCCTCGGACGCCCGGTTTCGTGCGAATTCGTTGAACACCTGGCCGAACACGCGCTGGCCGCGGTCGCGGTTGACGATGCTTTGGTCGTAGACGAGGTAGGGTGCGGCCTCGGTCAGCGCGCGCTGCGAGACGCCATCCGCCACTGCCTGCTGTTTGAGGTCGGCGAGGAAACGATCGAACGACATGCCGTTGTGACAGGCCGCGGCACGCGGCGAGCGCGAAGCGGCGGCCGGCGGCTGCTGACCGGGCACCGGCGCGACGACCGGCCTCGGCGCCGCCGCGGCCGGTCGTGCCGGGCGGACGGGAGCGGGGGCTGGTTGGGCGATGGCGAGAGATGAAAGGGACAGCGACGCCGCGGCAGCAAGCAGGAATCTGGAAAGCGGCATCAATGTCACCGGTTCGAAAGGGACCGTAGGGTGGGCAAAGCGAAGCGTGCCCACCATTTCAGAGCAATCCAGCCAGTTCAATCAAGATGGTGGGCACGGCGCAAGTGCGCCTTTGCCCACCCTACGGCCTCGGAGCAATCCGGCCCGCAAGCCCCGCCGCGCGCATAGGAGCCTGCCGTATCAACCTGATCTCGCAGGCTGTTCCAACCGCCTCCCGCCGTGTAGGCTTACCGCACTGCCGGGCCGATATAAGGCCATCGCCCATATGGGGCGGGCGGACAAAAGGGAGATGGCGGGAAGACCATGACGGAACTCCGATATCTGGCGCCTGATACGCTTGACGAAGCGATCGGCGCATTTGCGAAAGCCGGCAGCGCCGCGCGCATTTTGGCCGGCGGCACCGACTTGCTGGTGCAGATGCGATCCGGGATGCTGAAGCCCGGCGTGATCGTTGACATCAAGAAAATCCCCGAGATGATGGCCATCGAGCAGACCGCCGATGGCGGCTTTCGCATCGGCGCCGCCGTCTCCGGCATGGCGCTCGCGGAACACAAGAGCTTTGGCAAGGTCTGGCCCGGCGTGCTCGAGGCCGTCAACCTGATCGGTTCCAAGCAGGTGCAGGGCCGCGCGTCCGCCGGCGGCAATCTCTGCACACGGCTCGCCCGCCGGCGACAGCGTGCCCGCGATGGTCGCCGCCGGTGCTGTTGTCACCGTGCAGGGCCCGAACGGCCGCCGCGAATTGAAGGTGGAAGATGTTCCCGCCGGCCCCGGCCGCACCAACTTAAAACCCGGCGAGATTCTTGTCAGTTTTGCCTTGCCGCCGCGCCCGCCCGGATCGAGCGATGCTTATCTGCGCATGATCCCGCGCACCGAGATGGACATCGCCGTCGTCGGCGTCGGCGTCAGCCTGACGATCAAGGACGGCACGGTCACATCAGCCCGCGTCGGCCTCGGCGCGGTAGCGCCGACCGTGCTGCTGGTCGAAGACGCCGCCAAGGTGCTGATCGGCTCAAAGCTCGACGACGCCGCGCTGGCGAAGGCGGCTGCCGCGTGCTCCGCCGCCTGTCGTCCGATCGACGACAAGCGCGGCACCATCGCCTACCGCACCAAGGTGGCCGGCGTGCTGCTCAAGCGCACCGCTGCGATCGCTGCCAAACGCGCGACCCAGAAGAACTGAATCGGGAAATAATCTTCATGGCCAAAGTTCACGTCACCACGTCCATCAACGGCGAGCCGATGGAATTTCTGTGCGAGCCGTCAGATACCATGCTCGACGCGCTGCGCGGGCCGCTGGCGCTCACCGGCTCCAAGGAAGGCTGCGCCTCCGGCGATTGCGGCGCGTGCTCGATCACGCTCGACGATCGACTGATCTGCTCCTGCCTGATGCTCGCCGTCGAAGCGCAAGACCACGAGATCAGGACCATCGAAGGCATGGCGCAGGGCGACAAGCTGCATCCGCTGCAGCAGAAATTCCTGGAAATGGCCGCGCTGCAGTGTGGCATCTGCACGTCGGGCATGCTGGTCGCCTCCGATGCGCTTCTGAAGAAGAACCCGAAGCCGAGCGAGGAGGAAGTCCGCTTCTGGCTCGCCGGCAACCTCTGCCGGTGCACCGGCTACGACAAGATCGTCCGCGCGGTGATGGAAACCGCCGCCGAAATGCGCGCCCAATAAAAGCTGGAGCCAGCCCAATGAATCTCGTCACCAACAACAAGTGGATCGGCCAGCGCACCATCCGTCCCGACGGCATGGACAAGGTCACCGGCCGCGCCCAGTTCGCCGCCGACACCGCCATGCCCGGCATGATCTGGGGCAAGGTCTTGCGCAGCCCGCATCCGCATGCGCGCATCAAATCGATCGACACCTCCAAGGCGGAAAAGCTGCCGGGCGTAAAAGCCGTCGTCACCGCGCGCGACATCGTCGATTTCCCGATTGCCGACGGCGCGGTCATGTTGGGCATTCAGGACATGCGCTGGATGTGCCGCAACGTGATGGCGCGCGAAAAGGCGCTGTTCCCCGGCCATCCCGTCGCGGCCGTGGCCGCGACCACGGAGGCAATTGCAGCGGAAGCCTGCCAGCTGATCGAGGTCGACTACGAAGTGCTGCCGTGGTCGATCGAGATCGACGACGCGATCAAGAGCGATGCGCCGATCCTGCACGAGTTCAACAAGTTCGACGGCAAGCCGTCCAACATCGCGGGCCGTATCGAGCACAAGAAGGGCGACCTCGCGGAAGGTTTCAAGCGGGCTGACATCGTCATCGAGCGCACCTTCAACACGCGTCCCGTTCACCAGGGCTATATCGAGCCGCATGCCTGCCTGATCTCGGTGGCGCCGGACGGCAAGACCACGATCTGGAGTTCCAGCCAGGGCCAGTTCATGGTGCGCGCGATGACGGCCCATCTCACCGGCATCTCGCAGAGCGACATCCGCGCCATCCCCGCCGAGATCGGCGGCGGCTTTGGCGGCAAGACCATCGTCTATCTCGAACCGCTCGCGACGCTGCTTGCGAAAAAATCCGGCCGCCCGGTGAAGATGGTGATGACGCGCGAGGAAGTGATGCGCGCGACCGGGCCCACCTCAGGCTCGAAGAGCACGGTGAAGATCGGCGCGACGAAAGATGGAAAAATCGTCGCCGCGCATGGCACCTTCTATCTGCAGGCCGGCGCCTTCCCGGGCTCGCCGATCCGCGGCGCCGCCGGCTGCAGCTTCACGCCCTACGACATCCCGAACCTGCTCTCCGAAGGTTTTGACGTCTGCTCCAACCGCTCCAAGGTCGCGGCCTATCGCGCGCCGGGCGCGCCGATCGGCGCCTATGCGGTCGAATGCGTGATGGATGAAGTCGCCGAAGCGCTGAAAATGGACCCGCTCGACTTCCGCCTGAAGAACGCCGCGAAGGAAGGCACCAAAGCCGCGCACGGCCCGACCTTCCCGCGCATCGGCTTTATCGAGACCGTGGAAGCGGCGAAGAATTCCGAACACTACAAGGCGCCGCTCGGCAAGCTACAGGGCAGGGGCGTGGCGTCCGGCTTCTGGTTCAACGCCGGCGGCGAATCTTCCGCGCAAGTCAACATCACCGAGGACGGCAACGTCGTCGTCACCACGGGGCATCCTGACATCGGCGGCTCGCGCGCGGGCATCGCCAACATCTGCGCCGAACTCCTTGGAATCGATTACCGCCGCGTCTCCGTCATCATCGGCGACACGCAGACGATTGGTTTTTCGAATCTCACCGGCGGCAGCCGCGTGCTGTTCGCCTCCTCGATGGTGGTGACGCAGTCGACCGACAAGATCATCCAGACGCTGCGCGAGCGCGCGGCAAAAATCTGGGAGATCGATCCCGAAGCGGTGAAGTGGGAGCAGGGCGCGGCGCATCCGGTGAGCCCGAACGCCGGCCAGTTCGAACCGCTGACGCTGAAAGAACTCGCCGAGAAGGCGCCCGCGATGGGTGGACCCATTGGGGCCGGCGTGCAGCTCAACACCACGGGCGCCGACGGCGGTTTCGGCACGCATGTCTGCGACGTCGAGGTTGATGTCGATCTCGGCATCGCGCGCGTCATCCGCTACACCGCCGTGCAAGATGTCGGCCGCGCCATTCACCCCGGCTATGTCGAGGGCCAGCTCCAGGGCGGCGTCGCGCAAGGCATCGGCTGGGCGCTGAACGAGGAATACATCTATACCAAAGAAGGCAAGGTCGATAACCCCGGCTTCCTCGACTATCGCATGCCGGTCTGCTCGGACCTGCCGATGCTCGACTGCATCATGGTCGAAGTGCCGAACCCGAAACATCCGCAAGGCGTCAAGGGCGTCGGCGAAGTGCCGCTGGTGCCCGTGATGGCGGCGGTCGCCAACGCCATCTACAACGCGCTCGGCAAACGGTTCTATGCGCTGCCGATGTCGCCGCCGAAGGTGCTGGAGGTGCTGGAAGCACCGACGCAACAAGCGGCGGAGTAGGATGAGGGATTCGTAGGGTGGGCAAAGGAGCGTCAGCGACGTGCCCACCATTCTTGCAGAAGTCAAAGTGGTGGGCACGCTTCGCTTTGCCCACCCTACGCGCTAACCCGCCGCACAGGCTTTTGTAGGCCCCAGCGCTATGCACGATGTCCTGCCCTACCGCACCATGGCGTACAACAACGCCTGGGCAAACCACCGGCTGCTCACCGCCTGCGCACGGCTGTCGCCGGACGAATTCACCGCGAAACGAACCGGCTTCTTTCCAAGCCTGCACGCCACGCTCAACCACATCCTGATCATCGACCATTTTTACGTCGATGCGATGGAAGGCGGCACGCTCGGCCCGGCCGCGTGGGCGGACCAGGAGCCGTGTGCAACGGTCGCCGCGCTGAAGGAAGCGCAGGCTGCGGTAGATCGGCGTTTGCTCAAGGTCGTCGAAGCGCTCGACGGCGCCGGACTGCAGCGCATCGTCTCCGTGCATCGCGGCACCTCCATCCAGCGCGAACGGATGGACCGCTTGCTCCTGCATCTGTTCCAGCATCAGGTGCACCATCGCGGCCAGGCCCACGCCATGCTCAGCGGCACGTCGGTGAGCCCGCCGCAACTCGACGAATTCTTCGCGGTGGGTGAAGCCTCGTTGCGGGCGGAGGAATTTGCCGAGCTCGGTTGGACCGAGCAGAAGATCTGGGGCTCGGACGCCGGGGCGTAATCAAGCGCGGCGGAGCGGAAGGCGATCTCGTGGCGCTTCCTGATCTCCCCGGCATGCCGCATGCAGGATTGCCGTTACGCGAATATTAGCCATGCCGCCGAGACCCGCGTGCGGATGCTTCAATCCGGGACTAATGTCGCCGTGAGGTCATGAAGTGAGGTGGCGGGTCATGGGCAAGATCACGCCCGAACAGGTGCTGAGCCAGTATCCGGGGCCGGTCAAACTTTATCGGACGATAGGCCAGACCGTTGTGACGCCGGCGATCCTGGGCCTGTTCTGCGGCTCCCTCTACTTCCTTGATCTCGGTGCGGACTACAGGCCGATCGCGATCGGCATGGGAGGGTTCTTCCTGCTCTTCGCCCTGGTGAACTATTACTCGAGATCGTGGATCGAGCTGAATGGGTGGGGGTTCACGACAAGAGACTACGGGGGCGCGCAAATAAAATGCAACTGGCGCGAGACGTCCGAGTTCAGCATGGATGTCAGTCAATGGGGCGTGTCAGTAAGATACATCAATCCTGCTGAGGAGCCAGGGGTTTGGGATTCGCGGTGGCGATACGTGGCGGTATGGCCGTTCGATCCGAAGACAACGGCAGATCTCATGAATGCCTGGCGCGACCGCGCGCTGGGGCTGTACTGAGGCGCGTAACCGACGCACAACGAGAGCAAGCTTAGTCCGGATAAGCCAGCGAGGGGTTTGTTCGGAGTGCCGCATCTCGCTGCGCTCATGCGGGCTGCTTGCTGGTTGTCGATCCGTGGTCGGGCATGCGACAATTGAGGAAAAGAAATTCCAGGACGATCAATAAGGAAGCCGTCTTGAACGCTCAGAATCCACCTTCCACTTCTCCCTTCCATGCCATCCGCGCCATCGACTACACCGTTATCTTCGTGCGCGACATGGTGGCGATGCGCCGCTTCTATGAGGGCGTGCTCCGCTTCCCGCTGACGCGAGAATTGTCGGCGGGCTGGATCGAATATCAGATCGGCGGCAACACGCTCGCGCTGTCGCGGCTGGGCCGGACGGCGAAGGATGCGCCGACGCCCACAGGCAGCGCGTCGCTGCAGCTCGCCTTCAAGGTTGCGGTTGATGACGTCGACCGCTGCGCCGACGAGCTGGTGCGGCACGGCGTCGATCTGCTTGAGCCGCCGACCAACCAGCCCTTCGGCCATCGCACGCTGTTCTTCAGGGATCCCGATGGGAATTTGCTGGAGGTGTATGCGGAGATTTGAAGCGGGCGAGCGTAGTTCACTCTCAGTCACGGTGGAGAGTAGGGCGTCGCTCAGTTCAGCGTCAGCCACACCAGGTTGCCGTCGTGGTTACAGGTATTGCAGCGCGCCGGCTGGTTGAAGGTATTGGCGAGCTGCCATTCCTGCGCCTCGTTGCTCCATTGCGCGGTGGCGTGGCAGATGATGTCGTCGGAACCGCAGGCGGCGCAGACCGGCGTGGCGCGGGCGGCGCGATTGGCGACCTTCAGTTCGACCGGCTGTGCTTGCTGCCGTTCAGGCGCCATCCGGTCCTGAGTGACCAGATCCTGGACGATTTCGAACGGGTTCATCAGCTTGACGCGTCGCAACATCGGTCCTGCATCCATCCGCGAGTTCTGGGAATCGCTGCTTTCAAAGCTAGCGAATCGGCTTGGCCGTTCCATCGCAAAATTGCGGAATACCCACGTTTTAAATGTGATCGTCACCGGCGGGACACAGCAGCGGCTTTGCGGCGGGAAAGCGGTGCATTGATGCATCGCACTGCGCCAGCGACAGAGCTGTAGAAAGATCGAACCTGTGGCCATCCGCAAACAACGGCCCGGCGTCGATGCCGGGCTGTGTGTTGGAGGACTACTTCTTCGCCGCCGATCCGGTGGTCTGCTGACCCGGCGCGCTTTCCGAATGGCCGGGGCCCTTCGCGGTATTCTTCTGGTGTCCTGGCGCGTATTTGGAGGCGCCGGTCGTAGTCTTGCTCTTCTGCATCTTCTGTCCGGGGGCGATTTCCGAGGAACCCGGAGATTTCGTGCTGGTCTGCGCAAACGCGGCGGTTGTGAGCAGCACGGTCGAAACCGTAATCAATGTTTTCAGCATTGGTTTCTCCTGTTGCAGGCAACCAAGCAAACGTCTCGTTCACGGCGATGTTCCGCTTTTTCCCGATCAGCAGTCGGGCGACACCCTCACAACTCCCGCGCATTCGAGAACGCAAACGACGACACCCGCCGCGTGTTCTCATCCAAAATCAGCGTCCGCGTGATCGGCGGCTCCGCCCGCTGGCTGCAGTTTTCGCGTTCGCAGAGCCGGCAGTTGACGCCGATCGGCGTTCCCTCCGCTTTCTCCAGATCCATCCCGGCGGCGTAGACGAGTTTGGCCGCATGGCGGATTTCGCAGCCGAGACCAATCGCAAAGCGCGGCTGCGGTTGCGGGTGCGGCGCCACCGGCCGGCGCACCATCTGCGCGATCGAGAAATAGCGGGTGCCGTCGGGCAGTTCGATCACCTGCTTGAGCAGGCGGTCCGGCGTGTCGAAGGTCGAATGCACGTTCCACAGCGGGCAGGTGCCGCCGAATTTCGAGAACGGGAACGTGCCGGAGGAGAATCTTTTGGAGACGTTGCCGGCATTGTCGACGCGCAGCAGGAAGAACGGCACGCCGCGCGCGTTCGGCCGCTGCAGCGTGGTCAGGCGGTGGCAGACTTGCTCGAAGCCGGCATTGAAACGTTGCGCCAGCACATGCACGTCATAGTTCAGCGTCTCCGCCGCACCGTGAAACGCCTGATAGGGCATCATGACAGCGGCCGCGAAATAATTCGCGAGCGTAATCCGATAGAGCCGCCGCGGCGTGTCGTCGAGCGGGCCGGCGCGATTGACGATTGCGTCGATGCTGGCGCCGCATTCGCTCAGCCCAATCTGCAGCGCCAACTGGAAGGCGCGCCCCGCGCCGTCGACCAGTTCGGAGATCAGAAGTTGCCGGCGGTGGCGGTCGAACCGCCGCAGCGTCTCGCGCATCACGTCAACCGGCATGATGCGGGTGACGATCGAATGCTTTTCCCGCAGCCGCGCCGAAAGTGCCGCGAACAGTTCCTCGGCGGACACATTCAGTTCGTCACGCAAATTCTCCGCGGCCTGTTCGAGTTCGGGGAAATAGTTGCGGTTGGCCTCGATCAGGTCGCGCACGCGCTCGATCGGGTTGGCCTCGAAGCGGGTGCCCTCGTCGCGGTCGGCCATTTGCGCTGCGACCAGCGTTTCGCCGCGGCGGGCCTCGGTATAGGCGGCATAGAGGCGTTGTAAGGAATGAGTCACGCCGGGGCACAATTCGGCGAGGTCGCGCAGTTCCTGCTTCGGGAGGTCGATCTGGCGGAACAGCGGATCGGAGAAGATTTCGTTCAGCTCGGCAAAGAACCGGTCCTCGTCGGCGGTGGCGAGATCGCGCAAATCGAGGTCATAGGTTTCGGCCAGGCGGAGCAGGATCTGCGCCGTCACCGGGCGCTGGTTCCGCTCTATCAGGTTGATATAGCTCGGAGAAATGCCAAGCCCCTCGGCGATCTGGGTCTGCGACAGGCCGAGCTGCTGGCGGATCCGCCGGAAGCGGGGGCCGACGAAAAGCTTCTTTCCGGAATTGGTGGCCATGGCAGGTTCCCTGACCCTGATTGTGACAAATTTTACAAAGTGACATCTATGACAAGTTCAGATGTTACATGACATCACCATTCAAAATCAAGCAGACTATACGAATTTAGGATTTTAGCGTTTAGCTCTCGGTACGTTTCGCAATGCACTGTCAAGAATGTCGATTGAAGGGATACGAACATGAACTTCCAGCCACGTGGCGTCAGCGACCGAGCCATCCAGGGACCGGCTTCCTATGCAAGCGAGATCGGAGCTGCCAAGGCGCTCCTGGAGACCCAGCCGACCTGGAACGGTGTCACCGCCGAAGCCGTGGCGCGCATGCGTCTGCAGAACCGCTTCAAGACCGGCCTGGACATCGCCCGCTATACGGCGGCGCTGATGCGCGCCGATATGGCTGCCTATGATGCCGATCCCACCAAGTACACCCAGTCGCTGGGCTGCTGGCATGGCTTCATCGCGCAGCAGAAGCTGATTTCGGTCAAGAAGCACTTCGGTGGCAAGACCGATCGCCGCTATCTGTATCTCTCGGGCTGGATGATCGCCGCACTTCGCTCCGAGTTCGGACCGCTGCCCGACCAGTCGATGCACGAAAAGACCTCGGTGCCGGCGCTGATCGAGGAGTTGTACACCTTCCTGCGTCAGGCGGACTCCCGTGAGCTCAACGACATTTTCCGCGCCATCGACGCCGCTCGCAAGGCAGGCGACAAGGCGAAGGAAAAGGAGCTGATCGAGAAGGTCGACAACTTCCAGACCCACGTCGTGCCCGTCATCGCCGACATCGACGCCGGCTTTGGTAATGCCGAGGCGACCTATCTGCTCGCGAAGAAGATGATCGAGGCGGGTGCGTGCGCCCTGCAGATCGAAAACCAGGTCTCCGACGAAAAGCAGTGCGGCCACCAGGACGGCAAGGTGACCGTGCCGCACGAGGTGTTCCTGGCGAAGATCCGGGCCTGCCGCCATGCCTTCCTCGAGCTCGGCGTCGAAGACGGCGTCGTCGTGACCCGCACCGACTCGCTGGGTGCTGGTTTGACGCAGCAGATCGCCGTCAGCCACAAGCCCGGCGACATCGGCGACCAGTACAACAGCTTCCTGGATTGCGAGGAAGTGACGCCCGAGAACGCCCGCAACGGCGACGTCATCATCAACCGCAACGGCAAGATGATGCGGCCGAAGCGGCTTGCCAGCAACCTGTACCAGTTCCGTGCCGGCACGGGCGAAGATCGCTGCGTTCTCGACAGCATCACCTCGCTGCAGAACGGTGCCGACCTGCTGTGGATCGAGACCGAGAAGCCGCATATCGAGCAGATCGCCAAGATGGTCGACCGCATTCGCGAGGTCATTCCGAACGCGAAGCTGGCCTACAACAACTCGCCCTCGTTCAACTGGACGCTCAACTTCCGTTGGCAGGTGTACGATGCGATGAAGGAAGCCGGCAAGGATGTCAGCAAGTACAACCGCGCCGACCTGATGAAGCCGGAATACGACGAGACGCCGCTGGCGATTGAAGCCGACGAGCGCATCCGTACCTTCCAGGCCGATTCAGCCAAGCGTGCCGGCATCTTCCATCATCTGATCACGTTGCCGACCTATCACACGGCAGCTCTGTCGACCGATAATCTCGCCAAGGAGTATTTCGGCGACCAGGGCATGCTGGGTTATGTGAAGAATGTTCAGCGCCAGGAGATCCGTCAGGGCATCGCCTGCGCCAAGCATCAGAACATGGCCGGCTCCGATATCGGTGACGAGCACAAGGAATATTTCGCCGGTGAAGCCGCGCTGAAGGCGGGCGGCGCTCACAACACGATGAACCAGTTCGGCTAACACACAGCTGACGACAACAGGAGACTAGTCATGACGAAGAGCAATTTCTGGGTGATTGGCGGCGAGTTCGGATCGATGAACTTCCACAAGCTCGTGGAAGGCTCGGCCCAGGTGCAGGGACCCTTCAAGACCCGCAAAGAGGCCGAGGATGCCTGGCGCGCGGTCTCGGAAGAGAACCGTCACAAGGCCGGCGTGCGCTTTTCGATCGTCGAAGAGCCCTCCCGCGTCTCGGCCTGATACCCCTTAAGAAACGGCCCAAGGACGAGCGGCCCCATCCGGAAAACCGGGTGGGGCCGTTTGCGTTCTCAAAGCGGTGTGGCGACGCGCCGAACTCGCTCCGGGAGACGAGCCGAGCTCGCTCCGGGAGACGAGCTGAGCTCGCTCCGGGAGACGAGCTGAGCTCGCTCCGGGAGGGGCGGGGTGAGGGGTTGCCTTAGGGGACTCAGAACCCGGTGGACCGCTAAGCTATTGCAAATAAACAGCCATTGCGCGCGAGGTAGTTACTGATAGGTTAACCGGGCCAACCTCTCAGGATAAAGGCGGCTACCGATGGCAGAAGCGCAAAACACCGGCAACGAGGCCCGCGACATGCGACCGACGCGGCTGCGCGACGCGCTCCGCCAGGCCCGCATCGAGGCCGCCGACCGCACCGGCGTCGTGGTCGAGTTGCGCGATGCCGAGGTTGCCCGGCTCGAGATCCTGAACGAGGCACTCGATCCGCTGTTCGCCGAGGTGCCCGAGCAGGTCGACCTGTTCGATCGCGGCGTCAGCCAGGGCGAGACGCCGCGGCTGTGGATCGATGTGGTGGCGCATGTGGTGATGGGGCGCGACAAGCGGATCTATCGCTTCGTGCAGGATACCCGTTTCGGCCGCATCGTGATCGCGGAGTCGCATGACGTGCCTGTCATCGTCGATGCCGTCACCGGCTATGTCGCGCGCCGCATGATCGAGCGCGAACATGCGATGGTGGCAACCCCCGTGGACGAGCCGGTTGTGGAAAAAAAGCCGCGCCGCCGCGGCCTCGGCGCCTTCGTGCTCGGCTTCCTGCTGGGCGCGGTGGCGCTGTTCGGATTGGCGCTGTATGCGAGCCTGAAGAATTTCTGAGGTCGGCCACGCGGCGGATTGAAAAACGGTGTCGACCGCATCATGACCGTACCGATTGCCATCCTGCTGGTGGCCGCCCTGTTCGCCGGCGCCTGGCTGTACGGCAAGTGGCGCACGCTGCGCCGCGCCGAGTTCATCCGCACCTTCCACTGGCCGCGCGGGCTGCTCGAGCGGCTTGAGAAGCATCACCCCGGCTTTGCGCGCAAGGACAGCGCGCTGGTGTCGCGGGGCTTGCGTCAATTCTTCGTCGCCTATCTGATGAGCGGCAAGCGCCACGTCTCGATGCCCTCGCAAGTCGCCGATGATCTCTGGCACGAATTCATCCTGTATACGCGCGAGTATGACGCGTTCTGCCGGCGCGCCTTCGGCGGCTTCCTCCACCACACCCCCGCCGTCGTCCTCAGCGAGCATCGCAAGAGCAACGAAGGCCTGCGCCGCGTCTGGTGGTACTGCTGCAAATACGAGAACATCGATCCGGTCCGCCCGACGCGCCTGCCGCTGTTGTTTGCGCTCGACCGCAAACTCAATATCGCAAACGGGTTCGTCTATCATCCCGACTGCGAAGAGCTGCGCAAGAACGGCAGCGGCGCCGCGTATTGCGGCGGCGATTTCGCAGATACGTCGTTCGACGGCAGTTCGGACGGGTTTGGCGATGCCGGCAGCGACGGAAGCAGTGATGGCGGCGGCGACGGCGGCGGCGGCGGTGGTGGTGATGGGGGCGGCGGCTGCGGCGGCGGGGATTGAGGACTTCGCGGCGCAGAGCGCAGCTACAGCAGCGTTGCCTGCTTGATCTGCTTGACGCGGTAGTCGGCGTCGATGGCGCGTACGGTCTGCACGCAGCGCCATTTTTCGCCGTCGCGCGCGATCGAAAACAGATTGTAGGCCGCGGCCGGATAATTCCGGTGCGCCAGCGCGGACGCCGACGGCACGCCGACCGCGGGGATCTGGCGGTCGGCGCCTTCGAGCCACATCGTCGAATGGATGTGGTCGTGGCCGTGCAGGACCAGTTCGACACCGCGCCGCTTCAGCACGGCGCGGAGCGCCTTCGAATCGGTCAGCCGCTTCATCCGCGAACCCGAGTGCAGCGGATGATGAACCAGCAGCACCCGGAAGGCCTCATCGGCGGACATCTGCGCCAGATGGCGGTCGAGCGCATCGAGTTGCGCGCGGCCAAGCCGGCCGGTGGCCATCAGCGGCGGCGTCGGCACCGCCGAGGAGACCCCGATCAGCGCCAGCGGCCCCCGCCGGCGCACGAACGGAAACGGCGTGCCATTCGCCTCGGCGACGTCGCAGCTCAGATACTTCTCAAACGTATCGGCGAAATGGTGCCGCGTGGCGCGGACATAGGCGTCGTGATTGCCGGGAACGACCGTGACCCGTTGCGGCGTGCCGACGCTTTCGAGCCAGGCCTGGGCCGGGGTGAATTCCGCCTCCAGCGCCAAGTTGACGAGATCGCCGGTCACCGCGATGTGGTCCGGCCGCTGCGCCTGCATGTCGGCGACCAGCGCATCCAGCACCTCGCGGCGATGATACTTGTGACGGTTGCGGGTCCAGTTGAGATAGCCGAGCGCACGCTTGCCCGCGAGATCGCGAAGCCGCGCCGCGGGCAGCGGTGGCAGATGCGGATCGGACAGATGCGCCAGCGTGAAGGTATCGGTCATTCGCGCTCTGCCGCATTCCCTGTGATATAGAGCCGTCGCACGATCATGCCGACGATATAAGGATCAAACGTGATAGCTGTCCATCCGAGGTTTGCGTGACGGTGCTGGAGCACTTGCGAAAACGTCTCGAACCGCAATTGCGGCGGGCCTTCCACCTCTATTGGCGGATGGCTCGCGGCATGACGCTTGGGGTTCGTGGCGTCGTGCTCGACGGCGACGACAAGGTGTTCCTGGTCAGGCACAGCTATGTCGCCGGCTGGCACCTGCCGGGCGGCGGGGTCGAGGTCGGCGAAACCTTTCTAGAAGCCTTGCGGCGGGAACTGATAGAGGAGGGGCGGATCGAACTGACCGGGAAGCCGGTCCTGCATGGCCTGTTCTTCAACGGCCACGTCTCCCAACGCGACCATGTCGCAGTCTATGTCGTTAGGCAGTTCCGGCAGGACCGCCTGCCGAAGCCCAACCACGAAATCGTCGAGTGCGGGTTCTATGCGGCGGGTGCGCTGCCGGCGGAGACGACCAGGGGCACGCGGCTCCGGATCGCGGAAGTTCTCGACGGTACGACGCCGATTGCGACCTGGCGCTGACGCGCGGCGCGGAGTCCCGTTCCGATTCCATCGGAACGGAAAAGGCTCTAGAAGCGGACAAACAGGGTTCGATATGGGCAGGATGAAAATTTTGAGGCTCCTCTGCGGCTTCGGCCTGCTCGCGGTGCTGGCGAGCAATGTCTGGACGATGTCGCGCTGGAGCGAAAGCCGCGGCGTCTACGACGACGTCTGCTATCTGCGGCAGGCGCATCTGTTCCAGAAATATGGCCTTGGCGGCATCGATACCAACATCGTTTTCGACGACGACGATTACCTCAAGAACAAGCTGAAGGCGATCGGCTATGCGGAATGGAACGATGTGAAGCGCGTCCCCTGCCATACCTTGATTCCGACTGCTGACAAATATGTCATGCAATACCCGCCGGGCACCGGATTTGCGTTGGCGCTGTTTCGCGAGGGGTTTCAGGTCATCCCGCTCTATGTGCTGGCGAACACGGCGATCCTTGCCTTTGCTGTCATAGCGTTGTTCCGCGCACGCGACCCGGCCTCGCTCGCGCTGGCTGCAGTGTTCGGGCTTGCTGCGCTTTACTTGATGATCAACCCGAGCAAGGCGAGCTATTCGGTGCCGCCGACCATGATGGTCTGCGCGGCCGCAGGCTTTTTCACCGTGAAGTATTTCGCAGGACAACCGCGACATCGGCTGTTGATTATTGCACTGATCGGTCTGCTGATCGGCCTGTCCGTCAATTTCCGTCTGCCCAACCTGTTCCTGGCGGCGGGCTATTGCCTGTATCTTGCCGGGGCGTTCCTGCTGGCGCGCACCAAGCAGACTTTCCTGCAGGGGGTATCGTTCGGTATCGCCTTCCTGATCGGCATCGCGCCGACATTGATCGCGAATGCGATCAATGCAGGGAGTCCGTTCTCGACCACCTATGGCAGCGTCGATGCCCTGCCGCCCGAGCTGAACGCCAGCGTCTTGTTAAGCTATCTCGTTGACGTTCAGTTCACCTTGCTGGCGATATCGGCGATCTGGACCGCCTGGCTATGGTGGGCCAATCAAGGCCGCGCAAAGCATGCTGCAATCCTGGTCGCGGTAAACCTTGCGGTAAACCTGATTTTCTTCATGACCCATCCGATATTTACGCCATATTATATCATTCCGATCGACATGCTCTCGCTCTGGACTTTGCTGTTCGCAACGCTCGATCTGCGCGGCGAACGGGCCGCCAAAAGTGCGGCCTTCCCTCAACCGGCCAACGCCTGATTGCGGTATGACGCGCCATGGACGGACTTAAATCGGGTGAGCCGGCAATGACGACAGCAGCGCTGCGGATTGCGGTTCTGGTGCCATGCTTCAATGAGGAAGCCGCGGTCGCCACCGTGGTCACCGACTTCCGCAAGGCGCTGCCGGCCGCTGAGATTTTCGTCTACGACAATAATTCGAAGGATCGCACCGTCGAGGTGGCGCGCGCGGCTGGCGCCATCGTGCGCAGCGAGCGCCGCCAGGGCAAGGGACACGTGGTGCGGCGCATGTTCGCCGATGTCGATGCCGACATCTATGTGCTGGTCGACGGCGACGCGACCTATGACGCGCCGAGCGCCCCGCGCATGATCGATGCGCTGGTCAATGATCATCTCGATATGGTGGTGGGCTTTCGCGTCGACCAGTCGGTCGCGGCCTACCGGCCCGGCCACCGCACCGGCAACTGGATGCTGACGAGCTTCCTTTCCGCGGTATTCGGCCAGGCATTCAAGGATATCCTTTCCGGCTACCGCGTGTTCTCGCGCCGCTTCGTCAAATCCTTTCCGGTGCTGTCGGACGGTTTCGAGATCGAAACCGAGCTCAGCGTGCATGCGCTCGAACTGGCGCTGCCGGTGGTGGAAATCGAGACGCCTTATTATGCCCGCCCCGAGGGATCGTTCAGCAAGCTGAACACCTGGCGCGACGGTTTCCGGATACTCGGCACCATCCTGAAGCTGTACCGGTCGGAAAAGCCGCTGCGGTTTTTCACGGTCATCGGCATGTTCCTGATGCTGGTCTCGATCGGCCTCGCGATCCCCGTGATCATCACCTTTCTCGAGGAAGGCATCGTTCCACGGCTGCCGACCGCGGTACTGTCGATGGGCCTGATGATCGTGGCGGTGCTGTCGGTAAGCTCGGGGCTGGTGCTGGATACGGTGACGCGCGGCCGCCGAGAGATGAAGCTGTTGGCCTATCTGTCCCAGCCGGCCATCAAAGGGGATTAAGGCAATACGGGGATTGCCGTCTCCGGCAATGGACCGCGCCGCCGCCAGATGCTATCTCGCGCCCATCATGAGCGAACTTGACCTCACCATCCTGGCCGAAACACCAAAGGACGCCCAGGCGATCGAACGCCTGCACGAGCGCACGTTCGGTCCCGGCCGTTTCGTGCTGAGCGCCTACCGCCTGCGCGAGCATGTCGATCACCTGCTCGACCTCTCGTTCACGGCGCGGATCGGCACATTGCTGGTCGGCTCGGTGCGGCAATTGCCGATCTGCATCGGCGATACGCCGGCCCTGATGCTCGGGCCGTTGACGGTCGAGCCGCCGTTCCGAAAGCGCGGCGTCGGTCGCATGCTGCTCGATCGCTCGCTGCAGGACGCCAAGGCCAAGGGCCATCGCCTGGTCATCCTGGTCGGCGACGAACCTTATTACGGCCGCGTCGGCTTCAAGGTCATACCGAAGGGGCGTGCGATCATGCCGGGTCCCGTCGATTACAGCCGCCTTTTGGTGGCGGAGCTGGTCGAGGGCGCGTTCGAGGGCGTCTCCGGCGATATCCGGCCGGACTGGAGCAAGGCGCGGTAGCGCCGATGGCGAAGCGGCGCCGTGGGGGCGCCCGGTCTCGTCGCTATCGGAAAAGTCGACGCCTTTTGGTGCCGGCCACCGGCTTCGATGCGGACCCCGTGCTTCCGGCTGCGTGCTGCAGTTCGTGCCGAAACTCCTCACGCTTCTCGTGGATGGAAGCAACGACCAGTCCCATCGCCACTCCCAAGCCGATCAGGGCTGCTTCGGACAATAGCAGGCTTGCCTCGATGGTTTCCGGCACGGCGTCGGTGACGCCGATTCCGTAGAGATGTCGCGCGTGGTCGGCGTCACGCGCGCGCGAAACGATCAGTACATCTTTCCGTAGCGCGCGAACCTGCGCGACAATTTCGTCAATGCCTTTGGGTTCGTTGATCGTAACGATGACCGCGGCGGCTTCCGTGAGGCCGCAGCTCATCAGGAACTCCGGGTTTGTCGCATCACCGTAGAAGACGGTACGGCCCTGCTTGCGTTGCTCCGGGACGGCCGCGGCATCGTTGTCGACGGCGGTGTATTTGAACTGATGGCGATCGAGCATCGTGCAGACGACTTGTCCAACCCGGCCATGTCCGACGACAATGGCATGGCCACTCCCGCCGCTCGGTGCAACGGTGAGCTCTGGATCAAGCGGTTTGTCCTCGCGCACCATCGGTGCCAGCCGCCGCGCGACATGAGACAGTGCCGGGGTGAGCATCATGGTCAGCGTGATCAGCGCGACGGCAAAACTCGATATGTTGGCGTCAATCAGGCCAAGCGTCGTTGCCATCCCAATGCCGACGAAAGCGAACTCGCCGCCGGGACCAAGCAGCAGTCCGACCTCGATCGAGGCCGGCCAGGAAAGGCGAAACATCCGGGCCAGGAAGACGAGGATGGTGGACTTTACGACAATCAGCCCGGCGGCACCCGCAATCAGCCAGACCGGATCGCGCGCGATCTGGCCAAAATCGATGTTCATACCGACCGTGAAGAAGAACAGGCCAAGCAAAAGGCCCTTGAAGGGATCGATGGCGATTTCGATCGCTTTGCGGAACTCCGTCTCGGCCAGCAACAGGCCTGCGACAAAAGCGCCAAGCGCCATGGAGAAGCCGGCCACGGCAGCAGCTACCCCGGTCGCGACGATCACGAATAGCGTCGTGGCGACGAACAGGTCGCTCATGCCGGCCGATGCCACCAGACGGAACAGGGGGCGCATCACCACGCGGCCGACGACGACGATCACGCCGAGCGCCAGGGCGGCATTCACGAGCGCAAGCAACAGTGTCGCGATGACCGATCCGGAGTCTCCCGCGCCAAAGATCGAGATGAAAAGCAGAAGAGGGGCGACTGCCAGATCCTGCGCGAGGAGGACCGCGAAGCTTGCCCGTCCCGCGCTTGTGTTGAGCCGCTTCTGCCTGGAAAGAATCTCGATGACGATGGCGGTCGAGGACAAGGCGAGACACGCACCAAGGATGAGGGCCACCGGAGCCTTGCTGCCAGCCAGCGCGGCGACGAGGCCGATCGCGACCGTCGAGAAAATGATCTGCAGGCTGCCCAATCCGAAAATCAGGCGGTGCATCGCCTTCAATCGGTCGTAGGACAACTCCATGCCGATCAGGAAGAGCAGGAACACGACGCCGAGGTTCGCGATGCCGGAGACGTTTCCTGCGTCGACGACGGTGAACCAGTAGAGAAGCGGAAATTTTTCAATGAACGATCCCAGCCCGAGAGGGCCCAGGATTGCGCCGGCTCCAAGATAGCCGAGAACGGGATTGAACCCGTATCGCCGTACCAACGGAATGACGACGCCCGCGGTGCCGAGCAGAACAAGCGCGTCGCTGTAGACGTGAACATTGATGGACGAAGTCATCTATTCGATGTGCATCTGTTTCCAGTGGAGTGAGGGAACGTCCCGCGCATCGGCCGTCTCCGCCTGGAACGTTAGCTGGTACCACCAGCTAACGCCACCCCGTGGCCCATACCTCCGTCCTAGAACTTCAGATTGGCGAACGCGCGCACACCGATGCCCGGCAAGAGAACCTGGTCCTTGGTGTAGGACACCGAGTTGCGGATGTTCTCGTTCAACAGGTTGTTGCCGACCAGCCCGACCGTCATTTCACGCGCGCCGAACCAGGATGGATCGAGCTTCGTCCTGTAGCTGACCTCCGCCTTCAACAAATTATAACCCGCGGTGGGCGTCTCGCCGATCGGAGCGATATCGTTCTGCGCGAAGGCGTGCAGCAGGTTGATCCGCGTCAGCCAGTTGGCATCGCGCCAGAACAGCCCGCCGCCGACACGCACCGGCGGGATGCGCGGTACGTTGGTGCCGTCGCTGAAGGTTGCGCGCACAACATCGAACTGGTTCTCGATGCCCCAGATGCCGCCGTTGAAGGGGCCGATGTCCAACTGGCTCTGGAATTCGCCACCGCGAAAGGTGGCGTCGCGTTGCGAATAGATCGCCTGGTTCAATTCGAGCGGAGCAGCCGGATTGGCAGGGCCGACGCAGGCGACATCCTCGCAGGTGTTGCCGGTGAGGCGACGGTAAATGAAGCCATTGAATTTGGTGTAGTAGGCGGTTGCCTCGAACCTGAAAGGCCCGGTCGCCTTCCGCAATCCGATCTCGATCGTCTTGGCGGTCTCGATGCCGAGATCGGGATTGCCGATGTCGAAGGTGCCGGTGGCGTCGTGTGCGCCGCGCGAGAACAATTCCGCAGGTTTCGGCGCGCGCTCGACATATTGAGCGGTGACGCTGGCAACCAGTTGGCCCGGGAGGTTCTGGATCAGGCCGATGCTCGCGCTCTTCGGCGTGAAGTTGAGGTTGCGCGCTACCGGCGGACCGATGTCGCCGGGATTGGTGTTGAGGTCGAACACGTCCGGAATGAACGACGGCGTCGTTCCGCTGAGACTGACGTGCTCGATGCGGCCGGCGATCTGCGCCTTGGTGGTCTCGGTGAACTTGAATTCGTTGAAGGCATAGCCGGCGACCTTGGTGTTCTTGTTCGGATCCCACAAACCGTTGAGCGGGCTCCCGGGATCGTCCGGGCTTGGCGCGGTCAGTTGCTGGTGGCTGGCCTGCAGACCGAACGCGGTCGTGACAGCGGCAAAGCGTGCGTTGAACGGCGTCATCTGCACTTCGACGCGGCCTTCCTGCTCCTTGTTGGTAAAGGTTTGCCGCACACCCAATGACGAAAGGTCGGCGGGGTCTGCGAGCCCGATCTCGTTGTGCTTGTAGTCGGTGGCCGCGGCCCAGAACCTGACAGCATCTATCGCCGCCGCGTCCGGGCGGTATTCGCCCTTGGCCGAAAACTTGGTCTGGTGCGCATCGATCCGGGTCTGGTGATCGGCGCCGTCGATACCGGGGATGCGATACAGGGAATCGTTCTGCGTGATCGCAGCACCGATGAAGCCGCCATGGAAGATGTAGGAGCCGCCGACAGAGGCGCCGTCGGCTTGCGCGGCCGAGTTCGGTTGCTTTCCGTTCACGGGCCGCGTCTGGTCGAACAGATAGGGATAGCCGGGAATGCTGTAATCGCCGGCCTTGCGGCCATAGGCGTCGGCGTGGACGGCAAAATTGCCGCCGCCGGCATCGAGCAAAATGCCGCCCTCGACGCCGCGATCGGCCGAATTGACGGCGTTGCGGGTCTCGACGGTCACGCATGATGCGGATTGCGCCTCCGCCAGCGGCGCTTTCGCTGGCAGGCCGTAGCTCTGGAACGGCGCCGCCGGGCAGGAGGGCAGGGCCTCGGGGATCCGGTTGTTGGTGGCGCTGACGACGCCGCCGATCGAGGTCGAGCCGTAGCGCAAGGCTGCAGGCCCGCGCACGACCTCGACCTGGTTTGTGGCGAGCGGATCAATGGGAACGAAATGATCCTCGCCGAGGTCCGAGACGCCGCCGCCGCCGGTGCCGTTCTCGACGATACCGACGCGGTTGCCGTCGAGGCCCCGGATGATCGGCCGGCTGGAGGCGCCCGGCGCGAAGCTCGAGCCGGTGATGCCGGGTTTTGAAAACAGGAGATCGCCGAGCGTTGCGCTGCCGGAACGGCGGATTTCCTCGTTGGGCACGATCGTGACGGTCGCGAACTGGTCGGTCACGACGGGCAGCACGCCCTGTTGGGGTGCGGCTGCGACCGGTGCGGCCTGCGGTTCTGGCGCGCGTTCGCGGTTCTGGCCGGGCGCGGCGCGGGCGACACGTGCCGGCGTTCGCGATGGTGCGGGTTTACGCCGCACGATCGGGCTCGGCGCCGTCACGGTGATTTCAGGCAGTTGCGTCGATGTCGCTGCTGCGTCCTGCGCCATCGCCCCATCGGCCATCGCGCATAGCAATAGCCAGCTTGTTCCACCGAAATGGAACGCTCGGTTCTTCTTTGAAGTCATTGTCCCGATCCTGATTCCGTCGATGTGCGACGGATCGATTCCGATTTTCCCTTAGGTCAATCAGCCGCGTGGCGCGGCGATCCCCCAGGGGTGCATCAATCAATCGAGGTCAGGAGACGGGAGGTGCGCGGGACTGGAACGCGCGATGGAGCGAGCCGAGATGCGTGAACTCGGCGCCGGTAGTCAGGTGCAGAAGCTCGACCGCCTGCGGCAGTTCCAGCAGCGGCGGCGTGGCGAACAGGAAATTGTTGGCCAGCGAGAGGACGGCGCAGATCGCGCAGTCGGAGGTTGGCTGATCGGTATCGTGGCCGGATGGCTGCTGTGCGGCGCGCGCCTCTTGCGCGGCTAGCGCCGCGGCAATGGCGAGGTCCGTATCGGCCAACCCGGTCTGAAGTGCCGGCGCGGCGCGGGCGACGTCGGCGTGGAAATGTCCGAACGACAGCGCAAACTGGATCGCGAGCGCCAACAGCGCCAGCCGCGAGCCGTGCTTGAGATGCTTCCGGAACCAATTCACGACGAACTACGCCTTCCCCGAACGGCCAAGCGCCTAGGCCGCCCAATGTTATAATATAACATCGGAAGGTTCCGACGATGTCAACCGCCGCACGGATCGGCTGCGGAGAAAACGTTGAGCGATGTGTGATTGATGCAACGACCGGGCGTCGCGAGGCGGCGCCTAGCGCCCCTCGCGCACCCAGGTCGCCGCGAACGCCCCGAGCAGCAGCAACAAGCCGACGAGGCCGGCAAACATCGGCAGCACGCCGACGCCCTTCACGACGCTGGCGTCCCGCATCTTGACGCCCATCCAGCCGTCGCCATGGAAGATGCCGGAGGCGCGCACCGGCACCACGCGGGGCAGGTCGATGCTGCCGCCGTCGGCCACGCGCCGCGCGTCGCCGCCGCTTGCCTGCGACAGCGGCTTCAGCATCTCGGTGGTGGAGGTGACTTCCGAAAATTCCTTCGGGTTGGTCGGCCCGACATTGATCAGGGCTTTCAGCGCGCCGTCCGTGGCCTGCCATAGCCCGAGTTCGTTGGCGGGAAGGGTGGAGCGCCAGGTGCCGGGCTCGCTTGCGGTCAGCGTGAGTTCTTTCGTGGCGCCGCTCGGCGACGTCACCGTCACCGGCGGCACGTTGTCGGCCATGGTCTGGCGCAGCACCACGAGGTCCTTGCCCTGGATCTGCAGGCGCAGCGCCTCTTCGTCGAGATCAGGCTGCTTCATCAGCCAGTGCGACGTCCGCCGCAGCAGATCCAGATGCGGTCCACCGCCTTCAAAGCCGCGCGCCCACAGCCAGATGTGGTCCGACAGCAGAAGCGCGACCCGGCCTTCGCCGAAGCGCGACAGCAGCAGCAGCGGCTTGCCGTCGGCGCCGGTCATCACGGGCGCGCCGATCGCGTTGCGCGTATCCACGGTGCGGAAGAAGCGGCTCCAGCGCGGCGGTTCGCTCGCCGAGCCCTCGAGGCCACGCGTCACCGGATGGCGTTTGCCGGCGTCGCTTAAGTGCGCGTAGAACGGTTTTTCAGTGACGCCGACCGGTTCTGCCGGCAGCACCGTGTCCAGCGGCGTGCGCCAGATGCTGGTGGTGGAAGCGTAATCGGGCCCGGCCGATACCAGCACCGCGCCGCCGGCGCGGACATAGCGCGCGATGTTGTCGAAATAGGCGATCGGCAGCACGCCCTGCCGGGCGTAGCGGTCGAAGATGATCAGCTGGAATTCGTTGATCTTCTGCTGGAACAATTCGCGCGTCGGAAACGCGATCAGCGACAATTCGTTGATCGGCGTGCCGTCCTGCTTCTCCGGCGGGCGCAAAATCGTAAAGTGCACCAGGTCGATGCTGGCGTCGGACTTCAGCAAATTGCGCCAAGTGCGCTCGCCGGAATGCGGTTCGCCGGATACCAGCAGCACGCGCAGCTTGTCGCGGACGCCTTCGATCGCGACCACGGCGCGATTGTTCACCAGCGTGAGTTCGTTTTCGAGCGGCGAGGCCTCGATCTCGACGATGTTCGAGCCGGCATGCTTGATGTCGACCTCGACATTGGAGGTTTGTCCGCTCACGAGCGTGCGCTCGCTGATCACCTCGCCGTCGCGGCGCACCACGATCTTGGCGCGCTGACCGGAGACGCCCTGGTCGTCGAGCCGGTAGGTGATGGTCTGGGGCTGTCCGACGATACCGAAACGCGGCGCGGCCGAGATTGCGATGCGACGGTCGCGCTCGTCCTTGCGCCCGGTGACCAGCGCGTGCACCGGCGCCTGGAAGCCAAGGGCGGCGGCACTGGCGGGAATGTCATGCACCCGGCCGTCCGTAATCAGGAACGCGCCGGCGACACGGTCGACGGGAACGTCGGACAGCGCCGAGGACAGCGCGCCGAACAGTTTGGTGCCGTCGGTTTCGCCGTCGGCCTGTCCGGCCTCGACGACGCGGACTTCCAGTCCCTTGATCTTCTTCAGCGTGTCGACCAGCGCCTCCTGCGCCTTGGCCGTCTCCTGGTTGCGCGTGCCGAAATTCTGGCTCGGGCTCTTGTCGATCACAACAGCCGCGACCGAGGACAACGGCTCGCGGTCCTCGCGGGTAAAGGAGGGGTTGGCGAGCGCCAGCAGGATCAGCGCCAGCGCCGCGACGCGCACGGCAGCCCCGCGCGAGCGCCCGAGCAGCAGCAGTACCGAGATCGCGACGATCGCGGCGAGCGCGATCCAGAGCACGATCGTCGGAACGAGGGGGGTGAACGCGATGCCGTACTGCATGGCCTATTGCCCCAACCGCTCGATCAGTGCCGGCGCGTGGACCTGATCGGCCTTGTAGTTGCCGGTCAGGGTGTACATCACGATGTTGACGCCGGAGCGGAACGCGAATTCGCGCTGGCGCGGCTCGCCCGGCGTCAGCGGCAGCATCGGCTGCCCGTCCGGGCGGTGCGCCCAGGCGCCGGCGAGATCGTTCGAGGTGATGATGATGGGCGAGACGCCGTCGCCGCCGCGCGCCGGGCGCGAGGCTGCGTCGTCGTCATCCTCGCGCGGCAGGGTCTCGACCCAGGTCTGCCCCGTGTTGAAGCGGCCGGGGAAATCGCGCAGCAGGTAAAACGTCTTGGTCAGCACGTGCTCGCGCGGCACCGGCTCCAGTTCAGGCACGTCGAGGGAGGAGAGAATTTCGCGCAAGGTGCGCATGCCCGGCGTTTGTGCCGCGCCGTTCTCGCCGGGCGGCGCCTCGATGGCGTCGCGGGTGTCGAACAGCACCGTGCCGCCCTGTTTCATGTAGGCGTCGATACGGTTGATGGCATCCTGCGGCGGCTTCGGCGCGCCCGGCACCACCGGCCAGTAGATCAGCGGAAAGAACGCCAGTTCATCGTGCGCGGGATCGACGCCGACGGGATCGCCAGCTTCCAGCGCCGTGCGCTGCGCCAGGAACAGCGTCAGACCGGCCATGCCGGCCTTGACGATGGAATCGACGTCGGCATTTCCGGTGACGACATAGGCAAGGCGCGTCTGCGACACCGACTTGATGGCGAAGTCGTCGTTGCTCTGGGCACGCGTCGGCGAAGGCGCGATGGGGGCCGCCGCCAAGATCAGGGCCAGCAGAACGGCGGCAGCCGCCGTGCGCCGCCGCCACAAGGCGGCAAGACCCGCACCCAGCATCGCGACCACGACCGCATCGATCAGGAACAGCGCCAGCGACGACGACAGCAGAATACCGCGCAAATCGCGCGGTTCGGCGTTGGTGTAGCTGGCGCGCTGCGCGCGCAGGGAGGATGTATCGAGCGACGCGATGCGATCGGCCGGGGCCAGCGTGTTGACCGCGATCGGGCCATCGGCCGGGCCGTAGAAGCCCGGCGGATGATCTGTCGTGGCGCGGTCGCGATAATCCGCCGGCATCGGCTTGGCGGTCGAGGGCGGCGGTCCGAATGCGCCGAAACCGTCGAGGGTGCGCAGCGGCGCCACGGTCTCGACATTGGTCGCCTCGCTCGCAACGCCCGCACCGGGCTTCGAGGTGTAGCCGGACATGTCGACCATCCGCCGCAGCATCTCGACGAAGCTGCCGGACATCGGCAGGTCCGACCAGCGCGAGTCGGCGCCGATATGGAACAGGCTGACGATACCCTTGCCGCGATGCTCGCCGGTCACCAGCGGCGTGCCGTCTTCCAGCGACGCCCAGGTCTTGGTGGCGAGCACCGCATCCGGCTCGGCCAGCACCTGCCGGTTCACGGTGACGTCCTTGGGCACGGTGAGGCCCGCGAACGGGCCGTCGGCGGCGAACGAAGCCAGATGCTGCGGCTTTTCCCAGGTCAGGCTGCCGCCGAGGATGCGGCCGCCGCGACGCAGTCTCACCGGCACCAGATCGTCATCGGCCTGCGCCAGACGGGGGCCTGCGAAACGCACCAGCACGCCGCCCTGATCGATCCATGCGTTCAGCCGCTCGCGGATTTCCGGCGACAGCGTGCCGACATCGGCGAGCACGATCATCGGCAGCCGCTGATCGAGGAATTGCGCGATCACCTGCTGCGCCGCGCCGCGATCACCCAGCCGCACGTCGGCGAATGGCGACAAGGCGCGGGTGAGATAGAAGGTCGATGCCAATAGCGGCTGGGCGGTGTCGCTGGTAGCACCTGTGACGACGCCGACGGCGCGCCGCCGCCATCGCTTGTCGAGCAGTTGCACGGCGCCGGCCGATCGTTCGCCCGATATTTCCAGCCGCGAAATGTCGTTGCGCAGCTCGACCGGCAGATCGAACGCCGCTTCGCTCTCGCGATCCTGCATGCCGAACGCGTAGCGCGCCTCGCCGATCGGCGAGCCCTTGGCGTCGATCGCGCGAACCACACCGGCGGCGACGCCGCCGGTGGTGCGAAGCACCTTGACCGTCATTTTCGCCGCGGCGTTTTCAGCGGCGACCAGCGCCTGTGCCGGGGCCGCGCCGCCCTCGAACACCGTCAGCTTGCGGTCGCCGATGGTCTTGCCGAGATTTTCGATGAATTCGGCGCCGCGCCCGGTGTCGACACCGTCGGACAGCCACGCGATTTCGGCATCGCCGGTGCTCTTCAGGAAGCGGTCGAGCGAGCCAAGCGTGTCGACGCGGTCGACCGAATAGGGTTTTGGCGAGATCTGGCGCAGCGCGACCCGCGCGGTGCCCGCCGGCATCAGCGTGATGTCGCGCGCGGTCTCGGAGAGCGGAACCAGTGCAACGCCGCGGCGGTCGTTGTCGGCGTTGGCGATCAGTTCATCCGCGGCCTTGACCCGCGTGTCCCAGCTTGCCGCCGCACTCCAGCCGTCGTCGAGCAGGATCACCAACGGCGCGTTGCTGCCGCCGACCCCGGTCTGCGGATTCCAGATCGGGCCGGCCGCGGCAAGGATGACCAGTGCGGCGGCAGCGAGGCGCAGCAAGGTCAGCCACCACGGGGTCCGCGACGGGGTTTCTTCCTTCGGCCTGATGTCGAACAGGAGCCGCGTCGGTGGAAACTCGATCCGCCTCGGCCGCGGCGGCATGACGCGCAACAGCCACCACAACACCGGCAGGCTCAACAGGCCCAGCAGGAGCAGCGGTTGCGCAAAGGTGAGGGGGAGCCCCGCGATCATGCGCTGCGTCCCGCCTTGACGGTTGAACCGCGCACGCTTCCCTTGGCTGCCATCATGCCCGAATGCAGGAACAGCAGGAGTTCGGCGGCGGAACGGCTGGTGGTGTGGGTCGAGAACAACCAGTCGAGCCTGTTGGTTTCGCTACGGATCTCGTCGCGATGCAGGGCTACGCGCGCGACATAGTCGCTGGCCCAGCTCTCGGCGCGGCCGGCGGTGATGGCGCCAAATCCTTCCGGCTCGACGAATTCGACCCGGCCGGCGTAGGGAAAGGTTTCTTCGGCGGGATCGACCACCTGGATCAGAGAACCATGAGCGCCGGAGGCCGAAAGCCCCGCGAGCATCAGCCTGATCTCGCTCATCGGCGACCACAAATCGGACAGCACGACAATTTCGGCCAGCGCCGACGGGACAAAGGACGGCGGCAGGCTCGCGCGCACCGCATCGTCGTGCAGCATCGCCTGCGCCATCTTGTCGATCACGTTGCGGCTTGCGGTCGGGTTCATCAGGCCGGGAATGCCGACGCGTTCGCCGCCCGAGACCAGCAGTTCGGCGAGTGCAAATGTAACAATAAGCCCGCGCTCCAGCTTGCTGTCGCGCGCACCCTTGGAAGCAAACGCCATCGACGGCGAACGGTCGGGCCAAAGCCACACGGTATGCGCGGCTTCCCATTCCTGCTCGCGGACATAGAGATGATCGTCGCGCGCCGAGCGGCGCCAGTCGACGTTCTGCGATGGCTCGCCGGAGACGAAGCGGCGATACTGCCAGAAGCTCTCGCCGGCGCCGGCGCGGCGCCTGCCATGCAGGCCATGGATGACGTTGGCTGCGATGCGGCGGGCTTCGAGCACGAGACGGGGCAGCGATGCGGCGAGCGTTCGGCTTTCGCCATCGGCACGTCGTATTGCTAAAATCTCCCCGGTCTCGTGGCTGGTCTCTGCGGCCATCAACCGATCCGCGTCTTCAATTGTTTGATCACGTCGGGAATAGTGCGGCCTTCCGCGCGCGCCGAGAAGGTCAGCGCCATGCGGTGCTTGAGAATGGGTTCGGCGAGATCGAGCACGTCGTCGATCGAGGGCGCGAGGCGGCCGTCGAGCAGCGCGCGGGCGCGCACCGCCAGCATCAGCGACTGGCTGGCACGCGGGCCCGGTCCCCAGGCGATCAGCTTGTCGCCACCATCAGGGTCGGGCCGCGCGGCGCGCACCAGCGACAGGATCGCCTCGACGACGCTGTCGCCGACCGGCAGGCGCCGCACCAGGCGTTGTGCGGCGATCAGTATTTCCGCGTTCATCGATGCCTTGGCGAGCGTCTCGTCCGCGCCCGTCGTTTCAAACAGGATGCGGCGTTCGGCGTCGCGATCGGGATAATCGACGTCAATCTCCATCAGGAAGCGGTCGAGCTGCGCCTCGGGGAGCGGATAGGTGCCTTCCTGCTCCAGCGGGTTTTGCGTGGCGAGCACGTGGAACGGCTTTGGCAGATCATGCCGCGCGCCTGCAACGGTGATGTGCTGTTCCTGCATGGCTTGCAGCAGCGCCGATTGCGTACGCGGGCTGGCGCGGTTGATCTCGTCGGCCATCAGCAACTGCGCGAACACCGGTCCGGAGATGAAGCGGAACGACCGCTTGCCGGAATTGCTCTCGTCCAGCACCTCGGCGCCCAGAATATCCGATGGCATCAGGTCCGGCGTGAACTGGATGCGCTTGGCGTCCAGCCCGAGCGTGATGCCCAGCGTTTCGACGAGCTTGGTCTTGGCGAGGCCGGGAACCCCGATCAGCAGCGCATGACCGCCGGACAGGATCGTCACCAGGGTGTTTTCGATCACCCGTTCCTGGCCGAAGATGACGGTGGAGATCGCTTCCTTTGCGGCGCGAATCTGACCGGCGACCTGTTCGGCCGAACGGACGATCGCGTCCTCGAGTTTCTCGACACCGTCTGCGCTCGCCATGTCTTTCTCCTTCAGCCATCAAACCGCTTCATGACACCGCTGGTTGCGTCGTCATGCCACGAACCGCATGCTAAACCTGTGCAAAGGCGATGTATTCGTTGAATTAAACTATCCCCACATTATCGGCATTTCGGGGTATGAACGGCATCACGATGTGGCGACTTGATCCGCAATAGTACGGACTCAAATCGTCGGGAACACATATCTCGGTATACGTGCACCAATCGTGCCAGATGATGCGCCAAGACACTCAGGGCAAACAATGGCGAAGCAAGGGCAAACCGGCACTCAGGGCCTCGAAGGACTTACTGTCGCTGCGAGGGAAGCCGCCAACGCCGCCCCGGCCGGCAAGGGGCTTCCTCCAGTCCATCTGTGGAATCCGCCGTTCTGCGGCGATCTCGACATCCGAATCGCCAGCGACGGTACGTGGTTTTACATGGGCACGCCGATCGGGCGGCCGGCGCTGGTGCGGCTGTTCTCGACCATCCTGAAGCGCGAGGACGGCAAGCACTTTCTCGTGACCCCGGTCGAGAAGGTCGGCATTCGAGTCGACGACGCGCCTTTCCTCGCAGTGGAGATGCAAAAGGAGGTTGATGATCGCGGGCGGCTATTGCGCTTTCGCACCAATGTCGACGATTGGGTGCCATGCGATTCCGGACACCGCCTGCGATTCGAGATGGCGGCCGACGGCGGGCTGACGCCCTATCTGCATGTCCGCGCCGATCTGTGGGCGAAAGTGACCCGCGCGCTCTATTACGATCTGGTTGACATGGGGGAAGAGCGGGTGGTCGATGGTCAGGCGATGTTCGGAATCGAGTCTGGCGGCGAATTCTTTGCGATGGCGGATGCGAAGCAGGTGAGGGACGCGGTTTGAACGAGCCGATGCTGAGAAAGATGGACGCGGCTCCGATCAACTCAACGGAGTTCTTCGCGCGGAGCCAGGCCAGGCTGAATTTCGACGTGCCTCCCGGCCTGGTCGATCCCGATATCATTCCGAAAACCGGCGATGAGGGCAACGATCGCATGCTGGAGATCGTGGCACGCGAGCAGCCGGTGCGCCCGGCGGCGGTGCTGATCCCGGTGGTCGATCACGATGAGCCGACCGTGTTGCTGACGCAGCGCTCGCCGCATCTGTCCAGCCACGCCGGCCAGATTTCCTTTCCGGGCGGCAAGATCGACGCGACCGATGCTTCCCCGCTCGACGCCGCCCTGCGCGAGGCGGAGGAGGAAGTCGGCCTCAAGCGCGACTTCATCGAGCCGATCGGCTATCTCGACCTCTATGGAACCGCCTTCGGGTTTCGCATCCTGCCGACGGTGGCGCGGGTCAAGCCGGGCTTCAAGCTGACGATCAACGAAGGCGAGGTGGTCGACGCCTTCGAGGTGCCGCTGGCGTTCCTGATGAATCCCGAGAATCATCAGATCCACTCCAAGGAATTTCGCGGCATGGAGCGCTCCTACTACGCCATGCCGTTTGCCGAGCGTTACATCTGGGGCGCGACCGCCGGCATCCTGCGCGTATTGTACGAGCGGATTTATCTCGCATGATCCGTCCGGTCCTGACCGAACTCGCGATTTTCCTGACCCCGTTCGCGGCCTATGCGATTTTTCTGATTGCCACCCGTTCCGGAGTGCTGGTGTCGTCCTCCTGGCCGGTGCATCTGGTCGCCAAACTGGTGCTGGGATCGCTGCTGCTGGTCGTGATCAGCTTCGTCCTGCTCGCGCAATTCTCCGGCGCGCCGCCGGATTCGACCTACGTTCCCGCGCATCTCGAAAAGGGCAAGCTGGTTCCTGGAGTCGAGAAATGAGTGAGGCCCGCGTGCTGTCGGACGCGCCGTGGCTCAGATCAGGTCCGGCCGCGCGCGTGCTCGCGTTGCTCAATGGCGATGGCGAGGAAGCCCGCGTGGTCGGCGGCGCCGTGCGCAATGCGTTGCTGAATATTCCCCTCGGCGACATCGATATCGCAACCACGGCGCTGCCCGACGAGGTGGTCCGCCGCGCCAAGGCGGCCGGCATCAAATGCGTGCCGACCGGCATCGACCATGGCACGGTCACGCTGGTCGTCGAATCGCAGCCGTTCGAGGTCACGACCTTGCGCGAGGATACCGAGACCTTTGGCCGCAAGGCCAAAGTTGCGTTCGGGCGCGACTGGGTTCGCGACGCGGAACGGCGCGACTTCACCATCAACGGGCTTTCCGTCGATGCCGACGGCATCGTGCACGACCACATCGGCGGGCTTGCCGATATCGAAGCCAAACGCGTGCGCTTCATCGGCGATGCAAACCAGCGTATCGCCGAGGATTATTTGCGCATCCTGCGCTTCTTCCGCATGCATGCCGCCTACGGGGTGGGTGAGCCCGACCGTGCCGGATATCTCGCCTGCATCGACGGGCGCGCGGGACTTTCGAGCCTTTCCGCCGAGCGCGTGCGGATGGAAATGTTGAAGCTGTTGATCGCGGAAGGCGCCGCGGTTGCGGTAGAGGCGATGGCGGATGCCGGGCTGCTGCTGCCGATCTTCGGCGGCGTCGCCTATACCGGAGCGTTCGCGGCGATGATCGCGGTCGAACGCGCGCTGGAGCTGCCGCCAAACGCCGTGCGCCGGCTCGCCGCGCTTAACGTCGCCGTCACCGAGGACGCCAGGCGCGTTTCGGCGCGGCTTCGGCTTTCCAACGCGGAAACCAAGGCGCTGGACTCGATGGGCCATCGCTGGTGGCGGTTCGCCAGCAAGGATGAGGCGCGGGCGCGGCAGCTTCTCTATCGGCTCGGCGAGGATCCCTACCGCGACCGGCTGATGCTGGCATGGGCGCGGGCCGGCGGCGTCGACAATGGCGCCGCGCGCTGGCACGACCTCGCAACACTGCCGCAGCGCTGGAGCGCGCCGAAATTTCCGCTGCGGGCTGCCGATTTCATCTCCCGCGGCATTGCCGAGGGCCCCGCGCTCGGTCATGTGCTGACGCTCGCGGAAGATGCCTGGTTGGCCGCGGGTTTTCCGCTGGATGCATCCGAGCTGGCCGCGCTCGCCGACCAGACCGCCGCCCGTTTCACCCGCGATCACCGGCTGTGAATATTCTGGCCGGCTTTGCCGACATTTCGCTCGGCCAACTCGTGCTGGTCGGCGGCATGGCGCTGCTGGCCTCTATCGTTGGCGGTCTTGCCGGCTATGGCACTGGCGCCTTGATGCCGCTGGTGCTGGTGCCGCTGGTTGGGGCCGAGCCTGTGGTGCCGATCATCGCGATATCGGCGATTATCACCAATATCAGCCGCTTCGTGGCCTATTTCCGTTACGCCGACCGGCGCCGCGCGCTGATCGTGATCGGGGCCGCCGCGCTGACCACCGCGCTCGGCGCCTACGGTTACACGCGGCTTACGGGCGCGGGCGCGGCGCTGGTGATCGGCAGCATGCTGATCCTGAGCGTGCCGCTGCGCCGGCTGGCCAAGAAGCGCAATGTCAGGATTGGCGATACCGGCCTCGGTGCGAGCGCGGTGGGCTATGGCGTGCTGGTCGGCGGCACGTCAGGCTCCGGCGTGATCCTGCTGTCGTTGCTGATGGCGTCGGGGCTCGAGGGTGCGGCGGTGATTGCCACCGACGCCGTGATCTCGGTCATGACCGGCCTGATCAAGATTTCGGTATTCGGCCTTGCCGGCGTCGTCAGCGCGCAGGTACTGGCGTTCGCGCTCTTGATCGGCGTGATCGCCATTCCCGGCGCGTTCCTCGCAAAAGCCTTTGTTGAGCGCATGCCAGTGCATATCCACACCGCGATCCTCGACGCCGCCGTGATGGTCGGCGGCGTGGTCATGATCACGGCCGCGCTGCGGCATTGATCGGCTCAATAGGTGAGCGAGGCCGTGCGGACCGGGAAACAATTCAGGCTTGATATGTTCCAGACAAACGGCACGTTGCACCAAAGGCCGCCGGGGCGATATTTCACCCGAATTTGCTCCATCCGAAACAGCGCCAGGCTGTTGAACGCGTTGATCCGGCCGGCGAGATCATCAAATTGAGCGTTGATCTCCTTCTCTCGCTTGAAGACATCGCTTTCCTTCGCGGCGTCGCGGCCGATCTCGGAGGCCCATTGCCGCGCCGGCGCAAGCTTGTTGTGCGCGGCCTCAAGGCAGTAATGCATCGTCAGGACGTGGTGTTTGGCGCTGTACCAGTTGATTCTCTTGGCTGCCTTGTCGTTAGGGCCGGCACAGATCCGGATGAACGCGTCTCTCGGCTTGGTCGTCTCGTCAACGCCGCGTTTTTCGGCGATTGCGCAATATTCGTTATCGGCAACCTGCTCGGTCGTCGTGTCGTCGTCCTCGATCTTCATGTTTCCGAACGCAGGAAAATTGTATTTGTCGGAACAGTCGAAGGCATAGTCGCGCAACACCCGCCGTGACAACGGATCCTCGTCGACGTTGTGCTTCTCGGCCGGATCGCGAACGCTATCGCTGGGCCTATCGATATAGATTTCGGCCTTTCGCGTGAGGAGGTCGATATTTTCACGGAGCTCGATCCGCGCTTTTTCGTAGCGCTCCGAAATCGCCCGCGCGTGCTTGGCGGCCAGCGCCTTGTCGCCGGCATCGGATTTCCCGCCGACGGCGTCCGCGAAATCGGTATAAAGCATTTGCTGCAGCGCCTGCACTTCGGAGAATGCGTGTGAGATGTCCGTGAAGGTTCCCGCCGCCAAGGTCATGTCTTCCTTGGCCAGGCTGCTCACCTTCTCCTGATAGGCGTTGAGATATTGGAAATAGCCGACCGCAAGGCTGCTCAGCACGGTGAACAGGGTGCTGAGCACGGTGAACAGCGACAGCCCTTTGACGGTGTTCCAGAGCCACCTCAGCGGGACGGATTTCGGTGCAATGTCGTCCGCCTCCGGCGGCGGCTTGTGCGTGTCGTCGTTCGGCATCGGTGAACTCCCCAACCTTGGACTTCAACCTTGGAGCAACGTCGACACAATCCGGGATTGCCGCTCTCCGCACCGTGAGGCAACTCACACTTCACGCGGCCGTATGATGGCTCGCTTGGTAAGCCAACGGAACTTCAGCAGCTCTCAGCGGGGCAGCAGTTCCGTCAGCGAGCGGATGATGCGATCGGGCTTCACGGTGGAGTCAGGGGGCAGGCCGTCGCCATGCACGTCGATCCAGATGGCGTAGATGCCGAGCCGCTGCGGGGCTACGACTTCCCATTCCAGATTGTCACCGATCATCCAGGTTTCGGATGCGGTGACGCCGAGCGTCTGCATGGCGTGCAGATAGGCGCGCTCGTCCGGCTTGCCGAAACCGTGCTCGCCCTCGATCTGGATGTGATCGAAACGATCCGACAGCGCAAAACGTTCGACCTTGGCGCGCTGGGTGCCGGCGGCACCGTTGGTCACCAGCGCCAGCTTGACGCCGCGCGCCTTCAATTCGTCGATGGCGTCATGCGCGCCAGGGAAGACGAACATCTCCTCTTCGCGGTAGGCGGTGAAGCGGTTGGCGAGCCGTACCGCAAGATCCTCTGATAGCGTGTGGCCGTCTGCGGCAAGGGCGGCAAATCCGCGTGTAACGGTTATGCGCCGCGCCTCATCCAGCTTCAGCCGCCATTCGGCGCCTGCGACCGTCCAGAACTTGCGCGCGGAATCCAGAACTGCGGTGGCAACCTGCTGCGAGGTCCACGGCCCGAACTCGGCGGCGAATTCCGCGGCGACGTTGTGCCAGGCGATCTCGGGACGGCCATAGGCCGACAGGATGGTGTCGTCCATGTCGATCAGCATGGCGCGGGGCAGGTGGGTCATCGTTTCACGGCCATTTCGCTCTCAGCGCTAGTGACCGCGGACAATCGCGGCCGATCTGCCGCGAATATCAGATCCCCCGCACCGGGTCCAATTCCGGGAAACGACGTCGCCGGGCCGTGGATGCCGGGCGACGTCGAAATTCGCTCAGGCGACCTTGTGCTCGCCCTCTTCGTCTTCGTCCTCATCGTCTTCTTCGTCGTCTTCTTCTTCGTCGTCTTCCTCTTCGTCATCCGTATCGTGCTCGGCGAGGTCAAGCACGGCCAATGGCAGCGTCTCGCGAAAGAGATCGCCTTCATTGCCCATCCACACGCACGCGACATTGCCGTCCTCTGACTTCCACCACGCTAAGCGGGTGGCCGCCCGACTTCAGCATGACGACATCGCCCGGTTTCAATTCCATGATCTGCTCCTTGTAATGCATGACGCGATTCGCACCCTAGCGACCGGTCATGACAAGCCGATCATGACAGTCCAATCATGGCCACTTTACCTCCGGCGGCATCGACGAGAGAATAGAATCCACATTGCCGCCGGTTTTCAGCCCGAACATCGTGCCCTTGTCATGAAGCAGGTTGAATTCAACATAGCGTCCGCGCCGGACGAGCTGTTCCTCGCGATCGTCTGCGGTCCAGGAGGTCAGGAAATTGCGCCGCACCAGCTCCGGATAGATTCTTGCAAAGGCGCGGCCGACATCCTGGGTGAATGCGAAATCGGCCTCCCAGTCGCCGGAATCATGGTGGTCGTAGAAGATGCCGCCGATGCCGCGCGGCTCCTTGCGGTGCGGCAGATAGAAATACTCGTCGCACCACTTCTTGTATTTGTCATAGGAGACGATGGCTGCGTGCTTGTCGCAGGCGGCTTTCATGGCCGCGTGAAAATCTTGCGCGTCGGCATCGTCCTGGCGGCGGCGGCGGTCGAGCACCGGCGTCAGGTCCGCACCCCCGCCGAACCAGGTCTTGGTCGTAACTGCGAAGCGGGTGTTCATATGTACTGCCGGAACATGTGGATTGCGCATGTGCGCGATCAGCGAAATGCCTGAGAGCCAGAAGCGCGGGTCGTCCGCCGCGCCGGGAATCTGGCTGCGGAATTCAGGCGAGAATTCGCCGTGAACGGTCGAGCAGTGCACGCCGACCTTCTCGAACAGCCGGCCGTGCATCATCGACATCACGCCGCCGCCGCCGGGCTTGCCGGTGTGGTCGGCGCGATCCCAGGGCGTGCGTACGAAGCGTCCGGCCTCGCCGGGATAGAGCGAAGCCGGGGCATCGTCTTCCAGCCGCTCGAAGGCCGTGCAGATGTCGTTGCGCAAGGCTTCGAACCAGGCTCTCACGCGCGTCTTGCGATCCTCGATCAGCGACATGTCCATGGAGAATTCCCTTTCTCTCCGTCATTGCGAGCGGAGCGAAGCAATCCATCGTGCCACAAAGTAAAGAATGGATTGCTTCGTCGCTTCGCTCCTCGCAATGACGGGAAGAGGCATTGTTACCCCTGCGGTCCGAAATACGTGCAGCTTTCGTTGCAACTGTCGCGGTGAACGCTGACGCGGGTGATCTTACCGGCATGCTGGACCCGTTCGAAGATGTAGCGCGAGATATTTTCCAGCGTCGGCATTCCCAGCGCCTCGACCTTGTTCAAGAACTTGTGGTCGAGCGTCTTGCGGACCTCTTCCATGCTGCGTTCGAGCAGGCCGAGATCCAGCACCATGCCGGTTTCGGGATCGGGCGTGCCGCGCACGCTCACCTCGGCGCGAAACGAGTGGCCGTGAATTTCCTCGCTGTCCGCGCCGAAGGTCGTTCCCTTCAAGGAATGCGCGGCTTCGAAGCGAAATGATTTGGTCAGTTCCCACATCTTGAAAATCTGGTTCCTATCTGATGCCAAGTGCTTATCGGATACCGAGTGTCTTGTGCGTCTGCAGGCTGAGCCGCCATTGCGGATGGCGCAGGCAGTAGTCGACCGTGCGCGCGGTGTTTTCGATCACGTCGGGGCCGTCCATCGGCTGCAGCGAAAAGCGTTCGAAATCGAGCCCCGCAAAATCTTCCGGCGCAGCTCCCGCCTGCGGATAGACCAGCTTCAATTCGTGGCCGCGGCGCACCGCAAGTCCGGCGCCGGCTTTCGGGCTGACGCAGACCCAGTCCATCCCGCCAGGCGGTTCGATCGTTCCGTTGGTCTCGATGCCGATGGCGAAGCCGCGCGCATGCAGCGCATCGATGAAGGGGGTATCGACCTGCAGCAAAGGCTCGCCACCGGTCAGGACCACGTAGCGGTTGGTGTTGTCGCCGGTCCATTGTCCGGCGATGGTATCGGCGAGTTCGTCTGCGGTGGCGTAGCGGCCCCCCAGTGTGCCGTCAGTGCCGACAAAGTCGGTATCGCAGAACGTGCAGGTGGCGCCGGCGCGGTCCTGTTCGCGGCCGCTCCAGAGGTTGCAGCCGGAAAAACGGCAAAACACCGCCGCGCGGCCGGCATGCGCGCCTTCGCCCTGCAAGGTCAGGAATATCTCTTTGACCGCGTAACTCACCATCTCTCCTTGAGAACCGCATCGCTCTCGATCGCAGAACCCGTCTGCCGCAGCGCCTCGCCCAATGCCATGGCCGCTGCCATGGCTACATTGAGCGAACGCAAGTCCGGCCTGATCGGGATCGCCAGCCGCGCATCGGCAGCGGCGGCAATTTCGGCCGTGACCCCTGCGGATTCCCGCCCGAACAGCAGGACATCGTCCTGCCGGTAGCTGAAATCCAGGTAGGAACCGGCTGCCTTGGTCGTAAACAGCACCAGCCGGAAACCCGCCTCGTTACGCCATTGTTCGAATTTTTGCCATGAGTCATGGCGGGTAAGGGCGACGTGATCGAGGTAGTCCATTCCCGCCCGGCGGAAATGCCGGTCCGAGATCGGAAAGCCGGCCGGCTCGATGATATGGGCGGCCGCGCCCAGGCACGCACACAGGCGCAGAATCGTTCCCGTGTTCTGGGGGATGTCAGGCTGGAAGAGGGCGATGTGCATGGTGTCGAGGCTTCGGAAGCGCGGGTGAAATGTATTGAATAAATCACGGTCGGGCGCGGATTTAGTGCATTGCACGCTTGCGAGCCGATAGCGGGCTTGCGCTCTTACGGCAAGGGTGCCAATAGAACGATTCTGGACTGCTTGTTCCGCCGGTTTGGGGGAGGAAAAGCGGTTTTTCTGCCGCCGCGGGGGCCGCGGGCGCCGGCAGCCTCTTTCGGGTCGCGCTTTTGGCGTCCTCGGGGCGGTTCCGCTGGCTGCAGATAAGAAAGGGCTTGGAATCGTGACGACAGCGTCTTCGGCGGACCATCCGACACGCCGTGATTTCCTTTATGTTGCAACGGGAGCCGTCGCCGCCGTCGGCGCGGCTGCCACGGTGTGGCCGCTGGTTTCCCAGATGAACCCGGACGCCTCGACGATCGCGGCCGGCGCGCCGATTGAGGTCGACCTGACCCCGATCGCCGAAGGACAGGACATCAAGGTGTTCTGGCGCGGCAAGCCGATCTACATCAGCCACCGGACCAAGAAGCAGATCGAAGAGGCCCGCAAGGTGCCGGTAGCGAGCCTGCCCGATCCGCAGAGCGACGAGGCGCGCGTCAAGCCGGGTCATGACCAGTGGCTGGTCGTGATCGGCATCTGCACGCATCTCGGCTGTATCCCGATCGCCCATGAGGGTGCTTACGACGGCTTCTTCTGCCCCTGCCACGGTTCGGTCTACGACACCTCGGGCCGCATCCGTCAGGGACCGGCGCCCGCCAACCTGACGGTGCCGCCCTACGCATTCGTTTCCGACACCAAAATCCAGATCGGCTAAGGGCTCGGACCTTGTCCGAGACCGCTTAACCCGTCGCGTCGTTTTACTTCCTCAGGATCGCATCAATGAGCGGACCATCCGATTTCCAGCCGACCAATCCCGCCTTGAAGTGGATCGAACGGCGCCTCCCGATCATGGGACTCATGCACTCCTCGTTCGTGGCGTATCCGACGCCGCGTAACCTGAACTACTGGTGGACTTTCGGCGCCATCCTTTCGATGATGCTGGGCGTGCAGATCCTGACCGGCGTGATCCTGGCGATGCACTATACGCCGCACGCCGATCTCGCGTTCAAATCGGTCGAACTGATCGTGCGCGACGTCAATTACGGCTGGCTGCTGCGCAACGTCCACGCCTGCGGCGCCTCGATGTTCTTCTTCGCCGTCTACATCCACATGTTCCGCGGCCTCTATTACGGGTCGTACAAGGAGCCGCGTGAAGTGCTGTGGATCCTCGGTGTCATCATCTATCTCCTGATGATGGCGACCGGCTTCATGGGCTACGTGCTGCCGTGGGGCCAGATGAGCTTCTGGGGCGCCACCGTCATCACCAATCTGTTCTCCGCCGTGCCCTATATCGGCGACAGCATCGTGACGCTGCTGTGGGGCGGCTATGCCGTCGGCAATCCGACGCTGAACCGCTTCTTCTCGCTGCATTATCTGCTGCCGTTCGTGATCGCCGGCGTGGTCGTGCTGCACATCTGGGCGCTGCATGTCGCGGGCCAGAACAATCCGGCTGGCGTCGAAGCGAAGACCGAAAAGGACAGCGTGCCGTTCACGCCTTACGCGACCATCAAGGATGCGTTCGGCGTCTCCTGCTTCATGCTGTTCTTCGCATGGTTCATCTTCTACATGCCGAACTATCTCGGCGACGCCGACAACTACATCCCGGCCAATCCCGGCGTGACGCCCGCGCATATCGTGCCGGAATGGTACTACCTGCCGTTCTACGCGATCCTGCGCTCGATCCCGAACAAGCTCGCCGGCGTCGTCGCGATGTTCGGTGCAATCATCATCCTGGCGTTCCTGCCCTGGCTCGACAGCGCCAAAACCCGCTCGTCGAAATATCGTCCGCTGGCCAAGCAGTTCTTCTGGATGTTCGTGGTGGTCTGCATCGGGCTCGGCTATCTCGGCGCCCAGCCGCCGGAAGGCATCTATGTGATCGTCGGCCGCATCCTGACCGTCTGCTACTTCGCCTACTTCCTGATCCTGCTGCCGCTGCTCTCCCGGATCGAGAAGCCGCGCCCGGTGCCGAATTCGATCGCCGATGACGTGCTGGCAAAGTCCGGCGGAAAGCGCGCAACCGTGGCTTCCGCGGTGATTGCGTTGCTCGTTGCGGGCGGATTGTTCGCCGGCAGCGTGCAGGACGCCCGCGCCGACGATCATGGCGTTTCGCCGCCCGGACAGAAGTGGTCGTTCTCGGGTCCCTTCGGCAAGTTCGATCGCGGCGCTCTGCAGCGCGGCCTGAAGGTCTACAAGGAGGTCTGTTCCTCCTGCCACGGCCTGTCCTACGTCGCCTTCCGCAACCTCGCCGATGCCGGCGGCCCCGGATATTCGGTGGCGCAGGCTGCGGCGTTCGCCTCCGACTACAAGATCAAGGACGGCCCGAACGATCAGGGCGAGATGTTCGAGCGGCCGGGCCGGCCGGCGGATTATTTCCCGTCGCCGTTCCCGAACGAGCAGGCGGCCCGCGTGGCCAATGGCGGCGCGGCTCCGCCGGATCTGTCCCTGATCCCCAAGGCGCGCTCCTACAAGCGCGGCTTCCCGTGGTTCCTGATCGACTTCTTCACGCAATATCAGGAGCAGGGCCCGGACTACGTGGCCGCGCTGCTGCAGGGCTATGAGGACAAGCCGCCGGCCGGGTTCACGCTGCCGGAAGGCTCCTACTACAACAGGTATTTCCCCGGTCACGCCATCAAGATGCCGAAGCCGCTGAACGACGGCCAGGTCACCTTTGACGATGGTTCGCCGGCAACGGTTGCGCAGTACGCCAAGGACGTCACGACGTTCCTGATGTGGACCGCGGAGCCGCACATGGAAGCGCGCAAGGCACTCGGCCTGCAGGTGTTCGTGTTCCTGATCCTGCTCACGGGCTTGCTGTACTTCACCAAGAAGAAGGTCTGGGCCAACGCCCACTGATCGCGGCCCTTTTCATCGCGAATTTCGGAAAAGCCCCTGCGGGGGCTTTTTTGTTGCCCTGACCCGACCTGTGTGCACGGATCGAGCGATTGCTTCCGGAACGCGCTGCGGACAAGATGCCGGTCAATCATCCAGAAATCAGCGCGGAGGAACCCATGGGTACGAGCATCACTTTCAAGCGGCCGGACGGCAAGGATGCCAGCGGCTATCTCGCCAATGCCGCGCGTGGCAATGCGCCGGGCGTGGTCGTGATCCAGGAATGGTGGGGCCTGCAGGACCAGATCAAGGGCCTGTGCGACCGCTTCGCGGTGGCGGGCTTCGATGCGCTGGCGCCCGATCTCTACAAGGGCACGGTGGTGCCGTATCACGACACGGATGCGGCCGGCAAAGAGATGAACTCGCTGGATTTCATGGACGCCACCACGCAGACCGTGCGCGGCGCCGTGCAATATCTGTCGCGCAACGGCGCCAAGGTCGGGTTGACCGGCTTCTGCCTCGGCGGCGCGGTGACCATCATCGGCGCCACCAAAATTCCGGAGCTTGCGGCCGGCGTGGTGTTCTATGGCATTCCGCCGGAGCAGGCGGCAAAGCCTGCGGACGTGAAGATTCCGCTGCAGGCGCACTTCGCCAACAAGGACGACTGGTGCACGCCGCAGGTGGTCGATGCCTTCGAGCAGGGCATGAAGGCCGCCGGCAAGTCGCTCGAGTTGTTCCGCTATGACGCCGAGCACGCCTTCGTCAACGAGCAGCGGCAATCCGTGCATGACCGGCAGGCCGCCGAACTGGCCTGGGGCAGGGCGACGGAGTTTTTCAAGAAGCATCTGGGCTGAGATACGCGTGGCGGACGAGAGCTGAAAAATGCCGGTCGGCATCAGCCACCCCGGTCTCGGCTACGCGACGTTTTGCGCGATCAAGTTCGTTGGCTACACGGCTGCGGCGCAAGTCCTCTCGGTGAGCTACAACCGCGACGACCTCGCCTCGTGGAAGGTCGGCGCGGTTCGCACGCTGATCGGCATGGCGGCGGGCGCGGGCTATTACGGGCTGTGGCGCGTTCTCGGTCCGGACGCGTTTCGAACCGGCGCCGGGTACGACAGCTTTCCCTATCTCTATCTCGCCGGACTGTTGCCGGTCCGGATTGCCGAATGGTGGCTTCTGATCTTTCTGTTCTATGACCGCAAGCTGCGCCAGCCGGCCAGGGGCTGGCGCATGGTGGGGCTCGGCACGATATGGTCCTATGTCCTGGATGCGCCGGCCATGGCCGGCTTCATCGCAACGGCCGGGTTCTGGGTCTGCTGACGACGTGCGGCGGCGCCGCCGAGTGAGGAATGCAAAATGAAAATCTTCTGCACGGGCGCGTCGGGTTATATCGGCGGATCGGTCGCGGCGCATCTCATCGCCGCCGGACATCAGGTGACGGGCCTGGTGCGCTCGCCTGAAAAGGCCGAGGCGGTTCGCGCGCGGGGCATCCAGCCCCTGTTGGGAACGCTCGACGACGGGGAAATTCTGGCGCAGGCGGCGCAAGCCGCCGACGTCGTCGTCAACGCGGCGAGCGCCGATCACAAAGGCGCGGTCGAGAGCCTGCTTGGCGCGCTCGCCGGCAGCGGCAAGCCGCTCATCCACACATCGGGATCGAGCATTGTCGGCACGCGTGCCAAGGGTGAGCGTTCCGACGCCATTTTCGACGAAGACACTGCCATCACGCCATCGCCTGCGCGCGTGGCGCGGGTCGCGTTGAACGAGTTCATTCTCTCCCATCGCGACAAGGGCTGCCGGCCGGTCATCATCTGCCCGAGCCTGATCTATGGCCTCGGCCTTGGCGCCAATCCGGACAGCGTGCAGGTGCCTCTGCTGATCAGGCTGGCAAAAAAGCGCGGCAACGCGGCGCATGCCGGGCCCGGCGAGAACATCTGGTCGAACGTGCATATCAATGATCTCGTGACCCTCTACGCGCTTGCGATCGACAAGGCGCCGGCAGGCAGCTTCTATTTCGCCGAGAACGGCGAGAATTCGATGCGCGAAGCCTGCGAGGCGATCAACCGCATGCTGGGTTTTGCGGGACCGCCGACGGCGATGTCGATGGCGGAAGCCGCCGCCGATTGGAGCGAGGGCACGACGGAGGATACGATGGCATCCAACAGCCGGGTGCGCGCGAAGCGCGCGCGGCAGCTGGGCTGGCAGCCGAACGCCCGCGGATTGATCGAAGAGATCGAGCAGGGCTGTTACCGGGACTAGGTCTCGCCGTCGTCCCTGCGAAAGCAGGGACCTATACGCCGCGGCCTATCGTTTTGGGAAATGCTGTTCGACTGCTTCGCGCAACGATAACTCCCTGTGGTTATGGGTCCCTGCTTCCGCAGGGACGACGTAAGATCAGGTGCCAGCCTCACGCACCCCGTCCCACCACGCGCACGTGCCCGACATCAGCTTGTAATTGCCTTCCATCACCTGCACCGGCGCGCGCAAGCCCGAAGCCGCCGCGCGCAGGCGCATCTCGCGGGCAACCACGCGGTCTTCCGGTGGCAGCCAGACGCGCTCATGGCCCCACAGGCTCGGGCCGTCATGCATCTCCACCGCCTGCCACGTCGCGGGATCGATCTCGCGGCCGCCCCAGCCGCATTCGATCATGAAAGACGACGGCGTCTTGGCGTAGAACGAGGTCATGAAATCGTTGGTGTGACGGCCGAGCGTGACGCCGACGCGGTCTTCCTGCGTCATCGCGATGTCGTAGCACTGGCCGACATCGTCGAGCGAGAACAGCTCCACCATCAGATGATGCATGCCGTTCCGCCCCGTCTCGATCAGCGCGAGGCTGTGATGCCGCGCGTTGACGTGGAAGAAATAGGCGCGGAACGGCTTTGAGATGTAGTCGGACAATCCGAAGCCGAGCACGTCGACATAGAATGCCATGACCGGCTCGATATTCTCCACCGTCAGCACGGCATGCCCGAGCCCGAGCGGGCCGGTGCGGAAACCCGAAATCGATCGTCCCGGCGTAAAGGGCGTATCGTCGATCTCGGGGCCGCAAAAGGCTTCCAGCCGGTTGCCGGCCGGATCGTGAAACGAAATCAGGCTGCGGACGCGCCGGGCGTCGGCCAGCGTCTGCGGTTCTGCGGTGACGGGCACGCCGGCTTCTTCAAGCCGCGCCGCCAGCGCGTCCAGCGCCGCGCTGTCGGCAACCTCCCAGCCAAAGAACCGCGTGCCTTCGCCCATGGCGCGGTCGATCACGATGCGCTGCTTGCGGTCGTCCATCCGGAACGCCAGCAGCGAGTTGCCGCGCTCGACCGCCTGCAGCCCGACCAGGCCGGTCCCGAACTGCCGCCAGTCCTCGAGGTTGGCAGATCCGAAGCCGGCATATCCCAGACCCAGCAATGCCATCGCTTGCCTCCCTTGCCTGCAATCTTTGCGCGTTGAAAGCGCCGCTGCTTGCTCAAATCCTACGCAAGTTTTCCGTTTTCGGACACCCCAAGATGGGCCCGGAACGGGGGCATCCTGGCCCGTCGGTCTCTTGACATCATCAGCGGCGGATGTGATTAGGCTCCCATGAACACCGTTATCAGCCCATCCCGTCTTTGGTGGCGCACCTCTTAAAGAGGTGGCCGGTGCGATTTCATTTTTTAAAATCGTCGAAGGTCGCCATCGCAGTGCGACGGTCCCTTCGTTTGTCCTGTGTGGCGCTCCCTGGCGAAGTTTCGTAAGAGGATCACATGAACAGGACAGCCTTCTCCCTGCCCGAGCACAGCGACTACCGGACCAGCGGCGGCCTCGCGATTTCGCGGGCCGTCGAGCAGTTCACCGGCAACGCCAAGCGCCTTGACGACCTGATCGAACTGCTCGACCGTCGCCGCGGCGTGGTGCTGTCCTCAGGCACCACGGTGCCCGGCCGCTACGAGAGTTTCGATCTCGGCTTCGCCGATCCGCCGCTGGTGCTGGAAACGGTCGGCTCCGACTTTTCGCTTTCTGCGCTGAATGCGCGGGGCGAGGTGCTGATCGCGTTTCTGGGCGACGTGTTGCGCGAGCCCTGCGTGGTCATTTCGGAGCGAAGCGCGACGCATCTCTCAGGCCACATCATCCGCGGCGCTGCGCCGGTCGAGGAAGACCAGCGCACCCGCCGCGCCAGCGTGATGTCGCTGGTGCGCGATCTCGTCGCCGCCTTGTCAGCCAATGACGACCCGCTGCTCGGGCTGTTCGGCGCGTTCGCCTACGACCTCGTTTTCCAGATCGAGGACCTCGTGCAGAAGCGGGCGCGGGAGAGCGACCAACGCGACATCGTGCTGTATGTGCCGGATCGCCTCTTGGCCTATGACCGCGCCACCGGCCGCGGCGTGGTGCTGAGCTATGATTTTGCCTGGAAAGGAAAATCCACCAAGGGTCTGCCGCGCGACACCGCCGAGAGCGTTTACGCCAGAACGCCGCGGCAGGGCTTTGCCGACCACGCGCACGGCGAATATCAGGCGACTGTTGAGGTCGCGCGCGCGGCATTCGCACGCGGCGACCTGTTCGAGGCGGTGCCGGGGCAATTGTTTGCCGAGCCCTGCGAGCGTTCCCCGGCCGAAGTGTTCCAGCGACTCTGCCGCATCAACCCGTCGCCCTATGGCGCGCTGATGAATCTCGGCGACGGTGAATTTCTGGTGTCGGCCTCGCCGGAAATGTTCGTCCGCTCCGACGGCAGGCGAGTCGAGACCTGCCCGATCTCGGGCACCATCGCGCGCGGCGTCGATGCGATCGGCGATGCTGAGCAGATCAGGCAGCTGCTGAACTCGGAAAAAGACGAGTTCGAGCTCAACATGTGCACCGACGTCGACCGCAACGACAAGGCGCGCGTTTGCGTTCCCGGCACCATCAAGGTCCTGGCACGGCGGCAGATCGAGACCTATTCAAAACTGTTCCATACCGTCGATCATGTCGAAGGCATGCTGCGTCCGGGCTTCGATGCGCTCGATGCCTTCCTGACCCATGCCTGGGCGGTCACCGTGACCGGCGCGCCGAAATTATGGGCGATGCAGTTCGTCGAGGACAATGAGCGCTCGTCGCGGCGCTGGTATGCCGGCGCGATCGGTGCGGTGAATTTCGACGGCAGCATCAATACCGGGCTGACCATCCGCACCATTCGCATGAAGGACGGTCTGGCCGAAGTGCGCGTCGGCGCCACCTGTTTGTTCGATTCAGATCCCGCCGCGGAAGACCGCGAGTGCCAGGTCAAGGCGGCGGCGCTGTTCCAGGCGCTGCGCGGCGATGCACCAAAACCGTTGTCGGCGTTTGCGCCCGATGCCACCGGCTCGGGCCGCAAGGTGCTCTTGATCGACCACGACGACAGTTTTGTGCACATGCTGGCGGATTATTTCCGGCAGGTCGGCGCCAGCGTCACCGTGGTCCGGCACATCCACGCCCAGGAGATGCTGAAGAAGAATTGGGATCTGCTGGTGCTGTCGCCGGGCCCGGGACGGCCGGAGGATTTCGGGATTTCGAAAACCATTGGCACGGCGCTCGACCGGAAACTGCCGATCTTCGGCGTCTGCCTCGGCGTGCAGGCGATCGGCGAATATTTCGGCGGCCAACTCGGCCAGCTCACCCACCCCGCGCACGGGCGGCCGTCGCGGGTTCAGGTGCGCGGCGGACGGCTGATGCACAATCTGCCCAATGAAATCGTGATCGGACGCTATCATTCGCTCTATGTCGAGCGCGACAGCGTGCCCGAAGTTCTCGAGGTCACCGCGACCACCGAGGACGGCGTCGCGATGGCCATCGAACACAAGACCCTGCCGGTCGGCGGCGTGCAGTTTCACCCGGAATCGCTGATGTCGCTCGGCGGCGAGGTTGGCCTGCGTATCGTCGAAAACGCCTTTCGTCTGAACGTGCCAGTCAATTGAGGATTGCGAGATACCGATGACATTCGATCACGACCTGAAGGCCACCGTCCGCACCATTCCGGACTACCCGAAGCCGGGCATCCTGTTTCGCGACATCACGACCCTGCTGGCGGATGCGCGCGCGTTCCGCCGCGCGGTCGACGAATTGGTGCAGCCCTGGGCGGGATTGAAGATCGACAAGGTCGCCGGCATCGAGGCCAGGGGGTTCATCCTGGGCGGGGCGGTGGCGCATCAGGTCTCCGCAGGCTTCGTGCCGATCCGCAAGAAGGGCAAGCTGCCGCACACCACGGTACGGATTGCCTACTCGCTGGAATACGGCCTCGATGAAATGGAAATGCATGTCGATGCCGTTCTACCGGGCGAGCGCGTCATCCTGGTCGACGATCTCATCGCCACCGGCGGCACCGCGGAAGGCGCGGTGAAGCTGCTGCGCCAGATCGGCGCCAACGTGGTAGCGGCCTGTTTCATCATCGACCTGCCGGATTTGGGCGGCGCCGCCAAATTGCGCGCGATGGACGTTCCGGTGCGAACGCTGATGGCGTTCGAGGGGCATTGAGGTGACGACAAGCCGTAGGGTGGGCAAAGCGCAGCGTGCCCACCCTTTCGCAGCGCGCTCGGTGATGGATGGTGGGCACGTCGCTGCGCTCCTCTGCCCACCCTACGAGACTGGACTTCACACCGCCTCTGCATTGAGCTGCGACCGCCAATGCTGCGCGCGCTCTTTCAGCAGCGCATCGCGGATGTAGGACGTCTCTTCCTCTTCCAGCCGTTCGCATTCTTCGAACGTCAGGCTGTCAGGCCCATGCGCGGTCCATGCCGCCTGCAGGGTGCGGCAGGTGTGGCTGCCCTGGCGCAGCGTGAACCAGATCCGGTTCTGGATTTTCTCCAGATTGGGCGTCTGGCCGACCCACACCTGGGGCGAGGCCTTGCAGCGGATGACGAAAATCCCTGCGAAGGTTTTCCGCTCCTTGTAGGCGGCGATCGCCGTCTTTCTGTCTGATGTCACGGGGATGGTCTCGCCAGTTGCGGTCAGGCCGAGGCGATACCAGACAAGGCGGGGTCCGTCAATATTACCCGGGTAATATTTGCCTGCTCGTCGAGCCGGCCAAGAGGAGCTCACGACTGCTGCGGGAGCAGGCTGAACTCGAGCTCCCGAAAGCTGGTGTAGTTCTTCCGTATCCACTGGTGCAGCTCGGTCGACGAATCCCTCTCGTTGCGCAGGTAGTCGGTGAAGGAAAAGCTCGGCCGGTCGACATAGGTCTTCAGGAACGAGGGCAGGGCCGTTATCCGCAGCACCCGCCCCAGGCCCATCTCGCCGGGCAGTTCGCCCCGCACCACATACTCGTTGTCGACCGTAATCAGCGCTTTCAGCGGGATCTGCTCCCGTAGCGTCGGATAGGCGCGCGCGGAAACACGGTCGGTATCGGCCACGAACAGGACAATCGGTGCCACGCCGCGCCGTGCGGCCTCTTTCAGGAAACCGATCTCGTTGGTCATCTTGAAGAACTCGTCGAACGCATGAAAGCCAAGGTCGACCACCTTGGCGACGCCGTCATGGACGATCAGGCGGTCCATGAGCTGCATCTTGCCGTAGGTGTCCATGACCTCGGCCGTCTCGGTCAGGCGCGGCAGATATTCGAGCAGCGACGGTTCCTTCAGGTTGATGTCGAAGGAAGATACTGCGCCGTCTTTCAGCAGCAGAAATTCGCTCAAGAGCCGCGCGAGCAGCGTCTTGCCGACCAGTGGACGGGGCGAGCAGATGATGTAGACGGGCGTGAGGCTCATCACGCGCTATATCAGGCGAATTTTTCGTCTAATCCAGCCCCAACGCAGTCAGGTTGTGATTATTTTTCGCCGCCGCGCACGCCAGGCTTGGCGCCGACCAGATCGGTCAGCTTGATGCGGTCGAACTCGCTCCAGACATTGGCGAGCCAGTGCCGGACATAGCCGCGCAGCACGAACGAGTAGTTCGCGGCTTCGTCCTCCTTGCCCTTATTGGCGACGAATTTGAGGAACGGCACCGAGGAAACCTCGACCTGCTCATAGGCCATTTCGTTGAGCTTGGGGATCGTGAGTTCGGTGGCGTCCTTGATGCGGTGGAAATAGGAATTGTAGGTCGCCTGGTCCCACTGGAAGAACTGGGTGTCGTTGATGAAGTTCTTCACCAGGTAATATTTGGCGCCCTGCATGAAATTAGCGGTTTCGGCGATTTCATCCAGCGAGGCGATCGAGGGGCCCAGTATGTGGAACACGGCGAAGGTGATCTGTCCTGCCTTGGCCGCATCGAGAAAGCCGATGTCGCGCAGCGAGGCCAGCGCCGGGGACAGCAGTCCGGCGCGGACGTCGATCACGGTCACGGAGGGGCTGGCCGCGTTCAGCGTATCGAAGATCTTCATCTGGTCCGAGGTCGTCGTCATGTCGACGATCTCGGTGATGTCGGGGTGGAAGCGCATCAAGGTGCCGCGCGGCGATTCGGTGTCGAACGCCCGGGTCGGCACGTTGTTGGCGCTGAAGTAATCCAGGAGCGTCCGCGACACGGTCGTCTTGCCGACCCCGCCCTTGTCCGCGCCCACCACAATCACGACTGGCTTTGCCATGGAATTCCTTTGAACAACGTCTCCGACCGCGGGAGCGATCGGTTGGCCCCATTCCCCTGCTTTGGGCGCGAACATGGCAGAAACAAGGGAGAATTCAATTCCTTAGACGGCCACCGCCATGATTCATACGGAATTTGTTATGCGCCAAGGGGGTAGCGGCGGATGCTCAATTGTGCCGGCCCCAGGGGCCCTCCGACGGGGCAGGACGCGCGGCCTCTTGGGCATCGCTCCAGGGGCCGCGGGGGACCGGTTGCGGGATCTGACCGGGGGCCGATTCGTCCCGATCATCTGGTTCGTCCGCCCTGTCCGACGGCAACGCCAGCGGGCCGGGGTCGTGACCGCCGGCGAACTGCACCAGCGCCTTGACGCGAGAATCCACGGACGGATGGGTCGCGAACAGGTCGGCAAATCCCTCGCGGGGATTGTCGACGCAGAGCTCCATGACCGCGGAGGTTGCGCCGGGAAGCTCGCCGCGGTTCTCGATCTTGCGCAGCGCCGTGATCATGGCGTCGGGATTCTTGGTCAGTTCGACCGAACCGGCATCGGCCAGCAATTCGCGCGACCGCGACAGCGCCAGCTTGACGACCTGCGACAACAGCCACGCCACCAGGATCAGGGCGATCGCAATAATCACAACGATGATTGCGCCACCACCGCCGGAGCCCTTGCTGTCGCTGTCCGAAGATGATGACGAACGCGAGGACGACGATGACCAGCCGCTGCCGCTCGAATTCCACGACAGGTTGGTGAACATGCGAAAGAACAATTCGCCGAAGAAGCCGACCACGCCGGCGATGATGACCGCGATCACCATCAACTGCACGTCGCCGTTGCGGATATGGGTCAGCTCATGGCCCAGCACGGCCTCGATTTCCTGGTCGTTCAATGCCTGCAGCAAACCGGTCGTGACCGTGACGGAATATTGCCGCCGGTTGAGGCCGCTCGCGAACGCGTTCAGCGCCGGGCTGTCCATCACCTTCAGCTTCGGCATCGGGATGCCGCGCGAGATGCAGAGATTTTCCAGCAGATTGTAGAGCCGCGGCTGTTGTTGCCGCGTCACGTCCTCGCCGCCGGTGACGGCGTCGATCATGTTCTGATGGAAGAAATACGCGATCACGATCCACAGCGCGGCCACGCCGGTCGCATAGGGAAAGGCCGTCACCAGATCGCGCGACGCGGCCCGCAAATAATAGTCGACCGGGGCGTCGCTGCGGATCAGCACTTCCGCGAGCAATGCGCCGGCAAACACCAGCACGTAGATCAGCAGGAACAGGCCGGCGAGCAACAGCATCGAACGAAACTTGTTCGATGCGATATGCGTGTAGAGACCGTACGCGGCCATGACGTGCTGCTCTGCCGGAACGTTTCGGGCCTAGAATTTCACCGTCGGCACCACCTCGACTTCGGCGCGGCTGGCGCCGAGATCGAAGAATTCCTTGCGGGTGAAGCCGAACATGCCGGCGAACAGCGCCGCAGGCAGTTGCTGGATGCCGGTGTTATATTCCTGGACCGCGTTGTTGAAGAAGCGGCGACTGGCCGCGATCTTGTTTTCGAGGTCGGACAGCTCGCCCGCAAGCTGCTGGAAGTTGGCATTGGCCTTGAGGTCCGGATAGGCCTCCGACAGTGCGATCAGCCGGCCGAGGGCGCCGCTCAACTGGTTTTCGGCGGCGCCGACTTGCGCCGGCCCCTGCGCCGACATCGCCGAATTGCGCGCCTTGATGACGTCGTCGAGCGTGCCGCGCTCGTGGCTGGCGTAGCCCTTCACGGTTTCGACCAGGTTCGGAATCAGGTCGTGACGCTGCTTGAGCTGGACATCGATGTCGGCAAAGGCCTGGCTGACGCGCTGGCTGAGCGCGACCAGGCGGTTATACGCGCCGAAGGCAAACAGCACGATGATGACGATGACGCCGATAACGATCCAGCCGGTCGACATGACGGACAACTCCTGTGGGACGAAGAGGCAGGGAACCTAGACGAAAAACCGGGCGCGCGGCAGCCCGCCCGCGATTTGGGGCATGGCTTTAGTCGGAAGTGGGGCGGGATAAGTTCAATTCGGTCGTGTCCGGGGCACGGAGACCGCCGTCTGAATCAGCTCTCCTCCATCACCGCATCGCCCCACCGCCAACGCCGGGCGGCGGCGTAATCTGCTTTGGCGCGGCGCGGCACCTTTGTGAGGGAGAGACCCTCCGGCGCGCAAAGCTTCGCGGTTATTTCGACCTTGCTGACGGCCGGCTGTGCGAGCACCCGCGACGGGCGTTGGACGACCGCCGCGCGCGTCAACGCGACATAAGCAAACTTCTCGTCCTCGAACGGCAGCTCCGCGCCCTTGACCTGCTTGTGTGCACGCGAGCGCTGCAAGCGCTGGGTGAAATGGCACCAGTCGGGCGCCTGCAGCGGGCATTTGCCGTCGTGCGGGCAGGGCGCGGCGACATGCGCCCCCAACGCGATCAGCCGCTCACGCAACGCGATGATCCGGGCATAGCCGGCAGGCGTGCCCGGTTCGACCACGAGCAGCGTGTCGCGGGTTTTTTGCCACATCAGTTCGGCGAGTGCGCGTCGCTCGCCATCGCCGATTTCGCCGATCATGTAGCTCGCCACGACAAGATCGGCCGTATCCGCTCCGGTCAGGGCGGCGCGGGCTTCTCCGCGTTGATAGCTGACGTCACGCAGGCGAAAGCTGTCGGTGACGAGGCCGAGCGCCAGCGCGCGCAACGCGTCGTTGGCATCGAGCAGCGTAAAGCGTTGCAGAGATGGGAAGGTTTCCGCCGCCGCCCAGGTCGCCGTGCCCGGCCCGGCGCCGACATCGAGCAGGCTTGTCGGCGCGAGGTCCGGCCTGATCTCGACGAGCGCGTTCAGGCTCGCCGTGACCGCGGCATAGGTGGCGGGCATCCGCGCCAGCGCGTAGGCCAGCGCATCGGCCTCCGAGCGGATGGCGCCGGAGCCGCCGCCGTCGCGATAGGTTTTCGAGATTGAAGCGGCGCGACCGGCGGCGTCGCTGCGCGAAAACCCCCGCAGCTTGCCGTCGAGCGCGGCCTTCAGTTCGGCAGGGAGGTCGGGCGAGGTCATTTGTCTCGTCATGCCCGCGCAGGCGGGCATCCAGTACGCCGAGAAGGTTGAGTGTCTTACAAGATAGCGCGGCGCACTGGATCATCCGCCTCCGCGGATGATGACGTCAACTGGGTGAGGCAGCGCGCCTCACGCCACGTTCTGATCCAAAATCTTTACCGCGTCGTCGAGGCCGACCGAGACCAGTTGCGAGACGCCGCGTTCGGCCATGGTGACGCCGAACAGCCGGTTCATCCGCGCCATGGTGATCGGATTATGCGTGATGATGATGAAGCGGGTCTCCGTCGACGACGTCATCTCGTGCAACAGGTTGCAGAACCGCTCCACGTTGTGGTCGTCGAGCGGCGCGTCGACTTCGTCCAGCACGCAGATCGGCGACGGGTTGGTGAGGAACACCGCGAAGATCAGCGCCAGCGCGGTCAGGGCCTGCTCGCCGCCTGACAGCAGCGACAGCGTCTGCGGCTTTTTGCCGGGCGGCTTTGCGATGATTTCCAGACCGGCTTCCAGGGGATCGTCGCTTTCGATCAGATGAAGTGCGGCTTCGCCGCCGCCGAACAGTTCGGTGAACAGCCGCTTGAAATGCTCGTTGACGGTCTCGAACGAGGTCAAAAGCCGCTCGCGGGCTTCCTTGTTGAGGCTCTGGATGCCCTGGCGCAACCGCTTGATGGCTTCGACCAGGTCGTCGCGCTCGGTGGTCAGCGCGGTGTGCTGGGTTTCCACCTCGCGGAGTTCTTCTTCGGCGCGCAGATTGACGGCGCCGAGACGCTCGCGGTCGCGGCGCAGCTTTTCAAGGCTTTCCTCGATCTCGCCCAGCGGCGGCAGTTCCGCGCCCGGCTCGAGCTCGGCGAGCGCCGCTACCGCATGCGGCTCGACTTCGAGCATGTCGTGGATTTCCCGCTCGATGTCGGAAAGCCGGCGCTTGGTGCCCTCCATGCGTTCCTCGGCGCGGGCGCAGGCCTCGCGGGCGGAGGAGAGCGCTTCGAGCGAAGCCTTGGCTTCGCGGTCGGTCTGCGCCATCACGCTCTCGGCGGCGGCGAGCGCGTCGGCGGCGACGCGGCGGGCGGTTTCAGCGGATTCGATTTCGTTGATCAGCGCGCGGCGCTTTTCGGCGAACAGAGCCGGCGCATCTTCCAGATCGGCGCGCTCGGCCGTTACTTCGGTGATCCGCGCCTCTACGGTGGCAACCTGGGAGGCCGCGCTTTGCCTGCGGTTCTGCCATTCGGTGCGTTCGGCCGTGATCGCCTGCACGCGCTTGTCGGCCAATTCGGCCTCGCGCGCCAGCGCCTGGGCTTCGGCCCGCACTTGCGCGGCAAAGCGGCGGTGTCCGTCAATCTCGCTGCGAACGGTGGCGAGCCTGGCTTCCGTCTCATCAGTTGGCGGCAACTCGGCCAGCGCGGCGTTGGCGCTCTCATGCGCGGCTTCAGCCTCGCTGCGATCGGCGGCGAGCCTTGTATGGGCTTCGGTCAGCGCGGATTTGCGCGCGGCGTGGCGATTGATCTCGCGCTCGGTCGTGGCATGGCGTTCGCGCGCCGCATCGGCCTCGCGCTGCGCCGCCCGCCATGCCTCGCGGGCGGCGGTTTCGGCGGCGGAGGCCGCCTTCAGTTCGGCCTCGGCGTCTTCCAGCGCCTGGCGCTTATTGGCAGCGTCGGAGCGGGCCTGTTCCAGCTCGTGTTCGATGTCGACGAGGCGTGCACGTTCGGCAAGACGCCGCGCGGCACCGGTCGGCGCATGCGCCGACGCAACAAAGCCGTCCCAGCGCCAGACGTCGCCTTCCAGCGACACCAGCCGCTGGCCGGTCTTCAACTGCGACACCAGTTCGGCGCCGCGCTCCTTCGGCACGACGCCGATCTGCGCGAGACGACGCGCCAGTTCGGGCGGCGCCTCGACATGAGCGGCAAGCGGGTCGACGCCGGCCGGCAGCGACGGATCGTCGAAGCTCGCGCCCGCATTGGTCCAGCGCATCGGCGCGGATGGGTCGACGGGGGCGTCAAGATCGTCACCGAGGACGGCGCCGATCGCCTTTTCATAGCCCTTGGTGACGGTGACGCCGTCGATGATCGGCGGCCACAAATTCTTGGTCTCGCCGTTGACGAGCTTTGAAATGGTGCGCGCCTCGGTTTCGAGCCGCTGCACGCGCTTGTCGGCCTCGGTAAGCGGGGCGCGGGAGGCTTCGAGCTTCTGTCGCGCGGCGACGTGGCCGGTCTCGCTGGCCTGTGCTGCGGCTTCGGATACCGCCAGCGTTTCCTGCGCGGTCTCCATGGCCGCGGCGAGCGCGTCGAGGTCACCGAGATTGCCGGTCTCGTCGCTGAGCTTCTGCTCATCGGCCTGGACGCTGGCGATCTCCTGATCGAGCCGGGCCAGACGGTCGCGGTGGGTGCGTACGCCAGCCTCTAACTGGTTGCGCTTGGCGGTGAGGTCGGCGAGCGCGGTGGTCAGCTCGCCGAACATGCGTTCGGCCGCGGCCAGCGTCGCTTCCGCTTCGGAAACCCGTTCATCAATGCCGGAGCGCTTTTCGACGCGCGACTTGATTTCTTCCTTTAACTCGGCGTCCTCGGTGTCGAGCCGCTGCAGCGCCACTTCGGCGTCGGAAGCCTGCTGCTGCTCGCGCGCGATGTCGCCGGCGAACTGCTGCAGCCGCCGGTCGAGTTCGGCGACGCGCTCCTTGGCGCGGGCTTCCTCACGGTCGAGCTGTTCGCGCGCATTGGTGAGGCGCTGCAGCCCCGCCGCGGCGCGGGCTTCGCCCTCGCGCAGCGCCGGGAGTTCGGAGGCGCGGATCGCCTGGATGCGCGCGGCCTCGGCCTGCTCGCGGGTGCGCTCGGCCATCTCGCGCACGTTGATGTCGTGGGTATGCCCGGCTTCCGCGACGTCGGCATTGGCCTCCAGCCAGCGCAGATGGAACAGCGTGGCCTCGGCCTTGCGCACCTTGGCGGCAACTTCGCGGAAGCGAATGGCCTGGCGGGCTTGCTTCTTCAACCCGTCCATCTGGCCGGACAATTGCCCGATCACGTCCTCGACACGGGTGAGGTTGGTTTCGGCCGCCTTCAACCGCAGCTCGGCTTCGTGGCGGCGGGCGTGCAGGCCGGCGACGCCGGCGGCGTCTTCCAGCACGCGGCGGCGCTGTTCGGGTTTGGCCTGAATGATCTCGCCGATCTTGCCCTGGTGAACCAGCGCCGGCGAACGTGCGCCGGTGGCAGCATCGGCAAACAGGATCTGCACGTCGCGGGCGCGGACGTCGCGGCCGTTGATGCGATAAACGGAACCGGCTTCACGTTCGATGCGTCGGGAGATTTCCAGAACCTGGCTGTCATTCATGGCGGCCGGGGCGGTGCGATCGGCATTGTCGATCGTCATGGTAACTTCGGCGTGGTTCCGCGCCGGTCGGTTGCCGGAACCGGCAAAGATCACCGCGTCCATGTCGGCGGCGCGCAGCGATTTGTGCGACGTCTCGCCCATCGCCCAGCGCAGCGCCTCGACCAGATTCGACTTGCCGCAGCCGTTCGGTCCGACCACGCCGGTGAGGCCGGGTTCGATCATGAAATCAGTGGCTTCAACGAACGACTTGAAACCGTGGAGGCGGAGGCGCGTGAGTTTCATGAACACAAATCTCTGTTGGCCGGGCGCGAATCTCCCTGCCGTGACAATACCATAGAAGGCAATGTCGGTGTGTGGACGAACCGCCTGTTGCGGCACTTATCGGTGCGACAATGGCGAGGCCGGGGCCGGAGGGCAACGGGCCCTCGAGGCTTTTCCCAAGAGTTTTAGGGAGAGTTTTAGGGCCTTTTGAGGCGCTTTTGTCGAGCCTTTTGCTGGACTTATGGGTCCGAATGAATCCGGCCCGTGCGAATCAGCTCTTCAGCATCGAATTGATGCGCTTTGCGAACTCTTCGAAGCTCTGCTCGCCCTTGAGCATCTCGCCGTTGATGAAGAAGGTCGGTGTCGACTGCACCTTCAGCACATCGGCGGCGAACTTCTGGTCGGCCGCGATCTTGTCGAGCAGCGCCTGGTCTTTCAGGCAGTCCTCGACCTGCGCCTGGGTGAGGCCGGCCTGCTTGCCGATCCGGGCCAGCGTCTCCGTGGTGTTCTTCACCACCCAGTCATTCTGCTGCCTGAACAGAAGGTCGATCACGGCAAAAAATTTCGGCGCGTCGTCCTTGGCGATGCAGCGGGCCAGCATGGAGCCGGCGGCCGCCTTGATGTCGAGCGGGAATTCGCGGAACACAAAACGGATCTTGCCGCTGTCGATGAATTCCGACTTGATCTTCGGAAACACCTTCTCGGTGAAGGCTGCGCAGTGCGGGCAGGTCATCGAGGCGTATTCGGTGATGGTCACTGTGGCGTTGGCGGGGCCAAGCGCCATGTCGGGCAGGGACTGTGGCTTGGCGACGTCGGCGGCACCCTGCGCGATGGCGTCGGTGATCAGCCGCAGCGGCGAGAAGCCGGCGAGCAGGCCAAGGCCGGTCAGCGACAGGGCGGCAGTGAAGGCGCGGCGCGTGATCATCAAGGTCTGCTCCCGAATGGCGCGTTCACGCCCGAAAGAAGTACAAAAAGAAGCCTTCGCTAGCTTGAAACGCCAGTTGTGGCAATGGCGGGGTGCGCCGGGCGAGCTGCGTAAAAGGCTCAATTTCGCTTGATCGCGGCGCCGAGCCGCGCGAGTGCGGCGCGCAGTTCCTCGTCCTCGACCGCGGAGAGGGTTTCGGCGACCTTTGCCACCGATTGCGGGTCCGGTACGCGGCTGGGCGCGGGGCCCTTTCGGCGCGACAGCGGCGCCTGCCGTAGCGCTAGCCGGCCAACCGCGCTCCAGCCGAAGAAGCGATTGACCCGTTGCAGGATGACGTCGGACGAATGCTGGATCTCCAGCGCCGCAGGGCCCTCCACCCGCAATATCAGCGTGGCCGGTTCCTGCGGCTGCCCTTCCACCGGCCGCGGCCACTGCATCTTCAGCGGCTCGGAATGGGCGGCGATTTCAGCTCCCGCAATGTCAGCCCAGCGCGTCACCAGCTCGCGCGCGGCAAATCCCTGCTTGGCGTAGGCGTCCGAAAACACGTCGCTGAGCAGGACGGAGAGGGGTTTTGCCGAGATCGAGCCGGGTTTTGCCATGGGGCTCTATTACATCTTGCTCGTCGCAGGCGCCATCTCCGCCGTCATGGCCGGGTTCATCCCGGCCATCCACGTCTTGGGCTGTCGCGAAGAAGAAAGACGTGGATGCCCGGGACAAGCCCGGGCATGACGTGGAGAGATTTGCGTTTCAACATTAGAATGCACGGATGACGTCTTCTGCTGCCACAAAACGACGGACTGAATCGGCCGAAAGCAGCGCCTCTCGTCCCGCGCTGCTGCTCGACTGGTACGACCGCCATCGCCGCCGGCTGCCGTGGCGGCCGCCGGCGGGCGAGCGGCCTGATCCGTACCGGGTCTGGCTGTCCGAGATCATGCTGCAGCAGACCGGCGTCAAAACGGTCGGGCCGTATTTCCTGAAGTTTCTGGCGCGCTGGCCGGATGTGGCCTCGCTCGGCCGCGCGTCGCAGGATGACGTGCTGCGGATGTGGGCCGGGCTCGGCTATTATTCGCGCGCGCGCAATCTGCATGCCTGCGCGGTCGCGGTGCTGCGCGACCATGGCGGGGTGTTTCCCGACAGCGAGGAAGGCCTGCGCAAATTGCCGGGCATCGGCCCATATACGGCGGCGGCGATCGGCGCGATCGCCTTCGACATCAGAACCATGCCGGTCGACGGCAATATCGAACGCGTGGTGTCGCGGCTTTACGCGGTCGAAGACCCGCTGCCGCAGGCCAAGCCGATCATACAGGAATTGGCGGCAACATTGCTTGGTCCGTCTCGCGCCGGCGACGAGAAGTCTCGCGCCGGCGATAGCGCGCAAGCACTGATGGATCTAGGCTCCTCGATCTGCATGCCGAAGAAGCCGGCCTGTGCGTTGTGCCCGTTGAACGATGATTGCGCCGCCCGCTTGCGCGGCGATCAGGAGACGTTTCCCCGCAAGGCGCCGAAGAAGGCGGGTACGCTGCGCCGCGGCGCCGCCTTCATCGTTACGCGCGGCGATGAACTCCTGGTCCGCACGCGCGCGGAAAAAGGCCTGCTCGGCGGCATGACCGAAGTACCGGGTTCGGAATGGCTGGCCGGGCAGGACGACAAGGCGGCGCTAAACCAGGCGCCTGCGCTCAAGGGCGGGGTGCGCTGGCACCGCAAGGCGGGCGTCGTGACCCACGTCTTCACGCATTTTCCGCTGGAGCTTGTGGTCTACACCGTAAAACTGGCTGCGCGCTCGCGGGCGCCGGAGGGCATGCGCTGGGTGCCGATCGCAACGCTGGCCGGCGAGGCGTTGCCCAATGTAATGCGCAAGGCCATCGCGCACGGGCTGGGCCTCTAGGCGCGATCCGCCCGAAGTCTGCTGACACCATGATGGCAGCAGGCCTGCCGTAGATGGAAGCCTCACGGAGGTTCCCATGATCGGCACCGCTCTCGACACTATCCCCATGCCGCCGTCTTCAAAACTGCTCGGCTGGCACGTGCTCGACGCGCGGCCGAAGGAGGGCTGGATCCGCATTGGCTTTGACGGCAAGCGGGATTTCTGCAATCCGGCGGGCTTCGTGCAGGGCGGCATTCTCACGGCGATGCTCGATGACACCATGGGGCCGGCGGTGTTCACCATGACGGACGGAAAACTCTACACGGCGACCATCACCATGACCGTGAATTTTCTCAGCCCCGCCAAGCCCGGGCCGATCACCGGCGAAGCCAAGGTCACCCAGCTCGGCAAGACCGTCGCCTTTGTGGAGGGACGTCTGACGGCCGCGGATGGCACGCTACTGGCGACTGCCACGACCAGCGCGCGGCTGGTCGAGACCGCGAAGGCCATTCGCTAGAAGGGCGGCGAGGGGGCCACAATTCCTCACTCGGCCTGGTCGCCCGCGTCTGGGTTTTCGCATTTGATCTGGCGCAACGCGACGGATATCCCGCGCGCGCATAATTCCGTTGCGCTCGCCTCTGCGAGGCGGGCCCATCGGAGACGCCCGTCATGAAGTCTCTCCGTATCATTGTTCGCCGTCTTGGCGGACCAGAGGTCTTGGAGACCTTGGAGGAAGAGGCGCCGGAGCCGGGGCGAAGCGATGTGCGAGTACGCGTGCTCGCTGCCGGCGTATCCTTCGCAGACTTGCTGATGAGGGAGGGTATTCATCCGGAGAAAACGCTCCTTCCATTTACGCCGGGGTGGGACATCGTTGGTGTTGTCGAAAAGACGGGACAGGAAGTGTCGCAGGCCATGGCCGGTCAGATGGTCGCGGCTCTGCCAATTCACGGCGGCTACGCCCAGCACATCTGCCTGCCACCAGATGAACTCACTCCGGTTCCAGATGGTCTTGATCCCGCAGAAGCCGTCAGCCTCGTGCTGAACTACATCACGGCCTATCAGATGATGCATCGCCTAGCGCACGCCTCACGAGGTCAGCGCGTACTCATTCATGGTGCGGCCGGAGGATTAGGTACGGCGCTACTGCAACTCGGCCGTCTGGCGGGGCTCGAAATGTATGGCACCGCATCACTGGCGACGCATCGGATCGTATCCGATCTCGGCGCGACGCCGATCGACTACCAGAAAGCCGATTTTGTCGAAGAGATTCGCCGCCTGACAGGCGAAGGCGTGGATGTTGTCTTCGACGGTGTTGGCGAGGCCAATGTTTGGCGATCGTTCCAGGCTCTGAGACCGGGCGGCCGCGTCATCGTTTATGGCTTCACTTCGTTCCTGCAACAGGGGCAGTTGGCAGGCGGTTTGCGCTACCGCTTTCGCGGCATTACGCGGCCTGCCTGGTACGCGCTCCGCGCGCTCCTCTCACCCGGCAGACGACGCATCCTGCCCTACAGCATACAGATGCTGAAACGGAGGAAACCGGCGTGGTTCCACGAAGATTTGAGCGTGCTGCTTGATCTGCTTCGCGACCAGAAGATCAAACCTGTCATCGCCGAGCGGATTCCGCTTCGCGAGGCCCGCCACGCGCAAGAATTGCTCGGCCGTGGATCCGTGAAGGGCAAGCTCGTGCTTGTTTGCAATTGATCATGACCGCTGGCATCCCGGCGCCGCCGAATTGGGCGGACCAGCGGTAACCGATAACCGAGGTTTCGTCGGCTCCCGATTCCGTCAAGCTTTTTGTCCCATTGCTGACGCCGAACGATGCTGCTGGTTCAGACGAAGCCATTTTCCACGGCTGTTGAAGTTGCCCTGAAACAGTCGCAGGATGACGCATGGCCAGACTGCTGAGGTTCGGTCATGTGGATGCTCATCAACTCCCTTTACCGCGGCTATATCCGCGCGCGCCTGGTTAAGATGCGCCAATACCATCTCGTGAAGACGGTTTGACAAGAGTGCGCATGGAATTTGCGGCATCGAATACCGTGTGATCCAGAGCATCGCGCACTACTGCTGGAGTCGGTCGATCGATGCCGACCGTCACCAGTCCAGGAGATCCAATAGCGGGGAGCGACCTCACCAACTGGTCGGTCATTTGTGGAAACAGGAGGACATCATGCAAGCCATGGCCACCGAAACCTTCATCGGCAACATGCGTGGTCCCGTCATCAGGCGAAGGGATGCCGAGTATGACGCCGTCCGGAGTCTCTACAACGGGATGATCGACAAGAGTCCCGAAATGATTGCGCGATGCACCGACGCTGCTGACGTTGTCACCGCGGTGAATTTCGCAAGGCAGAACGATCTCCAGGTCGCGATCCGCGGCGGCGGGCATAACGGACCTGGCCTTGGCAGTGTCAACGACGGACTGATGATCGACATGTCGATGATGAAAGGCGTGCGGGTCAATCCCGCTGCCCGCACCGTCCGCGTCGGTTCGGGCTGCACACAGGGCGATGTCGATCACGCGACGCACGTCTATGGGCTCGCCGTGCCGGCTGGCATTGTCTCGACCACGGGTATTGCCGGCCTCACGCTGGGCGGCGGCACCGGCTACCTCACCCGCAAGTATGGTCTCACCATAGACAATCTGCTGGAGGCGGACGTCGTGCTCGCCGACGGCCGCATCGTCACCGCGAACAAATCGGAGAACGCTGATCTCTATTGGGGCCTGCGCGGCGGCGGTGGAAATTTCGGCATCGTTACGAGCTTCCTGTTCCAGGCGCATCCGGTGAGCATGGTCTATGCCGGACCAGTCTTCTGGGATCTCGAACAGGCCCGGACGATCATGCAGAAATACAGGGATTTTCTGCCTGGCGCTCCGGAGGAACTCGGGGCGTTTGTCGGCTTGAAGACTGTGCCACCGATGGACCCGTTCCCGGCGGAGCATCAGGGCAAGCGCGCCTGCGCCATCATCGCCTGCTATAATGGTCCAACAGAAGATGGCCAGGCGGCCATGGCCAAGTTGCTCGGTGAGCTGCCCCCGCCGTTCTTCAACTGGATGGGCGAAATGCCCTATCCGGCCCTCCAGTCCATGTTCGATCCGTTCTTCCCAAAGGGCCTGCAATGGTACTGGCGCGGCGATTTCGTCAAGGAACTGACCGACGAGGCGATTGACGCCCATATTGCCCAGGCGCGGAAACTGCCCAGCGCGCTCTCGCTCATGCATCTCTATCCGATCGACGGCGCTGTTCGTCGCGTCGGCAAGAGCGACACCGCCTGGAATACGCGCGGTGCGACCTGGTCGATGGTTATTGCGGGCATCGATCCCAATCCGCAAAAGGCCGGCGAAATCACGCGCTGGACCAAGGGTTACTGGGAGGCCGTGCATCCTTACTCGGCTGACGGCGGCTACGTGAATTTCATGATGGACGATGGGGACGACAGCCGACTGAGGGCCACCTATGGCGACAACTACGACCGTCTCGTCGCCCTAAAGTCCAAATACGACCCGATGAACTTCTTTCGCATGAACCAGAATATCAGACCGCTGCCGCATTCGTAGACGCTGCCGCGGTTCAGCTTCGCCCCAAGATTCCTGTCGGAGCGTTCTTTCGCTTCATGGAACGAAGGAACGCTCGGGCTTCGTTGCTTCGAGGCGTCCTCGAGTCAGCCCGCGCTCGCCCGCGGCGCTTCCCGCGTGATCTGGACGATCGGCGGCTTGGCGTTGAGCCCCTCGACCTGGAAGCCGGCGACGCGCTTGTAGTTGGCGGCGATGTCTTCCAGCTCCTTCAACGACAGCACGTCGGTGACGACGTAGTAGCCGTCGGGCGCGCGCTCTTCGACCATCTGCATGACCTGCTCGGGGCCGTTACGGCGGTTGAGCATCACAAGGTCGGTCGTTGCCGGACGGCGCTCGGCTTCGTAGGCCACGAGCGCGGCGTTGGTCGGGCCATGCGCCAGGATTTCACGGGTGATGACGCGGGCGTCCAAAATCGCCTGCGACGCGCCGTTGGAGCCGATCGGGTACATCGGATGGGCGGCATCGCCCATCAGCGTGACGCGGCCAAAGGTCCATTGCGCAACGGGATCGCGATCGACGAGGGGGTATTCATAGGCGTGCGGGCAATTCTCGATCAGGCCGGGCACGTCGAGCCAGTCGAATTTCCAGTCCTTGAACCAGGGCAGGAATTCTTCGAGGTCAGCGGTTCGGTTATAGTCCTCGCGCCGCCACTGGTAGGTCGGCGGCATGTGCCGCTCGGCCACCCAGTTGATCCTGAATTTGCCGGCGCTGTCGGCCTGCTTCGAAATCGGGTAGCAGACGAATTTCAGGATCTCGTGGCCGGCCATGATCATGGTTCGACCGGACAGGAAGGCGTCGCTGTCGGTAATGCCGCGCCACAGGATACGGCCGTTCCAGATCGGCGGGCCTTCGCCGGGATAGAGCTTATCGCGAACCGCCGAATGGATGCCATCGGCTGCGATCAACAGCGTGCCGTCGTGGCTGCCTTGCGATCTGCCGGTCGCCTTGTCGATGAATTCGGCGCGGACGCCGTTCTCCGTCTCGGTCCAGCCGGAGAGGTGATGGCTGGTCAGAATGTTCTCTTTGCCCAGCCGTTCGATCGCAGCATCGAGCAGGATCTGCTGCAGCGTGCCGCGGTGGATCGAGAACTGCGGCCATTTGTACCCGGCCTCGATGCCGCGCGGCTCGCTCCAGATCGGCTTGCCGTGCTTGGAGAAATACGCGAGCTCCTTGGTGCGGACGGCGGCCGCATCGAGCCTGTCGTGCAGGCCGAGCTCGATCAATTCGCGCACCGCATGCGGCAACACGTTAATGCCGACGCCGAGCGGCCGCAGCTCGGGCACGCTTTCAAAGACCCTGGCGGGAATGCCGATCTGGTGCAGGCTGAGCGCCAGCGTCAGCCCGCCAATGCCGCCGCCCGCGATAAGAACCGTCATGTTACGCCCCTCTTACTCCTTGGGCGTCATGACATGAGAGGCGGCAGGGGGCAACTGCGAAAGCCTGGCGGAAATCCTCATCCACCCCGGCAATTCACGGGAGTGCAGGGGCCGGGCCGAAGAATCCGACGATCCTGACCAGCCGGCCATCGGGACCGACCTCGCCAAAATCGATTGAAATATCGCCGCAGGTTCCATCCGCGCGCACCAGGCGCCAGAGGAAGCGGACCACGTTGTGATGCACGTCGATACCGCTCATGAATTCGAGCCGCGCCCCGGGCCGCCGGGCCAGCACCTCGCCGATCTGCGTCGCCAGTGCGTCACGGCCGGCCAGGGAGACGTTGGGATCGAGATACACGCCATTGTTGCTCCAGCATTGCTCGAGCAAGGCGCGTCTGGCGGTATCGTCCGGCTCGTTCCAGGCCGCCATATACCGTGTCACGGTCTCTGTGATTGCGTCTTTGTCCATGAGCACTCCCGCCCTCATCCGCACGATCGAGGCAACGCATCGCGCGTTTCGCATGGGTTATTCTTGCAGGGAAGCGTCGGGCGGTCACTTACATCCGAGGTAATTGCCCTTCTGAAGCGATGGTCTAGATTGCCGGCATGGATGCGCCAGACCGCAACTCGCAGCATATGCCGGCTGGACATTTCAGCAGCCTGCTGAAGCATTGGCGAAGCGTGCGCCGGCTTACCCAGATCGAACTGGCGGCCGATGCCAATGTGTCCGCCCGGCATCTTTGCTTTCTGGAAACTGGCCGGTCGCAGCCGAGCCGCGAGATGGTGCAGCTGCTCGGCAGCGCGCTCGATCTGCCGCTCGAGGAGAGGAACGCGCTGCATGTCGCGGCGGGCTTCGTGCCGCCCTACGGCGACAAGGGGCTGGCGGCTGAAAATCTGCAACCGGTGCGGCAGGCGCTGGATTTCATTCTCCGGCAGCAGGAGCCGTATCCGGGGATCGTGATCGACGGGCACTGGGATGTTCGCATCCGCAATCAGGCGTCAGCGCGCCTGCTCAAGCCGTTTCGCGATTCATACGAAATGGAAAATGGGCTTGCGGACAACGCCATGCACGTCGTCTTTCATCCAAAGGGCCTGCGGCAGTTCATGTTGAACTGGGACGAGTTCGCCCGGCAGTTGATCCAGATCCTGCATCGCGATGTCGCGCAAGGCAGTCGGGCGGCGGCACAATTGCTCGATGAGATCATGACCTACCCCGGGCTGTCGGCCGAATGGCGGCTTCCACGCCATTCGGCGGCGTCCTCGCCTGTCATGACGATGCAGCTGGCGAAGGGCGACTATCGCCTTGCCTTCTTTTCCACCTTCACGACGCTGGCGATGCCGACCGACGCGGTGCTGCAACAGATCAAGATCGAATGCTTCTTTCCGGCTGATGACGCGACCGCCGAGAAGGCGCGCCAACTGGCACTTCAACAAGGCCCAGGAGATAGAGATGCAACCTGCTGTGCGTGATCAACAATCGGCCGACACCATGGACGAATTGCGCGCGTTGAACGCCCGCTTCATCCATAATTTCGTGACCAACGACGTGGCTTCGCACGACGCCATTCTTCATCCCGGCTTCATCAGCATCTGGCCCACAGGTCAGCGATGGGATCGCGCGACCTATCTGAAATACTGGGCGACGGCCTTCGATCCCGAGGTCGTCGTGTATTGGGACGTCCGTGATGAACTCATTACCGTCATCGGCGACGTTGCGCTGGTGCGTTCCACCAACAAATGCACGCGCCGCCGCGACGGAAATGAAGTAACCGGCATGACCACGTACACCGATACCTATCTGTTCGAGAATGGCGCGTGGAAATGCATTCAGGCCCAGATCACGGCGGTCGCGCCCGAGCATTATCCCGCCGATGACACGATCGTCAGCGTCTACATCAAGGGAAGGCTCCAGCAGCGGGCGAGTTGAACCGCGGAGGCTGCTCCACCCGCTGGGGGTGGACGGCGGATGAGCGTGCCGTTAACGTCCGGCTTTCCCCATGAGGACCGCCATGTTCAAGCTTTACTACGCCCCCGGCACCTGCGCGCTGGCTTCGCATATCGCGCTCGAAGAGGTCGGCGCGCCCTACAGCGCTGAACGGCTGAACTTCAAGAACAACCAACAGAACAGTCCGGACTATCTCAAGATCAACCCCAAAGGCCGGGTGCCGGCGCTGGTAACGGACAGTGGGGTGCTGACCGAGACGCCGGCGATCCTGGCGTTCATTGCGCAGAGCTTTCCGGACGCGAAGCTCGTGCCGCAGGATTCCTTTGCATTCGCGCAGGTGCAGTCGATCAACAACTATCTCTGTTCCACCGTGCACGTCGCGCACGCCCACAAGATGCGCGGGGCGCGCTGGGCGACCGAGGAGACGTCGTTCGCCGACTTCAAGCGCAAGGTACCGGAGACGATGACCGCGTGCTTTACGCTGATCGAGCGCGACATGCTCAAAGGACCCTGGGTGATGGGCGAGCAGTACACGGTCTGCGATCCCTATCTGTTCACGATCGCCGGCTGGTTGGAGGGCGACGGCGTCGATCTTGCGACGCTGCCGAAGGTGGCCGCCCACCGCAAGCGGATGTCGGAACGGCCCGCGGTGCAGAAGGTGTTGGCGGACGAGAAGGTCTGAACTGAGCTTGTAGGGTGGGCAAAGCGCAGCGTGCCCACCATTGCTTGCGTCGCTCTTGATGGTGGGCACGGCGCTTGCGCGTCTTTGCCCACCCTACGCAGCCTTCCTCTTCCCCCGCTCCATCTCGCGGCCGATGCCGAGCATGATGTTGCGCAGCCAGATCGAGCCGGGGTCCATCTGGGCGCGGGTCGGGTAGAACATGAACTGCTCGTCGACCCCGGGATCGAGCGGCGGCGCGATCGTTGCCAGCGATAATTGCTTCGACAGCGCGCCGATCAGGCGGCGCGGCACGAAGGCGACGAGATCGGTGCGCGCGGCCACATGCAGCGCCTCGATGTAGCCGGGCACGACCAGCGCGATCCGACGCTCGATGCCCTTGGGGCGCAACCATGTGTCGATCAGGTCCTCGCTCGCGCCGCGGATCACGACCGCGACATGGCGCGCGTCGAGAAATACGTCCGGCCGCTTCAGCCGGGCGCCGATCGGGTGGCCCCGCCGCACCGCGAGCGCGTCACTGTCGGTGTAAAGCCGTTGCCGGTGAAAGCCGGTAAAGGCGTTGCCGATCGAGATCACCATGTCGATGGTGCGGGCGAACTCCGCCGTGAAGATCGCGGGGCCCCGCCACGGCACCACGTCGATCCGGACGTTCGGCGCCAGCTTCGTGATCTTCTCCATCAGCGGCGGCATCAGCAGCTCGACCGCAAGGTCCGGCATCATCAGGCGAAACTGGCGCTCACTCCTCGCGGCGTCGAACTCGTCGGCGATGAACAGGGACCGCACCTGGTCGAGCGCCTGTGCCAGCGGCGCGCGCAGCGCCTGCGCCCGCGGCGTCAGCTCCATGCGCGCGCCGTTGCGAACCAGGAGGGGATCGCCGACCAGGTCGCGCAGCCGCTGCAGCGCGTGGCTGGCGGCCGGCTGCGACAGCCCGATCCGCATCGCGGCGCGGCTGACATTGGCCTCCCTGAGCAAGGCGTCGAGCGCCACCAGCAGATTGAGGTCAAGCGAATTCAAATTCATGATATGAATATATATCATAATCACTATCGATTGGAAGAATGACCTGCGGCGCGCGATGATCGGACATCAGATCAAAGGAGAAGCCGCCATGAGCGCAGCAGAAAACAAGAAACTGGTGCAGCAGGTTTATACGGATTCCGCCAACCGGAGCGGGACCACGTTCGTCGACAACCTGGCCGAGGATGCGACGTGGATCGTCACCGGCCAATATTCGTGGTCGCACGAGTTCAAGGGGCGTGAAGCGATCAACAACGGGCTGATGGGCCATTTCCGCTCGTTCTTCGCGGTGCGGCCGCGGACGCTGGCGTTCAACTTCATCGCGGAAGGCGACTATGTCGTAGTCGAAGCGCGCGGCGACAACGTCACCAAGTCAGGCGTGCGCTATGACAACCAATATTGCATGGTCTGGCGCATCGAGGGCGGCAAGATCAAGGAGATCAAGGAGTATTGCGATTCCGCGCTGGTCGAACGCGTGCTCGGGCCGTTTCCGGCAGAGCGAAAGCTCGCCGCCGCGGTTTGAGACATCGGACCGCTGCGTAGGGTGGGCAAAGCGAAGCGTGCCCACCACTCTTCGAGTTTCGGAGGTGCGTCGACAAAGAAATGGTGGGCACGGCGCAAGTGCGCCTTTGCCCACCCTACGATTCCCTTGGTGTTTGCCTGTTCAGGCGGCCTTGACCTTGAGATGCTTGAACATGTTGCCGCGGGCCTCGTCGTCCATCTCGGCCTTGAACTTGAAGTTATCCTTCAGCGCGATCGCCTTTGCCGCCGCAGGCCGTGCCATGATCTCATCGACCAGCCGCTTGACGTTGGGATATTTCGCGACCGCATCCTCACCCATCACGAAGGGCATCAAGCGGGCCCAGCCCCAAACGTCCATGTCGACGATGGTGTAGGTGTCGCCAACCATGTAGCGGCGGCTGGCGAGGTGGTCGTTGAGAATGCCGAAATGCCGCTGCGCCTCAAACTGGTAGCGGTTATGCGCGTAGTCGATTTTCTCCGGCGCAAAATGCTTGAAGTGGACGGCCTGGCCGGAATACGGGCCCACGCCGGTGGCGGCGAACATCAGCCATGACAGCAATTCGCCGCGGTGGGCCGGCGAGTTCGCAGGCAGAAACTTGCCGGTCTTTTCGGCGAGGTAGAGCAGGATGGCGTTGCTGTCGAACACCCGGACGCCGTCATCATCGATCGCGGGCACCTTGGCGTTCGGATTGATGGCGAGATATTCCGGCTTGAACTGGTCGCCCTTGCGGGTGTCGACGGCGATCGGTTGATAGGCGAGGCCGGCTTCTTCCAGGAAGAGGGCGACCTTGGTCGGGTTGGGCGATCCGTTGAAGTAAAATTTGAGCATTTGGAATTTCCCCCATTGCTTCTTGCCAGGACAATTTATTGCGGCAGGCGGCGACATTGCCGCCGTGTGTCACGTCCATGCTCAAATTTTTGCGAGGTGCGCAAGCGACGAGTTTGTGACCGGCCGGGCTCTCGAGGCGAACGAAGCTCGCTGTTACGACAGCACCAGACCGCCTATGCCGGCCAGCGCAAGGCCGGCACCGGCAGCGATCATGACGGATGCGAAGCGCATTTCCGAACGCAGCGCCGTGCGTTGCCCCGCACGCTCCGATCCCCGCGCATAGCCGTGAACGATGATCTGCTCGCTGAAGGAGCCGCTGGCGTCCAGAATGTCGGTCAAGCCCGCGCTGGCGACGAGGATGCCGAGGATGATCAGTCCGGCCGGGCCCAGCAAACTCAACAGCAGCATCGGAAACAAGCCGATCAGGAAGATCGGCAGCAGCGGCAGCACGATGAACGACTCGGAGTCTCGCGTGCGCATGGCAGTAATCTCATACGGGATGCAGGATACCGAGATTATACCCTGAAATAGCAGCGAAAAGGCGCATGATTGCCTGCGCGCCCGACACGGCTGCCATGCCGGTTGATCGGGGTGGCTGCGCAGGGGCCAGGCCGCATTTCGCGGTAATGGCCGCCGAGGTCGTCTGCACGCTGTCGTGTTTTGGCGCGTCCCGTCGAGGTGCGCCTGCAGTTGTCCGGTGATACGCCCGGGTGCGGCTCAGCCCGCCGCCATCCCGGAGCGGATTTCGGCGCGCAGTTCGTCGATCAGCCTGAGGCCGTTCTTGGTCTCGACGTGCCAGAAGGTCCAGCCGTTGCAAGCGCCGGAGCCCTGTGCGACCGCCCCAATGCGGTGGATCGAACCGACCTTGTCGCCGAGCATGATGGCGCCGTCGGCACGAACCAGGGCGCCGTGGCGCTTCTTGGAGTCGACCAGTTTGGTGCCGGGCGGAATCATGCCGCGCTCGATCAGTTCGGAGAACGCCACGCGCGGGGCGTCGCGCGCGGTCATGAACGGCGCCAGCGTCGCGTCGGGCAGCGGTTCGATGGCTGCGATGCGCGCTTCGGCCGCAGCCGCATAGGTCTTGTCGCGTTCGAAGCCGATGTAGCGGCGGCCGAGACGTTTTGCCACGGCGCCTGTCGTGCCGGTGCCGTTGAAGGGATCGATCACGAGATCGCCGGGCTTCGACGACGACAGCAGCACGCGCGCCAGGAGGCCTTCGGGCTTCTGGGTCGGATGCACCTTCTTGCCATCGGCGCCCTTGAGGCGTTCTTCGCCGGTGCAGAGCGGGATCAACCAGTCGGAGCGCGCCTGCACGTCCTCATTGGCGGCCTTCAGGGCCTCATAGTTGAACGTATAGCCCTTGGCCTTCTCGTCACGCGCGGCCCAAATCATGGTCTCGTGGGCGTTGGTGAAGCGGCGGCCGCGGAAATTCGGCATCGGATTGGTCTTGCGCCAGACGATATCGTTCAGCACCCAGAAGCCGAGGTCCTGCATGATCGCGCCGACGCGGAAAATGTTGTGGTAGGAGCCGATCACCCACAGCGTCGCCGACGGCTTCATGATCCGGCGGCAGGCGAGCAGCCAGGCGCGGGTGAAATCGTCATAGGCGGCAAAGGATGAAAACTTGTCCCAGTCGTTGTTGACGGCATCGACATGGGATTCGTCGGGGCGCTTGAGATCGCCCTTGAGCTGCAGGTTATACGGCGGATCTGCGAACACCAGATCGACCGAACCGGCCGGAAGCTTCGACATCTCGGCGACGCAATCGCCGACGACGATGCGAGCGCTGGACTCGGACTCAAATTTAGTGCGGGGCGCCCTTACAGACGCCCCGCGACGCGACACTACCATGACTCAATTACTCTGACTCAGGCGACGCTGTCGGCGACGCGGGACTAAACAACCGACTGGCGGTACATTGACCCCGCAAAGTAAAAATCGACTTAATCGGTATTGTTGCTGAGAAGAGATTGCCGAGAGAAATTGCGGGGTTGGGTGCACTAGGCAATATTTGCCGGGCAGGTTATTGATTAATGGAATGGAAATTTTACGTGATTGCTGCGTTGGGTATTCGAGCCAAACAGCCCCGGGGATGAGGAAACAGCGCCATGCGTTACGATGATTTCCGCCGCAGCGAAGACATCGATGACCGTCGCGACGACGGCGGCGGCGGAATGGGCGGTGGCGGCGGCGGTTTTGGCCTGCCGATGGGCGGTGGCGGGCTCGGCATCGGAACCATCATCGTGCTTGGCCTGGTCGGCTATGCCTTCGGCATCGATCCACGCATCCTGATCGGCGGCGCCGAAATCCTGACCGGTGGCAACCAGGCGCCGACCTACCAGACCGATCGCAAGTCGGGACCGGCCAAGACCGGCGCGCCGAAGGACGAAGTCGGCAGCATGATCGCAGGCATTCTCGGCGAGATTGACGACCGCTGGAGCGAGATCTTCCAGTCCAGCGGACAAAACTACACAGGGCCGCGCATCGTGCTGTTTCGCAACGCCACCAATGGCGGGCGCTGCGGCATGGCGCAGTCGGCGATGGGGCCGTTCTATTGCCCGCCGGACAAGCAGATCTTCCTCGACACCAGTTTCTTCCGCGAGGTCGAGACGCGCTTTCGCGGCTGCTCGGGCAGTGCCTGCAAATTCACGACGGCCTACATCATCGCGCATGAGGCGGGACATCACATCCAGAACCTGCTCGGCATCCTGCCGCGCGTGCAGCGGCTGCAACAGCAGGCCGGCAGCAAGGCGGAAGCCAACGCGCTGCAGGTCAAGGTCGAGCTGCAGGCGGACTGCCTGTCCGGCGTCTGGGTCAACCGCGAAGAGAAGAAGCGTCCAGGCTTCCTCGAAGCCGGCGACATCGACGCGGCGTTGAAGACGGCAACCGCGATCGGCGACGATACGCTGCAGCGGCAGTCGACGGGCAGGGTGGTGCCCGACAGTTTCACCCACGGCTCCGCGGCGCAGCGCAAGCAGTGGTTCATGACGGGCTACCAGCAGGGCACGGTGCAGGCCTGCAACACGTTTGCGCAAGGCGCGTTGTAGTTTGAAGACGTGGATGCCCGGCGCCAGGCCGGGCATGACGAGAAGAAGAAGTCATGTCCTCCATTGATGAAACCAAACAATTCGTGCCGCTCAACATCGCGGTGCTGACGGTCTCCGACACCCGCTCGCTGGCCGATGACAAATCCGGCGCCACGCTGGCGGAGCGGCTGACCGAGGCCGGTCATCTTCTTGCCGCGCGCGAGATCATCGTCGACGACGTCGATGCGATCCGCATCATCATCAAGCGATGGATCGCCGACGAGGGCGTCGATGCCATCATTACCACCGGCGGTACCGGTTTCACCGGCCGCGACGTGACGCCGGAGGCGATCGAGCCGCTGTTCGAAAAGCGGATGGATGGGTTTTCCATCGCCTTCCACATGCTGAGCCACGCCAAGATCGGCACCTCGACGGTGCAGAGCCGCGCAACTGCGGGCGTTGCGGGTGCAACGTTCATTTTCTGCCTGCCAGGATCGCCGGGCGCCTGCCGCGATGCGTGGGACGGCATCCTCGCCGCCCAGCTCGATTACCGCACGCGTCCCTGCAATTTCGTCGAGATCATGCCGCGGCTGGACGAGCACCTGCGGCGGCCCAAAGCACAGGGCGCTTCAGCCTGACGGACAGTCAGTGCGGCGTCGTCAGCCACGACCAGATCGCATGCCACAGGTCGCGATACCATTTCTCGCGCAGCGCGTGGGCACGCTTGATGTAAAAAGCGAGAAGGTCCGGCGTGACGCGCCGCGAACCGTCGCGACGCACGGGCTTCACAGTTCCAGTTCCCAGGTTTCGCCGATCAGGCTTTGGCCGAAACTGCGGTGCGGCTCGGTGGCGACCAGCTTGAATCCGGCTTCCTGATAGATCTTGCGGGCGGCGACCAGCATGCTCTGGGTCCACAGCGTGATCCGGCGATAGCCGCAGGCTTTTGCGAACGCGATGCATTCGGCGACCAACCGATGGCCCAGCCCCTGGCCGCGCCCGGCCGGGTCGACCAGCAACAGCCGCAGCTTGGCGACGTCGTCGGTGTGCCTGACCAGAAAGATCGAGCCGACCTGCGTGCCGTCGATGTCGGCGATCCAGCAACGCTCTCGCGACGCGTCGAATGAGCTGAGGAATTTCGCCGCGATCTCGGCAACGAGCCCCTCGAATGAGGAATCCCATCCGTATTCGCGCGCGTAGAGCGCGCCGTGGCTCTGCACCACCCATCCCATGTCGCCGGGGCGTGGCTCGCGCAGCGTCGCCGGTCGTGGTGCGGTACTGCCATCGCCGAGCAGCCGCTCGATGTCGGCCATTGCCCCGATCAGTCGCTCCCGGCCGCCGATCGTCAGCGAGCCAAGCATCGCCGCGACGTCGTCATTTGTGCTTCGTTCGAGCTTGGCGAATGCCTGCCGTCCCTTGGCGGTCAATGCGAGCTGGTATTGCCGGCGGTCGGACGGCAGCGGTTCGCGGGTGATCAACCCGGCTTCATCGAAATTCTGCACGATCCGGCTGAGATAGCCGGCATCGAGACCCAGTTCGGCTCCGATCGCTTTAGCCGAGAGATCCTGGCGGTGGGCGAGCTCGTACAGCACCCGGGCCTCGCTCAGCGAGAACGGGCTCTTCAGGAGCTGCTGGTCCAGCACGCCGAGCTTGCGGGTGTAGAAGCGGTTAAAGGCGCGAACCGCCGCGACTTCCTGTTCGGAATCCAGTTGGGACATGGCATCACCTCAATGATTGCCATTGTCAAATATATAGTTGCTCTTGGCAAGTATTTTGATGGCCGGCATCCGGCGAGGGCGCACCCAGGCCGGTTCTACTTTGCATGGGGTTGTTTTCGATATTTTTTGTCTGGGACGCCCTAGGCGACGACCGTGATCCGGCTGCGCAACTGGGTGCGCGAGGCGCGGCCGAGCTGGCGCAACAGCCGCGTCTCGGAACGGCGGGAATCCGGCCGGTAGCCGCCAAGCCGTTCATAATGATCGCGCGCGATCAGAAGTCCCTGTTCCGCCGACGGTCCGGCAATCATCCGGGCGACGAATTTGAAGCCGTCGCGCAGCCGCGTTTCGGCATAGGGCGAGCGGGCGTAGCGAAACACCCCGGCGCGCGGCCGGTCGCTGCTCGATACGTTCTGGATGAACTGCGTGGTCTCTTCGATCCAGCCGCTGTCGAGCACCGCGCCGGCATGCAGGAACATGAGCCATGGCGAGCGCGCCGCGCGCGCACCGGCGGCCAGCGCCGCGGCGCGTGTTCCTTCAAACCCGAGAAAGCGGCAGCCGGCGACGTCGGCCACCCGTTCGATCACGCCGTTGCCGGCCCGGTCGACCAACAGCACCTCGCGGATGATGCCGGCTGCGGCGCCCGGCACCAGCGCCGCCAGCGTTGCGACGGCGGGCTGCTCGACGCCTTCGGTTGGAATGATCACGCTCAACATGAATGAGGCTTCGGTGGCTCATAGGGGCAAAAACGCTGCACTGTTATCACCTTGTCACAATCAAAGCAGCCGTTGGCGTGCAGTTTTTTGCGGCAACCTCCGGCGGTCATCGCGCGGCGTCCGTCCCGGCCCGGATTAACATTGTCCGCGGGCGACCAGAAGCGGCATGGTTGGCCGGATCTAGTCAGCGGCGCCGAACGCGGCCGTCAGCGCGATCCGGCATCCTCGGGCCTCGATAGGGATTGTCCGAGCACGAACCGCCTCGCCCCGAGATTGTTGCCATACACTGCGCATAGGTGGCGAAATCGCATTGGGTGGTTCCCCCGCCCTCGCTGTAGGTCCTGGCGCACACCGGCGCATTGGCGTCGGCCCGGGCGGTCAAGGCTCCCAGCGAGGTGACGGCCGCGATAACAAGTGCGAAGGCAGCGGTCTTTAGAAACGTTTTCGACATTTTGTTCGCTCCAGGCTGGTTGGGTTGCGATCGAACGGGCCGTGAGACGGCGATCGTAGGCTTCGACGACCCCGAATTACGAAGCCAGCAGCCTCCGGGTTGCGGTGGACACGCGAATGTGTGTTCTTGATTTGTTCTATTTGCGTGCTATGTTCTCTTCATGAGCCCAGCATCCTCTCATGCCCTCAAGCACCCGCCGGTCACGGCGCCCTCCGAACCGGCGGGTGCGACACCTTTTCCCGAGCTCGCGGTCGCCATTGAAAGCAAGCGACGGCGCGGCCGCGGGGCGCAATCCAACCAGAGCGGCCGGTTCGAGGCCGAAGCGCGGGTCGCCTTCGACGATGGCTGGCAGAGCCTGGACGAACTGCCGCCGTTCAAGACGACGGTTTCGCTCGATACCTCGCGCAAGGTCATCACCCGCAACGACTCGCCCGACATCGGCTTCGACCGTTCGATCAATCCCTATCGCGGCTGTGAGCACGGCTGCGTCTATTGCTTCGCGCGGCCGACCCATGCCTTTCTCGGCCTGTCGCCGGGGCTCGATTTCGAATCCAAGCTGCTCGCCAAGCCGGACGCGCCGGAACTGCTCGAGAAGGAACTGGCCGCCCCGGGTTACGAGCCGCGCATGATCGCGATCGGCACCAACACCGATCCCTATCAGCCGATCGAGCGCGAATACAAAATCATGCGCGGCATTCTCGAAGTGCTGGATCGAGCCGGCCATCCCGTCGGCATCGTCACCAAATCGGCGCTGGTGACGCGCGACATCGATATTCTGCAGCGCATGGCGAAGCGCAATCTGGCCAAGGTCGCGATTTCGGTCACCACGCTCGATCCCAAGCTTGCGCGCACCATGGAGCCGCGCGCCTCGACGCCGCCGAAGCGGCTGGAGGCGTTGCGGCAATTGTCGGAAGCCGGCATTCCCGCGACCGTGATGGTCGCCCCGGTGATTCCCGCGCTGAACGATTCCGAGATCGAGCGCATTCTCGATGCCGCAGCCCATGCCGGCGTCAAGGAGGCAAGCTACGTGCTGCTGCGGCTGCCGCTGGAAGTGCGCGACCTGTTTCGCGAATGGCTGATGGCGAACTATCCCGACCGTTACCGTCACGTCTTCACCCTGATCCGCGACATGCGCGGCGGGCGCGACTACGACTCGCAATGGGGAACGCGGATGAAGGGCACCGGGCCGATGGCCTGGATGATCGGACGCCGGTTCGAAATCGCCTGCGAAAAGCTCGGCCTCAACAAGCGCCGCTTGAAACTGACGACCGACCATTTCGTCAAGCCCAACCGAAGCGGCCAGCAACTGAGTTTGTTCTAGATAGTTATCGTCATTGCGAGCGAAGCATGTCATGGCCGCGCCGCTTCTCTCTGCCGGCGAATTGCCGTATTGCGGCGTGATGAAGCAGAAGTCCGGGTCAGCATCGGAACAGCCGCCGCTCGTCATCTTGACGACGCCGCGCCTGATTCTTCGCGCGACGCTCGAAGCGGATATATCGATTCTGCAGAATCTGGTCCTTGGCGACAGCGGTGTGATGCGCTTTGCATTTTCCGGAGCGCCGATGGCGGGCGATGCCGCCGAAGATTTCATCCGGCGGTTCTTCACCTTCGGCAGCAGCCTCACGGGCATGGCGGTTTTGACGGAAAAGCCCGCGGCCGAAATCATCGGCTTTGCCGGCTTGTCTCCATGCGACGCGTTGGGAGCCGACGATTTCGAGATCGGGTTTGTCCTGGCGCGCCGGGTATGGGGCAGGGGGATCGCGACCGAAATCGGCGAGGCGCAACTCGCCTTTGGGTTCGACCAACTCAAATGCGGCAGATTGCTCGGGCTGGTCGATCCGCGAAATGCGCCGTCCATTCACGCGCTCGAGAAGCTCGGCATGCGCCATCTGGAGACGATAGCGGACCCCAGGCGCGGAAGCCGGAGCGTTTATGTGATTGAGGCCGCAGAGTGGCGAAGGCGTCGCGCTGAATAACGGGAATTGTGCCAGGTTTCCGGTTGCGCGCCGGCGCGCGCTTTCGCACGATCCCGGCCATGATTCGAGACAAGTCCGCCAAGAGAACTGACAGGAAGGCCGGCAGGGAACAGGCCGAGCTGCCGAAGGGCGTCATCGCGGTCGCGCCGCCGAGCTTTCGCCGCGAACGGGCGCTAATCAAGCGCGGCGTTTGGCCGGTGGCCGGCTGCGACGAGGCCGGGCGTGGTCCGCTGGCGGGTCCGGTGGTGGCGGCCGCCGTGGTGCTGGACCCGAAGCGAATCCCGAAGGGGATCGACGATTCCAAGCGGCTGACCGCGGAACGCCGCGAGGAATTGTTCGAGGAGATCTGCGCGACGTCGTCCTTTGCGGTCGCCTTTGCCTCGCCGGCGCGGATCGATCGTGACAATATCCTGCGCGCCTCGCTCTGGGCGCTGGCCCGCGCAGTCCGTGCGCTGCCCGAGATGCCGAACCACGTGTTTGTCGACGGCCGCGACAAGATCGACGCTCCTTGCGACTGTGACGCGGTGATCGGCGGCGACGGCATTGTCATGTCGATCGCGGCCGCCTCGATCATCGCCAAGGTAACGCGCGACCGCCTGATGAGCGCGCTGGCGCTGGATTGCCCGGGCTACGGCTTCGAAAACCACAAGGGCTACGCCGTGCCGGAACATCGCGAGGCGCTCGATCGGTTAGGTCCCAGCATCCACCATCGCCGATTTTTCGCGCCGGTCATTGCCGCGCGGCTGAAACATTACCCCGAGACAGTCGAGGAGACGGTCGAGCCCGATCTCTTTACCGTCGATGGGGAGATTACTTCCGAGATTTCAGTCACGATCTGAGGCCGGTTGCCTCGGCGGCTCGTGCGCTCTATCAAACGTCCCTTAAGGACAGGGCTGCTCGGCCCGGGCATTCGGACGTTTCATGCGCTTCACCTCGCTCGTTGTCGAACTGATCCGCGCCCGGCCGCGGCTGGTGGTCTGGATCGTGGTGCTGGCCCAGGCCGGACTTTGGCTGATCCTGCCGATGCTGCTCTATCCGAGCCCCCCCGGCGACGTTGCGACCGTGGTGGCCTTCGGCCGGGAATACCAGGTCGGAACCTGGCTCGGTCCGCCGCTGGCGTTCTGGCTCGCCGACATCGCCTTCCGCGCCGCCGGCAACACCATGTTCGGCGTCTATCTGCTGGCGCAAGTCTGCGCCGTCGTCACTTTCTGGATCTATTATCAACTGGCCCGCGCGATCATCGGCGGGCAGCAGGCGGTGCTTGCGGTATTGCTCTCGATGACGGTGGTGGCGTTCAGTTCGCCCGGCGTCGAGTTCGGCCCGCTGGTGCTGGCGCGCCCGCTATGGGCGCTGCTTTTGCTGCATTCCTGGCAATTGATCGGCCAGAACCGGCGCAACGCGTGGTTCGCCTGGTCGATCGAGGCCGGGCTTTTGCTGCTGACGACGTCGGCGGCGCCCGGGTTACTGCTGCTGCTCGCCGGATTTGCCGTTGCCACCCCGCGCGGCCGGCGTGTGCTGATGTCGCTCGATCCGCTCTATGCGTTGCTCGTGATCGTTGTCCTGGTGTTGCCCTACCTGATCTGGCTGCTCCGCGCCGACGCACTCGCCATGCCGCCGTGGCCCGCGATCTCCGATCTCGGCGCGCGCGCCCTGCAATGGGGCGAGCTGCTCGTTGGTCTGGTGCTCGCGATGTCCGCCATCGTGCTGCTGGCGATCCTCAACTCCGGCTGGTTCGCCCGCCATGCCGAGGAAGCGCCGATCATCTACCGGCCACCGGTCGATCCGCTGGCGTGCGACTTCGTCTATTTCTTCGCCATCGCCCCGGCGCTGCTCGGAAGTTTCCTGGCCGGGCTGTTCAATTTCGACCACGTCGTAGGCGGCGCAGGCGTTGCCTTGCTGATGTCGGGGCTTGCCGTGGTCGTGGCGACCGGCGATCTGATCCACCTGCGGCGCCAGCGCGTGCTGCGCACGGTTTGGGCCGCGGCGCTCGCCGCTCCCGCTCTCGTCGCGATCGCAACCACGGTTCTTCTGCCGTGGACCAGCGCTGCCGAAGTGCCGACCTCGCTGCCGGCGAAAGCGATTGCCGCATTCTTCGGCGACAATTTCGAACGGCGAACCAATCAGCGGCTGCGCGCCGTGGCCGGCGATCCGCAACTGGCGAGTTTCATCGCGATGAGCCGCGGCCGCCCGCATCTGCTGCTCGACGCCACGCCGGAACGGACGCCATGGCTGTCGGTCGCGAAATTCAACCAGACCGGCGGCGTCGTGGTCTGGCGCGCCTCCGACACCTCTGGGACGCCGCCGCCCGAGATCGCGCAGCGGTTTCCAGGCCTGGTGCCGGAAGTGCCGCGCGCCTTCGAATGGATGGTGAACGGCCGCCAGCCGCTGCTGCGCGTCGGCTGGGCCATCGTGCGGCCGAAGGCGCCGTAGTTTGTGTTCCTCATGGTGAGGAGGCGCGGAGCGCCGTCTCGAACCATGAAGCCCGTGGCCATCCTTCGAGACGCACGCTGACGCGTGCTCCTCAGGATGAGGACTGTGGCTGCTCCAGCGCCTTCGCGATCGCGCGCAGATCCTGCCACGACATCCGCTTGTAGGACGGCGAGCGCAGCAAATACGCCGGATGGAACGTCGCCATGGCGCGGATGGTGCGCGTGCCGGTGTCGTAGTCGAACCATTTTCCGCGCGTCCTCATGATGCCCTCGCGGGTCGACAGCAGCGTTTGCGTCGAGGGATTGCCGAGCGTCACCAGCACGTCCGGGTTTACCAGTTCGATCTGTCGCTGGATGAACGGCAGGCAGATTTGCGTCTCCTGCGGCGTCGGCGTCCGGTTGCCGGGCGGCCGCCAGGGAATGACATTGGCGATGTAGGCCTTGCTGCGGTCGAGGCCGATCGCCGCGATCATCCGGTCGAGCAATTTGCCGGAACGTCCGACGAACGGCAGGCCCTCGATGTCCTCGTCGCGCCCGGGCGCTTCGCCGACGAACATGATGCGCGCTTGCGGATTGCCGTCGGCAAACACCAGCCGCGTCGCGGTATTTTTGAGCGCGCAGCCCTCGAAATTTTCCAAAAGCGCGCGCAGCGCTTCCAGCGTCGGCGCCGTTCGCGCCGCGTCGCGCGCGATGGCGATGGCGGCTTCCGGCGGGAGCGCTATTTCGCTGCGCGGAACTGCCGGTGTCGCGGCGGGCATTTCCTGCAACGGGCGGGGTGGCGCCGTCTCGCGGAGCGGGACCGGGGCGGCAGGGGCGTCGGGCTCGCTCAGCCGATCGGCCGGCTCGTCCGCCAACGCGCAATCGACCCCGGCCTCCAGATAAAAGGCCAGCAATTGCCGAATATTAGGCGCGGGTTCGGGGATCAAATCCATTATGCCAATCTAATATGGATCGAGCCGGCGTGAAACGCCCCGCATTGCATTTCCATGGTTGTCCTCCCCGCAAAAATCGGAAACAACGAGCCCTTAGAGCCGTTCTCAATCGGGCTGAGATCAGATCATGAGTGCAGAAGAACTTCCTCCCCGCGAATCCATGGAATTCGACGTCGTGATCGTCGGCGCCGGGCCGTCGGGCCTCGCCGCGGCGATCCGGCTGAAGCAGCTCAATGCCGATCTCAGCATCGTCGTGGTGGAGAAGGGTTCCGAGGTCGGCGCGCATATCCTGTCAGGCGCCGTGATCGATCCGGTCTCCCTCGACAAGTTGATCCCGGATTGGCGCGAGGATGCCGATTGTCCGCTGAAGACCCAGGTCAAGGACGACCGCTTCTACTGGACCACCGCGACCAGCGCGATCCGGTTGCCGGGCTTCGCCATGCCGCCGTTGATGAGCAACCATCACTGCTACATCGGCTCGCTTGGCGATGTCTGCCGCTGGCTGGGGCCGAAAGCGGAGGCGCTCGGCGTCGAAATCTATCCGGGCTTTGCCGCGGCCGAAGTGCTGTACGACGACAATGGTGCGGTTCGTGGCATTGCGACCGGCGACATGGGCATCGGCAGGGACGGCAAACCAAAGGATTCCTTCACCCGCGGCATGGAATTGCTCGGCAAGTACACGCTGTTCGCCGAAGGCGCGCGCGGCAGCCTGAGCAAGCAGCTGATTGCGAAATACTCGCTCGACGCCAACAGCGAGCCGCCGAAATTCGGCATCGGGTTGAAGGAGGTTTGGGAGATCGATCCCGCCAAGCACCAAAAGGGCCTGATCCAGCATTCGTTCGGCTGGCCCTTGAACAATTCGACCGGCGGCGGCTCGTTCCTCTACCATTACGACGACAACAAGGTGGCGGTCGGTTTTGTCGTGCATCTCAATTACGACGATCCCTATCTGTCGCCGTTCGACGAATTCCAGCGCTTCAAGACGCATCCTGCCATTCGCACGGTATTCGAAGGCGGCAAGCGGATTTCCTATGGTGCGCGCGCGATCACCGAGGGCGGTTATCAGTCGGTGCCGCGCTTGAGTTTCCCGGGCGGCGCCCTGATCGGCTGTGCGGCGGGATTTGTGAACGTGCCGCGCATCAAGGGCGTGCACAACGCGATGGGCAGCGGCATGCTCGCCGCCGAACATGTCGCGGCCGCGCTCGGCGCCGGCCGCGCCAATGACGAACTGGCCGAATACGAAAACGCCTGGCGTGATTCCGCCGTCGGCAAAGACCTGCACCGGGTCCGTAACGTCAAGCCGCTATGGTCGAAGTTCGGCACCATCATCGGCGTTGCGCTCGGCGGCTTCGACATGTGGTGCAACACGCTGGGCTTCTCGCTGTTCGGGACCCAGTCGCACGCAAAACCCGACCGCAAGACCCTGGATGCGGCGAAGACGCACGCGCCGATCGCCTACCCGAAGCCGGACGGCAAGCTATCCTTCGACAAGCTGTCCTCGGTGTTCCTCTCCAACACCAACCATGAAGAGGACCAGCCGGTTCATCTCAAGGTCGCCGACATGAACCTGCAGAAGATCTCCGAGCACGATGTCTATGCCGGTCCGTCGAACCGCTATTGCCCTGCCGGCGTTTACGAGTGGGTCGAGGAGGCCGCAGGTCCGCGCTTCCAGATCAACGCCCAGAACTGCGTCCACTGCAAAACCTGCGACGTGAAGGACCCGAACGGCAATATCACCTGGGTTCCGCCGGAGGGCGGCGGCGGGCCCAACTATCAGGGCATGTAGAGAGGCCGTGGACCACGATTGCGTGAGGTGGAGGAGGGTGATACCGCCTCCGGCCACGATACCGCCACAGTAAAAGCGTTTCCGGGTTGGGCTGGCTAAATTGGAGCCCTAAGGGCCTAATCTGCCAATCGATTCGCCAACCCCTATCCTTGCGGTTGAGGGCCAAAAGCGGCATTGTCGCTGCCCGAGATGCCGCCGCTTGGCTTTGCATTCGAGACCGATCGTAACGATCCCGCCATACATCCTGGAGCTAGGCGAACCGTGATGCTTTCCATTCGTATGAATCGTTGGACCTTCGCCGCAGTCACTCTCGCCGCACTGGCCGCACCGGCTGCGGTTTTGGCCCAGACGCCCGAACACACGGGAGATAACTCCGCGCAGTTCCCGAGCAAGGCCGACCTGAAATCGCTGACGACGTCCGGCAGCTATCTGGCCGCGCGCCACGCCAGCGTCGAGCGCGACGCCGCTTCCGCCGCCGCATTCTATCGCTCCGCGCTGCGCACCGATCCCAAGAACAACGAACTCATTGGACCGCGCCTTTATCTCCTCGCTGGCCGATGGCGACATCGATGAAGCGGTCAAGCTTGCCGATCGCATCCTGACGATGGACAAGGCGAACCGCGTTGCGCGGCTGGTCGTCGGCGTGCGTGACCTCAAGCAGAAGAAATATGCCGCCGCGCAGCTCAACATCAACCAGTCGATCCGCGGGCCGATTACCGACCTGGTGGCGACGCTGCTGTCGGGTTGGGCGAACTACGGCGCGGGCGATGCCAAGGCGGCGGTTGCAGGTATCGACAAGCTGACCGGCCCTGAATGGTATCCGATCTTCAAGGATCTCCACACCGGGATGGTCCTCGAGATTTCCGGCAAGGACAAGGATGCGGGCACGCGGTTCGAGCGCGCCTACAAGCTCGACGATTCGATGCTGCGCGTGTCCGACGCCTATGCGCGCTGGTTGTCGCGCAACAAGGACGGCGCTGCGGCGGCCGGCATCTACGAAGCGTTCGACAAGAAGCTGCCGCGGCATCCGCTGGTGCAGGAAGGGCTGCGCGACACCAAGGCCGGCAAGAAGCTGCCGCCGCTGGTCGATTCGGCGCAGGCCGGCGCGGCCGAAGCGCTGTACGGCATCGGCGCCACGCTGACCCGCCGCGGCGGCGAGGATCTCGCGCTGGTCTATTTGCAGCTCGCGCTCTACCTGCAGCCCAACCATCCGCTGGCGCTGTTGTCGCTCGCCGATCTCTATGAGTCCGTGAAGAAGCCTCAGATGGCGATCAAGGTCTACGAGCGCATGCCGGCCAGTTCGCCGCTCAAGCGCAACGCGCAGATCCAGCTTGCCACCAATCTCGACGCCGCCGACCGCAGCGAAGAGGCGATCAAGATCCTCAAGGGCGTCACCGCGGAAGCGCCGAAAGATATCGAAGCCATCATGGCGCTCGGCAACATCGAGCGCGGCCGGAAGAAGTTCAGCGATTGCGCCGGGACCTACACGCAGGCGATCGACGCGAACCCCGGGGTGACGGACAAGAACACCTGGGTCACCTACTATTATCGCGGCATTTGCGAGGAACGTTCCAAGCAGTGGAACAAGGCCGAAGTCGATATGCGCAAGGCGCTGGAGCTGCAGCCCGAGCAGCCGCATGTGCTGAACTATCTCGGCTATTCCTGGATCGACCAGGGCATCAACCTCGACGAAGGCATGAAGATGATCAAGCGTGCCGTCGATCAGCGGCCCGACGACGGCTACATCGTGGATTCGCTCGGCTGGGCGTTCTACCGGATCGGAAACTTTGAGGACGCAGTAAAGAATCTCGAGCGCGCGATCGATCTCAAGCCCGAGGATCCGACCATCAACGACCATCTCGGCGATGCCTATTGGCGCGTCGGGCGGACACTGGAAGCTAAATTCCAGTGGGCCCATGCCCGCGACCTCAAGCCCGAGGCGGAGGAATTGCCGAAGATTGAAGCCAAGATTGCCAACGGTCTGCCCGACGATACTTCTTCTGCGGCTTCCGCCGACAAGAAGAAAGAAGACGGCAAGGGCGGTTGAGGACTTTGGGGGCCGTTTGGCAATGCCGGGACTGAGTGATGAAGGGCGTGCCAAGGTCAACCTGACCTTGCGGGTGAATGGCCGCCGTGCAGACGGCTATCACGATCTCGAAAGCGTGGTGGCGTTCGCCGACTGCGCCGACCGGCTGACGTTGACGCCTGGTTCCGACCTGAATTTGAAGATGACGGGACCGCTGGCGCAGGCCTGCGGCGAGACGTCGGACAATCTGGTGCTCAAGGCCGCGCGTCTGTTGGCCGAGCGCGTACCGGACATGAAGGCCGGCAGTTTCTCGCTCGACAAGGTCTTGCCGGTGGCGGCCGGAATCGGTGGAGGTTCGGCCGATGCCGCAGCCGCCCTGCGGCTGCTTTCGCAGCTGAACGGGCTCGCGCTCGACGATCCCCGCATCATCGAGGTCGCGCGACTGACCGGCGCCGACGTGCCGGTCTGCGTCAACTCACTCGGCTGCGTCATGACCGGCGTCGGCGAAACGCTGCAGCCGCTCAGCCTGCCGAAAATGCCCTGCGTGATGGTCAATCCCGGCGTTCCCGTCGCGACCAGCGACGTCTTCAAGGCGCTCGGCCTGCGCAACGGTCAATTGCTGGTCGGCGCCACCGACGTGCTGCTGCAGGACCGCTGGCCCGATGAGAAGGCATCTCTTGAAGATTGGGTTGAAGCGCTCGCCGCCAGTTCCAACGATCTGGAAGCGCCCGCCATGCGGGTCCAGCCCGTGATCTCTGAGGTCATCGCGGCGCTCAATGCGACCAACGGCGCCTGGCTGGCGCGGATGTCCGGATCGGGTGCCACCTGCTTTGCGATCTATGAGAACACCGCCGAAGCCGGCCGCGCGGCAGAGAAGCTCCGGCGCGACCACCCCGGCTGGTGGGTGCATGCGGGCACGCTGAGCTAACGCTGTCTTCGTAGGGTGGGCAAAGGAGCGTCAGCGACGTGCCCACCATCTATCCCAATGACGAGTGAATGGTGGGCACGCTTCGCTTTGCCCACCCTACGGACTCGCCGGCCGCCGCGCGAACACCAGCGAAATGCCGAGGCCTGCGATGAACAGGCCTGAACCCTGCCTGAGGCGCTGCAGCAGCTGTGGCCGGCGCGTGAGACTGGCGCGCGCCGTCGCGGCCATCATCACCACGACGACATCGGCCAGCGTGTTGAGGGCCACCGAGATCAGGCCGAGCGTGATGAACTGGAGCGCGATGTAGCCGCCGGCTGGATCGATGAACTGCGGAATGAAAGCCAGAAAGAAGGCGGCGGTCTTCGGGTTCAGGGCTTCGACCAGCACGCCTTCCCGAAACACGTGGTGTGCGCGGACAGCGATGGCCTGTTGCGGCAGCAGATCGCGCGCTTCGCGAAACGTCTTGAGGCCCAGCCAGACCAGATAGAGCGCGCCGACGAATTTGAGCGCGGTGAACAGCTCGGCGCTGGCAAGGATGATCGCCGAGACGCCAAGCCCGCCCGCGATCACATGCACCAGCCCGCCGAGCGCCGTTCCAAATGTCGAGGCGATGCCGGCTCGCTTGCCGCCCGACAGCGTCCTTGCCGCGACGTAAAAGATTCCAGGACCGGGGACGGCGGCGATGACAAGGGCGGCCAGGAGGAACAATGTGAAATTGGTGCCGCTCAATGCGATCTCTCTTTGTAGGATGGGTAGAGCGCAGCGAAACCCATCGATTGCCGCCACTGGGATGCTGTCATCACCCGCGAAGGCGGGTGATCCAGTATTCCAGAGGCATCAGTGTTCCGTTGAGAAGCCGCGGCGTACTGGATACCCCGCCTTCGCGGGGTATGACGGAAGCGGAATCAATGCGACCGCGCCAGGCAGAACGCCACGACCTGTTCGAGCGCCGTCTTCATGGGCGAGGCAGGGAACAGCGCCAGCGCGTCGACGGCCATTGCGCCGTAATGCTGGGCGCGGCTGATCGTGTCTTCCAGCGCGCGGTGCTTGGTCATCAGGCCGATGGCGTGATCGAGGTCGCTGTCGCCGATCTCGCCACGCTCCAGCGCCTTGACCCAGAATTTGCGCTCGCTGTCATTGCCGCGGCGGAACGCCAGCACCACCGGCAGCGTGATCTTGCCCTCGCGGAAATCGTCGCCGATGTTCTTGCCGAGTTTCGCGGCCTTGCCGCCATAGTCCAGCACGTCGTCGACGAGCTGGAACGCGATGCCGAGATTCATGCCGACCGAGCGGCACGCGGTCTGCTCGGCCTTCGGCCGGTTGGCGATCACGGGTCCGACCTCGCAAGCCGCGGCGAACAGTTCGGCCGTCTTGCCCCGGATGACGGCGAGGTACTCGTCCTCGGTGGTCGCGGTGTTCTTGGCGGCCGCAAGCTGCATTACTTCGCCTTCGGCGATGGTGGCCGCGGCGGAGGAGAGAATGTCCAGCGCACGCAGCGAGCCGACCTCGACCATCATGCGAAAAGCCTGGCCGAGCAGGAAGTCGCCGACCAGCACGCTGGCTTCATTGCCCCACAGCATCCGCGCCGACAGCTTGCCACGGCGCAGTTCGCTCTCGTCGACCACGTCGTCGTGCAGCAGCGTTGCGGTGTGCATGAACTCGACCGAGGCGGCGAGCTTGATATGGCCGTCGCCGGAGTAGCCGGTGAGGTTGGCCATCGCCAGCGTCAGCATCGGGCGGAGACGTTTGCCACCGGATGAGATCAGGTGGTTGGCGACTTCCGGAATCATGGTGACTTCCGACCCCGTCCGCGACAGGATCGTGGCGTTGACCCGCTCCATGTCGGCGGCGACGAGCCCGACCAGGGCATCGATCGAAGCGTTTGGGCTTTCGAAGGGTACAATAACCGCCACGCAGGTCTCCAATTTTGGCCAATTCGCACTATCCTTGTTCTACAATAGAAAGTGCCGGCTGAGGCGGCAAGGGCAGGTAGCGGTTGACAGACCGTGCGCCGCCGTCGCACCCGGGCGAAAAGGAGTGCGTCGCGTGCGGGAATTGGTCAGAACCAACGATATCGTGCTGGTTTCCGCAGTCGGCGCGCTGCTCGACGGCGCCAATATCCATCATCTGGTGCTGGACCAGAACATGAGCGTCATCGAGGGGTCGCTCGGCATCCTGCCGCGCCGTATCCTGGTTCACGAGGATGACAATCGCGAGGCCCGTCAGTTGCTGGCCGAGGCGGGCCTGGCCCACGAATTGCGCCCCGATGACTGACCCCGTCCTCGAACTGACCGAGGATGCGTTTCTCGGCGGGCAATTGCGTCTGAAGCAGCTGAAATCGGGACATCGCGCCGGTCACGATGCGGTGCTGCTGGCGGCGGCGACGCCAGCCCGTCCGGGCGACCGCGTCGCCGACCTCGGCGCCGGTGTGGGGGTCGCGGGCCTGGCGGTTGCCAGGCGCGTGGCCGGCATCGATCTGGTTCTGGTCGAGATCGATGCGGCACTGGCAGGGCTTGCGCGCGCCAATGCGGACGCCAATGCGATTCAAGCTGATGTGATCGTGCTCGATGCGGAGACCGATGCCGCAGCCTTTGCCGCTGCCGGCCTGGCTCCTGACAGCGTCGATGCGGTGCTGATGAATCCGCCCTTCAACGATCCCGCGCGGCATCGCGTTTCGCCGGACACGGCGCGGGGGATCGCGCATATGGCGACCGCAACGACGCTCTCGAAATGGGTTCATGCGGCGAGGCGCATTCTCAGATCGAGGGGAGCGCTGACGCTGATCTGGCGCGCCGATGGAATTGCCGAGGTGCTCTCGGCGCTCGATCACGGTTTCGGGAGCTTGCAGGTCCTGCCGGTTCACGGCGACGCACGGGGGCCTGCCAACCGCATCCTGGTTCGCGCCACCAAGGGCGGGCGGGCGCCGACGCAAATCCATCCCGCCCTGATGCTCAATGATGAGTCAGGCGTGCCCAATAAAAGGGTGCAGGAGATTTTGGCCGGGAAGGGGAGCTTGCCGCTCGCGAGCCCGTAAAGCTGGCTTCCTCGAACAGGACGCTATTGCGGAAGCGTCTCTGACTGTTGTTTGGGCGCCGATGTAAAGTGGATCGCGGCCAGAAGGCTGCCGATGAGCATGATCAGCAGATAGATTTTCATGTCAGTCTCCGCTGCGGCATTGCAGCTTTGGCATCTGCAATGCAAAAGGCTTCCAGCCCGAAAAGGGTTTCAGCCTTTGCAATGACAGTGGTGCGATAAAAAATGGTTAATTCGAGGTAACGATGTTGTCGGGACCGAACAATCTTTTGTGTAAGTCCTTTCAGGCCAATGCCCTCCATCGGCCAAGAGAAACAATCCCCCCCAAAATCGTTCAGTACAGGTGAGGTAACGGCATGAGTGAACAAATAAGTGATCGCGCGGGATTGCCGAACCTCTTGGCCAGGGTGAAGCAACTCATTCCGGCAAAATTCCGGCGCGACGCCGCGGTCGTCCCGGTGGTGCGCCTGTCGGGTGTCATCGGTGCGGTGACGCCGTTGCGGCCGGGCCTGACGCTGGCGGGCATCGCCAAGACCCTCGAACGCGCTTTCGCCACCAAGCACGCCAGGGCGGTGGCGCTGGTGATCAATTCGCCCGGCGGCTCGCCGGTGCAATCGCGCCAGATCTATCTTCGGATCAGGCAGCTCGCCGCGGAAAAGAAACTGCCGGTGCTGGTGTTCGTCGAAGACGTCGCGGCATCCGGCGGCTACATGATTGCTTGCGCCGGCGACGAGATATTTTGCGATCCGTCCTCGATCCTCGGCTCGATCGGCGTGGTCGGCGGCGGTTTCGGTTTTCAGGACTTGATCAAGCGAATTGGTGTCCAGCGGCGGCTCTACACGGCAGGCGAGCACAAGGCGATGCTGGATCCGTTCCTGCCCGAAGACCCCGATGACGTGGCGCGCCTGAAGGCGCTCCAGCGCGAGATCCACGCCATCTTCATCGCGCTGGTCAAGGGAGCCCGCGGTGCGCGGCTCAAGGGAAGCGAGGACGTCCTGTTCACCGGCGAATACTGGGCGGGTGAGAAATCCGTGTCGCTGGGCCTTGCGGACAAGATCGGCGATATCAGGTCGACGCTGCGCGAGCGCTACGGCGAGAAGGTGCTGACGCCCATCGTCGCGCCCGCAAGCGGGATGCTGGCCGGCCTGTTGGGCCGGAAATCGCCGGGGGCGGGTGCGCTGGCCGCCTTCGACGGTATCGGGGGACTGCCGGACGAGCTGATTTCCGCCCTGGAGACACGGGCGATCTGGGCCAAATTCGGGTTCTAGAAATCAACTGGAGGTCATCGAGCCGCGCCATTTAGTCCCAAAAGCGGAATTGCGGCGCAGGCCGGCTTGGGCGACAATGCGATCCATTGGGGGCTGACACGTGAACGACAAGGATCGACCGATGCCGCCGCTAGTCGCATTCGCGGGTGCCCTGGGTGGGCTCGCCGTGGTTCGATGGGCCTACAAGACCGCCGTCCGCATCAACAGGGAACTGGAAGAGGCGCGCCTGACACGCGTTGCCGAGGGCCAGACGGCCGACATTCCGACGCTGCGCCGCGACCCCGTCACCGGGGCTTATCGGCCGGGCTAGGACGAGCCACACAAACTGCCAATTCGGCGATGCCGGACCTCCGGCATCGCCTTGATTCCCTGCCTCCGCGTCGATACGGTCCCGCGCTCTTAAACCCCCCTTCGCGAGGCCGATTCTGCCGATGGACGCACTTCCTGCCCATATGCGCCCGGAACGTTCGTTCCAGGGCTTCATCCTTGCCCTGCAACGGTTTTGGGCGGAGCAGGGCTGCGTGATCCTGCAGCCCTACGACATGGAAATGGGCGCCGGTACCTTCCATCCCGCGACGACGCTGCGTGCGCTCGGGCCCAAGCGCTGGAACGCCGCCTATGTGCAGCCCTCGCGACGGCCGAAGGACGGCCGCTACGGCGAAAATCCCAACCGGATGCAGCACTATTATCAGTTTCAGGTGATCATGAAGCCGTCGCCGCCGAACCTTCAGGACCTGTACCTGAAGTCGCTGGCCGCGATCGGCATCGATTCGAGCCTGCACGACATCCGCTTTGTCGAGGACGATTGGGAGAGCCCGACGCTCGGCGCATGGGGGCTGGGCTGGGAGTGCTGGTGCGACGGCATGGAAGTATCGCAGTTCACGTACTTTCAGCAGGTCGCAGGTGTCGAATGCGCGCCCGTTGCCGGCGAGCTCACTTACGGGCTCGAGCGTCTTGCAATGTATGTGCAGGGTGTCGACCGCGTCTACGATCTCAACTTCAACGGCCGCGACGGCGCCGACAAGGTCACCTACGGCGACGTCTTCCTGCAGGCCGAGCAGGAATACTCCCGGCACAATTTCGAATATGCGGACACCACGATGCTGTTCGAGCAATTCAAGATGGCCGAGGAAGCCTGCCGGAAATATCTCGCGGCCGGTTGGAAAGAGGGCGGTAATCAGAAGGAGCATCTGATGGCGCTGCCGGCCTACGACCAGTGCATCAAGGCGAGCCACGTCTTTAACCTGCTGGACGCCCGCGGCGTGATCTCGGTGACGGAACGACAAAGCTACATCATGCGCGTGCGCGAACTGGCAAAAGCCTGCGGCGAAGCCTGGGTTCACACCGAAGCGGGCAGGGCGGTCTGATGCCTGATCTTCTGCTGGAGCTGTTTTCCGAGGAAATTCCCGCGCGCATGCAGGCCAAGGCGGCGGACGATCTGCGCCGCATGGTCACCGACAAGCTCGTTGCCGAAGGCCTCGTCTATGAAGGCGCAAAAGCGTTCGCGACGCCGCGGCGGCTGGCGCTGACCGTGCACGGCATTCCGGCGCGGCAGCCTGATTTGAAAACCGAACGCCGCGGACCAAAAATGGGCGCACCCGATGCGGCCGTGCAGGGTTTTTTGAAAGCGACCGGCCTCAAATCGCTCGATGAAGCAAAGATTCAGCGCGACCCAAAGGGCGATTTCTACATCGCGCTGATCGAAAAGCCCGGCAGCGCCGCGATCGACGTGATCGCCGAGATTCTGCCTGTCATCGTCAGAACTTTCCCGTGGCCGAAATCGATGCGCTGGGGCGAGCGTTCGGCCAAATCCGGCTCGCTCTCCTGGGTGCGGCCGCTGCATTCGATCATCGCCACCTTCGGGCCGGAGACCGAAGAGCCTGACGTCGTAAAATTTTCCGTCGACGGCATCGAGGCCGGGCAGACCACGTTCGGTCACAGATTCATGGCGCCGGCTGCGATCCCGGTGCGCCGCTTCGAGGATTACGAAGCCAAGCTGAAGGCGGCGAAGGTCGTGCTCGACGCGCAGGCGCGCAAGGACATCATCCTCGCCGACGCCAAGCAGTTGGCGTTCGCGCAAGGTTTTGAACTGGTCGAGGACCAGGTGCTGCTGGACGAGGTCGCGGGCCTCGTGGAGTGGCCGGTCGCGTTGATGGGCTCATTCGACGAGGAATTCTTGTCGATCCCGGGCGAGGTGATCCGCGCCACCATCAGAAACAACCAGAAATGCTTTGTGGTCAGCGATCCCAAGACTGGGAAGCTCGCCAACAAGTTCATCCTGACCGCCAATATCGAGGCCACCGACGGCGGCAAGACGATCATCGCCGGCAACGAGCGCGTGATCCGCGCGCGGCTATCGGACGCGAAATTCTTCTACGAGACCGACCTGAAGACGAAGCTGGAAGCGCGGCTGCCGAAGTTCGAGCAGATCGTGTTTCACGAGAAGCTCGGTACGCAGGCCGAACGGATCAAGCGCATCGAACGGCTAGTGGCCGAGATCGCGCCTTTGGTCGGCGCCGACGTCGAAAAGGCCAAGCGCGCCGCGCATCTGGCGAAAGCTGATCTGCTCACCGAAGTCGTCGGTGAGTTCCCTGAATTACAGGGCCTGATGGGAAAATACTACGCGCTGGCCCAAGGCGAAGACGCCTCCGTCGCTGCGGCGAGCGAAGAGCATTACAAGCCGCAAGGTCCCGCCGATCGCGCGCCGACTGATCCAGTAAGCGTGGCGGTTGCGCTGGCCGACAAGATCGACACGCTGGTCGGATTCTGGGCGATCGATGAGAAGCCGACGGGAAGCAAGGATCCATATGCTCTTCGCAGAGCGGCGTTGGGTGTCATCAGGCTGATCGTCGAGAACACGCTTCGGCTGCCGATCTTGAACGTGGCGAAGTCCACCATGGCTGGTTTGCCTGCAAAGGGCGACGCCCAGAAACTTCCGGGCGATCTCCTCTCCTTCTTCGCCGACCGCCTGAAGGTCCAGCTTCGCGACCAGGGCGCGCGTCACGATCTCGTGGACGCCGTGTTCTCGCTCGGCGGCCAGGACGACCTTCTATTGGTGGTCCGCCGCGTCGAGGCGCTCGGCAAGTTCCTCGAAACCGATGACGGCAAGAACCTGCTTGCAGGGACCAAGCGGGCGAGTAACATCCTCGCCATCGAGGAGAAGAAGGACAAGCGCACGTTCGACGGCGCACCGGATGCCGGGCTCCTCCACTTGGCGGAGGAAAAGACGCTTGCGAAGGCGATCGATCAGGTCAAGAACGAGGCCGGGGCTGCAGTCGCGAAGGAAGATTTCGCCAGCGCAATGAGTGCGATGGCCAAGCTGCGTCCGGCGGTCGATGCGTTCTTCGATAAGGTCAAGGTCAATGACGATGAACCCAAGGTGCGCGAGAACCGACTAAAACTCCTGAACGAGGTCCGCGCGGCGACCCGCGCGGTTGCGGATTTTTCGAAGATCGAAGGCTAGATCATGGATCATCAGACGCTCGCCGCTTACGACCTGGATGCGGCGGCGTTCGCGAAGGATTGGCTCGGTCAGCCGGCGCCCGTCGACCTGCAGGAAGTCGTCGAGCGGTTTTTCGTGCGCGGCGGAACCTCGGCCGATATCGGCTGCGGCTGCGGCCGCGAGGTCGCCTGGCTCCACGCGAACGGTTTTTCGGCCGTGGGCTTCGATCCTTCCGAAGGCCTGCTCAACGAGGCGCGCCGGCGATATCCCTCCTTCAAGTTCGCGCATGCCGAATTGCCCGAGCTGCGCGGCGTCGGTACCTTCGACAACGTCCTGTGCGAAACCGTGATCATGCATCTCGACCGCAAGCAGATTGCGGCGGCGGTTCGCCGGCTGCTCGATATCGTCAAGCCCAGCGGCATTCTCTATCTGAGCTGGCGCGTGACCGAGGGCGCCGATCAGCGCGACGCGCAGGGGCGGCTTTACGCGGCGTTTGATGCCGCTTTGGTGCTGACAGAGCTGAAGGCGACGACGGTATTGCTCGATGAAGAGGCGGTCAGCGCCTCATCGGGGAAGAAGATTCACCGGCTCGTGGTCAAGAAGCCGGGACTGGAAATTCGGGAATAAAGAAGACCCCGCCCGGAGGGGACGCCGGGCGGGGCTTCTTGTCCGGTCGTATCTCGCGCACATCCGCTTGCGCGGCGCCCGGACCAATCGTTCAGGCTACTGAGGTCAATCGACCACCTGAACGATGCGACGCGAACGCGGTTCGACCAGCACGGTCTGGCCATTCACCACGGTGTAGCGATAGGGCGTCATTCCGAACGTTTGCGGCACGTCGTAATAGGTGACGCCGGTTTCCGGCAGCACCCCGCCGACGATCACCCGCTCGGAAATCGTATAGTTCGGCACGCGTTCACGCACGATGTATTCGCGGAAGGCCGGCCGCTGGTTGGCAACGATGCCTTCGTGTTCGCCGATGACGACCGTGCTGCCGCCGGCGGTGCCGGTGGTGATCGTGGTCTGCGCCTGTGCCGCGATCGGGGCAGCCATCGCACCGGCGATCGCCGCAATGGCAAGTACTCTGTTCCGCATGGTCAACTCCTTCGCGAGAAGAGCGCCGGCTTTCGCCAGCGCACGATGCGGGGCCAATTCATCCGCTGCGGCATTGTTCCGGAAAACCGTGGCCTCATACGGGGCATTTCTGGGGAATTGTTGCGGAGGCGGGAACCCATTGAAGCCGTGAGCGTCTTGCTATTCCCAAACCGCGCCAGCGGTTAAGTTGCGGCCCTCGATTCGATTCCCCCTCATAAGCCGGAGATTTCAATGACCATCACCGCTGCGCACATTTCCCCGATCGTCGCCCTGATCGCGGGGGTCTTGATTCTGATTATGCCGCGGTTCCTGAATTTCATCGTGGCCATCTATTTGATCTTCGTCGGCCTGGCCGGTCTCGGCGTGTTCAAGATGTTCAAGTTCTAGCGCGGGAAAGCAGGCTTTCGCGGCTTGCGCGGAACCCCTCAAAATGGTGTAAGGCGCGCAATCTTCTCACCTTTTTAGATAGCTGGAATCCATGGCCAAAGCCGTCGCGAAGTCCAAGAAAACTGTAGCGAAGGCTGCAGTGAAATCTGTAGCGAAATCAAAGCCATCGGCCCGACCCAAGGCCGCCGCCGCGGCCCCTTCGGCCCGTAAGGCGCTAAAGAAGCCCCCGGCCAAGCCGGTCGCCAAGGTCGCGGCCAAGAAGGCTGTGGTCCGCAAGCCGGCCGCTGAGGCGGTAAAATCCGGCAAATGGGTCTATACCTTCGGCGACGGCAAGGCGGAGGGCAAAGCGGGCCTGCGCGACCTGCTTGGCGGCAAGGGCGCCAACCTCGCCGAAATGGCCAATCTCGGCCTGCCGGTGCCTCCGGGCTTCACTATCCCGACCTCGGTCTGCACCTATTTCTACGCCCACGACAAATCCTATCCCGCCGCGCTGAAGACGCAGGTCGAGAAGGCGCTCGACCATGTCGGCAAGCTGGCCGGCAAGGAGTTCGGCGATTCGAAGAATCCGCTTCTGGTGTCGGTCCGCTCCGGTGGCCGCGCCTCGATGCCGGGCATGATGGACACCGTGCTCAATCTCGGCCTCAACGACAAGACGGTCGAAGCGCTCGCCGAACTCTCCGGTGATCGCCGCTTCGCCTATGACAGCTATCGCCGCTTCATCACGATGTATTCGGACGTGGTGCTCGGCTTCGAGCATCATCACTTCGAGGACATCCTCGATACCTTCAAGGATGGCCAGGGCTATACGCTCGACACCGATCTCTCCGGCGACGACTGGGTCGAACTGGTGGGCAAGTACAAGGATGCCGTGGCGCGCGAAACGGGTAAGGATTTCCCGCAGGACCCGCACGAGCAATTGTGGGGCGCGATCGGCGCGGTGTTCTCATCCTGGATGAATGCGCGCGCGGTCACCTATCGCCGCCTGCACGATATCCCGGAGTCCTGGGGCACGGCCGTCAATGTGCAGGCCATGGTGTTCGGCAACATGGGCGAGACGTCCGCGACCGGTGTCGCGTTCACGCGCAATCCCTCCACCGGCGAGAGCAAGCTCTACGGCGAATTCCTGATCAACGCACAGGGCGAGGACGTGGTGGCGGGCATCCGCACGCCGCAGGACATTACCGAGGAAGCGCGCCAGGAATCCGGCTCCGACAAGCCGTCGATGGAAAGCGCGATGCCGGAGGCGTTCAAGGAGCTGACGCGGTTCTACACGCTGCTCGAAAAGCACTACCGCGACATGCAGGACATGGAGTTCACGGTCGAGCAGGGCAAATTGTGGATGCTGCAGACCCGCGGCGGCAAGCGCACGGCGAAAGCGGCGCTGCGCATCGCTGTCGAACTCGCCAATGAAGGCCTGATCTCGAAAAAGGACGCGGTGATGCGGATCGATCCGGCTTCGCTGGATCAGTTGCTGCATCCGACCATCGATCCCAACGCCAAGCGCGACGTGATCGCGACCGGCCTGCCGGCCTCGCCCGGCGCCGCATCGGGCGAGATCGTGTTCTCGTCCGACGAAGCCGCCAAGCTGCAGGCCGACGGCCGCAATGTCATCCTGGTGCGGATCGAGACCAGCCCGGAAGACATTCACGGCATGCACGCCGCCGAAGGCATTTTGACCACCCGCGGCGGCATGACCTCGCACGCCGCCGTGGTCGCGCGCGGCATGGGTAAGCCCTGCGTTTCCGGCTGCGGCGCCATTCGCGTCGATTACGGCCGCGGCACGATGAGCATCGGCTCGCGCACCTTCAAGACCGGCGACGTCATCACCATCGATGGCTCGCTCGGCCAGGTGCTGGCCGGCCGGATGCCGATGATCGAACCGAAACTGTCGGGCGAATTCGGCACCCTGATGGGCTGGGCCGATCAGGTTCGCAAGCTGGGCGTTCGCGTCAACGCCGACACCCCGGAAGATGCGCGCACCGCCATCAAGTTCGGCGGCGAGGGCATCGGGCTGTGCCGCACCGAGCACATGTTCTTCGAGGAAACCCGCATCCGCACCGTGCGCGAGATGATCCTTTCCGAGGACGAACAGTCGCGCCGCGCGGCGTTGTCTAAGCTGTTGCCGATGCAGCGCGCGGACTTCGTCGAGCTGTTTGAGATCATGAAGGGGCTGCCCGTCACGGTCCGTCTGCTCGATCCGCCGCTGCACGAATTCCTGCCGCATACCCAGGCCGAAATCGAGGAAGTCGCGCGCGCGATGAACACCGATCCGCGCAAGCTCGCCGATCGCGCCCGCGATCTCGCCGAGTTCAACCCGATGCTGGGCTTCCGCGGCTGCCGCCTCGCCATTGCTTATCCGGAAATCGCGGAGATGCAGGCGCGCGCGATCTTCGAAGCGGCGGTCGAAGCCGAAAAGCGCACCGGCAAGGCCGTCGGGCTCGAGGTGATGGTGCCGCTGATCGCGACCAAGGCCGAGTTCGATCTGGTCAAGGCGCGCATCGACGCCACCGCGCAGTCGGTGATGAAGGAGACCGGCAAGAAGCTGGCCTATCAAGTTGGTACGATGATCGAGTTGCCGCGCGCGTGCCTGATGGCCGGCGACATCGCGCAGACTGCGGAGTTCTTCTCGTTCGGCACCAACGACCTGACCCAGACCACCTACGGCATCAGCCGTGACGACGCCGCAAGCTTCCTCGGCACCTATGTCAGCAAGGGGATTTTGGAAATCGATCCGTTCATCTCGGTCGATCGCGATGGCGTCGGCGAACTGGTGAAGATCGGCGTCACCCGCGGCCGCAAAGTCCGGTCCGGTCTCAAGGTCGGCATTTGCGGCGAGCATGGCGGCGATCCTGCCTCAGTGGCGTTCTGCCACGAGATCGGGCTCGATTACGTCTCGTGCTCGCCCTACCGCGTGCCGATTGCCCGCCTTGCCGCAGCCCAGGCCGCGCTCGGCAAGACGGTTGCGAGCCAGGCGTAGTTAGAGCGCTCACTATCAACGGATACGACGTCATGCCCGGCCTTGTGCCGGGCATTTACGTTCTTGCGTGCAGTTCTTGCATGTAGGAGCGCGGACTGCATCACGCCGATCATGCTTCGCTTCGCTCGCAATGACGATGGAACTGCGGACGCAGCTTGCCTCGACATCTTTGGCAGTGCTGCACCGCAGTGCACGTAAAGATGCGCAGGAGAAGTTTTCGCCTGACATTTTTCTTCATCATCTTCGTTGACGGGATATTTACCACTTTCATCGCGTGCCTGTTTACCAACACTTCTTTTGCGAACCGCAAAAATTACGCGATCTCTTGCGTGTGACACGCAGGCCACGTCGATTAACTCCCCGGCAACCTAAATTCGATACCAACAAAAAAGGTCGAATTGCACGGATGTACTGACGTTCGATCGTGTAAGCGTTGCGTGAGCGTACAATGTTTGTGTTGCGTAGCCAGCCGAAGGGCGCGCGGTTCGCGTCCTTCGGCCTCGGTCTCTGCGTCTTCGCTTTGATGCCGACCGAGATCGGATACCAGGATATTGCTTCGCTGCTGGCGCGCCAGCCCGGCGTCGCCGAGCGCTGGCAGAAGCGGGTGTTCTCCTCCGCCGGCACGATCCAGGTCGCAACATTCTCCTTCGGCCGTCCGATCGGAACCTCCTCGCCGCAAACCGCGACCTATCGGCTGGCCAGCCTCGACAATCAGGGCATCGACATCACGGGATCAGTGACGCGCAATCCGCTCGTCGCGCCGCCGCCGCGTTATCACGCCGCCGATTTTCCCAAGGTCGATCGCACGCTGAAAGGCGATCGCCTCGTCGTGACGCCGCCGCCTGCCGAAACCGCAAGCCCGGCTGAGCGCGCGCCGACGACCGAGGACCCCGCGACGTCGAATACTTCGGTCAAGGGCGCCAAGACCGTCGAGACGGCGCCGTCCGTCGAGCGTGCGCCGCTCGACCCCGAGCTGCAGGCCGCGCTGAGCGCGCCGCCGCTGGCGCAATACGACATGTCGCTGTCGCTCGAAACCAAACCGCAGGACAGTCTCAAGACCGTTCCGGAGAAGCGCGAGGCCGCGCGCGCGCCTGCGCCGTCGCGCGATGGTTTCTCCTTCAAGACCTCCAGCCTGTTCTTTGGTTCGTCGCTCGGCTCGCCGGAGAACATCGAGCGCTGGCGACCCGGCGAAGAGCCTGTCATCGTGATGCCGGGCGCTGTTCCCGATCCCGACATGAAGGTGATGGCTTCGCTGCCGGTCGACGCCGACGGTCCGGTGCGGGCCGGCGAGATGGGCGAGAGCGTTGCGCCGAAGGGCGAGGTCAATTCCGACAACCAGCGTGCCAAGACGCCCGCCGAACGTCTCGGCCTGTTCGACGAAAAGTCGCGCGGCAAGTCGGAGAAGTGCCTGGCGGAAGCGATCTATTTCGAAGCCCGCGGCGAAGCGGTGCGGGGCCAGATCGCGGTGGCGCAGGTGGTGCTGAACCGCGCCTTCTCGGGTAAATACCCCGAAACCGTGTGCGGCGTGGTCTACCAGAACAAGCACCGCCATCTGGCCTGCCAGTTCACCTTCGCCTGCGACAACAACAAGGACGTCATTCGCGAACCCGACATGTGGGAGCGCGCGCAAAAAATCGCGAAAGCGATGCTCGACGGCCAGCTCTGGCTGCCGGAAGTCGACAAGTCGACGCACTACCACGCCTATTGGGTGCGGCCGTCCTGGGTCAATGAAATGAAGAAGATGTACAAGACCGGCGTGCACACCTTCTACCGGCCGCGCGCCTGGGGTAACGGCAGTGACGCGCCGAGTTGGGGAACCCAGGCCCAAACCGCGGCGATCTCCGCCAGTCTCGCCGAAGCCGCGCAAAGCTCGGCCGAGCAGGCGAGCGTGAAGCGGTAATTGCAACCGTTGTCCCTGCGAGGGCTACGCCCACCAAATTGCTCTCATTGCCCTCGCTAATTTTGCAGAGCTGCCCTGCAGCGGAAAATTTTTCTCCGCGCCCTCTTGGGATTTTCATGCAGCTGCATTAACTCCCCGTAACGTTTCGCCTGACGATTCCGGGCGGCGATCGTCCAGGGGAAACAAATGACTGTAACGACCGGCGACATCAGTCCATCTTCCGGCCTTGGCACCTGGCGGACGCCGCTGGTGATCATCATCTGCGGATGCTTGATCGCGCTGCTGAGCTTCGGCCCGCGCTCAAGCCTCGGCTTTTTCATCCAGCCGATGGGCCGCGAGTTCGCCTGGGGACGCGACGTCTTCGGCCTTGCGCTGGCGCTGCAGAACCTGTTGTGGGGCCTGGGCCAGCCGATCGCGGGGGCCATCGCCGATCGCTTCGGTATCCTTCGTGTGATGATCGTCGGTGCGCTGCTCTATGCCGGCGGCCTGCTCCTGATGCGATATTCGACGGCGCCGCTTTCGCTCGATCTCGGCGCCGGAGTTCTGATCGGTTTCGGTCTATCCGGCTGTTCGTTCAACCTGGTGCTGTCGGCGTTCAGCAAGCTGCTGCCGCCCGAGAAGCGCGGCTTGGCGCTCGGCGCCGGCACCGCGGCCGGCTCGTTCGGACAATTCCTGTTCGCGCCGTTCGGTGTCGCGATGATCGACAATTTCGGCTGGCAGGCGGCGCTGACGGTGTTCGCTTTCCTGATGCTCTTGATCGTGCCGCTCTCGCTCGCGCTCGCGACGCCGCCATCGACTGCGCCGGCATCGAATGCGCCTGCCGCGGACGAGCAATCGTTCAAGACCGCGCTGGCGGAGGCGTTCGGCCATCGCTCCTACGTGCTGCTGGTGCTCGGCTTCTTCACCTGCGGCTTTCAGCTTGCCTTCATCACCGTGCATCTGCCGGCCTATCTGGCCGACCGCGGGGTTGCGGCGTCGACCGGCGGCTGGGTGGTCGCGGCCATCGGTCTTTTCAACATCATCGGATCGCTCAGCGTCGGCTGGCTGCAGAACAAATATCCCAAGCGCTATATCCTCTCGATCCTCTACTTTTCCCGCGCGCTGTCGATCTTGGCGTTCATCTCGTTTCCGATCACCACCTTCTCGGCGATCGTGTTCGGTGCCGCTACCGGCCTGACCTGGCTCTCGACGGTGCCGCCGACCTCGGCGCTGGTCGCGCTGATGTTCGGCACCCGCTGGTTCGCGACCCTTTACGGCTTTGCCTTCGTCAGCCACCAGGTCGGCGGCTTCCTTGGTGTCTGGCTCGGCGGCGTGGTGTTCGAGCAGTTCGGCTCCTACACGCCGATCTGGTGGCTCTCGATCTTCTTTGGCGTGATGTCGGCGCTGATCAACCTGCCGATCGTCGAACAGCCGGTCGCGCGCCCGGTTGCGCAACCCGCCTGATGCGGTAAACACTCCGGACAGAGAAAAGTCCGGGGAGTTCGCCATGGGAACGTTCAAGGCCATCAGGATCGACAAGGCGGAGAAGGGCACTACTGCCGCACTGACGCAGTTCGACGAAGCCGAACTGATGGAAGGCGACGTCACGGTTGCGGTCGAGTGGTCCACGCTGAACTACAAGGATGGCCTGGCCGTCACCGGCAAGGCGCCTGTGGTGCGACGCTTCCCGATGATCGCCGGCATCGACTTCGCCGGCACCGTCGAACAATCCTCAAACCCGGCGTGGAAGGCCGGCGACAAGGTCGTCTGCAACGGCTGGGGCATGGGCGAGACCCATCTCGGCTCCTATGCCGAAAAGGCCCGCGTCAAGGGCGACTGGCTGGTGAGGCTGCCGGAAAACATCTCGACGCGTGATGCGATGGCGATCGGCACCGCCGGCTATACCGCGATGCTGTCGGTGCTGGCGCTGGAGAAGCATGGCCTGACGCCTGCGAGCGGCCCTGTCGTGGTGACCGGCGCCGCCGGCGGCGTCGGTTCGGTCGCCACCGCCGTGCTTTCGAGGCTCGGATATCACGTCATCGCGTCCACCGGGCGCGTGTCGGAGGCTGACTACCTCAAAGGCCTCGGCGCCGCCGAGGTGATCGACCGCGCCGAGCTCGCAGGTCCCGCCAAGCCGCTGGCCAAGGAGCGTTGGGCCGGCGGCGTCGACAGCGTCGGTTCGACCACGCTCGCCAACCTGCTCTCGATGACGAAATATGGCGGGGCTATCGCAGCGTGCGGGCTTGCCGCTGGCATGGATTTACCGTCCTCGGTCGCACCGTTTATTTTGCGCGGGGTGTGCCTTCTGGGCATCGATTCCGTGATGTGTCCGTTGCCCCAGCGCAAGCTTGCCTGGAACCGTCTTGCCAGCGATTTGGATAAGGGTAAACTGGCTGAAATTACTCAGGAAATTAACCTTGACCAAGTCATTGGAACCGGCGCGCAAATTCTCGCCGGCCAGGTCCGCGGTCGAATCGTGGTAAAAATTCTCTAACGGCGTTCAGACTTTACCAACCAACCTGCTCCAATGTTGCCACGGTTGGTATGGTAAGCACGGGGTAAAGGCGGGCGCCCGCGCTATTGTTAAGTTGGAGTAGGCTGCATGCTTGCGCGTTTGGTTCTGGGGGCCGTCACGGCCAGTGCGATGATTGTTCCTGTGCTGGCCGGGAGCATGAATGCCGACGAGGCGCGCAGGTTTGTGAACGGCAAGGTTTTCGCCTTCACCTGCTTTGACGGCACCCGCGGCGCCGGCCGCATCCTCGACGATCTCGGGGCAGCCGGTTCTATCCAATTCAGCGGCTCGGGCCCGATCCGCCATGTGCGCCTGCCCGGCAACACGCTGCAGATTCGCGGCCAGGCCGTTTGTGCTTCGATCAAGGGACTTCCGTTCGAGCCGTGCTTCAATCTCGACAGACGGGACGATCGCTCGTTCCGCGGCTCCGTCTCGGGCATGGGCTTCGCCTATTGCGATTTCCGCCATCAGGGCGCCTCGCAGATGCTGATCGCGCGCTCCGTGGCGCGACCGCGCTCGCTGCATCGTCGGGACGAGTCGGCGCGCGGGGCGGCCGACGCTCGTGCCGAAGTAACGGGGCGGGTCGAGACCCCAGCGGTCGAGAGCGCCAGGCTCGAGCCGGTGAAGGTGGAGCAGGTCAGGTCTGATCCGGCCAAATCCGAACCGGCCAAGGCTGAGAGCCCCCCGGAGCTGCGCCGTTCGACCGACTGATCGGACGGAAACGGCGAGCCTCATCTCGTCCGGTGATGCGGGAACCCGTAGTCATACGGGCTGGCGCATTCATGTCCTGGTAGCAAATCTCATTCCAAGTGGTGGTGACCGGCAGAGAAGGCCGGGAGGCGGCCGAACACATGAGATCAATCATGCCGCTGTATTTTTTTCGGATCAGCCACGGCCGCTACGCGGGCGCGTCCGATCAGGGATCCGAATTTGAAAGCCGCGAAGCCGCCTGGACCGAGATGACGAACGTCTGCGGCAACCTCCTCGGCAGCCTTTCGCGCAGCCTGAAGCAGAATGCCGAGTGGCAGATGGAGCTGCTGGACGAAGCCAAGCGGCCCGTGTTCAGGATTCGCCTCGTCGCCGAATCCGTTAGTTAGGATTCAATCCAGCCGCCATCCCCGCATTGAGTAATTCTACGGAGCGGGGAATTAACCATCGCTTGGAACCTCGTACGTACGGTTGCCGGATATTCCCGGCGTATCGAAGGTTGACGGCAATCCTTCGCATTCCTCGGCCCCCGTCTCCAACGCTTGAGAGAGCCAAGCCATGTCCGCACTTTCCATCCGCGCCAAGGTCATCGCCGTAATCGCATTCATGCTGATCGCGATGTCCGGCATGGGCCTGCTGGCGATCCGCAGCATGCAGGTGATTAACGCCCACACGGTGGAAATCGCCTCGAGCTGGCTTCCGAGCGTCCGGGTGCTTGGCGAATTGCGCGCGGATATCAATCTGTTCCGTATTGCGCTCCGGGCCCATGTCATGGCGGAAACCCTCGAAGCGAAGGCCGCCAACGACAAGCGACTGGCCGGCATCCTCGAAAGGATCGCGAAAGATCGCAAGGCTTACGAGCCGATGATTACCACGCCCGAAGAGCGCTCGATCTACGAGAACTGGGGGCGCGCCTGGGACAAGTACATCACCGGCGTCCAGGAAGTGATCGAGTTGTCGCGCCAGAGCATCGGCCGGATTCCCCATGAGGCGAGCGAGGCCATCTCCAAGAAGGTTGCGGTCATCGCTGCCGAATCCGATGCGTTCCTGGAACAAGACATCAACCTGAACAATGCAGGCGCGGACACGGCGACCCGGCAGGCCGCGGAAGGCTACAATTTCGCGTTCTGGCTCGTCTTGAGCATTGTCGCTGCCGTCGTCATTTGTGGCGTCGGCGTCGGAATCTATCTGGTCCGCGACCTCTCGCGCGGGATTGCATCCATCGTGAAGCCGATGCAGGCGCTGGGAAGCGGAGACCTGTCTGCTGAAGTGAGGCGCCGCGGCGAGAGAACCGAAATCGGCGCCATGGCGGACGCCTTGCAGGTGTTCAAGGATGCGCTGATCGCCAAGAAGGCTGCCGATGAAGCCGCCGCCCGCGATGCCGAAGCCAAGATCGAGCGCGGCCGTCGCGTCGACGGCATCACGCAGGACTTTGAAGCCATGATCGGCGAGATCGTCGAAACCGTGTCGTCAGCCTCGACCGAACTCGAGGCTTCCGCAAGCACGCTGACCGCGACGGCGGAGCGCGCGCAGGAACTCGCCACCACCGTCGCCTCGGCCTCGGATGAGGCTTCCACCAACGTGCAGTCGGTCGCATCTGCCACCGAGGAAATGGCATCCTCCGTCAACGAGATCAGCCGGCAGGTGCAGGAATCCGCGCGGATGGCCAGTGACGCCGTGGAGCAGGCCTCGAGGACCAACGATCGGGTCGGCGAATTGTCGAAAGCCGCCGCCCGCATCGGCGATGTGATCGAACTGATCAACAACATCGCGGGCCAGACCAACCTGCTTGCGCTCAACGCCACCATCGAGGCGGCACGCGCCGGCGAAGCCGGCCGTGGCTTCGCGGTCGTTGCGTCCGAAGTGAAGGCGCTGGCCGAACAGACCGCCAAGGCCACCGGTGAGATCGGGCAACAAATCACCGGCATCCAGGCCGCGACCCAGGATTCGGTCGGAGCCATCCAGGAAATCTCGGGCACCATCGGAAAGCTCTCCGAAATTTCTTCGGCGATCGCGGCTGCCGTGGAAGAGCAGGGCGCGGCGACGCAGGAAATCTCCCGCAACGTGCAGCAGGCTGCGCAGGGGACGCAGATGGTCTCCGCCAACATCACCGACGTGCAGCGCGGCGCGACCGAGACGGAGACCGCCTCGTCCCACGTTCTCTCCGCGGCGCAGATGCTGTCGGGCGACAGCAACCGTCTCAAGGTCGAGGTCGCCAAATTCCTCCAGTCGGTGCGCGCCGCCTGAAGCAGAACGTCCAATCACTGATGGCCGTTGGACGAAACCGGGAAGGCCCTGCCGCAATCTGCGCCGGGGATTTCTCTCATCCTTGCGCCAATCTTCCTGGCCCGCACCCAAGCGTGCATCTGCGTCATAAGTGCAGATTTTAGCGAAGGTTTTACGTGTTCACCGTAATCCTACTGACTTCGCGTTAAGACTAATCAGGAACATCGGAATGTATTGATATTGCCTCCTGGTTGGGCATTTCCACGGTCGCAACGGCGCAGACCAAGCATGGGCGTGTTGCGTTGGCCCCACCGGCTTTAAGACATTAGGAAACCCTCATGAGTGGCTTTTCCGTTCGTCTCACCCACAAGGTCATGGCAATCGGCATTGTCGGACTGATCGGGCTCCTCGCGTTCGGCATTATCTATCAGGCTGGAAGCTGGTCGCAGGACGCCTCGCGTACGGCTGCGAAAGGCGCGCGGGAGATCTCCGACCTCAACAAGCAGCTTTCGATCGAGATGCTCGAGGCCCGGCGCAGCGAGAAGAATTTTCAGCAGCGCCGCAATGAGAGCTACGCGAAATCGCATTCCGAGCTGGTGGTCAAGATCGACCGTGATTTCGGCCGACTGGAAGGCCTGACCAAGGCCGCCGACCTCGGCGCGCTTACGGAGAAGGTCAAGCTCGCGCATGACGGCTTCAGGAAATACGCCGCCGATTTCGCAAACCTGGTGGGTGCGGAGATCAAGCTGGGTCTCAACGAAACCTTGGGCCTGTCCGGCGCGTTGCGCGGCGCCGTCCATGATATCGAAACCAAGCTCAAGGAAATCGACGATCCGCGTCTGACCAGCTGGATGCTGATGATGCGCCGGAACGAAAAGGACTTCATGCTGCGCCGCGACCAGAAATACGTCGCGGAGATCAAGAAATCCGCCGCCGAATTCTCCAAAGCACTGTCCGCGGCAGCGATCGCTCCGCCGGTCATGGCCGAGATCACCGCGAAATTGGCGACCTACCAGAAAGAGTTTGCGGCGTGGGCCGAGACGGCCCAGCAAACCTCAGCTTACGATGCCGGCATGATGAAGACGTTTCGGGGGTTTGAACCCGTGATGGTCGAGATCGCGCAGGCCGTCGAACGGCTCTACAACGAGGCCGAAGCGGCCGAGGCGTCGACGCGCGATGCCGTCAGAACATGGATGCTGATTGCGTTTGCGTTATCCGTGATTGTCGTATGTGGCCTGTCACTCCTGATCGGCCGCTCGATCTCGAACGCGTTGGCCTCGATGGTGTCAGCCATGACGCGGCTCGCCGGTGGCGATGTCGGGTTGGCGATCCCGGGCCTCGGTCGGCGTGACGAGATCGGCGAAATGGCTGATGCGGTCGAGGTGTTCAAGCACAACATGATCGAAGCCGAGCGGCTGCGCGCCCAACAGCTCGAGGCCGAAAAGCGGCAGGCGGAGCGGCGCAAGGCGGATATGCGCCAACTCGCCGATGCGTTCGAAGGCGCCGTCGGAGAGATCGTCGAGACCGTATCCTCGGCTGCGACCGAACTGGAGGCCTCGGCCGATACGCTGACACAGGCGGCGGAGCGCTCCCAGCGCCTCGCGACCACGGTCGCGGCGGCTTCTGAAAAAGCATCCACCAATGTGCAGTCGGTATCTTCCGCCAGCGAAGAGCTGACCACCTCGGTCAACGAGATCAGCCGTCAGGTGCAGGAGTCTTCCCGCGTGGCCCATGAGGCCGTGGACCAGGCACAGAAGACGAATGACCGCGTCAGCGAGCTATCGAAGGCGGCAAGCCGCATCGGCGACGTGGTCGAACTGATCAATACCATCGCCGGCCAAACCAATCTGTTGGCGCTGAATGCCACGATCGAGGCCGCGCGCGCCGGCGAAGCTGGCCGCGGCTTTGCGGTGGTCGCATCCGAAGTGAAGGCGCTTGCCGAGCAGACCGCGAAGGCCACCGGCGAGATCAGCCAGCAGATATCAGGCATTCAGGCCGCTACCCAGGACTCGGTCGGCGCGATCAAGGAAATTGGCGCCACCATCGGGCGCATGTCGGAGATTTCCTCGACCATTGCCGCCGCCGTGGAAGAGCAGGGCGCGGCAACGCAGGAAATTTCCCGCAACATCCAGCACGCCGCAACGGGGACGCAGCAGGTCTCCTCCAACATCACGGATGTGCAGCACGGCGCCACCGAGACCGGATCGGCCTCGGCGCAGGTTCATTCGGCGGCGAAATCGCTGTCGAGCGAAAGCAACCGGCTCAAGCTCGAGGTCAGCAAGTTCCTCATCTCGGTCAGGGTCGCCTGAACGATCAGCCTCCTGCGGGAACGCTTGGGGCGACCTGCGCCGCTGCTTGCCTGCGGAACAGGATCCGCTGGTACAGCCAGCCGATCGCCACCAGCACCAGGCCGAGGCACATGAACGACAGCGCGCGGTAGACACCCGTCAGCGTCGACATGTCGATCAGGAAGGCTTTCAGGATCGTCAGTCCGATGACGATCGCTGACGCCAGCCGCGCGCGCTGCGAATTGAAGAGAATGCCGATCCCGAGCAGGACCACGCCGAACGCCAGATACACGATCGAGTAGGTGTATTGCTCCGCGCCGGTGGTCGGACCGTGGGCCATGATTGGGCCGTGATAGATTCTGCGGATTTCAAACGTCACGTAAGCGAGCGCGAGAATGAGCGCTCCCGCCGCGATCGTGTTGGCGTAGGCGACCGGACGCCGCCCCGCCACCGCATAGGACAACAGCAGCGCAAGCACGGCGGGCAGGGCGTAGCCGAGCAGCAGCAGGTTGATAACGGTGCCGCCGACATCGATTGACCAGAGAACCGGGTTTTCCAGCCCCATCAGCCCGAACAGCGCCGCCAGGCCTGCAAACGCCGTGAGCAGGATGGCGCCGGCGTTGTGAATGACACTGCCGGTGCGGATGCGCAGGCGCTCCAGCCCGATCGCCATTGCGAGCGCTACGCAGACCTGCAGCGCGATTTCGGTAAGGCCGGCGCTCTGCCGGTACACATCCCCATTGTTGACGGCATGGCGGATTTCCATGAACGCCAGCAGAACCGTGAACAGGATCGCCGCAGCTTCCACCGTTCGCAGCGGCGCATCATCGCCGCCACGGCGCAGCAAGATGCTGCCGGCCCAGAACGATGCCGCCGGAATGCCGTAGCCCCACAACAGCCAGTTGAAGATCGGCGTGGTGCCGACGGCGCTGCCCGCAATGCGCGGCTCGTAGCCGATCCGCAGCACCACAATGCCGGCGAGGATGGCGGCGAGTGTGCGGAGGAACGGGATCGGCCGCTGGACGGAAATCCAGGCGGTGCCTGCCGACATCAGCGCCAGCGCGATCGTCAGCCAGCCTTTTTCCAGCGCAAAGGTCAGCGCCAGCGCCAGCGCTGCAAGCGTGCCGGTCGCAAACAGCGCGATCGAAGCCTGCAGTCCCGGTCGGTCGTCGCGCTTGGCGAGGATCTCGGTTGCGGCGGCATAGGCCGCGGCCAGCATCACCGCGAGAATCGCAAACGGGATCGAACGGTCGAGATGGGCGATGCGGGCGTAGAGCGCGACCAGCAGCGCCAGCGGCGTGAAGACCGCCGCGGCCGACCAGATCACCGGGATGACCGGCCCCGCGAAGCGGCCCTGCGCGAGGAATCCTGCGACGCCAAAGCCCGCGGCGAAGATCGCGGCCGAGATCAGGTGCAGCGACACCGATCCGTCCGTGGCGTTCGGCCCGATGCCTGACAACGGGCCGCCGGGCACCACCAGCATGTCGGGATTGGCGCGAATTGCCCATTCGGCGAATACGATGAACACCAACGCAGCCGCAGCGCCGACCGCGCCGCCGGCGGCATCGCTGCGCCAGGCGACCAGGAGACTGCCAGCCACCAGCAGGCCGAATACGATCATCGCGGTATCGGCATGAAAACTGTTCAGCACGATCAACGTGGCGCCGAGCAGATAGGCCGCAAGCGAGCCGGACGAGATCGGCTCGACCTGCCCCTCGTCGGCGAGCGGGCCGAACATGAAACCGCACACCACAAGCAACGCGGCGAGAATGAAACCGGCGAGCACGTGGAAAGCATGCGGGCCGACCATCGATGGACCGCATTGCAGGCAGGGGAATGTCCACAGCAGCGCGAACGCGATCGTGGTGACTGCGAGCCAGCGCCACAGCCTGATACGTGCAAGGCCGAAAGCGGCTGCGGTGACGATTCCGAGATAGATATAGAGCGCCCAGAAGTCCGGCTTGCCGGACGACACCAGGAGCGGCGTCACGAAGGCGCCCACGACACCGAGACCTGCAAGCGCCGGCCCGTGCAGCAGCGCCGCGGCAAGCGTGCCCAGCGCCACCAGTCCGAGCAGGATGAACGCGGTGGCCGGCACCAGGAATCCGTACAGCGCATAGGCCGCATAAACAGTGGCGAACGCTACTGCCGTTCCGGCGGCCGTCAGGATGGCCGGGATATTGGCGATCGGCAGCGCCTCGATCGTGGAGACACTCTCCTTGCGGCGCATCCATTCGCCGGCCAGCAGCAGGGCCAGCGCGAACAGGCCGCCCAGTATCGTGCGGACGCCTGGGCCGAGCAGGCCGGCCTCGATCGAATAGCGCACCATGAAGAACCCGCCGAGCGCCAGCGTCAGCCCGCCGATCCACACCACCCAGCTCGTGCCGATCGTTTCCTCGAAGCCTCGATCGGGCTGTGGCAGCGGCGGCGGAGATGCTGCCACCACTCCAGCGGCTTGATCCGGGACGGCGGCGGGGGCGATGGATTCCACGTCCGGAATGATGGGCGGCGGTGTCGGCACAGCCGCGCTCGAGACCGGCGGCAAGGTCTGCTCGAATGCTTCAAATGGCGTGAGTGGCGGGGGCCCGGGCGCAGCGGCGGCCGCTGGCGCCGTCTGGATGGCCTCCAGGCGCTGGCGCAGGTCCGCCACCTGGTTCATGGCCTTCCGCGCGAATATCAATGCGACGATCGCGATCACGAGCGCGAAGAAAACGAAGGGGTCGTCGAACATGAAGCCTCCAGGCGGGCGTTTCAAAGCGTTTTCAAGCGAAGTGGGTACCGGTTCGCGTGAAGAAAACGCGTCAAAACGAATGACTAGCCGTTAACCGGCCACGTCCGCAGCCTGGTTGCAATCCTGAGTGCGCCTTTGTCCGCTAAAAGTTCAAATCAAGCCCGTGAGGCAATGTCGCACGCTCCGCCAGGGGATATGGCATTTCGTGCCATGTCCCTCGGGAGTGCGCAGGCTCTATTCCAGATCGAGCCGGAACGGCCGGCCCTCGACGGTCATGCTGCCCGGGCCCATTTCGTCGAGGGCGCGGAGCATCCGGCCCTCGCGCCCAAGCGCCCTGTCGGCGAGGCTGACGATCAGCCGGTTCGGCGACGCGATCGGGGAGCGGGCGCGAATTTGCCGGGCGATCTCGATCTCGTCGCGGTGCGGATTGAGCATGCAGGCGGCGGCAAAGGCGCTTGCGGTCGACCGGCTGATGCCGGCATAGCAATGCACCACCATCGGCGCGCTGCGGTCCCAGTTGCGGACGAAGTTCAGTACCCTCTCGATATGATGATCCGCCGGCGCGACAAAACCGTCCATCTGCTCGGTGATGTCGTCCATGGACACTCTGAGGTGGTTGGCCTCGAGCACCGAAGCCGGACGCTGCACCTGATCGACATTGGCCATCACGGTGAGGATGTGGCTGGCCCCGGTTATTCTGACGGTCTCGGGAAGTGCGGCAAGCGAACAGACGTGAAGCATGGCGATCCTTCGAAGCGTTCCCTGGAAGGTCCTGTTTTGTCCCAATTATAGGCCCGCGGGTGGGACGGTGAAAGCAGGTTTGCGCGAGGCGATCAACCGAGCAGCAGCTTGAATCGCGCCAAAAACTGCTTCTCGGCCCGGGCCGCGGTCCACGGCGTCAGATAGTCGCGCACCGTGGCTTCGGGCAGGCCGGGGTCCCTGCCGAACAGACGCTTCGCCTCGTTCTGTGAAAATCCGGCCAGATGGGTGGCTTCGAGATAGGCGGCGCCGCGATCGGCCGCCTTGACGGCCTGGGTGATTTCATCGGCGAGGGCTGGCGGCAGGCCGAAGCGAATATGGATCGCCGCGAGCAGGCGTTTCTCCACCACCTTGTAGTCGCCGCCGAGCACCGCCTTGAATGGCGAGATCATGTCGCCGATGACATATTCCGGAGCGTCGTGCAGCAGCGCTGCGAGCCGAAAGCGGACGTCGACGCGCGGCATCTGCTCGCGCATGACGGTTTCCACCAGCAGCGTGTGCTGCGCCACCGAGAAAATATGCGCGCCGCTGGTCTGCCCGTTCCAGCGCGCGACGCGTGCCAGGCCATGGGCGATGTCGGCGATCTCGATATCGAGCGGGGAGGGGTCGAGCAGGTCGAGCCGCCGCCCCGACAGCATCCGCTGCCAGGCCCGGTTGGCGATGCTGGACGATTTTCGCGGCGTCATTTGATTCCAAAGCGGGATGAGGTCACCCCGCTTTGCCATTGTCTGAGCATGATCTTTCCGGAAAACCGGTTGCCACTTTTCCGGATCATGCTTTGAGTCGCGGCTTGCGAAGCTTGCCGCTGCAGTTCTCGTGGCAGAAGCAGGTGACCAGGTGGTCGTTCACCATCCCCGTGGCCTGCATGAAGGCATACACGATGGTCGGGCCGACGAACTTGAAGCCTCGTGTGCCGAGCTCCTTGGAAATCTTGATCGAGACCGGCGTCGAAGCCGGCACGCTGGCGGTGGTCTTGAACTGGTTGACCTTCGGCTTGCCGTCGACGAAGTCCCAGAGAAACCGAGAGAAGCCAGGACCTTCTTCCATGATCTTCAGATAGGACTTCGCGCTGTTGACGGCGCCTTCGATCTTGGCGCGGTTGCGCACGATACCGGCATCGTTCATCAGCGCGTGGATCTTCTTGTCGCTGTAGCGCGCGATTTTTTCCGGCTGGAAATCGTCGAACGCTTTGCGGAAGTTCTCGCGCTTGCGCAGGATCGTGATCCACGACAGCCCGGCCTGAAAGCCGTCGAGGATCAGCTTTTCGTAGAGCGCGCGGTCGTCATACTCCGGCACGCCCCATTCGGTGTCGTGATAGGCCATGTAGAACGGGTCTTCGCCGGGCCACGGGCACCTCGTTTTGCCGTCGGGGTGCAGGCGCGCAGATCGGCTCATGCGACGGTCTGCTTCGGTGGGGTGCGAACATCGTTCGGGTCGGTCAGCCGGATCGCAAGGCCGCCGGCCGTCAACGAAAGTCCCGCATCGAGCGCATCCGCAACGCGGTCGATCCGGACCAGCGCGAGGCCGTGGCCGCCGGCGGTCGATCCCATGGTGCCGACCTGCTTGTCGCCGCCGAGAACGGCGACGCCGGTCTCCGGCGAAAAATCCTCGAGCGTGACCCGCACGATCCGCGTCCGTGCGGTGCCGCGATGCTGCATCCGCGACACCACTTCCTGGCCGACATAGCAGCCCTTGTCGAAATCGACGCCGTGCAGGCGGTCCATATTGGTCTCGTGCGGAAACGCGTCGCTGTACATGAAGTCGAGCCCGCCCCGCGGGATGCCCGTGGCGATGCGATGCGCCTCATAGGCCTCGCTGTCGACGAGATCGGCGCCGATCAGGTCGGCCACCTTTTGCTTGAGATCCGCGGGCACGAGGATACGCCAGCCCAGCGCCTGATGCCGCGGATCGGCAAAAGCCAGATCGGGCTTCATCGCCGGCTCGCCGTCCCATGCCGCCAGCACGCCCATGCTGTCCGAAATATTCTCTACCGCCACCTTGGCGCGCAGCTTGTAGAAGCCGAGCTTGTCGGCGAGGTTCTGCGCCAGCGCGCGGGGGGCGTCGATCAGGAAGCCGCCGCCATGGCCGGGTGGGGCTTCGGTGATCAGGAAATCAGCCGTGATCTTGCCCTGCGGCGTCAGCAGTGCCCCGAACCGGCCAAGGCCGGGCTGCAGCGGCGTGACGTCTGTGGTGACGAGGCCATTGAGGAAGTTGCGGGCATCCTCGCCGCTGATCTTGACCACGCCCCGGTCCGGAAGAAACGCTGCTTTCATTAGGTAAAACGGCCTCTTTTGACCTGCTTTTGAAGTTCCTGGGGAAACGCAGGTGGCGGATACCCCATCCGAAGTTAAGGCGCTATGGTGCCGCCAACAAGCCCTGCACGAGAGCCTGGAGCAGGCGTTGAGGACAGATGAATCAACGATTTGATACCATTCTAAAATCCGGCACCGTGGTCAATCAGGACGGCGAGGGCGTCCGCGACATAGGCATCTCCAACGGCCGGATCGCCGCCATCGGCGGGCTCGGGCAGGCGCAAGCCGGCGAGACCATCGACTGCAACGGCCTGCACATCCTGCCCGGCGTGATGGACACCCAGGTGCATTTCCGCGAGCCCGGTCTAACGCACAAGGAAGACCTCGAGACCGGCTCGCGCAGCGCCGTGATGGGCGGCGTCACCGCGGTGTTCGAGATGCCGAACACCAATCCGCTCACAGTCACCGAGGAGACCTTCACCGCCAAGATCAAGGCCGGCCACCATCGCATGCATTGCGATTTCGCGTTCTTCATCGGCGGCACCCGCGAGAACGTTCAGGATTTGCCTGAACTCGAACGTGCACCCGGTTGCGCCGGCGTAAAAGTATTCATCGGCTCTTCCACCGGGGCGCTGTTGGTCGAGGACGACGAAAGCCTGAGACGCATCTTCCAGGTGATCCGCCGCCGCGCCGCCTTTCACGCCGAGGACGAATACCGCCTCAACGAGCGCAAGCCGATCCGCATCGAGGGCGATCCGCGCTCGCATCCGGTATGGCGCGACGAGACCGCGGCGCTGATGGCGACGGAGCGGCTGGTCAATCTGGCGCGCGAGACGGGAAAACGCATCCACGTGCTGCACATCTCGACCAAGCAGGAAATCGACTATCTGAGAGATCACAAGGATGTCGCCTCCTGCGAGGCGACGCCGCATCATCTGACGATGGTCGCGCCCGAATGCTATGAGCGGCTCGGCACCTTGGCCCAGATGAACCCGCCGGTGCGCTCGGCGGATCACCGCGAAGGTATCTGGCGCGGCATCGAACAGGGCATCATCGATGTGCTCGGTTCCGATCATGCACCGCATACGCTGGAGGAAAAGACGAAGACCTATCCGGCCTCGCCCTCCGGCATGACCGGCGTTCAAACGCTGGTGCCCTTGATGCTCGATCACGTCAATGCCGGGCGGCTGTCGCTACAGCGCTTCGTCGATCTGACCAGCGCAGGGCCTGCGCGGCTGTTCAATATCGCCTGCAAGGGCCGCATCGCCGCGGGCTATGACGCCGACTTCACCATCGTCGATCTCAAGCGCAGCGAGACCATCACCAACAAATGGGTAGCCTCGCGCGCGGGGTGGACGCCGTATGACGGCATGCGCGTCACCGGCTGGCCGGTCGGCACCTTCGTGCGCGGCAAGCGCGTGATGTGGCAGGGCGAGGTGGCAACGCCGTCGACAGGCGAGCCGGTGCGGTTCCTGGAGACGTTGAAGGCGTAGGGCGAAGCGCCGGCGAGAGCATAGCGTTACGCACGCCTCCGTCGTCATCACCCGCGAAAGCGGGCGATGCAGTACGCCGCGGCTTCCCGACGTATAACAAGCGTCTCTGGAATACCTGGATCGCCCGCTTCAGTGCGCAATTGCGCACAAGGCGGGCGACGCCGGCGAGGGGATGCGACCGCTTACTGCTTCGCCAACTTCAGCGAATACTCGCCGTTCTTCACGCGCGCCGAGAGACCGTCCGTGAATTTCGCCACCGCATCCTCGCCATAGGTCGAGACCAGTTCGGCGAGCGCGGTGAACAGGCTCGCCTGCGCGAGGCAGTCGCCATCGACGCCCTCGTGCCGCGCTTCCGCCCAGGCCTCGCTCAGGTAGCTCAATGCAGTCTGCTTCTGCTCGAGGTCGGGAAGCGGGTCGCGGGCGATCGGGAAGGGGGCTGGGCGGCTCATGAAGCTCAACGAAATCTGCGCGCGAACCAGGGCGGAACGCATCCTGACGTGACAAGCTGTAGCACGCGCCGCGAACCCGCCTAGGCCACATCTTTAAGAAAGGTTAACGGCGGTACCGATATTTGCGGCGGCGGTTCCACGAGTTGGCCGGCTTCAGGAAATGCAACCCAGGATCGCTCCCGGTGTCGCGCAAACATGGTGCGCGCCGGCCTCCAGCAACTCGTCCCGGCTACCGTAGCCGTACAGCACGCCAATGCCCTTCATGCCGTTGTTTTTCGCGCCCACCATGTCGTGGCTGCGGTCACCAATCATCAGGGTTTTGGCCGGATCGACGGCGACTTCCTTCAGCGCGTATTCGAGCAGATGGGACTTGTCCACGCGTGTGCCATCGAGTTCGGAACCGAACACGCGCTCGAAGTGATCGCGCAGCCCGAAATGGTCGATGATGCGCTCGGCGAAGACATGCGGCTTGCTGGTGGCGACGAACAGCCGGTGACCGGACGTGCAGAGCCTGGTCAGCACATCGCCGATGCCGTCATAGACGCCGTTCTCGTACAGCCCGACGTCGGAAAACCGTTCGCGGTAGAGCGACACGGCACGATCGGCCGAATGATCGCCGCCGAGCAATCTGACAAAACTCGCGCGCAGCGGCGGCCCGATGCACCAGGTCAACTCGTCCTCGGTCGGAATCGTCGGATGGTCAAGCCTTTGCAAGGCATATTGAATCGAACGGGTGATGCCGGGTTTGGGGTCCGTCAGCGTACCGTCGAGATCGAAGAAAATCGCGTCCATGATTCAATTCGCATAGCGGGCGGTAAGATCGCGCGAAATCTTCGAGCCTTCCTCGATATATCGGCGGATCGCGACCGAGGCCGCGGGCGTGCAGGTCCGGTAGGTCTGCTGAAAGCCGTTATAGCCGCGGTTGAAGCCCGCGATCATGCGGGCGCGGCGGTCGCCGGACGGGGTTTCGGCATCGATCAGCGCCTGCATTTCGTTGCGCCATTTCGCCCCTTCATTGGAGCCGCAAATGCCCCGGAGATAGTGCAGGGTGCCGAGAATCTCGGCCAGCCGCTGCAGGTCGCCGTCAAACGGCGCGGCGGCATCCTGGGCCCGCGCGGGGGCCAGATGGAAGGCCGACATGAGGATGAGGGCGGCGAGGGCGTGCTTCAGCATTTGAGGGCCGATATGCCCCCTCAATACGCCCGAGGCAAGGTGTGAAACCCTGGAATGACCGCCTAGACCAGCTTCCGGGCGGCCTCGATGACCTCCAGGAGGCCGCCGGTGACCTTGAGGTCGCCGAGCCCATCGGGGGCCAGCCATTTGAAATCGTCGTGCTCGTCATTCAGGACCGGCTCCCTGGCCGTCCAGCGCGCCGCGAAAGACATGATCACATAGTGCCCGCCGCCGCCGGCTGCGGGCAGCACCTCGCGCCAGCCGGCCAGGCCCAGAATCTCGATTCTCAAGCCGGTTTCCTCGTCCACCTCGCGGTGGAGCGCGGTATGCAGCGATTCGCCGAATTCGACCCGGCCGCCGGGGAACGAGTAAAAACCCTTGCCGGGCGAGCGGGCGCGGCGGACCAGCAGGACCTTGCCGTCACGGAAGATCGCGCCGCTGACGGCGAGCTGGGGGCGGGTCGGCTGGACAGGGGAGGCCAAGAGGGAATCCGGTACGCAGGGAACTTGCTGTGATCATGCCCGATCGGGTCGCACAGGTCTAATGCGGCGGATGGCAGCGAAGCGTGAAAGGTTAGTTCGACATCGCCGCTTCGACGTCATTGTCGGTGTTGCCGTTGATGACGCCACCGGCCAGCGCCACCAGCGGCTTGACCCAGGCGGTGGCCTGCTCGGCCAGGGTGGCGCGGGTCTTGTCCTGCTGAGCCTCGCGCATCGCATTGCCCACCGCGGTCAGGATCGAGGTCATGGTCGCCGTGAGATTGTCGAAATTGGCACGGACCTTGGGGTCGGCGCATTCATAGGCCTCGATCGCGAGGTCGCGGGCCTTGAAATTGGAAGCCCAGAAATGCTCGGCGTAGGACAGCGGGGTCCAGGTCAGAAAATCCTCCGCGCATTCCGGCATGTCCGGAACCATTTCGAGCAGCATGACGGCTTCGTTGAAATGATTCAGGTAGTCGGTGGCGAGCCCGGTGCGCGGATTGATATTGGCCGCGCGCAATTGCTCCGCACGCGCCTCGTCGATACGGGCCGGCGTCGGTGGCGGCATAGGGCGATCGGATCGAACTTCTGTGGCGGCGATGGAGTTCATTTGTTCCACTGTTAACATGTGGGGTTAACACTCGTTAAACGGAGGCTTATCTTGGTCAGATAATGTGCGGACGTTTCGTCATTACCTCACCACCCGAGGCACTTCGGCAGATCTTCGGCTATTTCGAGCAGCCCAATTTCCCGCCGCGGTATAATATTGCGCCGACGCAGCCCGTTCCGGTTGTCATCCTGGAAAATGGCGGCCGCCACTTCCGGCTGATGCGCTGGGGACTGATTCCGTCGTGGGTGAAGGATCCCCGCAGATTTACGCTGCTGATCAACGCACGTTCCGAGACGGTTCTGGAAAAGCCGGCGTTCAAGAATGCCATCAAGCGCCGGCGCTGCCTGATTCCCTCCGACGGTTATTACGAATGGCAGGACGCGAGCGGCCGCAAGCGACCGTTCTTCATTCACCGCCGTGACGGCCAGCCAGTCGGCTTTGCCGCGCTGGCGGAAACCTGGATGGGGCCGAACGGCGAGGAGACCGACAGCGTCGCCATCGTCACCGCACCGGCCAGCCGCGATCTCGCCGCGCTGCATCACCGTGTGCCCGTGACTATCGCGCCTGAGGAATTCGAACGCTGGCTCGACGGCCGCGCATACGACGCCGAGGATGTCATGCCGCTGCTGCGCGGGCCAGCCGAAGGCGAGTTCGCCTGGCATGAGATTTCCACGCGCGTCAACCGCGTCGTCAATGACGACGCGCAACTGCTGCTGCCGATCACCGACGAGGAGCGCGCGGCGGAGGAGCCGAAGCCTGCGAAGAAGACCGCGCCGCGCAAGGTGGCCGCGGCGCCGGAGGATGACGGACAGGGCTCGTTGTTTTGAAGCGGTGTATTTGTAGGGTGGGCAAAGCGCAGCGTGCCCACCATTCTAACCGAGGTTCGGGATGCATGGCGGGCACGCTGCGCTTTACCCACCCTACGATCCTTACTTAAAAATATGCAGCGCGGCGTACTGCAGCAACATGATGGTCTTGGCGTCGACGATGCGGCCATCTGATATCATCGCGAGTGCCTGATCGATCGGTAATTCCAGCACCTCGATGTCTTCGCCTTCATCGGCGAGGCCACCGCCGCTGCCGACTCGCATCGAGGGATCGTATTCGGCGACGAAGAAGTGCTGCTTCTCGGTCACCGAGCCCGGACTCGAGAAGGCTTCGAAGATTTTCCTGATACTGCCGAGCCGGTAGCCGGTTTCCTCTTCCGCCTCGGCGCGAATCCGCACCTCGGGCGCTTCGCCGTCCAATACGCCGGCCGCAGCCTCGATCAGGAGATCGTCGTAGCCGTTGACATAGACCGGATAGCGAAACTGGCGGACCAGCACGACCGTACGCTGCGCAAGATTGTAGGGCAGCACCGTCGCGCAGTTGCCGCGGTCGTAGGTCTCGCGGGATTGCGTCTGCCACTCGCCATTGGCTCGGCGATATTCGAACGTGGTTTTGTTCAGCAGGTAGTAATCGTCGGAGAGGGTTTCGACGTTCTTGACGCGGACACGATCGGAGATTGTCATGGAATTCCTTTCGCCGTCACGGCGTCGGTTCGCGGCCGTCGAGCCATTTGGCGAAAACAATGGTCTGCGCTTCAGCGTAGCCGATCGACTGGTAGAATGCCCCTGCCTTGGCGTTGTCGCGCCGGACCATCAATTGCAGTTTGGCGATGCCGGCCGCGCGCAGCCAGTCCTCGGCCGCGCTCATGATGGCGCGGCCATAACCCTTGGCGCGGCGATCCGGATCGGTGGCGACATAGTAGACCCAGCCGCGATGACCGTCATAACCGACCATAACCGTTGCGACGATGGTGTCGTCGGCGCGTCCGATCAGGATCGTTGAATTCGGCCTGCCTCGGGCGAGCGCAATGTCGGCGGTGGGGTCGTTCCACGGCCGCGTCAGGCCGCAGGCCTGCCACAGCGCGATCACGGCGGCGACGTCGGCATCCCTGATGTCGGCGATGGCGAGCGCAGGGAAGGCTTTTGTTGTAGCCACGGTCACAGCACCTTGCCCGGATTCATGATGCCATGCGGATCCAGCATCGCCTTGATGCCGCGCATCAGCTCGATCGCGACCTTGTCCTTGACGTCGGGCAGTTCGTCGCGCTTGAGCACGCCGATGCCGTGCTCGGCCGAAATCGATCCGCCCATCCGCAGCACGATCGCGAACACGACCTCGTTGACCTCGTGCCAGCGCGACATGAAGTCGGCCGTGTTGCCGCCGATCGGCTGGCTGACATTGTAGTGGATGTTGCCGTCGCCGAGATGGCCGAACGGCACCGGCCGCGAGCCCGGAATGAGTTTTACCACCGCCGCATTGGCTTGTTCGATGAAATCTGGCACGGCCGCAACCGGCACCGAGATATCGTGCTTGATCGAACCGCCTTCGGGCTTCTGCGCGGCCGACATCTCGTCGCGCAGCTTCCAGAACCCGGCGCGCTGGGAGAGATTCGCCGCGATCACGGCGTCGTCGACAATGCCTTCTTCCATGCCCTTGGCGAGAATCGATTCCAGCGCGGCGCTGGCGTCGTCGCGCGAGGAGGATAATTCCATCAGCACGTACCAGGGATGCTTGCTCTCCAGGGGATCGCGGATGTCGATGCCGTGACGAAGGCTGAAATCGACCGCGATGTCGGCCAGCAGTTCGAAGCTCGTGAGGCTGCCGGCCGCCTCGTTCTGCGAGATCGACAGCAGCTTCAGCGCCTCTGCCGGCGATTTGAGGCCGACATAGGCGGTTTCAACCGCATGCGGCTTCGGAAACAGTTTCAGCGTCGCCGCGGTGATGATTCCGAGCGTGCCCTCGGCGCCGATGAAGAGGTTGCGCAAATCGTAGCCGGTGTTGTCCTTCTTCAGCTTCGACAGTCCGTTCAGGATCCTGCCATCGGCCAGCACCACTTCCAGCCCGAGCGCCATTTCGCGCGCCACGCCATACGCCAGGGCAGCGGTGCCGCCGGCATTGGTGGAGAGATTGCCGCCGATGGTGCAGCTTCCTTCCGCGCCGAGCGACAGCGGGAACAGGCGATTGACTTCGGCGGCGCGAGCTTGCGCGATCTGCAGCACCACGCCGGCCTCGCAGGTCATGGTGTTGGAGGCGGGGTCGATTTCGCGGATCTTGTCCAGCCGCCGCAGCGAGACGACCACTTCGCCATTGTGCGGGGTCTGTCCGCCGACCAGGCCGGTATTGCCGCCCTGCGGCACCAGCGCGATTTTATGCTCGCTGGCGAGCTTGCAGATCGCGGACACTTCCGCCGTCGAGCCGGGCCGCAACACCAGCGGCGAGCGGCCGTGAAACAGGTCGCGTTCCTCGGTGACGTAGGGCGCGATATCGGCGGCATCGGTTACGGCATATTTGTCGCCGACAATGGCGCGAAACTTGGCGATCAGTTCAGCGGGAAGAGGGGGCACAGAACCCTTGACGATATTCATTTTCTTCTTCTCTTTCATTCCCGCCAATCATTCTCGTCCGACCGCTGCGCGGCGCAGCCGGTCGTTGATGGCTTCGCCCAGCCCGTCGTCCGGAATCGACATCACCGCAATGGCATGCACGCCTTTGCCGTCGAGCGCGCGAAGATGGCCGAACAGGTTGGCGGCGGCCTCGTCGAGATCGCCACGTTCCGACAGATTCATCACCGCGGAGGCGGCGTCAATTCCCGAAATTGCTCCGAGGCCGAACGCGAGCAATGCTTCGCCGGCTTCGAGCTTGACGGCATTGAGCCGCACTTTCGCACGCGGCGCGTAATGGGACGCCAGCATGCCCGGCGCCAGCGGTTGCCCGCCGTCGGTCTCAGTATCCGCCGGCGGCTGCGCCAGCGCGCGGCCCAGCACGCGCTCGATCTCCGCGCGCGGCACGCCACCGGGACGCAGCAGCATCGGCGCATTGAAGCAGCCGATGATCGTGGATTCGACGCCGACCGCGACCGGCCCGCCATCGACGATCAGGTCGATCCGCCCCGCAAGGTCGCTCTGCACATGCGCGGCCGTGGTCGGGGAGACGTGACCCGAGAGATTGGCCGATGGCGCCACCACGGGACCGCCGAAGGTTCGCAGGATGCCGCGCGCCACGGGGTGAGCCGGTATCCGGATCGCGACTGTGTCGAGGCCGGCGGTGGCGAGGTCGGCCACCGCGCAAGCGGGCGTTTTCGGCAGCACCAGCGTCAGCGGGCCGGGCCAGAACGCTTCGGCAAGCGCGGTCGCAGCGGCGTCAAAGCGCGCGATCTTGCGGGCGGCGGCGATATCGCCGACATGGGCGATCAGGGGATTGAAGGCCGGCCGGCCCTTGGCCTGGTAAAGGTGGGCGATCGCGGCCGGATTGGTGGCATCGGCGCCGAGGCCGTAGACGGTCTCGGTCGGGAACGCGACCAGCCCGCCCTCCGCCAGCACACGCGCCGCAGCCGCCACGGCGGCCTCGCCGGCGGGCAAAATCTGGGTTTTCAGGCGAACTTCCACTGTGATTAATTTCCTTAATCCGGCTGCTTGCGGTCGCCGACACCCAAGGCTATAAGCCGCGTGCCAAGTCGGAGTGTGGCTCAGCCCGGTAGAGCACTGCGTTCGGGACGCAGGGGTCGCAGGTTCGAATCCTGCCACTCCGACCATTCTTTCAATGACTTATAATTTCGATGTTTTGGCTGCGCAACGAATTGACGCGCTTGTGCGTTGGACGGCCGGCAGCGTTGGCTCATGCGAAATGAGGCCGCGCGGCTGTTCGGCGCAGCAACGGGCTATGTTTTAGCCACCGATTGTCTCGTGTCCGATTTCTCGGACTGGATCTGACGATCTATTCCATTTTTCAGCTACCAGCACGGCCGATGACCGCGGAGCGGTAAAATATCATGAACGGATTCAATTAGATTGCTCCGGGATCGGTCCCTCTTTGGGCTGGCATGCGAAATGCAGTTCGTGAGCCAAATAGACCGTCGCTAGTCAGTTGGACGGCAGGAAGAATGCGAAAAGCATCTCCACAAGGGGAGAGAAACATTGGACCAGGATCGCGATCCCACTGAAACACGTGAATGGCTGGATGCGCTCGACTCCGTCGAGGCCTTTGAAGGCGTCGGCCGGGTCGACGAACTACTGGAAGGCGTCATACAGGCCGCCCGGCGCAAGGGGGCAAAGTTGTCCTTTGCGGCCAATACGGCCTATGTGAACACCATCCCGCCGCATGATGAGCCGGCACATCCGGGCGACCGGGTCCTCGAACACAAGATTCGTTCGATTATCCGCTGGAACGCCGCGGCCATCGTGCTGCGCGCCAACAAGACGTCTTCCGAACTGGGCGGGCATATCGCCAGCTTCCAATCCGCTGCGACGCTTTACGATACCGGGTTCATGCATTTCTGGCACGCGCCGACGGAAGCGCATGGCGGCGACCTGATTTATTACCAGGGCCATTGCTCGCCCGGCATCTACGCCCGCGCCTATCTCGAGGGCCGGCTCAGCGAGGAACAGCTTCTCAATTTCCGTCAGGAAGTCGACGGCAAGGGTCTGTCGTCCTATCCGCATCCCTGGTTGTTGCCGGATTTCTGGCAATTCCCCACCGTGTCGATGGGGCTTGGCCCGTTGATGGCGATCTACCAGGCGCGGTTTCTCAAATATCTCGATTGCCGTGGTCTTGCGGATACCAAACCGCGCAAGGTCTGGGCTTTCATGGGCGATGGCGAGATGGACGAGCCGGAGTCGCTCGGCGCGATATCGCTGGGCGGTCGCGAGCATCTCGACAATCTGGTGTTTGTGATCAACTGCAATTTGCAGCGTCTCGACGGACCGGTGCGCGGCAACGGCAAGATCATCCAGGAACTGGAAGCCGATTTCCGCGGCGCCGGCTGGAACGTCATCAAGGTGCTGTGGGGCTCGGGCTGGGATCAATTGCTGGCCGCCGACGTCACGGGCATTCTCAGAAAGCGCATGGAAGAGTGCGTCGACGGTGAATACCAGGACTACAAGTCGAAAAACGGCGCTTACGTCCGCGAACACTTCTTCGGAAAATATCCCGAACTAAAAAACATGGTCGCTCATATGAGCGACGACGAAATCTGGGGAATGACCCGTGGAGGTCACGATCCCCTGAAGGTCTACGCCGCTTACAAGGCTGCGTCCGAGCACAAGGGGCAGCCGACGGTCATTCTGGCAAAGACCGTCAAGGGCTATGGCATGGGCGAATCCGGCGAAGGCCAGATGATCTCGCATCAAGCCAAGAAGATGAACGAGGAGGCCCTTCGCCAGTTCCGTGACCGGTTCCAGATTCCGGTCTCCGACGAGGCGCTCAAGGAGGTGCCGTTCGTCCGTCTGGCGGCCGATTCGCCCGAAATGAAATATCTCGCCGAGCGACGTGCGGCTCTTGGCGGACACTTGCCCGCGCGCCTTCGCAAATCCGCGCCGATTACAATTCCACCGTTGTCGGCATTTGCGCCGCAACTGAAGTCGACGGAAGGCCGCGAGATTTCCACCACGATGGCCTTTGTGCGCATTCTCAATACGCTGTTGCGTGACAAGGAGATCGGAAAACGCATCGTTCCCATTGTTCCGGATGAGAGCCGCACCTTCGGCATGGAGGGCATGTTCCGTCAGTTCGGAATCTTCTCCCAGGTGGGACAGCTCTATCGGCCCCAGGATGCCGATCAGATGATGTTCTATCGCGAGGACAAGACGGGTCAGATTCTTCAGGAAGGAATCAACGAGGCCGGCGCGATGGCCTCCTGGATCGCCGCCGCGACATCCTATTCCACGTCGAATACGCCGGTGATCCCGTTCTACATCTATTATTCGATGTTCGGCTTCCAGCGCGTGGGCGATCTGGCATGGGCGGCCGGAGACATGCGCGCTCGCGGCTTCCTGATCGGCGGCACGTCAGGCCGAACCACGTTGAACGGCGAGGGGCTTCAGCACGAGGACGGCCACAGCCACCTGATCGCGGCAACCATTCCGAACTGTGTCTGCTATGACCCGACCTATTCCTATGAACTCGCTGTCATTGTTCAGGATGGGTTGCGCCGCATGTACGGCGAGAATGAAGATGTCTTCTATTACATTACGACATTGAACGAGAATTACCCGCATGGAGAAATGCCTGAAGGTGCCGAGGAAGGCATCCGCAAGGGCATGTACAGACTGAGATCGGTGGAAGCGAAGAAAAAGGCTCCGCGCGTTCAGTTGCTCGGCGCGGGCGCCATTCTGCGAGAGGTCGAAGCAGGCGCTGCGTTGCTGGCGGAAGACTTCGGTATCGCCTCCGACATCTGGAGCGTGACCAGTTTCATGGAACTGCGCCGCGACGGTCTCGACGTTGATCGCTGGAACATGCTGCACCCGACCGCGAAGGCCAAACGCTCTCATGTCGAGACCTGTCTCGACAAGGCCGGCGGTCCCGTGGTCGCGTCGACAGACTACATGAAGCTGCTCGCCGACCAGATCCGGCCGTTTGTTCCAGGCCGTTATCGTGTGCTGGGGACCGACGGCTTTGGCCGATCCGACTACAGGCGAAAACTGCGCAGCTTCTTCGAGGTCGATCGCTTCCATGTCGTTGTCGCCGCGCTGAAGGCGCTGTCCGAAGAAGGAACAGTCCCGGCGTCGGTCGTTGGCGACGCGCTCCGCAAATACGGCATCGATCCCGACAGGCCAAATCCGGCAACGGTCTGAGACCGGTCACGCTCGTTTTGCTCATCAGAAAATGCCGCAGGCCAAAGCGTCGCGCATGAGAGTCCAGGGGAGGTTGATTTGACCAACATTGTTGATGTGAAGGTACCGGATATCGGCGACTTCAAGGACGTTCCGATCATCGAGATCGCGGTCAAGCCGGGCGACGTAGTCAAGATCGACGATCCGCTGCTGACTCTGGAATCCGACAAGGCCTCGATGGAAGTGCCGTCGCCATCTGCAGGCACCGTCAAGGAAGTGCTGGTGAAGGTCGGCGACCGCGTCGGCAAAGACAAGCTGATTGTCCGTCTTGAGGGCGGTGACGTGCCGTCGGCGGCTCAGGCTGCACCCGCCGTGATGCATCAGCAGGAAGCGGCCGAACCGCCTCCAGGTGCCGCGCCCGCACCCGCGCCACAGAAATCCGGTGGTCCGGCAATCGCGGACTTTTCCGGCGCGCATGCGAGCCCGGCGATCCGTCGTCTGGCGCGCGAACTCGATATCGATCTCAACGCGATCAAGGGAACGGGCGAGAAGGGCCGCGTCACCAAGGAAGATCTGAAAGCCTCGCTCGGTGGCGGAGCCAAGGCTTCTTCGGCCGGCGCGCCTGCGGGCGGCATGGGTATCCCCGAAATTCCCGCTGTCGACTTCTCGAAGTTCGGCCCGGTCGAGATCAAGCCGATGGTGCGCATCAAGCGCATCTCGGGACCGTTCCTGCACAGGGCGTGGCTCAACATTCCACACGTCACCCACAACGACGATGCGGACATTTCCGAGATCGAGAAGTATCGCAAGGAACTGGACGACGCCGGCAAGGCCGACAAGAAGAAGCCTTACCGCGTCTCGCTTCTGCCGTTCCTGATGAAGGCATCGGTCAACGCATTGAAGGCGTTTCCCGACTTCAACAGCTCGCTGACACCGGAGAAGGACGCTCTCGTTTACAAGAAATTCTACAATATCGGCATCGCGGTCGACACGCCGGAAGGCCTGGTCGTCCCGGTCGTGAAGGATGTCGATCGCAAGGGTATCATCGAGATCTGCCGCGAACTCGGCGACATCTCGGCAAAAGCGCGGGACGGCAAACTGACGCCCGCGGAGATGCAGGGCGCGACGTTCACGATTTCATCGCTTGGCGGTATTGGCGGTAGCGCCTTCACGCCCATCGTCAACGCGCCAGAGGTCGCAATCCTCGGTGTCGTACGCTCCAAAATGGCGCCGGTATGGAATGGCGAAAGCTTCGTGCCGCGGCTGATGCTGCCGCTCTGCCTTTCCTACGATCACCGCGTGATCGATGGCGCCGCGGCTGCCCGTTTCGCCCGACATCTCGCGACAGTTCTCGAAGACGTACGGCGGCTCGTCCTCTAACGGACAGGAACGGGAGAGAGACGATGACTGATACGATCAAGGTGCCCGATATCGGTGACTTCAAGGATGTCCCCGTCATCGAGGTGCACGTGAAGCCGGGACAGACTATTGCGGCTGAAGACACGCTCATTACGCTTGAATCCGACAAGGCGACGCTGGACGTTCCAGCGCCTGCGGCCGGGACCATCGGTGAAGTGAAGGTCAAGATCGGCGACAAGGTAAGCGCGGGCACGGTGATTGCGACGTTCGCCGGTGCGGCTGCCGCTAGTGCCCCGGCCGCCAGTGCCCCGGCCGCTGCTTCGCCGGTGGCCTCGGCTTCTGCTTCAACGCCAAAGGGCGATCTCCATGCCGAGGTGCTTGTGATCGGCGCGGGCCCCGGCGGCTATTCGGCGGCATTCCGGGCCGCCGATCTCGGCAGGAAGGTGGTGCTGGTCGACAAGGGCCCGACACTTGGTGGCGTCTGCCTGAATGTCGGCTGCATTCCATCGAAAGCCCTTCTGCATGCCGCCAAGGTAATCGACGAAACCAGGGAGATGAGCGATCACGGTATTTCCTTCGCGGCACCTTCGGTTGACATCGACAAACTGCGCGGCTGGAAAGACGGCGTCATCAAGAAGCTGACGGGCGGGCTGTCAGGCCTTGCCAAACAGCGCAAGGTCACGGTGGTCACCGGCGTTGCGAAATTTGCCTCGCCCAAGTCAGTGCAGGTTCAAACGAGTGAGGGCGGCAAGATAGTTTCGTTCGACCACGCGATCATTGCCTGCGGCTCCGAACCGGTGACGCTGCCTTTCATCCCGCACGACGATCCACGCGTGATCGATTCAACCGGCGCGCTTGAACTCAACGGGTTGCCGAAGCGGCTGCTGGTGCTCGGCGGAGGTATTATCGGGCTCGAAATGGCGACGGTCTATCATGCGCTCGGCGTCAGGGTCACGGTCGTTGAATTGTTGGATCAGATCATCCCCGGTGTCGACAAGGATATCGTGACGCCCCTGATGAAGCGGATCGACAAGCGCTACGAGAAGATCCTGCTGAAGACCAAAGTGACGGCGGTTGCAGCCAAGGCGGATGGCCTTCATGTGACGTTCGAGGGACCGACCGGAACTTCGAATGATGTGTTCGATCGTCTGCTCGTCGCCGTCGGCCGTCGTCCGAACGGCAAGATGATTGGCGCGGAGGCTGCCGGTGTTGCGGTCGACGAACGCGGCTTTATCGCGGTCGACAAGCAGATGCGCACCAACGTTTCGCATATTTTTGCCATCGGCGACGTGGTGGGTCAGCCGATGCTTGCCCACAAGGCGGTGCACGAGGCCAAGGTCGCGGCCGAGGTAGCGGCAGGTCAGAAGAGCGTCTTCGACGCCAAGGTCATTCCCTCTGTCGCCTATACCGATCCGGAGGTAGCCTGGGTTGGCCTCACCGAGATCGAAGCCAAGGCCAAAGGTATCAAGTACGGCAAGGGTGTTTTTCCGTGGGCGGCGAGCGGACGCTCGCTGTCGCTTGGCCGGGATGAAGGCGTCACCAAGGTCCTGTTCGATGAGGAACACGAACGGATTATCGGCTGCGGCATCGTTGGGCCTTCGGCGGGCGATCTGATCGCCGAGGCCGCGCTCGCGATCGAAATGGGCGCCGATGCCGCCGACATCGGTCTCACGATCCACCCTCATCCGACGCTGTCCGAAACAATCGGGATGGCTGCGGAAGCCTTCGAGGGAACCATCACGGATCTCTACATGCCAAAGAAGAAATAGCGCCTCGCCGGCAGGTGTGAGCGTCAGAAGACAGAAAAACTGTCCGAAATCCAAAGAGGGGAAATAACTGTGTCAGATCATCTGGATGAAAGCGCGCTCGAGTATCACCGGAATCCGTCGGCAGGGAAGATCTCCGTCGTTCCGACCAAGAGTATGACCACCCAGCATGATCTTGCGTTGGCGTATTCCCCCGGCGTGGCGGTGCCGTGCATGGCGATTGCCGCAAATCCAGATCAAGCACGCAGTCTTACGTCGCGAGGCAACCTCGTCGCGGTCATTACGAATGGCACGGCTGTTCTCGGTCTCGGCAACATCGGCGCGCTGGCCAGCAAGCCGGTGATGGAGGGCAAGGCCTGCCTGTTCAAGAAATTCGCCGATATCGACGTCTTCGACATCGAGCTTGACGAAGCCGATCCCGACAAGATCGTCGATATTGTCGCGGCCATGGAGCCGACATTCGGCGGCATCAACCTGGAAGACATCAAGGCGCCGGAGTGCTTCTACATCGAACGGAAGCTTCGCGAGCGCATGAAGATCCCGGTGTTCCACGACGACCAGCACGGTACCGCAATCGTTGCCGGAGCGGCTGTCATGAACGGACTCGAGATCGTCGGAAAGAAAATCGAAGACATCAAGATCGTGGCATCGGGCGCGGGCGCTGCCGCGATTGCCTGTCTTGATCTGCTGGTCGGCCTCGGCGTGCGGCGCGAGAACGTCTTCGTCTCAGATATCAAAGGCGTCGTCTATGCCGGCCGCGTCGAATATATGGACGATCAGAAGGCGAAATACGCCCAGCCAACGTCAGCGCGAACGCTGGGCGAGATTATTCAGGGCACCGATCTTTTTCTCGGTCTGTCCGCCGGCGGCGTCCTGAAGCCGGAAATGCTCGCCAAAATGGCGGACCGCCCCCTTATTCTTGCACTCGCCAATCCGGACCCGGAGATATCGCCCGAACTCGCCAAGGCGACGCGCCCGGACGCTATCATCGCCACCGGCCGCTCCGACTATCCCAACCAGGTCAATAACGTTCTGTGTTTTCCGTTCATTTTTCGCGGTGCGCTCGACGTCGGAGCCACCACCATCAACGAGGAAATGAAATTCGCCGCTGTTCATGCCATTGCAGCACTCGCGCGCGCTGAACAATCGGACATCGTCGCCTCCGCCTATGGACAACAGGAAACCCGTTTTGGACCCGACTTCCTGATTCCCCGTCCGTTCGATCCGCGTCTGATCAGCGTGGTCGCTCCAGCCGTCGCCGAAGCCGCCATGAAAAGCGGGGTCGCGACCCGGCCCATCAAGGACATGCCGGCCTATCGCCGGGCGATGGAGCGATTTGTCTACAAGTCCGGCAATACCATGAGGCCGGTGTTCGAAGCTGCTGCCCAAACGAGCCAGCGCGTGATCTTCGCCGAAGGCGAGGAGTCGCGTGTGCTGCGGGCGGTCCAGATAGCCGTGGATGAAACGCTGGCCCGGCCGGTTCTCGTCGGGCGCAAGGACGTGGTGAACGCGAAGATCAAGGACATCGGCCTCAGGCTCGAGCAGGGGCGGGACTTCGATCTGATCGATCCTCATGACGAGGCGCTGATCAGGTCGGCGGTCGAGGACCACTATCAATTGACGCGGCGCAAGGGCGGTTCGCGCGAGCGGATTGACCGGGCGATGCGTTCCAACAACTCGCTGCTGGCGGCCACGATGCTTCGGCTGGGGCGTGCGGATGGCATGCTGTGCGGCACCCATGGCGATTATTCCGAGCACCTGGAATGCGTGTCGAAGGCGATCGGCTTTGGCTCGGGCAGGCGAATCTTCGCGGCCATGAACTTGCTGATGCTTCCGCAACATACCGTCTTCATCTGCGATACCTACATCAATGCCGATCCGACCGCGGAGGAGTTGGCTGACATCACCATCCTGGCGACCGACGAAATGTGCCGGTTCGGAATTAATCCGCGAGTGGCTCTACTCTCGCATTCCAGCTTCGGCAGCTCCGATGCGGCATCGGCGAGGAAAATGCGCGCGACGCTCGATCTGGTCCTCGACGCGAAACCAGACCTTGAAATCGAAGGCGAAATGCGGGGCGACATGGCGCTGTCCAGGCGGATTCTGGACGCCGCGTTTCCGGATTCCCGCCTGCATACCGAGGCCAATCTTCTGATCATGCCCAATCTCGATGCGGCCAACATCACCTACAACGTGTTGAAGACCGTGGCCGGCGAAGGTGTGACCGTGGGACCGATCCTGCTTGGCGCGGCCAAGCCGGTACATATCCTCACGCCCACGAGTACCGTGCGAGGCATCGTGAACATGACGGCGCTCGCTTCCGTTGATGCGTCGATAAAGAGTTGATTCGAAATTGAGGGGAGATCGTTATGACGAGTCACGCAGGCACTACCAGCGATGTTTCAACCAGCGGTGTTTCGGCAAAAAAGCCCTGGTACAAAGTTCTCTATGTCCAGGTGCTGATCGCGATCCTGGTCGGCGCGATTTTCGGCTGGCTTGAGCCGACATATGCGACGAATGACTGGATCAAGGCGCTCGGCGAAGGCTTCATCAAGCTGATCAAGATGGTGATCGCGCCGATCATCTTCTGCACCGTAGTATCCGGCATCGCGCATATACAGGATGCCAAGAAGGTCGGCCGCATCGGCATCAAGGCGCTGGTCTATTTCGAGGTGGTCTCCACCTTCGCGCTGGTGATCGGTCTTATCGTCGGCAATGTGGTCAGGCCCGGCGCGGGTTTCGGCGGCGCCATGGCGAACGCGCAGGCGGTAGCCGGCTATGCCAAGCAGGCGGAAGCGCAGAAGAGCGTCGATTTCTTCCTGCATATCATTCCCGATACCGTCGTCGGCGCCTTCGCGCAGGGCGAAATCCTGCAGGTATTGCTGTTCTCGATCCTGTTCGGCTTTGCGCTGATGGGTCTCGGCGAGCGCGGTCATACGCTGCGCGCCTTCATCGACGATGCTGCGCATGGCGTTTTCGGCGTCATCGCGATTGTCATGAAAGCGGCCCCAATCGGCGCGTTCGGCGCCATGGCCTTTACCATCGGCAAATTCGGCACCGGAGCCATTCTGAACCTGGTCGGCCTGATCGCGACCTTCTATGTCACGGCCGCGCTGTTCGTGTTCGTGGTGCTCGGAATCATCGCAAGGATAGTCGGGTTCTCGATCTTCAAGTTCCTGGCCTACATCAAGGACGAGCTGTTGATCGTGCTCGGTACCTCATCTTCGGAAAGCGCGCTTCCGTCGCTGATGGAAAAGCTCGAGCGGCTCGGCTGTTCCAAGTCGGTGGTGGGGCTGGTGGTGCCGACCGGGTATTCGTTCAATCTCGACGGCACCAATATCTATATGACGCTCGCAACCCTGTTCATTGCGCAGGCGCTCGGCTTCGAGCTCACCATGGGCCAGCAGATCACGATCCTGTTGGTCGCCATGCTGACCTCGAAGGGCGCTTCCGGCATCACCGGCGCGGGCTTCATCACGCTGGCGGCGACGCTGGCCGTGGTCGATCCGCGCCTGGTTCCGGGCATGGCCATCGTTCTCGGGATCGACAAGTTCATGAGCGAATGCCGTGCTCTCACAAATCTGTGCGGCAATGGTGTCGCGTGCGTGGTTGTGGCCTGGTGGGAAGGTGAGCTCGATCGCACGGCGCTCAATAGGAACCTCGGCAAACAAATCGATCCCGCTGACCTGGAGACAGCGCTTACCACGGGCTAACGCCGGGCGACGTACCCGCAACCGGTGTCAGCTCCAGATCCTGTCGCGTCAAGGCGAGGCGATCGATGGTGCTGCCCGGTTGCCGGCTCCGAGAATGGAAACAATGGCGATGTCAAGCGAGAGCGATCTGCACCATATTGTCGTCGTGGGCGGAGGGGCCGGGGGACTGGAGCTCGTAACACGCCTTGGCGACCGTCTGGCGGCCAAGGGCAAGGCGAGGGTTACGCTGGTCGAGCGTTCCCGCACCCATCTCTGGAAGCCGCTGCTTCATGAAATCGCCGCCGGCAGCATGGATGCCGCGCAGCATGAGGTCGACTATCTCGCACACGCCCACTGGCACAATTTCCGGTTTCGCTTTGGCGAAATGATCGGGATCGACCGCAAGAACCGCGAAATTCACCTGGCGGCCACGTTTGACGACGAGGGCGAGGAGATTACACCGAAACGATCCTTTACATACGATACGCTTGTCATCGCGGTGGGCAGCGTTTCGAATGATTTCGGCACGCCCGGCGTCAGAAAGCATGCCATCATGCTCGAGACCCCGGAACACGCGGCGCGCTTCAATCGAAAAATTGTCAATGCGTGCTTTCGCGCGCATACGCAGGAGCAGCCCGTCCAGCCGGGCCAGCTCCATGTGACGATCATCGGTGCGGGTGCCACCGGGACAGAGCTTTCGGCCGAGTTGCACCAGACCACGCGAGCGGTGGTCGCCTATGGTCTTGATAAGATCAACCCGTCCCGGGATATTCGCATTACGCTTGTGGAAGGTGCCGATCGGATCTTGCCGGCGCTCCCCGAGAGAGTGTCGCATTCGACAGCGCTGCTCTTGAGAGGACTGGATGTCGATGTTCGCACCGGCGCCAGGGTGAATGAAGTATCCAGTGAAGGCGTCCATCTGGAGTCCGGCGAACTCATTCCCTCGAAATTCGTTGTTTGGGCCGCGGGGGTCAGGGGCCCTGATTGTCTCAGCGATCTCGATGGGCTCGAGGTCTCGCGCAGCAACCAGCTTGTCGTGTTGCCAACGCTTCAGGCCACCCTGGATCCCGACATTTTCGCGATAGGCGACTGCGCAAGCTGCCTGAATTCTGCTTCTGGCCAGCCCGTTCCGCCCCGGGCCCAGGCGGCTCACCAACAGGCGTCCCATGTCTTCAAGCAGATCACCCGCCGGCTCGAAGACAAGCCGCTGCAACCGTATTTCTACCGGGATTTTGGCTCGCTGGTATCGCTCGGCAAGTATTCCACCGTCGGCAGTCTCATGGGCTTCGTGAAGGGGAAGAATCTTCAGATCGAGGGCTACTTTGCGTTGTTAATGTATCGATCTCTCTACAAGATGCACCAGGTCGCCTTGCATGGTGGGGTCAAGGTAGTTCTGGACACGCTCGGCCGGCTCATCTCGCGCCGCACCGTGCCGCATATCAAGCTCCATTGAGGCGTCAATGATAAATTCCGTGCGTCTTTTGCCGGCCGTTGTGTAGAGTCGCAACGGCGGTGAGCGGCGGCTGGACATCATACGCGGAAGCCGCGATCGACATTGTCGGGATCGCATGGAGCAGAGTGCCAACAAAATCGAGCCACCTTCCAGGATCGCCTGGGCGGCAGGTATTGCTGGCGCGTTATTGCTCATGGCGGTCGCCGTCATCCTTGCCGGGGATGTTGCATTTCGCCTGAGGTCGGAGCGGACCATTGAGCAGGAACGAATTGAGCTTGACCGCTACGCAACCTTGCTGGCGACGGAGCTGCACCGGTTCGACTATCTTCCCGATTTGCTGCAAAATCATCCCGTGGTTATGGATATCCTGAACACGCCGGATGATCCAAAGCATGTCGATCGCGCCAACCGCTACCTGCAGGCGGTCAATGATGCCGCGGGCACGACGACGCTCTATCTTCTGGACCTAAGCGGAAAAGCGACGGCGTCAAGCAACTGGAACGGGCCGGCCAGCTTTGTCGGCGTCGATCTGTCGTACAGGCCGTACTTCGCTCATTCCTTGCGTGATGGGTCGGGCCGCTTCTATGGCATCGGCACGACCAGCGGGACGCCGGGGTATTATTTCGCCGCCACACTTCCGCGCGGGAAAACCCCGCTTGGCATCGGTGTCGTCAAAGTCAACCTGGAAGGACTGCAGGTACGTCCGTCGTCTGCCCTCAGCGACGTAATGATCGTTGATGAAAACGGCGTGATCGTTCTGGCGTCGCGGCCGGCCTGGCAATACCGCACCATGACGCAGCTCACGCCCGGCGCTCTGGCGACGCTGCGCGACGCGCGCCAGTACGAAAATGTCGAACTTGCGCCCATCGGAATCAAGACTGAAGAAGAATTCAAGGGCGAAGGCGCGATCGTGTCGTTGCCCGGCGAGAAGCCCGGCAAGGAGCGACCGCGTTTTCTGATGCAAGAAAAGAAGCTCGACGGGTCCGATTGGAGGATCGTGATCCTTTCCGATCTCTCGGATATCAAGCTTTATCAATACTGGGCTCAGGTCGCCGCGGTGCTGCTCGCGACGTCAATCGTATTCTTCGTCCTTTTCATTTTGCAGCGGCGGCGGACCATCCGCCTTCAGCTCGCCGGCAAGGAAGCGCTTGCGCTCGCCAATGTCGAGCTGGAGCATCAGGTTGCGCAGCGTACTCAGGCACTGGTCGATACCAACCAGCAGCTGCGCGATACCCAGGATGAACTCGTTCATTCCGCCAAACTGGCCGCGATCGGGCAGCTTGCGGCGGGCGTCACGCATGAGCTCAATCAACCCCTGGCGGCAATCCGCACGCTTTCGGAAAATGCAGAAACCCTGATCGAACGATCTCAAATCGATATTGCGCGCGGCAACATGCGTGACATCACCGATCTGGTCGACAGGCTGAGCGGGATCACCGGTCAATTGAAGCAGTTTGCCAGAAAAAGCGTGGTCAACCTGCAGCGTGTTCCGATCGATCGCAGTATCCGGAACAGCATGCAGATTGTCGCGCATAGAATTAAGAAAGCTGAAGTGGCGATTGATGTCGACCCGATCGAGGAGAATCTGTGCGTTCGGGTCGACGCGCCGCGCCTCGAACAGGTGCTCATCAATCTATTGTCGAATGCCATTGATGCAACCGCGGGAGTGGATAAACCTGCTGTCAGGATCGCTGCATCCCATGCCGGCGACATGGTTCTGATTTCCGTTCAGGACAACGGAGTTGGATTGTCGGAGAAGGTTCTCTCGCATCTGTTCGAGCCGTTTTTCACGACAAAGGAAGCGGGATCAGGACTGGGGCTTGGATTGGCAATTTCGACGGGTATAATAAATCAATTCGGTGGAACACTTACAGCTTCCGGTGAAGAGCAACGTGGAGCGGTATTCTTGATCAAATTGCCTATGTATCGGAATGAACTCGATGTCCGCGATGTATGACGGTCTTCGGGTCATGTTCGTCGAGGACGATCCCGCTGTGCGCGCCGCAACGGCACAGACACTCGATCTCGCCGGGTTTGAAGTCGAGCAGCATGCTTCCGCCGAGTCAGCTCTGAAAAACCTGAAGGAATACTTCCCCGGCGTCCTGTTGGTTGATTTTCAGTTGACCGGGATGAACGGGATTGCGTTGCTTGAGCGCGCGGTGACGATCGATCGAAGCCTGCCCGTCATCATCGTCACAGGGCACGGGGATATTTCGATCGCCGTCAAGGCGATGCATGTCGGAGCGTATGATTTTCTCGAAAAGCCCGTCTCCAACGACCTTCTCGTCGGCGTCGTCACGCGAGCGATGGAAAAGCGACGGCTGACATTTGAGGTCAGCGATCTGCGCAGGCGCCTCGAGCAGAAGACCGGCATCGATAGCATGCTTATCGGCGACTCTCTGGCCATGGTCGCGTTGCGCAACAGCATCCTCAAGCTATCCGATGTCACGCCGGACGTCTTGATTCAGGGAGAAACCGGCTCGGGTAAGGAACTGGTCGCCCGCGCTTTGCACGAATGCTCTCCGTTGCGCGATGGTCCGTTCGTCGCGATCAACTGTGGCGCTATTCCCGAATCAATGTTTGAAAGCGAGCTTTTCGGCCACGAGAAGGGCGCCTTTACCGGAGCACAAGCTCTGCGCATTGGAAAAGTCGAGCATGCCTCGGGCGGAACGCTGTTCCTCGATGAAGTCGAAGCCATGCCCATGGCATTGCAGGTCAAGCTGTTGCGCGTCCTGCAGTTCCGCCAACTTGAACGCCTCGGCTCCAACAAGCTTATCGACGTCCCGGTCCGCGTTGTCGCAGCGACGAAGCTCGATCTGAAAGCGGCGTGCGACATGGGGCGGTTCAGAAGCGATCTCTACTTCCGGTTCAACGTGGTTACCCTTGCCATTCCACCGCTTCGGGAACGGCGCGAGGATATTCCGCAGCTGTTCGAGCACCACGTCCTGCTTGGCGCGGCCCGCTACAAACGCGAAGCGCCCATTGTCACGGATCAATTGATGCGCGATCTGGTGTCGTTCGATTGGCCCGGAAATGTTCGCGAACTTGGGAATGTCGCGGATCGTTTCGTTCTGGGTTTGCTGGGCGGGGGGTTTAATTCCGATGCAGCCAATGAAAGCGCGGACAGATCGCTCAAGAACGTCGTCGGCGATTTCGAGCGAGGTCTGATTATGGAGACCTTGCGCAGGCATCATGGCGACGTCCTCGCAGTCAGCGAGAGTCTTGGCATACCCAAGAAGACGCTCTACGACAAAATGCGGCGTTATGCGCTTTCAGGCGAAGAATTCAGGTAATTCTATCATTTAGTTGGAATTGCAATCGTCGCCGATCGAAAGGTCGGCGACATCTTCGCGGCAGGCACTTGCGTCGGCCTGCGTGGTCACGAATGTGCCGCGGCTGTCGCTATCGATTTCGGTATCGATGCCGGTCGCGCAAGGGGCACGTACAAATACGGTGAGCCAACCGTTCCCGTTTTCAAATCAAGAAATCAAGCGCAAGCTTCCCCTGCACGTTGTGGGCAACAATCGAAGCTTAATGATTGAGCCGCAGATTTGTCTTAGGTTTGGACCTGGGGACTACACCCGGCGTCAGCAGGGTGCTCATGGATGGAGGCTTGGATGCCCAGACAATTCGGCTTGAAGGCAACATCGTCAGCCGCACGGCGGGCGTCCGCAGCATCATCACGCGCAACGCCGGGCCGGAACGAATCGGCCCCTGCATTGAAGAGCCGTTCTCCGCGAAGTTCCGCAGCGTCAAAGCTCGCTGCCCAATGCTCGGAACTGCCGTTCACACCTGCGAGTTGGCGGGGCTGCCGTGGTCGGCGATCCATCTCGGCAGACTGAGATCCCCGCCACCGGAAAGGGTAACTAACGCCAGGAAGCCGCATATAAGGCAGCCGGATATGCCGGCTGCGGCGAAAGCCCCGTGGATGTCGGCTTGACAGAAGATTTGGCGGGCTTGCCCTGCGCGGGATCGGTCGCGACTATCGCGGCAGTCTCACGTGCCTTGCTCAGGAAGGTCGCCAAGCAGATTTGACAGCTTGACGGCGAGCTTTCGAAGCCTGGCATTCTCTTCGAGCAGCACCGGAATGTTGTCGGTTTCCTGATACGGCGCGTCATCTCCCCGAAGTCCGTCGACTTCGTCGAGCAGGGGCGACAGGGCGGTGAGAAGTTCGTCGCCCTGGTGCGGCGCGTCATTTGTCTGACGCACGCTGTTGTCTTCGCGCAGCGGCACGACGTTGCCGGCATGTTCGACATTTCGAAATGCCTCGCGGCGGGCCTGTCTGTCGTGCGGCGGATGTTCGATACTCATGACACATTCCTGTTCACAAGGTGGCCCGGACGTTTGTTCGACGACGAGCTTTCCATTGAGTCGGCGGCGAATTTGCGTCGGAAAGGGAACAACGGTGAGGCTCGGCGGATAGGTCACACGTCCTTTGATTCACACGGCAGATCGAATTAGGCCAAATTTTTGACGTATCGCGAACCATTCTGACGTCCGTGCGGCTGGGGAGCGTACCATCTTACTTAGGGACGTATCGATGACGGATTTCCTGACCAATGCGGATCACTGGCGCAGGCGCGCAGAACGGACACGGGCGTTAGCCGCGAATGCTGTCAAGGACCAGGGGCGCCTGCTCAAGGTGGCGGAGGAATACGATCGCCTGGCAGCGCTCGCCGAACGGCGCCGAAGTGCTCCGGTCCCGGCCGGTTCCTACGCTCCGGCAAGCCAGCCCGAGTAATCGTCTTCAATCGAAAAATCGTCGGGAGGGGCGGGCATTTCCGCTTCTGTCGGCGCAGGGCGATGCCGAAGTGGCGCAGAAATGCGCCGCCATAGCCAGATGTGTGACCTGTAAAACACAACCCCGAGGTAACGTTCAAAGCATTGTGATCATGCGATTGCAGGGGAATCAACGAATCACCTAGACCTTTAGCGGGGCTGGGAAGCGGAGAGTGAGTATGAGAGTCGCTTCCTTAGAAAGTGTACTGACGGCGGCTACGCTGGTACTGGCCATCGTCATCGTGCTGTGGGGAATCAAGATTTTCCACGGTGTATGAGAGCAGGGCGAGCTGGCGTCGAACTAGAGACCTCCGGTCAAGAAGAGGTTCGCGACAAAGGCGTCACAGGCGTCACTTCCGCGGCGGCGGAGGCCTTTCTTTTTAGTTGCCGACGAATATTTCGCCGGGGGCTTATCCCTTCCGACGCGTATCGAGTTTGGTTTACGGCCCAGAGCGAGATCCGCACGGGCCGCGAAAGGCATTGGTTGCAAGTTCGGCATGCATTTTGGTTATTATCTGATGATCGCAGCGATCGTTCTCATGGGGCTGGAAGTTCTTTACGCGCTCTATCAACTGGCCACGTTTCTCTAGAGCTCCTTTTGGGTTCTGATTGAACCAGAACCAGACTCTAGATTGTTGTTTTGACTCATTTTCCTGACGCGAACCGGTGTACCGTCCGAGAGCACGCTTCGCTCGAAAACGCCACAAACCGCACGCGCGGGGTGCAATTCCGGACCGAGCGAGCTTGGAGTTTCGCCGCAATCACGCCGCTTTAGCGCCGGGGTCGTCTCCGCGCGATTCCAATTTTTGTCGCAAATTTGCCTGCCGACTCACCTCATTCTCCGCGCGCGACAACGCGACTGGGGGCTCGTTACGCATTGCAAAATTGGAGTATCAATCATGCGAGTAGACCATCCGCAGCTTAATAAGCGAGACCGACGCGCAGAACCCTCATTTTGGGTTGATGAACCGACCGACGACGCTCTTTCACTGCTTGAGAATGCCCTTCGTGGCGACGAACCCGCCCTTCGTCGCAACGAACGGGCCGACGAAGCCCACTCGCTGATCGAGGAGAACGCCCGGCTCCGGGAGCTTTTGTCCCAGCTATCTGACATCATTCGCAAAAACGGCGTTCACCCGAGATAATGCGACGATCCGACCTCGGCCCCGCCCCGGCAAAAGTGGTTCACCCGCTGCCGTGGCGGGGCCGCCGTATTTTTGATGACTGAATTCACGCGGACGCCGCCCGCACGAGAGGCGGCAGACAGCCTGACCGAATACGCCGCCGCGCTCAGGCCAGATGGCAAGCCACGAAATGCCCGTCGCTGCCTTGCTTCAGTTCGGGCGCGCTTTCCCGGCAGCGCGGTTCGGCGATCGGGCAGCGGGTGTGAAAATGACAGCCGCGCGGCGGGTTCATCGGGCTCGGCACGTCACCTTGCAGGCGGATCCGCTTGCGCTTCACCTTCGGGTCCGGCACCGGCACGGCGGAGAGAAGCGCCTGGGTATAGGGATGCTGCGGATGGCGGTAGAGCTCGCTCGCGTCAGCCAGTTCGACGATGCGCCCGAGATACATCACCGCCACGCGGTCGGAAATATGCTCCACCACGGAGAGATCGTGGGCGACGAACAGATAGGTCAAGTTGAGTTCGGCCTGCAGGTCCTCCAACAGGTTGATCACCTGCGCCTGGATCGACACGTCGAGCGCGGAAACCGGCTCGTCGCACACGATGAACTTCGGCTCCACCGCGAGCGCACGCGCGATCACGATGCGCTGGCGCTGGCCGCCGGAAAATTCGTGCGGGTAGCGGCGCATGTGCTCCGCCTTCAATCCCACCTTGACGAGCAGGCTCGCCACGCGGTCGTCCCGCTCGCTTGCCGAGGAAGCGAGTTCGTGGATGGTGAAGGCTTCGCCAAGGATCGCGCCGACGGTCATGCGCGGATTGAGTGAGGCAAACGGGTCCTGGAACACGATCTGCATGTTGCGACGCATCGCGCGCAGGTCGCCGCCGGAAAGGCCAAGCATGTCCTGTCCGTCAAAGGCGATCTCGCCTTCGCTGGGTTCGATGAGGCGCAGCACGCAGCGCGCCGTGGTCGACTTGCCGCAACCGGACTCGCCGACCAGTCCGAGCGTTTCGCCGCGGTTGACCGCAAACGACACGCCGTCCACGGCGTGAACGCGCCCGACCTCGCGCGAAAGGAACCCGCCCTTGACGGCAAAATGCTTCTTCAGGCCGGTGACGCGCAGCAGGGGTTCGCTCATGCGCGCGCTCCCTGCGTCTCTCCGAGGTGACAAGCCATGCGATGACCCGGTGCTACCTCGCGCAGCACCGGTTCCTGTTCGGAGCATAGCGCGAAGGCGAAGCGGCAGCGCGGCGCGAAGCGGCAGCCGGGCGCGGGATCGATCAGGATCGGCACGCTGCCGCCGATGGTTTCGAGCCGGGTCTTGTGCCCGCTGTCGAGGTCGATGCGCGGGATCGAGCGGATTAACCCTTGCGTGTACGGATGGCGCGGGCTTTCGAACAGGCTGTCGACATCGGCCTCTTCCACCACCTTTCCGGCATACATGACGACGACGCGCTGCGCGGTCTCCGCCACGACGCCCATCGCATGGGTGATCAGCATGACGGCCATGCCGAAGCGATCCTTCATGTCCTGCAACAAATCGAGGATTTGCGCCTGGATGGTCACGTCGAGCGCGGTGGTCGGCTCGTCGGCGATGACAAGCTTGGGCTTGCAGGCCAGCGCCATGGCGATCATGACGCGCTGGCGCATGCCGCCCGAGAACTGGTGCGGGTAATCATGCACACGGCCTTCCGCATTGGGAATCTGCACCAGCTTCAGCATCTCGATTGTGCGGGCCAGCGCGTCCTTTTTCGACAGGCCCTCATGGCGGCGCAGGCTTTCGGCGATCTGCTCGCCGATCGACAGCACCGGGTTGAGCGAGGTCATCGGCTCCTGGAAGATGAAGCCGATCTGCTTGGCTCTGATATCGTCCAGTTCGTGGCTCGTGAGCGGCACGAGATCGCGGCCTTCGAACAGGATCTGGCCTTCGACGATGCGGCCCGGCGGCATCGCGATCAGCTTCAGGATCGACATCGCCGTGACGGTCTTGCCGCAGCCGGATTCTCCGACCACGCAGAGCGTCTCGCCCTTGTTGAGCACGATGTCGACGCCGTCGACCGCCCGTAGCATGCCGTCGTCGGTGGCAAAGTGAGTCTTCAGGCCCTTGATCTCGAGCAGCGGCGACATCAGATCACCCGCCTTGCATCGAGCGCGTCGCGCATGCCGTCGCCGATGAAATTGATCGCGACCACCGCGACGAAGATCGCGCCACCCGGAAACAGCGCCCAGTGGGCGGCGATGTCGAGAAAGTCCTTGGCGTCGTACAGTAGCCGGCCCCAGGTCGGAACGTCGGGCGGAAAGCCCAGGCCGAGAAAGGACAAGGTCGATTCCGCGATGATGGCGGCGGCGACGTCGATGGTGCCCGCGATGATCACCGGTCCCAGCGCGTTGGGCAGGATGTGGCGTACCACCTGCCGCAGCGGACTGGCGCCGAGCGCACGCGCAGCTTCGACAAAATCCTTTTCGCGCAGCGAGAGGAATTGTGCGCGCACCAGACGGGCGACCGGCATCCAGCGCAGGCCGCCGATGACCAGCACGATGAGAATGAAGATGCCGCCCTCGGGGCCGAAGGCGGCCTTCAGCCCGTCGCGGAACAGATAGATGAGAAGCAGCAGCAGCGGCAGTTGCGGCAGCGAGAGGAACAGGTCGGTCAGCCACATCAGCGCATGTCCGAGCGCGCCGCGCGACATGCCGGCGAGCGCGCCGATCAGCGTGCCGACGAGCACGGCGACCGCCATCGCGGCGAGGCCAACCGCGAGCGAGATGCGTCCGCCGTAGATCATGCGGGCGAGAAGATCCTGTCCGAGATCGTCGGTGCCGAAGGGGTGGGCCAGCGAAGGGCCTTCGAGGCGCGCGTTGAAATCGATGTCGTTGATGCTGACGCGCCAGACGAAGGGTCCGAACAGCACGGCTGCGATCAGGACGAGCAGCAGGACCGCGCTGACCACGGCGAGCTTGTGGCGGCGATAGCGCCGCCAGGTCTCGCGCCAGGGCGACCAGGCCGGCCGCCGCTCAGCGGAGGGAGATGCGAGGGTCAAGCCAGCCATAAAGGACATCCGCGATCAGGTTGAAGAGCACGACGAGACAGGCAAAGACGAAGGCCACGGCCATCACGACCGGCGTGTCGTTGGAGAGAATGGAGGAGATCAGGAGCGAGCCGATGCCCGGAATGCGAAAAATCTGCTCGGTGACGATGGCGCCGCCGAACACCGCAGGCATCTGCAGCGCCACCAGCGTGACGACCGGGATCATCGCGTTGCGCATCGCATGCTTGACGATCACCCTGGCCTGCCCGAGGCCCTTGGCGCGCGCGGTGGTGACGTAGTCGAGGCGGATCACGTCCAGCATGGCCGAGCGCACGAAACGCGTCATGGAGGCGGCCTGAAACAGCCCGAGCACCATCACCGGCATGATGGCTTGCCGAATCTGTTCGATCACCCAGCGGAAACCGGTCGCCTTGATGTCGGTGGTGTAGACGAAGGGCAGCCAGTCCAGCGTGATCGAAAACAGCAGGATGAACAGCAGACCAGTGAAGAAGGTCGGCAGCGAAAAGCCGATGAAGGCGAGCGTGTTCGCGATCTGGTCGAAGATCGAATAGGGCTTCGTCGCGGCATAGACGCCGACCGGTATCGCGATCACGAGCGCCAGCAGTTGCGCCGAGCCGATCACATAGAGCGTCGTCGGCAGGCGCTGCAGGATCAGCTTGTCGACGTTCATCCGGCTGACGAAGGAAAAGCCCCAGTCGCCCTGCAGCATGGCGGTGATCCAGTGCAGGTAACGGAGGTAGATCGGATCGTCGAGGCCGAACTTGGCCCGAAGTGCGGCCGCGACTTCGGGCGGCACGTTCGGGTTGGTCGCGAGTTCACTGAAGGGATCGCCAGGCGCTAGCGCCAGCACGATGAACAGAATGAGCGAGATGCCGAGCAGGCTCGGCACCGCGATCAGGAGACGACGCAGCACATACTGGCTCATGAGGGAAAAATCCCGTCGCGATTATCCTGTCGCCTCCCGGTACCAGTCGAACAGATTGTCGGTTTCGTTGGCCCAGCCGCTGACCACCGGGCGTAGCGAATTGGCGGCGGCTTCCACCTTCAGGCGGTGCATCACCGGGATAAAGGCGACGTCCTGCATCATGATGTCGTTGGCCTTGATGTAGAGGGCGGCACGCTTGACGAGGTCGGTCTCGGCCTCGGCGGCGTCGATCGCCGCGTCGTAGTCCTTGTTGACCCAGCGCGGAAAGTTGACGCCCTGCCACTTGTTCTCCTTGGTGGCGACGTTGCGCGAATGATAGCGGCGCATGTGCTGGGCCGGATCCGGCTGGCTCATCGGAATCTGGAACATCTCGAGGTCGGCGTAGAATTTTGCGTAGGTGTCGGGATTGGCGACGTCGGAGGAGAAGAACACCGAGGCGACCACCGATTTCAGCTCGACGTCGATGCCGGCCTTCTGGCAGGCCTGCTTGACGATGGCCTGGGTCTTCTGGCGTGGGCCATTGATCGCGGTCTGGTAGAGGAGCTTCAGCTTCTTGCCGTCCTTCTCGCGGATGCCGTCCGCGCCGACCTTCCAGCCGGCGTCCTCCAGCAGCTTGGACGCCTTCTCGATGCTGAATTCCCAGGTCGTGTTCTTCGAGACGAACTGCTCGGGGCCGTTGAGGAAATTGGGCGTGACGCGTCCGGCGCGGCCGTAGATCACCTTCTTGACGGCCTCGCGGTCGACCAGCATGGAGAGCGCCTTGCGCACCGCCGGATCGGAGAGCAGCGGATGCTTGGTCTTCATCGAGGAGCGCTCGCCGTCGACCTCGGTATTGGGATCGGTGAAGTTCAGCGCGATGAATTCGGTGTCGCCGCCGACCGCATAGACGGTCTTGCCCTTGCCGCCTTTTTCCAGACGCAGCAGGACATCGTCTTCCACCTGGATGTTCCAGCCGAAATCATACTCGCCGCTCTGGATCACGGCGCGCGCGGCCGAGACGGCATCGCCGCCGCCCTTCATCTCGAGCGAGTCGAAGTGGGGGCGGTTCGGCATGTGGTAATCGGGATTGAGCTCGCCGCGGATGAGATCGCCCGGCTTGAACTCGACGAATTTGTAGGGACCGGTGCCGACGGGGGAGAGGTTGTTCGGGGCCTCGCGGGACTTGGCGCCTTTATATTCCGCGAACAGGTGTTTCGGGATGATGGCGCCGGGGGCGCCGACAAAGGCATCGGCCCAGAATGGCGTCGGCTTCTTGAAGGTTATGCGGACGGTGAGGTCGTCGACCTTCTCGACTGATATGTCGCGGTGGACGCCGATGGTCACGGTGGCGGTGGCGGGATCGCGGGCGTATTCCCAGTTGAACACCACGTCGTCGGCGGTGAAGGGTTTGCCGTCGTGCCATTTGACGCCGGGCTTGAGCTTCCAGGTCACGGACATGCCGTCGGCGGCGAGGCCACCATTCTGGATCGAAGGAATTTCGGCGGCCAGAACCAGCTTCATGTTGCCGTCGGCATCCCAGCAGGCGAGCGGCTCATAGAACAGGCGCGAGCCGTCCTGGTCCTTGGTGCCGGTGGCGAAATGCGGATTGAGCAGGGTCGGCCCCTGCCACCACAGCAGCTTCAGCGCGCCGCCGCCGCCGCGCTTGGTCGGCTTGTAGACGGAGGGACCCTCGGCCAGCGCCACGCCGCCGATGGCCAGAAGCTGCGTCGCCATGGGCGCGGTGAGACCGACAGCCAGCATGCGCTGAACGAAGCCGCGGCGATCCATGCGCCCGTCCTTTACTTCGTCGATCATGGTCCGCAGTTCGTTGTCCAGCATCGTTGTCCCCGTGTCTGGTTCTGGTGTTTGTTGTGGTGCGCCGCCGGGCGGCAGCGTGAGATGTTTCGCTGGTAAGATGGCACACCAAATGCCCCGGAGGTCAACGCCTGCCTTGTCGACAATCAGCAGGATGGACGGGAGCTGTGATTTTTGCTTGGGCAGAAACACGCTGCGGCGCACATCGCTTTGGCAATCCGGCGGCCTCGGCGCGGCAAAAGCGCGCGGAATCGCGCTCTGCACTGCAAAAAATTTCGCCAGACCGGTCAGGCCAGGCGGTCAGATACGCGACATGTTCAGCGGCGGCGCGACGCTGTCGGGCAGCGGGCTGACATAGGGGGTACGGGTGGTGCGCTTGTTCAGGTCGGCCTTGGCGGCGGCGATCAGGTCTGGTTCCGTCAGCGCCCGGACGCCGAGACCTGCCATGGCCTTGGCGGCCTGCACCATGGCCTTGTGGGCGTGCGGACTCTTGCCCTGCGCCACCACCTGCCAGGTGTGGAACGGGGTGCCGATAGCAACCGTCGGGGCATGGACCTGAACGGTGGGCACGACCCAGCTCACGTCGCCGACGTCGGTCGAGCCGATCTGCGGGTTACGTTTGGCGTCCAGCGGGACGATGAAATCGGCCAGCGGCCGCTCGGTCGGCTCCATGCCGATCGAGTGATAGACGCTGGCGATATCCTTATCCGTCAGCGTGGCGCGGATTTTTGCGGCGAAATCCTTGTCGGTCTCGTCGAAATGTGGGGGACCGAGCTCTTCCATGATGCCATGGAGCGCCTGCTCGAGCGGGGTGTTCGGCAATATGTTGGAGACGGCGGAAATGATCTTCATCTCCACCTTGGTTTCGGTCATCAGCGCCGCGCCCTGCGCGATCTTGTGGACTCGTTCCACCAGTTCGTTCATGCCGGGCAGGTCGCGGTCGCGGATCGAATAGCGCACGCGGGCGTGGGCCTGCACCACGTTGGGGGCGATGCCGCCGGTATCGAGCAGGGCGTAATGGACGCGGGCGTCGCTCGGCATGTGCTCGCGCATGTAGTTGACGCCGACATTCATCAGCTCGACTGCATCCAGCGCGCTGCGGCCGAGATGCGGCGAGGCCGCGGCATGCGAGGTGCGCCCGGTGAAGATGAAGTCGGCGCGGGTGTTGGCGAGCGAAGGCGTCACCACGACTTCCCAGAAGCTGGACGGATGCCAGGTGATCGCGATGTCGGCTTCGTCGAAGGCGCCATCGCGCACCATAAAGGCCTTTGCCGCGCCGCCCTTCTTCCGCGGGGCAGCCGTAATAGCGCACGCGCCCCGGCATCTTGTGTTCGGCGAGCCAGTCCTTCACGGCCGTGGCCGCAAGCAGCGCGGCCGAACCGAGCAGGTTGTGACCGCAACCGTGCCCATGGCCTCCAGCCTCCAGCGGCCGAGGTTCGGCCACGCCGGCTTCCTGGCTGAGACCGGGCAGGGCGTCGTACTCGCCAAGGAAGGCGATCACGGGCCCGCCTTCGCCCCATTCACCCATCACGGCGGTGGGAATGCCTGCGACCTGTTCGGTGATGCGGAAACCCTGATGGCGCAGTTCGGCCAGATGTTCGGCGGACGAGCGCGCCTCGGTGTAGCAGACCTCGGGCATCGCCCAGACCCGGTCGGCCAAGGCCACGAAGCGCGGCTTGATGGTGTCGACGCCACGCCAGATGTTACTGCGGTTATCCATCTTACGATTTCCAATTCTGAAGGGCGATGTGAGCGGAGGAATTGTTATCAGCTTCGCCACATGACGCCAGCGCCCGGCGGACATTCAGCCATGCGGCGGGGGCGGGGCGCAAGTTGCGTCGCTACGCCGGCCCGAACACTGATGGGCCGGTCACACCCTCACGCCATGCGGTCGGAACAGCCGGCCCTTCTCCACCACCAGCACCACGGCGAGCGCGGCCAGCGTGCAGAGGAAGAAGCCGGTGGCGAACGGCAGCAGCGTGCCGTCGTAAGCCTGGCCGATGGTGACGCCGATGCCGATGCCGAGCAGCGTCGTGATCGAGCCGTACAGCGACGAGGCGGTGCCGGCGATATGGCCCTGCGGCTCCATCGCCAGCGCCGTGAAATTCCCGATCATCAGGCCGAAGGCAAACATCATCGATGCCGAGAGCGCCATGAACAGCGGCAAGGGCAGCATCTGCATTTTCGTCGCCACCAGCATGGTTGCGGCGACGGCCACGAAGGCGAGCAAGGCGCCATGCGAGATCACGCGCATGCCGAGACGGCCGACCAGGCGGGAGTTGATAAAGCCGGCGATGGCGGTGCCGATGGCGATGCAGGCAAAGGCCAGCGGAAAATAATGCCCGAGCTGGTAGATTTCAGTGAACACCTGCTGCGACGTAAACACGAAAGCGAACAGCGAACCCACGACGCCGCCGGCCGCGAGCGCATAGCCCAGCGTCTGGCGGTTGGTCACGGTCTGGCGGAAGGCGTCAAGCACCTCGCCGATGGCGAGCGATCTGCGCCGCTCCTCGGGCAGGGTCTCCGGCATGCGCAGCGCGCTCCAGATCAGCGCCACCACGCCATACAGCATCAGCACGATGAAAATGCCGCGCCACTCCGTCAGCAGCAGCACGACTTGCCCGAACGACGGTGCGACCACGGGTACGGCGATGAACACCATCATCGCCAGCGACACCACGCTTGCCATGCGACGGCCGGAATAGCAGTCGCGGACGATCGAGGTCGCGATCACGCGGGTGGCAGATGTGCCGAGGCCCTGCAGCGCCCGCGCCAGCAGCAGCGTCTCGAAGGAAGGTGCCGCGATGGCAAGCAGGCTGGCGATGCAATAGATCGTCATGCCGCCCAGCAGCAGCGGACGGCGGCCGAAACGGTCCGACAGCGGCCCCATCACGAACTGACCGACGCCGAAGCCGAGCAGGAAGATCGACAGCACCATCTGCGGCCGGTTGGCCGCCGTGATGTGGAACGTGGACGCGATGTTCGGCAGCGCCGGCAGCATCATGTCCATCGCGATCGGATTCAGCGCCATGATCGAGGCGATCACGATCACGAATTCCGGGAAGCCCATCGGGCGGTGGCCTGAAGCGGCCACGGCATTGGCACTGGTGTCGGACAACAAAAAAATCCTTTTGAAGGCGGCACCTTATGGACTTTGGTGCGATGCACAAATAACGTTTTCGGCATGGCAGATCGTCGGTGGGCGCGGCGCGACGCGGGTCGCGCCGGTCAGGCCGGAAGACCTGTTCGGGCAGCGGGCCCAAAGGCGTTGTTCTGGTGGGCGGCTTGCTCTATCCCCTACGCACGAAACAACGGCTTGATTGCTTTCGAACGGAGACCCTGTGTCGGGACAGACCTTGAAGATCGGCACGCGCAAGAGCGTGATGGCGCTGGCGCAGACGGAAGGGATCGCGCGGTTGTTGCGCGCGGCCGATCCCGCGCTCGACGTCGAGATCGTCAAGTTCGAAACCCGCGGCGACCAGGACCAGACCAGCAAACTGCTGCGCCACGGCGGCAAGGGCGGCGCCTTCGTCGCCGAAATTCGCGAGGCGATGCGCGCAGGCCATTTGCAGGCGGCGATGCATTCGCTGAAGGACGTTCCCGGCAATGAGGAGACGCCCGGCCTGATCATCGCGGCGACCCTGCCGCGCGACGCCGCCAACGACGCGCTGGTGCTGCGGCCGGGCCTTTCGCTCGATGCGTTTCGCGCTTCGCAAGGCAAGGGTTTCAAGATCGGCACCAATGCGGTGCGCCGCGCGGCCTATCTGCGCCGGCTGTTTCCGGAAGTGACGGTGATCCATTTCCGCGGTGCAGCCGATACCCGCGTGGCAAAACTCGACCGCGGCGACAAGCAGCGGCTTCCCGACGGCGGCGAGGTGGGTCCGGCGGACGCGCTTGTGATGGCGCGATCGGGGCTCGAGCGCATCGGGATGACGTCGCGCATCGTCCATGACTTCTCGGTTCGTGAAATGCTGCCGGCGGTAGGGCAGGGCATCGTCGCGGTCGAATGCGTCGAGAACGACTGGCTGACGCGCGTGCGGCTGGCAAAGATCGAGGACGCCGCGTCACGCCTCTGCGCTGAGGCCGAACGCGAGGTGCTGTGGGTATTGAACGGCCATTGCAACTCGCCGATCGCCGGCCACGCCACGCTGGCGGGCAACGAGATGACGCTGACGGCCGCGGTGCTGGATGAAACCGGCGATCGCTTCATCGAGGTGTCGCGGCAGGGGGTGGCAGATCGCCCCCGCGAACTCGGCCGCGCGGTGGGGCTGGAGTTGTTGGACAAAGGTGCGGCCGAGATCATCGCGCGCACACGGCCGGACGAGCACTAGACTCGGACGCGTACCCATAAATCAGGCTTGTCCGATATGCGCCGATACCGGACCAAATTCTGCATCGCACCGGAACGACGATAGGTGCCAAAGCGGTCGTCCGGTGCGCTGACCGCACGACGGGTGAAAGCGGGTTAGGTCGTCGCCGCGCGGAACAGGCGCCATTCGTCGGGCACGCCTTTGAGAACGTGACGGCCGCGCTCTTCAAACGCTAATCCTGAGCCTGCCACGAGGTCGCGAACCGTCTGTGAGACCAGAACTTCACCCGGGGCAGCTAACGCCGCCACACGCGCGCCAATATGCACGGCAATGCCAACAATATCGTGAGCGACGAATTCGCACTCGCCGGTGTGCAAACCGCAACGTACCTTCAGCTCAAGCGGACGCACCGCATCGCCAATTGCGCGCGCGCAACGCACGGCGCGCGCAGGCCCGTCGAACGTAGCAAGGAAACCGTCGCCGGTGGTGTTGATTTCCCGCCCGCGATACTGGCCGAGCACGCCCCGAACTTTGGCATAGAACGCATCGAGCAGCACGTGCCAGGCGCCGTCACCGAGCGCGGCGGCGCGTTCCGTAGATCCCGCAATGTCGACAAACAGCACAGTCGCAAGCACCCTATCTGGCTCCGCTGCTTGCCGTTGCCCCGTGACGAACTCTTCAACCTCATCAAGAATCTGGTGCTGATTGCCAAACCAGACCACATGGTCCTGGCCGCCTAGCTCAATCAGCTTGGCGCAAGGAATCTGCTGCACCATGTAGCGCGCATGCTTTACGTCAATGACACGCTCATCGGTGCGATGTAAGATCAAGGTCGGTACACGCGTGACGGGCAGTATATCTCTGACGTCGATCTCCCGGTTCATGCGCATGATCGCAGATGCCGCGCCTGGGCTTGCTGAAGCCCTGAAGTAGGCGGCGATTTGCTCAAGTGCGTCCTTATCGCCGGCAAGGCTGGGCACCCACATCCGCAAACTCATTGCATCTGTCGTGCCCCAGTGGTGCTCAATGTCATCGAGGAAAGCGCTCCACTGCGCATCGGTCCACGCGAATGTGTAGTCAGGCGCCCACGAGCGTCGCGCATAGGTGCCGCAAAGCACCAGGGCCGACGTGCGCTCGGGATAGGTCGCTGCATAGAGCAGCGACATCGGACCGCCCTCGGACACGCCAAACAAGGTGGCCCGCTGGGAACCAACCTGGTCCAGCACCGCCTGCACGTCGTGCATCCGCTGTTCAAGCGTGAAGATCTGAGAACCGCGATCGGACATTCCGGTGCCGCGCTTGTCGAATATGATGACCCGCGCAAACGTTGCAAGCCTGCGAAAGAAGGAGGCGCGCGCAGGCGATTGCCAGAGCGCTTCAACGTTGGAGACAAAACCCGGGACGAATAGCAGGTCGCGCGGACCGTCGCCAATCACCTGATAGGCAATATGGACGTCGTCACTCTTGACGTAGTGAGTGGCCGGGATGTCCGCCATGTTGGCCTACGCGCGCGTCACGAAACTGCGCGGCCCGAGTGTCGCACCTTATTCCGTGTCAGGCCAGCGAAATTCGGTCGAAAATCCCTCAGCGATTGGGGGAAACCGATGGCGACGTCACGTTCGGCCGCGATATTCGCTTCGGTCATTCGATCCAGCGGCAAGTCCAGCCATGTCCGCGGTGACGCCGAGCCGAAGTCAACTGAAAACGTCGGCGGTCGCGCTACGGGCCGTTGTGGGGCGCATCTGTATCATTCGCTCGCGTGAAAAGTCAGCTCGGCGATGCGACGGTCGGCGCGGCGGAGCCGCCGGCACAGTTCGCGGTTGATGTTCTGCATCACGATCACGTAGGCGTGGATGTCGGCCTTGTAGAACGTGTAGAGGTTTTTGGCCGTGAGCTCGTACAGCACGGTTTCGGACTCCGCGACGACGGTGGCGGACCGGTTCTGCATTTCGATCAGCGTCATTTCGCCGAAGAAATCGCCGGGCTCGAGATCCGTCATTCGAATTGAACGCCCGGAATCGCCGAGCATGCTCACCACTAGGTGGCCCGCGTGAACAATGAACATCGAGCGCCCCGGTTCGCCTTCCGCGACGATCGTGGCGCCGGCGTCGAAGCGACGCTCGGCCAGCATTGAGACCAGGAGATCGAGGCTTGCGTCGGAGAGCCCACCGAAGAAAGGCGTGGCGAGCAGGAATGCTTTCAGATCGGGCGAGCTGACAGCCATCGATGCAATATACTCCCGCTCCGGGTAGCGGCAAGTTCGCAAACCATCTTTCCCGTCCGGGCGTTTGCCGTTATCTTCCAAGGATCGGCAGAAGCGAGGGGGACACGCCGGCGTTACGCGTCAGTTCTGGTAGCCGTGTTGGTCGCAACCGTGGCGCTTCTCTCGCTGCCGGCGCACGCCGGTGAGCGTTACCTTGTCTCCCCCGAAGAAATCAGCATCGGTCCACCGCCCGCGCGCTACACTTGGATTCCATTCCGCTGCGGCGAGGGGTCTGCGGATAATTTCTATCACGGCGCCTGGTATGCCGGGCAGCCGACCGCGCTTTATCGTGGCCGCGCCTACCGACCGTATTAATCGATACACCGCCTATCGCGCGGTGCCGCGGACCTATCTCTGCTCGGAGTGACTGAGCGAGCTCGCTACAGCCACAAAATCTGCTTCCGATATTCGAGATCGGTCAGCAGCGGCTGCGCCGGTCCCTCATGGAACACCGCGCCGCGCTCCAGCGCGAAGACGCGGTCGGCGAGTGCCAGCACGAGATCGAGATTGTGCTCGACGATCACGATGGAGATGTGCTGCCGGAGCCGGTCGAACACCTTGAACAGGTCGAGGATCACGGTCGGCGCCAGTCCCTCGAAGGGCTCGTCGAGCAACAGCAGCTTGACATTGCCTGACATCGCCCGCGCGACCGCCACCATCTGCTGCTCGCCGCCGGAGAGATAATCGGCAGCTACGTCCATGCGTTCGCGCAACCGCGGAAAATAGTCGAGGACCTGCGCTTCATCCCACACCACGCCGTTGCTGCCGTCGGTCTTGCGCGCCAGCCGGCCGAGCGAGAGATTTTCTCGAACCGTCATGCCGGCGAACAGACCGCGGCCCTGCGGCACATAGCCGATGCCGGCGCGCGCAATATCGGGCGCGGGCAGGCGCGAGATATCAAGGCCGGCATATTCGATGCTGCCCGACGACAGCGGCACGAGGCCTGCGAGCGTCTTCAACAGCGTCGACTTGCCGGCGCCGTTGCGGCCGAGCAGGGCGACGATCTCGCCCTCGCGCACGTCGAGCGTGGCGTCGTGCAGGATGTGGCTCTTGCCATAAAAAGTGTTGACGCGCTCGAAGCGCAGGACCGGCGCTGCACCCACCTTCGCGTAATCGCTGCTGAGATGCTCGACCTCGGGCACGCCGGTGCCGGTATAGACCTCCTGCACCCTGCGGTCGGCGCGCACGGCCTCCGGCGTGCCGGTCATCAGCACCTCGCCCTGGTTCATCACGGTGACGGTGCGGGAGAAGCCGAGCACGCGGTCGATGTCATGCTCGACAATCAGGACCGGAATGTTGGCGGCGATGTTCTTGACGAGGTTCGAGACGCGCTCGCGCTCGGCGGCGGCAAGACCCGCCAGCGGCTCGTCCAGCAGCAGCACCTGCGGCTTGGAGCCGAGCGCGATGCCGAGATCGACCAGCCGCTGCCCGCCATAGGAGAGTTCGCCGCCCTCGATGGTCTCGATGCCTTCGAGGCCAAGGAATTTTAGCAGCTCCGCGGTCTCGGCGTGGATATCCCTGTAGTGATCGATGTCGCGCCAGAGGTTGAAGCGTCCGGCGTTCTGCGCCTGCAGCGACAGGCGGAGGTTTTCGTAGATCGACAGCCCCTTGAACAGATTGGTGATCTGGAACGAGCGCGCCAGCCCCTGGTGGCAGATCGCCTCCGACGGCACGCCCTGGATCTCGCGGCCATTGAGCTTGATGGTGCCGCCGTCGGCCGGATTGAGGCCAGAGACCAGATTGAACAGCGTGGTTTTTCCCGCGCCGTTCGGCCCGATCAAGGCATGGATTTCGCCGGCGCCGACTTGCAGGCTCGCATCGGTCACCGCGCGAATGCCGCCAAAAGTCTTCGAGACGCCGCGTACGTCGAGCACGATGCCGTCGAGCCCTTTCGGCAGCAGGAAGGCCGGCAGCGGCAGACCTTCGTAGATTTTCCGGCGGCTCATCGCTGCGGCTTCTTCCGGCGGCGGCCACCAGCGTTTTGACAGCGTCGCCCAGATGCCGACAAGGCCGCCCGGCGAATACAGCACGAAGGCGACGAAGATCAGGCCGAACCACAACAGCCAGTTCGATGTCCAGATCGAAAACAACTCACGGAACAGGATGAAGAACAGCGCGCCGATCGCCGGCCCCAGCATGCTGCGCATGCCGCCGATCACGACGATCGCGAGCAGTTCGCCGGAGAAGGGAACGGAGACCGCCTCGGCGGAGACGAGATAGTTCTGGAAGCCGATCAGCCCGCCGGCAAACCCGGTGATGACCGCCGAGATCACGAAGACGCCGAGCTTATAGCGCTCGACTGGATAGCCCTGAAACGTGGCGCGCAACTGGTTCTCGCGGATCGCCATCAGCACATGCCCGAACGGCGAGCGCACCAGCCGCAGCAACAGATAAAGCACGCCGAGGCACAGCGCGGAGACGACGATGTAATAGTTCAGCGCGTTGTCGAGGCTGAACGGGCCGATGCTGCCGCGCTTCAGCCCGCCGAGGCCGTCCTCGCCGCCGGTGACGGCGGTCCAGCGGAACGCGATGGTGTAGGCCAGCGCCGACAGCGCCAGCGTCAGCAGCGAGAAATAGACGCCGCGCCGGCGCAGGATGATGAAGCCGACGAAGGTCGCGATGACGGCGACGACGATGGCCGCCAGCAGCAGCGGCAGGAAGATGTCACCCCCGAACCAGTTGCGCTGGATCAGCCCGGCCGCATAGGCGCCGATGCCGAACCAGGCGCCGTGGCCGAACGAAACGAGGCCGGTATAGCCGATGCAGAGGTTGAGCCCCATCGCGGCAATGGCGAGCGCCACCACCATGGTTCCAGTATTGAGCGAGAGGCCGAGCAGATAGAGGCCGAACGGCAGCGCGATGACGGCAAGCGCGGCAAGCCATAGCGGGCGGTATTTTTCGGCGGTGCTTGTCATTCGAACTTCTCGATCCGTTCGCCAAGCAGCCCGCGCGGGCGCACCAGCAGCACCAAAAACATCAGCACGTAGATTGAGGCTTCACCCGCGGCCGGCGCGAAATGGATGGTGATGCCGCGGACAACGCCAACCAGCATCGCCGCCAGCACCACGCCCCAAAAGCTGCCAAGGCCGCCGATGACGACGACAACAAAGGCGACCGTGATGATCTCGGCGCCCATGGCGGGATGCACGATCGTGATCGGCGCAAAGAACGCGCCGCCGAGCGCGGCCATGCCGACGCCGAGCATGACGATCGCGGTCATGTAGGGCTGCAGGCGAATGCCGAGTGCGGCGACCATGTCCGGCCGCTGGATGCCGGCGCGCACCACGCGGCCGAACGAGGTCTTGTGCAGCAGCAGCCAGACGCCGACGAGGACCGCAGCGACGACGGCGAGGATCAGCAGGCGATAGCGCGAGAACAGGAAGTCGCCGAGAAATACTGAGCCGCGAAACGCCTGCGGTATCGCAGCCGATATCGGCGGCGCGCCCCAGATGATCCGGATCGCCTGTTCGGTGACCATGGCGAGCCCGAACGTCACCAAAAGGCTCAGGATTGGATCGGCGTCGTAGAAGCGGCGCAGGATGAAGCGCTCGAACAGAATACCGAGCAGTGCCACCGCGACAGGCGACAGCACTATCGCCGGACCGAAGCCGAGATACTTTGTGATCTCGACGGAGATGTAGGCGCCGAGCGCGTAGAACGCGCCATGCGCGAGATTGACGATGCCGCCGACGCTGAAGATCAGCGACAGGCCGAGCGCGATCAGGAGGTAATAGCCCCCGAGCACCAGGCCATTCACCACCTGCTCCAGCAGAAATCCGAACTGCATGTGCGATCCGCGAGGATAAAAAGGGACGGCGCCGGCTTTTTAGTGCCGGCGCCGCAACGCCAGTGGCCCGACGCCCGTATCGGGCTTTTATGCCTTCATGTTGCAGGGATTTTGCGTCTTCGTCGGGTAGATCGATTCAAGTTCGGCGCCCGCGGTCGGCACGGCGTCGCCGAGCACGAGCATGTCCCACTTGTCCTTCATCTCGTTCTTCGGTTTTACCGTGAACGGATAAGCTTCCTGCACGAGTTGATGGTCCCAGGAGCGGAAATAGGCCTTGCGGCCCTTCATGATGTCGAACTGCGTCTGCTTTTCGAAATAGCCGATCAGCGCGTCGCTTTCGATCGACTTGGTCTCGGTGATCGCCTGCGCGATCATTTTCAGCGTGATGTATTCGATCCAGGCGTGGTTTTCCGGCGGCTTGCCGTGCTTCCTGGTGAAGGCCTCGACGAAAGCCTTCGAGGCCGGATTGTCCAGCGTGTGATACCAGACCGTCGGCCAGGTGCCGCTCAGATTGCCTTCGCCCATGGCCCAGGCGTCTCCGGTGTTGAGGTTGAAGCCGACCAGCGGGTAGGGGAGGCCGAACTCGGCATATTGCTTGACGAGGTTGGTGACCTGGTTGCCGGCGAGGTTGCAGCACACGACATCGGGCTTGGCCTGCCGGACCTTCAGCAGATACGGGCTGAAGTCGGTGACATCGGTCGCGATCAATTCGTCGCCGATCAGCGTGGCGTCGTTGGCGCTGAAGAAGGCCTTTGCGGCTTTCAGGAGGTCGTGGCCGAAAATATAGTCCGCGGTCAGCGTGACAAACTTCTTGCCCTTCACCATGCCCTTCTGGTTGAGCGCAGTGCCGACGGCGTTGACCATCACGGTATTGGGGATGTCGCAGTGGAAGGAGTGGCGGTTGCAATCCTTGCCGCGCAGGGCGTCCGAACGGGCGCCGGTGGAGAAGAACACCTTCTTGTTGCGCTCGGCGACCTGCATGATGGTTAGCGACGAGGCGGAAGAGATTTCACCGAACAGCAGCACCGCGCCGTCCTGCTCGATCATGCGCTGCGCCTTGGTAGATGCAGTCGCGGGATTGACCGAGTCTTCCGACATCAGGTCGATCTGTTTGCCCATGATGCCGCCGGATGCGTTGATCTCCTCGGCCGCCATCTTCACGCCGAGTTGGGCGTAGCTGCCGATTGCGCCGAGGAAGCCGGTCAGCGGCACCAGATGGCCGATCTTTATTCGTGCGGCCTGTGCGCTGAGGATGGCCGGGGATCCGATCGCGGAGGCGCCGGCAAAGGCGGCGCCGGCCTTCAACAGGGTACGTCGGCTGTAGCGGGTCATCACTGTCTCCTCCCGGGATACGTCGCGACGTTCTCTCTTCCGTTCCCGCTTATGCGACAATGTGAGAGACGTTCTTTTATTGTTGTAAGATATTTCCGAACGCAGTGGCTCCTGTCAACGCCAAATGCGTCGCAGCCGCGTTCAAGCCGTTTGGAGAGGACTTAGCCGGATCGGATCAGGAGGATTTGGCGAGATCCCGCGCGCCGAATTCGGCCGACAGCCGGCCGGCGGCCGATTGCACCAGCTTGGCGCGGCTCTGCAGCACCTGGTCGGTCATGCGCCAGATCGGGCCGGAGATGCCGAGCGCGCCGATCACTTCGCCGGTGAAATTATAGACCGGCACCGCGACGCAGCGGACTTCCGCGTTGAATTCACCGTCGTCGAAGGCGATCGCACTGCGGCGGATTTCGGCGATATCGCGCAGCAGCACGGCGGGGTCGGTGATCGATTTTTTCGTCGACGGTTTCAGCTCGACCCGTTCGAGGAAGCGCTTCAGCTGATCGGGGCGCAGTGAGGCCAGCATGATCTTGCCGAGCGCGGTGCAATGCGCCGGCCGCACTACGCCGACGCGGTCGGTCAATTGAAATGCGCCGGGCCCGCTGGTGCGGGCAATTACGACCACCGCGTCGCCCATGCGCACGGCAAAATGGCCGCTTTCGCCACTTTCGCGCGACAGGTCTTCGAGGACCGGCGTCGCCAGATTGACCATCTCGATTTCGTCGAGCGCGCTGGCCGCCAGCGCAAACAGCGGCCGGCCAACACGATAGCGTTTTGAATCGCGCTCCTGCCTGAGATAGCCGAGCGAGACCAGCGTCTTGGCGAGGTGGAAGGTGGTGGAATTATGCAGGCCCACCAGCTTGCTGAGGTCCGCTAAGCCAATGCCTTCTCGGTGACGCGCGACTTCCTCGATGATCGAAAAGGCGCGGCCCAGCGACTGCACGCCGCCGCGCGCGCGCTCCTCGGCCTCGTCGTCGATGTTGGGTTCGCTGCTTGGCACCAGTCTTGCGATCGAAATTTTGCCGGTCGAAACCTTGCGCGGCGTTGCCTGCTTTTCGCTCGTCGTCGGCTTGGTGCGCGGTTTCACGGAATCAGCTCTCCAGGTGGGCGGGGCGAACTCTATCAGGCCGTCTCCGCCCGGCAACAGCGCCGCGCATCGCGCGAGGCGCCGACAGCAACATACCACAATAGCAATTGACGTACAGTATTATGAGAAATACGTTCGGACCCGCCGCCGGCCGCGCAAGCAAGACGCGGAGGCGAATTCGTTGAGCTGCAGGGAGAGAGTTAAATCGATGTCGCGTAACATGCTCAACGGCGCCCAGGTCATCGTCGACTATCTGATCCAGGAGAAGGTGCCGCAGGTGTTCGGCCTGTGCGGCCACGGCAACATCCAGTTCATCGACGCGCTGTACGAGCGCTCGTCCGACATCAAGACCATCTCGGTGCATCACGAGAGCGTCGCCGGCTTCATGGCCGACGTTTACTACCGCGTCTCGGGACGGCCGACGGCGACGTTCACATCCTGCGGGCCCGGCTCGGCCAACCTACCGATCTCGCTCGCCAATGCCTTCCTCGATTCCGTGCCGTTCCTGGCGGTGACCGGCAACGTGCCGACCAGCCAGTTCAACCGCGGCGCATTCCAGGAAATGTACCGGCATTATCAGGCCGATTTTCCCTCCACCGTGCGCACGATGTGCAAGAAGGTGTTTCAGCCGACGCGCGGCGAGATGGTGCCGCTGGCGGTGCGGCAGGCCTGGAAGACCATGACGACCGGCCGGCCCGGCCCCGTCGTGCTCGACGTGCCCTTCGACGTGTTCATGGAGTCGGCGGCGGAAGAGGCGCCGAACGCGCAAGCCTGGAACGCCAACATATCGAGCCGCTGCGGCGCCGACCCGGAAGGCGTGGTGAAAGCCGTCGACATGCTGCTGTCAGCCGAGCGGCCGACGATCATCGTAGGGCAAGGCGTGCGCTACGGTGGCGCGGCGGAAGAATTGCTGAAACTTGCCGAGCGGCTGCAGATTCCGGTCGCGGCTTCCGCCAGCGGCCTCGGTGCGATCAATTGCAACCATCCGCTGGCGCTGGGCCTTGTCGCGCGCGCCGGGCACTATCAGGCCAACCACGCGACGCGTCAGGCCGATGTGCTGCTGGCGATGGGGATGCGGTTCGACGACCGCACGTCGAGCTCATGGATCCCCGGCTATTCCTTCACCATTCCGCCGACACGGCTGATCCATGTCGACATCGATCCCGAGGAGATCGGCCGCAATTATCCCGTAGCGCTCGGCCTGATGGCCGACGTCCGCACCTTCCTGCGGCAGGTGCATGCCGAACTCGACCGCCGCGCTGATCTGTCGAAGAAGGCCGACGCCCGCAAAAAATGGCTGGCGCAGATCGATACCTACCGGAAAGAATGGGACAAGTTCGTAGCCCCCGGATTCTCCGACGACACCATGCCGATCAATCCGCAGCGCGCCGCGCTCGAAATCGACAAGGCGCTGCCTGATAATGCGATCCTCGTCAGCGATATCGGCGTGCATCACAACTGGCTGCTCGGTTTCTGCAAGCCGAAGCGGCCGGATTCGCTGATCGGATCGATGGGGTTCGGCCCGATGGGCTTTGGGGTTGCCGGCGTGATGGGGGCGAAATTCGCCGCGCCCGACCGGCCGTGCGTGTCGGTGTGCGGCGACGGCGCGTTCTTCATGCACGCCAACGTGCTGGGAACGGCGGTCGAATACAATCTGCCCGTGGTGTGGGTGGTGTGGAACAATTACGCCTATGCCTCGATCCGCGGGCTGCAGCGCGGCTATCTCGGTGGCCGGGAACTGGCGACCGATTTCCACGATCCCAACACCGGCGAGCGCTACAATCCGGATTTCGCCGCGATGGCGCGTTCCTGCGGCGTCGAAGGCGTGCGCGTCGATCGCGCCGGTGATCTCGGCGAGGCCATTCGCAAGGGCATCGCGGCGAACAAGCCCTATCTGATCGATGTCGATATCGCCGCCGATATCAATCCGGTCGGCGCGGGGGTGTGGGAATTGCCCGGGCTCGGCCAGAGCAAGGCCGGCATCGGCACGCGCTATCAGCCCGCCTGATTCATTTCGCGAGGAAATCTTAATGTTGCTTGCAGGCAAGAAAGTTGTCGTCGTCGGTGGTTCTTCCGGCATAGGTCTGGCAACCGCCGAGATGGCGAAGCGCGAGGGCGCTGAAATCATCATCGCATCCCGAAACGTCGAGCGGCTCGACAATGCGGCCGAGACGCTGAATGCGATCGCGATTCCAACCGACGTCACCAGCGACGACAGCGTCGCAAAACTGTTCCAGCGTTGCGGCCCCGTCGACCATGTCGTGGTCACGGCGGCGCAGCTTCGCACCGGTCCGTTCAAGACGGTGGCGATGGAAGATGTGCGGGGAACGATGGAGGGGAAATTCTGGGGCGCATGGCGCGTCGCGCAGCAGGCGCAAATCCGCGCCGGCGGTTCGCTGACCCTGGTCTCGGGTTTCCTCAGCGTTCGTCCGCGGCCGAATTCGGCTATTGTCAGCGCCGCCAACGGTGCGCTGGAATCGCTGGCCCGCGCGCTGGCGCTCGAACTCGCGCCGGTGCGCGTCAACGCGGTCTCGCCCGGCGTGATCGATACCCCGATCCGCGCGGCGATGCCGGAGGAGGCGCGGCGCGATATGCTGGCAAAAGCTGCGGCATCATTGCCGGTCGGCCGCGTCGGCCTCGGTGAGGATATCGCGCGGCAAATCCTCGGTTTCATGGCGAACGGATTTGCCACCGGATCGATCGTCTATATCGATGGCGGGGCGCTGGTGATCTGATGGCAGAGGAGGCCATCATGGCTTCAGAAAACAACGGCGCCTTCATCCGCAACATCGCCGAAGTGCCGTGGCGGGAATTCCCCAATCACTTCGGCGGCGCGCTGTCGAAACCGCTTGTGATGCCTGAGACCGCGGGCTCCCGTCACATCGACTACCGGATTTCGATGTACCAGCCGATGGCGCATGTCGCGCGTCACAAGCATCGCGTGCAGGAGCAGATCTATCACGTGCTCGAAGGCGAGGGGCTGATGGAGATTGCTGGCAAGAACCATGTGGTGCGCAAGCACGACTTCATCTTCCTGCCGCCGGGCGTCGAACACGCGATCTCGAATTCGGGGCTGGTCGATCTGGTGTTCCTGGTGATCACCTCGCCGGTGACGGATGACGAAAAGCCGGTGTGAAGCGCCGGTCGACTATGCCTTCGCCGATCCCAACAGCACCACGCCCCCAATCAGGATCGCGCAGCCGACCACCCGCCATGCCGTGACCCGCTCGCCGAGGATCAGCATGCCGAACAGCGCACCGACCATCATCGACATTTCGCGCGCGGGCGCGACCAGGCTGAGCGGCGCGCCCATCTCGATGGCTGACAGCACGAGGATGTAGGACAGCGGCGACAGCGCGCCGACCCCGAACGCGAGCAGCCAGTAGCCCTTCATCTTCGCTTTGGCGCGAGGCAGGTTCGACAGAACGATCGGCAGCATGATGAAGAAGCGCACCAAATTGGTGACCCAGTCGAGCACGACCGGGTGAATCCCGAGCATCTTGACGCCATATCCGTCGACGACCGTGTAGCCGGCGATCAGCGAGCCGGTCGCCGTCCCCCAGCGCACGCCGTCGAGGCCGCGCGGGCGGCGGAATGCGGAAAGATCGCCCTGCGTGGTAATGAAGCCGATCCCGATGACGACGGCGAGCAGCCCGAAGATGCCCTGCGCGGTCGGCGTCTCGCGCAGCAGGATGAACGCGCCGATCGACGACAGCATCGGCCCGGTGCCGCGCGCGATCGGATAGACCACCGAGAGGTCGGCGACCTGATAGCCGCGCTGCAGGCAAAGGCTGTAGGCCAGATGAATGCAGGCGCTCAGCACGAGGCAGGCGGCGACGGGCAGGCTCCAGTGCAGGTCACCGTAGACCAGCAGCCAGATCATCCATGGCAAATAGACGAGACAGGCGAACATATTGTAGGCGAAGACAAAGGTCGGGCCGGCGTCAGCCGCGCGCTTCGAAAGCAAATTCCACGTGGCGTGAATAAAGGCGGCGAGGACAACGAGCGTAAGCGAGAGTAGCGACATGAGACCTCCGTGCCATCAGGCGCGAACAAGATCTCGACATCTCCTCCTCTGGGCTTTTGTCCCTCGGGTGCAGCCGCGTGCTACCGCGGTTTCCGCAACGCTCGGACCGGCAATGGCGGTCTCGCCATCCGGAACCCTAGTTGCCACTCAGTCGATGGAACCCTGATATCCAAGGGAATCAGGTGCGGTCAATCCGGAACTTATGCTGCAGGCGCGCAATGCCGCGGTCAGGCCGCCAGATCCTGCAACAGCAGCGACGAGCCGCGAATCAGTACCTTGCGTCCCTTCGCGGTGATGGCGGGCGCATCGCCGTTCATGGTGGCAAGTTCCAGCGTGATCAGGCCGTCGATGGTGTAGCGGCTCATGCGCGGCAGCTTTGATGCCGGCGTCCGCAAGGCTTTCAAGGTTTCCCACTGGGACGGCGTCAGTTCGTAGTCGAATTCTTCGTTCATGGTGCCTCGGCATTCGTGCAGCGCTTGCCACAATTCTTGTGGCGCGTAATAGCGAGCGCACGTGAAATTCGTGCGACCACAACGAGTCGGTATTTCGACAAGCGACGATGTCGCTGTCACATCATCGTGTCACTGGAATCGATTGAATATGTCGAATCACACAGATGGCCGAATTAAAAACGCCGGCGCAAATTTGCGTGAATACGGGGCGCGTCAAAAAGACCGCCCAATCGCCGCAACCCTTAAGAGAAAGTTACTAACCAAAGGTAAACGTGGGGGTAGGGGGAATAAGCTGTTTCGCCCGCCAGCAGACCTCATCCTGAGGAGCGCGGAACGCGCGTCTCGAAGGATGAATGGCAGGAACCGGGCCTTCATGGTTCGAGACGGCGCTTTCGCGCCTCCTCACCATGAGGGTTTGACAGCTGCCGTAGGGTGGGCAAAGCGAAGCGTGCCCACCATCTTTTTACGCCGAGAGAATGGTGGGCACGGCGCGGTGCGCCTTTGCCCACCCTACAAATCTCGCGCTTCCGGACGAGCGAATCTATCCCCGCCGCACGCTCGATCCGCCGTCGACCGGCAACGTCACGCCGGTAATGAAGCTCGCTTCATCGGATGCCAGAAACAGCGCGGCGTTGGCGACGTCCCAGCCGGTGCCCATCTTGTGGCGCAGCGGCACTTTGGCGTCGCGCTCGGCCTCGACCTCGGCGCGGCTCTTCTTGAACTCGCGCGCGCGGGTATCGACCGCCATCGGCGTGTTCATCAGGCCGGGCAGGATGACGTTGGCGCGGATGCCATATTGCGCATTCTGGTAGGCGAGCTGTTCGGTGAAGGCGATCATCGCCGACTTGGTCGCCTTGTAGGCGACATAGGGATAGGTGGTGATCGCGGCCATCGACGAGATATTGATGATTACGCCGCTCTTCTGCGCCCGCATGATCGGGATGACATGCTTGGCGGCCAAGACGCAGCTCTTCAGGTTGATCGCCACGCAGCGGTCGAACGCTTCCTCTGATATGTCGAGCAGCTCGGCGTCGCCACCGGACAGGCTGACGCCGACATTATTGTGCAGGATATCGATGCGGCCCCAGCGTCCTTTCGCATCCTCCACCATCGCCTTGAGGTCGGCATTTTTGGTGACGTCGGTCTTGAATGCCGCCGCGATGCCTTCCCTGGCGGCGATCAGATCTACCGTCTCCTGGGCAGAGGCCAGATTGTGATCGACGCACAACACCTTGGCGCCCTCGCGCGCGAAGGTCAGCGCGGTGGCCCGGCCATTGCCGATGCCTTCGCCGGGGCTCTGTCCGGCGCCGACGACGATGGCGACACGATCTTTCAGGCGCATCTCATTCCACTCCCGGGATCGGGTACTGTTGCAGTACCTCTTTGTAATAGGGTTCGTTGTCGATCTTCATCGTCGCCAGCACGCGGACCACGGCGCAATAGAAGGCGATGGTGAGCACGAGGTCGACCATCTGCTCGTCGGAGAGGTTTTGCTTGATCTCGGCGAAGGTTGCCTCCGACATCGCAAGTTCCCGCACCATCTCGCGGGCGCCGCGGAGGATGACCTTCGCCAGTGGCTCGAGCTTTGAGGGCTTGCCCTCGGTCTCGGCCATCAGACCTTCGATATCGTCGTCGGTGACGCCGAATTCCTTGCCGATCTTCACGTGGTGGGTGAACTCGTATTCCGATTTCTCCATCCAGCCGACCTGGAGGATCGCCAGTTCACGCAGGCGCGGGTCGAGTTTGCTGTTGAAGCGGATATAGCCGCCGACGCCGTTGAAGGCGCGCGCCATGTCGGGCGAGTGCACCAGCAGCTTGTGCAGGTTCGTGTTGCGCTTGAGCATGTCGCGATATTCGGGGGCGACCTGGTCGGCTTCGAGATAGGGCAGGCGTGCCATTTTGTTGTTGTCCTTGTTGGCGATGTCAGGTGAGGCTCACCTAGCCATATAGCGCCTTGTGCTCCCGTTCGTGGTTGGCGTAGGAATCCTTGATGCTGGCCATGTTCAGCAACATGGTTGCGACCGGCGTGTCGTCGGCTCCGAATACCGTCGTACGTACCCACACGCTTTCGGTGCGGCGGCTGCCGCTTAACGCGACCACTTCGCGTTCGGTGGAATAGCTCTCGCCGACAAACAACGGCCCGCGCAGCAGGCGGATTTCCTGATCCGCAAACAGGCCGACGGCCGGCCCGCGGATCGGCAGGCGATCTTCGCGGGCACGGTATTGAAACAGCACGCTCAGCATCTCCATGGGAATGATCGCCCGTCCCCAGGGATTGTGCTCCTGCGAATAGTACGCCGAGGGCTCGGTGATGACCTTCAGTTTCTGCGCAAGCGAAAACGGATAGAGGTCGCCCATGTGCTGGTCGAAAGCCATCTTCACTGTCTGCCGCGGCGTCTTCATGCCGACCTTGAGGTCGGCCAGAATGACGGGATCGGCGAGCGGCTTCAGTTCGCCAAGCCGGCGGTGAAGCGCCGTTTCCGCTCCATCGCCGCCGATCGATGCGGTGCCGCGCAAGATCTCGGTGCCGTCGCGCTTGGTCATGCCGATCGCGCAAGTCCTCTGGCCCGGCTTCGGCATTTCGATATTGGCCTGCACCTCCTCGCCCTCGAAGGCGGGGTTGCGGTAATGCGCCGACAGGCAGCCGGTCTCGAACCAGGCCTGACCCCAGATCCGCTCGCACAACGGCGCGAACTGGCTGAAATGGGTCGGGCCCTCGATGGTGCCGCCCTGAAAGCCGAGCTTTTGCGCGGTCGCATCGTCGTGGATCGAGGCGTGGGAGTCGTAGACCTGCGCGTGAAGCATCTGCTTGGGGCTGCGCCACGGCCCCACCAGCAGGTTGCCGCTTTCCAATAGCTCGGTCGTGAATGCCGCTTCTGTCATCCCTGGTGTCTCCCTTTGCGCCGCAGCGTTTCAAAGAAGGCAGATTTCGGCAAGAGGCAGGGCTGATCCACAAGGGAGATATGTCCTGCGGCCATGAATTCACGCTGTGCACGCATAGCAGAACCGGTGCATTCTGTTCGCAACTAGACCGGTTCAAATAACCGACGGAACGCGCGACGGGGAGCGGACGAATGGCGTTGATGGAAGTTGGGCTGGACGACAAATATCGTCTGGATGCGAAGCGCATATTCCTCTCCGGTACGCAGGCGCTGGTCCGACTTCCCATGCTGCAGCGCGAACGCGACCGCGCAGCGGGGCTCAACACCGCCGGTTTCATATCGGGCTACCGCGGCTCGCCGCTCGGCATGTACGACCACGCGCTGTGGCGCGCGAAAACCTTCCTCAAGCAGCATGACATCGAGTTCGCGCCCGGTCTTAACGAAGATCTGGCGGCGACCGCCGTGTGGGGGAGCCAGCAGGTCGGCATGTTCCCCGGCGCCAAGGTCGATGGCGTGTTCGGCATCTGGTATGGCAAGGGCCCCGGCGTCGACCGCTCCGTCGACGCGCTCAAGCACGCCAACTCGGCCGGCACCTCGCCGAACGGCGGCGTGATTGCGCTGGCCGGCGACGACCATGGATGCCAGTCCTCGACGCTGGCCCATCAGAGCGAGCAGGTGTTTGCCGCAGCATTGATGCCGGTGGTCAATCCGGCGACGCTGCAGGATTATCTCGATCTGGGCATTCTGGGCTTTGCGCTGTCGCGCTACTCAAGTTGCTGGGTCGGCTTCAAGGCGATTTCCGAAACCGTTGAAAGCTCGGCCTCGATCGTCAGCGATCCCGACCGCATCAAGATCATCATGCCCGATGATTTCGAAATGCCGCCGGGCGGGCTTTCGATCCGCTGGCCGGACGCGCCGATGGAGCAGGAGCGGCGGCTGCATGGCCCGAAGATGCAGGCGGTGGCGGCGTTCACGCGCGCCAATCGCTTCGACCGCATCGTGCTGGATTCGAAGCCGGCACGGCTCGGCATCATGGCGACCGGCAAGGCCTATCTCGATCTCCGGCAGGCGCTGGCCGATCTCGGCATATCGGATGCCGACGCGCAGGCGCTGGGGCTGCGCATCTACAAGGTCGCACTGACCTGGCCGCTGGAGGAATCCGGAGCAAAGGCGTTCGCCGAAGGTCTGCAGGATGTTCTGGTCGTCGAGGAAAAGCGCGGCTTTATCGAGGACCAGCTTCTGCGCATTCTCTACAACGTCGATGCCTCGAAGCGGCCTTCGGTAGTCGGCAAGCGCGACGAGAGCGGCGCTACCCTTTTGCCGAGCGAAGGCGAGCTGACGCCGACCATGGTGGCGGCGGCCGTCGTCGCGCGGTTGCGCAAGCTTGGCCATCGCAGCCCGGCGCTGGAGCAGCGCCTCGCAAAGCTCGAAGCGTTCGACCGGCCGGCGGAGGGCGTCGGCGCTGCAAAACTGCAGCGGACGCCGTATTTCTGCTCGGGCTGCCCGCACAACACCTCGACCAAGATCCCTGAGGGCAGCCGCGCCATGGCCGGCATCGGCTGTCACGGCATGGCGCTGTCGGTGCCGAACCGCCGCACCCAGACGATCTCGCATATGGGCGCGGAAGGCGTCACCTGGATCGGGCAGGCGCCGTTCACCAGCGAACAACACGTGTTCCAGAATTTGGGCGATGGCACCTACACCCATTCCGGCCTGCTGGCGGTGCGCGCGGCGGCGGCGTCCGGCGTCAACATCACTTACAAGATCCTCTATAATGATGCGGTGGCGATGACCGGCGGCCAGCCGGCTGAAGGCGGGCTGACCGTATCGCAGATCGCGCACCAGGTTTCGGCCGAAGGGGCAAAACGCCTCGTCATCGTCTCCGACGATCCGGAGAAATATCCCAGCAATTACTTCCCATCGGGTGCAAGCGTTCATCACCGTCGTGAACTCGATGCGGTGCAGCGGGAGCTGCGCGAGGTCAAGGGCCTCACCGTCCTGATCTACGACCAGACTTGCGCGGCGGAAAAGCGCCGCCGCCGCAAGCGCGGGCTCTACCCGGATCCGCCGAAGCGCGTCTTCATCAACGAACGCGTCTGCGAGGGGTGCGGCGACTGCTCGGCTGTTTCGAATTGCGTCTCCGTGCAGCCGCTGGAAACCGAATTCGGCCGCAAGCGGCGGATCGACCAGTCGAACTGCAACAAGGATTTTTCCTGCATCGAGGGCTTTTGCCCGAGTTTTGTTACCGTGCATGGCGGCAAGCTTCGTAAGGCCGATCGTACGACGGCCGATCCGTCGGCGCTGTTCGCCGATCTGCCGCTGCCGGCCACGCCGGCGCTCGATGGCGCCTACAACATCCTCGTCACCGGGATCGGCGGCACCGGCGTCATCACCATCGGCGCGCTGCTCGGCATGGCTGCGCATGTCGAGGGTCTGGCGTGCTCGACGCTCGACTTCACCGGATTGTCGCAGAAGAACGGCGCTGTGATGAGCCACGTCCGCATCGCGCCCGAGGCGGACGATCTCGCAACCGTCCGTATCGCGCCGGGCGGGGCCAATCTCATCCTCGGCTGCGACATCGTGGTTGCCACCAGCATTCCGGCGCTAAGCCGGGCCGAGCGCGGCGTGACGCGCGCGATCGTCAACGCCGATCTGTTGCCGACGGCAAGCTTCGTCATCAACCCCGACATCGATTTCGAGGCGGGAACGATGCGGGAGTCGCTCAACGAGGCCGTCAGCGCCCCCGACCTCGACATTCTGGACGCCACCGGGCTTGCCACGGCGCTGATGGGCGACAGCATCGCTACCAACGCCTTCATGCTCGGCTTTGCGTTCCAGCGCGGCGCGATCCCGTTGTCGCTGGAGGCGATCATGAAGGCGATCGACCTCAATGGTGCGGCGATCGAGATGAACAAGCTGGCGTTCTCCTGGGGACGCCTGGCCGCGCACGATCTGCAGCGCGTCGTCACGGCTGCCCGCTTCAAGAATTCGGGTGCTCAGCCTGCGAAGCGGACGCTCGACGAGAGCATCGCTTTCCGCGCCAAGTTCCTGACGGACTATCAGAATGAGGCCTATTCGACGCGCTACCTCGCCGAGGTGGAGCGCGTCCGCGCGGCCGAAGCCAAGGCCGCGGCCGGTTCGCATGACCTCACCGAGGCCTTCGCAAAGGGCCTGTTCAAGCTGATGGCCTACAAGGACGAGTACGAAGTCGCCCGGCTTTATTCAGACGGCGAATTTGGGAAGGCGTTGAAGGAACAGTTCGACGGCGAGCCCGGCGTCAAGGTCAGCCTGGCGCCGCCGCTGCTAGCTTCGCGCGACAAGGTGACCGGGCATCTGCGCAAGCGCGAGTTCGGTTCCTGGATCTTCCGCGCCTTCGAACTCCTGACCCGCTTCAAGTTCCTGCGCGGAACGGCGCTCGACCCGTTCGGCTATACGGCCGAACGCCGGATGGAACGGGCATTGCCCGGCGAATATTCCGGCATGATCTTCCGCCATCTCGACAAGACGAAGCCGCATGACTGGCCGCGTCTGGTGGCGCTGGCGAAGTCAGCGGAACTGGTTCGCGGTTACGGCCACGTCAAGGAAGCCAGTGTGGCGAAGTTCCGCGGGGAGTGCGCGCGCCTGGAGGCCGCGATCGGCCAGCCGGTGGCACAGGCAGCCGAGTAGGGGGTGTTAATCCGGCTTGTGAACTTTTCCACAGCCGGAATCACTCATTGCTAACCTTTTGACCGGCAACAGCTGGAATTGTCCGGCCGGTTTCCTACATGGTGGGTATAGTTTCACTTTTGGGTTGATTCCAAAGAGGCCTGTGATGGTCCTGAAAAACGCTATTGCCGCAGCACTTTGCACGGGCCTCCTGATATCGGGCGGCGCCGCGCTGGCGGGCGAGTATCGTGCAGGCGAGTTGCTCGGCCTCGATCTCTCCCAGGCCATGCTCTCGCCGAAGCGGCTCGGTCCGGAGACGCAATTCGCCCCGGTCCGAATCGAGGCGAGATCCGATCGCAGGCCGGTGAAAACGGAACGCGTGGTGTTGCCGAAGGCCGAGGCGCCCAAGACTCAGATGGCTGCTCACGTTGTACAGGAGCGCGCCGAGAAACCGCGCGGCGCCGCCCGCACCAAGCTGGCACGCCGCCATACCAACCCGCTCGACGCACAGGCGCGCGACACGCGGATCCAGACCTGGCCGTGCAAGTCCGGCGGCATCTGCGGCTGGCAGCGATAGCGTTGCTTCGTAGGGTGGGCAAAGCGCAGCGTGCCCACCATTGACGCCAACGAACTCGGAGAGATGGTGGGCACGCTGCGCTTTGCCCACCCTACTAGTCTCCCATCACGTCATCCACCTGTCGTAAAACCTTCAGCCGCGAGTCAAACTCAACGGGCACACCTTCGTCGTGATTCGACGAGGGTGCTTCGATGCCGATTGCGATACGCGCCGGGCAAGCCGTTAACCGGCGTCAATTGCTGGTCCGCTCCGCCGCGACAATCGCGGTGGCTGGTCTCGGCAGCCTCGCCAGACCATATCTCAGCCGCGCCGCGGATCGTCCGCTCATCACGAGCGGCATTCAGTCCGGCGACGTCTCGGCCGATTCCGCTGTTATCTGGGCGCGCGCCGACCGGCCGGCGCGGATGCAGGTCGAGTGTTCTGTCGTCGAGAGTTTCAAGACCATCATTCGCAAGGTGACCGCCGCCGCATTGCCGGACAGTGATTTCACCGCAAAGGTGCTGCTCGACGGCCTGCCGGCCGGGCAGGACATTTTCTATCGCGTCCGCTTCGACGACATTAGCGAGAGCGGCATCGAAGGCGAGGCGCAGGTCGGGCATTTCCGCACCGCGCCGACAGAGCGAACATCGGTGTCGTTCGCTTGGTCGGGCGATACCACGGGCCAGGGCTGGGGCATCGACGAAAACCGTGGCGGGATGCGGACTTACCGCACCATGCTCGACAACCGTCCGGACTTCTTCATCCATTCCGGTGACCACATCTATGCGGATTGCCCGGTGGAGCGGGAACTGAAGCTGCCCCGTGGCGATATCTGGCGGAACATCGTCACCGAGGAAAAGTCCGTCGTCGCCCACAGCCTCGCCGAGTTCCGCGGCAACTACAAATACAACTGGCTCGACCAAAGCTTTCGCGCCTTCCACGCCGCCGTCCCCCTGTTCGCGCAATGGGATGATCATGAGGTCACCAACGACTGGGCGCCGATCGGCACGGCCGACGAGACCGGCTATGCCGAGGACGGCAGCTCGCTTCTGGTCGCGCGGGCCCGCCGCGCGTTCCATGAATTCATGCCGATGCGCGCGGTGCCCGCCCAGGACGGTCGCATCTATCGCAAGATCGCCTATGGCCCGCTGCTTGACGTCTTCATGATCGACATGCGCAGCTACCGGGATTCCACCTGGAATAAGCGCGACGACCAAAGCGAGACCTGCATTCTTGGTGCTACGCAACTGGCGTGGCTAAAGCGCGAGCTGGTGGCCTCCGATGCTACCTGGAAAGTGATCGCTGCCGACATGCCGATCGGCCTCTTCAGCGAGGATGGCATTGCGCTCGGCGACGGCCCGCCGGAGCGGCGCGAGCATGAGATTGCCGGTCTGCTGTCATTCATGAAGCGCGCCGGCATCCGCAACACGGTGTGGCTGACCGCCGACATGCACTACACGGCCGCGCATCATTATGATCCGAACCGTGCGGTCTATCAGGATTTCGAACCGTTCTGGGAATTCGTCTCCGGCCCGCTGCATGCGGGCACCTGGAGGCCGGCCCCGCTCGACAATACCTTCGGGCCGAAAGTGATGTTCCAGGAGGGCTGCAGCGCGGAGCAGGGCGAGAATTTCGCCCCCTGTTTTGGCCTCCAGTTTTTCGGCCGTGTTGATATCGACGGCAAGACCGAAGTGATGACCGTGACGTTGAAGGACGTCGACAACCGCGACCTCTGGTCGGTCGATATCGAACCCCGCCCGGATGCGCGGCCCGGTCAGATCATGGCACAGCATATCTGACGCGTTCGCTCGGCAGACCGTCGCTCAACCCTTCCATGTTCGCGCCGCATAGTTTGGCTAGGCTCCGGCGCCTTGCGACACGTGCGGTCCAAAATCGCATCTGGAAGTTGCGTATTATTTGTTGAAGGAGGCGTTGCGGTGGCGCACACTTCGCTGTCCCTCCCGACCGGAGCCCCGCCATGTTTGTCGCCGAGAGCAAGCGCCTGACGCATCAGGGCGCGAAAAGGATCATGGCGACGGCGCTGGAATTGGCCGGCCAGGCCAACATCGCGATCGCCTGTGCGATCGTGGATGCCGGCGGGCATGTGATCATGATCGAACGAATGGACGGCGGCCGCTTTCACACCGTCCACTCCTGCACCACCAAGGCGGTCTGCGCCGCGTCTAACCGGCGCCCGACCACAGCCAAAGGCGCGGCCGGCCAGGACCTCGACGTCAGCCATGCGATCGGACTTGCGCTCGCCGCCGGACCGGAACGGTGGACGGCCATGGAGGGCGGGGTGCCGGTGCTGGTGGACCGCGAATGTATCGGCGGCGTCGGCGTGAGCGGCGGTGATTGGGCGACCGATCTGCGGATCGCCAAGCTGGCCGTCGAGTCGATCGGCGCGAATTGGGAATGACAAAGCAGTTCGGCCCGGGGAGGGGCAAAGTCATGGGTGCCGATCCGCTCCGCGTGGCTTGTATCGGGATGGGCTGGTGGTCCGACGTTCTGGCGGACGCCATCCAGCGCTCGGGCAAGCTCGAGATCCGCAGCTGCTACACCCGGTCCGACGAAAAACGCAAAAACTTCGCGGCAAAATACCGCTGCCGTCCGGCCGCGAGCTACGAAGCGCTGCTGGCCGATGCCGAGATCGAGGCGATCATCAACACGACGCCGAACGACGTGCATCTGGCGACGACCTGTGCGGCCGCAGCCGCGGGCAAGCACGTCTTTCTGGACAAGCCGATCGCCAACAGCATTTTGGACGGCCGCGCCATCACCGAGGCCTGCCGCAAGGCCGGGGTGGTGCTGGCGCTCGGCTATCAGCGGCGGCGCGAGAGTCATTTCCGCTATCTCAGGCAGCAGATCGACGCCGGCCGGTTCGGCAAGCTCGTCAACGCCGAGGCAAACATCAGCCGCGATCGTCTCGGCAAGGTCGATCTCACCTCGTGGCGCTATCAGGCCGCGGGCATGCCGGGCGGCGTGATGCTGCAGATCGGAATCCACTACATCGACGTGCTCGCCTACCTGATCGGGCCGATCCATGCGGTGTGCGCCCAGTCGGTGCAACTGGTGCTGCCCGGCGACAACCCTGACGTCGCGAGCCTGATCCTGCAGCATGAGAACGGCGCGCTTTCGACGCTGAACGCAAGCTACGCCTCGGCGTCCGAGCATTACCTGATGAACGTCTACGGCAAGGACATGACGGCTTTCTACGATTTGCACAACGGGTTGCGGCTGCTCAAGCGCGGTGAAAGCCAACCGGTCGCTGTGCCGTGCGCAGTCAACGATACCCTGGTCGAGCAGCTCGAGGAGTTTGCCGCGGCAGCGCGCGGGCAGCGTCAGCACGAAGTCGGGGGCGAGGAGGCGACGCGATCGCTCGCGGTGGTGCGCGCCGGCATTCTCTCAGGCCGTGAGGGACGTGCGGTCGAGATCGCGGAAATATTGAACGGCGACGGAAAAATGTGACCGCGCAGCAGCACGGATGGGAGCGCGCGTTATGAAACCTGGCATGTGTGTCTGGAAAGCTTTCGCGGTTGCGATGGTGTTGGTCGGCCTCGTCGGGCCGGCTCGCGCGCAGGACTACCCCTCCAGGGCGATCACGGTGGTGGTGCCGTTCCCTCCCGGCGGCGCCAGCGACGTCGTTGCACGCATTATCACCAACCAGATGTCGAAGATCCTCGGGCAATCGATCATCATCGAGAATGTCAGCGGCGCCGGGGGCACGGTCGGCAGCGCCCGCGTCGCGGCTGCCGCACCCGACGGCTATACCCTGCTTGCCGCGGCGATGGGCTCGCATGTCGCGGCTCCCGTGCTCACGCCGAACCTCAAATACGATCCCGTGGCCGACTTCGTGCCGATCGGCTTCACTGCCCATTCTCCGGCCGTCATTATCGCGCGGAAGGATTTCCCGGCACAGGACCTGAAGGAATTCGTTGCAGCGCTGCGGCAACGGGGCGACGCGGTGAAGCAGGCCCATGGCGGCATCGGCGCGTCCTCGCATATGGCGTGTCTGCTGTTCACCGCGGAAATCGGCGCGAAGCCGGCGCTGGTCGCCTATCGCGGTTCAGGCCCGGCGTTGAATGATCTGGTCGGGGGCCATGTCGATTTCATGTGCGAGCAGTCGGTCAGCGTGGCGGAAACGGTTCTGGCCGGCTCGGTCAAGGCCTTCGCGGTCTCTGCCGGCAAACGCCTCGCAATGCTGCCGAATGTTCCGACCGCTGGCGAAGCCGGCATCAACTACGAGATGAGCGTCTGGGCAGGACTGTTTGCGCCGAAGGGCGTTTCGCCCGAAATCATCGCCAGGCTTTCCGACGCGCTCGACCGGGCACTCGATGAGGATGTTGTGCGCGAGCGGATTGCCCAGCTTGGCGGCTCGATACCGGCAAAGGACGAACGCAACCCGGCTGCCTTCGATCGTTTTGTTCGCTCCGAGATCGCACGCTGGTCACCCATTCTTGCTGCGGCCGGAACCGGCAAATGAGGCGTTCGACGCGGGTGCAGAAGCGGCGGGGCCGGAAAGGACCGCGCGGACCTCGTGTTGCGAACTGCGATTGTCGGGCAGTGCGCCACATGAAATTCGCTCACTGCCTCGCCACCAGATAACCGACCAGCACCATCAGTACGGAAACCGTCATGACCACGCCGAGCACGGCGGCGATGATCGCGGGCAGTTCATGGGTTTCCAGCCATTGTCGCAACGCCCTTACCATCGCACCCCCGACCTGGTCCTGATTGCCCGCACCTTGCACGCGCGCGATCTCATTAGCGATCAATTTCGCTCAGTGAAATAGCCGGTTCATGCGTCTTTCGTCGCGCGCCTGCAAAAGCCGGAAGGCCACCCCGGCCTTGCCGAAGGACAGACGTTGTGTAATTCCCGGCTCCGGGCCGGCTTCGCGGATTCAATCTTTTCCGCCCGCCGGAATTCGGGTTTTTGCTACACACGGGCGCGACGCCAGTCCATACTGGTTCGCATCAAAGGGAGGTCTTTCAAATGCGTGAAGCTGTTATCGTTTCCTATGCACGTACCGGGCTGGCGAAGTCCGGCCGCGGCGGGTTCAACATCACCCCGCCGATGTCGATGGCGGCCCACGCCATCAAGCACGCCGTCGAGCGCGCCGGCGTCGAGAAGGAATATGTCGAGGACTGCTATCTCGGCAATTGCGCGCACGGCGCGCCGAATATCGGCCGCCAGGCCGCGCTGCTCGCCGGCATGCCGAAGTCGACGGCTGGCGTTTCCGTAAACCGCTTCTGTTCGTCGGGACTGCAGACCATCGCAATGGCCGCCAACTCGATCCGCTCCGATGGCGCCGACTGCATCGTGGCCGGCGGCGTCGAGAGCATCTCGATCCCCGGTGGCGGCTCGCCCAAGGAATCGATCGACCCCGATTTGCTCAAGGCCGCGCCCGATATCTTCATGGCGATGATCGACACCGCCGATATCGTCGCCGAGCGCTACAAGCTCAGCCGCGAATACCAGGACGAGTACTCGCTGGAATCGCAGCGCCGCATGGCTGCCGCCCAGCAGGCCAACAAGTTCAAGGACGAAATCGTCCCGATGAAGACCAGGATGAAGGTGGTCGACAAGGCGACGAAAGCGGAAAGCATCGTCGACTACACCGTCGACAAGGACGAATGCAACCGGCCCGAAACCACGCTGGAAGGCCTTGCCAAGCTCGAGCCGGTGAAGGGCGCCGGCAAATACGTCACCGCGGGCAATGCCAGCCAGCTCTCGGACGGCGCGGCGGCGGTGGTTCTGATGGAAGCCAAGGACGCCGAGAAGCGCGGCCTCAATCCGCTGGGCCGTTTCGTCGCCTGGGCGGCGGCGGGCTGCGAGCCGGACGAGATGGGCATCGGCCCGATCTACGCCGTGCCGAAGCTGTTGAAGCGCCACGGCCTGAAGATCGACGACATCGATCTCTGGGAGCTCAACGAAGCCTTCGCCAGCCAGTGCCTCTATTCGCGCGACAAGCTCGGCATCGATCCCGAGAAGTACAACGTCAACGGCGGTTCGATCGCGATCGGCCACCCCTTCGGCATGACCGGTGCGCGTCTCACCGGCCACATCCTGCAGGAAGGCCGCCGGCGCAAGGCCAAGTGGGGCGTCGTCACGATGTGCATCGGCGGCGGCCAGGGCGGCGCAGGCCTGTTCGAGATCTACAGCTGAGACTTTCGCAATCAGCGCGTAACAAAGAAAATGGCTCCGCGAGGAGCCATTTTCAGTTTGAGCGTTCAAAACTCAGTAGCGATGTTTCTTGATGACCACGACCCTGTCGTGATGACCATGGCGCCAGCCGCGATGGTAGCCGCGGTCGCGGTGGCCTCGGTATTCGGCACGCGCGCCATAGCCATGGTGATGGCCGTGGTAGCCGCCACGCTTGATCACAACGGTCTCGGCGCTCGCAATTGACGGCGCCGCGATGACGAGTGCACCAAGTGCAGCGATAACATATCCAAACTTCTTCATTCCAATCCTCCACAATTGACGAAGATAGAACATCAGATTGGAGGGAACGTTCCCGCGAACCTCTAAGAGAATTCTGAACGCCTGTTCACACGCGTGCGTCGCGCGTCGTCCGTTAGACTTTTGGCTAGTGACGTAGGATGGGTGGAGACATAGACGCTGGTGGCCCGGGCTATGGCGGGGTCTGCCCACTCAGGGATCACTGGCTCCACGGCTAGCTTTGCATGGGAGGATGCACGCCCTGCTTGCAGAACGCCGGAGCCCGGCGCATCATCACCAGATAAAAATCATATCAGGGGGAGCGTTGCCATGAGCGAGGTTTCACGCCGACATTTTCTGGGTCTGACCGGATCGGCCGCGGTCGCAGCCATATCAGGACACGCCAACGCCGCGATGGGGCCGAACGACAAGTTCGACCTCGTGATCAAGGGCGGCGACGTGCTCGATCCGAGCCAGTCGCTCCGGGGCAAGCGCGACATCGGCATCCGCTGGGGCATGATCGAGGCCGTCGAGAACGACATTCCGGCCGCCCGCGCCGCCAAGACCATCGACGCCTCGGGCAAACTGGTGACGCCCGGCCTGATCGATCTGCATTCCCACGTCTACCCCTACGGCTCGGCGATCGGCATTCCCGCCGACGAACTGGTGCAGGCGCAGGCCACCACCACGGTGGTGTCGGCAGGCGATGCCGGCGTCAACAATCTCGCTGCGCTGCGGCGTTATATCGTGGCGCAATCGCGGGCGCGGATTTATGCCTTCGTCCACATCGCCAACAACGGCCTGTCCGGCTTCCCGGTCGCCGAACTCTACAATATCGATTACGCGCAAGTGGAAGCCTGCGCGATGGCGCTGGCCGAAAATCCGGATTTCCTGCTCGGCGTGAAGGTCAGGATGTCGGAGAACGTCATCGCCAAACATGGCGTCGAGCCGCTGAAGCGCGCCATCAAGGCCTGCGAAATGTGCGGCTGGCCGGCCAAGATGATGGTGCATATCGGCGGCGTCGAGACCAAGGAACTGATGTCGGAAATTCTCGACCTGCTTCGGCCGGGCGACGTGCTGACCCATTGCTATTCCGGTGCGCCGAACATTGCCGGCGCCTTCACCAACATCGTGCAGGACGGCAAGCTGCTGCCGGCGGCGCTGTCCGCCAAGCAGCGCGGCGTGATGTTCGATGTCGGCCATGGCGGCGGAAGTTTTGACTTTACCGTGGCGGAGGTGGCGATCCCGGGCGGCTGCACACCGGACACGATCTCTTCCGACATCCACGTCTTCTCGGGCAATACGCCGGGCATGCCTTATCTGCCGAACGTCATGAGCAAATTCATTCTGCTGGGACATACGGTGGAGCAGGTGGTGGCGATGGCGACCATTGCGCCGGCCAAGATCATCAACCGCGCGCCGAAGCTCGGCACGCTGCAGATCGGCGCCCCCGGGGATGTAGCGATCCTCGAACTGGTGGAGGCGCAGACCTCGTTCGTCGATACCCGCAACAACAAGCGGGAGGGCAAGCTGCTGCTCAAACCGGTGCAGACCGTGATCAACGGCGTGCCGTTCGGCCGGCCCTACCAGGCGCCGTTCGCGGTGCGGTAGGGTTAAGCATTCATCACGTCGGCGACCAATGTTTCAATCAACCCAAAACGAGGAGGCACCGTGCGGGCTCGAGCGAACCTTAAGGCGATATTCGGTGTGGCGGCTTTACTGGAAACCGGGTTTTTCATGTCATCTGCGGGTGCTGCGACCTTTGTGTATGTTGGAAATGCCGACAGCCAGGACGTCAGCGTTCTCGAACTCAAGTCGAACGGCGATCTAGCGCCGGTTGAAACAGCGGCGGTGCCAGGCCCCGCCAAACCCGGCGGTTCGCTGCCGCTTGCGGTCAGCCCCGACAAGAAACGTCTCTTTGTCGGCTTGCGCAACGAGCCCTACACCGTCGTGACGTTCACGATCGATGCCAAGACCGGCAAGCTGACGCCGCTGCGCCCCGGTCCGCTGGCGGATTCCATGGCGTACGTCGCCACCGACCGGAGCGGAAAGTTTCTGCTGAGCGCCTCATATGGCGGCAACAAGGTTACGGTCAATCCGATCGGGCCCGACGGCGTCGTGCAGGCGGCGCAGCAGATCATGACGACCCAGCCGAATGCGCATTGCATCGTGGTCGATCCATCGAACCGCTACGTGCTTCACACCAGCCTCGGCGGCGACCTCGTGTACCAGGAAAAATTCGACGCCAAAACCGGCAAACTTACCCCCAACGACCCGCCGAGCGTGAGCGTCAAGGCCAAGGCAGGCCCGCGTCACCTCGTGTTCTCACCGGGCAAGAAGTTCGTCTATCTGCTCAATGAACTTGACGCGTCGATCTACGTTTTTCCATGGGACGCCAAGACCGGTACCCTGGGGAAGGAAGTTCAGGTCACGACTTCATTGCCCAAGGGTTTCGAGGGCAAGCCGTGGGCCGCGGACATCCACATCACGCCGGACGGCAAGTTTCTCTACGCCTCCGAACGCACCACCAGCACGCTTGCCGCATTTGGGGTCGATCCCAAGATGGGATTACTGACGCCGATCGATTCCTATCCGACCGAAAAGCAGCCGCGCGGCTTCAGCATTGATCCAACCGGCCGCTATCTGCTGTCCGTCGGCCAATTGTCCAACAGCATGACGAGTTACGCGATCGACAAGGCGACCGGCAAGCTCACCAAGCTGAAGGAATATCCTGTCGGCAAGAACCCGAACTGGGTCGAGATCGTCGCTTTCTCGTGGTAGAACGGCGCCGGCCGCTTCGAAGGGAGCGTCGTTTGGCCGGATCAGCCTGATGGCCGCTGCGTCCTGATATCGCCGATGATGTCGGCAATGACGGCGCCCATCACCAGGGCGCCGCCGGCGAGGACCCGCAGTGTCGGGACCTCGGCAAATGCCACCCATATCCAGAACGGCATCAGCGGCGTCTCCAGCGTCGAGATCAGGGCGGCCTGGCCCGACGGTAGCAGGCGCGAGCCGAGGAAGAACAGCGTGAGGCCCAGCGCGACCTGAAAGCATCCGAACATCGCGAGAATCAGGATATCGGCCCCGGTGACGCCGGTTATTTCGCGGGCGAAGGGAATGCTGACGATGCTGCCCAGGATGTTCGACAGCGCGGCAGCGGCTACCATCGACGTGTCCTTGTGCCGCCGGAGCAAGACCGTCATTGCGGCAATCGCCAGCGTCATGAAGCAGGCGAGCGCAACACCTAGGATGTCGGAACCGACGCGTGCGCTGCCGACGATGACAGCAACACCGCAAAGTGCCACGACACTCGCGATCACGGTTCGCAAATGCGGGACCTCCCGCAACCAGACCCAGGCGAGCGCGGCGGTGACGAAGGGGCCGGTCGCGATGATGATGGCCACATTGGCGACGCTGGTCAGTTGCAGCGACGGAATGAAGGCGATCATGGCCGCTGCCGACAACGACGCGACCAGCCAGCCGCTTTTTCTCATCCTGATCAGATCCCGCAGGCCGGCACGGCCTTGCAGCACCAGCAAGATGGCCGTGATCATGCCGCTGGCGAACACTCCGCGCCAGAACAGGATGGTCCAGGAGTCGTAGGGAAGCAGCCGTGTGAAGAACGGCGCCGTGCTCCAGGCGATGGCGGCGGCGACGACAAGGGCAATGCCCAAGCGATGCTGCGAGCGCGCTTCCGCCATCAGGCAATCAACGCGGACTGAGGTTGAAGTCTTGGCCGAGCAGCTTGCCGACGAGGTGCGCGGGATTGTCGGGGATGGTGTCGCCCCGCCAGGCGACGTGCTGATCGGTGCGCGTCAGAATCAGTTTGTGGTCGCTGGGCGGCTGCGCTGTGGGAATATCGACGATGTTGAACGGGACGCCGTTGGCGCGCATCGCGTCAGTCAATGGCGCAACCGCAACATCGGAATCGTAGCGCACCAGCGTGTAACCCGGCCCGAGCGCATCATAGACCGGCCGGCCATCGGATAGTTTTGCGAACGGAAGCCGGCAGCCCGGCGTCGAGGACGGCGTGAAGTCCGCCATCGTGAAACCCGGCTGCTCGGCGCCGTCATAGGCGATGATCGGGGAGCGATCGTAGAAATAGCCGAAGTTGAGACCGGCGCAGCAATATTGCTGCACGTTCAGATCATAGGCGGCTTGCCCGACCTGCTTGCGGACGGCGTCGCCCTCCGGCCCCGGCTGCTCGATTTCATCGGGAACGGTGCGGCGCTGGCTCAACACCTTGCCCGCCATCTCCATCGCAAAACGAGAGACCTGCTCGGTGATCGGAAGGCGCTCGGCCTCGTAGGCATCGAGGATGGCGATGCCGGCCCATCCTTCCAGATAGGCCGCGAGCAGCCATGCGAGGTTGGTTGCGTCCGCGATCCCGGCATTCATGCCGTAGCCGGCATAGGGCATCCACAAATGCGCCGCGTCGCCGCAGATGAAGGCGCGCCCCTTGCGAAAGCGGTCGGCGACCAGGCGGCGGCCGACCCAGTCTTCCTTGCTCAGGATTTCATATTCGAAATCGGGACCGACGCCGAGGATGGCGCGGATCGAGGCGTCGCGATCGACCGACTCGAAGGTCTCGTCTTCGCGGTTGAGGTGGTTATGGATCAGCCATTTTTCGCGGCCGTCGATCGCAACCACCGTGCCGCAGCGCCGCGGATTGAGTGACAGCGTCATCCAGGCGGGCGCGTCCATCAGGCCGAGCAGGGTGGGGGCGTGTATATAGGTCGATTGCACACGCTGGATGATTGGCGTTCCCTGCAGGTTGGCGTCGATGGCCTTGCGAACGAGCGAACGTGCCCCGTCGCAGCCGACGATGAAATCGGCATGAATCTGCAAGGTGCTTCCCGTATCCAGATTGCGGACGGTCGCAACGATGCCGTCATTGCCTTCGCTGAAATCCTCGAACGCGGTGCGGTTCAGAATTTGAAGCCCATCGATGGAAGCCGCGTGCGCGAACAGCACGGGTTCCATGTCGATCTGGTTGATGCGATGCGGCGGCTCGGCCGTCGGCCAATCGGTGTCCGGGCCGCCGGTCGCGGTATAGCGGTCGCGTCGGCAGGGAATGAGGATGCGCGAGAGCTCGATGCCGGTTGCGGTGGTGCGGTAAGAGCAGTCATTCGGGTAATCCGGCGGCAGTCCCGTGTCACGCAGCTTCTGCGCCAGCCCGAGCCTGCGGAAAATCTCCATCGAACGCGACGAGACGTGGTTGCATTTCACGCTCGGCGGTTCTCCGGCAGCGCGCGTTTCCACCATTGTGACAGGTATTCCCCGCTGCGCGAGGTCCATCGCGAGCGTCAGGCCGACCGGCCCGGCCCCCACCACGAGAACGCTTGTCTTCACCATGTTGCTCGCTGCCTTGTCGCTTGCTGCGCTGTGACGATCATGCATAACTGATAGCCACAAAAAAAATCATCGGGGGACCCTAAATGTTTCCGTCGATCTGGCGAGCCTTGACCGGGACCCTTGTTGCCGTTTTTTCGCTGTCATCAGTCGTGCTTGAAACAGCAAACGCATATCCTGATCAACCGATCAAGATCATCGTGACGTTTCCGCCCGGCGGCAGTTCCGATATCGTGATCCGCGCGCTGCAGCCGTTGTTGTCGGAGACGCTGCGTCAGTCCATCGTCGTCGAGAACAGGGCGGGCGCGGGCGGCAATATCGGGATCGGGGCGGTGGCACAGGCCGCGCCCGACGGATACACGCTCGGCGTCGCCGCGGCTGGCGTGCTGACGGTCAATCCCCATCTCAATCGCGCGGCGATGCCGTTCGATCCGGTCAAGGATCTGGCGCCGGTGACGCTGCTGGCGGAAATCCCGTTCGTGCTGGTGTCCTCGCAGCAGTCGGCCATTGCCTCGGTCGCAGACCTCATCGCCAAGGCCAAGGCGCAACCGCAGGGCCTGTCGATCGGCCATGGCGGCAACGGCACGGCGATGCACCTGACCTCGGCCTTGTTCAACCAGAAGGCTGGCGTCGGAATTCAATTGATCGCCTATCGCGGCACCGCGCCGGCGACGACGGACGTTCTTGCCGGCCACGTCCCGCTGGCGGTGCTGGATATTCCCGCATCCAGGCAATTGATCGGCGACGGCAAGCTGAAGGCGCTCGGGGTCTCCGCCGCCAAGCGCGTCGTCTTTCTGCCCGATGTGCCCACACTGGCCGAGCAGGGCCTGAGCGGATTCGAATCCGTCGGCTGGTTTGGAATCGTCGCGCCCGCCGGCACGCCGCCCGAGATCATCGCCGCGTTGAATGCCGCCTTCGTGAAGGCGTTGAGCGATCCCGCCGCGATCGAGAAAATCCGCGTTCTCGGCGCCGAACCCGCGCCCATCTCACCTGAGGCATTTGCAAAATTCATCCAGAGCGAAAGCGAAAAATGGGGCAAGCTGATCGCCGAGGCCGGCATCAAGGCGGAATAGAACGCCGGCCACGGCGCCTCCGCCGATTGATCAAAATCAAATTGGACGAAGGCCAGCACCATTTGATCCCAATCAATGCGGCAGCCTTCTTGCCTGACGACGATGTCAGGCAGAGGGATCCAGCGTGGCACGCAGCGAACGCCTATCCGACACCGGACTAACCTCGGGCCGTCCCGTCCGGGCGATGCCTCATCGTCCCGTCCGGGCGATGCCGCAGGACGATGACGTCCGTCTGGCGCAGGAGAGCGAGTTTCTCTGCCAGTTGGGCGGCCGGGTCCGCGAGATGCGCGCGCTGCACGGCATGTCGCGCCGGGAGCTCGCGCGCCGCTCCCGCCTTTCCGAGCGTTATGTGGCCCAGATCGAGGCCGGCAAGGGCAACGTCTCGATCGTGCGGCTGCTGCGGATCGCGCTGGTGTTTCGCTGCGAATAGCGTTTCGTGCGAGATTCATTCTTTGAGACGCCGATCAATGGCGTTGAGATCAAACCTTCTCCCATAAGCCTCTGAACGGGAAATCGGGGGCACCAGCCTCCAAATCTCTTTCGTGTCGCGATCCTCGAACCAGCGGCCACGGGAAAGCAGGCCCTTTTCGTAGCGTGGATCAGCCACTCGCGCGATCGCGCAGCCCGATAAAACCTGCTTCTCGATGTAGTCGCAAAACCACTTTTACTCTCCCGGAGAGTTGAAGCCCGTGCGGGACGATACCACATTGGTTCGGGTCCAAATGCATTTGACGGAGGATAGCGATGCCGCAGCATCAGTTGGCGCGTTCGTTGCAGGGCCGCGTATCAAGCGCGGAATGACAGATGCGCGTTGTATTTGCCCAGGCATAATGCTCGGGCCCACGAAGCTCGCTGCCTGATGGCGGATTCATCGCTCGTCCCTGCCAACGGTACCACTCAAGGCTGGAGCTAGGGGCTTCCCAATGACCCATCAAAACACACCGGCATTCACCCGGCGCGACTTGCTGAACCTGATCGGCCAGGCAGCGGGCGGCGGCGCCATGTACCAGGCGATGACATCGCTGGGCCTCGCCGCCGAATCGAACTTCAGCGGCCCACCCAAGCTGGCTGGCGCGAAGAAGGGCAGCAGCGTGCTTATTCTCGGCGCCGGCCTGGCCGGCCTGGTCGCGGCGCTCGAACTGCGTAATGCCGGCTACAAGGTCACGATCCTGGAATACAACCAGCGTGCAGGTGGACGCTGCTGGTCGATACGCGGCGGCGACACCTTCACCGAATTGGGCGGCGGCGTACAGCACTGCCGCTTCGCCAAGGGCGAGTACTTCAACGCCGGTCCCTGGCGCATCCCCTACCACCACCATGCCGTGCTTCACTACTGCCGGCAGCTTGGCGTCGCACTCGAACCCTTCGTGCAGGTCAACTACAACGCCTGGGTCCACTCGAGCACGGCCTATGGCGGCAAGCCGCAGCGCTACCGCCACGTGCAGGCCGATTTCCAGGGTCATGTTGCAGAATTGCTGGGCAAGGCTGCGCGCCAGGGCAGCCTCGATTCCGTGTTGACACAGGAAGACAAGGAGAAGCTGCTCGAAGGCCTGCGCCGCTGGGGCGCGCTCGATGCCGAGTTTCGCTACCGCGAGGGCATCGCCACCAGCGCCTGGCGCGGCTACGAGATCGATCCCGGCGGAGGCCTGATGCCGCCGGCGAAGCCATCCAAGCCGCTCGAATTCAGCGAGCTGTTGCAGTCCAGGCTGTGGCGCTCTATCGCCGCCGGCCAAGCCTATGAATTCCAAAGCACCATGTTCCAGCCGGTGGGCGGCATGGACATGATCGCCAAGGCCTTCGCCAAGCAGGTCGGCAACCTCATCCGGTACCAGGCGCGAGTCACCCGCATCGAACAGAGCGAACGTGGCGTGACCGTAACTTTCGTGGACGAGGCCCGCGGTGGCGCACAGCAACAGGAAAAGGCCGATTGGTGCTTGTGCACCATCCCGCTGTCGATCCTGAGTCAGATCGACATCCAGGTAGGCGCCGAGATGCAGGCCGCCATCAATGCCGTGCCCTACGGCTCGTCGATCAAGGTGGGGCTGCAGTTCAAACGGCGGTTCTGGGAGGAGGACGAGCACATCTACGGCGGCATCACCTACACCGACCTGCCGATTTCGCGCATTTCCTACCCTTCCACGCGCTACGGCGCGTCCGGCCCGGCAGTGGTGCTGGGCGCCTACGTGTTCGAAGGGCCCAACTCCTTCGAATTCGGCGCGATGGCTCCGGAGGAACGCGTCCGTCGCGCTGTGGAGTATGGCAACCAGATCCATCCGCAGTACGCCGACGAGTTCGACAACGGCATGTCAGTGGCTTGGTACCGTGTGCCCGGCAATCACGGCTGCTACGGCAAGTGGACCGACGCGCTGCGCGACCAGCACTACAAGGCCCTGTGCCAGGTGGACGGTCGTATTGCGTTGGCCGGCGAGCACGTCTCCCATATCCCCGCGTGGCAGGAAGGTGCCATCCTTTCCTCACTCGACGCAATCCGGCGCCTGCATGCGCGCGCCACCGCTTGATGGCCAGAGCGACCTAACCATGCACATCACCGTCCGCAAATGACCATGAACGCGCGCAACATCCAATGCTGTCTCGCAAGCGCCATTACCGTTCTGGCAGCGGTTGCTGCCCAGAGTGCCCAGGCGCAAAGCAGCACGCCCGCAACCAGCGTCCAGCCCATGTTCTCGGTGGGACCGAAATTCCAGCAAACCACCGGCGAATCCATCTACCGATCGCTGTGTCAGGGTTGCCACATGCCGCAAGGCGAGGGCGCCAAAGGCGCCGGCACCTATCCGCCGCTGGCCCGCGACAAGAATCTCGAAGCCGGCGGCTATGCGGTCTATCTTGTCGTCAACGGTCAACGCGGCATGCCGCCATTCGGCGAGATGATGACCGATGGTCAGATCGCCGAGGTCGTGAATTATGTGCGGACGCATTTCGGCAATTACTTCACCGACGCGGTGACCGCAGCCGACGTCAAGCAGGCGCGCCGCTAGGCGAAAAGGGGAGAGGCTTATGAAAAAACAGATCATCTTCATGCTTGCTGCGCTGTTGGCGGCATGCACGGCGGCGCGGGCCGAGATCGTGCGGCATCCGATCCCGAATTCGACCTTTCCGATCGCACAATCTGTCGAGGTCAGAGGCAACGTCACGACCTATTACGTCAGCGGTCAGGTGCCGCCGGCGGTCAACAAGGACGCCGATCCCGCGAGCCTGCAGGCCTATGGCGACACCAAAATGCAGTCGATCGGGGTGCTGAACCGGATCAAGACCATTCTCGAAGGCCTTGGGCTTACCATGGGCGACGTGGTGAAGATGCAGGTCTTCCTGGTGCACAACGCCGCCGCGCCGATGGACTTCAAAGGCTTCATGGAGGGCTACACCCAATTCTTCGGCGGCAGCCAGCCGAATCTGCCGGCGCGTTCGGTCGTCGGCGTCGCAGCGCTCGCCAATCCCGGCTTTCTGGTCGAGATCGAGGTGATCGCGGTCAAGGACAACAGCAAATAAGAGGAGAGCAGGATGCGCAGAACCACGATCTGGAAGCTTCGTTCGGTGCTACTTTCAGCGACGCTTGTCTCGACGTTGATTGCTTGTGCCGCTGTTGCCGAGACTTTGACCCCGCAGCAGCAGTTCGCCTACGACATCTACAAGGAACTGGTCGAGATCAACACGGTGACCGCGACCGGCGACACCGCCAAGGCGGCCGAAGCAATGGCGGCGCGCCTTCGTGCGGCCGGCTTTGCGGATGGTGACGTGCAGGTGTTGCAGCCCGCGCCGCGCAAGGGCAACCTTGTGGTGCGGCTGCGCGGTACCGGCGCGCGCAAGCCGATCCTCCTGCTTGCCCATATCGACGTGGTGCCTGCAAATCGCGAGGACTGGTCGGTCGATCCGTTCAAGCTGATCGAGAAAGACGGCTATTACTACGGACGCGGTACCGGCGACGACAAATTCATGGCGGCAGCCTTCGTCACCAACATGATCCGCTACAAGAAGGAGGGGTACAAGCCCGACCGCGATATCATCCTGGCGCTTGAGACCGACGAGGAAATCCTCGACCGTGACGAACTCGGCATCCGGTGGCTGCTGAAGCACCATCGCGATCTGATCAACGCCGAGTTCGCGCTCAACGAAGGCGGGGGCGTCGGGTTGAAGGACGGCAAGCCGATCCGCAACAGCGTCCAGACCTCGGAAAAGGTCTCGGTCAGCTTCCTTTTGGAAGTGAAGAACAAGGGCGGCCACAGCTCGCTGCCCGCGAGGGACAACGCGATCTATCGTCTCGCGGAAGGACTGGTGCGGCTCTCGAACTTCAGATTCCCGATGAACCTGAACGAGACGACGCGCGCCTATTTCGAGCGCACCGCCCAGTTCGAAAGCGAGCAGACCGCGGCCGACATCCGCGCGGCCCTGTCGGACAAGCCCGATCCGGCGTCGCTGTCGTTCGTCCGCCTTGCGGCCAATCCGGCCTACAATGCGCAGCTCCGCACCACCTGCGTGGCGACGATGCTGGAGGGCGGCCACGCCGTGAACGCGCTGCCGCAGCTTGCGACCGCCAAGGTCAATTGCCGGATCATGCCGGGCGAGCCGATCGAAGGCGTCAAGGCGACGCTTGAGAAGGTGCTCGACGACGATCAGATCAAGGTCACCCAGATGGAGCAGGGGGTCCTGAGCGCGCCCTCGGCCCTGCACGAGGAAATCATGGGTGCGATCGGGAAACTGTCGAAGGAATTCTGGCCGACCGCTGTGATCCTTCCCGTCATGAGCGCAGGCGCAACCGACGGCAGCTATCTGCGCAATGCGGGTATTCCGACCTACGGCCATTCCGGTCTCGCCGGCGACATCAACGACTTCCGCGCCCACGGCAAGGACGAGCGCGTCGCCGTGAAATCGTTCTACGAAGGGCAGGAGTATCTCTATCGCCTGGTGAAGATGCTGTCGGGCGGAACGTGACAAGCGGCTAGATGCGGCAAGAGCGCGGGGCCGGGTCGCTCAGCTCCGCGCGCGCTTCTCCACATTGGCAATTCGTTCCGGCACGCCAAATTCCTTGCGGCAGACTTCGGCGAGCAGGGCGACGCCCTCGCGGATCTGCTCGTGCGAGGGACTGGCAAAACACAGCCGTAGCCGGCTGCCGGAGTAGACCTTGTCGGTCGACCATTCCGGTCCGGGATTGATCGCAACGCCCGCGGCGAGTGCGGCCTGGTAGAGTTTCAGCGTGTCGACATTGTCGGGCAGTTTCACCCACAGGAAGATGCCGCCTTCGGGCGCTTCGAATTCGGCCGCGGTGCCGAACTGCTCGTTGAGCGCTTCCATCAGGGTGTCGAGCTTGGCGCGCAGGCCGCGCGTCAATTTTGGCACATGGGTGGAAAAATGCGGCGCGCAATATTCCGCCAGCACCATCTGCTCCAGCGCGCCGCTTCCGGCATCGGTCTTCAGCGCCAGCATCCGCGACATCATCTCCCAGGGCGCGACGATGAAGCCGACCCGAAGGGCGGGGGCGATCGATTTCGAGAACGAGCCGATGTGAATGACGCCGCCATGCGGGCTCATGGCATAGATCGCGGGCGGGCGCTCGCCGCTCCAGATCAGATCGGCGTAGCAATCGTCCTCGAAGATCGGCACGCCATATTGCTGCGACAGTTTCAGCATCTCCGCGCGCCGCGTCTCCGGCATGATTGAGCCGGTCGGGTTCTGCACGGTCGGGATGGTGTAGATGTATTTCGGCGTGATGCCGCGGCTCTTGTGGTCGGCGAGGACTGCCGCCAGCGCGTCCATCCGCATGCCCTGGTCATCGAGGGGAATGCCGACCGCCTTGACGCCGAGCCGCGTCAATCGGGTCAGCGCGCCCTGATAGGTCTCCTGTTCGACCAGCACGGTGTCGCCGCGCGCCAGCAGCGTTTGATTGACGAGGTCGAGCGCCTGCAGCGAACCTGAGACGATCATGATGTCATCGGCGCTGCAGGCGATGCCGGCGTCACGCTTGAGTTTCGCAGTGAGGAATTCGCGCAGGGGACGATAACCCTGCGGACCGCTGGCAAGCCCGTAGGTCGCCAGCGTCTTGCCCTCGCGCCTGAGCACGGCGCTGATCGCCTCGACCAGGCCGTCGACCGGAACCTGGTCGGGATCGTTGTTGCCGCCGACGAAACTGTATTTGGCAAGGCCCGTCCACCGTGCTGCCGGCGCCGGCAATCCGGCGGGCAGCAAGGGCGCGAAATCGAAGGGGGTTGCGGTGGACATGGATATTCACTCCCGTTTTGTTTTCGTTGAGAAGGTCTTCCGACCCTCTTGCAGGCTAGTTCTTGATGACCCTGATCGGCCGCCCCTGGCTGATGAAGGCGTAATGTCCGGCGCCGACGCTGCCAACCATCAGCGCCTCGACCGCAGGCTCGGCGATTTCGCCCGTGGCCGCCCAGTCGACCACGAAATTGGCCCCTGTTCCGCCGCGTACGTCGTTCGCGGCGATCAAGACTTCGATGGTTGCGAACGGTTTTAGCGCAACCGGCGACTTGAGGTAGGTTTCCACCATCTTGCCTGACGTGTCGAAGTACGCGATCCGCTTCAGGATCAGGGGGCGGGTTTCGGAAGCGTTGTGGACGCTGAGCGTGACCGAAAAATCCGCCCGCAGCTTGCCCTGGCTCATCGAGACGCTGGAATAGACAGGCACATAGAATGCGCCGGATACGGCGAGATTTTCCGCAGGCAACGCGGTGAGGGAGGCGGCAAAATTCTGTTCGATGGTCCCGTTCTGCGCGAAGGCCGCCGGGCAATACAGGATCGACAGCGCGGCCAGAATCGCGAAAAGAAGGTGCCTACCACGGCTGTGACACATTGCTTGTTTGACCCCCGCGCCGGGACCTCTAGGTTGGGGCAGGGGGAAGTCCGGAACCATGCACGAGCTTATTCGCGATATCACCTTATGCATCCTGTTCGCCTGGGTGCTCGGCCTGTTGGCGCATTTTTCCCGGCAGCCGCTGATCCTGGCCTACCTTATCGCCGGGTTCGTCATTGGTCCATTCGGCATGGGCTGGGTCAAGTCCCGGGAATCGATCAACGTCATCTCCGAACTCGGCCTGATCTTCATGCTGTTCATGATCGGGCTGGAAATCGACCTGAAGAAGATCGTGCGCGCCGGCAAGGTCATCCTGTTCGCCGCCGGCGGGCAATTGATCGGCGGCGTCCTGCTCGGGATATTGTTCTTTATCGGGATCGGCCTGTCGATGGGCAGCGGGCATTTCGACGCGCTGTATCTGTGCATCGCCTGCGCGCTGTCGAGCACGGTGATCATCGTCAAGGTGCTGTACGAAAAGCGCGAGCTCGACACGCTGCCCGGGCGGATCACGCTCGGCGTGCTGGTGCTGCAGGACATCTTTGCGATCCTGTTCCTGGCGGTGCAGCCGAGCCTGGACAATCTGCAGGTCAGCGTGATCCTGATCTCGATCGCGCGGGTCGGCGCGCTGGTGGCGACCGCGCTGGTGCTCAGCCGCTATGTGCTGCCGTGGCTGTTCCATCAGATCGCACGCCGGCCGGAACTGATTCTGCTCGGCGCGCTGGCCTGGTGCTTTCTGATCGGCGAGATCGCGGAGAGGCTTCACCTGTCGCGCGAGATGGGTTCGCTGGTGGCGGGCGTTTCGCTGTCGACATTCCCCTATGCGCTCGATGTCACCGCCAAGGTGACCACGCTGCGCGACTTCTTCATCACGCTGTTCTTCGTCGCCCTCGGCATGACGATCCCGATCCCGGGGGCGTCGGTGATCGGGCTGGCGCTGATGATTGCCGCCTTCACGGTGGTCAGCCGCGTAGTGACGACGTTTGCACCGCTCTATCTGATGAAGCAGGGCCTGCGCGCCAGCCTGCTTCCGGCGATCAATCTGGCGCAGATCTCGGAATTTTCGCTGGTCGTGATCCAGACCGGCGTCACCGCAGGCCACATCACGACCGAGACGTCGAGCGCGGCGTCGTTCGCCTTCGTGGTTCTGGCGGTTGTGAGCACCTTCGTGATGGCGCGCAGCGATCAGGTGACGCGCGGCCTGATCGGTCCCTTGAAGCGGATGGGTCTGCGCGATCTCGATCACAAGCATGACGCCGAAGCCGGGCATGAGGGCGGCCACGGGGAGGCACGCCGGGTCGTCATCCTCGGTTTCTTCCGTGCCGCAAGCGCGCTGCTGGCCGAGATCGAACAGCGCAATCCGGCGGCTCTCGACCAGATCACGGTGATCGATTTCAATCCGCTGGTGTTCCGGACCTTGACGGACCGTGGCATGCACGTGGTCTACGGCGACATCAGCAATGTGGATACGCTGGTGCATGCGGGCGTCGGCAAGTCCGAACTGATCATCCTCAGCATCCCGGACTCGCTGTTGAAGGGCGCCGACAATGAAAAGCTGGTCCGGCATGTCCGCTCGTTGAACCCGACCGCCAAGATCGTCGCGACCGCCGAGATCCTGGCCGACGTCAACGACCTCTACGACGCCGGGGCCGACTACGTGACGGTGACCAGGCTCAGCGACGCTCATGAACTGTACAAGGTGATCGAGGCCGCCCAGGCCGGGCTGCTCGAAGACAAGCGCGCCGAGACCGACGCGCTGCTCAGCGAGCGCCGCGAGGTACTGCCGTAGAAATGGGCTAGCGTAGCCCGGGCGCGCGTTCGCGCGACCCGTCGGCTCCATCCGGGCCACGGGCTTCGTTCGGGCCGGCATCCAGGTATGCCTGCGGGCGACGTTCTGCCCTGCGTATTGACGCTGGCGCAGACCAAGGAGTCCGGCTAATGCACTGGCTGAAGATAGCGAGATTTTGAGAAAATGGCCGATACGATCCAGGAAGTTCTGCAAGCCTTTGCCAAGGGTGAACTCGTCGTCGTTACCGACGATGACGACCGGGAGGGCGAGGGCGATTTGATCGTCGCGGCCTCGCTCTGCACCGCGGAGAAGATGGCATTCATCATCCGCCACACCTCCGGCATCGTCTGCGCGCCGATCACCACCGACGACGCCCGCAGGCTGCGGCTCGATCCGATGGTGGCGCATAACGAGTCCAACCACACCACCGCCTTCACGGTCTCGATCGACTACAAGCCCGATGGCGGCACCGGCATTTCGGCGGACGAACGCGCCTCCTGCTGCCGCGCGCTCGCCAATCCGAACGCCGGCGCCAATGATTTTGCCCGGCCCGGCCACATCTTCCCGTTGATCGCCCGCGACGGCGGCGTGCTGCTACGCTCCGGCCATACCGAGGCGGCCGTCGATCTCTGCAAGCTCTCAGGGCTCCCGCCGGTCGGCGTCATCTCCGAGTTGATGAACGACGACGGCACCGTGATGAAGGGCGAGCAGGTCGCACGCTTTGCCGCCACCCACAAGCTCAAGCATGTCACGATTGCTGACATGATCGCCTACCGCCAGGCGCGCGAGAAGTTGATCGAGCGGGTCGCGACCTTCACCACCGACAGCCCGATCGGGCCGCTGCAGGGCTATGCCTATCGCTCGCCATTCGACGAGATTGCGCATGTCGCGTTCGTCTACAACGACATCGGCGACGGCAAGAACGTTCTGACGCGGCTGCACAAGCCGAACATCGTCAAGGATCTCTTCACCGGCCAGGCGCGCATGCAGATCGTGCTGAACCATTTCAAGGATGCCGGCCGCGGCGTGCTGGTCTATCTGCGTGACGGCGCAGCCGGAGTTCCCGTCGAGCCGGTCGGCGAACAGAAATCGGCGGAGGCCGATCGCAACCGGCAATGGCGTGAAGTCGGCGTTGGCGCCCAGATCCTGCGTGACCTCGGCATCACTTCGATCCGGCACCTGACCCAGTCGGTGCACGATTACAAGGGACTGTCCGGTTTCGGCATCGAGATCGTCTCGAACGAACGGCTGGAAGACTAGCGTTCGTCATCCGGTCAACCACCCAATCCAATTGCGCTTCGGCCGATAGCGCATTAATTTGGCCGGCAATTTCCATGAGGACAGTGATGCGAAAGGGATTTTCATGAGCGTGCGGCCTCAAACCAAGGACAAGCCGACTGCTGCGGGTTTCCAGTGGGACGATCCGTTCCTGCTCGACGAACAGCTTACCGAAGACGAGCGCATGATCCGCGACACCGCGCGCGCCTACGCGCAGGACAAGCTGCAGCCGCGCATCATCAAGGCCTATCTCGAAGAGAAGACCGACCGCGAGATATTCAACGAGATGGGCGAACTCGGCCTGATCGGTATCACGCTGCCGGAGGAGTATGGCTGCGCCAACGCGAGCTACGTCGCCTATGGCCTGGTGGCGCGCGAGATCGAGCGCGTCGATTCTGGCTATCGCTCGATGAACTCGGTGCAGTCGTCGCTGGTGATGTATCCGATCTACGCCTATGGCGACGAGAACCAGCGCAAGAAATACCTGCCCAAGCTCGCCACCGGCGAGTGGGTCGGCTGCTTCGGCCTGACCGAGCCGGATGCCGGCTCCGATCCGAACGGCATGAAGACCCGCGCCGAAAAGGTGGCCGACGGCTACCGGCTGACCGGCAGCAAGATGTGGATTTCCAACGCGCCGATCGCCGACGTCTTTGTCGTCTGGGCGAAATCCGCCGCGCATGACAACCAGATCCGCGGTTTCATTCTCGAGAAGGGCATGAAGGGCCTGTCGGCGCCGAAGATCGGCGGCAAGCTTTCCTTGCGCGCCTCCATTACCGGCGAGATCGTGATGGACGGCGTGGTGGTGCCGGAGGACGCGCTGCTGCCCAACGTGTCCGGCCTGAAGGGCCCGTTCGGCTGCCTCAACCGCGCCCGCTACGGCATTTCCTGGGGTGCGCTGGGCGCTGCCGAGGACTGCATGCACCGTGCCCGCCAGTATACGCTCGACCGCAAGCAGTTCGGCCGGCCGCTGGCGGCCACCCAACTGGTGCAGAAGAAGCTCGCCGACATGGAGACCGAAATCGCGCTGGGCCTGCAGGCCTCGTTGCGCGTCGGCCGCCTGATGGACGAGGGCAAGTTCGCGCCGGAGATGATCTCGATCGTCAAGCGCAACAATTGCGGCAAGGCGCTCGACATTGCGCGCGTGTCCCGCGACATGCACGGCGGCAACGGCATCCAGATCGAGTACCACGTGATGCGCCACACCGCGAATTTGGAAACCGTGAACACCTATGAAGGCACCCACGACGTCCACGCCCTGATCCTGGGCCGTGCGATCACGGGCATTCAGGCGTTTTCGTAAAGCGCGTTGCGAGGAATCCCGGACGTGACTTCATTTTTCCGCTGTCATCGCCCGCCTTGTGCGCAATTGCGCACTGGGGCGGGCGATCCAGTACGCCGCGGCCTCTCGTTTCATCTCGAACGTCGGCGTTTACTGGATACCCCGCCTTCGCGGGGGATGACGACTGAGCATGTGTCGCGACGCCGCATAGGAACTCCCCATGGCCGACAACGACGACATTCCGTTCAACCGCGACTTTCCGCTCAAGCCGGGTGTCGTCGATGAAGCCCGCCCCGGCGTGCGGCGCGTTCTCTGCAATAATCCGAGCCCGTTCACCTTCACCGGCACGGTCAGCTACATCGTAGGCCAAGGCAATGTCGCGATCATCGATCCCGGACCGGATGACGAAGCGCATGCCAAGGCGCTGCTTGAGGCCGTGCGCGGCGAGACGGTGACGCATATTCTGGTCACCCATACCCACCGTGACCACTCGCCGAACACGGCGCGGATCAAGGCCGCCACCGGCGCGCCTGTTTATGCCGAGGGCCCGCATCGCGCCTCGCGGCCGCGCTTCGAGAGCGAGAAACACAATCCGGAGTCAGGTGCCGACCGCGATTTCAGGCCCGACATCGAGGTCAAGAACGGCGACGTCATCGAGGGGCAGGGCTGGGCGCTGGAGGCGGTGGCGACCCCCGGCCACACCGCCAATCATCTGGCGTTCGCGTGGCCTGAGCGAAAGGTCAACTTCGTCGGCGATCACGTGATGGGATGGTCGACCTCGATCGTCGCACCGCCGGACGGATCGATGATCGACTACATGGCCTCGCTGGCGCGGCTGGAAGCCCGCGAGGAGGATCTGTATTTTTCAGGCCATGGGCCGGAGATTCCGGAAGGACCGCGTTACGTCCGTTTCCTGACCCGGCACCGGCAGGCCCGCGAAGCCTCGATCCTGCATCGGCTTGCCAAGGGCGAGGCCGACATCCCGACCATGGTGCGCGCGATCTATATCGGCATCGACCCGCGGCTGACCAACGCCGCCGGCTATTCCGTGCTGGCCCATCTGGAAGATCTGGTCACCCGTGGGATCGTGGCGACCGACGGCGATCCGGTGATCGGCGGAACGTACCGGATGGCGAATTAAGAGTAGCGAAAAGGATAGGGCGCCAGGGCATGGACTCGTGCCGCGCTGCGGCCTGTCATGTCGCGGCGGAACCTGGGGCGGTGACGGCGAGCGTTCTCTCGCGGCGCAGGCGGCGGCCGTTCAGTACAATGCCGATGAAACTGTAACGCACCAGCAGCTGATAACTCGCCAACATCACGGGAAGGGCGACCACGAGGATGATCGCGAACTTGATCGGCCAAGGCCAGTCGAGGCGGGATACCGCGACCTGCAGCGCCATCACGATCGGCATGTGGATCAGATAGAGCCAGTAGGATGCGTCGGCGAGATAGCGCCGCACGGGGCTGAAGCCGGACATGAAGCGCAGCGCGAGGCCGATAGCCGCGAATGTCGTGGTCCAGATCGCCAGCGCGTAGACGATGGCGCCGGTTACTCTGATCGTGCCGACGCCGATCGGTATCGACCGCACGTCGGGCAGGCTCGGCACGAGGGCAAGGGCGAAGCTTATCGCGATCAAGCCGATCGCGAATGCGAGGTTGATGAGCCAGCGTTTCTCCAGGATCCGCAGCAAATCGATCTGACGATTCAGTAACCAGCCAAAGCCGAACGCGGTGCCGAACCCGATCAGCGCCTGCAGGTTGGTGATAAGGGATTGATTCGGCGTTCGCACGCCAAGCCAACCCACCCATGTCGGATCGAGGCTGAGGGCGATGCCGATCGGCACGGCCAGGATCGCCGGAGCCAACGGAGTTCGCATGATCCGGGCGATCAGGCGGTCGGCGGAGGTGCGAAGACGGTCGCTCCGGTCGAGCCAGGCGACGCCGCTGCGCAGCAGCAACGTGGCCGCATAGAGCTCCAGCAGGACATAGAGGAACCAGAGATGGGTCAGGGGAAAGCTGGGCAGCACCGGCGGCCAGCTCGGCTCGCCTGGAATCGGACCGCCGTTCGGAAAACCCGCGGCCCAGAACACGACCATACCCATCACCGCGAACAGGATCGGCCAGGCGACCACGAGCGGCCCCCCTATCCGCTGCATCCGATCCTTGATGAAGCCCCAGGGGCCGCGTCGATGGAAACTCATATGTGCGAAGAAGCCTGCCATCAGAAAGAAGGTTGTCATCCGGAACACGTGGATTGCGAAGAACAGCAGCGCCAGGGTGATGCTGGGATGAGTGTCCTGGATGATCCAGAACCTCGTTTGCGCCGGAACGAATGAGAGAGTTGCGTGCAGGACGATGCCGAGCAGCAGGGCAAAGCCCCTGACCGCATCAAGGGCGTGCAGCCGTTCCGGAGTTGGACCGACGTCGGTTGCGCTGGGCATGGAAGGCCTCAAGGATCGTTGCCGGGGAATCCTGAGGCTTTTCTGCCTGATCGCGCCAATCCGCTCTTGCCCGATCCGGAATTCGGCTAGCCGATTTTTCAGCGGGACTGGCCGATTTTGAAGTTTCTGTCGCTTTCGGATGCAGCGACTGGCGATTGGGCCAGCGCGTGGCGCCGAAATTCGGTCGGCGTCATGCCGGTATCGGCTTTGAAGGCGCGGTTGAACGGTCCAATCGACTGGAATCCGGCGTCCATCGCGATGGTCAGCACCGGGACGTCCCTTTGGTTCGGGTCGGACAGCGCAGCTTTGGCATCGTCGATGCGGTAGCGATTGAGGAACGCGTTGAAGTTGCGATAGCCCAACCCCTCGTTGATCACTTGCCGGAGCCGGTACTCCTGCAGGTCGAGCCTGACCGCCAGCGCGCCTATCGAAAGACCTTCCTGCCGGTAGATGCGCTCCACGGTCATCAGATTGTCGAGGCGGCGCAGCAGAATCGGGGCTACCTGGTCGCGATGATCGCCGTCACGGGTTCCAACTTGGGTTTCGCGGGGCGTGTCGCCGGATACTATTGCTGCCGTAGCCTGCATCGCGGCAGTGGTTGCGTTCGCGCCGAAAAGGCCCCAGCCGCCCAACATCGCCAGCACGAACAGGCTGAGTGAGCTGGCAAGGCTGCCGGGCGCGCCCGCGCCGGCAACGGGGACCGAGGTCGAGGTAAAGCCCGACCCAGCGACAAGAGCGATAAAGACGAGATTTATCACGACGACCGCAATTCTCAGCCGGCGCCGCCGGGCGACCAGATCGGCGCGCCAGGTCTTGACCGTCTGTATTGCGACGGAGAGCGCCAATACCAGAGATATGATCGACAAAACCTTGGCGCCGTTCCTTGCGAGTGCTGGCCAACTTGTCCAGGTCAGGGATACCGAGAATCCGATGCCGGCAACGGCCAGCCACAAGGCGCCATGCCGCAGCCTCAGGATGAAATCGTCATCGAAGGTCGCCCGCGCCCAGAGCCAGAACACGACGGATTGCGCGGACAGGATGGGCAGCGTCCACCAGAATGATGATTTCGGGATGAACGGCGCGGTCGCGATCGCATAGGCCGCGCCACCGGCTGCCATGGCCATGCCGAGGAGGATGTTTCGGTTGGTTGGCCGCAGCTGCAACAGCACCAGCACCATCATCAGGAATAAACCGCTCGCCGCGCCGCGAAGCCCGAGATCAAGCGCTGTGAGACTCATGTCATTCACAGTTCAGATTTTCCTGTTCGAGACCCCTAATCTCGCATCCGCCTCGCGCCCGGACAATCTTAAATCGCAATCGCGATCCTGCGGTTCTGGAATGCCTGCTTTCGTGCGGCAATTCGAGCGTAAGCGGACATTGGTCGGGACTGGTGATCATGAGTGCACGGCGTGGCGTGTCCCCACTCGCTGTTCGCCATTCGCTATTTCTTCACCGTCTTCGCTGGCGCCTTGGCCGGCGCCTGCGGCTTCTTCTGCGCCGGTTTGGCGTTGTCGACGGCCGAATTGATGTCCTCGATCAGCTTGGAGACGCGTGCGGCGTTGCTGCCGAGGTCGCTTTCGAAATAGCGCGAGGAGGAGCGGATATCGACGCGCGATTCCTCGCCGTCGGGCGTAATGCGGATCGAGATGTCCTCGCGGAAACCCATGATCGGCGTCCGTGCCACCGCTTCGATACGGCCGATGCGGCGCGGCAGCTGCGGCGGCCGTTCATCGATCACGAGCCATTTGCGCTTGTTGACCAGCGCCAGCGTCACCTCATAGGCCCGCTGCGGCGGGACTTCGAGCTCCACGGTCTCGATCTCGGGATACGCGACCCGCTGCTGTTCGGCCGAATAGAGCCCGGCATAGACCGCCGGGTTGGCGCCTTCGCCGCTGCGCAGCCGCGCCAGCGCCTCGAAGCGCGGCGGATCGATCGGGTCGGTGGTGATGTCGTGGATCGGCGGCAGCTTGCGGTATTGCAAAGCAAGGTAGGCCGGGTAGGCGAGCAGGACGGTACTGATCAGGAACGCCAGCAAGATCCGGCCCATGCCGCGCGATCCGTTCTGCCAGATCGCGGCAAAGGCAGCGAGGCCGACCAGGATCGAAAGCACGGCGCAACCCAGCGCGCCGAAGAAGGTCGCCAGCGCGGGCTTCATCTCCAGGAAGCCGAAACGGACGATGAGGATCGAGACCACCACCGCGACCACGGCAAAGATGGCGAGGTTGCGCGACCAGGTGGCGAGGCTGGACACGGGCTCCGACTGGTAGGGAGCGGAAAACCTTCGGGCCATTGGTAAATCTGCCGGGTTGGAGTCTGTCTGACCGGGCGGGCAGCCGGGCTGCAAACTCGCAACTTGAGACCACGGCAGGGCGCGAATTTCAAGGTTTGCGCGCTATACTTCTTGTGTGACGCGTTTTCTTGACGCGAACCGGGTGTCCACTTCGCTCGAAAACGCTGCTAATCGGCCAATGCAGGGGCTGCAGCAACCTTGCCGGTTAACTATCCCTGTAAATTGATTATTAGTTGTAGATTGAAGTCGGTCCAACTTTCGTCTACCTCTTGCCGCCGGGTTGTCGTATTTGCCGTTACACGGGACTGTCCTGCACGGGACACGGCGAACACCAACCCAAAGGGGAAACGGCGGGTGTCAGCCGCAAGCGCTGCAGGATGATCTCAACTGCCGGTCCTTGTTACCGGGCGGAGCCGCAAAGAGCGGTTGCGCCCATCCGGAGTTTCAGGGATCATCGTATAGGGCGCAATCGGCATACGTCCGCGAGGCTGGTGGATAGCCTCATTGGGGCGAGTGTTCAGTATGAGTGATGCAAAGCACGAAGGATATCTCGGTCCGAACGATCCGGAATACTATGCGCCGCGCGAGCTGAGGGAGCAGCGGGCAACCGGCGAGCAGCCGAGTCCGTCGCTCGTGCAGAACGACGGGTGGCGTCCGCGAATGCCGACGGAAGGACCGAACTTGCAACCAATTGGCAAGCCTCCACGCCGCCAGGATTCCGAAATGTTCACCAAGGCTGTCGCGCAGGCCATGCAGGAGGCGCGGGACATGGCGCCGGTCGAAGCGCCGTCCGTGCTCCGCGACCTGTCAGGGCGGCGCGCGCTGCTCCAGCAGGTTATCCGCTTTTCGATCGCTGTGGCGATTGCAGCGAGCATCGCGACGCTTCTGGTCATGGCCATTCCGTCTTCGCAACGCCCCGCCGGCCAGGACAATGCGTCGCTTGCGGCCGCCTGGCAGTCGGTAAAATCGTCAGTTACCCCGGCGCCGCAGCCGCCGGCACCACAGAAGCGTACGGCGACCCTTGCCGTGCAGGACGGCAGCGGCTTCGCCAATGATCCCGTGCCGCTCGGAATTCACGTCGGCGCTCCACCGCCCGGCGCATTCGTATCCATTAACGGACTGACGGCCGGCGCACGGCTGACGTCCGGAAAGCGTGTTGGTTCTGAGTGGCGCGTGCCGGCGACGGAGATTTCCGGCGTTTCGGTCATTCCGCCGGAAGGCTTCGCCGGCCAGATGCTGGTCACCGCGGAATTGCGTGACGGTGACGGCGTGGCTCTCACCGGCACCTCGACGCGGCTGACCTGGCAGGCAGCTGCGCCAAGCCTTGCTGCGATAGCGCCAAGGGCCGTCGCGCCGCCGCCGGTTGCCGTGGCGCCGCCGCCGCCGGTTGCCGTGGTGGTGCCGCCGCCGGTTGTCGTGGCGCCTCCGGTCGCCGTGGCCGCGGCCGTGCCGTCGGCGATCCCGACCCCGCCGCAGGCGGACGTCGTGCGCAGCCTCGATGCGAGAGAAGTCGCTGCCCTGATCAAACGCGGACAGGATCTGCTCGCCGGCGGCGACGTCCAGTCGGCGCGGCTGTTGCTGATGCGCGGCGCCGAGGCGCGGGATGCGCGGTCGGCCTTGCTCGTCGGCACGACCTACGATCCGGCGATGCTCAGGCAACTCGGCGCTGACGGGTTGGCGGACGCCGCCCAAGCCCGCATCTGGTATCAGCGGGCCAAGGAATGGGGCGAACCCGACGCGCAGCGAAAGCTGGAAGCGCTGGCGCTCTCGCGCTGATTCGACGCGGCGCGTCGCACGCGCCCGTCAATCTCCCGATCATGTGAGCCAGGCGGCCGATCCGACGCGTCTGTGACGGGTCGAGCCAGCCCGGCGACCGGCGTGCAGCAGGAATTGCGGCTCACCGCCCATTGTCGAACTGCGACACCATAAACTCGGTGAACGCCTTCACGCGTGGAGTGCGGTGACGGCCGGGCACGGTCACGACATGAATCGGAAACGGCTCGCTCAGATGGGCATCCATCAGCAGCGGGACGAGCGCGCCCTCCCGGAACGCGCGCCCGACCACGAAATCCGCCAGTCTCGCAATGCCGAGCCCTGCTACCGCAGCATCGAGCAGCAGGTCGGCATTGTCGCTTGCAAAGGTGCCTGAGATGGCGAGCCGGTTGATGCCTTCATCGGTGTGGAACGGCCATTGGTTGAACTGCCCAAACCCAGTCAGCGTCAGGCAGTTGTGCTGCAACAGATCGGCGGGCACGCGCGGCGAGCCGTATTTCTTCAGATAGATCGGACTCGCGCAGATCAGGCGTCTGGCGTCAGTGATCTTGCGCGCTATGAGGGTCGAGTCACCGAGCCATCCGGAGCGGATGGCTATGTCTGCCTGCTCGGCGACGAGATCGATTTGCCGGTCCGAAACAAGAAGCTCGACGGTGATCTGCGGGTAGCGCGCGAGGAAGAGCGGAAGCAACGGACCGAGTGTCTGTTTGGCATAGGCCGTTCCGACACTGATCCTCAAATGGCCGCGCGGAGCTTGGCTTCCCGCCGTTATCTCGGCTTCCGCAGCCTCGATCGATGCAAGTATCTCCCGGCTCCGGGCGACAAAAAGTTCGCCTTCAGCGGTCAAAGCCAGACGGCGCGTGGTTCGCGTCAGCAGACGGACGCCCAGCCGGTCCTCGATGCGGGTCACGAGTTTGGAGAGCGCTGAAGGCGTGATCCCGAGATCGCCGGCCGCCGCAGCGAAGCTGCCACGCTCGATCACACGCACAAAGGCATTCATCTCGGCAGAGGCGCTATTCATGAATTCTATTCACGAGTAAAATGAAATTATAGTCGATTATCAACATATGAGAAAGGAATAAGTTGAAGCCGTCAACTCATGGAGACGCAGACAATGTCAGCGGAAGAGAATTGGAGCGGCGATCCAAGGCAGTCGGGCAGCAGTGATGCTGTCCTCCGCCATACCAATGGCAGTATCGATATCGGGGTGTACGCAGCGATTGCGCACCGTCAGCGCGCCGCAGCCATGACGTCTTCGATGCTATCAGCAGTTCGAATGATACGCGAAGCTTGGGCGGCAATTGCGGTGCGCCGTTCTCTCCAGCATCCTGCCGTGGGGAAACGCTGCGTTTGATATCGAGATATCGACGGCGCGCTCCGAGGGATTTCCTCAGTGAAGCTGCCGAAAAATTACAACCGTCCAACCAGCCACGCCGGCGTGCGATCTCATTCACGCCGGCTCCTGTTTGGGCTGTCCCTCCCGGCACGGGAGGGACAGATTTGGTTCACGCCGCGGCGTTCGGGAAGCGGTAGCTCTTGAACTGTTCGCGCAACGCGGTCTTCAGGATCTTGCCGGTTGCGGTGTGGGGAATGCCTTCGACGAAAGCGACGTCGTCGGGCATCCACCATTTGGCGATCTTGCCGTCCATGAATTTCAGGATGTCCTCGCGGGTCGCTTTCTGGCCGGCCTTGAGCTGGACGATCAGAAGCGGGCGCTCGTCCCATTTGGGATGATAGACGCCGATCACGGCCGCTTCCGCGACCGCGGGATGGCCGACTGCGAGGTTTTCCAGATCGATCGACGAAATCCATTCGCCGCCGGACTTGATGACGTCCTTGGAGCGGTCGGTGATCCGCATATAGCCGTGCTGGTCGATGGTCGCGACGTCGCCGGTGTCGAAGAAGCCTTCGTCGTCGAGGATATCTGCATCGACCTTGAAATAGGCCTTGGCGACCGCGGGCCCAGCCACCTTGAGGCGGCCGAAAATCTTGCCGTCCCACGCCAGTTCCTTGCCGGCATCGTCGGTGATCTTCATCTCGACGCCGAATGGCGGATAGCCCTGGGTCTGCAGGATGTCGAGCCGCTCCTCGCCGGTGAGTTCGGCAAACGGCGGCTTCAGCGCGGCGACGGTGCCGATCGGGCTCATCTCGGTCATGCCCCAGGCGTGACGCACGCGAATGCCCATGTCGACGAACGACTTAATCATCGAGCGCGGCATCGCCGAGCCGCCGCACACCACGCTCTTGAGGTGGGGCAATTTCAGATTGCCGGCCGCCATGTGGTTGAGGAGCATCAGCCACACGGTCGGCACGCCGGCGGTGTGCGTGACCTTCTCGGTGTCGAGGAGTTCGTAGACCGAAGCGCCGTCGAGCTTGGCGCCCGGCATCACGAGCTTGGTGCCCATCGAGGGCGCGGAGAACGCGATGCCCCAGCTGTTGGCATGGAACAACGGCACCACCGGCAGCATTGTCTCTGCGGCGCTGGTGCCGAGGGCGTCGACATTGTTGGCCATCAACCCGTGCAGCACGTTGGAGCGGTGCGAATACAACACGCCTTTCGGATCGCCTGTGGTGCCCGAGGTGTAGCACATCGCGGCTGCGGTATTTTCGTCAAAGTCCTTCCATTTGAACTTGCCGTCGGCTTCTGCGATCCAGTCCTCATAGGCGACCGCGTTCTTCAGCGTGGTCTGCGGCATGTTCGCCTTGTCGGTCAGCACAATGTAGCGTTCGACGCTCGGCAGGCTGGCGGCGATCTTTTCCAGGATCGGCACGAAGGTGATATCGACCATCACCACGCGGTCTTGCGCGTGGTTGATGATCCAGGCGATCTGGTCGGGGAACAGCCGCGGATTGACGGTGTGGCAGATCGCGCCGATCCCCATGATGCCGTACCAGGCTTCGAGATGACGCCAGGTATTCCAGGCGATGGTGGCGACGCGGTCACCAAGCTTGATGCCGTCGCGGTCAAGCCGTTGCGATACTTTCAGCGCGCGTGCATGAATTTCGGCGTAATTGGTGCGATGAATGGGACCTTCGATCGAACGCGTGACGACCTCTTGCGTGCCGTGGTACTTCGCCGCGTGTTCGATAATCCGATGGCAAAGCAAAGGCCAGTCTTGCATCAATCCGAGCATACGCACTTCCCTCCGATGGTTTATTCGTTGCCGCACGATCCGCCGACTGTACGGGCGGATCGGGGGTTGGGTTCATGGAATTGACATGAACTTTACCGCGCAGAACGCAAGCCGGAAATGGTCTTATGGCGCCTTTCGCCGCATCGAACCGGCCATGGTTACCGTTGCCGCGGTGGCGCTCCTGCTTGGCATGCCAGCCCGGCCAGCGATGGCGGCGAAAGCGTCCCGCTCGGCGCCATGGGCTGACCTGTTAAGGGATGCATCGCCAAAAGAACGGGCGACGCCGCGCCGCGCGGCGGTGCCGCTGCCGATGCCGCGCCCTTCCGAGGCCCCCTCAGCCGAGCGCGACGAGCCGGACAAGGAGCAGCAGGCGTCGCCCCCCAACGGCAAGCCCGACCGGCGGGCTGCGCCCGCGCCGCAGCCCACGCCACAGCCGTCGGCCTGCCGGCTGGCGCTGACGGACGAAGTCGCCATCGCGCCCAGTATCCCCGACATCAAGGGCGCCGGCGGCTGCGGGGGCGAGGATCTGGTGCGGCTGGAGGCGATCGTGCTGCCGGACAAGCGGCAGGTTTCGGTGAAGCCGGCGGCGATCCTGCGCTGTAAGATGGCGGCAGCACTGGCCGGCTGGATCCGTAGTGATATCGCGCCGCTGGCGGAGCGCCTCGGCACCGCCATCTCCAATCTCGACAATTTCGATTCGTTCGAGTGCCGCGGCCGCAACCGCATCGTCGGCGCCCAGCTTTCCGAACATGGCCGCGCCAACGCGCTCGACGTTCGTGCCTTCAAGTTCGCCGACGGCAGCACGATCTCGCTGACCGACCGCACCGTGCCGAGGGGATTGCGCGAAAGTGTGCTGCATTCCGCCTGCACGCGGTTCTCGACCGTGCTGGGTCCCAGCTCGGACTGGTACCACGAGGACCATATCCATCTCGACCTGATGGAACGGCGAAACAATTACCGGATCTGCCAGTGGGACGTGTTGGACCCGCTGCCGCAGAAAGCGCCGCTATTGCCGGCCGAGCGGCCCGAGGAAGCGCCGCCGCGCGAGGTCGCCGCCAAGCCGGACGACGCCAAATCTGGTGCCAAGTCTGATGCGAAGCCTGGTGCCAAGTCTGGTGCCAAGTCTGATGCAAAGTCCGATGCCGAGTCGGACGCCGAAAAATCCAATGCCGAGAAGCCGGATGAGGCCGAGCCGCCGCGCGAGGAGAAGCCTGCAAAGAAAAAGCGCCGGCAAAACCGGCGCTCTTGATCTTCGGCTGCGGTGCAACCGGCAGTGGCTACTGGGCCAACGCGCCGCTGTTGCCGCCGCCCTGCAGCGCCATTTTGGAATTGTACGGCGAGTCACCCTGCTTGGGATCGAGCACGACGACAACCGTGCCCTGCTTCACCCGGCTGTAGAGGTCGATGACGTCCTCGTTGGTCATGCGGATGCAGCCAGACGAGATCGAGGCGCCGATATATTCCGGCTGGTTGGTGCCGTGGATGCGGAACAGCGTGTCCTTGTTGCCCTGGTAAAGGTAGAGCGCGCGGGCGCCGAGCGGATTGTCGACACCGCCGGGCACCGAGGCGGGCAGGCCTTCGATGCGCTTGTGGATATCGGCCGTGGGCGTCCATTTCGGCCATTCCGCCATGTTGCCGACCTTGGCGATGCCGGAGAACGCGAGAGCTTCCTCGCCGACGGTGACGCCATAGCGGATCGCCTTGCCGCTGTCCTGGACCAAATAGAGGTAATGATTATCGGAATCGACCACGATGGTACCGGGCAGTTCCTTGCGGTGATAGTCGACGATGGCGCGGCGGAACGGCTCTGCCGGCGGCACCACGGCATAGCGCGCCTTGGCGAGCTGGGCCTTGTCGTTCGGCTTGAGGGTGGCTTCAGGGGCGGCCTGATACGTCGTTGCCGGCATGCAACCGGACAACGCAAGGCCGACGGCGAACAACCCCAGGATTACTTTCATCGACGACATGGCGTACTTCCAATCGAAAGTCTTGCGTTCGCAGCAACAATCTTGCGGCCCAAACGCGACGATTCCATTAATCCCATTATCCGCAAAAGCCGGCGCTTATGCCAGCGTTTGCACGCCGGTTTCGCGCTGCGGAAGCGCGGCTGTGGCTTTTATGCCGCAACTTTTGCGACTTCCGGTTGATTTCAGGGCCGGGAGTGCACCGGGGCCCAAGCGTGGCCGCGCGAGCGCCGCCTCACCGCCACAAATATGGATCGGCGGTTAATGCGCCGGTCATGAAGCGCTTGCCAGAATCGGATTTAGTGCCGCTGGCTAGCTATGGCGTTTTCAAGCGAAGTAGGTACCGGTTCGCGTCAAGAAGGCGCGTCTAGACGAGAGACTGCCGCCCTGTTCCGGAGTTGCCCATGTTTTCGGTGTTTGTTCCCTCCGAATCCGCCCTGAAGAAGCTCCCGGCCGTGGATCCGGCGCTGTTGCCGGACAATGCGGTCTGGGTCGACCTGTTGAACCCGACGATGGAGGAGGACCGCGCGGTCGAGCGGCTGGCCGGGATCGCGGTGCCGACCCGGGAAGACATGCAGGAGATCGAGATTTCCAGCCGGCTCTATATCGAGAACGGCGCCCGCTACATGACCGCGACCCTGATGTGCCAATCCGACACCGATATGCCGAAAACGACGCCCGTCACCTTCATTTTGGCCGGTCACCGCCTGGTCACGGTGCGGTACGACGAGCCGAAGCCGTTCGCCCTTGTTGAGCATAAGCTGGCGCGCTCATGCGTGCCGGGCATATCGGGTGAAATGGTGATGATGGAACTGCTGGACGCGGTGATCGACCGCTGCGCCGACATTCTGGAGCGCGCCGGCGCCGAGGTCGATCAGGTCTCCCACGACATCTTCGAGCCCGAAAGCGAGCGCCACGGCCAGGCCAAGCGATATTCCCAGATCCTGATCGCGATCGGGCGCAAGGGGGATTTGACCTCCAAGGTCCGCGAGAGTCTGGTCTCGATCGGCCGTGTCGTCACTTTCCTGTCGGCGGTGGTGGAAGGCGCCAAATGGTCCAAGGACATGCGCGAGCAACTCAAGACCATGCAGCGCGACGTCGTCTCGCTGACCGACCATTCGTCCTATCTCTCCAACAAGATTACCTTCACGCTCGACGCCATGCTCGGCGTCGTCAATCTCGAGCAGAACAACATCATCAAGCTGTTCTCGGTGATGGCCGTCGTCCTGATGCCGCCGACGCTGATCGCCTCGATCTACGGCATGAACTTCAAGGCGATGCCGGAACTCGAATGGGCGCACGGCTATCCGATGGCGCTCGTCATGATGCTCATGGCAGCCGTGCTGCCGTACTTCCTCTTCAAGTGGAAGAAGTGGTTGTAAACCAGCGGTTCCCCACGGTTCCGCACCTGCGAAGATCCGCTCAACTCCACCGCTAAAATTTGAGCAGTGCGCTGAACGAATGATCGAAACTTGTCTGCGATAACGTGTATCTCAGGCCGCGAGGATCCCATGGTTGAGAAACTCATAATGTCGCCACGCAACGTCATCGATCTGGCGCGCTATCAGCAGGGCCGTAGCGGTGGCAAGGCGCAGGCGTTCTCGACGCGGCTTTGCCGGCACTGCGGTGCTGTGCTGGCGGACGGCGAGAACGAAGACGAGTGTTCGAGCACGTTCAATCTCGATGCGGCGTCTACTCCGCGCACGGCGCAACGAAAGTTTTACGCGGAGTGAACGGCGAGCCGCGCGTGAAGTCGTGTAGGGTGGGCAAAGCGTAGCGTGCCCACCAAGCAGCGCGGCCGGTGATAGATGGTGGGCACGTCGCTAGCGCTCCTTTGCCCACCCTACGAGATCGTCACTTCCTACACGTGCTGCCCGCCGTTGATGTGGATCTCGGCGCCGTTCACATACGAACTGGTTTCCGTGCACAGCACATAGATGATCTTCGCCACCTCGTCCGGCGTGCCGAGCCGATGCATCGGAATTTGCTGCTCGACGATCTTCTCGGTGCCCGGCGACAGGATCGAGGTGTCGATCTCGCCCGGCGCGATCGAATTGACGCGGACGCCGACGCGGCCGAAATCGGACGCCATTTCCCGTGTCAGTGAAGCAAGCGCCGCCTTCGAGGTCGCATAGGCGACGCCCGCGAACGGGTGCACGCGCGAGCCCGCGATCGAGGTGACGTTCACCACCGCGCCCTTGGCGTGCTTCAATTCCTCGATCAGGCCGCGCGCCATCATGATCGGCGCAAAGAAGTTGACACGAAAAACGTGGCTCCAGGTTTCGATGTCGGTGTCCATGGTGCTGAGCCGGCCGCCGTCCGGCGCCTTCGGCGAGATCGCGGCGTTGTTGACCAGGGCATGCAGCTCGTCGTTCTCCAGCCGCTTGCGGATCTCCGAAATCGCGCGCGTCGTGTCGGCGTGATCGGCGAGGTCGACCTCGATGTGGTCCTCCGGTCCGGCGCCCCACGGGCAGACTTCCGGAAAAGCATGCCGCGAGCAGGTGATGACGCGCCAGCCGGCCGAAGAGAACCGGATCGCGGTGGCGTGGCCGATGCCACGGCTGGCGCCGGTCAAGAGCAGCGTGCGCCGCGGCGCGTTGGATGAAGAGGGCATGCAGGTCTTTCAGCTTTGAATAGCGTCTAGGCTCGTGGCATCAGGGATAGAGCCGCACCTTGCTCCAGGCTTGCGCCGGCGCATCGCGGCGGAATTCGATGCGGTCGTGCAGGCGGAACGGGCGGTCGTGCCAGAATTCGAAACGTGTGGGGTGGATGCGCCAGCCGCTCCACCCCTGCGGGCGCGGCACTTCGCCGATCACGTATCTGGCGGCGACCAGCGCGATCGCCTGCTCGAAGGCAAAGCGGCTTTCCAGCGGCTGCGACTGCTTGCTGGCCCAGGCGCCGATCTGAGCCTGCTTTGGCCGCGTGGCGAAATAGGCGTCGGCTTCCTCATCCGTCACCGGCGACACGTTGCCGCGGATGCGGACCTGACGGCGCAGCGACTTCCAGTGAAATAGTAAAGCCGCCTTAGGATTTGCGGCGAGTTCACGGCCCTTCTGGCTGGCGATGTGGCTGTAGAACACGAAACCATCCGCATCATAGCCCTTCATCAGCACCATCCGGAGATCCGGCAGCCCGTCAGGGTCGACGGTCGCCAGCGCCATCGCGTTGGGATCGTTCGGCTCGGACTTCACGGCTTCCGCAAACCATTCGGCGAACAGCGCAAACGGTTCCTCGGCCGCGGTAAAATCACCCGATGTTAACGGTGCCGGGTGTTTGATGGAGGTCGTGTCCGTCATGGCAGGAGTCCCAGTTGCGTATCCTCGCGTCCCAGAGCGCGTTGCAGCCCCGGTACGGGCTCGCCCTATATAGGGTATGGGAACGCGTTGGCCTATCGGCGATCGGGGCGAGCGGCGCCGTGATGAGCTTGATTTTGATCGGTCTCAGCTCGGGCGGCTGCAGCCTGTCGCGCCCGGACGCCTACGCCAAGATGGGCGCCGCCGACGTCACGGGTTCGCTGGGCAAGCAACAGGGCGCCCCGCCGGCGCCGACCGAGAGCGATCTCGCCTTCGCGCGCACCGCCGCCTCCGACGTGCTGACCAAGGGCGACAAGGATTCAAGCCAGCCTTGGGAAAACCCGGAGACCGGCGCGCGGGGTTCGGTGACGCCGCTGTCCCAGGCCTATTCCGCCGAAGACGGGCGCACCTGCCGGGATTTCCTGGCAAGCTACGTCAACGGCCGCGTGGAAAGCTGGCTGCAGGGCGCTGCCTGCAAGGCCGGCCACGGCCGATGGGAAATCCACACGATCAAGCCCTGGACGCGAGGATAAGGCCTAAAAGGATTTTCAAGCGAAGCCTTCCAGGTAGTTGCAAAAATGCAACTGGCTCCCCAGATGAAGCCAAAGCGGGCGAATTGTCCTAAGCTTCCATAAACCGAATTCCCGTGAAGGAGACCTGACGGATGCGCGACCCCTATGAGGTCTTGGGGGTGCCGCGGGGCGCCAGCGCTGCGGCGATCAAGAGCGCCTATCGCAAGCTCGCCAAGAAGCATCACCCCGACAGCAACAAGAACGATCCGAAGGCGGCGGAGCGTTTTTCCGAGATCAATTCGGCCAACGAGATCGTCGGCGACGAGGACAAGCGCAAGCAGTTCGACCGCGGCGAGATCGACGCCGAGGGCAAGCCGCGCTTTCAGGGCTTTCCCGGCGGTGACCCGCGCGGTCGCGCCGGTGGAGCTGGTGGCTTCGAGTCCCACAGCTTCCGCACCGGTGGCGGTCCGGGCGGCGCTGGAGGGGCGGGCTTTGAAGATATCCTCAACAGCATGTTCGGTGGCGCGGCGAGGGGTGGACGTCCCGGCGGCGGCCGGACCTTTGAATTCAATACCGGCGGGATCGGCCTCGATCTCGATCTGAATGTCGCGATGACGGTGTCGCTGGAGGAGTCGGTCAAGGGCGGGGAAAAGCGCGTCCGCCTGCCGACCGGCAAGGAGCTCAACGTCCGGATTCCGGCAGGCGTCACTGCCGGCCAGCAGATCCGGCTGAAGGGCCAGGGCGAAACCGCGCCGGGCCACCCACCGGGCGATCTCCTGATCACCGTCAGCATCGCCCCGCATCCGTTCTTCAAGGTCGATGGCAGCGATCTGCGCATCGATCTGCCGATCACGCTGTATGAGGCGGTGTTGGGCGGCAAGGTCCGGGTCCCGACGCTCGGCAGCGCGGTCGAACTTTCAATTCCGAAAAATACCTCCAGCGGCCGCACCTTCCGCCTCAAGGGCAAGGGTCTGCCCAAGGCGGGGGGGACCGGGGACCTGTTCGTCTCCACCCGAATTATTCTGCCCGACGGGAACGATGCCGAGCTTGAGGCATTGATGGAAAAGTGGCGCGACGGCCACCCCTATAATCCGCGCAGCGATTTCGGCTGAGTCGAGTGATGATTCGGCCGCGATTCGCGGCACGAGAACACGCGTCTGGCAGTACGGGGCTTGGCGGATTCTTCCCGAGAAATCGGCCTAATTCCTGGAAAACAAAGGGTTTTCTGGAAAAAGGGGCGGCCTCGAAAGGGGGACCAGCGCGGTACCAAACCCCGATCGAGGCCGCTTGCGCCGATCGGCGGATCGAACGCTACTCATTTTCGCGTGATCACCCGGTGCTTTAATGAGACGAGCTGGTGTTTTGATTCCAGATTTTCGATGTCAGAATTGGGACAAACGGCCTGAAGTCGCCTGGAGCCCCACTCCGATGCAATCGGAACGGGGCTTTGGATTGTTATTTTGACGGGTTTTCTTGACGCGAACCGATCTCCACCCCGGATCAAGTCCGGGGCAGGCTTTCGCTGGAAAACGCTCTATCCGCCCTTCTTTTCCATCTGATCGTAGACCGCCTGGGCGATCTGGGTCAGCCGTCCGCGGTCGGCGCCGGTAGACACCACGGCATAGACGACGCCGTCATCGGCCCAGAACAGCGTGCTTTCATTGCCTTCCGCCGCGAAGCGCATCTGGGTCGCCTCGGCGTCCGATTTGGCGGTGTAGATCGTGAAGCGTTCGCCGGAGGCGCTCTCATACATCATGAAGGATGCTGGACCCGCGGAGCTCGGCAACAGCCGCCCGCCGACCAGCTTCAACCCGGCCCCCGCCAGTTCGGGCGCGCGGACGACCCAGCCGCAGCGCTTGGTGAGCCATTGCTGCAGATGGCTGCGTTCATTGCCCGGCACCTCGACGGGGTGGCGTACTTCCACCACGTAAAGCCGGTGCGCTTCGATCGCGTGCACTGTCAGATTTTGGAAGGGGGAGGGCCCTGCCGTCGCGCCGCGCGCGAACCAGCCAACGCTGCCGCCAACGATGAACGCCGCCAGCGTGGCCGCGATCGCGCCGTAGACCCATTTGCGCGGCTGTCGCACCAGCCGCTCGATCTCAAGCCGCTTCGGTACTGCCTCGTCGATCACCGAATCGTATCTGGCATGCAGCGCTTCGGCCATCGTGCGCCACGAATGCACCCGCGCGGCATCGTCGGGATGCGAGGCGAGCCACGCCTCGACATCGCCGCGGCGTTCCGCCGGCAACTCGTTGTCGACGTAAGCATGCAGCTCGTCTTCGGTGACGGGAATGTGGGGATCGGTCATTGTCGTCGTCTCTGTCCATTCCTGGTCTGTCTGTGCATCACGCCTGTCACTCGCATCTTCATTTCACCCGCCGCAGCGCCGTGCGTTCGCCCTCGAGCGAAGCTTTGACATGCGCGCGTGCACGGGCAAGCCGGGACATTACGGTGCCGATCGGTACGCCCTGGATGTCGGCGACCTCGCGGTAGCTCAGCCCTTCCAGCATCACCAGCAGCAGCACCGAGCGCTGTTCTTCCACCAGTGTCGCCAGCGCGCGGGCGATATCGCGGCCCTCGGCTTCGGTGCCGCTGGCGTCCGGGTTGTTGTCGAGCAGCGGCATGAATTGCGGCCGCCGCGCCAGCGACCGCCGCCGGTTCTTGTTCAAATTGGTCAGGATCGTATAGAGCCAGCTCCTGACGTCGCCGCCGAGAAACAGTTTTTCCGAACGCAACGCACGCACCAGCGTATCCTGCACCAGATCGTCGGCGATGTCGGCATCGCGCGCGAGCGCGCGCGCGTAGCGACGGAGCGCCGGAATCATGGCTTCGACACTTTGACGAAACGCGGTCATCGGCACCAGATTGCAAAGGGTTGTCCGGCGCGAACGCCTTACCGAACATAACACCCAATCGGCGTGTCTATTCCAGCCATTGAGGCCTACCCGAAACAGCGTTAATCCGGAAGCCGATTTAGGCTCGACCGCGCCGGAGTGCTGGTGTACCTCCAAGCCTCGATGGAAGGAATTAGCCTGATAGTCCGATGCCTACGCCCGTGATCTACTACATCCGCCATGGCGAGACGTCGTGGAATGCGGAAGGCAGGCTGCAGGGCACGCAGGACGTCCCGCTGAACGATCTTGGCCGCAGGCAGGCGGCTCATGCCGGCAATGTCCTCGCGAACCTCCTCAAGCGCGATAGCCGCGACAAGTCTTCGCTGCCGTTCATCGCAAGCCCGCTGCAGCGGGCGCGGGCCACGATGGAATTGGTGCGCGGCGCCTTGAAGCTGCCGCCGGAAAAATATGCGCTCGACGATCGCCTGCGCGAGATCGGCTACGGCGTTTGGGAAGGCTCGACGCTGGCCGAGATGCAGGCCGCTGATCCCGTGCTCTATGCCAGGCGGCTGACGGCGAAATGGACGATGGCCCCCGAAGGCGGCGAGACCTACGCGGAAGTGCAGGACCGGATGCGCAACTGGTACGATTCCGTCGATAGCGACACCGTGGCCGTGGCCCATGGCGGCACGGCGCGGGCGCTGATGGTGGCGCTCGGCATCGAAACGCCGAAGAGCGCCGCCGACCTCCTGATCGAGCAGGGCGCGGTCTACGTGTTCCGCGACGGCGGGCTGAAGAAGTATAGTTAACCAGTCTCCGTCATGCCCGGGCTTGTCCCGGGCATCCACGTCCTTTCGCCCGACGTTGAGAGCAAGACGTGGATGGGGACAAGCCCGGCCATGACGGTTGAAAGGACATTTGACCCCTCGGGCCGTGCGCGTTACGACACACCATGTCCCACAACACCTTCGGCCACATGTTCCGGGTCACGACCTTCGGCGAAAGCCACGGGATCGCGATCGGCTGCGTGGTCGACGGCTGCCCGCCGCTGATCCCGCTGACCAATGAGGACATCCAGCACGATCTGGATCGCCGCCGTCCGGGACAATCGCGCTTCACCACCCAGCGCCAGGAGCCGGATGCGGTCAAGATTTTGTCCGGCGTGATGGCGCATCCCGAGACCGGCGTTCAGGTGACGACGGGAACGCCGATCGCGCTGCTGATCGAGAACACCGATCAGCGCTCCAAGGACTATTCCGAGATCAAGGACAAGTTTCGTCCCGGCCACGCCGACTTCACCTATGAGGCCAAATACGGCCTGCGCGATTATCGCGGCGGCGGACGTTCCTCGGCGCGCGAGACGGCCACGCGTGTCGCGGCCGGCGCCATCGCGCGCAAAATTCTCCCTGACGTGAAGGTGCGCGGCGCGCTGGTGCAGATCGGCCCGCACAAGATCGACCGCGACAAGTGGGACTGGGACGAGATCGCGCGCAATCCGTTCAATTGCCCGGACAAGGACAAGGCCGCGTTCTTCGAGCAATATCTCGACGGCATCCGCAAGAGCGGCTCCTCGATCGGCGCCGTCATCGAAGTGGTGGCCGAAGGCGTGCCGGCGGGATGGGGCGCGCCGATCTACGCCAAGCTCGACGGCGAGCTGGCGGCGGCGATGATGAGCATCAATGCGGTGAAGGGCGTCGAGATCGGCGCCGGTTTTGGCGCTGCCGAATTGTCGGGCGAGGAAAACGCCGACGAGATGCGCACCGGCAATAACGGCACGCGCTTCCTGTCCAATAATGCCGGCGGCGTGCTCGGCGGCATCTCGACCGGCCAGCCGGTGGTGGTGCGCTTTGCGGTGAAGCCGACCTCGTCGATCCTGTCCCCGCGCAAGACGGTGGACCGCGCGGGCGCCGACACCGACATCATGACAAAAGGCCGCCACGACCCCTGCGTCGGCATCCGCGCCGTGCCGGTGGGCGAGGCCATGATGGCCTGCGTGCTGGCCGACCACTTCCTGCGCCATCGCGGGCAGGTGGGCTAAAGAGTTCGGCTACGGGCTGCATTGCCGCAACGTCAAGCGTAGGTCTCGCCTTGACGCGCGCCGAACTTGCGCGGCAAATACCGGCGTCATGGATGCATCGAAACTGCAAGAGTTGACCGACTGGCTGATCGACGGCGGGAGATCGGCGACCAGCAACAAGAACTTCATGGCGGAGACCTGCGAACGAATGGTTGCGGCAGGCCTGCCGCTCTGGCGCGTCGGCGTTTTCGTCCGCACTCTGCATCCTGAGATTTACGGCCGCAATTTCATCTGGAAGCCGGGCGCCGAGGTCGAGCTGGGCACGGTCGATTACAATATCCTGCAATCGCCGGATTTTCGCGCCAGCCCGCTGATCCTCGTGTTCCAGCAGGGTCTGGAGGTTCGGGCACACGTCGACGATCCCCGGAGCGCGCGCTTCCCGATCATCGATGAATTGCGCGCCGAAGGCGTCACGGATTATATCGCGCTGCCGTTGCCCTTCGTGGGCGGCACCGTCAACGGATCGAGCTGGACCACGAAACAGCCAGGCGGGTTCACCGATGAACAGTTGGCGGCGCTGCGGAGCATCGCGAAGCCGCTGGCGCGGGTGGTCGAGATCCTTAGTTTGAACCGCATGGCCGCGAGCCTGCTCGACACCTACGTTGGCAACCGCGCCGGCGAGCGGATCATGGGCGGCCAGATCAGGCGCGGCCATACCGAGACGATGAATGCCGCGATCTGGCTGTCCGATCTGCGCGGCTTCACGGCGCTGTCGGACCGGCTGCCGGCAGAGACCGTCGTCGACATCCTGAACCATTATTTCGATTGCCAGGTCGCCGCAATCAAGAAGCATGGCGGCGACGTGTTGAAATACATGGGCGACGGCCTGCTCGCTGTGTTTCCGATCGACGAATATGTCGGAGACGAAAAGCAGGTCTGCTTGAATGTGCTGGAAGCTGCCCATGAGTCGCGCGCCAGCGTCGCCGACATGCAATACCCGGTCGGGGACACGGTCGAACGTTTTCGCTTCGGCGTAGCACTTCATGTCGGACGGATTCTCTACGGCAATATCGGCGGCGGCAACCGGCTCGACTTCACATGCATCGGCCCTGCGGTGAATCTGGCCGCGCGGCTGGAAAAGATCGCCAGCCAAACCAAACGCACCATCGTGGCCTCGGAGGGATTTGCCGGCATCTGCCGAGGCGGCTGGAGCGATCTCGGCGAGTTTCCGGTCGCCGGTTTCTCAAAGGCCGCGCGCGTCTACGGCCTGGCCGATGAGACCTCGGCGGCCTAACCCGTAGCCCGGATGCAGCGAAGCGAAATCCGGGATTCGCGCCGCAGCCTGAGGTGTCTCGGATTACGCTGCGCTCCATCCGGGCTACAAACTGGCTATTCTTCCGGCTCGGTCGTGAACAGCAGCGGATAGCCCTTGGCGCGGCCGGCGTCGGTGGCGCGTGTCGCCTTGGTCTCGGCGACGTCCTTGGTGAACACGGCGACCACGCAGACGCCGCGGCGGTGCGCCGTGATCATCACCTTGTGGGCCTGGTCCTCGGTCATGCGGAATTCGGCCTTCAGCACCGTGACGACGAATTCGCGCGGCGTGTAGTCGTCATTGATCAGGATAACCTTGTGCAGGCGTGGCCGCTCGGTCTTGGTTTTGACCTTGGTTTTTGGCGTGACGACGGGATCGGCCATTTCTAGTCAAGTCCGGCAAGCGAGCGAATGACGCGGGCCCGCCGCGCTCAGTTGGCACGGCAGTCCGCGAGACGCCGCGCCATGGTCTGATCGCCGCGGCTGACGGCCATTTCGATCAGTTTACAGGCTCCGGGCCGGTCCTGAAACTGGGCGTTTGCCGACAGTTTCAGCTCGATCAGGGCGGCCATCGCGCCGGGTTCGTCGAGTTCCGCGGCTTCGACGGCATCGTAGAACACGCTCTTGGCGCCGTTCACCCGCACTTCCGGAAATTCAGCGAGCAACCGCAAGACCTGCCTGCGAGCGTCGAGGGAGCGGCAACGCAACGACTACGCCAAAGGCGAGCAGGCCGGACGACATAAGGACCACGCGCAACAACGGCGGCAGACTGTCAATTGCGGGAAGTTTTGGGGGCGTAACCATGATCGTGCCAATGCGGCCTTCTTTCTGGCCGGCCGCATCGCATCTGTCGCGCCGGGCGGGCTGATCGTTCATTCGGAGCCGGATACCGGACAGGTTCATCGCGGCGCGGAACGGACAGCTCAGGCCCGCTGTCGACGAAGCGCCCGATCCTAACCCGAATGTGAAGGACAAATGATTTCAGCGCTTTGCGTCGGCCAGTTTGCATGTCACCATCGCTGTCGTTCGACGGGAGGGCCGCAATGCGCTGGTATGTCTCGATCGGGGTCGTGCTTGTCGCGGGCGTACTCGCCGGCGGCGATGTGGCGAGTTTTGCCGCGCCGAACCCCACGAACCGGCCGGGCCACCAGCCGAACGCCGCCAGCCATCAACTGGCGGACAAAGAGGCCAATCCGACCGTCGACGTCGAACTCGTCCTCGCCGTCGACGTCTCCTATTCGATGGACATGGACGAACTCGCGCTGCAGCGGGAGGGCTATGCGCAGGCGATCGTCTCCAAGGAATTCCTGCAGGCGCTGAAGAGCGGCCCGAACGGCAGGATCTCGATCACCTATTTCGAATGGGCGGCATCCACCGACCAGAAGATCATCATCCCCTGGCGCGTGATCGATGGGCCCGAGACGGCAGATGCCGTCGCCAATGAAATCATCAGAACCCCGATCCGCCGCGCGTCGCGCACCTCGATTTCGGGTGCGATCAACTTCGCCATGCCGCTGTTCGACGAGAACCCGCACCGCGGCCTGCGGCGGGTGATCGATATTTCCGGCGATGGCCCGAACAACAACGGCGCACCGGTCGTCATCGCGCGCGATGCCGCGGTGGAAAAGGGCATCGTCATCAACGGCTTGCCGATCATGGTGAAGGAACCGTCTTACTCCACCATGGATATCGACAATCTCGATTTGTATTACGAGGACTGCGTCATCGGCGGCCCCGGCTCGTTCGTCGTCACCATCAAGGACCGCGACAAGTTCAAGGAAGCGATCCGCACCAAGCTGCTGCTCGAGATCGCGGGCCGTACCCCCGAACGCCCGGTCGTGCCGGCTGCCGGCCGGGAGGCGCGCGTCAATTGCATGATCGGCGAGAAGATCTGGCAGGACAGGTGGGGAAGGTGATGATTTCGGAGGCGGGTAGGGTGGGCAAAGGCGCGCTTGCGCCGTGCCCACCATTCCAGCTCGAGCAAGAATTGGTGGGCACGCTTCGCTTTGCCCACCCTACGAATTTTCCCAAACCGCTCATCTCCTGAACCTCGCCACCAATTCCACATGCGGCGTGTGGCGGAACTGGTCGACCGCGGTGACGCCGTCGATCTTGTAGCCGCCGTCGATCAAGATCTTCGCGTCGCGCGCAAACGTCGTGGCGTTGCACGACACCGCAACCACCGTCGGAATCTTACTGGCCGCGAGCTGCGTCACCTGCGCCTGCGCGCCCTGCCGCGGCGGGTCGAATACCACCGTGTCGTAGTCGCGCAATTCCTGTGGCATCAGCGGGCGGCGAAATAAATCACGCGCCTCGGCCTTGATCGGCTTCAGCCCTGAGGTGGAAGTCGCGGCCTTCTGCAGCGCTGCGACCGCGCCGGCGTCGCTGTCGAAGGCGGCGATACGCGACTTCGCCGCAAGCCGCAGCGCGAAGGGGCCGACGCCGCAGAACAGGTCGGCGATGTATTTGCCGCGCTTGCAATGCTCCAAGACGAGCGCGGCCAGCGTTTCCTCGCCCGCCACCGTTGCCTGCAGGAACGAGCCGGGCGGCAGCGCCACCTGTGCGGCGCCGATCGAAATCACCGGCGGCGTTCGCATCAGCACCAGCTCGCCGTGGCGCGTCAGCCGCGCCAGCCGATGTTGTTCCGCGATGCGCGACAGCCTGGTGATCAAGGCGGTCGAGAGCGGGCCGGAGCCGCGCACATCGATATCCAACCCGCTATTGGTCGCGGTGATCTGGATGTCGAGCGGCTTGCCCATCGAGATCAGCGGCTCGGCGATGGCCCAGGCCGCCTCGATCGCGCCGTTTAGACCAGGGTCGAGGATCGGGCAGCGGTCGATCGGAATGATGTCGTGCGAACCCGCTGCCGCATAGCCGACCTTGAGCACGTCGTGCGTTCCCATCCGCCCGTGCAGGGTGAGGCGCCGGCGGCCGGCGCCATGGGCATCGACCAGGGGTGCGACGTCGCAAGCGATTGCCGCCTGCGACAGTGTCGTCACCACGAGCTCGCGCTTCCAGGCGCGATACGGCTCGGCGTCCCAATGCTGGATCGCGCAGCCGCCGCAAACGCCGAAATGCGGACAGAACGGCGCGATCCGCTCCACGCTCGCGGTCTCGACCTTGAGCAATCGCCGGCGGTCGGGATGGTGGCCGGGAACCGCACCGACGTCGACCGTTTCGCCGCCGAGCGTGTACGGCACATAGATGTTGCCGCCGCCTGCGATGGCGACGCCGTCGCCATGATGGCCGACTGGTCGATGACGAGACGCTCGCTGTCAGCCACGGCGCGCGCCCATGAAGAATTCGATATTGCCGTCGCCGCCGGTGATCGGCGAGGGAAACACCTGGATATCGGTGCAGCCGAACGAGGCGGCGAACGCCGAGATGTCGTCGCAGATTTCCTGATGCACCATCGCGTTGCGGATGATGCCGTGCTTGGAGTGTTTTCGCTCCGCTTCGAATTGCGGCTTGATGAGCGCCAAGAGGTGCATCGGCGCGGCTGCCAGCGACAGCGCCACCGGCAGCACCGCTCTCAACGAAATGAAGCTGACGTCGATGACGACGACATCCGGCCGCGCGGGCAGCCGCTTGCCCTCGAACTTGCGGATGTCGGTTTCTTCCATCGATACGATCTGGGGGTGATCGCGCAGCGAGGGATGCAACTGGCCGCGCCCGACATCGATGGCGAACACGAGGCTCGCCCCGTTTTGCAGCAGCACTTCGGTAAAGCCGCCGGTGGAGGCGCCGACGTCGAGGCAGACATGGCCCTCGATCTCGATCGGATACAGCTCCAGGGCGCCGGCGAGCTTGACGCCGCCGCGCGAGACGTAGGGGTGCGCGGGCTGCGCGGATAATTCGGCATTGGCAGCGATCATCTCCGAGGCCTTCAACACGGGCCTGCCGTCGGCGATCACGCCGCCGGCGTCGATCGCCGCACGCGCGCGGGCGCGGCTTTCGAACAGGCCGCGCTCGACCAGCAGCACGTCCACGCGCTTGCGGGCAGAAGTCTCGCTGTGGTTCCGCTCAGCCAATGTCAGTCCGATTTGCGTTAGTCCGATTTTCCGGTGGCGCGATCCGCCGCAAGCGCGACACAGGCCTCGAACGAGGTGAGATCGTGCCAGATATCTTGAGGCCGCTGCCGCGGCGTCACCAGTCTAGCACCATGCAGATCGAGCGTGTGGATCATCATGAGATTGTCGGGCAGACCGAAATCTTCCACCGTCAGCCCGTCGCCGTCGATCAGATGGCCGGTCGCGGATTTGGTCACGTCGTGGATCCGCTTTACGCGCTCAACATAGAGTGCGGGGTCGTTGCTATAGGCCAGGCAGAACTTGCCGCGGCCGGCCATGTAGCCGAGTTCATAGACGGTGCCGGCGTCGGCACTGGGGCCGCGAAACGGCGTAAGGTTGGCGATGATCGCGTCCGCCGCGTCCATCATGGCCTCGTTGCCCTCAAAGATCGCGAGCGAGGCATCGGCGGCCGAAAGATCGACCGCATTGTCGAGCGGATAGAGGCCGCTTACGCCATGGCGGGCGCAGATCGCGGCCTTGCGGCGCCCGATCTCGATGGCATCAGGCAGGAACACATCGGGACCTGCCAGATAGATCTTCATGGGATTACCGGCGAAAGAGCCAGCTCTTCGATTCTACCAGCGCTTCGGTTCTGACCAGGCCAGAACCGAAGCAGCTTGAGCCTCAGGCGAGCTTGACGGTCTCGGTCTTGTAGTCCTTGCCGAGCGCATCGAACACCTTGGCGACGATGCCCTTGGCGTCGAGTCCGGCGTGGGCATACATCGCGGTCGGCGAGTCGTGGTCGATGAACTCGTCGGGCAGGATCATCGCACGCATCCTTAGACCCCCGTCGAGCATGCCGTGGTCGGACAGCGTCTGCATGACATGCGAGCCGAAGCCGCCGATCGAGCCTTCCTCGATGGTGAGCAGCACCTCGTGGTCGCGCGCCAGCTTCAGCACCAGATCGACGTCGAGCGGCTTCATGAAGCGCGCGTCGGCGATGGTGGTGGAGAGACCGTGGGCGGCGAGTTCGTCGGCCGCCTTTTCGCATTCGGCCATGCGCGTGCCGAACGAGAGCAGGGCGATCTTGCTGCCCTGGCGGACGATGCGGCCCTTGCCGATTTCGAGCGGGATGCCGACCTCGGGCATCTCGACGCCGCGGCCTTCGCCGCGGGGATAACGCACCGCGCTCGGGCGGTCGTTGATCGCGACCTGCGTGGCGACCATGTTGACGAGTTCCGCCTCGTCGGACGCCGCCATGATGACGAAGTTCGGCAGGCAGCCGAGATAGGCGTTGTCGAACGAGCCGGCGTGGGTCGCGCCGTCGGCACCGACCAGACCGGCGCGGTCGATCGCGAAGCGAACCGGCAGGCTCTGGATCGCGACGTCGTGGACCACCTGGTCGTAGCCGCGCTGCAGGAAGGTCGAGTAGATCGCGCAGAACGGCTTGTAGCCTTCGGTGGCGAGGCCGGCCGCAAAGGTCACGGCATGCTGCTCGGCGATGCCGACGTCGAAGGTGCGGTCGGGGAACGCCTTGTTGAAGATGTCGACGCCGGTGCCCGACGGCATCGCCGCGGTGATGGCGACGATCTTGTCGTCCTTCTCGGCTTCCTTGACGAGGCTCTGGCCGAACACGTTCTGGTAGGCCGGCGCATTCGGCTTGGCTTTGGCCTGGGCGCCGGTGGCGACGTCGAACTTGACCACGGCGTGGTACTTGTCGGCGGAAGCTTCCGCCGGGCCGTAGCCCTTGCCCTTCTGGGTAACGACGTGAACCAGGATCGGGCCGGTTTCCATGTCGCGGACGTTCTTCAGAACCGGCAGCAGATGGTCGAGATTATGGCCGTCGATCGGGCCGACGTAATAGAAGCCGAGTTCCTCGAACAGCGTGCCGCCGTCCATCATGAAGCCGCGGGAATATTCCTCGACGCGGTTGGCGCGGTTGGCGAGGATCTTGGGCAGGCGCTTGTTGATCTGCTTGGCCGCCTCGCGCAGCGTGCGGTAGGTCTTGCCGGAGTAGAGCCGGGACAGATACGCGCTCATCGCGCCGACCGGCGGCGCAATCGACATGTCGTTGTCGTTGAGGATTACGATCAGGCGCGAATTCATCGCGCCCGCATTGTTCATCGCCTCATAGGCCATGCCTGCGGACATCGAACCGTCACCGATCACGGCGATGATGTTGTTCTTGCCGCCGGAGAGGTCGCGCGCCACCGCCATGCCGAGGCCGGCCGAAATCGAGGTCGAGGAATGCGCAGCGCCAAACGGATCGTAGTCGCTCTCGGTGCGCTTGGTGAAGCCGGAGAGGCCTCCAGCGGTGCGCAGCGTGCGGATGCGGTCGCGGCGGCCGGTCAGGATCTTGTGCGGATAGGCCTGATGGCCGACGTCCCAGATCAGGCGGTCGCGCGGCGTGTCAAAGATGTAGTGGATCGCGGTGGTCAGTTCCACCACGCCGAGGCCGGCGCCGAAATGGCCGCCGGTCACCGACACGGCGTCGATGGTTTCCAGGCGGAGTTCGTCCGCGACTTGCTGTACCTGCTCGATCTTGAGCTTGCGAAGATCGTCGGGTGTACGAATGGTGTCGAGAAGCGGCGTTTTACTAAATGTGGTCACAGCGATATTCCAATTTTGCAGGTCGGGGGCGAATAACCCGACGCGAGATGGGGTACGCGTTAACCGCGCAGCGAAAATCCAGATGCCGGGTGCCACCTCGGTAGGCCGGTATCTGATTTGACAGCCTAGATGCAGTCCGGTTCAAACCACGTGATACGCATCACGTTGGCAGATTCAACCCTTCCCGGTCAGTTTCTCTAGTTATTTGAAGTGCTTACGGCCGTGGGAGATCAGCGGAAGGCCGCTCTCCGTAGCCCATAGAACTGGAAGCTTTACACCAAAGCGACCGCCAAAGCCAACCCGCTGAGCCGATTCGGTTCCGCAGGGGTGGGTTCAAGGATCGTTCCTGTTTTTCAACCGCTGCGGCGGGTGGAAGGTTCCATTTTACCGAGATCGGCGGCATTTGCGGCCGCCGTCGCGGCCGCTTCGATCCTTTTCCAGGCCCCATCGCGCACGCCGGAATCGCCGGTGGCGACATCCAGGGCGGCGTCGGGGACGGCCACACGCGCGCTGAGCGGGACCGGTCCGCAGACGATCATGAAGAAGTCGTAGGCATTGGGCAGTTCGTTGGCCATCACGAACTGGAAATGCACGCGGAAGAACTGCCAGCGAAACTTCTCGTAGTGCTCGGGCCGGATGATGTCACGGAAGCGGACCGGCACGATCTGCGGATTGCGCCTGGCGGCGCCGACGTCGATGCCGTGGCTGGTGATCGGATCGAACTGGTAGAAATTCATCACGTCCTTGCGGGCCTGACAGTCGATCCAGTCGATCGACGGCTCGATGGCGAGCTGGCGCAGATGGTCGCGGAACTCTTGAGCCACGGCGTGATAGCCGACGATCGGAAAATTGCCGCCGATCGTCAGCAGCACGATCCGCGGACCGTGACGGCCGAGCGCAGGGTCGAGCTTCAACGCTCGCGCCAGCATTTCCGTCGACAGGAACGATCCGGAGCTATGGCCGACGATGACGATTTCTTCGGCGTCGGAGCTTTTGGCGACGTTAACCAGATGCTGCGCGAAGCGGTCGATGCGCTGGTCCCATTCAGGACGTTCGCGACGCGAGAACTCCCAGGTCCAGATTGTGTCGCACAGCAGATAGAGCACGTAAGTGGCGTTCTCGGTGTATTTCAGCACGATGCCGAGCAGGGCGACGAACAGGGCGGCCGCGATGGTGATGCTGAAAATGTCGGGAATGCCGAGCGTATTCAGCCCCTTCTCGAAAACGAAGGCGATCGCTGCGACGCACGCGGCTTCCAGCAACAGCATCACATGCGGATAGGTGATGAAAGTCGCGAAACGCCAGTTCGCCTTGCCGAAGCGGGCGATGGTGCCGGCGAAGACCAGCCGCCAGTAGATCCATACCGCGCTGAAAACCGTGCGCCAGATCGGCGACGCCAGATCCTGCTGGATGAAATCCTCGAACCGGAGGAAATCGTAGGCCGTGCGGGTCTGCCAGTCCTCAGCCTTGGCATCGATGGTCCAGGACGCGATCTCGTCGTCGGCCGCGACCTTGGGCCGGCTGATGGTGGTCTGGAGCTGGTAAAGCCGGCCGAACTTGCGCAGTTCGGTCCGGAACATGCGGTAATATTGCGCCAGCCCGCGCGGATCGTAACCCTGAATGTAGATGATATGGCGGTGCTGGACGCGCACGTATTGTCCCCGGATGATGGCCGACTATAACAGGCTGGGCAGGGCGCCAAGAACTAAATCAACGACAAAATCGGACACTGGATTGGCGACCAAATTGACCGGTTATTCAGCCTTTCGGCGGGCGGCGAGCACCGGATTCGCCCCAGATTACTTCGACGATCTCTCGATCATGCCAGGCGAGACCTGTGGGGTCGATGTTCCGGCGTCCGGAATCACTGCACGTCCAGCGGTTCGGTTCCGGTGACCTGGCCGTTGGCATCGGTGGTAATCTTGTCGACGCGGGCCTCGGCCTGCCGCAGCAATTCTTCGCAGCGGCGCTTCAGCGCCTCGCCGCGCTCATAGATCGTGACCGATTCCTCGAGCGGCACCTTGCCGTCCTCCAGCCGCTTCACGATCGATTCGAGCTCCTCGATCGCGCGCTCGAAGGTGAGTTTCTTGACGTCGCCTTGCGTATTTTCGGCCATATCGAGTTCCCGAATGCGCCCCTAAGAGCGCAGAATCAAACAACATTTTGCGGGCCTATTGTGACGGGGATTTACGCGCCCATCAATGCGGTGACATGCGCCGCAACCGACTCTTTGAGCCCCTGCAGGTCGTAGCCGCCCTCCAGCACCGACACAAGGCGGCCGCCTGCGCTTGCTTCGGCCTGGTCCATCAGCTTGCGCGTGACCCAGCCGAAATCATCCGCTTTCAGATTGAGCGAGGCCAGCGGATCGCGGTAATGCGCGTCGAAGCCGGCGGAGATGATGACCAGTTCCGGCGAGAACTTCTGCAACTGCGGCAGGATCAGGTTTTCGAACGCGGCGCGGAACTTGGCGCTGCCGTCTTCGGAAGCCATCGGCGCATTGACGATGGTGTCGTGCTCGCCGCGTTCGCCGCTGGCGCCTGTGCCGGGAAACAGCGGCATCTGGTGCGTCGAGCAATACATCACGGTCGGATCGTGCCAGAAGATGTCCTGCGTGCCGTTGCCGTGATGGACGTCGAAATCGACGATCGCCGCGCGGCCGATGCCGTATTTGCGCTGGGCGTGGCGGGCGGCAATGGCGGCATTGTCGAAGAAGCAGAAGCCCATCGGCTTCGAGACCTCCGCATGGTGACCGGGCGGACGCACCGCGACGAACGCATTCTGATGCGTGCCTGACATCACCGCATCTGTTGCCGCCACCGCGCCGCCGACGCCGCGCATCACGGCCTCCCAGGTGCCCGGCGACATCGAGGTGTCGCCGTCGATGTAGATCATGCCGCTTTGGGGGGCGATATGCCGGAGCTCGCCGACATAATGCTCGCCATGGCACAGCGTGACGGAATCCAGATTGCCTTCCGGCGCTTCGCTGCGCGTCAGCGGCTTGAAGCGATCTTCTCCCAACACCTCGGCGACCGCACGCAGCCGGTCGGGACGTTCCGGATGCCCCGGGGGCGTGACATGGTCGAGACAGGCGGTATGCGTCAGAAGGAGCGTCATGCAAAATCCTGGCGTTGAGGCGCGCGCCGGCGAGGAGCGGCTAATCTAGGCCGTTAGCGGCCGCTCGGAAAGGCCCACGGCGTCAGGCTTAGTTGATCCTGATAATGCGATCGGCGGCGGTCGGACCGACCGGGCTGTTTGCCCCAAAATAGGCATGCAGCGCGTCGACGTCGTAGATGCCGACCTGTGGCGCGGTTCCCTGGGTGAGCACGGTAAAACCGTCGCCGCCGACGAACAGGAAATTGTTGACGGTGACACGATAGCTCGCGGCGGGATCGACCGGTTGCCCGTTCAGCGACATCCGCTCGGCGATGACGCGCTCGCCGTCACCCTTCGACCCGTCCCACGCGTAGCTGAAGCCTTTCGACACCTGCAGGATCCTTGGCCGCTTCGGATCGAGCCATTGCTGCTCCAGCATGTCCTTGATCTGTTTTCCCGTCAGCGTAATCGTCACCAGTTGATTGCGGAACGGCTGGCTGGCGAACAGGTCGGCATAGGTCACCGCGCCGTCCTCTCTGCGCGTTACGTCGGCGCGCACGCCGCCGGGATTGGTGAAGGCGATGACCGCGCCGCCTTTCGCCTCCGCGCTGGTGGCGGCGAGCTGCGCATCCGCGATGATATCGCCGAGCGGGCTCTCGCCGGTATTTTTTGGCGTGCGCGACAGCGTTTCCGTCAACGAGCCTGCCGGACGGTTGGCGATCGGCGCGGCGACCCTGTCATAGGCTTCGATCAGTGCGGTCTGGTCGGGATCCTTCGCCAGCGTCGCCGATCGCACGATGCTGTTGTCGGCCCTGGCGCTGACGACGTCGCGCGTGACGGGATCGAGCTTGAGATCGATCGCGGTGACGAGCGTGCCGTATTTGTCGCCTGATGTGACGAGCCGCCCGTCGATCTCGCAGACATAGGCGCGGTGAGTGTGGCCGGTGACCACGACGTCCACCGCGTGATCGAATTTTTTGACGATATCGACGATCGGGCCCGAAACGCCGGGGCATTCGTTGTAGTCCCCCGTCGGCAATCCGCCTTCGTGGATCAGGACGACGATGGCCTCGACGCCGCGCGCCTTCAGTTCCGGGACCAGCGCATTGACCGTCCTGGCTTCGTCGCGAAACTCGAGGTCGGCAATGCCAACCGGCGAGACGAGGCCCGGGGTGCCCTTCAAGGTCAGGCCGATGAAGGCGACCGGAATGCCGTCGAACTCGCGGATTTCGTAAGCGGGAAACACCGTTTTCCTGGTGTCCTTTACGAACGTGCTGGCGGCGAGATAGCGAAATTTTGCGCCCGCAAACGGATGCGGTCCCTGGCATTGGTCGACCGGGTGGCAGCCGCCATTCTGCATGCGCAACAGTTCGTCCTTGCCCTCGTCGAATTCGTGGTTGCCGACCGAGGAAATATTCAAGCCCATCATCGACAGCGCTTCGACCGTCGGTTCGTCATGGAACATCGCCGACAGGAACGGGCTGGCGCCGATCAGGTCGCCGGCCGCGACGAAGATCGTGTTCTTGCGTCCCTCGCGAAGCTGGCCGACCAGCGTCGCCATATGTTCGGCGCCGCCGGCGGCGACGGTGATCTTCTTCGTCTTGTCCTCGGGATCGGTAATCGTGATCCCGCCCGGCGGCGGGCGAAGGTAGCCGTGAAAATCATTGATCGCGAGAATGCGCAGGTCGACGGGGGTGGGGGGCTGGGCGAGCGACGCGGAAGGCGCCAGCATGATTGCAAATGCTGCAAGGATCGGGCGAAGGGGAGTTCTCATGGCGTTGACATAGCAGATGACTGTTTCAGCGTCATTGCCTGCGACAAACGCGAAGCGTTTGCGCAAGGGAGCGCAGCGACGAAGCAATCCATTCTTTCTTGATGCGGCGCGATGGATTGCTTCGCTGCGCTCGCAATGACGATGGAGAGAGCCCGCTCTACCCTTTTTTCCGAGAAAAGAACGCCTTGAACGCGGCGACCGCTTCCGTCGAGCGCATCCGTTCGCCGAACAGATGGCCTTCCTGGTCGATCCGGCGTGTCATGTCTTCCGGCGGCAGTTTCAACAGTTTTCGCGAGATCGCCACCGCTTCGGCCGGCAGCGCGCAGATTTCGCGGGCTACCTTGCGCGCCTCGGCCTCGGTGTGCCCGGGCGCCACCACCACATTGACGAAGCCGGCCTCGCGCGCCTCGTCGGCGGAAAACTTGCGTCCCATCACCAGCATGGAGAATGCGCGCTGGTGGCCCATGGTGCGCGGCATCAACAGGCTGGAGGCGCCTTCCGGCACCAGTCCGAGATTGATGAACGGCGTCGAAAAGGTCGCGGTCGTGCTGGCGAGCACATAGTCACAGTGGAACAGCATCGTGGTGCCGATGCCGATCGCGACGCCGTCGACGGCGGCGATGATCGGCTTGACGTTGTGCGCCAGCGAATAAAGGAGTTTTACGGCGTTGGAGGCGCCGCGTGGCACATCTGTATTCGAGGTGCTTTCTTTGAGAAAATCCTCTAGATCGTTGCCGGCGGTGAACACGCCCGAACCGCCTGTGATGATGATGCAGCGGATATCGGGGTTGTTCTGCGCCTTGTCGATCGCATCGCTCATCCCGCGATACATGTCCTGGGTGAATGCGTTCTTTTTCTCGGGCCGCCGCAGCCTGATTACGCGCGTCGCGTCTTCGTCTGTAACAATGAGGTGCCCGGTCATGAACCTGTCCTTGGATCGCAGACGGCAACGGTGCCGCTGGCCAATCATCCGGCCATATCCTACATGATCCGGCAAGGGACCAAACTGTCCCGGCGGATTTTTCCGAGGGATGTGACCAGTAGGATAATGCAATGCAGCTAGGCGGAATTCATCATCTGACCGCGGTCTCGGCGAAGCCCCGGGAGAATTTGGCCTTTTACACTGGCCTGCTCGGCATGCGGCTGGTGAAAAAGACCGTCAACCAGGACGACGTCAGCGCCTATCACCTGTTCTACGCCGACGGCAAAGCCAACCCCGGCACCGATCTCACCTTCTTCGATTTCCCGGCCGCCCCCGAGCGGCGCGGAACCAATTCGATCTCGCGCACGGGCTTGCGCGTCTCGGGCGAAAAGACCCTTGGCTACTGGCGGGACCGCCTGAAAACGGCCGGCGGCGTGACCGGCGATATCGTCGAGGTCGACGGCCGGCTGACGCTGCCGTTCGAGGACGGCGAGGGCCAGCGCCTGGTGCTGGTCGACGACGGCGGCGCGGGCACGGCCTCGCCGTGGGACCGCAGTCCGGTGCCGGCCGAACACCAGATCCGCGGGCTCGGTCCGATCGTGCTGACCGTGCACGATCTGTCGCGCACCGCCTTCGTGTTGACCGAGGTGATGAACATGCGCCGCGCGCGCGACTATGCCGCTCACGGCGCGCAGATTCATGTGTTCGAGATGGGGGAGGCAAGGGGAGAGGGCGGCCCCGCCGCCGAGCTGCATGTGCTCGAAGACAAGAATTCGCCAATGGCGCGGCAAGGCGCCGGCGGCGTCCACCACGTCGCGTTCCGAACCCCCGACGAGGCGCAGTATCACGCCTGGACGAAGCACCTGACGGACTTGCGCGTCCCCAACAGCGGCGAGATCGACCGCTTCTATTTCCGCAGCCTCTACTTCCGCGAACCCAACGGCATCTTGTTCGAGATCGCCACCGACGGCCCGGGGTTTGCGACGGATGAGCCGATGGAAACACTCGGCGAGAGATTGGCGCTGCCGCCGTTTTTGGAGCCGCGAAGGGCGGCGATCGAGGCGGGGCTGAAGCCGATCGAGTGAGATTCCGTAGGGTGGGCAAAGGCGTGCTTGCGCCGTGCCCACCATCGATCAACGCCATCGCTTGGAAATGGTGGGCACGCTGCGCTTTGCCCACCCTACGGGCTACGGAATGAAGCTAGTGAACCTGTCGAGGACATCATGAAGGTCTACCGATATCTCACCGGCAAGGATGACGCCGCGTTCTGCCATCGGGTGACCGATGCTCTGAACCGCGGGTGGCAGCTTTACGGACAGCCGACTCTGACATTCGACCAGAAGCGCGGCGAAGTGATCTGCGGGCAAGCCATCACCAAGGACGTCGAAGGCAAGACCTACGATTCCGAAATGGATTTGTCGAAGCTGTAGAACCGTAGCCGGATGAGCGGAATGACATCCGGGGCCTCAGCTTCCTTTGTTCCCGCATGTCGCTGCGCTGATGCGGGCTCCCCGCTGACCGTGGCAGAAAACGAGGTCCGTCTGTCGAACCGATTTCCTACAGCTAAAGGGCCGTGGTCAGGGTCAAACTCTTGTGGACGGTTTTGTAATGATCGAGCTGTTCGATGGCACGATCAAGTTCTTCGCCGATCGAAATCTTCGCCAAATTATCCTGCATTTGTTCGATGCGGGCCGTGAGGTCAGCAAGATCAAACTCCTCAACTGGTGAGGCGGTATCCGCAAGAATAGTGAGTTCCTCGCTCGAGAATTCAGCCAGCCCTCCCAGCACCACAAATCTCTGCCGGGTGTCAGCGGTTCTAATATCTACGATCCCCGGGCGTAGCGCTGCGACGATCGGCGTATGGCCGGCCAGAACGCCGAAATCGCCTTCCAGGCCCGGCAAATCCACCTGATCTACCTCGTCTGAAAACAGGAGTTTTTCAGGCGATACAAGGTTTGCTTTGAAAGTTGACATTGTAACTCCCCAATCGCTCTAACCTTGTGATAGATTTCGTTCGCGCACGACCGCGAGGCAGGCGACGGCCAGATATTCGTCTCGGGACGACAGAGGCATTGGAGCCACTCCTTGAAATATTGAACCTCTGCAAAGGCCAAGGCAAGTATCACAACGGCGGCTGCGATTGGAGGGTGCTATGTCCGTGGAAAGCATTCTGAAGAAAAAGGGAACCGACGTCGCAACAATCGCCCCGGATGTTAGCGTCAAGAGAGCGGCGGATTGGCTGCGTGCAAAAAATATCGGCGCTCTCGTGGTAACGAGCGGTAGCGAAGTTCTTGGTCTCATTTCCGAACGTGAAATCGTTCTCGCGATTTCTCGCCACGGCGAGGCTGCCACATCGATGTCTGTGAGCGAAATCATGCGACATGGCGTGATCACCGTGTCCCCAGCGGAAACTGTCTCTCACGTGATGGACCTGATGACACGGCACCGCGTGCGCCACATGCCGGTTGTCCATGACGGCAAGCTCGCCGGGATAATCAGCATCGGCGATGTGGTCAAATATCGTCTGGACGATCTGCAGCTTGAAACCAACGTCCTGCGCGATGCCTACATCGCCGCACGTTAACGCCGGATTGTCACGCTGGACTGTCGGACTGAAAGCTTCGTCTGACGGCCTCTGTTCAAGTGCAGATGTTTAAACGGTTCTTTTGCTAACGGGCCGAGCCATAGGAATTGACGACGGCCTGTCTCCACCGCCACCCGCCCGATGACAAAACAGTAGCCCGCGAAGGGGCTCAGCACATTCGTTGCCATCAAGGAACTTGGCGACGAACGCGGCGCGCCCGCGAAGGGTCAGTACTCCTTCCGTAGTTCTCCGGGCAAGGACATAGTTCCGCCTCCTCGGCTGCGTTAAACGCCAGTGTTAGCTCGCGGTAGCGCAGATGGGGGGATCGCTTTCAGGCGGGTGCCATTGCATTTGATACGGAGCACCAAATGGCTTCCACGCTGAACGAGAAGTTCGCGGAAGGGCAGGCCGCGGGCTTGGAGCAGCAGCTTTCGAACCTGGCGCGCGAAGCGGGAATCAGTCCTTCGGCCCCGCCGACCAGCATGAAGACGTCTCGCCCACCGCTGGCAACGAGTTATCGATTGTCGGATTGGCGCTATGTGGCTTTCGTCGGGTCTTTGGCTGCATCCATAGGTGTCGCTGCCTGGTGGCGGTCATCCTCCGTTGATACGGCGATGATGGCCCGCTCAGATCCGAAACCTCTGACACAGGCGGCGCCGGTAGCCGCTGCGCCGAAAGACGTCGCGGCGGCTGCTGTTGCCCTGTCTTCCGAGTTGGCGCAGCAGCTCCAACCGATGGCGCGCGATCTCGCTGCCTTGAAGCAAACGGTCGAACAGCTCAAGGTGAGGCAAGAACAATTGGTCCGAGACAATGAAAATCTCACGAGCCAATTTGCGGCGAGCCGGGAAGAAATGGCGCGCAACAACAGTACCGTCGACCAGATCAAGGCGACCCAGGTCCAGATGGCGCGCGAAAGCCAGGCGCTTACCGAGCGGGTCAACGCAAGCCAGGAACAACCCGCAAACGTCATCGCCAGCCCTTCAGAGCCAAAGGCGATGCCCGAAGCGCCAACGATGATGCTCGAAGAGCCAACGATGATCCCTGAAGAGCCAAAGGTAATGCCCGAAATACCACTGCCGCGTCCGCGGCAGGCGGCCACTGTCGGCCAGGCGCAAAAGCCGACGCCAACCCCGGCGCGGCCGCAAGCCAAAAAACCGCAACCGTCATTCGCATGGCCATGGTCAGTGCGCTAATGCACCCGGCCGCCTAAAACCAAGAGCCGCTATCGCACAAAAATTAATGGGGCTCCCGATCGGCCGCGGCCAACTGGCTGTGGCGCGAATGCGGATCTCGAGTGTCGGATACCTAATCCGTTGCTCAGTGTATGGCAGATATCCCAAAACAATCGATATCCGGAGTTTCGCCAAGCGCGTTATCTGTGAGCGAACACGGCGCGCAAGACGTCTGGTGTGCGCACTTCCTCGTGCACATTGCACACGAGACCGCGGGTGCAGCAAGCACCCGGCATTCCCTGCTCCCTCATTTTAGAGGAAAGGAATTTTTAGCAGCCTCGAGAGCAAGTCGCGCGGCGAGAAGGTGAAGAGCCGCGCGCCAGCGTGACGTAGCTTGCGGCTCCTCACGCTTCGTTTTTGGGCGTGTACTTCCCGAGCACGCATTTGTAGCGCTGCAAATGCCATTCGCGATACGGGCCCTTGGCGAGCCAGTCGGCAATTCCAATCTGCGCGTGGACCGTGCAGGCGTTCATGGTGATGCCGGACTGGTCACTGGTGGTGACGACTTTTTCGAGACAGAGCTGGCTGTTGCAGAGAACGGCGACGAGAGTGACGAGCATGGCGACCTTCGTTGCTAAGGAATATCCAATTCGTTCAGCCAATGCAGGGTTCATGCCAACATTGGTGCACGCCGTTTTTTGGACGCTCCCTACGCGAATTGAGCTGCAAAGGCGCAGCCCTTCCGTAGCCGTGCTTTTTCGCACGGGCCGGATACCAACAACGCAAGTAAATGGAAACTGCGCTGAGAGTAGGGGCGGGCAGGGCCGATTCGCAAAGCGTAGAACTACGGGATCGTGCCGGAACGGCCGTAACTGTCTTAACGCTGCAACAGTTCTGGATTGCGCCGCCTGGGTTCGCGGTGACGCTCGCGGGCAGAAATCGCACACTTCGCTGGATGGGTAGAGCGAAGCGAAACCCATCACCGTCCCGGGCAGCAATTGATGGCTATCGCTTCCACCTTCTCGTTGAGCTACGGCGGACAAGGCGCTCCAGCCATCCTGCAAATTGGGCACACTCGAAGAGTGAGGGCGACGAAGCCGCAAAATTTGGATTGTCGGACTGATTTCGTCTCCAAGCGCATTTCAGACTCATTCCGAACGTCGCGCGATGCCCGTTTCGCGTTCCACGTGTAGAGCGGTTCCCTTCCGAGAGCAGGATGCGGCATTAGTGCAACAACCATCGTCCTAAATTTCGGAAGGTACATCGTTAAGAAGCGGCAGCCTGCGCGTGCAGATATAATCGCATCGACGAATCCGAAACGGAGTTTTCGATGTCGAAGTTTGCGATCGGCGAGCAAGTCGAAAACGTTGCCAACGATCACGAGTCGGGCACGGTTGTTGCAGTATTTCCGACCGTTGACGGAAGCTTTAGATATGCCGTCGACACGGAAGGTTACGGCACACTCCAGTTCTTCGCCGAGGAGAAACTGGCTTTTGCCGCTATGAGTTGGGGAGCCACATGACGGGCCGTGCAACCACGCAAGCGATCTCCGCGTCCGAACCGACGAAGGGCGACAGCGATGCTGTGCGCATCAGGCATCAGCTTGACGCTTGGGCAAATGCCTCAAATCGCACGCCTCGATTGGTGGCGACACCTGCGGAAGATATCAGCGTTGAACCATCCGGCGAGGCGCCCTTGCCGGCAACGAAGCGCGGCCGCTCCTCTCCGGCATCCAGGGCCGCCAAGGGGAGCAAGGCCAAAGCAGCCAAGACAACCAGGGCCAAGACAGGAGAGGCCAAGACAGGAGAGGTCAAGCCGGAAGAGGCCAAGACAGCCGAGGCCGATGGCGAGCCGGAGGCGCCCGACGCGCCGCCCGAGGCGCTGACGGTATCCGCAGCACCCACCGTGCCGGAGGCCGTTGCCGCCACGCCGGAACGCGCCCGCACCAGCCGCGCCTTTGCCCTTGTTGCAGCACTCGCGCTGGCGACGGTTGCTGCCTATTTTTCAGTCGCAGGCATGGCCGAGATATTTCCCGGCGCGCCGGTTGCGGTCATGGTGCTCGCCGCCACGATGGAGGCCGGCAAGCTGGTGATCGCCGGATGGCTGGCCGCGCATTGGCGCCGGACCAACTGGAAAATGCGCGCGGTCATGGTGGCCCTCGTTGCCGGCCTTGCGCTCATCAACGCCGCCGGTGTGTTCGGCAAGCTGGTCGAGGCGCATGTCAGCGTGGCGGCCACGTCGCGTTCTGGCGTCACTGAGCGGCTTGAAGCACTCGACGCCCGCGTCACGGCGCAAACGGCTGCCGTTGCCGATCTTAACAGCCGCATTGCGCAAATCGACCGGGCCGTGGACGAATCGACGCGGCTTGGCCGGGTGACGCGGGCCATCAATATAGCAACGCAGCAGCGTTTGACGCGGGACGGGTTGGATACGCAGCGGCAGGCGGCAACCGCTACGCTGGTCGGGCTGCAGGCGCAACGCGCCGCGCTGGCCGGTGAACGTTCCCGCATCGAGGCATCCGCAGGCCCGATCCAGTATCTTGCAATGATGGTCGGCGCCGCGCCCGAAGTCGCGGTGCGATGGCTGATATTGTTGATGGTGCTGTGCTGCGATCCCGCAGCGATCGCCTTGACGGTCGCGGCGGCTGGTTCGCGAGCCAGCGAGTCGAGATGAGAGCCGACTGCAGTAGCACTTCCCCAAGCGCTGGTGATGGCTGCGTTAACGACGAGATCAACCATCGGCCAACGCAGCATCAGCAACGACTCGCCTAAAGCCAACATTCGGGGTATAAGTATTCCCCATGAGTTGGGATGCGAAAGACGTAGCGCTGCTCAAAGAACTCTGGGCCGCGGGCCACAGTGCCGGTCAGATCGCCAGTCGGCTTGGCTACAGCCGCAACGCGGTGAGCGCCAAGCTGAAGCGCATGGGCCACAAGCGGAGTCACAAGCCACCGACGGCCAACCCCAGGATCGTGGCGGTGCCGACGCGAAGGCCGGCGTTGGCGGCAGCCTGCGCCCGGCCGGTGGATCGAGTGGTGTCCACGCGGAAGCCGGTCGCGAAGCAGACCAAGGAACTTGCCAAGGAGCTCACCAAGCGTGAGCTTTACGCGATGCTGGCTAATGCGGTCAGGAATACCGGCTGACGCTTGCTGTCGGTCTGGTCGAGAGGATCGGTATGATCGATCCGCTCCTAATAGCCTTCCCGCCATGCGCGGGAAGAGCAGGCTTGAACCGGCTACATGGTCCTCGCTCTCGCGAGTTTCACGTTCTTGGCGATTTTCGCGGCCTTGGCCATTTTAGCGGCCTTGGCAATTTTAGCGGTCTTGGCCTGCTTCGTCTTGCTGCGATCGTTCCGCGCAGCCTGCCGGCTGCTCTTCTTGACCTTCGATTCCGCGACCTGGGTTTTCCTGGGCTTCGCTTCCGCCTCCTGCGTTTTCGCTCCGCCGCGGCGGGAGACATATTCCTGGCCGTCGATCGGCGCGACGTGGGGCGGATCCCTGTCAAGATAGGGACGACCGGTTCCATAGTCCTTGCCGTTTGCGTCGATCCACTTCCAGAGCTTCTCGGTGGAGACCCATCGCTGCGCGCGGCTGTTGCCTTTGACGCTCACAATGTCGGCTGCAAGCCCGCGGCCATAGCCGCCACGGGTACTGCCGCCATGGTAGGACCGGTCGGTTGCCGCCTTCAGGCCGCTTGCGATTCCCTGGCGGTAGTCGTCGCGGAACGCGCTGGTGATGCCGGGCGACAGTCCGGCCTGCTCAGCGGCGTGAAGGGTGTGAAACAGCTTGAGCTTGAACTTCCGGTCCATGCCGCCGATCACATAGTCCATCATCGACATGCCGGCTCTTTCAGCGGCCTTCGGGTCCTTCCAGGTAAAGTCCTCGTCGACACGCCTGGTGAAGGTCCTGGTGACAGTTTTCGTCTTGCCCTTGCGCTTGATCGTCACCTTGCGCTGTTCATACACCTTGATGGCATCGACCTTGGGCGCCCGCTCGTAGAGAGCCCACAGATAGCGATCGATGCAGATCTCCGCGACCAGGCACTCCTCGTTGATTTCGAGGGTGGGGATCGCTGGCTGGGCATTGTAAGGCACCGCATCGGTCGGGCTGACCATCGCTACATCGGTGGACGGTTCCTCGGGCGACAGCACCTGCGAAGGATCGGCCAACGAAATCTCGAAAAGCGATATCGGCTCATAACGAAGGTTCGCCGTCGCTTCGGCGACTTTCGCCATCACGGAATCGGTGGCTGGCGCCACAATGACGTCACCGATATCGGCACTCGCCAGAACGATCTTCTGCGATGGCTCCGTGGGCGCGGCGTTTGTGATGACAGTTGGTTCGCGGCGTTCCACGATGGACACCGCGCTGGTGCTCTCGATCGCGGCCGCGCGAGTGTTTTCGATGGAAGCGCCGACGTGCTTGATGGGAGCCGAACCGAAGCCCGCGAGCCAGGCAAGAACACAGCTCGCGAGGGCGGTGCCCGCGAGAGCGTTGATTCGGCGCTGCGCCTTCGTCGCCAATCGCCATGGGTCCATGATCCGGCCTCCCAAGGCTCGCATGAGCCTGATTGCATAGCCAAGCACACGACAGCGCTCATTCTTCGGATTGCGAAATGAATGCGCAACGGCCGGAGACTACGGGATCATCTATTTTTTAGAAGGTGTTGCTTCAATACCACGGGCCGCAGCATGGAACTTGCTGTGCCATTCTGCGACGGATGCGTGCGAGCCGCATATTCAGAGCAAGCTCATATGGCGGATTAGCGTAAGCGTAATCCACCATATGGTTCGTCGAGTCGTGCTCACGGTAGTGGGTTACGCTTCCGCCTTCGCTCTGCGAGCTACGGCGGACAAGTCGCCGACCCACCCTGCGGACTGTCACCCCAGCAACACCGTGTCCGCGCCGTTCACGGCTTCCGCGCTGTCGGTGACCGTCTTTTCCAGCGATCCCGCCTGCACGGTGATGTTCTCGGCAAAGAATCGCGCCACCGTCACGTAGCGCTGCGGATCGCCGGCGTCGCCATTGCTCTTGGCGGCCAGCGCTTCGCCGGCCAGCATGCAGCCGCCGAGCGTTGAACCAAACAAACGGAGATAAGGCGTGGCGCTCGCCAGCGCGTCGTTCGGCGCGGAGGCCACGCGCTCCAGCAACCACTTGCTGGCGCGCTCCAGCGAGCCGAGCGCGTCGCGCAGTTTTGCGCCTGTGGTGCCAAACGCGGGATCGTTCGAGGCCTCGACCTGCTTGACGATACCGCCCAGTTCATCGAGCAGGGCCCAGACCGAGGCGCCGCCGTTTGCCGCGAGTTTTCGCGTCACGAGGTCGATCGACTGGATGCCGTTGGTGCCCTCGTAGATCGTGGTGATGCGCGCGTCGCGGTAATGCTGCGCGGCGCCGGTCTCCTCGATGAAGCCCATGCCGCCGTGAACCTGCACGCCGAGATAGCTCACTTCATTGCCGATGTCGGTGGAGAAGGCCTTTGCAATCGGCGTCAGCAGCGCGCCGCGCGCGGCGGCGTCAGCCCGCACCTTCGCGTCCTTGGCACGCACGGACACGTCCATCGCCACTGCGGTGGCGTAGCAGATCGACCGCGCGGCGGCCGTCATGCTGCGCATCTGCAACAGCATGCGCTTGACGTCGGGATGCTCGATGATCGGATCGAGCCCGTCGCCTTGTCTGCCGATGGCGCGGCCCTGCTTGCGTTCCTGCGCAAAGGCCAGCGCCTGCTGATAGGCGCGGTCGGCAATGCCGACGCCTTCGAGGCCGACGCCGAGGCGGGCCTGGTTCATCATCGTGAACATGCAGAGCATGCCGCGATTTTCCTCGCCGATCAGGTAACCGATGGCGCCGCCGCGATCGCCCATCGTCATGGTGCAGGTGGGGGAGGCGTGCATGCCGAGCTTGTGCTCGACGCCGGACGGATAGATGTCGTTGCGTGCGCCGAGCGAGCCGTCGGCATTGACCATGAATTTCGGAATGAGAAAGAGCGAAATACCCTTGGTGCCCGCGGGCGCATCGGGCAGGCGGGCCAGCACGAAATGCACGATGTTATCGGTCATGTCGTGGTCGCCATAGGTGATGAAGATTTTCGTGCCCTTGATGCGGTAGCTGCCGTCATCAGCGCGCTCGGCGCGGGTGCGCAGTGCACCGACATCGGAGCCGGCCTGCGGCTCGGTGAGCTGCATCGTGCCGGTCCATTCGCCGGAGACGAGTTTTTCCAGATAGATCTGCTTCAGTTCATCGCTGCCATGGGCATCGAGCGCCTCGATGGCGGAGAGCGTCAGCAGCGGGCAAAGGCCGAAGGCGATGTTCGACGCGCTCCAGATTTCGGTACAGGCCGCGTTGATCGCCATCGGCAGGCCTTGGCCGCCGAAGCCTTCCGGCCCCGACACTGCGTTCCATCCGCCCGCGATCCAGCGCTGATAGGCGTCGGGCCAGCCGGGCGCGGTCGTCACCTTGTCGTCGGCGAGCTTGATGCCGTGTTCGTCGCCTACCCTGTTCAGGGGCGCCAGCACGTCGCCGGCGAATTTTCCGGCTTCCTCCAGCACGGCCGCGGTGATGTCGCCGTCGAAGTCGCCGTAATGGCCGGCCTTCACGGCCGCCTGCAGGCCGGCACCGTGGTTGAGCGCGAGCAGGATGTCGGAGATCGGCGCGCGGTAAGTCATGACCATAATCTCGCTTTGACGGGAACGGAGCTGCCGTATTCCCACGAAACCGGGGTTGTCTCAACTCTCCGATGGGCGGTATTGGGCCGCGCCAGGGGGGTGTGAAACCGGCCGGGGGCTTTCGCGTAAGCGGCCCTAATATAAAGTGTCACGCTTCCGGGGGCTGATTTCGAACGAAATTCGGGATTCCAGCCTGTTGAAATGACCTGACACCCTCTATAGACCGGGCGTTGTCCGAACCGGTTCGCGCAAGGGGGTATCGTCCGCGCGCGCTCCGGTTCAGCCTGTTGGGGCGTAGCCAAGCGGTAAGGCAGCGGATTTTGATTCCGCCATTCGGAGGTTCGATCCCTCCCGCCCCAGCCAGAATTTATGCAATGAAATCAGGCGCTTTTCGATCTGCCGGCATTTTCGTTCTGAACGCTCTCACCTGTCGCATTCTGAACGCCTGTTGCTATTTGGTTCGCCAATGCATGAGCGTGGCGTTTCCTCGTGGCCGAGAGCATCCGCGCCTCCGTGCGCTTCGCATATCCAGCGTAACTTTCTCGCGTGCGGTGAGCGGACAGCGCACGGCCCTGACCTTCAGTAAGTTCCGCTTCTTCGAGCTCCGTCATTCCGCCGTGTCGGCAAGCATCCAATGTGAAGATGGACGGCAGGCCGACTTCCTTCCTCATCCGCTGGACGATCTTTTGCATGCCAGAGAACGAGTAGGGCTTGGAGACGCCTTCTTCGACTACTCGGAGTATCATCGGAACGCCACGCCGCGAAAGTTTGGCGAGAAACCTTTCGGCGTCCTCGTAGAATCTTACAACCGTCCCGTCCGGCAGTACTTCTTCTAGTGGATGGTCGATCACGGCGCCCGTCTTATGGTGCTCGATGCGGATCGTCGGCTTTGGTCCTATGCGATACCCAGTCCATTTGATATGACCGGCAATGACGTTTTCCGGCCGCTGCAACCATTCGAAGCAGATAACCGCGCAGGCCGCACATTCGATCTCACCGTGCTCCAAGCAGCCGTTCGCAAACGCATAGACCTGCTCCCGCGTCACGGCCGGTTTAACCAGCTTCACGCGCGTTGCCATCGTCACGCCTAACCACGGGTTCGGTATTTCTTTAGGGAATTCTCCCGGGTACAACCGATGCACAACGCGCCAAGCCTTCCGACATAGAACGATTAGCTTTTCCGCCGTCCGCAGGCGGTTGCCTTTTCCGCCCTTTACAAAGCGGTCATAGAGCTTGTCCGCGCCTAATGGTGTAACAGACTTGATAGGACGACTGCCGACGCGATCACCGCGATTAGTCAGAGTGTCGCAAATTTCGCGCATATTCCATTCATAGTTGCGGCGCGATCGAGGATTGACCTTTTCGAGGTAGGCCCGGCTCTGCCGGTACTCTCGGAAGAGCCAATCGATGCTGCCTATGCGCGGCGCCTCCTCGCTGGAGATGGGAAGACCTTTGCGGGCATCGTTCCATTCATCGAACAGCCCGTTGAGGGTTTCGGCCCTGCCACCCTCGCCACATGCCTTGGCGTAGTCCGTTCCCAACGGTTCGTTCGGGAGGGGGCAGCCCATCTTCCGGTACTTTGTAGGAACCGTGTAATAGAAGGCAGTCCTTCCGGAGGCGAGAATCTTGGGAAGAACGTGCCGCGGCAATTTTACTGTTACAAATCCTCGGCGATGTCGGCTGCCGACGCCTGTTCCGGAGGCAAAATAGCTGCGTCTAGATCGTCCCTCAACCATAGTCGTCGACGTCCCTCACTTACCCTCGGCAAAGGATACTCCGCGCCGACTCGCTTTAGGAAGTCCTCAATTGTCCGCTCTCCGCAGTAGCCGGCGGCTAGATCAACGGCCATTCGCCTGGGCCAAGCCCCATTCGGTATCGCAGCTGGTTTGCTCATATCTTACTTCGTTCCCGAAGGAGATGGCGACAGTCAGAACGCAGATCTAGAGGCGTGAATGCGCTGAGCGCCTCGCCGGCGCTTCAAGGAATTCGCCCCTCGTTCACTTCCCGCACGGGATATCAAACGCAAAAGCCAACACTTTGCGAGGGCGATCCCGGTTCATTCGGCAATCGGACACCGTAGGGTGCAATTGGGAAACCCGCCGACTATGCCGGTGCGCGATCAGGAGGTCGCGGCAGGGGGCACCTGGAAGGTCTCGCCGTTCTCTACGCCACGCCGGCCCGCGAGGCGGATCGCGATCTTCAAGGAAGCCACTCGCCTTGAGATCGACTTCCTAGAAATGGACTGGCGTGCGGGCCAGCATGTTGAATAGCCACTTCGGCAGCCGTCAGGCTAATAACCTGAAGGTCATAGGTTCAAATCCTATCCCAGCAACCAAATTATTAAATGAAAACAGCGGGTTGATGTTTCCTCAGCCCGCTGTTTGTTTAGAAAAGTAGCTGGCACACACCTGGCACACTCCGGCACACCCCCTGACGAAACCACACAATTGTGGTAGGTTCCCTTCAACGGGAGCTTTGGTCGTGGTCAGGCACGAAATTCTTGGGGGATTGGTCCAACTTTACAGGCGCGAGCGGAGCCACCATTGGCACTGTAGCGCGTCCATTGACGGACATCGCTTCCGCGCGACAACCAAGGAAGAAGGCTTGGAACAAGCCAAGCAGTTCGCGGAAGACTGGTACCTTGGCCATCGAGGCAAGGTGAAGGCGGGGTTGGTCAAGAAGCGCGAGAAGTCCTTCCGCGAGGCCGCCGCCAAATTTGAGGAAGAATACACCACCATCACTGAGGGGCAGCGTAGCGCGAAGTGGGTGCAGGGCCACAGCATCCGCATCCGGCTGCACCTCAACCCATTCTTCGGTGATCTTGGCTTGTCCGAGGTCAACCCCGGCAAGGTGCAGGATTATCGGGTGCATCGCGTCACCCCGCCCCCGGTTGAGACGTCGGCGGGGGACGATGCACAGGGCCCCGAGGCCGAGCCACCGGTCTACAAACCACCGGCCCGCAGCACTTTGCATGACGAGATCGTCACTCTTCGGCTGGTGCTCAAGACCGCGATCCGCCACGGGTGGCTCGCGCATTTGCCGGACCTGTCGCCTCCCTACAAGACGCGGGGGAAGATCGCGCACCGTCCGTGGTTCAGTCCTACGGAATACAAACAGCTTTATGAGGCGGCGCGCGACTATGCAAAGCAGTCGCATGGCAAACCTTGGCAATGGGATGCCGAGCAGGTCTACGACTACATCCTGTTCATGGCCAACACTGGCATGCGGCCCGATGAAGCCAAGAACCTCCAGCACCGCGACGTGACCATTGTGGATGACGCGGCGACCCGCGAGCGCATCCTCGCCATTGAAGTGCGCGGCAAGGTGGGCTTCGGCAACTGCAAGAGCATGCCGGGCGCCGTGCGCGTCTATGAGCGTTTGTTGAGCCGTCCCAAGCCGGAGAGGGGCAAGGCCAAGGAAGAGGGCAGCGGCAGACAATTGCCACGGCCTACTGACCCGGTGTTTCCTGGTCTCCATATCAAGCTGTTCAACGGCATCCTGAAGCGGGCCGAGCTTAAGCTCGATCGCGAAGGCCACAAACGCACGGCCTACAGCCTGCGGCACACGTACATCTGCATGCGGCTGACGGAAGGCGCGGATATCTACCAGATCGCCAAGAACTGCCGGACCAGCGTCGAGATGATCCAGAGGTTCTATGCAGCGCACATCATGAACTCACTCGATGCGGCTGCGATCAATGTCATGAGGCCCACGCCGCGACAGCGGCGGAAACCGGCAGACCTCGCCGCTGGCGAGGACAGGCGCCCGCAGGCTGCGCAACCGATCATTCTCGCAGAGCCTCCAGAGAGTTCTGCCGAACTATAGGCTCATTTCGTTTTGCTTACGGGGCCGCTTGGCATACTTGGCCCCGCTACCGGGCGCTTGGCGACCCGGCTCTCGCGCCGCTTGGTGCGGGCGCGCTTTCAGGGGCTTGGCCCCACTTAAAGACTAGTCGATCTATGGAGCTTTCTGCGCGCTTGGAGAGCAGCGCCGGCTCGCTCATTTTAGACTACAGCTAATGCAACCGTCTGGTCTTGGCTCGGCAAATCACGGCATAATGGCGCATGAACCCACCCACAACTTTCCTGCCTATCCAAATCTGAAAAACAGCATTGAAGTCGCCAATGAATATCGGTCAAATTGAACAAAACGTCCAGGAATTGGCACGAAACGTGTCTCGGGAGACGTTCGTGTATGATTTGCTTGCCGCCTACGGTTTACCGAAAGCATCGATTACGCGGCTCCAGCAGGGCTCGTACAATCTTTCGAAGGTTGAAGGCGAAATCCTCTGGAAGAAGAAGCTCTACTTCCGTGCGCTCGTTGATGAGGATCTACATGGGTTCATCGACACCCGTCGAAGAGAAGTGGCGATAACAAAGCAGGCCCCGCGCTTTATTGTCGTTACAGATTTTGAAACGATCCTGGCCTACGACTGTAAGACCAAAGACACTCTCGATATCGCTTTAGAAGATCTGCCACGCCATTTTGACTTCTTCTTGCCTTGGGCAGGTATGGAGAAGGCGCAAGCCAAGCCGGAGAGTCAGGCCGACGTAAAAGCCGCCATGAAAATGGCGAAGCTTTACGACCTCATTCGCCAGGATAACCCGGATCGCTATGGCGACACGGCATCGCTTCACGAGTTAAACGTATTTCTGTCCCGTATCCTTTTCTGCTTCTTCGCAGAAGACACTGAGATTTTCGAACCCAAGTTATTCACCAACAGCATCGTTTCACACACCCAGCCGGACGCAAGCGATCTAGCCGCGTATCTGGACAGACTATTCGACGTACTCAATGTACCCGAGCGCGGTACGCCCAGCCTGCATCATCTTGGAACTTTGCTGGACCCACTAAACGACGACCCACGCACAACCTTCCCAGCGTATCTCAAGAAGTTCCCCTACGTGAACGGCGGGCTCTTTGCCCAGGCGCTGCGCTGCCCCCAATTCAGTGCTCGAACTCGAAAGATGCTGATTGAATGCGGCCGCGATCTAAACTGGTCTGAAATCAACCCCGACATCTTCGGGTCTATGATGCAGGCCGTCGTGCATCCCGACGAGCGTGGCGGCATGGGCATGCACTACACGTCTGTAACCAACATCATGAAGGTGATCGAGCCTCTTTTGCTCACCGAGTTGTATAGGGAGTTCGAGAAATTCCAAGATGACGAAAAGCGGCTTCAACGGCTAATCGAACGGCTTTGGACAATTCGCATATTCGACCCCGCCTGCGGCTCAGGTAACTTTTTGATTATTGCATACAAAGAACTGCGAAAATTAGAGATCGAAATATTCAAGAGGCTCCAGGAAATCAGCACTCAAAAATCGTTGCCAATTTCCGGATTGACCTTGGCACAGTTTTTCGGAATCGAGCTTGACGATTTTGCGCATGAGATTGCCATCCTTTCATTGTGGCTCGCAGAGCACCAAATGAATGTAGCGTTCAAAAACACCTTCGGCCAAACCAGACCTTCGCTGCCGCTCAGGGAGGGAGGAAAGATAGTCGCTGGAAACGCGCTAGAATTGGAATGGGACACAGTCTGCCCGAAGGCCCCGGAAGCTGAAATATATATCCTGGGTAATCCGCCGTATATCGGCGCCAGAAATCAGAGCAAGGAGCAGAAGGCCGATCTTTGTCACGTGTTCGAAGGGCACGAAGAATACAAAGACTGCGACTACATATCGGCCTGGATTTTAAAAGGTGCCGACTACATTGAGGAGACCGAGGCCTCGTTCGCATTCGTTTCTACAAACTCGGTTAGCCAAGGCGAGCAAGTTGCCTACATCTGGCCTCGTGTTTTTGCGCGCGGCCTTGAGATAGGATTCGCCCATCAGTCATTTCGATGGTCGAACAACGCAAAATCAAATGCTGGTGTGACCTGCGTAATCGTGGGAGTACGCACAATCAGTAATCGATCCAAGTTCTTACATTCAGGCACCACCGTTCGGGAAGTAGAAAACATCAGCCCTTATCTCACCGGCGGACGCACGGTCTTCGTACGAAGGACATCAACATCGATCTCAGACCTGCCCCAAATGGTGATCGGGAACATGGCGCGCGATGGCGGCCATCTCATTCTCTCCGCAGAAGAGGCAAAGCATCTTGCGGATCATTTCCCTGAGAGTCGGCCGTTAATTAGAAAGTTAATCGGAACAGACGAACTTATAACAGGAAAAGAGCGGTTTTGCCTGTGGATTGAGGACGATCAATTAGCAGCCGCGCAGGCGATTGCGCCAGTTAGAGAGCGCATAAGCGAGGTACATAAGTTTAGGATGGCGTCGAAGGCCAAGACCACTAACGGCTACGCTCGTATCCCGCATAAGTTTGCACAGCGCTGCTTAAAGGAGGAAGACTCGATTGTTGTTCCGTCAACTAGCTCTGAGCGCAGAAGCTACGTCCCGATAGGCTTCTTCGGTCGGGGGCTGGTCATCACCAATCTCGCCAACGTTGTTTATGGCGGCGACACTTTCATCTTTGGACTCCTGACATCCCGCATGCACATGGCCTGGATAAGGGCGATCGGCGGAAAGTTTGAGACTCGCCTAAGGTACACACCGGAGATGTGCTACAATACGTTTCCTATCCCTTCGATCAGTGGAGAGCAAAAGAAGAGCATACGGGCTAACGTCTTGAATATTTTGGAAGAGAGAGAAAATCATCCTGAGGCGTCGATGGAAGCGCTTTATGATCCTGATACGATGCCCGCGCCGCTTCTTCGAGCGCACACTGATCTGGACCTCGTCGTAGACCGTTGTTACCGAGCAAAGCCCTTCGGTACGGACGAGGAGCGCCTCGAATTTCTCTTGAGGCTCTATGAAAAAATGACGCTGCCCAAGGAAGAACCCGCCGATGCCTGACATTGTTCACGTAACTTACGCACGGACGGGCGAAAGCACCAAGATTAGCCCGATGGGCATGCGGGAGATGCAGGAGCGCGCATATCAAGCGCGGGACGCCCAGTACTTGCTGTTGAAGGCTCCCCCGGCATCGGGAAAGTCTCGGGCCCTCATGTTCATAGCCCTCGACAAGCTTCACAACCAGGGACTCAAAAAAGTCATTGTCGCTGTTCCCGAGAAATCAATCGGCGGATCGTTCGACAATACGGACCTTACAACGCACGGCTTCTTTGCTGATTGGATTGTTAGTCCGGCTTTTAACCTCTGCACCCCGGGTGGGGACAAGAGCAAGGTCGCGGCCTTCCAGCGATTTCTAGCTGGTAACGAGCGAGTGCTAGTCTGCACTCATGCCACATTGCGCTTCGCGTTCGAGGCAACGGAAGAAAGCGCGTACAATGACGTGCTGCTAGCCATCGACGAATTTCACCACGTCTCGGTGGACGCGGAAAGTCGCCTAGGCGAGTTGTTGCGTTCGATCATGGACAAGTCATCGGCCCACCTTGTTGCGATGACGGGGTCATACTTTCGTGGCGATAGCGTGCCTATACTTGGACCCGAGGACGAGGCTCGCTTTACCAAGGTGACGTATAATTATTACGAGCAACTGAACGGTTATACTTATTTGAAGTCACTTGGTATCGGCTACCACTTCTACCAAGGACGCTACACAACTGCCATTCATGATGTTTTGGATACGAACAAGAAGACCATTTTGCACATCCCAAGTGTGCAGTCTGGCGAATCGACGAAGCGAAAACACGACGAGGTTGATGCGATACTCGATGGCATCGGAGAGGTGGTGCGCCAAGACCCGATGACGGGTGTTATCTTCGTTAAGCGTCGAACGGACGGACGGGAAATCAAGATTGCTGACCTCGTTCACGATACCGCAGTTGAGCGGGACAAGATTGTCGACTATTTGCGTCAGATTAAGCGCCCTGACGATATGGATCTTATCATCGCCCTGGGGATGGCGAAGGAAGGCTTTGACTGGTCGTTTTGCGAGCATGCCCTTACGGTTGGATATCGCGGTTCGCTCACCGAGATAATCCAGATCATCGGGCGGTGCACCCGCGATAGTCCGAACAAGAGCCACGCGCAGTTTACAAATTTGATTGCGCAGCCCGACGCCGACGACGACCTCGTCCGACTTTCAGTGAATAACATGCTCAAAGCAATTACCTGTTCCCTCCTGATGGAACAGGTTCTTGCGCCGAATTTCAATTTCAAGACGAAGCGCTTCGATGACGAGGAACAAGAGCCCGGCAGCATCAAGATTAAAGGCTTCCTGGAACCTAGCACGGAGCGGGTGAGGCAAATTATCGAGTCCGACTTGAACGATTTGAAGGCGGTCATTCTCCAAGACGACACGATGATAAAGGCGTTGCCGGGGAACGTTGATCCCGAGGTAATCAACAAGGTAATGATTCCAAAGATTATTAGGATCAAGTATCCCGACCTTAGTGACGCGGAGGTCGAACAAGTGCGCCAGCACGTGGTCGTCGACTCGGTGATTAAGAATAGTGAAATCAAAGAGACAGGCGATCGGCGGTTTATAAGGATGGCCGGTCAGTTCGTGAATATCGACGACCTGCACATCGACTTGATTGATTCAATCAACCCCTTTCAAAAAGCCTTTGAGATTCTATCGAAGTCCGTCACAAGCCGCGTTCTCAAGGTGATCCAGGAGACGATCGAGTCCACACGCATCCAAATGTCGGAGGAAGAAGCCCTTCTTCTCTGGCCGAAAGTTAAGACCTTTTTTCGCGTGAACGGCAAGGAACCGGCCTTAACTGCGCTCGACCCGCTTGAACGAAGGCTCGCCGACGCGCTCATCTTTATAAAGGCACAGCGTAGAGCCCAGGGATTGTGATGGAGAAGGAGAAGCTTTTAGCGCTCATTGCCGACGATGATCTTGGTTTGTTGAAGGTCAAGCCGAGAGGCGCAAGTGCGTCTTCATCGGCTGACCGGTTAGTCGCATCATTCGGCGAAATTAACGACTTCATCCGAGCGCACGACCGGGTGCCAGCGCCCAATCAAGACAATGTTCAGGAGTATCGTCTTTACAGTCGACTAGAGGGTATGCGCCGGGACCCCGCTAAGGTCCTCCCTCTTGGCGAATACGATGAGTTTGGCCTGTTGGCGGACGTCAAGGAAATCAAAACGATCCAGGACGTCTATGAGGACGACGAGTTTGGCATTTTGGCCAATACTACCAACTCGATTTTTGATTTGAAGCACGTTCCCAAACAAACGACGATGCCTGAATATGTCGCAAGCCGTAAGCAATGTGAGGATTTCGAGCAGTTTGAGCCGCTGTTGGTTCAATGTCAGGCGGACCTTCGATCTGGAAAGCGGAAGTTGTGGCCTTTTGCCAAGGAACAGCAAATTCATGAGGGCCTGTTTTTCGTTCTGAGGGGTATACTGCTTTATGTTGCGGATGTTGGCGACCGCGAGATCACCAGCGGCAAGAACAATGCGCGGCTGCGTTGCATATTCGAGAACGGCACCGAGTCCGACATGCTACTGCGCTCCTTGGCGGCGGAGCTTTACAAGGATGGGCGGCGAGTTTCTGCACATGAGGACCATCTTCTCGACGGCTTCGACACCATCTCTGACTCAGACCAGGAGACCGGTTTTATCTACGTGTTGAAGTCACGGAGCGAGCGGCCCGAAATCGCCGACATGCAGAACCTTTTCAAGATAGGTTTCTGCCGAGGTGCCGTTGAAGAGCGCGTGAGGAACGCCACGCAGGACCCGACATTCTTGATGGCGCCAGTGGCAATCGTGACCGCGTTCAAATGCTACAATATGAATCCGGTGACGCTAGAACAGCTACTTCACCGCTTTTTTGGAAAATGGTGTTTGGCCGTGGACGTCTTCGACCGTGCAGGCCAGCGCCACGTGCCGCGAGAGTGGTTCGTTGCACCGCTTGATGTAATCGAGCAAGCCATCCATTTTGTGATAAGCGGCGAGATTGTCCAATTTGAGTATGATGGAGATCGGCAGGAGATCGTCGCTCGGCTGTGACTGAGCGCTGCACGGTGTTTCACAACCGTTTCACAGATCTGTGCCCGGTTCGAGACCGGCCGCCCCACCATTTTACGGATTGTTGGTGATCTCGATATCCTGGTTAATCACCGCGCTCTCAACGAAGTTGCCGAGCATCTGGGCCGTCGAGTTGTAGATCGACGGCTGGTCCTCCGGACCGCGCAAGGTGAGCACGAATGCTACCTCCTGCGGGCCGACATCGCTGTTGGTTTGCCAGCCGAACTGGAACAGATCGCGCGCGAAGACGCGCGCATACAGGCGGAGTTGGTTGCCGGAAAAGGCCAAGCCGCCGCCTTTCGCGAAATCCCGGGAATGTCTACGGACCGGCTGCCACTTCTTCAGATTCTCGCGCGCATCATTCTCGGGAAGTGTTGACTCCATCATCGAGCCTAACAGGGACTTCCACTCATCTTGTTTCGTTGGATGCTGGTACGAGAGCGACGTTTCGAGGCGCGTAGCAAAGTAGTTGGTTTCGGCAAAGGGCGACACAACGGGTTTGAGCACGGCCGTTAGGCTCGCCCGGCCGAGCAGTTTGCCGTTATGGATCATCTCCGGCGGAATCGGGATACCGGTCCAGTAGTACGCCGTTCCTGGCTGCAGCTGAGCCGTCCAGGTTAGCGCCACGGTGCCCGGCGCACATGTCCACGGCATAGTTCCCTGGTACGGCGTTCCCCACCCGAGTTGCGGGTGGTGCTCATCGAGTTCGCTCGCACTCACCAGGAGCGCTTTCACGAGATCAGGCGTCGGGTTGCGGAGGTTGGCGAACGTATGCGCCGCCAGCGACGACACCAGCGTCGTCGGATAACTGCTGCCGGTATCGGTGACACCGCCGATCATCCGAAGCTCAGAAAACCAGGATACATCCGGCTTGAGCATGCCGTCGGGACCCGGCCCGCCAAGACAGCGAGGACAAGGCCCTGCAGGGCTGCCGCCCGCATCTGCTTGTCGGCCACCAACCACGATCGCTGCTTCACAGTCAGCCGGCGGCTCAGGCCGAGTTGTACCCGCCGAAGATACGTTGCCGACCGATACGACCGGTAGAACGCCGAAGTGGCGGCTTAGGGTGGCCAGTTCGTGGCCAAGCAGGCTCACCGCGTCCGGGCTAGCACCAGGTTGGTTGGCAGAAATATTCCAGACCTTTGTATCCGGGTGGGTCCGCATAACGTCGGCAAGGTGGTCGATGAGGTCTAGTTCGTCGATCCTAGCATTGGTGTTGCGCGCGGGAACAGCCTGCACGGTTCCGATACGGCAGTCGAGATCAGGTAAGACACGGTTTGTGTTCCAAGCATGCCCTTGAACGACCAGCGAGCTGATGGCGCTACCGTGAACACGGTCCGCCTGTGCATCGGTGACGAACTTGCGCGCGCGCCACGCTTCCGCACCTGCATAACTCGGTGCATGAAGGCCACCGTCGACCACACCCACAATCGGGGCGTCAGCCACGTTAACCGGCGTGGTGGGATGAGCACCTTCGCCGGGCGCAGCAACCCTGATAGGACGCACCGGATCGATCCGGTAGGATGCCCCCGAGGCTAGCAACTCGAAGAGGGCCTCGCGGGTCGCGATGCGCACAGTTCCACGACCGACTCCCGTGTTGCGGTAGTTGCGCATCGCGCGAGCGATGCCAGACTGTCGCTGCGCAGAAGCTACCTCTCGCGAAGAATCAACCGAACCGGGCAACGCGGGGCCGGTGGGGCCAGGAAGCAGCCTCGTGTGAGGGAATGTCGGCAGCAGAATTTGTTGCTGCGAGAGCATCTCGACTCGCTCTAGCAGGAGCTCGCGGGCCTGCCGTGTGCGAAACGGTGCAAGCCAAACCACAAAAAGGCGCGCGCCATCCTCTTCCGGCGCTGACTGCCATAAATCGTCAATTGATCGGCCCCGCGCGCGGTCGGCTGGGCTGAAAGGCGTCAGGCTCTCAACGCGTGAGATGTCAGCCTGAACCGGATAGTTGACGGGATTATCGATCGCGCGGGCAAGCCGACCAAGCTGCTCCAGGTCAGCCTCGATAAGGTATCCGCCATGGTAAGGCGCCACGAGACGGCAACCGTTGACCGGGCTGAAGAGGTCATCGGGCGTATGCGTGGGAGCCAACGAATCCTCCGCGAACATGCGCACCACAAGGTGCGCCGTGCCGGCAAATGACGGGAGATCGCTTCGCGAACTGAACAGACTGCGGGCTGAAGCAGCGAGGACCCTTTGCTGGGTTGGGAGGCGCGCGACCACGACGCTTCGCTGGCCCTTGCCGCGCGCGCTGGGCGACTCCGGTTTTGGGTCCATTTGCAGACTCAGAACCGGGTTCAGTAAAGGAGGCGCTCTCTCGGCCACGGATTATTCCTCCTGCTTAAAGTATTGGTACACGGCTTGGCGAGTTACGCCGAGCAAACGTGCAATATTGGCTGCTGATACCTTATCTTTCAACCCCAACGCGAGTTGCTTTTTTTGGTCAGGTTCAAGCGGTGTCCGTTGCGGCATAGAAGACTGCCCTGCCCGGAAATTGAGAACCGCGAGTGCAACTGCGCCGTAATCGAGATCCCGCTTGTCGAGCAGCGCGTGTCGCCGCGCGCTGTGGGCGATGGTTTCTATGTCAGCGCCGGACAGGCCTTCCGATAAGACTGAAAGGGGATCGGCAATTTGCTCGCCATCCTTGTCCTCAAACAGGAAGTGCTTCCAAAGGTCTGCACGCACCTCAGCTTCCGGCGGGCCAAACTCGATTTTGTACGGGAAGCGGCGCCATATTGCGGGATCAAGCAAATGCGCGTGGTTCGTGGCAGCGATGACAACAGCGTGCTGGTCGAGCGAATCCAGGCCTTGAATGACCGTGTTCACCACGCGCTTCAACTCACCTAGCTCGTTCCTGTCGTCCCTTAGCTTGGCGATTGCGTCCATCTCATCCAGGAACAGCACTGCGTTCTTCGACGGCACGAAGTCGAAAACTGTTCTGATGTTTTTGCCGGTGTCACCCAGTAGTGACGTGATCACGGAATCAAGGCGCACCACGTAAAATGGTCGGCCGAGATTCGCTGCAATATGACCGGCAAGCAAGGACTTGCCCGTGCCGGGAGGCCCGGACAGCATGAGATTGAGCCGAGAAGCGAGGCCCTTGGCGTTGAGTTCATCGACGTGTTGCACATCGGTGAGGAAGTCGCGGAAGACGCGATTCCCGGTTTCATTCAAGAAAATTGGATTGTGCGGCCACGGCTGTTCTTCGACCAGCGGCAAGCGCGATTTTGTGTCAACCGGAAGCGACTCGACATAGCCGGAGGCGCGCAGCGGCACGCCGCGCTTCCGAACCAACGCTCTTAGCTCCTTTGCCGCTTCCTCATTGCCTGCCTTCGCGAGCTCGCGCGCAAGGTTGCCGGCGATTCGGCGAACGCGGGTGTAGTCCGCCGAAAGCGCTGCGTCAGTGAGTTCAATGAGGTGTTTGGGATCGAGGGGCACGCTATTTTCTCCGGTTTTTCGTTGGCTCTTTTGTAAAGCAATTTTGCCGTATTGACAAGTGATATCTTCTTATTGTAAAGTATACCAATCAAACTGACAAAGGATATGAACATGTTGCAAAATCAAGAAGTCAGCGCCCACGGCGCACCCCACCCGGGCAAATTTGAGATTCTGGTCGCCGGAACTGACCTTCAGTTTCGTCCCCTGAGCCTGACTGACCCCGAGCCCACCGGCCGTCAAATCATCGACGCGGCGGGCGGCCGACCCGCCGACGAGTACGCGGTGCTGCAGTGGCCCGCTAACGGCACCCTCGAACGTCTGGGTCTTGATGAGACTACCGACCTGCGCAAGCCGGGTGTGGAGCGGTTCATCGTGGCAAAGAGTGACCGCGATTATCGCTTCGAGATCGACGGCAAGGAGCAGGAATGGCCCGAGGCTGCCATTACCCGGGAAGTGTTGCTAGCGCTGGCCGGCCAGGACCCGGCCCAGTTCTCGGTCTGGCAGGAGTTCAAGAACTCTCCCGACAAGGAGGTCTTGAGCGGTCACCCGGCAGACTTGGCCGAAAAGGGTGTCGAGCGGTTCTACACGGTCATGAAACATACCACGGAGGGCAGTGATGGCAGTCCTTCCCATTCGTGATCGCGCATACCTCGTCGAGCGCGGCGTCGCGTTCGAGGAGGTGGACGGCAACGAGAAGGGCGTGATCTTCCGGGATTACGTCCTTCCGGCCGGCCGCTTTGATCAGACCAAGGCCGATATCCTGGTGTTGTTGCCGCCCGGGTATCCGGACGTGCGGCCGGATATGTTCTTTGCAATGCCTTGGATCAAGCTCTGCAGGTCTGCGCAGTATCCGCGCGCCGCTGACCAAGCGCACGATTTCCAAAACCGCCGTTGGCAGCGCTGGTCACGTCATAACGACCAGTGGCGGCCCGGCGTTGACGGCATCTGGACCATGCTCAGGCGCATCGATACGGCACTGGAGGCGGCAGCGTGAGTAACTTTAATCTCGTTTTCATCGAGCAGCAGGAAGCCGAGCTGCGCGATCAGTTGTTTGCTGTGAAAGACGTGGAAGGCGCCGCCTATGTGCTGATGCGCGAATGCAAAATCGCGGGCGACCCTTGGGAGCGACGGTCGCGAACCAAGTTGGTGGTGCGCGAGATCATCCCGATTCCGGCGGAAGACAGGGTTTCGTCCAGCGCCCAGCACGTGACCTGGGGCACGAAGGGGTTTGTGGCCCTCCTGCAACGATGCCAGCGCGAGGAACTCGTGCTCGGCATCGCTCACTGCCATCCCCGTGGCCCGCAGGACTTCTCCGAACAGGACGACGTGAATGAAACGGAATTGCTGAGGACCGCCTGCAACCGAAACGGCCCTTCCGCCAAGTTGGTCAGCATTCTCTTCTATGAAGACGGCGGCATCCGTGCCCGCGTTTGGCAGTTTCCCAAGCACAAAGCCGACTGCAAATCTGTGGCGGTCTTCGGTGAGCGCTTCCGGTTTCACTTCCCCGCCGCGTCCTCTCCCGTTTCCGAGGTATTCGCGCGACAAGTGCTGGCCTTTGGGCCATCCCTCATGGCGCAACTCAAAGCGTTGCGGATTGGCATCATCGGCGCGGGCGGCACCGGCAGCGCGACCGCCATGCTGGTAGCAAGAGCCGGCGCCGGACAGATTGTTGTCGTGGACGACGATATTGTTGAGCCAACCAATCTGAACCGGCTCCATGGTGCCACTCAGTCAGATGCCGACGCCATGATGGGCAAGGCGGACATCGCCGCCCGCGAAATCGCCCGAATGGGGTTAGGTGTTCGGGTTGTGCCCCTCAAGGGCTGGGCCAACGCGCCTCACGTGCGGGACGCGCTTAAATCCTGTGATGTCATCTTTTGTTGCACCGACGACAACGCCGGTCGCATCTTCCTCAACCGGTTGGCCTACTTCTATTTCATCCCCGTCATCGACATGGGGCTGGCGATGGCTGTCGCTAGACCGCCCGCCGTGGGCATGGCGGACATCTCGGCCCGGGTCACAACCATTCTGCCCCCCGAGACCTGTCTGCTCTGCCGCGATGCGGTAGATACCGAACTGGCCCGAGAAGAGGATCTGCGGAGGCGCAATCCAACAGAGTACGATCGTCAAAAGCGCGAAGCCTACGTCAGGGGTGAAGGCAATCCGAACCCCGCCGTGGTCACGTTCACCACCGAGGTCGCGTGCATGGCCGTAAACGAACTTCTGAACCGCATCGTAGGCTACCGGAAGCGCGAAATGGGCAGCGAGCATCGGCGGCGCTTTCTCTTTTGTGAAGATAGAGCCACCTCGGCCTCGCCGCGGAATACCTGCCCCATCTGCGCCAGCAAGCTCTATTGGGGCATGGCCGATGCTGAACCGTTCCTGGATCTTGTCGGATGAACGCAATCCTCCGCACCATTCTGCTGTTTCTCGTTTGGCTCGGCCTTGTCAAGAAGCCGCGCTATCTGGCGCGCTACTCTGAACAACACCCGACCGTTGCCGAGCTAGCCGACGATGATCTTGTTGTGGTCCGTTCAGGCGGCTTCACCAAATGGGCCTGCTTCAAATGCCCATGCGGATGCGGCCAGAAGATTGCATTGTCCTTACAGAAGGAGCGACGGCCATCATGGTCGGTCGTAGTTGATTGGCTGCAGCGGCCAACCATATCGCCTTCGGTCAATCAGCTTGCCGGTTGTTTGTCCCACTTCTGGATCAAACGCGGCGATGTCGAGTGGACCGGTAGTCCACGCTAGTTCAACCCGAGGAGACCGCGATGACGAAACTTCGAAAATACACCCTTTCGCACAACGACAACCGCGATAGATGGGAACTCAAGCAAGATAAGACCCACACCTTTGTCAAAGCGTTCGATACCAAGGCTGAAGCCACGGCTGGCGGCGTATTGGCACGCTCACTTGGCAAGGAAGGCGGCTCGGTGAAAATCGAGAAAATTTCGGGAGGCTATCAGGAAGAGCGGACTTTTCCGCGTAGCGCCGATCCGCGTAAGTCCAAGGGTTAGTCTTGGTGTCAGCATGAACTTTGGCTCAATAGTACCATTATCCGAAATTCCATACCTAACGAAGGCCGATCTTAGCGGTCGCTTTCTGGCAAGCACGCTATTCTATGACGGCAGTGATTGGCAAATGTGGCTGCAAACGGAGCAAGCCGACCGCTTCGTCAAGGTTCATGCATGGCCTGCTGAATCGTTCTATTTTTCGGCAAAGCCTGAGAATGAGAACGACCTTTGCAGTGAGTTTCTAAACTTCCTAGCTCAGTCAGCGAATGCGCTCTCGGTCATGAGGCGGTTCTCAGCTATTGGTGACGATATATTCAACCTTTCTGCGTCCTTAGCTAAGCTTCCGATCTTTCATTCGTCCGCCACTGCATCGCAGGGTTCGAGCCGATTAGCAGCCACTGAGGTAGAATATATCCTGTTCACTTGCCGAAGCGTCTTCGATCTATTGCAGGAGGTGATTAAGGACCTTTGGGAGACGATTCTTCTTCGCGACACGACCATCCGGAAAAAGGCGTTAAAGAAGAGCTTCGCCGATATGACATTGCACGGCAGCGAAATGCGTGCAGCCGAAGACATAGCCGAGAGATACGGGCTGCCCATGCCGCTGGCAGAGTGTTACGCGGGCCACGCGCCTATGTTCCTCAAAATACGGCAGTTCAGGGACGATCTGGTCCATAGAGGCCACCGCGTTCAGACTATCTTTCACGGCGAGACCGGCTTTCTCATAACCAACAGCCTGGGCTCTTTTCGCGATATCAACATCTGGCGCGAGCCGGAAGTTATCGTGAACGGTTTGGCACCATTGGCGCCGGTATTGAACACAGATCGGTTCGGCCTCATCACCGATTTCCTCGCGGAGGCGTTCCACTATCAACTCAAGCACAGCAATCGCTACGAAGAGGTCAGCAGGCGGTTGAAGCTCGGCCCGGCCGTGGAGGGGCGCGACGAGAAGGGCATCAAGAAGACCCTATCCGCACTTTTGAAAATCCTGCATCCGGCTGACTCGCCTACCGATGTCGAATTCGACGAGTACGTGTCCTATGCCATAGAATGCCGCCGCCGCGTCAAAGAGCAAATGAATAAGAGGAAGCCCGACGACGAGTTCGCGAAGATCGACCTGTCCTACATCGACAAGGACGGACGAGAGATCGTCGTCCATTGCCCGGAAAGCGCGAACGCCTCGGCGACACTGGAGCCCGCGCGTCGTCGTCTAAAGATGAGTGCGCAGTCCGGCGAACCCGCATCGGCACCAGCCCAGCCATCCGCCGCGGAAAAATTCATTGTGGCGCCTTCGTCCGACGAAATCCCCACGGCGATTTCATCGCCACAGCCAATCGGCCCAATCGATCGGCACTACACCATCGGCTATGGTGACACCGGTCATTCTTACGATACGATTTTTGGCCCATACCTAGTGGGCGCCAAGTCGATGGTCGTTGAGGATCCTTACATACGCGCGCCGCACCAGATCGCAAATTTTGTCCGACTCTGCGAGACGGCGCTCAAAGCGTCGACTGTTCAAACCATCACCTTGATCACGTCCTATGACCAGCAAACCGACATGGCCGACGTCCGCGATAAGTTGGACGAACTGAAACAGAGTCTGCTGGAATATGACGTAGCTTTAAATGTGGAGCTGAACGCCAATCTGCATGATCGTGAAGTGCGTCTCGACAATGGCTGGATCATCAAGATCGGCCGTGGTTTGGATTTCTATCAAAAACCCGATGGCTGGTTCACAGTTGGCGCGACGGACCTGAACCTGCGCCGCTGTCTAGAAACGAAAGTGGACGTCTTCAGGGCCCCTGCGGGCGAGTGAAGGAGATCATTTCCGGTCTACCCCGCCTCCAGTCGACGCCAGGCCGCGCCCTGTGTTTCAGCGCGGAGAGGGGCCCGCTTCGGTGCTGATGCGCCTGTAGACCTTGCGGGCACGGCCACGGCACCGGCATCTGGCGAAGGACTGCGGGGATCGCAGATTGCAAACCTGCCGTTGAGTGTTCCCAACGACGTCAGATGGTGCAGGCAATACTCATCTGCGAGTCGTATCCCGATTGATCGTAGATCAGATTCGAGCAGTGTTATCTCGCCAGACCAAGTGATCTCGGACAGCTCGTTCCAACTCGAAGCAATGAAAGCGGAACCCCACAAGAATTGTGGCTGAGTCGATCGAAATATTGCAAGGACTTATCCTGCGTCGCCGTGATCGATTGCGTTACGCAAATTGCGAAGAAGACGACCCATTCTGTGACCATCGAAGCCGATTGGCTGCGGAACCGCAATGAAAGCGCCCTTCATGTGGGGTATCGGCAGTCCCAATAGGCAGCGCAACGCGGAGCCAGCAAATGGCGAATGCGAGTGAGCAGAATTGTCGCCTGCAGTTGTTACCTCCCCCGAACTCAGGCTAATATTCATCTCGGGCGCGTTAAGACTGGGGGGCGGCTTGAAAATCATCAATTGCGGGAACGGCATACATGAGCGCGAGGTCAAGGGGATCGAAACCCTCGCCTCGCTTCCTCCCCACTGGTTTGCCTACACGAACCTTGATCTGGCCACTGCGCCCGGCTCGAGCCGCGAAATAGACGTCATCATTGTGGCGGACGATCGCATCCTTGTAGTCGATCTCAAAGATTGGTTTGGACCGATCGAAAGCCGCGAGGGGCATTGGTTCAACGTCGGGAAGGACCATGGCCCATCCCCGGTGGCGAAAATCTCATCGAATGCACGCAACGTCTTCATCCAGCTCGAAGCGCACCTGAAGCGTCACGCAAAAGGGTCCAAGGTAATTGTACCAAAGGTACAGGGACTAGTGGTACTGACGAAGGTCACCGACCTTAGCGGAATCGCGGAAACCGAACGTCAAGCGGTGATGCCCGTTGCGACATTTACATCGGCGCTCAAGTCGATTCCCAAGCGAATCGAGACTTTCGGCAAGGCAGCACCTGCCGGTTTGCTGACCTCTGCGGAATGGAAGGATCGGCTTTCGAAGTTCTTTAACGTAAGCAAGGGCGTTTTTGTGCCCGGGCGTCGTACCTACGGCGGCTTCTACGCCACATCGGCAGCACCTGTGTTCGAGCATCCCGAGGGGATCTTCGCCGAATTCGAGGCAAGCGACGAGCGGCAATCGCCCACGCTTGGCGTTCTGCGGCTCTGGGACTTTTCCAAGGCAGAGACACGCTTCCAAAGCGAAGAAGGGCGCAGCGAGATTGCCGGCCGCGAGCAGGAGGTCATCGCCTACCTGCAAGATCGCTGCGAACAATGCGACAGCGTCATCATCGACGGCAAGACCCGCGATCCGAACTTTGGCGTTAGGTATTGGGAGGTCTACGACCGCAGGCGTCGTCTTCACCGTCTCACGGATTTCGCAAGTACCGAGCTGCCGGACCTCAGTCGCATCGATCGGATTGAGTTGGCCCGCCAGTTACTCGCGTCCCTCGACGCGCTTCACCTCGCCGAAGCGGCACATCTCGATTTGGGTCAGCACAGCGTATGGGTACAACGACCATCGACGGTGCGCCTTTCTCACCTCATGGCAGCGAGCTATCGGGATATCCGTTCGCTTGGGGAGTCGCGGTTTCAGTTCCTGTCGACAGGCAAGCTGCCTGAGGACGTGTTCGGAGTTGAAACAACGCCAAAGAGGCGCGACGTTTTTCTTGCGGCCTCCGTCATTCATCGCATCATTCTCGGCGCCAGCCCGGGATCATCGGGCGGCTTTCCCGAATGGGACAACTCGGCCGACAAGAATTGCGACTATCTCGAGTTGCACGATTGGTTGGCGTCGGCGCTGGCGCTCGATCCGATGCAGAGGTTCAAGGACGCAGGCGAAGCACTGACCGCCTTTAACGCCGCTGTCGCTGTGCGGCCGACCCCTGCGGAGGTCCTTGAGGGACTTGAGCGACATCGAGGCGCCATCAAGAGCCAAATGGCGCTCTTCCAAGCTTATCCCCCAGCCAATATCCTTCGCGACGACGAGACGCGCACTTTGTGGCGCACAAGCAATGACGGCCGCGAACTCTTGATCAAGGTTTGGAAGCGCGCGTCTTGGGGAGACCAGAGTAAGGAGGGTCCGCGCATCCTTGACTTCCTGGACCAGCTTGCCGAGCTCGCGTCGGCCGAACCGGTAGGATGCGCGAAGGTATTGGGCGCGATGTGGCTCGGCGATGCGATCGTCATGATCCAGGAATGGATCGATTTACCCGACCTTGCGCATGTTCTAGAGGAGCGATCGGAGGAATTCAGCGAGGATGCACGTCTAGAGCTGATCGAGGCGCTTGCCCGGCGGGTCGAGGAATTGCATGCCGTTCGCTTTGCGCACGGCGACCTCAAACCGGCCAACATTCTTGTCGATCCGGCAGCGCCTAGCGCCCCCGTAATTGTTGACCTAATCGACTTTTCCACCGCTAACGACGGCGACACCGTGACCGCACGCTATGCTCCTGAGAGCGGCGGCCGTTATGAGAGGGATTGCTTCGCCGTCACGGTTATTGCCGAAGAGCTGCTGGTGGGGATCGATTCTAGGATTTCCTCTCGGGTGCGAGAAGCGATTGACAAGGTGCGGACTGACGAGCCGCGGAACGCAACCTTGCTTCCGTTGATCGACGCACTAACGGTCGATGAGGCGGACGACCAAAACATTGAAATGATTCGGTTAACCAGCCCGCACGTAGAGGCAGGGCCGCTGCTTCCGGACGAAGGCCGCTATTTTCTGCGGCGAGCGCAGTCGGGACGCGCGCTCGTCATTCGCGGCGCCTGCGAGGAACTCGAGATCAGAATCGATGCGGACGGAAAGCCAGTTCGGCTTAGCCGGCGCCGGCTTGAACAATCGAGGATTAGGTCTAACCAGCGGTTTGAATTCGGCGCGCTCGAGGCCGCCATCGGTGTCGAGGATGGTCCGACTACTACGCTGGGTAACTTGGAACCATTGCTCGAGCGCGAGGACGTCGTCGCGGCCTTGGCCCCTGTGCGGCCGAAAGCGACCGATCCCGAAACTACCGAGGCGAGCCAACAACTCGCAGAGGAACGCGACGTCGTTCCCGGCGAGCCGCCCGAAGACGATCTCATCGAAGCAATCGCCGCCGAGCCACCGCCAAGCGGGCAGGTTGATGTAGCAAGGCTGTGGGAGCTGCTGGTTGACGCTGAGCGGGAGCTGGAGACCTACGGGCAGGTCGCAGAGGACAGCGCTTTCGACAGGAATATCAACCGCCACAAGGTCCAATTCGACCTGCTGAGCGGTTCCTTGGATTACAATCGTCGTGACCGCGTCATGGTCGAGCGTAAGGACCGCAAGGGAAATTGGCGGCCCGTCGGTCAGCTCGATCTGCAACGTTCAAAACCAGATACGCTGTACCTGGAGAGCATGCGGCCCGACCAGAAAAGCGGTCCACCACTGGTCGATGAAGGTGATGAACTCCGCTTCCGTAGCCGCATGGAGGAAACCAGCCTTGATAGACGCCAAGCGGCGGTCAGGCGGATCGTAGGCCGCACGTCACGCACTAGGAATCTGATCGAAATTCTCGACTCTCGCACTGCTTCAAGCCCCCAGATGCTGCCCGATCGCCAATCCGTCGAAAAGTTAAAGGAGCAATACCAGCTGAACGATCAGCAGGCGCAGGCGTTGTCGGCTGTGCTCGCAACACGGCCTTTGGCCCTCGTCCAAGGTCCGCCTGGAACGGGCAAGACCGTCTTCATCGCCGCACTGGTCCACGCGGCCCTTACGTCAGGGTTGGCCCGTAACGTACTTCTCGCGAGCCAAGCGCACGAAGCCGTCAATAATGCAGCCGAGGCGGTACTCAAGTTATTCGCGCGCGCCGGCGAAGTGCCCAGCATCCTACGCGTTGGCAGTGAAGGTGTCGTCTCCGACCGATTGTTGCCTTTCCATGTCGAACGCGTCGAGCAACTCCAGAAGGATAGATTCCGCGCCGAAATGCGCGAGCGCCTCGCCGTCGCAGCCCAAGGGCTGGGCATTCCCGAGGGTCTCACCGACGCGCTGACGCACGTAGAACTCGCGGTGCAACCAGTTGCGGCCCGCCTTGCCGCTCTGCAAGACGAGGAAAATTCAGCGCAGCGCATCACCGCGCTACGCGAGACGATCTTCCAGCAGATCGTGCCGCTTGGTATTGGTGACGTTCTGACTGCGGAAACCCCTACTGAGGAGATTATCACAACGATTGTCGGCGCGTGCCTCAGGTCGGTGCCGCACGACGTGCGACCGAGCGCCGATCGTGTCGCCAGGTTCCAGATGGCTGCTGCGCTCGCGCGCGACTTCGTGGGCACCGTCTCGACCCAGCAACGAAGCTTCGAAACCTTCCTTGCCGGCACGCGTCAGATCGTTGCAGGGACGTGCGTGGGCCTCGGCCGGTCGGCGTTGGGCTTGACTTCAACGCCCTTCGACTTGGTCATCGTCGATGAAGCGGCACGGTGCACCGCCAGCGAGCTTGCGGTACCGATCCAGGCCGGTGCGTGGGTGGTATTGGTGGGCGACCACAAGCAACTTGAGCCGCAACACCCGGAATCGGTAGTGGACGAAGTTGCCGAGCGCCTAGGGGTGGGCGTGGCGGAAGTCGCCCGAAGCGATTTCGATCGTATCTTCGAAACGCCGTATGGTACTGCCGCCGGACAAACTCTTCGGCGGCAGTATCGCATGCTTCCCCCAATTGGAGAGATCGTATCTAACTCATTCTATGACGGTCGACTCGAGCACGGCCGGCCGACGCCAATCATCGACGCGAATTCTCTTCCCCCGGACCTGAACGCGGCCGTCACCTGGTTCGATACAACATCCTTCGGCGAACGGGCCAAACAGGCTGACCCCAATAATCGCAGGAGCCTGACAAACACAGTTGAGGCAGATGTAATCGTGACCCTCTTGAAGCGGTGGGGTGAATGCCAGCCGTTCTTGGAGTGGCTCGAGCTGCAAAAATCCCATGCGCACGCGATCGGTGTTATCTGTGCATATTCCGCCCAGAGGGATCTTGTCCGGCGCAAAATTGCTCAGGCGCCGATTCTGCCTTCGCTGCGCGCCGCCCTCAAGGTGGACACGATCGACAGCTATCAGGGCAAGGAGAATCCAATCGTTATCGTCTCACTCGTCCGCAACAACTGGGACGGCGCTCTCCAGAACGGTACGAAGACCATTCGCCCAGGGTTCTTGGCAAAGCCCAACCGGATCAACGTTGCGATCAGTCGCGCGATGGACCGGCTGGTCCTCGTTGGCAGTCTGACCAGATGGCAAGAGGATGGCCCGATGAACCGGATCGCGAAAGCATTTTCGCGCAACATCGAGGCGGGCCATGCAAATAAAGTCAACGCTGCAGCCTTGATAGAAAATGGGCTCGAGGCGGCCCCGCTAGACATTGCGAGCGACCGCGCATTGGAGACAGTTCGATGACGAACAAGCCGCGCCGTACATTGACGATCGCGTCCGTGCGCGAGGGGCTTATCGACGAGACCGAGGACGGCCCGCTGCAACTGGCCATACTCGATCTTTCACTTCCGTGTCGTCGGTTCATCGTCGAGCACAAGGTCGCCGATGTCGGAAAGGTTTCGGTGACTGCGGAATTCCTTCTTCGCTTTGTCCGTGCTATGGAAAGCTGCACGGAGGAAGCCGTTCAGTCCTTCTTCGGCTACAGCCGGCGCGAAATGGCGTATGTGCTGCACGAGGTCGAGGACGCCAACTATGTTCTCCGCGTTGACGGTCGCATCAGCCTGACATCAACGGGGCTTTCCCTCTTTCAACCCGGCGTCGAGGAACCCCTTATCTATGAGGTGGAGCGCAAAACAGCACGCGTTGGTTTCGACCTGATCTCGCTCGCTCCTGCGGAAAGAAAATTTCTAAGCTATTTCGAGCGTAACCTTCCAGAAATGCCCTTAGCAGACGCGGTGCAGGTGAGTTCGGCAACGGAGCGGGTGCCGTCCTCGTTCCGCCGCTTTTTCCGCGAATTCGCGCAGAAGATTGATGCGACCTCGACCGTACGACGCGCGCTTTATTCGATCGACAGCGTAGTCGCCGAAGAGCGTTTCTCGACGCTGGTACGTGTCCGTCTTGTTTCCACCGGCCTGAAGCCGACTCAGCCTGATATCGACCTCTCCGAGTGGAAGTCCGACTACGAGCTCTCCGATCGGGAGGCCGTGGGGAGTGCAGTTGCGGAGATGGTTGAGCGCATGTCTGTCGCGAGGCGCGAGGACGACGGCGCGGCCTATCAGCTCCTGGTCGAACTCGCCAAAGAATATCTCAAGGAATGGACACGCCGTGACGGATTGAACGTGCAGCGTTTCTACAGAAATGCATTCACGAGCCATGGCGATGTCCGCGCCGACCGTCAGACTGTCCCTATCGTCGGCAGCCTTTTCACAATGGAAAATGCACGCCGGCTTTTCGACGTTGCGAACTACGGCCTGCGCAAGACGCGCCATGCGGCGGCGGCCGTTTACTGGGTGGTTCCCCAAGTGCCGCTTTGGGGAAGCACCACTATCATGGCCGAAGCCATAGAGCAGTTCCGCGAAAGGGTCATGCGCACGAACGAAGACCTTGCTGTTCGCCAAAATGTCGAAACCATCGCGTTAACCGCCGTCCGTTCAGAGCGGTGGGTTCGAGAGGCTTTCACGCGAGAGCAAGGGGCAAGTGTCAAGGTATTTCCCAGCGGCTTCGAAATGCTACTGGTTCCTGGTGCCTTCGTCGCCGCGACCGTCCACGCGCCGATCGGCCCGCCATCGGGCCTCCCGGTACCACTTGGCTTCGCCAGCTTCGATCCGCGCGTACTAGCCAGGGCAGGCCAACTACTGGAAGCGAACGCGGAGTCGTTCAAGCTGGGTGATACGTTGATGCGAAATCTGGTCGCGCCCTTGTCGCCAATCCCAATTGAGGAGATCGCAGAGAGCTGAATTTTGGCTTGAAATCCCAAATCTGGGCGCTCTTGATGGGCGCAACTTGGACGCAAAGGCAATCTGTGTTGTGCATTTGGCGACAAAGAGAGGGACCGGCAGGCGCGGATGGCGCTCGCGGAAGCATTTCCCGGGCGCGAGGTTCGGATGCTCAACACCCCAAACATTGCGCGAGGCGGTGGCGGCATTCGCTGTCTTGTTCAGCCGGTCCCCGCTGCCAGGTGATGGAAGCAAGGCACCTGGCGTCGCGAGAGCGAAGATGGAGTGTGTTGCGCTCCACCGTCGATCGGGTTCTTCATACCAATGTGCGAATCCTCGCTTTCACCGTCCAGTGGCAGCCGCACACGAAAGCAACCAGACAACGGTTGCCTTTCGCTTTAGCATCCGGATCAACAGCAGGAAGTCATCCTCTCCAATTTGATCGCGCAGTTGCCTAAAGGCGTGAGCGAGCGCAGGAGAAAGCCTCTCTTTTTGCTTCGAACTGAGATCTGAGATTCCGGTTTTCCAGTCAGCCTTGAACTTGGCAACTTTGGACTTGGGGAGCTCGCAGCTAAATGTGAAGGTCTTTGGACTTCCTCGCATTGTAACGGAACCAGAAGGAGACTGACCGCCATAGCGGTGCACCAGCGTATCAAACAACGGATTGTAATCGAAATATTCAGCCTTACTTGCGACGCTGAGAACCAGCTGCGCGCGCAAGGCTTTTGTCACCAAACGTGCCATGTCGAAACTCCCTAATTCGTCGATCAGGGCTCTCTTTTCACGCCTGTACCGTCCGGCAGCAAAGAGAATTTCCATATGCTTATATCGAGAGACCGAAGCGCATTCGCGACATCATCAGCAATATCTTCGTCGCCCGGCAGAACCAGAAACTTTCGAGTTTTACGCTCGCCTCCAGAGTGCACGAGCAGCTGTCCGATCGCTGTGTAAAGTGCCTGTCTGCCGACAGAAGTCTTGGCTTCGTAGACTTCCATCAATATGCCGTTCATGCGGACTCCCAGATCGATCAGCCCGTTGTTGAAAATAACTTCGGCAGGCGATTTCGTTTCGGATCGTTTATGTAGCTCGCTTATTACGTCCCCGTGATAGCTGAAGTAGTCCAGAGTTCCGCCCGTGTAACCATTCTTCTGCCCGGAGAATTCGGGCGTGAAGCCGTCGAGGTCGATGCCTTCGTCCTTTGTATCTTCAGGCCCAAGACGATCTTCCCTCACGAGCTCTTTGAACTGCGCCACCTGCATTGGTGAAGCGACGAATGCGGCCAACCAGCGTCCCGGGGTTCAGAGCGCCGATTACGATGCCGTAACGCTCCTTGTCAGCTTCCGGATCAAACGCGCCCGCCAGGCGATTCCTGCTCCAGGAGAGATATGCAGGCTCTTCCCACGCATTCCTATCTGTTACGTCAAAAAACCTTTCATTATCAGCTAGTTAAGTCGCTCCGGTGCAATCGGCTGCCAGCCGCTACAATTTCCTACATGGCACATGATTGGCACATGATCGGTCTGGCCTACCGCCAAGTGACGCCGTCCTCGACCAATAAGTTAGCAATCTGTTTGAAAACTACTTTAATTGAGCCGAGTGCTCGCTTCCGCTTTTTCCGCGGTCGCTCCGCTTTATGAGAGTAACCACAACGGACGAGAGTTCCATGGCCATTTCTGCGGGCGATCCACCGCCCTCAACCGATCTAGAAGGTTGGCGTCAGGCGATTGCCGGTGGCCGTTTGCGAAAATTTCGCCTTGAGACGATCGCGGCGGCCTTCCAAGATCTGGGTGAGATCGATCTGAGAGTCCGTCAGGACCTAGCGAAGCATCTTTCTGGCGCGATCATCGGAATGCTTCGCAAGCGGGTCGATACAAAGAAGCCGAACGGCGGTGAAGACATCATCTTTGAAGTTCACGAAGTCATCTTTGTGGCGTTGCTGAACCCGAGCACCGCCGATGGCAAGCAGCTTCGGAAAGGCTTCGGCGGGATCGTCAACTTTCGCCTGAAAGATGCGCTCGCCCAGTCCCATAGTGATCAAATCGTTCCGGCACCGAAGCCGAACAAGTCCTCTGCAAAATCGCGGGCGCAGTCCGCTACAGGCGCAGAAGCCAAACCGGTAAAGAAAACAGCCGAGGAAATTGCTGCTGAGGTCGATGAAGTCACGAACGCGCTGAAGCAGGACGTGGCGGACTTACCGGACAAGAAGGCCAATGAAGAAAAACCGCCCGAAGCGGACCACGTAGATGACCGTCCGCCGCCTTACATAATGGATGACGCCGAGATTGACGAAATCGGGCCCGGCAAGAGCGAATACGATCCCACCCTAATGGCCGTTGTCCGGAATATGGATGGCGAGATCGACAAACAGCGCATCCTGGCAAAGATACCGGACCGGGTGAGGCAGCTCGCATTCTCGCTCCACATGGATCGTGAGCCGCAAGAGGTCATCGCGCGAGCGTGCGGCGTTAGCACAAGAACAATCCGTACATGGGTTGCAGAGATTCAAGAAGATCTTCAACAGACCAAGGAGGCTCAAGAGCTTCTGATACGGAGAGCTGGAGCGAAGTCATGACCAAAGCAAACCGAAACCAAGAGCGGGACGCCGTGCTCTTTTCCTTTCACGAGGCATTTGAACGGCCAACTGCAACGCAAATTATCGAATGGACTGAACGCTACCCTGAATTCGCGGATGATATTCGGGCGCATGCCGCGGTGGCGCGAGAGTGGGCCGACGATCGGCACGCCGTTTCCGCTGAAGCCGATGAGAGCCTCCTTGCCGCCGGCTATAGCCGCGCGCTCGATCTGATGCACAAGGCGCGTACGTCGACCAGCGAGGCGCAACGAAGCTTCCAAGACGTTATCGCTGCCCGCGGCATGACTGTTCCCCAGGTTGCACGCGCGATCGGCATTGACCGAGGCATCATCGCCGACCTTTTCGGCGGGCGGATGAGCGGTCCCATTCGGAATGTCTTTGTCGATGCGGTGATCGGAGTTTTGACGATGTCGCGCGATACTTTCGCGCGCCTTCACCAGCATGCGCTTAACAACCCTACGCTTGGATACGCCAAGGCGACGCAGGCGCCATCGGTCGTAGTCAGGCCGTACGACGACATCATTCGAACATGCGACGACCTGACGAAAGAAGAAAAAAAGAAGTGGCTCGAAGAGGGTTGATATGGACGGCTGGATCGACATTCGACGCAAGGCGCGCGCAGTCCATAAGAAGACACTCCTTGACGCGGGCGGGGACCGCCGCGCGGAGTTCCTGACTGCGGCCGCCGCAAAGGCGGACGATCTCAAAGTTCGCTATGTTGAAGCGGGCCAAACCTTCGGTCACGGCGTTTTTGGATTGCTCGAACGAGAAAACCTCATCGTCAATGTGCTGAAAGGGCAGAAAAAGCCTGACGAAGCCGTCGTTATCGCCCACGAGCTCGGCCATTTTCATCTCCATCTCGATCCCACGCATGAAGTAACCAATCGCTCAGCCGGCCTCGGGGGCGATCCGGTTGAAAATGCATTGGGAAGCGGCGAGGGTTATTCACCCCGAGAACGGAAGGAGGTCCAGGCCGATGTCTTTGCCGGCGAATTCCTGTGCCCTTCCGATTGGCTGCGCGACCAATTCGTAACGCATGGCAAGCGACCGTCCGATATCGCCAAGGATCTTGGCTTGCCGCGTGATTTGGTCCTTCACCAAATGATCCGCGCGCTTTTGCTCCCGCCGCTTACCGAAGCCCCGCCGCCCCAAACCGGCGGGGTTTTTGCATTGGATGACAGCCAGAAAACGGCTGCCCTCTGGGCCAACGGAAACATCCTTGTCGATGCCGGGCCGGGCACCGGTAAGACGCGTACGCTCGTTTCAAGGGTTGAGCATCTTCTTCAAAGTACAGGCCCTTCTTCCATTCTCGCACTGACGTTTTCAAACAAGGCGGCGGAGGAGATGCGCGATCGCATCTCAATGATGAATCCCGCCGCTGCTATCGAGATGTGGGCGGGCACGTTTCATAGCTTCGGCTTCGAGTTGATCCAAAAGTGGCCGTCGGCAGTAGGGCGATCTCCCAAGGTGCGGATTCTCGATGAAGCCGCGCAGCTTGAGCTGCTCGAAGAGAACCTCGATAAGCTACCGTTGCGCTATTACCAAAACCTCTATGAGCCTGCGTACGAGCTGGTCCATCTTCTTCGTGCAATCTCGCGCTGCAAGGATGAGGGCATAACTCCCGCAGAGTATTTGGCAGAAGCGCGGGCCATGCAGAAGAGCGCGGCCGATCCGGAAGCGAGAGAGCAGGCCGATCGCGCCGTCGAAGTCGCTGAGACCTACGAAATTTATCAAAAGGCTTTATTGGATGCCGACGCGGTGGACTTCGGTGATGTCATTTTGCTCGCGGCAGAGTTGATCAAGGATAATGCAGAAGTCCGTGCGTACATTTCGGGCTTCAAACACGTTCTCGTGGATGAATACCAGGATGTGAATTTTGCAAGCGCCCGCATGCTGCAAGAAATTTGTAAGGCGGGGGGCTCCGCGTGGGTCGTGGCCGATCAGCGCCAATCCATCTACCGGTTTCGCGGCGCTGAGCCTTCGAATGTCGAATCGTTCGCTGCCGACTTCGGCGGGCACCGCCATTCCCTAAAGGTCAATTATCGCTCGTCCGCCCAAATCGTTCGGGCGTTCCAGCAATTTTCATCTGCCATGGGTGATGGTGGGGCCATGGCTGGATCATGGACGGCCAGGCGCGGTGGCGGAGGGCCGGTAACGTTGACTGTCGCACCCGACGTAGCTGCGGAGGCAGAGGCTATACGCGACCATATCGAGCAGCTTCGCCAACAGGGCGTTGCCTATAGCGACCAAGCGATCCTCGCACGGACGCATCTCACGCTTGCGAGGATCACTACAATTCTCGAAAAGCTTGGTGTGCCGCTGGTGTACCTCGGCGATTTGTTCGAGCGTGAAGAAATCAGTACACTTCTGTCCCTGCTTGCCATTGACGCCGAGTACGGCGGCCTTGGATTGATGCGGGTTGGCACGTTGAGCGATTACGGCGCAAACCGCGCAGATATCCTGGCCGTAATTAGTTGGGCGGCGCAAAACCGGTCGCGCATCATCGATGCCCTCGCGAATATCTCTGCCATTCCATCCCTTTCCACGCAAGGTCGGGAGGGCCTTTCTCGGCTCGCTAGCGAATTGGCCGGGCTCGCTGATGTGTCAGCGTGGACCATGCTCACGGAATGGCTCTTTGAGCGCAGCAGTCACCTCATTCCGCTGCTGGGCGCAAATAATGCGCTCGGGCAACAGAAACTCATCGCGATCTATCACTTGCTAAAGTTCTGCAGCGAACAAGCGACGGCCGGCCGCAAGGGCAGAAAAGCGCTTCTTGAAAGGGTTCGCAGGCTTGAGGCGCTAAACTTCGACAGTTCGTTCCGGCGCGTGGCCTCTGAAGCATCGGATATGGACGCTGTGCGTGTGATGACCATTCATGGGAGCAAAGGGCTTGAGTTCCGCGCGGTGCATTTCCCCGCCCTCGCAACTCGCTATATGCCAACCAGCCGGCAGGGCAATCGTTGCCCGCCGCCCCCCAGCCTCTCCCGTTTGGCCATGCAGCCGTCGGACCACGAGGCCGAAGAACAGTGTCTATTTTTCGTGGGACTATCCCGTGCCAAGGATTACCTGTTTCTCAGTCGCGCTGAATCTTACACCGCGACGAGGGCGGGGGAGTCGAAGTTTCTGCCGGCAATCCAAGGCGTCATCGCGGGCGAAAGGTATCGCGGTTCCGGCAGTGTCTATGGCGATGCAACACCGCTAATACCCCCTGGCGCGCAGGAGCGATATCTGGAACGCGACCTCGAAACGTACATGCGTTGCCCTGCACGCTATCGCTTCACGGTCGTGGAGGGCTTGCGCGGCGGGCGCGATGACACAGCCTATATCTCATTTCATCGTTGCGTGTACGATACAGTGCGCTGGCTTGAGACTGAGCGTGAGGCCGGAAATAGCGTTGGGATGGCGGACGGCCTCAAGAGGCTTTCCGAGACATGGCAGGCTTCCGACTTCACCGATCATCCGTTCGAGCCTTACTACCGTCGCGCCGCAGAAGGCATGGTTCGCGCGATGGTTGAGGCAATCGGAAAGGAAACGGGCCATTACGAACGCGATGAATGGGAAATTCCCGTCGGCCGCCATCGCGTCGTGCTCGTTCCTGATCGCGTTGTCGTGACGCCGGAGGGGTCCGTCAGCGTGCAGCGTGTCAGGACAGGTCGAGAAACAAAATCCGAGCCTGACAAGCCAATCTACGCCCTCTTGCGCCGCGGCGCGGCGTCGCGCTTTCCCCAAAAGAGGGTGAGTGTAGAAACCTTCTATTTGGCCGCGGCCAAGTCGGTGCCGACCGTCGCCAAGAACGACGATAGGGCCATCGGGAAATATGCCGACGCCATTGCGGCCATCGAGCTTGGCCGGTTTGAGCCCGATCCCAGCGACGATCGTTCTTGCCCCAATTGCCCCTGCTATTTTACCTGCCACGGCTGACTTCCGCTTTTTAGCGCCTCGCATCGCTTTCTCTATGACGGTCCATCACGGACCCCATTAAGGAGAAAGCATCCATGTCTACCCTCGCTCTCTTTGTTCAGGTTCACGGCACCCCGGGCTTGCGCGAGCTGCAGCTTGCCGAAGCCGCCACGCTCGGGGAACTGCACCTGGCTCTCGAAACGCTGGGCATCAAGGTCGACGATGAAACCTTCGTATTCATCGACGAGGCCGAGAAGCATGAATCCGGTCCGTATCACCAGCCGGTCGCGCATCTGAAGCACGGCTGCCGTGTTCATGTCAGCCGCTGCAAGCAGATCGAAGTGACCATTCGCTATCTCGACAAGACCGCCAGCCATGCGTTCGCCCCCGGCGCGCGCGTCCGTGCGGTCAAGGCGTGGGCGGCGCAACATTTTCATGTCAGCCCCAAGGACGCCGCCGAGCACGTCTTGCAACTCTGCAAGTCCAGCGACCGCCCCTCAAGCGATACCCCGCTTCATCAGGTCGCCAAAGGACACGAGTGCACCGTGTGCTTCGACTTTGTTCCTGAAAAGCGGGTGGAAGGCTAACATGAACGCGCCAATCCCCCCGGATCGCCTGCTTCTCGATCAAGACCTCGCCGCGGCGGAATTTCGCTGCGGCGAGGCCGAGGGCCGTTGGCGCTTTCGCTCACTGCGCTGGCCTTACGTCATCATCGCAGTGAGTGCCCCGGCGCGCCCGAACGCACCCGAAGAGTTCGGCTTCCGTTTCGAGTGCACAGGCTACCGCCAGACCCCGGTTACGGCGCAGCCGTGGGATCTCGCTCGCGATGCCCCGCCGCTCCCATCGCGATGGCCGACAGGGCCAACCCATGTGGTGGCCGTGTTTCGCCCTGACTGGAAGTTTGGCCAGTGCCTGTACCTGCCATGCGACCGCCTCTCGATCGAGGGTCACCATGAGTGGCCCGTGAAGTACCCAAGCCGCATGTGGAACCCTGCGCGCGGCATCATCTGCTACTTGGAGCAACTGTATGATCTCTTCAATCATAGCGACTATTCGGGCGTGGTGGGCGCCTGACCATCGCCTTTGCTGTTCATTCCGTCACTGGCGCGGGCTTGTTGCCGAACTTGACCGGCGCGGCCAACGCCGCCACGAGGCCGGTGCGTTCCTCCTCGGAACGACGCACGCGGGGCGGCGCGAGGTGGAGCAGATCGTGTTCTACGACGAACTCGATCCGCGAGCCCATGCGACTGGCGTCTGCGTGCTCCATGCGGACGCTTTTGCGAAGCTTTGGGCGATTTGCCGTGAGCGCGGCCTCTCTGTGGTCGCCGACGTTCACACGCATCCGGGAGCCGGCTTTCAGAGCGATTCCGACCGAACCAATCCGATGGTGGCGCGCAAAGGCCACATTGCGCTCATCGTTCCAGATTTCGGCCGCTGGCCAATCAATCCGAAGCGCATGGGCATCTACGAGTACGAGGGTGACCACGCTTGGCTCGACCACAGTCCCACTCGCGCACCACACTTTCTTTACACCGGCTTCTGGAGCTGACGATGTCAATACCAATCGATCACACCGAACTGCATCGCACCGCCAAGTATTTCATGGACAATGGGCGCGCGTCCACGCACGAGGAAGCCATTGCTATCCTCAAGACTTTTGGCCTCGTTGTCCACGCCGGGCCGGAGCTTGCCACCAGCGCCTTGCACCAGGCGGCGCTGCTCACCCTCGTCAATCTTGCGCGCCGAACACTGCTCAACGGCGTCCACGTGTGCGGGATTCCCGAGGGCGCCCCTTGTGTGTCGAAACTTTCGAGAGCTTCGTCTTTCGCCGATGCTGTCATCGAGCTCGGCGGGACGATCACTTCGTCGCCGCGATCAGACTGGCCACAAGCCGTGATCGGCAGCGCTGCCAGCGCCAAACGTCCTGCGTGGCGCGTAACATGGGAGGGGTGGCGTGGTGGTGTCGTAATGACGGATCATCCGGCAAAACTCGACGAAAGCTCCGGGATGGAGTTGGCTCCGATGCTCGCGGCCGCGGTCTGCGCCGCCGAAGCGTTCGCATTTTGCGCCGGCGATCACCTGCTTGCAGGTCGGCGTGCGCATGGCCTTTCGCTTTGGCGGCCTGGTCACGACTGGTTAATCTCCGATCCGAGCGAGCCGCGCCTGGCTTACCTGCCCTCCAGCCTATGGATCATCGGCCTAGGAAATCTCGGGCAGGCCTTCGCATGGTTGCTTTCGGCTCTGCCTTACGATGAGCCGCAAAAGGCGACCTTCGTGCTGCAGGACTTCGACCGTATCGCGGCATCCAACGACAGCACATCGCCCCTTTCATTCCGGAAAGATATTGGCCGTCGCAAGGGCCGCGTCGTCTCGGATTGGCTTGAGAAGCGAGGCTTCCAGACCATCGTTGAAGAGCGTCGATTTGGCGACTGGATGCGTCGATCTCCGGATGAGCCTCGCGTCGCGTTGTGCGGCGTTGATAACGCGCTCGCGCGGATGGCCCTAGAAGAAGCGAGTTTTGACCTCGTGGTGGAGGCGGGTCTTGGCGCTGGGCCAGAAGCCTTTCGAAGTCTCGCCATGCACACGTTCCCAGCCACACGTACCGCAAAGGAGATTTGGTCGCGGCAAATTAGCGACCGCGCAGTTTCCCCGGAAAGCATGCCAGCGTATCAGCAACTCAAGAAGGCCGGCATGGACTCCTGTGGCCTTGCGCAACTCGCTTCGCGAACCGTCGGAGTGCCGTTCGTCGGCTTGATCGCCGGCTGTCTTGCCATGTCCGAACTCCTGCGCCGACTGCATGGGGGCGTTGCGCTTGAATACGCGGCTGGCTCGGTCCTCGCACTGGACGATATTGAGTCCGGGTCAATCGAAGCGGAGGTCTATGCGTTCGGTCACCTGCTGCGCACATGAGTAAATCGAAGCGGCGCGGCCAAGTATTAGTGACATACGGGGACAACCGTCGGAGGCCGACGTTTTTCTCTATTTACCTGCAAGTTGAAGGCTTACCCTATGCAGATTCGAAGTTGAAGGTATGTGCATGAAATTCGTCCATTCGTCCGATCTTCAGATCGGCAAAGCATTCGGGTATTTCGAGCCAGAGGTCGCGAACATCCTTCAGGATGCGCGCCAAGCGGTCGTCCGCACTCTCGGGGAAGCAGCGGTAGAGGCGGGGGCCACCGCGGTTCTGATTGCCGGAGATATCTTTGAAAAGCAACAGATGACGCAGCAGACGCTCGGCCGAGCGATCGAAAACATGCGCTCGTTCAGCACGGTGCAGTGGCATCTCATGCCGGGTAATCACGACCATTTACGCGAGAGTGGGCTCTGGGATCGCTTGGCCCGTTCTCAATTGCCGCCCAACGTGACCCTGCACGTACGACGTGGCGCCGTTCAAATTTCAGATGATGATGGCGCCCCAGTGTTTCTTCTGCCTGCTCCGCTGCGCTTCACGTCAAGCGTCGATGACCTCACAGCCTATATGAACGACGATCCCACGCCGGAGGGCGCAATACGTATCGGCATGGCTCATGGTTCAATCCAAGGCTTCGGTTCGGAAGGAGACGCCAGTAATTATGTTGCACCAAGTCGCGCTGACGAAGCCGGCCTTGCCTATCTTGCCATGGGCGATTGGCACAGACAGATCAGGGTGAGTGATCGCTGCTGGTACAGCGGAACGCCGGAGCCGGATCAGTTTAAACTTCCTCCGAACGCAGTGACATCTCTCTGCAACGGCGGGTCTGCGCTGGTTGTCGAAGTGAATCGCTCAAGGATGGTGCCTACTGTTACCCCCATTCTGACCGGCAGGCATCAATGGCACCGGATTGAAAAGACACTGACCGACGACACCCAGATTAGTTCGCTGGAAGCCCAGCTTCGAACTCTCAATTCGGACCTCAGCAAGCTTGTCATCGACTTGCGTGTGGAGGGCGTTCTATCGCTCTCGGGTCGCAAGGCATTCGAAGAGCAAATCGTGCAGGGTGTGGGGGCTGCTTTCAGAGCATTGCGCTTCGATGATTCCGGCTTGGCTCTCAATCCCACGGAGCAAGATCTCGATGAAATTGATCGCGCTGGCTTCGTACGCGTTGCTGCGGACCGTCTCAGGCTGATTGCCGCCGACGCGTCGAACGAGGCGTGGGCTCACACGGCCGCGCAAGCTCTGAAGCGCCTGTACGTCGAGCACCTTCGCCAAGGAGAGCGATCATGAAAATACGCTCGGTCGAGCTTACAAACTTTCGGAAATTCGTTGGAACCTTCCGGGTCGATTGCATTGGCGATAATGTCAATGTCTTGGTCGGTCGAAACGAGCTCGGTAAATCCACGCTGCTGGAGGCTATTAACGGCGCTATATTCGAGAAGGCCAAGTCAACGGCCGCGCATGTAAAGGCCTTCCGGCATCTCGCTAACCAAACGGTCCCCGAGGTCAAGCTTGCCTTTGACGTGGACGGGAAGAGCTGGTTGATCCACAAGCGATTTGCGGGGCAGGCCGGGAAAGCAATACTATCCTGCTCGGACCAGCGGTTGTTCGAGGACGATGCGGCCGAAGCGGAATTGCAGCGTTTGCTTGGCTTCAGCGGCGGAAGGAGCGGGGGCGAGCCCGGCATTTGGGGGACGCTGTGGGTCCAGCAAGGCCAGTCCTTCGGCGACGTTGAGCTAAATGAGCAGGCTCAGCGGACGATGCAAGGTTGCCTCGAAGCCCAGGTTGGGCTTGTCACCGGCGGTACTCGCGGGCAAAAAATTCCCAAAGCTGTGAGGGACGCGTTAGACCGCCCTTCGAGGGGCGAGGGGCCCGCGGGGGAGGTTCAAAGACGCTATCGACAAGCTTTCCGACGCCAAGCAGGAGGTAGCCGATTTGGAAGCAAAGCGTCTGGCTGTTTTCCAGTTTATGGAGGATCTCGGGCGCAATAAGCATGAACTCAAGCAAGAGCTGGATGGATGGGACGAAGCCGCGCACCGACTTGAGCTTGAAGGCGAACGCACCAAGCGCACAGTCGCGGTGACTCGCGCGGCCGAAGTTGGAAGTGTGCGAAGCGCCGCTAAGCTGGCGCGAGAGAGGGCGACGCAGGCCAGCAAGCTGGTGGATGATCGGGCTAAGGCTGTTGAAGAACTCCGACCGCTAGAATCTAGCCTCCTGGAACTTGGCGCGCAGAACGCAGCAGCGCTCGCGGCGCAAGCAGATGCACAGGTCGCTGTTTCTAAAGGCGAAGCAAAGCTGGCGGACCTCCGCATCAAAACCACCCACAATGCCGAGCGAACGCGGAAGTTGGAGCGGGTTCGCAATGTTGTCAGACTCAACGCAGAAGTCGCTCAGCATCAGCAAGTTCTTGACACTTCCGCGACCCTGGAGCTGGAGCGTCAGCAGCTCGGGGAAATGATCGGAGCGATTGCTACGACCGACGAGGCGGTTACCCGCATTGAAGAGGCCGTTACTGAATGTGCGGCAGCGGAAGCCGCCATGAGCGCCGTGGCGACGACCGTTTCTTTTGCCGTTCAAGACGATGCGCGGGATAGCATTCTTGTCGATGGCAAGGCGATTGCCGCTTCCGCCGGCTGCATGCCCATCATGGGCAAGACAACGGTTGCTATTGCGCGCGTTGGAACAATAACCATCGAGCCTCAAATCAAGAATCGAGGTGCGTTGCTGGCGCGCCGCGATGCTGCTGCGCAGCAAATGAGAGCCGCATTGCAGGCGGCTGGAGTTGAAAGCCTTGCCGAAGCGCGCGTGGCGGCAGCTCAGCGTAAAGAGCACGCACGCCGCTCCAACGACATCGGGAAGGAACTGGCCCGCCTCGTTCCCGGTGACAAGTCCAAGAAGCTCGCGCCAGGGTTGGACGCTCTTAAGGGTCATCTGAGCGAACTGCGCGGTCGGCTCAAAGTTGATATGAAGAGCTGCGAACTTGCAGAAATCCCAGCTGAGAGCGCGCTCGCGCGCGATATTCAGGAGAATCTTGATGATGGAGCGCGGCTAGAGGCCGAGATCAAGACGGCGGAGGCAGAGCTCGCCGGCCCGGCGGATGTCCTGCTTCAGGCCGAAAAGAAGCTGCGTCATGCCCGGGAACGCATTGCGGGACTGAATGGTACAATTGAGAGCAAGAAGGCAGACCTTGCCGCGAGCCGGATGAACGGAAGCGACGAGCAACTCGTTTCTGCTGCCGAGGCACTGGAGCGCGAGGCGGCCGTGGCGGATACGCTATTGATCAAGAAGGAAAGGGAAGAGGGCGAAAGCCTTGAGGCCATTGACGCCAGAATCAAGCGGCTGGAGAAGGCTGCCAGTAATCACCACCAATCCGTTGCAACCCTGAGCAATGAGGTTACCCGGCTGACGGCGTTGATCGAAGCGAACGAGGGGGCGGGTGTTGAGGAAATGCTTCTCGGCGCTGAGGCTGAAAGGGACCGCCTTACGAACACGATCGCGGAATTTCAGGAGGAAGCGGATGTTCTTCAATTATTGCTGGATACGCTAGAGACGGCAGAGGGTGAAGCTAAAACCCGCTACCTCGCGCCGGTCGTAAGCCGTGTTGAACCTTACTTAAAAATGTTGCTCCCCGGGTCGAACATCGTCCTCGATGAAAACTTACAGATCGCGGCTCTCCAGCGGAGCGGCCAGCGCGAGGATTTTGAGGTGTTAAGCGGCGGAACAAAAGAGCAGCTTGCCGTCCTGACCCGCCTTGCATTCGCAGAGCTCTTGCTCGGGCAAGGACGTCCAGCCACCGTTATCCTCGATGACGCTCTGGCGTTTTCCGACGATGACCGTATCGAAAGTATGTTCGACGTACTAATGCGAGCAGGAGAGAATGTGCAAATTATCGTGTTGACGTGCAGAAAGCGTCTTTTCACGCGGCTAGGCGCGTCGCCCTTGGAGATTCGAGCAGCATCCTGACGGTGGCGAGCGGCTCTCCAAGCCGTTAGTCTGGACTGGCTTTTAAGCCATAGCGGAAAATATTGATTTAGGTCTTTGCAAGCGGAGGATGCGTGTATCAATTCACCGAGCCATCCGCTGCAATCCAGCTCCTCCGGTGGAATAAGGAGCTGCCTTCTGCCAGTGCTGCGGACCCGCTGGGCCTGAACCTGCGCGTATCAGCCCGGCTTGCCAATGAGCTCTTGCATTGCATCACCTCGATCACGCCGCGCGCGCGCTACTATTCCTTCTTTCCATGGGCCTTTGAGGATTACCGCGAAAACGAGCATGGAACGCCCAAAGATCGCGGACGTATTCCTGGCGTTCTCGCCAGAGAACGCGCCATGGTGCTCGGAGCCGTCTTGCACCACGACGGAAAGCCTTGCGAGGGTGGCGCGCTTGGCGGCTCGGACCCTGCGTCGACCTTGGCCAAGGGCAAGAAGAAATCCTATGACCTGCTCGCATGGCGGCATCTTAAGGCCGCGGAAGGCCAGTTTGGTGCAGCTTACAAAGGCTCCTTGATCAATCTCGGCATTTTCAAGACTGATAGCGACGAGGTCGATGAGGAAGCAACGATCGATACCGCCGAACTGGATGAATCGGTGCAAGCAATCGAAATCACTGAACTCTCGTCGTTAGGAAAGCGCCTCGCTCAAGCATTCGCGCAATCGGTTCGCCGCACCAAATACGTGAGCGAAGGCTGGGCGCAGAAAAAATTGGTTGATGCCGACGTCCTGAAGCAATTCGGTTCCCGAGCTGGCCTCTGCGAAATCGGCGAGAAATCGGCATCCGACCGCGACGTTCTACGGAGCATGTTCTTCGCACGCGACGGGTTTCGCGCCACAGGAAGTCACGGGCGGCGCCGAATGTCGTTGCTTCTGGTGCTCGAATGCATCGGGCAAGCTCAGGCCTTAGGCGTGTCATTCGACAACTCCGTCTTTAGCGATATTTGCTACTTCGGTGAAACCCTTGTCGGGGAAGAGAAGCCAAAACCGGTCGCGATCACCCTTCCTCGTAAATTGAGTGATATTAGCGAACGGTGGCGGGCCTATCATTCGCATAACTACCTCGCGGTCGCGCTCCAGTCGTTTCTGGTGGCGCTCGCTCGAATCCTGCGCGACCGGCCAGGCGGTATCGCGCGCGCCGACCTGTTTAGCCAGTTTTCATCTCCTGCCATCACGGCTCGATTCAAGGAGTTGTTCGGACGCGATTTGCCGGGCGAGTTTTTTGACCTGACGCCACGGGACATGCTGGCGTTTGCAAGCGTCACATTGCCGAAATCCTTGGATGGTGGCAGCGGCGGCATTCTTGCATTGCCGATCGCGTCACCCTTTTCCGAACGGAACCTGGAAAGCCATCTCATCGACGGTGAAGCGAACGACGCCGCGGGGATAGCAATTGCAGCGATGCTCTTTTATCAGACTTTGCATCGCTATCCGGCTGCGGTCGCGGGGCCGTTTCACAATTGGTACAGCCGGCACGTCAAAGACCCTTATGCCGACATCGCCTTGCCCGGCGTCCTTGATATGCTGCATGGCGAATTCGGCAGCTCATGGATTGACCGCTCCAACAAAGCAATCCTGGACCGGGTGATCTGGCGATTTGTCGTTCGTCAGCATCAGACCATGAGCTATGAGCGTGGCTTTGGCGGTAACGCCCCCCTTTTTCACGTCGATGGTGTAACTGTCATCGGAACCAACACCGACTACATCGATCCGCGCGCGCTCAACGTCCGCCTTCGCAGCGCCCTGCAAATCCTCACCGATCTTGACCTTATCTATTGGGACGATGAAAGCGGCTACTGCCGTACGGATGACGGCAACGCGTGGCTGGCTACGGAACTTCTAACTGAGCAGAGCCTATGAAGCCGCTGGACCTCCTCGAATTCTTCGATAAGGGGGCCAGCGCCTTTGCCTTCATCGCTACCTATGAGTTCGATCCGCAGTTTTTCGAACGGCGGGTGCTTGGGAAGAAGTCGTTTGCGGCTGCGGACCGGCTGGTCATTTTCATGGATCGCGGACGTTATCAGGAGTTGCTCCAAGGCGGGCTCTTGGTGGCGGGATTCAACCGGCGCTATCTCGTCATTCCGGTTGATCGCAAAGCCGGCGTCTTCCATCCCAAGCTGTATCTTGCCATCGGTGAAAAACGTGCAGATGGGATCGTGGGGAGTAACAATTGCACGACGGGCGGCATTGCCTACAACGTGGAACTCTGCTCGGCCTTCACCGCACGCGCCGATCATACCGGCCATGATGACCTGACCGCCCAAGGCATCATCCGGCAAATTTACGAGGCAATGAAAGCTTACTCACTGGCTGCGCCTGATCTTCGCGAAGTCCTCGAAAAGCAATTCTTTTTGCCGGTGGAGGCCCGCTTCCCTTGGCTACGACGCGACACCCCGCTTCCGAAGACCGAGATTGAGCTACTGCAATCCCACACTGCACCGCTCTGGAGTCAACTGGTGACCCGACTTGAGTCACAGGCAGTGAGGAAGATAACTGTGATTTCGCCCTTCTATGATAGGGAGATTGATCTGCTCAAGCGATTGCGCCGAAGCTGGCCTGATGCAGCGCTCACGATCGTCGCGCAGCAAAACTATGCCACTCTAGCCGGGAAGAAACTGTCCAAGCTTTTTGCAGCGGGCAAAAAAGGCCGCCTATTGGCGGCGAACCCCAAGCCGGGTCGGCGCCTTCATGCCAAGGCCTTTGCCTTTGAGACACGTCAGGGAACCTTCTGGCTAACGGGCAGTCCGAACGCCACTCTCGCGGCGTTCGACGGTCTAAACAGCGAGGCGGCGATCTGGTTTAAGTCAAAGCAGCATGCCGATGCGTTGCTCGAGGACGACCAGATCGCTTTCGAAGAAGTGCAGCCAGCGGACTTTGAAGCCGGAACCGAGCAGGAGCCGGCTAACGAGCAGGTTGCCTATGAGTTGCGGCTTCACTCCGCGACACTTTCCGAGCAGGGCGTACTGGAATGTGCGTTTGATTCAACCGGCGGCATACGGGCCACCGCGCTGAGAATTCGAAACTTTAATGAAACGCATCCCGCGCTCTCATTTCCGATACTCCGTCCCGACGGAAGAGTCCGTATTGAGTTGAGCGAAAGCCAGATTGCACAAATCCGGGCAGCCGCGATTTGCGAGGTCAAGGGCACGAACCAGCACGAAGCGGAAGTCTTCAGCAATCCGATGGCCCTCGTTCAGCTCTATCAACTGCTGCGGGAGAGGACGGCCCATGGCGGCAGGCCAAACCCGCTCCAGACCATAACGGAGACGGGCGAAAACCTTGTGCCCTACATCGATAGCCTTGGCAGTGTTCGGGAGGCCGTCGAGTTCTTTGACCATTGCAGCATTCGTTTCCGGGATGGCGAAACGCCTTCTCACAGGCAGGGGCAACCCCGCTGGAAGCCACGCGACCCGTTCCAGCCGGATACCCCGGTGAATTGGTTAAATGTCCCTTCAGGGAGTTCAGCAGCAGATCTGCGTGAAGCGATATGGAACTTTGTCGAACGTCATCAGGGGGAAAAGCTCTACAAACATGTCCGACGCGGCAATATCAATGGTCTACCGAATTTCCTCGATATTTTCCGGACGCTCAATGGCCTGCTTCTGACCTATCACACTCGGACCATCGACCAGACCGGGCCGGTAATTCCATTCCCGTATGTTACAAAGGGTATAATGGACAACCTTGAACTCCTCATCGGGCCGTTCGAGCCTCGTGAGGACGCATTTGAGGGAAGCGGATTCGTGTCGGCAATTCTCGCCAACGTCGCGGGTGACAAGAAGATCGTTCGGGAGCGGTTGCACGAGGAGCACGTGCCGCAGATGGTTGCCGCCGCCGTGGAGGCCATGGTGCAGGTCAGGATAAAAGCCCGCAAGCTGGCGGCTCTCGACCCGTGGTCAACGAACCGCCTGAGGTGGGTGAGTAATTGGATCAAACAGAGAGGGCTCGTCGTCCCAACTGCCGCAGATATGCGTGCGGCGGCCGTTGAATACATGCCGACGCGGCTTGCTGCCTGATCAAATTAGTTACCCTGATTATTCAGGAATTTCGCGCCTTCATTCAGCGTGTGGATGTGCACATCTGGCACAAAGATGCCAGGCATTTGCGGGAGATTGCCGGTCGTGTCACGCAACGCCCGCGTGTTGCGCGATGATGGCGGCCTGCCCCTTGTGAGACTTGTAGAGATTGCATCGGTCAGGCTTCGGTTCGGGGGTGGCGCGGCTGCCAACCTAATTGTAGCAGAGTCGCGGATGGACGCCGGCCCGCCTTGGCGCATTTCCGGCAGCGCAGCCGGCTGGCGAGATCGTGCACGAAGGTGGTCGGCGGGTGCTTCATCGCCGCGAGGTCGACGTCGCTCGGCGTCTTGCAGTGCGCGCACCTGATCTCCAGCCAGGGGAAGCCTCCATTCACGGCCTGGTCGATGGTGGGCGACGGATCGATCGGTTCGCCGTCTGACCACATCCGCTCGTTCCAGCTTTCGCAAAGGAGGCGGTCAGCCTGCTGGATCATCGCCTGGCCCTTGGCCCGCATCTCCGCCGATTGGGTGGCCAGGATGTTGGCCATCGCGCGTGCCTTGCCGAGCTCTTTCGCCAGAGCCTTGCGATCGCCGCCCGACAGGGGCGTTGGGTGATACTGCGGGGCCATCCGGACATCCAGGCGCAATGAGATCGGATCGGCGATCCGGAGCGGGCTACGGCGCCTCGAACGCCGGCCAGCACCCGTCTTCTTCATGCCTGCCGGTGCGCTGCTGGCAGGTGTTGTCGAGCAGCCGCTGCGCGACGTCCTTCCAGACCGCGTTGCCGCCATACAATCGGACTGCATCGGCGGTCCGGATTTCCACGGTCCGCTCGCAGCGGCGGCAGGAGATGCGCAGCACATGGCGCTGAATTTCCGAAAGACGTCTCTGCTGCATTTGGGTCCCGGCCGCGCCGGCGCGAGGGTCTTTGAGTACCGATTCCCAGTATTCGGCCGGGAGGGGCGCATCCGGAGCCGCAGCTGACGCGCCCGGCCTGCGGGCGGCTTCTGCGGCCAGTTTTTCCATCTGCTTAGGGGGCGGCATGCTCGCGGGTCGGTCGGTCATTCCGAATTAGAACATAAAGTGAACAAAAGTCGAGTCTGCTCGGACCCGCCGGAGAAAAAATCATCATCTTGGAAGGGGCGGGCTGTCGGAACCAAGCCGGGCCATTCGTCTTGAATCCGGCATCAGTATGGAGTTCCCCTGTCATGGCACCCCGCGCTAACTGGAAAGGCTTTCTGCGTCTTTCCCTCGTCACCTGTCCGGTAGCGCTCTATCCAGCCACATCGGAATCCGAAAAGGTCTCGTTCAACCAGCTCAACCGGAAGACCGGCCACCGCATCAAATACGCCAAGGTGGATGCTGATACCGGCGAGGAAGTCGACAACGAGGACATCGTCAAGGGTTACAAGGTCGATACCGACACCTTTATTGAGGTGACGAAGGAAGAGCTTGAGAACGTCGCGCTGGAATCGACACGAACCATCGAAATCGACGAGTTCGTCGACCGCAGCGAGATCGATCCGCGATATCTCATCCGTCCCTACTACCTGCGCCCCGACGGCAAAGTTGGGCACGATGCCTTCGCCGTCATTCGCGAAACCATCCGCGAAATGAACAAGGTCGCGATCGGACGCGTGGTGCTGACCAATCGCGAGCACATCATTGCGCTCGAGCCGCTCGACAAGGGGTTGATGGGGACGCTGCTACGCTATCCCTACGAGGTCCGTTCCGCAGAGGAATATTTCGACGATATCCAGGACGTTAAAGTCACCAAGGACATGCTCGACCTGGCCAGGCACATCGTCAATCAGAAGGCAGGCCACTTCGAGCCGGACAAGTTCGAAGACCAGTACGAAACTGCCCTCATCGATCTGATCAACCAGAAGCGCGCCGGCAGACCCATCACCGCGAAAGCGCGCCCTCGAGGCGAGAACGTCGTCGACCTGATGGACGCGCTGCGCAAGAGCATCGGAGAAGGCCCGCCGGCGGCGACAGAGGCGCCGAAGAAACCAGGCAAAAAGCCGCGCAAGGCGGCGGCCGGGCAGAAGGAAATGCTGATGCCGATCGCAGGCAAGAAGCCGGCGAAAGAGGCCGCGGCGAAGAAGCCGGCGGCCAAACCGCAGCGGAAGTCGGCTTAGGTGTCGTGAAGCATCCGGTGACGCCGGACGGCCACTACTTCGTCGTTCGCGGCAGGCTCAGGCGGATGGCAAATCCCGATCTCGACGAGGTCACGCGAGACCATCTCGTCGGCCGGCTAATGGCGGCCCGGCGGGCGGTGCGCGACGCCAACAAGGCGGCCGACCAAGAGGCTGAAGCAACGGCGCATAGGGCCGTGGACGAGGTTAAGCAGGCGCTCGGCGAGCGCGGTCCGGTATGGTGGGACGACGGCTCGCCGGATATCAACCGGCACATGGCGAAGAACACGCTTTATTCCGACTGGTATGCGAAACTGACTCGCTCCGACCATGGAGGACTGTGAGTTGCCAAAAGCCGCAATCTTCGATCTGGACGGCACGCTTCTGGACTCGGTGGATCTCCACGCCATGGCATGGCAGGAAGCCATGCTTAAGTTCGGCCACGATGTGAGCTTCGAACAGGCACGAAGCCAAATAGGAAAGGGAGGTGACAAACTCATTCCCGTCTTCCTATCAGCTGACGAACAACGGGACCACGGCAAGGAACTGGAGGAGTGGCGTGGTAAGCGCTTCAAGTCGGAATATCTGCCGCTTGTGCGTCCCTTCTCGGCGGTCCCGAACCTGCTGCGACGCGTTCGCGACGCTGGAGTTCGGATCGCGGTTGCTTCCTCGGCCAAGAAGGATGAGGTCGATGAGTATCTCGACATCGCTCGCGTCGTCGATCTCGTGGACCTCACAACTTCTTCCGACGACGTAGATGAATCAAAACCGGCGCCAGACATCTTCAATATCGCCCTCAAGAAGCTTAAGATCGATGGCGCCGACGCCGTCGTGATCGGTGACACGCCGTACGATGCGGAAGCGGCTGGTAAGGCGGGAGTTCGCACGGTCGGCGTGCTCTGCGGAGGCTTCACGGAAGACGAATTGAGGAAAGCCGGGTGCGCCGAGGTGTATCCGGGGCCCGCTGCGCTACTAGCGTGTTTTGAACATTCGTTGCTGCGCAAGTAGCCAGTCGTGGCGCCTCAGATCCTTCGCCGTTGGCCCAGCTCTCGATCCGCGCCCCCAAAAAAGGAGCGATATGGCTGCGCTGAAAAGGACTTCTAGGAGATCAACCTTGAGCGCGGGCATTCTCGCCTACCGCAAGGGCGCTCGCGGGCTCGAGGTTCTGCTCGTTCATCCCGGCGGTCCGTTCTGGCGCAAGAAGGATAATGGCGCCTGGTCCATTCCGAAGGGCGAAATCGATGCCAATGATGCTCCGGAGAACGTCGCTCGACGCGAATTTGCCGAAGAACTCGGCCCGAGCGCTTCGATTGGTCCACTCCAGCCGCTGGGGGAAGTCCGACAGCGAGGAGGGAAGCGCGTCATCGCATTCGCCGGCGAGGGCCACTTTGATCCGGTGGCGCTGACTAGCAATACCTTCGATATCGAATGGCCGCCCCGAAGCGGTCGACGGCAGAGTTTTCCCGAAGTCGACCGCGCGGAATGGTTCGATATCGAGCTCGCGCGGACCAAGATGCTGTCCGCTCAAGCTGAGCTTCTCGATCGTCTTTTGGCGATCGCGGTTGAGAACGCCGGGAAATGACGTTCAGGATTGGAATCATTTCGGACCCGCACGGCCTGTTGAGGCCCGAGGCGGAACGAGGCCTGACGGGCGTCGATCACATCATTCATGCCGGAGACATCGGGCGCCCCGAGATCGTCGACGCGCTTCGCCGGATCGCGCCTGTCACCGCCATCCGTGGAAACGTGGACAGTGGCGAGTGGGCCCGCGACTACCCCGACACGAACCTTGTGCGCCTGGCGGGAAAGTCGATCTACGTTCTGCACGACCTGAAGACGCTGCAGGTCGATCCCGGGGCCGGCATCGACATCATCGTCTCCGGGCATTCCCACGTGCCGAAGATCGACACGGTCAGTGGCGTTCTCTACCTGAATCCCGGCAGCGCGGGACCGCGGCGCTTCAGGCTGCCAATTATGCTTGCGACGCTCGAAGTCACGCGTGAGGGCGTGCGACCCGAAATCCACGACCTTGGAGGCGACTGAGCGCACCACCGCGCAGGGAATACACAGCGGAGGAGGCGCATGCGTTAATTCGTTCCGTTTGCCGGTTACGCCCGAAGGGAAGCGCTATTTGCGCGGACGTTCTCGCTCGCGCACGACATCCTTCGCCCGCTTGTCGGACCTGAGCCCGAGGTAGACGGGCTGGCGCAGTTCGCCCTTACTCGTCCACTCCGCGAATTTGACCTCGGCAACCAACGAGGGCCTGACCCAGGTCGTGGCGGCCTCGTCCTTCACTTTGGCAGGGAAGGGTGATTTAGGGGTCGTCAGCTTCACGAGCTTGGCATGGAGGTCTTCCAAGACCTTGTGGCTGAAGCCAGTGCCGACATGTCCGATGTAGCGCCATGCGTCGTCTTCCCGCACGGCGAGGACCAGGGCGCCGAAGAACGGCCTGGTGCGCCTGGGCGCCGTGAAGCCGGCGATCACCACTTCCTGCCGCTTTGCCGTCTTGATCTTCAGCCAATCCGGGGACCGGCTTCCGGACGCATACGCGCTGTCGGCGCGCTTCGCCATGACGCCTTCCAGACCCTTCCGCTCGGCCTCGGCGAAAAATTTCGTGCCGTTCGCTTTGCGGTGACGGCTGAAGGCGATCAGCCGGTGGCGCGGCAGGATCGCTTTCAGCCGCGCCTTGCGCTCGAGAAGAGCCTGTTTGCGCAAGTCCGCTGCGTTCTGAAACATGAGATCGAAGGCGCAATACAGAAGCTTGGCTTCATGGCGCAGCGCGTTTTGAAGCAGCTGGAAATGCGAGACGCCGTCCTTTCCGATCGCGACGAGCTCGCCGTCGATCACGGCGTCGCCCTTCACGCCCTCCAGCGCTTTGGCGACCTCGATATAGCTGCGGCTGATGATCTTGCCGTTGCGGCTGTAGAGTGCAACCTTGCCCCGCCGGATTTCCGCGATCATCCGGAAGCCATCGTACTTGTCCTCGAAAACCCAGCCGGGGTCGTCGAACGGCGCGTCAGTGAGCGTAGCGAGCATCGGCTGTAAGCGCTTGGGCAGGGTCGACGTCCGGCTCATTCAAGGGCCAATCCTTCAGAGCGCGTTGCCTAATGCATGGACGTCCTTCAAGAATGAGGGAACGCTCAAAGCCATGGCATGTTCCGTCCGACGCCGCGGCAATCCCAGAGTGCGCGACGTTGACTATCGAACGGGAAGGGCTGATCAGACCAATGGCCAGAAAACTCAGGACCTACCAGACTTCGCTAGGTTTCTTCGATCTGGCGATCGCCGCTCCCTCCATGAAAGCGGCTCTGGAAGCGTGGGGCGCAGACAGCAATCTCTTCCACCAAGGCGCTGCGAAGGAGAGCCACGATCCGGACAGCATCGCCGCGACCATGGCAAAGCCTGGCGTCGTTCTCAAGCGCCCGGTCGGATCCGACCGACCATTCAGCGAGCATACTGAACTGCCCACCAAACTTGGTGGAGGCGGATCAACGAAAGCCAAGTCGAAAGGCCCAAAGGCGAAGAAGCCTTCCTCTCGCCCTGTCGACGAGGCTGCGGAGCGAAAGGCCGCGCTCGCCTACGAACGGGAACAGAAGCGCCGCGATGTTGAACGGGCGAGGGAGGAGGCCGCGAGGCAGAAGGAGCGTGCACGCCGTCAGCAGGCGGTCGATAAGGCACAGGCTGCGTTGGACAAGGCCGAGCAGAATCACGCGAAGCGGTCGGCCGCCATCCAGGCTGAGGTCGAGGCTCTTGAGAAGAGATCTCAAACCGAAGAAACCCGCTGGGATAAGGAGAAAGAGCGATTGCAAGCCGCCTTGCGGCGCGCGCGGGGTTAGTTTCTGTGGGCACCCACGCGTGAAGGCCAGCGGTCCCCTTCAAGCGTTCATCGTTCGGGATCCAGCACGCGTGCTGCGGCTTGGTTCACCGCGGCGCGGTCTCGTCGGGCCTCAGGAGCAAGCTCCATGACCGCTCGATGCAGCTCGGCCGGAATCGTCAGCTGACTTTCCAAGGGCTTGGTTGCCCACTGCCAGAAGCGGTCAAAAGCATCCATCACAGATCCTCCCGAAGTCCCTTGAAGAAGGGATGGCGGACCTTCCCCTCCGCCGACTTCGCGCGGTATTCGATCTCGGCCAGCAGCTTCGGCTCGACCCAGATCCCCTTGTGCGCGATCCGCTTTGCATAGGGCTGCGTCTTGCGGATTAGCGGCCTCAGTCGTTTCAGCAGGTCGGCAGCGGACGCCTTGTCGAACCCATGGTCCACCTTCCCGGCGTACATCAGTTCACCACCCTTTTGGCGGCCGACGTAGATGCCATCCCACTTGCCCTTATCGAGGGAATATCCAGCAATGGTCAGTGTCTCGCGTTGCGCGCAGGTCTTCTTGACCCAGTTGTGTCCACGGCCACTCGCGTACACGCTATCGCGAACCTTCGACACGACGCCTTCGAGACCGAGCTCGCAGGCGTGCGCGAACATCTCGCGTCCCTCGATCTCGAAGCTTTCGCTGAATTGGACGTCGGTGCCGGCGATGATCTTCGTCAGTTCGGCCTTGCGCTCGAAGAGCGGCAGCTTTCGGATGTCCCTGCCGTTCAGGTAGAGCAGGTCGAAGGCGATCAATACGATCTTGGTCGAAGTGCCCTTGAGCTCTTTCTGTAGCACCGAGAAATCGGTTGCGCCGTTGGTGGCCGGCACGACGACCTCGCCGTCGACGATCGCCGAGCCCGCCTTGATGTGCCAGGCGTCATCGGCGATCTTCCGGAAGCGGCTGGTCCAATCATTGCCGCGCCGGGTGAAGACCCTCACGGCCTCGTTTGCCAGATGGACTTGGACACGGTAGCCGTCGAACTTGATTTCGTGAATCCAGCGAGACCCGCTCGGTACCTTCTCGACCGAGCTGGCCAAGGCTGGTTCGATGAAGCCCGGCAGCGGCGCCTTGATGCCAATCGCTGCCGGTTTTCGACGCTGGAACGCCACGCACGAACTCCACGCTACAGGTGATTCAAAGTGGCACAGCTCGAATCGTTCCGGAACCGGGGAATCCTTTGCCGCGTTGCATGGTCGTCTGATCATAAAGGAGGAGCCGATGGCGACAGCGAAGAAGACGGCCCGCGGGCGCAAGCAGGACAGGGCCCGGGTGGCCGGGCAGCAGAACTACGAGCTACGGTACGAGTCGAAAAAGACCGGGCGCTCGGCGGCTGCGGTGAAGAAGGCCGTCAAGAAGGTCGGCAACAGCCGAAAGCGGGTCGAGAAGCGGCTTGGGAGCTAGGCCAACTTGCAGGCAGTCGATTTCCCGGCGCCGGGCCTCTAGCAGTCCGGCGGACATTCAGGGCAAGTGTCGCCGATCGAGGCTAATACGTCCTCGATTTCGGCGACCGCCTCTGCCCCAGAGAGTCCGTCTGGCGGATCCAGGCGGGCGATGTCGAAGGCGCGCTTGCGGGCGTGCGGGTCGGCGCGATCTTGCATCCAGCCGTGCTCCTCACACTCGCGGATGGCGCCCGCTTCCTGCAGCACCGAGATCGCCCAGCCACGCAGCGTCCGGATCGCAGACCGCCGCTCTTTGGTCATAAGCATTGGAGCTTCTCCTACCCGGGGGAATCCCTCCGGCCGGCGGTTCGTTCCTCGCCACTGTCGCAGAGCAGGGATTCGAAATCGTAGTGCTTCCGAAAAGCTTCAGCGCCACATCCCTCGCATGCGAGATCCGATGTCGATTCGCGGCCCCTGGCTTGGGCCGCGCGCAGCGGCGTCTGCGGACGCTATAGGCCAGTTCGTACGGTCGAACAGGCCGAGCAGCTTCTGGGGGATGAAGCGGGTTCGCGATGCATAAACGTGCCGGTCTCCCTGTGAGTGCTGACCGTGCGTGAAGAAGCGTTGCGGCACTACCAGATGAAGATCGTCCTTCGCCCGCGTCATCGCGACATAGAGAAGGCGGCGCTCCTCCTCGAGCTCGGCGGAGGTGCCAGCTCCCAAGTCAGACGGCATGCAGCCGTCCACCACGTTGAGGACGTACACCGATTTCCATTCCTGACCCTTGGCCGAGTGGATGGTCGATAGAATCAGATAGTCCTCGTCCAGCAACGGCACACCGGCCTGGTCGCTGGTCGCGTCCGGCGGATCGAGGGTGAGCTCCGTCAGGAAGCGTTCACGCGAAGGATATCCGCCGGCTATCTGTTCAAGTTGAACGAGGTCGGCGCGCCGGACCCCGGCGTCTTCGTGGATGCGCTCGAGATGTGGTTCGTACCAGAGGCGGGCACGCTCAAGGTCCGATGGCCATTCCGAATATCGGAGATTTCCGATGGCCTCGACGAAGATGGTCCAATCCTCGCCGGCGCGGGGCGGGCAGGGAAGGGTACAAAGCGCGCCGAGCGGGTCGCTAGCCTCCGCCATATGATCGAGAATGCGCTGCGCGGAAGCCGGACCGACACCCGGCAACAGATGCATCACGCGGAACCCGGCGACCCTATCGCGGGGATTCTCGACGAACCGCAGCATTGCGAGCAGGTCCTTGACGTGCGCGGCGTCAAGAAACTTCAGGCCGCCGAACTTGACGAAGGGGATGTTGCGACGAGTAAGTTCGACCTCCAGCGGGCCGCTATGTGAGGAGGTGCGGAAGAGGACCGCCTGCTGCTTGAGGAGTGCTCCTTCCTCGCGGCATTCGAGAATGCGCTCGACGACGTAGCGCGCTTGGTCGCCCTCATCGCGCACGGCGACCAGTCGAGGCTTTGCCGATGACGTGCGCTCCGTCCATAGGTTCTTGGTGAAGCGCTCCTTGGCGAGATCGATGACGCCGTTTGCCGCGGAAAGGATCGGCTGCGTCGAACGATAGTTGCGATCTAGCGTGACGATCTCTGCCTTCGGACTGAACTGCTCGGGGAAGTCCAGGATGTTGCGGACGGTTGCCGCACGGAACGAATAGATCGATTGCGCATCGTCACCGACCACTGTGAGGCCGCGTCCTCCAGGCTTCAACGCCAGCAGAACTGATGATTGCAGACGGTTTGTGTCCTGGTATTCGTCGACGAGGACATGATCGAAACGGCTGCCGACGTCGTCGGCAATGCCGGCGTCGGACATCATCTGTGCCCAATAGAGAAGGAGATCGTCGTAATCGAGAACGTTGTGCTTCTGCTTGGCTTCGACGTACGCCGCGAAAAGCTCCTTGAGTTCATTGGTCCAACCAGCGCACCACGGGTAGGACGCTCCGAGCACCTGCTCCAGTTCGGCCTCGGCGTTGACACAGCGCGAGTAGATTGAAAGGCACGTACCCTTGGTGGGAAAGCGACTTTCGGTCTTCGACAGCCCGCGCTCGTGCCTGACGAGATTCATCAGGTCGGCCGAGTCCTCGCGATCGTGAATAGTAAAAGCGGGATTGAGGCCGATCTGGTCGGCATATTCGCGAAGCAGCCGGGTGCCAATACCGTGGAAGGTACCGGCCCAGCTTAGCGCGTCGGTCATGATGCCCGCGTCGGCGCCGAGAACTTTCCGGGCGATCCGCTCGACCCGTTTTGCCATCTCCGAGGCCGCGCGCCGCGAAAACGTCATCAACAAGATCCGGCGGGGGTCGGCGCCGCTGACAATGAGATGGGCGACGCGGTGAGCAAGCGTATTCGTCTTGCCGGACCCTGCGCCGGCGATGACAAGCAGTGGTAGCCCGACATGGCTGTTGCCGCAGACACCGTGCTCGACGGCTCGGCGCTGCTCCGGGTTGAGCGTCTCAAGATATGATGCGGCGGTCGACGCGAGCACGAATCAGTTCCCCTGCTGAAATTCAACGCTCGATGATTCCTGCTGGAATCGCAACAAGCTCGAACTGCCGTCAGAGCACGTGGTTTTGTTCTTCCACGTGCTCCGATGTGCGGTCAAAAGGCAAGCCTAAGCCGCCGCCTTGTCTTCCTTCTCGGGGCCGCGCATGACGATCTGCAGCGCCTCATCGGGCAGCGGACGCTGCAGCGCCTTCGCCTCGTCCCATGGAGCGCGCATCCATACATCGCGTTCTTCCTCGGTCGCCAGGATTACCGGCATTGCCTTTGGGTGGATCGGCGCGACGATCGCGTTCGAGGACGTGGACGAGATGAGGCCTTGGGATCGGCTTCGACTTCGTGCCGCGATCTCCGTTGAACTCGGTCCAGATGCCGGCGAAGCAAAACAGCGGCCGGTTGTCGTCGAGCGCGAACCAGACGTCCTTCTTTTTGGTCTCCGGATTCGTCTCCGGAGCGTATTCGGCGAAGCTGTTCGCTGGCACAAGGCAGCGGTTCTCCGGCTTCAGCCAACCGCGCCAGTGGGGAGAGGACGTGTTGCGAATATTCGTCACCGGCGGGCCGCCGGTCCGCGGTGGAGGCGGCATGCCCCAGCGCATCAGCACCATCTCTTCAGCATCACTGGCGTGGCGGATCACAGGCGCTGGATAATCCGGAAAAACACCGGGCGTCGGCGGCAGGTTGCCGACGTACCGGTCCATGCGTCTGAACAAGCCGGCGATCGCGGCTTGGTTCGTCGTGATCGAGTACAGATTGCACATTTCAGCGTTCGTTCTCGACGATCATGGCCAAAGCCCGACCGAGGCATTCCGCGCATCCGGGTCCGCATGTCCGGACATCATGACGCCTTCCTCACTCTGTTTTGTTCAAATGATCGCATCATGATGCCGTCGAGAATCTTGCCAGCAGCTGCTCGAACCTTTCTCTCGGTATCCTCAGGCATCGGTGGGAGCTTATAGGTCGCCACGAGATCCGTAAGTTCCTTATGGACATCTGTACGGAAGCCACGCGGGTCATCAGCCATTTCCGACAGGAGTTGAAATAGCGTCATGAGCAGAAGCTGCATGGCCATGTCAGCGCCCATCTGCTCGGCCTGGTCGTCCGTGATGAAAGAACGCGTGTCCTGATGCTTCATGCTCCTCAACGACCTCCGACATCTATCCTGTGTAGGTCCGAAAGCGCCCGCGCATGTACGCATGCGCGACGGAGTGGACCAGTCGCCTCCGTCGGCCTAGTTCCGATTTTCCCGCGGCTATCATGATCCTGTGTTAGAAGGAACTTGCGCTGGGATTGTGCATCGATGCCCATCTATCGCCTGCTGCAAAATTCTCCGCTGGGCCCGGAGGAAATAGCGGTTTTGACCGATGCTTATGAGCGCACCTTGCGCGCGCTCAGTTTGGTTGATCGCGGTGATCCCATCGCAGAATTGATTGCCAAAAAAGTTATTGAACTTGGTCAGCGCGGCGTTCGCGATCCGAAACAATTATCATCACTCGCCATTAAAGAGCTCGGCGTCGAATAGGGCGGGGGCATCCGTGCTGTTGGCAGGAGTCATGTGTTTTGTCGGACTTGTAGTGGCGATCGGGATTACCATCCTGATAAGTCATTTCAGCGCCCGCGCGTGAACAGTCGCCATCAGAAAATTGAGACCGCCTCAGTCAGGAGCCCCTTCGTTGGAGAACACTGCTTGCCTCCGCCGTGTGGGAGGCTCTGATGTCAAACGAACGGTGACCTATCTCCATAGTCGCGCGGGTGGCTCTAGCGTGGTTTGGGCGACTCACGCTAACCCATCAATCTCAACCACCTCACTGCACAAAAGGAATGAAATGGTTGCCGCCACCCGTGAATTGCCGGCCTCAGGTTACGCGCTTGAAGTGGACGGCCGACTCAAAGCCGAATTTGCAACCAAAGACGGCGCAAGGGCAGGTGGAGAAGAGCTAAAGAAACGCTTTCCCATGCTTCAGATCAGGATCTATGACGCGCAAACGAATGCGCGCGAGGAAATTTAGATCTTCTCAAGTCTAAGCGGATTTTCTGCTAAATGCACATTCTGCTTCCGCCGCACCGGGCTTCTCGTGAACCGAGCCGCTGACGCGTCTCGGCCGTCCGGCTTCGATCCCTTGCGCGATACGGTGTCGCTCGCCGGAGGCACTCGCGTTAGGGGCCGCCGGCATTGAATGCCGGCGCCGCTATCACTGCCCCGAACGCGGGTGCCTTGTTAACCGGTCTCGCGACTACAGTCGCCTCGGTGCCCGCGGGCATTTCATGCTCGCGTCGCTATCACTGCCCCTTCGTCGGCTGCCTCTTCTCCTGCCTCCGCTGCGCTTCGGCCGAAGAGTATCTCCCAGGGCTAGTACATGATGCGCGGTACGCTGCTTGCGGAGACGTCGAGAGCAAGAGGAGAGCCGGGATTTTCGTGACGGGTTGGAGGCCGAGAGAGAGTCTCACGGCCGCCCGTCATGGAGAATCCGACATGGCAAGCGCCGTCCAGAAGATCAAACTCAGTCCCTCCCGGGATATTCCATTCAACAAACTGGTGCTGAGCCAGTCCAACGTCCGGCGCGTCAAGGCCGGCATCTCGATCGAGCAACTCGCCGAGAGCATCGTGCAACGTACACTCTTGCAGAGCCTGAATGTCCGGGCCGTCGTCGATGCAGAAGGCAACGAAACCGGCATGTTTGAAGTCCCGGCGGGCGGCAGGCGCTATCGCGCGCTGGAACTTCTCGTGAAGCAAAAGCGCATGGCCAAGACGCAGCCCGTTCCCTGCGTGGTGCGCGAGGGCGGTATCGCGGAGGACGATTCGCTTGCCGAGAATGACGAGAGGGTCGGGCTCCATCCGCTCGATCAATTCCGAGCCTTTCAGATCTTGCTTGATGCCGGCTTGACCGAGGAGGAGATCGCGGCCCGTCACTTCGTGACGCCGGCCGTCGTTAAGCAACGACTGCGGCTGGCCTCCGTGTCGCCAAAGCTGCACGAGGTCTATGCCGAAGACGGCATGACCCTTGAGCAGCTCATGGCCTTTTCTATTACGGCTGACCAAGCCAGGCAGGAACAGGTCTGGGAGAACGTCAGCCGGTCCGGCTACGATGAGCCCTATCAAATCCGGCGCATGCTGACCGAAAATGCCGTCCGCGCGTCCGATCGTCGGGCCCAATTTGTTGGGCTTACTGCTCACGAGCAGGCCGGTGGCGGCGTTTTGCGAGACCTGTTCGAGCACGATGACGGCGGCTGGTTTCAGGACGTCGTGTTGCTCGATCGCCTCGTAACCGAAAAGCTCAAAGTCGAGGCCGAGACGATTGCTGCGGAAGGCTGGAAGTGGATCTCAGTGGCCACAGATTTCCCCTACGGTCACACCGATCGCCTGCGAGAAATCGAGGGTAAACCTGTCGATCTCTCCCCCGAGGAGCAGGCCACCATCGACGCCCTCAACGCCGAGCAGGCCAAGCTTGAATCCGATTACCAGGATGCGGACGAATTGCCGGACGAGGTCGATCAGCGTCTCGGCGAAATAGAGTCGGCGCTGATGGCCTTCGAAGACCGGCCAGTGCTCTACGATCCGGCCGAGATCGCCCGAGCTGGTGTGTTCGTTAGCATCGATTCCGAGGGACGCCTTTCAGTGGACCGGGGTTACGTCCGTCCAGAGGACGACGTACCGGCAACTGATCTTGATGTCGGGCAGGGCGCCGATCCGTCGTCGACCGAAGGGCAGGAGACGAGTGCTTCCGTCCCGCGCACCGTGATCGCGGTCGCAAGTAGTGCTCCTGACGTAGACGAGGATGATGAAGATGCGGCCAAGCCTCTGCCTGATCGGCTCATCACCGAGTTAACGGCGCATCGTACGCTGGCATTGCGGGATGCGCTGGCTGAGAACCCTGCGATCGCGTTCCAGGCGGTGTTGCACAACTTCGTGCTGACGGCCTTTTACCGGTTCGCGTCGTCCGGAAGCTGCCTAGAGATCGGACTTCACCCGCCGACCTTTCCCGCTCAAGCCCCGGGACTCAGGGAAAGCGTGTCTGCGAAGGCCGTCGAGGCGCGGCATGAGGCCTGGAAAGCACGACTTCCGAAGAGCGAAAAAGATCTCTGGGATGCGCTCACAGCTTTCGATGGCGGTGCACAAGCGTCCCTGTTCGCTCACTGCGCGTCATTTGCGGTCAATGCCCTCTATGAACCGGCAAACCGCTACCATCAGGGCCGCGTCTCTGCCCACGGCGTCCGCACGCGGCTCGACCAGGCCGATGTTCTGGCACGCGCCGTCGGTCTCGACATGGTTCAGGCTGGCTGGAGACCGACCGTCGATAACTATCTTAGCCGGGTCACCAAGCCTCGCATTCTGGAGGCGGTGCGGGAAGCAAGAGGCGAGTCTTCCGCGCAACTGATCGACCACCTGAAGAAGGCGGACATGGGCAAGGAGGCCGAGCGTCTTCTCGATGGTTCGGGCTGGTTGCCGGAGCCGCTGCGTCTGGTCGACGCCACCGCGTCGCCAGCGGAAGAGGAGGGTCAACCGGGCCCATTGCCCGAATTTCTTGCCGACGACGAGGATCGGGAGGACGCCACCGACGACGATCCGCAACAGCTCGACGCGGCTGAGTGACGTCATACGGCGGGGATGGCTCCGGCCGTCCCGTGGTTGTTGGGGGCCGGTGTGCAGCGCCGGTCCCCATTTTTATTGGTGAAGGCCTAAGAGGGAGAGCCGGGCCGGGAAGGGCTTGAGTCGCCGCGGTCTTAAAGGAGAGCGCCGGGCGGTTCGGCCCATTCCCGCTCTCCCGAGAAATCCTCCCATGACCGAATCTCTCGTCAGCGGCGCCGCCAGCGCGCCGCTCTCGATGCGTGCCACCGCAGTTGTCGCCTCGAGCGTCGTTAGGGCTGCGCGACAGCTTCTGACCGATCTAGAGCGCAGCCGTCGGATTGACGCTGCTGTCCTCCGCAGCGCCATGGAGGCTGCCTTCGGCAGCTCCGATGCGACCGGCGCCTGGAACTGGAAGACGGCCTACGACGCCTGCGAGGCGGCGACCGTCCTATTCCTACGACGCTATGGCGCTGCCATGCGCGCCAAGGCGACGTCGCCGGCCGCCATGCTGCCGATGTTGATGAGGATCACCAGTCTCCTTCCGACTCAGACACGTCGATCCCTGGAAAGTGAATCCCTCCAACAGTTCTCCACGCCAATCGGGTTGGCGTTTGTCGCCAGCCGGGCGGCCGCGATCACGCCTACAGACGTCGTTCTGGAACCTTCCGCCGGCACCGGTCTTCTTGCCATCCTCGCCGAACTTGACGGCGCCTCTCTGGTCCTCAACGAGGTTGCCGAGAACCGTGCCGGCATTCTCGCGCAGCTCTTTCCCACCGCCTCCGCGACGCAGTTTGATGCCGCTCACATCAACGATCACCTCGATGCCGGCATCGTGCCGAGTGTCGTGCTGATGAATCCGCCGTTCTCGGCTGCGGTCCATGTCGATCGCCAGATGGCAGATGCGGCACTACGGCACATCACCTCCGCGCTTGCGCGTCTTCCAGACGGCGGACGGCTGGTCACCATCACAGGCGCGAACGTCGCGCCCGATAATCCCGTGTGGACCGACTACTTCAAGCGGCTGCAGGAACAGGGCCGTGTCGTATTCTCGGCGGCAGTTGACGGCGCTGTCTATGCCAAGCACGGCACCAACGTCGACACCCGCCTCACTGTTATCGATCGAGTGCCGGCAGATGATGTCGCGGTATTCCCAGCGTCCCCCGACATTGCGCAGGACCTGCCTACTTTGCTCGGCTGGGTCTTACAGCATGTGCCGCCACGTCGGCCAATTGCTGGAATGGCGGCTGGAGTGGTGCCGCCGATTGCCAACCCTGCCACGCCTCGTACTGTCCGCGCCTACGTCGCCCACCGCCAGTCGGCTGCAGCAGTGCCGCCAATTGATCCCGTGGCGAGCGAAGTCGCCTACGATCCGGTGGATTGGACGCCCACGGATGCCAGCAACATCACCGATGCGCTCTATGAGACCTACACACTTCAGTCGATCCATGTACCGGGCGCGCAACCGCATCCCACCAGGCTCGTGCAGTCCGCCGCGATGGCTTCCGTCGCACCGCCAAAGCCGTCCTATCGGCCGCATTTGCCGGCCAAGGTCGTCGCGGATGGCATCCTCTCGGACGCCCAGATCGAGAGCATCATCTATGCCGGCGAGGCACATGCCGAGTTTCTCGCAGGGTCCTGGACGGTCGATGCGACTTTTGACGTCGTGGCCGCCGCGCGCGATGACGCGGAAAATGCCGTCCGCTTTCGCCGAGGCTGGTTCCTGGGTGATGGCACTGGCGCGGGTAAGGGACGGCAGGTCGCGGGAATCCTGCTCGACAACTGGCTGAAAGGTCGCCGCCGCGCGGTCTGGATCAGCAAATCCGACAAGCTCATCGAGGATGCGCAGCGCGATTGGTCGGCTCTCGGGATGGAGCGGCTCCTCGTCACGCCGCTGTCCCGCTTTCGTCAGGGCTCGCCAATCCAACTCGCGCAAGGCGTCCTGTTCACCACCTACGCTACGCTGCGCACCGATGAGCGTGGCGAAAAGCTTTCGCGCGTGCGGCAGATCGTCGAATGGTTGGGCTCCGATTTCGACGGAGTGATCGTCTTCGACGAGAGCCACGCCATGCAGAATGCGGTTGGCGGTAAGGGCGAGCGCGGTGACCAGGCTGCCTCTCAACAGGGGCGCGCAGGGCTGAGGCTTCAGCACGCCTTGCCGAACGCCCGCGTCGTCTATGTTTCCGCGACTGGCGCCACTACAGTCCACAATCTCGCCTATGTCCAGCGGCTGGGACTGTGGGGCGGTGAGGATTTTCCATTCGCTACCCGAGCCGAATTCGTCGAGGCGATCGAGGAGGGGGGCGTTGCTGCCATGGAGGTGCTGGCGCGAGACCTCAAGGCGCTCGGGCTCTATGCTGCGCGCTCACTGTCCTACGAGGGCGTCGAGTACGAACTGGTCGAACATCAGCTCACCCCCGAGCAGGTTCGTATCTATGACGCCTATGCCGGCGCGTTTGGCATCATTCACAATAATCTCGAGGCGGCGATGCGAGCCGCCAACATCACCGGCGAGACGGGCACGCTGAACGGGCAGGCGAAATCGGCTGCCCGCTCAGCCTTCGAAAGCACCAAACAGCGTTTCTTTGGCCATCTCTTGACCTCGATGAAGACGCCATCGCTGATCTACTCAATCGAGCGCGATCTCAACGCTGGACACGCCGCGGTCATCCAGATCGTCTCCACCGGCGAGGCGCTGATGGAGCGCCGGCTCGCCGAAATCCCGACCGAGGAGTGGGGCGACGTTCAGGTCGACATTACCCCGCGCGAATATGTCCTCGACTATCTCGCTCATTCCTTCCCGGTTCAGCTCTACGAACCCTTCACCGACTCCGAGGGCAATCTCTGTTCTCGGCCCGTCTATCGGGACGGCCAGCCGGTCGAAAGCCGGGAGGCCGCCGCACGCCGTGACCGCCTCATTGAAAAGCTCGCATCGCTGTCGCCGGTGCCCGGCGCCCTCGACCAGATCGTTCAGCGATTTGGGATCGACATGGTGGCCGAGGTGACCGGCCGCTCGCGCCGCATCATCCGCAAGGGCGACCGGCTGGTGGTCGACAACCGCGCGGGTTCGGCCAACCTCGCCGAGACCGCGGCGTTCATGGATGACGTCAAGCGCATCCTCGTGTTCTCCGACGCCGGCGGCACGGGTAGGAGCTACCACGCCGAGCTGTCGGCCCGGAATCGCCGTTTGCGGGTTCACTATTTGCTTGAGCCCGGCTGGAAGGCGGATGCTGCCATCCAGGGTCTCGGCCGCACGAACCGGACCAACCAGGCGCAGCCGCCGCTGTTCCGGCCGATTGCAACGGACGTGAAGGCGGAGAAGCGCTTCCTCTCCACGATCGCTCGCCGACTCGACACCTTAGGCGCCATCACGCGCGGCCAGCGTCAGACCGGAGGACAGGGTCTGTTCCGGCCCGAGGACAATCTCGAAAGCCAGTACGGCCGCGATGCGTTGCGCCAGGTCTATATGCTGCTCGCGCGCGGCAAGGTCGAGGGCTGCTCGCTCGAGAGGTTCGAAGACGCGACCGGACTGAAACTCATGGATGCCAACGGCATCAAGGACGAGCTTCCGCCGATCACGACCTTCCTGAACAGGTTGTTGGCGCTCACCATTGAGCTCCAGAATATTCTCTTCACGGCCTTCGAGCAGTTACTGACCGCCCGCATCGATGGTGCCATTGCGTCCGGCACCTACGACGTCGGACTGGAAACGCTGCATGCCGAGAGCTTCGTCGTCACCGACCGGCGGACGATCTATGCACATCCGGCGACGGGCGCCGAGACCCGGCTCCTCACGATCACCCGGCGCCAGCGCAATCGTCCTGTGACCTTGGATGATGCCCTCGGCCGCCTTTCGGATCATCGTGCCGTCCTACTGATCAATGCGCGCTCGGGCCGTACCGCCATTCAGATCCCGGCTCCGAGCTTCATGCTTGATGACGGCGAGATCGAACGGCGCGTCCGGCTGATCCGGCCGATGGACCAGCACAGCGTTCCACTGAAAATGATGGCGCAAAGCCATTGGGTCGAAGCTGACCGTGAGCGTTTCAGCGCGGCTTGGCTGACCGAGCTTGCGGAGGTGCCTGAGTTCTCTGAGAGCACGATACACGTCGTGGCGGGCTTGTTGCTGCCGATCTGGAAGCGGCTGCCGAACGAGTCGACGCGGGTCTATCGCCTGCAGACCGATGCCGGCGAACGCGTCATCGGCCGCAAGGTATCGGCTGCCTGGGTCGCGAATGTCCTTAGCTCCGACGCGCCTAAGCTGGCGCCGGACACCGCCTTCGCCGCACTGATGGAAGGGCGCACCATCCTCGACCTCGCCGAAGGCCTCCAGCTTCGCCGCGTCCGAGTCATGGGCGCACACCGCATCGAACTGTCGGGATTCACCGACACGATGCGTGATCGACTGCGAGCGTACGGGCTATTTGCGGAGATCATCTCCTGGAAGCTACGCACGTTCGTGCCATCAGATGCGAGCGGCAACGAGGTCCTGGCGAAGGTCCTCGATCACTACCCAATCGAGCGCATCGCCGAGTGGGAGGCCGCGTGATGCCCCGCGACGCCTCGGAACTGGCACAGCGTCTCGCGCGTGAGGCCGAGGCGGTGTGCCGCCACTACCTTTCCAATGGTAAGCGCGAGGGGCGCTATTGGCTGGTTGGTGATGTCCACAATACCCCGGGCCGCTCGATGTTCGTGCGGCTCCAGCACTCGCCGAAAGGGCCTGCAGGCAAGTGGACTGATGCCGCAACCGGCGAGCATGGCGATCTCCTGGACATCATCCGCGAAAGCCTAGGCTTGCGCGACTTCCGCAAGGTCGCCGAGGAGGCGAGGCGGTTTCTCAAGTTACCTCGCCCTGAACCGGGACTCGTCCCGAGATCCGCTCGTTCGACAGCACTGGCTGGCTCACAAGAGGCTGCAAGACGGCTGTTTGCGGTATCAGGACCGATCGAGGGTACCGTCGCCGAGACCTATTTGCAGCGGCGAGGAATAGCCCACGTGCACCATGCTGGCAGCCTGCGATTCCATCCGCGCTGCTATTATCGGCCTGACGAACAGCTGCCGACCGAGACTTGGCCGGCGATGATCGCCTGCGTCACCAACCTCGATGGCAGGATCACCGGCGTGCACCGTACCTGGCTCGACCCAGATGGCTTTGATCGGGTTCGGCTCGGTAAGGCTCCGATCGACACGCCGCGGCGAGCGATGGGCGACCTGCTCGGCAACGCGGTTCGTTTCGGGGCACCTGACGACGACGTGCTTGTCGCCGGCGAAGGCATCGAGACCATGCTGTCGTTACGCTGCGTACTTCCGGCCTTGGCGATGGCCGCCGCGCTATCAGCCAATCACCTCTCAGCCATGTCGCTATCGTCGAACTTACGTCGGCTCTATATCGCTCGCGACGCCGATACTGCTGGAGAGGCGGTGCAAGCTATTCTCCTGCAACGCGCCGAAGCGGCTGGCATCGAAGCAATCCCATTGTCACCTCGGCTAGGCGACTTCAACGAGGATCTGCACGTCTTCGGGCTCGACGTCCTCCGGGCGGCGTTGCGGATTCAGCTCGTACCGGAAGACATCGTCCGCTTTCTGTGCTCGTCGACCGCTCTCGTATAGGCGCGTTTGGGTTTTGTGGACGTCTATGGCCCAGTCGAGGCGGACCCAATGCCGTAGAGGGCGCGACCACGGCCTTCTAGAGGGCGATCGGACGGCAACCAGCCCGGGCCTCCAATGGCTGCGTTCGGCTATTTTCCGCCGCGCGCTGTCGATGGAACGACAGTTATCAATGCCTGAAGGCGCGCTTTGCATCGCGAAGCAAAATAACCGGCCTTCGCCATCCTCCGCTGCGCTCCGGCCCTCCGCGCTGCTCCGGGTTCTGGCCCGTTCCGCCCGCCGTCTCAAGTGATCGCCACGAAGGCCGCGATGGGCGCGGCCGATCCGGCAAAAGGACCTTCTCCCATGAGCGATCATGACGACAACGAACGACCGCGCACGGCATCTCCGACCGACCTCGTGCTCAACGAATTGCAGCTCTTCGGCTACCGTCCATTTGACGACCAGCCCGATCCGAGACCGCTCCCCGAAGGTCGGATGATCGCAGGTGCCGTCGCCGATATCTTCGATGCCCTAGTTGCTACCCTTAGCGACACGCGGCTCGAGCCGGACCTTCCGGATCTGCTGTGGTCGACTGTCAACCTCTTCCATCGTGCCGCAGAACGAACTGATCGCCAGCTTGATGACAACGAGCAGGCGCAACGCAAGAGCCAGCGCGAGCAGAACGGCTCGGAAGTACGATCGGTCGAACTCGAGCGTCTGACGGCCGAAGGCATCACGTTGATCGAGCGCCGCAACTGCCTGGAACTCTTCCGCGATCAGGCCATCGAACTCTTTGAGGTCCACACTGGCTCCGCCTGGCGCCCTCGATCGGGATCACTCGTCAACCACCGCACGCTCACCGCGGCAATGATCGACTCCCGAGACTTCATCGCCGCCAAGCGCCGAAGCGAGACCGAAGTCATGGTACCGTCAGGACCGAAGATCGCGCTCACGGGAGGCCTGGACTTCAACGACCACCGTCTGATCTGGGATCGTCTCGACAAGGTGCATGTCAGGCATCCCCACATGGTCCTGATCCACGGCGGATGCCCGAAGGGCGCAGAACTGATTGCCTCCAAATGGGCGACTAACCGGAAGGTGCCACAGATCGCTTTCAAGCCGGACTGGACGAAGCACGCCAAGGCAGCTCCGTTCAAGCGCAATGACACCATGCTCGAACTACTGCCAATCGGCGTCATGCATTTTCCGGGCACGGGGATCCAGGACAACCTCGCCGACAAGGCAAGACGCCTCGGCATTCCTGTCTGGAAGTTCGGTGGCGGCGCGTAAGCGCCGTCTTTACTACCTGAACCACCAGGTGGAGTTGCATCGCCGCAACTCCGCCTCGTTTCGATCCTATGTCGGAAGTTGCGCCGTGGTGGTGGTGGAAGGCGCGACTGGCAAATCTATTTACATGGAGCCACCGCCATGCTCGCCCTTGGGCTTGTTCTCAACACACTCGGCATCGGTCTGTTCTGCTGGGCGATCTTTGCGCTCGCAGTGTATGCCCTGCCGTTTTTTTTCGCGCTGAGTATTGGGATGACGGCGTTACAGAGCGGCGCCGGATCTGTCGTTGCATTGCTCATCGGAATGGCCGGTGGCGCAGTGACGCTTGTCCTCGGTCAGACCGCCGTCGCCGTTACTCGATCCTTGACCTTGCGCATCGCGATCGCGAACGCTTTCGCTTTGCCTGCCGCCGTCGCTGGCTATCATCTCGTATTCGCGCTGTCGCAGGTCGGGGCAGATTCGCCAGCTTGGCGGGAGGCCTTCGCTTGCGTGGGAGCGGTTTGCCTTGGCGGCACGGCGTGGACGCGCCTGATCGTCTTTGCGGAGGCCCGCCCGTTCGAGCCGGCTGAGGCGGTGCAGAAGCCGTCTCATCCAAATCTTGTGGCCGCCACCCGCGATGGATGACCATCCACCGTCTTCGTCGAACAGGTTCGCGTAGATCGGCGCGTTGAACGAGCGATGGTCGGGACCTGATCGGGGAGAGCGCAATCCTCCTCGAGGTGCCTCGACCACGCGGCGGCTATTTCGGCCGTGGCCCACCCAGCTGCGGCGCAGCGGCGCCCTATCTCGATCATTCCCTCGGAGACGATACCGCCTTTGGCAGTAGATTGTTTCTCTTTCTGCACAGATCGTTCCGACCCCTTGTTCAGCACAACCAAGATACGCCACGTCTTCCCCGGAGATTGCGGTTCAGCACGCGGACCCACGTGGCCTCATTGATGGCTTGATCTGGCCGAAGACCGGCTTCGCCTCGATCGTCTGAGCCGCAACGCCGTTGATGCGACTTTCTTCCCCTGGGCGTGCGCCCATTCCTCGCGAGGCAAGAAAGTCGCCGCAACGGCGTCCTCCGCTGCGCTCCGGCCCGCCAGCGGGTGCGTCGCCGATCGTCCTCGGCCTCTAGATCGCCATCGAGGCCGCGGTGGTCGCGGGCTTGAAACACAAACAGGAGAAGTGACATGGCTACCATCGGTTCTTTCAAGAAAGTCGGCAACGATTTCCAGGGCGAGATCATCACGCTGAGCCTGCAGGCCAAAGGCGTCCGCATCGTAGCCGAGACCAACCGCACGAACGAGAACGCTCCCAGCCACCGCATCTATGTGGGCAGGGCCGAGATCGGGGCGGCCTGGTCAAAGCGCTCCGAGGAGGGCCGCGACTACCTCTCGCTCAAGCTCGACGATCCCTCGTTCAACGCACCGATCTACGCGAACTTGTTCGACGACGAGGGCGGCGAAGGCTACACTCTGCTCTGGTCGCGGCCGCGGAAGAACGGGGAGTGAGACTCAACCTCCGCCAAGCCCCGCCCGAGTTGCTCGGGCGGGGCTTTTCTTTGCAACCGAGCAAGATGGCTCGCCAACGGCGCCAATTAGATCCGCCCCAGGCTCATCATTCCTTTTTTGCTTGGTCTTGCGCGATCTCTGCAGAATTCTTCATCAGGCAAAAAAATGTTATCGACGTGGCTGACGCATCGCGTGAGCGGTGCTATTTCTTCTTGCGACGAGGGGGCGCCGGCTTGCGACCTTTGGGCAAAGGCTTGGGCGTCGTTGCTCCTTTGGGTGGCTGAACGAACAACTCGGCTAAATGAACATCCAGCGTACCGGCGATCCGATCGAGAAGATCAATTGTCGGGTTCTCGGATTGCCGCTCAAGACCACTCATATATGAGCGGTCAATCCCGGCATCGTAAGCCAATTGCTCTTGCGGAATGCCGCGATCCACGCGGATCCGGCGCACATTCCAGGCAACAAGCGCACGAGCTTTCATGCGCTAAAGCAGCCATTTAGTAGGCCATCAAACCACTGGCTATAGACGTACTATTTCGGTAAGTTCGGCTCGAGTGCAGTTAGCGAAGTCCGCGCGTAGGCTTACATGGAACAGCCGGCGTTAGATCCAGATGTTGCGGACGTGGCGCCGAATGATGCGGTGCTGACGACCTATGACGAACAGCATTTGGTGACCTATTGGCGTCTTCTTGATGCCGAAGCCGCTGGCGCCGACTGGAAAGAAGTGACTCAAATCGTGCTGCACATCAATCCGGATCGCGAGCCAGCGCGCGCCCGCAACGCATTTGATAGTCACTTGGCACGAGCAAGATGGATGGCAGACCACGGCTATCGCGACTTACTTCGTGGCGGTACGACCAAATAGCGAAGAATGTCTTCCGGAGTTCGTAATTAGAACAAGATTCTTCCGCCGAGGGCGTGATCGCCTGTAGGCATCACGCAATGCAGAATTGGTGACTTCCCCAACAACTCCGGGATTCATAGAGATAGGCCGTAATCGTTGTACGGCAGGGGATCAGAGCAGTGTCTGAGATCGACTGGCGCTCACCGGAGGCATATCAGCACGCCAGTAAATCAGGGGAGATGGCAGATTTCGCTTGGGAGTCACTCCGGCGGAGTACGAACTATCGAATGGCTTACCGGAACGCTCGATCGAAAGACGGGCAAGTGACGTCCGAATTCCGGAGGAGATGGGGCGTCTGCTTTCGCTCATGACCCGCAGGGGTCCTTTTATGAACAGACGATCTTCTGGGCGCCCGAGGCCTTGCCCGCGGTGGTCCGGGTCGTGCGCAGCGCGTCCGTCTCGCGAGCCATCGGCGCAACCCTACCGCGCGCGGACCTTGCATCGGGCAGCATTCGACAGGCACCGGACGGCTGGCACGCCGTGTTGCGCATTCAGGGAGCGCAACATCACCTCTGGCTGAAAGAGGCACCACAGCTGGGCGTCTCTTATGCAGCCGAACTGCCGCTCGATGCGGATTTTGAGATCCGCGCGCATGCCTCACATCGGCTGTGGCGCGCCATCAATGGTCGTCCGTCAGGACCTCCCTTCCATCAGCTTTCGGCACAGCGGAGCGAACGGTTGGCATTGGCGCTGCGAGCGCTCGATGGTCACATAGATGGCGCCTCCTATCGCGTGATCGCCGAGGTGCTGTTCGGCCGAAAACGCATCCCGGAAAGCGCCTGGAAGACCCACGAATTGCGCAGCCGTACCATCCGCCTGGTGCAGGCTGGCTTAGCCTTGATGCGTGGCGGCTATCGCGCCTTGCTTCGTCCACCACCTCGCAAGGAATAGGGCAAGGGGTGCCGAAAATCGCCCCCGCATCTTCGGCATCCCCCTAGGTCTTTCTACTCCGCCATCGTGACCGTCAACGCGCGACCCAACGCGGTCGCTCTCGAAACGATCACGGAGCCTCGCAAATGCCCGATCCGAACGCCGGCTTGCCGCAGCGATATCTGCGGACGCCAGAAGCTGCTCGATTTCTCAGTCTGTCCGGGCGGACCCTGGAAAAGCACCGAACCTACGGCACGGGTCCCGCCTATCGAAAGCTCGGGGGACGCGTCGTCTATGCGCTGGAAGACCTGAAAGCCTGGGCCGATCGCGGTGCCAAGACTTCGACCACTGATCCTGGCGCAGGCACCGTGCTGCCGGCAAAGCGGCATGCGCCCATACCGTATGCCGGCCGGCCGCGTCGCTGAAGGTCGACAGGGGATTTATCTCGATGCGACACAGACACATTTCTGAACGGGAACAGCTAAGTCTCTTCCGGGCGCTGTCTGGCGATCTCGCGCCACGCGATGCGCAGGATTTGATGGCCTATCCGTTCTTCTCCCTCGCCAAATCGCGGCGAGTCGCTCCTATCGACTTCCGCGCCGGGAAGATTGCCATTCGCGTCGAAGCCGTGCCCGAGCATGGCATGGCTACCATTTGGGACGCTGACGTCCTGATCTGGGCGGCGTCGCAGATTGTCGAGGCCCGCGACGGCGGATTGAAAACCTCCCGCCTGATGGCGGCGACGCCGTATGAAATTCTGACCTTCGTTGGTCGCGGCACCAGCGTTCGGGACTACGACCGTCTCAAGTCCGCACTCGACCGGCTGCAATCGACCACTGTCATGACATCGATCCGTCAATCGACCGATCGGCGGCGGCACCGATTCTCCTGGATCAATGAATGGAAAGAGACGGCCGACGCCCACGGCCGGCCCCGCGGATTGGAGCTGATCCTGCCGGACTGGTTCTATGCCGGTGTGCTGGATGACGCGCTCGTGCTCACCATCGACCGGGCGTATTTCGACCTGACGGGCGGGCTCGAACGCTGGCTTTATCGCATTGTTCGCAAGCACGGCGGCAGCCAGAAGGGTGGCTGGAGCTTCGACTTTGTTCATCTCCATGCCAAATCCGGCAGCCTCTCGCCGCTCAAACATTTTGCTTACGACCTGCGCGAGATTGTCCGCCGTCAGACGTTGCCGGGCTACCAACTCGTCATTGAGCGCGGTTTGCGAGGCGACGAGCGTCTGGCCTTTACGCCGATTGCCGCCGATCCCATTGCGGCGCGTCTGCGCAAACGCGGTCTGAATGCTAGCCCGGGGGAAAACCTGTGAATCAGTTCGTGCTATGGGGGACTACAACTGACGTGCCAACGGGGACCCGATCCTCGTGTTATTGGGGACCAAAATCGGATGAAACGTCTTGGCTCTCAACGAGTTGCGGCCGCCGTAACTTTACTAACCTGGAATCCTTCGGATTCTTTCTAACGGGAGCGCGCGTTTTCCAGGCTGTTGATAAGCGGGCGTTCGTGAACTCACACCAAAGGGTGCGAACCGGCCATCGCTTCGGCAAAGACGGTTCGCGACTCCAGAATTGGACCGCTGCTGAGTTAGGCGCCGATCGTGCTTTACAGTGGTTTAGCGCTCCAAAGGGATTGCCGCAGTCGGCGGAGCTGGGTGCAAGGCGCACCCTGTCCTTGTTTCGATTGGGCAGAGCAAATTCGTCATCGATTGCGTCCGGCCTGCGCGACCATTCTAAGATCGCATCCTTTGGGCGCGGAATATGCGTTGCCGTCGGGCATGGCGACTTGTTCACGATCGAGATCCTCCATCACCGCGGAGGAGCTGCATGAGCGACCTCACACATGTCGAACTGCTGTGGCTTGAGAAGCGGATCGAGAACTGGATCAGGTTCGGCCGGGTAGCGGCCGAACGGATACTCGACCGACGACGCCGTGTCGTCTCATTTGCACCGGGGAGCATCTTCGCCTTCGTGCGCTGGACATCCAGCGACTACGGAACCGTTGTTTCGAAGATCGATATCTTGCGAGCCGTTGCGCCAGGTCAGCGCTGTGCGACCGTGCCCTATATACGTCCCGGCGGCGACATCTTGCTGCGGCTCTCCGGCTGGCCGAAAGTCGAGCGGGTGCTGCAGTTGATTGACGCCGTGGAGGCGCTCGGCATCAATGCTGCCGACGCAGCGCCTGACTACTGGCATCACGCACACAACCGCCTGTCCGTCGGAGAGGCGCCGAGGCCCTACACGCGGTCGCGGCATCAGATCTGGCTTCAACGCCGGAAGATCGCGCCATGAAGCACCAGATAACGACGCTCCTGACAATGTTCGGATCGGTCGCCTTGCTTACGTCTGTGATCTGCGTGAAGCCTGTTCCCCTGTACGTCTGGAACGCCTCAGAGAGTGTCCCGTTTGGGCTCTATCGCCTCCAACCCGTCGACACGCTGTTTGTCACCGAACTGGTTGCAGTCCTGCCGCCGGAGCCGCTTTCAGCGTTCCTTGCTGAGGGCAGCTATCTGCCGCGCGGCGTGCCGATGCTGAAGCGCGTCCTCGCACTCCCCGGGCAAACGGTTTGCAGGAATGGCCTCACCATCAGCGTCGATGGAATTGGACTTGGCGAGGCGCGCGATCGCGACAGGCGTGGCCGTCCGCTCCCGATCTGGCAGGGCTGCCGCGTCGTCGCGCAAGTTGACGTCTTCCTCATGAATTGGCAGTCGTCGGATTCTCTGGACGGCCGCTACTTCGGACCCATCCCGGCCTCTGCAATCATCGCCCGAGCGCTGCCGATCTGGACGGATGGAGAGAATTAACCGTGTGTTGCTCATGCTCTCAAACAGCCGCGCCTCTAACTCTTCGAATACAGCCGCATTCCTCCATCCCGGCCAGAGCTCGCAGGGCCGCGGCATCGGGTGATCGTCAAAGTCGACCACTTGACCGCCTCGCGAGCACGTCGCCAACAGCCTTCCGTCAGCAAATTAGTGGAGTCGTATTCAATCGCGCGCTGTCGGGATTTTTCGTACATGGGACTGTGAGAAGAAGGCAGCACGATCAAGCGAGCCACGGACGGCAAGATAAAAGCGCCGACTGCCGTCGAGCTGGTTGTGGCTGCGAGAGTAGGGGTTCTGCAGCATTGCACAAAGCTGCCTGCCGGCGCTTCTTCCAAAATCCCAAAGATATCAGCGTGTCGAGAGACGCCGGTCTTTGTGAACTCACGGTAAAGCCATCATGAGTGAACACGACAACGATCTTCGCATCCGCCCTGGCCGCATTCGCGACGTCGGACGAGGCGCGACTAAATCGAAGAGTTTCGTCGGCCAGGTTATGCGCGCGGCCAGGAAGGCGGGACACACAGGTAAGGACTTTGGCCGACAGGGACGAAACTCTGGCTCGCGCTTCGGCCGAGGGCGATCTGCAGCATTGGCGCTTTCGATGCGCTCTCCGTCACGACGGGTAGTGATCAATGCGCGCGTGGTCCGCAATCGGGGCACAGGACTCCGGTCGGCACCGCCTTTGGCCAAACACGTAAACTACCTCAAACGTGAAGGTGTGACGCGAGATGAGGTCGATGCCAAATTGTTCGATGCGCGGTCCGATCAGGCCGACGAGCGCGCATTTGCCGAGCGTTGCTCGGACGATCGACATCACTTTCGCTTCATCATTTCCCCCGAGGACGCCGCCGAACTCGACGACCTCCGCACCTTTACGCGGGAGCTGATGATCGACGTCGAGCAGGATCTCGGAACTAAACTCGATTGGGTGGCGGTCGATCACTGGAACACCGACAATCCGCATGTCCATGTCCTGATCCGCGGCCGGGGCGGCGACGGCCGGGACCTCGTCATCAGCCGTGACTACATCAGCCGAGGCTTTCGGAATCGCGCCGCTGAACGTGTCGCGCTCGAGCTTGGACCGCGGAGCGAGCACGAGATCAGATCCACCCTGGAGAGGGAGATTGAGGCGGAACGATGGACGAGTCTCGATCGGGCGTTGCGCCATGCCGCGGACGAGGGGGGCGGGGTCGCCGACCTTCGTCCCGGAGGGCAAGAGCACGATCCGGAACTGCGCCGGTTAATGATCGGGCGAGCTTTGAAGTTGGAGCGCTTCGGCCTGGCTGAACGGACCGGGTCAGCCTGCTGGACCCTGAAGCCGGGTATGGAGCAGACCCTTCGAGATCTGTCGATCCGGGGCGACATCATCAAGACCATGCATCGGGCCATGACCGGCATCGGCCGCGAACCCGATATCTCCAGCTTCGCCCTGCACGGGGAAAGTCTTGCCGATCCCGTGCTCGGTCGGTTGGTGGGTCGAGGTCTGGATGACGAGCTGAAGGACACCGCTTACGCCATTGTCGAAGGCGTCGATGGCCGAACCCATCATCTCAGGTTCTCAGATCTCGAAATGACCGGCGATGCCAGGCCCGGCGCAGTCGTCGAGGCGCGCGCTTATGAAGATGCGAGGGGGCGCAGGCGCTTCTCGCTTGCGACGCGATCTGATTTCACTATCGAGGCCCAGGTCACTGCACCAGGCGCGACGTGGATTGATCGACAATTGCTTGCGCGGGAGCCGGCTGCCAGCGGCGGCGGCTTCGGAGCCGAAGTGCGTGATGCGATGGAGCGTCGGATCGATCATCTCACCGGGGAGGGCCTTGCCCGACGTCAGGGGCAGCGGGTCATCTTCGCGCGCGATCTTCTTGAGACGTTGCGCCGCCGGGAGTTGGATACCGCCATATCAAACCTCTCTGCCGGGACCGGACTCGCCCACCGCCCTTTGGTGGAGGGCGAGCACATTTCGGGCGTCTATCGCCAGCGTGTGACGCTCGCGTCGGGGCGGTTTGCGATGATTGACGACGGATTGGGTTTCCAGCTCGTGCCGTGGCGTCCGGCACTGGACCAGCAACTCGGAAAGCAGGTTTCTGGTGTCGCAATGCCTAGAGGGCGCGTGAGCTGGACCTTTGGCAGGAAGATAGGGCTGGAGCTTTGATCGGCCGCCGTCCCGGTATTTCTTCGCCATGATACGAGAGGCTGCGATCGCAACGACGAGGAGATTGCCCCTCGGCTTCATCGTCTATTCCTACGTCCCGACGCGTCTGTTCGGGATGGAGGAAGAATGCAATGCCGTATGTCGATGCCGCCGGCGTGAAGCTCTGTTGTGAAGAGACCGGCCAGGACTGTCCGATCATTTTCGTTCATGAGCTTGGATCTGACCTTCACGCATGGGAAGACCAGGTTCGTTGTTCCTTTCGCGCGTACCGCCGTATCACATGGAACGCCCGCGGTTATCCGTTCGGTGATGTCCCCGAAGACGCAGCTTTGTGCCCGAACGCAGAATTCACCGCCGGTCCAAAACGTGCGACAGCCGAGCCCTTGCGCATGGGTGGGACTCAGCAATGAAGCCCAGGATCGGCGTCTATCTCTCCGAACGCATGGCCACAAGGCTGGCGGCTGCGTCCAAGCGTCCCGGCGCAACGAAGTCGGCGCTGGTGGAAGCAGCGCTCGAGCAATTTCTTGGTCCTGAAGATGACGTTGACGAGTCTCCCTCGATGGAGCGTCGATTAGCTTCGATGAGTGCTCAGCTTGAGCAGCTCGACCGAAATCTCAGAACTGTGAATGAGGCCGTCGCGCTTCATGCGCGGTTCCACCTCGCGGTTACACCGATACTCCCGGCGGCCGCCCAACTTGGTGCGTGTGCGCTTGGGGCCGAACGCTTCGAGGAGTTCGCGGCGCAAGTCGGCCGGCGCGTTAGTATGGGGGTGCCGCTCATCCAGGAGACGATGGGCCGGCTCAATGCGCAGAGGCGGGATCCTCCGAACGGTTCGAGGGATAGGATACCAGGCACGCACTCGCCGGTTTGCGAACCAGAGCTCAAGCCGTCAGCTTTAGTTGAAGTACCAGAACGCGCCGCTGCCGTCCGGGAGGGCGGCAGCCTGTTTAACTTTCCCGGAAAGGCCGGAAGACCCTTGCACTGAGCCTTTCGCGAGCGGCGCTATCGTACATGGAAAGGCCAGGGCGGTACCGGAGCGTTTTCGACTGTTTCGGCAGGCATCCCCGCGCGGTAGGGATCGAGAGCGCACGCCGACGTGGCAATTGATTCTTCGCGTCTTCTTGCCGTTTGTCGCCGCTTACTACATTTCATTTCTGTTCCGGACCATCAATGCGACCATTGCTGGCTCACTGGCGTCGGAATTCGGCCTCGGCGCTGGCGATCTCGGTTTCCTGACTTCGGTCTACTTCCTGACCTTTGCAGCCGCCCAGATACCGATCGGAATCGTGTTAGATCGATACGGGCCGCGGGTCGTCCAGAGTACAGTGATGCTGGCCGCGGCCGTGGGCGCGGCGATATTTTCCATGTCGGACAACTATGCACTGCTCCTTGCCGGCCGAGCGTTCATCGGTTTGGGCGTGGCCGCTGCACTGACAGCCGGATTGAAAGCCCTCGTGCTCTGGTTTCCCGGAGATCGCGTCCCGTTGCTCAACGGCTTGATGATCATGCTAGGGGCGTTAGGTGCTGTGACAGCGACATTGCCGGTCGAGCTGCTGCTCGTCTCAGTCGGCTGGCGAGGGTTGTTTGAACTGTTGGCCGCGGCAGCGACCGGGATCGCGGTCATGATCTACCTGGTCGTGCCGGAGCAATCGGCGGTGCCAGTTAGTAGCGGGACAGCCGCGGTGGGCTTGAGAACTATCTATGCCGATCCCCGGTTCTGGCGTCTGGCGCCGCTTTCGGCGACTTGCATTGGGACAGCCTGGGCGCTGCAGGGATTATGGGCGGCACCATGGCTCACCGATGTCGAGGGCCTCGATCGGGCGGCACTGCTGCAGCATTTATTCGTTATGGCGATCGCATTGAGCTTGGGTGCACTTCTGATGGGCGTCACGGCGGATCGGCTGCGCCGGCGCGGTGTCGGACCGCGAGCGCTCCTCGGGCTTGTCGTCACAGTGTTCATCGCGGCGGAACTGGCGCTAATCCTGCGATTGCCCCTGCCATCGTTTATCCCGTGGGCTGTAGTCGCGGCGGTCGGCGCTGGCACTGTTCTCGGCTACGCAATCCTGGCCGAGTACTTTCCGAAAGAGATCGCCGGGCGCGTCAACGCGGCGCTGAACGTCTTCCACATCGGCGGTGCATTTGTGCTGCAGTATCTGACCGGTGTCGTGGTTCAGCTCTGGGCTCCCATCGATGGGCACTATCCGGAAGTTGCTTACCAGACCGCCTTCGCGCTCAATGTCGGTCTCCAGATCGCTGCAGCGCTCTGGTTCGCTTTGCCCTGGCTTCAGGCGCGCTTGCCGCGATGGAGGCAGGAGCATGGGCTCAATAATTCGGAAAAGTTATGTAGGGACCGAACGCATCCGGCAGATCGCGCCATGGTGCTCCGGATGGCAGGACCCGGAAAATGCAATTGAGAACAGGACGATCGTTCACCCGAGGAACTCTATGCGGCCTGTTGGGCAGCATCGGCTTGATCCGGTAGGGGTAAGCGGACCTGGTCACTTCGCGTACGCGCAAAAATCAGCTCGCTTTCAGGTCAAGGCTGACATCAAATGGCAGGGGGTCGGATCGGTCGCGAATGACCGACAACGGATTCAGGCCACCCGCGCGAGAAACTACGCGGGTACGGGCGCTCTGCTGTCCGAGCAGTCTAGGGCGCGTCAATATGGAGTGCCGTCCAGCCCTTCATGTATCGTCCGATTGCACCGGCGGAGATATGAACATGCGATATGCTTTGGTCATCGCGATGTTGCTTGGGTCGACGTTCCTAGGCAGAGCCGATCGACCGTGACAAGTGGATCGCGCAGACTGGAAGAGCGAGCAAATCCTGCCTCGCTAAGTTTCGGCAGAAATTCGGGGAAGGCAAGGGCCAAAATTACTCAAGCTGTGTGACAGATCAAACCAACAAGGCGATCGATGACTGCGTTGGCAGTAGTGAGTGTTCCAACTGTGTTTTAGAAACATCATTGAGAGTATTGGAAGTCTGCGACCTATCGAGGTGCTGAAAGTACACGTCTCCGGTCGTCCTACCGAATACCGTGAAGGCGCCTCTCGCAACCGCGGGCGGAGCCTGCCTGAACCTCATCGGTTTACCGCTCGTGCTTGTAGAGCGAAAGGCCTGGCTTGTGCTTCATGAAAGGCATGAGACGGCGTTACAGGCATTTTGGGCCACGCAAAAGACGAAGCACTTTTGTTGGGTTTTAACCATGGCCAGGGGAATGGTGTTGCCGCGAATGAAGATTGAGGACTGCCACCGTTCACTCCCGGTCCAGCTTTCCGCGCAAAATCGACGAGACAGCCCTTGCGCGGCACAACTCTGCACAGACCTACGGTAAACTCATGGACGCGTGTGCGTAGTAACCTTGAGCAGTTGGGTTGACCAGAACCTCGCCTTGATCCGTTCGCGCATAACTGAACAACCCACGGAACGACGGTCTATTTCTCTTTGGCCTTCGCTGCTTCCCTAGCTAATCGCTCAGCCCGCAATCGTTCATAGTTCTTTTGGAAGGCTTCCCGCGCTTTTTCGTATTCAGTTACCGGCCTTCGCTTATGTGCGGGTAGAAAAGCCGTTTCCGCCGGTCGTTGCGCGCGGTCTTTCGTCAATTTATCGATCATGGAATCCTCGTCTGCATTATCTACGCCGCTGCTTGCGGCGAGCAGATGCCCGAACGTTTTTATTTTCGGCCGTGCGCTGCGAGGCTGGACGCGTGTTACGGGATTGCGGTTTGCGTTTCCGCTCGGGTTGCGGGTCGACGACAGGCTCGGGTTGCCTGTTACCGACCAGCTGGGGTTGCGTATTGCGGACCGCCTCGGCCAGCATCTCACGCAGCTCGGCCTTTGTCTTCTTATCGCTCATAGATCACCTTCGTGACCGATGAGGCGACGGTAGCGCGGCCACAGCGCCCCGCAAGAAAAAACGCTGATTAAGGTTGCTGGTTAAGTTTAATGGCGGTGGCTTCCCAGGGAAGAGCAGATCTTGAACATTCGCTGCTTGATGTGTGCGTTTTGACGTAGTTCGAACATTGCTGCTTGGCTTCTTTGGGACACTCGCGTCGCGGTCGGACCGCCACGGTCGTGATCGGAGATGCGAGGCACTTCGATCGCGCCTCGAAGAATCCCGTAATTCTCCGTGCTACTCACCATTACGTCGGTCCTGATGTCGAAGATCTCCCACGCGCACTCGAGAGCCCACCAAAGCCTCTTCTCCGTACGGAACAAGTTGCCCAGAGCCACACGGTTCGATCGGAATCCGATGCGTGCTATCATTGTCTTGGCGATGCTGGCTTCTCGGGCTTGATGATGTTGTGCAGCGAACACGGCGCGAAGCGCGCCGCGGCGCCGGCTTAAGGGCGAGCGCCTAAGCCTTCGTTTCGTTCTGTACTCCCTTCAGATGCCGGACGATCACCTACGTTCTATTGATCCGATGATCGCGATCGTCCTAGGCTGCATGCGTTGAAAAAGCGCACAGCCCAATGAAGTGCGACGGTGAAAACGGGATGATCGACGAACAGCGACGATAACAACGAGAGGCGACTGCAGTGCTCGACTGGTCCGAAAGTCTCAGATCTGGCAGAACCGCGCGATGCGCAGTTTGTGATGGCAAGTTTGGTCTCGTCCGGCACTACTCGTGGCGAACCCCGCTTTGTTCCAGGAAGTGCGTCGATCGCCTCAGAGCTCGCAGGGAAACTGACCGCAATTGGGTGGGCTGGCTCCAAATCGCCTTCGACCAGCTGCCACAGAACCGCGCGAGGGCTTAATGACGGTCCAGATCTGACAATGAAGGAATATTAGAGACAGCACGGACTTTGCTCCGCGCCGTCAAAACCATGACCGACTCAGCGATCGCGAGCCAGCCTCAGCCCCCTTGCCGGGGACTACCAGTTGTCAGCTGAGCAAGCTTCGCATGCCGATGCGGCCAAAGCATTCACGCTATCGGCAACTGGCGCTGAACGCGAGTGGCGTACCGGGAATCAACGCCGACTACTTCGCGGCCATCCGCATGGCGATCATCACGGCCGCTGATGAACTGTGGGAATGATTGATCCGATGACGCTGGAAATTATCCTGTTGTTACCGGGGGCCAACGTTCTGTGTCTTGATCCTGCTTGCGTTCGGGGGACTGGGCATCGTGCAGCCTCACGAACGCCGACGGCGCTCGTAGGTCATGGCTTCTCGGAAGAAATGCCTAGTGACGTTGGGACGCCCGGCGCGCGGACCAGTCACGAGCTTTTTATTCCTTCGTTACCGCCTGCGAGGCTTCAAAGTCGGCGCAGAGTTCCTAAGTGTAAATGTACATGATATCCGTCATGTAAAGACGGACTCATCTTCCAGTTAGGTTTGGAGCGAATATGGGCGAGGTTATTCGATTTATCCCAAAGTCCGAGCGCGAGCGAGCCCGCCTAATTCGAGAAGCCCGTGCGATATATGACAGCATCTTCCCGCCGGCTGATCCGGTCTGCGAGCAACGAAAGACGTCGGTAAGTCATACGGACAGCGTCTCCAACGTCGATCGTAGCAAAGGGGTTCTCCTGTCGTGATCAAGATCATCGCCGTGCTCTGCAGTCTCTCCTCCCCGGCAAATTGCCACGAGCAGACCATCACCACCTCGGACTTCGCTGACGTCTCGATGCAGTCCTGCCTGGTGGGCGCGCCGCAACTCGCTGAGTGGATGAAGCAGCATCCGGCCGAACGCCTGGCGGCATGGCGCTGCGTGATTGGCAAACAGGAGGGCAGGGGAGCTTAGGCTGGAAAGCGGCTTCTCCGGATGCTTTGAGCCGCTTAATCACAATGGCTACGATTACTGACTGCGTCCCTTCGATCGCCACCAAGGCCAGGCGATCGAGTAAGTCCTTGTTTTGTGGTGCATGAGTCCGGAAGTGACATGGTCAAGAAGGCCGCGCGTTGGCGCGCAACCTCGATTGGTCCAAGGGCGGCGGCGGATTTAGAAGTCTCTGCAGATGCGGCTGGTGGCATTCCTCGCTACGGCATCACGCGGCGCGGCGGCAATAACGATCGTCTATCGACTCTATGGCGAGAGGTGATTTCCCTCGCCCGCGTTGCAAGGTCATTCTCGTCGGGTGGTGTGTAGTCATCTTTAGCACGAACAGGAGCTACCATGAAGATGATCGACGAACGTCGAGGATGATACCAAGAGGAGGCTACCATGCCCTACTGCTCCGAAAGTCTTAGATCTGACAGAGCCGCGCTATGCGCAGTTTGTGATGGCAAGTTTGGTCTCCTCGGCCACTACTCGTGACGAACCCAGTTTTGTTCCAGGAAGTGCGTCGATCGCTTCAGAACTCGCAAGGAGAGTGATCGCAATTGAATGGGCTGGCTCCGAATCGGCTTCGACCAGTTGCCGGAGAACCGCGCGAGGGCTTTATGACGGTCCGGCTGACCCTGAGAATGTCCGTTAATTGGGGAAAACCGAAGTGAGCGGCGCACGGTCAAAGTGACGCGAATGACCCGACCCGGAAATTAGCCTCTAGCAGGACGCGGCACTGCTGTGATTTGATAATTGCAACGCGAGTTCGCAGAATTTTCAGCTATCACAGGAGCAACCTTGAATACTGTTCTAATATCTCAGTTGGTAGCGGCCGTCATCGTTGCGTTGTTTGCGGCATACAACTTGTTTCATTACGTACTTTTTCTTTTGGTGACCCGACCGAAGGACGCGAGCAAGATCGGCCACCAGCTGAATAAATTCGAGCAGCGCCAACTGATTGAGTGGACGCCAAAGCCGAACGACTTTCTCAAACATGACGACGAAAAGCGCACATATGATGATGTGTTCGGCACGTATCGCGACGAGCAATCGAACTACAGCACGTGTGTGTTTCCCCGATTTGCATTTTCGCACCCTTATGAGGCCGAATATGCACTTTTGAAGCCGAAAGACGGGATGCGATTCCTGGATCTCGGATGCGGCTCCGGCGCGGCAGCCGAATACCTCGCTATGCGGAGCAATATCGAAATTGTGTGCGTGACCAATTCATCTGTGCAGGCGGAGATCTGCCGGCGGAAATTTGCGAGACTTGGCGGGCGTGGACAGGTGATCGTCATCGACTTCGACAGCCTCGATCTCCCGAATGAACACTTTGATGCCATCTATGCGCTCGAGTCGATTGGCTACACCAAAGACCTGGACGCGTGGCTAGCTAGGTGCTGGCGGATGCTCAAACCGGGAGGACGGTTGCTGATCCATTCGCCGGGGTCGCTGGATCATTGTCGCCGTACCAAGGATTACCTGAGTGTCACCGCCTTCTTCGAGAATTGGCGCTACAATTTTGTCGGAGCCAATCTTCTCGTCTACAAGATGCGCCGACTTGGCTTCAGCCCAATCCACTATCGGCGACTACCATTCTTGGCTTGGGGAGTAACCTGGAACTTCATTCAACACATGCTGTTGTGGAAGTACCGGCTAAAGATGCGCACATTCGTGGAACTGGAGCGAATCATTTGGCGAACGTCGAAGGTGTTTGTGTTTAGCAACCCGTACAACACGGTGCTGGCCACCAAACCCAAGGCACCATCTTGCTCCCAAACTCACACATCGGAAGCAGTTGCTGGCGCTGCCGAGATTGATCATGAGGTCCGCGCATCAATACCGGCCGCATGATAATCGCGGTGTTCTGCGTGTATCTGCGTTCCTCCTGGCGGGCAATGACGTCGGCTTTGGCCCAAGTTCGGGGCTGTTCGTCTTCGATCCGCTCTGGAAGAGCGGCCTTTCTATTGGCTGTGAAGGCGCGACTTCCGTTGTTGTGAAGGTTTTCGGATGCCGGCCCCCATGACGGTGGCTCGGCGCACACCGGGGGCCGGCGTCCGCAAACCTCCAAGGGAGGAAACCGCGGGAAAGGATATGTGGGTGGTGCGGCGTGGGCTATGGGGATTTGAGCGCCGCGGATGAGGTGTGTGATTGGAATCGAGGCGATCCAGCAGTCTGGCCGATGGTGAAGCGGCTCATGCATGAGCGGTGGATCGGGTCGAACGCGGCGAATTCCCGGACGATTTGAGACGGCAGCTGGATGTCAGAGCGCGCTCTGCCGTGGCCGGTCGAGAGCCGGCGAACGGGACGAGCAGATTTGCGGGATTGTGACGCGGTCATGAGGTGTCGACCCTGATGACGATCGGTGGAGGTGTCGGCTGGTGCCGTGGCGTTGCACCGCGCGCGAAGACCTCGATGATGATCATGCGACCGCCGCAGCATGGACAAGCCGGCTTGCCGGGATCGACGGCGGCAACGGTGGGCTGGCCTTCAGGTTTTGCCACGGCGAGCAGCTCACGCGCGCGGGCGATGTTGTCGGCGCGCGTGCCACTGGCGAACAGGCCGTAGTGACGGATGCGGTGGAAGCCTTGTGGCAGGACGTGGATCAGGAATCTGCGGATGAACTCGCCGGTGGAGAGTGTCATGACCTTCTGCCGTTCGCACTGCTCGGCGCGGTAGTCCTTCCATTTGAAGGTCACACCTCGCTCGTCGAGCGAGATCAGACGACTATTGGAGATTGCCACGCGGTGGGTATAGCGCGACAGATAGGCCAGCACGGCCTGTGGCCCGCCGAACGGGCGCTTGGCATAGACCACCCATTCGGCTCGGCGCAGCGGCGCCAGATACGCCGCGAACGCCTGCGCATCGGCGAGAGCGGCATGATTGCCGAAGAACTTCAGATGGCCGGCTTTGTGCGCCACGATCAGCTTCTCCAGGAACAGCCGCCGGAACAGGCGGGAGAGCACGCGGACGGGGAGGAAGAAGCCCGGTCGGCAAGATATCCAGCTTTTGCCGTCGAGCGAGATGCCGCCGCCCGGCACGATCATGTGGACGTGCGGGTGATGGGTCATGGCCGAGCCCCAGGTGTGCAGCACGGAAGTCACGCCGGCCCGAGCGCCGAGGTGCTTGGGGTCGGCGGCGATCGTGGTCAGGGTCTCGGCCGAAGCCTTGAACAGCAGGTCGTAGACAACAGCCTTGTTCTGGTAGGCGATGTCGGCGATGGCCGCCGGCAGCGTGAACACCAAATGATAGTACGGCACCGGCAACAGGTCGGCCTCGCGCGCAGCGAGCCATTGCTTCGCCGCGGCTCCCTGGCACTTCGGGCAGTGCCGGTTGCGGCAGGAGTTGTAGGCAATCGTGGTATAGGCGCAGTCCTCGCAGCGCGCGACATGGCCGCCGAGCGCTGCGGTGCGGCAGTTCTCGATTGCCGACATCACCTTGAGCTGACCGAGGCTGACATGGCCGGCATTGGCTCTGCGCCATGCCGGTCCATGGTCGCGGAAGATATCCGCGACTTCCAAAGCCGGGCGCGACATAAGCGCCTCAGCGTCAGCCGGGCGGCCGGATCTCCTTGAGCTTGAGCGCGACGTGCTCCAGCGGGCTCATGACCTCGCTGATCGTCTTGGTGGCGACGCGGGTATAGAGCGCCGTGGTGTCGAGCTTGGCATGACCGAGCAGCACCTGGATGACGCGGACGTCGATGTTCTGCTCAAGCAGGTGGGTGGCAAAGCTGTGCCGCAAGGTGTGCAGCGAGACGCATTTGCTGATCTCGGCCATCTGGGCCGCGGCGTGACAGGCGCGATTGAGTTGGCGCGTGGTCATCGGCTGCGCCGGATTGCGGCCGGGGAATAGCCAGCCCTGCGGGCGCGCCGCCCTCCACCACGCCCGCAGCAGGTCGAGCAGGTGCGGCGACAGCATCACGTAGCGGTCCTTGCGGCCTTTGCCCTGCTCGACGCGGATGATCATGCGCTTGCTGTCGATGTCGGAGACCTTGAGCGAGATCACCTCGGTAGCGCGCAGGCCGGCGCCGTAGGCCACGCTCAGCGCCGCCCTGTACTTGAGCCCCGGCGCGGCATTGAGCAGTCTTGCCACTTCCTCCACGCTGAGCACCACCGGCAGCTTGCGCGGTTCGTGAATGACATGGGTGTGCTCGACGATCTCGTGGCGCCTGAGCGTGACCTTAAAAAAGAACCGCAGCGTCGAGACGGTCTGATTGAGCGTCGGCACGCCAACGCCGCTCGCTGCCAGATGCAGCTGGTAGCGCCGCACGTCCTCGAAGCTCGCCATATCGGGTGATCGCCCGAGGAACGCGGCGAAATTCTTGACCCGTTGCACGTAGTCATGTTGGGTCTTCGGCGCGAACTTGCGGATCGTCATGTCTTCGATCATGCGCCGCCGCAATGGGCTCATGGCCTCGTCGGTCATGGGGATGCTCCTGTCTTGAGTGAGGTTGTTGAAACCCCTCGATCTCAAGACAGGACGCCCCGTGGCGCTATCGTCTTGGCTGTGCCGCCCGCCGCAGCGTCCTACCGCGCGAGCGGTTTAGTCCTATGGCCCTTCGCGGGATTTCGCTGCTGAGCGCCAAACGCGTCGCTTTAGAAGCAAAGCGGACATAATCCCCGACGCGGCGCGCCCCGCGTTTATGGGTACGCTAGCCAAGCCGCAGCGTGCAGGGGTTGCCCTTTTGTCTACGCATCAGGCCCGGGTCGTCACGCTCCATTGTAGGGCAGCAGAGTCACAATGGGAATGCAGCGGGCCGGCGGGCTTGGTCGCCCCGTTTTTTGCCACCTTGTGACCAGCCGAATTGTACGCTGGAATGCTAGGGAACGCGCTGACTGGCTGCGGCAGGTTGCCTTCGGCCACAAGGGTAATTTGATCTTTCGTTGCATGTCAGCGACCAGAATCCTTTGGGGACAAATCCTTGTCGTCTTGACGGTCGTGCTCGTCATGATGTGGGCCGCGACGCAATGGACGGCGTGGCGGTTAGGCTACCAGCCGCAGCTTGGCCAACCGTGGTTTGAACTCACGCATGGCGTTCCCGTCTATCTTCCGCCGGCCTTCTTCTGGTGGTGGTATGTCTACGATGCCTATGCACCGCGCGTGTTCGTCGAAGGGGCATGCATCGCAGCGTCGGGTGGAATTATCTCTATCATGGTGGCATTTGCGATGTCGGTGTGGCGGGCCAGGGAAGCGGAGACCGCCGCGACGTACGGTTCGGCCCGCTGGGCGAACCAGCTTGAGGTTCGCGCTACCGGGCTTGCCGGGGCGGACGGCGTGATACTCGGCCGTTTCCAGCAACATTATCTACGTCACAATGGACCGGAGCACGTGCTGTGTTTCGCACCTACTCGATCCGGCAAGGGCGTCGGACTGGTAGTTCCGACGCTCCTGACCTGGCCGGGAAGCTGCATCGTCCATGACATCAAGGGAGAGAATTGGACGCTGACGTCCGGTTTTCGTGGTCGGCACGGCCGGGTATTGTTGTTTGATCCCACCAATTCACGGAGTGCGGCCTACAATCCCCTTTTGGAAGTGAGGCGAGGGGAATGGGAGGTTCGCGACGTCCAAAACGTGGCCGACGTGCTGGTCGATCCCGAAGGGTCGCTCGAACGGCGGAACCACTGGGAGAAGACCAGCCACGCCTTGCTGGTCGGCGCCATCCTTCACGTCCTTTATGCGGAACAGGACAAGACGCTCGCTGGCGTTGCCAGTTTCCTTTCCGATCCGAAGCGCCCGATCGAGACCACGCTTCGCGCGATGATGACGACGCAGCACCTCGGCGAAGCCGGAACGCATCCGGTGATCGCGTCCGCAGCGAGGGAGTTGCTGAACAAGAGTGAGAACGAGCGATCAGGCGTGCTCTCGACCGCGATGTCCTTTCTCGGCCTCTATCGTGACCCCGTCGTCGCCCAGGTGACACGGCGCTGCGATTGGCGCATTCGCGATCTTGTTGAGGACGATCAGCCAAGCACGCTCTATCTCGTGGTACCTCCGTCCGACATCAGTCGAACCAAGCCCTTGGTGCGGTTGATTCTCAACCAGATCGGCCGCCGTCTCACTGAGGATCTCCAGGCCAAGGGTCGCCGGCATCGGTTGCTGTTCATGCTCGATGAATTTCCGGCGTTGGGACGGCTCGATTTCTTCGAGTCCGCGCTTGCCTTCATGGCGGGTTACGGTCTCAAGAGTTTTCTCATTGCCCAATCCCTTAATCAGATCGAGAAGGCTTACGGGCCGAACAACGCCATTCTCGACAATTGTCATGTGCGCGTGTCCTTTGCTGCCAACGACGAACGCACCGCCAAGCGCGTGTCGGACGCGCTTGGGACGGCCACCGAATTGCGTGCCATGAAGAACTATGCCGGCAACCGGCTTAGTCCCTGGCTCAGCCACCTCATGGTTTCGCGGCAGGAAACGGCGCGGCCATTGCTCACGCCGGGTGAGGTGATGCAGCTCCCACATGACGACGAGTTGGTGCTGGTTTCCGGCGTGCCACCCATCCGTGCCAAGAAGGCGAGGTATTTTGAGGATTTACGTCTGGCTGAGCGCGTGCTGCCGCCACCGGAACCATGCACCGATGGACGCGAAGATGGCGGTCCGTCGGACGACTGGAGCCAGTTGCGAGCCCTACCAAAGACAAATGTGCCCAAGCCTGCAATCCTGTCGGACCTCCGACAAGCCGTCGAGGATCCCGCAAATTCTGGCATACGTCGTGAGCCCGAGCTTCCAGAGCATGAAGATTTCGCACCGAAAACCTCACCGCCTTCGCCGGAGTTCGACTTTACCGACGACGAGGGCGACGATGACGCCGTGCACGCTCGCGCGCTGCGCACGAACGTCCTCAGGCTAGCGCGCCAGACCGCGATGGACCCGGGCGATGGTATTAAGCTCTAGGATGAGATGATGCGGACCAAACATACGTTTCGCTTGCCTCCGGAGCTTGCGAGGCGGCTTGCCGATCACGCCAGCCGAAAGCGGGTACCTCAGGCGCTCGTCGTCGAAACCGCGCTGGCGTCATTCTTGTCACCAGATGATTCGGAGCGGATGGAAGCTGCGCTCGGCCGTCGTCTTGACCGGCTGACGCGGCAGGTTGAGCGGCTGGAGCGTCACATCACCATCTCAAATGAAGCGCTGGCGTTGTTCGTGCGGTTCTGGCTGACGGCAACACCGCCGTTGCCGGACACGGCGCAGCCGGCTGCACAGACCAAGGGCCGGGAACGCTATGAGGGTTTTGTCGAAGCGCTGGGGCGCCGCCTGGCCAGGGGCCAGACCTTGGCCCAGGAGATATCGCTGGACATCGAATTGGCGCAAGCGTCGCCAACCGTTCCCCGTGAGTGATTTCGCCGTCTGCTTCTTTTGCTACGCCACCGTACGTTACTTGATCTGAGCTTGTTGCGCGAGTGCGCAACCGGCTCTTTCTACTGATCCCCATCGGGCGAGCCACCTTGGCTCGGCGGCCTTGGGGGTAAGCGTGACAGTTCGTTCCTTTCAGTCCGAGGCGGTATCCCGTGGTGCACGCATGTTGCGTACTGCGCTCGGACCGGCGATAGCGGCCTGGCTCGAAGACGCCGGGATCGTCGAGGTCATGCTCAATCCCGATGGCCGGCTCTGGGTCGATCGGTTGGCGGGAGGGCTGGCGGATACCGGAGAGCGTCTCGCTGCAGCCGACGGCGAGCGCATCGTGCGGCTCGTTGCCCATCACGTCGGCGCTGAGGTTCATCCCTCAAATCCGCGCGTCACGGCCGAGTTGCCCGAGACGGGAGAACGTTTTGAGGGGCTGCTGCCACCCGTGGTCACTGCTCCAGCCTTCGCCATTCGCAAGCCGGCGGTGGCCGTCTTCACCCTCGACGACTATGTCGCCGCCGGCATCCTCACAGCCGCTCAGGCTGAAGGGCTACGGAACGCTGTCCGAGAACATCAAAACATCCTCGTGGCTGGCGGCACCTCGACTGGAAAGACCACGCTGGCGAATGCGCTCCTGGCCGAGGTCGCCGAGACGACCGACCGCGTGGTGCTGATCGAAGATACTCGCGAGCTTCAATGCAAGTCGGAAAACCTCGTGGCGTTGCGCACCAAGGACGGCGTCGCCTCGCTATCCGACCTCGTGCGCTCCTCGCTCCGGCTGCGTCCCGACCGGATTCCGATCGGTGAGGTACGTGGCGCCGAGGCGCTCGATCTCCTCAAGGCGTGGGGTACCGGCCATCCCGGGGGCATCGGCACCATTCATGCCGGCACGTCGCTAGGCGCTCTCCGCCGCCTCGAACAACTCATCCAGGAAGCGGTCATCACCGTACCGCGCGCGCTGATCGCGGAGACCATCGATGTGATTGCCGTTCTCTCCGGCCGCGGAGCGGACCGACGGCTGGCAGAACTCGCGCGCGTCGAAGGCCTCACGCCCGACGGTGACTACCTCATCCGAGTAGCAGGAGACCAATCATGAAAGGCGTCACCTTGAGACGCGCAATAACAGCCATTTCCGTATCTCTCAGCTCTGGAGGGATAACGCGTGCAGCATATGCGGCGGGGTCCAACATGCCGTGGGAGCAGCCGCTCAACCAGATCCTGCAATCGGTCGAAGGACCAGTCGCCAAGATTTTAGCCGTGATCATCATTATCGTGACGGGACTTACGCTCGCCTTTGGCGACACTTCCGGCGGTTTCCGACGCCTGATCCAGATCGTGTTCGGTCTGTCGATTGCATTCGCGGCATCGAGCTTCTTCCTCGCATTCTTCTCGTTCGGCGGGGGGGTGCTGATCTGATGGACGGGCCCGTTGAAGGATTTGCAATTCCGGTGCACCGCGCTCTTACCGAACCGATCCTGCTCGGCGGCGCGCCGCGGTCGGTAGCCATCATCAACGGCACCGTTGCCACGGCGCTCGGTCTCGGTCTGCGGCTTTGGATCGCTGGCCTCGTGCTCTGGGCCATCGGCCATGCCGCCGCCGTCTGGGCCGCGAAGCGCGATCCGCTCTTTGTCGAGACAGCAAGACGCCATCTGCGCATCCCCACCCATCTGAACGTGTGAGCAACCGATGATGAACCTCGCCGAATATCGCCGTTCCACCACGCATCTTGCGGATTTCCTGCCGTGGGCCGCACTGGTCGACGAAGGCATCGTCCTCAACAAGGACGGATCGTTTCAGAGGACCGCGCGCTTTCGCGGGCCCGATCTTGATTCCTCCGTTCCAGCAGAACTTGTTGCGGTTGCCGGCCGGCTCAACAATGCACTGCGTCGCCTCGGGTCCGGCTGGGCGGTGTTTGTGGAGGCGCAGCGATATCCTTCGAACGCCTATCCGCCGAGCAGTTGCCCGGATGTGGCATCGGCCCTGGTCGACGCCGAACGCCGAGCTCAATTCGAGGAAGAAGGGGCCCATTACGAGTCAGCCTATTTCCTCACCTTCCTGTATCTGCCGCCGGCGGAGGATGCGGCGCGTGCCGAGCGCCTGCTTTATGAGGGACGGGAGCGCGGTGAGGCTGCCGACGCCCATGAGATGTTGCGCGGCTTTGTCGACCGGACCGACCGTGTGCTGCAACTGGTCGAAGGGTTCATGCCGGAGTGCCGGTGGCTCGATGACGGCGAGACCCTGACCTACCTGCATGCCTGCGTCTCGACCAAGATACATCGCGTCCGCGTCCCCGAGATTCCCATGTATCTCGATGCGCTGCTGGCTGACCAGCCGCTGACGGGCGGACTCGAACCGATGCTGGGCGGCCAACACCTGCGTGTACTCACGATCGTCGGGTTCCCGACGGCGACCACGCCGGGCATCCTGGACGAACTCAATCGGCTTGCCTTCCCCTATCGTTGGTCGACCCGGGCGATCATGCTCGACAAGGGGGACGCAACCAAGCTTTTGACGAAGATCAGGCGGCAATGGTTCGCCAAGCGGAAATCCGTCGCCGCGATCCTGAAGGAGGTGATGACCAACGAGGCTTCGGCTCTCATCGACACCGATGCCCACAACAAGGCTATCGATGCCGACGCCGCGTTGCAGGAACTCGGCTCCGACCTGATCGGAGAGGCATTTGTCACCGCCACGATCACGGTCTGGGACGAGAATCCGCGCATCGCGGATGAACGATTGCGCCTGGTCGAGAAGGTGATTCAGGGACGCGACTTCACCTGCATGGTGGAAACCGTCAACGCAGTCGATGCTTGGCTGGGCTCATTGCCCGGCCATGTCTATGCCAACGTCCGCCAGCCCCCGGTTTCAACCCTGAACATCGCCCATATGATACCGCTGTCCGCGGTTTGGGCAGGGCCGGCGAGAGACGCTCATCTCGGTGCGCCGCCGCTGTTCTTCGCGCGGACGGAAGGATCAACGCCGTTCCGCTTTTCTCTCCACGTCGGGGACGTCGGACACACGCTGGTGGTCGGTCCGACCGGTGCGGGCAAATCCGTACTGCTCGCGCTGATGGCGCTGCAGTTCCGCCGGTATCCCACCTCCCAGGTCTTTGCCTTCGACTTCGGCGGGTCGATCCGGGCAGCGGCGTTTGCCATGAACGGCGATTGGCACGATCTCGGCGGGGCGCTGTCCGAAAGCGCCTCCGAACCGGTCGCCATGCAGCCGCTAGCCATGATCGACGATGCGGCCGAGCGCGGCTGGGCGGCGGAATGGATCGTAGCCATTCTCGCCCGCGAGAAGATCGACATCACGCCTGAAGCCAAGGACCATCTTTGGTCGGCGCTGTCTTCGTTGGCGTCGGCTCCTATCGGCGAACGCACGCTGACCGGTCTTTCCGTGCTGCTGCAGTCCCAGAGCCTGAAAAGGGCCCTTCAACCCTACTGCCTTGGCGGTCCTTTTGGACGGTTGCTTGATGCGGAGGTTGAACGGCTTGGAACAACTTCGGTCCAGGTCTTTGAAACCGAGGGATTGATCGGGACCGGTGCCGCACCGGCCGTGCTCGCCTATCTCTTTCACCGTATCGAAGGTCAGCTCGACGGGAGGCCGACGCTACTTATCATCGACGAAGGTTGGCTCGCACTCGATGACGAAGGGTTTGCCGGCCAGATTCGCGAATGGCTGAAGACGCTGCGGAAGAAGAATGCCTCCGTCATCTTCGCCACCCAGTCGCTCTCGGATATCGACGGCTCCGACATTGCGCCTGCCATCATCGAGTGCTGCCCGACGCGGCTGTTCCTTCCGAACGAGCGGGCGATCGAGCCGCAGATCACGGCTATCTATCGGCGCTTCGGTCTCAATGACCGGCAGATCGAGATCCTGGCGCGCGCCACGCCCAAGCGCGATTACTACTGCCAGTCCCGGCGCGGCAATCGCCTGTTCGAGCTGGGTCTTGATGAATTCGCGCTCGCCTTCACCGCGGCTTCCTCAAAGGCCGATCAGACAATGATCGAGCGCGTTCTCGCCGAACATGGCCGCGAGGACTTTGTCATGGGCTGGCTCGCCGCGCGTGGGCTGAGTTGGGCTGCCGATCTCATTCCCGGTCTCAGAATCCAGGAAGGTTTGTCATGAAGCGTCTCCGTTACCTCGCGGCGAGGACCGCCGTCGCCATTGCCATCGTAAGTGCGGTTTCGCCCACCTCGGCCCAACTGACCGTGTTCGATCCCAGCAATTACGCGCAAAACGTGCTCACGGCCGCGCGGGAGCTGCAACAGATCAACAACCAGATCACCTCGCTGCAGAATCAAACCCAGATGTTGATCAACCAGGCCAGGAATCTTGCCAGCCTGCCGTATTCCTCGTTGCAGCAACTCGAGCGGTCGATCCAGCGAACCCAACAGCTTCTCGCCCAGGCGCAGCGCATTGCCTACGACATCAAGCAGATCGATCAGGCCTTCTCGACGACCTATGCGCCGGCTTCAACGAGCGGATCAGATCAGGCGCTGATCGCAAATGCGAAAACACGCTGGCAGAATTCTATAGCAGGCTTGCAGGATGCTTTGCGCGTTCAGGCGACCGTGGTCGGCAACCTTGACACTAACCGCACGCAGATGTCGGCCCTCATCAGTTCAAGTCAGGGCGCAACCGGGGCGCTGCAGGCCAGTCAGGCCGGTAATCAAATTCTTGGCTTGCAGGCGCAGCAACTCGCCGACTTGACCGCAGCGATTGCTGCGCAGGGACGGGCACAAAATCTCGAAACTGCCCAGCGCGTCGCCGCACAGGACCAGGGGAGGGAACAGCTTCGTCGCTTTCTCGCACCCGGGCGTGGCTACCAACCCTCAAGCGTGCAGATGTTTCACCGATGAGCGGGCCCAAAGGAAGCAAGCAGCTGCTCGTCGTGGCCACGGCAATCATCGTTCCAGCCTTCTTCGTCGCAGCTTGCGCAATTCAGCTTCGCGGCGATGGCGGCGGTGTCGCAGTAGGATCGTCGCTAACCCAAGCGACCGATCCGGCTGCTGCCGAGCTCGAACGCTGCCGGACGGTCTCCTCCGAGCAGGCGGCAGAGCTCCAGGAATGCCGTCGCGTTTGGGCAGAGAATCGCCGTCGCTTCCTCGGACAAAGGAAAGCGCCAGCCGCTCCCTTCATCAATGCCCAACCAAATGCTCCGCCGCCTTCGTCAGCGCCGCACAAAGATCCCGGACGCGTTCTCGGAGCTCGGCCGCCCCTTGCCACCCCGAAGAGCGAGTAACCCGATGGGTGGTACCGGCGTCATCGATCGATTTCTGGAAACCTTTACCCGCTATATCGACTCTGGCTTTGGGCTGCTTGGTAACGAAGTCGCATTCCTCGCGACCACGCTCGCCGCGATCGATGTCACGCTGGCCGCCCTGTTCTGGGCCTGGGGCACCGACGAGGACATCATCGCTCGCCTTGTGAAGAAGACGCTGTTTGTCGGCGTGTTCGCCTATCTGATCGGTAACTGGAACAACCTTGCCCGAATCGTTTTCGAGAGCTTTGCCGGTCTTGGCCTCAAGGCATCGGGCACTGCGCTGTCGTCAGCGGATTTCCTGCGCCCGGGACGGATCGCGCAGGTCGGTGTCGACGCGGGGCGGCCAATTCTAGATTCGATCTCGGGCTTGATGGGCTATGTCAGCTTCTTTGAGAATTTCGTCCAGATCGCAGTGCTGCTGCTCGCATGGGTGATCGTGTTGCTCGCCTTCTTCATCCTGGCGATCCAGCTCTTCGTCACCCTGATTGAATTCAAGCTGACGACGCTCGCGGGCTTCGTCCTGATCCCCTTCGGCCTGTTCGGCAAGACGGCCTTCGCCGCGGAGCGCGTACTCGGCAACGTCATCTCGTCAGGCGTCAAGGTCATGGTGCTCGGCGTGATAGTCGGCATCGGCTCGACGCTGTTCTCGCAGTTTACCCCGGGCCCGGGAAATGCGCAGCTCACCATAGAAGATGCCATGGCCCTGGTGCTCGCGGCATTGGCGCTGCTGGGCCTGGGTATCTTTGGGCCCGGCATCGCCAACGGCATTGTCTCCGGCGGTCCGCAGCTCGGCGCTGGCGCTGCTATTGGTACGGGGTTAGCGGCCGGTGGTGTCGTGGTGGCCGGAGCAGGTCTTGCGGCCGGCGTCACCGGTGCACTCGCCGACGCCGCACGCGGCACGGCGGCGCTGGCAGGTAGCGCGAGCGGCGCGTTTCGGGCGGGTGGTCTGTCCGGCGTCGCGGATGGCGGCGCGTCCGCCGCGACGAGCCCGCTTCGTCGCGCCGCGGCAAGTCCCGGCAACAGTTCGGCATCAGCCGGCGGCGCTGCGGCCGGTGAAGATGGTGCCGGCCAGGTACCAGCAAGTTCCTCACCGCCGGATACTCAGTCGGGTTGGACCAGACGGATGAAGCGCATGCAGACCATGAGCCGTGGGGCTTCGGCCGCTACCAACGCCGTGCGCTCGGCCGACCATGGTGGCGGAGGCGCCTCCGTCGATCTCTCTGAAGGAAAGCCGTGATGTTCAAACGACCATCCGTTCATTATGGCCGCACGTCTGCGCCCGTAACGCCCTATCAGAAAGCGGGGCAAGTCTGGGACGAACGCATCGGCTCGGCGCGCGTGCAGGCGAGAAACTGGCGGCTGATGGCGTTCGGATCTCTCATCCTGTCGACAGGACTCGCATCCGGTCTCGTCTGGCAATCCACACAGGGAAGCATTACGCCCTGGGTCGTTGAGGTCGATCGTCTCGGCCAGGCACAGGCGGTCGGCCCAGCCAATCCCTTCTATCAGCCGGCCGATCCGCAAATTGCCTTTCATTTGGCACGCTTCATCGAAAACGTGCGTGGGCTGCCGGCTGATGCCATCGTGCTGCGGCAGGACTGGCTGCGCGCCTACGACTTTACGACCGACCGCGGCGCCGCGGCCCTTAACGACTACGCCCGCGTCAACGACCCCTTTGCCAAACTCGGCAAGCTGCAGATCGCTGTCGAAATATCCAGTGTGATCCGTGCTTCGCCGGAGAGTTTTCGCGTCGCCTGGGTCGAGCGACGCTACGACAACGGCCAGCTTGCCGCCACCGAGCGCTGGACCGCCATCCTCACCATCGTGATCGAAACCCCGCGCGATGCCGATCGCCTGCGCAAGAACCCGCTCGGGGTCTATGTCAACGCCATCAACTGGTCGAAGGAGCTTGGGCAGTGAGGATGCAGATTCCTGGAGTCGCCAGCCCGAGTTTGATCAAGGTAATGGGCCCGATCTTGCTTGTTTGCCTATCGGCAATCAGTGGCTGTACCACCTTCAAGCCGCCGCAGATCAGCTACGACGACGATGTCCCGCCACTTTCCAGTCCGCCATCGCTAGTGGAGGATCGTCCACGATCCCTGCACGTCCCGCCGTCCTGGACGGCAGCGAAGGGAGGCAAGAAGAGCGCAGCAGAAGCCAACGAACCCGTCACCCGGATCGAGACCGCCAATGATGCCGCACGCGTCGAACCGCGAAAGGGCGGCTACTTCAACGCGGTGCAGGTCTTTCCGTTTAGTCCCGGTGCCCTCTATCAGATCTACGCAAGCCCCGGGCAGATCACCGATATCGCACTCGAGCCCGGTGAGCAGCTCACGGGGTCGGGGCCGGTTTCGGCTGGCGACACCGTGCGATGGGTCGTCGGCGACACCGAAAGCGGAAGTGGCGATACCAGACGCGTCCACATCATGGTCAAGCCGACGCGGCCTTCGATTGAGACCAACCTCGTGGTCAATACCGACCGGCGCACCTATCTCATCGAGCTGCGCTCGCGTGAAAAGCCTTACATGCCCTCGGTGGCATGGTTCTATCCCGAGGACCGGCCCGGTCGTGCCCGAGCTGTTCCGCCGGCGCCAGTCCTACCCGACTCTTCCCAGCGGCGCTATCGCTACACCATCGAGGGTGACGATCCGCCCTGGCGGCCGGTCGGCGCCTATGACGATGGCCGCAAAGTCTATATCGAGTTCTCGCCTGGCATCGTCCAGGGAGAGATGCCACCGCTGTTCGCCGTCGGTCAGGACGGCAAGCCTGAGATCGTCAATTACCGAGCCTATCGGAACGTGCTGATCGTCGATCGGTTGTTTGCCGCGGCCGAACTGCGGCTTGGCGGCGAATCCCAGCAAAGGGTCCGAATCATCAGAAGTGACGGGAGGCCGTCGTGACTGATAACCAAACCGCCGGCGCTGGTGGTACTGGTTCTCCGTCGCCGAAAAGCGCTGAGGAGATAGCCGGCTCACTGCGCCTGCGTCCAGAACGTCCGCCGGTCACACGCCTGTCGCGAAAGGTCTTGGCCGGCGGCGCGGCACTCGCGCTCGTTCTCATCGCCGGAGCCGTGCTGTGGGCCCTGCAGCAAAATCGCACGCGTGGTCCAGCTTCCGAAGAACTCTACAGCACCGATCACCACAATGTGGCCGACGGTCTTGCCGGGCTGCCGCGCGACTATGCGGGTATCCCCCGCGACGCCCCGCGCCTCGGGCCGCCATTGCCGGGCGATCTCGGTCGCCCCATTGTGGCGGCCCAAGCCCGGTTTGGACCGCTTGCAGTGGATCCCGAACAACAGCGGATGAGCCAGGAAAGCGAGGCCGCGCGCACCAGCAAGGTTTTTGCATCAACGAACGTGGGATCACAGGCGGCAGGGATTCCTGCCGAAACGACCGCAAATGCTGCGCCATCATCCGATGAGGCGTTTACCCAAAATGGACAGGATCGCAAGCTTGCCTTCGTCAATGCCTCGGTCGATCGCCGCACCACGAGCCCTGATCGTGTGACGAAGCCGGCGTCACCCTTCGTGGTGCAGGCTGGGTCTATAATTTCTGCGGCCCTCATCACCGGTATTCGTTCTGATCTACCAGGGCAGATCACTGCGCACGTGACCGAGAACATTTTTGACACGCCGACCGGTCGCTGGCTGCTGGTGCCCCAGGGTGCGCGGCTAGTCGGAATCTACGACAGCCAGGTTACCTTTGGACAGTCGCGCGTCCTCCTCGTCTGGACACGCCTGATCATGCCGAACGGCCGATCGATCGTCCTTGAGCGGCAGCCCGGTGCCGATACCGGCGGGTATGCTGGGCTTCAGGACGAGGTTGATCATCACGGGGGCGAGCTGTTCAGGGCGGCGCTGCTGTCGACCTTGCTTGGTGTCGGAGCCGAACTCGGATCCGGCTCGGATGCCGGCAACGGAAACAGCGCCATTCTACAGGCGCTTCGCCGTGGGGCAGGGGATTCCCTGAACCAAACCGGCCAACAGGTCGTTCGGCGCAATCTCAACATCCAGCCGACCCTGACCATCCGACCGGGTTTTCCGGTGCGGGTAATCGTCAATCGCGACCTCGTGCTCGAACCATACAGAGGCTGAAAGATACATGGCGAAGCTGAAACTCGGCACCATTGCCGATGACAAGCCGGTCAAGCTCACCGTAGAGCTGCCGGCCGACGTCCATCGCGACCTCGCGGCCTACGCCGTCGTGCTTGCCCGTGAAACCGGACAATCGATCTCGGATCCGGGAAAGCTAGTTGCACCAATGCTAGCGCGGTTCATGGCAACCGATCGAGCCTTTGCGAAGGCACGGCGCAAGGGTCAGCCAGCGCAAGGCAGGGGATAGCGTTCGCTCAACAGTTTGAGGAAGTTCGCCAGAGCGGGATTGTCATTATCCTTGCGCCAGTGCGCTGAATAGTGAACTTGGCTCGGTCCCATCCCGTCTCGCACCTCTCGATAAGTCAGGCCGGCGAAAGCGACGCCGATGTCGGATTCGGCCACCAGGCTGACGCCGAATCCTATGGTTATGAGGGTCTTGATGATACCTCTACTAACGTCATGGCGTTCGATCTTGGGGCGGTCTGCTGTCGAGATGAGCTTCGCCAACAAGAGGTCCTCAAGTTCTCGACCCGGATCATATTGGCTGAGAAGGACTGTTTCATTCCGTAGGTCGGTCCAGTAGATCGCCTTCTTAGCGGCCAGTTGATGCCCCTCAGGCAAAGCCACCAGGACGCGCTCGCTCCACAGCGGCAAGGCGTTGCTGTCAAAGACGTGTCCCCCGTCGGTCGCGATGACAACGTCGATAGCGCCATTGCGTAAGGCGGTGACGAGGCGCATTCGCGACCTTTCGACCATGCCAAGTGCGACCTGCGGGCACCGCTGCCTGAAATCTACCAACGTCGCCCGTAAATTGCCGGCCGACAGCGATGTAAAAAATCCCACAGACAGCCGGCCAGCCTCGCCGCGTCCGTTGGACTTGGCTGACGTAACCAGCGCATCCATTTGTTCGAGAATCGACCGCGCCGCCCGGAGAAAATCCCGGCCAGCCGATGTGGCGCAGACGCCGCCGCTCGATCGCTCGAACACAATCACGCCTATCGATTCCTCGAGCTGGTGAACGCAACGGCTCAGCGTAGATTGCTGTGTCAACAACACTTCAGCGGCCCGCCGGAAGCTTCCATACTCCGCGGAAACAACCGCATATCGGAGGTATTGAAGGGGGATCGTTGAAGATTGATTGCGGAGAGACAAATATCTGTGGTCTTGTTCGTCGGCCATTCGCGACCATGATGCTCTGAGAAGGCAGGAGCATCGATCAGATATTTAGAATCGGGTGATTTCATCGGCCGGTTGTGTTCATTATTGGGCGTTGCCGTTCGCCACAGCGATGCCAGTTTCTGGACCTAGGTCTAGCCGGGAACGCGAACAAGCTGCGCGCGGCCGCACTCACTAGCTGTGATCGCCAGCGCCTTCCATTCGGTCCGATTCCATGATGCGTTCTCTACAACTCAAGCAGCGCGGACGGTGACAAGAAACTTCGCGACGGCCGCTTTCAGATGGGCGCTCTCGTTGGAGTGTGATTGGCGGATTGCAAAACTTGTGTCGACGCCGAGCCCGTCTGAACAGATCCTTCACTCACGTCGCTAATGTTGGCGGCGACTTCAGCGGTACCGATGGCAGCCTGTCCGACATTGGCGGCGATTTCGCCGGTCATAACGCCCTGTGTCTCAATCGAGGCAGCAATATCCGCTGCAATTTGGGACACACTACCGATTGGTCAACCGACGCTGACGATCCGTCCGAGATATCCGGTTCGCGTAATAGTCAACCGAGATCTCGTGCTCGAGCCCTACAAAGGATGATCAGGTATGACCAAGCTTAAGATCGAATCGGTTTTAGACGAGAAGCCGGTCAAAATCACTCTCGTGCTGCCGGCAGATTTCGATCGAGATCTAAGGGCCTATGCCCAACTCTTAAAGGTTGAGAGTGGTCGCTCAGTGAGTGATAGAGCGATCGGCAGGGTTCTGTGTCGGTCCGAACGCTGTCAACGCCAGAGTTTAATCAGCTGCGCAGCCACGCTCGGAAGATCTGACCCGACAGCTACCGGCGCCGCCGGCCAGCCAAGCACCGCCAGCTTGGGCGGCGGCGCATTGCCGGGTCTGGCAATAAGCGCTGCTGGACAACCAACGTTCTGCGCCCCGAGAGTATCCCACACATGGGTCGACACCATGCAAATCTCGGCCGTCGATGCATATAGCTCCTCCGCGGCCATGTGATACACCTGCGGCGCCGGCTTATATCGACGCACGAGATCAACACTCAGCAATCTTTCAAAGTAACCATCGATGCCGGCGTGCCCTAGCTGTGCGATCTGGACGCCCTCCGGCGAGTTCGAAAGCGTAACAAGCCGGAAACCGGCGTCCTTCAATTGCTTCAGGCCGGCCGGCACGTCGGGGTGCGCGGGCATCGTGGCGGCTCGCTTTCCCAGCTCTACGATATCGGCCTGATGAATCGAGACCCCGTAAATCGAGCCCATCGATTTCAGCACGGCCTCCGATAAATTAAAGAATGGCGTGTAAGGCCCACCTGCCAGGGTTATTGCTTCCGAGTAGAGGATCAGCTGCGTATACCATTCGTTCACCGACTTCCCGTCGCCGAATAGCCGTTCAAACAGCGGCGCCAAGTGCCGGATGTTGAGCAGCGAATCATTGACGGCGAATGCAAGGATCGACGGCACCACAGCGCCGCTCTTGCTTTCTTGAGCGCCTGCGGGTGCAGCCCGCCCGACAGCACTCGCCGTCACGCCGCCAATTGCGGCAGCTCCGAGGCCTGCAAGTAGCTTGCGTCGCAGCACCGAGAATCGAACGTCGTCGGTCATGGGTTTGCTCCTTTCCACTCGCTAAAATTGAACCACTCCTCACTGGCAGTCCGCGCGCGCTGGGCGGCGCTCACTTCGGGCGCGTTGAGAACTGTGGTCGTCAGCAAGACCGTAGCAGCGAGAATCCAGTGGTACGAAGCGTCGAGCCCAGTGAAATGGAAGGCGGAGGGGGCAGTGATGGAGACCACACCCAATGCGCGCTCCACCCAGAGATGCAGCCAGTAATGGATGACCCGGACAAGCCCCGTCGCGTGGTCCGTGAGAGCCGGCAGCAGCAGTGCCGTTACGCGGGTCACCACCGAAAGCCACTGCGCGACAGGACTGCTCTTGCTTAGCTTCAACAGGAATGGCGCGACCATCAAGACGATGGCAATAGGATAGTCGATTAGATAGGTGTGGATAGATTTTGTGACGAAGCGACAGGGCAAAGCGTAACTCCTGCATGCTGGGCTGCTCGATCGAGTTCTTCGGACATCGAGAGTAGGGGCTGCGCACACGAGCGGCGGATCGACCGCGTTGTGAACGATGGACCACCCGTGCTGCCACCAAGTATCGATGAGGTGTATGAGGAGGGTATTCCGGTCTGCGCGCCGTTAGAAATGTCGGATCGTTATCGTTTTCATTCTCTCCGGCGCCCGCGTCTAAAGCTTGCAGACGCCAACGACCCCCGAGCAGGAGGTCAGAGCAAGCGCTCGAGTAGAAATCTCTTCCATTTGAACAGCTCCCGGTTTGTCCATCCTAACTGATGCCAACCTAGCACCGGCGGAGCGAGAGCCTTCCAACCCATCGATTTTGAGCAAATCTTGTTCTGACCCCGTGTTCACAGTTCGTCCAAAGTAGCGTGAATCTGCGCATTGTTCTTGTCAGGGCCCTAATCACTCGGGGCGCCGTCCTCTTCGATCTGATACGCAACGAGAGACGCGGTTCGCCTCTGACCGATAGTTTGAAGGGGCGGTCCCGTAGTGCTTCCGGAGTCGAGTGAAGCTGCTGCGGCTCTGATACCCGGCATGAAGTGCAACTTGCTCGATGGACAATGCATTGGCCGCCAGCAGGCCAGACGCATGCGAAGACGTCTCAGGACGGAGATCGGCGATTCACCAAACGCGCCCCCTTAAGCGAAAGCATTGTCTCTTTGAGGATGTTCTTGTCCATCGTTACCTCCTTGAGGATGCTCGTTCTTTTCAATCTGTCTGAAGGCTTATTTGATGGGCGTGGTCAGCGGGTCGTCATTGGTGTCGAGGACGAAGACAGCGAGCAGCTTTGCCGGCTCGGTCTTGCTCGCGTTGCGGCTGATCAAATGGACAGCGCCCGGCGGTTCGGACCAGCTCTCGCCTGCCCGATAGATGCGCGTCTCGCCGTCATTCACCTTCGACTCGATCGCGCCCGAAATCACATTGGCGTAGATGAAAGCTGACTTCGCGTGGGTGTGAGGCCCGGAGGCCGCGCCGGGCGCGTAATCGACTTCCACGGCGATCAGCGACTTGCCAGGGATATTAGGAATGGCCGCCTCGAAGTTCTTCGTGACGGTTTGCGCTTCGCTATCATGGGCGTAGATGGGGCCGGCCATCGAGAAGGCGAGGGCGGCGCAGGTGGCGGCGATGATTGCTCGGATCTTCATGGGCTCTCTCCTTCAGCCTAAAGGTTGGTCTTCGTTCTTCATTGTTTCCTCCCGGCCTCGCCGGCCTGATGATTGCGGACACCGGAGGGGTCAGTCTCGCGGGATGAAGTCGACGTGGGGGCCCCGGCTCGACAATAAACACCGGGAGCTTGGCGAGAACGCACGCGACCGCGCGACAGCCATTGCCATGTGGAATCCCGAGAACAGCTGAGGATCGCCCTCCTGCGGGCCGAGCTGCGCCGGGATATGGGCCGGATCTTCCGCCTGGATGCGGGGCGAGACAATCGCCGCGGCGCAAAAGGCAACGATAATCCACGACAAGGCAGAACTGCTCGCCCCCCCCCGAGTCCTCACGGACGAACATCGGCAACGTCTCGACCCTCGACGCGCCGTCGCCGCCTTCAACCCGCTGTCCGCCTGCCTAATCCCGAAAGCGTCGCGACTGGCTCCTCGGGCGCGTTAAAGACGGACGTCGTGAGCAGGACAGCGGCAGCGAGGACCCAGTAGTACCAGGCGTCGAGTCCGAAGAATTTGAAGACAAACGGGGCGATGACAAACGCCACCCCGACGGCGCGATCGACCCGAAGGTGCAACCAGTAGGGAATGATGCGCACGAGTCCGGTGGGATGGTCGGTCAGAGCGGGCAAGAGTAGAGCCGCGACACCGACAACAACCGAAAGCCACATCGCGACCGCTCCGCTCTGGCCGAGCTTCAGCACAAATGGCGCTGCGATCAAGACGATCGCGACGGGATAATCGATTAGGTAGGCATGGATAGACTTGGTGATGAAGCGGAACGACATCGGTGACTCCTACGTGCTTGGTTGCTCGAGCGGGTCCTCGCGACGCGGAGAGTGAATCCACCCAAGAGGACGATCACGCCGCCCTATGCTGGCAAGCACTCGGTACAACCGCCACGGGTCAGCCCGGTTCGACGCAAGAAAGGCTATGCCGATACGCCAACCATTAGAAATGCCCGTTCGTTATTGTTTTCATTCCACTCGCCCGGCGCCATGGAAGCGGGTTAGTGCGGCGTTGAGCGTCGACCGCCAGTCCAAGAGCGGAGTGAACTTCAGGCGCACGAGGCGACGATGCTTCAGTGTCTGGCTGTCGAGGTCAGGAAAGGCTTGGGAAGATCGCCCGGACCGTGCCATACGTCATCCGCTTCATTCCTGAGCACCCCACACAGGTTCGCGACGGTCGCCGTGCGTTATGCCGAGGGGCAGCTTTCGACCTTTGGTGTCGCAGCTGTCAGGCGACCTCCTCGATCACGAGCTCCCCTTCCGTTGAACGAGATCGCGTCACCGGCGCACTTGCCCTCCAACTCAGCATAGATCGTGCCTGGGTTGAGATGCCCCTGATCTTGTTGCCGTCGCACACAAACTTGCCTGTCGACACGGCACCGGCGCCGGCGAACGACGCGACAGTGACCGCGAGCGAGGTCGCAAGCGTGCGGACCTGCTGCCGGTCGTCGCTCAAGCCGATCTCGACGCGGGGCAGCTGCTTGATGTCGCAGCCGATGGCGCCCGCACGGGACGCTGGGATCTCCTCCTGCGCCAGGAAGCTTATGCGAGCTTGGTCAACCCCCGCGGCTCCCAACTCTCTTACCGCAGCCTCGAATTCAACTTCGCCTTGCAGCGCGCCAATGACCTCTCGCAACTCGCTCACTATCGGCATCCTCTAAACTTGCTTTCCTGTCTTGAAGGCCTCGGCCCGTGCCGAGCACCGCGCCCGCCTCTCACGAGTAGTCACCGCCGCTTTGCTGAGTGAGGTTGCCGAGGTAATCACGCTTCCCGATCTTCGCTCCAAGGTGCCGGAGGATCGCGTGCGCAATCGAGATGTGGAAGAAGAAGTCGGGCAGCACCAGGTGCCGGATGTAGTCGTCGCCGCCGAACCACCCGCGCACGATAGGCGGCGTCAGCTCGTAAGTGTGGGACTGCGCGCCGGAAATCTCGTCCGGCTGCACGTTTTTCAGGAAACTGCGAGTCTCAAGGAGCCGTCCCTTCAACGCCGGATACATCATCGGGGTGTTACTGGGTGCTGGCGGATCGTGCTGCATCAACTTCGCCATGTGCGCCTCGACCTTGTTGCAGCTTACGGAGAACTGTTCTCCGAAAGTGAGCATGTCGGGCGCGAGCCGCTCGCCAAGAATCCTCCCAGGCTCAAACGCCTTGGTCCGTTCGAGTGCCCGGGCGTGGTCGAGATAGTCGTCCATTACGTTCAGTCCATGCACCATGACAGGGACTGTGATGTAATAGACCGAGAAGGACACGCCGAACTCCATGCGCTCGTTTGTAGTCTGAAAGTCGGTCGGACCCGACAGGTCGATAATCAAAACGAATAGTTACAATAAGTCCTTCCCGGCGGCGTCCACCACGTTCGCGGTCGGGTCGGCCGGAGCCGCTCCGCTGATCTGAGCGATCGCCGCCACGGTGCCGGCGACCAGCGAGACGGCGACAACCAGGCCGACGGTCCTCGATAATTTCATGGGGTCTCCCTTGCCCGCGCGCGGCACGGCGACTCGGCGCAATGGCTTCAATCGATGTCGAGGCGGGCGCGTGTTCGCCCAGCCCAGTGGACTTCAGGATCAGATGGAGCGGACGAAATTTGAAATTCCCTTTGGACATGCATTCGATAAGCGTGGGGTATGGTCGTCCAAAAGCGCGGTGCGCGTCGGCAGCCCGTCCTCTTCGATCGGCCGTCGAGGAGTGCGCCGTACAACACCGCCTTGAGGTCAAATGACAGCGAATCGGAGAGGTCAATCACCACGTGGGCGCCCGCCAGGGCTTCTTTCAGCCCATCTGCGGTAATCGTACTGACGCCGACCTTCGGTGAAGCAGCGATCACCTCGTGGCCGCCCTGACGCAGAATGGCGACGCTTTTCGAGCCAATCAGGCCGGTGCCGCCGATCACGACGATTTTCATTGCGGGATCGTCCGACAGGAAACCAAGAAAGAAAATTCTCAGACCGCGCGCCACCCAGGTCGGGGATTCCCGCGCGCCTTGCGCAGAACGGCGTATGCGACCGCGATAATCACGTTCGCAAGTCACGAAGCCAATGCACCGATCCTGACGCCGGACATTCCCGCGATGATCGCGGCCGCGACGATGGCGCTCATCCCGACGCAGACACCCCAAAGGCGATCGGCATTGCGTTGATCGACACCGTGCGCGATCAGCACCACTCTCAGCCCTGAAGCAAGGTGGCTCAGGACGAAGAAGGCGCCGAGGGCGTAGTGAGGCAGCAGCCGGATATTCCATGCGTCATGAACGAGCCCAGTCGGGGCTCCGATCGCGAAGTTCCAATCTGTCGGTATGCCGAGGAAGCTTCGCGCGTAGACGAAGACCGAGTTCATGTGGCCGAGAATGTACACTGAGAGATAGGCTCCCGAAGCGACCTGATAGGTCCGCTGGAAGTCGTGCGCTGCGGCGCTCCAACGCCATGCCAGAAAGAGGCCGGTGCCGATCTGGAAAAGCATGGCCGCCAGCAACAACGGTTCACCTATGGCGGAGCGATAAACCAGGCGTCCGATCTTCATAACGGCTGCATGCGTATCCGGCCCTATCAAGCCGAACAGATGATTGGTGAGATGAAACACCACATATAGGGACAGGACCGCGGCCGTTACCCCGTGGACAACCCGCCAACCCCCAACTGCAGGCACAGCTGCAGCGACCGGATCTCGGGCAGACTGCGACCAGATCGCGATTGCGAGCCAAATCGCGCACCAGACGACCTCGTCGGGAATAGGGCTCTTGATCAAGATCTGGACAACGCCGAGAAAGACATAGAGCGTTGGCGACGCCACGCTGGCATAGGCGAGGCGTCTTGAACCGGGATTGGACGTGGGACGACAAGCCAGAGCGATCCCAAGAAACGGCACGACGAACGCAACGACCAGGATGAAGGTCGCGCTGGCGATAGCGAGCGGTGGCGGGCTTAAGGCCTGCGTGCCGACGATGGCATGAAAAGCATTGAGCAGAAATGGATAGCAAATCGCCGCCGCTGCGGGAATCAGAGCCAAATAGTCAAAGCGCTTCACAAGAAACCTTGTGCGGTTCTGCGGGCGAAGGAATGCTTCCATCATAGACCTATAAAGCCACAACAAAGAAACCGGTGTACGAGACGACCTCCAAGACAGGTTTGAAAACTTGCCTTCGCGTATTGGCTTGCGGCCGTGCATCGATTCTTTATTGTTTCGATGACCACATAAACTCACACTTTGTCAAAGAACGTTCACGAAAAAGAAGGCAGAGTCGTTCATCGCTTCTCTATTTTCGTTCTATTTCCCGGCCGGTGGCCGAAAAATGCCACTCTCGCTTGCAAAGATAATACACGAGAAGTCTCATTTCGGCGATCACCGTTGTCGTTGAGCTAGTGAATGCTCTGATCTGTGCCAAGGCAACGGGGTTGCTTCAGCCGAAGCTTCCGCAGAGTCTGGTCAACTCCTGAGTGATCTTCGAATGCGTTGGCGCGCAAAATGACCAATTCGTCCAAGAGGGCTAGGTCATGAAAATGCGTTTGAATTATTCATGCGGATCATCGATGCCCACAGTGCCCGCGCGCTTCTTGTCGTTCTCGTGCGCCATGTACGAACATCTTTCGGGCCTCACTGCGCGAATTTCGCGGCACCAGTTGTGCAAGCCGCGACGGCATTGATCGCCGATTCCAGCGACTGAACGCAACTTAGAAGTCTTTGCAGAACAAAAACGTCGGCTTCGCGTGCCATGCGGATCGTGGCATTCCTCGCTATGGCATCACGCCGCGCGGCGGCGCGGCAATAACGATCGCTTATGGACTCCATGGCGAGAGGTGATTTCCCTCGCCGGCATTGCAAAGTCATTTTCCAAAAGTTGTCCAATTAATCTCAGCATCCGGCACCGCGATGGCGCTGCGCTAGCTACGGCTGTTGACTGACAAATGGCACGGATGAGGAAGACTGATGTCCCAAGAAGCCTACGACATTGTCATTGCTGGCGCGGGCGCGGCCGGCTGCGTCGTTGCGAGTTATCTCGCCGTACACACTGATGCTTCGATCGCGCTGATCGAAGCGGGCGACACCGATCGCGATCCGTTCATCCACATTCCTGCCGGCTTCGCCAAAATACTGGCCCACGACCGGCATGTCTGGAAATACGAGACGGTTCCCCAGCACGGCACCAAGCGAGCATATCGCTCAGGCAAGGTGCTCGGCGGCGGCTCCTCGATCAACGCGATGGCCTACGTCCGTGGTCAAATGCGCGACTACGCCGCGTGGCAGGACGCGATCGGCGACACCGGCAAATGGTCCTATGAAGACCTGCTTCCCGTCTTCATGGCGCAGGAAGACAACGACACGTTCCACGACGAATTTCACGGCATCGATGGTGGCCTGGCGGTCCAGCAGCCCAAGGGCATCAACAAGCTGAACCAATACTGCCTCAAGGCCTTCCAGGAATATGGGATTCCCTTTAATCCCGACTATAACGGCAAGAGCCAGATCGGCGTCTCACCGGTGCAGTCTACGGTCGGAAATCAGCGGCGGTGCAGCGCGGTCGATGCTTATCTGCGTCCGCACCTCGCCTCGGGCCGCGTGACCCTTCTCACCGGCAAGACCGTCGTTCGCATCCTCGTCGAGAACAAGCGGGCCGTTGGCGTCGAGCTCATGGACAAGGGCGTGAAGAGGATCACGGCCGGCGAGGTTGTGCTGTCCGCCGGCAGCGTCCATAGCCCGAAGATCCTCATGCACTCGGGCATCGGGCCGGCCGAGCAGCTTCGCCAACACGGCATCGCGGTGATCGTCGATTCTCCGGAGGTAGGCGAAAATCTCCACGACCACGCGATCGTGCCGGTCCGTGCCTACGTAAAGGGCGATCTCGGCTATCAGGCAGCCGCGCAGGGCCTCGGCAGCGTGAAGGCGGGCCTGCGCTATTTCGCCACCAAGGATGGCCCGGCGTCGGGCAACGGCATCGAGACGGTTTCCCACTGGAATCCGTCCGACTTCACCGCCGAACCCACGATCCAATGCTATCACGTGCCTATCATCGCGGCCAATGGAATCAGCCCGACGGGCGACCGCTCTGGCATCACCTTCGAGCTCGTCGTGCTTCAGCCCAAGAGCCGCGGCTGGGTGCGGTTGGCCGACAGCGACCCGACGTCGATGCCCCTCATCAACCCGAACTTCATGGGTGAGGAAGAAGACCTGATGGCCGCGGTGGAATCGGTGCGCGCGATCCGCAAGGTCATGGCGCAAGAGTCGCTGGCGCCGGTGATCGAGGAGGAGATCGAGCCCGGCCCGCGCATCCAGTCGGACGCCGAGATCGGCGAATGGGTGAAGCGTGCCGTGACGACGATGTTTCACCCGGTCGGCACGTGCCGGATGGGCCAAGATACGCGAGCGGTGGTCGATGCAAGGCTCAGGGTCCGCGGGGTCGACGCCCTCCGGGTGATCGACGCCTCGATCATGCCGAATATCACCAGCGGCAATACCAACGCCCCGACCCAGGCGCTCGCGCGCCACGCCACGGCGATGCTGGTCGAGGATCTGAAGCGGCCTACTGAGCAGAGCTATTGAAATCAAGTCCGAGGTCCGCGTTGGAACAGCGGTGCGAAACAATGATGCTGCCTGTATCGAGACCGGCTGATGAAACAGTGTCGAGCTGTCCAATTCAATTGCAGCATTCTAGGTCCTTGGGGAGACGGAAGTGAGTGCGACTGACAAAACGGAGTGTCCGGCTCCGGCGACCCGGCTCGATCGCGGTTGGTTTCGCGGCCTTGCACGATGCGGCGGCGCACCGATCGGCATGCTGTTCGCGCTCGCGCTCGCTGGCTGCGACGGGAAGGCGCAATCGCGGGCGGCCGCGCCTCCGCCGCCGCCGGTGACGGTGGCGCAACCGGTCAAACGGACCGTCACCGACTGGGACGAGTTCACCGGTCGCTTCGAGGCGATCCAGGAGGTTCAGGTCCGTGCCCGCGTCGGCGGCTTCGTCAATAGTGTAGAGTTCAAGGATGGTGCGATCGTCCGCGCTGGCGATCTGCTTTACATCATCGATCCGCGCCCGTTCGAGGCGGTCGTGCTGCAAGCCGAAGGGCAGCTCGCCGACGCACGAGCCAAGGGGGAACTTGCCAAGCGCGATCTCCAGCGCGGCCTGACCCTCGTGCAGACCAGCGCGGTCTCCGAACAAGTCGTCGATCAGCGCCGTCAGGCGCTGCAGGCGGCGCGTGCCGCCGGGACCCAGGCCGAAGGCGCGCTCAAGGCCGCACAGCTCAATGTCGAATTCACCCATGTGGTGGCGCCGATCACCGGCCGCGTCAGCCGGCATCTGGTGACCCCGGGCAATATCGTGCAGGGCAGCGAGGACGGCGCCACGCTATTGACCTCGATCGTATCGCTCGATCCGATCTACATTTATTTCGACGTGGACGAGGCGACCTATCTGAAGAACAACAAGCTGTGGTTCGAGGGCAAGCGGCCGAGCTCGCGCGACACCCCCAATCCGGTGCAGGTGGTGCTGACCGGCGAAACCAAGCCGTCGCATGAGGGCCATATGGACTTCATCGACAACCGACTCGACGTTTCCACCGGCACGCTGCGCAGTCGTGCCGTGATTCCGAACAAGGATCTCTCGATCCTGCCCGGCCAGTTCGGCCGCGTCCGCATCATCGGCAGTGCGCCTTATGAGGCGTTGCTGCTGCCTGATACCGCGATTGCGACCGACCAGTCGCGCAAGATCGTCTTCGTCGTCAAGGACGACAATACGGTCGAGGCGAAGCCGGTAACGCTCGGGCCGCTCGATGAGGGGCTGCGTGTGATCCGCGAGGGGCTGAAGCCTGAGGATCGCGTGATCGTTGACGGCCTGCAGCGGGCCCGGGTGGGCGCAAAGGTCAGTCCGCATGTAGCCGATGTCAAGCCGGCCGGTGACAAGACATGAATCTGGGTCGGCTTTCCATCAACCAGCCCATCCTGGCGATGGTGCTGTCGATCGTGCTGCTGATCGTCGGCGCGATCGCCTACACCACGCTGCCGGTTTCGGAATATCCGCAGGTGGTGCCGCCGACCGTCGTCGTCACCACGCAATATCCGGGCGCCACCGCGCAGACCGTTTCCGACACGGTTGCAGCCCCGATCGAGCAGGAGATCAACGGCGTCGAGGACATGCTGTATCTCTACAGCCAGGCGACCTCGAACGGCAATCTGACCATCACGGTCACCTTCAAGCTCGGCACCGACCTCGACAAGGCGCAGGTGCTGGTGCAGAACCGGGTCGCGATCGCGCAGCCGCGGCTGCCGGAAGAGGTGCAGCGCAACGGCGTCGTCACCCGCAAGAATAGTCCCGATATCCTGATGGTGGTCTTCATGCTGTCGCCTGACGACAGCTTCGACCAGCTCTATATCAGCAACTACGCGCTGCTGCAGGTGCGCGACGAGTTGCTCCGCCTCGACGGCATCGGCGACATTCAGATGTTCGGCGCCCGCGACTACTCGATGCGGCTGTGGCTCGATCCGGACCGGATCGCAACGCTCGGTCTGACTTCTGCCGAAGTGGTGGCTGCGATCCGCGCGCAGAACCTGCAGATCACGGGCGGGCAGATCGGGGAGCCGCCGATCGCCGACCGCGCGTTCCAGCCCAATCTCACCTTTACCGGGCGCCTGAAGGATCCGAAGCAGTTCGAGGACATCGTGGTCAGGGCCGGCGCCGACGGCCGAATCGTGCGGCTGCGCGACGTGGCGCGGGTCGAACTCGGTGCGTTGTCCTATGCGACCAATAGCTTTCTGCTGCGCAAATCGGCGGTCGCGCTACTGGTGACGCAGCGGCCGGGATCGAACGCGCTGGCGACCGCGAAAAACATCTCCGATACCATGGAGAAGCTGAAGACCCGTTTTCCAAAGGGCCTCGACTACAACATCGGCTACAACCCCACCGAATTCATCGCGCAATCGATCCACGAGCTGATCAAGACGATCTACGAGGCCATGCTGCTGGTCGTCATCGTCGTGCTGGTGTTTTTGCAGGGCTGGCGGCCGGCGATCATTCCGATCATCGCCATTCCCGTCTCGCTGGTCGGCACCTTCGCCGTGATGGCGGCGCTCGGATTCTCGATCAACAATCTCACGCTGTTCGGCCTAGTGCTCGCGGTCGGCATCGTGGTCGATGATGCGATCGTGGTGGTGGAGAATGTCGAACGGCACCTCGAGCACGGCATGAGCCGGCGCGATGCGGCGCTCAAGACCATGGAGGAGGTCGGCAGTGCGCTGGTCTCGATCGCGCTGGTGCTGTGCGCGGTGTTCGTGCCGACCGCCTTCCTCGGCGGCATTTCCGGGCAGTTCTTCCAGCAATTCGCCATCACCATTTCGGTCGCGACCGCGATCTCCCTCTTCTGCTCGCTGACATTGTCGCCGGCGCTGGCCTCGCTGATCCTGGTGCCGCATGAGGAGAAAAAGCCACCGGCACGCTGGAATTTCATCGCGCGTGGCTGGGACACCTTCACCGGCTATTTCAACCGCGGTTTTGACCGGCTGTCGCATGGCTACGCCAGTACGGCTGATTTCGTGATCCGGCATTCGGTCGTGATGCTGCTGTTGTATGTTGCGCTGATCGGCAGTGCCGGATGGCTGCTCGCCACCACGCCGCAAGGTTTTATTCCCGCGCAGGACCGCGGCTATGTCATCGTGTCGGCGCAATTGCCGGGCGCGGCGTCGCTGGCGCGCACCACCGACATCGTCCGTCAGATCGAGAAGACCGCGCTCGATACTCCAGGCATCATCCGCGTTGCGGCGTTCGCGGGATTTTCGGGCGCAACCCGAACGCAGGCGGGCAATGCGGCGGCCCTCTTCCCGGTGTTCGAAGAGCCGGAGATACGCCTGAAGAAGGGCCTGACCGCGGCTGCGATCACGGCCGATTTGCGCAAACGTCTGTCTGCGATACAGGGGGCGTTCATCATCGTCATTCCGCCGCCGCCGGTGCCGGGCATCGGCACTGGGGGTGGCTTCACGATGCGGGTCCAGGATCGCCAGGGTCGCGGCCCCGAACTGCTGGCCGCCGCCAACGACGAGCTCGTCGCCGCGGCGCGCAAGGCGCCCGGGCTGACGCAGGTGTTCTCACCCTTCACGGCTAATACGCCGCAGCTCTTCGTCGATATCGATCGGGTCAAGGCGCAGAAACTCGGCGTGCCGATCGCGAACGTCAACGAAACCATCCAGACCTATTTCGGCTCGACCTACGTCAACGACTTCAACCTGTTCGGCCGCACCTATCACGTCACTGCCCAAGCCGACCTGCCGTTCAGAAAAGAGCGATCCGATCTGGCGCGGCTGCGCACCCGCAACGCCGCCGGCGACATGGTGATGCTCGGCAGCGTGGTGGATTTCCGGGACGTTTCCGGTCCCGACCGCGTCGCCCGCTACAATCTCTATCCGGCAGCGGAGCTGCAGGGCGAGGCGTTGCCGGGCACGAGTTCGGCCACCGCGATCAACACCATGAAGCAGCTCGCGGAGCAAACGCTGCCGAGCGGCTTCTCGTTCGAATGGACCGATCTTTCGTACCAGCAGGTCACCGGCGGCAATGCCGGCCTCTACGTGTTCCCGATCTGCGTGCTGTTCGTGTACCTGGTGCTCGCGGCGCAATATGGTAGCTGGAGCCTGCCGTTCGCTGTGATCCTGATCGTGCCGATGTGTCTGTTGGCTGCGACCATCGGCGTGCGGATCACGGGGCAGGACGTCAATATCCTGACCCAGATCGGCTTCGTCGTGCTCGTCGGACTGGCAGCCAAGAACGCCATTCTGATTGTCGAGTTCGCACGCGATATCGAGCTGGAAGGCCGGCCGCGGTTGGAGGCGGTGATCGAAGCCTGCCGGCTGCGGTTGCGGCCGATCCTGATGACGTCGTTCGCCTTCATCCTCGGCGTGTTGCCGCTGGTGGTCTCGTCGGGCTCCGGATCGGAGATGCGCCAGGCGGTCGGCGTCGCCGTGTTCTTCGGCATGCTCGGCGTCACGCTGTTCGGCCTGATCTTCACGCCGATCTTCTACATGGTGGTGCGCAACCTCGCGGAAGGTAAGAACAAGGGCAAGCCGACCCAGACGACAGCGGCCGCGGCGGAGTGAGTTGCGGTGACGCCGATGCGCGATGAAGCCGGAACAACTCGCGCTCGCTGCGCACGTGGATCAAATAGTACGCAACGCAGGCTATGTAAAAGGAGAGTCGGATGACCACCACCGTGTTGAAGGCAATGATCATCCCCGCCAAAGCCGACAAGTAGAGCAAAGCATTCTGATGCAGTCTCAAAGATAACGACACTCGAAATCGTGGTGGGAGCCGCGACCTCGGCCATCACCGGCGGCGCCTGCTCGCCCTATGGCTTCCATTGGACCTTCGACACCCGCGCGCTCGCGGTCTGCACCGGCGGCGCGCTGATGAAGGCGGGCGGCGGCCAGACGGTCGGCTCGGTTGGCGTGCCGCCGAACTCGTCGGACTTCTCCTCCTTCCTGCTGCAGCGCAGAGCTCGAAGGCGAAAATCGTCAGTCTCGCCAATGCCGGCCAAATAGACCTTCCGGCTTGCGATCGTAATATGCCCGGGAAGAAAACCGACCTCCCAGAATATGAGACAATTTGTCCAGGCTGCTTTAGGCCCCGCACGGCTGTCGTCGCACGGACGCGCGCAGGCCGTCGTGATCACGCCGGGTTATCGACTACATGCCCCATCTGAATGACGTTTGGGCGCCGTCGCCTAATACTGTGCTGCCGTGTGAGGCAGGAGGACGGGCGATGGTCACGACTGTTGAAGGCCCTGTTGGAAGGCACGACAACGACTGGACGTCTGCAGAGACCGCCGCCGGGCGCAACGTTGGCCTCTCCCTTTGGAGGGGCGTTCGAGGAAGGTGCCCGCGCTGCGGGCGCGGTCGCCTGTTTTGTGCGTTTCTCAAAGTCGATGAGCACTGCTCTGTCTGCCGCCTCGATTTCACCGGACACCGGGCCGACGACCTGCCGGCCTACTTAGTGATCGTCATCGTCGGACACGTCTTGGTTCCGGTAATTCTCTGGATCGAGGTGGACTATGCACCGTCGCTGGCGTTTCAGCTTGGCGTCTACCTTCCGATTACGGCCCTGGCCTCGATAGCTCTCTTGCAGCCGGTCAAGGGCGCCGTCGTAGGGCTGCAATGGTCGCTAAGGATGCACGGCTTCGGCGCGCATCCACCCGATGAAATCTAGGCTTGAGGCTGAAGGTGCCTCAACGGAACGGCGGCCGAGGAGCGGGCGCAAGCGCCAGCAATTTCATTCGCAGCATCATAGCGTCAGATGTCGAAGCCGGCCGCACGCGTATCGTAGTCACGCGCTTTCCACCCGAGCCGAACGGCTTCCTCCACCTTGGATACGCGAAGTCGATCGTACTGAATTACGAGCTTGCGAAGGAATTCGGCGGCCGCTGCAACTTGCGCCTCGACGATACGAACCCGACAAAGGAGAGGGTGGAGTACATCGACGCGATCAAGCGCGACGTCCAGTGGCTCGGATTCGATTTGGCGCAGGGCCTGCACTTCGCCTCCGACTACTTCGAGCAGCTCTACGCGTGGGCCTGCCATCTCGTTCGCATCGGCAAGGCCTACGTGGACGACCAGTCCGCGCACGATATCAGAGAGGGCAGAGGGACATTGATGAGCCTTGGCCGGAACAGCCCGTTCCGCGACCGCAGTGTGAAGGAAAATGCTGAGTTGTTCGCGCAGATGCGCGCCGGCGAGTTCAGGAACGGCGAGCGGGTGCTCCGCGCGAAAATCGACATGGCGTCAGCGAACCTCAACCTGCGCGACCCCGTCATCTACCGTATTCTCAACGCCGGCCATCCGCGCACCGGCGTGGCTTGGCACATCTACCCGAGCTATGATTTCGCGCACGGCCAGTGTGACGCCATCGAAGGGGTGAGCCACTCGCTCTGCACCCTCGAGTTCGAGGACCACCGACCTCTGTACGATTGGTTCCTCGACAACCTCCCAGTGCCATCGCGACCCCGACAGTACGAGTTTGCTCGCCTGGGCATTACGCATACCGTTCTCTCAAAACGCGCGCTGACGGAGCTAGTGCGCGACGGCCACGTGGCGGGCTGGGACGATCCGAGGATGCCGACGCTTGCGGGCCTGCGCCGACGCGGCGTGCCGCCCGAGGCGGTGCGCCAGTTCATACGCGGCGTCGGAGTTTCGAAGGCGAATAGCACGGTCGACGACGGTGTCCTGGACGCAGCGATCCGGGATGTCCTCAATGAGCGGGCTCCGCGCCGAATGGCGGTGCTCAAGCCGCTCAAAGTGACAATCGAGAACTATCCCGCGGGCCGGATAGAAGAGTTCGACGCGCCAAACCATCCGGCGGACCCGGCCTTCGGGAGGAGAGCCGTCCGGTTCTCCCGCGAGGTGTACATCGAGCAAGACGACTTCCAAGAGGCGCCACCACATGGTTTCCGGCGCCTCGCGCCGGGCCGCGAGGTGAGGCTCCGCTACGCCTACCTCGTCACTTGCCATGATGTCGTGAAGGACGCAGCAGGCCGTGTGGTCGAGCTACGCTGCGCCTACGACCCCGACAGCAGGGGTGGCGCCGGCGCCGGCGGCCGAAAAGTCGGGGCGACAATCCACTGGGTCAGCGCCGTGGATGCGTTGCCAGCAGAGGTCAGGCTCTACGGCCGGCTCTTCTCAGCAGCGAGTCCGAGCCCGACGGACCTCGCGGCCGACCTCGACCCACATTCCATGCATACGCTGCGCGGCTGCCTCGTCGAGCGCGCAACCGCCTCCGATCCCCACGGCGAGGCGTTGCAGTTCGAGCGCCAAGGCTATTTCAGCCACGACGATGATTCCCGCCCCGAACGGCTGGTCTTCAATCGAACCGCCTCATTGCGCGAGAACCCGGGAAAGCCGCCGATAGCGCGCCTCGACCTTCTCAGGGGCACGCGGAGGCAATTGAGATCGTCTTCGATCCCGCGGTCGTAGCTACCCGGCGGGCTTTGATGGCGGTCCATTCATGGTCGGTGTGTTCGTAGCGCATGATTCGAGCCCTCGCCTCCAGGGCTTGGATCACGTTCCGGTACGCGGCCTCAACCGACGCTGCCGCAGTGCATTTGGGTCGCTATCCACCCAGAAGCGGACTCGTTATGCTCACCTTGAGTTCTTCCGGTTTTGACCCCATAGCGGGCATCGTCGACAGTTTAGAAATACCACTATGCACATGGCATTGGACCCCATTTCGCAACGCGCAAATCCATGCTGTAATAATGTTCTTCGTGAGCAACGGGCAACGAAGCCCTAAGCCTCGAAGAAGATAATGCGACGACGCAATTTCCAACAACGGGGTTAGGAGATGCGACAATGAAAAGAAGCACGCTGATTAGTCTCAGTATTTCGGCATCGATCGCCGCGTTAGCGGCTGGTGTCGCGATTTCCGCGCAAGACAAATACACTGTGCAAGTACCGAACGGCCTCGTGTTCTCTGAGTTTAGGGGATACGAGGATTGGCCAGTGATCGCGATCAGTGAGAGCGGAGGCAAGATCGCTGTCATCGTGGGAAATCCGGTAATGATCGATGCCTATAAGCAAGGCGTGCCCGGCAATGGCAAGGCTTTCCCAGACGGCGCCAAGATGGCGAAAATTCATTGGAGCCCGAAAATACAAGAGACGTACCCCGGTCAGCCAACGGTGCCAGGTACCCAGCTTGACGCTGGTTTCATGGTGAAGGACGGCAAGAGGTTCGCGGACAGCGGCGGATGGGGATGGGCCGAGTTCAACTATGACGCCGCGTCCGATACGTTTAAGCCCGCCACTGCAGCGGACAATCCGCCGCAGGAAAACGACGCGAAGTGCGGGTTCTCGTGCCACTCGGTGGTGCAGAACCGCGACTACGTTTTCACGGATTACGGAAAGAGGTGAGTATCGAATAGTGTTGACGGACGGTCGTAACGACTGCGCCGAATAATGGTGGATGTCCGCACCTGGCACCTTTGAGACATGCCCGCCTGTCCTGAGAACGCCGTTCACCGGGACAGGAAGCCGCCGTGGTCGGGTCAAACCGACGCGAATGAACCAGCTCGGAAGTCAGACCTTTCGCTGCGCTGTGATCGTCCATGGGCCGTGCAGCGCGTCTTCGATTCAACGACACTGCTCCGACCATTCGTGCCATGAACGTTGTGAAAGTTTTCGGCTGTCAGAGCGACGCCCTCGGTTAACATAAAGTGATGGGGCCGTTCACATGGCTGATGGAATGTCCCGTTGAAAACGTGTTTAATGTCGCCCTGAAAATGTCTTCGGAAAGTTTGGGTTGGCCTACGTTTAGGCAGCCACTTCGCCGAGGAAAACGGCTTCGACGAAGAGCAATGTGTGTTGTCCCAACAGCGCGAGCGACGCGTTGAACTTCTACACCGGCGCCGGACGCAATCTAAGTTCCTGCGACAATAGCCTTTGCAAATTCAAACAAAAGGGAAAAGAGCGCGGTCGCCGTGACGGCGAAGGTGATGCCGGCCAGGCCGCGCGGATAGAAGCCATTCTTGCAGAATTCAAAAAGGCAGGAAAGGAGCCTATGTCATGAGTACGATCACCACCAAAGATGGCACTCAAATCTACTACAAGGACTGGGGCGCGGGCCCGGTCATCACATTCTCGCACGGTTGGCCGCTCAGTTCCGATGCCTGGGACGGTCAAATGATGTTCCTCGTGCAGCACGGCTACCGCTGCATCGCGCACGACAGACGGGGTCACGGCCGTTCAAGCCAAGCTTCTGCCACAACGACATGAACGGCTACGCCGACGATCTAGCTGCCGTCATCGAAGCACTCGATCTGTGTGACGTTACACTCGTCGGTCACTCGACAGGCGGCGGCGAAGTTACGCGCTACATCGGACGGCATGGTACCGACCGCGTTAAGAAAGTTGTCCTCATTGCCGCGGTGCCGCCGCTCATGTTGAAGACCGAAGGCAATCCGGATGGGCTCCCGATGGAAGTATTTGACGGCATCCGCGCTGGACTCATGAAAGACCGCTCGCAGTACTACAAGGACGGTGCGATTGCGTTCTATGGCGCGAACAGACCGGGCGCGAAGGTCTCGCAAGGGATCTTAGATCAGTTCTGGCTATGGAGCATGCAGTCCGGTCTTAAGAATTCCTATGATAGCGTCAAGGCCTTCTCCGAGACCGACTTCACTGAGGACCTCAAAAAGTTCGATGTGCCAACGCTTGTAATGCACGGCGAAGATGATCAGATCGTGCCAGTGAAGGCCTCTGCCAAAAAATCAGCCAAGCTGATCAAAGGCGCGAAAGAAATCTACTATCCCGGTGCGCCTCACGGCCTTACCGCTACCCTTCAAGATCAGGTCAATGCTGACCTACTTGCGTTTATCGCAGAGAAAGAAGAGCGAAAAGCAGCTTAGGAGCGCACTTGTGTTCGGCGTCAGCGCGCTTCGTCCCCTAAATGCGCGCTGACGGCTGGACTTCGAGGAGAGCGGGCTCCCATCTCCACGTGTCCCTGCGACAAGCGAGGTTAGCCATGAAGATCATCGTCATCGGCGGCACCGGCCTGATCGGCTCGAAAACCGTCGCTATTCTCCGCCAGGGCGGTCACGACGTCGTCGCTGCATCCCCCCAAAGTGGTATCAACACCATCACAGGAGAGGGTCTCAAAGAGGCCTTGGTCGGCGCGCAGGTGGTGATCGACCTCGCGAATTCGCCCTCATTTGAAGACAAGGCGGTGCTGGAGTTCTTTGAGACCTCCGGCCGCAACCTTCTCGCGGCGGAGGCAGCAGCGAACGTCCGGCACCATGTCGCACTATCAATCGTCGCAATCGATCGGACAGACAATGGCTATTTCCGCGCCAAGGCTGCCCAAGAGAAACTGATCGAGACCTCCGGCATCCCATACACCATCATCCGTTCGACCCAGTTCCTGGAATTCCTCGGCGGCATCGCCAATTCAAGCGCGGAAGGAAACCTGGTCAGGCTCCCGCCCGTCCTGTTCCAGCCCATCGCTTCGGACGACGTTGCTGCCAGCGTTGCCGATGTGGCGCTTGCGCCGCCGCACAATGGCATCGTGGAGATTGCCGGCCCGGAACGAGCGCCATTCAATGAAATCATCGCCCGCTATCTGAAGGCGGTTGGCGACCCGCGTGAGGTCGTGAGCGACCCCGATGCCCGATACTGGGGCGGCCGGGTTGACGAGCACTCGCTCGTGCCGTTGGGCGAGGCGCGCCTCGGCCGCATCGGTTTCGACGAATGGCTCCGCCGCTCACAGGCAGCAGCCTGATCCCGCATCGGAGGTACGCCCAGTCTGTCCGAGCGGTCCCGGGCAACGAACGAAAGAGGCGACTATGACGATCAAACTCGTTGCGTTGGTTCTTCTGTGCCTCATGACCGGCACGGCGGTGGCCCAGGAGCCTAAGGTCACGTCACTCATGTCTAAGGACCTTCCGGAGCATCCCGGCAGGGAAGCTCTGATGATCACAGTCGAGCATGCGCCCGGCGGGTCGAGCGCTATTCACCGACACAATGCACATGCGTTTGTTTACGTGCTGGAGGGCTCCGTCGTGATGCAGCTGAAGGGTGGACAACAGGTGACACTGACACCAGGACAGAGCTTCTATGAAGGCCCTGATGACGTTCATGTCGTCGACCGGAACGCAAGCGGCACCCAGCCGGCGAAATTCCTGGTGCTCTTGATCAAGGACAAGGGCGCCCCGGCGCTCGTGCCCGCACAGTGACTGTTACAACCCAAGTACACGGACGGTCAGCAGGAGATAAACATGAGCTTGGACAACACCGACGAGTTGGTTCCGTCGCGCTATGCGCTGCGGGTCGGCGAGATTGACGCGCTGGTGGTCAGCGATGGGGTGCTATCGCTGCCAGGCGCGATGTTGGGCCATAACGCCGACCCGGCCGTTCGAACGGCCTGGCTGAACGACATGTTCCTGCCGCCGGACGTGCTCGAGTGGGCGCTCAACGCGGTCGTGGTGCGTAGCGGCGGCCGGACCGTACTCATCGACGCTGGGATAGGGGTGGACCGGGGCTTAAACTTGCCGCGGGCCGGGCGGTTGGTCCAGCGACTGGAGGCCGCCGGCATCGATCTCGCATCCGTGACCGACGTGGTGCTTACCCACATGCAGTCGAGCACCCCGACTGGTACAACGGCTTCGAACACGACCCCGAGGAGGCGGCCCGAGTCCGGGTCCGTCTTCTGCGGGAGCTGGCGGCAAACCGCGAGTCGCTGGTGGCCACTCACCTTCGTTCCCGTCCGTCTGCCATGTGGCGGTCGACGGCGACGTCTTTCGCTGGGCACCGGGCCCCTGGGAGTACTGACTGTTGGGTTAGGGCCGAACTAGACGACCGTATGCGTTTGAACAACTGGTCGATCGCTGCCTCGTACGACACCGCCCGTATCTTCGCCGGCTTAGGCTTCGGCTCCTCCACCGCGAGCAGGTCGATCATCTCGCGCCTGCGCCGCACCGGCGTACGAGCGAGCACGCCAACAACGGGGACTTTCCATGATCCTAGGGATGTCGGTGGACGCCTTCACAATCTTGCACGTCATTATCACCCTTGTCGCAATCGGAAGTGGACTGATCGTTGTGGGCGGGATGTTTGCCTCGAACACGTTGCCGGTCACAACCGCACTTTTTCTCTTCACAACGGCGCTCACCAGCTTGACTGGATTTCTTTTTCCCATCCACGGCTTCACGCCGGCTTCGGGTGTCGGAATTGTGGCTTGTGTGATCCTGACCGTCGCGCTGTTTGCTTTGTACAAAGAGCACCTGGTAGGCGCATGGCGCTGGATCTACGTAATCACCGCTGTGGTGTCGCTTTATCTTAACGTCTTCGTTTTGGTCGTGCAGAGCTTCGGGAAGGTTTCGGCTCTCAATGCGTTGGCTCCGATGCAGACCGAACCACCCTTCGCGGTCACGCAGGCCGCTGTGCTGGCCATCTTCATGCTGATTGCTCTGATCGCCGTCATTAAATTCCGACCCCCTCAAGCGCAGATGTAACAGTTTGCGATGTCCGTTGTTGCCGATAGTGTTGCAAAACCCCCAAAATGCCGAGCGACTAATTTTCCGCGGAAAGACGAAACAAGCAACAATCGCCGATCAATGCAGGCTCAAACCCGCTACCGGAATCGCCTGTGAGTTTGGCGCCTGGCGGCGTGGTCCCCCACATAATTAATCGATCGTCGCGCCCACGGCTCGGAGAATTTGAGTCCCGTGCCACAAAAAGACTTTTGCAACACTATCGGCCCTTCTCGGACCTTATGCGATGTCCGCTCCTACGCCGCTGTTAGGGGATAAGCGGACATCGCGGATTTATAAGTACACGCCCTAGATGGAGATTATCTTGCCGACTTTCGGCACACAGCCTCGGTCGACGAGCCATTCGGCCCTTTGACGAATTTCTCCGCGGTCTGATCGATGATTGGGAAGCTCCCGTGGTGGCAAGGGATCGCTTTGTCGAAGTTGAAATAGCGGCGGCAGGCGAGCGCAGCCACTGCGCCGCCCATGGTAAGGCGATCGCCGATGGGGACGATACCGATGTCCGACCAGCATGGCGTCAGTCTTTCAAGATGGCGAGTGCGTCGCCGACGTGATCGTTGTGGCCGTGCGTGAGCAGCATTTGGGTGACACCCTCGGCGGGTTCCTCCCACCCCTTCTTCCAGGACGGGTTATCAGGCAGAAACGGACAGGCAAGAACTAGGACGACGACTTCAGCGAATCCGTATCGAACGGCAGGCTGCGCAGGCGCTTCCCGGTGGCGGCGAAGATCGCATTGTTCACCGCAGCACTGACAATGGCCGTCGGAGCTTCACCAATGCCACCTGGAGCCTCTGCGTTCTTAATCAAGTGCGTCTCCACCGTCGGCACCTCGTCGATACGCATCGGCAGATAGCTGTCGAAATTGCTCTGCTCGACGCGTCCATCCTTGAAAGTGATTGACCCATGGAGCGCAGCGGTCAGCCCGAAAAGCGTTCCACCCTCAACCTGTGCTTCGATCGTATCCGGATTGACGTACATGCCGCAATCAACCGCACAGACGATCCGCTTTACTTTGACAGAGCCATCGGCCGCCACTTCGACCTCGGCGACCTGCGACAGGTAACTTCCGAATGCGAATTGTACCGAAATCCCGCGGCCATGCCGTGCGGGAAGTGGTGATCCCCACCCTGCTTTTTCCGCGGCAAGGGACAGAACAGCAAGCGCTCGCGGATTGTGACCAAGCAATCCCTTGCGATACGCGACAGGATCCTGCTTCGCCGCATTCGCGAGCTCATCCATGAAGCTTTCGACCACAAAAACATTGTGAGTCGGTCCGACGCCGCGCCAGAAAGCCGTCCGGACACCAGGGGGCTCGACCCGGACATAGTCGACGTGGATATTGGGCAGCGCATAGGGCGGCTCGGCCGCCGCTTCTACGGCATCGAGGTCTAATCCGTCCTTGAACCAATAGGGAATATAGCGAGCGGCGATCGAGGAACCGGCGATCCGATGCGTCCAGGCAACCGGCTTGCCGGCCGCATCAAGTCCCGCCGACAGCCGATCGAAGTAGTACGGCCGATACATATCGTGCTGGATGTCTTCCTCGCGGCTCCAGATCACCTTCACCGGGCCATCGACGTGCTTGGCGATCTTGACGGCCAGCACCGTGCCGTCGGCCTCCAGCCTTCGGCCGAAGCCACCGCCAATCAGATGATTGTGAATTTTGATCGCATCCCTTGGCAGGCCGGTGAGTTCGACCACCAGAGACTGCGTGAGCGACATCACCTGCGTCCCGACCCAAACGTCGCAACGATCCTTCTGCAGATGAACGGTGCAGTTCATCGGCTCCATCGCCGCATGGGCCAGGAAAGGTACCTGATAAATGACTTCGAGCCGCTGCGCCGCGCGAGCAAGAGCCTTCCCTGCATCGCCATCGTTACGGGCAACCGCGCCCGGCTTTTTGGATTCCGCCTCCAATTGCTTGACGATTTCGGCGTTGCTAACCTTGCCATTCGGCCCGTCGTCCCACGTGATGGCGGCAGCCTCGAGCCCCTTCTTTGCGGCACCCATGTGATCCGCCACGACGGCAACAGCTTCATCGATATTGACCACCTGCCGGACGCCCTTCACTGCCAGCGCGGCTTTCTCGTCCACCGTTTTCACCTTGCCACCGAGCACAGGCGAAATGGCAACCGCCGCAACCTTCATACCCGGCAATAGTGCGTCGATGCCGTAGAGTGCGCGCCCATCGACCTTTATCGATGAATCCACGCGCTTGGCACGCGTGCCGATCAGGGTGAAATCTTTCGGATCCTTCAATCTAACACTTGCTGCGGGCGCCACAGGCAATTTCGATGCAGCCTTCGCAAGTTCGCCGTAGCTCAGATGCTTCGAGCCGGACGCATTGAACACGACGCCGTTCTTGGCATGGCAAGTCGCTGGATCGACATTCCACCGCTTGGAAGCAGCCGCAATCAGCAGATTACGACCCACTGCGCCTGCCTGACGCAGCGGCGTCCAGAAGGCACGTACAGAGGAGGAAGCACCTGTAGTTTGAATGTGCAGGAACGGGTTGGCGTAAAGCGCATCATTTGCCGGTGCATGCTGAACCTGAATCTGGTCAAGCTCCACCTCCAGTTCTTCGGCCAGAAGCATCGCGAGCGCCGTGTAAACCCCCTGTCCCATCTCGGCCATCGGCATGACCAGGGTCACGGTGCCGGTTGGATTGATCCGTATAAATCCATTCGGCGCGAAAGTACCCGTGACCTCGTTTTCGACCACCCGCGAAGCAGGCGCCGCGAAGACGGACTCCGTGCTTGCACCGGTCAGCGCAAAACCAAGCAGCAAACCTGTGCCTTGAAGAAAGGCGCGCCGCGACACCGCTGTTTCATCGGCAATCCGCTCTCTCAGAATAAGCCCATCCATGATCTCAAACTCCCGCGGCGTGCTTGATCGCAGCGCGGATGCGCTGATAGGTGCCGCATCGGCACACATTGCCCGACATGGCGCCGTCGATATCGTCATCCGTCGGCTTCGGCGTGTCCTTCAGCAGCGCCGCCGCCGACATGATCTGGCCGGACTGGCAGTAGCCGCATTGCACCACCTCCAGCTCCAGCCACGCCTTCTGCAAGGCCGCGCCCTGCGGCGCCTGGCCGATCGCCTCGATCGTGGTGATCGCACTATCGCCGACGTTGTCGACCGGAGTCTGGCAGGAGCGGACCGGCCGGCCGTCGAGATGCACGGTGCAGGCGCCGCAAAGCGCCTGGCCGCAACCGAACTTGGTCCCGGTCATGCCGAGCACGTCGCGCAACACCCACAAAAGCGGGGTGTCGCCGTCGACATCGACCTCATGAGGTGTGCCGTTGATCTTTAACGTAAAAGCCATGCATGCCTCTCGGTGGCTGGGGCTGATAGGGGACGCAGCCAGCCGACCGCGATTGCAATCGTCCGGCTGCACGGATCAATGGGCGCGTGTCGCTCACGGACGAACGCGTATGACCGTCTTCCCCGCGCGGCGCTCGGTCGCATTGAAGGTGGCGATGGCATTGTCGAGGGTCGAGACGTTGCCGATGTTCGTCCGCAGTCGTCCGTCCCGCACCCGCTTGACGATCTCACCAAGTTGGGCTCGATCGGACTCGACAACGAAGTCGATCGCCAGGCCGTCGAGGGGCCGCGCCTCGGCCGGTCCGACGATGGTCACCAGCGTTCCTCCGGCTCGAATCAGGCCTGCGGACCGCTTCTGGATGTCGCCGCCGATGACATCAAACACCAGATCGACTCCGCCTATGTCTTCCAGGGCGTCGTTCTCGAGGTCGACGAACTCCTTCGCGCCGAAGTCGAGCGCCTTTGGACGGTCGGCGGCGCGTCCGGTGCCGATGACATAGGCGCCGGCCTCTCGTGCGAGTTGCGCCACCATCGAACCGACTGCGCCGGCCGCGCCGTGCGCGAGGACGCTCTGCCCCGCCTGAAGGCGGCCGTGCTGAAACAGTCCCTGCCACGCGGTCAGGCCCGAGATTGGCAGGCTCGCGCCTACCGTGAAGTCGACGTCGCCCGGCAGTGGCGCTAGGTTGCGTGCCTCCATGGCTACATACTCGGCCAGCGTGCCGTCGCGATACCAGTCCGCGAGGCCGAACACCCGCTGTCCCACCGACAGACCCGTCGTGCCATAGCCGAGGGCCGTGACCACTCCGGCCAGCTCGTGCCCAGGGATCGACGGTGTTCGGTCACGGTCGCGGCGATCGGTCCAGGTCGAGGGCCACGCCAGTTCAGTCGGGACGAATCCCGACGCATGAACCTGAACGACGACGTCGTTTATCGCTGCCTGCGGCTCGGGCCGCTCCGTCAGCTTCATCCCGGCCGTTCCCCGAGCCTGGTCCGTCACAACGATCGCTTTCATGGGAATTGTCTCCTCAGTCATTTGTCTTCTTGGTGGAAATGTTGCATCGATGGGAGCGTGTCGCTCACGGACGAACGCGGATGATCGTCTTCCCCTTGCGTCGCTCGGTCCGGTTGAAGGCGGCGACGGCATCGTCGAGGCTCGAGACGGTGCCGATGTTCGTCCGCAGTCGTCCATCCCGCACCCGCTGGACGATCTCAGTCAGTTGGGCACGATCGGACTCGACGACGAAATCGACCGCCAGGCCGTTGGCGGGCCGTGCCTCGGTCGGGCCGGCGATGGTCACCAGCGTTCCTCCGGCTCGAACCAGGCCTGCGGACCGCTTCCCGATGTCGCCGCCGAAGACATCGAAAACCAGATCGACTGGGCCGACGTCTTCCAGGGCGTTGTTCTCGAGCTCAACGAACTCTTGCGCGCCGAAGTCGAGCACCGCCTGACGGTCGGCGGCGCGTCCGGTGCCGATGACGTAGGCGCCGGCCTCACGTGCGAGCTGGGTTACCATCGAACCGACTACGCCGGCCGCGCCGTGCGCGAGGACGCTCTGCCCCGCCCGGAGACGGCCGTGCTCGAACAGTCCCTGCCACGCAGTCAGGCCCGGCATCGGCAGGCTCGCGCCCACTGTGAAGTCAACGTCGCCCGGCAGCGGCGCGAGGTTGCGCGCCTCGACTGCCACATACTCGGCGAGGGTGCCGTCGCGAGTCCAGTCCGTGAGGCCGAACACCCGCTGTCCGACCGACAGCCCCGTCGTGCCATAGCCGAGGGCGGTGACCACTCCGGCCAGCTCGTGCCCAGGGATCGACGGTGTTCGGTCACGATCGAGGCGATCTGTCCAGGTCGGGGCCCACGTCAGCTCATCCCAAGTGAATCCCGACGCATGAACCTGAACGACGACGTCGTTTATCGCTGCCTGCGGCTCGGGCCGCTCCGCCAGCTTCATCCCGGCCGTTCCCGCAGCCTGGTCCGTTACCACGATCGCCTTCATCATCTACCTCCCGATGTGTGGCATGTCGTCATTTTCAGAATTCCTTTGCAGATTAGCGCAAATAGAACGGCGAAGATCGATGGTCCAATGACCTTCGGCTATGGAATCGATGCCACCGACTCGGCGTGCAAAATCAACGGCACGAAACAAACGTCTGCTTCTCACGCCAAAGGGCCGGCCGTCACAATGACGATCGGCCGCTCGTCACCCTTGGTTTGGAAAAAAATTCCACGGAGGGAGACTCTCTTTGATTTCGCCATTCGGTGCTCCGGAGCTGCATATGGTTTTGCATGCTCGGCCGCGGAGATAATCGTGGAATCCTGATGTGGTGCTAAATTATCCTAGCCTTGTCGGTACACACGAAAAGCCCAGACGCGTTCCCGAGAATCTTTCCTGGGTGCATCTGGGCTTTGACGTTACGCTCGCATCACGCGACGCCTCTAGACACCCTCGGAGAAGGTCGATGCGACCGGATAGAGTTCAGATCGAGCCAGCCCGTGTAACGGCGGGAAAGTCCTTCTCGGGATCGAACACGTTATTGAAAAAGTTCGTCAGGGAGTACATAGCCACCAGCGCGATGATCTCCATGACGTTCGCATCCGTGTAGCCTGCATCGCGAACGGCTTTCAGATCGGCGTCACTGACCTTGCCGCGGGTCTCGATGACCTTGCGCGAAAACTGGACGGCGGCGTCCCGCTTCGGGTCGCTGGCATGGCCCTTCCGAGCGAGAATGATTTCATCGGCCGGCAGCTTGGCCATATGCTCGGCCGTAAAGCTGTGAACCGTCAGGCAATAGTTGCAGCCATTCACTTCGGAGACAGCGAGGCCGATGCTGTCACGCGTCTTCACGTCGAGCGCCTTGCTCAAGGAGCCGAGCAGGGCGGCCCACGCGTTGAACGCGATGGGGCTCTGCGCGAAGGTCGCCATCATATTTGGGGTGAACCCGATGTTCTTGGTGATCGCATCGAGAGTCGGTTTGCAATCGGCCGGCACTTGTTCCGGCTTTAGAGCTGCACTTCTTGGCATCGTAGTCTTCCGTAAGTTACGGGCTTTACTAATACTTATACGAGATCCAGCACATCGGCGACCGGACGGCGCGGCTTCTGCGCCCAGTTTCCCGGACGCTCCGGCCCTACGGACAACAGCATGACCGGCACTTCGTCATCGGCTAGTCCGAACTCGCGGTGCACCGCTTCGGCGTCGAAACCGATCATCGGCGTCGAACCCAGGCCCAGCGAGCGGGCCGCATAGATCATCGCCGCCGCGCCGAACGTGCCGGTGCGTACTGCTTCGTCGCGCTGGCGCTGCGGGTACTGCATGTACAGATCGCGTGCGGGGATTTCCCATTCCGGCACCATATTTGCCGGCATGATGCCCGCTTCCACCAGCGGTGCCAGACGCTCTGGTACTACGCTGGAATCGGCCAACACACCGCAGACGATGAAGGTAACGGCTGCTTCGGTGATCGCGGGCTGATCCCAAGCGAGCGGACGCAACCGAGCCTTGGCTTCAGGCGTGCGTACGGCGATGAAGCGCCAGTTCTGCAAGTGGAATGACGTCGGCGCGGTGGTGCCGATTCGCACCAGCTCGCGGATTTGGTCGTCACTCAAGGTGGCGGAGGGGTCGAAGTACTTGGTGGCGCTGCGGCTCAGGATGCATTCGATGACATCGTTGGTCATGGTCATTCCGTCGGTCATGGTGATTCCTATGGGTGAAGGGATAGGTTGAGGTACGAGAGTGCTTTCGCTCCCTTGCTGAAAATGCCGCGGCGATAAGGCCCGTTCGACATCTAATGCCAGGGGCCATGGGCAGTTTCCGAAAGCGAAGGCAGAACAGTGTGACCTCGCTTCCAGAACTGCTCGGTGTAGGGCGGCGGCTTGACCGTGACACATCAGCGTCCACCACGTTCACGGTCGGACGGGCTGGAGCCGCTTCGTTCATCTACGCGAGCGCCGCCACGGTGGCCGCGACCAGCGAGACCGCAACAGCTGAGCCGACGGTCTTCGGTGATTTCATGGGGGCTCCTTTGTTGCCCGCGCGCGGCACGGTGGCTCGGCGCAATGGCCTCATTCAATATCGAGGCGGCCGCGTGTTCGACCGACCCAGTGGACCTCAAGATCGGACGCTGCCGGCGAAATTAGAAATTCCCTTTGGTCATGCATTCGATAAGCGCGGGGTATCGTTGCCTAAAAGCGCTGTTCGCGTGCGCCCCGTCGGTCCAGGCAGGGAAACGCATCGCGTAACCGCCGCTGCTCTCGAAGCGCACGGGCAGCAGGCTCGTAACGCATGGCGGTGAGGGATTCAGACAGAGCATCACGCAATTCCGACGCCTGCACACATTGGTCGGCGGCATCGGTGCTTAGCGTGCGAATGGATGGCGTCTTGCTGACGCCTCGCTCAACAAGCCGTTACTTCAACGTAGCAAGATAGGCTACGAGGTCCGTCCGGTCCGTCGGGTTCCTCAGCCCTGCGTAGGGCATCCTGTTTCCAGGAACCACCTGCTGTGGCGATTCCAGATACGCATCGAGGATCTTCGTATCCCAGACAATGTCGGACTTCTTCATCGCGTTACTATAGCTGAAGCCGGGAACTGTACCCGCCTTCCTGCCGATGATTCCCCCCAGGCCCGGCCCGGCGCGACTGGCATGATCTGTCGCATGGCAAGCTGCGCAAGCTTTGAAGATGGACTTTCCATGCTCGGCGTCCTGTGCGTAGCCGGGATTGGCGGTTGCTCCCGCAAGTACGAGCGCCGCGATAAACGCGCCAATCTTTCCCGCGCTTTTCATAGGAACGTCCTTTTTAGATCGGGATCAGAGGTGGCGCGGCCGCGCAACGTAATCGTTGAGGTCGTCGCCGAGTCGAAGCGCGAGCGCACCTAGCGGGCCTGTCGGGTTGTAGCCTGCATTGAAGGGGTAGACGGATGCGCCGACGACAAACAGGTTTTGCGCATCCCAGTGCTGCAGGTGAGGGGAGACGACGCTCGTCGCAGGGTCGCTTCCCATCATCGTGCCACCAGTGACATGGGTGGTCTGATAGACGCGACTGTCGTACGGCCCCTTGCGGGGGGCTGTCGGCGGCGCGATGTCGGCACCCGTCGCTTTGGCGATCTCGTCGATCTTCTTCGACAGATAGACGGACATCCTGCGCTCGTTCTCACGAATGTCGAATGTCATGCGCAAGAGCGGTTGCCCATAGGCGTCGACATAGGTCGGGTCGAGGTCGACATAATTCTCCCGATGCGGATACCAGCTTCCGTGGGCAGATATGGTGAAATTGTGAGCATACCAATCGGCGTTGGCCTTCTTCCAGGTCGAGCCCCATTTCGGGGTTCCGGGCGGCACGGCACGGCTCGTAATCGGCCGTCCATTGGTCACGTTGGCGTAGATGTAGCCCCCTCCAAAGAAGCCAAGACCGCTGTGGTCGAAATTGTCGCCGTTAAATTCGTCGATCACCGTCTATGAGGCGCCGGACGCTAGGAACGGGTTGATCCAGCGATCCTTGAAAAAGACACGCGTGCCGGACATTGTCTGGTGGCAGAAATTCTTGCCGACCACCCCTTGACCAGTCTTCGGATTGTAAGGCGTTCCAATCCCCGCCATCAGCAGAAACTTGGTATTCGACATCGTGAAAGAAGAAAGCACGACGACGTCCGCTGGCTGTTCGTACTCCTCGCCTGTTACGCGATCGATGTAGCGAACGCCGGTCACACGCTTGGCCTTGCGATCATAAAGAATATCGAGAACATGCGTTTCCAGACGCAATTCGAAGCTCTTGCGCTTTCTCAGCATCGGATAGAGCAGAACTTCGGGGCTCGCCTTGGCATTGGCTTCGCAGATGAAGCGCTCGCAATGGCCACAGAACTGGCACTGACCAAGCTGCATGCCATCGGGGTTGGTGTAGGCATCCGGCGAATTCGCCGCCGGCAAGGGAAAAGGTTTGTAGCCTAGCTTTTTGGTTGCCTCGCTAAAGATCACGCCCGCTTCGGTGATAGGCAGAGGTTTTTGCGGAAAATCGTTCTGCCGCGGTGCCTCGAATGGATTTCCGCCCTCCTGTAGCTTGCCGCGCAGATTTCCTGCCTTACCGGCAATGCCGAACAGCTTTTCGAACTGATCGTGATAGGACTCCATCTCGGCATAGGTAACGCCCCAATCCTGGATCGCCATTTCAGTTGGAATAGCCTTGTTTCCATACCGGTTCTCAAGGTGGGTACGCAAAACAGGGTCAGACTCGCTCCAGCGCCAGGTCTGCCCGTTCCAGTGATTGGCCGCACCGCCCATTCCCTCGCCGGGTTTGAAGGCCTGGAGACGCCGTATCGGCAGAGCCGTTTCGCCGTCGTTATGGCGAAGCGTGTAGGTCTGGACGGACCAATCCTGAAAGAGATCACCATGCACGTCCCAGCGCAGTTCGTCGCGCTGCGATGGCAGGCTTGTTGCGGCGGTATGGGTGCGGTCGATTCCACGTTCAAGGACGACGACATCGACGCCCTTGGCTGTCAGCTGGCGAGCAGCCAGCGCCGCCGTAAATCCGCCTCCAACGAAAACGACGGTGCGATGTTTCAAGCGTGAATCCATGATTTCCTCCCTTAGGCGAAGTCGGCGATGGATTTCGGATCGGCGGCACCCGGGAAGGGCTTGCCACGGAAATCGACCATGTCCTGGGAATGAATGGCGGGGAGACCTGGATAGCCGATCGCCTTCCAAAACACCTTGCCGACATTGCCGCCGTAAACGGGATCGGCGAAACAAGCTTGCTCAAATAGCGGATAGACGAGTTCGTTGAACCACGAGGCGAGCTGGACGCGCTCGTCCGTCACCTTGCCGTCGGCGATTTCATGGAGAAATCGGTCGGCGCCACTCTCATCTAATTCACTAAAGGCCTTGCCATTGCGTTTCCGGCAGGCCGCATCCGCGGCAGCGAGGCCCGCCTTGAAAAACTGCTCGGGTGTGAGCGGCAATTGATAGCCCAGTTCAGGCTTACCCTCTCGCCAGGGGCCGCGCATATAGAGGCGCGCGCCCTTACCGAAACCGCCTGCCAGTTGTCGGTCGATGTAGGCTGCAAGCCCGCAATCGACGCCGCCGGGTGTCAGCGCATCCGCAGGACACATCACGTTGACCATCACCTCGACGAAGCCGGCTTCGTCCGGGCCGAATGACAGATAGCCGGGCACTGGCGACGGCAACTTGGCAGCGATAGTACTCGCGGAAGCATCCACGGATTGGGAGGAGGCCGGTTCGGATGCGTCCGCGAGCGCCGCGGTTGTCGCGGCGGTTCCTATCAGGACACCCGGAGCCAGCGAAGCGGCGCCCGTGGCGGCGGCAACGCCGAGAAAGCCTCGACGGTTCGGATGGAAGGTTTCGTCGCTTTGGTCATTGGTCATCGGAGTTACAGTCCAATTTTTTATCGCGGCATGATCGCGTGATGATCCATGTGCGAGACGTCCCCTCTGTGCGGCAGAAGCATGGGTCGCCTCATGCGGAGCTTTTCAGTCGCTGTGGAGGCGACCGCATGTGCTCGGCCGGCCCAGCAGACCCAAAGATCGGACGCAGCCGACGAAATTAGAAATTACTTTTGGTCATGCATTCGATAGGCGGAGGTATCGTCGTCCAAAAGCGCTGTGCGCGCTTGCGTCCCGTCCGTCTTCAATTAGCCATCGAGGAGCGCGCCGTACTCGAGGTGTCGAGCGGCGTAGGAAGACATGAAGGGGCACTTCGCGATCAGCCTTTTTCCATCGCGTCGACGCTTCGAAAACGCCATGTGCCAGCCGCGATCCGTACCCTTGGCCGGACAGCTCTTGCGGCACCTCCGTGTGGAGCAGGGCGACGCGGCTTTAGTAGGCGACTGCGAGCGCGCCGTCGCCGAATGGCATTTCAAGCCGGCTCATTGCTGGATTGTCCCGGATACGGCCGCGGCAAGCGGGGCGAGCCGCGTGTGTCTGGACGAACGGCGACGGATGGTGGATTCGCCGTGCGATCCGCGGACTTACTTTTCCGCCGCGGCGGCGTGCGGCCCGCAGCACTTTATTTGCGCGCCGTCGCGCCAGGCCGCTGCGATCGGGCACGATTGCGCGTGAATTGCATGCCGCGCCAAATATCATCCCCGTGCTTCACGGCACGAACGGAAGACTTGAGCCAACAGGCGCTGCTGGAACACTCTCGTCGCGCTCTAGAGGCAGAGTGAACTGAAAGGAGGCGCCCCGAGGTTCATTCTCGCCGGCCCACATCCGCCCGCCGTGCGCCTCGATGATGGAACGGCAGACGGTCAAGCCTGTGCCGACGCCTCGGACCTTGGTAGTATAGAAGGCCTCGAATAGGCGGTCCACACTCTTCAGATCCAATCCCGGACCCGAATCTCGTACCGCCACCAGCGCGCCGTTTGATTCCTCTTTCTCCGTGTAAATCAGCAACTCGCGTGCTTCTTCGCGCATGCTGCTCATTGCCTCCACAGCGTTGATAATCAAATTGAGGATTACTTGCTGTAGTTGCACCCGATCTGCTTGGACAATCGGCGAGGGCTCTGCGAAGTGCGTCAGGACTGATACGCCGTTTTTCGTCACCTCGTCACGCGTCAGCTCGAGCACGTCGCGGATCGCTCCATTGATCTCCACGCGCTCCTTCTTCGATGGCGCCTCCTTGAAGAGCCCCCGGAGCCGGTAGATCACGTCACTGGCTCGATAAGCGTCCCTCACGATGCAATCGAGCGCTTGTCGTACCTCGTCCAGGGCCGGGGGTCGATGATCCAGAAAGTGTCGAGCGGCTTGAGCATTAGTGACTATCGCCGCAATGGACTGCGTTACTTCAGGGGCGACCGAGGCCGCGAGCCGTCCTATCGTTGTGATGCAGTCGACGTGCGCCAGATCGACCTCCACCTCGCGCAAGGCCTTGGAGGTAAGCGTCAGGGAGTGCGTTCGGAGTGGTACCGCATCAAAAATTTTTCCATTATTGTCTGGTGGGACGCCCAAATGTCCAGTGTCGATCATGGCGTTCTCCTTTGGATGTTCGGAGCGGAGCACAAGACCGCGAAGGTCTGTCCGACGGCTGAGCATCCAACAAATGATCTAGCCACTATTGGAGGGATTTGATCCGGACCGGGAGGCCCTTGCTTTTTTACTTGGAATTTGGACTTACGGCGCGCCGGCGCGCCGCGCTGACGGTCAAGACCTACAGAGCGTCGCGGGTGTTAGCTAGAGAAGACCTGCAGCTGCGGCACTATCCCGGTCGGCTTGCTTTTGTCGAACAATCGCGAGCTGTTGGCTGCACACACCAAAGTCACTGGTGTCAGCGCGTATTCCGAATGTTTCACAGAATGCGAGGTTTTCAGCTGCAATCTCGCGATCGAGTTGGATTTTCGCGTTGGCCCGTGTTGCGGGAGCGGAGACGAAAATGGCGTACGCACCGAACGACAGCAGCACCACAATGAACAATGAAAACAGGAGCCGCGAACCTACACTACTGTCGATAGCATTAGCATTGACATCGGTCATCGTAGAGTTCCTTTCAACTGGCTTTCAGGATGAAATATTCGCTGTACGATTTCCCACGCCAGGAACCTAGCCCCATGCGCCAGCGCCCGGGGCGCAGGAACAACTCCGATGGATAATCGGCGCGTTTCTTACGCGGGCTTGATCATATCCCGTGCATAGGCAAGGCCGATACCGTATCCGCCGCCGTGAGCCTCTACGATCGCTCGCGCCCCGTCATAGGTCTCATGCCGGGTCCAGTCGCGCTGGAGTTCCAGAAGGACCTGGATCCACGACGTCGGCTTCGCCCCCGCCGCTTCCATCCGTCGCATCGCCAGATCGTGACTGACCGGAGTGAGCCCGCCGCAAGCGTCGCCGACGACGTGTACCTCATACCCTGCCGCGCGAGCGGAGAGCACCGGAAAGGTCACGCACGCTTCCGTCAACAGCCCCGAAAAGATCAGCTTCCGCCGTCCGGTCGCCACGATCGCGCCGCGCGCAGCATCGTCCTCCCACATGTTCATGTTGCGGCGGTCGATCGCGACCACTTCGGGAATCGCGGCGTGAATCGCGGGCATCAGGGGACCGCTGTAGACCTTGGTGGCGGACGTGGACGCCACGATCGGCATGCCGAAAACGGATGCAGTGCGCGCTAGAGCGATCACGTTGTTCAGAAGCATTTGGCGATCGATCGATCCCACGCCGAAAGCAAGTCCGGCTTGCTGATCGACCAGCACCAAGGCGCAATTCTCCGGCTCGATCAGGATGTCGGGCATTGCCCTCGCGGTTCCTGGTCCTTGTGTCATGATTTCGTTAACTCCAGACATCGGGGGTTTAGGAATACGCCACCGACCGTCCAATTGGATTGGACGAAAGCTGCGGGGATTGAAGAAAGTGCATTCGTTGCCTCGGCCCTCTTCGGCGGATCCAGGCAGACTTCGCTTCTGCTCTCGACAGCATAGCCTTGAAGGTGATTTCGATGAGCTGTTCAGGAAAGGCCAGTCTCGTCACGCCGATCAGGTTGCTGGCGCACTGAGGTCGTGCCGTGCCGTAGGCTTCCTTGCGCACCTTGCCCGCGGCGGCGAATGCGGGTCGACATTGAGGACATAGAGCGTCTCCTCGACGACGTTGTCCAGCGTTGCCCCGAAGCGCGCCAAAAGCTTGATTGGCGTAGGTAGCGCGCATCTGCTGTTCCATCATCGAGAACTCGGCCGGCTTGCCGGATTCATCGAGAGAAGCAGGCGCGATCAGGTTTCCCGTCTCGTCCTGGCTGAGCTGGCCGGAGACATGGATCGTGTCACCAACCTTGATCGCCTGTGCGTATCCGTAGGCATCTTCCCACGGCACGCCGAAATAGGCGGCCTCTTTACCATTCACTGCGGCTGCGTTTACGTCGTTGCTTTGCATATCGAGCCTTCTGGCTTCTCAATCTGGCATCGCGTCTCGGTGGCGGCACTGAAAGTTTCGGTACGACGATGCTTTGGACAATGACCTTGCAACGCCGGCGCGGGAAATCACCTCTCGCCATAGAGTCGATAGACGATCGTTATTGCCGCCGCGCCGCGTGATGCCGTCGCGAGGAATGCAACCAGCCGCGTCTGCAGAGACTTCTAAACCCGTTGCCGCCCTTGGACCAATCGAGGTTGCGCGTGCCAACGCGCCGCCGTCCTGCATTGCCGAAGATTTTGCTGAGGAGATAGGTCTGTCGTATGGTCAGTACGTCAGTCATCGGGTGTCCAAGGTGTCACGGAACAATACGAAGATTTGCTCGCTCCTAAACCCGACGTCGTCCGCAATGCGTAGAGCTTGTTGCACGTTTCTCAAACTCGTGGAGCATCATAGTAAAGAGTCGACGGTCCATCGATTCGAGCCGGCGAGACCCAGAAATAGGGCGCAGCACATCGCAGCGAATACAGAGTAGTCGAATGGCGACTTGATCCCAAACGAGATCGCCATGGCTGAACCGAATAGGAAGAGTAGGCCCGCGCTGCCGAAAGCCGCCCACCGCAGCGCGAGTCCGAGTATCAGCGTAATGCCAAATAGGAGCTCCAGCACCGTCGCGGCCGTGCCGAGAAAGGGTATCATCGATGCTGGTGCGAACGCATTTACCTCGGCCGCGTAGCCCAAAAATCGCTCGAATGTTCCCCAGGAGACTCCGCGCTCGCTTGGATTGCCGTAGAACCCGAGCCGGTCGCTGACCGACAAAAGGAACGAGAACCCCAGTGCCGCGCGGCTTCCCAGCGAAAGAAGATCGAGGGCAAGAGATGCTCGTTGCTCCACGGATTGCAGCTTGAGAATGGGTTGGCCACGCGAAGTGCGCAGGACGCCGCGAAGCGTTTCGGTTGTTGCCATCATGGCGCAATCCTACGGGTGGGTGGGGGCAGGAGCTTTGGGAGCGAGACGGCGACAGCCAGGCCGACGGTCCTCGATAATTTCATGGGGATCTCCTTTGCTGCTCACGCGGCATGGCGCAAGGGCTTCAATCCCTGTCGAGGCGGCCCCGCGTGTTCGGCCTGCCTAGCGGACCTCAGCATCGGACGCGGCCGGCAAAATTAGAAATTCCCTTTGGACATGCATTCGATAGGCGTGAGGTATCGTCATCCAAAAGCGCTGTGCGCGCCGGCGTCCTGTCCGCCTGCGATCAGCCCTCGAGGAGTGCGTCGTACTGGAGGTGTCGGGCCGCGTAGGAAGACATGAAAGGGCACTTCCCGATTACTCTTTTACCGTCACGTCGCAGAGCTTAAAAAACGCCATCCGCCAGCTGCGATCCATATCCCAGGTCGGACGGCTCTTGCGGCATCTCCGTATGGAGCAGGACAACCCGTCTGCTTTCGACCTTGTAGAAGGCGACTGCGAGCGTTCGGGCCATCGGGCCAAGCGCGCGCTGATGCACGATCTGACCGCGAGGCTGTCCCAAAGCGGCGACAACCTCTTTCGCTCTGACGTCGTCGACGGACTGCCCAGCCTTAAATAATTCGATCCCATGCCGCTGGCTATACGACGGACGGGAACTCCGACCTGTTTGAGGAGATCACACGCGTCTCGAGGAGTATGATCCGGCGCGCGCGGAGCCAGCGATCCCGCCGACGCAGCAACCCGACCACGACAGTTCGCCGGCCCGGCGCCTATCCTAATTGAGTACGGCGCGGGGGCTAGACTGGAGACCGAGCTCATGCTGGACGCCCCGCAGGGTTACGTGTACGTTCCCGTCGACGTCGCGCACGAGTACCTGCTTCAGACGGCGCACCGGATGGAACGCCGCTTTCGTTCTCTGTGGTGCGGCCTGTCGCGCGACTTCCTGAGCGCATTCGAGATGCCCACGGGGCCAGATGCCGTTCGACCTTTAGTAGCCGTAGATGTCCGGCACCGGGCGGACCCCGGGATCCTCGTCGGCGGCGAAGTCCTTTCCGATAACTTCTTGTGCCAGTCGTAGATGTGGCCCATGAAAGGCGAGATCAGAACGGCGCCAGCCTCAGCGCTGGCGATGCCTGCGCCCGGTTCAGCAGAACGTCATGTTACACTTCACACCCTCGCTCTGGAGAATCTGTGCAGCGCGTATTCCCTCCCACGTCGATGCGAGTTTGATGAGCACGCGCTCGGGTCCCACGCCTCGCTGCTTGTAGGCTTCGATAACCTGGCGCCCCTTCGCGAATATTGGCGAAAGGTTGGCGTCCACCTCGGTGGACTGGCACGAGTCGCCGCAAGGCTGGACGCCGACGGAGACTGCGAACCGGTCGGCAGTCGCGACAGCGACGCGTGCAGCGTCGCCGCTCCATTTTCCTCCCCACGCCAATGCTTCTTCGACAACATCCCTGTCCTCGAGATTGTCGATAGCATTCAGGACGATCGTGCGATTGGTTCGTGCAGTCTACCGGTTTTTAGACGTGACACCGCGCCAAGATCGCCAGTGTCGCCTACTATGGTCGTCATCGCGCGAAGTTGGTTCAGCTTCGGCGCCAAGGCCTTTTCTTTTCGATGTCGGCGCAAGCCGCTTGCGGGCGGCAGGCGTGCGAAACCGCTTTCTTGTCGCCGGGTCGCGCTCTTCTATGCCTTGCGCGTAACCAGCGTGGTCGGGCCTTCCTTCGTCAGATGGGCTCTCCCGACTGCTCTTCCTCGAACGTCACGGCCACCGCCGCGTTAGCAGAGAGGCGAATCCTCTGCCCCTCGACGTCGGCGACCAGCCCGAGGTCGATGAAATGCGCGTGGCCCTTGTGCTGGCCCTCGCCGCTATCGCGCTTCGCGAGCCTGATGCGCCCGTTGGCGATACCGTCGACGGTGCCGACGTGGACGCCGTCCGCGCCAATCACTTCCATGTTTTGGGCGATCTTGTCCGTGGTCATTTGCTCTCTCCTTTGGTTTCACCGGTGGAACTAGGCGTTCTCCGCCAAGCGGAGCCCCGCGAATTGCCAACGCGTGCGCGCCGAGAAGAAACTGCGGTAGCTCGCGCGGAGGTGTCCCGGTAGCGTCACGCAAGAGCGGCCTCGCAAAGCGAACTGCCCGGACATGAACTTGCCACTGTGCTCGCCGACCGCGCCGAAGCGCAGGTGAGGCGAGAACGGGCTGCGCGTCCACCCACGATGCACAAGCAGTGGGGCTGCGCGCCGCAGGCCACAGACAACGCGATCGTCGTCAGGCGGCGGTTCTCCGCGGCAACTTCCACTGGGGGCGGACGAAGTGGCAGGTGTAGCCGTTCGGGTAGCGTTCCAGGTAATCCTGGTGCTCGGGCTCGGCCTCCCAGAAATCGCCAGCGGGCGAGAGCTCGGTCACGACCTTGCCCGGCCAGAGCCCTGAGGCCTCGACGTCGGCGATGGTGTCCTCGGCGACGAGGCGTTGTTCCTCGCTCGTGTAGAAAATTGCCGACCTGTAGCTTGTGCCTCGGTCGTTTCCCTGCCGGTTGGGCGTCGTCGGGTCGTGGATCTGAAAGAAGAACTGCAGCAGGTCGCGGAAGCTCGTCTGACTCGGATCGAACGTGATCTCGATCGCTTCCGCGTGCGTGCCGTGGTTGCGGTACGTGGCGTTCGTGACGTCGCCGCCCGAATAGCCGACCCGCGTCGAGACGACGCCGGGCAAGCGCCGCACCAGCTGCTGCATTCCCCAGAAGCAACCCCCTGCCAGGATCGCGCGTTCTGTAGTCGCTGCCATCGTCAGGCCTCCTGTTTTGTGAAGAGCTTTGCGTACTCACCGTACCCTTCGCTCTCCAACTGATCGCGGTGGATGAACCTCAAGGAGGCCGAGTTCATGCAGTACCTCAACCCGCCCGTGTCGCGTGGCCCATCCGGGAAGACGTGGCCAAGGTGGCTGTCGCCGTGCTTGGAGCGAACTTCGGTCCGCGTCATGCCGTGTGAGCTGTCAACGTTCTCGACGACGTTTGCGGCCTCGAGGGGCCGCGTGAAACTCGGCCATCCCGTCCCGCTGTCGAACTTGTCGAAGGATGCGAAGAGCGGTTCGCCGGAAACCACGTCGACGTAGAGGCCAGGCTCCTTGTTATCCCAGTATTCGTTGGCGAAGGGGCGCTCGGTTCCGTCAGTCTGCGTGACGCGGTATTGCTCGGGAGTCAATTTCGAGACCGCTTCGGGGTTTTTCCTGTAAGTCGGCATTCGCGGTACTCCTTTTCAGCATTGAAGATACCACGGGGTGGTCGACCATCCAATCACCTCCGGCTATCGAAACGATGCCATGCGGATCGACACCGGAGGTGTTTCAATCTGCCGGGGCGATTCATTGACCCAGGCGACGGGTCTGACACCGCTGGAACAGGACTTTGAATCGGCGCTCGCCGCGATGCCGAGTGGCTACGGCGAAAGCGTGTACGAGGGGCTGCGGTACACGGAAGTCTCGCGACGGAAAAAGGGGACCAACCTGTTCGCGTGAGCGCTCGCGAGCGGCGAATCGTCAGCTTCAACCTTCGACTGAGGTCGGGCGATGACTATTTGCGTCTCTGCGAAATGCCGACCGAGAAGGTCGTGGCGTTTGTTCTCGGGTATGCCCCGACCCACCGCGGGTTTAAGCAAGGCTGTTATGTTGACCCTATTTGGGAAAACACCATGAGTGGGGATGTCACCCGGTAGTACTTGCCGCAAACGAGAGCGTCGAGGCCGCCGAAATATGACAACTTTTGTTCGCGAATTTCGCGGCCTAGTAGCTCATGAAAGTTGCAGCCGTTACACACGACCAGCTATCAAGCCGCCGTCGACTTTGTGGACCGCACCGGTCGTCCAACTGGACTTCCCGGACAGGAGGAACACGTCACTCATATTTCGATCATTCCTCTTCGCTTGACCGCATCCGACGATCGATCGTCGCGATGCTAGAACCGGTACAATGTGCGAGACTTGGTGCTGAATATGCTGTCTTACTTTCTGGCAATACTTCCATCTCGCAACACTATCAGCGAAGCATTTAGGGCACGTACTCATAAATTTCGGCCATGTCCGCTTCGCTCCGATAACGACCATTTTTGTGCAACCGCAGCAAATGGCGCGATGGGCCAAGAGGCGACGTAACGCGTCCGGGTCAGCTCGGTTCGAGGGACTTGGTTCGTGCCACCACCAGACCTGAGTGTGCAAGAACAGGTTGGTCGTTACCCACGCAACCCAATTCCGGCTTTCCAAAAGCTTTCTGTAGGCATCCTGCCCATCCGCGGCGATGTCTTTCCCTCTTTTACCTCGTCCGGCATCCGGTCGGCGACGTGGCCCACGACAAATCCACCGTAGGAGCGGCGTCATGGTCTAGGCCGGCGCGTTGGCAGGCGCAACCTCGATTGGTCCAAGGGCGGCAACGGGAGTCTCTGCAGGTGCGGCTGGTGGCATTCTTCCCTACGGCATCACGCGGCGCGGCGGCAATAACGATCGTCTATCGACTCTATGGCAGGAGGTGATTTCTCTCGCCGGCGTTGCAAGGTCATCCTAGTCGGGTGGTGGATGGTCACTTTTAACACGAACAGGAGCTCCGCAGCTAATGCATTCGGGCAAGGCGGTACATCATCTTGTGTGAAGGAGGAATCCATGCGTCTCAAGGATAAAACTGCAATCATCACCGGTGCAGCGAGCGGTATCGGAAAGGAGATTGCGATCATGTATGCGCGTGAGGCGCAAATGTAGCGATCGCCGATCTCGATGAGCAGGCCGCTGAAGCAACCGCCCGCGAAATCGACCCGAGCCAAAAGCGCTCGATCGGCGTCACCATGGACGTTTCGAACGAGGACCAGGTTGAAGCCGGGGTTGCGAAGACCGTTCAACGATTCGGCAAACTGGATATTCTTGTCAGCAATGCAGGAATTCAGATCGTGGCGCCAGTGGTCGACTTTGAATTCGCCAAATGGAAGAAGATGCTTGCCATCCATCTCGATGGGGCATTTCTGACAACACGCGCCGCCCTGCGGCACATGTACGGGCAGAAGAGCGGCAGCATCATATACATCGGATCGGTTCATTCGAAGGAGGCTTCGAAGCTAAAGGCGCCATATGTTGCCGCCAAGCACGGACTGCTCGGGCTGGCGCGGGTCGTTGCCAAGGAAGCAGCCGAGCACGGCGTCAGCGTTAACGTGATCTGCCCCGGTTTTGTTCGCACTCCGCTGGTCGAGAAGCAGATTCCCGAGCAGGCGAAGGAACTCGGCATTTCGGAGCAGGAGGTAATCAAGAACGTGATGCTGAAGGAAACTGTCGATGGCGAATTCACTACGGTGGATGATGTGGCCGAGACCGCGCTCTTTCTGGCCTCCTTTGGGTCGAACGCACTGACCGGGCAGTCCATTGTGGTTAGCCACGGGTGGTTCATGCAATAGAACCAATTACGGACTTAGCGATGCGTCGCTTGTTTGCAGGCCGCCTGGTTATTGCGACAAGGAGTAGTCGTAATTCTGCCTATTCGCACTAGGGCGTGTAGAGTTGAAGAACATGGGAGGTCCGCCATTGAGTCCATACCTCGTTGGTTTGCTCGGTATCCTAGTCGCCCTCGCCCTGCTCATTTTTCTCGCCTTTAGGGGCTTCACCCTGCTTTTGGCAGCACCTGCAGCGGCGATAGTAGCTGCTGTGTTCTCGCGTGAGCCGATACTCGCGGACTGGACGATTACTTTTATGCGGGCCACAGCGAATTTCATCGGAAACTTTTTCCCGCTGTTTCTGCTCGGCGGTGTGTTTGGTAAACTCATGGCCGACAGCGGCGCTGCGCTTTCGATCGCGCAAGGCATTGTCGGGTGGCTAGGAAAGAAGCGTGCCGTCATAGCTGTCGTTATTGCCTGCGCGGTCCTCACCTACGGAGGCGTCAGCCTGTTCGTTGTGGCTTTCGCGGTAATGCCGGTGGCTGCCGCCTTGTTCGAACAAGCGAACATTCCGCACCGGCTTATTCCGGCGGCCATCGCTTTGGGCGCCTTTACCTTCACAATGACGGCGCTGCCCGGCACGCCGGCTATCCAGAACGCTATCCCGATGGCCTTCTTCCATACGACCCTTTTTGCCGCGCCGGTGCTGGGTGTCATTGCGTCAGCAATTATGCTCGGTTTTGGGCTTTGGTGGTTACGCTTGATCGCGACGCGCGCAAGTGAGGCGGGTGAGGGCTACTCTCCGGAAACGCAAAAAGCCGTTGACGATCGGTTGGTGCGCGCCCGCGGCGCAAATTGTGAGAATTTCGACATCGCCGAGTTGGAACGTGGTCATCCCTGCAAGGATCTTCCGTCGTTTGCGACATCTGTGGCGCCAATTGCGATTGTGCTCGTGGTTAACCTCCTCACGAGTCTGTTCGTACTGCCGAGGATGGACACGGGGTATCTGGCCGAACCGCGGTTCGGTGCCAAGCTCTCTGCAGTAAGCGGAGTTTGGTCAGTTGTAGTAGCGCTTGCGCTTGCCTCCCTGGTTCTGGTGTTGATTCACCGTAAGCGTCTGACGGAGTTGCAAAAGTCTCTTGATGCCGGCGCCAGCGCTTCGGTATTGCCTGTGCTCAATACGTCAAGTTTGGTCGGTTTCGGTGCTGTGGTTGCGGCGCTGCCTGCTTTTGCTGTGGTCCGAGACTGCTTTCTGTCGGTTCCAGGCGGGCCGCTCGTTTCGATCGCCATTGCCGCCAATGTAATGGGCGGCATCACCGGTTCGGCCTCCGGCGGATTGACCATCGCGCTCAATGCGCTGGGCGAAACATATGCACAGCTTGCCTCAGCCGCGGGCGTTCATCCCGAGTTGATGCACCGCGTAGCCGCCATAAGCTCCGGCGTGCTCGCCATGCTGCCGCATAACGGCGCGGTGGTCACCTTGCTGGCAATCAGCGGAGCCACGCAGCGTAGCAGCTACCGTGAGATCATGATGGTGGGACTCGTGGGGCCGTTGCTCGGACTGACCGCAATTATCGCGCTAGGGAAACTCTTTGGGTCGTTTTAATGATCCCGCCGTCTCTCGGGTTATCGCGCCGCCGCCCAGGGGAGCGGCATCATGTTAAGCTGCCCCGCAGTATCCGAGCATAGAAATACGGCAGACGCGCCAAGCTGTTCGGGGGGTAGGTAAAGGAGTTCAGGATTTCGGAACATGAGTCGACAATGTGATGCTGAACGACACCGTTGATCACCAGTTCACCACCGTTGTCCGCTTTTCGATCGATTGTGTTGCAAAACTCCCGTTGAGACGACTCGCGAACCGTGATTCCGTTAGTGGAGAGGGCATCAGCGGGAGCGGCGCATGATGGGGCGGCGGGAAGATGGACAAGGTCAATTTTTCTATTCGTTTGATCTCGACAAGGTGGTTCCGCCCGATCATCTGGTGCGGCAGATCGAGGGTCTGCTCGATTTGAGCAAAGGAGTTGGCGCCATATTACTCGCACACGGGGCGGCCCTCGATTGACCCGGTGCGGATGATCCGGATGCTGATCGTTGGCTACGTGTTTGCGCTTCGCTCGGAGCGCCGGCTATGCGCTGAAGTCCAGGTCAACCTAGCCTACAGGTGGTTCTGCAAGCTCGGCATTGAGGACAGGATCCCCGACCATTCTGTTTTTTCCCGTGCGCGGCATGAACGCTTCCGGGAGAGCGACACTCTGCGTCGGGTCTTCGAGGGTCTAGTGGCAATGTGCATTGCGACCGGGCTGGTTGGGGGCGAAGCGTTCTCGATCGATGCGAGCCTGATCAAAGCGGATGTGGATAAGAATAAGCGGATGCCCGGCGACCAGCCGATTGGATGGCCGAAGGTAGAGGAGGCATCTCATGCAGTTCGCGAGTACCTCGCTGCCCTTGATACTGCCCGCGGCGATGAGGACGGTGGTGGAGATTCTGGCGGTTCAGGCAGCGATCGACACAAGCCTCCAAAGGAAGTCTCGCTTACCGATCCGCAAGCGACATGGGTTGAGAGACCAGGCCTGGATCCATTCTTTGCCTATGATGCGAACCTTGCTTGCCAGCAACAGAGTAGGTGAGGTGGGTACCCAGCTCTTTCTAAGTTATCGCTTTGATAGACGACGCGCCCGATGGCGAACTTAGTTTGCATCTGTCGCCTTCTTCAACTTTCGATCCGAGAAGTGTTCTTAGGTTTGTCGCATAGTTCGCAAGATAGTCATGGCGTTCAAGTTCGTCCCGCTCCACCTCCTCATCGTGTCGCTCGGTATGAGGAGCGCGGGTACGGTGACGATAAGAGGCATCGGTGGCGGATCCTCTACGGAAGAGGCGCCCGGTGCTTCGTTTGCCCCGCGGCGCATGGCGATATTTGGGGCCGCCGACTATTCCTAACGATTATTCGTCAACGGCTACCATTCCAAAGTTGAATTGTCGTTTTCGAGAATGCACGGTCACCATGCAAGAAACAAAGGCGGACAGGTGCCGCGAGGGAGACCGTTGGGGGAAGAACTAGCATGGACGACGAAGTTTCGAAGGGGCACCCGGTCAGTACGCCGATCGAACCGTCCGCGGAGACCTTGAGCGGCTTTCGCAGGCTGGACATCCGAACCGATCGGCTGCTTTCATCATGGCTGCGAGAGAAGGGCGTTCCTGATGGCGCCCTGAAGGCGAACGAATCTGCCCCCGATTTCCTTCTCCCCGAGGCAAATGGAAAGCTCGTTTCATCTTTGGAATTGCGACAAACCGCACCGTTGATTGTCACCTTCGTTTACGGGACTTGGTCCCCATTGTGCGCAGCTGGACTACGGGCTCTTCACGGGGCCACCCGTAATATCCGCGCTGCCGGCGCCAGAGCAATTGCCATAACGCCCGAGACTGGAGATTTGCCTCGCAATTTCAAACGCGATCACCAGCTGGATCTGGAAATCCTCTCCGACCTAGATCTTGGGGTGAGCCTTTCGTTCGGCCTAGTGTCCGTAGTGCCGGCGGAGATAAAGAGACCTCTCTTGCAGCGTGGCCTTGATCTCTCAGCTCCCCATGGCTTCTCCATTTGGATGTTGCCAATGCCGGCCACCTATGTCCTCGACCAACGAGGGATTATCCGTCGAGCGTGTGTCGGGCCGGACTCCATCACAGGAGCGACGACCGAAACCGTGCTTGCTGCCCTGTCCGAATTGGATGGGCCAAAGCCTAGCCCTTAGAGTTTGACCGGAAATAAGACGAGTCAATTCAAGAGGCTACGCGTGGGCGGCTGCAGCTGCGTCGTGGCCGGGCTTGGCCCGGCCATCCACGACTTCGCGTCACTTCAGCAACGACGGCTGGATGCCCGCGACAAGCTCGGGCATGAGGAGGCGGGAGGGGGGCCCGTGATTTGGATCAGGGAGCCTGCACCTTCTGCGTCAGCCTTGCGAACATTGTCCTTGTTCGAGGCAAGGGCAGATGCGCTTCGGAGTTTGTCCAGCGCGCTCGTCCAGTCGCGAACACGAGCAACCTTGATAAAGGCGTCAAGCGCCGGCGAATACTGCCTCCCTGCCACGGCCAAAAGCTGCACCTCGCGCCGGACGGGGTCGCCCTCAATTGGAATAGCGGCGAGCGACGGCAGCCTGGGAGCGTGCTCTGGCGCCAGGATGGCCCCAAAACCAGCGGATGCCATTTGCTGAAGATGCCTTTCCTGAGCGCTCCTGTGCACAACTTTAGGGCCCGGATGGTCGGCAAAACAAGCCTGCTTGAATCGGCCTGCGACGTCGCATCCGATCCTTTCGAGAAATACCGCCTCATGCAAGTCTTGGAGCGGTATAACGGTTTGCCTCGCCATCGGATGTTCCCGAGACAAGACGAGCACGTACCGCTCCTCGAACAACCGCCAGCGGTCGATACGCTCAGGTAGCTCGACGGCGTCACCGACGAGTGCGGCATTGATCTCGCCATCCAAAAGCATCGCAACGAGCCCGTTGGCATCCGCCTCGCGCAGATCGACTCGAAGGTCAGGGATGATCCTGGCGAGTTCCAAGAGCAATTCCGTAATGAGTGCGGCGGAGACTGACGGCACCAGCCCGATTTTCAGCGGGGCGATTGTCTTCTTTTGATAGCCTCGCGCCTGAACCCGTACCGCCTCCGCGGCGGCAAATATCTTCTCCAGCGTGGGCAAAATCATCTTGCCCAACTCGGTGAGCTGGGTGAGGTGACGTTCACGGTGAATCAACGCGCCACCGAGTTCTTGCTCCAGCTTTTGTACCGCCTTTGTCAGCGCCGGCTGCGTCACATTGCATTGCTCCGCAGCCCGCGTAAAATTGAGTGTCCTTGCTAGGGCTAGGAAATATCGCACCTGATAAAGCTGCAGCTGCATACTCATACTCGAAAGGATTTGCGGTGGTTCGGACCGTTCCGGTTCGTTGCCATGTAGGCAGGGGCGATGGTCAAGCGGTTTGTCGTGGCGCTTCCGCGGAAACAGATATTGTGCGCCGGCTCGGAATTGTCGACCCGCGTCTTGCGAAGGTGTTCTCACCGACGCTGTTTCCGATTAACGTCGCGGTTGCGTAGAACATCATAGGCGAGACCGGTTAAATGTCAGGGTTTGCATCGGGATCGGCTCGGTCATCTTTTCATCAAGTGCTTTTTGCTCATTTGGGATCTCCTAAGGTCTCAGTTCCGGACGGTTGGAATGAGGGCCACGGCAAGTGCGGCACGCTCACGCTCGTCAAAGAGGTTCCCAGCTTCCGCCCAGGCTGTTGGTCATGGCGAGCAGATGCGCACCGTCCTAGCCATAAGGCAGTACCAAGCTTTGCAATTGTCCGGTCCCAAGACTAGGACACCAACTCAATCCGAGGGTCCGAAACACATGTCCGATCGTCCAAATCTTGTCTTGCCGCGATCCGATCTCGATGTGCTGATGGCAACCTTGGATGTCGACGTAGTTGGGCTCATCGAGTGTTTGGTCAGTCCAGGTTGGCGCCTGTCATTCGGGAGCGCGGACGTGCCGGCTATCCACTACAATCTTTCCGGGACCGGACGAATGGTCGTGGGTGGTTTCCCCGCATTTCCTCTGGTACCTCACACCCTTGTCATCACGCCCGCCAAGAATCCGTTTTACATTGAGGTTGATGGCCGCACAGCGGCCAAGACAATGAATGTGGTTGAAGCGCAATGGGATCCGCGCTTGGGGGAGCACATCCAGCGATTCGTCGCCGGGGACGTCGACCCGACGGTCATGCTGATTTGCGGGTACTTCCGCGCCACCTACGGCTCGTCGATCGACCTCTTTGCAGGCCTTTCCACGCCGATTGTCGAGCGCTTCGAACCCGGCGATGAACTGGGGTCAAAGTTGCAGGCTGCGTTGGCAGAAATCAGCGGCCGGCAGGTTGGAATGCAGGCGATGACGACCGCCATCCTGAAGCAGGTCCTCGTCACGCTCGTCCGTCGGAGTCTGAATTCGACCAGCGTTTGGCTCGAACGCTTTTCTATCCTGAGTGACCGTCAAATCGCTCTTGCGTTCGCCGATATGGTGGCGCGACCATCGGCCGATCACTCTGTCATCGCCTTGGCGCAGAAGGCTGGCTTGAGCCGATCCGCATTCATGACGCGCTTTGCGCGCGCGATCGGATGTTCGCCTATGGTCGCGCTCCGGCAAATGCGGATGAAGCGTGCAGCCGATATGCTCGCCGCGAGGACATTTTCCGTTGAGCAGATTGCGCGGGCGGTCGGTTATAGGAGCTGCAGCAGCTTTCTCCGTGCCTTTCGCAAAGTGCATGGATACGTCCCGGCAGAATCTGAGGGTGAAGGGCGCTCCGCGCCGCCAGCTTCTCCCCGGTCAGCGCGGCGCGTCGGGCGCAGCTGAGGACGAAGTCCGGGGCACGTGACATTAGTGCGACGGTCGGTGCTCAGCCGATGAAATGCTGTTATCGATTGCATGATCAAGAAACATGATCGCCGCAGCGCGACGCGCCCTAGTATTCGAGGCGGTCCAGTGGCCACCACTGGCTGTGACGGTTGCATCGTCACCAACCGAATAATCGTTTGCGGTCTACAGAAGGAGGCTCAAATGCCCCGTATTGCCATTCCGAAACGCGAGGACTCCCCCGCGGAGTCCAAGCCGATCCTCGACAACGTCGACAAGATGCTGGGCTTCGTGCCTAACCTGCACCGCCTCATGTCGATCAGCCCGAACGCGCTCTCCGGCTGGGCTGCCCTGATGGGATCGCTTGCGAAGACGCTGGACGTCAAGACGAGAGACGGGATCTCGCTGGCGGTGTCGGAGGCGGACGGGTGCGACTACTGCCTCGCCGCGCACAGCTTCATCGCGGGCAACATGGCAAGAGTCCCGGCGGACGAAATCGCCCTGAACAGGGAAGGCCGCTCGAGCGATCCCAAGCGCCAGGCTGCGCTCGCCTTCGCAAAAGAGCTCATCGAGAAGCGCGGCAAAGTTTCCGACGCCCAGTTTGCGGCGGTCAGGGATGCGGGGTGGACAGACGCCAACATCGTCGAGATGATCGCGCTGACTGCGCAGTTCCTGTTGACCAACTTCATGAACAATGCGGTGCAGACCCCGATCGATTTTCCCGCAGTCCGTCCCGCCAAGACAGCCTAACGCGAGGTGCTCTCCTTTGGAGAGGGGAGGGCTGGAGAATCCAATGTCTCGACGGCCCTCGAGGCCTGGTGTCAAGCGCGTCTACGAGCCGCCCGAGGCCTCAGACGGCATGAGGGTGCTCGTCGACCGTATTTGGCCGCGCGGGCTCACGAAGGAGCATGCCAGCGTCGACGTATGGCTGAAGGACATCGCCCCGAGCGCCGGCCTCAGGACCTGGTTTGGCCATGACCCGAACCGCTGGCCCGAGTTTCATAAGCGATACTTCGAGGAGCTCCGCGCCAATCACGCCGCAGTCGAGCACCTGACGGATCTTCTATTGGCGGGCAAAGTCACGCTGCTCTTCGGTGCGCACGACACCGCGCGCAACAACGCCGTGGCGCTCGCGGACTACCTCGCGGCATATTAGTCGGGGTCGATGTTCGGGATCGGAAGCTCGCTCAAGTCGTCGTCATAGCTTGCCGCCGGGCCGACGCTCACGTTATCGTTAGTGCGGATGTCGGCGCTGAGGCCGAGCGTCCGCCCGATGGGACACATGTTCGCAGCCTGCATCAACTGGGAGCGCTCGTCGTCGCGAAGGTTTCCCTCGAGCGTGATGGAGCGCTCGAAGGAGTCGCGGCCGCCATCCGCGCCATGGTAGTACGACACGGCAACCTCGACGTGGGAAAGCGGGAATTTCCGCCTTCGCGCCTGCAGCCGTATCGTCATCGCCGTGCACGCGGCGAGCGAAGCGCTCAGCAGCTCGTAGGGGTTTGCCCCCGCTGCCGTGCCGCCCCTGCCGTCTGGGCCGCCGATCGAGAACACCGATGCGCCGGCACGGCCTTTAAGCGCGCCAGCGCCGTCTAGGTCGCCGGCCACCTCAGCCTGTGGGCGAGGAGCTCCATCGTCGTTCGAATTCGTCATCGTGCTTTCCTTTCAGATTTTGACAAGCCTCGCGGCTGGCCCGTCAGGGCGGGTCGCGGCAGTCGATCAGTTTACACGGCATCTTTGCGGGAGCCTCTGCGCGCATCGGCGCAGTCTCACGCTCGCTGATGAAGATTAGCACGTAAGCGCTGATCACCCACTGGACGACAGCGAAGGACGCTTCTAGCGACCGCCCAATCGAAGGCAGCGAGACCGCCAGGATGTTCGAGCCGAACGTGGTGAGGGACGAGACGAGCAACGCCGTCAGCGGAACGCGGAATTTCCGCGAAGCCTCGGCCCCTCGCTTGTCCACTGCGCTCGTCATTTCCGCGGATCTCCTTGATCGTGTTCGTCGCTGTCACCTCGCGAGAGCGACCCTAGCTCCTCCACGGCTCGCCCCTGGGTGAACGCAGGATCGAACTCGCAGCAGGCCAGCCCCTCCCGACGGAGCGGTGTCAGGCGTGGAGGGTCTTGCCGCCCTTGGCGTCTGCGTAGTACTGAGGCGCCTCGCGACGGTCGTATTTCCCGTACTCGCGTACGATCCGTACTCTCCGGACCCTTGCCTTGTCATTCGCGGCGGAAGTGTCCTCGAAGGCCTGCGCCGCAGCGGCGTCCTTCCAGGATATGAGCAGAATCAGGTCGCCGGGCGTAAGTACGGCGTCGAAGATGTCCCAGGACGTGCTGTCGGCGGCCCACGGGTTCAGGCCGAGCCACTCGGCGCAATCGTACGGGTTGTTGGTCTGCTTCCACTCCGCGGGGCGAGTCGCGTTGATCAGCGTGACCGTTGTTCCCTCCCCGACTTCGGTCTCGTCGAGCCTCTGCTCCGTGAGGGCGTATCCCGTCGGCACCTGATTGTCGGCAGTGATCTGGCCGACGCGCAGGTGGTAGTCTGCGAGGATTTCGTCGCGGCCCTTCTGCTGGACCTCCTGATGACGCCTGCGGGTGCGCCAGCGGACGAGCGACTTTTCGTCCCGCCAGCTCGAAAGCGAAAGGATCCAGCCCTCGCGGGTCAGGCTCTTGTAGCGGATGTTGTCGACGAAGCCCTCGACCTGTTCCAGCTCGGGGCGCAGCATCTTGGCGTTGTCGAAGTAGTCATCCCAGTTCTCTTTATTGGGGATGACCTCGAAAATCACTGAGAACATGTTCGTATCCCGCTCCTAGAGTGCTGCGACGCAGTCGATCTCGATGTCGAAGTGCCCAGGCCAGGCGCGCCGCCCTTCACGGCAGAAGACCTTCAAGCCATCGACATCGATCGTTTTTGACAGCATCCGCGTGGCTCCCGTTTCCTTCACCAACACGTCTCCTGCAAAACGAGAGGGATGGTCTCAAGCGCCATAGCGTTCGGTCTTGATCGCTCTCGCTTCCAGTCCCAAGGCGAGAGCGGCGTCCGCTGCGATGTCGACGAAGGCGTTCGACCCGCACATGAAGGCGCGGCCGGGGGACTCAGGCAGCCGCGCCGCGACGTCAGCGACCATCCTGGCGTCGATCCGCCTGCGGAAGTCGGTGCGGCGCGTCGCAGGCTCGCGTGTCAGCGCCAAGGCGAGCGCGAAATCGGGAAGCGGCCTCTCGAGCTCGAGCAACTCGTGGCGGCCTGTGAAACCGCGAGTGACCATGCGGATTTCCTCCGTGCCGGCGTGTCGGGTCAACCATCTGGCGCGGTCGCGAGCGGCCGGGCTCGCGCGGGCGCACGGTCACGAACGCCGCGCGCCGCGGGTCCCCGCCCCTAGGGGAACGTCAGGCCGAAAGCGGCCGGATCGGGCTGCTCGCCTTTCCGTGGGACCAAGAAGCGCTCCAGCCCACCCGGCACGAAGCTGAGCAGCAGGGTCGCCTGATCGCCGACCACCTCGATCGTATGCGGCACACCGCGGGGAAGAGCCGCGTAGGCGCCCGGCCCCACCTCGACACGGGCATCGCCGACCCGCGCGATTAGCTTCCCTTGCACCACGTAGATCAGTTCGTCCTCGCGCGAGTGGGTGTGCAGCGGCGGCTCCTCCCCGGCCCGCACCGTCCACATGACAGCGCCATATTCGCCTCCGGACTGGCTGCTCTCCACTTTCATCTCGACGCTCGAGCCCCCGCTCGAGGTCACCGTCTCGCCGCCGTGGGGCGGCGTGAGAACCGGCTGCTGGACTGACATTTGTAGCCTCCTGATTGTTGGACCCTTGTTCGACTTCGCAGTGGCGGCGAAAGGTTGTCGTTCACAACGTACCGTGAAGCATGATAGTCCGCGCGGCGAATGGGAAATGACGTCACGCCATGAAGTCGATAGCCGCGCGTTATGACGGCCGTCCGCCCTCCGAATCGGACTCGCGTGCACCCGACGCCGACTGCTCCAGCAGTTTGGTCTGCATCCTGACGGCCTCCGTTAGCTTCAGGACTTCGCGCTCGCGCAGTTGGTCGATCTTCTCATGCAGCAACTCTATCTCGAGCTCCGCCTTCACGTTGGTAGTCGTTCTCCGCAGCCCTGCGATCGATGTCCTGCTGCCGGTTCTGGCTCATCATGATGACTGGCGCGGCGGAGGCCGACTGGAACGAAAGCGCGAGATTGAGAAGAATGAACGGGTAGGGGTCCGAGCCCCTGTTGAATAGGTTCGCCGCCTTTCCTAGCAGCTATGCCTTGTCCGATCCTGCTCCAACCTCGCCATCGCGGGACACCATGCGGATATGGCGCCGTACGACGCAATCGATCCTACTCTCGGATTATTCACCCAGACCATGAGATTAGAATATGAGCCCCTCGTACAATAGCGCGAACGACCTCACGCGACGCATCATTATGCAATCCCGTCAAAAACTAAACGGGAGGGCGATGTCCATAAGCGATGGGCGACAAGCGGATAAGCCGGCTCTACTGTCACGTCAGCCTCAGGATATTCCTTCACCCGGCCTCGACCCGACTCTCTCAATCGCGATCCTGTCGACCTGCGTCCGCAAAGATCGTAAGTCTTCATGTAAGCAGTCCGATGGGTTATGGCGAACTAGTTTATGCCGTCTATCCGTCCCGAGCGTCATTTCGTAGGAGGCTGAACATACCGCAGTTCTATTTTTGATGCTCTAACCTGAAGGAAGCTCTGATTGATCGCTACAGCGCTGTAGTAGACGACCTCGCGGAAGCACGTGATCACGCGGCCTGTGTCGTGCGATCCCTTATCAAGGCGCGCAGCCTCGAAGATTGGCGCGGCTGGGTCCTGCACGTCAACGACGATCTCGGTGATGAGCTCTTCGTCGTCCCCTTCGCTGCTCGAGAAGCCGCATTGAAGTCGCGATGCTCGCGGTTCAGTCACCCATAGCGCCGCTTCGCCGATGCGTTGTGGTATCAAAAGCAGATGCAGCAAGCTCATCGCGACTGCCTGTGACCCGTATCACCCCGCGCGTCATTATATGCGTGGGCCTCCGGTCGCTGTGGACGGCGCGAAAGTTCAGTGCTCTTCGGTCTCGAGCCCACCGACACGCTTCTGGGTGTAAAGCTCGAGCCCGATCCGGTTGATCAAATCAAGCTGCGTTTCGAGGAAATCGATGTGGTGTTCCTCGTCCATCATCAGGTTATCGAACAGGTCGCGGGTGACATAATCGCTCACGGAATGACAATACGTCGCCGCCTCTTGGTACAGCGCACGCGCGCTCATTTCGGCGGCGAGGTCGCAATCGATGATTTCCTTGACGTTCTGGCCGATCCGCAAGGGATCGAGCAACTGCATGTTGGGAAAGCCTTCGAGGAAGATTATCCGGTCGGTGATGCGGTCGGCGTGCTGCATCTCCTCGATCGATTCTTTGCGCCAGATCTTGGCCATGTCCGAGAGGCCCCAATTGGCCAGCAGCCGGTAATGCAACCAATACTGGTTGATGGCAGTGAGCTCGTGACGCAGTCCCTTGTTAAGATACTCGATGACTTTGGGGTCGCCCTGCATGATGAACTCCAAGGCTTGAGGCCAGGTCTTGGGCTTTCGTTAGTTTAGAACGTTTCTGAGGAAGAACAAACAGGCAGGCATTCCCCGGTACGAAACCGAGAGGGGCCCGTCCAGCAAATCCAGGGAAGTTAGGGCGCTGTGGGCGCAAATTGGGGCTCATCCCGCGCGTCATCCATGATCCGGCGATGCGGGCCTGCTTGGCAGGCCAGCACATTCTCTGGACGCCTCGTCGATGATCGTCTTGATGGTGCGCGCGCAGCGGCCGCATTCGGCGCAGCAGCCAAGGCAGTCATAGATCTGCTTGGCATTGCATGGCGCGTCGTCGGCCGTGTTCACGGCGTGGCGAACATCGTGGTCACTGAGGACATTGCAGGAACAGACGATCATGAAACGCGAAAAAGACCTTCAGTGATGCAGCGTCATCGATATGGGACGGCGCCAGGACGCGTTGGAGGTTCCAAACAAGGGGGAGATGAGGAGTGGCGCCCTCCATGGGAAGTCAGCCTTGACCTTTTTATCTTTGGAGTCGGTAGAAATCTGTTTGACCCCTCGCGGCGACCGCTAGCTGCAGAGCCGACGAAGGACACGGGAGTGCCGCTCCCTGCCGGCCAAAGACTAACGCTCTCGGTTAGCGTAGATGACACTGCTGGAATCTGTCGGCCCTGAGTAGCAGCCACCACTGCGTTTCGGGTGTTGTCCTCCTCGATCCCCTTCGAAGAATCCGTCTGCGTAAGAAGAGCGCTCATCAGCTGACTATGTCGTTCCGTCGGGTCTTCGACGACCTGGCCAGGCGCTGCTGCTCAGGATGAGCGCGTTCTCGCTCGTTTGAATGGGTGCAAGTCCGTGTGAGTAGGTCCTGAAGCGTTGCTCGTAAGGATTGCGGCGTGAGGCCCCAATGGCTACGAGCCTGACGCGTGCTCCGGAAGTCTTGAGTTGCGAAAGAAGACGGTCAATGCTTACGCCTTGTCGACGGACATCTTCTTCACTCCAGATCTTCGCATCGACTGGGATTAAATAATTTTGCCCGTCAGATTCGACGCTGTAACCTTCGAAATAGACTAACACAATTGAATTCAAATGTACTCTTGCCCTTAGATGATCAATTGCGCGGGTCATTTCGGCGCGCGTTGCATTGTCAACGGCGTCGACCAGAAAGCCGTCTTTGCGAAGAGCATTTGTCAAACCTTCGGCATGCGTGGCTTGAGGGAGCCGCACGCTGCCAAGCTTTGGCGTTACCACCAGCCGTCGTCACCGCCGGCCGTAAGGGAAGCCGGGATAGCATAAGGTCGGATAGCTCCAATACATCGTCAATCCATTGGATGTGTCGAAGGCGGCGATCTGATCGCGGATCGCCTGGAGGTGGCGCCGACTTCCTTACATAAACGCGCCGCCTTCGGGAGCGCAGAGGATTTTATCAATACTGCGGACACGTCGGCGCGTCGGTCCACGGCGCTGTCGCAAAGGCGCCGACGCGCGGACCGGGCACGCAAGCTGATCTGTAATATCCGTGGCCGTAGGCTCCATAGTATGAATTATAGGTCGGATAGCTCCAATACGAACTATAGGCGGGATACCCCCAGTACGAATTATAGGTGGGATAGCCCCAGTACGAAGGGGAGGGATGACCCTGCCGCACCTGATAGCGCACGTCCGTCGTCACGGCTGGTACCGCCGTCTTAATCGATGTGCCATTGATCGGCGCAGCAGACGATTTGGCCGTGGCGGTCACTGCGATAGGAACAGCAATCGCGAGCGCAACCGCGAGGCTGCGGACTTGAATCTTCATGGGAGCTCCTGTTCGTTTTAAACCACCCGAAGAGAATACCTTGCAACGCCGGCGAGGGAAATCACCTCTGGCCATAGAGTCGATAGACGATCATTATTGCCGCCGCGCCGCGTGATGCCGCAGCGAGGAATGCCACCAGCGGCATCTGCAGAAGCTCCGTTGCCGCCGTTGGGCCAATCGAGGTTGCGCGTGCCAACGCGCCGCCGTGACCCCGACATTCGTGGTGCGGGGATCCAACGCTCGGAGAGTTGGAAATCCGTGCGAGTGGCAGCCACCGCACCAATGCTAGTAGAAAAAGTGAAGCCTGTACCGCGCGCCGAGCTCCTCAGAGTGAGAGGCGTTCCTTTCCCTCAGCATCGATCCAGTAGGGGGCCGCGAGTTCAGGGGCAGCCCGGAGGATAGGCACGTGAACACGTCTTCGCGGTCGCCGAGAGTTCCGCTCCGGCGAGGCGGCGCAGACGGAAGCGCCGCACTCCCGCCGCAGCCCGCCAAGCGTCTCTCAGCCATTCCGATAACGGTCGGCTATCGACTCCATGGCGAGAGGTGATTTTCCTTTTGACCGTCATGGACTCAATCTTCGAGCCATCGTCGCCCACCCTCGTGCACGGGCCGAAGTCGGCGTTCCGTTGAATGATCATAGGCCGGGAGGTCCGACATGCAGATCAAAGAGACAAACGGCGTTTCATTCCCCAGCTCTGTCGAAAGCCCGCCGCTGGAGGATGTCGTCGTGCTCGTGGACCGCGCCGGCGCCTCGCTTGGAATGCGGCGCGCGTTCAGCGCAAGCGTGAGTTGCGTGCGCGAAGGCGGCAGTAGCGGCCTCATCGCGTCCACGTACGTGGAGATCCCGCTCGTCGGGTCCGACGGCGAGGTCTCGGGGATTGTTTTCCACGCCAGCCCGCGGTCCGACACGCGAGGCGCGGTCCCCGCTGGCGGACGGGTGAGGGTGAGGGCGATAACGGACTTGGCGCAGTTCGTCGTCCACGACATCAATAACCTTCTCGCCGTTGTCGGGAGCGGCCTGCGGCTGCTCGAGTGCCAGAGCGATGCTGCGTACCGAAAGTCCACCGTCGACAAAATGCAGGAGGCGATCACGCGAGGCGCGTTGCTTAGCCGACAGCTCCTCGAGGCTGCGCGACCGCGCCCCAAGTCGATCGACGGGTTTGTCGCAGGCAGTCGCCTCGCAGCGATAGCGGGCACGCTTTACCGGGCGTTGCGTCCGGACATCACGGTCAGCACTGAGATCGCCCCTGATTTATGGGCCTTCAATGCCGACCCGGAAGAGCTGTACTTCGCTTTGCTGAACCTCTGTCGAAACTCGGCCGATGCTATGCCGGGGGGCGGCGCGATCACCGTCGCGGCGCGGAACGTCGAACCTTCCGCTGGCGCGGCCGGGGGATTCGTCGAAATCGTCGTCGCCGACGACGGGGAGGGCATGCCCGAGGAGGTTCTCTCGCAGGCCTTCACCCCGTACTTCACGACAAAGGCCGCGGGCAGCGGCACCGGCCTCAGGCTCATCCAGGTCCAGCGCTTCGCCGAAGGACGAGGCGGCGCGGTCTGTATAGAGAGCGAGCGGGGAGGCGGCACGTTGGTGCGCCTCTTCCTCCCGCGCGTGCACGCGGCTGGGTACCCCGGCAGAATCGTCGGCGCGGAGATCGCGTACACGCCGTCACCCGACGGCGGCGTATTCCACGTCGTCAACCCAGCGACGGCTGCGCTGACTTCGTAGCCGGCGCGAACACCTGGAGACCGGTTCAGCGATGCAGCTCATGATCCCGCCCGGCCGCCTCGACCGTCCGGTCGACCACGAGAGGGACCACGTGCTCGGCCCCACCGATGCCGAGATCACGCTCGTCGAGTACGGCAGCTACGCGTGCCCGCACTGCAGGGCTGCTAACGAGCGCATCGCACAAGCACGCGACCAACTCGGCGACCGCGTCTGCTACGCCTTCCGCCACAGGCCGCTCACGGACAACAGCCTTTCGTTTCGGGCCGCCGAGCTCGCTGAGCTTGCCCAGACGCCCGAGGCGTTCTGGTCCGCGCACATCAAGCTGATGACGAGGTCGATGCAGCTCACAGAGGACGACCTCGTCGCGGTGGCCGCCGATCTTGGCGTGAACGCCGACTTCGCGCTCGGCGACAGCGACGCCGTGCGGCGCGCGAGGGCGAGGGTAGAGGCGGACGTCGCAAGCTCACGCGCAAGCGACGTGAGATTCACGCCGACCTTCTACATCAACCGCCGGCGCTACGATGGGCCCTGGGACGAGAGCTCTCTCGTTGATGCGATGCTTGGCACGCTCGGCCACCGCGTCCGTACGGCAGCCCTGGACTTCGCGAGCTGGGGCCCGTCCGCCGGCATTTTGCTGATCCTCGCGACCGTGGCGGCAATCGTCTTGACGAACTCGCCGATCGGGCCGGCGTTCGAGGCGCTCTGGCACCAGAAGTTCGGCGTGAGCTTGGGCAACGCAGCCTTTCAGATGTCCATCCTCCATTGGGTCAACGACGGCCTGCTGACGGTGTTCTTCCTCGTCGTGGGATTGGAAGTGAAGCGCGAGATGACAGTTGGCCACCTCGCAAGCCGCCGCTCCGCCGCGCTTCCGATCGCCGCCGCGCTCGGCGGCATGGTCGTGCCGGCGCTTCTGTATGTGCTGGTCATCCCTGCGGGGCCGTGGTCGCACGGATGGGGCGTTCCGATGGCGACCGACACTGCGTTCGCGATTGCCTTGATCGCCGTGATGGGCGCTCGCGTTCCCGTCGAGCTGCGCATCTTCCTGACCGCGGCGGCCATCGTCGACGACATCGCTGCGATCGTCGTCGTCGCTGTGTTCTACTCCGGCGATATCCATCCGGGCTACCTGGCCGCGGCTGCGGCGGTGGTCGTGGCGCTGGCGCTGCTGAGCCGGTCGAGGGTCTACCTGCTCTCGCCTTACATCCTGTTGGGCGTCGCGTTGTGGGCGTTCGTCTACGCGGGCGGCCTTCACGCGACGCTGGCTGGCGTGGTACTGGCACTGTTCATTCCCACGCGCCCGCCTGCCAACCTGGCTGCCCTGATGACGCAGGCCAGCACCATCATCGCCTCCGAGGCCCGGCACGAGGGTGAGGTTCTCAGGCACGGCCCCTCCACCCCGGCGCTGCACGCGCTCGACGCAATCTACGACAGACTTGAATCGCCCGCCGACCGGCTGCTGCGGCACGCTGGCGCGCGGTCGAGCTACGCTGTCCTTCCGATCTTCGCACTGGCGAATGCGGGCGTGGCGATCAATCCGGGCGTCTTTGTTGGGCATGGCTGGCTCATGGCCGCGATCATCGCTGGCCTCGCCATAGGAAAGCCGCTCGGCGTCTTCCTCGCGGCTGCTGCGGCCGTGCGCGCAGGCATAGCCGTCAAGCCGGCAGAGTACACGTGGCGGCAGTTGGCCGGGGCCGGAGCCCTCGCTGGGATCGGCTTCACGATGTCGCTCTTTATCGCCGGGCAGGCGTTTCCAAGCGCTCCCGACTTCTCGGCCGCCAAGATCGCCGTGTTCGCCGCGTCGAATCTTTCGGCCGTCGTCGGGACTGCCCTGCTCTGGGGAGCTTCGCGTAAGGAGCTTATCGAAGAGGCGCCGCAGAGCGCCAGCATGCAAGTATCATAGCCCGCCGACATTTATGCGGGATCGTAATTCCACGTGGCCATCCAGCCATATGGCGAGGAGTCGATCCGGCGGCCTGTGAAAGCCCACTTCGCGCTCTCCGGCGGGGATGTGAGAAGATCGGATGCGTGACGCTGGGTAGTAAGTCGGAAGTTCAAACGGGCGCTTCGTTGGGAAACGCCGGCGTCATCGTCATCGCGATATCGACTTCTCCAAATGGGACTCCCCGTCAGGCTTTGCATATATGCGCAGGCACCTCATCCCCGGCCTCCAGTCGCTCCATCTAGCTCAGCATGTGGTGTGGCTTCTGTGTGTCCAATGCGATGTCGGGTAGGGTCAAAGGCTAACCTCGACAGCTGGCATGATCTTCGTCGCCTCATCTTCGGAAACAGACTTCCACGGCACTCTGCGCTCAGGTCGGCAGAGGGCCACAAGCGGCTGTGAGCAGATGCGAGAGCTAGCGTCGCGGCGTTCGTCCGCGTATACGGTCGAAGCCGTGCTTAATCGCTGCGAAGCGCTCGTCGATGAACGGTTCGTGCTCTGTATCGGTGAAAATGTAGGGCCAGTCGTTTTCGATGGCCTCGCGAACCAGTTCGCCCACATAGAGCGGATCAATGCCGTTGTTGATTCGTTCCTGCAATGCCTTGATGAACTCGGCGCGGGGTCCTTCTGTCGGCGGAGGGTTGCCGACGACAGCCCCAGCAAATCGCTGCGGCACGTTGCGCCGAGAGTTCATGATCTGCGTGCGGATGACGCCCGGACACAGAACGGATACCCCAATCTTCCTCGGCGCGAGCACGTCACGCATCCCCTCGGACATCGCCACCACTCCATATTTGCTCACATCGTACGCCAGACTTGGTCCCGCAATCAGTCCGGCGACGGACGCTGTGGAAACAACCTGCCCTCCTTCGCCGTGCGCTTCGATCAGCGGACCGAAAATCTCGAAGCCCCAGATCACCGACATCAGGTTGACGCCGAGGACCCAGTTCCAGCCTGCATCAGTCCACTCACCATAGGTGCCCCCGCCGCCGACGCCCGCATTGTTGACCAATATGTGGATTCGGCCATACCGCGCGACGGTCGCGTCCGCTGCCGCCTGAAGTTCGCCTTTGAGCGAGACGTCAGCTTTCACGCCATCGACATCGACGTTGGTCCGTGTCTTCAGGTCCGTGACCGCTTTTTTCAGCGCCTCTTCCTCGATATCGCAGAGCATGACCTTCACCCCCGCTTGTGACAGCGCGGTCGCGATCCCCAGTCCGATCCCCGAGGCAGCGCCTGTCACGAATGCGGTCTGTCCAGCCAAGTCTCTCATGCGCTTTCCACCTTGCTTTCACTCAACAAATTCGCCCGCCAGACTGCGCCGCGGAGTGCCGCAATGAACGCGCGTCGTCTCATGTTTCGCGCCCGCGCTACGCCTAGAAATAACCGATCGCTAGTTTCAAACTAGCACATTGGAAACCACTGGATAACGGGGACAGGGTCGGTTTTCGGAAGCGCTGGCTCCACGCCGACGATGACCGCTCAGGGAATGCGTCCGCTTTCGGGCACATCGCGCCCCCCGTCGGCACGGGGCTCATTGAGCCTAACTGCCGGCCACGATTCAAATCCTTCACCGAAGGGGGCCGAATCATGCGCTACGAACTCTCCGACGAGGAATGGACTGCCAGCAGGCCGATGCTGCCAAACAAGCCGCGCGGCGTACCACGGGTGAATGGCCGTCGCGTCCTCAATGGTATCTTCTGGGTTTTGCGACCCGGGGCGCCATGGCGTGATCTGCTAGCGGCATTCGGTCCTTACACGACTTGCTACAACCGCTTTGCTCGCTGGCGGTGGGCTGGTGTCTGGGGCTGCATGATAGACGCACCTGCCACCGCCCATGATGCGACTGTCCAGATGACCGACACCTCCATTGTGAGTGCATCAACATGGAGCCTGCATCACAAGGCATCAGCGCCAATCGATCGGAAGGTCGCGCGGCGGCTTGACGAGCAAAATCCATTCGGTGGTCAATAGCAATGGTCTGCCGATACGGCTCGCGCTGAGCCCGGAGAGGCTCATGACGCTCGACTTGCCGGCAAACTGCTGTCTCGTCTGAAATCCGGGTCGATGCTTCTCGCCGACCGTGGCTACGACGCCGACTGGATCAGAGAGCTTGCCATGATAAAGGGCGCGTGGGCCAACATCCCGCCGAAAAGCAATCGCAACGATCCGATCTGCTTCAGCCCTTATCTCTATAGAGCCCGGAATCAGGTCGAGCGGTTTTTCAACAAGATCAAGCACTGCCGCCGGATTGCGGCGCGCTACGAGGGGCGCCGCTAACTACCTTGGCTCGGTACAGCGCGCATCGATCAGGCTATGGCTGCATGCTAGTGAGTCCGCGTCCTAGTTGCGGTGACTCGGCTCGTCCCCGTGCGCCCGGGTTGCGGGCCCATCGCGGTTTTCGAACAGGATTCGTTCGGCGGCACCCGCAAGATCGTCATATTGGCCGCATCGCAGCGACCACATGAACGCGCCGAGCGCTATGGCGCCGAGCGCGAGCGCAACGGGAATCAGGAAGAAGTAATCCGTCATCAGGCTTTCTCCATCGCAAGCGCCTGGCCGGAGATATCGCCAGCGGGCGCGCCCGCGCGCGGCTCCTTGCGCGAGCGCCAGCCATGCAGCCGCAGGGCATTGGCGATCACGAGCAATGACGAGGCCGACATCGCCACCGCCGCCACCAGCGGTGTCACATGGCCGAGTATCGCGATGGGCACTGCAATTGCATTGTAGCCGATGGCGAGGATGAGATTCTGGCGCACGAGCTGCCGCGCATTGCGCGCAACCGCAATGGCCTGGGGCACGGCGAGAAGACTGTCGTGCAGGAAGACGAGGTCGGCGGCATTGCGTCCGACATCGGCGGCGGTGGCTGGAGCCATGGATGCATGCGCGGCGGCGAGGGCAGGCGTGTCGTTAAGACCGTCGCCGACCATCAGCACGCGCTGTCCTGCTTCCGTCAGATCAACGATGTGTTTCGTTTTGTCCGCGGGAGAGACGCCGGCGCGGTAGGGAAGTCCGAGATCCGATGCGAGATAGCGCACAGGTTCGTCGCGGTCGCCAGACATGATCTCGACGCGGCATCCCAAATTGGACATGGCAAGCACGGCCTCGCGGACGTCCGGGCGAAGATCGCTGTCGAAACGGAAGGCTGCGCGCAGCCGCCCGTTCCCGGAGAGGACAACACCGGTGGCGGCCGACTGTTTGGCGGCAGGCGTCAGCGCCCAGTTTGCCCGGCCGAGCCTGTAGGTTGTCGTGCCGATGGTGGCCTGCATTCCAGCGCCCGGCTGCTCTGAAAGATCGTTCAGCGTCACGGGCGTGACAGCATTGTCGCGTCCCGTGGCGGCCAGCGCGCGCGAGTAGGGATGGCGTGAATGGGCCGCGATCGAAACGGCGATAGCCAGCGCCGCGGGATCGATGTCATTACCGTTCATGAGCCGCAGCCGATCCATGGTCAGCGTTCCGGTCTTGTCAAGGATTACGGTGTCGACTTCGGCAATGCGCTCCAACGCGCCGCCGTCCTTGACCATGACGCCGCTCTCGAACAGACGCCGCGCGGCAACGACCTGCACCATGGGCACGGCAAGGCCGAGCGCGCAGGGGCAGGTGATGATCAGCACCGCGATGGCGATGGCTGCTGCGCGATGCAGGTCGCCTTCCACGATCATCCAGCCGATGAATGTCAGGAGTGCGGTGAGATGCACGACCGGCGCGTAGAGACGCGAGGCGCGATCCGCGATGCGCCGATAGACCGAGCGCCCGGCTTCGGCCGCTTCCATCATCCGTACCATTTCGGCGAGGAATGAATCTTTCGCGGCAGCCGTCGCGACGATGGTGACCGGGCCGGTCAGGTTCAGCGTACCCGCGGACAGCACCGCGCCCGGTGCAACCGGCTGAGGCAGGCTCTCGCCGGACACCAGCGCGTAGTCGATCTCCGAGTGTCCTGTTTCGACGCGGGCATCGACCGGCACGCGCTCGCCCGCCGCCAGCAGGATATGCATGCCCGGCTGGATCTCGCTCACCGGCAGATAGGCGTGTGTGCCGTCGTCCTGCACCACGAGCGCGCCGCGCGAGGACAGCCGGGCCAGGCCTCGGACAGCAGTTCGTGCCCGCGCGCGCATCATGTGATCGAGCGTGCGGCCGATCAGCAGGAAGAACAACAGTGAGATTGCGGCGTCGAAATAGGCGTGCGCTTCCTGATGGAACGTCTCGTAAAGGCTCATGCCGAAGGCAAGCAGCACACCGATGGAAACCGGAACGTCCATGTTGGTCTGGCCATGACGTAACGCGCGCCAAGCCGAGGAAAAGAATACGCGGCCCGAATAAATCAGCGCGGGGAAGGCGATCAGTGCGGAGATCCAGTGAAACATGTCGCGGATCGAGGCTTCGGCCCCGGACCATACCGACACTGACAGCAGCATGATGTTGCTGGCGGCGAAACCTGCCACCGCAAGCGCGCGGATCAATTCTTTCAGCGTCTCGTCGGTCTCGTCCGCGTCCGCGTCGTGAAGATATGCGTCGTAACCCATGTTGTGGAGCGTCTCGATGAACGGCGCGGGCGGCTTGTCCGCCTGCCAGCGGATTACGACCCGCTTGGTCGAGAGATTGACCCGCGCTTTTTCCACGCCGGGAAGCGCGCCGAGCGCCGCTTCGACCTTCTGGATGCAGCCGCCGCAGTGAATGCCCGGCACCGAGAGGTCAGTCTGGCGGACGCCGTCGCCGATGATGCGGCTTGCGAGCAGCACTTCCTCATTCCCGGTGTGGGGATCGGCCATCGCGAGAGCAAGTTCAGCGCCGGGCGCACAACAACTCATCGGTACTCCGTTTCTGCACGTCGCCGGCATTGTGCCGGCGGCGTGTCATTATATTGCGACTTCGACCACCACCGCGCGATAGGCATGCCATGTGCCGTGCCCGAGCAGGGGAAACACGATGATCAGGCCTAGCATTCCGGTGGCGAGGGAGAGCAGGAATAGTGCGAGCACAATGGCGCCCCAGGTCAGCATCACGGGCAGGTTGTTCCACACCAGCGCCATACTCGAACCCATGGCGGTGAGGGCGTCAACGCGCCTGTCGAACATTATGGGAATCGAAAACGCGCTGATGGCAAACGAGAAGGCTGCGAACAGTCCGCCGACCGCGCTGCCGACAATGAGCATAGCCCAGCCGACCGGCGTGGTGAACAGCATCGGTGCGATATGCTCGAGACCGGGAAACGGCACCAGGCCGAAAAACAACGCGTAGATGATCACCGCCGCGCGCATCCATGTGATCATCAAAAGGCACAACAGGACGCCCACGAAAAGGATCTGTCCGCCGCATCGCGGCCTGACGAAGATCATGTTCGCGAGATTGATGGGCAGGCCGGCGGCAAGGCGGCGGCTTTTCTCATAGAGACCGACGGCGAGGATTGGGCCCATCACCATGAAGCCCGCGAACGCCGGAAACAGGATATAGTCCCAACCCAAACGAAAGAGCCCGCCGACGATGGCGACCGACGTGAGAAAGATCAGCAGGCCGTAGCAGAGGCTCGTCATTGGTTGAATGGTTAGGTCCTGCCAACCCTTAGCAAGCCAACTGAGCGCGTCGGCTGGAGCAAGCGAGCGGTGCCAGCGGGTTTTCGTGGGAAGCGGAGGCACGACGGTCGGGATGATGGTCATGTCGATCACTCCACCCGTGCTTTGGTTGTCATGGACGGTTTCGATGAACACGACGAGGTCGCCGCGCTGAAGCTTGTCGTGCCGTTGCCTTCGCCATGCCGGAGATGACCGACGCAATCCGGCTGAGAGGAGACGGCCACGTAAAGCAGATGCGCATTGGCGGCGGCCAGCACGATGAGCCCGAGGCCGGCCGACAGCCAGACGATGGACTTGGTCTTCCATCCGCCATGCGATGCCGCCGCGCCGCTCATGGGGTGGGCATCCTCTGATCGAAAAGGTAGAGCGCGAGGATCTTGCGATCGAGCGGCGTTAGGCGACCTTCCCATGATGGCATGTGGCCCTGGCGCCCGTTCCACAGTGTGTTCGTGATCGTCTGCACATCGCCGCCATAGATCCAGAACTTATCGGTCAGGTTCGGTGCGCCCGTGTCGTTTTTGCCCTTAGCGTCCTCGCCATGACATGCGGCGCAATTGGCGGCGAAGATCTCCTTGCCGGCGTCCACATCGCCGGGCTTTGCCGTCTTCGCGGTCGATGGATCGGAGAGCGAGCGCACGAAGGCCACCACCTTGTCAACATCGGGAGGCTGGAGGATCTGATCATGGCCAAAGGCCGGCATCTGCGAGGTGCGGCTGTCGGGATGCGGCGAGTTGATGCCGACGCGGATGGTCTCGGCAATGGAGTCCGGGTCGCCGCCCCACAGCCATGAGGTGGTGGTCAGGTTCGGGAAGCCGTGGCCGCCCTGTGCGTTGAGTCCATGGCACATGGCGCAATTGTCGCCGAACAGGGTGCGGCCGGTCTGGCGCACGATGTTCATCAGCGCAGGATCGGCTTGAAGCTCCTGATAGCTTTTGGCCTTGATCTGGTTGGTCCATGCACTGCGGCCGAGGGCGGCTCGCTTCAGCGAGTCCTGCACGATGTTGCGCTGGTCGAGGCCGAGCAGTCCTTTGGTGTAGCTAACGCCGAGTGGCCACGCGGGCATCAACACCCAGTAGCCGACCGAAAAGACAAAAGCGATCAACAGGAAAAAGTACACCGCGCGCGGAACCGGCGTGTTCAATTCCTTGATACCGTTCCATTCGTGTCCGGTGGTGAGATAACCGGTGTATTTGTCGCGTTCTTCTACTGCCATGGCCCATCCTCATTGCGCAGGACCGACTTGGCGGCGTGATCGAACGCCTTCTTGTTCGACGGCCAGTAGGCATAGACAACAGTGATGATCGAGAGCGCAATCAGATAAATCAGTCCGAACGATTTCGAGAACCAAACCAGCGTACTGTGTTCGAGATCCATGATCACCTCGTAGCGTTCGCGACGGATTTGTGCGCCGCGTCGGTCAAGTGGCCAAGCACCTGGAGATACGCGACCAGTGCGTCCATCTCGGTGAGATCGCCGGGCCTGCCGTCGAACACGCGGACATTGGTAGCTTTGCCGTAGCGTTGGGGCACGCCATCGGCATACGGCGAATCCGGTGCGGCCTGGCCGTAGGCGTCCTTGCTCGCGTTGGCAATCATGTCGTCGGTGTAGGGCACGCCGACGGCGCGTTGGGCTTTCAAGTGCGCGTTGAGATCATCGGTGCGCAGCGTCGTGCGCAGCAGCCACGAGTACGCGGGCATGACGGAGACGGGAAGCACATCGCGCGGGTTGTTGAGGTGGGCGACGTGCCATTCGTCGGAATACTTGCCGCCAATGCGCGCGAGGTCCGGTCCCGTGCGCTTTGATCCCCAAAGCATCGGATGGTCGTATTTCGATTCAACCGCGAGCGAGTAAGGGCCGTAGCGTTCGACCTCATCGCGCAGCGTGCGGACCATCTGCGAGTGACAGGCGTAGCAGCCTTCGCGGATGTAGATGTTTCGGCCCGCCAGTTCGAGCGGCGTGTAGACACGCATGTCGGGCGCATCTTCCACCGTCTGGTGGATGGTGAAGAGCGGCGCGATTTCCACGAGGCCGCCGATGCTGGCCACAAGAAGGATGCCGAGGGTGAGGCCAATGGCTTTGCGTTCCAGCCGATAGTGCAATCCGAACATGCGGCTTACTCTGCCGGTTGAAGGACGGTCGTGCCGCCGAGGGCAGGTGATGGCACGTCGATCGCGGATTCATGCACCTCGCGGTTTCCGGTCCTGATCGTCATCCAGATGTTGTAGGCGCCAACGATCGCGCCGATCAGGAACAGCAGGCCGCCGATGGCGCGCGCGATGTAGTAGGGGCGCATTGCAATCAGCGAGTCGACGAAGGAATAGGCCAGCGTGCCGCTCTCATTGTAGGTCCGCCACATCAGCCCCTGGGTGATGCCGGAATTCCACATGGCGAAGACGTAAACGACGGCGCCGGCCAGGGCGAACCAGAAATGCGCTTCGACAAGCCGCGGCGAATACATGCGGTCGCGTTTCCAGAGCCACGGCACGATGGCATAAATCGATCCGAACGTGATCATCGCCACCCATCCGAGCGCGCCCGCGTGGACGTGGCCGACGGTCCAGTCGGTGTAGTGGGAGAGCGCATTGACCGGGCGGATGGCGAGGAATGAGCCCTCGAACGTGGTGATGCCGTAGAACACCGCGGCCACCATCATGAAGCGCAGCGTCGCATCGTCCCGCACCTTGTCCCACGCGCCGTTCAGCGTCAGCAGGGCGTTGGCGGCCGACGCCCAGGACGGGATCAACAGCATCAGCGAGAACGTCATGCCCAGCGTCTGCACCCATTGCGGCAACGCCGTGTAGTGCAGGTGATGCGAGCCCGCCCACATGTAGAAGAAGGTGATGCCCCAGAAGCTGATGATCGACATCCGGTAGGAATAGATCGGCCGTCCGGCGCGTACCGGCAGGAAGTAATACATCATGCCGAGGAAGCCGGCGGTGAGGAAGAAGGCGACGGCGTTGTGACCGTACCACCATTCGGTCATGGCATCCTGCACGCCGGAGAACAGCGAGTAGCTCTTGGCGCTGCCGAAGGAGACGGGGACGGCGAGGTTGTTGACGATGTGCAGCATCGCGATAACCAGGATGAAGGCCATATAGTACCAGTTGGCCACGTAGATGTGCGGCTCCTTGCGCCGTGCGAGCGTGCGCAGATAGATCCCGAAATAGACCACCCAGACGATGACCAGCCAGATGTCCGCGTACCATTCCGGCTCTGCGTATTCCTTGGACTGAGTGATGCCCATCATATAGCCGGTGACGGCGATGAGGCAGAACATATTGTAGCCGAGCAGCACGAACCACGGGCTGAGCTGATCGGGCAGGCGTGCGCGCGAGGTCCGCTGCAGCACGTAGTAGGATGTGGCGATCAGCGCGTTGCCGCCGAAGCCGAAAAGCACGCTGGTGGTGTGAACGGGACGCAGCCGTCCGAAGCTGGCCCAGCCGGCGTCAAAAGTGAAGTCGGGCTTCACCAGGAGCCACGCCACCCAGTCGCCAATGAAGAAGCCGAACACAGCCCAGATCATGGCGAGAACGATGCCGAATTTCGTCGGATCGTCGTAATAGCGGTTGAGGCGTTCGCCGCCGGGTTCAGGATCGTAGTAGACCGAAATGACTTTGAATATCCCGGCAAGCGCCGCGACTCCGACGAGCGCGCCGTGAATGCCGAGCGGATCGTCCTTGCCTGCTATGCCAACTATCAATCCGCACAGTGCGAGCCCGAGCAGGATCAACAGCGCGTACTGACGTTCAGCCTTGGTCAGTTGTCCGATCATTGTCTTGCTGCCCAGGTGTTGTCCGCACCTGTGGTGCAGGTTCTTCGGTAGTTTTCGATACGTTCTTGGCCGCGATCATTGGACCGCCCGCAAAAAGTCTCACTGGAACTATTGATTGCCGGCGTAGCGACGGAACGTCCGAATGGATGACGTCTTGCTGGCGCCTCGCTCAACGAGTCGCTACTTCAACGTAGCAAGATAAGTAACGAGGTCCGTCCGGTCCGTCGGGTTCTTCAGCCCTGTGTAGGTCATCTTATTTCCGGGAACCGCCTTCTGTGGCGATTCCAGATATGTATCGAGGGTCTTCGCATCCCAGACAATGCCAGACTGCTTCATCGCGCTACTGTAGCTGAAGCCGGGAGCCGTACCCGCCTTCCTGCCGATGATTCCTTCCAGGCCCGGCCCGACGCGATTAGCGTGATCCGGCGCATGGCATGCTGCGCAAGCTTTGAAGATGGTTTTTCCGTGCTCGGCGTCCTGTGCGTAGCTGGGATTCGCGGTTACGCCCGTAAGTACGAGCACCGCGATAACCACTCCGTCTTTCATCGGAACATCCTTTTTTAGACCGGGATCAGCGGTGGCGCGGCCGCGCAACCTAACTGTTGAGGTCGTCGTCGAGTCGAAGCGCGCATGCCCCTAAAGGCGTATCGGGTTGTGGCCTGCTTTGGCAGGATAGACGGATGCACCGACTACAAAGAGGTTCTCTACATTCCTCCCTCGAAGTCAGTGAAGGAGAGCGAAGGCGGAACTGCGGTCTCGACCGACAACCGGTACCGCTGTCGAATTTGTCGGTGGACGCGAATGGTGCCTTGCCCGACACCACATCGACGTAGAGTCCCGGTTCTGCCTCGAGGTTTTTGTTGGTTGTCTTCATCCTTCGACCTCCTTGCAAACAAGCAAAAAATAGGACGACGAAACTCGACGGTCCAATGACCTGTGGCTATAGAATCGATGCCATGGACATTGCGCGCAAATAGACGGCGCAGAACAAACATGTGCTTCTCACTGAACGGGCTTGGAGATCTCTGTAGAACAAAAAACGTCGGCTTCGACGTGCCATGCGGCTGGGGGCACTCCTCCCTACAGCATCATGTGGCGCGGCGAGCGGGCCGCTGACGGAGCTGTTGGCGAAAATCTCACGCGGAGGCATCGCATCGATCCCCATGCCGCCGGTTTTGATCCTGCAACGCCTCAATGGCGGCGGTAGGAGCTCCCGTCGTCTCGCCGGGCGCCTGCCGTCGGCGCTAAGAACCCGGCACCAGCTTCCACCCCCTGATCAATTGAAGCGAGGAGGGCTGCGATTGACGTGCGCCCGTTGCTGGGCCGCGATTGAAACCGCAGTGGGCTCGCCTTGTGCTTTGGCGTACTTGTCGCCTCCGGCGTCGGTCGCCGACCGAGGGTGGGCAATGGCCTAAGCGCGTCTTCCGCCGTAAGGGTAGTCGCCTTCCGGTTTTCAAAACAGGCCGATCAGCGCGCGTTTGGTCCGGGCTCGACCTCACCTCGGCCTCCGCAGTCGGCCTTGGCTCGGCCTTTGGCAGAGGTGGAGGGGCGGCGGAAACGTCGTTGCGGGACTGGGAGTCGGTTACCTGCCCTGCATGCTTGGCGATATCACACCAGGTCTTATGCTCGTTGGGGCGGCGGAGCCAGAGCTCAACGATGAGCTGTGGTTGCTGACCCATCCGGATATCCGCAAGTCAGGACGAATATACGCGTTCATGACACACTGCGTGGAGGCGATCAAAAAGCGACGCGATCCGATCGAGGGGCTTTGGGGAACCACTTCGGTTCCGGCCGATGTGGCGGAGATCACCGCGGCTTCGTTTCTGCTCCAGAGAGCATAGCCTTGAAGGTGATTTCGATGAGCTGTTCAGGAAAAGCCAGTCTCGTCACACCGATGAGGTTGCTGGCGCACTGAGGTCGTGCCGTGCCGTAGGCCTGCTTGCGCACGTTGCCCGCGGCAGCGAATGCGGCGTCGACATTGAGGACATAGAGCGTCTCCTCGACGACGTTGTCCAGCGTTGCCCCGAAGCGCGCCAAAAGCTTGACGGCATTGGCGTAGGTCGCGCGCATCTGCTGTTCCATCATCGAGAACTCGGCCGGTTTGCCGGATTGGTCAAGAGAAGCAGGCGCGATCAGGTTTCCCATGTCGTCGTGGCTGAGCTGGCCGGAGACATGGATCGTGTCACCAACCTTGATCGCCTGTGCGTATCCGTAGGCATCTTCCCACGGCACACCGAAATAGGCGGCCTCTTTTCCATTCACTGCGGCTGCGTTCGGCATCTCTTCTCCTTCTCCTACAACGTCGGCGAGTCACTGAGCGAGAGTTCGCCGGCGATACGATGCGATGAGTCTCGCTATGCGACGTCGTCGATTGCTTCCTTCGGTTGAACTCCAAGGCTTCGCCGCCCGTGCTCCTTAGATTGCCTCGAAAATCGGGGCCGTTGTGGAAATAAGGATGACCTCTCGACCATCGCATGTGACTTGCCGGTGCAGACGGCAATGGCGAAGTATTGATCAGAAAGCCGCACAAGCGGTCCTTCAGTAACGGTCGACTTTGGCGCGTTAGGCGAAGCTACGCCAGCGACATTCCGCTGAGAAATATCTGACTGTTATGGTTTCCATTCCCACGCGTTCACGGCGGCGATGAGGTGTCGACGGCGTACGTAGAGACGGCTATTCCTCTGGTCTCCAGCCAGCGAAGCGCGAACTGCCTTTCCGCAACGCACCCAGAAAATCAGGCAGGACACGTTAAGCGCGCCGCGGTCGGGCGATACCAGCGACACATCATCGACGCCATGCCGGCTTATCGGTTTGGGAGTGGACAGCCGCGCGTTACGAGGTGAGACCTGCGACAACGGTACCATTGGTTGCAGCGCGGGACGAAATTTAGCAGTACCTCAGACGCATAGTTTCCATAGCGGCGGGTAATATTGCTGCGACGGTCCTCACTACCATTCGTACATCGAGTCGAGTTGCGCAGGCCGCGACGGGATTGGCCGCCGATACAGCGACAGAACGCAGCTTGGGAATTTTGCGGAACAAGGACGTCGGTTTCGAGGTACGATGCGGATGGTGGCATTCCTCGCAACGGCATCACCACGCACGGCGAGCGGCCATAACGATCGTCTATCGACTCTATGGCGAGAGGTGATTTCCCTTGCCTGCGTTGCAAAGCCATTCTCCAAAGCATCGTCGTACTGAAACTTTCGGTGCCGCGACCGATACGCGATGTCGGATTGAGAAGCCGGGAGGCTCGATATGCGAGGCAACGACGTAATTGAAGTCGTCACGCCGCTCGGAGTGGGATCGGCGAAGTTACCTTATTCCCGGATGTGACTGCCGTTCTTGCGGGCACTGCGGGTGTATTGGAGGAGCCGGGCCGTCGTCCGGCATCTATCATCGGTTGAGAGCCACATCGCCCTGTTCATGAGGAGGGTTGAGATCCCAGTGGTTGGCGAAGGGAGCGAAAGTGGCGATCAGCGGACGCCGCCGGGAAGTCGTCGCCAAGCCGTTCGACCGATCCAAACCGGGAGCGCCGAGATCCACGGCATAGCGTCTGATGTCGCGACCGCCGAAGGCTGCGCCGTGACGCTCGTGCAGACTCATGCCGCTCTCGGCGGCTTTGATGTCCTTGTGAACAACGCCGGCGCGGTGCGGGTCGGTCGTCGGGAGAAAACGGACGAAGCCGAACTGCAGGCCATGATCGACGTAACCGCAGCGATCCTGCTGACGCGGGCAGCGCCACCAGTGCTCCGCAACAGCGGCGACGCCATGATAGTGAATGTTTCCTCCTGTATAGCGCCGGTCGGCGCGCTGTTCTACGAGACCTATGCCACGGTGAAGGCTGGGCTTGCCTATTTCGGTGAAGCGCCGCGGCGCGAGTTGAAGAGGGAGGGCATCCATGTCCTGGCCGTCTCTATCCCGGCGGGACGGACACTCCGATGATGAAGTCAAACCGCGCCGGGCTCGAACCTGGCTTTACGCGCGAACCGACCTCCGCCGTTGTCGACGCCATCGCGGAAGGCATCGAAACCGGGTCGTTCGAGGTGATCCGTAGTTTCTGCAACGCCCAGCTTGCCGCTTTTTGCGCGAGCGGCGGACAAATTCGGCGGGGAAGACATCAAGATTGTCTCGGTATCGGTGGACGATCGGGAAAAGTCGGAGGCGCTCGTCGAACAGCGCAAGCGCGGTTTCCCGGTCGCCTACGGCGCCGATGCACGAGCGGTTTCCGCGCTCACCGGCGCTTTCGTCAATGACGCGCCCGTCTATCTCCAGGCAACCGGCTTTGTCCCTTAATCCCGAAGGACCGATCGTAACGGTGGTCTATTCGATCGGCGCGATTGGCCGTCTGATGCCCGACAATGTGCTGGGTCTGGTCCGCACGTGATATCTTCGGCAAAGAACCGAGGAACAGCGGCAGATTGGCGAGGAGGTCGATGAATGGCGCAGCCGTTTGTAGATCCGTGCAGCCGCGGCGTTATCGATGCAGAACCCTGCCCGCGAGAGCTCGGACGGGAAGCGCCACCTCGACGCCGACGCATGGTGCTCGCCGCCTGCGTGCTTGCGTCGTCGATGGCGTTCATCGATGGGACGGCGCTGCTCGTTGCGTTACCGAGATTGCGCGCTGATTTCGCTACGGACCTCGCCTCCGTTCAATGGGTTCTCAACGGGTATATGCTGGCGCTCGCCTCGCTGACATTGATCGGCGGCGCGCTCGCGGATGTTTATGGCAAGGCGCGCATGCTCGCGCTCGGCTGCGTCCTGTTCGGTCTGGCGTCTGCGGCTTGCGCGCTGGCTCCTTCGCCCGCCTGGCTGATCGCTGCCCGCGTCGTGCAGGGAGCGGCCGCAGCGATCGTCACCCCCGCCAGCCTCGCCCTGATCGGGGCCACCTATCCGCGCGCGGAGCGGAACTGGGCGATCGGCGTATGGGCGGCGGCATCGGCTCTGACCACCGCTGGCGGTCCCGTCTTGGGCGGCTGGCTGACCGAGACTTTCGGCTGGCCGTCCGTGTTCTGGATCAACCCGCCGCTCGCGCTCGTTGCAGTGGGATTTCTGCTGGTCTTCGCGCCCAAAGATGTCCGCATCCAGCGCAGGTTCGACGTGATTGGCGCCGCGATCCTCGCTTCGACGATTGGGGCGCTCGCCTGGGCGCTCAGCCAGATCGGCCCTAGTCAAGCTGGGGCCGCTGCGGACGCTCCCGCCCAGATGGGCACGGTGCTCACGATCGTCGCTGGGCTTGGCATCGTCGGGCTCGCCGTCTACGTGTTCTGGGAGGGCAGAAGCGAACACCCGATGACGCCGCCTCGCCTCGTGGAGAACCGCGCCTTCCTTGGGCTGAACGTCGCGACCCTGATGGTCTATGCGGGGGTTTCGATCATGTTCTTTCTACTACCCTTTGACCTCGTCGATCGCCGCGCCCTGTCGTCGACCGATGCCGGAATGGCATTCCTGCCCTTTACGCTCGGCGTCGGACTCCTATCGGGCGTGTTCGGCGGGTTGGCGGACAAGATTGGCGCGCGGGCCATGCTCATCGCGGGACCGGCAGGTGCGGCACTCGCCTATGTCTGGATGGCGCTCGGTCAGGAAGAATCCTTGATGCTCGGCGTGATCGTACCCATGATGTTGCTTGGCCTGTCCTTCGCCGTGCTCGTGGCACCGCTCACCGCGTCCGTCATGTCGAGCGTTGACCAGACGGACGAAGGGCTCGCCTCCGGCATCAACAATGCGGCGAGCCGGATTGCGCAGCTTGCCGGGGTCGCACTGGCCGCCGGTGTCGCGTCTTTCGAGTCCGGCTACGAGGTCGGTCTCGCCGTAGCAGCTGCGATCTCGATCGGCGGCGCCTTTACAGCTGCAATAACCCCGACGCTGGCCACGGCGAAAGCGGGCGGCCCGGGAGGGGTTTAGAAAGCATGGAATTCAACCAGACTCGATATTTCCTAAACCTGGCAGATACCCCTAACTTCACCGAAGTGGCGCGGCATTGAACGGGATAAGTATGGCATCGGATCGATTGTGGATCGGCACGCGCAAAAGCGCAATGGCGATCGCCCAGACTGAGGAGATCGCACGACGCCTCAAAGCCGTCGGCGCTGAGGTCGAAATCGTCAAGTTCGAGACCACGGGCGATATCGACCAGGTTGGCAAGCTCTTGCCGCATGGCGGCAAAGGTGGGGCCTTCGTGGCGCAGATTCGCGAGGCGGTGCTTAACGGAAGGCTCCACGCCGCGATGCATTCGCTTAAGGACGTGCCGGGCAATGAGGACACGCCCGGGCTTGTGATCGGCGCGACGCTCTCGCGCGATCCGCCCGGCGACGTCCTGGTGCTACGGCCGGGCACCTCGGTCGACGAGCTCAAACGCACGCGTGGCAAGGGATTCGAGATCGGCACCAACTCCGTCCGCCGCGCGGCCTATGTGCGGCGGCTGTTTCCGGAGATCGAGGTCATCCATTTCCGCGGCGCCGCCGACAGCCGCGTGCGCAAGCTTGACCAGGGCGCAAAGCAGAAGCTGCCAGATGGCGGTGCGGTGGGGCCTGCGGATGCGTTGATCATGGCGCGCTCAGGCCTCGAGCGCGTCAGGCTTACGAGCCGGATCGCGTACGATTTTTCGATTGCCGAGATGCTGCCGGCAGTGGGGCAGGGGATCGTTGCAGTCGAATGCGCCGCGCGCGATTTCGAGACGCGCCGTATCCTGTCAGCGATCGACGACGCGACGACCCACGCGTGCGCCGACGCCGAGCGCGAGGTGCTGTGGGTGCTCAACGGCCATTGTAACTCGCCGATCGCGGGATTTGCGAAAGTCATGGGCATGGAGATGCGGCTCGCCGCATCCGTGCTCGATCATGCGGGCGGTCGGATCATCGAGGCTTCGCGTGTTGGCCGAGCAAGCCGCCCGCGCGAACTCGGCCGCGCAGTGGGAATGGAGCTGCTCGCCAGAGGCGCCGCCGAGATCATCGAGCGCGGCCGGCCGGTGTGATAGAGCGTCATTGCGGGGAACGAAGCGACGAAGCAATCCAGAGTCACAGGGCAGCGCGACATCAGACCGAGTGATTCTGCCGGGGCCACCTCGGCGGAACCAGAGGGAAAACGCCTCGCCGCAGTAGCTCGGACTAATCATTCATCCGCCCGGAGCCATTGACTGTAAGACTTCGTCGCGCAGATAGAAGTGGTGGAAGAGAGCCGCGGCTGCATGCACGCCGGCAACCCAGAGGATGGCGTTGCCGAGGGTGGTGTGTATTTCCATGATCAGCTGCCCCAGTCCATGCGCCTTCGCGATCGGGGGGGCGATGTCGAATCCGGGAAGGGTGACCGGAATCCCCACGAGCCAGGTACCGAGCACCGCCGTTGCTGGAATCGCGATGAGGAGCGAATAAAGCGCGAACTGCACGAGCTTCGCGGCCGCAGCCATCCATCGCGGCATCGGCCGCTTCGCGGGCGTGCTGTCGATCAGCCGCCATAGCAGCCGCAGCACGACGACAATGAAGACGAGCACCCCGAGCATCTCGTGAATCCTGCGGAGCCCGTCCGCGCCGGCGGAATAGAGCGAAGCGGGATCGCCCTTGCTCAGCACATAGGCGACTAAAACCAGCATGACGGTCAGCCAATGGAAGGCCTGGGCCCCGGCGCCGTAGCGAGAGGAAGTGCTGCGCAAACCGACTACTCCGATCTTGAGCCCGCCGCAGCAGTTGACGAACGGTGGCGGCGCGTCCCGAGAGATTTGAGTGCTTGGTAAGCTGGCCGGTTCCCCCGGGCGCTCAACTTTACCTTATGACGAACCCATTGCCCCAGGCGTCCTCAATCGGTGTCTGAGCGTCCGGCACTCTTGAACCCGGACTGCAAGAGGGAGATCATCATCGCAGCTGCGGCGGAGATTGGGGCATTCGCCAAAAAGATCAAATAGTGGTTCATGTCCTTTTCAAGCTCGTCCTCGATCGCGTCGCACTCTTGCTCTTCCGGAATGACGGGCGTTGCCGGCTTGGGCGGCGCCAGGAGGCGCCCGGCCCAGCACCGGGCTTAGGGCCAGGAGCGGCAGGCGCACCCATCGCCGGGGCTGGCCGGCAATCGGCGGTCGCAGAGGGCGCATCCCGGCGGCAGCGGGAGGATGCGGGGGACTGCCGCCGGGAGCGCCGACGCCGGGCGGGGGTGGGGATTCCCGGCGTAGCTTGTGCCGGCGCTTGCGGCGCCGGCGGAGTGGAGAACGGGTTCGTGCCATCGAGCGCGGGACGGTCATTGTGGCCCATCATGTCGGCGCTCTTCGGCTTCTGCGGCCGATCATCGCGAACCTTCACCGGACCGGCCGCCGGCAGCATCTCGCCCATGGCATTCGCCCGGAACAGCGAGCACGCTTCTAACAACAGCGGATGGCGGACCGCCGACATGCCTTCCAGCGGCGCCGAGGATGAAACCGATGTTGCGGTGGCAGTCTCGATCACCAGCCCGAGCGCCTTGAAGCCTTCGGACAGCATCTCCAAATGCTCGCGGCGGGACTCGCCATCGCGCCTGATACCTTCGAGCAATTCGTTCGCAATGGTGTTCAGCTCGCCATCATCCATCTTCGAAGCCAAGTCCGCATAGAACTTGTCATCGACGACGGACCGCCAGCGGCCCGAGCTGAAAGATCGATCGAGCCGTCCGGGTTTTCCGTGACGGCGGCGCCATCTTGCACGGTGGTAGTCGGGATGAGCGAACAGCTCATGCTTATTGTTCTTCAGGATGGGCATTGGATTGCATGTTCAGTCGTGTAGAGGGCTGAGACTCAGCTTTGTGACTAGGGCGCGTGCTAAAGGCGTAGATGTTAGCTTCTAACGGCCAAGCGGACAGATCGCGATCAATCTGAACTTTACCGCTCGTGACCCAAGAGCGACGTGCGCATGACCGAGGAACGCTAAAATCTCTCAAATACATGCTGGCTAGCGGCGGTTCGAGGGAGCCGGACGCTGCCAAGCTTTGGTGTCACCACCGGTCGTAGCCACCCCAGCCGTAAGAGAAGTCGGGATAGTAATAGGTCGGATGGCGCCAATATGAATTATAGGTCGGATAGCCCCAGTACGAAGCGTAGGGATAATCATTCGGCGTGCGTTGCACGTCGCGTGTCCCCCGATCCCGCCGCACCCGATAGCGCACGTCCGTCGTCGCGGCTGGTACCGCCGCCTTGATCGACGTGCCATTGATCGGGGCAGCAGACGATTTGGCCGTGGTGGCAACTGCGATAGGAACAGCAATTGCGAGCGCAATCGTGAGGCTGCAGACTTGAATCTTCATGGTAGCTCCTGTTCGTGTAAAAGGTGACCATCCACCACCCGATGAGAATGACCTTGCAACGTCGGCGAGGGAAATCACCTCTTGCCATAGAGTCGATAGAAGATCGTTATTGCCGCCGCGCCGCGCGATGCCGTAGCGAGGAATGCCATCAGCCGTACCTGCAGAAAACTCTAAACCCGTTGCCGCCCCTTGGACCAATCGAGGTTGCGCGTCACCCGAAGCGATTGTGAACCATGCACTGCGTAGACACGACGACGCTTGGCCGTTGCCATCGCGAACCTTCATAATCGACAGCCGGAAATCCATATGCTTGTTGTTCCGCCCCGCATCAATTCGTCCGGCCCCAGAAGAAGATCGGCCAAGGGCCAATCTTGTGTCCCACGGTATAACGATCTCTCTTTTCGATGTTCAGAATTTCCGAGGTGGTCGGCGTCTCAAGGCCGGCGAAGCCCGCAACCTTGTTCCGCGCAATCAGTAAAAGGTTCATCCAGACCGACCGGTGGGCAAATATCGCAAAGAAAATTTCAATGACGCCCGCTTCGGGCGGCGCAGCGGTGAGCGGTACCAAAATCCGCGCGTTCGATCAGAGTCTTGCCTCGGGCGCTCCCGGAAGGCACTCGTCGCACGCGGCGACAGTCATCCTGGTCTCGGAGTAAATGACGTTGCACCGCGGACGCTTTGCAGGCGGACTAATGCTCCCGCCTGCGCGGAAGAGATGAAAGGAATAAACGCAGTAACCACGGCAAACATCGAACGCATCGCGTACCTTCCTTCCCCTGCCGAGCGGCGTTGGGCGGACGAGCGGATGAGGCACCCGCAATGGCCGCGACAATTCTATTCTCGTAATTTGCGAGCTGCCTGCGCCGCCGGTCTATTGAGGCTCGCAGCCAGCCAAGCATCAAGTCTTGGGTAGGATGTGAGGTCCAACGTTAGACGGGCGAGAACGCACAGCACGCACGCAACCATAAAATCGGCCATGTCCCATTTGCCACCGCCGAAAAACTGAGTTTTGACGAGCTGGTCCTCAAGTATCGCGAGTTTTGCGCGCAGGGTTTCTTCTGCCTGAACGGCCAAGGTCTCGTTCCGCTGCTCCGGCGGAAAGAAGATCCGATTTCTGAACAGCGTTATCAGCGCCGGTTCGACCTCGGTGGTCGCAAAGAATGTCCACTGAAGCGTCCGTCCGCGGTCTTGCGGCTTCGACGGATATAGGGAGTTCTTGTAGGTCTCGGCGAGATAGAGGTCAATCGCCGCGGTCTCCCACATGACAAAGCCGCCGTCATCAATAGCGGGCACAAGTCCGTTCGGGTTCAGCGCGAGATACCAGGGTTCTTCGCATTGCGCATTTGGCACGTTGAACGTTACAGGAATGAGTTCGTAGGGAATGCCGATCTCGTTTGCGAGCCAGATGACGCAAAACGCGCGGGAGTGAGGCGCTCCATAAATCTTGAGCATGCGATTGACCCTCCGGGATAGGACTGATCCGCAAACTGAAGGATACCTTGCGCCATCCGGGGCGACAACCGCCATGCAGCCGCGCAACATCACAGGCGGCGTGTATCGGATCTACCAGCCTGATGGGTCTGCGAAGCATTTCCCGACCTTTGCCCGTATCGACGTAATCCACCGCTGGTCCACCTTTGCCGCGCGGCATGAGTCTGGAAGTGGCCCAAAGCGGCCCTGCGGAGCGCACTGAGCGATGTCCATTGCTAGGGGACAACCGGAAGTAGCCCGGTGCCGCACGAATTCCCTCTTGACCTAAGCTGAAGTTACGCTCGGTCCGAACGGATCGCGCGAGCCGCCTCGCTTAAGGTATGATTCGCATCTCACGCAGCGTAGTGAACAGCTCGAAGAAGCTTTCATCTGTCGCCTGATAATCAAGGAAACCCAGTCGACGACTCTTGCTCATGTCCGTGACGACCTCGACCGGCCGCCCGAGGTCCGCATCGGTGTGCCACACAGACGCCACCCGGTTGAGATCCGGTTCTGCCAAATGATGCTCTTGGGCGATATCGGACCAGATCGGGCCGGCGTCACCCATCTGTCGCTCAAGCGGAACGCCTTCGCCCGGAAACGCTGAAGGCTGCAGTCCGAACCAATCTGCCAAACGCCCCCACATCCATTTCCACCGAAACACGTCCCCGTTGACAACATTGAAAGCCTGATTGCGGGCCGCGTCTGTAGTGGCCGCCCATTCCAGATGTCTTGCCAGCAGTCTGGCGTCCGTCATATCGGTTAGCGCGTTCCACTGAGTTGCAGAGCCTGGAAAGAGAAACGGCCGTCTGGTCTCGCGGCAGATTGTGGCATACGCTGCAAGCGTCGTACCCATGTTCATAGTATTGCCAACGGCATAGCCTATGATTGTATGTGGCCGGTGGATGCTCCAGGTAAAGCCGTCACGTTTCGCCGCAGCGAACACTTCGTCTTCCTGCGCGTAGTAGAAATTATCGATATCGAGCCGAGGTTGGTCCTCCCGAAATGGTGTCACGATCGAGCTGCCTTGGCCATAGGCTTCGAACGGTCCGAGATAGTGCTTGAGGCCAGTCACAAGTGCGACGTGCTTGACCGAGCCGGCAGACGACAATGCATCCAGCAAGTTGCGCACCATGGCAGAGTTGACAAGGATATTCTCTGCCTCGGTCTTCTGTCTCAGCCATGTGCTGATGAAAACATGCGTAGGACGCAAATCGCGCAGGGCCGAACGGAGGGGCGCCGGATCCAACAGATCAGCGGTGATCGGCAACAAGCCGGGAATATCAATTGGCCGCCTGCGTGCCAGCCCGTACACCTGCCACCCCCGCTCACGGAGATGTCGGCCAAGATTGTTGCCGACGATGCCGGTCGCTCCTACTGCAAGCGCGGAACTTTCCATCTTCCTACCTCTTGCATTTCATCCGAGATAGGCGCGCGATTTCGCGCGAGCAATCCGAATCCCTATTTCGTGATGCTGCGAGATAGGTCGGTTTTGGCCTAACTCGGACCTCTGGGGAGGTCTGCTATTGCGCCGCTATCAGGGGCACAGCGGACCTACTATGCACCAGATCTGCATCGGTCCGGGCTGCCGTGATGTCCGGGTTCAGCGAGGCGTCCAGCTCATCATGGTCCTTTGTCGTCGATGACCGTTTCGCTTTGAGACAATAGCGTGTCGCCACGCTTGTCGAGATCATTGACGCTTTGCGAGATCGCCGCGGCGCGAGCGTCTTGTTTCTTTTTGCTGGCCTAAATCTTGGCAGACAAATCGGCAAGGCTTGTCATTGTGCCTCCTGGCGTCGTCGTCGCCTGTGCCCCAGGAACGCTGGCGAGCGTCACCGGAGGCGTTTGTCATTCTGCGTCCAAAATTTGAACGCCGATTGACACGCCGGCACGAACTGTACTTCTTCCGCTTCGAAATGATCGTTTTCGCAACTGACGTCTCGAGCCAAACAACTGCCGCGGCGACAATCCATGCCGTCGGGCTACTGAACAAACCGAGCCGCCCCTCGCCACGATCTCCGCAACGACCGCGCCTTGTCCTCGTCGCTCCACTTCCGCCGACGACCGGCTCCGGTGAACACCTCGAGCCGCCGTAGTGTGGACACTGGTGGTAAGTTTCCAGCCAGCACCAGCGCAAGCCACGCTTCCTCGCCGCGTAGCGTTCCTTCGCACAGCCGATCCACAACCGCTTTGATGGCCAGCACCCCTGTTCATGTCCACGCCAAGTGGCTTCGTGAGAACGATCTGTGACAAGGTGTGGCTTCGATCTCGACGATGAGTTCTCCCCGATCTGGCAGCACCCTCATCGGCACGCCCAGAGCGCGTCCGAGGCGCCCAGCGGGGACCACCGTCGGTTCCGTGGTCTGCCCGTCCAGCAAACAGGAGCATGGCAGTCGCGCGCGACAATGCTCAGCGCCGCCTCGCGCGTTGGTTGCTCCAAACAAGGCGGAGATGATTGAGGGGCGCCCGCCATGGGAAGTCAGCCTTGACTCTTTGATCTTTGGAGGTCAGCCGTAATCTGTTTGATCACCCGCGGCGACCGCTAGGTGCAGAGCCAACGGAGGACACCGGAGCGCCGCTCAGTGCCGGCCGAAGGCTACACTCTCGCTTAGCGTAGATGACACAGCTGGAATCTGTTGGCCCTGAGTAGCAACCGCCACCGCTTTTCGGGTGTTGTTGAAGACCTCTTCGATCGTCTTCGAAGAATTCATCTGCGTAAGAAGAACGGTCATCAGCTGACTATGTAGTTCATCCGATTCTTCAACGACCTGGCCAGGCGCTGCTGAGCTCAAGATGAGCGTGTTCTCACTCGTTTGAATGGGTGCAAGTCCGTGTGAGTAGCTCCTGAAACGTCGTTCATAGGGGTTGCGGCGCGAGGCTTCGATGACTACGAGCCGGACACGTGCTCCAGAAGTCTTGAGTTTCGAAAGGAGGAGGTCAATGCTTACACCTTGTCGACGAACATCCTCTTCATACCAGATCTTCGCATCGACTGGGATTAAGTAATTTTGACCGTCAGACTGAACGCCGTAACCTCCAAAATATATTAGCACAATCGAGTTCAAATGTACTCTTGCCGTTAAATCATCGATTGCGCGGGCCATGTCGCCGCGCGTCGCATTGTCAACGGCGACCACCAGGAAGCCATTCTTGCGAAGAGCATGTGTCAAACCTTCCGCATCGCGTGTCATTTGGGGAAGAGGAGAGTCGGCATCGGGATAGTTTGAATTGCCAATCACCAGCGCTAGCCGATTAGTATCGAGGGGTGCGGATTCACCCAACCAGCTGGGCGCGCTCCTGGGTTGGCCGTGAGCCGTCTCCAGCCGCACTGTCTTGCCGAGACCGATCGATAGCCAGCCGAGCAGGACTGCAGCGCCGACTAGTATTCTGGGAACCGTCATCTCGTTAAGAGCTCCAGTTACCGAGGAACCGGTCCTCTCCGTAAGATGACTTGGCGCTGCCAGCGTCGCGCCACAGTCGCACCCGATCGCGTGTCGCCGTCGCGTCCTTCAATTGCGTCGCGCCGTCCAGTAGCCTGAGCATTGTGCAGTTCCTGAGTGGCCGTTCCAGGTCCCCTTGCCGGACGTTGCGAACAATTTGCCCGCACCCGAGGCATATTTATCCTGGACCGTCACCGAAGCGCGAACCGCGCCGGATTTTGCGACGTAACCTCGAAATTTCACGAGATTGGGATGCGTGACAATTCCGTTGCTCACGTCGACAGTAAACCCGTAACTGGAATCGCAGGCTCCTCTTTGCGTTACGAAGACGAGGTCCCAGGAGCCGTCGTACGCTGAGCGTCCGTATGCTGCCGGTGCAAAGGCAATGAAGTAACTTGTTGCCGCGATTAAAAGCGAACGCTTTATCACGATAGTTCTCCTAACTTTGTTAAAGCAGACCATGTGTTCGAGCGTTGGCGCCCACCGAGGTAATCGCCATCACGCTCTTGGCTTCGAGATCGTCGCCGTCGGCGATCAGTTTCCGTTGATCCTTCGAGATAGCGATGTCGTCGGGTGCCGAGGTCGACCAGACCGTTTTTGGCAAGTGCGTCCGTGAGCCGAAACGACAGCGGATCAAGGCGCAACGCACCCTCGGCCAGCGTGGCCCCTGCCCAATTCAGTACGGTCCTCCGCGATCGGTCGCATACATCCGCCCCCTCTCGTCGAGCTGACGAAGTTGTTCTCTCCACGTTATTCCTCCAACTCTGGCGTCGGCCGACCCAACCGAGGTTGTGTGCCACGGCACAGCGGCCTTAAACGCATACTGCGAATTAGTTGGAGGATGTCGCCGCCGCCGGATAAAGGGAAATACCCTGTGACTATTTATCCAATAACCATTTATCATAGACCTTAATTCAGACGCGATCGCATCGCGGCAGGCCTTGCCTGCTGCGGCTGCCGTCATCACCTCGCCGTATCTTCAATCGGCGTTCTGGCCATCGGGGCGTATCCCTGCACTTGGCGAAAGGCACGGAGTGCAGCGAGCCTACGCTTACAACACCAAGTCGCTGCGTGACCGCGAGATGTTGATTGCGGCCCAGGCGGAGCAGAGCTACGAACGATTCGTGTCGAAATGGAAACCGCGGCGACCAAAAGCCGGCGCGCGGGCGCCTCAGCTTTATTCACGGCAATGCATGCGCCTCTATTGGCACCCGATCGTATCAGGTTCTCGGCGTAGCCACCGCCGGTCAAGTGATAGTGCAGCTCTGCTCCCTTCGGCGTTGCTTCAAGAAGCGCGCGAAGCTTCGGAGGAGATAGGACCGCCTCATCGAAGTGCATTTTTGCGGCCGAGCGTGGCTCTTTCGAATAACCGGGCGGTTGATCAACCATGAAGATAAAGCGATCGGTAAGCCGACCGCCCAAAGGAATCGTCGCATTTCATTCCTCCGTCGACCTGCGTCGCGTATTAAGAGGCCTAGAGTTGATTTAGGTGAAGCGCCGCTTGAGGCGGGCTCTGGGAATAGCATGGGTCATGTGAATCCGACCTCAGTATCGAAGACGTGACGCAAAGATTTTAGGCTACCGCTGTAATTTGAGAGTTGCTGTTACCGCCCGATAACTAATCCTTATCGGTAGCATTCCCAATCTTCATTTCAGCATGTGCTCGCACTCTGGGATGATGACATCGCTGGATGCGAGACACTTCGCTCTCAGCGAAAAGTCCGACGAGACCGCTTGATCACCTGGAAACATTTCATGAGTCATCTTCGGCAATGATGCGTTCCGAAAAACCTGCGAGACCAAATTGGCGATGTCGATAAGTGTACAGGGCGAAAGAGTCGAGGAAGAGCAAGACGCGACCTTGGCTCTTATCGAGGCAAGAAGCCGAGAAGAACTCGCAAAGGCGCTCCTCGAACTGAAATGGAGATCTCCTGTATCGGGGAATCGTCATCGACGTTACAGAAAGGAAGGCCGCCGAGAGATTGTTTGCCGAAACTCAGGCCGAGCTTTCGAACGCTTTGCGCCTGGCGGCTTTGGGCGAGCTTGCCAGCTCGATTGTGCACGAGGTGAATCAACCAGTGAGCGCGCTGATAACCAGCGCGGAGGCCTGCCGCTGTCGGTGTAAAGATGTCCAATGGAGATATCCGAGGTGGTCGAAGCCGCTAACCAGGTTGTAAACAAAGGAAAGCGCGATGTTGCGTTCGTGGGTCGATTGGAAGTGCTGGCCAAGGGGGCGCGGGCGAACCTCAGATTCATCAGGATCGACGGCGTCATTTTGGAAGTATTAGGCATGTTGCGTGACGAGTTGGAGAAGTCATCCATTTCCGTGCGTGCCGATATCGATGAAGGGTTGCCGGAGCTGAGAGGAGATCGCCTGCAGCTACAGCAGGTTGTTTTCAACCTGCTGCGAAACGGCATCGATGCGATGAAGGATGTGCACGGCCGGGCGCGAAGACTGGAAATATCGTGCCGTGCCGACAACGTCGAAATGCTAACTGCATTTCGCCATTGCGGTGGTGGCTCAGGGACAAACACAAACGATATGAATCGTTTGTTCGATCCATTCCTCACCACAAGAGACGCCGAAATGAATTTAGGCCTATTCATAAGCCGGCGCATCATAGAGGCGCATCGAGGACGGATCTGGGCGGAAAGGAATGAGGATTGCGGTCTGACTATCTGGTTAGCGCTGCCGCTATGAGGATGGGCCAGGAGCGCTCAGGGCGCGCTGCAGTATTTCCATCTGCTTACGAAGCAGGAAGCTTGGGCCTCCCGGCTGCGAGCAACGCCACCGAGCGAAGCCGCTGCTTCGCCCGAAACACGTCTGGTTCATCCGCACAAAGCTTCAGGTGGAAGGTTAGCTTCGAGGCCGTGCTCGGTTCAATCTCGCCATCGACAGTAATCTCCCTGGCGCTCAACGCCCATCGTTCGCAGATGTCAAAAACGGTTAAGCCGGTCAGGCCATTCGACTGCGCTGATACGCGGCAAAGGGTTCCATTCGGATGCGCCAACGGCATCGAAACGATGACCGATTGTAATTGGCGAAGTTGCCGCGGTTGCGTTGTATTACGCAATAGGCACGTCACGTGCTTTGCTGATGAAGCAATTGGGCACTAGCTGTTGGCGACCAGTCTCGAAAGAGCTCTCAACCACATCCGGGGCTGTCGATTTCAGGAGATCGGAAACTTGAAGGTCAGTTTCATCGCCTACGCCAATCCCGCCAACTTTCTGCACATTGCCGCGAAGCTGCTGCCGTGGCTGTGGGGCTTGACGGCGTTAGCCTTTGCGCTCGGCCTCTTCGGTGCGTTCACGGCACCACCCGACTACCAGCAGGGCGGGATTGTGCGAATCATGTACATTCACGTTCCGGCCGCCTGGGTGGCGATGCTAGCCTATACGCTGATGGCGATCTCGGCGGTAGGCTCGTTGGTTTGGCGCCATCCGCTTGCGAATGCGGCGCAAAAGGCTGCCGGGCCGCTCGGTGCCGCCTTCACTTTTGTTTGCCTTGTCACCGGCTCCCTCTGGGGCAAGCCGATGTGGGGAACGTACTGGGTGTGGGACGCCCGGCTTACTTCCGTGCTGGTCCTTTTCCTGATCTATCTCGGTCTGATCGGGCTCTGGCAGACAATCGAGGACACCAGCAGGGCCGCGCGGGCTGCATCGATCATGACGCTGGTCGGGTTCATCAATATTCCTATCGTCAAATTTTCGGTCGACTGGTGGAATACCCTCCACCAGCCAGCCTCCGTGTTTCGGATTGAGGGCTCGGCGATCGCCGGCCCGATGCTTTGGCCACTGCTCGTCATGTCGCTTGCATACACGCTTCTATTCGCGACGCTCCACGTTATGGCGATCCGCAACGAAATCATGCGGCGCCGCGCTCAGCGGCTCGCGATCATGCTGGCGGCCGTCGGCGAATCCGCTGGGGCCCGAATGCAATCGGTCGAAGCGGTTTCCTGAGGGTCCGATGGCTCAGCATGGCGGGTTCATCGTGGCGGCTTATCTGGTGACGGGCACGATCCTGATCGGGACGATCGCGGCCGTCCTCTTCGACTATCGGCTTCAACTCCATGCGCTGGCTCGCCTTGCACCAGGCCGTCTTGGCAATCGCTCATGAACGACACTCCTCCCTCGAAATTCCTCTCGCCCGATGTCGCGGCCACTCGGCACCACTTGGTCCGCATTGTGGCGGCGGTCCCGATTCTGGTCTTCCTCGGAATTGCCGCACTGCTCGCGGTGCGGCTCGGTGTCGACAACCCGTCGCTCGTGCCTTCCGCCCTGATCGGCAGGCCGGTGCCGCAATTCGCGTTGGCGCCGCTTGAAGGGTTCGCCACGCCCGGGCCGCCCGGCCTGTCGACTGCCGACCTGAAGGCTGGACATGTGACGCTTGTGAACGTGTTTGCGTCCTGGTGCGTCGAATGTCATAACGAGCACGAGGCGCTCATGGCCTTGTCGCGCGAACCGGCGCTGCGGCAGCATGGGGTAAAGCTTACCGGCATCATCTACAAGGATGACCCAGGGAAGGCGCGGAGCTATCTCAATGCCAAGGGGAACCCGTTCGCACAGGTCGGCATTGATCCGTCCGGCAGGACCGGCATTGATTTCGGCGTCTATGGCGTCCCCGAGACCTACGTAGTCAAAGGAAATGGAACCATCGCCTACAAGCTGGTGGGCGGCATCTCGGACGCGACGCGTCCCGCTTTGATGGCGGCAATCGCAAGCGCGCAACCGCCATGACGGCTACCTTGCCAAGTCTCGATCCATATACAACAGGTCCAAAAAGTCTGAGCTTGCTTTTACGCGCGGCGTCACTGGCTTGCGCCACGGGCCGGCAATCGATCAGCTCGAAGGAGCTGCACTGCAGGAGCATTGGTCGTGGAGAATGGCGAACGTACCATGTTTTGCAAGGTCACGCGTTCGCGGAAGTCGGCGGTAAAGGACCTTGAGACATGCTTTGGCTTGCCTTCGCAATGATGACGGCCGCGGTCTCGCTGGCGCTGCTCCGGCCGCTCTCGGCGCGGCATGAAGAGCGTAACTCGCGCGCTTCTGACATCGCATTCTATCGAAGCCTATTGGTTGAAGCGGACGATGATGTCCGCCGAGGCTTGGTCGTGGCTGAGGATGCCGTGGCGGCGCGAGCCGAAATTGCGCGCCGGCTGCTCGCCTCCGTCGACTCCGTGCCGAAGGATCGGCCGCATGCATTGGCGCGACCGAGGCGCATCTGCGCCGTTCTGGCGGTTTTTGTGGTGCTGCCGTTTATCGCGCTGGCGCTTTATCTTAGGGTGGGCGCGCCTAACCAACTTGACATGCCAGCATCACGCCGGACGGGTGCGGAGGTCAACCCCACGGCTGTAATCCCCAAGATCGGAGCGAATCAGGCGGTCGACTCCAACGAAGGACACGGCTTCCAGGCGATTGCGGTCGAGCAAGACGGCAGCACAGAAAAAGCGGGCCAACTCTGGGAGGCGCAACGAGCGGTTTCGCGATCCGACGCGCCGTGGACGGATGCTGTACATCCGCATTTGGCTGCTGTTGCCGGAGCGCCGCAGCCGGGCGTGGAGGCCGCGCGGTCCGGCCTAGACAGGACTGGCGTTGCGGCGCCGCCTCCAGAGCAGAGGACAGAGGCGACCAGTGGGATGGTGGAGGGACTCGCTGAGAAGCTCGCGAAGGACGATCACGATCTCGACGGGTGGCTGCGATTGATGAGGGCCTACGCGCCCCTGTGTAAGCAAGAGAAGCTCGAGGAGGCCGTGCCAAATGCGCGGGCCAGGTATTCGGGCAACATGAAGCGTTGGCATCCGTTGATGGGCTCGTCAGACACGTCGGGCTGAAAGGATAAATTTTGGCAAGAAAGAAAAAGCGCCTCCTCCTCATCGGCGCGGCCGGCATAACTTTGGCGATCGCGATGAGTCTCGTACTCTTTGCGCTACGCGACAGCATCGTCTTCTTCTACGGGCCGACCGAAATGGCCGAAAAAGCGCCGCCGCTGGGAACCCGGCTGCGCATCGGCGGGCTGGTAGAGCAGGGCTCAGTGATCCATGAGGGGCCGTCGACCGTCACTTTCGCGGTGACCGACCTTAAGAAGCACATCAAGGTCATCTACACGGGATTGCTACCCGATCTCTTCCGGGAAGGGCAGGGTGTCGTGGCCGAGGGTACGGTGGAGGGCCCAGGCCTCTTTCATGCCGACACTGTGCTCGCCAAACATGACGAGCGCTACATGCCGAAAGACGTTGCCGACGGGCTCAAACGGCAGGGCATTTGGCGTGACGGCGAGAAATCCGCGCAGACACAATAGAGTTGCCGTTTATGGTTCACATCAGCCTCCAGGAGTGACAGCGTGATCGTCGAAACTGGACATTATGCGCTCGCCCTCGCCTTGGCGGTCGCCCTGCTGCAGTCGGTTCTGCCGATCTGGGGTACTCGCCGCGGCGATCTCGGGCTCGCCTCCATGGCGGTGCCTGCCGCGATCACCCAATTTGCGCTGGTGGCCTATGCCTTTGCGGCGCTGACCTACGCTCATGTGGTGTCCGACTTCAGTCTCGTAACGGTCGTTGAGAATTCGCTCACCACCAAGCCGCTCGTCTACAAGATCGCGGGCGTCTGGGGCAATCATGAAGGCTCTATGCTGCTCTGGGTTTTAATCCTGGCGATCTTCGGAGCCGCGGTGGCGAGCTTTGGCCGCGGCATGGCAGATGAACTGCGGGCCAATACGCTGGCGGTCCAGGGCTGGATTGCATTTGCCTTCCTGCTCTTCATTCTGCTCACATCCGACCCCTTCGCGCGCCGATTTCCTGCACCCTTCGAGGGGCAAGACCTCAATCCGTTGCTGCAGGACCCTGGCCTCGCGATCCATCCGCCGCTGCTCTATCTCGGCTATGTCGGCTTCTCGATTGTGTTCTCCTTCGCGGCGGCGGCGCTGATTAGCGGCCGCGTCGATGCCGCCTGGGCCCGATACATTCGACCATGGGCGCTGATCGCTTGGAGTTTCCTGACGCTCGGTATCGCGATGGGTTCCTACTGGGCCTATTACACCTTGGGCTGGGGTGGATTCTGGTTCTGGGACCCGGTCGAGAATGCCTCACTGATGCCCTGGCTCGCGGGCACGGCGTTGCTGCATTCTGCGGCCGTCATGGAAAAGAGAGACGCGCTCAAGATCTGGACCATCTTCCTCGCGATTCTCACCTTCTCGCTTTCGCTGCTGGGCACGTTCCTGGTCCGCTCGGGCGTGCTTACCTCGGTGCACTCCTTCGCCAGCGACCCATCACGCGGCCTCTTCATCCTCGCGATCCTTATCCTATTTATCGGCGGGTCGCTCGTTCTCTTCGTTTGGCGCGCTCCGGCCTTGCGACCCGGCGGCCTGTTCGCGCCTGTGTCTCGGGAAGGTGCGCTCGTGATCAACAACCTAATGCTGACCATCTGTTGCGCCATCGTCCTCACCGGTACCCTTTACCCTCTGGTGCTTGAGACCTTGACCGGCGACAAGATCTCAGTTGGCGCGCCTTTTTTCAATCTGACCTTCGGCCCGTTGGTCATCCCCATCCTGCTACTTATGCCGATCGGCCAGTCGCTTGCCTGGAAGCGCGGCGACTTTCTGGGCGCTGCGCAACGGGTGATGGTTGCGGCGGTGGCAGGCGTGGCCCTTTCACTAATTTTGGCGGCGGCCCTGCGTGGCGGCCCGGTCCTCGCCCCGATAGGTGTGGGCTTGGCGGTCTATCTGATCCTCGGATCGTCCAGCGAATTAGTGTCGCGGATCTGGGGCAAAGGGCAGGCCTGGCGGGCGACTTTGGCCCGCGCGACTGGGCTTCCGCGTTCGGCTTGGGGCACGGCTATCGCCCACGCGGGGCTCGGCGTGACATTGTTGGGGCTCGCCGCAACCGGTTGGGGCGTGGAGCGGATCGCGACGGTCAAGCCGGGGCAGACGGTCGATCTCGGACCGTATCAAGCCACCATAGTCAAGATTGAGGAGCGACAGGGTCCCAACTATTCCGAAACAGGGGTCCGTGCGATTATCAGCCAGGAAGGTTCGACGGTGACGACGATTGAACCGGCCAAGCGCACGTTTCCGGCGCGCCAGACTACGATAACAGAAGCCGGCATCGTGACCCTGGGTTTTGGGCAGGTCTACATCTCGCTCGGGGACCAGCACCCGGATGGTTCGATCGATGCCCACATCTTCTGGAAGCCGCTCGTTACGACAATCTGGATTGGTGCGATCGTGATGGCGTTCGGAGGAATTGTGTCATTGTCCGATCGGCGTCTCAGGATCGGCTTTGCGCGTCGCGCCATTCACGGCCGCTTCTCTGGCGATCCCGTAGCGCCGCAGCCCGCAGAATGACCGCGCTCCGTCGCTTTTTCATTCTTTTGGCCGTGTTCGCGGGGCTCGCGCCCGGTCTGGCGAGCGCAGTGCAGCCCGACGAGATCCTAGCCGATTCAAAGCTCGAAGCGCGCGCTCGGGGAATTTCCGCTGGGCTGCGCTGTCTTGTCTGTCAGAACCAGTCGATCGACGATTCGAACGCGGAGCTTGCGCGGGATCTCCGGCTACTGGTTCGCGAACGTCTGAAGGCGGGCGACAGCGATGCGCAGGTGCGCGATTTCCTGGTGCGGCGCTATGGAAATTTCATCCTGTTGAAACCGCCATTCGACTCGGAAACCGCCCTACTCTGGGGCACGCCGGCCCTCCTGTTTGCGGTAGGCGGGATCCCGCTTCTTCTCGGACTTCGCCGCCGCAGGGAGTACCCGCCGCCTGATCCGCTGAGCCAAGTCGAGTGCGACCGGCTGGCGTCGGTATTGAACGCCGATATTCCCTCTGATTGATTTTGGCATTAGTCGGATCGTTTATCTTGCGAGATGCACGTGCCGAGGCATTTCACCTCTTCGCTTCAAGCAGTGCCGTTAGTCGCATCGCGCCGCAGATAGTCTACATGTCGGAGCCGTTTCACTGACGTGATCCGGTTCGGAACGAACTTATTTCCATCGCTTGTATCCTTTATTCCCCAGCCCCGCGAAGCGCGGCAGCTGCAGCGATCGGGGCGAGCGCGAAGGACGCGAGACCAAGCGCGCAGAGGATCAGAAAGGGCGTTAGGAATGACACCGTGCCACTCGCCGCCGCCGAGGCCGCCGAGACGCTAAAGATCATCACCGGCACCGCCAGCGGTACGACGAGAATCGAGAGCAGAAGGCCGCCGCGTCGCAACGTGACGGTAAGGGCTGCGCCGATCGCGCCCAGAAAAGTTAAAGCTGGTGTGCCTACTAGCAGGCTCGCGGTCACTCCCCCGAGCGCCGGACCATCCAGGGCCAACATCAGGCCGAACAGGGGAGAGACGATCACCAGCGGCAGCCCCGTAACGCACCAGTGGGCTAGGCACTTTACCAGGACAACGAGTTCTAGAGGTGCCGGTGACAGAAGCATCTGGTCCAGCGAACCATCCTCGTGGTCGGCTTGAAACAACCGGTCAAGGCCTAGCAGGGTCGCCAGGAATGCTCCGAGCCACAGGATGGCCGGACCGATTCGCGATAGCAGGTTCAAGTCGGGTCCGATCGCGAAGGGCACGATCGTGACGAGACCGAGGAAGAAGATTATCGCGAGAGACCCTCCGCCGCCGATGCGGCGCGAGAGCACGAGATCGCGGTAAAAGACGGCAAGAAGAGTATCTGTCATGGCCTCCATCCGCCGCCGCCATAGCGGCGTGACCGTCTCCCTTGAAGAAAAGGATCGGCCCGGCCTTGTTTCTCGCTCCGGGGCGCATGGAAGCGGAGCAGGCGGGTAGGGCGCCACGGCACTGCCCTCATTGCGCCTCAAGCCTCAGTTCGCGGGTCCCTGGCAGACCGAGTGGTTCGTGGGTCGCCGCAAGCACCAAGCCGCCGCGTCCAAGATGATCGGCCACAATACCCATCAGCATGACACGTGCGGCCCGGTCGAGTGCGGTCAACGGCTCATCGAGCAGCCATAGAGGGCGGTCAGCGACCAGGAGCCGGGCCAAGGCGACGCGGCGGCGCTGACCTGCCGAAAGATAGCCTACCGGCAAGTCGACAACGTGGGCGAGCTCGACGCGGTCGAGCGCCTCCGGAGGGGGCAGCCGGGGCTGCCCTGAAAGGGTCAGACCGAATTGGAGGTTTTCGCGAGCGGTCAGCGCGGACTTCAACCCGTCGAGGTGACCCACGTAGTGGACGCGCTCTGCGAGAGGCGCCGGATCCTTGGCTCCCCACTCGTTCAACGACGCGCAGCCGGACGCTGGGGGTAAGAAGCCGGCGATCACACGCAGCAGGGTTGATTTGCCCACGCCATTGGAGCCCGTTACTTCGCCAAGCTGTCCGGCGTCCAGCCGTAACGATACGCCACGGAGTACTGTGCGCCCTCCGCGCATAACGCAGAGGTCCGCGACTAGGAGATGGCAGAATTGTGTGTGGCTCATTTTCGCTTTCAGTTAGCTATGCCCGCGCCGCTCGCTTTTTAGAACGCTCCTCTGCTTGCTTCTCGCTCGTCGCGGCGCAGCCGGAGTCCAGGTTGGCATCACGTCGAGAGAGACACCCGACTTCGCGACGGGCGCCAGACGTGACGCCACAGTTGGGCCGATGACCCCCACCCCTCGGATGGCGGAACTTCGGTGGCTCGGCCCAGCTCGCCCATTGGCCCAACCATCGGAGCGCCCTGTTCACGTGCGGCCGAGCGCCCCGCTGTCGAGGACCCAGCTCGCCTAGGGACACGGCTCAATCGAAAGCCAGAGTATCCCAGGTCTCGACGAGCGCGGCCGTTAGTTTCGCTATGTGTGTCGCTCCGTGGAAGGGCGAGGGCGTGATGCGCAGACGCTCCGTGCCGCGTGGGACAGTAGGGTAGTTGATCGGCTGGATGTAGATGGCGTGGCGCTCAAGCAGGTGATCGGCAGCCGCCTTGCACCGCTCTGCATCACCGACCATAACCGGCACGATGTGAGTGTCGGTGATGAGCACCGGCAGACCGGCGGCCTTGAGCGCGGCCTTCGTTGCGGCGGCCTGTCGCTGGTGTGCCTTGCGCTCGGCATTCGAGTACTTGAGATAGCGCACGGAAGTGAGGGCAGCGGCGGCAACCGCAGGCGGCAGGGCCGTGGTGAAGATGAAGCCCGAAGCGAAGCTGCGTACCGCATCGCAGATTGTCGGCGAGGCCGCTATGTAGCCCCCGATGCAGCCGAAGCCTTTGGCGAGGGTGCCCTCGATTACATCCACGCGATGCATCACTCCGTCGCGCTCGCTGATCCCGCCCCCGCGGGGGCCGTAAAGGCCGACCGCGTGGACCTCGTCGAGGTAAGTCATTGCGCCGTACTGATCCGCAAGGTCACAGATCCTGCCGATAGGTGCCACGTCGCCGTCCATGGAGTAGACGGACTCGAACACGATGAGCTTAGGACGGTCGCCCGCCTCGTGTAGCAACGCCTCAAGATGGCTATGATCGTTGTGGCGGAATATCCGCTTCTCGCAGCCCGATTGACGGATGCCTTCGATTATCGAGTTGTGGTTGAAGGCGTCGGACAGGATCAAGCAGTCCGGGATCAACTTGGCGATCGTCGAGATGCCGGCCTGGTTCGAGACGTAGCCCGAGGTGAAGACGAGGCTCGCCTCCTTGCCGTGCAAGTCGGCGAGCTCGCGTTCAAGGTCCACCAGTGGCGAGTTATTTCCCGCGATGTTGCGCGTGCCGCCCGCGCCGACGCCGCAGCAACGGGCAGTCTCGATCATCGCGGCCACGACCTCAGGGCGCTGCCCCATGCCGAGGTAGTCATTGGAGCACCAGACCGTGATCTCGGTGGTCATCCCGTCGGGCCGGCGCCACTTGGCGACCGGGAAGCGGCCAGAAATGCGCTCAATGTCGGTGAAAACACGGTAACGCCGCTCATCGTGCAGGCGATCGAGGGCCTCGCGGAAGTGGCGCTCGTACGCTTGCTCCGCGCCCTTCGTGTTCTCCGGCCCGGACGCGACCCTTGCGGGCAAGTACACGGCTGGCGCTCCTTGCTCCGACATAGCGCCCAAGCACGGACGTGCTTTGCCGGCACGCGCGCCAGTTTGAAGTCTCGCCAGCAATTCCGCCTCTATAACGTGATCTGCCATCTTTATCAGGCCCTAAAGCTGAAGCCCCCGGTTGTCCATGGCTCGTTATCTTTCAGGCCCTCTCGTCTCGCACAAGTTATTGTTTGTATGCCCTCTGATAATTGCCATGCGCGTCGGCTAAATGCGATCTTTGGTGTTAGGTTGAGAAGGCAAGTAGCGCGATTCCAGCGACCTCATGACAAGAATGCAGTTCGCTGCCTTGCGCTCGGTCGCAAGCACTTGCGCGGTCGGGTTTGTGGCGCGTCGGCAGTCCATCAGTTTGTCTAGCAGTCTGCTGAAAAAACCCGGTTTGGCGGCGGAGGCTGCACGCCGGTCAATTCCACTGGGTTCACACCATGGCGGTCGACCAGCTTGGCAAGTTCATAACCCCTTGAAATTGAAATTCGCGGGGAACAGCATCGGCTTTTCTCTTGTGGACGTAGCTCTGGTGATGCGGTCGATTGTTCGGGGTTGGTGGGCGGGCCTACGCTGGGACGAGTTTCGGAACGGGGATCAGGTTGTAGGCGATCAGGTTGAGCATGAAATCGGCTGCAACGCGGCAGATGACGCGATGTTTTGTTTTGCGCAGTGAGCCATGCTGCTTGCCCCAACCGAAGATGCATTCGATCATCGCCCGGCGCGATTGCGGTATGCCATAGCGTTGGTGGCGCCTGGTCCGTTCGTCGATGGCGCTCCGGCGGCTCTTGCCAGTTTTGGTGATGCCATTGTCCTGCGTCACGTGTGGCGTGACGTTGAGGCCTTGATTTTCAGCATCCCTTCCGAGGAACGACGCTCGGCGGTGCCGTTGGCGAGAGTGAGCATGGTGGCCCATGCCGGTTCTCGATGGTGGCGTGGCCCGTGTGGGAGAGCTTTGCATCCCGCCCGGCGCGCTTTGCGAAGGCGACGTCGGGATCACTAGTACTCGCATGAGTGTCGTTCTTGCGCTTCTGGCCGTGAAAGTTCGCGCCGTCGCCGTCATCGCTGCCGTCCTTGAGGCGCAAGTTCTTCTGTGAAGCACAGGCTTCAATCTGAGGATGGTTCTCGTTCATGAGCTTCGTAAACATGTTGCCGTTCTGCAGCCGCTCACGGTTCTTCGTGAAGCTGGTCGGGTCCCAGACCGGATCGTCCGGCGACAGCCTCACGGACCGGCAGTACAAGTGATTGTCCAATTGCTTCATCAGCTGTCGTTCCGACCGAATGCCGTAGAACGCCTGCACAGGAATTGCTCCGGAGGGATCGAGGGGCATCCTTCGTTCGAACAGCTCACCAAAGCTACGGTTCAGCTGCCCAGCGCATCACAGACAAGCGCCCGAATCTTTCTCAGGGGATGGTTCGGCGGCACCAACGTCTCGGCGAGATGTACGAAAGCAGCCGGCGCTGATCCACAAATGCGCCCTGCATACGAGCCTCCACCGATCGTGACAAAAAAGTGAATCAGAAAATTCTCGCTACAGCGAGGTATTTTTCAGCAGACTGCTAGTGAGTGCTGGACCAGGTGCACGCTCTCGACGTTAAGCGCAGAGATCGCCTCGTCGAGCTGCAAATTCACAATTGCCACCGCCTTGCGAGGCAACAAGGTGCCTGGCCAAGGCAGTATCGTGTCTCGAACGATAAACTGCCCGGGATCCGCATTCCCAATGGGCATCTGTTCGATGCCAACATTCGATTTTCGCGACGCGGGCACCTGGGTTAAATCTCGCCTTGCTGAGGAAGTCATTCTCATCGCCGCCGCGAGCGAATCGCGGTTTGACTGGAGAAAAAATCATGAAGCACACGGTGTCAGTATTACTTTCCAGCGTTCTTGCTGTCGGCGCGATCACAACGGCGGTATTCGCGCAGCAACCAAAGCTTCCTCCACCGGACGACTGGCATGCGACTGGGCGCTATCTTCCGGAATACACGAGTGATGGTGCTCTCGTGCTACCGAAAAACTTCCATGAATGGGTTTATGTTGGCTCGCCTCTGACACCAAACATATTGAACAATGGGAAAGCAAACTTTCCGGAATTCCACAATGTATACATCGAGCCGGGTTCCTATGAAATCTATAGGAAGACGGGCGTCTTCCCCGAAGGAACCATATTCGTAAAGGAGCTCCAACTTATGTTGCCCGCCGATCGTGCGGACGGCTCGAGGCTAGAGCCCTCTGGGCGCGGATTCTTTCCGGGGCCCTTTAACGGCGCCGATGTAACCGTCAAAGACACCAAACGGTACACCGAGACCAATGGCTGGGGTTACTACAACTTCAACCACTTCGAGCCGAAGGCCGCGACCGCCACAGTCAGGCCACTGGAGGAATGCGCGTATTGTCATATCGCTAGTGCTAAACGGGACGACGTATGGACGCAGTTTTATGGCCTGCTTGATAGCGTACCCGTCCCCGCCGACCAAAAAAAGAAGTAGGAGGCTGCGATGAAGATTCTCAGACCAACGATGGCGGCTTTGTCGGCGTCCATAATCGCAACGGGCATTGGATGCCTTGTCTCGCTGCCAGCGGGCAGTCAGGCCGGCTCTGCGCAGGCCCAGGCCAGCTCCGCGCAGGCCCAACTCGTCGATGCGGCAGGCAATATGCACATACCGGACAATTACCGCATCAACTATGAATACCTTGGAAGTTGGTCTGTCGCAGGCGATGAGAAGGGCGCGAAAGAGATGCACACCGTTTACGCCTCACCGGGAGCTGCGGAGGCTTATCGCGCCACGGGCAAGTTCCCTGATGGATCGGTCTTAGTAAAAGAGGTCCAGAGCACATCGACTGCAGTAATGACAACGGGCACCGTCAGTCATGTAGATCGTCTCAAGGGTTGGTTCATGATGGTGAAGGACAGCAAGAACAGCCACCCTGACAACAAGCTGTGGGGTAACGGCTGGGGCTGGTCCTGGTTTGATGCTGACAATAAGGTCAAGACCACCTCGAAGGATTTTCGTACTGATTGTCTGGGCTGCCACATTCCGGCCAAGGCGACGGATTGGATCTATGTCTCCGGTTATCCCGAGCTGAAGAAGTAGGCGCGAAATCGCCAAAAGTAGTGGTCTGGCCGAGGCCAGCTATCAACACCAGTGATCGGAGCGATCATGAAATCAAGCAAGCTCCTTGGAAAATATGTTTGCCAGTCGGTGATGGCCCTGTCTGTGTTCTTCCTCCTGATGGAGGGGAGTTCGGCGGCGGACACATCCACCGAAAAGAGAATCACCAAGCTGTTCCTCACCTCGGGCCAAGTCGATCTTGCGAGAGAAGTGGTAAGATTGCCGCTTCATCGCGGTCGCCTTTCCTCCGGAGAGACAGTTTGGTTCGTTCTCACCGACGTAAGCGATTTCGCCATTTCCAAGAAAATGGGCCTCACATGGGCGCCGAGCCTCAGTAAGGTAAAAGACCTCGCGAGCACGCGGATCGCAGAAATGGATGAGTCCAATAACTTCACCTTCAAATCGGGGCGGGTTGATTTCTCACCAGTTCAAACGTTGACGGCCGGAGAGACGCCAAACTTCTTTCCGCCTAGGTTGGCACGGGCCGGGTCTGTCGGGGATGCGCACTACAGCCCGTTGGTCCGGGTGGCAAACCGTAATGACATTGTTTTCAACGCCCCCATGATCGCCTTCAACGTCGGACCAGAGAAAATCTCGTTCTGCGGCGGCAATCCCGATTACTCGGTTGTGACCGATTCGGTGGCAAGCATCTGCCCTGACAATGGCACCGTCGACTTGAAGCTGCGCTTCGGATTTGCGGACGGCAAGCACCTGCGGTACCTCAGCTTCGACGCCAACTCCGAGGAATCAGCAGCACTCGAGGCGTCTACCTTTGCGCCTGCCGAAAGCGACATCCTCCAAAGCGGCGCGACGGAGATTATCTACACAATCGTAAATGGTCGGACCGGTCCGAAGGATCCTGAGCGCCAAGGGCTTAACAGCGCGCTCAGTGGCGAAGGCCCTTCACTCGACATTCTTGCGCATTTCAAGGAGATCAGTGCCGGATATTCACCGATGTGGGATGTCCAGTTGGCCGAGTGGACCAAAGAGACTATCGAAAAGAATCAACGAAAACTTATCACTGACGGTGACGACATTACAGCCAAGAGCGAAGCTGGCTTGTTGGTAAGCCCCGTCGGAGGTCCGGTTAAAACGACCGGAAATCTGGTGAATTGCCCAGTCGTGGGTTTCACCAACGAATGATTCTTCGACGAAGGAGATCGGCGCCAGCACCGTGAGTATTCAGGTGGATTCGAGCAACCTCACCGATCTCGACCGTGTCTACGATCGTATCAAGCAAGCCGCTCGGAAGTTCGGCGCGGTTTTGGCGAATGCGGGCGGAGGGTCCGTTCTTGCACTTGCGTTCATCCAATCCGACGACACGTTCGGCCGCAACGTGCAGTGTGTTCTGTCGCTCTCCGGAGGGCGCTGTCTGATCCCGCGTTTTGATAGGGCGTCCTTGTCCTCCGAATCAAAGGACGCACTATGGGCGAGGTTCTTCATCGAAGCGCCACGTCGACAGAGGCGATCCGTCGAGCGATATGAGCTGAGCCCCTTCTTTCATCCAGCGATGAGCAGAGTCTCAGTTGATTTTGAAGTGAGACCAAACTTTGGACCACCCAAAGCTAAGTTTTTCGACTCTAATCACGAGGGCCCGGCTAGCTGCGCCATCGCGGTTTTGCAGCACGATCGGCGGCTTGTTGCGGATCGATCCGTGGGGCGTTCCTCATTGTTTTCGAGTCGGCACCCCACCAGATCCGCTCGCGCAAGGCTTCGGAATACGGTTCCAGGCGCAGCAAGCCTGGCGGATTGGGAAACATAGGCTGAGGATTGGGTTGCGCAAAACCCTCGCCACGGAAAAGGTCGAGGAAGATCACGGCGTGGCGTCGCCCGATGTCGGCATCCGTTGGCCTTCGGCCGGCTCATAGCCGAAATAGTCGACCGTGAAGAACTCTAATTTCGGGCTGGATTTATCAGCGTCTCGGCGAAGAGTGCGGCCAGGATTTGGCGCAACAAGAGCTGAACCATCGGATCAGGCGGCGGAAGTTGTAGCCGGCGGCGGCGAGGACGGCGTTGTTGGCATCGCCGCGACGGAACCAGAGATAGTTTCGGCCAAGCACGTCGGCCCCGCGGTGGGGCTGTCCTTCAACTCGCACCGCACGATGATTAACTTTTGTTGTAGCGGGAGATGGTTGTCCGGTGCTGCGCTTTCGGCGTGGCGGATGCCAACTGTAACCACGACCAAGTTTAGCGGTCCCCCGGCCATTTTGCGAGGAGCGAAAGACAGGCTGCCTGGTTCGTCCCGCACCCGCAACGCGGCTCGTTCTTCGGTGTCGGGCACCCTGAGCAGAAGTCCCGTCGGTTGTTTGATCTCCAGCGGCGGCAGTGACTGTGTTCGGTCTATTTGTCCGCCCCCATCATCGCACTTAGCTTGGCGGGCCTTAGTCTTGAGAATTAGGGTCAGCTCCGTTGACGAAGCGCGCGAACTGACGCCGAAAGCGCACGCGAGTGGCGTTCGTGAACATCGACAACGCCTGTTGAAAGGTGTTCACTCTCGAAGAAGAGATCCGAGCGATGTCTCCAGCAACAATAGACCGTTCATTGGTTCATAGGGAGAAACGAGATGTCCTTCGTCGCGCGACGATTGGCGGCGTTTTCGACCGCCATCATAATACTTGCTGCCAGCGGAGGCAGTGCACTTTCCCAGACGAAATACGATGCCGGCGCAACCGACACGGAAATCAAGATCGGCAACATCATGCCCTACAGCGGGCCGGCGTCGGCTTACGGCATTACAGCCAGGACCGAGGCCGCCTACTTTCGCAAGATCAACGGCGAAGGCGGCATCAACGGCCGCAAAATCAACTTCATTTCCTATGACGACGGTTACAGTCCACCAAAAGCGGTCGAGCAGGCGCGCAGACTAGTTGAGAGCGACGAGGTTTTCCTCATCTTCGGCTCGCTTGGTACGGCGTCCAACACCGCCATTCAGAAATATATGAACGCGAAGAAGGTGCCGCAACTGTTCGTGCAGACTGGCGCGACCAAATGGAATGATCCGCAGAACTTCCCGTGGACTATAGGTTGGTCGCCCAACAATCAGAACGAGGCACGGATCTACGCGAGGTATATCCTGAAGGAAAAGCCGAACGCCAAGATCGCCGTCCTCTACCAGAACGACGACTACGGAAAGGATTATCTCAAAGGCCTGAAGGATGGCCTCGGCGCCAAGGCTGCGTCGATGATCGTTGCCGAAGACGCCTATGAGGTGGCCGAGCCGACCATCGACTCGCACGTCGTCAAGATGAAGTCGCTCAATGCCGACGTATTCGTCGACATCACCACGCCAAAGTTCACGGCGCAGGCCATCAGGAAGGCGGCCGAGATCGGCTGGGAGCCACTGCACGTCCTCAACAGCGTCAGCACCTCCATCGGAGCCGTCATCGAGCCCGCCGGTTTCGAAAACGCACAGGGCATCATTTCGGTGGCCCATCTAATGGACGCGCTCGATCCGCAATGGAAGGATGATCCCGGCATGAAGGCCTTCGACGACTTCCTCGCCGACGATTTCCCACAAGGCAATCGGGCCGATAGTCTGGTGATGACAGGCTTCAATATGGCCCAGACGCTGGTGCAGGTGCTCAAGCAGTGCGGCGATAACCTCACGCGCGAGAACGTGATGAAGCAGGCTGCAAACCTCAAGGACTTCAGGACCACCAACCTGCTGCCCGGCATCAAGATCAACACCAGCCCGATCGATTTTGCGCCGATCAAACAGGTGCAGCTCAGGAGGTTAAAGGGCGACAGATGGGAGCTGTTCGGGCCCATACTAAGCAGCGAAATGGGAGGCTAGAGCGCTTCATTCGATCAAGCGGCGGATTTGATCCGGCGCGACTTCTCCGAGCTTCAACGCGTGCGATGCCACGTCTGTATCGCGCAGCCAGCCCACGAGACGGCTGTATGACTCCCAGTCCCGGCGCTGAACGTCGTCAATAGCTCGGTGCGAATCTGGGCGAGTATTTTGTCGGTCTGGTTTGGCATCGGTAAGGCGTCAGTCTGCGGATCGATCGGCTGGAAGCGGTTGCCAGCCGGCGTGCGTGTCGTAATCACACCTCCGGGATCATTGCGTGCGGCATACCCCGTTGGGGGACCTCGACCGACCAGTCGCGAAGCCGCGCGACCTTGACGAAAGCCTCCAGCGCTGGCGAGTAGCGGCGCCCCTGCACAGCCAGCAGCCGCACCTTCCGCGAAACCGGGTTGGCTTCGAGCGGGATGGTCTTGAGCGCCGGGAGGCGCGGCATGTGCTCGGGCGCGAGTATCACGGTGGAGCCTGCCGCGGCCATGTGCTGCAGGTGCAAGTCGTGACCGCTGCAGTACCCGAGCTGGGGTGGTTCCTCGGGGAAATACGACCGTTGGATCTTCGGGGCGCCGTCGAATCCGGCGCGTTCAGCAAGACGGTCTCGCGGAGGTCGTCGATGCCGATCGAGGGACGGTTTGCGAGCGGGTGTGTCGGCGCGAGAACCGCGACGTAGCGCTCCGTGAACAGCAACCAGTCGTCAATGGGGCGGGTATGTCCCGCACGTCCCAGGCCATTGCGGCATTGATCTCCCCCTCAAGCAAGAGCTCGATGAGCTTTTCCGCTGAGGCCTGGCGCAGCTCGACGTGAAGTCCGGGGACGAACTTCGCGATCTCCGCCGATCGGATCGAGGACGAGCGACACCGAGATAGAGGGGCGAGGCCGATCTTCAGCGGCGCAACCTCCTTGCGTTGGAACTCTTGGGCTCCGCGACGCGCGGCCTCTGCCGAGGCCAATGTGCGCTCAAGCATCGGAAGGACTTCCTTTCCAAGGTCCGTGAGCTGCGTCAACAGGCAGCTGGCCGCCGAACTCCTGCGAGAGCTTCTGCACTCCCTTGGTCAGGGCTGGGTGATATTGCACTGCTCGGCTGCGCGGGTGAAATTGAGTGTGGACGCGACGGCAAGGAAGTAGCTACTTCATGAAGCTCCATGGGTTGTTCTCTGTCAAGTTGCTGCGGACCATACTGACGAGCGTTGCGTCGCCCATCCAGACTCGGGGGCTCGTGGTCGTTCACCAAGAGGAAGGCGATCTCGGTGACTGTCAACGGCCCGCCGGTCGTCACCTTCAATAAGGTCGGGTCGGCGGCCGCCGCGGGGCTCGGACTCGTCTCCACGCTCGTGGGCGCCGCGAGGAAGGAGATCTCGCAGGGTCTGCTCGTGCGCGTCCTCACTGACTGGGACATCGGTGAGGTCGAGCTGCACGCCGTCTTTCCGTCGCGAAAGGCTGCGAAGCCATCCGCGCGTGCACTAGACTTGCTCCCTTCAAGTGCCGTCATGATCTTTCCTTCTAGGTCGCAGCTGCGCTCCGAGTTCCCCCTCGGAACAACGGCCATGGCGCTTATGCGTGCGCCGCCGCGACGAGTGAAGTCGGCAAATCGCTCCCAATTGCTGCTAAAAAGTAGGAAGATCCGCGTCCGCCGTATCCAGCAAGACCAACGGACGGCTGGCATTTCTCGGGCGACGGAGTACGATTTCTCCAGGCTGGAGAGAGACCGCGCGTGTGGCGCACGAAGAGCTTGGTCAGCCGACTTCAAGCCGAAGCCCCACGCCGGGGTCTGACAGATGGTGCAGCAGTCGCTGAACGTCGCGTACTCGGACGGTAGCTCTCAGGTATTGTGGGAGGACGGGGAGCGCGTGTTCAGCCGTGGCTGGCGACTGGACGACACTGGCAATCGGTTCGCCGTGCTGCTTGTTGCCCCTGCCGGCGACCACCCGTCTCGGTCAACACTCGATCGCCTCGCGCACGAATACGAGCTGAAAGATGAGCTCGACAGCGCATGGGCGGCGCGGCCGCTGGCTCTCATGGGCGACGCCGGTCGGACCGTGCTGGTGCTTGATGATCGGGGCGGCGAGCCGCTCGATCGTTTGCTCGGTGGGCCCATGGAGGTTGGACACTTCTTGCGCGTAGCTATCGCTGTTACCTCGGCTCTGGGCAAGCTTCATCAGCGAGGGCTCATCCACAAAGACATCAAGCCGGCTAACATTGTGGTGGACTGCGCGGATGGACACGTGCGGCTCACCGGGTTTGGCATCTCATCGCGCCTGTCCCGCGAACGGCAGGCGCCCGAGCCGCCCGAGACCATCGCCGGTACGCTTGCCTACATGGCACCTGAACAAACCGGGCGGATGAACCGCTCGATCGATGCTCGAAGCGATCTCTACGCGGTCGGCGTCACGCTATACCAGATGCTCACGGGCGCTCTGCCCTTAACGGCGGCCAATCCCATGGAGTGGGTGCACTGCCATATTGCCAGAAAGCCGGTGCCGCCAAGCGAGCGGTTAGAGAGTGTCCCAGCGCCCGTCTCGGCGATCATCATGAAACTGCTCGCCAAGACACCCGAGGATCGTTACCAGACCGCCGGCGGGGTCGAGCGCGATTTGCGGCGCTGCGTTGCCGAATGGGAAGCTCAATGCCACATCGGCGAATTTCCGCTTGGCGAGCACGACACACCAGATAGGATATTGATTCCTGAGAAATTGTACGGGCGCGCGCGAGAGATCGACGCCCTGCTCGCCACTTTCGACCGGGTCGTGGCCAACGGCAGGACCGAATTGGTGCTCGTCTCCGGATATTCCGGTATCGGTAAGTCCTCTATCGTCAATGAGCTGCACAAGGTGCTCGTATCGTCTCGCGGCCTTTTTGCCTCGGGTAAGTTCGACCAATACAAACGTGACATTCCTTATGCCACTTTCGCGCAGGCCTTCGGGAGCCTTGTCCGCCCGCTTCTCGGCAAGGAGGAAGAAGAACTGAACATCTGGCGCGATGCCTTTCGCCAGGCGTTCGGGCCAAACGGGGGACTTATTGTCGACGTTGTCCCCGAATTGAAGCTAATCATCGGAGAACAGCCGCCTGTTCCTGTCCTTCCGCCATTGGATGCGCAACGCCGATTCCAATTAGCATTCCGGAGATTCATAGCCGTATTCGCACGGCCGGAGCATCCGCTTACGCTGTTCCTCGACGATTTGCAGTGGCTCGATGCAGCAACGCTCGATTTTCTCGAAGATCTTCTGAGCCGGCAGGACGTGCAGTACATGCTGCTGATCGGCGCCTACCGAGACAACGAAGTGGACTCCGCCCATCCCCTGACGCGCAGGCTCGAAGCGATCCGCAAAGCTGGCGCGACAGTGCAGGAGATCGCCCTCGCACCCCTGGCCTGTGAAGACTTGGGACAATTGATTGCGGATTCCCTTCACTGCGAGCCGGAGCGCGCCACCTCGTTGGCGCAACTGGTTCACGAGAAAACCGCTGGCAATCCATTCTTCGCTAATCAGTTTATTTGTTCGCTTGCCGACGAGGCATTATTGATTTTTGACCACCGCAACGCGCGATGGTCTTGGGATCTGAATCGCATTCACGCAAAGGGTTACACCGATAATGTGGTGGACCTCATGGTTGGGAAGTTGACTCGGCTGCCCGTTGAAACTCAAAAGGCAGTGCAGCAGCTTGCGTGCTTAGGCAACAGCGCGGATTTCGAGCTACTTACGAAGGTTTACGGAGAGTCGACGGATGTAGTGCACCGCGATCTCCTGGAAGCGGTCCGAGTTGGGCTCGTTCTCCACTCAAAAAGCGCCTATAGGTTTCTGCATGATCGCGTCCAGGAAGCGGCTTATTCACTAATACCTGAAACGGCCCGTGCCGAAGCTCATATTCGAATTGGCCGCCTCCTCGCAGCCGGCATTCCGCCAACGCAGATCGAAGAAAAGATCTTCGATGTCGTAAACCAGCTCAATCGCGGCTCACATCTCATAACGTCAGATCAGGAGCGTGAGTGGGTCGCAGAATTGAATCTAGTTGCAGGTAGACGCGCGAAGATCTCAACGGCGTATACTTCAGCGCTTTCGTATCTCGTCGTTGGGCGGGCGTTGTTGACCGAGCAGATTTGGGACTATAATTACGAGCTCATTTTCGCCATCGAATATCTAACAGCCGAGTGCGAATTACTGACCGCGAGTAAGGTGGCGGCCGAAAATCGACTTTCGATGCTAGCGCGTCTTGCCAAAAGCGGCCCCGATAGCGCCGCCGTCACACGTTTGCGGCTCACGCTTTATACCACTTTGGACCAGAGCGATCGCGGCGTCGAGATATGCCTTGAATACCTCCAGCGTAGAGGCGTTGATTGGTCAATTCATCCGACCACTATCGAAGTACAACGCGAATACGATCGAATCTGGTCCCAGCTTGGAAGTCGACAAATCGAGGAACTCGTCGACTTGCCTTTGATGAGCAATCCGGACCTACTCGCCACTCAAGATATATTAGCCGAGTTTCCGGCAATGCATATCGAGGAGAACTTATCTTCGCTCGTTGTTTGTCGAATGGTGAACCTGAGCCTCGAATATGGCAACAGCGATGGCTCATGCTTCGCTTATGTATGGTTCGCCCAGATCGCCGGACCTCGTTTCGGCAACTATCAGGACGGTTTTCGTTTCGGCCGGCTAGGCTATGAACTGGTAGAAAAGCGCGGCTTGCAGCGCTATCAAGCTCGAACGTACATGTCCTTCGGGAACATCGTCATGCCGTGGGCAAGACATGTCTTAGAGGGACGTGATCTGGTACGTCGCGCCTTCGCCGCCGCCGACCGCACAGGGGACATTACATTTGCGAGTTATAGTTGTAATCACTTGATAACGAACTTTTTGGCGGCGGGAGACCCGCTTGCTGAGGTCGAACGGGAAGCGGACAGGGGTTTCGAGTATGCGCAGAAGGTTCGGTTCGGTTTCGTCATTGACAATCTCACCATGCAGCTCGGATTTGTTCGGACCCTTCGCGGACTGACTCCGACGTTTGGCTCCTTCAACTACGAGGGATTCGATGAGCTTCGATTCGAGCGCCACCTAGCGGGTAATCCGGTCTTGAAGCTGCTCGAGTTTCGATATTGGGTCCGCAAGTTACAAGCCCGGTTCTTCGCTGCGGATTATGCTTCCGCCATGGATGCGTCATTGAGAGCGCAACAGCTACTTTGGACGTCACCATCACATTTTGAAACGGCGGAGTATTGCTTCTATAGTGCGCTCGGCCACGCGGCAGCATGGAATTCCGCATCTTCGGACGAAAAACAGCAACATTTCGAGGCTCTTGTCGCCTGTAGCAGGCAGCTCGAACTTTGGGCGAGGCATTGCCCGGAGAATTTCGAAAACCGGGCTGCGCTGGTGAGCGCTGAGATTACACGTATCGAAGGCCGCGAGCGCGATGCCGCGCACCTTTACGAATGTGCGATCCGCTCTGCCCACGCAAATAACTTCGTTCACAACGAGGCGCTCGCCAATGAGCTCGCCGCCCGTTTCTACGCGGCGCTTGGATTCGACAAGATCGCACTCACGTATTTGCGTGATGCCCGGTACTATTATTTGCGTTGGGGAGCCGATGGCAAGGTGCGGCAACTTGAAGGACTGTATCCGCAGCTCAGACATGAAAAGCCATTGCACGATCCGACGACGACGATTGTGACATCCGTCGAACACCTGGATCTTGCTACGGTAATAAAACTCTCGCAAGCCATATCGGGCGAGATCCTCCCTGAGCGACTGATCGACACGCTCATGCGCACGGCGCTTGAACAGGCTGGCGCCGAACGAGGCTTGTTGATTGTTTCACGCGGGGCTGAGCAGCGGATCGCCGCCGAAGCCACGACCGATGGCGATTTGGTAACTGTGCATCTGCGCGACGAGGACGTGGCTGCGACACTGTTGCCGGAATCGGTGCTCCACTATGTCCTGCGCACTCGGGAAAGCGTTATTCTCGACGATGCGTCATCTCACAATCCATTTTCTGCCGATCCCTACATCACTGAGAGTTATCTCCGTTCTATTCTCTGTTTGCCGTTAATCAACCAGGGAAAGCTTACAGGCATTCTCTACCTAGAGAACAACCTGACACCCAGAGTCTTTACGCCCGATCGCGTCGCTTTGTTGAAGGTGCTTGCGTCGCAGGCGGCGATCTCGCTCGAAAATTCGCGGCTTTATCGCGACGTCGCCGATCGCGAAGGGAAGATTCGGCGATTGGTCGACGCCAACATCATCGGGATCTTCATCGTCGACCGCGAAGGTCGGATTCTTGAAGCCAATGACGCGTTCCTACGTATCGTAGGATATAACCGTGAAGACTTGGTTTCGGGCCACGTGCGCTGGACCGAGCTGTCCCCGCCCGAATGGCGCGAGCGTGACGTACTCATCCAGGCTGAACTAAGCTCGACCGGCGTCGTTCAGCCCTTCGAGAAGGAGTATTTTCGGAAAGACGGCAGCCGCGTCCCTGTGCTTATTGGCGCCGCGATGTTCAAGGAAGGAGGTGACAAGCGCCTCGCATTCGTGCTCGATTTGACCGAACGCAAACGTGCCGAGGAGGCGCTCCGTGAAAGCGAGCGAAGTTTGCGCTCGGCGATTGATGGGATACCGGGGCTCGTTGCGATCTTGACCCCGAAAGGTGACCTCGAAGCCGTAAATCGTCAGATCTTTGAATACTGCGGCCAGTCGCTGGAAGAGCTGAAGAACTGGGGCACAAACGGAACGATACATCCCGATGACCTTCCCCATCTCGCTGAAGTCTTCGCAAAATCGATCGCCGCCGGCGTTCCCTTTGGCACCGAAGCACGCGTGAGGCGCTTCGACGGCGAATTTCGTTGGTTTGAGATCCGCGGCATTCCCGTCCGGGATGCCTCCGATCGCATTGTTCGCTGGTATTCTCTGCTGACTGACACCGAAGATCGCACACAAGCGTTGGCGCGGTTGCAGCAGATGCAGTCGGATTTTGCCCATACCAACCGCGTGAGCATGATGGGAGAGTTAGCAGCCTCGCTGTCGCACGAAATCGCGCAACCGATCGCCAGCGCCCGCAACAACGCCAGGGCGGCCGAAAATTTTCTGAAGATGCAGCCGCCCGAGCTGGGCGAGGTCGGGGAAGCACTTTCCTGTGTCGTCGGAGATGCTGATCGGGCCGGAGAAATCATCGATCGCATCCGAGAGCAAATCAAGAAAGCGCCGCCACGCAAAGAGTGTTTTGATCTCAACGTGGCAATCAAGGAAGTGATCGTATTGGCTCGAAGCGTGACCCTCAGGAATGGCATTTCAGTCCAGACCCGGCTTGCAGAGGGGTTAGTTTCGGTTCTGGGGGATCGCGTTCAGCTGCAACAGGTCTTGCTGAATCTGACTCTGAATGCGGCTGAAGCAATGGGTTCGATGGAGGAGGGGGCGAGAGAGCTGTTGATCAGCACAGAGGAGGATCAAGCAGGCGTCGTCGTGGCCGTGCACGATTCCGGTCCGGGTATTGAACCGGACCGTCTCGAGCGGGTCTTTGAGGCCTTCTACACCACGAAGCCCAGCGGAACGGGCATGGGGCTGTCGATCTGCCGGTCTATCATCCACGCTCATGGAGGGAAGCTATGGGCGGAGGCGAACGAACCTCGCGGCGCCGTATTCCAGTTCACCTTGCCGGGAGCGGAACGGGAGCTCACGACCCCTCCTCAGGCGAGCCTGCCGACCTGAGAGCCGCGCAAACACATTGCGTCAGATGGTCCTCATCCACCGGCTTACGTAGGTAACACACGACTCCATCGTTCAGGGCGCGAGCCCGATCTGCATCATTTGGAAAGGCCGTCATGAGGATTGTCGGTATCGCGTTGCCCGTGTCGATAAGGTGCCGGTAGAGTTCGAGCCCGGTCATAGCAGGCATATGGATGTCGGCGATCAGGCAGGCTGTTTCGCTAAGCCGCGGGGAGGCGAGAAAATCGGCTGCAGACGAGAAAATGTCGACGGTATAGCCCAGCGATCTCATGAGCCTGCACATGGACTCACGAAGGAACCGATCATCTTCAACGACCGAAAGCAGTACCTTTTTCATCATGCCGCCTATGGCCATTCACTGGACCCGTCATGTGGCAGCCAATTATCCAATCATGGTGACTTGAGAATGCCACCAGTGTGCCTCCCGTGCCCCGTAAACTTTGGTTTATCTGAACGATGATCGCGAAACCAATCCGCATGGGTTGTGATCGAGGCTTCCGCCCGACGAATGCGGTCGCGGGATCGTAGCGGCGAACTCTAGGACTCATCCGAGCGCCCTAAGCCTTCGTATCATCGTCCCGCCCCCTTTGAATGCCCGAGCTCAACCTGCGCTCAATTGAGCCGCTGGTGACAATTCTCCTAATCTTGGTGCAGGCCAAAAGGAGAAAACAATGCCTTACCGCTTCGAAAGTCACGGGTCTGACAAGGCGATGCGATGCGCAGTCTGTGAGGGCAAATTTGGTCTCGTCCGGCATTATTTGTGGCGAACGCCGCTTTGCTCCAGCAAGTGCGTCGATCGATTCGAGGCGCGCCGCCAAAGTGACCACAATTGGATGGGCTGGTTCCAAATCGCTTTTGACCAGTCGCCCGAAAACCGCGCGAGCGCGTCATGACGCTTCATATCTCGTGACGAGGGGAATATTTGAAGACGCCGCAGACTTTGCTTCGCACTGCCAAGACCATGCGGACCACTGATTGCGGCTCAGCTTAAGGCTCTTGCCGACGACTACGAGCGGCGAGCCGACAAGGCTTCGCGCCGATACAGCCAAGGCTTTGGCTCGCCCCGCGCGCTGAATACTCGTGGCATGCATGAGCTGACGGGCAGCTTCCCTCAGCAGCTATCGGGCCGACCAAAGATCGAACTTCGGCCGAAAGTCGACCCGGTCGTCGGAGGGGAGGGAGCCGTGTCATCGCGCGTGAGGTTTGGTATACCCGGCTCGTATCTTTCAGAAAAAAGGGCTGTTCAGGTTCCACGATTGGGATTAGAAATGCGCGGTCTGCCGGACCTGCAAACCAAGCTGCAGGCTGATTTTCGTTGATCTCTTCCGAGTGGCAGCAATGTCTGACGCAACCTCCACCGTGTTCGTTATCGACGACGATCCGGATCTCCGCGCGTCGGTCGGGCGCCTACTGCGATCGCTTCGCATTAACGTTCAGCTATTTGCCTCCATTTCCGACTTCCTCAAATCCGATGCACCGGATTGCCCCACCTGCCTGGTGCTCGATATTAGATTGCCCGGACAAAGCGGCCTCGATTTCCAACGCGAGCTAGCTGCGGCAAACTGGGAGATCCCGATCATCTTTGTCACGGGCCATGGCGACATACCGATGTCTGTGCAAGCAATGAAGCGGGGTGCCATCGAGTTTCTGACCAAGCCGTTCCGCGACCAGGATCTTCTCGATGCCATTCAGCTTGGTTTGGCCCGCGATCGTGCGCGGCGGGAGAATGACAGGGACTTGGTCTCTCTTAGGCAGCGTTTCGCCTCCCTAAGCCCCCGGGAGCGCGAGATTGTAATTCAGGTGGCGCGCGGCCGCCTCAGCAAACAAATTGCCCACGATATAGGCATCGCCGAAGCCACGGTGAAGGTGCATCGCAGCAGGGCGATGCAGAAGATGCAGGCTGGTTCGCTTCCAGAACTCGGCCGGATGGCTGACAAGCTCAAGCTGATGCCCGACACCCCGCAACGCTCTTAAGGTGCGCGTTTTTACGCGATGTGCTATTCGCGCGGCCGGATGAGTTAAGCAGTCGCGCAATCTCCAAAGCAAACCAAGAGAAAAGGCCGGCGGGCGCTACGCCGCCCGCCTTTTCTTGCAACTGCCGGCTCGCGGGGTCCGGTTCCGCTGCGATTCTCTGCACTGAGTGTCGGAGCAAAACGAAGAACGGGCTTCTGGGCACTTGGCGGTCAGCATCGATTGAATCGTTACCACAGAAGGACCGCCGACTCTATCGTACGTCGGCATGGCGCGAATGTACGGAGAGAGGTTCGCATTACCGAATCCGGATGCCAATTATACGCCGATTTATTGATCACGAAGTGCCGCGCAGATGCGCAGTAGCCTCATGTTTTTCCCCTGGGTTACTATTGTGATTTGCACCAAGCGCTGCCATCGCAAAATGATCCAATCTGCGGCATCCCCTGACTTGATCCCGCCATAGCACTCACAGTCTGCCGCCCGACTGAAGCCGTCTCGCCGGCTTGTAAATCTAGGTCTAGGCAACGCAACCAAATCTGTCATTGCGCGCCACCCGCGTGGAATAGCTCGCAGCACTCCAAATCGTCAGACTACGGGTCACTAGCATCTTTGCGGGGATTAGCCCTGCCAAAGCAAGCGAGGTCACTATGCGATCGACTGCAGCTTTCGGACGCTTGGAGAAGTTTCATCTCGAACCGGAGCTTGACGTCGGACGCGCCGTTCAGCGCCCGGATGCGGCCAGGCCACTCTTCAAGAAACGAACCGAACCAGCCAGCGCAACGCCAACAGAAGTTTCGTTCGGACCGTTTCGCCTGCTTCGAACGCAGTTCCTTTGCTGGAAGGCGACAAGCCCACCTCTCGGAAGTCGCGCTCTGGAAATCCTGATTGCTTTGCTTGAACGCCACAGAGAGTTGGTCAGCAATCAGAATTTGATGGCCCGCGTTTGGCCCAATGTTTTCGTTGAGCCCACCAACCTCACGGTTCATATGTCAGCGCTGCGTCGCGCGTTGCGTGACGGTCAGGATGGGAATCGCTTCATCGTCGACATCCCCGGACGCGGCTACTGTTTCGTCGCCTCATGTGCTCTAAACCGAACTACGAGTCTGGTGGGACGAGAACGTCAAAATTTTTCAAGTTGGTCTACCAAACGGATTTCGAGTCCCAGGATCTCGAGGTGGTCGAATTCGGAGTCCCATCCGCATGGCCATTTTTTGCGCAAATCGGAATCCGGTCCGATCCGCACGTCGCAGAAGGGCCATATGCGGAAGCGGCATAGGTCGCGAAACGGCATTTGTGCAAACCGTGAACGGCTCCACTAATCCATGTATGCGCGAAAATCCGTTGCGGTGGAGGTCCGCCACTCATTCGTGGCACACGGCGGGATAGCTCCGCGCTGCCCCGCCTTTGTAGGCTGCGCTGAACCGTGATAATCGCCTTCACTGAAACACGATCCGCCAGCCCGCGTAGCGTTAGGACATTCCCGAACCACACTCGGCTCTGACGGCGTCAAGGCATTGCCTTTGTTTTTTGGAGTGAGGACGATCATGTTGATGCCAATCTCGCTGAATGGCTGCGCCCAAGCAGTTTCTCATCGCGAGTCGGCAATAACACGCGCTCATAAGCAAGCTTGTAGGCGTATGTGGCCGTTAGCCCGTTGCTCATCGCAAGTTCGGTTCCTTTGATCGGATCGCCTAGATAAGCATACAGGATTTGCTCGCCGTTAGTGCTCCTGTTGCGGCTATTCCACGTTCCAGTTGTCGCTTGGCGCCTCCTTATTCGAAGCAATACACGGCATCGGACGAGTTGGAGCTAGTGGGTGGAACTGCTGATCGCCCTGCGCTGTGGATCAGCCCATGCTCCCCGGCATGAAGCATCTGACGCCAACGAAAACACCGTTCAAATAGTAAGGCCAGTGACGATCATTAGTTTCCCAATCGGCGTCATCAATGCGCTTCGCATCGCTGCCATCGCAGCAGGGCCCTTTGCCGCTGTGCAAACTCTCATACCAACTGTTCAACTCAGGGTGCTGATAATCGTGGGCGCGGGCGTGACCGATTGTAGAAATCGGCAGCATGACAGTGAATACAACAAGCGTTGCATGCCAGATGTGATTGTTCATCTCACACCCAATCCCGGAATCTCTCTGTGCAGCCAGGAAATTCATTCATCCGCTTCAACATGCGTAGCCTTCTCAGCTCGCCGCTGGTAATGGTCGGCAAGGGCCTTAAGCTGACCCGCAATCGCTGAGTCGGTCATGCTTTTGGCGGCGCGGAGCAAAGTCTGTGCTATCTCTAGATATTCCTTGCCTCGTTGTGAGATCTGGACCGTCATAAAGCCCTTGCGCGGTTCTCGGGCAGCTGGTCGAAGGCGATTCCGAGCCAGTTCAACCAATTGCGGTCACTTTCCCTGCGAGTTCTGAAGCGATCGACGCACTTCTTGGAACAAAGCGGGGTTCGCCAGGAGTAGTGCCGGACGAGACCAAATTTGCCATCACAAACTGCGCATCGCGCGGCACTGCCAGATCTAAGATTATCGGAGCAATGGGGCATCGTAGTCTCCTCTATCGTCGCTGTTCGTCGATCATCCTTTTCAACCGTCGCCCTGCGTGGGCCTGTGCGCCTTTCCTACGCGCGCAGCCTAGGACGCTCGCGGTTAGCCGCTCAATTGAACGTGGGTAATGCGCCGGCTAACCAAACGGCCAGTGAATGATACGAAGGTTTAGGGAACGCGCCCCTAAAGCCGACCACTTGCGCGGTGGCTTAAAAATGCGACCTGCGCTCGACGACTGCTCGTAGGCCAAACCGGACGTTCAAGCGGGGGGCGCGGACTCGTTATTGGCTGAAGCCCGACTCGTTCTTGCCTTTAGAGTACAGGGAGAGCGGCTGCCCGCAGCGCAGGGGCGAGCCGCCCCGATTCCTCTAGGTGCTCGACGACAAGACACCCGGCTGCGCGGACTTCCGGGGCAACAGGCAGTGCATCAGCGTCGGCAATGTCGACGCCAACGACCGTGCTGCCCTTATCTTGATGGACTACCCGAACCGCTGGTGTCTCAAGTCTACGTGCACGCGGAATTGAGAGACCTCGCCGAGTTCTACTATTCGACGCGCAAGTTGAAGGCGCATTTTTTCGGCGGGATCTTGCTTCGGCGGTGCACGCCTCTGCGCGCGCGGTACCGCTGCTCTGGACGTCGAACAGTTTCTTCTCATCGGACGACAGGCGAGGCCACACCTCCCGCAATTTGTCGATCGTGTTGACATTGGGAATAACGGCGTGATGCCTCGCGCCCTCCAGCCCTTGAGTGCTATCTACCCAAGCCGTTAGCGGAGTCTTCCCTGATCGACCGTCTTCGGGCCGCGGTCGCGCGTCGTTGGACAGTCGTTAAGTCGCCTCGGGTGTCCTATATTCCCGGATACTTTTATCTGAAGATTGTGTAGTACTATCTTCTGTCGACGTGAATCCTTATGTTGTCGTTCTGATGAAGTCACGCCTGCAGGTGAAACAGTCTAACGATTGGGTTCGAGCAGCCGTACTTGAGACCGACCCATACCTCCAGCGTCCCGATGTTCAGCTCGAAGAGCGTTGCTCTTTGAACGGGTCGCCGTAAATGTGATATCCGTTAAATTCCCATAAGCCCGGCGATTCGCGATCCAACAACTCGATCCCGCGCACCCACTTCACGCTCTTATACGCATAGAGGTTTGGCACCACGAGGCGCAGCGGGTAGCCATGCTCAGCCGTAAGGGGTTCGCCGTCATGCCGCAGGGCGAAAATCGTCGTCGGGCGCAGAAAATCCGAGATTGGCAGGTTTGCCGTGTAGTTGTTTTCGCCATGGACCATCACATGCCGCGCCTCTGGCCGCAACTTCACTCGCTTCATCAATTCTGTGGCGAGCAATCCTCCCCAATAGTTGTCGAACCGGCTCCAGTGCGAGACGCAGTGCCAGTCCGCAAATACATCGTTCTGCGGCAGATTGGAGAGCTCTTCCCACGAAAGCCGCAGCTGCTCTTCTACCAGGCCGAACACGCGAAAATCCCACGTCCTGGGATCAAAGAGCGGCACCGAGCCCACATGCACCACCGGCGACTTGAGCGTCAGCGACTGTCCTGGGGGCAGCCGCCCGGCGGCACGCATCTCACGTTCCCGTTCGCGTCGCTCGTTCGATTGCACAAACAGCTCCTCCGCAAAGGTATGCGCGGCTTAGTTGGCGCACGTAGTAATTTTCGGGGCCTGAAACGCGGTCAGCCGGGTTGCGGCGGGGACATAACCAAACATTGGGTTTCTGGTACCCCACACTCCGGGCAGCGACCGATCAAGATGCTAGTCCAGCCCGAAGCAGCGAAGGGGGAGCCTCACTGCTCCCCCTCATCGATCTTGGAGTTAGAACTACTTGCAGACTCGGAGAGTAAGCCAGGGACAGTCTTGTTGGTATTGTGGCGGAAAATGTTGACGGCTCCGATCACTTCGTCCTCGTTGTCACGAATTGGAAAGACATTAACGAGCGCCAGAAGACGATTACCGTTAGGCTGTTCGCAGATCACATCGGCGTTCCGAACGGTGCCGCCGTTGTTGATCGTCACGGAAGGTGGTGCAAGTTCGTGCGGCATCACTTCTCCTGAGGGGTAACGAAGAAGGTGTGACCCGCAATACTTTTCCGAGGTTCCCAGAGACGGCGTGCGTCCCCAACCCGCGATTGCAGTTTTGTTGCACTTGACGACGGTGGCATCCCTTTCGAGAACGTATATCCCTACTGGGATAGAATCCATTGCCGCTTGGTCTGCGAGAATTCCTTTTGCGACGAGGTGCCCGTCGACGAGTTCTCCTCGGAAGTCGATTTTGTCGAAGTCGCCATCCAAAATCATCGTGCTTGTTGCGCTGGTTGCCATTTTCAACCTCCTTTGGTGGCTTCAATATCCATGAGTGATCATAGGGGCGAACATGGCGCAATTCCATTCGCGCTTTGCTGGCGCTGTTGGAATAAAGAGCAGTCCACCTTGCGTGTCGTTTAGATGAGTGCCCGTTTCGTTGACTAATTATCGGGCTCTATTCGCGTTGCCAATCGCCATATGCGGCGAACCAATCAAGGTGCACGGGAGATGGAAGTTAGTTTATTACTAACGGACGGAGTGCGCCCCCAACGCGGAATTCGCGGGTTGGTCGAACGATTCGGGTAGGTACCACCGAACAAGAGAGAGAGCTCACTCGCCTGTTTGGGACGATGTGACCAGCTCGTTAGGCAAACCGGAAGGGTCAATGAGACCGCCGCCGCCTCCCTGTGGACTCCCGTGCGCCTCACGAGTCGCCTGATCGCAAAACATTTCCCTTCCCCTCGTCTCCAAGCGCCCGCTGGAGGCGTTTCTGCAGCGTGGATCGGTCCAATGGCTTGGTGAGGTACGCAATTGCGCCCTGCTTCATTACCCGGTCACGGATGTTACAGCGAGGAAATGCTGTGACGAAGATAACGGGGATTTTTATGCCCGAGTTTATGAGATGCTCCTGGAGCTGTGGGCCGCTCATTCCGCACATTTGCACGTCAGCTATCAAACATCGTGTCTGATCGAGCAACCCGGAGCCCAAGAATGCTTCACCTGATTCAAAGGTCTCGACGTCGTATCCGAACGTCTCCACCAGCCCGCCCATTGCCACGCGGATGCTGTCGTCGTCATCTACAATGGATATCAAGGGAACAGACGTCGGGTAATCCTCCCGGTGTCCAATATGGCAGAGGCTTGGGCGGCTGCAAATCGCGAGTTCGCTACCGCTATTAATCAAATGAGGGCTGGCTTTTCGTTCCGATTAGTCAACCTGCTTTTTCGACGATACGAGGCTCAATTTGTCAGCCATTCGAACCAAATCAGCAATCGATCGCGCGCCCATCTTCGATATGCCCTGGCTCCGATGAATGCGAACCGTCATAGCGCTTATGCCAATTTCAGCGGCGATTTGCTTTGTCATCCGCCCATCGGCTAGCAACGCCATTATCTGTCGTTCACGAGGTGTGAGCGACGCAAACCGAGCCTGCAGATCGGCTAATCTCCGGACTTCCGCCCGGCACGATCGATCGCGCTCGATGCCCTTTCGAACCGCATCAAGGAGTTCCTGGTGCCGAAATGGCTTGGTCAGGAATTCTATCGCGCCGGCTTTCATGGCGCGGACCGACATTGGGATGTCTCCATGCGCGGTGATAAATACAATTGGGGTTTGGTTATTAGCGCTGGTAAGCTGCCCCTGAAAGTCGAGACCGGAAGGGCCGGGCAACCGCACATCCAATACAATGCAATTAGCCGGGCGTGACTTGCTCGCTCGTAAGTACTCCTCGACCGATCCGAACAGCTCTGCCTTCAGGGAAACCGTCTCGAACATTCTCCCCAATGCCTCACGGATCGACTGATCGTCGTCGATAACCGCAACCACGGCTGGTTCCTCGGTCATGGAACATCACGGTCCGTGGGGCAAACTGAACTGAAAAACAGCTCCATGAGGTATTCCTGGCATAGCAGAGATATGCCCACCATGAGCTTCGATAATCGATCGGCAAATAGACAATCCTATTCCCGTTCCATTTGGTTTGGTAGTGAAGAAGGCTTCGAAAATGTGGCTTGCTGACGCCGGATCGATGCCTATGCCCGTGTCATGGAAGGAAAGCTGGATTTCGTCCTCTTTGAATGGTCCCGACTTAACGGAGAGGACCCTCGGCCGATCCTCCACAGGCGCCATTGCCTCTATGCCGTTCAGGATGAGATTGAGGATGACCTGTTGCATCTGGATTCGATCAGCCAAGATCATTGGAAGCGATGAGGACAGTTCAGCCTTCACCGATACTTGACGTTTCCGCAACTCCCAAGCCGTCAGGTCCAGCACCTCGTGGATCAGAACGTTCATATCGAGAGGTACCCGTTCAGAGACAGTTTTGTTCATCAAGGACCGAATACGTCCGATGATGTCAATCGCGCGATTCGCATCCTGTCCAATTCGTTGGGTAATCGTTCTCACCTTTTCGATGTCGGGCTTTTGGCTTGCTAGCCAATAGAGGCTAGTCTCGGTGTCGCTTATTATAGCCGACAGCGGCTGCTTTATTTCATGGGCGATAGATGCGGTGAGTTCTCCCATCGCCGTAAGGCGAGACATCCAGGCGAGTTCTTCCCGAGTTTCGCGAAGCGTCTCAGCGATCTGCTTACTTTCTGTCAAATCACGCACGAATGCGCTGAATGTCCATTGATTACCCACCTTCACAGGCGCAATCGCCAACTCGATCTGCAGCTCATGTCCGTCTTTATGGAGACCTGTGATTTCGATGCGTTTGTCGAGCAGTGGGCCTTCGCCTGTGGCGAGGAAGCGTCTCACTCCAGCCTCGTGCGCTGTTCGATATCTCGGAGGAATTATTTTATCGACCAACCGCTTTCCAAGTATCTGCGCACGAGGCCATCCAAATATCACCTCCGCCTGTTCGTTCCAACCCGAAACTATGCCATCGGAGTCCATGACGATGATTGCATCGAGCGCGCGATCGACGATAAGACGCGCTCGCTGTTCTGCGGTCTCAAGCCCTTCCTGCGCAACTTTGAATTCCTGGATATCGGCACAAGTGCCAACAAATCGAAACAGAGTTCCTTTCGAATCTTGCACCGGGACAGCGTGACGAAAATGCCAGTGATAGGCTCCATCGGCATGGCGGATGGGAACTTCATAGGCCCACCCTCGGCCCGACTCGACACCATTCCAAAATGAGCTGGCTGCGCGGTCACGATAATCCGGATGGACGCCGGAAAGAAATGGCGGCAGATCACGCGGGGACTTCTTCCACACTTCGGTCGGCGCCGTACAATAATTTGCGGACAGGCCAGTGACCTCAAGGTAAAAGCGATTGACAAACTCGCACCTACCATCGGGCGCGACCGTCCATACCATCGACGGAACGTTATCAAGAACCTCGAGCTGAAGCTGCGCGACATCCAAAGTTGCGCGTTGCCGAGAAACCTGGCTACGCAGCATGTTATTTTGCCTGCCAAGCTCGGTTATTCGCCGGCGTTGAGCTCGATCGGCTGAGATCAGCGCCTCATGCTGCGCCGACGCAATGCTCGCACAAATCGCGACGGCCGTTCGGATGGGTTGCGACCACTTTGAAATGGGGCCAAGGCTAGTTGATGCCCAGTCGAAGGATCGGACCGACTCGCCTATCTTGCCGCTGGCGCGCGGCGCACGTTTCTGACGCGACCGACCGGAAATCGCAGCCTTCTCATGCTGCTGACCGTTGCGATTGTTGGGCCGGTTTGCTCCGCGCGATGGCTTGTTATCTCCGCTTACTCGCACACGCTGACCTCTCGTTGTTATATTACAGAGGCTTGCGTAACTTATAATGCTGTGGCGTTCTGAGGGCAACACAATGAGTGGACGGTTCCGATTGCGGTTCCAGTCTGCCGCACGTTGCGAAGGTGTTGCATCTAACGGATGAGTTGCGGAGCGGTAGCTCAATGGCTTTGAACCAAAGGACCGATGAGCGATTCCGCTCATGAGGCGTTAGCTGGCCGCCACATCTCCGATAGCGGAACTATGATCCAGATGATGGGAGTGACGAGGGCGATAAATCGCGCGTGACGTGGACGGGAGCGTGAAAGATCGCGGGGCGGGGGTAAGCGCAGTTCACCGTTCAGGCATCATCTGTTTTTGGAACCTGAACCAGGTAGATTCCCAATTGCAGATTCAGCAAGTTGCGGGAGGCGGCGCTGAGGGGATGCCGGAATATGGCCGAAAAGCCGCAATCCAAGAAGCGGACTTCTTGAGACTTAGCTCGTTTTTATGAGCAAACGCCCCGCTGGAGGTTAATCCCGTCCGCCTTGGGCACATCTGCGCAGAGGCTTGGCGGAAGCCAACGAACTCGCTGGTGAGCAGGAGTGCCACGGCGGGGAGAATGCTGTTGATGAAGAGACTCTTTTCAGTTCGTTAGAAAGTTCCAGTTCGTTAGAAAAATTGAACCAACTCTACGGCGGGCCATTGATTACTTCGTTCCTCTGGGCATCTTTCTAGTGTCCTGTCCAAATGAATATTCCGAAGTGGTGATGCCGTGGCGACAAGAATGTCACCTATCCCGGAGCTCTCAGGGTACGTGCTGGTGCCCCTGCGGGAAAGCGCGGACGTTACCCTTTACCGCGGCCGAAAGCACGACGACCCCTCGCCAGTCCTCGCGATCGCACCTCAGAGTGTCAGGCGGCTAATGCACGAATACTCGTTCGCAGCCGAACTCGATCCCGCGTGGGCTGCCAAGCCTCTGGCCATTACTCGTCACGAAGGGCGGACGATCCTCTTACTCAAGGACCCTGGCGGTCAGCCGCTGGATCGGATTCTTGAGCGTGACCAGGGGCAACCGCTCGACCTGACTCGCTTCCTTAGCACCGCAATTGGGTTGGCAAGAACACTCGGTCAAGTCCATCAGCGGGGCCTCATACATAAGGATATCAAGCCTGCGAATGTCCTCGTCGACGACACCGGCAACGCGTGGCTCACCGGATTCGGGATTGCGTCCCGACTTCCGCGCGAGCGCCAGTCGCCCGAACCTCCCGAGTTCATCGCGGGAACGCTCGCCTACATGGCACCCGAGCAGACGGGACGAATGAACCGTTCGATCGATTCTCGGAGCGACCTTTACTCGCTTGGAGTGACGTTTTACGAAATGCTGACCGGGAGTCTTCCATTCACGGCCTCCGACCCGATGGAATGGGTGCACTGTCACATCGCGAAACAACCGGCCGCACCCAGTGAGCGGGTGGGAACCGTGCCGGCCTCGGTCTCCGCGATCACGATGAAGTTGCTCTCCAAGACGGCGGAGGAGAGGTATCAGACAGCGGTGGGAGTTGAGAGCGATCTTCGGCGCTGCCTGTCCCAATGGGAGTCCCAGGGGTGGATCGATGACTTCATTCCTGGCGCGGGCGACACCCCGGATCGCCTCATGATCCCCGAGAAGCTGTACGGGAGGGATCGCGAGGTTGACACTCTGCTCACCGCTTTCGACCGCGTCGTTGGCGGTGGTCGAGCGGAACTGGTGCTGGTCTCCGGATACTCGGGCATCGGCAAATCCGCAGTTGTCAATGAGCTTCACAAACCACTCGTGCCGCCACGCGGATTGTTTGCGTCGGGCAAATCCGACCAGTACAAACGCGACATTCCGCATGCCTCGCTGGCCCAGGCGTTTCAGAGCCTCATCCGGCGGCTCCTCAGCCAGAACGAGGAAGACCTGCGCAAGTGGCAGGACGCACTTCGTGAGGCGCTGGGTCCGTACGGACTGCTCATCGTCGATCTCGTCCCGGAATTGAGGCATGTCATTGGCGAGCAGCCGCCAGTGTCCGAATTGCCGCCACGGGAAGCGCAGAGACGTTTTCAGATCGTATTTCGACGGTTCATCGGCGTATTTGCGCGACCTGAACATCCGCTCGCGCTCTTCCTCGATGACATGCAATGGCTGGATGCCGCCACACTCGACCTCCTCGAAGATCTGTTTACCCGCAACGATTTGCAGCACTTACTGCTCATTGGTGCCTATCGGGACAACGAGGTCAATGCCACCCACCCGCTGGTATGTAAGCTGGAAGCGATCCGTCAGGCCGGAGCGGCAGTGCAGGACATCGTTCTCACACCACTAAGTCGCGGCGATCTAGGTAAACTGCTTGTGGACTCCCTTCACTCCCAACTGGAGTGCGCCGCCCCACTGGCAGACTTGATTCACGAAAAGACCGCGGGCAACCCGTTCTTCGCAATCCAGTTCATTTCTACTCTGGCGGACGATCGCCTGCTGACATTCGATTACCGCGCGCGGCGTTGGGTATGGGACCTGCCCCGCATTCGTGCCGAAGGCTTCACGGACAATGTTGTAGAGCTGATGGTCGAGAAGTTGAAGCGCCTTGCGCCAGAAACCCAGAAGGTACTCCAGCAGTTCGCCTGCATGGGCAACAGTGCAGAGTTCGAGATGCTGAGGATGGGGTATCAGGGCTCCGTCGAGGACATGCACGCCCATCTCTGGGAAGCCGTGCGATCGGGCCTCATCCTCCGTGCGGACAATTCCTACGGCTTCCTGCACGACCGCGTGCAGGAAGCCGCCTACTCGCTGATCCCGAAGGAGCTGCGTGCCGAGGCTCACCTGCGCATAGGAATACTCCTCGCCGAGCACACGCCCGCTGAAAAACGTGAGGAGGCGATATTTGAGATCGTCAATCAACTCAACCGGGGCTCCCATCTCATCACCTCTGTCGAGGATCGCGAGCGCGTCGCAGAACTGAACCTGATCGCAGGCCGGCGCGCGAAACTATCGACAGCATACGACTCGGCGCTCAATTATCTCAGGGCCGGCAGAGCCCTTCTTGCAGAAGAAACTTGGGAACGTAATCAGCAGCTTATCTTCTCGATCGAGTATCTGACAGCCGAGTGCGAGCTGCTGACCGTCACGGTTGGCCTCGCCGCCGGGGATCCGCTCGCGGAAGTGCAAAAGGAATGCGAGAACGGCCTGGCATTTGCTAGGCGGGTGCGTTTCGGTCTGGTCATCGAGCGCTGCGGAGCACAACTCGGTTTGATACTCACCTTGCGCGGGCTGACTGCGACGTTCGGGTGCCTGGATCATGAGGGATACAGCGAACTCGATACCGAACGCCGCTTGGCCAAGAGCCCCGATCTGGTGCTCGCCGAGTTTTATTACTGGACGCGAAAGCTGCAGGCGCACTTTTTCGCCGGAGACCTTGCGTCGGCGGTCGACGCCTCGCTCCACGCGGAACCGCTGCTTTGGACGTCGGCGGCAATGTTCGAGTCAGCGGAGTATCGATTCTATGGCGCGCTGGCGCATGCGGCGGTCTGGGATCACGCCACACCGGAGCAGAGAGGGAGGCATTTCGATTCTGTGCTGGGCCACCACCGGCAGCTCCAAGAGTGGGCGGAGCTCGACCCCGAAACCTTCGAAGACCGCGCTGCCTTGGTTGGCGCCGAGATCGCTCGCATTGAGGGCCGGGTACTGAACGCTCAGGAGCTGTACGACAAGGCCATCCGCGAGGCTCACAAATACGGGTTCGTGCACAACCAGGCGATTGCCAACGAGATTGCCGGGCGTTTCTACGCAGAGCGCGGTTACGAGAAGATCGCGGCGACCTATTTCCGGGCCGCGCGAGCCTGCTACCTACGCTGGGGAGCCGACGGAAAGGTTCGCCAACTCGAGGAGCTTTATCCGCACCTCAAGGTGGACAAGTCGATCCCAGATTCCACGGCGACGAAAGTGACACCCATCGAGCAGCTCGATTTGGCTACCGTAATCAGGGTCTCGCAAGCAGTGTCAGGCGAGATCGTTTTCGAGAAGTTAATCAACACGCTCATGAGTTCGGCAATCGAACACGCGGGCGCCGATCGAGGTCTCTTGATTCTTCCGAGAGGCGACAAATATCAAATTGAAGCAGAGGCCACAACCAGCAGTGACAGCGTGAACGTGGTCCTGAAACACGCACGCGTCACGGCCGCAGATCTACCGAAGTCAGTGTTTCACTACGTCCTTCGGACAAAAGAAAGCGTTCTCCTGCACGATGCGTCCAGTCAGAACTCGTTTTCAGCGGATGGCTATATTCGCGACCGCCGCCCACGGTCAGTGCTCTGCCTGCCGATACTTAAGCAGACCAGGTTGACTGGGGTGCTGTACTTGGAGAACAACCTCGCGACTGCCGCGTTTACTCCTGCTCGAATGGTGGTCCTCACACTGCTCGCTTCCCAAGCGGCTATCTCAATAGAGAACGCCAGCCTGTACCGTGAGCTAGCTGAGCGGGAGGCCAGGATCCGACGGCTTGTGGATGCCAACATCATCGGAATCTTCTTCTGGGATGTTCAAGATCGGATTGTCGAGGCCAATGACGCGTTTCTTCGCATGGTGGGACTCGACCGCAAGAATCTCGTTTCGAACGGCGTGCGTTGCATGGATCTGACACCGACAGACTGGTACGAACATCAGCCCCAATTAAAGGAGCGGGGTAGCTTACAACCGTTCGAAACGGAGCTCTTCCGGGAGGATGGCAGCCTTGTGCCCGTGTTGATTGGTGTGGCGACCTTGGAGCAAGGTGGATACCAAGGTGTGGCATTCGTGCTTGATCTTACTGAGCGCAAGCGTGCCGCCGACGCGCTAGGCGCGTTGCAGACGGACTTGGCGCACGCCAACCGCGTGGCAACGATGGGACAGCTCGCCGGCTCCATCGCACACGAGTTGAATCAGCCGATTGGGGCGGTACGGAATAACGCCCATGCAGCTCTGCGCTTCCTCACGGCGAATCCGCCCAACATGCCAGAAGTCAAGGAGGCTCTGGAGTGTCTGGTGGGCGAAACCTACAGGGCAGGTGACATCATCGGCCGGATCCGGGATCAGATAAAGAAGGCTCCGCCACGTATCGAAAGCATGGACCTGAACAAGGCGGTCGAAGAGGTGCTCGCGCTGGTAAGGGGGGAGCTGTCGAAGAATGGCGTATCGGTTCACGTGCGTACTGCGGAAGGACTGTCTCCTATTAAAGGAGATCGGGTTCAGCTTCAGCAAGTCATGCTTAACCTCATTCTCAATTCCATCGAAGCGATGACGAGTGCGGACGTTTCGGAGCGGAAACTGGAGATCACGACGGAATCGCGCCGCACGGATGGGCTGCTCGTGGCCATAGCCGATTCCGGACCCGGCGTCGCAGCGAATGATCTAGAGCGGATTTTTGAATCCTTCCACACTACAAAGGCCAGTGGGGTCGGGATCGGCCTCTCAATATGTCGCTCTATCATTGATGCCCATGGAGGACGCTTGTGGGCAGAAGCGCATCAACCACGTGGTGCCGTCTTCCGATTCACACTGCCGACTCACGACTAAGCCAAAGTTCAGCGCGCCCAACAATCAGGCGATCGCCTTAATCCTTTGCTTTCGCTTCGTGGGTGGGAGTCGTGTGGGCAATAGCGGGAGTATCGACCTAAACCTTGGCGCAATGGAAGCCAACCCCGTGCGTCGTGCTGTGATCTTGCGCAGGTCGTAAGGGCAAGGTAGTCATCAGCTTGCCGAGGGGTCGACGTGAAGAAAGCGCCCGGCCCTCAATCGTCGTCGTTTTCGCGGAGCTGCCCCGGCAGCCGCTGCCGCGAGCCTACTAGGCTTTGGGAGTCTGCTCGGTGAGGAAATTTGCTTCTTGTCGCGGACCGCAGAAAAACCCTACTCCGTGATCCCCCGTCGTCGGATGCATATCGGCAAGCATGTGGACCGTTATCACCGTAAGGGTGCTGCTGGCGCTTGATCTAAACACCGCGCTGGCGCAGGAGGGTACAGCGCTATCCGAGAGTCAGGTTGAGGAAATCATCGTCACCGCTGAGAAGTGGGAGCAGGCGGCCAGCACCATTGGCATGTCCATCACCACTGCCAACTATGATATGTTCCAAGAACGCGAGTGTCCGACAATAGGCCATTCTCTTAATCCGCTAATCTGGCAATCACCAGCGTTTCAATTGCGGCGAGGCCGTGCGGGCCGATACCGACATGTCGGCCTCAAAACCATCGCGCAATTGAAGCAAACCAACGCGCCGTGCTGTGATCCGACGCGGGTTGTTAGCTTTTCCGCCCCGCACCTCAAATCCGGAAACCCCGGTTACCGACGGCGCAATCGTCGGAGGTCGTCATGCGGAAGACGTCGGCTGTACCGTCGTCTTGTCGGAGGCCGCAGCCGTAACCGTTGCTGTGAGCGTTAGGTCTTCCGAGTTTGGTCCTTGCAGAAGGGAGGGCGCGTCTCTACTCGGAGTGCTTCGAGAACAAGATTTATTTCTTCTTCGGCGTCAAAGGTGTCTCCATCCCGGTCACCGTGAGCGTGTTTCCGGATGAACTCTATCCGGCTCCGCGGAGTTGGGCAGAGCGGGCGTATCCGAAGTTGATCCACTACAACAAGCTTCCCAAGGGCGGACACTTTGCGGCCTGGGTGCAGCCGAAGCTCTTCGCGGACGAAGTACGCGCCGGGTTCCGGTCGTTGCGCCGCTGATGAAATGGAAATGGAGGCCCGTGGAGATCATCTGCGATTTCCAATTTCGAGATCGCGCAAAGCCGCTACTTTAGCGCTGCCGTTGTGGCCGTTGGGCTCTCCACAGCTTAGGCGAGCTTGGAGTTCCCGGGCAGCAGCTTGAGCAGCTTCAGCTTATCCACCATTCGGCAGAGTTGTGGTACCGATGCGGCTTCGATCTTCCGCATCATGTTGCAGCGATGGACCTTCACCGTGGTTTCGGTGATGCCCAACTCGCCGGCAATCTGCTTGTTTAGCCGACCCTCCGCAACCCGAACCAGAATATCGCGCTCGCGCGGGGTCAGCACTTCAAATCGCGCCCTGAGTTCGCTCAGGGCTTTATCATTTTGGCGGCGCACACGGTCGCGAGCGAGCCCAACACTTATGGCATCCAGAAGATCCTGCTCCCGGAGCGGTTTCGTCAAAAACTCGACGGCGCCCGCCTTCATTGCTTGCACGCTCATCGGAATGTCCCCGTGCCCGGTGACGAAGACGATCGGGAGCGCGGCGCCGGCCGCGGCGAGATCGCGCTGAAAATCGAGTCCGCTTCGCTCTGGTAGCCTAACGTCGAGGACAAGACAGGTAGGGCAATCGGGTGGGTCAGATCCGACAAAATCGTTGATCGACGCAAACAGCCGTGGGTTCACGCCCGCGGACCGCAAAAGTCGTCCGAGCGATTCGCGAAACCCCTCGTCGTCGTCGATGACGACTACGCAGGAATGTGAATTTGGCACGGCCGCCGCTCGTGATCCAAGGTCTGTGGATGGGCGCATCTGCTCTCTCCGCATTTTATTTTGTTATTTTGCCTGCCCTCTGCGCCTATCTTAGTCCTAACGAAAACGCTTGAACAGCCGTCCGCCGACTCCTAGTGGGCAGACATCCTAAACCAAAGTTTAGAGTCGCGGGGTTTGTTACAGCGTTATGCTCGCTACCGATGCTGCACCCAACCGGCCTCACAGGCGCGGTGTAGCCGCTGCCGATAACCCATCGGGAGGTCACATTGTCTGAGCGCCCACTAATCTCTGTCGTCGATGACGACCAGTCCTTCGGCGACTCCATGCGCAGGCTTCTCAAGGCGTTGGATTACTCTGTCGCAGTGTTTCCGTCTGCGGCGCAATTTCTTGCATCTGCGGAACTTGCGGCCACCGCCTGCTTGGTCGCCGATATTCACATGCCAGAAATGACGGGCGTCGAGCTTTATGACCATCTGGTCGAAAGTGGGCACGCAATCCCGACGATCTTGGTCACCGCCCATCCTGATGAGCGCCGGAAGGAGTGTATGCTGACCCGGGGGGTGCAATGCTACCTTCGTAAGCCGCTGGTGGAAGCTGCGCTGATCGACTGCCTTCGCACCGCAGTGGCACGGCTAAGCGTGTCGGGCAGTGCAGTCGATGAGCCTACACGCACTTTCTGATCGTCGACTAAACAATGGAGGGCGATGGATGAATGCAGCCACCTTATCGCACGCCAGTGGGCGAGATGACTCCGTGGAGGTGCTGTGGGAGGACTCGGAACGCGTCTCTGTTGCAAAAAGATGCCGAGGGCGATAGGGACGCGTTCGCACCCATCCCCTGGCGCCGAACATCCGACGTTTGAGAGCATAAATCGTCTCGCATGCGATTGCGATACTTCGATGGCTCGTGGGCGTGCGCCCCTTGGAACTGGTGTCATTGGGCGTACAAATTTTGACCCCTAAGGGGATATCGCATGCGGGCCGCCTAGTCCCGATGGGACACCTAGCCGCCTCCGTCGCGCACGAAATCAATCAGCCGATCGGTGCGGCTCGCAACAACGCCCACGCAGCGCTGCGCTTTTTCTTGCCCGGGAGCCGCCCGATCTAGCGGAGGTCAGGGAGGCGCTCGACTGCGTAATCAGCGAGACCTATCGAGCCGCCGACATCCTCGGTGGGATCCAAGAGCAGATCAAGAAAGCGCCACCCCGCCTGGAGTCCTTCGATCTGAGCGAGGCCATTGAAGAGTGATTAAGCTCGTACGAGGCGCGCTGTTTAAGCAACGAGTATCAGTTCAGAGACGGCTGACGCAAGGGTTGCCACTTGTTCAGGGAGATCGAGTTCACAGCAGGTCGTGCTGAATCTCATCGTGAACGCGATAGAGGCCATGACCAGCACCGATGACGACGCTCGCGAACTGGTGGTCAGCACGGAATCGAGCCCGGCGGAGGGCTTGCTCGTCGCGCTAGGCGACTGGGGGCCTGGCGTCGCTGCTGAGCGGATTTTCGAGTCCTTTGTCACCACGAGGCCTGCCGGAGTGGGGATTGGCCCTTCGATTTGCCGCTCCATCATCGAGGCCCATGACGGGCGATTGTGGGCCGACGAGCATGAGCCGCGTGGCGCCGTCTTCCGGTTCGCGCTGCCGGTGCGGCTCTAAACCAACATTCAGCAAACCGAACGATAAGCTGAAGTTCTCAGCCTGCTGGTTTAGCCAACAGCAGCGATCGTCCAATAGAAACGAACCACGCGTCCTGCTGTGATGCCTCGCAGGACGTGAGCCTTTGCGGGCCCGCACCTCAAATCCGGCAACCCCAGTTACCGAGGAGGCCGTCATGCAGAAAACGCCGCCCGGTATGAATCGCCGTCGTCTTGTCGAGGCCGCAGCCTCAACCGCTGCTGTGAGCACGTTAGGTCTTCCGAGTTTGGTTCTTGCAGAAGAGAGTTCATCCATGAGCGCTGTTGCACAGCCGAAGGGCAGTGAAAAGACCGCTATCCACCCATTCCACGTGAATGCTCCCGAGGCCAAGCAGACCGAATTGCGCAAACGCATAAGCGCGACCCGCTGGCCTGAGCGAGAGACTCACGGACGAATCGCAAGGCTGCAGCTCGCGACGATCCAGGACTCGCGTGTTATTGGGCCGCCGACCATATGCCGATCCCCGCAGGTGCAGTTGAGCCTCGCGACACACGCCTCTAGCCTGTTGGTGTGCAGGAGTAAGACCGGCTCAAAAGCTCGAAGGTGAAATCACAATGCGCCAGAGCAGACGTCATTCACCAGCCGTTGAGATTTCTCCATCCGATATCGTGACGCGCTTCACGCGTAGCGTGCCGATCCATTGCACTAGGTCTGTTAGTCGCCCGAAAGAGGAACATCATGCGCGAATCGAGCAATAGCATCGAAACGGCCGAACGCAGTGGGAAGCTAAAGAAAAGCGGTGTCGTCCCCCAGCCAATCACCTGGAGTATGACTGCGACCGCCGATCCGCACCAGGCTCACAACTTCGAAACTCTGTTGCTTGCGATAGCTGGGCACGATCTCCGTCAACCCCTGCAGATCCTTCAGAGCGCCAACGAGCTCCTAGGGCACGGACCTCGGACAAGTTCCGAGTTGCGGCTTCTTCGTTCCGGTCAAGATGCGATTGACCGGTTAAAAGAACAATTGGCGCAACTAGTGACGGCCCTCCCGTTCCGTGAGCGCTCGAAGGAAGCGCGACTCGCACCTGTGCACGTCGGCGAAGTCATTCGGCAGGTGCGGCGCGACAATGAAGAGACGGCTCTGAAGAAGGGCATCTTCATCCGCTCCGTTCCATCAGATGCATTGGTATTAAGCGACCGTCTGCTTCTAAGCGCTGCGCTGCACAACTTGGTAAGCAACGCGGTAAAATACACCCAGCCGGGTGGCCGCATCGTGCTTGGCTGCCGCAACGTAGGCTCGTTCATCCGTATCGACGTGTACGATAACGGCATAGGCATCCCAATCGACCAGGTGCCGAAGGCCTTCGAAGCTTTTACCCGCCTCGATGCTACGCGACGCGACGGCCTTGGCATCGGCCTGTTCATCGTTTGTCAGGCGATCAGGCTTCTTGGACACCGCATCGACGTCGTTTCCACTCCATGTCGGGGATCTCGTTTCTCCATTTTCGTCGGCCGTGCGGCGCAGGAGGATTGCGATCAAAAACGAACGAGGGAGAACGAGCTTGAGCACCCGGAAGTACGGCCATGAAATTCGTACTGGTGAATTGCAGGACACCTGTCGTTCCGTCGAAATGCGCGGCGTGTCGCCGTCCGGTGGAGAAGGGTTATTTGCGCGATCTCTCTACTCTAAAGCAGTATTGCGGAGCGGAGTGTTACCGCGGATGGAATGGGAACGTCCCACCTCTTGGACCATATGCAGAGATCAATCCGTTCGAACTGATCTTTGAATGGCAGGAGTCAACGTCCGACATCGTTTCCACGCTATTCGGGTTGGGGTGAGCACCAGCACGCTGCCTCTTCTGACAGAGACCATTCCGAGCGTTGCGGATGGCATGTACCGCAGAAATCATAGGAGCGTTTGCTGACCGACTGGTGGTTCATAATGGCTCGCTGACACGACGCTTATCGGGCGGAGAAAAGATGGCCAAGCTGATCCCGATGCAAACCCTGACATTTAACTGGTCTTGCCTATGATGGTCTATGCAACCGCGACGTTAATAGGAAGCAGCGTCGGTGAGAACACCTTGCGCAAGACGCGGGTCGACAATTCCGAGCCTGCGCACACCTGTTTCCGCGGAAGCTCCACGACAAACCGCTTGACCACCGCCCCTGCCTACTATGGCAACGAACTGGAACGGTTCGAATCACGGCAAATCTTTCGAGTATGAGTATGCAGCTGCAGCTTTATCAGGTGCGATACTTCCTAGCCCTAGCAAGGACACTCAATTTTACGCGGGCTGCGGAGCAATGCAATGTGACGCAGCCGGCGCTGACAAAGGCGGTACAAAAGCTGGAGCAAGAACTCGGTGGCGCGTTGATTCACCGTGAACGTCACCTCACCCAGCTCACGGAGCTGGGCAAGATGATTTTGCCCACGCTGGAGAAAATATTTGCCGCCACGGAGGCAGTACGGCTTCAGGCGCGAGGCTATCAAAAGAAGACAATCGCCCCACTGAAGATCGGGCTTGTGCCGTCAGTCTCCGCCGCACTCATTACGGAATTGCTTTTGGAGCTTGCCAGGATCATCCCTGACCTTCGAGTCGATCTGCACGAGGCGGACGCCAACGGGCTAGTTGCGATGCTTTTAGAGGGCGAGATCAATGCCGCATTCGTCGGTGACGCCGTGGAGCTACCTGAGCGTATCGACCGCTGGCTTCTGTTCGAGGAGCGGTACGTGCTCGTCTTGTCTCGGAAACATCCGATGGCGAGGCAAACCGTTATCCCGCTCCAAGACTTGCAGGAGGCGGTATTTCTCGAAAGGGTCGGATGCGACGTCGCAGGCCGATTCAAGCAGGCTTGTTTTGCCGACCATCCTGGCCCTAAAGTTGTGCACAGGAGCGCTCAGGAAAGGCATCTTGAGCAAATGGCATCCGCCGGTTTTGGGGCCATCCTGGCCCCAGAGCACGCACCCAGGCTGCCGTCGCTCGCCGCTATTCCAATTGAGGGCGACCCCGTCCGGCGCGAGGTGCACCTTTTGGCCGTGGCGGGGAGGCAGTATTCGCCGGCGCTTGACACCTTTATCAAGGTTGCTCGTGTTCGCGACTGGACGAGTGCGCTGGACAAGCTCCGACGCGCATCTGCCCCTGCCTCGAACAAGGACAATGTTCGCAAGGCTGACGCACAAGGTGCCGACTCCTTGATCTAAATCACGGGCTCCGGTCCCGCCTCCTCAGGCCCGAGCTTGTCGCGGGCATCCAACCGTTGTTGCTGAGGTGACGCGAAGTCGTGGATGGCCGGGACAGGCCCGGCCATGAACTGTGCCCGGCTCGGTCGGAACCGCTGCTTTTCGATTTTGATGTTACAGCGGCGGACAGAGTTTTCAGTTCGATCCCATGCAAGAGGGCGAGGCTTTGACAGTCGCGATCCGATAAGCAGTTTACCGGGTCCTTCTGAGCGCGCCGCAACCGCGGGGACCGCGCGACGGCGCGGTATGAAGATATTTGCAATTCATCATATCGTCCTAGTTTACGTACCATCTCGCACGCAAAGGCTGTGCTGATGCTGCTGGCCTGATCGTAGACGCCCAGCGGCGGCGTGCGGCAAGTTTCGGCTCCCAATGATCGACGGTGTGACGGCAAACACATAAAGAAGGGCCGCCTGCGTTGCCACAAGCGGCCCAAGTCTAGGGAGGAAACGCCCTGAGGAGGGCAGCGATAGCGGGTCTGAGGGGACAGGGGGGTCTCGCTACCGCATACCCATAGCTAAGACGATCGCGATCAACGGCTCAATTGGACATAGGTAAACCTCGGGCATCAAAAGGGGGCACGGAACGATACGAAGGTTTATGGCGCTCGCGCTTAGCCGACCACTTCCGCACTGGGCCCTGCTCTTCATCGCGCTGGTCGTCGTCATAGTCGCGGTCGCGCTGCTGCTGCTTCTGGCGTGAGCACAAACCTGCCACAGGGCCGCCAATCGAGGCGGCCTTGCCCCAGCTCCCATTCTAGACCCTTCGTACGCCTCCCAGACTTCGGTGCCGCTTCGCCGTGATAATCGTACCAAGGTCTATTGCGGGCGATCAGAAGAGGTTATGCGACCGCACGCACGTCTAATGGAAGAACCTACCCAAATCGCGGATTGTGTCGCGCAGCAGAGGCGCTGCTCAGGACCTGCGCTCTGTTCGGACGAGCGTCGCACATGGCAGGTGTATCATGCGCAATCACGATTTAGTCTCCGACGCGTTCCTCACGCTGATAGCGGCCAGCCTCGTGCTGCTGGGTTCGAGCTTGCTGGCTTTCGCGATCGTGTGAGGCGGCTGTTGCCGCGCTGCTATGGCTTACTTACTGCGCTGCTTGATCGTCCACAGCCGATACGCCTCGTCCTCGTAGGGGTCATCAGCGGTCGGCGGTGGGATCAGCTTCGCGCCTTCTTTGCGGAAATGATCGAGGCCACGGCCCATCGCCTTGTCTTCATCGTGTGCGTGTCGAGGGCAAAGTCGGGGATTGTCGGAGCATAGAAGCCAATTCCGACAGCCGCCCCCCGTCAACAGCACGTCAACAGCAAACATCGTTTCGTTCGGATCTTGTACTTTCTCTGTTTGCACATCTACCGGCCTTTCGCTTTGATTTTGCGCGAGAATTCGCGTTCCGGACTACCTTGACATGGTTGGAGTGCGGAAGTCGCGATTTGCCCGAGCCGCTTCAGAGCCGGTCACACTTGACGAAAAGCCATGGCTGCGAACTTCAGGGCCCCTCGTAAGATCGCTATCGAATAGGGAGTGACGACTGATTTATTCGCTGGAATACCCCGGGGGTGCGCCGCCCATTCACTTAGGCTTGTGTGCGGGGTGTGGAATCAACTGATCTCCTGATGCCATGTCTGCAACAAAGATTCTCTGGGGTCAGATTTGCCGTTATCTTTGCGGTCGTGCTGATCACGATTTGGGCCGATGCAGTGGACGGCATGGCGGCTCGGCGCGAGGGAGTTACCGAACAAGAGCGAGAACGAACGATCAGGCGTCCTTTCGAAATAGGCAAACGTCAGACTTCCAAGGGGCTCGCGTTTACACCGGTTCTCGTTTGCCGGTCTTTTGGTCTTGCTCGAATCCGGCGCCTGTACGCTGGACTGACGGTATCGTTCCTGCATGATCGCTTGATAGGTCCGTCGTCCCCAAAAGGAAGGAGATTCAAGATGCCTGAGACACTCGCACGACCAGTCGTTCCGGCTGCGGAGGAGCGGGCCCGGCTGAAGGAGGGAGTACACATCGAACGCAGCCCTCGCCGGGTACGGACCTACTTTGGTGGAAGGCTGGTCGCCGACAGCGAGCACGTTCTCCTTGTCTATGAAACGAAGCGGCCGCCGGCTTACTGGTTTCCGATTGCGGATGTCCGAATGGAGTATTTGGAGCAGGCGCATCAACCGGCGGACACCATTCGCTGGCGCTTGGTGGTAAAGGATCGCACCGTTCAAAACGCGGCTCGCGCTTACATCAAATCGGCCGGCGATCGAGCCGCACTAGAAGGTCACCTCGCTTTCTACTGGGATGTAATGGACGCCTGGTTCGAGGAGGACGAGCAGGTCTTCGTTCATCCACGTGATCCATACACAAGAGTTGACACGGTCCACAGTTCGAGGCACGTGCGGGTTGAGCTTGAAGGCGTGACACTGGGTGAAACTCGCCGGCCGATCCTCCTCTTCGAGACTGGGCTACCGACCCGCTATTACATTCCGAAGGTTGAAGCGCGCATGGATCTGCTTGAGCCAACCGAGTCTGTCACGCGATGCCCGTATAAAGGTGTGGCGCGCTACTGGTCGGCTCGGGTGGGCGACAAGCTCGTCAAGGACATCGTGTGGAGTTATCCGGCGCCAATCCCCGAGTGCCCGAAGATCGAAAACCTGCTCAGCTTCTACAACGAGCACGTCGACCTGTTCGTCGATGGGATGCTGCAAGATCGCCCAATCGAGCCGTTCTCTTAACGTCGCGATCAGGGGCCTGGAGTTTCTCCGACTCCTACCGCCTCCTTGGACGTGGACTTCGTCCGCCTCGAGATGCCATGCGGAATCTCGATCGCATGGCAACGTCTTACATTGTGAAAGCAGTGCGTGGGACGCTAGATAATATGGACGCTGAGGGTTGAACGTGCCGTAGCCGACGGAATGAATGGCAAGCAAGCGATGGGGCGATTCGGTGATTTGACACGCTCGTGGCGCAACAATCCAGCCCCGCATTCATGCCGCCGGTAGAGCAGTTGAATGGGCTCGCGGCAGCTCGCTCGAGGCAACGAGAGTGGACTGCTGGGCCGCCGGCGACTACGCGAGGGTTATCGCTTTAGGCTCGTTGCCCGATCATGACATCCCGGCTGTCATTAAGCGATCAGGAAGTCAGTGAGATCTGCCGCCTCATTCGCAGTGCGTTCTGTCCAAAGGATGAGCAGCTTGCACCCATTCTTCATGGCGTCCGGGCCGTGTTCCCTACCTGCCCTTGAAGTACAACGAAGTGCCTGCCTGGTACTGCTTGCCCTCGTTGGTGAAGTCGTCCTCTACAACATACAGTGCCTCGGCGGTGCCTCTGTGGAGATATGCCGGAATAACCGCGCCAGGCTTCATGTCTATGTGCGACATTACCAGTCCTCGCGTGTAGTTCAGTGGTGTCGCCCTCACTCTGGAAAGGGAAACGATCCGAGCTATCGCCAAATTTTGGTGACGGCCGGGCCGGTCAGGCGGCGGCGGTTATGGGCTGACGGTCAGCGGGTTTAGCGATGACCTCGATCCCGTTGTTGAATGTCACACCGAGAACGAGTTTTGGCAACTGGTTGTGGCCGTCGAGACGACGCCAGCTTTTCTGAGCGGCCTCGAGCAGCTTGAAGACCATCGCGAGCGCGGTCCGGTTGGACAGGCATCCCTTCGATCGGATGGTGCGGTGGCGCACGGTAGCGAAGGTGCTTTCAATGGGATTGGTCGTCCGCAGGTGTTTCCAGTGTTCAGCCGGGAAGTCGTAGAACGCCAGTAGCGTGTCGCGATCCTTGCTCAGGCAGTCCGCCGCCTTCTCGTATTTGGGCGTGTAGCTTTCGATGAAGGCGTCGAACGCCAGTTTGGCGGCGGCCTTGGTTTCGGCCATCCAGATCTCCTGCAATGCGCGCTTGGCCTTCGGCTGCTGGCTCTTCGGCAACTTGGCGAGTACGTTGGCGGTCTTGTGCACCCAGCAGCGCTGCTCGCGCGTTTTCGGCCACACCTCACCGGCCGCCTTCCAGAACCCGAGCGCGCCATCGGCGATGGTAAGCCGCGGCGGCACGTCGAGCCCGCGCCGCTTCAGATCGAGCAGCAGATCGCGCCAGTCCTGCGCGCTCTCGCGGGCGCCATCGGTGAAGCCGACCAGTTCCTTGCGGCCTTCCGGCGTCGCGCCGATCAGCACCAGGATGCACTGCTTTTCGTCTTCGAGGCGGGCCTGGAGATGGATGCCATCGGCCCAGATGTAGACGTAACGTTTCGCCGACAGATCTCGCTTCTGCCACGCGGTGTGTTCGTCAAGCCAACCATCCTTCAAGCGGCCGATGGCGGATGCCGACAACCCGGCAGCGTCCTTGCCGAGCAGTGCCGCCAGCGCCTCGGAGAAGTCCCCGGTCGAGATCCCCTTCAGGTAAAGGATTGGCAGCAGCGTCTCGATCGATTTCGAGCGGCGCATGTAGGGCGGCAGGATCGATGGCGAGAACCGGATGCGGTCGGCGTCGGCAGGGTTCGCCTCACGATCGCGCACACGCGGCTGTCGGACGGCGACCGCGCCGATACCGGTCATCACCTCGCGTTCCGGCAGGTGACCGTGGCGCACGACCCGCTGGTGGCCATCTGCGGTCTTCAAATCGGCATGCTTGCCGAGAAAGTCCGCGACCTCGGCCTCAATCGCCTGGGCCAACAGAGTACGTGCCCCAGTACGTATGATTTCCGTGAGTTGATCGTCGACGTTCGTTGGATGAATCAGCTGGATGATGTTATCTTTGGACACGGCATATCGCTCCTTTGGTGGAGAAGTGGAGGCGTCAAGCACCCCCACGATATGCCGCCTTCCCGATTCCCGCCGTCACCAACTTTCAGCGATAGCTCAACGATCCCTCTTGAGCTGACTGCCAACTACTTCTTGATCGACCATGATTCTGTCTCTTGCGGAAGAGAGTCACACTGAGTGTGATGCGACCTGTAATGCATATCTCCGACCTTCAAGTCAGCTTTGTTACAATCCAGCAAGGTTGAAAAAGTCATAGCAAGCGGGCGGTTCAATAGCGGGCGGTCTGCGCCGCCGCTACCGCGGCGATCGGGCACCTCAAGACTTCGCAATGGGAGCGCGACCGCCATCAGGAACGCGCGGCGCGGGTAAAGTCCGTCCTCAATGCAGCAGGTCTGCCGGTAATGCCCAGTGAGACGCACATTGTGCCGGTAATGGTGGGCGATCCGGAGAGGTGCAAGGAAGTGAGCGATCTCCTGCTCGCCGAGCACGCATCTATGTCCAGCTGATCAACTATCCGCGCGGCACCGAATGGCAACGCATCACGCCGACGCCTATCACGATAACGACGCACTCGCTCGCTGGAGCGCTGCTCGATGTGTGTGGGCGTCTTGGATTGCCACTGCGACACCACGCGCTAAGCGGCGGAGTGACTTCGGGAAAATTCGTGTGAAATGTCAATGCGAAGGGCGTCTCTTAGTCGGCAGTTCGGTCGGACTCTCTTCACACAGCAAGCTTCGATATTTGCCGGTTGACCAATCGCAAGAACCGGTTGTTGCGAGCTCCCGGAACCGCCGATTCTTGCGATATTGGCGCAGAGGACCGGGAAGGTCCCCTTTTAGAACGGATTTCGCAGCGAGATCGGGTGTTGTGCCTCTAACGTTTGAACTTGGTCGGGGCCCACCAAGGCTCGGGTAGGCAGGCCCTAAACATAGGTTTGCTCTTCTTAGCCAATGTGCCGTACGCGATCGACCTCTGTGCAATGGTTTGGTTCTCCTCTCGTGGCTACGCTCGGGGTGTTAATCGCCTGACCTATCGAGCGGCAATCGAGGAGTTCCAGCGATGAGAATCATGGGTGCAATCGCATTGTCAGGTTTTGCTCGCAGGACGGCTGAGTCAGCCTCCGACTTCGCCAGCGTCGTTCGCAACCTGATTATGGACGTGCGCGATAGTTACCGGCCCGAGCTGCACTACATGCGCGGCCCCGGTCCGAAATGGCGCGCCAAGCATCAGCCCTGGCTGAAATTCGATTCTCATGCCGTACTGCCGACCGCGCAGCACCAGCTGTCGTCGGCGCATACACGCCGCCGCAACGCGGCTAACTCCACCCGATAGCCAGCCGAGGTTACGGAATCATGCCCGCTCGCTGGGCAACCACCCGATCTTGGATGCTGCTGATTGGCGCCGCTCTTTGCATCGCATTGGTCGGCCTGATGGCCTTGTTGGCCGGTTCGGCGCGTGCCGGCGTCGCGTTCGAAGCACGCAAATTGCCGATGAAGTTCAGCTGGGTCCCTTGCCAACCGAATTGCCGGGGCTGGGTCAGCGCGGTCGGTATCGTGACTGCGGATAGTCCAAGGGATTTCGATGAATTCGCGCGCGGCCGGCAGCTCGGCAGCGCGACCATCGTGCTGGATTCCAGCGGCGGTTCGGTCAACGACTCGATCGCGCTCGGACGGCGCTGGCGCAATCTCGGGGTGCTGACCACCGTCGGCATCAGCGTTCAGACCAACACTACGCAGAGCGCTCTGCCCAACGTGGCGCCCGTGGCCTATTGCGAATCGATGTGCGTGTTCCTGCTTCTGTCGGGCAAGACGCGTTACGTGCCCGAGACTGCCCATGTTCGTGTGCATCAGATATGGATGGGCGACCGCGCCAATGACGCCAAGGCAGCGACCTACAGCGCAGATGATCTGATGATCGTGGAACGCGATATCGGTCGTCTCGCCAAGTATACCTTCGACATGGGCGGTGCGGGCGATTTGCTGTCGCTGTCGCTGAACGTGCCGCCCTGGGAAGATCTGCATGAACTGTCGCGGGAAGAATTGCGACTGACCAATCTGGTCACCACCGATATGGTTGATCATCAGCCGAGAAACCCCGACGCAGCGGTTGACGAGCCGACGCCCAAACCAGTGCAGGGACAATTCGTAAGCAGCGCGGTTGCGACAGAGACAAATCCAGAGCCGGCGAAATCAACCAAGTCGGCTGAAGCTATGTGACGGCTATACCGGACTTCTCTCGCGCGGTCCTCGACCGCCGCTTGTGGCCTGAAATCGACCTAGCAACAGGCTAGTGCTGTCCGATTTGGGAGGGTATGAAAGCCAGGCGCCGGAGGAGGCCGGCGGCGACTTCGGCTATGCCCGTCCCGACGAGACCTCATCACGCTACGACTGACCGGGCGTCCGGGGGTGGTCCTCTTCGTCTCGGACTGCCTGTTGCGCTGCTCGTATTGTCACAACCCAGATACGTGGCGTTCGAAAAACGGACCTACGTCTCAGCGCAACAGATCATGGCGCGACGTCAAGCTGTTCTCTCTGCTGACATGGGGAAGGTAGGCACCGGCTGGTCCCGCACCGTTTCGAGCTAAATCAGGAAGCAGCTCGATATGGTCGAGAGCCCAAAATCAAAGCTCACCAAAGCCATCCGCAAACCGAAGGCGACATGGGTTGAGCCGTCCCTCGTTGCGGAGGTGGAATACCGGGACATCACCTCGGAGCGCTTGCTACGGCAAAGCTCGTTTAGGGGGTTGTCTCGGAGATAGGTTGGGCGAGGGGGGCCATCGGCCCACTTTTTAACCTCAACCATCTCGATCGGGTCGAGTTTATCGCAAACCACACAGAGTAACTCCGTGCGCCTTGTTGAACTCGGCGCGGGGTACCATCCTCTTCCAGCAGTGCAAACAGGGGTGACACGGTCTATGGCGACCTACCACTCGCAATACCCAAACCGACACTCATCAGGAACTTTGGTTCCTGTGTGACGTTTCATTTCAATTTGGAGTGAGGCTTGCATGCAAGATGTCATCGACCAAGTGATGCGTACCTGTGGGCTGATGGTCACACTGGCGCCGGAAGAAGAAAAAGCTGCACGCATGCGGCTGGTAAGCTTCCTGAAGGATAGGCGCGAGGATGCGCGCAGTCTGGCCGTCGAAGGGTGAAGTTTCTTCGAGGGGATAGGGCCTCACGAACGCGGCGTGCCTGATCCCGATTGCAAGTTTCGCGAAATTGCCGAGAAAGACCTGTGACCACCACCGGCCACCGAGCGATAGAGCCCCAAAAACATGGCAGAGAAGGTTTTCATTCTGAACCGGCAGCTAAGTAATTGATATATCTGGGGGCGAATTCCTCGCGAAATTCAGAACGTGCGTTGGAATTGCTTAGGGTCCTGCCTGATTTTGATTCCGCCATTCGGAGGTTCGATCCCTCCCGCCCCAGCCATCGGTATTATCAAGCCTCCTCAATCCTCCTCCCATCTCCTCCCATCGCATCGCGCGCATGACGACAAGACTTTGTTAATTCGGGAATTTTCTCCTCAAGCGATGTCTTGCGTCTGCATCTCTCATCACCCGCCTCGGGCCGCCTTGAATTAAAAACGGAATCAAACTAGATAATCCTCTACGGGTGACTGGGCATTGCGCCCAATCGAACAATGGATTTTCCGGAATTATGACCAAGTTCTTTAACGCCAAGAATCTTCACTCCCTGCCGGACGGGGGGCTGGACGAGAAAGGCAAGCGCAAGCAGAAGCTCTATACCGATGAACACCATCGCAGCTTCAAACTGCTCGTGACCGGCAACTCGCGTCTGTTCTATTCGCAGTGGGAGAAGCCCAAGCACATGCTGAAGGAGAGCCAGAAGCGCCAGCCCAAGCTCACGCCACTGGGCAGCGTCGAGGATTTCTCTTACAGCGCCGCGCTCGCCGCGCATCTTAAACTGCAGGACGACATCAAGCAGGGCATCTATCCTGAGGCCACAAAAGGCGTGGGCCGCCGCAAGACCGGCCCGACCTTCGAAATCTATGGCACGAAAGTCGTCGGAGGGTGGGCTGGCAAGCGCAAGAATGCCAAGGATGCCGCAGGCATGAAGCGGATCATTCCGATCTATTGCACGGCGATCAACAATCTGCCGATTGAGAAAATCGGCACGCCCGAGGTGCTCCACGTCATGCGTCCGATCTGGGACGCCAAGCCGGCCATGGCCGAGGAAGTGCGTTCGCTGGTTGCCCGCGTCCTGAAGGCGGCGGCGAGGGAAGAACTGCGTCCCATGGGCGATCCGGCAAGCGTTGAGGCTATCGTCGCGGTGCTCGGCAAGCCCGTCAAAAAGCGCGGGCGGATTCGCGGACCCATGAAAGCGCTCAAGGGAGAGAAGATGCCTGAGTTCATGGTCGAGCTGCGCGCCATCAAGAGCCAGTCGGCACGCGCGCTTGAAGCGCTGATCCTGTCCAACCTGCGCACCAATGCGGTGCGCTATCTGCACATCGACCATCTCGATCTGAAAGCCGGCGCCGACGATCCATTGCGGCCGGGACCGAAATGGACGGTGCCGAACGACCTGATGAAGGTCGATGACGACGGCCATCCGTTCATCCTGCCGATGGTGCCGCGTCTCGTCGCCGTGCTCAAGGAGCAGATTGCGTACCTGCAAGAAACCTTCCCCGGCCAGCCGGTCGGGCTGTTGTGGCCCGGCGATGCCAGTCAGCTCACAAATCCGTTCGAGCAGCCGATCTCGGAAAACACCATGCGCGATCTGCTCGTGGATACGCTGAAGAAGAACGCGACACCGCACGGCATGCGCGCCACCTTCCAGACGTGGGCGGAAAATGAGCTGCAGGACGACGGCGAAACCATGAAGTTCAATCCCGACGCCATCGGTTACTGCATGGCGCACAATCCGGGCGATAAGGTCAAGCGCGCCTACCGGCGCAATCGGCTCTGGAAGCCCCGCATGGGCATCATGAATGCATGGGAGCGCTACCTTGCGCGGCCGAGGCCGCAGCTCAAGGCGGTCGCCTGTATATGCGGCGTTGGAGACGCAACGGAAGGCTCGTAGCTGAAAATTAGTCTTCACCGCGCGCCACGAACGGCGCTCGGTTGTACGTCGGGCCATTGCTCGATATAGCGCGTGATCTCGCCCGCCATCACCACCACCGAGTGTCCGTGCTTCTTGGCCTTCAGCTCGCCGCGCGCGATTACACGGTCCAGTTTTGCCAGCGACATCCGCAATTCGATGGCAGCCTCCCGGCGTGTCAGGAACAGCCGCTGCGTTGGCGCTGGCACCTCTCGTTGCGCCTTGTGCATTCCCGTCATGGCCCGTCTCCTCTTGCTCGGTGCTCCAGCTATCATCAGTCGCGGGCTTCGATCTCCTGGATGTAGCGGATGACGTTCTCGCTGACTCCGTCGATGTGGGTCCATCGGCTACAACCAACGCCGTTCCTGTTGGAGGCGAAAATCTCTCTCACGGCTAATCAAGGAATGAGCTCCGGCGACCCATCACGGTCGCAGAGGACTGACCCGACGTGAACAAGTTAATGCTGAGGTCGTTGAATCGGCGGCTAAGTCGTGCAGATAGGTGGGTTGCTCTGAATGTAATTGAGCTCAACTCCGCCTGCGTGAGCCGCCGACTGACTAGGAATCTGGGGTCAGGAGTTCGAATCTCTTCGGGCGCGCCATTCAATTCAAGCACTTACGAAAAAGCGCCGTTTGAAAAGCCGATACTAAACCGGCTTTTTCAAACGGCATTTTCCGCTCTCTACCATGTGATCGGCGCAGGGGCACATAAGCCGCCGCGGTCGATCGTTCAGGGAGGCGAGCCACAAAAGTGCAAGTGTCTGCAATCGTCGAACTCGCTTTGCGATGATCATCAATTGGATCGACTTGGCCTTCTCAAGGCTGAAACAGGGGTTCGATTCCCCTAGGGAGCGCCACAGCCAGCCGGGTAATCTTCCGCAAATCAGTAACTTGTTGATATTGATTGACGCGCTGGTACTTTACCTTGAGCTTGAGACCATAGCCTTTTCCGCGTCAGCCGGCCGGTGACGGCGTCTCGTCCATGGACGGCATTACCACGATGGTACCTTACTATATCATCATGCGGCTGCCCGGAGAGGCGCAAGCCGAGTTCTTCATCATGATCCCGATGGTGCCGAGCCGTCGCGACAACATGATCTCATGGCTCGCCGCGCGCTGCGACGAGCCCGGCTATGGCAAGCTGATCGTGTACGAATTTCCCAAGGAGAAGCTGGTCTACGGACCGTTCCAGATCGAGGCGCGAATTCATCAGAACACGGAGATCGCCCAGCAGATATCGCTGTGGAACCAGATGGGGTCGCGGGTGATCCGGGGAAATCTGCTCGTGATCCCGATCGAGAATTCGATTCTCTACGTGTCGCCGCTGTATTTGCGGGCCGAGCAAGGACATTTGCCGGAGCTCAAGCGGGTGATTGCCGCCTATGGCGAGCACGTCGTCATGAAAGAAACACTTGTCGAGGCACTGTCGGCACTCTTCGTGGACAACGAACCCGCGCCGCCGCCGGGTGCGATCGCGGAATCGCCCAGCGAAGGGTCCGCCGCAAGACGCGCGCAGGAGGCGCTCGATCACTACAATTAGGCCATGGAGCGGTTGAAATCCGGTGATTGGACAGGCTTCGGCAAAGAGATCGGCGTGATGCGCGGTCTTTTGGAAGATATCCGCCGGCAATCGGGTAGCCGCTGAGGTGCCCGCGAAACGCTATTTTCTGACTTGCCGGTGCAACGGCTGACCAAGCTTCAAGGTGAGCGATCCAACGTACACGAAGGCGTTGAGCCAGGTCGCGCATTCGCGTTCGGCGAGATTGTGAAGGATGTTAAGGAGGTCTCGGCTAGAGCGGGCCAGCCGGTCGAGCTTGGTCACGACAATGGTATCGCCGCGGGCAGGCCACGCTTGAGCTTTTCAAACTCTGGCCGGCCATTGGTCGATTTACCTGACGCTTTCTCACTGAATATCCGCTCGCATCCTGCGGCTTCCAGCGCGGCTACCTGTCCGGCGTAGTCCTGGCTCTTCGAACTCACCCGCGCATAGCCGTACCTCATCGCATCACCCCGTTTTGAAAGTCTAACTTTCGGAGTGAGCTATCGCTGAAAGTTGGTGACGGCGGGAATCGGGAAGGCGGCATATCGTGGGGGTGCTTGACGCCTCCACTTCTCCACCAAAGGAGCGATATGCCGTGTCCAAAGATAACATCATCCAGCTGATTCATCCAACGAACGTCGACGATCAACTCACGGAAATCATACGTACTGGGGCACGTACTCTGTTGGCCCAGGCGATTGAGGCCGAGGTCGCGGACTTTCTCGGCAAGCATGCCGATTTGAAGACCGCAGATGGCCACCAGCGGGTCGTGCGCCACGGTCACCTGCCGGAACGCGAGGTGATGACCGGTATCGGCGCGGTCGCCGTCCGACAGCCGCGTGTGCGCGATCGTGAGGCGAACCCTGCCGACGCCGACCGCATCCGGTTCTCGCCATCGATCCTGCCGCCCTACATGCGCCGCTCGAAATCGATCGAGACGCTGCTGCCAATCCTTTACCTGAAGGGGATCTCGACCGGGGACTTCTCCGAGGCGCTGGCGGCACTGCTCGGCAAGGACGCTGCCGGGTTGTCGGCATCCGCCATCGGCCGCTTGAAGGATGGTTGGCTTGACGAACACACCGCGTGGCAGAAGCGAGATCTGTCGGCGAAACGTTACGTCTACATCTGGGCCGATGGCATCCATCTCCAGGCCCGCCTCGAAGACGAAAAGCAGTGCATCCTGGTGCTGATCGGCGCGACGCCGGAAGGCCGCAAGGAACTGGTCGGCTTCACCGATGGCGCCCGCGAGAGCGCGCAGGACTGGCGCGATCTGCTGCTCGATCTGAAGCGGCGCGGGCTCGACGTGCCGCCGCGGCTTACCATCGCCGATGGCGCGCTCGGGTTCTGGAAGGCGGCCGGTGAGGTGTGGCCGAAAACGCGCGAGCAGCGCTGCTGGGTGCACAAGACCGCCAACGTACTCGCCAAGTTGCCGAAGAGCCAGCAGCCGAAGGCCAAGCGCGCATTGCAGGAGATCTGGATGGCCGAAACCAAGGCCGCCGCCAAACTGGCGTTCGACGCCTTCATCGAAAGCTACACGCCCAAATACGAGAAGGCGGCGGACTGCCTGAGCAAGGATCGCGACACGCTACTGGCGTTCTACGACTTCCCGGCTGAACACTGGAAACACCTGCGGACGACCAATCCCATTGAAAGCACCTTCGCTACCGTGCGCCACCGCACCATCCGATCGAAGGGATGCCTGTCCAACCGGACCGCGCTCGCGATGGTCTTCAAGCTGCTCGAGGCCGCTCAGAAAAGCTGGCGTCGTCTCGACGGCCACAACCAGTTGCCAAAACTCGTTCTCGGTGTGACATTCAACAACGGGATCGAGGTCATCGCTAAACCCGCTGACCGTCAGCCCATAACCGCCGCCGCCTGACCGGCCCGGCCGTCACCAAAATTTGGCGATAGCTCCGTTTTGCCCGCGGTTGGGCGCGGCTGCGGGTGGGGTGGGGAGACCCCGGGGGATATGTCGGGATTGAACCGCCTTGGGACTCCAGTACCAGTCATAGAGGCGGGTGCAGTAGGCCACTGCTTCCCTTCGACCAGGCGGGAAGGACCTGCGTGCCAGTCTTAGCCTAGCGTTCGCCCGCCGCGGCAGAAATCGCCAGCAGGGGATGGTTGGTATCGAGCAGATACTGGGCGTATATCTCCGAGCTGACTGACGTTCTGCCTGTCGCTCCCCGCGCGCTGTTCGCCTTCCTGGGCGCTGAGCTGCGGGTCGCCCGCCCGGTGTCGCCCGTCTCCCGGCTTGTTCGGTGCCAGCGCGGGTTGCCATTGCCGTCGCTTGGCGGCTGATCCGCCGATCCTGCAAGGCGCGACGCTGTCATGAATGCGAAACTGGTCTGGCCACCAGCTTTTGTTGTACCGTGGGTGGACCAACTTTAGGAGGTCTCATGAACAGGCGTTGCGTATTTGGCCTCTTTGCAATTGCGCTGGTCACAATTCCTGCTTTCCCAAGCCACAGCGTGGCGCAAGGAAAGTCCCTCAAGGATCAACTCGTCGGCACGTGGATTTACGTGTCCAGCACAGGTAAGCGTGAGGATGGCAGCGCCGTGCCGCGGCCAAGCGCCCAAGGCGCGGTGACCTACACAGCCGACGGCCGCTTCCACTTCATCACGGTGCGCACCGAGGTGCCGAAGTATGCGTCGGGCGATCCGGCACGACCGTCCCCCGAGGAAGCCATGGCCGTTGCGTCGGGCGTGGTTGCCTACACTGGAACCTACACGCTGGACGAAACCACGAAGACGGCTCACCTCAACATCGAGACGAGTTCGGTTCCGAATTTCGTCGGAGAGCCTAATCAGCGCCGGATCGTCACGTCGATTACCGACGACGAATTGAAGCTCACGAACCCGCGCACACCTGCAGGTGTGACGCTGGAGTTGGTGTTCAAGCGCGCGAAGTGACCGAGCTTGCCATGCCATCGTCAGCGTCGGAACGAGGTAAGCCCGGCGTGCGTGCGGCGAGGGCGCGGGAGGAAGCTCCGGGGCGGTAATGCGGGATTGAATCGCGTCAGGTACCGGCACCGGTTATTGCCCCACATTATCGCGGCGCGTTTTGACCATTGGTGTCGCTGCAGTACCGGTCCTGCCGTTCATCAAAATGGACGTGCGGTGACCGTGGCCAAGTTCTTTGCGACCGCGCGCCGAAAAATGATCGATGGTCAGGAGTGTTGATCCCTGACTGGGGTCGTCACCGCCTCGAATGACGACGCAGGGGAGAGTCTGTTGTGATTTCGTCTGGTGATTTGTGCCAGGTCGCGATGCCGATGAAACCGGCATAGCCGATCACGTTCACCAATATCTCCATCCACAGGGGCAAAACCGTCATTTCGCACCTCCTGCCAACCACCTCCTTATCCAACTACACCTAAGGCACGGCTAGCTAGAGCGCGTAACTTTTTATCTCGGGTGATGTCACGAACTCACGCGGGCGCTGGAAAGGCGTGGGCTATTGGTGGAACGGGGGTCGGCGCGCACCGTCCTGACGGAAGATGCGCCACCTCCTCAGTGGCTCGACCCGCCTGGATGGCTTCGTGAGGCGACCGAAGGAAAAGCCGGTCCATGAACTCGAACCTACATGCGCCGCCGCCAGTGCTCCGAAGTCCGTGGCTATGCCTACAAGCGGGGTCATATGGCAATCTGAAGCAGCCTGATGGCCTGGCATTCGAGGATTTCATGAAATGGCATATCCCGCGCGTCAGCTGACGGTCTTGGCTGACTCGGCGGTCGATGGAGTCCTCCAGCTCTTAGGTTGCAACCTTCGAAGCCGAGGTGGCGCCGTATTTCCTGCGCTATGGCGTGCGAAACATCCTCGGTTCGGTCGTCTCGGTGTTTAACATCACCCTGCGCAGCGGGTTGCTGTGCTGCCCATTTATCAGGTCGACGTTGGTGGTTCATAGTTGGCGCTGTCGGCGTCTCTCCGGCTCGCGTAGACGGATTAGTGACTGCGCACCGCGCCAATAGACTATGACTCCGCGCTCGCGTAAGATGTGTTTGGCTGCAGGGTTCGTCAATTTGAAGAGACGGTCGCATTTCCTTATGGGAGACGCCTCAGCCAATATTCGATGGAGGACATGCCTATGACATCCCGACTGCGTTTCGGTGTTTTTCTCGCGCCCTTCCATAAGCCCGGCATTAATCCGACGTTAGCCCTACAGAATGACCTGGATCTGGTCGCTTGGCTCGACCGTCTCGGTTACGATGAAGCGTGGTTTGGTGAGCACCATTCCGCCGGTACGGAGATCAGTGCGTCGCCCGAAATCATGATCGCGGTTGCGGCCGAACGCACGCGTCACATCAAGCTTGGCACGGGCGTCGTCAGCCTCTCCTATCATAATCCGCTGTGGGTTGCGGAGCGCATCGTGCAGCTTGATCACCTGACCCGCGGCCGCGTGATGTTCGGTGCCGGTCCGGGCTCGCTGCCGACGGACGGCATCATGATCGGGGTCTCTCAGTCCGAGACGCGTGAGCTCCTCGAGCAGAGCCTTGACGTTATCATGAGGCTGCTGGCAGCAGATGAGCCGGTGACATTCAAGAACCATCGTTGGGATCTGCGAGATGCACGGCTGCATCTTCGGCCTTATTCCAATCCGCTTTTCGACGTGGCGGTAGCGGCCGTGGCGTCGCCCACGGGGGCCAAGCTCGCAGGGCGGCATGGCATCGGACTCCTCTCGGTCGGCGCGACGACAGCAGCTGGCTTCGATGCCCTGGCACTGCATTGGGATGTGCTGGGCGAGGAAGCGCGGGTGCACGGCAAGACGGTCAACCGCTCGAATTGGCGCCTCGTAGGCCCGATGCACTGTGCAGAAACCAAGGAGCAGGCGATCGCCGACGTACAGTACGGCATCGAGCATTGGTTCCGTTACTTTCAGGCGGTTGCGGCCTTCCCGCAAATGGCCGTGCTTGGCGACAGCGCCGCTGAAATGATCGACTTCATCAACAAATCCGGCCTCGGCGTGATCGGAACGCCGGAAGAGTGTGCCGCACAGATCGACCGGCTCGTCAAACAATCAAACGGCGGCTTCGGGTGCTATCTGCTGCTCGGCCACAATTGGGCGAACCCGCAGGCGACCGCCAAGAGCTTCGAGCTGATCGCCCGCCACGTCATGCCCCACTTCCAGGGACAGGCCCAGTCGACCCTTGACTCCGCCGAGCGCGCCCGCGCCGCGCGGCCTGAACTCGCTGGTCTGCATGCCAAAGCTGTGGAGGCCGCTGGCGAACGTTACGCCAAGGAGCGTGGTGCGCGGACGCGCTAGGTCGTCGTCGACGGGATTTCCTACAAACGTAGCCCGCAGCGTGTACACTTAGTTGTCAAGCAGCGCCATCGTGCCCGTCCGGAGGGCCAAGGCACGCCTGCCACCCATCCCGTGGTCGGCGATGAAATGCGGGCCCTGCGCAAGTTGCAGCGGGAGCAGGATCCCGAGTCGCCGTTCGTGTTCACCAGCGAGCGGGGGTCGCCGTTCACGACGGCAGGCTTTGCGCGCATGGTGGAGCGCGCTGGTGTCGAGGCCAAGCTAGGCTTTCCGGCCCATCCTCACATGCTGCGCCACGCCTGCGGCTTCGCGCTGGCCAACAGGGGGCACGATAGCCGGGCGCTGCAGGACATCGGCCACCGCAATATCCAGCACACGGTGCGATACACTGAGTTGTCGCCGGGTAGGTTCAAGGACTTCTGGCGCTGACGGAATGACCGGGCCTGATATTGGCAGACAGCACTGCCGGTCTGGGTGGCAGAGCATCCGGTATTTGAGTGCTTCCCTCCGTTGGGTTCCTATGTCAGGTATCCGGCAGTCAGCTTGTGTGCCGTTTGGTACACAAGGGCATGATAACTAAGCCTGATTCGACACCGTCGTCGTCTCTGCAGTGCATGCGGTGCCGCCGCGTCATGGAGCCGCTGTACATCGTCCTCGACGATTGCGGGGAGCGCACCTTGCGCTACGAGAATTCCGAGCGCGCGATGTTCTAGTAGGTGATGCCCCGAAACACTTTTCAAGGCCATGGTCATTCATGCTCTCAAACAACGGCGTGCGGGCAGAGAAAAATCACGCTTCTCGGAAGCTCGCTTAGGAAATGTCGGATAACGGGCAGACCTACCGCTCGAAAAATTGTTGAATTTATTTCAGCAAGCGATTCCTGCCGCTTAGTAGTGTTGGAGTGGCCATCATGGATATGGACGATGCGGAGGACTCTTTAAAGCAAGCAGCAGTTTGCCGAGAAGAAGCAAACAAAGCTCTCAACCTGATTGAAGCAGCAAGTTGGCTGCGACTCGCCGAGGATTTTGAGAAGCGGGGAAAGCTGAAGAACCTTAGAAAGCGACGCCGTCCTCCTTCCTTGTGGATCGAGCCCCCGCCCGCTGACGCGGGCTAACGCCACCCGACGGCGACGGGCCCATGTATATGACCAGTGGCCCACAGGCAAGAAGGAGCCCCGCCAAAAGCGAGACTCCTCGTAATCGACCACCTGCCGATCGTTACTTCTTGCTCGAACCGGAGCCTGACGACGAACTCGGCGACGAGCTCTGGTTTGCGCCCGGCTGATTGGCCGCCGGAGAGCTTCCGCTCTGCGATGGTTGGTTTGACTGACCGGTCGTATTCGACTGACTGGGCGAGCTCTGTCCTATCGTCGAAGACGGCTGGTTCTGCGCCTGACCAGAATTCTGGCTCGGCGTCTGACCGGTCGCGTTCTGCTGGTTCGACGGCTGGCCCGTCTGGCTCTGAGCGGTGCCGGTCCCCGTCTGGCCCTGACCCGTCGAGGTCTGGGTGCCGGTGGAGGTCTGGATGCCAGTCGAGGTCTGAGCGCCGGTCGAAGAAGATTGCGACTGGATGCTCTGGCTCGCCTGCTGGCTCAGCCGCCCGGAAACGCCAAGCGACGACACGGTGCGCATGTCGATGCTCCCGGTCACGGCTATGCCCTGCTGACGCTGGTACACAGTGATTGCCTCGCGGGTCTCCGGACTCCACATGCCGTCGGCTTCACCATGCAGCACGCCACGCTCGATCAACACGCGCTGGATGACGCGGATGTCGTCGGGCGGAAGGTCGACCACAGCTACGGTGCTGCCGCCGCCGCTTGCGCTGCCGCCATGACTGGCCCCAGCGAAACGGGCGCGCGGACCTACCGGGACTACATCGACGATACGGCGATCGCGGTCCACGATCACGACCTCGTCTTCCACGACGAAGAAGCTATCGTCGCGATAGGCCGGGAACACGTCGATTAGCGCCGGATAGGTAGAGACCGAGGCGACGGTCACGCTCGATGGGACCGCGATGCCAGCGCGAACCTGGAAGTTGATCGAGCTCGCGTTGGCGTGCGGCGCGTTGCTGGCCTGCACGACCGACTGCTGCAGCGTCGTGCGCTGCTGCGTCGTCACGGTCTTGCCGCTCTGGGTCTGGGCCTGGGTGTCAGCCGTGGCCTGGCTCTCGGTCTGACCCTGCGTGTTGGTCCGGCCCTGGGCCGCGTTCTGGCTGTTCCCGGTGCTCGAATTCCGGTCCTGGGCGCTCTGGCCGGATCCGCTTTGCTGGCTGTTGGACCTGCTGTCGGCCTTGGCGTCGGCCTTGCCCTTATCCTGGTTGCGGTCTTCCGACCGCTGCGTATTGTCGCGCTCGGACTTGCTCTGACCGGCCGTCTGATCCTTGTCCTTCTGGCCGTGCTGCTGCGCGCGGTCCTTGCCGGTGTCGCGCTGTTCCTTGCTGGACTCCTGCGAATGGCGCGTATTTTCGCGATCGGACTCGCGCCCCTGGCCCGCCGTCTGACCTTTGCTGCTGTCACGCGGGCCTTCGGCGCGGCCACGCTCCTGGTTGCCGGATTCCTCGCGCTGCGCGCGGCTGGACTCGCTGCCGCGTGCGGAAGACCCTTCGGCCCGGCCGCTCTCGCGAGATTCGGACCCGCGACCCTGTGCCATTCCTTCGTTCTGGGAAGCGCCTTCTCGACTGGAAGCGCCGCTGCCCACCCCACCTCCGGAATGCCCACCCGCCGACATTCCCTTTTCGCTCGCTGCGCCGCCGGCACCGCCGCCCGCGCCACCGCTCATGCCTTGCGCAGACGCAAAGCCCACGCCCGCAAGCAATACTGCCGTCGTGACTAGAAACCTACTCCTCACTTTGTTCATAATCAAAATCTCCTCCTCGGTTGTTCGCTTGCTTCCCATTGGATGAAGCTGGACACAAATCGACGCCGCTTCATGACGCGAGTATCCGTCACTGGAAACCGGGTAGAGATGTAATCGTTCCGCTTAGCGAGATAGTCGAAAGTCGAATTCTGTGAGATCGATGCCCGTCATCACCCGCTCGAATTTGACCCGCGTTCGGCAAAGATCCATCGCTCGCCCACAAGGGTTTTCTGGGCGTGTACTGATCGCTATCGATAAGCCGACCAGACCTCAGTGACGGTCGGCCACAAACTCCACGGGCGTGCCTTTCAACATCTTGCCGGCCACACGCTCGGCATCCCAGTTCGTTAGACGCACGCAGCCGTGCGATTCCGCCTTCGAGACCTTTCCAGGCTCGGGTGTGCCGTGGATCCCGTATCCTTCCGCCGACAAGCTGATCCACACCGTGCCAACGGGATTGTTCGGGCCGGCTTTGATTGTGAACGGCTTGTTGGAACGCACGCCCTTGAAGTGATAGTCCGGATTGTAGCGATAGGTCGGATTGCGGCTGACTTCGGTCACCTTCAGCGTCCCCGACGGCGACGGCTTCTCCTCGCTTCCGACGGTCGTCGGGTAGAAGCCGATCAGGGCATTCGATTTGTCGAATAGCTTGACGGTCTGCCGCGTCTTGTCCACTTCGACTCTATCCGCCTTGGCGGATCCACCGCTTTCGCTAGCCCCCGTATCCACCACCACGATGGTTTCGCCGGCGTGGTCGAACTTTTTTCCGGGATTGAGCGCAGCCAGAAGCTGCTCGCTCATGTGAAACTTCTCGGCAATTGCCTCTCGGGGGCTTGTGAAGCCGAGCTTCGGAATGTCCTTCATGTCCTCCATCTTGGCCGGAACTTTTTCGAGGAATGGACCGGCCACGTCCTTCTCGGCGATTGCGTAATCCGACGTGATAGGCCGATCGTCCGCCTGCAGCGCCTTCCAAACTTCCTCCGCCAGCGGATTGGCGCTCGGCAACTGCTCAGCCTCCGCGTAAGCACGCAAGGCCTTTCTTGCGTTCTCTCCGAACTTGCCGTCGATCTCGCCGGGCGAGAAGTGCGCCCTGTCGAGCAGGACCTGCAGCCGGACGCCGGCGGGCGTCGCTTTATCCTGGGACAGAGATTTCTTCGAGGGCTCTGCAGAATTGATCGCGTTGGAATTCAGCTCGGCGCTCAATGCAGTACTAGCGGCGAGGACCGCGACCAAGACCAGTATTAGGTTTGCTCTCGGAAACCACATGCGTTGCCCTTTCATTTAGCCGACGCCTTCTCGAAGACGCCCGCCTCATCTTCTGCTTCGGCGACCAGATCGCGGTAGCGTGCCTCATACTCACTCGCCATCCGGCAGGCCGTGAAACGCTCCTCGAACCGCGCGCGAATTGTTCTTTTGTCGAGACGGGGAAGCTTGCGGATTGCCCCGACGGCATCTTCCTCGCCATCGACAATGAAACCCGTCACGCCGTCCTCTATCACTTCAGGAACGGAGCCGGAGCGGTAGGCGATCACAGGTGTCCCACATGCCATAGCCTCAATCATCACAAGACCGAACGGCTCGGGCCAATCGATCGGAAATAGCAACGCGGCGGCACCGGCGAGAAAAGGCTGCTTCTTCGCGTCGTCGACTTCGCCGATCAGGGTCACCTTCTTGCCATCGATGTGGGGCAGCAGTTGCTTCTTGAAGTAGACGGATTCAGCCCTAGGAATCTTGGCGGCGATGCGCAGCGGCATGCCCACAGCTTCGGCTATGCGAATAGCGTCTTCTGGACCCTTTTCCGCCGCCAAGCGTCCTAGGAAAGCCAGGTAGGATCCTCGGGCATAAGAAGGCCGAAATAGGCTCGGCGGCAAACCGTGCTGGATCGTCGCGATCCATTTCGCCTCCGGAAGCTGTTGGCGCCGGTTGTTGGAAATCGAGACGAAGCCCGCGCTCGAAAATTCCCGAACGACGTCCGGCAATCCCGGAAGGTCCAGCCGCCCATGCGCCGTAGTGATAAACGGCACTCCGAGCCGGCTGAGCAGTGGGAGCGGTAGCCAGTCGACGTGGGAGTGGATGACGTCGAAATCGGCGGCGCGTTTGGCAATCGCTTCCAAAGAAAGGGCGCAGGCGGCGCTCGGGTCTGCGCCCTTTCGACCGAGCCGCAGCGCCCTTGGCCACACCGAATGGAGCTTTCCCTTGGTCCGGGAGTCGCCGCTCGCGAATAGCGTGACCTCGTGGCCGAGCCCCACCAGTTCGTCGACCAGCCAAGCGACCACGCGCTCGGTGCCGCCGTAGAGTTTGGGAGGCACGCTTTCGGCAAGAGGAGCGAGCATGGCAATACGCATACGCTACCCGGCCTCCCCGAAGACGGCGCGCATGGCCCAAACCACGGCACCCGATATCAGGTAGGACACGGCCAGAAGCGTCCGCTGGGGTCGAGCGGTACGGAAGACGATCCGCTCCGCCAGTCTCGCCAGCGGCCTCAACATTCGTCTTCAGGAAGCCGCGCGAGATAGGCGAGGCCGAAGCTTGCGAGCTCGTCCACCTCCTCTTCGCGCCCTTCGCGTCTCCCTTGGAGATGACGTTCGAGCAGGCAGCGACGATTGTCGGCAACATCGACACCATCATGGGTCGCGCAAAAGACGAACCAGGCCATTTCGACCGCCGTCCGCAAGGTAACAGTGTCGCCCATTCTCAAGCTCCGAGCGCCGAGACGTTCTGTTCCTAGCAACTCGCTCAAGTAGAAATGTTTCCACTTTTTCCCGGTATCCGAACTGGTGCACTGCAACCTCTCCGACCTGATACCTCACAAGCCGCACGTCGGCTTCCTCGAGACGATCTGGGCGCCGATCCGCGATCTCCTTAAGCGGCTCGGCCCGATGGCGGTTGCGATCCTCTTGCTGGTCGCGGGTTTCCGCATGCCGGGTTACATCGCGAGCGCAATGGCGGTGCCGCTCTTCAAGCACCAAGGCTTCACCAATACCGATATCGCGACTGTCACCAAAGTCTTCGGCTTCTGGATCGCGCTTAGAGGCACCTTCATGGCGGGGTGGCTGATCCCGCGTATCGGCATGATGTCTAGCCTCATCATCGGCACGGTTGCGGGCTCGGCTTCGCGCTCGCGTTTCTTGCCGCGCATGGCGGAGATGGCGGCAACAAGGCGCCGCCGAGCACATCAGCCGGCCCGATCGCATCGCCTGGAAATCCATGTGCGTCACCAGCGAAGGCAGGGAGAAGGGCGAGAAGTGGTGCAAACGCGCGATCTGGGGCAACACCCTTCCGGCCCTCAAGAAGGCGTGGAAACCGGTCGAAAAGGTGACATCGGAGGCGTTCGTCGGCATGTGGCGCGCGCGGGTCGCTGAATTCTGTTCGAAGTACATGGCGACGGCCGTCGCCGCAGGGGCGAAGAGTAATCCGTTGCGAGGTCGTCAGAAGCTGCCGCATCCCGCCGCCTAGCCCGTCTCACTTCACAATTTAGGAACGAGATCCGCGCCATTCGATTGTTACGGTTGTTCTGCGGTATCAAAGGCCGGCTGGCTTTCCTTTGGAGGTTTCGATGAAGGCCATTTGTACCATATGCAGCGGCGACCTATCTTACCGGCTCGGGGCTTGGCAGGCGCTCGGGACGAAGATCGACCTTCGAATAGTCGATGTGCCGGATCTCCTCCTCCTCGATCCACATCAGCGTGACATCGAGCGGCAGTCCGGGACATTGATCGACGGTGGCGGAGCCCGCGGAAATTCTTCCAGTGGACTTGCCTAAGACACGGATCGTCACTTCGTCCATCCCAAACCACGTCGGGGGACCATCCGTGTGGCGTTTTGTATTTATCACCGCTTCAAAATTCTTGCCGTCGAGACGATACGAGCCCTCGTAATCGATGAAGGCATCGCCGCCAATTATTCGGCCATCCTTCACCCGAACGAGCGCGGTGCCGGTACCGCCCCGCGTCCGAAACCAAACGCTGTAATCACCTTCTCGCAAGGCAAACCTCTTCGTTTCGGCGCCACGCTCGCAGAATATTCTGTGCAAACGTTCAAGGCGTGAGTTCGGGTCACAAGTCCGTGGAGACATGCTTAACGGCCGGTTTCCGGCGGATCGTTCCAGAGTGCCGGTAGCGGACGTTCTCGAAGATCAATGGCCAAGACGAGAAGGCGTAGAAGAGCGTTTCGCTAACCGCGCGGTCCTTGCTTGAGGGGTCGGGAGCTCGCGCGAGCGCCTGTGTTCCCTCGCGTGCGAAATCCTTCGGTGCTGGTGTGGAAGAACGACGAAAATCGCAACGCGAAACTATCCGCCAAACGGCCTATGTCTCCCACATGGGGTTCAGCACCCGGTGCACGATTGTCAATATCTCGCCAGAAGGTGCGGCCATCGAGGCCACTGACGCCACGTCCATTCCGAGAACATTCAAGCTGATGACCGTAAATGATCGTGTCGTTCGCAACTGTCGGATAGTTTGGATCAAGCTGAACACCTTAGGCTTGGAATTTGATAACGGAGCCTAATGAGGGTCACCCGGTCGAACCGCCGGGTCGGTCCTTTTTGGCCGGACGCAGGAACGGGTCCTAATCCGACTTGAGCCGATCCCATTTGATTTTAAAGCTGACCGTTAGGTGCGGATCGCGATGTCGAAGCCTTGCGCCCTCAGATCAAGTAGGGTGACCCGATCTGCGGGAGTTGCGCTGTTCGGCATTTCAACGATGTACTTGTGATCAGGGAAATTTTTGAGTGCAATTCGAAGCTGCGGAAGGTTGTTAAATTCCAAAGTGATGACCGGATGATCTTCACCGGCTCTCCTAACGGGATAAACTTCCAGGATCCACTTGTTCCCGCTCATTGCGCTACATCTGGATTGGCACTTCTCACATCATTGCGGTCGCGTCCTCGCAAAATGCGCAGCCGGGCATCTACTGCCTTTGAACTTCGCCTGAGAGCCACGCATCGGCGGTCATCTTCTGCGGTCCACGGTCTGTTCAAATTCTTTGCCAACGGTACCCTCAACTAACTCAGAACACGATAGATGCCCGATATCATTGCGTTGCCGAGGCAGACAGCAATCACTATGCAGACGATGACTTCGTCTCTATCGAACTCCCTGGGCGGCTCGGGTGTCATCGGTTTTGCTTGAAGCATGTCTTTGCCCTCGATTAATCCGCAGTCGGTAGCCGGCGCATTGTGAATTGGATTTGTCCGTCGGGCAGCTGACACCAACCCTCGATAATCGTCATGTAACCGCCCGCAGGATACTCCCGAAGGATTTCGCGCGCCTTGGCGCGCGCGTCATCGATCGAAAGCGTGAATGTCCTACGCAGAAAACCGTCGGCATCGAGACGTCGGTTCTCCCGCAACTCCATCGCTCGGTTGGCTATCCCTCGCGGTTTCATGCATCCTCCCTGATACCTTTGAAGAACGGGTGCCGCACCTTTCCCTCAGCAGATTTAGCGCGGTATTCGATCTCGGCCATCAGTTGTGGCTCTACCCAGATGCCCTTGTGGGCGATGCGCTTGCGGTAAGGCTGCGTTTTGCGGATCAATGGCGTGAGACGCTTGCGCAGGTCAGCGGCCGATCGCTTGTCGAAGCCGTGGTCAACTTTGCCTGCATAAACCAGGTCGCCACCTTTACGGCGCCCGACATAGATGCCGTCCCAATCCGTGCCATCGAGAGCGAAGCCCGCGATCGTGAGCGTCTCGCGTTGCGCGCAGGTTTTCTTCACCCATGTATTGCCGCGGCCGGAAACATAGCTGCTGTCGCGGACCTTGGAGACCACGCCCTCGAGCCCGACCTTACAGGCGTGAGCAAATACCTCGGCACCGTCGACCTCGAAGCTGTCGCTGAACTGGATATCAGTATGTTGGATGATCTTTTGCAACTGGACCTTCCGCTCGACCAGCGGCAGTTTCCGCAGATCGTGGCCGTTCAGGTAAAGTAGATCGAACGCGACCAGCACGATCTTTGTCGATTGACCCTTCAATTCGTTCTGCAAGACAGAAAAGTCGGTGGAGCCATCCGCGGCCGGTACCACGACCTCACCGTCGAGTATCGCGGAGCGAGCGGCGACGTGCCATGCATCATCAGCAATCTTGCGGAAGCGGTTGGTCCAGTCATGGCCGCGGCGCGTGAAAACTTTCACGGCCTCGTTCACGACGTGCACTTGGACGCGGTAGCCATCGAACTTGATTTCGTGGAGCCATCGCTCGCCGCCAGGCACCTTCTCGATCGGGGCAGCCAATGCTGGTTCGATGAAGCCCGGATAGGACCTTTTTGTCCCGATTGCGGACGGCTTTTTGCGCTGGAAGGGCACGGTTACACTAGGCGCGCCACCAATTGGCGATGATTGGCCCATTCCGACACGATGGAAAACGTCCATCTCGACGTACGCATCCGGCACTCCACAGCTACCACTCTAAGTGATTTCAAAGTACGCGATCGTCAATTCGTTCCTGCGGTAGGAACGAGATCCCCGCAATTCGATTGTCCCGGATGTTCTGCGGTATCAGAGGCCGGCTAACTCACTTTCGGAGGTTTCGATGAAAGCCATTTGTGTCGCCTTGAGCGTCAGCCTCGCGGCCTGTTCTTACGCTCTTGCGCAAAGTTCCGGTGGGACATCTGCCGGTTCATCCGCCGGGGCATCCGGGGCAGGTGCCGGATCGACGCTTTCAAACGGTAGCACCATTAGCGGTACGGGAGGCTCACCGGGTCCTAATACTGCGAATGCTCTCGGCAAAGGCACAACCGGCAACAACCTAGGAGCCCCACAGACGAGTGGCGCTGGCTCCGCACCGGCGTCGCACGGCAATGCCGTTGACACACCCGCAGCAAAGGCAGCCACGCAGAGCCTCGGCAATACAGATGCCGGCGTCCTCAAAAAGTAGATTGCGCCAGAAGGATCGATCGTGGCCAAAGATCGGATAGAAAAGCAGCCTGACGGCGGACCTATTGCAGAACACCGGAGGCTTTCGCCGCCTCTGCGCTGGCCATCTCGCCGCGCATGCCGGCAAGTTTCCAGGGCCATCGCATTGCGTGGGGGTAGTGCCTCCGCTTTCGTTTTCTGGCTCAATGGCGCCCGACACCAAGCGATCCACAATACTTGCGCACGGCACCGAACCAACGCTGCTGCTGGGCGTTTTCGGATTGCCGCGAAACCATTTCGCTCCGCATCCCGGAGGTCGTTGTGTCCAACTCAGCGCATATGCTGTCCCCAAACCTTGATCGAAGACTTTATCAGCCATCGCTTCATCCGCTCCGCGCCTTGCTGCTGGGCGCTGCCAACGCCTTTCTGGTGAGCGGCTTTCTGAGTGATTGGGCCTACTTCTCGGACCACCAGATCCAGTGGAAGAATTTTGCCGACTGGCTGATCATCGGTGGCCTAGTCTTCGCAGGTTTTGCGCTGTTGTGGGCGTTGATCGACCTGTTCCGCAGCTCGCTGGACCGCGGATGGCGCATCATCGCCTTTGGGCTGCTGCTCGCCGCCTTCGTCCTCGGCATCGTCGACGAACTGGTTCATGCCAAGGACGCCTGGGCCAGCATGCCTGACGCGTTGATCATCTCCGCGGTCGTGGCCGTGCTCGCGGTAGCCGCGACGGCGCTCAGCTTCTCCACCACCGCGGCAGGAGGGCGCTGACATGAAGACGGCAAAGGCAATTCCACTGCTCGCGCTCCTGATCGGCCTCGGTGCTTCCGCGCAGGCGCCCGAAACCGGGCAATACGGAGCCGATCCAAAACTGCCGCAGCCGCACCGCGGGCTGCTCCCGGTCATGAAGATCGCCAATCCTGCGTCGTGGGGCGACAAACGGCCGAACGCCGCGCAAGGCTATTCGGTGAGTGCGATTGCGACCGACCTCAAGATTCCGCGCCAGACCCTGGTGCTGCCGAACGGGGATATCCTGGTCGCCGAGGGACGCGGCGGAGCCGATCCGACGCTCACCCCGAAAGATTTCATCGCCGGCATCATTAAGGCCGAAGGCGTCACCCACGTTGAGAGCGGTAATCGCCTGACCCTGCTGCGGGACAAGGACGGCGACGGGAGCTACAAGGAACGTACGGTGTTCGCGGAAAACCTCAACGCGCCTTACGGCATGGCGCTGATCGGCAACCAGCTTTACGTCGCCAACCAAGATGCGCTGGTGCGCTTCGACTATCGCAACGGGCAGACCCGCGCCAGCGGCCTGCCGGTCAAGGTGACCGACCTGCCGTCCCAGATGAATCATCACTGGACCAAGTCACTGGCCGCCAGTCCCGACGGAAAATTCCTCTATGTCGGCATCGGCTCCAACAGCAACATCACCGAGCGGGGCATGCTGGCTGAGGTCGAGCGCGCCAGGATCTGGCAGGTAGACGCGCAGACCGGCGCGCACAGGCCCTACGCCACCGGCACGCGCAATCCGACCGCGCTGGCGATCCAGCCCGGCACCGGCCAGCTGTGGACCGTGGTCAACGAACGCGATGAACTCGGCCCCGACCTCGTCCCGGATTATCTGACCTCCATCAAGGAAGGCGCTTTCTATGGCTGGCCCTACAGCTACTGGGGCCAGAACGTCGACACCCGCGTGCATCCGCAGGATCCGCAGAAGGTAGCCGCGGCGATCCGTCCGGACTACAGCCTCGGATCGCACGTCGCCGCGCTGGGCGTCGCCTTCTCCGCGCCTTCGATGGGAAGCAAATTCGTCGACGGCGTCTTCGTCGGCGAGCACGGCAGCTGGAACCGGCAGTCGCCCGCTGGCTACAAGGTGGTGTTCGTGCCCTTCAGCAACGGCCATCCGTCGGGACCGCCAATCGATGTGCTGACGGGCTTCATGGGAGAGGACGGCAAGACCCGTGGCCGCCCCGTCGGCGTGACGGTCGACACCAACCGCGGCGCCCTGATCGTCGCCGACGATCTGTCGAACACGATCTGGCGCGTCACCGCTGCGCCTAACCAGCAATCGAACTTGCGCTGACGCTGCGCTGCCGACCCTATAGGCCGCTGCCGATGCTTACGGGGAGCGGAACGCAACGTCTCCTCAAAAGGCTGGTGGAAACGACTTCAGAGAAGCTCGATGGGAACGATGTGGTCGTCCTATGCCACGGGAGGAACCCCAGACATTACGTCCCAGGTTCGAGCAGCAACTGCCCACGAGGTCGAGCCTCGCCCGAGCAGCAAGAGGCAGCGAACCTCCGGGCTTGGCGGTTGATGGCATTTACCCTGCTCATCGGCGTCGCGATCGTCGCTTCAGTACTTTTCTCGCTGGAGCCTGCGGGAAGCCGGATTATCGGCATCAGCACGCCATACAAAAAGAGCGGACTGCTTTTCACGAAGTACGAGAACCACTTCGACAAAAACGACGATGACACCTTGTGTCATCCAGGCCCCCAGCCGGACGATGAACAGCGCCACGCTTTCGCAGGCGTATGTGGATCGCGCCATGCGGGCCGATCCCGCCAAAGCATCAGCGGAATATCTGGCCGAGTTTTTCGCGAGACATCCTAGAAAACGCCGTCGATACGGGCTGCACCGTGCGACCGCCCTTTGCCCCGCACACCTACCGCGCCTTCGTCGATCCATCCGGCGGCAGGAACGACAGCTTTACATGCGGGCGAACAACGCTTTTTGATTTTGGAACGCCGGCTTCGGGGCGTACTGTCCTCGCGCGTGGGATAGGTAGTAGGTTCCCCAAAGTCCGTGCTCCTTCCCGCGACGAGCCCCTGCAGGGAGCACCAACCCTTGCAGGGGTTCTTGATGCGCGGCAGCCGGGGGCAGTTCAAGGCTTTTTGACTTGAACGTTTTCGCGCCCCCTTGGTAGATTCTGCCTGCGTCGTGATCCCAGATGCTCCTGCGACGCGAGTACCCCCTGACGCCCCCGCCGGACTTCCAGCGGGGGCTTCTTTATGCGCGGCAGATCGCGAGCGCGGGACCGCAGCTCTGTTCGAAGGTCCTAGCAGGGTTTCGGTCCGGGAATGGCTCAGGGGTTTACGACGGCCCGGCAATCGGCAAGATCCTACCCTATGGGGCAGGTGTAGTTGCGTAGGGGGATTTCTCCCATGACTACCCTGCAAGCGATGTGGGCGGGTGCGTTGCTCGCCTGGACGCCAAGTGTCCTAATGTTGATTTTGTTATTTTGGCCACGCCGTTCCCAGCGCCGACCCGGTCCCTGGGACATGTGAGGGCTCTAACACTTCCGAACACGACAGAGAGCCCCCGCGAGGGGGCTTTTTGCTGGGCGTGTAGATCGCCAGCGACTCCCCGGTGTGTCTATAAGTTAAGGGCAACCTAAGGTTTGAATGGCAGGGGTGTCCAAATATCAAGTATGAAATAACCCCACTATGGCTGCGAGGTTCGCTTGCGAACGAGGAATCCAAGTTTATTGGGAATGGTCCGCCCAGTCGGTACCCGCCTGCATTATCGTTGAGGTCCGTCCGCGCCGGCCGCCGATCTAGGAGGAAGCGACAGCTCGTCGCGGAAGGGTAGCCCGAGGAGCGTGTTCCATACATGCGGGGCTTTGTCGAAGCAGTATCGCGGTGGGTAAGATGAAGAAGTGAGAGCCGTTCGTTATCCATCGAACTAGCGTTTGGCCGAACCTGAGAATCGGCGCCATGACGCTCAGGATGTGAGCGATAGCTTCCTCCAGGCATACCAAGGCGTCATCGTCACCCCTTGGGTTTGCGCCACGACCAGCTATCAGAAGCGTGATGCGCGGCTCACCCACGATCCGCGATACTCGGACATCGCCCCGTCGCTCACGTTCGCAATCATCGCGGCGCCGAGCAGGAGTACGAGGAACGTCAAAAAAACCAAGTCCTGCCATCGCCACGACATGCGGCACTCCCGTTTTCCGCAACAATCGGGATCGATGTAAGGAGTTCCTACGCGTCGATACTTGGGCTCAGTCTCTTTGCTTCGTCATGAGCCGAGGTTCAAAGGTTAACCAACGAGCCGTAGGTTCTACTGCCGCCGCAAAGGAGCTTAAGCTTCGGCCATATTTTCCTCGCGCCTCGGTCGTGCGGTGACGCCGCCGATCAAGGGGGTGTGATTTGGCTGATTACTCAAAAGCCGGCTTGGCATGTGAAGGACGTTGAACGGGATTAGTGCCAAGTGGGTGTAAACCTTCTGGCGACGGCCAGTACGCTGCATTCGTCGGATTCGAGTGTGATCTTTTGTGTCAGCATGACATCACCCGCGACCAGAATTTCGTTGGGAGCAAAACATAGCCCCTCTACCATTCTTCCGCGCGAGTCGATCTGGCAGACATTCATCGAAGTGCCGTAACGGATACGGTATCGTTTGCCGCTCTGTCCGCCAATAACATCAAAATACCGATGGGACTCATATTGAGCCAGTTGTTCAGGCGACAGCCATTCCTTTAGCACGTCTATCGCGCGTGTTTCTGCTTGTGTGCATCCCGCCTCTAGATAACGGTTTCCGATGGCGCGGGCTCCACGAGAGACCCTCGTTATAATCGATCGCAGAAGGGCGGGGTTCAGCAGCTTTCCAACCATGTGAGATGCCAGCCAAGCGCGATGACAACAAGGTCTCGCCAGCTGTTGGATCACGCGCTCCCATGCGAGGGATCGGAAGGTGAAAGGCTCCAATGATCGGACGACATGGCGAGGCGGTCCGTTTGCAAGATGACAACTTGCCGTACCCTCGTTCGTTCCTTAGCCCCTTGGGAACGATCTTAATCTTACAGCGTAAATTGGGCGGAGGCGCAAGATGCCCCCGCGCCGCCGTTGCGGCTAGTCGACAGCGCCCGGGTTGTAAATGCGATATTGGCACAGGCGCCGAAGTGCCAGCGCCAAATTGTCCCGTGACGTCAATGGCGTCGGGTGAAGCGGATATGACGGACGCGGCGCACGGCGTGTTATGCCGATCGGGGCGCGGTATTTTTGGCTTTGAAACCACGGGCCGGGCTTGCTGTTGAATAAGTGGGCCGCGAACAACTTCCAAACAGCGCAACGCGGTCGGCACGGGGCCGCCGGTTTGCCAGTGTCCCCCCAACGGCGGCCTTCGCGGCGACCGAAATCAATAAGCGATTTCTCCTGTGAATGCGAGATGAACTGATGCGCAAGAGAACGCCGCAAACGGCGATCTAATACTGACTGTTGTGTGCAGCCTTGGCCGCGCCGCTATCCAACCGCCGTGAGCGATCGCGCCTTCTCAGACCGCACGTCGTTCTGGCGAGATGTCGTGTGAATAGTGCGAACACTCGACCACCGCCGACATCGCCGCGACCCTCAGTTTCGCCGGGTCTCGCTCGCCCTTGGCGGCACAAGCTAGTATTTGCGAAGCTATTTCGGCCATCATCGCCGACGTTCGCTTCCCTACCGGGAGCGTCGCGGCGGTATCGTCGAGGACTGCTTTCATCAGGTTGATTAACTCCGGCTGATAAATCGCTCCATGTTCGCCCATCGCCGCTTCCTCACTCTATGCCTCTTTCTTTGATTCGTTCGGCGATAAGTGAAGTTTGTCTGTCCGCTACCCGACGGAGGCAGGATTATATTTTTCGTTGCGGTGCAGCGTCATGGCGCCCGGCACGCCAAAGCTCGGCAAGGGTTGACTGTCAGTCTCTCACCGTGTCGGCCCGAACCGGTCGGCGATTGAATGAAAGTGGAAAGCCTTTTTGGCTCTGAGCGGCGGCGCAGACCAAAGCCCACCGTTGGATGATCGGCGCCTAGCTCGCGCGCGCGATGAGACGGACACGGGCGCGCGAAAATATGATGTGGTGGTGAGAGGCAAGGCGGGGCCTTGGCCGTTATTCCAGCACGCCGCCGGACAGTTTCAAGCCTGCGTCGAAACCGACGAAAAGCGCCTGTTTTACTACTGCCACTTTGTCCGAATGGGATGCAGTCCCAGCAATCCATCTGACAAAATGGCACCGTCGATCAGCAAACCGGCAAGCGGGTTCAATGCGATGTACCCCAAGGCGAAGCTGGGAAGCTGTCGAGATCGTTTGCGAGCTAACGAAAATCTTTAAGGCCGCGCCCCATGAACGGCATCCAAATGCGTGAGCATGTTGGCCCGTACCGCATTGGCGGTCGCGGCCGTGACGACGAAGCCGACCTTACAAACTACGCAGCTCGCGATGATGACCCCGCGTTGGTCGCGGTGGAAGGTGAAACCGTCGACGTCGGCTCCGGGCGGCGGGTCGCAGATTGTTTCGTCGTTCATGGGGCGTTTTCCTAGCGTCGCGAATTGGCGTTTTCGGGACTGCGAACTATCTAAAACGTGCATGCACTATCTAACGTGCATGCTCAGATCCCCCTTTACCCTGTATACCGGCCGAGGCCGCAAAGGTTCCTGACCGGCGGGATGGATTCACAAAGTAGTCAAGCGCGACGGCAAGCGTGTGCGGCTGTTCACGCGCAACGGCCAATGCGAGCAATTGCGGCGTGCCTGCGAAAACAAGGACGCGCTAGGGGAGCGGGGCGAAGGAAATTGCCGTAGGTATCGCGCGACTTGTAGAGGTCGCTTGTAACATTCGCAATTTTTCAATGCTTTAGCGAATCTCAGCACCCAGACGCCTTTGTTTGCGATGATTCCGGTCGGGAAAAAACTGGAACGGGACGGATCAATGCGCGTTGCCCTCGCACAATGGGGGAGGTATCACCGGATGGCAAGACGAAGACAAACGCTGAAGTCAGATGGCAACACGGCGGCAGGGTCATTTGCTAACAAGGTTAAGGCGGTACATTGAGGGATTGGGCCCTTACCAATCGTTGATGGTGCTTGCCATTCCAACCAGCCTTGTTGAGCCCCTCAAGCTCGCCGCAGTAGCGATAGCAGGTGCAGGGCATTGGATCACCGGCACCGTCACCATCGTTTGTGCTTATGCGGCCAGTCTGCTTGGTATCGAGCGACTATTTAGGATCGTCAAACCTAAGCTGACGATGCTGCCGTGGTTCGCTCGATTGTGGAACTGGCTCATCGCTTTCAGAAGCCGTGCGCTCCGGGGTTTCGCTGAAAAGAGATCGGCTCGACCAGCGCGTTTTTATAAGCTCGGAGTTGAGCAAGGCCCGCAGGGGGCTGACTGGTAGTGGTGCTGTGCCGGACTCCTAATACGCGCACTGAGTCGAAATTGCCAAGCAGATTATTCTTCGATGTTCGAACGATAACCGGAACAAAGTCTCAACGCGCGAGGCCCGGATGAGGGTGTCCGGGCCTCTGTCAAAAACCTCAACGGCACCCTCCGTGCCGCTCGGCTGATGGTCTGAGTGAGCGTAGCAGCACCTCGCTGGGCTGCTTTGACCTAACGCAATCTTTCAGAGGCCGAGCGTAGGCCAAACGGTCGGCAGTCTTGCGTGCCTCGGCTGCCTGTTCTGCTGCAGACCGAACCGACGCGGCGTAAATGGTCTCGCGTGACTTGGTACCCATATAAGAGAGGATGCGCCGGGCCGCGCGGGACAGGCAAGCCGCTATAGATTGCGATGGATGGCGTGCCGGGCACAACGGAGGCGACGCAGCTAGTTGGGTACGCTTTCGAGGGTAAAGCGGAAGTCGGATTTCGGAGCCGTCAGGGCAGCTTTTGGACCCGGTTGATGCCCGATGGAACCGACCGCCCGCTTGTCGAATTGCTTCTGACTACTTCCCCATTTGGGGCAGACAAGTGGGTGGTGCGATGGCGATGAAATGGATTTTGGTCGTCCTGATTGGCGGCGTGACCCCGATACAAACTGACTTGCAGTTTGACAAACTTGCGGATTGCCTCAGCGCCGAAGAGCAACTCCGAAGAACATATGCCGACGCTTATGAGGCGTGGGACAAGTTGGCGGCCACTAACATCGAACGACGGCGTGACTATCGGAAGGCCCGGGAATTTCAGGAACGAAGGCTTGCTAATACCGGCACCTGTATTCCTCATGCTGGAACTGACCAGCCCGTCGCCGTGACACGAAGCGGCGAACAGCCAACCGGAATTACGTCTCCGCAGCCGCCGCCAAAATCTAATTGAGGTCCATCAACAGTGGCGGATAATGATCATCCGGCCAAATCCGATGCCTCAGTCATGCTCATCGAGCGGCGGCTCGTTGCGTTCGTCGGCTGCTTTGCTGCACGCCTCGCTAATCTTTCGCCTGATCTGCGTCACGACCGCGTCGATATTGCGCCGGACGACCATGTCGCGCGAGCACCGGGCCGACATGCCCGATAGATGCGTCAGCGTGATGCCAACGATCTGGTCGATCAGTTCATTGACATCGTCCTGTCGCACCAGTTCGCGCTTCTTCTCCATGATCCTGATCTGTAGCAATTCGGTTCTTGCCTTGGCATGCGCCGCATCGGCTTCACTGCGCGGCGATTACTGCCGCTCCCGCCGCAAGTATCGCAGGTAGGCAACGCCGCTTTGGTCGGGCGGGAAGCCGCTGCCATCGGGCGCACGGTGCAGCACGCCTTCGGCTTCGAGCTTGCTGATGTAGGTCCGGCTCCAATCAAGGTGCTGCGCCAATCCGACGCGCTGACGTCGCGGGCTTTCTGGATCGCGGTGGCGAGACAGGGTCGACAGTGGACGGGTGGGTGACGATCTCAGCCATCCTGTTCGTTTCTGTTGCGTCGCGGCAGCATACTCCGATCGCAGTGATCCAATTCTCATCGTTCGGCTGACGTGATTAAAGTGAACCGGAGTTCCCATCGAAGGAGATGCATCCATGGAAGAGCAGTCCATATTGGCCGATATGATCCTCGATCAAGTTGCTGACGCCATCATCTGTATTAACCCAGCGGGAGCGATCATTCGGTGAAACCCTGCCTGTATCGCGTTGTTTGGCTATTCTGCCGGGGAGGCGCTCGGCCAAAGTGTCGACCTGATCATACCCGAGCATCTACGGGCTGCACATTGGAGCGGCTTCGACGCGGCGATGACGAGGGGCGCTCGAAACTTCAAGGCCACCCGACACTCACCCGCGCTCTACACAAAAGCATTACGCAAGCTGTACGTCGAGATGACCTTTGTGATTGTAAAAGGAGATACCGAAGGCGAAGTGCTTGGCTCGGTCGCGATGGCACGCGACGTAACAGAGCGGGTTGAGCGAGAGCGGGCTGCAAGTCGATCACCTTGAAAACTTAACGGCTCGAATGATGTCCATAGCTGGTTGATAAGACGCCCCCAATCACATAGGTTTGCCTCCCCTGTAACCGCAACCACCGATTTCCACGCGCCAGATATTCTAAGGTGCGAATGGCGCGGTCCCAGCATTGAGCCATGCCCTCGGAAGGACCCCGGAAGACGGGCAGGGTCCCGTTTTTATCCCATCCCCACTCTAAGACTGACGGTTGACCCGGCCCACTCCGCACGTCCACTACTTGACAAAGCACTCCACTGGCGTGGCGCTGCATACACATCAAATAAGCAACAGCGGGGTCAAAAGATTGTCTGGTTTCGTTCATGTTGTTGACGATGATGCTTCCTTTCGCCAAGCGATAGAACGTCGACTAAAGCAAGCCGGTTATGAGGTTGTTATCTATCCTTCGGCCCTGCATTTGTTGGTCAACTTGCCAGCCGAAAGCATCCCGAGCTGCATCCTACTCGATGTGCGATTACCCGGCTTGGACGGTCCGGGGCTGCAAAAGCGACTCGGCGAACTCGGCTCAACGCTGCCGATCATATTCCTCACTGCTTATCATGACATTTCTGTTACCGTGCAGGCCATCAAGGCCGGTGCGGATGACTTCCTGATCAAGCCGGTAACGTCGGACGACCTCCTTCGCGCGATTGAAAAGGCTTTAGCGCACCACCGAGCATTGCGCGATCTGAAAGACAAACTAGACAGCGTGCGCGCCCGAGTTGGCCGATTGACGCCACGCGAACGGGAAGTTTTCGAGCTTGTCGTTCGCGGCGATCCCAACAAGCAGATCGCCCGGGCGCTTGGCTGTACCACCCGTACAGTGAAAGCCCACCGCCACAAAGTGATGGAGAAGATGGAGGCGAAATCCTTGGCGGAGCTTGTGTCCATTGCCGAGCGGATCGGCATTGCGTCGGCTACCAGACATATGGACAGTCTTTCTTTTTGATTTGGAACCAACATACATTGATTTACGTCAAACTGTCCGGCCGAGGCTCATATCAAAGCCTCAGACAGGTCGGCGGACAGGTCATGATGTCGAGAGATCCCAGCCTTGTTTTAGTGGTCGACGATGACTTGGGCATGCTGAAGTCCGTCCAGCGGCTGTTGAGGCTGCACGCATATGAACCCATCCTGTTTTCATCCGCAGAGGCTTTCAAAAACTACACCAATGTCGAAAAGGCAGCTTGCGTCATCTTCGACATCAACCTGAACGACGGGTCCGGTATCGAGTTGAGACATGGTCTCAAAGCGGCAGGCGTTTCCGTGCCGATGATCTACATGACCGGGAATGAAACCCCTGCCGTTCGTGAGGCTGCGCTGGCTTCTGGCTGCGTCGCGTTTCTCACAAAGCCATTCTCAGCGGAGGAATTGATTGAGCCGCTGAAAAAGGCGTCCGCCTTTAGTTCATAGCCGCGCGTTGACATACCAAAAGAAGGAAGCTCGCGTAGTCATATGGCGCCGCGCGGGCATCTCGCTTGTAGACGAGGCGGGCCGCTGTTAGACCCGCGGGGCACGGCAGGTGAGCCGCCCGGGGCGGCGTGTCGCCCATGGAGCTGACGCAATTGATCTGTATCAACGCGCCGATCGCTTCGTTGCACCAGTCAAAATGGTAACGCTACTGAACCGGTTCGCGAGCTGGGAGCACGGGTGATTAAAGCAACTTTGGGCGACGCAAGGTTCTTTCGTCGAAGTGGCCCATATCCACTTGCCGTGGTCACAGACAGGGCGGGGGGAATTGCTGATGACCTCGAGCTGCTCCTCGAAGGTGTTGCCCCTCTGCAAACGGCTGGCCCGAATGAAGTGAGTTTTCTGGACAACCCACGTTACGCTTCTGCACTGGATCAAACTTTGGCGGGCGCTGTGATCGTGCGTCCTGCCATGGCAGCACGAGTGCCAACGGGTACGGTGGCTATCCAAACCACTGAACCCTACGCCGCTTGGGCACGTGTGGCCGCACTGTTCTATCCCGTGCCAGCGGCTTCTCCAGGCATTCACCCGTCCGCAATTGTCTCGGAGGGGGCGCTCGTCGATCCGTCCGCGGAGGTCGGGCCGCTGTCGGTAATTGAGACCGGGGCAGAGATAGGGCCCGGTTGTCGGATAGGACCCTGCGCGGTTATCGGAAGTGGCGTGATTGTCGGCCGAGATTGCCGAATTGGCGCGCATGTGAGCTTGAGCTACGCAGTGTTAGGAGCACGCGTTTACGTCTATCCCGGTGCTCGGATCGGGCAGGAAGGATTTGGATTCGCCTCCATAAAACATGGATTTCTGTCTGTCCCCCAGCTTGGGCTGGTCATACTTGAAGACGACGTCGAAGTCGGCGCTAATACGACGATTGATCGAGGTTCATCGCGAGACACGGTGATTGGCGCTGGCTCGCGTCTCGATAACCTCGTGCAGATTGGCCACAATGTTGTCCTCGGCCAGTCTTGTGTCATCGTCGCACAGGTCGGTATTTCGGGCTCAACCGTGCTGGAGGATTTCGTCCGGGTCGGTGGGCAGGCGGCCATGGCCGGGCATCTTCGAATTGGTGAGGGTGCGGAGGTCGGTGCGCAGGCTGGCGTCATTTCGGATATCGCGCCAGGCACGAGCCAGACGGCTCGTTGCCACTGCCTGTTTCTGACTTGAAGCAGACCTCCCGCTCAGTCGAGGATGTTGGCCCTGTCGGGATCAAATGAATGGACCCAAAGAAACGGCCCCAGCTTTGGGGCTGGGGTCAAGCTGGGGCCGTCCTTTGTCTTACCGGCAGGCTGCTCCGCTTCCCCATCCGGCAATGCGCCAAATAGAAATCCAACTTCCCCGGAAGTCTGTATGGCACCCGACAGACTCGGAACCTGCAACCCTCCTAGCCTTAAGACATCGCCTGGCGCTAGGGGAAGGGGAAGCGCATGCCTGACTCACGACATCGGCCCATTTGCCCAACTTGCCACCGTTCCATGACACTTGAACTTCAGCCCAGCGGCATGCCTCCACGCACGTTCCAGTGTCTGGAATGCGAGCGGCCCGACCCGATGAAGTCGCCGGTGATTGCGACCATCCTGAACGCGCTACAGCCGCCCAATTAGGTTTGATCGAGCTGCAATAGCAAATGAAATTGGGCGTACTCATACTAATGCGGGACGCTGAAAGAAAAGGCCAACTTCGCTCAGGTCCTTGCTTGCCAACGAAACCGTTATTCCGGAACCAAGACTAATTAGCAACCCAAAAAAGACGAAGCTTAGGGTAGCGTATACTGCAAGGGCGACAGCATCGGTCATTCGCTCGCCCCAGCGCGCACGGACGGCAACTCAATCCAAAAGGAAGGAGGGCGTCTACCCTTATTCGATTTCTGTCGGTTAGCCCGCTTCTCGAATTCATCGGCGAGCTGTAGCCAACTTGCCGCTTCAATTAGACTGAGCGATTTATTCGATTGTTCCCGGCATATGACCGCTTGCCTTAAAAACCTGTCCGCATCCTCGCTATCCACGACACCAGACTCCATGAGTACCAGGCCCCGGAAACCATTTTTAAAAAGCAATGGAGAGGGATGTCTGTCCGGCTTTCGACATTATTATGGAAATTCGGGAAAAAATGGCAAGTAGTCAGGCAGCCGAATAGTGCCTGCTGCGCATTTTAAACTGATCGAGGATTCACCAGAATCGCGGTTCGTGATGGGTCAGCAGTTGTCGCCTGCGTCAGCTCTAAGGGAAAAGCAAGTATTGCCTGTCCCCAAGTTCGGCCCATCACCAGGTCCTGCCAAGCAAGCTAACATCGGAAATTCCTCCGGGCCTGGGCCCAGAGGATATTCCAAAATTTTGGATAGAGATTTGCTTAGGGGGCACCCAACTAATGGTGCCGGATGGCTCCATGCATTCTTCCGCCGTATCCCGCTCGCACGACGCCGGCGCGATATCCGCCATATCCGACCCGGGACATGCCGTAGGCACCATATCCTGCCCGGTGCCCATACGCGCGATAACCTACGTGGCGTCTGTAAACTCGGTAGGGTGAGTAGCCATAACCGTAGGAAACCGGCGCATAGCCATAGCTATAAGCTGGCGCATACGCATAATCGTCATCATAGCCATAGCCGTATGGATAGCCGTACCCACCTCCATAGTACGGACCGGCAAGCGCAGCACCGACCAGGGCTCCGGTCGCAAGTCCAAGTCCGACGCCGCCCCACCCCCCACCTCCATGTCCCCAGCCACCATGTCCCCAGCCACCGACATGGCCGAAACCACCATGCATCCCGAAACCTCGCGCCTCAGCCGGGTTCGAAACGTTGGCAGCCAGTAGTGCGGCCGCCGCTAAAATCGCAATACGCACCCTCATAGGGCTCTCCATCGTGTGAAATCGTAAGGCTAAACGGACCAACTCGTCCACGGTTCCGAGCCTCACCGCCCTAACTTCCTATTTTTGAGCTGAGATGCGAAACGGAGCTGAGTTGAGTTGGATGCTCGGCCAAAGCCGTGAACCTGAACAAGAATTGTCGCGCATCACGCAAGCGATCCGTTTGCACCAGGGGTGGGACATGAAATACGTGACAGGGTTCTTCGCTGCAATCTTGCCGATCCTGACCCCACCCCGATTGAAAAGGCCCGCCGGTTCACGCTGGCGGGCCTTTAATTTATCGGCAATCAAATGCACCGAAGAAAAATCAATGGGACCTTCCTGGCTGTGACCGCGAGCGTTGTGCGTGGGGCCGCCGAGGGACAATTCGACGACGACCCCCCGGCCGCTTCCTCCTGTGACCGAGGTCGCTACCGAGGTTAGTTCGGGACGGCGCGCGTTACAGACTCACGGCAGGCGCTTTCGGCAACTGTACTTCGATCGTGCAGAGCACCCCGCCAGAGGTGAATTCACGCCGTACGGTCGCATTCGGGATCGCTCGGTCGATCAACTCGCTTCCGAAACCTCTTGTCTTCGGCTCCGTGGTTCTCGGGCCGCCGCGTTCGCGCCACGTCACGGTAAGAAGTGGCTGGCCATTCCGGGTCTGCAGGCTCCAATCCATATCTACGGTGCCCGCTTGCTGCGAGAACGAGCCGTACTTGGCGGCGTTGGTCGCAAGCTCGTGGAAGACTAGTCCGAACGGCGTTGCCAAATCAGGAGGCAGGAACACCGGCTCGCCTGTGATCCTGACCCGATCAGGATTGCCGCCGACATGAGGTTCGAATTGCCTGCGCGCCAGCGTCGCGAGATCGGCGCCCCTCCAGTCCGAATCCACCAGTAGCGAATGGGCCGCGGCCAGCGCGGCGAGGCGGCCGTCCAAGCGGTCGGTGAATTCTTCGTAGGACTTACTGAAGCGCCGCGTTTGATGCGCTATCGACTGCACGACCGTCAGCGTATTCTTGACGCGGTGCGTCAGTTCGAGAAGCATCAGCTTCTGCTGCGTCTCCCATACCCTGCGCTCGGTCACATCACGCGTGCTCTCGAGGGCGAGTTGTTGCCCCTCGACCATCTCGAGGACGATGCGGCTCTCGATTATCAATTCCCGGCCGTCTTTGGTCCGGTGCTTCAGTTCGCCGCTCCAGTTGCCTTCATCATGCAACTTTACGCGCAGCTCCGCGAATGAACTTCCAGGCACGATCGTGCCCAGCAGCCTGTCCTTCTTTTTTCCGACCGCTTCGTCGCGGCTGTAGCCGTAGAGTTCCTCACTTCCACGATTCCACTGCAAAATCGTGCCGCTGAAATCCCAGATGAAGATCGGATCGCGCGAGAGCTCAACCAGCTGTGTCTCCTGGCGGAGCCTGCGTTCGCTCGTGCTGAGCGCTTCTTCCGTATGCCGTCGGTCCGTCATGTCGACAAAGGTGAGGACGACGCCGTCGATCTTGTCATCGACCGTGCGATAGGGGCGCAGTCGAACATCGTACCAGCGGTTGTCGCGGCTGCGGATTTCGCGCCTGATGGGCGTGAGGTTGGCGAGCACCCTGCGGGCATCGCCAACCAGGCCGTCATATTCCAGCCGGTGGGCGAAATCCGAGATCGGACGACCCTCGTCGCTCGGCGTGATGCTGAACAGTTCGGTGACCTGTTGCGTGAATCGCTTGATGCGCAGGCTGGAATCGAGGAACAGGGTTCCGAAATCGGTCGCCGCCATCAGGTTTTGAAGATCGCTGTGCGCGCGCGAAACCGCTTCCAGCTTCAGCTTGAGTTCGCTGTTAACGGTCTGCAATTCTTCGTTGATCGACTGTAGCTCTTCCTTGCTGGTTTCAAGCTCCTCGGACGTCGAGCGATATTCCTCGTTGATCGATTGCAGTTCCTCGTTGGCTGCGCGCAATTCCTCATTGGCGCTCTCCGATTCCTCCCGGGTCGTCCGTAGCCGCGCCTGGGTCTGCTGCAACTCTTCGCGCAGGTGGTTGATGATTTCGTTGCCTGCAGCGTTCTCAGCCGACTGACCTTCGGTAACCTCTTCAACCGAGCCTCCTTCGATGAACAGCACTATCGCCCTGTCTTGTCCATTGTCGTCATGGTCGTCGGCGGGCTTGATGTGCATCAGCACCCGATGCGGCGAGCCGTTGAAGCGAACCGGAATAGGCAAGCTAAGCCAGGGTTTCGAGGTTTCGAAAGCCCTGTGCAGGGCCGACCGCAGTTCAAACCGCAGTTCGGGCCGGACCAGATCGACGATATTGCCGCTGAGCGGTCCGCCGGCCGGCTGCAGGAAACGCCCGGCATTTTCGGACATGTGGAGAACGCGATGCGACTGATCGACCAGGATGCTGGGGGGCGCAAGTTTCTCAAGCGCCTGACGGTGCGAGGCAGCCTCGTTCAGCAACGCGCTGCTGCTGGGCGGCCGCATCGGACGTGCGGCCTGCTCGTGGACGACGGCCACGCTGCCGAGCAGGCGCGGCAGCAGACGAACCTCGCCCGGGGCCGCCGAGGACTGGTAGATGCGCGCCTTGCGGTCGAACGTACGGAATTGTCCGGCCGGGTTATCGGCGCTCTCCGATGAGCCCAGCATCAGAAATCCGTCGGGATTGAGTGCGTAGTGAAATGTATTGCACGCCATCTCCTGAAGGTCTCGATCCAGATAGATCAGCAGGTTGCGGCAGGCGATGAGATCGAGACGCGAGAACGGCGGATCCTTGAGCAGGCTATGGCTCGCAAACAGCACCAGGTCGCGCAATTCCTGGCGAACGCGATAATGGTTGGCTTCCCTCACGAAAAAGCGCCGCAAGCGGTCTTCGCTGAGGTCGGCTTCGATGGCCGCGGGGTAGTGGCCCTCTCTCGCCATCGCGAGCGCCTTGGCGTCGATGTCTGAACCGAAGACCTGGATCGTTGGTCGGATATCCTGTCGGGAGGCCTGCTCCAGCAGCAGCATCGCGACCGAATAGGCTTCTTCACCAGTGGCGCAGCCGGGCACCCAGACGCGGATCACGCGATCGGACAATTTGCCCTGAAACAGTTGCGGAATGACCTGAATCTCGAGCGTCCGGAACGCTTCCTTGTCCCGGAAGAACGACGTCACCGAAATCAAGAGGTCGCCGAGTAGCGCCGGCGCCTCGTCGGGATTGTCGCGCAGCACGTCGTAATAGGCGTTCGGGCTGTCCGACCTGGTGACCTGCATGCGGCGCGCAATCCGGCGCAGGATCGTCGCCCGCTTGTATTTGGTGAAATCGTGCCCGGTCCGAACCCGGACATGCGCAAGGATCCGCCGCATGAGATCGGGATTCAACCCGCCCAGGTCCGACGGGGCGCCAAGGCTCTTTTCGCGTACCAGTTCGGTCAGCCGCTCGGCTATCTGGCGGATCGGCAGGATGAAGTCCGCAATGCCGGTCGCAATGGCGGCGCGCGGCATCGAGGGAAATTCGGCTTCGGTGGGATCCTGCACAAGAATGATTCCGCCGGACTCCTTGACGGCCCTAACGCCGACGGCGCCGTCGGACCCGGCGCCGGTCAGGATCACGGCGCAACCGTCGCCATGCTGTTCGGCCAGCGAGCGGAAGAACAGGTCGATCGGCGCCCGTTTCCCGCGCGGCTCGTCAAATTCCGCGGTGGCGATCTCGTCGTTGGTGATGTGCAGCCGGCGGTCGGGTGGGATTACGTAGACGTGATCCGGCTGCAGCGCCACCGGGTTACCCACCTGGAGAACAGGCATACGGGTGCGCGTGGCCAGAATGTTGGACATCTCGCTGCGCACGTCCGGGTCGAGATGCACGACCACGACAAAGGCCGCGCCCGTTTTCTCGGGCAGCACCTCGAACAGATGCTGCAATGCACGGACGCCGCCGGCAGAGGCGCCGATGCCGACCACGATGGTTTTGGGGCGGCCAGGCTCAGCATCCTCGTTCCGCTCCTCCTCGCTTGCTTCACCCATCGCGCGGCTCATTTTTACTTTGTTGGTTGCTTATCGATAGCAGACGGCATTTGGCCCATTTATCAGGAGTTTCGGCAAGGAAATATTGGACCGACTTTTCCGGAACGAATGATCCGGCCGCGGGTTCCCCTTTTGGGGCTTGGAGCATTTCAATGGCTAATCGCGATGTTCTCGCCATTGGGACGTCGGCCGGAGGGTTCGAGGCGTTGCGCTTCCTTGCCGGCGAGTTTTCGCGCGACTTCCCCGCCTCGATTTTAGTGACGATCCATCTGTCCAGCCAATTCCGTTCGGCGCTCGATGCCATCCTCACTCAGGCGGGTCCGCTCCCGGCCAAATTCGCCGTGGATGGCGATAGGCTTGAAAGAGGTCATATCTATATCGCGCCGGCCGAGCGGCACCTCATCGTGGAGAGCGGGCAGTTGCGGCTGGGATCGGGGCCGCGCGAGAACAACTCCCGGCCGTCGCTCGACCCGCTATTCCGGTCCGCGGCCCTGTGTTGTGGTCCTAGGACGGTTGGCGCCGTCCTCACCGGGACGCTGGGGGATGGCGCAGCCGGCCTGTCGGCACTGAAGCAATCCGGCGGCATCACGGTGGTGCAGGACCCAGGCGACGCCGCCTTTCCGGAAATGCCCGCCACGGCCATGATCCGTTCGCAGCCCGATCATGTCGTCGGCCTCCTTGGCATGCCGGCGCTGTTCGAAAAGCTGGTGCGGCAACCAGCAGGTCAAGCAGTGCCGGTCCCAAGCCACCTCAAATATGAAGTCAACATCGCAAGCGGTAGACGCGGCAGCATGAGTGAAATGGATCAAATCGGCCGTCGGTCGGTACTCGCCTGTCCCGACTGCCACGGGATCATGTGGGAAATCGAGGAAGGTGAACTTGTGCGCTACCGATGCCATGTCGGCCATGCCTATTCGGCAGAAATCATGAGCCTCGCGCTCGACGAGAATTTAAAGCGGGCCTTCGGAAGCGCGTTGCGGGCGCTCGACGAACGCGTCGCCCTTGCCAGAAAACTGGAAGCGCAAGCGAGCACGAGCGGCCGGACCGGGATCGCCGAATCGTGGGCGGCCAAGGCGCTTGAGTTCGAGGCGCAAGCCAACGTTATCCGCGATTCGATCAGACGCACCGATGAGATCGCCACGCGCTTCACCGCGGTTTAAGGAGTATGTTCATTGACTGAAACCACCAGAGGTGCGGAGTCCGCCCCGAGGGAACCATTTGACTAGCTACGGGGATTTCCCAGCCGGCCAGGCCTCTTGTGTTCACTCTTACACAGACGGGAGCACTTGTTTGTGGTTTGGTGTTGCCCAACTGACCGTTCAGCAGGTTATGAATTGGGAAGGGATCGAGGGAGGAATGGGCCTTGCTCCTCAAACTTAATGGGCATATTTCGAATTGTCTCGAGCGGGCGACCAATGCAGAGCACCGCGCTGTACACTCGATCGATCCCGCGATCCGCAGTGACCATGAATTGTTGGCGCAGAGCTGGCGTCACCTTGCCCGCAGCTATTAATTCGTTGAAAGCCTTGAACGCTTTTTGTCCGAGAAGGCGCGTGGCAACGACGCGACCGTTCCCCCGGAAATGTTGGCCGTTGTAGAGGAACAGCCGGCGCAACGCGAAAGCAAGCCGATCATCCGGCGCCGCCGGGTCATGCATGAAACTTCATTCAAGGATCGCCTTCTGAAAAGCGCGCAAGATGCGCGCGAGCAGGCGGCTCGGCTGCCTGCAGGGCCCGTGCGCGAGCGCCTGCTTCTAAAGGCTCGGCAGAGCGAAACTGCGGCAGGTATCGATACGTGGGCGTCTTCGCCCGGATCGCCGCTGCCGGACGATCTTGACCTCATGAGGAAGCCGAGGGTTTGATCCTTCGAACCGCTCGGCCGGTGTGGCTGGGATGCACCGTCATTTGCCAGTCCGGCGGCTCCAACCTGAGTTCATCGGCCTTACGGGCCACTTCATCCACGGTGCCCGAGCGGCACAAAAATTCGGCCGCCTCCTCGATCGAGCGACCATGTTCGATCGCAGCCCGGAGGTCGTCTATATCCATCGCGGTCCATTCGGCATCGTCGTAGATGTCCATCACAGGTCCTCCCGCAGGCCCCTGAAGAAGGGATGGCGCACCTTGCCCTCGGCGGATTTGGCGCGGTACTCGATCTCGGCTAGCAACTCAGGTTCGACCCAGATGCCCTTGTGCGCGATGCGTTTGGTGTGGTGTAGGGCTGGGTTTTGCGGATCAGCGGCGTCAGTCGCTTGCGTAGTGCTGCCGCCGAGGTCTTGTCGAAGCCGTGGTCGACCTTGCCGGCGTAGATCAGATCCTCGCCCTTGCGCCGGCCGACGTAGATGCCGTCCCACTTGTTGCCGTCGAGCGCGAAACCAGCGATGGTCAGCGTCTCGCGCTGGGCACAGGTTTTCTTGACCCAGTTGTTGCCCCTGCCGGAGATATACGCGCTGTCGCGCACCTTAGAGACGACGCCCTCAAGTCCGACCTTGGAGGCGTGGGCATACGTTTCCGCTCCATCGACCTCGAAGCTTTCGCTGAATTGGATGTCGGTGCCGTCGATAGTCTTCTTCAAGTGCACCTTGCGCTCAACCAGCGGCAGCTTCCGTAGGTCATAGCCATTGAGGTAGAGCAGATCGAATGCGACCAGCACGATCTTTTTCGACTTACCCTTTAGCTCATTCTGCAGAACGGAAAAGTCCGTCGTGCCGTTCTCGGAAGGGACGACGACCTCACCATCGATGATCGCCGAACCGGCGGCGATATGCCAGGCGTCGTCAGCAATCTTCCGGAAACGCTTGGTCCAGTCGTTACCGCGCCGGGTGAAGACCTTCACCGCCTCGTTCACGAGGTGGACCTGCACCCGGTAACCATCGAACTTGATTTCGTGTATCCAGCGTTCGCCGTTCGGTACCTTTTGGATAGATGTCGCGAGGGCCGGTTCGATGAAACCGGGATACGGTGCTTTGACGCCAATCGCGACAGGCTTCTTGCGTTGAAATGCCATGCACTCCTCGCCGCCTAAACCAGTCGTAATGCCAATTGCCGCGCCGGCCCAGCGCAGGCGTCAACGAAGTCTCGGAGATGCTCAGGCACGGGCTCGCCCGCAATGTCGCACCGGGTCTGAATTTCGTGCGCGACATCTGGGGAGACGTCGTCCGCCCAATGCTCCAAAGTGTTGAAGGCTACGACGCGAACCGGATCGTTGAACTGCCCGGTCATAAAGTCGCTGATGATGGTTTCGAAGTCCGTGCGCTCGATCTCGGTTTCGCGGTAGACACTGCCGCTGCTAAAGCGATCAACTACCAGATAAACTGTCTGATCCGCGCCGTACGGCACGGTACTCGGTGACCAGCCCGCTCTGGGCATCGCAATACTCCAACGCAACAGGAAACCGGCGACACTCAACCGTTCGCCGATTAGTAAGTTCCTTCAGGACGTTCTTGAAATAAGCGTCATTCACAACTTCTGTGACGGGCTTCCCCCAATGCACAATGTGCGGTCAACGTTTTCTATTTCTTTTTTGCGGCTGCCTTGAATGAAACTCCTAACCGCATTGAGACTTTGCGAATGCGCTGAGGCGTGCGCTTCATGATCCGAGCCGCTTCCTCTAACGACTTTGACGCTTTGGCGAGTTCAATAACGCGACGATCATCTGCAAACGACCACGACCTAGCCATCCGTAGAGCACTCCGTTGAAGAACAAAGTCGCCACGCAACCATGTCCGCTGATGGCTTTGCCGTGGGACTGAACTTGGGGGAATTGCCCGGCGCTCTATCGATAGCTGAGCGTTTTGACGTCGTAACTCGTATCGCGCATTAAGCTAACTCCTCAACCTTACCCAGCCCGCGGCACATCGGTATCCCCGTGTTTTTGCGGGGCGGTCATAGCCATCCGGTCTTCCGAGAAAGTATGCTCGGGGTGATTTGCCGAGGACCCACGCCATGACAGCCAGCCCAATGTGCGTCGCATGTGGTGTTGAGCGACGTTCCATCGCAGTCGAGCTTGTAAACGCCAGATATGAAATTCGATCTGACGAATGTCCCAAGTGCAAGACGGTGGTGAGGTTAGTGAACGCTCGTAGGATCACTATCGGAAAACGTCAACTGGCCGAGACGCGAGGCATTGGAGCAACGGATTGGTCCGAGAAAGAGATCAGTCAGCTCATCGAAATGGTTGGTCAGAAGATCACCGTCAGAGAGATAGCAAAACTCCTCGGTCGTCATGTTGGCTCAGTGCGACGTAAAGCCTGCGCGTTAGGTCTGATAGTGGGCCGAATGGTGCATTAGCAACTGCTTCAGGCCGCAGCCTTGTCTTCCTTGTCTGCTCCCCGCATGACGATCTTCAGCGCATCCTCCGACAACGGTCGCTGCAGCGTCCTCGCCTCGTCCCACGGCGCGCGCATCCAAACATCCCGCTCTTCATCCGTCAGCAAGATGACCGGCATCGCCTTGGGATGGATTGGCTCGACGACGGCATTCGGCGACGTGGTGAGGAAGCCATAGACGTTATGCGGACCCGGGATCGGCTTTGATTTCGTGCCACGCTCGCCTTTGAACTCGGTCCAGATGCCCGCGAAGCAGGTTAGCGGCCGATCGTCATTGATCGCGAACCAGGCGACATCCGTTTTCTTGGTCTCGGGGTTCGGCTCTGGCGCATATTCAGCAAAGCTGTTGAACGGCACGGGGCAACGGTTCTCCGGCTTCAGCCAGCCGCGCCAATGCGGCGATGAGGTGTTGCGAATGTTCGTGACCGGTGGGCCGCCAGTGCGCGGCGGTGGCGGCATGCCCCAGCGCATCAAAACTAATTCCCGTTCGTCGCCCGCATCGCGAATGACCGGCGCGGGATAATCAGGAAACACGCCCGCCATCGGCGCAAGATTGCCGACGTAATGGTTCATTACCCGGAAGAGGGCGGCGATTGCGCTCTGATTGGTCGTAATTGAATAGAGGTTACACATAGTAGCAGCGCGTTACTGCTGATCCTTCGGCGTGGCCCCGCTCGCCGCGTCGGGAACGGACGGGCCGGGCGCTTCGGATGCCGTGCCTGTTCTTAGCTCCGGTGTCGCCGTGCATTCGCCCGCCCAGAGCTTCGTCCCTTTGACCGTTCCAACGAGCTTGCAACCAACGGGCGCCTTCGGCTTTGTTTGAACGATCGGCTTCGCGCTGACGGTCGGTCGCTTTTTTGGTGTTGCGCCTTGAGCGAGCGCAATCGTGGGAATGAGCAACATAGCGAAGCAAAGCGCTGTCTTCATAACGTGGTTCCACTCTTCAAAAAGTGCGCGCGTCCGCAAAAATCAGCTTACCAATTTGTTGGTGCGCGCCACATCCTCCAGTGCGTCGGAAAAATCAAAATAGGCTCATCGGCCCAAGCATTGTACCATCCCCCTAATTTTCGACGGCATGGAAAACGCAATGGCATAATGCCAGTCTTATCAAGTTCACCTACCTCCAAATCGCAATCTTCCGGCGCGAGTTGGATCGGTAGCCACTGCATGGCCCGACATGACATCCCTGAGAGCCTAAAGGGCGCGTGTAACCAATGCCGCCACCCGCCTCTGGAAGCCGCTGATCTGTCTGAATGCGTCCCGCCGCTCTGATTCTTCAGGCAGCCGTTGCGCGGCTTCCCACAAATTCACTAGCAACCGCGCCATATCGATCAATTCATTAAATTCCGGCATTCCAACGGTGCGTTGGCTCAATGTTAGGTCCTCTGATACGAATAGATGTGGGTTGGGGGGCCGCGAGGGGAGGGCGCGGTAAGTAAAGGAAGAGAGTATGTACAAATGGTATCTATGCAGTTGCCGCGCGGAAGTACCGGCGCAACAAAAGGTGCTCTTCTCCACGCACGCGGCGTAACATCGATCTCCACGTTTTGCTCATGTTGAAAACGAGGATCAGCCAGCATCTGCGGCATCCCTGTGTCATGCAATCGTCATATTAGAGCCGGTGCGTTTCCGAGCTGGGTATGCGGCTTGACCCAAAGCCGTGGCCGACGTTGTATGCTACTTGTTGTACTCTCGCCGCGAGAAGGCCCTATGAAGACGCGCCAATCGATCCACACGTCGCTGATGTAGTCCCAACCGAAGCAGCCCTAACTGACTATGATAAGCAGCACATGATCACGTACATGTGCGTGTTTGATGCTGATCAACAAGGCGCCGATTGGCGTGAAGTCTGTCGGATCGTGTTGCGCATCGACCCGGACACCGAGGCTGATCGCGCACGGCAAGCCTTCGAAAGCCACCTCTCGCGTGCCAGATGGATGACCGACCGTGGGTATCGCCATCTGTTGGGATGCGGTGGCTAAACTCAGCAGCTTCTAACCCGTCATTCGCTGAAATCTAGGCTCAAAGCGTTCTATGAAGCGGTCGGCTTGCCAAAGCTCCACGGCGTAGTCATCAACGCAGGTCTTCGCAAGACGCCGCGCTTCCTCCTTATTGGAGCAGCGTATATCAATCCGGCTCGTGATATGGTCATCGTGCCCCATCATGTAGGCTCGATACTCCTCCATCGAACGCCTCCCCGTGCCACGCTAAAGACCATGGGAAAAGTAGCGCCGCGAGAGGGAGCGGTCCATTTGAAAGCTAGACCCTGTGTATTCAGTGGAAAACAAGACCAACCTAGAGGAAGCAAGACGGCGCGACTCCCGGACCGTCTCTTCTACTTGTGCCGAGAAGCACATGATCACCCTACATGCGCTTGCTCGATGCAAGCTGGTCACAGAGCCAGACCCCTACGAGGACGACGCCTACCGACTGTGGGCGATCAAGCTAAGTAGACCCAGCAGCGAAGCGTTAGCTTGATTTTCGTTTGCGCCGTGTTCTTTTGCCGCTGAGCCGTTTGGCGTTTGCCGCCACCTTTCTTCGATACTGCTCAACAATTTTGTCTCCCGAGGCACCAGCCATCAGGCTTGTACCGGCCTTCGCCGCCGCAAACATTTTTTCACTTACCATGCGCTGGGCTTCGCGTTGGGCCGCTTTGCCGCCACGCATCAACTTCGCGATCCGCAACCCGATCACGCGGTTGCTTTCTAGCCCCAGCATCATCCAGTTCCACATGCTGCGATACTCCTAGCAAGGCGAATAGCTTCGGATCACATCAACGACACGGTGTGTGTGGTGTCCAATCAAGGCCGCGTGGCTGTCACGACGGGCACAATCGGCTCGCATCTTCCCGAGCCTGCCTTGGCAACGCGTGTACCTAAGATAAAGGGTTCCTTCACCTTGATCTAGGGAACACCCGAATTGGCAATAGCCAAGGGCCTCGCTACGCCGTTGAAGATCAGACCGCTGCTGCTGGGGGCCAAACGGATATGTCCGATGGGTGTGGCAGGCTGGCGCTTTGCGCATGTGAAGAGAACTCTCCACGTTCGAGCGGTGCTTGTCGGCTTGCTGGAAGAGTTGCCGTTTGTCTGCCCCGTGGTAGTCGCAATCGGCTCGACAGTCATGATCCTAATCAAGCTCTGCAAGGATTTGCCGCAGTGAGGCGGGTCTGAGCGCCAGCGCGCGCTCACCCTTTCTACCCCATCATCCTGCTGCCACCACGGCATCGTCGGCAGTGACGGCGTCCGGCGTTGCATATGCCGGGCCGTGCGTTCGATCCGCTATCGCTGTCCTTTTCGGTTGAAGCCGCCAGCTAAAGCCCGCGCCTCCGCCGGCCGGTCAACGCTCACGCACCTGTGAAAAAAGCGACATAGCCCCACAAAAAAAATGGCGACACAATTGGCACGCGGCAATGGAGCCGATGGGGCGCGGCAACAGTGAGAGACTGGACCAAGCTAGCTGCACTCTCGCTATTAATTTCAATCGGCATCACGGCCATCTTCGCCACCGCTGCCTTTGCGGTCTGGTGGGAGTTCATGCGTTAGCCCAGCTGCTCCGCGAGCCTGATCTCGCCTTGACGCTCGCGGTCAACGCTTACGCCAACCACAGCAGCAGCACCAGCGCGACCGCGATGGCGACCGCCGCGATGAAGATCAGCGCTTGAGCGTTCGACATGCGCCACACGCTCGGCGAGCGGCTCAGGCTGTATGTCGAAGAGAACTTCCTTAATGCTTGAAGAAGTTATCAAGCTTTACAGGTTCGCCGGTATCTCGCCAGAACAGTTTTTTACTGAGGCTGGCAGCCACCGCGAGGCGGTGGTGGCCGCCGACCAGCGTATGGTCATCCGTTGCTTTCGCGATGACCTCTCCGGCTTCGTCCACGATGGTTTTCATGTGACGCCTCCAATCCAACGCGCCGATCAGCGCCGCCGCGATGATGCGCAATATATCTAAACCTCGTGCAGGCTCCGGGCGTTCCAACCCATGATGATCACGGTTTCCGTATTCGACACGCGCCACCTCGCGCACCGCCATATGTGTACCAGCCCGCATAAAATTTAACTCGGAATGCGCTGTCGCAAATATATTCAAAAGGCGCGGTCGCGCGGTCCCGGCACTTTCCTCTGCCCTCCACAGTACCTTGAATGGGGAGGGCTACCCGTCGCGCGCATCGAGCGTGCTGGTGCTGCTGCCTGCATGGTGCTGCTGGGTGCTTGGTGGGCGCCGTCACCATCGTCGCGCGTCGGGCACAACGACCTCGACCATCGCGGCAGCGTCACGCTGACTGTCGAGCGGCACCGCGAGGACACGGCAGCGGTCGAGCCGTGCGAGCACATGGTTCGCCAGCATCGTGCGGTGCGATGGACGCGGCGGCACCCGGTCGAGCTGCACGCACCGATGCGGATGGTCTGGCCTGTCATCGTCGCCACGTCACCATCGTATCGTTTCGGCGCGCACCTCCCGGCGCCCTGAAAGCCGGTCACAAAGCCTTGAGGGATGCGCGAACGGCGTTGACAGTCGTACGCCCCGGTCCGACCGTTCGTTAACGAGGCGCGGCGCCTCAAGACCGCGCTCTCGAACGGGAGGCGGCGCATGAAAATAAGACCTCTCGCGCTCATATTCGCGTTCGTGATCGCGTCTGGAAGCGCGCTCGCGCTTGAAGGCGGCGTTCGCAAGGTGCCCGCGCGCGACATTCCGATCCCCGACGCGGACGTCAGCCCGGCGACGCAGGCCCTGATCGCCGCGCCGCTGCCGCCGGACTGGAACCTGCTCCCGAAGGATGCCGCCGCCTGGAAGGCGCGGATCAATGCGAGCGCCGAGGCGCGCGTGAAGACCTTGCCGGACCTGCGCGCTCGGCTCGGGGTAAAGGTCGAGGCGGTCAAGATCGGTGGCGTGAACGCCTTCATGGTCACGCCCGACAGCGTCCCGGAGGCGAACCGCGACCGGCTGCTCGTGCATCTGCACGGCGGCGGATACGTGTTCTTTCCCGGCGAATCGGGAACACGCGAAGCGATCCTGATGGCGGGTTACGGCAAGTTCAGGATCGTTTCGATCGACTACCGCATGCCGCCCGACCATCCCTATCCGGCCGCGATGGATGACGCGATGGCGGTGTGGAAGGAGGTCGTCAAGACCAACGACCCGAAGAGGATGGCGATCTTCGGCACCTCCACCGGCGGCGGCATGACGCTTGCGATGGTGTTGCGCGCCAAGAAGGAGGGGCTGCCGCTTCCTGCCGCCACCGCACCCGGCACGCCGTGGTCCGACATGACCAAGACAGGGGACACGTTCTTCACGATGGAGATGATCGACAACGTTCTGGTCAGCAATGACGGCTGGCTCGGCGACGCCGCCAAGCTCTATGCGGGCGGCACCGACCTCAAGGATCCACAACTCTCGCCGGTCTATGGCGATTTCGCCGGCTTCCCGCCCACCATCCTCACGTCGGGCACGCGTGATCTGTTCCTCTCCAATACGGTGCGGGTCCACCGCAAGCTGCGTCAGGCCGGCGTGGTGTCCGACCTGCATGTGTTCGAAGGGCAGTCGCATGGCCAATATGGCGTCGATCCGTTCGCGGCCGAGACCAAGGAGCATTTCGGCGAGCTTGCGGCGTTATTCGACCGGCATCTGGCGAAGTAGCCTTCCCGGAGGCGGCGCGCGCCGGGAGCAGCAGAGCCAAGGAGCGGGCAGGCGGCACCGACCGCGCGTGACCGGGGTCGCGCCACGGTGGCCGCACAGCGCGCTGGGAGCGCAGGGCACAGGACACCGCGCAAGCCGCGCCAGCACATCACGGGCCACGAGGGCAGTAGGAACCCCGCACAACGGACACTATACGGACACCACTTTCCGTTTTGCCCTTTGCGTCAATCGGTTACATATAGCCGCATATTCCCACAAGGGGAGAAGGGAAGCGAACCACTGCTCACGAAACCCACACGCCAACGCAGTCAGGTCACGACGTGGATCGCAGCGGCGGCAAAGCGGACCGGCCAGATGAACATCAGTTGGATATCGTCGACTCTGGCGTCAGCGATTTCCGGGAGAATAGAAACGCGGCAGCAGCGCCACGGTCGACCACAGGATGGCGACTGGGCTCACCTCGCGGTAGCCGCGCCAGGCGGTCAGCTAATTAGCACCGCCGACAGCTGGCCGGCCCGAATTTCAGGCGGATACGGTCGCCAATGAGACGGGGCATAGACAGTGCGGGACGTAGCAAAACGTCTTACAGTCCGTCTTACGTCTTGGAGAGGTGAAAAAGCTAAGTCTTTGAAAATCGAACCAAAAATATCCAGAAGAAATTAGAATGACGGCCCTAGGGAGCGCCAGCGGTCTCAGAAGCCCTGATAATTCAAGATCATCCCACAAACATTGGCTTTGTCTGCTCTCAGGTGGTAGCAGAAGGTCATAGCTTTCGATGCGTGCGATGAAGGGGCAGCTTCCGGGGCATCGACATCGCTCCACGTTTCGTCAACGCGGGTATTATTGCCATCGAACGGCAATTCATCAATGGCAATGTCAAGCTGGCGCACGTCCCAAGCTCGCCGTCGTTTTCCGAACAATCTTGCTCGGGGCATTTGGCCGTTCTTCACCATCGCGTCGAACGTGTTGGGTGACACGCAGATATAGGCGGCAGCAGCCTCGCGACTGATGAGTCGGGGGGCAAGTGATGGCGGGATCGCTGTCTGCCTTGGCATCGCTATATCCTGTGCCGGACGATCTCAATTCTGCCGATCCGAGAATCTCGAACAGCATGAACCAGCGATGCTGATGCAAGCAAAAGGGCGACGGTCCGTTCGGATGCTCTGGCGTGTTATGGCGTACAAATCGGCCAGAGATTGCGCCACGTTGATGCGACTGCATCCGCGCTTGATGAGAGCCTGCCTGCTGGGCTCACGCTCGAATATCAATGCGACCTGGCCGGCATCCACGAAGACGACCACGCAGCTGATAAACCGCAATTTTGTGTCAGCAAGAACCGAGATTACTATTAGGTATGACGCCGTACGCTCCGCTGCCTCTCTGTTCACGATTGGAAGCACCACCGCGCTTCCAGATCGTACCCTTAGCTGCACGGGAAGCCCAAACCGGGACGGCGTCAGGCCGTCAAGGCCGAAGCCGCGAAGCGGGGGCGCGATAGCGTCAGCCTGTGTGTCTGACATGTCCGACAGCTTGGGGGTGAAAGTCCCTTGTGTAACCTGATGGAGGTGAAGCACTAGCGAAGCGCAAGGGCGGAACCGCGAGGGACCGTCTGAAGGAAGCGTGGAGCAAAGTCGCGACCCGACGAACAGAAATCGGATACGAGGCAGCACTGGTCGGACGAGCGGGCAGGCATTCGCGAAGTCCATCTCCATCAATGGCCAGAGTTGTAAATCCGGCGGGTGTGCGATGAAGGCTGTCGGACTTACTCCGAGAGATCTGCATCGTGTCCTTCGGGACTGAGGATGCCGCAAGGCGTTCTGACCGCGATGCAGAAGTCAGCAGAGGGCGTATTAGGTCGGCTTGCCGGCTGAAGGCCCGAACGGTCCCCGATGAGGGGTTGAAGGAAAGGGCAAGTAGACCGGACGTCTCATGACCGCATCGCGACCGCCATACCAACTTGAGTTGGACTTGCCGATGCCTGCGCGGGGTGAAGCCCCGCGTCGGGACGCGCAAGAGGTCGAAACGATCGTGGCGACGGCCGAACCCAAAAGCCCGGCATCCACAGAACATCTTATGGAGGCGATCTGTGACCCAGACAATATAGAAGCTGCGTTGGACGCGGTGGTGCGCAACAAGGGAGCGCCCGGCATTGACGGTATCACCGTCAAACAACTGCCGGCCATTCTCAAAGCGCGCTGGCCGGAAATCGAAGATCAACTACTGCAGGGGCGCTACCAGCCGCAACCGGTGCGTCGGGTGAGAATCCCGAAGCCGGACGGCGGGACGCGCAACCTCGGCATTCCAACCGTCATTGATCGTGTGATCCAGCAGGCAATCCTGCTGCGGCTTCAGCCGCTGTGGGACCCAACATTCAGCGAGCACAGCTACGGCTTCCGGCCGGGCCGCTCCGCTCACCAAGCGGTGGTGCAGGCGCAAGCCTACATCATCGAAGGCTATCGGTTCGTCGTGGATATTGACCTGGCCAAATTCTTCGACCGGGTCAATCACGACCGGCTGATGGCCGCGGTGGCGGCGCGCGTCACGGACCGGCGGTTGCTCCGGCTCATCCGGAGCTACCTGACGGCCGGTGTGCTCGAAAACGGGTTGTTTGAGGACAGCCGGGAGGGAACCCCGCAAGGAGGTCCGCTCTCTCCGTTGCTCTCGAATCTCGTGCTGGATGAATTGGATCGCGAGCTTAAGCGTCGCGGCCACCGGTTCGTGCGTTACGCGGATGACTGTAACATCTACGTGCGCAGCGAAAAGGCCGGCCAGCGGGTCATGGAGAGCCTGACCCGCTTCATCGAACGGCGCCTCAAGCTTCAGATCAACACGGAGAAGAGTGCCGTTGCCCGACCGTGGCACCGGACGTTCCTCGGATTTACGGTGAGGAACGAACCGGAGTTCCGGCGATGCATCGCCGACAAGGCCATCATCCGGTTCAAGCACCGGGTGCGTGAGCTAACGCGGCGACATCGGGGCATCACCCTGGAGCGGATGATCCGTGAGCTGGCCTCATACCTGCGGGGATGGGCTGGCTACTTCGGCTTCAGCCAGTGGCGTGAGTTGCAATCCCTCGATAGTTGGATTCGGCGGCGCATTCGTTGCGTCGTCTGGATCCAGTGGAAGACGCGTGGCAGGCGATATCATGAACTCCGGCGCCTCGGAGTACTCGGGCCAGCGGCCAGCGAGGCCGTCTTCAGCCCAAAGGGACCGTGGCGAATGAGCTTCACGAACGCAATGCACCGCGCCTTCACCAACGCGCGCTTCAAACGTCTGGGTTTGCTTCCCATGGAAAAGCTTGTGGACGCTTAATCCGCCGAACCGCCGTGGTACGGACCCGTATGCCCGGTGGCGTGGGAGGGGCGGCATCGCGAGATGCCCCCCCTATCCCGATTGACGGCCTGACGCCGGTCCGGTTCACTGTCGTCGGCAGCAATCCACCAGAGGCCTCATCAGACCGCATCGAACTCGCGTTTCGGGCGCCATGCGACGGGAGCGGCGATCCAGCGGTTGATGTCGGACTCATGCCAGCCGCTCCCGTTAATGCTGATCTTGATCTGCGGCGGGAACGTGCCCTCGGCGATCTTGCGGTAGATGGTGGACCGGGACAGCCCGGTCCGGGAAAGAACGGTCCTCAAGCGGATGATACGCTCTTCTCTAATCGGCGTGTTGAGGTCAAGCACTTCCGAGCCTCCCACTTGGGTGACGTTCGACGTCTTTTCGCGGCCCGCGCTTCTCTCCGGGATCGGCATGGAAGCCCTCCCATTATGGGGTCCAGTAGAACGATGTGGTCCAATCTGGTTCGCATCCTGATGATGGCTCATCGGAGATAAGACCGTATGCGAACTCACATCATTCATCGTCCGCGAAGGACGCCTTCCGCCTCGCGGCGGAACTCTAAACTCTTTGTCTGCTGGTCGCGTTATGCAGTCGCGCCCGTCGTTGTTGGCCTGGTCTCCCGTGTCCAACGGAACTCGGAGCCGTCTACCCACATCCGATGCAGGACCACCGCAAGCCTGCGCGCCAATGCAACGATCGCCTTTTTGGCCCCATGTCGTTTGGCGACATTCATCGCCCACGCTTTCAGCCACGACCATTTCTTGACGCGTATCAGCAGGACCTGCGCCGCTTCATAAAGAAGCCCCCGCAGCATGGCGTCGCCGCACAACGAGACATGACCTATTCGTCTGCTCTCGCCCGACTGGTTGAGTACGGGCGTCAGCCCCAATACAGCCCCCACCGCTCGCGAATGCCGAAAGCGGGACGGAATGTCGATCGTCGAGGTATAGGCGAGCGCGACAATCGGTCCGACTCCGGGCACCGTCATCAACTGCCGGCAGATCGGATCGACCCTGGCCTCGCCACGGACCTTGCGGTCCAGTTTGGCGAACTCCTCGCGCAGCTTTTGTCTGGCAGCGAGCAACGGCTCGATGATTTCCGCCAGATCGGGAGCTGCTTCAACGAGCTCGCGTATCCGCTCATCGAACTTGAATGCTCTAATCGTGCCGACCTTCAGCCCAAAGTTGCGCAAAAGCCCACGCATATCGTTTTCCATGGCGATAGCCTTTTCCTGCAACAGCTTGCGGGCCGTCAGCAAGGCGCGGCGCTTCTGGCTCGTGAGCGTCTTCACGTGCACGTCCTTGAACAGACCGACCCGCATCATGTGCGCAATGCCGCGCGCATCGTTGCGATCGCTCTTGTTTGGCTGTTGAGCCTTCAAGAACGCTTTTGTGTGCCGTGTCTCGATACAGAGTACCGCGAATCCGGCCTTCGCCAGCCCCTCGAACAGCCATTGAGACAGCGGCCCGGCTTCGAGCCCGACCCGTTCAAAGTTGAATGCGGGGTCGCTCAGGACAGCGACCAGATCGTCCGGGTGAGATATCACCTTCTTCTCCCGGCAGACATTTCCGCTTTCATCGACAATGCACACGCTCGTTTCTTTGACAGAGACGTCGAGACCCGCATAATACTTCATGCTGCGCTTCACCTTTCTGATGCTTGTGGCTGTTTCGTTCAGACCACGTTTTATCATCAGCCTGAAGCGCAGCACCTTCCTTCCTTTCCGGTCGGCGAAGATGGGGCACGAAGCCGATTACCCCATCTGGTTCGCGCATGGCCGCGCTGTCTCCTGCTGGCTTTTTCTGACGGCCGCTGAGACCAGACAGGACAAGCAGTTGCAGGTGGGCAAGAGGGGTGTTCGACTCGTCATAGTGTGGCGTAGAGACGGCGGCAAATGGATGGATCAAATTCCGATGCCGCGGCCTCTGCCAATGTCGATGCCGTGAGTGAAGGCCAATTCCTGGCCGAGCCGGCGGTCTGACTCAAATGCGATGCCGAGTTCCTGCTTGCGGTTGGCGAGGATGGATTCCAGTTGCGGATCGCGTTCAAGGCTTTTCGCCATGTCGCCCATCGCCGAGCGCGTCGCCTTGTAGCCGGCGACGTCGCCGCCGTGATACTGGCGCTGGCTGGTGTGGTCGAGCTTCTGCCAGCGTTCCACGAAACGGTCGGCGCGCCGGCTCGGATTGGTGCGCAGTTCGGTTTCGAGCTGGAGCGCGCGGATGGCGCGGGCAGAGTTGCCCGAAGCGGCTTCAAGGGCGAGTTCTGGGTTTTTCTTGTAGGCCGCTTCGGCGTCGTGCGAGCCGTAGGGCCGCACCTCCTCGAAGACCTTGCGGGCCTCCTGCAATTCCTTCACCTGCTCGCGACTTGCCTCGCCGCCTTGGTCCTGCATATCGAAGATCGCATTCACAGCTCGGGCATGACGGATGAGCGCCTTCGTGCGGGCCTTGCGCAGCGCCGCTTCCGGGTCTTCCACCACCTTCCTTGTCGGCGCTTCCCGTTGCGGCCTCCGCGCGCCGCCTGTGCCAGGCACAGCTTCGGCAGACGGGCGCAGGCCATCGAACATGTTGCGCACCCTATCGGGCACGACCTTACGCACAATCTCGGCCACGCGCTCGCGGAAGGTGATTCCACGCCGCTCGGCATAGTTTTGGGCCGGATCGCGGTGCTCGTAGTCTGAGGCCATATCCTTGGGCCGGTCGCGTGACAGGGTGCGGACAAGTCGGTCCTGGCTGGCAAAATCGTCGCCGCCATAATGCAGCTCCAAGCCGTCGCGGTGCCGCGACAGGGCTACATAGCTGCCATGGGCGTCCATCCCGGGCGTTGCCAGCACATGGGCGCGGTCTACCGTCATGCCCTGGGCCTTGTGGATGGTTGCGGCATAGCCATGGTCGATCCGATTATAATCCTTGAGGTCGAAGCGAACGGATCGGCCGTCGTCGGTCTGCACGGCCATGGATTGCGCGCTGACCTGTTCGATGATTCCCAGCGTGCCGTTCTTCACGCCAAGGCTGCGTTCATTTTGCAGGAACATGATGCGGTCTCCGCTGGCGAAGTGGCGATCTCCGCGCTCGACCGTCAGGTGTACCTCATCGCCCAGATCACCTGCTGCCCGCATCCGCCTGCGCGCCGCCTCGTTCAGCGCGCGCACCTCGTCGTTGGTGTGTGTGAGGATGATCCGGCTGCGCCCCGGCGCTGACTGCCGGTCGCGGTCCCAGCGCTCGATCAGATCGCCCCGCGCCTGCTCGCGTGTTTGCGCCTCATGCATCATGCCGCGGGAGCGGTAGGCTTCAAGCGCATCGCCGGGCCTGCCGGCCGCCAGATCGCGCGTGGCGTCCCGCTGCCAGTCTTCCCGCTGGCGGCGCACCTCGCCGATTTCCGCGCCGCCATGACGCCCGTGGACCGACCGGAAAGCCGCGCCTGCTTCTATTGCTTGCAACTGCCTGATATCGCCGACCAGCACCACCTTGGCTCCGGCTTCGGCAGCATGGGACAGCACGCGTTCCAATTGCCGTGTACCGACCATGCCGGCCTCGTCGATCACCAGCACATCGCGGGTCGTGAGCAGGTCGCGGCCCTGGTGCCAGCCATGCTCCATGCTGGCGATGGTGCGTGACACAATGCCCGATCCGCTTTGGAGGTTTTCCGCCGCGATGCCGGAAAGTGCTGCGCCCCGGACCTCGTAGCCCGCCGCTTCCCAGACCTCCCGCGCCACGCCCAGCATCGCGCTCTTGCCGGTTCCGGCATGGCCGACGACGATCCCAAGATCGCGCCCATCCGTTATATGCGCCAGCGCGTCGGCCTGCTCGCCCGACAGGACAAGGCCGCGCTGTTCGGCGCCCGCAAAAGCGGCTTCGCGGTCCGCCCCACGCACCTGATGGCGCTCGCGCTCGGCCATCAGTTCGGCGGCGCGGTGCAGGCGCTGTTCGGCCTCGATCATGGTGCGGGTGGTAAACCGATCTTCGCCGCGAGCGTCCCTGCCGAGTTCGACCAGATCGGGTGCGCTACGCATCGCGCCCATTACCTTGTTGAACTGGTCGATCCCGTCGCTGTGCCGATGCGTGAACTTCGCCATGTCGCGGCGCGTGAAGGTCGATTGCTGATGCGTGATCGCGTCCAGCCCAAGGCAAGGATCGGCGATGATCCGCGCGCCATTGCCACGAGCGATCTCCCGGTGCATCTCGGCGCGGTCAGCCTCGGTGATTTCGCCCTCGATGCCCCCATCCTCAATACGTCTGGCGGGCGCCCCGATCTGGCTTTGCGGCTCCAGTGCGATGCCCTGCGCTTCGAGACTCCGATGGTCGATGCGCGCGTCGATGTCGAGTTCGGCCAAGCGCTCATTGGTGATCTCCGCCCAGCGTTCGCGCCAGCGCTCGACCATCTCCGTGCGGTTCCAGTCTCGCACCTTTTGGCCAAAACCGTTCTCGTCTACCGCGCGCATGGTCTGCATGACATGGGCATGAGGTTTGGGCATGCCGTCCTCGGCCATGTCCCAATGCACATTGAGATCGGCGATCATGCCCCGGTCCACGAACTCAGCCTGCACGAAGTCGCGGGCCAGCTCGATCCCCTGAGCCTGGGTCATCTCGCGGGGAAGCGCGAATTCCACTTCGCGGGCAAGCTGCGCGTCCTTGCGTACTTCGAACGCCTCGACATCGTTCCAAAGCCGTTCGCGGTCGCGCCACGCCTCGGGTGCGTTCTCCGGCAGCATCACCTCGGAATGCACGACGCCGCGCTTGGCCGAAAAGTCTTGGGCACGATCGAGTCGCTCGTCACGCAGACGCAAGCCCGAGCGGTAGGCGGCGGATGCCACCGCGCTTGCGCCGGACTTGCGGCCAATGACCTTGACGTGAAGATGATAGATCGCCATCGCGACCGGATCATTGACACGGCCAAGCGCACGTCGGAACGACGTATAAGCGCGCCCTCCCTCGAAAAATTCTCGGGCGGGATTACACCGTCTCAGGCAGTCCCGGCAGCCTTACAGCATTCTGCAGGCTCCTCAACTATCATCACTCCATCGACGGCTGACGGAGGATATGATGCGCAAGCCACGGGACTTCGACACGGAACTGAAAGCGCTCGAAGACAAGGCGCGCGCGCTGAAAACCCGCAAGGTGCGGCAGCTCGGCGAATTGGTCATCGCCACTGGGGCTGACACACTTACCGCCAATGAACTGGCGGGTGCCCTGATCGTGCTGGCCGAGACAAAAGAAGCCGGAAAGAGGGAGGCTTGGACAGGCGCGGGGCCGCGTTCTTTCAGGGACGGTCGCGGCGAAATGCACCGACAACTGACCGCGACGCGGACGGCGCTCCGGCGCAACCGGGCGGCGCGCAACCGGTGTCAGGCCGCAAGGGCGCGACATGACATGCGCACATGGCAGGTCGAGCGCCGCAAGCGAACGCGGCACCTCATCGAACTCGGCGGCCTCGTCGTGAAAGCCGGACTCGTCAACCTGATCGGCGACGATCGCGCCACCATGCTCGGCGCGCTGCTCTGGATCGCCGACAAGCTCCAAAGCGATCAAGGCGAACGGGCGCGAGCGCTGTGGTCAGCAAAGGGGAAGCAAGCGTTCGAGGCGGACCCGACGACACACAAGGGGATAGATCGACCTGATCCAGCAGCTCGTCGTTGAACCACGACAAGGTATGTCAACTATGCGAAGACCGACGGTTGCAAGCGGGCTTTGAAATGGCGCCCAATATTGCCTCTACAGCGCTGCCACAAGTGCGGTCAGCGTCGCCGTGTGAATCGGCGCCCAACATTGACCCTGCACTTGCAAGATCGATCAATCACTTAGGACGCCGATCGGCGTTCGGACCCCACGCCGAATGACACCGAAAAAAGGCTGGTTCACTATCCTCCGTCTTTACAGTCCGCTTGAACCGTTCTTCAGCAAGGAATGGCGGCCAAGTGAGATTGCGCTGGTAAAATAGCAGACGCCACTACTTCGACCCGCGGCTCTTCTTGAGAAGTATAGCATCGGTGGTAGAAGTTGACGCAGACAACCGGATTGATCCATAACGTGCTCGTAGCTTTTCCTCCCGATCTCTTCAAATGAGCTGGCAGTAAACGCCAGATCACATGCGTCACCGAGATCTCAACAGGTTAGCGTTTTCATGGCGGCTCCGTATTTCAGGGAATTCGAAGCAATCTAACAGCTGTTAGACTGATCATATTCATACTGCTTGGTCGTTCGTTCATTGATGTTTTAGCTCTGGGAGCTCTACCGGATACCAATCGGTTGATGTCGTTTTGCAAACCATGCGGACGTTTGCTTCTTTCCGGTACAGATCGCGTGGCGCAAAAACTAGGATGCTGATTGCAGAGTCGCTGTCACCCGCGCCGAATTCCTTTCGCGCCGCACTTTTGTACGATTTATTGATCAGCAGCAATTCCTCCTGACATTCTTGCAGAGGCGCTGCCCCTTTTTTTTCAGTTATTGCTTCGATGAAAGCAACAAATTTGGAGGAATCGTGGGTAGGACTATGGAAAACCACAGCATCCTTAATGTGTCCGGAAAGTTTTGCCGGCGCAGCGCAAAAATCGCAGCACCGATTACGACAATGAAAAAAACAATGGCACCTTTTCTCACGAAATGATCCGGCATTTTTAGGCCACCCAGGCACTATATAAGCAATGACCCGGCTGTCGAAGTCCGTTCACATATCCTACTGACCTTTTGAAATAAGGTTGCCTTCTTGTCGTGGCTGTTTAGAACGGATTTCGGGTGTTCGCTGCATTTGCGGTGACAGGTCAAGCGATGGTCGGGCCGCCACGCGAAAGGCGTGCGCCCAATGGATGATTCACTGTCACTCAAGGACCTGCCCCGATCCCACGTGGACGTGCCACTGCTGCTTACTGCTGCCGCAGCTGCCGTCGCAGGTGTCCTATTCGCAACCCCAGCCGAAGCAGCATCCACGACCGGCGTTTACTCAGCACAGCCCATCTACCTGGTTGGCATCCCGGTTGAATTCATTTTGTTCGGCCTGACGTTGCTGGGTGTAGCGGTGTTCCACCACAGGACACTTGAGGTGGCGCTGACTGGGCTTGTGGCCGTTACACTTCATAAGCTTCTTTTTACGGGATTCCGACAGGGCGAAAGCCTGACGGGCCTGATGCTCCAGCTTCAGCACGAATGGGTGATCCTCGCGAACTTGTTTTTGCTGCTGATGGGCTTCGCTATCCTGTCGCGTCATTTCGAGAAAAGTCGAATTCCGGATGCTATGCCCGCGTTCTTGCCAGATGGCTGGAGCGGTGGCTTAGTTCTGCTTGTGACTGTATTTGTGATGTCGGCTTTCCTCGATAATATTGCCGCTGCTCTTATCGGCGGCACAATGGCGCGGCACGTGTTCAAGGGCAAAGTACATATCGGTTACCTTGCCGCCATTGTTGCAGCCGCCAATGCAGGAGGTTCAGGCAGCGTCGTGGGTGATACCACCACCACGATGATGTGGATTGATGGCATTAGCCCGCTGCGCGTCGTCGAGGCCTACGTCGCAGCCGTCGCTGGCTTCCTGATCTACGGGATACCAGCTTCGCTCTTGCAGCACCGCTATTCACCAATTGAAAAGGATGCGCCTCGTGGCCTGCACATCGAATGGCCTTACGTAGCAATTGTAGTCGCGATCCTAACCATCGCCATCGTGGCCAATGTCACTGCCAACCTGAAATTTCCGACGGTGCTCGATGCCATCCCCGTGATCGGTCTTGCAGTTTGGATCGTCATTCTGGCAACCACGCCGCTTCGTCGGCCTGATTGGGCGATCATGCCGGAAACGTTCAAGGGTACGGTCTTCCTCCTGGCGCTTGTCACCAATGCGTCCTTCATGCCGGTCGAAGAATTGCCGGTGGCCTCATGGAAAACTGCGTTGGGGCTCGGGTTCCTGTCCTCCGTGTTTGACAACATTCCGTTGACAGCGCTTGCGCTCAAGCAGGGCGGCTACGACTGGGGCTTCCTTGCCTACACCGTGGGCTTCGGCGGTTCGATGATTTGGTTCGGCTCTTCTGCGGGCGTCGCGATCTCCAATCTCTATCCGGAGGCCAAGTCTGTCGGACTGTGGCTGCGGCACGGCTGGTTTGTCGTAGTGTCGTATATCGTTGGCTTCCTCGTGATGTTCGCAATTGTTGGGTGGCATCCCGATGCTCCACACAAAAAGCATGTTGATCTGGATATGAATTCCCAACTGGGCGCATCTCAGCAAGTTTGGCATGAGACACTTGCCTTTTAGACCATGGGCAGGCCCTGCAGACTCGCCGCTGCGCGGCCACTGGGAATTGACGCATCCTGCGCAGCTCCGCGCCACGGCGTTAGCAGCATTGGCTCAGGCGCAAGGCGATGCGCGGCCCCGATCTGCTGGCGAGATGATTGCGCTCGCAGGAACCTTCGGGCCGGACGGCTGGCGATGAGGAACCTGATCCAGCGGTCGGCGCTCCCCACCGCGCGAACAATCGAATGAGGCTTAGCTTTGAGTGAGCAGGTGATCCTGAGGAAGCGCATAACTGCGGTGATCTCATTTTGTCAGGTACCGAACAGACAAGGGAAGGAAATAGCCGTTAACTACTTGTCCATTGCCTCCTGACCGGCGCGCGCCTTTGTCGCCGCTAGAGCACAAAAAAGGGAGCCCTAAGTAAGGTACCCAACTTAATTTACGCGTGCTTTGTGTTAGATTACACCATTGCCGGCCACTATAAGGGGCGTCGGTAACTGAGAGTTCTTGCACTCCCGCCTGTCAAACGGGAGTGTACAGATGCTGCAATCCAACGCGATACTCACATCCCTCGCTGAGAGCGACGCAGCCGCTTTGCGACCGCATCTCAAGGCCACTCATCTCGAGCAGAAAACAGTGCTGTTTGAAGCCGGCGACACGATCAGCGCGGTGTACTTTCCGACAACGGCGGTCATCTCTCTCGTCCTCACGTTTGCAAGCGGCGAGATGACCGAGGCCGCAATGGTGGGTCGAGATGGCGCCGTTGGCATCTCTTCCGCACTGGATGGGAAAGTCGCGATGAGCCGAGCGATCGTCCAGTTGGGGGGCAATGCAATGGTCTGTGAGCAGGCGGCATTCAGGAGCGCAGCGTTGCAGTCGGAGCGTCTAATCGCGCTGGTCATGCGGCATGAACAAACACTATTTGCTCAAGCGCAACAATCGACGGCATGCATGGCCCACCATGAAGTTGAGGCCCGGCTCTGCCGCTGGCTGCTGCGCGCACGGGATTTGTCAGGAAGCAACAAGCTTCCTTTCACGCAAGAGTTTTTAGCCGAAATGCTAGGTGTCCAGCGTACCAGCGTGACCACGGTGGCGCGCACTCTGCAGGAAGCCGGAATGATTAAGTACTCGCGCGGCAAAATCGAAATAATCGATGTTGAAGGCCTGCGCGAAGGCGTCTGCGAATGCTACGAGGCGGTCAAGGACCAATACGGCAAGCTGCTGGGCCCGCCGCCTAGCTTGGCATAGCGAACCGTCCTCCTCAAAAATCCGGGCAAAATCGAAACAAACAACCCAGAAGAGTCATCTACCCGACGGACCAACACTCCCTGACGGTCGTAAGGAAGTCTCATCGCAGCATCGGCGTTGGCAATTGGGATTGCTGCATTCGCGCAAAGCGGGAGCGTGTCCGATGGTTGAACGCAACGCCATTCTATCCTCACTGCCGGAAAGCGACGCAGCCTCAATCCGTCCTCATCTCAAATTCGTACACCTTCCGCAGAAGACAGTACTATTTGAGGCCGGCAGCAGCATCAATGCAGTATATTTCCCGATAACCGCCGTCATATCCCTCGTCATCACCCTCGAAGCTGGCGAGATGACCGAGGCTGCAATGGTTGGCAGAGACGGAGCGGTTGGCATCGCCTCGGCCCTGGATGGAAGGATCGCAATGAGCCGGGGGATCGTCCAGCTCGGAGGCGATGCTTTCGTTTGCGATCCGGCTACATTCAAAAGCGTGGCCATGCAATCTGAACGGGTTATTTCCCTCGTCATGCGCCATGAGCAGACGCTGTTCGCGCAAGCCCAGCAATCGACGGCCTGTATGGCAAACCACGACATTGAAGCCCGGCTCTGCCGATGGATGTTGCGAGCGCGGGATTTGTCAGGGAGTGACGATCTGCCCTTTACCCAGGAATTTTTAGCCGAAATGCTGGGAGTGCGGCGAACCAGCGTGACCACGGTTGCGCACACACTTCAGGCCGCCGGCATGATCAAATACAGCCGCGGCAAAATTAATATTTTGGACGTTGAAGGTCTGAAAGACAGCGCCTGCGAGTGCTATAAGGCTGTCAAGGAAAATTATCGCGAATTGTTGGGCATAGTCTATGACAGACCATGAACTGGGCCTTTCGGACTAGGTCCTGCCTCTATGGCAGCGCAATGGATAACGCTGCTCCCTTCACGACTTGCCGCTCAAGGGCGCGGCTCCTCGAAAAGCTCTGGCATCTGGGGCACGTGGACGATGTCAATCGTTTCACCCTGTTCGTCGCTGATAACGAACGCCTTAGGTACCAAGTTCCTGCCGTGCCGAATGGCGTTAGCCAAAATCTCCCTAGCAGAACGTACCGCTACCTGCCTGGCTTCGATCGTCTCTGAGGTACTCCCCTTCCTCCTCAGGCACTCGCTCGGTGCCTCTAATCAAATGAAAGTAGAAGCGGCGCATGGCAAACTCCTTTGTAGCAGTCTAGACCGGGATAGCCGTCCCGTCTGTCTGGTAATGGACTTAAAGTTCAAACACAGTTTCGCGCGCAGCAGCTATGTCGAGCTTCACTCCGATGCACCGACATTTTCTACCTGTAGTAACTACTAAGCCGCTTAGCCACCCGGTGTCGGGATGCCCCAACACCAGGCTGCAAATTCACATCCAACTCACTGCGCCGCCTCGACAACGACCGGCAAGAACAAGAAACCCGCTGTTGCTAAGGTTTTTCAGCAGACTGCTAGGTTCTGGCCGGTATGAACACCGGTTAACTGACTACTCCTGCGTTACCGACTTCGACCGGCGGCGTCATTTCCTCCATCGACCAGCGCTGTTGCGGCGGCGCGGGGCTGGCGTCCCTGGAGCCCGGAAGGACGGCCGGCGTGAACCGCAATGCCCGTGGAGGAACATGAAGAGAACAAAGGCGTTACCTCTTTCGAAAGGAGCGTGGCCATGAGCAATCCGAAAACTGAACCGACCAACAACACGCAAAAGGATCCCGATCAGTGGGTGTCCGGCAACGACCCGATGACCGGCGCCCAAGCGTCCTATTTGAAGACATTGTGCGAGCAGGCTGGTGCGCCCGAGTCGTTTGACGACGAATTGACCAAAGCCGAGGCGTCCAAGCTTGTCGACGAAATGCGCGAAAAGGCAAATGTAACTTAGGAGGACACCGGTGAACGAGCCGATGATGACTGAAGCTCAACGGGACGAGCTCAAGACCCTATGTCAGAAAGCGGACGTGCCGGACAAGTCGGGTGAACTTTTGACACAAGAGGGCGCGCAGCACTTCATTGATGATCTGAAAGAGCAACTGGCCGAGCGCAAGTAAGCTGCTGGCCCAATCATTCAGTTTGTAGAGGATGCCGTAGGTGCACTCGACGCGTGAGTTGATGAACCCACGGCCGCCTGTACATGTTGGCTTTTCGGTCCCCGCCATCGTAGGATCAGCGTAAACAAGCGGCAATAACTGCAATCACCGCAAAGCCAGCCAATATCATTTCCCCCCGGCAGGGAGTCCTGCCGGTTCAGGTTGTTACTGTCGCGCATCCGCCCTTCTACTTACCCTCAAGAAGAGGACCGAACACAAGAGTTCCTGTGTGCCGCTCGCACCAGCCCGAATGGGCAGCTCTGTTTCCAGTGGGCAGTTCCGCAGGTCCGTCAACGACAATGCGCACGGGCGTTTTTCAAAGCGGCGCTGCTTGACGATATTGATGCTTGCAACCCTCGGACCAGGATTTGGTTGTTGTGCATGACCAAACTCATCTGCGATAAACGAGCATCGAGTTCTTCCCCGCCGGCCGGTTATAGACTTGAGCCGGACACGCCGATCGAAACCGCTGAACAATTGCGCATCGCGATCGATCAAGGTAACGCCGGCGACAAGGTGGATGCGAGCGATCCCGCCGCCGCTCCCCTCGGAACGGATGACGAGGCGGGAGGAACCCCGAACAGCGCATCCCAGGTTCGATTGGCTGCTGCACACGAGGTCCGCGCGCGGCCAAATTCAGGAAGGCAACGAAATGCGGGCATCGGTCATGCTTGGTGGCTGATCGGATTTGCCCTGGTCATGGGATTGTCGATCCTCGCTTCCGTATTTTTTGTGGTTCCGTGAGCGGTAGGAACCAAGCGCCTTCCGCTCCGTTGGGCGGAAGGAGATACCATGAGCGATTTCAGAGACACGCGAGGCGGCACCTACGATCGCATAAACGAGTTTGGCAAGCCCCAGCCGCCGCAGGTGAAGGATACGGCGACGCCGCAGCAGAAGGCACAATGGGGTGCGGATGTTCGACCCGAGCCGTCACCCGGTCCGGAAGGCTACCCATTGCCGGAGGGACTGCGTAAGCCACGAATGGGTCCTCTGAACAAAGATACCGCACGGCGGCCGAAAAAGTAATGTGGCATGTGGACGACCAGTGCTCAGATACCTGCCACGTCGCTGGCATGAATAACCTGAGCATCACTTGTGGGTAAATTGTTGAAGGCCAAACGACACAAAAAGTTGGGCAACAAGCGGATGAGCCAGCAATGTGCGCTCCGACGAACCGGCACCACGGGGATTAGTAGATCTTTTACGCGGTACGTCCGCATGGACAAACCCCCGTGTAGAGCGGCTGCACGGTCCAGCTTCACGGATGGTCATGGTGGGGTGCGCGGACTAATTTGCTTTACAGCGTTTTGTGCGTTCCCTCGTTACTCACCGGCACATCGAAGTGGCTTCGCGAGTTCTCCTGTCCGTCGCAAATTGTATTCACTGAGGCGAGAAAAGACCGCTGAGCACAGGGGACACTCAGCGGCCTCTCGAGCATCACGGTTGGTAGGGCCGTGAACCCGCGACCGAGACGATGGCTGAGAGTGGACCGGACTCTCAGACCTTCCAACACGAAGTACCCGCCTACGTTCCTATTTCTTCCGGCGGGTGAACCGATGCCGGTGGAGAGCCGAACGATTGAATTACGTTTTAGAAACGTTCATTGCCATCCGAGGACCCGCACTTACATCGGCGTCAGGGCTGGTAGTCTCCTAGGCTCACTGCCGGCTCTGGCGTCGCGATCCGAGAATGCCCCCTCGGACGCGGCGTTCCGGGCTTCGCGTCATTCAAGCCGGAGCTGCTCCAGCAGCCGGTGCTCCAGCTTGTCCAGATGCTTGATATATCCGCATTGCATCGCTTCAAGCTGCTCAAGGAGAAGAAGGTCTCCCAAGTCTACGATGCCGTTTTGCTCCATCCTGTCGACTAGGTTGCGTTGAGATGTCAAATCCCGCTGACCATCTGCGACGATTTTGCGGGCTTTCTGCAGGTGATTTAACGTCGTGACCAAATCCATCACTGCGGCTCTGGAAAAAGACCGCTGCGCCCAGAAGGCACAGCGGCGCAAGTCATGCACGGGAGGCGACCCATGGTGCAGGAGGCTGCACGTGGGTCGGTGAGAATCGACGCTCACGGGCCGCCAACAACTCGGCCCATGCATCGTTCCTCAGGATTTGCCGACGATGCGATTTGCTACGTCGCTGTGTCGGGGAGCGGACAGATCCAGGCCACGCGCCTCGACCTGGATGCGGCATCGCGTTGCCCTGCGGAATTCCAATCAGCCCGGCTTCGGTCTTTCATTCGGCGTTAAGCAGACAGGTGGACGCGAGCTTGTGGCAAGACTCGTCCAAAGGAACCAGCCTATCGGGATCGGAATTGGTCTGGCGGGTCGGCTTTCCGGTTAACGCTGGCCTGGGCACGGTCTCCCCTCAAACCCCCAAGCTCCCGGGGCGAGACCGTGCTTCTTACGGAGGAGCATATGAGCAAATACCCAGACGAGCAGATCCGGAACTACGCCCATCAGCTTTGGGACAAAGCGGGGCGGCCGGAGGGCAAGGCCAACGAGTTTTGGCGTCAGGCCGAGATTGAGCTGGATGCGGAAAGTGAAAGCGTCGATCCGAGTGACCAGCCGAATGCGAGTACCATCCCTGGCTAGTCATCAAGCCTGTTTCGCACTCGGCTGCGGTGCGAGCCGTGACGACCGGGCATGCGGAAATGATGCTGAGGGATGTGCCAAAAATTCGCCGCCAGGCTCGAAATGCAACTGTCCCGGCGGCGCCTTGTCTCGAACTGAGCCAAGAAATCTCAGTCGATAATTGCTTTGCAACGCCCATGCCATATGGGCGGGCCGCCTCCAGGGCGCGATGGAAGCGGCCCTAATCGGACAGTACCCAGGCGGGACTATTCGCCACCTGCGCGATCTGCCGCCACGCAGGTGCGTTCAGGGTGCTCGCAACTAAATCCGCTTGTTAAGCTTGATGCTGCCGTTCCGGGGGGTTAACAAGCCGGTGCGGCCACAGGCTCACATAGGTTAACGTGAAGCTGGGCGCCGCATCGTTTATGTGGCGTGGTCTCTCCAGGTCGCCGATGCCCCAAGAGTAGCAATTGTCTCGCGCAGAAGCCGTTAAGTTGACGGGCCGTCCGCGTTCAGGTTCTCAGCCGCATGCGCAGCAGATCCTGATTTGTTTGTGTCGCTTGGAACGGGCGCAGGATCAGTTTCGACCGCCTTGTTCCGGCTCAAGGCAAAACCGATGAGCCCGAATAGGACAAGAAGGGCTCCTGCTATCATCAGCCAATGCGGCAGACCCAAAGATGCCATCGATCTCTCCCGGAGGACAAACTGAAGGCCTTTCTCCGATCCGTCTGTCCGGAGCTCGACTTAGCTTGCGGAACGGCTGACGGCTGACCGGGAAACTCCGCGACTTGGGTCTTAGCCGGAGCAAAGGTCGCTAACTGGACAATCAGCAGTATTGCTCAGCGGGTGGGCGGCCAGCAGCTGTTCGTATTGTTCCCTCACCGTTTCGTAGCACTCGCAGGCGCCTCCGGGCAGACCGTCAACAGGTCGACAGAGCCGCTTGAAGGATGGCGCCAACTGCGAAGCCGCCTCAGTAGGCCCGATGAGGGTCGTAGCCGCAGGTGCCTGAGGAATAAACACATGTGCGGAGACCGGATGAGGTCAGCTCATGACATCAATCGTGTGAAGGGCAATAACGAATTCTTCGTCAGTCGGCATTGAACAGACTTCGATTTGACCGATCGCTCCGGTGTTTGCTTCATCAGCCGAGACGCCGAGCCACTCCAATCGTGCGCATACGTTCCTGCGGATCTCGCGACTGTTTTCGCCGATCCCACCCGTGAAGACAAGCATGTCCATTCCGTTCATCGCAGTCGCCATCGCGGCGATTTGCTCAGCGATGCGCGCACAGAACTGGTTGACCGCTTGCCTCGCTCTTTCATCCTCGCTCGCAACAAGTGTCCGCATATCAGCAGAAATATCAGATACGCCAAGCAGCCCTGACTTTGCATAGAGAAGGTCTTCAATTTCGGGCAGGGACAGGCCCCCGGATCGCTGCAGATACAGAATGACTCCGGGATCGACCGCGCCGCTTCTTGTTGCCATCATGAGGCCATCCAGCGGCGTGAGGCTCATGGTTGTGTTGATGCTTTTCCCTTATAGATCGCGCAAAGGCTGCAGCCGCTTCCAAGGTGAGCTACCACCACGCGGCGGTTCGGCTGGTTCAACTGCCGGGCAATGTATTCGAACGAAAGCCCATGAAAGCCGTAGCGACGAATTCCGCTTGCTTCGAAGCTGAGCGGCAGCGCAAACCGACGGTAAATCGGGTGAAGCTCGTGATGGAAGGCGGTATCGAAACATGCGACCTGGCAGAGCTTCGGCCGGGACGACTGGATGCTGTGAACGAGACCGAGACATCCGGCTGGTGCAGCGGTGCCAAAGGTATCAAGCGTTCCAGCTTTCGAATGATTTCGGCATTGATACGCACCGGGACGTAGAAATCCGGGCCGCCGTGAACGATTCTGTGTCCAACGGCGACCACTTCCTTGTCCTCGAGAAGCGGCTCGATGCGGTCGAGCAGGGTGGTCGCGAGATCGGCTTTGAGATCGCCGGATGACGATTCGCTGCCAACGACCGGCTTTCCGGTCGCATCCTTGATCACGAACTGGCTTTCGTGCGTGTGCCTGTCCAACATACCCCGGAACAGAAGCACTGGTGCCGGTTTGCCTACCTCATAAACAGCGAACTTGACGCTCGACGAACCGGAATTGAGCACGAGCATCACATTCCATACGCCCTCAGTCGATCGTGTCTTTGCCCTGCCAATGCCAGTCCTGGACCTCCGGCATATCCTGGCCATGCTCGCGAACGTAGCGATGATGCTCGATCAACTTGGCATGGAACGACTGCCGGGCGGAGGTGCCCTGTCGGCGAGAACGGGGATTTGTTCAATTGCCGCAATCGCCAGATGATAGCGATCGATCCCGTTGAGGACTGCCATGTCAAAGGGCGTCGTCGTCGTGCCTTTCTCGCAAAAGCCGTGAACATGGATGTTGTCGTGATTGGCGCGGTTATACGTCAAGCGATGGATCATATGCGGATAGCCATGGTAAGCGAATATTACCGGCTTGTCGGATGGAAATATCCTGTCGAAGTCCTTGTCGGAAAGCCCGTGCGGATGCTGCTCGCGCGGCTGCAGCGCCATGAGGTCGACAACGTTGACCACCCGGATTCCGAGATCGGGAAACGCGTCGCGCAAAAGAGCAACGGCGCCCAGCGTCTCCACCGTCGGGACATCACCAGCGCACGCCATCACCACGTCAGGAGCCCCGGCTTTTCCCGTTCCGGCCCACGGCCAAATACCGACGCCAGCGGCACAGTGCGCCTCCGCCTCAGCCATCGTCAGCCATTGCGGCCCCGGTTGCTTGCCCGCAACGATGACGTTGATCCGGTCGTAGGTTCGAAGACAATGATCGGTGATCCAGAGGAGACTATTGGCATCTGGAGGAAAATAGATACGAACAATGTCAGCATCCTTGTTGGCGACGAGATCGATAAAGCCAGGATCTTGATGGCTGAAACCATTGTGGTCTTGTCTCCAGACGTGCGAGCTGAGCAAATAGTTGAGTGATGCGATCGGACGGCGCCAAGGCAGCCGGCGCGAAACCTCGAGCCATTTTGCATGCTGGTTGAACATCGAATCGACGATATGGACGAAGGCTTCGTAGCAGTTGAAAAGACCGTGCCGCCCGGTCAGGAGATAGCCTTCAAGCCAGCCCTGGCACAGGTGCTCACTAAGAACTTCCATAACGCGGCCATCTCGGGAAAGGTGATCATCGTAGGATTCTACCGGCTCCATCCAGACCCGATCGGTAACCTCAAATACGGCGTCCAATCGATTAGATGCGGTCTCATCCGGCCCCATCAGACGGAATATCCTTGATTCGGCGTTCAGCTCGATCACGTCACGTAGATATCCGCCCATGATGCGAGTGGCTTCCGCCATCACAGAGCCCGGCGAAACCACCTTCACGGCGCGGGTCCGATAGTCTGGCAGTTCGAGCTTACGTTTCAACAGTCCGCCATTGGCATGTGGGTTGGCCCCCATGCGGCGTGCGCCACCAGGGGCCAGGGCTTGCAGCTCCGGCAACAGGCACCCTTCTTCGTCGAAGAGCTCCTCCGGCCGATAGCTGCGCATCCAGTTTTTAAGGATCTCCAGGTGGGCTGGATTGGTTCTCACTCCATCAACGGGGACTTGGTGGGCACGCCAGAACCCTTCCACTTTTTTGCCGTCGACCTCCTTCGGACCGGTCCAGCCTTTCGGGCTGCGAAGGACGATCATCGGCCAACGCGGCCTCCCTGTCTGGCCGCCATTCCTGGCGCCGTGCTGGATAGTCGCGATGCGATCGAGGGCATCGTCAACAGCCTCCGCCATCTGCTGATGCATCTTACCCGGTTCGTCGCCCTCAACGGCGAGAGGCTCGTGACCGTAGCCTCGCAGCAAGCTGAACAGCTCATCATGGTCGAGGCGGCCGAGGATGGTCGGATTGGCGATCTTGTATCCGTTGAGATGCAGAATTGGTAGAACCGCGCCGTCATGACCCGGGTTAAGAAACTTGTTCGAGTGCCATGAAGCGGCCAGCGGGCCTGTTTCCGCCTCGCCGTCGCCGATCACGCAGGCGACAACGAGATCCGGATTGTCGAAAGCTGCCCCATAGGCGTGAACAAGCGCATAGCCGAGTTCACCACCTTCGTGGATCGAGCCGGGAGTCTCTGGAGCTGCATGGCTGGGAATTCCGCCTGGGAAGGAGAACTGTCGAAATAGCTTTCGTAGACCGTCGGTGTTGCGGCTGATATCCGGATAGATCTGAGAGTAGGTTCCTTCGAGATAAGTATTCGCCACCATACCGGGCCCACCGTGGCCGGGGCCGCAGACATACATCATGTTCAGATCGCGCGCTTTAATGGCGCGGTTGAGGTGGGCGTAGATGAAATTCAGCCCTGGTGTCGTGCCCCAGTGGCCAAGCAGCCGCGGCTTGATATGATCCGGACGCAGCGGCTCCCGCAGCAGTGGATTGTCCAAAAGATAGATTTGACCCACGGACAGCAGGTTCGCGGCACGCCAATAGCGATCGAGCAGTTGAAGGTTGCTGTCAGGGCAAGAGGTGTCCACGGCACAATCCTGGAGACAACCCAAATCGAACGCACGAAGCGCGTTGGAGTTCATCCCGCCTTGTTGAAAGAGTGAATTCTTGGGGCTTCGGTCGCGGGGCCGCAACGCATCTTAATTTGACGGCCGCGGCGGCAAGTCCCTGGTGTTGGCCGGAACAGGTTTGGCTTCAAGATTGGCTATCAGGTTCTCCATTTCGCCGATCTCCCGGACTCGGGCTTCAACGATGTCATCCGCGCCTTGCGATGCTGGTTCCTAGGTCGGCTAAACGACAATTCGCAGTCGGCGGGCCCCGCGCTGCTCTCGGTGCAAAATGTGGCTTGTCGCGTTTTCGTGAAGCCGATTGAAATCCGGATATCCCTGGATTGTTATCCGGTAGCTGTACGTGCCGGTGTCTCAGCCACTCAAGTGATGCGTTTCCGGTGCAGAACGAGGAACAACCATCTTCTCCCCTCGTTGCCTGCGTTATCTCCTCCACCGCGGTGATCCACGCGACGGAAAGGCATCGGTTTAGTCGTGTCATGATCGATTGAAGGAAGTGAAGATGGCTCGAAACGGCGCGGACATCCTGATTGAAAGTTTGATAGCTTGGGGTGTTGACACAATCTTCGGGTTACCCGGAGACGGTATCAACGGTCTGATGGAAGCGATCCGAACTCGCCAGGATCGTCTCCGGTTCGTGCAAGTGCGGCACGAGGAGTCCTCAGCCCTGATGGCTTGTGCGCACGCCAAGATCACCGGCCAGCTCGGCTGTTGCCTCGCAACGACCGGCCCCGGCGGCATCCATCTCCTGAATGGTCTCTATGACGCGGCAGCGGACGGCGCGTCCGTAATCGCGATCACAGGGTTGCCGTACCATGATCTGATCGACACATACACGCAGCAAGATGTCGACCATACCAAGTTGTTCCAGGACGTCGCGCTGTACAGTGCGCGTGTCATGAGCCCCGCGCATGTCGAGAATATCGTAACCATCGCGTGCAGGACCGCATTGGCCGGGCGAGGGGTGGCTCATCTGGCAATACCGGTCGACGTACAGGAGGAGCCTGAAACCTCAGCCAAGCCGTCATCCCGCAATGTCGCCCACCACGCCAGTTTCGCGCCAGCGCAGGAACGTAGAGTCCCACGCGCCGAGGATATCGAACGTGCGGCAGATCTGCTGAATTCGGCGGAGCGCGTCGCAATCCTTGCAGGGCAGGGCGCCAGAGCGGCGCGTAGCGAGCTTCTGAGCGTAGCTGACGTGCTGGCAGCCCCAATCGTCAAGGCGCTGCTCGGAAAGTCCGTCGTACCGGACGAGAATCCGTTCACGACCGGCGGGATTGGACTTTTGGGCACCCGGCCTTCACAGGAAGCCATGGAGCGCTGTGACGCGCTCCTGATTGTTGGCTCGACCTTTCCTTACGTGGAATACTATCCGAAGCCCGGCCAGGCGCGGGGGGTGCAGGTCGATCGTGATCCGGTCCGTATCGGCCTGCGGTTTCCCACCGAGGTCGGGCTGGTCGGCGATGCCCAGGCGACGCTCGAACTCCTGCTTCCGAAATTGCGGCGCAAAACGAACCGCTCGTTCCTTGAGAATATTCAGGGGAGCAAGAAAAGTTGGCGTGAGCTATTGCAGTCCGCGATCATGCGCGTTGGAACTCCGATGAAGCCGGGCCGCATCGCCTATGAACTTGGCCAGCGGCTTGCGCCGGATGCGATCGTAGCGTGGGACTCTGGCCACAACACGGGGCTGCTCGCGCGCTATGTTGATGCGAAGCCGGATCAACTGTTCTTTGGCTCCGGGCTAATGGCAACGATGGCTTGCAGCCTGCCCTATGCGATTGCTGCCGCGCTGGCGCATCCCAATCGCCAGGTGATAGCCTTTACCGGGGACGGCGGGCTCAGCATGCTGCTTGGCGAACTCGCCACCGTGGTTCGCTACAAGCTCCCGATCAAGATCATCGTGGTGAAGAACAATACGTTGGGTCAGATCAAATGGGAACAAATGCAGTTCCTCGGCAACCCGGAATACCAATGCGATCTGACGCTGATCGATTTTGTGAAAGTGGCAGAAGCGTTCGGAATACCGGGCTTCCGTGTCGAAGATCCCGACGCGTGCGGACGGGCTCTGGATCAAGCGCTCTCTCAAGCCGGTCCGGTCCTGCTGGAAACATTGATCGATCCGAACGAGCCGTTCCTGCCGCCCAAGCGGATCGAGAAGTACGCCAAGAATCTCGAAAAGGTACTGCAAACCGAAACGCCAGGTCGGTCCGAAATCAAGCGCGCTCTCAGCGAAGAGCCGTCTCGCACGCTGCTGCAAGACTAAGTTTCTGCAAGGCTGAAATCGCGAAGAAATCGCGGCCGGAAGTCTGCTATGCTGCTGTCGCGGCAACCACGGAGCAATCAAGGCTGTCCGTTGCCACCTGACGATCCATATATTTGGCCGGTCGCAAAAGTCGCATCCGCAGATGCGAGCTGAACATAAATCGATGCCAGTTCGGCCGGTTGTCCGGGGCGTTTGAATACCGTTTGCCCGCCGAACTTCTCGAGCTTCTCCATGCTGGCGCCCCCCGAAACCTGCAACGGCGTCCAGATCGGGCCCGGCGCTACGCCGTTGACGCGGATTCCTTTCGGGCCTAGCTGCTTTGCCAGCGACTTCACATAGTTCATGGTCGCCGCCTTGGTCTGCGCATAATCGTATAATTCTGCCGAAGGATCATATGCCTGCTCGGACGTCGTCGCGATAATGCATGCGCCGGGTTTGAGATGCGGGAGGGCGGACTTGATGATCCAGAACGGCGCGTAGACGTTGGTCTTCATTGTTGCGTCAAAGTCCTCGTTCGATACTTCTAGAATGGACTCGCGGCTCTGCTGGCGCGCAGCGTTGCTGACGATGACGTCGAGGCCTCCCAACCCCTGCAGGGCGTCCTCAACCAGCTTCGCACAAAAGCGTTCGTCGCGCAGATCACCCGGGATCGCAAGGCCAATCCGGCCTTCAGCCTTGATGTAGGAGATCACTTCCTGCGCATCGGATTCCTCGGTGGGAAAATAGTTGATAGCCACGTCGGCGCCTTCGCGAGCAAAAGCGATCGCTGCCGCCCGTCCCATGCCGGAATCGCCGCCGGTTATGAGCGCCTTGCGACCTGCGAGCCTGCCAGAACCACGATAGGTTCTTTCTCCATGATCCGGCGGTGGATCCATTCTCGAAGCGAGACCGGGCCACGGTTGCGACTGGCGTTTGAAGGGAGGCGCAGGATACTTATCGAGCGGATTGTACACCGATTGAGGCTGCTCGTTGTCCTTTGCCTGACCCACGTTCATGGCAAGAGAGCCGGCCAAGCCCGCCGTTCCGGCCAGTGCGCGTCGGCGTGTGATCGGCGATTTGGTCGCTGCCATTGGAGGCTCCTTGATGAGGTTGTCTGAACGGCTCTCTTGCGCTGACCGATCGGAAACCTTTCCGCTCGGAGCATCGACGCGTCCCGGTTGAATTGACGCAGCTCATTACAAATGGCGAGGCCTTTAGCGATTTGACGTCTTGGTTGACTTCAAGGATTTGGCTGCCTGCAGATGGCTCTGCAAAACGTCAATCTGGCCTTTGGCATACTCGCCGGCGGCGTCGGGCTGCTTGGCGCCCTTCTTGTATTCCGCGATATCCTTTTCGTGATCCATCACCATGTGCGTCGCGAAATCGCGATCGAACTGCGCTCCAGACATTTTCGACATCTTGTTGTAGTCGGCTTTTTGCTTGGCGTTTGGCCCGTCCGGCGGAGTCATCCCCATTGATCTGGCGGCATCCATCGCTTTCTGGTTGGCAGCCGAATGATCATCAATCAACGTCTGGCCGAATTTCTTGACGTTGTCATTCTGGCCGTTCTGCTGTGCCAGCTTGCCCATCTCCACTTCAGCGAAATTGCCTTCGATAGCCTTTTTCAGAAAGGCCTGGCTGGGCTTTTCCGCCGCATAAGCAGTAGAAGCGAGAAAGGTCGCAACGAGCGCGAGGGATGTTGAATTCATGACGGGCTCCCTATGTATTGGTTCAAGCCCTCGTCAACCTTATCCGCCCGAGCGAGTTCCTAACTTCAAACATTGCTGCTCCGGTTCAGCACCGCCGCCGGCCAATCGGAGTCAGATTGTCGGGTAGCGGACATAGCTGGCTCCTGTGGAGCGCACTCCGAGCAGCTCACGCAATGTCGGCGTCCTCAGTAACTTCGCCCAATGAAGGGAACGGAATTTCCCATTGAACTTTGTGTTTCGAGGCGACTCTTGATGCTGCTTGGCGCGGCAAAGAATAAGTTTTGCTCCCAACAAATCTGGAGCGGTGCGAAAGCCATCGCCAGGATTACATCGTTCTCGATGTGCAACTCAAACCTCCACCCTTTCGATGGCGTAATGCTGTCGATCATCTGATCTACACGGAGCTATCGTGCAACAATCCATCAGTCCTGACCATCGTGCCGGCCTGACCCAGGTGACTGAGGATGTCTGGGTGTATGATGACGCCCCCATCAGCGCAGCCGGCCTACCGCTCCCGGTACGCATGACGGTCGTGAGGTTGTCCAGCCGCGAACTTCTGCTCCACTCCCCGGTACGGTATTCGCCGGCCTTACAACGAGAATTGGAGCGGCTGGGGTGCATCAGGTATCTGCTCGCACCCAACACCGCGCATTGGATGTTCTTGAAGAGCTGGCAGAGCGCGATACCCGATGCATTGACGTTCAGTGCGCCCGGTCTTGCAGGTCGAAGCCAGGTTCAAACGGCGGGCGTCCGGATCAATCGCGAGCTCGATGACGGAACTCCAACTGAATGGGCGGAGGACCTTGCAGCCGTTCTGGTGAGCGCTCCCTTCTTCTGCGAGGTCGCGATTTTCGACAAACGAAGTCGAACGCTGATCCTGACCGACATCGTACAAAATCTCGATCCAGAGATATTTCTACGGCCAATCCAGCCTCTGGCTCATCTGCTCGGCATCACGAAACCGAATGGCAGGGCACCGGTCTACTTGCGTCTTCTCCTGCAACTTGGCGGCCGCCCGGTGCAGTCGGCCGCGCGGCGGCTGGTAGCGTTCTCGCCGGAGAAGGTCATTTTCGCGCACGGCGAATGGTTTGATAGTCAAGCGACGGAGCGCCTGCGCCGCTCGCTTGACTGGCTTCTTCCTGCGAGCGGCTCCGGCCGTTTCGCCGCGTCGAAGGAAATGGCGGGAACGCGCGTGGTCATAACCGGCGCTTCCAGCGGGATCGGTCGGGCGGCGGCGATGGCTTTTGCTGAAAAGGGCGCGACCGTGATTTTGGCTGCCCGGCGCGGCCAGATCCTCGAACGTCTCGCATCGGAATGCGAAGCGCTCGGCGGGCGTGCGCTGGCGGTGCCGACCGATGTGACCGACGCGGAAGCCACGATGCGGCTCGCCAAAAAAGCAGACGAATGCTTCGGTGGTATTGATGTCTGGATCAACAATGCGGGAACCGGCGTCTTCGGCGCCTACCAAGACGCCGATATCGCGCTGCATCGCCGAACCGTGGAGGTCAATCTATTGGGCACCATGAACGGCTCACATGCGGTGTTGCCGATCTTCCTGCGCCAGAAGCGGGGGATTCTGATCAACAATATTTCGCTCGGCGGGTGGGCGCCGACACCCTTTGCCGCGGCTTACACGGCAAGCAAGTTCGGCTTGCGTGGATTCACGGCGAGCTTGAGGCAGGAACTCGTGGCGCAACGGGACATCCATGTCTGTGGCGTGTTCCCCGCGATGGTAGACACCCCCGGCTTTGTGCACGGCGCGAACATGTCGGGCCGCACACTTGATCCAGGCCCGCTTCTATATCAAGCCGAGGATGTTGCCGGCACTTTTCTAACTCTGGTCAGACAACCCCGAGACGAGGTCGCGGTAGGCTGGCCGGCACGGGCGGGACAGTTTGCCTATGCGGTTGCTTCCCGTCCGACCGAGCATCTTCTTGGCTCCGCATTTCGCTGGCTTTTGTCTCGGGCAGCTCCTGCGCAAAGAAGTGCGGGTACTATGATCGAGCCGGGTTCACAAGGATCGTCCGTCGACGGCGGCTGGCTAATGCGCAAAAGGCTTCCGCCGGCAGCTCAGGTCAGCAAGTTGCTCGTATTCCTCGGCATCGGAGCTCTGGTGTTGGCTTCGGCATCGCGAAGCGCCGGCAAACGACAAAGGAGGCGAGCAATCAAGTCGACCGCAAGACGTACATATCGAGAAATTCCTCCGTCAACGTATGGAAGACGATGATGAAATTGGAAGATTACCACTGGCGGAATTGCACTAGGTAATTGTAGCAGGTCCCACATCGAATTCGGGCCGCAGCTCGACAGGAACGCGTCCGCGCGCCGGACAGGTATGCCGAACTGCTTGCGCGCAAGATCACGGCTCACCTCCGCGTCTCCCAGGCGTTCATCTGTCCTACGCAGGCGCGTTTTTAGATCCCTCAGTAATTCCGGTAGGTCTGCATCCGCCGTTGCTGTCTTCCATATGCGGCGCGTGGATTGATGTTGCAGTAGAGCCCACGCCCAGAGGCCGCTGCCATGCACTGTGCATAGTTCCTGTAGGAGCAGTCGCCGGGAATGCCGATGCCCCGACCCTGGAGGCAATAGCGATAGTCGTAAGCTGCCGCTGGCGAACTGCCCGCTACTGCGGTTATCGCCAAGAGCGCCAGGAAAACCAACTTTCTATTGTACATCGACAACCTCCCGGGTGAAGTAATGGCCGCGTCCTCGACGCAGGATCGCAACACGATCCGCACGATATCGTTCCTAGTGAACAGAGCGGGCTTGCTTGAGAAGACGAAACCGGCTCAGCAGTCGCCAGGAACGAGAGCCAAGCGGCGAGCTTATTCTTCTATGACGGATGAGAAGCCGACCGACAAAACTGGGAACGAACCCGCGCCGTTGCTGCTGGCTGCGGTGGCGATAGTTCCCCTGCTCGCTGTGGCCGGCTGGCTGTTTTTCGGCTAGCTAGCGTTACAGTCCGTGGCCGGGGAATCAGCGGTTTTCGGAGCGAGTGATCTCACTTCGAAATGAGGTGCGTCCCTGGGCAGGCCAAGCAATCGTCTGGAGGGGATAACCCCCCGCCTAGCCGACAGTCCCTGAAACCAAGCCGGTTACAAGAGCATTGTAGCAAATCACCAGCAGTCAGTCGCAGTCGCGGGGAGCGGATAGCGAGCCCCGCCCCGGTACCGGAGGTCGCGCATGTGCGATTTGTGCCGCGAGCTAGACTCTCAATGATGCCGTAGAATAGAAAGATCAGTCCCGGACGAACTGATGCGCGAAGCTGTCGTTGCGCTGATCACGTCTTATGAGGAGGACAAGGCCAAGCTCCATCGCGATCTGAACGGAGAGGTCATCTATCGGCATACAAGCGATAATCCAAAGCAGGAATAGCGCATTGCGCATTGATGCCGGTAACAGTCTAATATGTTCGCCACCGTCCCGCTACAGCCTTTGGTGGGACATCATTGAATAGCAAATATCGGCTAAGCGATGCCGGTCCAGAACGCGCAGCACGCCCTGCAATGGAAGGGAAACCCAAGCCGGTCGATAGGAAAGTTCGTATTCGACCTCATAGAGCGCCTTTTCGAGCAAAAAGAAGTTCAGCATTGCTTTTGCGTCCTCAGCGCCATCTGGCCAGAGAACCGAGGAGCCTATCGTCTCCTGATAAGCGCTCAGGAAGCAATCTGTGGACTGTTCGCGCCATACGAATAGGGCTCTGGATGCTTGGCTGTTGAGCTTTTCTGATCTCTGGCTCTGCTGGAAGGCCATGGTGGAATAGTCCAGTGAGCGGAGCAACCCAGCTACATCGCGCGCGGCGGGGGCCTTGCGCCGCCGGTCTGCCAAGGGACGGCTGGGCTCACCCTCAAAGTCGATGATGACTGCGTCGTCGTTCGCTACGAGTACTTGACCTAAATGCAAATCGCCGTGATGGCGTATCTTGCAGCGGCCAAGCGAAGGACGAATAAGATCGGCGGCGTACTCACGCAGTCCAGGGTGTAGCTGGAGGAGGCGCTCCGCGAGAGAGCGGTCTTTCGCGTTAAGCGACACATGCTCCAATTTGTGGACGATGCGTGTTGCACGATCCGCGATGTCGTCAATCCAGAAACGGAGATCGCTTTCGTCAATCGGCTCAGGCTTGAACGCCGCTGCATCGTCGCGGCTTGACAACGCGCGATGCATCTCTGCGACACGGCATCCCAGACGCCGAACCCACTGAAGATAATCGCGCCGCGCGGTGATCGCTTTATCGCGTTCGTCAGAACCGTTCGCTGTTGCGTCCAGATATATGCCGAGCCGATCGGCCGACCAAGCCCAGGCATCGCCGCGGTTCGGCACATAGGCGTGAACGATGCCGAGGGCATAGCTCGCGGACGCATGAGCCGCCTCAAAGTGGCCAATGAGTGCGGGCGTATGGGAAAAATTCGTCGCCTCCGTAAGAAGCTCTCCCATTTCGACTTCAGGATTCTGGCCAGGCTCGATGTGGCGATACAGCTTGACGACATAGTCCTGGTCAACCAGGGCGGTACTGTTGGACTGCTCACCTTGAATCGCGCGAATAAGGGAGGCGGTATTAAGAGGTTGGCTCCCGAGCTTGCTGGTCGGCTTGAAGTCCAGCCGCCAACCCGCGCTGGCGATGGAAGCCGCGCGCCGAAGGTGGTCCAGCAGATGCCGATGAAAATCGGGTCGGCGGCGACATCCCGCAGCAATCCTTCGCGCCCGCCTTGGTGTAAACGCGTTACGATGGAGCTAGCCAACTCAGGACTCTCATCAACGGACCAGTCGACTCGCAGAGGCAGGAGATGTCCGTGGTTCTTGATTTCGAGGACAAAGAAGTGAGTTGAGTCCTGGGTGAAAGGCAGGCGTGCTATGATCCTTGGCACGATCCGCGTTTCCGAATAGCGGGAACGCGGGTCAGCAGGGACGCTCCTTCCATGGCGTCCAGCTCGGTCGCTACGTTGGCTTTGTGCTTCAATTCAAAACCATGTCGCCAGGTGGCGAATTCGTCCGTCCATGCTTCGATTGCGTAAGTGAAGCGGCCGGTCCTGCCCGGCACGAAGGATCCGACCCAGCGGTCATTGCCTTGATGGGTCATCGGAGCCCGCTGCCAATCGGATTCGGATTCGCCGCGCCAGATCAATTCGGCGGCGACGATCTCGTGACCGTCGCGATAGATATCCGCCCAGACCGCGATGGTCTCACCCACGATGTGCTTGACGGGAAAGCGACCGCAGTCAACCGAAGGAACTATCTCCTCGATCTGAAAAGGCTGCTTTATAGAAGCGTTTACGAGAGCGTTCATCGGACGGCTGGGTACGCTGCAATAGGAGACTTACGAAGAAATGCCGTAAGTGTCTGATTGGTTCCCGGCCGCCGGTCCCCGCGCGGAGGGAACTATTTGGGATCCGTGTCGGCACATCTACCGAGCGAACTTCGTTCGTTGGAGGAGCCGAGAATGCGCCGAGACAAAAGCGCCGGTGGTGATCCGATGTCCAAGTCATCCTATGCGCTGCCGGCGACACAACTCGCCAGCATTAGGAACGGGTGCCGACAGCCTGAATTGAACTCAGGGCGGATGGGGCAAATGTCCGATCCGCAAACTGCCCACGGTTGCGTCAGCACCGTGAAAGTTGCCGAGCGTGGACGAAGGCTCTCGAGGTAGTGGATTTGCCGACAGAAATCGAAGTAAAGGAACTCGCCGAAGGAATGAGAGCCGCCCCCAAAACCCGGCGGTACGGTCCGCAAATTATGGAAAACGGCGTCCTGTTCAATTTGTGGGCGCCCTCCGCGACCTCGGTGAACTACTGGAAGTCGGACAGTCGCCACGCGCCCTGTCGTGCGATGATGATGGCTGGTACCAGGGGTTCAGTCCAACCGCTCTTCCGGCAGCCGCTACCAGTTCAGGATCGACGGCGAGCTCGTTGTTCCTGACCCTGCCTCCCATTTTCAGCCCGACGATGTAAGCGAGGCAGGCGAGGTCATTGACGTCGCTGCATTGCGCGATGGCGTTCCTTACCTTGGTCGCCCGTGGGCGGAAGCCGTCATCTATGAGCTTCACGTCGGCACGTTCTCAGAGGAGGGAACCTATGCCGGGGTGGAGAGGAGGCTGGACTACCTCCGTGACCTCGGAATTACCGCTATCGAGTTGATGCCGCTCAACGATGTGCCAGGTCGCCATAACTGGGGTTATGACGGCGTTCTACTCAATGCACCGAATGCCAGGTATGGCAGGCCGGAAGACTTGAAACGCCTGATTGGTGCCGCTCACGACCGTGACATGATGGTTTACCTGGACGTGGTCTATAACCATTTCGGACCACAGCTCAACTACCTGCACAGCTATGCCGAGAACTTCTTCACCGATCGGCATTCGACCGGATGGGGTCCTGCCGTAAATCTCGAGGGAGAAGAGGGCGCCTTCGTTCGAGAATTTCTTATATCAAACGCGCTGATGTGGCTGCGTGATTATGGCTTTGACGGCCTGCGATTTGACGCCGTTCATGCGCTCAAGGACGACTCAGAGACAAATTTTCTGGTCGAGTTGGCCGAGATCGTTCGGAGCCAATTGGCAGGCAAGCACGTGCACCTCATGCTGGAAAACGAGGCCAACCAGCCGCATCTGCTGGAGCGGACCGATGGACAGACCAAGCTCTACGATGCGCAGTGGGGTGACGATTTCCATAATGCGCTGCACGTGCTGCTGACGGGTGAGAACGAAGGTTACTATAGCGCCTTCGCGGACAAGCCGCTTGAGCACCTTGCCCGTTCGCTCACCGAAGGCTTCGCTTACCAGGGGGAAATCTTTCCGCTCCACAACAAGTCCCGCGGTCAACCGAGCAGTCATTTGCCCCCGGAGGCCACGATCTTTTTTGCTCAGAATCATGATCAGGTCGGCAATCGCGCGCTCGGGGAGCGATTGGCGAAGCTGATCAGTTCCGAGCAGCTGAAGCAAACCATGGTCCTGCTCATTCTTAACCCGCATGTTCCGATGCTGTTTATGGGGGAAGAATCGGCGGCGCAAACGCCATTCCTCTTCTTCGCCGATTGGAAGGGCGAAGCTGCCGATCTGACCAGGGAGGGACGCCGTAAGGAATTTGCCCGTTTCGAAGCGTTCTCCTCACCCGAGCTGCGCGAAAGAATACCCGACCCCTGTGATGAAGCCACTTTCATGGCCTCAAAACTCGATTGGACCGTGCTCGACCATTCCCCGGTCAGCAGAGCATTTCGCGCGCTGACGCAGGAGCTTTTGAGAATTCGCCAAGATAAAATTGTGCCACTCATCCAGGACGGATTCGTGAGCGCTAAAGCCGAGTTGCTCAGGGCGCCTGCGGCTGCAACGGGCGGCATAAACGTGCAATGGCAGACCGCCAAAGGCGAGGTGCTGCAAATCATGACCAACTTTTCTGCGCAGGCGTTACCGCGGCCGCCTTTGATCATGGGCGAAACACTGTGTCGCGCCGAACAAACGTCCGGACATCTCTATCTAAGCCCGGCGGAAATTCTTGTGAGGCGCGGTGCGGCTCTCACTACCAGATGAAATGTTGCCGCCGAGCCGCGACAAGCCAGCGTAGCAAGCGGGGCGCTCAGCAAATGTTAGACAAACCGAGGAGCTTGAGATGTCGTTGAATTCATCAGCCGGACGAACGGCAGCAAAATTTGCGGCCATTTTTATGTTGGTCATTCTCATTCCTGGCGAGCTGGCAGCGCAAGGGCAGCCTGTCAAAACAGCTTCTCACCTTCCAGTGGCGCTTTGGTTCATCGGCGCGGGCGTTCTGGGTCTCGTGCTGGCCTATGGCATCATGCGAAACCGACAACGAACCCGAGCCGAAAGGCAGATCACCGAACAGGCGACCAAAGATCTCTACGGCAGGGAGAGCCGAAAATCCTGACGCCACGTGCCCTCGTGCCGCAGCCGTTCGCGCTTGGCGTCAGGCCCGGGCGGGCCGAGGCGGCCAGTATGCCGCGTCACCGCCCTTGGCGTCAGCGGCTCACCTGACCCCACTTGAGCCAAATACTCCACTCCGATCTACATGCCTGATGCGCGAAAAATGCTGGCGCATAAGTCGCCCGCCCGACGAACGCCGTTCGATCCGTTGAGTATTGTTGATCATTCTCGCGCGGCCGGTTGTCGGGTTTGAGAACACCGTTCGCGCTCCCATTTCATCTTGCTATGGACCTGCGCATGATCGTCAAGCGTCGCCGTTTCAAACAGACCAAATCACTCGAAGAACGATTGGCCGAGGATACGGCTCGGCTGCGTAAGCAAGCCACGATGCTGCCCGCGGGTCGTATGCTCGAGCTAGTTCAACGAAGGATCGTGCAGAATGAGGCTGCGTCCGATTTGTGCGAACGACTGCGCTCACCGTGACGGTGCCTCACCCGCTTTCGGCTGAATTGTCTGCGTCGCCAATGCCGATGAAGAGCGCTTGGCTGATGGTCGAGGACGAAAACTGCCTGCCGTCATTATGACGATATTGCGGGACGACTGCACGCATAGCGGCTTATTTGATCCGAGGCCTGCGCTTTGATCCTGCCATCGCAGGAACCGGCGCTCTCTTGTGGTGTTTTAATCGGGCATAAGGAGCGGACATGGAAAAGCCTACGCATGAGCAGCTCGAAGAACTCAAGAGACTGAGCAGGGAAGCGCGCGTCAGTGATTGGTCTGAGATAGTTCGATCAAAGGAAGAGGCGGAGATGCGGATTCGCGACCTGAAGGAAAAATCACGGATGGAATGAAAAATCACGGATGGAATGAATATGCCCGATGATCCCATCAACGGCCGAGAGCCGAACTTCTCTGAAGACGATATTCAGCGCGATCAGCTTGGACCGCGAGGCGTTCCGGGAAAGCAGGATCCTGCAAAGATGACGCCGCAGCGGGAGAAGAAGACGCCAAAGGACATCGATCCGGGCCACCCGGCCTAGAGAATTGTCGTGCGGCCCGACGAGCGGTGTACCGCAAGTGAGCTTATCTCTGCACGCCGGCAATAATTGCGGCGACGCGCCGCGAATGCTGGTCCACAACGACCAGGTCCTTCCCGGCTATCAGATACTGGCTTCCCCAATATCCGTTCAGCACTTCGGTTGCTTCCGGCGGCAGGTCGGCCAACTCGGTTTGGCGCGGCACAGCGGTCCCGATCATCATCTCAAAATTAGGCCGATCCACCTTCGGCCCTTTTGCATCCGCGAAAACAGCCAGCAATTTCTCCCGTTTCTCCTGATCGAGCGAGACAGGCTGAGAACTCTGCTTGATGTTCCGGGCCCGGCCGCCCGTCCTGTCTTCTAATCCAGCAGGGTCGCTTTTAGCGACGGCGCTCTCTGCTTCGCGCTGTGTCGGCACACCCGTGCCGATGGTCGTAGCTGCCGTGCCGCGGTCGGCGCCGCTGGGGGGCCGGCCGAGGTTGTCGGCCGTTCCGAAGAGATGCGGTGTCGCAAACCAGCCAAGTAGCCCAACGAACAAAGCGGCCGCCACGGCAGAGCCGGCAAGCATTATCCGTCGCGTGCCACGACGTTCATCATCACGGGATAAACCCTTGACCATCGGCATCTCACTCCATTCAGTCTTGCTGAAAATGAAAGGGGGCGCCCGTTCGTTCCTATAGTACCCGTTATTTGCCGCGGTGAGTCTCGAAGGGTGGAAGCTATGACGGCTCACCTTCGGTAATTTCGGAATGCGAGTCCTGCGTTTTGTGGTCGAAAGAGCGATCCTGCTCCATCGCCCAATCAAGATCGTCGTCGCTCTTGTTATCGACGTCCGGCGCACAAGGCCTGATGGTCAGGTTGTCTTCGAGAGTGGGCTCGCCGCTGCCGCTATCGACCAGGCCGGCTTCGTCGGCCTTCTTCAGCGCCTGTTCCCTGGTCGGAAAAGTACGGCTTATCTTCTCCTCATCCTTGAAGACGGCATAGGCCATGTTCCTGCTCCTTTCGACCGGGATATGCGCTCCGTCGCCCAAATGTTCCAAGGGCTCGCTTGCTCCCAGCCGTTCTGCAGCGCGGTTGGTGGCTCTAGCTCTGTCTGGAAGAGCGCCGATTCCCTGGAAAAACTGGTACGTAGCAGCCGAACCAGGAGGCGCTGGTCACCAGAAGGGCCCCTTTTGCGTAAAGATGGGCATCGCTCCAAGGCGGCAGATCGATGATCATGATTTCTCCGCGGGGCGCGCTCCAGATCACCCGTCCGCCCGCGTCGGCCACCGCTACGAATGCTTCCGCCGCATTCATGCTGTCCTTGAAGATGACGGCGGTCGCAGCGCCACCGAGAGGCAGCGCCGAGAAAGCGCCGGCAGTCGCGACGGCAACGCTCAGCATAGCGCGCGACCGGCCAGCACCATCGGTGCCAATCTGCGCTGCGTTCCTGAGGAGGACACCGGCGATCAGAGGCAATATCCCAAACGCGACGAGCCATCCGATATCCCATGGCAGCGGGTCGGGAACATCGACCCGAACCCGATGCAGCCCGATCGCCCAGTGTACCACTATCACGTCGACAAACTGCCAGGCCGCGAAACCGAAAATGGCCCACGCGAGAATGATTCGGTCTGGTGATGCTGTTCGCCGGCTCCGCCAGAGCAACAGCGTGCCGGCGGCTGCGAGAAAGTAGCTGGCCAGATGAAAAATGCCATCCGCGAGTATCTGTACCCGCATGTCCCTGAACGCCTCGCCCTGGACGAGACTCAACAAATGATGCCACTGCAGAACCTGGTGCAGCAGAATGCCGTCGAAGAAAGCGCTAAAAGCGAAGCCGAGGATGAATGCGCCGGTGATCGGCAGCCCGTTGCCGCCGCCTTGTTGCCTGTTGCTGACCATGGACATGAGCACGTTCCGGGAGAGCTCGTTCAGGTAGTCGGAACAAGGTCGATGATCGATCGTTCCTGCGCTCCGCAAAAGAGGAACGTCGCCAGATTTCGCGCGTTGCCCCGACATGTCACTGTCTCAAATCGCAAAACCGCTCGCCCGCGCGATCAACATTTACCGCTCCATGACCAGGCACGATCTGGACATGCAGACGCAACGCGATCTCGCGAGACATATCAAACGGGTCGCCGAACAGGAAACGCAGGATCCGGGGCGTCTTACCGTTCATGGCCTAAGCTTTTTACGTGCGCGCGAGCGGAACTCAAGAGCGAGGTAGGTAGAAGCACGTCTCCGCAGTTCACATTCCATACCAGAGAAGACCTTGCGCTTATTCGTCTGCTCCGCCTGCGACAACATCGTATATTTCGAGAGCCGCCATTGCGGTCGTTGCGGACGTCGTCTCGATTATGTCACGGAACAATGCGTCATGCGCGCAGTGGCGCCTGAAGGCGAGTGCTGGCGCTCGACGGGCGATCCAGGCCGCCTGTATTCCTTCTGCGACAACGCGCGAACCGATGCGTGCAACTGGCTCGTACCGCCAGGCTCGCAGGATGCCGTTTGCGCGGCCTGTCGGCATAATGGGACGGTCCCCGATCTGTCCGACCCCGCACGGTTGAAGGCATGGCGCGAAATCGAGGATGCCAAGCACCGCCTGATCTATTCGCTGACGCGCTGGAGACTGCCGCTGCACACGCGCGCAGAGGATCCGGAGCATGGCCTGATATTCAATTTCCTGGCCGATGAGCCCGAAGCGGGCCGCAAGGTGATGACCGGGCACGACAACGGTGTGATTACGATCGCCCTATCGGAAGCCGATGACGTTGAAAGAGAACGGCGTCGCTTGCAAATGGGAGAACCTTACCGAACCCTCCTCGGCCATTTCAGACATGAAGTGGGCCACCATTACTGGGATCTGTTGGTGCGTGATGGCGGGCAGCTCGATGCTTGTCGGGAAATTTTCGGCGACGATACGATGGATTACGGCGCAGCATTGCGCCGCTACTACCATGACGGGCCGCCCTCAAATTTTCAGGAGGGCCACGTTTCCGCCTACGCCACAGCCCATCCGTGGGAAGACTTTGCCGAGACGTGGGCCCATTATCTACACATCGTCGATACGCTGGAGATGGCGGCCAATTTCGGCATGCAGATCGCGCCGGGCGCCGACCGGATTGGTGGCTTGCGTGCGACCGTGGATTTTGATCCTTATACAATAGAGGACTTCGATGCGGTGGCCAGAGCGTGGCTTCCTTTCGTGCTCGCGATGAATAGCCTGAGCCGTACCATCGGCGCCCGAGATATGTATCCTTTCGTATTGACCTCACCGGTGATCGGAAAGCTGACGTTCATCCATCATCTGGTTCAGCGGCAACGGTCGTCTGACCTGTCTCGCGCGGTAACGGGGTGAGTGATCGGCGCCTTGCAGCACAGCCGAACGACCAGCAGCTTGGGAAAAGAGCAGGCGCCGCTCCGGTTACAAGTCGGGCGATTGGTAAATTTCAATGATCCCCGGTCCCGCCCGAAGCGGCCTGCGGAGCCAAGTGATCGCCATGCGACAGCGTCTCGCTCTCCCCGGGATGATCGCCTCTACCTGCTCGACCATCTGAAGCTCACAGCCAGTCCGTCGCGCGAATTGTTGTTGCATAACGCCATTAAACCAGCGAGCGCTTCGATAGGAAAGGCCAGAACTCGGCGGGTTGTTTGCCAAGGGAGATCGTCCAATGCTGAATAGATCACGTGCAGTTGTGATTGCTTCGCTGCTCCTCATTCCCATGGGAGCCATTGCTCAAAGTGGCGGAGGAGGGGGTGGCTCGGGCGGTAGCGCCGGAGGCGGTAGCGCCTCCTCGTCCGGCGGTGCGGCGAGTGGGCCTACGGCTGGGACTTCGAGCGCTGCAGGTACCCCAAACGCAGGTTCCGCGGGAGCTGGCTCTGCGGCAGTCAGCGGCGTACCTAACGGTCCGGCAAATCAGGGCGGAATCAATAATTCCGTCAACGATCCGAGCGGCGCGGGCAATTCGGCAAAAGTTCCGACCGCGCCCGGGACCAATAATCTGGGCACCGCCCAATCTGCGGGATCCACTAATGGTGCATCGGGAGAAGCTGGTTCCACGACGACCACCGGTGTCGCGCGCAATCAAGCCGGCGTGAGTGGCAGCCGCATCGATGGTACGGTTCAAAAAGGGCCGGCCATGCAGGGCGACGCCGAAATCAGCGCAGAAAACGCGCAGGTCGATAAGAAGGTCAAGAGTATTTGCAAGGGATGCTGATCTGAGCGCATCCTCTTCGCCGGCGCTTTAGAACCTTTCCGTAAGGGGCGCTTGACCGCCCGGCCGAAGAGGAGCGCTAGCGCTGTGCATCGCATTGGAATCATTTCCGACACTCACGGCCTTCTGCGCCCTGAGGTTAAACAGCGGCTCGCAGGCGTTGCCCATATCATCCACGGTGGCGACATCGGTAAGCCAGATGTAATTGCTGAACTACTGCGGATTGCTCCTGTTACTGCGATCCGGGGGAACATCGACACCGGCCAATGGGCCGAAGAATACCCCGAAACCGAAATGGTGAGATTCGGTGGACGCACCATCTATGTGCTGCACGATGTGCAGGAACTGCGGCTGGACCCCGTAACGTGCGGAGTGGACGTCGTCGTTTCCGGCCACTCGCATCGGCCCCGGATAGAAACGATTGGAGGGGTGCTCTATCTGAATCCCGGTAGCGCCGGGCCGCGGCGTTTCAACTTGCCCGTCACTCTGGCAACTCTCGATCTGACAGCATGTGGCCCTCGGCCGCTCATTCACGATCTTGGCGCGGGCGCGTGACATCTAAAGCTGCAGGAGGGTAGGCGGAAGTGCGGGGAGAGCCGCATCGATCGAATGTGGCACGAGTCACTCTGCCGCGGGCCGACTTGGGTGCTGCCTACCGGGCTGCGTGTTCGCGTTTGCCTACTATCGGGACAGTCGCTTAATGGTCTCGATAGCGTGAACGGGGCCATGCCAACCAAGGAACTCGAGCGACTTGTCCTCGAGCGCGTTCGTGGCGCGGAAGAACTGCTCCAGCTGCTGGCGCGCCTGCAACGAAAGGTGACGGACGTCCTGCAAGTCGGCCTCAAGCGGCGAGCGGTCAGGCACGGCGAACACGCGGTCATTTCTCTCGGTCTTGCCGTTGGAGTTCTGCTCGACTTCCAGAATTCCGACGGGCCTGCAGCGAAGTACCACGCCGGGATAGGTCTTCGCATCGTGGAGGATCAGAACGTCGAGGGGATCGCCATCTTCCGCCTCGGTCGATGGGACGAAGCCCCAGTCGTACGGATAGGAAAGTCCGGTCATTAAAGGCTTGGCAAGTGTAAACACGTGCAGCACTGGATCAAAGTCCAGCTTGCAGGTGCTGCCGCGCGGGGTCTCGACGACGGCATAGATATATTGCTCGTCTGCCCATGTCGGTATCGTCAGAAGGTTCGTCATGTTCAGCCTACGCTGCAACTTCGGTGGTGTTCGTGTCACGCGCAGCCGTAGCATTCCAGCTGTCGTGATCCTGATCAGCCGGCGATCAGGGAACTAAGCCTGAGGCTCGACGGTCCTCGTGCCGGCCTGAACCTCGGAGGGCGCTCGGTTGGACGAGGGCCTCGTATTGGCGGAGATAATCCGGCGCCATGCGCGTCGCGGTGAACCGTTTCTCAAAATGACGGCGTACCTTGCGTCGGTCGAGCTCGGAGAGTCTCCCGATCGCTTCAACAGCTTCTGCTTCCCCCGGCACGACAAAGCCAGTTACGCCATCATCGATGACCTCCGGCACCGAGCCGGACCTGAAGGCAATGACGGGCGTTCCGCAAGCCATGGCTTCAATCATGACGAGACCGAACGGTTCTGGCCAATCAATGGGAAACAGCAACGCCGCGGCGTTCGCCAGAAACTGTTGCTTCGTCCTGTCATTGACCTCGCCGGAGAGCTGAACGTGCTTTCCATCGATCTGCGGCTCCAGCTTTTCCTTGAAATAGCCTCGTTCGCCCCGTGGCACCTTTGCGGCGATGCGAAGCGGCATTTTGGCGGCGCGCGCGATCCGGATGGCAGCTTCCGGTCCTTTCTCCGCCGTCAACCGGCCCAGAAAGGCGAGGTAGGAGCCGGCCTCGAACGAAGGGCGGAACAGCCCGGTCGGCAGTCCATGATAGACCGTGCTCAGCCAGTTTGCCTCACGCAGGGGCAGGCGCTGATTATCCGATATTGAAACAAAAGGCGCATCGGGAAAGCTGCTGACCACCTCAGGAAAGCCCGGCAAGTCCATGCGTCCGTGGCAGGTTGTCAAAAAAGGCACGCCGAGCCTGCTCAGGAGCGGCAGGTGCAACCAATCGATATGCACATGGATGACGTCGAAATCGGTCGCGCGCCGGGCCACGGCTTCCATCAGTGCTGCCTGGACGGCCATCGGGTCGGTCCGGCGACGGCCAAGGCGCAGAGCCTGAGGCCACACGGCATGTAGCTGGGCGGAGGTTTTCGAATCCCCGCTGGCGAACAGCGTCACCTCATGCCCCAAGCTTCCCAGTTCATCGACCAGCCACGCCACCACACGCTCCGTGCCGCCGTAAAGTTGCGGAGGAACACTTTCGGCCAGAGGCGCTACCTGGGCAATTCGCATCGACTTTCCACCATCAGGACATCCAGGCTCAAGCACAAATCGGTCACGTCACCGGCCGTTCGCATTTGGACAGCAGGTCGACCCAATCCTCTAATAGCCGGCTCATCAGAAAGTTCTGCCGCACGCTTTCTTTCGCCCGCGAGCCGATCCGGTCTCGTAGCCCAGGGTCCTTCAAAAGCTGGACTATTCGTGCCGCGGCCTGATCGGGCGTATTCACAAGAAACCCGTTCCACTCATCCCTGATCTGGTGCCGGATGCCCCCCACGTTGCCGCCGATCACCGCGGCGCCTTTCCACATCGCTTCGGTCACCGTAAGGCCGAAACCTTCGCGGGTCGACTTCTGCAGGACGACTGCGGCTGACCGCTGCAACGCATTCACCAATGTCGGATCATCGACTGCAAGAACGATGATGTCCTCATCGGCAATGCTCTCGATGGTCTCGAGGATTGTTCCGCCCTCCGGATCATCGGAGGCGTTGTTGCCGATGAGCACGAGCGTACAGTCCACCTGTTGTCTTGCCTTCCGGAACGCTTCGATGACGCCAACCGGGTCCTTCCATCGGTCGAACCTGGAGATCTGCGTCACCAAGGGACGATCGGCGGGAATTTTGTAGTTGCGCAGGAATTCACCGATCTCCCGGGCCGATAACTCGCGGTTTTTCGCGGAGAACGGGTCGATCGCCGGCGTGACAAAACGCTGGCCGATATCGAGTCGCTGGCCGTAATTCAGGAAGCGAGAAGATGGCGGCATCATACTGTTCGACGAAGCGACGCAGATAAGTCCATACCTGAGCGTATGGCGACGAAAGATCGATGTGACATTGCCAGAGCCATGGCATTTCCCGATCAGGAAAATGCGTGATCAGCGGCAGAGGCTGAGGGTCGTGCACGATGACCGCGTCGCAATCGTCAAGATGAAGCCGCATGGCGTTCTCGAACACAACCTGCTCGTAGATCGTCCTTTCGTCGTCGGAGAACGCCGCGCTCTCGCCCTGAAGCGTATTGTGAAGCTTCTTGGTGCAGCCAAAGAAGCCGGGTGTCCCTTGTATCAGATGCCAGTCGGTTTCGATCCCCGTCGCGTTCATCATCAGCGTGAGCGGCGTGAGCAGTTCGGTGACGCCTCCACCATAGAAGGTCGAACTGATATGGGCGACGCGCATGGTGCGGACGAGATCGGTCTTCGCGGCTATACGCTGAACCGTAGCAGCGCCGATGAGCGGTTCATATTGTTCGAGCGTGTGAAGCCCAAGGGTCGATCGTTGGACGGCGGAGCTCGGCATGGACATTGAAAGTCCCTTACAGTTCCGGTTGCGGTAAAGCAGCCCCGTCAGATCTTACGAAACTTCAAAGATGGGCGATCGCGCAGTTTGGCGCGCTGCCAGACGCTTTTCCATTTTTTCCTGCTGGTAGTAAGTCGAAAAGCGCCCGGAAGTTGCCTTCGTTCGGCGGGGAGAATTTTGAATCAGATGGACGTTCATTCCTCCCTGGGCGTCGGCTGACGACTATTGCTTCCGGTTCCTTCGATTTTGCGCCGCATTAAGAGGCGGGGTTCTGGACCCGCGGTGTCGATGCTCGTCGCCGGGAAAAGCCAAGAGACCGCGGTTCCGGAAATCGAAAAGAAACCCTCGCGTTCACCCCGCGTTGTCCGGTGGCAAGCACAACGGAGCCAACCACAACGGAGCCAACAATGACCCAACCCCCGCCCGTGCCGCCCGACAATCAAAGCCACAAGGGGACCGGTGATCCCAAAACCGGCAATGCCCATCAGGCCCAGAAGGGCCGCAGCCACATCGAAAACCCCCGAGAGCAGGGACAGGCTGGCAATACCGCGCAGAACACCACTCATCAAGGCTATCAGCAGGATCGCTAGCAAGGAGCGAGCAACCATGTCGACTTCGACAAAGACGCCAGCGAGCATCCGTCAGGGCGGGCCGGGCGCTTCTCATGAGAATGCCAAGGAGCCGCTCCACGTCGATAAACCGCCGGCCGACGATCCGCAACGCCGGCACAGCAAAGTATCCGGTGGTGGCGGCGAACACGACAGCCATCATACTCATCACGCGGAAAGAAAAGGTGGCGGTACCCATCCAGCTTCAAAGGACAGGTCATGAGCACCAAGCATGTGAAACTGAATAGGCCGACGAACGTCGATCTTGTTCGTAATCCGCTGATCGGGGGCTCCAAGGGAACGACGATGGCGGGAGTAACGCCGGACGAACTGGAGGAATTCGAAGGCGCGAACACCTTCGAAGGCGATATCGAAAACGATACCAATCCGCAGGGCGGGATCGATAAAGCCGAGGTTCGAAATCGGCGCCGTGGCCCTCCGCAGAACGATCGGGAAAGCGGTCCACGAAGGGCGGCGCAGCAGGGAAAGAAGACGCACGAGCAGCAACTGCGCATCCTGGAAAGGAAACCTGATGTTCCCGATGCAAGGCAGATCGAGGAGGAGACCGCGCGCACGCAACACGATGGCGGCGGCAAGACCGCGAAACGGGGCGGACGCCAATCGGAGTTTCCGGTGAGCCGTGGCGGTCTCAATCAGGAAAGCCAGCATAACAAGCATAATGATCCGGGGCAGTCCGGGCATAAACCTCAAAAGCCAAAGGGATGAAATCATGACACGTGGAGCGCACGGAGACGGCAAGCATCTCGGGCCTGGAGCGAAGGGCAAAGGCGCCGGGACTGGCGCCATGACGGACGTTCAGAATGATCTGATCGGCGATAACATGGTGCTCTCCAATCGCGACAAAGCGGAACATTCACGCGATCGGGGCCAGGACGGTAAGTGGACCCAAACCGAACAGTTGAAAGATCACGCGGTCAACAAGGGCCGTGGATAGGCGCGAGCCGGCTCGCGTCGTGGCGTTTTCGAGGTGATTACGCCTACGTGGCGGACGCCACGCCGTCAGCTGGCCGATAAATCCGTTTCGCCAAAAGCGAGGTCGTTGAGATTCCCGGCGCTGAGCTGGCTGGCCAGCGGCAGAAATCTTGCGCAACCCAAAAATCATCGTCGATGAGTCGCCGAGTAGACAGACGAAATGCGCCGAACATGCTTTCGTCAGCTTTCGTCCAGGGCATGCCACGGCAGGTTTGTGCAAGCATCCTGGTGAGGCGGAGTGCATGGCCTAGGTTTCCGCCTGCGTTTTTTCATGCCATCGCGTTTCTATACTTAATCTATGTGGTGGTTGCCTTTGTTTAAACTCGGTAAAGGTGTGCGCGCGCGTTGTTAAACAACGCTATCTGCAGCGCCGTGGATTGATCGATGATGACCGAGATTGATTGTGTTCGGTTGCAGTGCCCATACCAGCAATATTGGCCGTTACAAGCGGTTGCTTGAAACCGAGCTGTCCGAACTAGAACGAAATTTCATCGAGAGGCGGCTTTCCGAGGAGCGCTCACGACTTAGCTCGCTGGCCGAACTCCGCGCCGGTAGCCGCAACAATCAACCGCTTCCTGCCGCGCGACATACCGAGTTATGATTCCACAGCGACTGGCTACATCGGTAGCTTGGGCGGAGGCAACCGCGGCGAACATAAACTTGGGGCATTGAGGCCCCATCCGCAAGCAAGACTACTCGCGGCCAGAAGGTGCATATTTGGCACTGATACAGATGACGTACAGTGCATTTGAAGACTCGTCGGTTACCTCCATCCGCCAATCACAGCCGGGTCGCAATTTTCCGTCCAAGCTCTGCAGGATTTGCCCGGCAGTGATTGTCGCCTCCTTCCATGCTGCCTGGCGGTCAGGTAGCACTTCCCCGAGATCATCCGGCTCGGAACGTTCATGATAGACGTTGAAGAAGTATCTTGGCATTCGAACCCAACGCGAGCCGTTATGTCTGGTTCCTGACATTAGGTGAGGCAGAATGGCGGCCCTTGCCTGGGCCAGAATGCTTAGCCGGGCAAGAGCCATCGACGAAGGCTCCGAGCCAGCCCTTCAGACAATGATTCCCGCACGGCAATATCCACGCGGGAACCACGTTGTGTGCGAGGAATTGTTGCTCCCGTTGGGGGCGTCGCAACTACCAAAGGGTTGGTGCAGGTTGCGGCTATGCATCTGTCTCGCGCCTTCGTCCGCAAAGCGAAATGGTTGACTGCAATGACTGGAACCAGGCCATGGTGGGAATCCGCCGTCATCTATCAGGTGTACCCAAGGTCCTTTCAAGATTCAGACGGCAATGGTGTCGGGGACCTAAACGGAATTACCGAGAGATTGCCCTACTTCGTTGAACTGGGCGTCGATGCGATCTGGATTTCACCTGTTTTTCGGTCGCCGATGATGGACTTCGGTTATGACATTTCGGATTACATCGATATCGATCCTGTCTTCGGCAACATGGCCGATTTCGATCGCTTGGTTGCAAAATCCCACGCACATGGGATCAGGGTGATCCTGGATTTCGTCCCGAACCATTCGTCTGACCAGCACCCCTGGTTCATCGAAAGTCGCAGCTCGCGCGCCAGTCTCAAACGCGATTGGTACATTTGGGGCGACCCCGCGCCTGCCGGAGGGCCACCTAATAACTGGTTGTCCGAGTTTGGTGGCAGCGCGTGGGAGTTCGACGAGGCTTCAGGGCAGTACTATTATCACGCCTTTCTGAAATCCCAGCCGGATCTGAACTGGCGAAATCCCGAAGTGGTGGAAGCAATGCGCGACGTGCTTCGCTTCTGGATGCGAAAGGGTGTCGACGGCTTTCGGGTCGACGTGATCTGGCATCTGATCAAGGATGTAGCGTTGCGCGACAATCCGCCCAATCCGAATTATCAGCGGGGCAAGCCGCCGAATGAAGCGCTCATTCCACTCTACACGACCGACCTCCCGGAAGTGCACGACGTCATCGCGATCTTGCGTCGCACCGTCGACGAGTTTTCAAACCGCCTGCTGATCGGGGAGATATACCTTCCGGTGGAGCGTCTGATTGCCTATTACGGACGTGATCTGGGCGGGGTCCACCTGCCGTTCAATTTTGCGCTGCTTGGCGTCCGCTGGGACGCCAAGTGCATCCAGGCCCAGATAGCCGAGTATGAAGGCGCATTGCCAAAAGGGGGGTGGCCAAACTGGGTCCTTGGCAATCACGATCGGCCGCGTATCGCTAGCCGGGTCGGCAAAGGACAGGCCGCGGTCGCGGCCATGTTGCTGTTGACCCTGCGAGGCACACCTACGATTTACTACGGCGACGAACTGGGAATGCGTCAGGTTGATATTCCCGGCGACCGCGTGCGCGATCCGTTCGAGCGCAATGTCCCTGGAATCGGCGTAGGGAGGGATGGCTGCCGGACGCCCATGCAGTGGGACGCGAGCGAGAATGCCGGTTTCAGCAAGGTCGATCCATGGCTTCCGATGGCAGGGGATTGGCGATCGGACAACGTAGCAAACCTGCGTGAGGATGCGACTTCAATCTGGAATCTTCATCATCGCCTGCTGCGCCTTCGCAAGAAGGTGCCCGCGCTTTCAATTGGTTCCTATAGACCGCGCTTTGTTGACGAGGATCTGTTGGTGTACTTCCGCGAACTCGATGATACCACGCTGCTCTTAGTACTCAACTTGACCAGCCAAGCCCAGATTCTCAGCTTCGAGCCAGCCATCCGTGGAAAAGTGCTGGTGTCTACCGGAGCCGACCGGGACGGAGAGCGAGTGGCTGACAGCATCACGCTTCGCGGCGACGAGGGACTCGTCATTGAGCTCTGACGTCCATTCCCCGTACCGTCTCGCGGTGGTCACTGCTTGTGACATGTCGGGAACTCTTAGGAACAAGGTAAACCGCACCGGAGTTTAACGCCCGCTTGAGGTGGGGTGATTATGCTGACGGAGTCTATTGTCCGGTGAGTACGAACGAAAAGTCAGAGCACTCTCCGGCTACTTCAGATGAAGCGTGGTGGCGCAGCGCCGTCGTCTACGAAATCCCTGCTATTTCGTTTCAGGACAGTGACGGGGATGGTCAAGGCGACCTGCCAGGACTTCTGCAACGCATCGACTACCTCAAATGGCTTGGCATCGGCGCCGTATGGCTCACCCCCATCTATAGAAGCCCCAATCAGGATTTCGGCTATGACATTGCCGATTTCTGCTCGGTCGATCCCCGCGCCGGCACCCTGGAAGATTTCGATAAAGTCGTGAAAGCGCTGCACAATGCCGGCATCCGGCTTATTCTCGACTTGGTCCCTAATCACACTTCCGACCAGCACGCCTGGTTTCGGCAAAGCTGCGTCTCTCGAAACAATCCGAAGGCCGATTGGTACGTTTGGGCGGAGGCCGGCGCGAATGGTGGTCCGCCGAATAACTGGCTCAGCCGCTTCGGAGGCAGCGGTTGGGAATGGTGTGAGGCGCGCCGGCAGTTCTATTACCATTCCTTTCTGCCGAGCCAACCGGATCTCAACTGGAGAAATCCGGAAGTCCGGGAGGCGATAGGCGACACCATGCGTTTTTGGCTCGACCGAGGCGTCGACGGCTTCCGGGTCGACGCCAGCGCCGTGTTGATCAAGGACGACCTGCTGCGCGACAACCCGCGCGATCCCGAAGCTGACGACAAGACCCCACCGCCTCAGGTCTACATCCCGGTGTTCACGGACGACCGCCCGGAGGCCATGGAGTGCATCGAATACATCAGAGGCGTTTTGGATCGGTACGAAGGAAAGCTCCTCTGCGGCGAGGTGCAGGGTAAAATTGATCGGATCGGTCATTTTTACGGAAGCAGCAAACCACGGCTGCACCTGCCGCTGAACTTCGCGCTGCTTGATACGGAATGGAATGCAATCTCGCTGCAGGCGACCATCGACGCCTATCTCAATGCCGTCCCGAATGGCGCCTGGCCCAACTTTGTGATCGGCGGCCATGACAAGCATCGCGTTGCCAGCAAGATCGGCCAGGCCCAGATGCGGATTCTTGCTATGCTGCAGATGACCATCAGGGGAACACCATTCCTGTTTGCGGGAGATGAGATCGGATCCGAGCAGGTGCCCATTCCACCGGATCGAGTCCAGGACTCCTTCGAAAAGCTTGTGAAGGGATTTGACCTCGGCCGCGACCCCGAGCGGGCGCCCCTGCGGTGGGACGATACGGACAGAGGCGGATTTACCTGCGGCGAGCCCTGGTTGCCAATGAGCCCGGATCGTTCGCGCAATATCATGGCGCAGCAGCGCGACGAGCGGTCCCTGTTGAACCTCTACCGTGAACTCATCGCTTTGCGGCGTCGGGAGCCTTGCCTGATACAAGGAGAGTATCGGCCGCGGCGCGCGCAGAACGACGTCTTTTCATTTGTACGAACGCTGAAAGAGACAGAAATCCTGGTGGGCCTCAATATTTCAGGAGAACCGCGCCTTTGGGAATGGCAGGGGTCCGGAGTACGATTGTTGTCGACGACGCTGGATCATGCATCAGCAAAGGCGGAGGGACCAATACACCTGAAGCCGAATGAGGGCGTCGTGCTTAAAGTCACTCCTTACGAGTGCCAAGCGGGCTGCACGAGAGCTTCTTCTGCTGTCTACGCGACAGAAACAGCGTCGCCCTGAGCGGCCCCAAGGCGACGCATAATTCTACGCTGCCGCGCGTTCTCGGTCCAGGTAGGCAAGTGTCACTTTCGGGATATTGTCATCGACCCATGCCGCCATTGCTTCCTCCTCCTTCAAGGACTGCTCCAGCAGAGCGCGGGCGCTGTCGGCTCCCGCGGGCCCACACAATGTGAGCAGGGATTTGTAGGCGGCGATCTCGAAATGCTCGAACGCGTTGTTGGCAAAGGTATTTTTGAGGATTTCGTCTCCGGCCATCGAATGGCCGAGCGCCATTATGTTCCCCATCACGGACTGCGTCGTATCCTTGAGTGTCGACGAACTCTCACCCATCAATGAGAGGCATTGTTCCAATCGATTCAACTGACCTTCGGTTTCTCGCAAATGCGTCTGCGCTCTGGCCTGGACCTCCGGGTAGTCGGACAACCGTTCCGATTGCCGTTCCATGAGTTCTCTGGCTTGTACTTCCATCGCGTGAGCATTGCGTAGTCCCACTAGAAATATGTCTCGTGCTGTCGATGCCATTTCGCTTCTCCATATGCCGCTCGGCTGAAGCACCAAACCGCTGTGTGCGTGACTCGTTCCTAGCGTCCGATAGAGCGACACGCAGCTCTCCTCTGCTCACCCAAGGCCGGAACCGGAGCCCAGGTCAGGCCCAATGCGTCTCCTCACGCTGTCCGGGCTAAGTACGCTTTCGCACATAGACGGGAATTAGCGATATCGAACTTTGCCGGGAATTGGATGTTGGCTTCCTTTAGGTACGAGGAACAGATTGTGGAGTGGAGCCCCGGAAAAGCAGCAGCGGAAGACAGCGATCTCTTCCGCCACATTGTCGAGAGCGCCACTGACTTCGCCGTATTCGCCGTGGACGCCAGTGGAAACGTCGCTGCCTGGAATGTCGGGGCCGAGCGCCTCACGGGGTACTGCGAATCCGAAATCCTGGGGCGGACCGGCGATTTGATTTTCACCCCTGAGGACCGCGCGGCAGGCGCTCCGGAGCGCGAACGCTCGACAGCGGCTCGGTCGGGTCGCAGCGAAGACGAGAGATGGCATCAGCGCAAGGATGGCTCCCGGTTCTGGGGATCCGGGTTGATGATGCCACTCCGGAGCGGCGATGGGTTTGTCAAGATCATGCGCGACCGCACCGCACAGCGGCTCAAGGAACTTGAGCTTAGCGAAAGTGAAGGTCGGTTCCGGATGCTTGCCACCTCGATTCCTCAGCTCGTGTTTCGCTCGGCGGGTGACGGCACACGTACTTGGGGAAGCCCGCAGTGGGAAATCTATGCCGGACTATCCGACGCCAAAAGTCGTGGCTTCGGTTGGCTCGACGCCGTTCACCCTGACGATCAAACAATGACTCGCGACAAGTGGCGGGAAGCTCAGCAATCGGGCGAGTACTATGCCGAACACCGGATTCGCAGGCATGCGGACGGTGAATACCGTTGGCACCAGACGAGAGCGAAGCCCATCGATGGCACAGCGGGAGAATGGGTGGGCACTTCGGCTGATATCCACGAAATGCGAACCTTGCAGGACCGTCAGCAGGTGCTGCTGTCGGAACTGCAGCATCGTACCCGTAACCTGCTGTCTTTGGTGCAGGCGATTGCCCGTCAAACGGTACGGTCAAGCACTTCCCTTTCCGAATTTTCGGGTCACTTCGAAAGCCGGCTCGCTGCACTGTCTCGCGTGCAAGGTGTGCTGGCCCGCACCGATCATGGTTCGATCAAGCTGGAGCAGATTGTGCGCGCCGAGCTTGAGGTCATGGGGCAGACGAGCGAGTAGAAGTTGGCGGACCGGACGTCGAGCTTGCTCCCAATGCGGCCCAGGCGCTGGCGCTCGCTTTGCACGAGCTTGCGACCAACGCCGTAAAATACGGCGCGTTGCGCCAGCATTCGGGAACACTGAGCGTAAAGTGGGACCTTCGGGAGAATGACCGTGGCCGCCTGGTCAAACTGGACTGGCGAGAGGCTGGCGTGTCCTTACCCCCTGGTCCGCCCCCGCGGAAAGGATATGGACGCGAGCTCATTGAACGAGCGTTGCCCTACCAGTTGGATGCGGTAACCAAATTCGAAATCGCAGCGGACGGTGTGCGCTGCTCTGTCGAGTTGCCTTTGGGAGGGATGGCAACATGAACCGGGCTGCTGACATACTGAACGGCGCTCGGCTATTGATCGTGGAAGATGAATACCTGTTGGCTCAGGAGATGGCGGATTATTTCGAGAACCTCGGGACTGAAGTCGTCGGTCCTGTCGGCACCGTGGCGCGTGCGCTTGACCTTATCGCCTCGTCTCGCATTCAAGTTGCGGTCCTCGACGTGAATCTCAGGGATGAGCGGGTGTACCCGGTCGCCGAAGCTCTGACGCTGAAGCAAATTCCATTTGTATTCGCATCCGGATACGGCAGCGAACTCGAACCGGGCGTCTATGCCGACGCTCCCAGGTGCATCAAGCCAATCGAATTTGCCGCACTGGCCAGGACGCTGGGGGAGCAGATCAAATCGAGCGAGTAGGGAAGCCGTATCACTGGACGCCGTGAGCCTCTCGGCATCGAGGAGTGCATGTTCCAAAGCTGGACTGCCGGGAATCACCAACGATCGCTTAAGCTCTTTATCGCTCGTCGCAATCCCGATTTTTTGACGAGCTTGGCAGCTTTCCGAGCAGCCACCCACATCCGCCTACGCTCTCCCTTTTCCGGCCAATCACCCTGTTGGCGGGTTACCTCCAGCGGGAAAATTTCGACTTCACACAACACCGATTGTAGTTTGCGTCGCCTCCGCTTTGTGAAGCGGCCGATTTGCTTGCTGCCGATATCTCCCCGGACACCTGCTTCTTCGTAGGCTTCAATCTTGGCGGTCGTCTGCGGCGTGCTGTGCTTGATAGGCCAGCCTTTCGGTACCGACCAGCGGTGCTTCTTTCGCGTTGTGATGAGCAAAATCTCAACGTCATCATCGCGCATCCGATAGGGTAGCGCTGCAAATTGCTTGAATTTCACGGTCAATCCTCCAGCCGTGAAACTCGCTGCGTCAGCCACGGTTCCTAGCCCCCGTGGTCCATTGCCGGAGCACGCCGGCTGCCTTGCCAGGAAGACTTCTGGTCCGGCGTGCGACCCGGCCCAGCAAGCGTCCTGCCTCGACTTGAAGAAGCTTCCGGGATGCGAAAGCCTCAGAAGGCAACTGCGCCGCTGGATGTCGTGTCAGGGACTGAGGTCAATCTGGAACTTCGATGCGAGCGGAGCAGTTCTCTGTCCGGGGATGTTCCCAAGTGAGGCTATCGGCGTTGACTGCTCAAGAAATTTCCGGGCTGGCTCAGCGGGGCTATCTGACGAACTGGTCGAACTGGCGAGCAGCGATCGTTCTCGGCTTGATCAGCAGTAGTTACTCGACGGTGATCAGCCAGCTCGCCGCCGCGCAGGTCGGACGTGACGCTGCCGTCGACTGGATGTCCGTCGCGGCCATCCCTGGCAGAGACGCGATGCTGCAGACAGAGCCAACCTGGATCTCGATCGCGGTCGGGATCGGCTTCCACCAGTGGGCCGATTTTTCCTGGGCGCTGGTGTTCTTCGGCTTGCTCGGCCGCTGGACGGCTGGCTTTTCTCCGCGCGCCCTAGCAGTGATCGCGGTTCCATGGGCTGCGCTGACGTCGGCCCTCGAATGGTTGCTTCTGGTGCCGGTCTTTCCGTTTGCTCAGCCCATCTTCACGTTGCAGCAGCCTTACTGGATCGGGTTTCTGGTGCACACGTCGTCGGCCATCATCTATCCGTTTTTCCCCTGGATTCGGGGGACCCAGTCGAAAGCGGCAACAGGGAACAGTATCTTTCTCAGACGGTGGGCCGTCGGCGTCCTGCTTGCGATCGCAGTTCCCGGAGGCGCGGCCTTGGCAAGATCGGCAGGATACGAACTCCCCTGGTTCGGAACAGATGTTGCCTCCGACAAGAACTATATGAGGCACATGCGGACGCATCACGAACAGGGAGTCGAGATAGCCGGGATCGCGGTGCAACGTGCCCAGGACCCGCATTTGCGGGCGTTAGCCCGCTTGATGGTCGCAAGCCAGGCCGGTGAGAACAGGGTTCTGCAATCCTGGTGGCAGGGCTGGTTCGACGAACCGATGGCGCTGTGTTCAGCGGCGGAGCGCGCTGAGATGCCCGGCCTTCTGAGCCCCGAGCAAATCGGCAGGCTGAAGATAGCTGAAACTCATTCCTTCGACGCAGTATTTGTTGAGCTCATGACGTTCCATCACGCAGGTGCCGTGGCGATGGCTGACAAAGAACTGCGGGGAAGCGGCGATCTCCGTTTGCGGCTGATGGCGCATTCGATTCGCCATGAGCAGCAGGGTGAGATCGCCCTGATGAATGGCGTTGCTGGCTTTGCTGCCGTAGCCCAAGCGGTGCAAAACATGCTCTAGGATGGCGCAAACCATGAACGGAGAGAAAAGTAGATCAACTTGACCGCCTCGAAGCCAACCGCTTGCCCGGCATTCTGCTAACAAGGAATCTAATGTCGCAATCTGGATCGCAGCACGTTGATACGCTGATAATCGGTGGAGGGCCGGCCGGATTGACCTGTGCCATCTACCTGGCGCGCTATCGCCGAAACGTGATCGTCGTCGACAGCATGGAGAGCCGGGCGGCCCTGATTCCAGAAACGCATAACTATCCGGGTTTCGCCGATGGAATTGCCGGCCCGCAGCTGCTCGATGCGCTTACGACGCAGGCCGGGAATTACGGCGTGCCGATCGTTCGCGACAGGATAGCAACGTTACAGGTTCGGGATACCGCATTCGTCGCAACTCACTCTCAAATTGTCCTGAGCGCTGAAAAAGTCGTGCTTGCGAGCGGACTGATCGACCGTAGTGGTCCCGTTGCCGGGCTGGAAGAGGCGGTAGGGGAGAGGCTCGTTCGATACTGCCCGATTTGCGACGGCTTTGAAGCGTCCGATCTTCGCATCGCAGTCCTGGGCAAAGCTGACGACGCGGTCAAGAAGGCATTATTTTTACGAACGTACTCGCGAAACGTCACGCTGCTGGAACTGAACGGCAGTGGTCCTTGGAAACCGCACGCTGATGAATTGTCGAAGGCGGGTATACGCCTTCCGACCTCGCCACTGCAGGACTTGCGCCGTCAGGGTCGGCAGATAATAGCGGGCATGAGCGACGGGACGAGTGAAGTCTTCGACGTCATCTATCCAGTTTTGGGCTGTGATGTGCGTTCCGATTTGGGTAAGACGCTGGGCGCGCGCCACAACGAAACGGGATGCCTGGAAGTCGATGCGCATCAACAGACGAGCGTAGCCGGATTGTACGCCATCGGCGATGTTGTATCAGATCTGCACCAGATCGCGGTCGCGACCGGCCATGCTGCGGTTGCGGCGACGCACATTCATAATTCGCTGCCGCGGAATCTCCGGTGAGGCTATAGCCGTTGAGAGTCTTGACGTAACCTGTGAGCGTCTCCAACTCGGGCTCCCGGCTGGCTGCGTCCACTCATCGGGCGCGATCTATGGATGGAACCCACATGCTCCGTCCGGAACCGAAATCGAGGAACACTGCCATAGCAACTCCGCAAGGATATTCAGGTGGGGGTACTCGCAAAGTGAAAGCGCCCTTGCAGGTTCGGCTAATGATAAAATAGGAACGCTGCGGGCTTGCGTTCATTAGCGGCGAGAACCTGAAGGCAATCAGCTGGAGAAATAGCATGGCTGGACAATTCGCGATCGTGACCGGGGCGTCGACAGGCATTGGCCTTGAGCTTGCGCGCCTGTGTGCCCGTGAAGGGTTTGACCTGTTGATTGCTGCGGACGAGCCTGAGATCCACGACGCGGCACAGAGGCTGCGCGAGGAGCAAGGCGCAGGTGCCGTCGAAGCCGTGCAGGCCGATCTGGCCACCATAGAGGGTGTCGATCAACTTTACGCAGCAGCCAAGGGCCGGCCGGTCAGCGTGCTGATGGCCAATGCAGGGCGTGGGCTAGGGCATGCGTTCCTGGACCAGGAATGGCCGCGGGTCCGGAAAGTCATCGACACCAACGTGACCGGCACGACCTATCTGCTCCACAAAATCGGCCGTGATATGCGTCGGGCCGATCAGGGCCGCATCCTGATCACGGGCTCGATTGCCGGATTCACGCCCGGAAGCTTCCAGGCCGTCTACAACGCCACCAAGTCCTACCTGAATTCGCTCTCCTTTGCGCTCCGCGAGGAATTGCGCGAAACGAAGGTAAGTGTCACGTGCCTGATGCCGGGCGCCACCGAGACCGAATTCTTCGCGCGCGCCGATATGCTCGATACCAAGGTGGGATCGGAAGAAAAGGATGACGCCGCCATGGTCGCCAAAACAGGATTCGAGGCGTTGATGAAAGGTGAGGGCGACGTTGTCAGCGGGTGGAAGAACAAAATACAATCTTCTGTCGCCAATGTGACGCCCGCCGAGTCGTTGGCCAAGCAACACCGCAAGATGGCGGAGCCCGGCACGGCCAAATCCTGACGCGCAGATGTAGCACCGGGGATCGACTGCGGTCGCGCGAGGCTATCGCGGCAATGGATCTGCTCGGCGCCGTTCATTTCGGTTACCAGCAAGTCCGGCAGATGAAGTCGTGCCGGTCCGGGCAGGACACGCGGGGCCCGTGCATCGGTCTTTCCGGACGGATCTTCTTCGGCCGCCTCTCTATTTATTGGATGCTGCTTCTCACCCGGCAGCGGACCGGGTCTGGATCGCCAAAGCCGGTGTCCTTCAGCTTGTAGTCTTTCAAAAACGAGCGGCGCCTCTTTTTAGGAACGGCCAACTCGCGCGCACGTTGCGCGCAATGACCGCGTTGCGGCCTGCGAATAAATATCTCACGCCATTCCACAAAAGGAGACACCATGTTCTTGCGTCAACGAAAACTTCAGTATCACGCCAAGCCGGACAAGCCCGATGCGATCTTTGCAAAAATGCTTCAGGAGCCGCTTGGCGGCCAGTGGGGTGAGATCAGCGTCATGATGACCTATCTCTTTCAGGGCTGGTCCTGCCGCGGTCCCCAGAAATATCGTGATATGATGCTCGATATCGCGACCGAGGAGATTGGGCACGTCGAAATGCTGGCGACCATGATCGCGCGGCTGCTCGAGAGCTCGCCGGTGGAGGCGCAGGAAGAGATGGCGAAGAATTCCCTGGTCGGCGCCATGATGGGTGGTGCGCGCATCGAAGACGCCATCGTGGCTGGTATGAACCCGCAGCATCTTATCGTCGCGGGCTCCGGTCCCCGGATGGCAGACAGTATCGGCAACCCTTGGAATGCCGGCTACACGATCGCGAGTGGTAATCTGCTGGCTGATTTCCGCTTCAATGTGACCGCCGAAAGCCAGGGGCGGCTGCAGGTGTGCCGGCTTTATAACATGACCGAGGACAAGGGCGTGCGCGACATGCTGTCGTTCCTCATCGCGCGCGATACCATGCATCAGAACCAATGGCTGGCGGCGATCAAGGAGTTGGAAGAGGAGGGGCTGGACCGCACGCCGGTCCCGGCGAACTTCCCGCAGGAACTGGAGAAGCAGGAGGTCGCCTATCAGTTCCTCGACGCATCCGAGGGCTCGGAGAGCCAGCAGGGGCGCTGGGCGCGGGGGCCATCTGTGGACGGCAAGGGCCAGTTCACCTACGCCAGGATCGAGGCACTCACGGACGACGAAGGCCTCTTGGGCCAGGTTGATCCGAGGACCTATGGAACGCCGGCGTCTCCGCTTCCCGCATAAGCGGCTGAGTAGAATAAACACCAGGGTCCGACCGGACGATCGCCGTTGGAAGCTGCTACAATTCTTCCAACGGCGATACAGCGCGCATCACAGCACGTAGCGCCCGTGCTTTGGAACGGCGACCTCATCAAAGCGCTCGGCCAGTTCCGCCAGTGCCGACCTCATCTCGGGCCCTTGCATGGCCTGGCCATGTCCCGTCACGACAACGTCCGGTGCCAGTGCGGCCAAATTCAGCACGGATTGCTTGGCGCTCGGCCAATCCGGAGTGAAATACATCGGCGGGCCGTGCATTTCGGGAGCTTGCGTTGCCGCTGAATAAATCGACTCCTGTTTCGTGGTAACGAAGGCGTCGCCCGCAATCAACAGCCCGTCGGCGCTGCGCCAGAGCGAAACGTGTCCGGGAGAGTGGCCGGGCGTATGAACCCAGCGCCAGCCCGGCATGTCCGGCACGGAATGATCGGCGGCTAAGGCCCGTAACTGCGGGCCTACATCGACGGGGTGCGTCGGATACAGCGGGGAGAGCAGAGCCATGACGCCGCCGCCGACGGTTGGGTCGGCCGGCGGATAGGAAGCCGTTCCATTGAGATATGGATGCTCCAGCCCGTGGGCATAGACGGGTACGTCCCATTCGGCCGCCAGTGTCTCAAGCGCGCCGACATGGTCAAAATGGCCGTGGGTGAGAATAATCGCCGATGGACGAGCACCCTGTCCAAATCGTGCCTGGGCTGCGGAGCGTATCGCGGATGCCGATCCCGCAATACCGGCATCGATCAGTACCCATCGCCGGTCTCCCGCGTCAGGCCGTCCAAAGAAGATGACGTTGACGATTGCGATCTGGCGGTAAGCCACATCAACGGCTATCTGACGGGTTTTATCGTCGCGCCGCTCGTCGGCTTCGGGATGCTCGGCGCTGGCGCTTTGGGAAATCGGAATTTGCTTCATTGCGCTTCTCGACTGTGGGACGCACCGGCAGGAACGGCAGCCCGCTTGGTGGCTCCTCCAACATTCGCATAATCGAGTGGTTCCTAAATCAGGATCCGGTACTGCACCTGGACAAGAATAGGAACGACGAATTTTTGCTCGGGTTAAGCCGACGACGTTCACTAACGGCAAGCGAGAAACTTCAATGAATGAAATGGAGCAGGCTCGAAAGGCAGAGGGGAGCCGCAGACCGTTTACAGCAACAGTGGTGCTGGCCATCGTCGCTTGTGCCGCGGTGTTTGTCTGGCGCTTTCTCTTCTGAAAATGGACCTGCCGACCCCGCAACTGGCGCACAGATACCGTCCGGGGCGGCTTCTGCCCTTCAGAAGCTCGCGCCCGGACGTCGTCACCGGTAGGCGCAGCTCCTCTCGAGCTAAGTGCGTCGCCCGCCTTTGGCTTCGTCCCAGGGACGCAGCAATTCCGGCGTCTTCATGTCGTCCGGGACCTTGAAATCCCGAGCGGCTCCTCTCGCGGCGCGCAGGCCCTGCGGAAAGCCGCTGCGGCCGGCGTAATCTCTTCTGGCAGTCTTGCGACTGCCTTTCTCGGAATTCAGTCCGTTGGCACAGGCCAGATCGACCAAGGTCACGGCCGCGAGAGTGGCGAGCGTAACGGCGCTTCGGCTCCTGCTCTGGTTATCCTGCTGAACGCCGGCTGCGACGGTCGCAACATCGGCAAGATCACCGGCCACTCGGGCCCATATCCACGGTTCCGGATCGTGGCTGTTCAAGATGGCAACACCGGTGGCGATTTCGCGCGCGCCGTAGCCCCGCACGACCGGCTCAAGACCTCGGACGCCGGCCGCCCTGCAGATCGCTCCCGGCGCAACCAGTTCGGCCACGCCGAGTGCAATGGAGAAATAGCCAAGGCCTCTGGCGACTTTGTCATGGGATGATTGAGAGCGCCCGGAAAGGGCGGTTCTCCGAACCACGTCATGCATGGAGTCCTCCATTCGTTCCCGGCTTCAACACGACCTTGATGCAGCCGTCCTGCTTGTCACGAAACGTCTTGTACATCTCCGGGCCGCTTTCCAGCGGCTCGGTGTGAGTGATCACAAAGGACGGATCGATCTGGTTTTCGAGCACCCGGTTAAGCAGGTCATCGGTCCAGCGATTCACATGCGTCTGCCCGGTTCGGATCGTCAGGCCCTTGTTCATGACGGCGCCAAGAGGAATTTTGTCCAGCAGGCCGCCATAAACACCAGGTATCGAGAGAACGCCCGCGGGACGGCACACATACATCATCTCGCGAAGTACGTGCGGACGATCGGTCTCCAGCATCATGGCCTGCTTGGCGCGGTCGTACATCGAGTCGACCGAGCCGGTGGCATGAGCCTCAAGGCCAACAGCGTCAATGCACTTCTCCGGACCCTTGCCTCCCGTCAGCTCGTTCAGTCTCTCTACGACGCTTTCCTCTTCGAAGTTGATCGTAATGGCGCCGCCGGCTTTGGCCATCGACAGGCGCTCTGGAAGGCGGTCGATCGCGATGACCTGCCTGGCGCCGAGCAGCACGGCGCTTCTTATCGTCATTTGGCCGACCGGTCCGCAGCCCCAGATCGCCACAGTGTCTGTCGGCTGGATGTCGCACTGAACCGCCGCCTGCCAGCCAGTCGGAAAAATGTCAGACAGAAACAATAGCTTCTCGTCGGGGATGCCGTCGGGCACCTTGATATGCGTGGTGTCCGCAAAGGGGACACGCAGATATTCCGCCTGGCCGCCGGGATACCCGCCGGTCAGATGAGTATAGCCAAACAATCCCGCGGTGGTGTGGCCGAACGCCTTGTCCGCGAGACCCTTGTTGCGGTTTGTCGTTTCGCACACGGAAAAGTTTCCGCGCTTGCACTGGTCGCATTCGCCGCAAATGATGGTGAAGGGTATGACGACCCGATCCCCCACCTTGAGCGATTTCCTTGCCGCCGGTCCGACCTCGACGACTTCGCCCATCGTCTCATGGCCCATGACATCGCCGGATTTCATGCCCGGCATGAAATGATCGTAGAGATGCAGGTCCGAGCCGCAGATGGCGCAGCTCGTAACCTTGATGATCGCGTCGCGCTCGTGCTCGATCCGGGGATCAGGTACGCTATCGCAGCGGATGTCCGTGGTGCCGTGCCAAACGAGTGCCTTCATCCTGACCTCCGCTGCTTCAATTATAGTGGCGTTTCGTCCTTTCAACATCGGTCGAATGCGGTCGTTCCAGATATTCTTGTTGCGAAATATCCACCCGCGCTGTGTCACGGAGGTTATGTGACCAAGGCGGGCGGCCCCGCGGATTATCCGGTTTTCGGCGTCAGGCAGCCTCTGCCTGCTCTTGCTCGGCTTCGAGGTTGATCACCGAGGTCGCCAGCTTGGTCAGCGTCTTGTCTGTTGCTTCCTCCTCGTCCAGCGTTTCCTGCAGCAGACTTGCGGCGTCGGACATGCCGAGCTGTTCGGCCCAGGTACGAAGGGTCCCGTACCGAGAAATTTCGTAGTGCTCGACCGCCTGGGCGGCGGCGAGGAGGCCGGCGTCGAGGGCGGGCATCCCGCGAAACTCCTTCATGATTTCCGCACCCTCATCAGTGATGCCGTTGATCGCCTCGCAGGGCTTTCCACGGGGCGGCTTGCCGATGATACGGAAGACGCGGTCGAGGCGTTTGACCTGTCCCTGGGTCTCCCGAAGGTGTTTATTGAAGGCCGCAGCCAACTCTTTGGACTGCGCAGCCTTCGCCATCTTGGGAAGTGTCTTGATTATCTTATTTTCGGCGAAGTAGATGTCCTTGAGCGTCTCATGGAAGAGGTCGCTCAGCTTCTTTTGCGGCCGGCTCGTGCGACGCACCGCCGATTTTCGCTTCTTCGCTCGTTTAGCCATAACTTCTCCTGTAAACCGTTTTGGAAATGCCTGCCCCTGTGATCAATGTTGCGTGAGGTCGAACGTTCCAATTGGGGCTGACGTTGCTCGTCGACTGAAACGGATGCCGGCAGCCAATTTCGGACCACGTCAGTCGGTTGCATCATCAGCACACCGTGGGCATGACCGAGGCGGGTCAAAATCGAGCAACAGTCTCACCGCCACTGCAGCTTTGGTGCAATTACCCCCACCAACACCGCTCAGGAACCAACAACAAAGTTGCCGGTTGGCGGCCCACAGCCGATGCGGACGTACCATCGGCAATTGACCGCCGCCGCCCGGGCCTCTCCCACCTGGGAAGCGGCGTTTCCGACAACATGGCTTGATTGAGCGATGTGTGGATCAGCGCCCGTGGCCGGGTTTATTTTAGCGTGTACAGGAACGCGGTGATGTCCCGCGAATCCTGCGGCGTGACGCCCATCCGCGGCATGGCATTGCCAGGCAAGGCTCGTTGCGGATCCTGGATCCATAGGGCCATGTTTTCCGGCGAATTGCTGAAGAAGCCGGCGATGTAGGTCCGTGTGCCCACATGCACCAGTGGAGGTCCGACGTTTCCGGTTGCGTCGACGACACCCGGGATCAGGTGGCAACCGCCGCAGCCATATTGCTTGACCAAATCCATGCCGCGCTTGGGATCTCCGGAAATGCCGACCTGGCTCTTTTCTGATTTTGCATCACAGCCGGCCAGGAAGAGGCAGGTGAGCGCGACGGCGCATGCCGACCACGCCGCTGCGTTCATGCGAGTCACGCGGGCGTTGGTCAGCCGGAGCCGGCTGCGCGACATCCGCACCCAAAACTCGAATACCTCGCTGCGCATGCCGTCCACATCCCTCTGATCCGTCGTGTCTCCTGCACGTCGCCTAGGGTTTCTGACCGGAGCTGAATTTCCTGGTGCCGGACCATGGGTCCGATGTCGTGACTTGCTGGGACGGAAGCTGCTCCACATCCGGTGACAGCGGCGACTGCGCAAAGGTGCGCCCCCATTGCCGGTTCGGCTCGTTGCTCAGCTTGCCGATATAGGTGACGAGATCCCAGATGACGGCGTCCGGCAGGACGGCGCCCCATGCCGGCATTCCATTCGGACGTCCTTGATGGATCGAAAGATAGATGTTTTCAGGCTCGGAACCATAGACGAAGATGTTGTTGCTGAGCGACGGCCCCATGCCGCCACCGCCATTGTCTGCATGACATCCATTGCAGTTGAAGTTGATGAAGTACTGCATGCCGCGGTTGGTCGCCTGAGGATCGCCTTGGGCCGGATTTTTGATCGCAGGGCGGCTCGGCGATGCGCCTGGGGCGAGATGGCTTACCGGCACCTGCATGAACACGCCGGCCTGGACATTGCCTACGGTCTCGCCGAAATCGGGACGGACCGCGACGCCGGGCTGCTGGGCCTGCTGCGATTGAGGCAGGCTTTGCTGGCCGGGTGCAGGAGCAAAAGGCAGACTGACGGCACAAACCAGAATTGCCAGATTGCCCGCGATGGATCGTGCACTCATCGACGCTCTCCTCCCCTGGCGGACCGCGGGTTCTCCGCAAGGGGAACGCCATAGTCTGCCAGTAAAGCGGCGATCTCGCTGTCACTCTGTGCAATGAAATCATTCAATCGATCCCGCAGCGCGTGATCGCCTTTGCGCACCCCCATCGCTATTTCGAACTGAAACTGCTGGGGTGCAAACCGCTCGCCCGCCGCAATGGGGGTCACTGTCAGCGGGACGGTGGATGTTTTGGCCACATAACCTGCCAACGGTCCCCAAGCCGCCGCGACGTCGATCTCGCCATGCTCGACCGCCTCGATCAGCCGAGCCGGCGGGTCGGGTTCGCGATAATCGCCGTAGATCATGAAGCCGCGAACATTGTCGATGATTCCCTGCTGACCAAGGGCATGTGCCGGCGGAGTGTTGTTGCCGTCATCGCCGATCAGATGCACGCCAATGGCCAGACCGCGCAGCTGCGGGTCATCGATTGCGTTGAGTCGAAGATGGCGCGCGGTCTGACTGACGAAGACGTAAGTCGACCGATAGTAGGGCCGGGTGGTTTCCACGAGGTCATATTGCGCGGGAACGCCCATCACCAAATCGCAATCGCCCGCCTTCAGCGTATGCCGAATGAAGCCGCGGCGCTGCGCCCACCAGGTATAAACGACAAATTTGCCGAGCTTCTGCGCCACCATCTCGGCGAGCCTGTTCTCAAAGCCTTCGCCTGCGCGATTCGAGAATGGCAGATTGTTGGGATCGGCACAGACCCGCAGATCGTCCGGCTCGCCCGCCATCGAGGCGTACGGCTGCAGGGCGGCCATCGCGACTAAAATCGCCGCGCTAACGGGGCTGCGCATTGCTGTCGTCCTTCGCCGCGGGACCGAGCTTGAACACCAGGAGCTCGCTGCCTCCTGCTGTATAGAACGGAAGATCCTGCGTGGCGCCGGTGAAGCCTAACGCCCCCATTGCGCACGCGCTGGTCGACTTCCGCATTCGCGACCACGCCGGGCCATCCGCCGACGCCTGACAGGATGGCGACGTATTGCTGGCCGTCGGAGCCGCGGTATGTAACGGGCTGGCCGATGAAACCGGAGCCGGCGCGGAACTGCCACAACACATTGCCGTTCCTGGCGTCGACGGCTTTGAATAGACGATCCATCGTGCCGTAAAACGTCACATCCCCTGCGGTGACAAGCGTGCCTGTCCACACCGGAAGCTTCTCGTGGATTTCCCACACCTTCTTCTTGGCAACAGGATCCCACGCCATGAACTCGCCGCGATAGCCTCCCGGTCCGGCGTACATGTCGACCGAAGCGCCGATGAACGGCGTTCCCGCGATATATCCGACCTCGCTCGACTTGAAGTCCATGCAGAGGTGTTGGTGCGGCACGTATAGTAGTTTCGTCCGCGGCGACCAGGCAGACGGTTGCCAATCCTTGGCGCCGGGGGAGGCCGGACAGATGTCATTGATGGTCCGGCCAAGGATCGGCGTCTTATCACCGTTCGGAATGATCCGGCCGGTCTTGAGGTCGACGCCCTTATATGAATTCACGTGATCATAGGCGTCGGCCGAGATGACCTCGCCGGTGGCACGGTCCATCACGTACATGTAGCCGTTACGACCGGGGTGGATCAGAACCTTGCGTGTGGCGCCGCTGATTTCGAGATCGACAAGGACATTTTCATTGATCTCGTCGTGATCGAACAGATCATGCGGGTTGATCTGGTAGGCCCATTTGGCCCGGCCCGTATCGGGATCACGCGCAAAAATCGCCGCGGTCCAGAGATTATCGCCGCTGCGCTGGTTGGCATTCCACGGACTTGGATTGGCGGTGCCGTAGTAGATCAGGTTCAACTCGGAATCATAGGAGATCCAGCCCCACACCGTGCCGCCGCCGACCTGCCAGCGGTCAGCCGGCCAGCTTGTGACACCCTGGTCCTTGCCCTTGAGGCTGTCGTAGAACGGCTTGAAATCGTCGCCGATCAAGACATCGCTGTCAGGGCCGGTCGAATACGCTCGCCATTTGATTGCGCCGGTATCCTCGTCGAGCGCGGTGAGCCAGCCGCGAACACCGAGTTCGCCGCCGCTGTTGCCGACCAGCACCTTTCCCTTTACGACCACCGGCGCCATCGTGATGGTCTCACCGCGATTGATCTCGCCAAGCTTGGTGTGCCAAAGCTCCTTGCCGGTTTTCGCCTCGATTGCGACCGTGTGATTATCCAGCGTGTTCAGGAAAACCTTGCCATTGTTGAAGGCCAATCCACGATTGACGACGTCGCAACATGCCACGCCCTTGGCAGCGGGCTCCGGACGCGGCGCATAGGACCACTTTAGTTCGCCTGTCGTGGCATCGAGCGCAAATACCCGGTTCGGATAGGGACCATCATAGGGACCGACGACAAACATGGTGCCATCAACGATGATCGGCGCCGCCTCCTGTCCGCGATCGGCGCCGATGGAAAAGGTCCAGGCGATCTGAAGTCGAGATACGTTCAAGGTGTTGATCTGATCCAACTCGCTGTAGCGGGTATTGGCATAGTCGCGCGCAGCCATCGGCCACTGGCCGGGGTCCTTCATCCGCGCAGCCAATTCGCTCGGCGGCTCCTGGGCGCAAGCTGGACCTACCAGCCATGTTGTTCCAGCCAGTGCTATGAAGCTTGCCGCCAGCGCTGCACCGCGCATATTGGTGAAGATCATCAGCGGCACTCCGCACTGTCTCTAGGTTCGACGGACGCTCTGTCCGGACGGAACCTACAATCCTTTGCGACAATGTTCGTTCCTGACGCCCGCGCTTAAGCCGTGGCTCCCGGCTGTTCCAGCTATCTCACTGCGCTTGAATTAACGCCTGCACCGAGATCGACCGCGATCTGGTCTTCCCTTCCATCGCATTTCGGATGGCCGAATCCGGAGGTGCTCTTTCCGTCCGGTCCGATGTCGTAAACGATAGCGTCCTTCATGTTAGGGCTGACGCCCGCCGGCACGCGGTCCAATCCGAGGTAATGTCGCACCCGCCACGCCACATTGTGATCCGCGCATGCACTGTCGCCACTGACGCCAAGCCCTCCAGCCACGCCGTTGCCGTCATAGAGCGCCAGCCCGCCGCCGAACACGATGACGCCACCGAGTGCCTTGCCGACGAACGGGTCTTGCGCGGTGCCAAATTCGGCCGCTTGGCCGGCATAGAGCGCGGCCGGGTTCGGCGGACTGCTCAGCGCGACGCCGAACAGATATCCGCCGGGCTGTGCCTGGGCGTAGAGATTGGCGGTGGCTATCGCCTTACTCGGAAGGCTGAAGGCGTTTGCGGAAGTGGCTTTTTCCGCGGCGATGGCACGGCTGCCCGGCCACTGATCGTCGGCCTTGTTGCCGCTAAATGCTACGGCACAGACGATGCCGTCGCGGTTGACGACGGCGGCCCATTCATTGTTGTCGAGGCCGCCATTGCTGGGACCGCCGCTCGGCTTCACGCTCTTCTTCAGGATATCAGCCAATCGATCGTGCTCGACCGGGCACGATGAATTGCTCGGCGCCTGGGCCGCAACTGGCGATGCGGCCAATACGGCAAGCAGCGCGCCCGAAATCAAGACCCTGTGCATTGGTTCAAGCTCCAGTGAGGCTTCGCACGGACGTCGTTTGAACAAAGTCAGCGGTGCAAGGTTCCTGTTCTGGAAGCGATGGCGCGCGCGCCGCCGAGCCGGATAGCGACAGCCAGCGGTACGCGAAGAACAGGCCGGCGCAGGTGTAAAGCGTACCCATCGGAATCCACATCAAGAGGCCGGCGAGTTGCTGATCCTCCAGGGGCGTCAAGCCGAACTCAGCGGCGAGGAGCCCCTGTTGCGGGAACCAGAGGCGGGGGGACAGTGTGAGCAAGGCACCCAGCAGACCGGAATGGAGAACGGTGATGAACAGGCAGGCGACACCGATTCCGTCGCGAATCTGGGCGCTGCGACCGAGAGCTCTTCCATAAAACAGCACCCACCAAAACAGCAGGGCTGTGAGGAAGAAGCTGATGTGTTGCAGCCGATGCACAAAGCCATTCTCGAGCACGAGCCGGTAGAGTGGCGGGGCGTGCCACAGCCAGAGCGCGGCACCATGCAGCGCCGTCGCGGTAACGGGATGGCTGATTGCCCGCCAGCAGGCGGCGATCATTCCGGTGGTAATAAGACGGCCTGTAAGAGGTCGCCAACTGCGAGGAAGGCTCCATAGCAGCGCGCCGTTGATCCGCGCGTATGCCATCAACGGCGCGGCAACGACCATCATCAACTCGTGCTCGATCATGTGCGCGCTGAACAATCGCTCCCCGAGCCAATGCAGAGGGGAAGTGATGGCAAGCGCAAGCACGAGCCAGCCGGTCCAGAATGCGGCGACCTGCGCGAGCTGTACGCCGTGACCGAACCCGGCCGCGTGCCAAACACGCTGTGTTCCCACATAGAAGCAGATGCCAATGAGATAGAGCGGCGTCAGCAGCCATGGATCGTAGCTCCAGGCGGACCAGGAATTAAGCGCGCCCGACACGTCATGGCCCGCTGCCGGCGTAATCGTCAACGCGAGCAGAAGTGCAAAGAGCCACCTCATCGCAGACACGGACTGATCATCATGGCCGCCGTCAGCTGATTCAAAATCACAAGCGCGAAGATCGCGCCGCTTCCGACGCCGAGCCAGGCCATGAAGTGTCTTGCATGGCCTCCTTGCGCCTCGGTCCGCTCCGCTGGCCTGTGGTGGCGAATGCCGCGCAATGATATCAGCGTTCCCGACGTTGCGACGAGCGTCATCACAATGGAGAGGACGATCATCGCAGAGGTCGGCCTGGCGCAGGCATGGGGCGCAATCGCGTAAATGGTTTGCAGGTTGATCGCCCACGCGGCCGGCCCCAATGCGACGCCGATCCAATAGAGCGGAATTTTAGATGCGCTGATCGGGTTCATAGCCGTGGTGTCCAGTCCAGGAGCACATAGATCGGCAGCCACGCGATGACGACAAAGTTCCAATAGAACACATTGTCAGTGACGTCGCTAAATCGCCGCGGGGTGGCATGACGCGTAAACATCAGGACCGTCAGCACAAGCGTGTCGCCGACATCCGTCGCCAGATGCGTGGTGTGAAGCGCAAGCACGAACCACACGATGGAGCCATAGGCGTCCAAATCCCATCGTGTGTTGAGATGCGCGAATTCGAACCCGCGGATCACAAGCAAAGCGAGGCCGATCAACGACATGATGACGAGACCGATGCGCACCCCCCGCAGATCGGTATGACGGGCCCAGCGGCTTGTGAACTGGTTTGGGATAGTGCTCAAGATATATATGGCGGTCGCGACCGACCCGGGCCATAAATCAGGAGGCGGGGAATTGATCGGCCACGTTGCATTCACCGCGTAGAGATAGAGATAGGCCGCTATCGCAACGGCAAATCCCATTCCTTCCAACGCGATAAAGGCCATCGCACCCCACCACGGCCCGCTCTGCGAGCCGAAGCCGTAGGTCGGCAATTTACTGACATTGCGAACGACGGTCTGCTTCACCCTTCGTCCTCCTTGCTGCCGGTCGGCCAAAACCAGCCGATCAATGCGATGGCGATTGGCGGCGTGCCCCAAACCACTGCCCAGGGCGTGAAGATCGAGCCGACAAAGAATACCGTCGTCGCAATCGCAGTGAGTAGGGGCCAGATGCTCGGTTCCGGCGACGCCTCGCGCGTATGGGGCTCGGCATCGGCGATCGAACTGAGCAGCACCTCGCGCCGCTCCACGCTCAGGCCGGCAACAACCGGAAGGGTGCCGCTATCGACCCATAGCGGATCGCGATGGGTGACCATCGGGATCCGCGCGAAGTTGTAGGGCGGCGGTGGCGAACTGGTCGCCCATTCGAGCGTCGAAGCGCCCCACGGATTGTCACCGGCGAGTTCGCCGCGGCGCAGGCTGAGGATCACATTGACGATCAGCACCGCAAAACTCGCAGCAAAGACCACCGCGCCGGCGCTCGACAGGAGGTTGAGGTTATCCCAGCCCATCTCCGGCGTGTAGGTATAAACGCGCCGGGGCATACCCATCAGCCCGAGGATATGCATCGGGAAGAATGCAACATTGAAGCTGACAAAGGCCAGCCAGAAATTCCACCGGCCTATCCTTTCGCTCAGCATCCGCCCGGTGATCTTGGGAAACCAGTAGTAGATTGCGCCGACGAGTGGAAAGACGGCTCCGCCAATCAGGACGTAGTGAAAATGCGCCACGACGAAATACGTGTCATGCACCTGCATGTCGATCGGCACCGACGCCACCATGACGCCTGAGAGACCGCCAAGAACAAAAATCGCAAAGAAGCCGAGCACGAACAATAAAGGCGTGCGGTACACAGGGCGGCCGTCCCAAAGCGTTGCAAGCCAGCAGAAGATCTGCAGGCCGCTCGGCACGGCGATTAGCATGCTCGATGCAGTAAACATGCTGGCCCCGAGTTGCGGCAGACCTGTCACGAACATGTGGTGTACCCACAATCCGAATGACAGGAATCCGGTAGCGATCAGCGAGAGCACAATCATCGTGTAGCCAAACACGGGACGCCCGGCGAAGGTGGCAATGATCATCGAAACCATGCCGGTCCCGGGGATGAAAATGATGTAAACCTCCGGATGTCCGAAAAACCAGAACAGGTGCTGCCACAGCAACACGTTGCCTCCGGAAGCGGTGTCGTAAAAATGGGTATTTACGAGGCGGTCCAGAATCAAAGTGGTCGATGCGACCATGATCGACGGCATCGCGAACAGGACGAGGAAGGAGGTCACCAGCATCGCCCAGACGAAGATCGGAATGCGATCCAGCGTCATGCCGACGGCGCGCTGCTTGAACACGGTCACGACGATTTCGACCGCGACCGCAAGTGCGGCGACCTCGGTAAAAGTGATCATCTGGGCCCAGACATCCGCGCGCTTGCTGGGATTGTATTGAAGACTCGAAAGGGGAACGTAGGCGAACCAGCCGACGTCAGGACCGACATTGAACATGAACGCGATCCAGAGGAAGCAGCCGCCGAACAGAAAGATCCAGTAGCTGAACGCGTTGAGTCGGGGAAAGGCGATGTTGCGTGTTCCGACCATCAGCGGAACGAAGTACACGGCGAACGCTTCCATCACCGGGACAGCGAACAGAAACATCATCGTCGACCCGTGCATCGTGAAGACCTGATTGTAGAGGTCCGGCGACAGCATTTTTCGTTCGGCGCCCGCGAGCTGGAGGCGCATCAGCACGGCGAGCAGGCCTCCAAGAACCAGAAAAGCGAAGGCCGTGAGGATGTATCGTTTGCCGATCACTTTGTGATCGACCGACGTCAATGATCCCAGCCAGCCGTCAGGCGTACGCCACAGCCGCAGCAGCAGAGCCGTGAGCTGGGCCTGCTCAAGCCCGGTATCGCGCAAGTCCCGCTCCGGATTTCTGGCGATATCGCTCATTGCAGCTGCTCCAGATAGTGCAGGATGGCGATGAGTTCGTCGGAGCGGAGCGACATCTTTGGCATGAGGTTGCCGGGCTTGATGTGCTGCGGGTCGGCAATCCAGGCGGCTAGGTTGCCGGAGTTCCGCGGCAGGGTGCCCGCGGCAATCGTTTCGCGGCTGCCGATATGTGTCAGATCCGGACCGAGCTGTCCACCGGCGAGCGTACCGCGAATGGTATGGCACAGGCCGCAGCCCCGAGCGCGAAAGAGCTGCTCGCCACGGATGCCGAGCGGATCACTTGGGCTCGGCGCACTCTGGTTCTGGTGGTCCCGCCAGCGGCGATATTCGTCCGGTGGCAGGGCGGTGACGGTGAACGCCATGTGGGCGTGCTGCACCCCGCAAAATTCGGCGCATTGTCCGCGGTAAACGCCTGGATTTTTCGCAGTAAACTGCACCCTGTTCTGCTGTCCGGTGACAAGATCCATCTTTCCGGTCAGGCTCGGCACCCAAAAGCTGTGAATGACGTCGGCGGACTCGAGCTGAACGGTGACAGGCTGACCAACTGGCACACTGAGCTCGTTGGCCGTGGTAAAGCTCAGATGCGGGCTATCACCCTGGTATTGGACTTCCCACCACCATTGATGACCTGTGACCTTCACCGTCACCGCACCGGGATCATTGGCGAACACAGTTCGCTGCGCGCCATAGCTCACAACAGACAGGGCGAGCACCGTAATCGTCGTGGCAATTCCCGCCAGGAGGATGATGCTTCCAGCGCGGTGCTCGAAAGCTTCCGATATATCGAGCGGCTGCTCCCGGCGTGCCCGTCGTCGGATCAGGCCGCATAACAGGACGAGCATCACTGCGACCCACACCACGGTCGAGACCGCAATGAAGATCAGGAGGATACGCTTTATCTCTTCCGACTGGGCTGCCTGCGCATTGAACGATGACTGCCATCCTGTGCAGGAGGTGAGGACGCAAGTCGCGGCAACCGCGAGACCCGATCTCAACCAGAAAACCATCTGTCCCGAGCTTTTGTGCATCGAACCGGCGCAACCGCGCAGAGGTACAAAGGTTCCAATTTACCGGGGGCGTTCATCCCGGGACCCGCGTCGTTGGTCCATCGCTTTGAGCACACTTTGGGCTGAATGGCCCTCATCCCCGGGGACATGCCGCGCTGCAATCAGGATGCCCCGCCGCGGCGGGTAACTGGTTCTCGAGGAGAAGCCAAACTAGAACAGCGGTCCTCGGGCCGTTCACGAGCCAGCTTCTTCATCTTGCGTAAACATCGAACGGACGAAGCTGTTCCTCCAGAGCATGCGCAGACGATGCGTTAATGGCCTTCCTCGCGGATATCTGAGCTAGAATTCGCCGCCCGTGATGGCGAAGCATATCAGGACTGATCAATCCGCTCCGAGGCGGGACAGCGTCGGCGGCGAAATCGTGGGCGGCAGGATGGGTGGGACTATCGCACTAGATGCACGACTTGCGCTCAACCGCCATGATGCGCCATGCCTCGTTCTTAATTTCGTCCAGCTCATAGTCGTCGCCGGACTCAAGCGACAGATGGCCCGGTTCGCAACATACGACGTCTTTTTCTCCCATCCAGAATGTCGCGCCGGTCGGAACGTGCGTGAGCTTGTCGCCGTTCAATTGGAATTGCTCCGTCGTCACTCTGCTATGCATGTTACCGCACCCTCAATACCTAGAAGTGCTGGTATAACGCCGGAGACTCACTCTCGTTGCAGGCATGTCATCACCTTGGGGCGGTCCTGGACGAAACCGACGCCTTGCAGCGCCCGAACTGCGGCGCAGAAGCGTGGTAGCCGGCTAGAAGCTGATCTGGGGGCGGGCAATCATCAGCCAGAATATGATGGCGACTGCCGCGAAAGCCGGAACTCCGAAGGCACACCAGCGCCAAAAGATACGATGATACTCAGCGGGGAGAGGGGTACCGGATGCAGCCGCCGCCGCAGCCAGGTCGCGCAGGCGCATTTGCATCCAGACAACGGGCAGCCAGAACGCGCCGGTAAAGAGGTAGAGTATGATCGACCAAATAATCCAGCCTTCATACAGGGAATATCCCGCCTGGAGGGCGAGCAGTGATCCGGTGATAGGCTGGGCGATAACCGCGGTCGCCGTGAAAATGAAGTCGGCGATCACGACGATCCGCGCCACGCCGGCTATGACAACGGGCTTTCCTTCCAGGTGAGCCGCTAGCATGAAGAAGGCGATGCCGGAGCCGGTGCCGAGCAAAACTGCCGCGCCGATAACATGAAGATACTTCAGGACCAGATACAGCATCACCGGTCTTTCAGGATCGCGAGCGCGACGAAATGCAACACGATGATAGGCCATATTTTAAGCATTGGTCCCAGGGGATCGGCCCAAAGGCGCGGCACAAGTATCGTGCCTATGACCGCATAAGTTAACGAAAGGGCGATCGCGGCGTAGAGCCCGTAACGGCTGGTCGGCCGATAGGCGATCGCAAGGCCGATTGCAAGATCGGACAAGGCGCCGGCGATTACCGTGAGCGCGGCCATCCTGCCTTCAACGCCGCCCTCGCGCATGAGGCCGATGCCGTATTCCCAACCAGGACCCATCGACACCCATGCGGTGGAAACCCAAAACAGACACAACACAACAAATGTAACTGGCTTGAGCAGATACATCGCCGCAAACCATCGCTCTTGTACGGAAGCCGGCTCTGCGGCCAGGAATTCTCCGAGACCTTTCGGACTGATCTGCAGGCGCTCCATACCGGCGACGTCACCCACTGCCCCTCTTGCGATCTCCAGCCGGGCAGTGGTGCGCACCGGAGGGCGCCACCCGAGCAGTGAAATCGCATCGCCAAGTCTGTAGAAAGCGTTCATAAGCGACCGCGGCAAGCGGACTTCGCGCGCAGGTCTCCAACGGCACCAGCGACGGATGATCGAGACAACCTCGGCGAACGAATGGCGTTCGGGACCTACCAATTCGACGATTTGGCGGGAGGGTGCGCCCGGTTGAAGGAAATGTTCCACGGCTCGCACGACATCGTCGAGAAGTACGACCTGGAGCTGCCCGGTGTTCGGCATGATCGGAATGACAGGGAGGGCGGCCAGACCGCGCATGAGGGCGCTTGCTCCGAACGCGGGGCGCCCGATCACCACGGACGGGCGCAGGATGATCCAATCGAGGTCGCGCTCCATCAACGCGTTGTCGCCGGCAAGCTTTGTCCTGGAAAACGCGCTGGGGGTTTCCCGGTCCACGCCGATTGCGGAGAAGTGAATGAACCGGCGGATCCCCAGCTGCTCACAAGCAGCGAACAGGCTCGCAACGCCTAGATGATGAACCATGGCCGCCGAATCGTTCGGGCTGTCTTGAAGCACCCCTGCGCAATTGATGATGGCATCAACCCCGTGAAGACGAGGTAACCAGTAAGAGGAAGAGTTTGCCTCGGATATATCGACAGCGAAAGCGTTGAGGCTTCCACCCGGCACGCTCCTGCTCATCGAGACAACGGAATAACCTCGCGAAGACAGGTGAGCGGCCACCGCCGATCCGATCAGCCCGGTCGCTCCGATAACAGCTACCCTCATGACAGCACTCCGCCAGCGGATGTCATGGCGCACTTCGCGGCCGGCGCGAAATCGCTATCTTCGCCGCGGCGGCTGCTGATCGGGCGGCTTAACACCCATATTGCTCTCGGGTATTCTGTCGCGCCCCTGATCGGCATTGTCATCCTTGCCGCCTGAAGTGGAAGTTCCGCTGCCACTAGGATTGGAGGCGTTAATCCCTGTGGTCCCTCCCGGCTCAGCGCGAGGGTTCGCCGAGCTGGCAGCAGGATCGCCGGTAGTCGAGCCGCGCCCGGTTGGAGCGCCCTGTGCCATTGCGAATGTCAGACCGCTGAGCAACAGGCTCAGCATTATTGCAATTAGTCGCATAGCCGTCCTCGTTGTAAAAATAACCAATCTCGGCAGCGTGCGAAGGTTCCTGGCGCGGCAGTTGCCCGATCAGGTCAGTTCTCGACGACGAATATTTGTCTCTTCCGGAAATAGCCTGAGATAATGCGATTGGATCGTGTCGTCGCATTCGCAGGCGTGTTGCCGCACCATTTCAATGTCGTTGATATGAATATGGCCACGACTGTAGGTGATCATCCCGAGCTTTTGGAGAGAGCCGGCGATCGTAGTCACGCTGGTCCGCTGCACGCCCATCATCTGTGCCAAAAACTCCTGCGTGAGCGGCAGATCATTGCCAGCGAGGCGCTGCATGCGAAGCAGTCACTTGCACATTCGCTTGTGAATGTCATGAACCGCGTTACAGGCAACCGCCTGTTGCACCTGCGCCACGAAAAATTGCTCGTACTCAACAAGAAGCTTTCGCAAAGGCGTGATTTGCAGGGCCAATTCGCATAGGCGGGCCGACTCAACGACCGAGGCGGTGCCAGGCACCTGGATCACGACATGGTTGAGGGACAGCTTGCCGTCTAAAGCCTGGCTTGCTCCAAACACGCCATCGCGGCCGGTCATCGCGGTTTCGATCGCCTCGCCGCCGGTCAGTTCCACCACGCTCGAAATGATGCCGCCATGAGGAAAATAGACCTTCAGTACCGGCTGATGCGTCTCAGCGAGAATTTTGCCTTGCTCAAGCTGCAGCACGTTGATGTGCGGGATCATACACGCCAACGAAGGCGGATCTAATCTGCTGAGAAGAAGGTTATTGCGGTGGACCATCGGAGGTCTCCCATGCCGTGGAGGCGGGAGCGCAACCGGTCTCTCAGGCACCGACACCTACCGTAAAACCTTAGGCCGGTGATGCATTCCAATATGCGCGCGCCTCCCGGGAATAGCGAGTTAATTCGGGCCGCTCCGGAGAACAACCTAGAGCCGTTCCGTCAGCTGTTTCTGAGGCTTATGCTGTTGCCATCCCGGTATAGATTTCAGCTCTTCCACTATCTCCCTGTATTCGGATCCGAGTTTTTCATTCTCGTAGCGGGCCTGCTGATCGGTAGCCAAGCCTGCGATCAGCTCGCATTCGGACGCGCAACGCTCCAGCAGCTCAATTTCCTGGCTGATGTCAATCATGGCCGCTCCAACGCGTTAGCGGCAGCCGTCTCGGCCACCGCGCGTGAGACAAGGGTAAGCGATAAAACTCGAGGCCCAAGATTGTAATAGTTAGCCGGACGCGTCTGTTCGGCGGCCGACATTCGGCAACGGAAAAGCGCATTTTTCCGAATTAGCTAGTTCGACCGGCGAGCACTGAAAGAATCTGCGCCGATTGGCTTCTCGATTGCCGCTCCTTCAGGAAACTGCGTGCTACTCGGCCGCTGCGAGCCTTCGCAGTAGCAAATCATCGCTATCTGTTGCTTTGCGCGCCGTCTCCAGCAATGGTCGCGTGGAATCCGGTTGCCGCGAAGCGGTTTTGAATGCGTGCCGCCTTGAGCCGCCGATGCCGCAATAAATGAAATCGCTCTGTTTGATCGTTTCCTCGCTCAAGAAGTTTCGCAGGTCAATAACAATGGGAGCTCGTACGACGGCCCTCAGCTTCTTAAAATCCATTTCGGCGAACTCTTGCCATTCCGTGGCAATCACGATTGCATCGGCTCCTTCCGCCGCCTCATGGGCCGAACTGCAGTATTGAACCCCCGGCGGCAGCAAGTCTCCTGCTCACCCATTTGCGACCGGATCGTAGGCTTTCAGAATACTGCCGGCATCGGTCAGTGCCTGCGCGAGGGGAATTGACACCGCGTCGCGCATGTCGTCGGTATCGGCTTTAAAGGTGAGGCCAAGTATCGCGATAGTCTTGCCGCGCAGGACGCCGTTGCAGGAGGATGCTACCTTGCGAGCCATGGAGCGCTTGCGTGCCTCATTGGAGGCCAGGACGTTTCGATGATCCGCATCGGCGCTTCATGATCCTCCCCCATCTTGGCGAGCGCGCGGGCATCCTTTGGGAAACAGGATCCACCGAAGCCGGGACCCGGCTGCAGATAGCGGGTGCCGATGCGTTCATCGAGGCCAATTCCCCTGGTCACGTCACCGATGCGGGCATCGACCTTCTCGCAGAGTTCAGCCACCTCGTTGATATAGGCGATCTTGGTGGCGAGAAATCCGTTCGCGGCATACTTGATCAGTTCGGAAGACCTTCGATCGGTCAGCAGAATGCGTTCCTGCTCGATGCCGATGCTGCGATAGAGTTTCGTCAGGCGCGCGGCAGCGAGATCGCTCTCCGCACCGATAACGACGCGGTCGGGTTGGAGAAAATCGTGCACGGCTCGACCGGCCCGCAGGAACTCAGGATTTGACGCGACTCCAAAATCCAGCTCAGGACGAATGTTCCCGATCAGGTACTCGATGGTGTCTCCGGTGCCGACCGGAACGGTTGATTTCGTCACGACGATCGCATCGGCTTTCAAGAACGGCGCGAGGCCTTCAACTGCGGTGTGGACCTGGGAGAGATCGGCACGGCCGTCGCTCGGGCGCGTAGGGGTCCCGACGGCAATAAAAACAATGTCGGCGCCAGTCACCGCTGCGGCGTAGTCGGAGACGAAGTATAATCGCTTTCGGCGGCGGCCGTCCGCAATGAGGTCGTCGAGTTGCGGCTCGTAAATCGGTACCTGGCCGCGGCACAGCATTGCTATCTTGGCTTGATCGATGTCGACGCAGGTGACGCGGTGCCCGCCCTGGGCGAAGCACGCCGCTGAAACCAATCCAACATAACCTGTGCCGAGTACCGCAATCCGCATTTCGAAATCCTTTTACTGTTGACTAGCAAGGGTCAGCCGCCCACGCCCTTGCGGACGTGGCGCCTGACCTCGGATGGGCGCCGTGACGAACTCAGGCGTCGCAGCGCGAAGTGCGAAATAGGCGATCGTGGCTTGCAGTCCGTCCTTGAGATTCACGCGAGGCCGCCAGCCAAGCGTTCGCAGCGCCGTTTCGATCACTGGTTTGCGCCGCTTGGGATCGTCCTTGGGCAGAGGCTCGAAGCACAGTGGAGACGTGGAATTGGTATGGGCCAGGACTGCCTGTGCGATCTCCGCGATGGTGACTTCGTGCGGATTGCCCAGATTGCAAGGGCCGGTGACGGAAGTCGGGCTCTCCATCAGCAGTTCCAGGCCGCGCACCAGGTCGTCCACAAAGCAAAAACTTCGGGTCTGCGTGCCGTTGCCGTAAACAGTAACTGGTTCGCCGCGCAATGCCTGGACAATGAAATTCGAAACGACGCGTCCATCATTTTCCAGCATTCGCGGTCCATAAGTATTGAAAATGCGAGCGACTTTGACCTGCAGTCCATGAAGGCGGTGATAATCGAACATCAGCGTCTCGGCGGCCCGTTTGCCTTCGTCGTAACAAGCCCGTGGACCGATGGGATTGACGTGGCCGACATAGGATTCCGGTTGCGGATGTACTTCCGGGTCGCCGTATATTTCGCTGGTGGACGCCTGCAGAACCCGAGAAGATTTCTGACGAGCGAGTTCGAGCACATTTATCGTGCCGACAACACAGGTTCTCATTGTTCCTACGGGGTCACGCTGGTAGTGCCGCGGCGAAGCGGGACATGCCAGATTGTATATCCGGTCGATTTCCACATCTATCTCGAGCGGATCGCGCACATCGCCTTCGACGAATGTGAAGTTCGGATGATTCATCAATGGCCGGACGTTACGCATCGATCCGGAAAATAGATTATCGAGGCAGATGACCTGGTCTCCGCGTTGCAGGAGTGCATCGCACAGGTGTGAGCCGATAAAACCTGCTCCTCCAGTCACCAGAGTTCGATGGGCGGTGCGCGCGCGTGCCAAGGCTTTGATGGGTGATTGAGGCGTCATACTGTCTCCGCTTACAGTTCGGCGACCTGCATCGCTCGGGCCGCGACAGGCTGGGGCAATTTCCACCGTCGCCTGCCTGCCGCCTCCAGATAATAGGCTTCGAGTTGCCGGGCACGATGATCGGGTGTGTGTTCCGCCAGGATTCGTCGGCGCGCGTTATTAGCGATGGTGAGCCGACGATCTTCCGGAATGTCCCGGAGTATCTGGCTGACTTCGCGGGCATCGGAGACCAGCAAAATCTCGGTCCCGGGCTCCAGGATTGTCTCAATTCCAGGCCAGCGGTCCGAGATCACGGGAGTGCCGCATGCCGCAGCTTCGAACAACCGGACGCTCGGTGAGAATCCGAGGTCCCGCATATCTGCGCGCGTGAGATTGAGCGTAAAGCGCTGCTGCGAATAGAATGGCGGATGCTCTGGTTGAGACAAATGCTCGATCCGAGCGACGTTGTCCGGCCAAACGAGCTGCTTGGGATATCTCGATCCGGCTACAACGAATTGATGATCGGCCAGCATCTTCGCAGAGGCCAGCAGCAGCTGCTCAAGCGATGGCTGCCGATCCTCGCTGAACGTGCCGAGGTATCCAAGCGCCCAGTGCTTGTCCGTCTTATGAGGCCGGTAAAGACCAGGGTCTGCGCTGCAATACAGCACCCGCGCCATCGGACTTCCGTAGCCGTCCTCGATCATGCCCGGCACCGGCCCGCCTGAAAAGGACAGGTACACGTCGAATCTCGGGATCATGGCTGCGGACAGATATTCCAGGCCTTTATCGAGACCAGCCAGGGTGACCGGCGTATCGATGTCGTAAAAAGCAGTGATACCCTGCGCATGCGCCGTCACCCACTCGGCGATGGCGATGCCATCCGGAACGTAAGATCCGAGAATGACAAGGTTTGCGTCGCGAATGAGCGAACTGTGGCGCCTCGGAATGTCCTGCAGCGATTGATATAGTTTGACGGTCCAGCCTGAAGGCTTGATCAGGTCGCGATGGCCGCGGTACCAAGGAACGTCGCGTTCGAGGAAGGTGACATGGTGACCGCGCTTTACCAATGCCTCGATCAACGCGCGATAGGTGGTGGCATGGCCGTTGCCCCATGAAGACGTGACCGAAAGCCCGATGATGACAATATTGAGGTTCATTCTGCCGCCTCGATCTTTGCGCTCATTCCTTCGAGCAGTTGGTTGAATTGTCGTGCGCGTTGCGCGTAAGTGTGATGCGCCAGAATGCGGACCCGGGCGCGCTGCGCGATGGCATGGGCACGCGGGGGGTCGAGGGCTTGCAGATGCTCGGCGACTGCTGCCCCGCTTGAAGCGATCAGAACCTCACGGTCAGGCTCAAGAAAGAGATCGATACCTTTCCAATCGTCGGTGATCAGGCAGGCGCCCGCGCCGATGGCCTCGAAGACGCGGGTGGGCGGCGAAAAGCCATACTTGGCCATGCTGTCGCGGTTGACGTTGAGCGTCGCCAGGCTGGAGCTAAAAAAAGCGTTATGATCGTTGGTGCCGACGTGACCCAGCTTGCGAACATTTGCCGGCGTTGGCTTCGTGTCCCAGCCGGACCCGCCGAGTACAAAGCTCCTGGCCGGCAGGCGTCTGGCGACGTCCAGGAAGAAGCTGTCGACGCGCGCCTCCCGATCGGGCAGGCGGTTAGCAAGCAGACCCAGATCGCTTGAGAATGCGGAGTTTGGCGGCGCCGGAAAGTGCGTGCTGGGATCGAGCGCATTGTAGAGCGGCACGCAATCGCGCGCTCCAATCGCGCGATAGGCATCGATTACGGGATCACCGCCACCATACGTCAGCACCATGTCGTAGCGGGGGATGGCATCCCGCAGATGATGATCTGGATCGCTTGCGATTGCATCGAGGGTTGCCGGCGCGTCCACGTCCCAATAGATGCGAATAGCTTTTTCCGGTCCCTGTGCGATGGCACATTCGAGCTCGCGGTCAAACACGCCGACGCCGCTCGCCTTGATCAGCAGATCTGCTGATCTTGCAGCCTGTGACAGCGCGTGCTGCCACCCCTCGGCCGTGGCTGGATAGACCGATACGCGCGCCCATGGTGGATCCGCGATATCGCGGTGCGCTTGCCGCTCGAAGGCGTCCGGTTCGTAGAAGGTAACGTCATGTCCAAGGGCTGCGATTTCCTTCAGCATGCCGCGATAGTACGTCGCAGCGCCGTTCCAGTAGGAGGATACAAGGCTCGAACCGAAGAAGCAGATCTTCATGACAGTGCCTCCTGCAGATGAGAAGCAGTGTCGGAGCGTCGGGGACCGCGAATGGAGTCCACAATGCTTAAGAGCTCAAGCACCCGGTGGCGGCAGGTATGACGTTCGGCGATCGTTTGGAGGCCAGCTGCAGTCATCGTTGCCGCAAGTTCGCGGTCATGAAGCAGCACCCACAGCGCTTTCTTCATCTCTGTGCCGTTGGCAGCACGCAGATATGATCCGGAAGGAAACAGGTTTTCGACGTCGTCCCACGGCGCGGATACGATCGGGATGCCGCACGCGAGCGCTTCGAACATCCGGATGGTCGGAATACCGGGCAGAGATCGTGCGTAAGGTCCACGCGGAACGTGCACGGTAGCGCGGGCGCTGGCGAATGCCGCAGGCGCCCGATGCGCGGGCAGCCAACCGCAATATTCGATGCCGGCCGCGTCGATGGCACGCAGCGCGTCCAGCGGATACCTTACGCCGTGGATCCGGGCTCGGAGACTGAGTTCGGCGACAGGACGAAGGAGAAATTCTGCGAGTTCAGCACTGCGCTCGCCGTCGCCCCAGTTGCCGATCCAGATCAGATCATGGGTGGGCTCGATCTCCGGCATCGGCCGATATAAAGCCACATCGGCCCCTTCGTGCCACGTGAAAGCCCGGTTGGCCCAACCCAGCTTCAGATAAATCTGCCGAAGCACCTCTCCAAAGACGAGCACGCCATCAAAGCCACTGAGATCGAAACGTGCGAGCTCGTCCGGCGCCGTCACCGCCCGATGATGCGTGTCATGGAATAACAGGGTGAATGGCGCGCCTTCAATGCGGCGAAGGCCGATGTCTCCGATCAGGTCCCGCGAATTCCATTCATGCACGATCACCAGGTCGGCGCCGTCCAGCGCCCGATCGAGATCCGGAGATGCTCCGTATTGCCTGACATCGATGCCAGGCAGGACCGTCAGCGCGTCCTGTAGCGGATGAACGCCGCCATCGCGGATGGCATTGAGGCGGCTCCAGCCCTCGGCAGGCTCATAGACGACGACGTGGTGACCGAACTCACGCAGCTCGCGTGCAACGCCACGGAGAAAATGCGCGTTGCCATTGTTCCAGCAGGAGGTGAGTGCATGATAAAACAAGACGCATTTCATGCATGCACCTCGATTGTGTGAGGGCAGGTGGAACGTGAACGCTGAGCAAGCAGGCATCGGTACAACGATCCGTAGTCATCTGCCGCCTGTGACAGTGAATAGGTCTTCGATCGCTCCCTTGCGGCGATCTGGAGTCGTGCGCGTTCCCGATCGTCGGAGCAAAGGCTGGCAAGAGCCCGATGCAGCGCGCGATCATCGGCAGGATCGACGAACAGGGCAGCTCCGCTCCAAAGCTCCCGGAATGTCGGTATGTCGGAAAGGACCAGGGCACATCCCGCAGAAGCGGCTTCCAGCACGGCAAGGCCGAATGGTTCGTACCGGGCCGGGCTCACGAAGATCGCTGCCCGTTGCATGCGTGAGCGCAGAGCGCCGTGCGAAAGATCACCGATCAACATGAGCTCGCCAGTATCGTTGCCTGGCATATCAGATTGCGGTCCGGCGACGAACACCGGCCAATCCAGCCCTCGCGAAGCGGCAAGCGCCGAAACGTTCTTGGCGGTATCCCATAAACGACCGGCTGCCAGGATAAAGCGCCGCTTCGAATTCGGAGACGGGCGGGCAGGCGGTATGCCGTTCCAGATCACGGTACCTGATGAGCGTGGCCGGTACAGGTTGCAAATGACATCTTGAAAAGCCCGGCTTGGAGCTACCCACGCCTGCGCGCGGTCAAGGCCTGCGGCAACGGCGCGTGTGTAGTGCCGCCATTTCGGCTCCGCCAACCATCCTGTACTGCCGCAGGCGACACTCCAGGAGTTCACGCAGGAATGCGCGACGACGACCACCGGTGCCAGCCAGTCGAAATTCGCTTCGCGAAAGCTGTTGAGATGGATAATGTCCGGCTGGATCGCATCTTCGAGATCTTCGAGAAGGCGCTGCGCAGTGGGCAGGTCTTCCCCGCCGGGGTCCTGCCACTCGAGGGCGAGGTTGGTTTCAATCAGGCGAACGCGGCTATCGCGCAGCATCGCCCGCTTTTCGCCGCGCGGCGGCGGTCCGAGGGTTACGAGATGGACCTCCATTCCCGCGGCGGCCAGCGCGGATGCGAGCCCCGTTGAATAAGTCCACACGCCGCCGACTGCGTCCGTGGTCATCAGAACCTTGATGGGCGCGGACGGGCTCATGGCGCCACCTGAATCTCGAGTGCGGTCAGAGGGGCAGGACGCTGCTCCTGGACGTCACTGAATTGATCGAACATCGCGAGATAGTGCGTGTGTGCCCTCTCCCAGGCGAATTCGTCAGGTTCGCCCCAAAGCTTTCGATAGTCCGGCGACCCGGGGTAAGGATAGAGCGGAACAGGATCGTTGGCCCAGACGCCTGCGTCCTGCATACGGCGGCGCCAGCGCTGCACCACCGGGTCATCGTCCTGAGGCATTTCGATCAGGTTCGCCTGCACGAACGGCACATGCCGGCGCGCTTCGACGAGCCGGTCTGCAAGCTGCTCAGTCGTCATCCGGCAATTCTTCGCCAGCGCCGCACGGCCCTCGGGCGTCAGGCTCTCGATGCCGGCCTCGATGGACACGCAGCCGGCCCGGCCGAGCAATTCCAGCATCTCGGGCTTCCAGAGATCGATGCGGGTCTGCACTCCGAACTTCAAGCCACAAGAAACCATTCCTTCGAGCAGTTCGGCATTGGGCAGGAAGATTTCGTCGATGAAGTAAATGTATTCGACTCCTTGCCCATGCAACCGATTGATCTCGTCGAGAAGAACGGAGGGAGGCCGCTTTCGATACAGATTGCGGAAATTCTCCTTTGCGCAGAAGGTGCAGTGATAAGGACAGCCGCGCGACGCCTCGACTTCGGCGCCCGGCCCCGAAGGCTCAGCCTCGAAACGATGATGATGGTGATGATGCCGTCGAACCATTTCGTCTGGCCAGGCGAGCGCGGGCAGGTCGTTGAAGCTCACAGCCTGAGGGCCGCCATTGACATGAACGGCGCCGCCTTCTGAAAAGCAGAGCCCGGCAAAGTCGCGGTCCCCGTTCGCCAAGCGTAGCAGCGACTGCTCGCATTCGCCCATGACTACGATATCGACCGCCAGTTTCTTTAACGCAGCGGTCGGAGTCGTCGAGCCATGCGGTCCGACGGCAACAAGCGTCGGCCCGAGATCGCGCGCGGCCAGTGCGAGTTCCTGCGGTACACGGAGTTCAGGTGGCGCACAGCGCCAGAACAGGTATGTCGGCGCCGTCGTGATAACGATGATGTCCGGCTGGAATGCGCGCAGCTCCGATCGGATGTCTGCCAGCGACAGGTCGAACATATGCGCGTCAAGCAGCAGCGTCGAATGCCCGGCTTTCCTGAGGTAATGCTGCGAAATGCCGAGTTCGAGCGGCAGGTGAGGGGACCGGCACCCGAAATAAATGCTGCCATCAAAGTTCCAGTTCGGATTGACCAGGGCAATGCGCGTCATGCAGAGGCCTCGCGCTTTGATGCGTCGCCAAAGCGGCCGGCGAGCCATTCGTGAAGCGAAATCAGGCCGTCGCGCAACGAAGTTTTTGGCTCCCAGCGCAGCGCCGTGGAGAGCGCTCGCGTGTCGGTTACGTACCAGGGCTGGTCACCTGGCCGCCAATCGGCAAAGGAGCAGGCGATGTCGTTGCCGGTCAATTCCTTCAGAAGACCAATCAGTTCGCGCAGGCTCACCGAATTCGATGGACCGCCGCCCAGGTTGAACGTCCGCCCGCGGACTAGCGCGATGTGGTCCAGTGCCGCGAGCCAGGCGTCCGCTGCATCCGAGACATGAAGCGCATCGCGGACTTGATAGCCGTCGCCGTAGATCGTCAGGCGATCGCCACGCAGCGCGCTGAGCAGAAAATGGGCGATCCAGCCCTGGTCCTCGGTGCCGAACTGCCGGGGGCCGTAGATGCAGCTCATGCGCATCACAACCGTTTGCAGACCGAATACCCGGGCGTAATCGCGGACGTATTGATCGGCCGTTCCCTTTGAACATCCGTAGGGGCTATAGAAGTCCAGCGGAGCGTTTTCTGATATGCCGTCGGTCAGTGCCGGGCTGGCTGGTTGATAACGCAGTCCCGTACGCACGATCTGCGTGTCGTCGATCAGCCGCCCATAGACCTTGTTGGTGGATGCAAACAGCACCGGCGCTGACGGATTATGAAGCCGCACAGCCTCGAGCACGTTGATGGTGCCGCGTGCGTTGATTTCAAAATCCGTGATGGGGTCGGCGACGCTGTCTGTGACGGCCACCTGCGCCGCCAGGTGAATCACGGCGCTCGCCTCGCGTACCGCGTCGATCACCGGTATCGGCTCTCGGATATCCGCAACGATGATATCGACGCGTTCGCCGTATCGTGTCTTCAGCCATTGGGCATTTTCACGAACCCCGGCGCGGGCCACATTGTCCAGCACGATAACTTCGTTGCCGCGGCCAGCAAGGCGATCGGCCAGGTTACAACCTATGAAGCCGCAGCCGCCTGTGACAAGAACGGGCCCTGTGTGACGCGTGTTCATCATGCCACCAGCCCTCGTTGCAACAACTCCTGGGTTGCATTCTCTGCCCGGTCTTCGGCGATTTGATCGGCGAGATATCGAGCCAGTTCATCAAGACCGTGTTCAAAGGCGACCGACGGTTCGAAGCCGAGCAACGCGCGGCTCTTGTCGATATCAGCAAAGCAGTGACGAATGTCGCCGGCGCGGTACCTCCCGGTAATTTCGGGCGAGATTGTCGGGCGACCCATGACCCGGGCCAGATCGAGAGCCACAGACTGGATCGTTCGGCTCTGTCCTGAACCGACGTTGAACACATCGTTGCTGTGACCGCTCTCCAGCGCGAGCAGGCAGGCACGTGCGACGTCGTGCACATGAACGAAATCGCGCCGTTGCAGACCGTCCTCGAACACCAGGGGAGGCCGATCATTCAGCAACCGCGCGGCAAAGATCGCCAGCACGCCGGTGTACGGATTGGACAGTGCCTGATGGGGCCCGAACACGTTGAAAAAGCGCAAAGCAAGGGTCGGAATGCCGTAGGCATTGCCGATGATCAGGCACATCCGCTCCTGCGCGTACTTGTTTAGTGCGTAGATGGAGCTCAGCGATGGCTGTTTGGTCTCGGGCGTGGGCAGAGGCTCGAGGATGGCTCCATCGTTGTCCTTCAGCTCCCATTCGGCCTTCCTCAGTTGAACGACCGGACGCTCGGCTGGCGCAACCGGGTCTCCTTCGATTGAACGGCAAAGTCCTTCTCCGTAGATGCTCATCGAGGAAGCGACCACAAGGCGTTCGACGGGGCGCTTGGAAAGTGCTTCCAGCAAGATCGCCGTGCCTAGTTCGTTGGTCCTGACGTAGGAGGCGATGTCGTACATGCTCTGGCCGACGCCAACGCTGGAAGCCAGGTGCAGCACCATGTCGGCGCCGCGCAATGCGCGCTCGACTGATAGGGGATCGGTGACATCTCCGACGATGAGCTCCGCTTCCTTGTTGAGATAGGTTGGGCGGTGACGTTGCGCGCCGTGAACCTGAGGGGAGAGGTTGTCGAGCACCCTGACGTCGTAGCCTGCCGCCAACAAGGCATTCGCTGCGTGGGAACCGATGAAACCGGCGCCTCCCGTAATCAAGACCCTTGCCATCGGTGGCTCTCCTTGCTCGGCATCAGAACGGCCTTGCGACCCTTCAACGGTGAGAGTGGAAAGCACGCACTGAGAGTTTGGAGGTCGCTTGACCGCGCGCTGTTCACAACTATGAGCTAGAAGCGGTGCAACGAATGTTGGTTCCTGCAAAATGTACAAACAAAAATTCCGCTAACCTAGATCAATAACATGAGTGAATCGCGAGTGATCGAGGCGAATTAAAATGGCAGGCCGTGTGCGAGCGGAGGGAGCTGGAGATGGCGCGCAACCGTCGCGCCGATATCGGCGAAGCCACTGCGTTTGCCGATGGGCGAGGAGCGCTGCCGACCCGCAACCAGGATCGGAACCTGTTCGCGCGTGTGATCGCTGCCGGGCCACGTCGGATCGCAGCCGTGGTCTGCGGTGATGACCAGGAGGTCCCCGGTCTTCAGCCGCTCCACCAGCTCTGGCAGCCTCAGATCGAACGCTTCGAGCGCGGCTGCGTAACCAGCTACGTCGCGCCGGTGGCCGTAGATCGTGTCGAAGTCAACGAAGTTCGCGAACAGCAGTCCGCCGTCGGCCAAGTGATCCCATCCATCCAGCATGCAGTCGAACAGCGCGTCGTTGCCGTCGCCACGCTTGTTAAGCCCGGTTCCACGATGGGCGAAAATGTCATCGATCTTGCCGATCGTCACTACTTCGCGGTGCTCCGCATCGGCAATATCGAGAATGGTTGGCTCTGGCGGAGGTACCGCGAAATCGCGCCGGTGCGAGGTTCTTTTGAAGTCGCGACTGCATGTTCCTGTAAAGGGACGTGCGATCACCCGACCGATGTTGAAGGGATCAACCAGCCGCCGCGCCACGGTACAGATCTCATATAGTCTCTCGAGCCCGAAGTTTTGCTCATGGGCGGCGATCTGGAACACGCTATCGGCAGACGTATAACAGATCGGCTTGCCGGACTGGAGATGCTGTTCGCCGAACTCCGCGATAATGTCGGTGCCGGAGGCGTGACGATTACCGAAGATGCCCGGCAGGGCGGCTTGTTCCACAAATGCGTCAATGAGTTCTTCCGGAAAGCACGGTTCGGTCTTCGGGAAGTAGCCCCAATCGAAGCGAGCTGGCACGCCGGCGATTTCCCAATGACCGGAGGGTGTGTCCTTTCCCCTGGACTGTTCACTGGCGCAGCCACATTGCGGGCTCACCTCGCCGCGATACGCCAGTCCCGGTGATTGCCGGCCCGTGGCGAGGCGATGAGCCTCGCCCAGTCCGAGTTCAACGAGATGAGGCAGGTGCAGCGGTCCCTGGCGTGTCTCACTGTCTGCATCACCGACAGCGCAGGCTTCCGCAATATGCCCGATCGTATCAGCCCCGTCATCGCCATACGTCGCGGCATCCGGCGCGGCGCCTATTCCGACGGAGTCCATGACGAGGATCAGGGCGCGCATATCCCATCCTTTGCGGGTTCGAACTGCGGAGATGCGGAGCCGATCGCCGCTGGAAGGTCGGAATAGCGTTCGATCATGCGTGCGCAGAAATCAGCAAACTCTCGGGGATCAAGTGGCGGACTGGTATGATGTGAAGCGAGCCCACGATGTTCGGGCGTAAAGCAGAACGTCAACGTTACCTTGAACTCCGCCAGCGCCTCCATCTGGCGGTCGAACCAGTCCATGGCATTGGGACGAAAGCTGTCAGCCCACGACAGACCGGTTCTGAGATGCGTCACGCCAAGGCGACGCATCCAGCGCACCGCCTCATCGAGCCGATGATCCTCGAAATGAAACCATTGGCATAGTCCCATCACGTCCGAATATTTTTCGAAGGTTTTGCACGACATTTTCGGCGTGCCGTCCTCGCGCAACAGCCCCATGTGGAAGTGCCGGTAATAGGACGACCCCTCGGCTTCACGATGCCGCGTCGTCGCCTCCCAAGTCGAAGGAAGATCATACAGGCTGTACCAATGGATCCTCGGGGCCCGCCCCGAAAGCAGTTCTGCCGTGCGGCGCACCCCCCAGTCCTGAACTTCTTCCGCGCCAAAAGACGATACGCCGACCTCCGTTACCCAGACCGGCAAGGAAACGATTGATTGAATTTCGGCCAGCTTATCCGGCCACTCGTCGATCTGCCACAGATTCCAGTCGAGCGGGAAGCCGTGGACGGCCACGACGTCGACATGGTCCAGGACGCCCTTTGCCTTCATGTTCTCGATAAAGGAGGGGTCGATCGGCGAGATGCCGCCAAGCACTCGGGGCAGGGTGGGATGAACCGCGCGAATAGCCCGCCCCGCCGCGACCGCGGTTTCGGCGAACTTGTCCCATCCGGGATCCAGCTGAAGGTCCCAGTGCGACTTGTTATTGGGCTCGTTCCAGATCTTCGCTGCCTCGATCATTTGGCGGCACCTCGCGGTACTGCCGGGATCGCGGCCGCCCCGGATCTGTCGACCCTTCTGCAGAGATAGACTTCCTCCTCGGGGTGGGCTGCGATCGCAAATCCGGCGCTTCGAAGCATGGCCTCCACGCAGGCCCGGTTCGGCGCCCACCAGTTAGTGGGATCATCGGCGTATTTGTGCTCGATGAAATGCATCTTTGGGTAGCCCGCGTTGTCGAAGTGCGACGTTGTCCAGAAGTCATAGTCGCGTTCGACCGCATCCACCTGATTGGATCCGCGGAGCATGGACTGGAATAGCAACAGGTCGCGCGCGACATGTTCGTGGATAAGGTCGAGCGCCAGCAGGGGGTGTCGCAGATGGTAAAGCACGCCCATGAAGATCACGAGATCGAATCGCTCGCCGAGCTGCCCGACGTCGTAAGCCGACATCTTGCGGAATTCGATTTTGAGACCGGTGACCTCGGCTGCGAATCTGGCCTGCGCCAGGTATTCGTCGTCTGTATCGAGGCCGAGCACGCGCTCCGCACCCCGGCGTTTCATTTCCATGGCGTAGAAGCCGGCATTGCAGCCGATGTCGAGAACGGTTTTGCCCTGCAGATTATCCGGGATGACGCCAGCGAAACGGCGCCACTTGACCTGCGGATAGTCCCCCAAAAAGTGCGAAGGCGCGGTACTGACGCCCCTCAGATCGAGATTGTGAAACCAGGGGCCGAGCGCATCGACGCGGCGACGGATTTCTTCCCTGGAGAGAACATCGGTCATGAGGTTCCTCCTGTCGTCGCTGGCGAGGACTTGTCGATGTTGACGCGGACGAACCGAGTGGCTGCAGGGCGGTCCTCTGCGCGGCCAATTTGCGCATCTGAAAGCAATGCCATGGCGGTTCGATAGCCATTGAGCGTGCCGACGTCGACATAGGATTCGCCAGCCTTGACCCCGATGCCACACCCGCCGGCCTTGATATATCCATTGACCAGCGTTCCGAAATATTCGTCGCGGCAGGCGCGTTGCTTCCAGAGCAGATGCAAGTCGCGGAAGCCGGCCGCGGACATCCTGAATGCGCCCCAGATCCAGTTCGATTCCGCGTCCGCCTGCTTGACCTGGATTTCGCGGATACGCTCGCCATCGAGCACGACTGCGTCAAAGAATTCCGGATGGTCCACCGGGAAAAGAAGGAACGAAAGATCGGCATCGGGCAACGAGCTCAGCGCGGCCTTTGGAAACCACACCGTATCGGGCAATCCCACGAGGACGTCTTCGTGATTGCCCACGACCGTGCTGGCCCGGAACACTGCGTCGCACAAGCCGCTGGCCTGCGGTTGCACGACATAGGCGAGCTCGGCGCTTCCATAGCGGTCACCATAATATTCGAGGATGTCGGATTTGCCGGGCGAGATGACAAAGCAGATCTTGTCGGCACCTCCCAGGATCAGCCGCTCGATCAGGTATTCCGAGACGGCGCATGGGCGATCGAACCCTTTGTCGCTGCGGCTACCGACCGGGAGCAACTCCTTGGAAAACGCCAATGGCTGAATGCGGCTGCCGCGCCCGGCGGCTGGAACGATACCCCACATCTCTAGACTCCCTGCGCCTCTGCTTGACAAGCGCTGCGGCTCGCCGCCTGCTCCAGCAGCTCGATAAGATCGGTCGCCCGCTGCCTTGAGCTATGCTGATCCAGGGTCCGCTCGCGAGCGCGCATGGCTATGCCTGACAACTGGCTGTCGTCCATCTGAAACGCTGCAAGCGTATCGTTTGGGTCGTCTGCCAACAGGATCTCTTCGCCGGGCTGAAAGAATGTCTCAAGACCGGTCCAGCGATCACTGAGCAGCGGCGTGCCGCACGCGGCCGCTTCGAACAATCGCCCGGAAGGGCACCAACCCATTCGCGCCATCGCACGCCGGGTGACGTTGAGGGTCAAGCGAGAGGAAGCGAAAAATGGCGCGTGTTCGGATGGCGGCAGGTGCCGCACAAAATAGATGTTTGACGACCAGGGGAAATCGGGCGGATACTGCGCGCCGCCGATCAGGAAGCGAAGATCTTGCCGCAAGCGCGCCGGTGCCACGAACAGGGCTTCCAGACCGGACTGCCGGTCCTCCGAATAGGTCCCGAGATAGGAGAGATCTGCGCGGTAATGTGCTTCGGCGGGAACAGGACGATGCAAATCGGCGTCAACGTGGCCATAGAGAGGCCTGATATCGTGCGCCCTGAGCCTTCGTCGAAACTCATCAAATAGTTGTTGTCCGCCCGTGAAGCTCAGGACGAGTGCGAACCCGTCAAGGCCCGTGGGACCGATGTAGGGCACCTGCTCGCCGGCCTGCAGCTTCGAAAGGGTAATCGGCGTATCGAGATCGTAAAAAACGGGAGTGGCGCGATCCTGGGAAAGGATCAGATCGGTGGCGGCGAGGGCGTCAGGACAATAGGAGGTTACGATTGCTGCATCGGCCTCCATCACGCTCGACTTTGCGATCGACCGGACGTCTTCCCATGACGAATAGAGCACGAGGCGTCCGCCTGGAATTTCGAACAGGTCTCTGGCGCCCGCGTAGTAGGGCACATCGCGCTCGAAGAACACGACCGAATGGCCCGCCTGAACGAGATATTTGCAAAGCCCGCGCCATAGCGTCGCGTGACCGTTTCCCCAGGAGGAAGAGATGGTCAAACCGAAGATGACAATGTTCACGCCGACACCTGTTGGTTGATCCGCGAGATGCGAATACCCGCTCTGTCGACGGCCAGCGTGCTAACGCTCGCCGGGTCGACTTCGATCGAAAGGAAATTATCCAGCGGTGTGCGGGAATAATGCAGCAGGGCCGCCCTGATCGGCTCCGCATGGCTGACGATGACAATTGCCCCATCTGTCTGAGCGCGCCGGAATTGCTCGAGATGCCGGACTATTCGTTGCTGAAGGGCCCGCATGCTTTCGCCCCCGGGAGGGCGACCGGAACCGCGTCGCGTATTCCACCTGTTCCATCTCGTATCCCCTTCGAGCTCTGCAAAGGTCCGCGATGTCCACGCTCCGTAGTCGATCTCATCGACTCCAGGCACGATTTCTACCGGCAGACCAAAGTGCCAGGCGAGAATGGAAGCGGATTGCTGAGCCCGCCGTTGCGGGCTCGACTGAATTGCAGCTGGTCGTTCAGGTATTATCTCGGCGCACCGCGACATCTGCCGGCAGCCGAGATCGTCGAGCTGCACGCCGGGCATCCTGCCGCAAAGCCAATGGCCGAGCATGGCATGATGACCGTGGCGGACGAGGTGAATCGTCTCTACCATGACCGCCTCACGCTTCGTCCTTGATGAAGGCCCGCGTCCTGCGACGCGCTTCCTCGTCGGTAAATTGTTTCGGCGGAGATTTCATGAAATAGCTCGAAGGGCCCGTCAGGGCGCCCCCAAGGCCGCGATCCATCGCCAGCTTTGCGCAGCGGACGGCGTCGATGACCACGCCGGCGGAATTCGGCGAATCCCAGACCTCCAGCCGCACCTCGGCGCTCAATGGTACGCCGCCGAACGTGGTGCCCTCGAGACGAATGTAGGCCAGTTTGCGATCCGTAAGCCACGGAACATGGTCACTGGGGCCTACGTGAACATTATCCGCTTCCAGGGGAATGTCGAACTGGCTGGTAACGGCCTGCGTCTTGGATATCTTTTTTGAAGTCAGCCGCTCCCGTTCCAGCATATTCTTGAAGTCAGTGTTGCCGCCGACATTGAGCTGGTAGGTTCTATCGAGCCGCACACCGCGCTCGCGGAACAGATTGGCGAGCACGCGATGCAGGATCGTGGCGCCGACCTGGCTCTTGATATCGTCGCCGATGACGGGAAGACCGGCTTCTTCGAACCGCCGCCGCCAGGCAGGATCTGAAGCGATGAACACGGGAATACAATTGATGAAACCGCAGCCGGCGTCGATCGCGCACCGCGCATACCATTCGCTAGCTCTTTGGGATCCGACGGGAAGGTACGAAACCACGACATCGGTGCGCGATTTCCTTAGCACCTCCGCCACGTTGACCTCGGGCTCGCTGGAGATCGGCACGTCATCTTCGAGATAGTGTCCAATTCCATCGAGCACCGGACCGCGATTGACGGTAATGCCAGTTTCAGCAACGGCTGTAAAACGATGCGTATTGTTGGGTCCGGCAAAGATGGCGTCCGCAACGTCGCGTCCAACCTTGTTGGCATTAACGTCGAACGCGGACGAAATCTCCACATCGCTGATGTGGTAGCCGCCGACGTCCGCGTTCATCAGCCCGGGGACCGGTTCATTGGCGTTGGCGTCGCGGTAATAGGTAAGACCCTGAACAAACGAACTCGCGCAGTTGCCGACGCCGACAACCCCGACGCGGACGCGCCGTCTTTCTTGAAGACGTGAATGCATTTGATTGTGCCTCCCGGGGTGCGAGCGCGAACGTAAGTACGTTGCCGGAACGTGCTTTCAAAATGTTCGTTCCTGCGCTGCTGACCGGCTCGCGAAGAGACCGTCGATTTCAGGGAGAAAAGATCAAAAATCTTAACCTGGTTTAACTTTGCGACTCTCTCGATGGGAACGATGACGGAAGTAGAAGAAGATGAAGAAGAAGCTGAAACAGGTGAGCCGGGCAGAAGCTCAAGCACCGACATCGCGTATCCGCAGATCGCACAGCTCGCAAAGAACGAATGGCTGCTTGCCGCGTTTCATGACCGGCAGCTGATCTTGGGGATCAGCTCCAGAGTAAGGAAGTGATTATGAGTGACAGCGCAACGACGACGGATCACAAGGTCATCAGGAAATGGGCGGAGGAACGCGACGGGCGGCCGGCAACAGTCCGTGCGACCGAAGAGGACGGGCACGCAGGTATTCTTCGAATTGATTTTGGGCCTGCGGAAGATCGACTTGAAGAGATCGAATGGGACGAATTCTTCGCCAAGTTCGACGAGTCCGAACTCGCGTTTCTGTATCAGGACCGCACCAAGGACGGTAAGCTGAGCCGTTTTCACAAGTTCGTGCGACGTTCTGCCGAATGACTGCGCTCTCGAAGGCGGCGATCGGTCGGGCCGCGGAGGGGACTGACGACGACTGGATTGCCGCGATGCGGGCCGGAGAGCTTGAGCGGGCCTGGGCGATCACCGATCGCGACCTGCTGACATACCGTCAAGTCCGTGAAGACAAGCATAGCGGGCCGCGACATTTGCAGCGAATCTGGCGGGGCGAGGAGCTGCGGAATCGCAGGGTTCTGGTGCGATGTTATCACGGACTCGGCGATAGCATTCAATTTGCCCGGTTTTTGCCGCCTCTTGCCGGACTCACGCGAGAGCTCTCGGTGTGGTGCCAGCCGGAGCTTCTGTCGCTCATTGAACGCGTCGAAGGCGTGGACCAGGCTATTCCGCTCCACGACGGTACGCCGGATGTCGAGTACGAGCTGGATATCGAGATCATGGAAATCCCGCACGCGATCAGGGCGTGCCGTCGCCTGATCGAGCTGTCCGGGCCTTACCTCAAGCTGCCGCCTTGCCCGGCCCCGGCATCGATCGTCAGGCGGGAAGCGCTCGCGGTGGGACTGGTCTGGGAAGTCGGAAACTGGGACAAGCGTCGCGCCATCCCGGCGGTCCTGCTCGAGAAGCTCAATAGACCAGGAATTGAACTTTACTCCTTGCAGAGGGGAGCCGCACCGGGCGAGGCGAACCGGATCGGGGCCAGGGACATCAGCACGCCAGACGTCATCGAGCTCGGTCGGCGCATGGGAGAACTGGATGTGATCGTGAGCGTCGACACTATGGTGGTGCATCTGGCAGGAGCGCTTGGCTACGCACCGTGGGTGATGTTACATGCGGATTGCGACTGGCGGTGGCCGATGCGCGGCGGTGCTTCCCTTTGGTATCCGCGCGCCAGACTGTTTCATCAGCGCCTCGCAGGAGATTGGGCAGATGTGATCGAAGACGTCAGCTCCGCTCTGGCGTCCCAAATTCCGCGCGGGAGGCAGACTATGACGCCGCCTGCCTGACTGCGTCCGATACCCGACATAGCTTCGCTCGCCAAACACGCCAGTGCCGCGGCTTCCTTTTAACATAAGTTATGTCGTTGCGGGGCCAACTTCGCTACGATTGCTCTTATTTCAACCGTTAGGACAGGTATTTAGGTGGCACATGAAAAAGCTGGACGAAAGGACGGCAGCGAATATGGACGTCGCGCTCGAGCAGGTATGTCGGGTCTTGCCTCATGGAGGTGATCACGAAATTCGAAAACGCGTTGCCAAGAAGCTGCTGCATAGTGCGCGACATGGAGTTACTACGTTGGGCGATTTTATGACGATTGCGCGAACCGCGCTTAGCGAAATTTCCTTGAAAAAATCGGCATAGCTCGCGCCCGCGCTGCTTCAGCTTCTACCCGTCTGCCTTGGCCTGGCTGCCCCTTCCACTCGGCGCACGGTCGTCCAAAATGCGCGCCGAAGTTGGGAACGTCAGTTGCCGACCGGCATTCTCCGGAAGATGGAGAGAGCTGATGTCCAAGCCGTTCTCGAATTGGGAAATCGACCTGCTGTGCGCGACGGTCGCCTATGTCTTGTCAGCATCGATAACCGCAGTGCTTAGAGCTCTGTTCGCGGGCTAACTTGTGATTCAAGTGCGTATGCCGCGAAGCGCCGTCAGGACCGGGACGAACTTTGCGCCGCGTGCTCGATTATCTTGCGCGCCTGCGCTTCTTTCGTCAGCCGCATCGCTCGCACCTTTCGGAAGTCCACGAATGGCTTGCCTAGTTCTCTGGCCTTGTTCTGGACTGCCAACCTTGGACGCTTCAGCACTACTGAAGCACGGGCCGGCGAGACGCCCCGATCGACGAGCGCACAAAGAAGGGTGATTTGATCGGCAGTCCAACTGCGGCGAGTGACACGAGGCATTCGCAGATCCATTGAATTTTCGGTGTTGGTCGGGTGTGTAGTCGATACTTCTACGGCAAACGCTAGCGCTGCCATCGCCGCCTGTCTGTCCGGTATACGACAGAGGTATGTGGGCTGCCCGCAGGCGCTGCGCTTAGGTTCAACGTCTGCGATCCTGCTGCTCGATTTCCTTCAGGACAACTTCGGGGGCCACGTCCTTCGTGATCTCGGCGACTTCCTGCTCTGCGCCGGTGCGGACTTCAAGCTTCTGAGCGATCGCGGAGACTATCTCAATTAGTCGCGTTAGTTCGTGCTCGGCAAGAAGGTTGATGTGCAGATCGAGGTCATCGCGCTTGTCGGTTGCGGCCTGTGCACGGTTTTGGCTGATGAGCACGAAGGTGGAGAGGAAGATCGCTTCGACCGACGCTGCCATGGCCAAAACCACAAAAGTTGGGTCGAAATGCGGAACGCCGGGCATCAAGTTCCAGGCGATCCAGACGCCGTATATCACCAGATGCAGACAGACAAACCGCATGCTGCCGGTGAAACTGGTGATCGCGTCGGCCAGCTTTTCTTCGTTGCTGGCCTCAAGTTTCTCCGTTTTTCGCCGTTCACGTAGAGTCTCGATGTTTCTGCGGAGCGCAGAACTTAACTCGCCCTCGTGCGGGTGTTCATCAATGGTCTGCCTTGAGGACACCAGAAGCTCCGCGGGTAGCAGATGGCATGGGCATCCTCGTCGAATTCACCTCGGAAGCGTCTCGTTCCGCGGGCGTGGCATCGTTTTCCGGGATCGCGTAGCATTGCAGATAGTCATCATTGAAGTCTGCAAGTCGTGTCAGGGCATTCCAGTCCCGGATCTTCAGCCGTCGAGAGTTCCATTCCACCAGTTCAAGATGCCGTAGCTCCTGAATGACGCGGTTGGCATGGACGTTTGAAATGCCACAGGCGTCGGCAACGTCCATCTGCGTCCAAGGCATGGAGAACGACAAATCACGCGCCAAACCAACGGATTGAAGCCGCACGGTTAGCTCGCAGATGATATGCGCGACCCTCGCAAAGGCGTCGCGCCGTCCTAAATTGACGACCCATTCCTGGAATATGGCCGCCTGCATCAGCGTTTCGCGCCAAAAAGCCTGAGCCAACGTGGATGATCCATCCAGCACCTCCTTGAGTGCCGCATGCGGCACGAAGGCGAGCACCGCTGGCCCAAGGGTTGCGATGGTGTGATCGACCCTCGGCAAGTATAATGTTGGGAGGTCAACAACGTCGCCGGGAACGAAGAACGAGGTGATCTGGCGACGAGATCCCGCGACGGGCTTGTGGCTGTACAAAAAGCCATCCAGCACAAGGGTACATCGCGAGGTGGAATAGCCGTAGGAAACGATTTCACGATCGGCGGAATAGTTGACGACCTTCAGCGGGAGCTCGGCGATACGTCGGCAGTCAGCGGGCGAAAGCGTGTTAAGCCGTTCGACGCGAGACAGCAGCCGTGAATATGGTCGTCCAGTGTCCATGCCTTACCTCGCTAGCAAGAAGACGAGGTGCAGTAGCTCTGGAAAAGTCTTTTGCTGCCCCGTTGGAAATCCATGTCGCACGCCCGATCTTACGCCGCTGTTGCCGCTCAATTTAACTCACATAGATATTGTACGCGGGAACGCGGAAATTGCATGAACGTTCCTTTGATCTCGTAACGTCGGGAGCCTGACATAAGCGGTGAGATCTTGTCCTGCGTTCGCCTCCGCGGCTGTTTCGCTTGAGCACCATCACCTATTTGCCGTTTAGCAGGCGGCCGGAATGTTTTGCTCCGAATGGAGGCAGTCAAAAATCAACGCGAGATTGGCCGGTCCGCTCTGACGTTCGCCGCTGACAAAAAGCATCGTTTCGGGGTCGGCCGGCGGAACGAAAACCAGCGGCGAAAGGTTGCAAGCGATCTTCTCACGGAGGCGGCGGCCGGGGCGCTGCGCCGCCCGAGCCCGATAACAGATGCGAGATTTTTCAAAGACGGTTGCGATGGCGTTTGGCGGAGGCCTTGGGTTGGCCGCTTACCATGCCGGCGCTTACGAGGCCTTTTGGAAACGATCGGTCCGAGTGCATTGGCTGGCGGGCTCGTCGGCCGGCGCAGTAACGGCGGCCCTGATCGCCGGAAATTCCAGCGACAGAGGGGTCGAGCCGCTTCGCGCTTTTTGGAATTTTCCGCCGTTGGAGAACAATCGGCCTGAGCCTTGGCGGCATCTTTATGGCTGGATCGGCGCGATTGGTACCCGCCTCGTGGGCAGTCGCGGTCATTTTCACCCGCGCTTGCCCTCGACTGACCCGTTCGTATTCCGTAGCTTGTATGATCTGAGCCCGATGCGGGAGCGGTTACGAAACTTGATTGATTTTGGCCGTCTAAATAGCGGACAGACCCGAGTATCGATTGTTGCGACTGATATTGAAAGCGGAGAGCCGGTCGTCTTCGATTCGTCTAAATTGCGGATCGACATCGATCACCTGATGGCGAGCTGCGGCTTCCTGCCAGAGTTCGCGCCGCTCGAACTTGATGGCCGACTTCTAGGCGATGGTGGGCTATCGTATAACGCGCCGTTCGATCCGATTCTAGACAGCGACGTGAAGGGTGAATCTGTCGCTGTATATCATCGACCTCTATGCTCGCGACGGCGACCGGCCAATCTCTCTGGAAGGCGCCATCGAACGAAAAAGCGATCTTCTGTTCGGAAATCAGACCTATCTCCGGCTTAAATACTGCGTTGAATTGCGAAAAGCTCGAAGGGAGAGCTCGAAGGTGGTCCCCAGTCACGTCCACGCGATCGGATTGTCTTGCTGAGTTACCGGCCGGGCACGGAAGAGCCGGGCCCCGAGAAGTCCTTTGAGTTATCTCCTGCCGCTCTGGCGCAGCGCTGGAAGGCCGGCTTGCTGGATATGGATCATGCGTTGGACTTGAAGTGTGAAGATGATCTCATCGCTGTGCGCCGAAAATGAGCGGCGGGCTCTACCAGGCCGCTGCTACGGCGATCATCATAAAAGTTCCCCGCCGGCGGACGAGGCTGAGCAAGCTGACTTCAATCGATGACCGTGACGTCTTCGCGGCCGAGCCATAACACGCATCCGTCGGCCCGGTAGGCGCGAACCGTCCGTGTAATATTCTGTTGGACGGCCCGAATTGACCAAGGGATCCATGGCGTGCGCGCCTTCTGCGGCGCACGAGGCCTTTAGGAACATTTCAACACCGTGCGAATTCGCTATTAAATATCAAAACGAACCACAGGGCGTGAAAGTCATGACACGATCCGTAGAAGAGTTACGGCGGGAATCCGAGCAAAGCCGAGCGGAGCTTGCGGCGACCGTCGACCGGTTGAGGGAACAGATCGCCGACACGGCCGAAGACATCCGCCACAAGGTCTCGCCGGAGAACATCAAGACCGAGGTAACCGGCTTCATTAGACACAAAACCCATGGCTGGTTGGATACCCTAAAGCAGCAGGCCATGGACAACCCGATGCAGGCAATCGCGGCCGGAGCTGCAGTTGCCGTGCCGGCACTACGCCTGGCGCGCGGGGTTCCGCTGCCGCTGTTGATGGTCGGAGCAGGCTTTGCACTTAATTCGAAAACGGTCCGTGATCGCGCTGCTGCCGTGGTGGCTCCAACCCTGGACAAGGCAAGCGAGTTTATCGACGAGGCTGGGGAACGTGCGCAGAGTCTCGGCGACGGCATGCGGAAAGCCATGTCCCATGCCGAACATCAGGCTACTGATATGGCCGGTGAAACTCGGGAATACGCAGGCGAGCTGGCAGATGCGGCGAACGGGATAGCCGGTGATCTAAAGGACCGCGCGACGCAGGCCGCCGAAACCGTTGCCAGCAATGTCAGGTCCGGAATGGATGCCGCTTCGGAGATTGCAAAGGAGCGGATGGAGCGAATACGCTCGACGGCAACGAGCGCTCCGGCGAACGCAGGCAAGGTAATCCAGGACAATGCGGCATTGATCGGCGGCCTCGGCGTCGCCATTGGAGCGATCCTTGCCGCAGGCAGTGGATGATTAAAACGCGCGCCGTCGCCCGAGGGTGTCCGTGCGCGCCATCCAGTCTGGCAGAGGCGCGCCATCCCGGTGTCGTCCGCCAGCACAGGCGGCGGCCCATGCGGCCACAGCGCCAAGCAACACGGCGGTGGCGACCGAGAACGCGAGGATAATGGCGCTGCGTCGCGACCGTGCAATGGCAGTTTTGGCGCTCGCAATCGCGTTATCCGTCCGCCGCTCAGCGTCCGCTTGCGATAGGCCGGTCAGGGCACCAACCAGCTGAATCAAATAGGTGCGGTCATCCGAGCTCAGGCCGTCGTGACTTGAGGCCGTGAGGAGGATGCGCCCAGCTTCGGCGCGTTCGGCGCTGAGGTCGACGGTGGGATTGCGGCGGCCGGCACGAAACAGCCGGTCAAGCTCATAGCTAAGCAGCGGCTCAGCCGCTGTTGCCTGCGCTCCGCTGCGCGTTGGGGACGTCCGATTGACGGCGGCTGCACCGATCAGAGCTGCTAGGATCGCGCCCATGACTACGGCCAGGGCCCAGGCAGCGAGGCCATGGACGCCATCGGCACGCTCAGTCTCCTCCACAGCTGCAGCTCTGGCGCCGGTCGTCGCTCGAACCCGTCCAGCAAGATAACCGCCAAGGCCGAAGCTGAGGACCGCTTGCAGGATCAAGTAAAGGCCGGACAGGATCGCGAGCGCGGCCGACGCATCACGCCAGGTCGGCGCTGTCGAAGAGACGCCTAGGCCAATCGTGATGCCGAAACCAAGTAACACCGAGGACAGGGCAGCCGCTGCGAATGCGCCGAGCACGATGGGCGACCATTCCAGGTAGCCAGTCGCAACATCGGTTCGCGTCATGGGTGTGATTTTCTGATCCATGGCATCACCGAAGGCCGAAGAACGACAAGATGGCCAAAATGACTACGACGAGGCCGACGAGATAGATAAGTCCGTTCATGAAACTTCTCCTTGTGCCCGCCCCACGCCAATCCACAATTTGCCGCAACCGGCAAAGTTCCAAAAATCGGGAACAACATGCAATTTCGGTCGAGTTCAAGTCATCCGGATTTGAGGCGTAGCTTGTGCAGCCTCAACAGCAGGAAGCTTTCGGTCGGCGACAGCGCCTACGCCGCAGAGGAAATCACAGCCCAGATGTGTTGGGCTTTCTATGTGCTGGAATCGACTACCGGCACGTGCATGGAAGTGCGGCCTATATCGACCATTGGCTGAAGGTCATGAAGACAGACAACGCGCCATTGTCACCGCGCCCTCGCCGCCTTCAGGCAGCCAACTAGATCAGGTCAAAAAGTCTTCCCGCAGCCCGAAAAGGAAGACGCCCCCCCCTAGTACCCGCTTTTGCTCAAAGGTGATTCAGAATTTGGCAGCACGTCCCGCGTTTGTCCGTATCACTCAGCTATGATTCCCGGTACTAGCGGTTGGCGCCTGCGTTGGGGACCTCTTGTGCTAGCGCCTTCAGGACCGCCCCGTTCGCTGTTACAATTCCGCTGACCGCCATCACGGCTTCCTTGGGTGAGTCAGCGAGCCTACGAACTAAAACTCCGAAACGAACAGCAGCCCTTGCGCTATCGTCACCAACAGTAAAGGTGCCGTGGTGATAAAAAGAGAACACTTGGACAACGGTAGCCGTGTAGACTTTTCGGCCTCACTCGTCGATCTCACTCTCTCTGCAGATCGCCAATCAGCTCCTTGATACGCTGCGCGGTGGCCGGATCCGTCGCCATCTGCAGGGCCAGCTTGTGATATCTCAGTCTTCATTTCGAAGTTCGACCCGCTCGTTCTTTGACCGCAAGGTGAAATATTCGACTATCTATAAATTTGCTATGACGCGGGAACCGCGAATATGTTCAAAGTTCCTACTCGCGCCTGTTTAGAAGGGCATCAATTTCCTCAGTGCGGAGGCCCTGCATGCCCCAGCAATATCCCGCCCCGCCAGGACTGTGCCCAGTATGGTTCAGGCGGAGGCGGAGCACCGGAAAAGGGAAACGGGCTAAGCCAAGGCCAAGATCAGCCTTGAACAGCCGGGAGATGCATGCCGGTTGATAGAACGGCAAGGGCGATCCTGTTCGGACACTACAAGCTGCACTTTTGCAAATGGGTGTTGTTCTTTACAGCGGATCATAACAATGCTTTGCCGCGCTTCGGATAATTTTTCACGAGTTGCTCTTCCAGTCCGTCAACGCGGACGGATTTCCCACAGGACCGGCACTTCAGTTCTAGCTTCCGGATCGGCACATCCCGCGGCCGGCGAATGGCGTCGAGCGGAAGGCTCGTCCGGGTCTTGCAGCGATTGTATTCAACCTCGAGCTAGCCGAGTCCGCCATTGAGGCACTGCCCGATTGTCGAAGATGGATGCGCGGGCCCGCCGTAGCCTTCCATGTCCACTGGACCAGGCTTCGGCCTCTGCCCTATCAGCATCGGTTGGCTTTCTGAGCGGCTTGCCGCGCGCCTTGGGCCCGTATCTCGGCGCCCATTATCCTGGCCGCCCTAGATTACCACTCGACTTTTCGTGCTCATGAGGTCCGATTACGGCGCCTGAGGCCCCCTCTCCGCAATCCACGAGGTTTAGCGAAGCCCGGCAGGTTCGCTACAAGTCCTCCGTCAATCTGTCCCTTCGTTGGCCCTCGACAAAGCAAGTTGGTAGCCAGGACTGCTCAGCGCTTGGAATAGGAACGGTTGCGCGCGCAAAGCATTCTTTCGAGAGCTTCCGGGACTACCCTCCCAACCCCCTGAAGTGAGCGGCGCCAACGGGAAGCCGGGGCCGCTTCATAAGAATGCGATTTTACTGCCGTCATCTGTCGGCTACCGCGCAGACGGTAAAGTTCAATCCGACTTAAATGTAGTTGAGCTAGGGCTCAAACCGGCCGTCCAAATGGTTCAGCAGCGCAAGCGTGTTAGACACAGGGACACCTTTGAAGAGCGGCTTTCGAAAGAGGCGGCCAAGTTCAAAGAAGCTGCCGACAAGCTGCCTCCCGGGAGTTTCGCTCGGGAAATGCTTCTGCGGCGAGTTGCGCAGGCTGAGACTGCGTCCAACATCGATAAGTGGCTGAGCTCCAAAATTTGTGGGAAAGCCTGCTGACCCCCCGTGGAACGCGTCTGATGGAGTGCCTCTCGGAATACGAATGGATCGCGCCGTCGAATCTTGCGTCAGCTTCCGGGACCGTGCTCCCAAGGCATCTCGGAAGCGAGCGGCCCCGGTCCCCTTGGCTTCCTCCATTGGCGGCCGGGGCCGCTTCCCATCGGCCACATGAATCCACTATGACTGTACTGCTCTATTCGATCAGCGCTCGCCAGCACGTAGGAACGAACGCGATTGGTCCCGGTTTGCCAAGGGTCGATAAGACGAACACTACGGAGGTAACAAATGAAGAAGATCATTTTGGCATCCGCCTGTATCCTTGCGTTTGCGTCGCCTACCGCCTTCGCGCAGACCGCCGCTCAGCCCAATGACAACGGCCCGTCTAGTTCGGGCAACGTCGGACCAGGCACATCGCAAGGCGTGATGAAGGACGGCGCAATGAGGCAAGGCACCACGGGTGCCAGCAGAACGCCTTCGTCCCGCGGCGATGCCAGCACGTCCGGCGCAGGTACCGCGGCTGGCGTAAACAACACGGGCACAGCCAAGGAACCAGGCGCTGTACAAAAGGGTTCCAACAAACACTAGAAGCCGCTGCGAGAGAAGAGGCCGCCCCACGGGCGGTCTCTCCGTCATCACAACAGATCTCCCACTTCTAGACTCCCGTCTGCGGCCCACGTGAATTGACCGCGCGGATCAACCTACCCTGAGGTTTTCGGCGGATTCTTTCCCGCGGTTAGCCGTTAATTCATAGCTTACCTTAGTGCCCTCATTCAGGCTGCTCAGGCCCGCTCTCTCAACAGCCGAAATATGGACGAACACGTCCTTGCCGCCAGTGTCGGGCTGGATGAATCCATAGCCCTTTGTCGCGTTGAACCATTTAACCGTACCTGTCGCCACGTCGTTTCTCCCCAAAAATTCTAGAGCGCGATAGGATGGTGACAGAAATCCGGCAAATAAAGGGCTAAGGCAAAAGCCGCCTGCCGCCGGATTTGGGAACAGCGACGGCTCTCTCCGCACTCCTAATTTGTCTTGTCGATTGTCCTGACGTTCGCTCTGAGGCTAGCTTGTGAAGTCTCAATAGCTGCAAACCTAATTGGCGAAGGTCATTCCGGTATGGTCAGGGACGGCGAAGGGTATCGGCTGCCTGCTCCCGTATGCGGGAGGGCGCCATGCTTAATGGCGTTTTCATTGGGTTTGCCCCGTCAGCGGATGATGAGGCAAAATTAATTGTAAGTTAACGCGGCCGTCTGTTCGCTTCCCGACAGAAAAGCAAATTTTCGACTCTTACTTTTTATGCAGGAAAGTCTCGATCTTCCGCCGGCCATTCCATAGCTTTACGTCGTGTCCGTCGACGAGCTTCTCCGCGCGCTCCTTGGCGGCCTCATCATCTCGGCAAACGAAATCCACGCGATGAAGGATAGTGCCGGCCAAACTAACTAGTATCCGGAATCGACGCGACCGGACGGTAGCGCGTTGCGAATCCTACTGAAGGAATTGGCTTCGCAATGACGCCGCTTCGGCTACCGCCGCCTGGGGCTGCTACTGGCTTGGCAAGGGGTCCGGATCAATCGGAAGAAGCTGCACCGGCTCTACAAGGAGGAGCAGCTAATCGTACGCAAGGGCGGTGGCCGCAAACGAGCACTGGGTACCCGCGCCCGCAAGATCAGAACTTGCGCTGGTCGCTCGACTTTCGGAGGGCGTCAGAAAGAATGTGTAAGCAGGTTTCTGTGAGTTTACCTTACCGAGGAGACTCACATGACGAGCGACACGACGATTACAGCTGAACTACTGGATCCACTGCTTGCTAACTATGAGAAGCCTGAAGACCTCACAGGTGCGGACGGGCTTTTCAAGCTGAACCGTCCCGGGATTGCCGGAGGCCGTTTGGTTTAGATTTTGCCGTCATGGCCGGTTGTTCCAGCATGGCGTGGTAGCGTTGCTCGGCTTCGGCGGCGGATGTTGCCGATGGGGCTTCCAGGAGCCGTCGATTGTTGAACCAATCCACCCATTCGAGGGTCGCGAACTCGACGGCCTCGAAGCTGCGCCATGGCCCGCGCCGATGGATCACCTCAGCCTTGTAGAGACCGTTGATGGTTTCGGCGAGAGTATTGTCATAGGAATCTCCGACGCTGCCGCAAAATAAGCGCTCGCCTTGCGCAAGATCTCGTTGGCCTGCCGAAGCTCGCGTTTCTCCCTTTCCAGGGCCTTCAGCTTCTCGGCCATTTCGGTCGGAACGCCGGTCCGCTGCCCACTGTCGATCTCGGCCTTCTTGACCCAGTCATGCAGTGTCAGCGGCGTGCAGCCGATCTTGGCCGCAATGGAGGTCACCGCCGCCCAGCGCGATGGGTGCTGGTTGGCGTGATCCAGAACCATCCGAGCTGCACGAGCCCGGACTTCGGGTGAGAACTCGTTCGTCGTCTTGCTTGTCATGGCTCCATCCTCTCAGGAGTTGGAGCCTCCGGCAAACCCGGGGGCCGTTCACCCAGCCCCTTGAAGTCTGAGTCGGTTACGTCCCCTGGCTTGCGCATCATATCTTCCCCAAGCTTGTCGATGGAGCGGTGATAGTTGAGCAGCCTCCGGAATGCTGTAAGACAGCCTGAGACGGCGTCGTCCCGCCCGAGACTTTTGGAGGGAGAGCGCGCTTATACGTCGTTCCGATGTACGCTCTGCCGTGTCAATGATCTGATCGCGATGGCGATCTATCATCTTTACGTCAAGGTCATTGGCCGCAAGACTGGGTCCAGCGCGGTAGCGCCAGCCGCCTACTGCTCGGGCTCGCGGTCGCGCGACGAGCGGCTTGACTTTCCGTCGCCCGGCCGCCTGGCATAAAACCGCTCTGCCGCCGTGGCAGATCTGTGCCGGGACGCGAGGCCAATTTAGAAAGCCAACAATCCCTCAGCGACCGCTAGCGCAAGGACACCCAGGTGTGTTTGCTCGGAGAATTCGCCAGAACGAATCAATTCGCGAAGCTCGCGCGGCGTTGCCGAGCTTACCGAAACACCGGTTTCCTCGACAAAACCAAAGGTACGCGGTCCGGCCACAATGAAAAACGAATACATGTGGTTGTTGATGCGGCTTGAACATGTGGCCGTTTTGCCGATCAGGGTTATGGTCTCGGCCGTATATCCTGTCTCCTCCAGGAGCTCGCGAGCTATTCCGGTTGCTGGATCCTCATTTTGATCAAGGAGACCGCTGGGAAGTTCAAGCGAATATCGCTCAATTGCAGGACGATACTGACGAACAAGCAGTATTCGCCCCTCCCGCGTCATTGCCACGGTAGCGAGATAGCTTGGCTGTTCGATGGCGTAATAGGTTTCAATTCTTGCGTGTGGAGAAAGCTGAACGTCCTTCGAGACGACTGTCATCCATTCGGAGATAGGGACATGCCTACGTGCAATCAGTTTTGGCCAATCAGTCATACGGCGCCCTCGTCCAAAGATGCAGTCACTTGCAGAGCGCCGTCGCGTGTACCCAGCACGACATACAGTGTATTCCGATGTTCCGCTGCCATAAGATTGACAATTACATCATGTCGCCGGCCGCGGATTCATTCGCCAAACTTCGCACCGCACACCGGCCTGATCACTGGAAAACACCCTCCTGCTGGCCCAGCGGAATGGATTATGTAACCTGCAGGGTCCAATGTTTCGGTGGCAAGTGAGATCGGCGCAGGTTGATGTTCGGGGCGCACGTTCTCGCCTGAGATCTACAGAACTCCCGTTCCTAAAGACTTTCCACTGACGTCGCAGTCGAGTTCGCAGGCGTTGGGCTCCTCATTTCTCTATCCTTGTTCAGTGACCGTGCGCGTAGGAGAATGGCCGGGATAGCCGCCCGCGCTTGGTTGTTCGATCATCTAACGGCGAGGCATTTACCTAGCCTCTTCGACAATTCGTCCATCCTGGCCCGATGTAACCCAGCTTGTCGCCGCGCCAAAGACTACTGTTGCAGCGTCTCCCGGCTCACATCCAGCGCATCTCGGCCGGCCTGTTGGACTCGGTCAGCATATTCGGCACCGGCGTCCGCGAATTCGGCCTTCACCGTGTCAGAGGCCTCTCGGACACTTTGCGATACGGCACCGGCACGTTCCTTCAAGTCTGCTTTCAGGCCGTCACTCAATTCCCCGACCCACTCGTCCTCGAGACTGGACTTGGCAAGAGCGCCGGCCACGGTCGCGCCGATCGCAAGGCCTACGGCGCCGAGGACCAGCGGTTGCCGTTCCATTAGATCGGACAACGAAAATTGGGCCTGCCTCAACGTTTCCTTTTTCGGCAGCGCTTGGCCCAGCCGGTCGAACATTTCCCGGGCGCCGGCCACGCCTTCATCCAACCGCTCATTCATCGTTTCTGCCGCGCCTGACATCGCATCGGACGCAGCCATGCGGGCGTTACGGACCGTATCATTGATGCTGCGCGAGGCTAGGTCGATGCTGCGCGCCGCTTGGTCCTGCATTTGGGAGGCGCGCACTGAGCCGGAGGTCTCGCCCCAACTGGAAGCCGCAGACCTTTGCGCACGCGTGCCGATCTCGACAAGCGGCGCGACCGCGTTCCTGAGCTTGTCGCCACCCATAAGCAGCCACAGCGCCCCGCCACCGATCAGCGCCGCCGCCAGTGGGTTTTCACGAGCGGCAGCGGTCAGGCTATCCATAAAACTCCCTTGCGAATCCCTCATCGGACCATTCCCTTCACCGTATCCTTGTCCTTTTCGAGTTGGCGCAACGTTTCACGCGGCGCCAGACGGCGTGCGTCGAGCCGGTTCATGCCGATCGCGAAAAAGATACCTGCGAGCACTGCGGCAACAGCCGCGGAGATCAGATAGGAGGTCGGCTGGGTCCAGCCGCCAGCGATCAAGGCTGCAGAAAGCGCAAATAAGGCCATCACGATCGCCGGAATAACCAGGACGGCACCGGCGGCAAGGAGGCCGACGGCCCCACCGATCTGCTGAACCTTCTCGCCGAGTTCGGCCTTGGCGAGGTCAACCTCGTTCTGGAACAGTTTTGACAATTGCGACAGCGCATCGCCGAAGAGATGCGAGAGTGTCCGAAAATCAGTCTTTGTATTCATGATGCATCACCCTTGTGGGATCCCGAGCTGTAGGACGAGGATGGGTTGAAGTTTGATGGATTATAGGACGACGGGTAAGGTGAGGAAGCGTCCTGGCTCGAAGAGCTCTGGCTTCCCGACGCCCTCAGGAAGCGAACGGCGGCGAAACCGGCCAACACCGACAGACCGAGAAATGCCGCGGGCTGGCGCTTTGCAAAATCCGTCGCACCATCGAGCACGTCACGGAAGCTGCCGTTGCGAATTTTGTCCGCGGCTTCGTCAACATATTCAGCCGCCGAATTGATGCTGCGGGCTGCGAACGGCACGTCGTTTTCAAACGCGCGTGCCGCATCCCTGATATTCCCGGCGAAACGGCCGACGAAATCGGCGCCCGACCGCTGTTGTTCACGGGCCTGGTCCTGGAGACGATCCGCAGCTCCGGCCGCGGCTTCCTTGGCTGCATCGGCCGCTTCCTTGAATTTGTCGCGAGCTGTTTCGGTGGATGCTCTCAGGGCATCGCCGGCTCGCTGCTTAATCTCGGCACCAGCGTCCGCCATTTGGTCCCTCAGGTTCTGCGACGAGCCGGCATTCTGGTTCCGGGAGGAATTCGCATTGGGGGTGTTAAGATCCATATCGCTCATGGCGGCCTCTATCAGCTGTGTGGGTTTCGGGAAGGATCGAAGGCCGTTGTCACAATGTCGTCGGCCACCTCTATGATACGTTCGGTCACGCCCTCAGTGATACGGCTGGCGTGTCCGCCAAGGTCGGCCGCAGAGACGCTTTTGGCAGCAGCATCCGCCGCCGACAAAACGGTGTCCCTCGCGGCCTCGAATCCTGACTGAGCTGCGGCACTCGCCGAGCGTTTGATCCGGCCACTGGCTTTGCCGACCACGCGGGCTTCGGCCGTGGTGCTCGGAAGGGATGTCGATGGCGGCGGCCCCGAAGTTGACCGGCTTGAACTCGGGGCGGTTATCGGTCGTCGTCTTGGGCATAGCATCCTCCGTTCAAATCGTGAGCAGGAGGGTCTGGGTTATGCCAATTGTCATCTTCCTAATCGGGATCGTCGCCGGAGCGGCGTCACCACCCTCAAGTCCGCATGCACCCATGGACCACGTTTTTTAACGGGGATTGTGCCTCCAATAAGCTGACGGCCGCTACCCTCCCGGCTGCAGACGATAGCACAAGGCTGTTTCTACACCGCACAGGCGTGCCACGGCCCTGGACAGTTTTTTAAAATGTCGCGCTCCATACGCAGCCGCTCATCTCTCGCTGCAGGCGCGCGATCTCCGCCGCGGGGTCCGCCCAGCCCCACGCAATTCCACCCAGCGCCGCAACACGGAATCGCGCAGGCCAAGTTCCTTGGCCACCGACCCGATCGAACGACCGCTCGAAACCACCAGATCGACCGCTTGCCGCTTATAATCGTCCGTAATCGAACGCCGTTGACGTCCTTTCATCCAACACCTCTCCAGGCTCTTCGAGCCTACTACAGGTGTCCATCAATTCGGAGTAGGTTCAGAGTATCGGGGGCGCTGTAGCGTCGCGGCGCGGTGTCCAATATCACGATTGACATAATTCTTGTCTGCCCCTTCTGCTGCGGTGATCTGCCTCTTATGGTATGGAAGTGCTTCTCGTAGCTTCATTGCCCTCATGTTGAAAGAGCTGAGGCGATGTCATTCCGGATTTCTGTTCGGCGGATCAAAGATGCACATGGCTGCGGTGAACCCCGCATGCACCGACGTGGCTGTGCGCTCGTTCGGCACATTCACACAAGACCTGCATGATCTGGCGGATTGGTTCAAAGCCTGTGGCGTGACCAGTGTTGCGATGGAATCCACCGGGTCTATTGGATCCCGGTCTATGAGATCCTGGAGCAGCGCGGGTTTGATGTAATTCTCGTCAATGCTCGGTTCGCCAAGAATGTGCCTGGCCGCAAAACCGATGTCAGCGATGCCGCGTGGTTACGCCAGCTTCATTCCTATGGCCTGTTGCGCGGCAGCTTCCGGCCCGATGCCGAGATTGCAACCCTGCGCGCCTATCTGCGCCAGCGAGAGCGGCTTGTGGAATATGCCGCCGCCCACATCCAGCATATGCAGAAGGCCCTGATGGAAATGAACCTGCAACTCCATCATGTTGTCTCGGATATCACCGGCGCGACGGGCATGCGGATTATCCGAGCTATTGTTGCAGGCGAACGTAATCCTGACGTGTTGGCAACCTACCGGGATGTACGGTGCCATTCTTCGGCCGAGACAATCCGCGCAGCACTGGTCGGCAACGACCGGGATGAACATGTCTTCGCCCTCAGCCAATCACTAGAACTCTACGACGTCTATCAGGCAAAGATGCTGGATTGCGACCGCAAGCTCGAAGTCCTGATAGCTGCATTGAGCAGCAAAGGGGTAAAGCCGGTCGGAAAGCTATCCAAACCACGCATCAAGACCAAGCAGGTCAATACACCTACCTTCGATGTCAGGACCGCGCTGTACGGCGTGCTCGGCGTAGATCTGACTGAGATCCATGGATTGGGTCCCTCACTGGCACTGAAGCTCGTCGGCGAGTGCGGCACAGATTTGAGGGCATGGCCGAGCGCTAAACACTTCACCTCTTGGCTTTGCCTGGCACCGGGTAACAAAATCTCCGGTGGCAAGGTGCTATCTTCGCGCACCCGGCGATCCTCCAGTCGGGCAGCCGCACTGTTGCGTCTGGCAGCCACAACCGTCGGGCGGAGCGAGACAGCGCTCGGCGCATTCTATCGCCGGCTGGCCACACGTGCCGGCAAGTCGAAGGCCGTAACAGCGACCGCCCGCAAGATCGCAGTTTTGTTCTACAACACACTTCGGCACGGCATGAGTTACAAGGACCCAGGTGCCGACCAATATGAGCAACAATATCGCAGTCGCGTCCTCTCTAACCTTCAGCGACGGGCCAAATCACTAGGCTTCGTCTTACAGGCCATTCCGGGAGAGGATGCCAATCCGGCTGTTTCTTAGGAAGTCGATCGCGATCTTTCTGGGGGACCGAAATGAGAGTCAGCTTCATCGGAGATTGCCGCGCCGACTATCCTGTGCGACGTGCTCGCCGTCTCGCCGGCCGGCCGTTATGCCTGGCGCTCCCGCCCGGAGAGCCGGCGATCGGCCGCCAATCGTGAGTTGGTCGACGACATCAAGCAGGTCGCGACACCCGCGGACGCTATGGCAGCCCGCGCATCCTTGCCGAGCTGATGGCTCAGGGCCGCGGGGTGAGCCGCGGTCGGATCGAGCGGTTGATGCGCATCATGAATGGTTTCGTTTCATAACGTCAGCAACTTTTGCGGATCGCCCAGCCTAAACGCCGGGTTTTTCGCATTCAAAATAAACGGCCCCAGTTCGCTTCACAACTGGGGGATGTTTGCTTCCCGGGTCGGACTGGGGGCTGGAATCGGAAGCCCATATCTACTCACTCGGCCGGCGTTTGTTCCTTTTGAGCGCGCGCAGTTTTAAGATGCTTCTGTTCGATACCCGACTACCATCGGCAGAAAACGGGTTGCAATTTCCAAGTGCGAGCTTGGGAGATCACCAGGGTCAAATAGCGTAGACAAGTCAAACGCACTGGGACTTTCGAGGAGCAGTTAGCAGCAGAGGCGATAAGGTTTAGAGAAGCGGCGCAGGAGCAGCCGGCAGGCAGTCTAGCACGAGAGTTGCTGTTGCGGCGCGTGCGCCAGTCCGAAACGGCGTCGCAGATCAACAGCTGGTTAAGGTCCCCGGAACACAGCTACCACGAGCCGTGGAAGATTTGTCAGCCGAGAAGTAAGGTCGCGCCTCAGCTGCTTTATTTCCAGAACCTCATATTCAAAGGCGACGCCTTCGGAATATTTTCCGCGAACCAGGTTGCCGCGGCGTCGGCGTTGGCGAAGACCTTGAGGTGATCGGGGTCGCCGACCTGCTTGCTCGTATTCACGTAGATCAGCACTGTCATCGGCGGATTCATCCTGTCGGACATAGAAGCGGCCCCGACCGACACACCGGAGAACAGCAGGGGGCCGGGGCCTTACTTCCAGGGGCCATGGGATCCGTGGTCCAGGAAGCTCACTTAAGATGCTTTTGCGGCGTCACGTTCCTATCCGTTCCTCGACAAGCTTCCTTCGAAGATGGAGGACATGAAGGACATTGCGAAACTCGGGCTTCACTCAATAGAGGCAATCGCCGAGAAGTTTCATATGAGCGAGCAGCTTCTAACGCGCCTCAATCCTGGAAAGAAGTTCGACCACGCCGGCGAAAACATCGTCGTAGTGGATACCGGCGTTGGCGAGGGCGACGATTCTGTTAAGGCGGACAAGATTGAGGTGGACAAGACGCGGCAGACCGTCAAGCTGTTCGACAAGTCCAACGCCCTGATAGGATTCTATCCGGCCACCGTCGGAAGCGAAGAGAAGCCCTCGCCGTCAGGCACGCTGAAGGTGACCGGAGCCGCAATCCGACCTATCGCTACAAGCCGGAGTACCACTTCAAGGGCGTGCGTTCCGACAAGCCGTTCACGATCAAACCGGGCCCCCACAACCCAGTGGGCACGGTATGGATCAGCTTATCGGCGGAAGGATACGGGATCCATGGCACGCCCGAACCGGGAAAGGTCTCGAAGGCGGAATCGCACGGCTGCGTGCGTCTTACGAACTGGGATGCCGAGCGCGTAGCCGCCCGAGTGTCGAAAGGCACGCCCGTGGAATTCGCCGCCGCCGGCCGTCGCTGAGGTCTGGCGGGCTTATCGAGAGAGATCACGAAAGCCCCGCCGCGAACGCCCTCGCGGCGGCGAACGGCGGGCCTTGGCCGAACCGCAGGTCAATTCGATCTGTTGATGACGATATGGTTCATCGGCCTTGTCAGAATTGAACCGACGATCGTCAGTAACCGGAACGATTGCATACCCGCCCAGTTGCTCAGGACGGACACTCGCGTCCTGAAGCGGCGTCGACCTGTCCAGGTTCAATCCAAATGGAAAGCGAGCGAGCAACCAAGGAGGAGAATTTCGATGATGAACAGAGTGAAGAGTAGGTCTCTGGTCACGACGGTAGTATTGCTCGCTGGCGTGGGCTTTGCGTCAGCGCAAGGTGTCGGTAGCGCGGGCGGCGGTGCCGGCGGCGCGGCGAGCGAAAAGGGAATGGCGTCGGGTGGCCATTCCGGAGGCCCAATGGGCAGCGGCGCTTCTGGTGGGGAAGGCGCTTCCCACAACGAAAGAATGACGCAGGGCGCTGGGTCCGAATCTCGCGAGAGCGGCCGGACCGAAGGTCCCTCTGCACGCGGCAGCGAGTCGAGCCGCGGGCAGCGCGAGGAGTCCGGCACACAAGAGCGTGGCCGCGCTGAAGGCCCGCGCGACAGCAGCAAGCGCCGCGACCGCATCAGAGTGTCATGATTCGCAAGACCGCTCCGTTGCCGGTAGTTTCCGTTCCCTCAGCTACGTAGCTGCGGATGTCGTTCGACCTCTGGTATTAGTGCTCCTCTTTTACATTGAAATGGAATCTCGTGATTGAGTCTGCCAGCGATCAGGCTTTTTTGTTGATACTGATCATGTTTGTCTTGGCCCGTGCTTTATCTGGGCGTTCTGGGAGCTTGAAGAAGCTCGCGCGCGCCGTAACCAGCAACGCCAATTCGTGAGTGCAGCGCGACCCTCACGAAGACCCAGTGATTAGCCATTCGGGTGATCCTTTCATGCCCTGCGGAATCCGATCACGAGTCAGGCTCGTATTAGGGTGCCCGAACCGCTTACCGCGGCACGCAAGAAATTAGAAAATACCAATTGGATTTGGATCTATCTGCGCAAATTGCATCTTATGTTACCGACCTTGGCGGGCTGCAAGCGGCGAGAAGACCGAAATCTTCGTCCGCGATGGCGTCCCTGATGCGTTCCGCAATGCGCGGACGCTCTACCTGAGCGCGGTGGGCCAGGTCTTTTTGCAGTGCTATGTAGCCCTCCCTTGTCATAGGCAGTTTCCGAATTGGTAAGTGGAAATCATCAGTCATCGATTGATATCTCAACTTGGGTCCCAAGAACTCTGCGTCAGGCGCATCGCCGTCGCCGCGGTTGACGCGCAGCGCCGGTTTTCCCCGCGGGACTTCGCCCACTCGTCCGCCAAATCTCTTTGTGGCCGCAACGATCTCGTTCACCCGACCGTATCCGCCATGCGTGCGCCACGTTTACCCAGTGGGGCCGGGTGGCCTGTCGTCGTGTCGACCGAGGTTTGGTGTTCGAGCTCAGCATTGATCTTGGCTCCGATCAGGATCACCATCGTAGAGATCCAGATCCAGGTCATGAAACCAACTGCGGCACCAAGTGATCCGTAGGTCTTATTATAATTGCCGAAATGCGAGGTGTACCAGGAGAATAGTACCGAAGCCGCAATCCAGACGATGACCGCGAAGAAACTGCCCGGAGATATCCAGCGCCACTGAGGCCGGTCCCGGCTCGGGCCGAACCGGTAAGTGATTGAGATAGCGAGGCCGGCGGCCACCAGAAGAGCCGGCCATCGCGCGCAGTCCACGATCAGTCCGAGCCCCGGAGCTCCCAGGAAGGATAGTAGTTGCGGAAGTACCGTCACGGTCAGCAGCGATGCGATGACAAAGATGAGCGCGCCCAGGGTAAAAGCCAGCGAGATGGCATTGAGCTTGATGAAGCCGCGCTTCTCCTTCTCTTCGTAGACCGAGTTGAGACCTTCGAACACCGCCTTGATACCACCATTGGCGCTCCACAACGAGATCGCAAGGCTCGCAACCGTGGCCAAGCCGAGTCTTTGCGGAGGTTGCGAGGTCAGCTGCTGGAGCTGCTCGCGGAGGATCTGCATGCCGCCTTCAGGAAGGATGCCGGCCAGGCTGTCCAGGTGCTGGCCGACGGCTCCGGCGTCAGCGAACAGCCCGTAGAGCGAGATCAGTCCTGTCAGACCTGGGAATATGGCTAGCAGAACGAAGAACGTCACGCCTGCCGACATCGTGGTAATCCTGTCCTCAGAGATACCATGAAAGACTCGTAGCAGGACGTCTCGCCAGCCCTTAGCCGGAATCTGCGAAGGCGCTTCTGCAACCCGACCACGGTCCTCGGCTCCGACGTCCGGCTTGCGACGGTCATACAAATGATTGGATTGCGCTGGCATCATCACGGTCCTGTTAGAGCTTCCTGGAAACGGAGCTAAAACAGAATTTCAGAGATCGTTCCTAAGCTGCCGGAAAGCGCAAATCGACGTTGGCTCGAGCGTCCTAATTTGTTGTCTCGGTCGGGAAGCGGACAGACGGCGGCGCCAACTTTCGATTAAGTTGGCTTGATCATCCGCTGACGGGGCAAACCCAATGAAAACGCCACTAAGTATGGTGCCCTCCCGCATACGGGAGCAGGCCGCCGACACGCTTCGCCGTGCTCGAAAGCTTCCGCCAGGGCCATATCGAAACGATCTGCACCAATTGGGCTTTCAGCTAATGAGGCTGCACCGGCTAGACCTTAAAGCGAGTCGTCAAACATTAGACAGAGCAGCGGAACATTAAGCAGGTTTGCGGCCCCGGATCCGCAGAGACTCGTTCGCGCGCTGGCGCCGAGTGACGAGGCACATGACAGCTGCAGCTGGCAGGCTCACCAGCGGCGTTCCCAAGTTCAGGCCGCGAGACCGCGGTTGCGCGGCATCTTCGGCCAGCTTGATCTAGTCCGCAGCGAGGCGCAGCCAAGCCTCCTTATCGAGCGGATTGGTCGCATCATTCCGTTCACTGAATTTCCCGCCCCCGTTGCTCACGTACATTTTGTGCCAGCCGAGGGACAAACCGGAAACCGCTGAGCAGTGGCGCGGACACGCCCATAACGGCCCCACTGAGGCGGCCTCGCGATTTGCCGACGCAGAGCCCGCCCTGCCCGGGAGTAGGTTTGGGAACTCCCGACCTCCCGTCACTCAGTCCTATCGCTCTGTCGGCTAGTAGACAGACAGTCTATCAAAGGGGCGGTAGCCTGGAATGATGATGATCCAATCCATTGTTGTCAACTTGAAGAGGAAAGCAGCGGCGCTGTAAGCGCGCATTCTCGAACAATACTTTCATCAGTGGCCTCTGCGCCAGTGAAGTGAAGATTGACAAGCCGGGCCAGCTTGTTTTTTCTGAACCATTTCTTTCTTTCACCCCGCGTAACTTGGGGATGCTCGCATGACACTCAAGTCGCCGTCCACCACAGCTGAGACGGACCCCCCACCGTTTGCTTGGCATGGAAGCATTATCGTACTTGAATCGTCAGATCGCGACCTCTCGCTCAAGGTAGCGCGCAAAATCGCTCGAGAGACTGGTCGGGGCGTCAACGTGAGAGATGCTAATCTCGCGCTCGTTGAAACTATCCCGGCCTATGATGATGATAATTACATCTTGGATGCTGAAGGCAACCGCATCCTCATCGGACTAACTGCACAAGAGACTCGAGAGTTCGAGCGTCTTGACGATTTGATGTCATATGCAAATTTTGTGCCGACAGACGATAGCCAATCACTGAACGAACGGCGCTGGCTTGTGCTTTATGACAAGCATCAGGCTGCAGCACGTGATTACATATCAACTGAGAATGCAAAGGCGCTCAGGGCCTTACGTGAGCAGAGCGATTCCGATTATAGCGAGGTTTAATCCAGGCACGAAGAAATTGTCGAGGGGGATCATGGTCGAGAACCTTGCGCGCCCGTCCAGCTTCCGAGCCTAGGTCTGCATCACCTGCCCAACTAAACGCGAATGCGAAAACCTCGCTTTCTATGCGTTTCTGCAAAGATAATCGCTTGTTCAGTCGACCAGCAGACACAGGGAGTTTGCATGGTGGTAGGGTCTATCCATCACCGCGCGGCATCGACGATAAAGCCCCCTCGTGTTCTTCCAATGCAATGGAGCAGCGCATGCAAAAGCGCCGCCGATTCAAGCAAAACTAAACCCCTGGAGGCATAGCGTCCAACGCCTACGCTTATGGTCCGGGTTATGGCGGTCCGGGATATGGTGGATATGCCCCTGCCTATTACGGCGGCTACGCTCCGGGTTACGGCTATGGCTACGCTCCCGCATACTACGGCGGATACACGACGAGCTATGCTCCCGCTTATTATGGCCCTAGGTAACGCCGGGTTTCGTCACGCCTACGCGTACGGTGGCAGCCCTCGCTTTTATCGCGAGCATCGCTATCGCTGGTGATTGTCAGTTCGCCTTGCTGAATTCTGGATAAAAGAAGTCACCGGGCGTTCGACGACCTTTTTCAGCTTGATGGACAGTTTAATCGTTCTTCGCAATGGGCGAACGCGCTGAAAGGATTCACCGAACACGACCACGGACGATTTGCCCTTCTCAAAACTTTCCGGCGATCTCACTGCTTCGGCGGCCTCCTTCGTTCGCGTGCCATCCCGAAACTTTTCTTTACACTCGCCTCTGAGTGCCCACTCTGGCTCGCGCATGCAACAAAAGCGATAGCTGCGTACCCCATGCGCAAGACAGGGCTTACCTGTTCGGCTTTTCGTGCCGCTCTGACAAAAGATGCGGTGTTGCCCACCACTTCGCGACCTGGCGTACCTGAGAAGTCGTGGTGCGGAGAGCCGCTCAACGGCGTTCCCAATGGATCACCTTTGAAATGGAGACAATGAAGCGGGTGCGACGCAGCGATGAATTTACTGCCGGCGACAGGAACCCCGCTAATTCAGTAGCATTTTTAGAGGCGACGCTAAAAGCGTCGGAATTCATCGCTCGGAGAACGGTTCACTCTAACAGGTCCTGCGCCTCTGCGGGGGCGCGGCCGAACTGAGGAGCAATCCCATGTGTGACTATAGTTTACACGCTGTAGCAAGCCGCCCCGCCCAAGTTGGAGAGACGCTGATTACGACTGCGTTTCCCCGAACCACCACTCGTGGGTTTGCCTCGGAAAGCGCTCCTGAAGTAGCGGTGTGCATGCTTCCGGGTACCGAACTGGACTTCGCCGATAACGTGAAATACCAAAGCCATTGGCTGTGGCCAAAAGTTATCGAGTCGCGCGTGGGAAAATTCAGCGTGCTGGATCCGCAGGTGCCCCAGCGCCATCACGACGCGATTGAATTTCCAGATGGCAGCCGGGTGCTCGTGACCCAACTAATACTAGGGCAGCGAGTGACTGTGCTGCAATTGCCCGTGACATCGTACAATTCAAAACCTCCAAAAGCGCATGAGGCGCTCGGCAGTCCCGAAAACGCGCCATTGCCGGCTTAGATAGCTTAATGGGTCTTCGCACATCTTGGTTAGCTATGGCGCTTGCCGTTTCGGACACGTGTTTGGAAATGATCGCAATCCGCCTGCGTAGATTAGCGGCATGACCGCGACTGCACAGGCGGATCTGCGCATCGAGGTTTTCTGAGTAGCCGATCGTCTCGACGTCACCCGAAACGTGACCGGATCTCGTTGGCTGGCCGATTCTCGGCTCCTGACGAAACACAGAGACTCTGCATATTGATATCTGGCGCGTAGGAACTCCTTACACCGATCCCCCTTGATGCGGAAAACGGGAGAGCCGCATGTCATGGCGATGGCGAGAATTGGTTGTGTTGACGTTCCTCATATTGCTGCTCGGCGCCGCGATGATTGTGAACGTGAGTGACGGGCCGATGTCCGAGTATCGCGGATCCTTGGTGACCCGCGCATCACGCTTTTGATAGTTGATCAGTGCCAAGGACCTCCGACGGGTAACACGCTCTTTAAGGGCGACGGCGCCGCCTCAACTGCCAGCCGCCCGTTCTGCAACGGTCACCGTTGCTCAGGTTTCTTGGCCGGCGGCCCATTTGTTGCCAGGCATACCTTTGATATTCGACGTGTCCTGCTGTTGAACAGTCGGATTCTGCTGGTTCATAGTAGATCCAACGGTATCTCCCGGCTTTACGGCGGGACCGTTCTTATTGCCGGGCGCGCCGGCGATCCCGGCACCGAAGTTCTGGGCACTGGGGGACCGACGAAACATCCGGCTTGGTCGTTTGGGAGCCCGAAAGCTAATCGTTCTGAAACGCCGCGAAACAGAACTGAGCCGCGGCGGACCGGGCAAGTAAACACTACGGATTGGCCTTGGAAGGAGATCGCCATCAGGTGGCGGCCCGACTGACGCCAGAGGCGCTGCGAAATTCATCCGAGGGTAAGCAAATCAACGAGGGACACACATTACAGATCGGCGGCTCCATCGGTGATAGGGTCCGCATGGTGGCGTAGGACGGGATGAAGCGGGGCACTCATTCCGAACGGGCAAACCTTCTTGCCATCCGTCGCGAACACAGGCGCCTTGAGATGTGCTGTGACAACCGACGCCGCATCCTCCGGTGCCGAAGGCAGGTCTGGTAAGAGCGAAGGCCAAAAAGAACGCCCCTAACCAAGCAAATCGGGTCATGGTGGCGGCTCCTCGTCGTCTGTAGAAACAGCCCCAGCTAGAAGAACGCTGGGGCCGTCACTGTATGCGCCAGAAGTGAGCAGTGGAAGCCGGCGCGCCTTCTTACATTCGAGGACCTCGTACTCAAAGGCGACGCCTTCGGGCTCGTTTTCCTCGAGCCAGGTGTCCGCCGTATCGGCAGTCGCGAAGACTTTGAGGTGATCGGGGTCTCCGACGTCCTTGCTCGTATCCACATAAATGAACACGTTCATGGCTGGATCCGATTTAAGGAAGTGAAGCGGCCTCGACCGTTGCACTGGAAGAAGGACGGGGCCGCTTACTTCCAGGGGCCATGGGACTCGTGGTCCCGGAAGCTCAAGTAAGATGCACTTCGAGCGCAAACGTTCCTATTTCGCATTCTAAGCGGCCGTAGCGAATAACGATTTTAAGCGACCAGAACCAGGCGTTCAGTCCTTCGTTATTTCGCGTCGGCCGTGACAGCGGATCGTTCGGGCCGGCGGGGTCGTCGCTGGTCTGTCTCCTCAGCCCGCAGCGGCCGCCCCACTCACATTCGTCAGAGCAACCAAAGTAGCGTCCCCTATTTGGTCATGGCCAGTCGCGGCTGATGGTGAGGCGGCGGCGGGTCCGTCAGCGGATGGATTTTGGCGGCTTCGAGCCGCCGTCATTTGACGGTTCACCGACGCACGCGTTCATGAACCTAACAGGGGGATTTCTGCGTTGCTTCACAGAGGGAGAAACTAGGAAACAAAAGAGGACAAAAATGAACATCCGTAAAGCAATCTTGGCTGCGGCAAGCGCATTATCCCTTGCCTCGCCGGCAGTGGCCTCCGACCTGCCAGTAGGGCCTTATACCAGCGGTCCGACCTATGAGCGTGAAACTCACACTTACGAGCACCGAATCGCGCCCCGCGTCATAGTAGAGGAGCCGGCTCCTGTCGCTGCCGAGACAGTGATCGTTCGGAGGCCGGTGGTAGTCGCGCCGCCCCGAGTGGTGGTGGAAGAGTATCCTGTCTATGCAGCCCCGCGAACGTATGCCGCGCCTCCCGTGTATGCGTACGCTGGTCCGGGTTGGCGTCATGGGTGGGGCCATCGGCGCTTTCATGGTGGATGGTAGAACTGTCAGTGGCGGTTGCCTCGACGTAGGATCTCTCCAGCGGTGCTCTTGCTTGGGGAGGCCGCTGGTTGGCAGGCGCAATTTTTGTGTTCTCTAGCAACGCAGGGTAACTCCAGCTCTTGGCCTGGTATAAGCCTTAATTGGGTGAGGACGTCATCCGAATTACCCCTCACTCAATCTCTTCGATCAAGGCCCTCCTACCTTGCGCATCCTTACTCATCCGCAGCGCGACGCTGAGCTCTGCCAAGTAGTGCGGCAACTCACAATCGGAACGGGCATCCATATTGTTCACAAATGAGGAAACCGCGCCTTTGAGATCGCCCCGATCAAGATAATCGAAAGCGCGTTGCTTACACCGTTCGGCATACTTGTCGCGCGGAATATCTGCAATAACAGAACGATCCATTCATCAGCTCCCAATCGAATCAGAACGTTAGCGACGCTATCACGCGGCTTGTCGCCGAGAAGAACATTGCGGTTGGCCGATTGGGGATTGAAGACCCGGCTGAGATTTCCGAGCTTGCTCTTGGAGAAGCGCGCCGCGGGGCGAATGTGACGCAACGCTCGGCCTTGAACAACATTACAATCGGAAATATGCCGGAACGAAACGGTTGTGAGAATTTCTCATCCTAATGGAGGTACCATGATTCAGGCTATAAAAGGGGTGCATGCGCGTTCGCTTGGCGGAGCTACTTGCTGGTCCATAGCGATGTAGGAGAAAACGATGACAGGCGCGCTGCCCTCTTGCGTTACGTCACCAATCTTCCCGGCGAATATGACTTCGATCGTTTGCAAATAGCGGCGGTGACTTACCTGAAAAAGCTTGACGAACTGCATGATGATCTCTGTGCCAGACTTGCAGCAAATCAGGCTTGGCTGAGCTGCTAGAACCACGCGACGCACGACGCGGCACTTAGATTTCGGGCTTGATCACCTAGAACAGAAACACAAGCGACGATGGCTGAAAATACCTCTAACTCAGATCGTTTTTGCGCGCCCGGTCCAAAGGCCCGCCACCGGTGCGACAGCAATCGGTATTACGGCCCTGAAACCGATTATGCAGTTTTAGGTCTCAATGCTTAGGATGTGGGCCGACAGTATCGAAAGGTGTTTGCGGTCAACTACGAGTGATTCAATGAAACTGCAACCGACGTCGAGAAGCAAACAGGCGAGGATCGCAGCGTGCATTGAACGAGGGCGAGGCAAGCGACCTTTTAAAGTGGTTGCGCGGGAACCTCGCGGAGGCACTGCCGTTGGCAAGCATGCAGATCAGATCGCATTCGGAAAGTCACCTTGTGGAACTCGATGACGGCTCGAAATGGCAAATCTTTCCGGGCGACCTCGACGTGACCCTGAACTGGCAACCGGACACAGAGCTTAAGCTCGTCCGCATTGATGATCGGGTGAGTTCCCACGCGCTAGTTAGCATCAGCAGCGTCCGCGTGTTGCCGGTCGATGAAAACTGGCCTGTGGATGAGGTGCGTACCGTTCTAAAAGACAGTTGATATTAGGGCGATGGCTTAGGAAGGGCCGCCTTGCAGCGGCCCCACGGAAAACTTTAGATTCCCACGCCGTAATAATCATTTACCGCTCGCGTTCTTGTTGGATCACTCCAATTCCACGAGTTGTCGTTGCTAAACTTCGGGGCGTTCTGCAACTGAGACTCGGTAATCCCCGTAACGTACCCGCCGAGATTCGTGTCGTATTTCAATGACTGCCACGGCAGCGGGTAATGATCATCTCCTATGCCGAGAAAGCCGCCAAAGCTAAGCACGGCGTATGAAACCTTGCCGCTTAGCTTGTCGATCATCACGCGCTCGATAGAACCGATCTTGTTCCCGCCTGAGCCATAAACTGCAGTGCCTTCAACCTTGTCGCTACCGATCAGGTTACCGGTTTCTCTTGTTTCAGTGACCATTGTCTCCTCCACAGTTGATGAAGCAAGCAATAGCGATCCAAGCGTTTCGTTCCTATCAGCCATCACGTCGATCACCATCATCATTCCCAGAACGATGAACGCCGCGAAGCAGCACGACAGTGCGGCTAACGTAAAATCGGGTCGGGCGCTGTGTTCTATAACCCCGCGCAAGAAGGTCCTGATCACCCTCACAGAACCTTCTGCCGAAGTTGAAGGTGCGATAGGAAGGACAACCCCAAGCAGGTCGACCCGTCGAGGTCCTTCTCTCCCGCTTGCCAACGCCACTGTAAAAAGCGTTCTGGCGTACACCACATCTCATCGTTGGGAGCTATATCGCTGTTCTGAGCAAGATAGATGGACCATGCTTGTTGCGTCGCAAGAACATTCATTGGGCGATCCATGCACACACTCCCTTGTTTTTGTTTGCACGGGCACAGCTACCTCAACTGTCTAGGCCAAATTTTGTTGCCACTTTTTCCCAAACTTTAGTCGAAGCCGGCAACCTAGATGAGCAAAAGCGTTGCTTCGGAATGGACCAAAAAATCCGGGCATAAAACGACGAATGTGGTCGGCCTACCGTTGCCTAGTAACTGCCCCACTTCGCAGGCTTGCGTTTCAGCCTATCGACCGTCGATTGCTCTGTGCACGTCCAAGACCAGAAAACCCAGCCAGTGGTCATCCCAATACACGCAAGGATGAGAGCCGCCACAACGGCGTACTTCTCTGCCCCGTGTCGGAATACATCAATGTCCGCATCCGGTTCATCAGATGACGCCGAATGATTTTCGGTTTGCCGTTGGCACACGTAGCGAGATTGCCGCCCTTGGCAGGCAGATGCAGCGCGAGCGGACCGAGCGGCAGGCGTGAGCCGCCGCGTGATCCAGCCGAATTGGACTCTTTGTCGAATACCAATCCTTCCGGCAAGGGGCGCCGCCCGGCCGCAGTACGATCGTGGGGCGACCGGGAAAAAGTGGAAACATTTCGCAATTTCGCGAATTGCCAATCACTCACTTCTCCGCATTTGGAGCATGAGCATGGTCGACACAGTTACGTTGCGGACGGCGGTCGAGACAGCCTGGTCCATCTTTTGCGCGACCCATCACGGAGTCGATGCGGGCGACAGCCGCTGTCTGCTTGAAGGGCATCTGCAAGGGAGATGCGAAGCACGCGGGGAAGGAGGTGGACGAGCTCGCAAGCTTCGGCCTCGCCTATCTCTCGCGGTTTTCCGAAGACGAATGCTGAGGCCGTTAGCGAGATTGACGGAGCGGACTGCCCCCGCAGCGTGCGCCCCGAGTGGACACTTCTTCCGGTGTCTTACCTGATATCCGGTGCCGTGGTCTGGGCCATGCGCGCCGTGTTCGCGGAGGCCGGTTAGCGAATGCGCATTGCCCAGCTCGCTCCTCTCGCCGAAAGCGTGCCGCCGAAGCTCTACGGAGGCACCGAGCGCGTGGTCGCTTGGCTGGTGGACGAGCTGGTCGACCTTGGTCACGAGGTCACGCTGTTCGCGAGTGGAGATTCCCTGACCAAGGGAAAGCTTGTTCCCGTTTGGCCACGGGCGCTGCGTCTCGGCCGCAGAGGCGCCGATCCCAATGCGGCCTGCTCCCTTCTTGTCGAAGCGATCGCGAAACGGGCATCCGAGTTCGACGTCATCCACTCACACGTCGATTGGCTGCCGCTGCCGTTGCTCAGTCGTTCGAAAACGCCGTTTCTCACGACCGTGCATGGCCGGCTGGACCTTCCGGGATTGCCCGATATCGTTCGCGAGTTTTTTGAAGCAGGCTTCGTTTCGATTTCCGATAGTCAGCGCCAACAACTTCCTGACGCGCAATGGATTGCGACGATCCACCACGGCTTGCCGCCAAGCCTGTTTCGAGCTTCGTACGACCAAGGATCCCACCTGGCTTTCCTGGGGCGTTTGACCGCGGAGAAGGGGCCGGAGGATGCCATCCGCATCGCCGAAGCCGTCGGTATGCCGCTGCGCATCGCCGCCAAGATTCCGAGGGCCGAGACGGCCTACTTCAAGAAACAGCTACAACCCCACATCGATGGCAAAAGGGTAACTCGGGTCGGAGAAGTAGACGACGCGAAGAAGCAAGCTTTCCTTTCTGGAGCTGCCGCGTTGCTGTTTCCGATCGACTGGCCTGAGCCTTTCGGTCTGGTGATGATCGAGGCTATGGCGTGCGGGACGCCGGTGATCGCGTATCGCTCCGGCTCCGTGCCGGAAGTTATCGAGAACGGCGTCACGGGCTTCGTCGTCTACGGCGAGGAAGACGCCGTCCGAGCCGTCCGCGGGCTTCCACGTCTCGATCGAAAGGTTATCCGCGCCCGGTTCGAGGAGCGCTTCACTGCCGCCCGAATGGCGAGAGAGTACGAGGCACGCTACACCGAGCTCGTTACGGAGACGGAAGCCGAGGCGCACCTCCTCGAGAGAGCGTCGGCCAAATGAAAGGAGAGCACATGTGGTCTCGGACAGCAAATTTGGCACTCGTTTTAATCGCTGTGCTCGCCGGTGGTCCGGCAGTGAGCGCCGAACTAAACCCGGATGCGATCAATTCGGCAGAGCCGTCGAAGAAATCTCTCTCCAAGGATAAGACGACGCCGGCCGGCCTCCGGCTGCAGGTTCTGCTCGACAGGGCGCACTTTTCGCCGGGCGAGATTGACGGCAAGTTCGGAGAGAATGCAAGGAAGGCTTTGCGTGCCTATGCGGAGGCCCAGCAATTGCCGAGCGTCGATACGCCGACTGAGGAAGTGTGGAAGGCGCTAATGGCCGACGAGCGGCCGGTCACCTCCGACTACACGATCACCGAAAAGGATGTGGCCGGTCCTTTCCTGGAAAAGCTTCCTTCGAAGATGGAGGACATGAAGGACATTCCGAAACTCGGCTACACCAGTCCCCGCGAGGCGATCGCCGAGAAGTTTCACATGAGCGAGCAGCTTCTGGCGGCCCTTAATCCCGGGAAGAAGTTTGACCGCGCCGGCGAAGCCATCGTCGTGGTGGATACGGGCGGCGCTGAGGGCGGCGAGGCCGCGAAGGCAGACAGAATCGAGGTGGACAAGAGACGGCAGACCGTGAAGCTGTTCGACAAATCGAACGCCCTGGTCGGCTTCTATCCGGCGACCGTCGGAAGCGAAGAGAAGCCGTCGCCGTCAGGTACGCTGAAGGTAACCGAGGCAAGCCGAAATCCGACCTACCGCTACAACCCGGACTACCACTTCAAGGGCGTTCGCACTGACAAGCCGTTTACGATCGAGCCCGGCCCCAACAACCCTGTCGGCACGATATGGATCAGCCTGTCGGCGGAAGGATACGGAATCCATGGGACGCCCGAGCCAGGCAAGGTCTCGAAGGCGGAATCGCATGGCTGCGTGCGGCTTACGAATTGGATGCCGAGCGCGTTGCAGCGAGCGTTGTGAAAGGCACGCCTGTGGAATTCGCGGCCGGCCGTCGTTGATACATGGCGGGCGCTATTCATCTAGATAAACGTCCGTTCATCGTCACCCTTGTTCTTTAGTTGAGGCTTGCAACCTTCCAAAAGTGCTTTCGTTACAGCTCAAGTCAAAACCGAATTGAGGAGGACCTTTAGGTGAAGAAAACTGCACTTGTCTTGGCAACAGCAGCCGTGCTCGGCCTCAGTGCCATGGCGGCACCGAGCCCCGCCGAAGCCCGCTGGCGGGGTGGTGGGTTCGGCCCCGGTATCGCCGGAGGATTGATCGCCGGCGCCCTGATCGGCGGCATTGCCTCGTCGGCATACGGTTACGGTCCGGGCTACGGCTACAGCTATCCGAGCTATGGCTATTACGGCGGCTATGCGCCGGCGGCCTACTATGGTGGATACGATCCCTATCCGTGGGGCGGATACACCACCACGTACTACAGCGGCGGGTACGCGCCGACTTACTACGGTCCTCGCGATCGCCGCGTCATTCGGCCTGCGTTCGCTTACCACGGTGGTCCCTATGGACGCCACGTCATCCATCATCGCTGGCACCGCCATCACTGGTGAGCATGGCTCCCTCGGAGCTTTCCTTCGGCTCGGCGCGCATTTGCGCCGAGCTGATTTTTTCTAGGGCGCATCAATCCGTAACACTGGAATTGCAGTGGTTTTCGAAGCGCGGATTACCGGACGTCGCCAGGTACAAGATCAGCCATCCCAAGGAACAATTGCACCTCCGCCAGGTTGCTCGGTGACGGACACCTGCGTCGCGAGGCGGCGTCGATTTGTGTCCAACTTCGTCCAAGTGGGAAGCAAGCGAACAACCAAGGAGGAGGATCTGATGATGAACAGAGTGAAGAGTAGGTTGCTGGTCACGACGGCGGTATTGCTTGCGGGCGTGGGCTTTGCGTCCGCGCAAGGCGTGAGCGGTGGCGGGGGCGGCGCTGCCGGCGGCGCGGCGAGCGAAAAGGGAATGTCGGCCGGTGGGCACTCCGGGGGCGGTGCCGCTGCTCGAGAAGGCGGCGCTTCCCACAATGAAGGAATGACGCAGGGCCGAGGCGCCGAATCTCGCGAGAGCGGCCGGGCCGCGGAGGGGTCTTCCGCACGCGGCAGCGAGTCCAATCGCGCACAACGTGAGGAGTCCGGCACGCAGGAGCGTGGCCGAGCGGAAGGCTCTCGCGACAGCGGCAAGGGTCAGACGGCGGGGCAGGGGCGCGACTCCGACCGTGACAACGCGCGGCAGTCGCAGGACTCCAGCAAGGAACGCGACAGCAGCAAGGACCGCGCGCAGCAGCATGGCCAGAAGGACAAGGATCAGGCCGGTCACAACAAGTCCGAGCGGGACAGTACGCAGCGGACGGATGACCGCACGCAAGATAAGGGCAAGGCCGACGCCAAGGCGGACAACAAGGCTGACAGCAAGTCCAATAGCCAGCAGAGCGGATCCGGCCAGAGCGCCCAGGACCGGAATTCGAACATCGGCACGAACCAGAACGCGGCCCAGGGCCAGACCAACACGCAGGGTCAAACCCAGAGCCAGACCGCGACCAACAGCCAGATCCAGACCCAGAGCGGCAAGAACGTGACGGCGCAGCAGCGCACGACGCTGCAGCAGTCGGTCTTGCAGGCGAGCAACGTTCCGCATGTCAACGCGAGCTCGATCAACTTCCAGGTTCGCGCCGGCATCGCGGTCCCGTCGAACGTGACCATCGCCTCGGTCTCGACCTACCCGGCTCTGATCGACGTCTTCCCGGCCTATCGCGACGATAGCTTCTTCGTCGTGGAAGACGAGGTCGTGATCGTCGACCGCGAGCGCCGCGTTGTCGACGTGATCCCGGTCGGTCCTCGCGCGCGCTTCGCCGGCGCCAGTCATGGTGGCGGCCCAAGCAGCAGCGGCAGCACCGCGGCGATGGTCGATCTTCCGCCGGACGACGTCCGCGTCATCCAGCGCGTGCTGATCGAGCGTGGCGTGCTGCATGGTGAAGCCGACGGCATCTGGGGTCCGGATACCCGCGAGGCCGTCACCGTGTATCAGCGTCAGCAGGGTATCGCCGTGACCGGCAGCATCGACATGCGCACGGTATCGTCGCTCGGCGTGTCCGGCCGGCTGAGCCAGCAGGCGAGCCAGAGCATCCAGTCGCAGTCTTCGTCGACGACGGGCGCTCAGACCTCCACCGGCACCCAGACTTCAACCGGTACCCAGACCCCGACGGGTCAGGGCCCGACCGGGACCGGCAGCGCTCAGAGCCGGACCGGCCAGCCGTCGAACCAGCAGAACGCGACCGGGCAGACCACGAACCAGAATGCTGGCCAAGCGCAGAACCAGCCGTCTTCGACGACGGGGCAGGGCACGCCCAGTCAGTCGAGCACGACAGGCCAGTCTCCCTCGCAGAGCGGAAGCTCGTCCACATCCAGCCAGCCCAGCGTAAACCAGAGCACGTCGTCGAATTCATCGACGGACTCCGGTTCAAGCAAGAAGTAACGGTCTAGAACAGCAGGCCAATCGAGGAGTCCCGCTTTGGCGGGGCTCCTTTTGCTTGCGGTCAACGCTCGGCGCCGCTCGCCTGAGTTATGTTCGGCGGTAGGCTTCGCGTTCCAATCCTCCTCAGCCTCGCGCGCAATCCGGGGAGTAAACGCGCTCGGCAAGCATTGAGCCAATCAACGACAACTCCTATGGGATCGAAACCGCCTTGGAAGCTGGACATTCTTCCACCTCCGAGAGCAAAGGGGCAGTGTATATAGCGTTGTGAATGGCTCCTGCACTGATCATTCAGGCCACGTTGTGTCGGCATCACAGTAAAGTACTACGGCGAGGTTCGTGTGCTCGGCTCGGACCCCCGAACATTCGGAGGTGACCATGGCTGACGAACACCAGACAAACGCGATCATCGCGACAGCGATATTGGACAGCGTCAGAGATCACCCGGACATGCGATTGATCCTGAACAGGCGAAGTTAATGGCGAAGCGCATCTTTGAGGCACTAACCGATACCGGGCTCGAGATCACTCTAGTTGATCAATCTTGATCCGAATTGCATATCGGATGTTCGCCGACTGGCGTGTTGATGCAGGGCGCTCTGAGCGTGGGGGGCTGGGCGTGGTACGGTCCGGCGGACCGGTCGCGGCCGGCGACGCCGCGCGGGTTCGGCTACCGTCGGCCGGTTTCGCGCCTTGACGGCTCTGTAATAGCAAGCGCGCGTCCACCGGGCGCTCCAAGTTTATAAATTCTCGTCCTTAGGCCGCGTCTTCAAGCGCGGACGGCAGGGCTGCTTCACGGCTCTGATTGATAAGGTTTAGAAGATGGCTCGTGCCCGGGCATCGCACAGCGCCCGGTGGTGCGTTTTGAGTTCAATTCCCGTATATTCGCATAGTTTTCCAAGGCCATAGGACTTATGCCCCGGAGAACGCCGACGCATTCCTGCAACGGTGCACAGCTTCGGAAAACGAAAGCGGCGCTCGAGCCGTTCATATTCGTAGCTGATGAAGCCGTAGTCGAAATTGACGTTGTGGGCGACGAAGATCCCGTCGGCCATGAATTGCACAAAACTGTCGGCAATTTCCGAGAGTACCCCCCTTCATTAGCCGACTTAGAGGAATGGAACGCGGCGGTCCTCCTACTAGCGGGCACGCCTGGGGCGTTCCTGCACAATCGCGTCTGAGCGCTTCTCCGGTCTAATATAGATGGAGCTGATCCGGGGCGAAGCCTGCTTCACTTCGGTTTCGATCGCCTCGATTAGCTTCTCCGTCGCCGATCATCATCCCGGGCTCGAATTCGGCGCTGATCGCGACGAAAATCGAGTCCGGCACGCTGTGAATCGTGCGGACATGGTTGATCGCGTCGATTCCGCGGCGGCTTGTGAGGATATTCCAGATCGTGTTGATCAGATCCGGATCGGCGCTCTCGCCGATCAGCAGATCCTTTGCTTCCCGAGCCAGAAGGATCGCCACCGCGGGCGAGAATGAGGCCGATCGCGATCGACGCGATGCCGTCGATCCGGGCATCGTCGAACCAGTGACTCGCCGAGATTCCGACAAGGACGCCGAAGAAGTCGAACGCGAAAGAGAGAAAGTTCGAACGCCCGAAACGGGCAAAGCTGCACGTTTATGAGCCGGATATTTATGATCGCATGCAAAGGAACCAACTGCGGTCATCCCGTTTAGGAGTGGAATGGACTCGAGATGCGGCCGGCAATCGATCGACTCCGGGTCTGCCAAACCTGCCTCAGGCAGCCAATCGGAGTGCGTAAAATGGCAAGCCAAATCGTGATGGATCATACCGGTGACACCCGCCACACGTTCGACAAGCAGGATCGTGCGGAGGTCGCAAAGGCCGAGCAGCGGTTCAAGGAACTGACCGGCGCAGGCTTTACGGCAGCTGTCCGTTCTGGCCCGGCCGAACAGCGGATTATCCACTCATTTGATCCAACGGCAGATGAAACCTTGTTCTATCCGCGCCTAGTCGGCGGCTGACCACGGTGATGCAGCAAGCGCTCGCGTTGGGCTCGTACTGCCTGGCCTTGATCTGCCTCGCGGTGATCGGCACGCTGCTGCTTTCCGCGCTTGTGTCGGTTGCGGTGCGGCCTGGTTTCCTCTTAGCCAGGGCGCGGGCACTGACCCTGCTGGAGGAGTGGCTCTCGCCAGAGCAGCGCGCGTGCTATGAGCGCTTTCGGTATTTCGACGTCGTCGGCAGCGATACCGGCACGCACTATCGGATACACTACGGCACCCAGACCAACATCGAGGAACTAAGCCACGCGGGGCAACGTGTCTGCAGATGGTGCTTCGTTCCGGAGGGCAACCTCGTAGCTGGCGATGTGATGCTGGCGCAGAAGATTGCACTTGAAACGAACGAGCGCGGGGCGCTAGCAGTGGCACATCGCTCATTCGTATCGATGTAGGCGCGACAGCCAGCGTTCATGGCAGCTTGGCTCGGTATCTTGATACGCGACCAGATCGGCAGTCAGTTGGCGCCTTAAGCCGATCGGCCGCGGCCCGGAGCTTGCCAGCTTCCTTGAAGGCGTCAGAGCGAGCCGAACCTGGAGGCAGACTGCGAGCGTAATCCAGCGCTAGACAGCCGCCTCGTCAGCTTAAATGATGAGATAAGCAATCGCTATAAGTCTTCGCCTCTAGCGGCCCGTTTTTTACCGGTCGTGGACGCGCCGTCCGACGTCATTGCCCACATAGCCACTGCCTAATCAAGCTGACTCCCGGGGCCCCTTTACCATGGTTTGCGGCGGAGCTACCCGGGCCGCGCTGCTTCTTTCACAAGTCGATTGCGCAACATCGCAAGCACCGCGGCCTCTTCAGCCTTCAGGCTTCCCACGGCGCTTCGAAGCTCACTCTCCGCCTGCGATTGGATCTGCAGAACAAGGTTGCCGTCCATGTAGGAGTTCAGAACTTCGGGATGAACGTAGCACTTGCGGCAAATTGTCGGCGTATTGCCGAGCCGCGCCGATACCTTTTCAATCGCGCTACGAAGATTGCGCTTCGCCTGCGCAGCGCTATCGAAACTCTCAAATTCAGAGAGGGCCATCGCCGCCAAAACCGTTCCCGCCCAAGTGCGGAAATCCTTGGCCGTGATGTCCTTGCCGGTTATTTCCTTAAGATAGTCGTTTACGTCCGTCGATGTGACGTCCTGACATACACCCTGCTCATCGACATACTGAATCAGCTCTTGTCCGGGCAAATCCTGACAAGCTCGGATGATCTTGGCAATCCGTCGGTCCCGCACGCGTAAGGACCACTGCTTGCCGCTCTTGCCCGTAAAGCGGAAACGCACCTCGTTCCCGTCGATCGCGACGTGGCGGTTCTTCAAGGTGGTCAATCCGTAGCTGTTATTCTGCTTGGCGTAATCGTCATTACCGACGCGGATCAACGTGGTCTCAAGGAGATGCACGACGGTCGCAAGCACCTTCTCCCGGGGCAATCCGCGCAGGCTCATGTGCTCACGCACCTGTTCCCGGATAGTCGGCAGCTCGTCCGCAAACGCCACCACACGCTCGTATTTCGTGCTTTCTCGTATCTCGCGGAAGCGGGGGTGATAACGGTATTGTTTGCGCCCCTTGGCGTCACGGCCCGTTGCCTGGATATGGCCATTGGCGGACGGACAAATCCTCACATCTGTCCAGGCCGGAGGAATGGCAAGCGCCTTGATCCGCTTCAGCGCATTCCCCTCGGTTAGCCTTGACCCGTCAGGCCGCGTGTAAGTGAAGCCTGAGCCCGACTTCTTACGGTGAATTCCGGGACGGTCGTCGGCGACATGTCGAAGGCCCACCGACTCGGCAGCATCCCTTGGATCGACAATGACCTGCGCGGCATCGGACGAATCGACTAGCAAACTATAGGCCTCATAGGGGTGTCACCCAAAACGAACTTTTTTGCACGACGCATGTTCCAAAGGTTGCGGGTTCGCCGTCCAAACCGCCGCTAGTTAAGGCTTTCGTCTTTAGCGCCGGAAGCGATCGACACCGGGCTGACATCGGAAACTTCCGCCGCAGCGCGCGCGCCGAATCTCTCGAGCCGCAGACGAAGCGGTAGGGTGAGGGTTGCGAATCAGTGGGCCGCGTACGCGGGGCGAAACTACCTTGCTCCGCGCGCCCGGGCAGGATGACGTGCCGAACCTTTTGCACCTCCCCGCTTCGGCGAGGATTTTGTCGTACGCTCGGCGGCGATGCTGCGCCGGAGCGCGTCCATGAGATTGATTACGTTCTCCTGCGATGGCTTGACCGGAGGCCCATGCGTGGGCCGTTTGACCTGCTTTTTGCGCAGAATGCGAACAAGCGCGGCGCGGTAATGATCTTCAAGCATAGATGGATCGAACTCCGTCGACTTGGTCCTGATGATGTGTTGGGCAAGCTTCATCATCTCCGCTGGAAGCTTCATCTGCGGGATCCCGCCGAAATAGTGGTCTGCGGTGCGCACCTCGTTCGAAAAACGCAGCGTCATACCGCGAAGGCCCCCGTCCATCGGCTCGATCAAGAACGGGCGCTCGCAGGAGGACAATACGACACGGGCGAGGCCGACGACGCCCTCGCGGGTCATGGCGTCGCGGATGACTGCAAAAGTTTCTTGTCCGATCTCTTCGCGCGGCACCACATAGTATGGCTTTTCGAAATACCGGCCGTCGATCTGGCCCGCCTGAACAAAGCGCTCGATTTCGATCGTTCGTGAGTTTACCGGACGGGCAAAAGTCTGATCTGCCTCCTCATTATCGTGGTCATTTTCTTCCGTGTCCTGCTCAAGCAGCCCCGCGGGCACTGTCGGCGGACTCTCGTGCGGAAGCGGCTCGGCAAGTTCCACGGCGCCAGGCGGCAGGCGGCGACTGCGCGCCCGCTCAAGGTCGCGATCCTCGACCAGTAGAAACTCGTCCTCGCCAACCTCGTAGCCCCGCGCCTTCTTTGATGAATCCACCGCTTCGCCAGTGACGGAGTCGACGAGTTTGTGCCTGAGGCGATGACCAGTACGCCGGTTAATCTGCCGGAAAGAGACCCGCTCGGCCGCCGAGGTCGCTGGGTAAAGCGCGACCGGACACGAAACGAAGGACAGCTTCAGAAAGCCTCTCCAGAAAGCGCGGGACGCAGGCACGCAAACCTCCAACGCAAAGAGTAGGTAGTTCCGGGACTTAACGGGCTGCAAGCACGGGAGTTTCAGGTAATCACGCTGTTTTTCCCCGACTATTGCAACCAAGACCCAGCAGGTGGCCGGCAGTACATCGGGGGTAGCGTATCGGTCGCTCATGCTCAGTCTCCTCGAGCTTTCCTCATGGCGCGCCTCCGTCTGGCTGACATCCATGCGCGAAGGCCGTAGCGGACGTGCCTGACGAGTCGGGCGAACTTCTCACGCAGTATGGTGCACAGGACTTTATCGAGGATCTCAAGAAGCAGCTAGCCGAACGAGGTTAGTCGGAGTCGCTAGAGGCAAATGGTTCTAGCGGCTTGGAAAGTGCAGCCAGCTCCTCGGGATTCCGCTACTTGCCGTCGGTAATAACAGCCCCCATCGACGCCAAGTTGGCTCCATTCAACCAAAACATCTGGCTGGCAGGTGTCGAAAGCATGCGACCGATAATCTCAGAAGGGACGCCCAAAAGTTTCGCTATCCGGCCCATGGATTCAGTAGCTTTGATCGATATGGCGCCGGACGCCATCGTCGCCGCGTGTACCCCCACTCTAGCCCCATTCTGAACGGATTGGTTGAGCCCGCTGCAAAGACGAGGAAGCAAGCTGACGCGCAGATATTGCGTTCCGCAACGCAGGTATTAAGCGAAGCGGTTCGGACGACTCTTGCCAGGCCAGTTCCTTCATACAAGCTTGCACCGATCGAATTCAGCTGGATTTCGGATATGGAGAAGTTCGCAAATTGGGCTGTTTGTATTTCCAGCCTCAACGCTTCCGCGTCGCCTTCCACGATTTCTCCGGCGATCGAAATTGCAACGGTCCCATCAGCGCTCGCGCGGCTCTCGATTACTGCGCCGCTCACGGGCAACACGTTGAATATGGCTAGCAAGGCTATCCGGAGACTTATACGAACAATCAATCCGCCCCTAGCCATGCTCAACCGCATAATAAACTGAGAAAGAATGCGTTTATTGTCGTTCCGGCTTCGGTCGCTGGACGACAGTGGCTCGATCAACAGCCCTTGCAGATGCTTTTAATTTTCTTGTCGACCACCTCATCTTCCGCTCGGATTGCAGCGTCTCCGGGCACGTTAGGCCCTTGGGTAACCGTACTGTCAATACGACCGCCGCTTTGACCGCCGCGTCGATTGAGCGCTGATCCGGTGGTTTGGGAATCGGTACCCGTTGACGAGTTGCTGTTAGATGATCCTCCGGTTGCATTGGCGGTCCCAATGCTATTGGTTCCAGGAGCAGTGGGTACTTTGCTTGCGTTACCAGCGCCGCTCGGATCATTACCGGAATTGTTGTTACCTCCAAGATTGGCGGGGCCATTAGGAACGCCACTGACCGCTTGGGTGCCCGCTCCCGCGGATCCAGCGCTCGGGGTGCCAGCCGCGCTGGGGCTCCCTGAAGTCGGACCACTCGCCGCGCCAGCCGCAGTTGTCCCGGTGCTGGCGCCGGCTGAAGATGCACCTCCACCCGTACCGCCGCCTCCTGCACCGCCGCCACCGCCGCCTCCGCTACTTTGAGCGTATGAAGCGAGCGGCGACACCAACAAACCAATGAGCAATAATCTGGAAACCACAGCCATCGCGAGATCCTCCGTCTGGCCACCAACTATCTCATCCCGCACCCGTTCCTAGCGGTGCCGACAATCGCGGCTGAGACTTGGTTGGTCCTGACCTCATAATGCTGCGATCGCCCGGTCGCGATGGCGGTCATTGATTCGCATGCTCAGTCGTATGTCTCGTGCATCTCAATAGTTCCGCATGCCGGTTTCTAATCTGGCGGCAATACGCCGTCCGGCTTTGTTTGGTACGCCCATGGCTGGTTCATTCGAGTACTTGCGGCCTTTTCGTCCGGCATCCTCAGGAGCTGGGCGGGCCTAAAGCGGAGGGATGCCCTGTGGCTTTAGGAGCTAATCCTGATGCACCGCGTTAAGGCGGCATGGAGACCCTTGAAGACTATTTGCTCAGAAAGAACGAAGAGTGCAAACTGCTAAACGGCCTCCTCGAAAACCCGTTCAAACTTAGGCAGCCGCGGTCTGTGGATGAGGTTATCGAGCAGAAATTTCACTTGGCAGCGGCGCTTAAGGCCGAGCACGACTTGCAAGACTGGGCGCTCACGGAAACGGCCTGGACGCATTCAGGTCGCCCCAGATCGAGCGCGTTCGAATTTAGATACGACTACCAACGTGCCGACCTCGAAGTCCGCGGTCCATCTTTCTACGCTTTCGAGAAATTGGCAGACGCCGAGCCCGTCTATACGGCATCGGGGATGGCGGCCATTTCGGCGCTGTTAATGGCAATGCGGCCTACGTTCTTCGAAGCCGACTTCATCACCCTGCCGAACGGTTACGGTGAAACCACCGAGCTGATCGATGGTCATGTAAGGCACCTGAAACGGATCGAACTGAGCGCATCGTTTGACGAGGTCCGACGCAGAAAGGGAGCCAGACCGCGGATCCTTTCGTTCGATTCCTCTATGTCTAACGGGATCTTCGAGGCCCTACTTAAATGCGTGCGACCGCGTCTTGATCTGATCGTGTTCGACACCACATGCTTTTCCGGTGAATCGGGACGCATACGTCGGGTCATGAATTGGGCCGCTCGGGCTGCTATCCCGCTCGTTCTCCTTCGAAGCCATACCAAGCTCGACTCTCTAGGTGTCGAATACGGCCGTCTTGGATCTGCAATCTTTCCGAACTGTCGCGGTCTCTCCGAAGAACAGCAAGTGCTCGTGAATAGGCTCTCGGCTGAGACCAAGAAGGCTGTCCGATTATTCGGCAGCGCTGCTCTCCCTGCGCATTTCCCACCCTTCGCCGGGAGTAGGACTTACCGCTCGTTGACGAGTAAGCGCATCTGCGCCCTTCTGAAAAATGGCAAGCGCATGAGGGGCCATTTCTATCGATCATTGTCCGCCTTCGCTGCCGAATTTCATTTTGCGCATGGTCTATATTTGACATTGGCGTCTGCAGGGTTGAACGATGAGAAAGCCGCGCGCGAGATCGTTGCGGAGATGTGTGCCGATCTCAAATGCAGAGGTTTGCCGATTCGCCACGCAGGAAGCTTCGGATTCGACTTTGCGGCGGCGGAATGGGCTCAGGACAGATCGCGGAATCGCTACGTGGTTAGGCTCGCGGCGGCAGATCTGCCAACCCCAATATGGGACGAAATTGTTGCCGCAGTTGCTGCTTGGTGGAGGGCTCGCGAAAGGCAATCGCCGTGTTGCCATCACGGGAAAAGCACCGCGCAGCGGTGACCCGCGGCCGTGCTGACGGCGCGGTTCGTGGCAACCTCACCGGACGATTGGGTTGAAACGATGGAACGTCGCTACACCGATTTGCTTGCAATCCAAGTCATAGAAATGCGGCTGAAACATTGAATTGAACGCGCGAATGGAAGCCCACGTCCGTTGGCACAAAGCCGATCTAGGCGGCCTCCACGTCCACCATTGTTTTGGCGAACTCCTCGTAAACGCGTCCATCAGCGACAACTGTGACAACGGGGAATTCTCTGCAGAAAGTCACTTGCAGCGCGCATCGCTTCCTTGCGGGTAGCGGCAACGACCTTCTCAATCCCATCCGGCTTCCACGGCTTAGCCTGCACGATGAACACCATCTCGCAGTCCTACGTTTGAGCCCGCGACTAAAACGGGCAAATGGTTCGGGAGTTCCAACGGATGCCAGCTCGGAATTGTGCCCGCCAATGCAAGCGAAGGCCGTTTGCACCAACCTAATGGACGAGACGTCCGCCGCCAATGCGACCGTTTCGCCAATAGCTCCGTGGATGCTCATCTGTCGTGCGCCTCTCAGAGAGCGGGACCATCGTGAGCCCTAGTTTTACGGAACAGGTCCGCTTCTTTGATATTGTCTGTTCTGGTATGCGAAAAGTAATCAGCAAACCGTGGACCGTCTATGATGTTAGCGCCTTAAGGGAGCTGGCTGAGAAAGGCACGCCTGCTCGAATGATTGCTGTAAAACTCGGACGCACCCTAGGAGCAGTTCAGGCAAAAGCGCAGCCGAGCGCATTCCCTGCGAAAGTTGCGGCCTTTACGCAGTTTAATAAGGTAACGTCGCCCCACGCTTCGAGCTTCGGGGCACTGGTGGCTCGATCTCAAATCGCGGTCCGGCGCCGACCCGCAAAAAGTCCGTACACAAAGAGCACTATGATCGCGCCAACCACAGCGCCAATCAGTCCAGCGCCTTCGCCCGGTCGGTACCATCCCAGAGCTTGGCCTAAATAGCTGGCCACGAAGGCACCCGCAATCCCGAGAATTGTCGTTAGGATAAAGCCCGACGGCTCGTTGTCGCCGGGCATGATGAATTTGGCTATTACACCAGCGATGAAGCCGATGATGATCGTCCAGAGGATGCTCATTTCAATCGTCCTTCCGTTTGTAGTTAGTTGGACAGCCGGGTACACGCCCATCCAAATGCCTCTAAATGGGATGGGTTCCAATGGGACTACTCCCGGGATGAGCACCAAGACATCCAAGCCATAGGGGCGGCCCGGGGTCATGGGCCGAAGATGCACGCTGGGACTGCTCGGCAACGGTTATTGGAAGGCCGGGCGTCGCCGATCAAGCCGAGGCCGAAGCCCCCATGGTCATGTCCGCATGGAAGGCTGGCGGCCGGACCGAGCCAGCGTCACGGTGCCCCTATTCTTAAGGGCCGCGACTGGAGTGGAGTAATATATCTAAAGGGAACTAATGTTCACTTTTTAACTTGATGGTCTGCTTGCTCTCAACGGCGAGGCAGTATCGTGAACAGAGATTTCAAGAACGAAGTATTTTCCAAATATGAGCCTAACCCGGCTCCTCCCTGTTACTGCGGTGCAAAGCCGGTTCTTAAGCTCAAGATGCTTAATCCGGGCACCGGCCAGACTGTTCGAATGTTCAAATGCGAGTGCGGCGCGCAAACATGGAATGCGGCCAAAGAATAAGGACGTCTTGTTGGCGAGGGCCTTTTCCCTCACCGCTTGCCCGGCCACGATGTTGACGGCGGATCGCTCGCGCTGATCTTGGTGATACGCAACGCCACCAGATGGCTGCGCTTGTACGGGCGCCCCCGAAGTCTTGAGCAATCTTTGCACCGCATGTATCGCTCCAGTTCGTGGATCGGTGAGGCGGCTCCGCAAGTGCGAAGAGGAGTGCGCCATGCATTCGAGGAAGCGTCTTTCGATCAAATTAGCGACAGTTGCCGAGATCGCTGCTAGCGCCCTGTTGGGGCTTGCAGGTGTCACTCTCAATCCCGCGCCAGCTAAGGCGGTCGTGTACTGCACATACGAGCGATATCCCGGAGGGTGCATTGCCCGCGCAGGCGTCGTGCTCAGGCCTCGTCCGGTGGCGCGTGCGGCGGTCCGTCACAATGCCGGTGGCAAATATGAATGGTGGCGTCAATCGCGTTGGAGCACGGCGGTAGAGGATTGTTTCGGCGGCAAGCGTGAAAAAGAGTCGTCACCGCTTCAACCCCGGTGGCGGCGTTTTTTATCGTTCCGGCGCGGACAGGCGAGAGGCGGCGGCATCGCGGCATGAACTACACTTGGTATGTCACTTTTGAAGTGCCAACCGATGGCACGCTGTCAAGGCGGCGAGCGCGGGATGACCGCAGAATCCATCGGCCAACTCCTTGGCGGCTGGGCATGAAATCGTGCTTCCAATTGGTGGCTCTCGCCAGGTTTGTTTGGGGGCGACGGGGTATTTAGGTAGCGCCGAACCTAATCGCATTTTTCATAGAATCGAGGTGCGTCATGAACTCCGCAGGGCGCTGCATGGAGGCAATCAACTACGACCATCACTCGGCGAGCTCAACCAGCCTCTTTTGCGCGAGCCCCGCAATGTGGGTGGCAGAGAAATTGCTCGGCCACAGGCAACCGGTCGGCGCGCCGGCGCACCGCGGCATTGCGGTCGAGGGTGGCGTCATGGCCTCCTGATGCCTGACGCATCCCTGGCGGAGTGCGTCAAGGGTGCCATCATCAAATTCGACACACTCATGGCGTTGTCGCCCGACGTCCGCCGTGAGCGGTATCGCGAAACGATTTCCGTCATGGTTAGCCAGGCTGGCGGAATAGCGCCCTTACGCGTGCCCTCGGCCGTGCAGGGCCGCGTTGAGTGGAAACCCGATGGTTTGCACCTGCCTCGATGGTCTGGCGGGCTGGTAAGGAGGCGTTTATAACCGGAACCTTCATCCGTCTCATGCGTTACGAGGCCGAGTAGGAAGGAGCCATGCATCGCGTTAGACTGGTAATAGCAGATCGACGTCCCATTGTTTTGCAAGGTCTTGTATCGCTGTTCGGAGCGCGATTTCGAGGTGGTTGCATGCTGTCTCGATGGAGCTAGTTGCCTTGCAGCGATTCGCAGGCTGACGCCAGATGTGGTGTTACTGGAGGACGGGTTCACGGATGTGACCGCGTCCGACATGCTGGCCGTCGTGGGCGACAAAGGCCCTTCTTCCCGACTGGTGTTCTTCACCGCTTCTGTCGCCTGTGGCGATCTTGCCACAGCAATAGCGACCGGTGCTTGCGGCATGATATCGATGAGCGCCAAACCGGAAGCACTAGTGCAGTCCGTGAGGCTGGAAAAACCGGGGTCAGACCTGGCGAGGGTCGGTAACGAAGCCAATGGAATCGCGTCGTTCGGTAATAACGTTCTGGCAATTCTGACCGTCAACGAGCGGACGATCATGGATCTCGTCGCCGAGGGGTTGTCAGACAGCGCTATTGCTCGGGTGCTCGGTGTCGTCCCGGACATCGTCAGGATTCACCTCAACCACGCGCGACAGAAGCTCGGAATCAGCAGCCGTACGGAGCTCGCCGCGCTCGCCCTTTCGCGCCGTTATGGCGCGATGAGTATCCTGGCAGCTGCTATCCTGGCGGCGTTGGACGATTCAGTCGACGCCGGTCACACCGCGATCGAAAGTTTCACGGTCATGGCCGCAAACGGCTCCCCGGAGGTTGTCACTATCAAAATCAGCCGGAAGGAAACAGTAACAGGTGACACCCCAGAAAGAGCCGCCAGCAAGGAGCGCTGCGGCGCCGGCGCGGCAACTGGAACGTCAAGGCCGGTCGGCAAGCTCGTCGATCCGGGTGGCGAGACGGCCGCGAGTTCATTTGCGCAGGCAGCACTCAACGCGCCGAGGCCGAGTTCGAGCAGCTACGGCATCTTCATGATTGCGGCTTTCGGAGCCTTGATTTACGAGCTCGATCGTACCGCCCGCGCCGCGCAAGCGTTTGAGTTTGGCGATGGCCTAGCTGATGTCTTCACTTCATCTCCCGCAAGCGACGCCAAGGGACTGGCAGCGGTCGCAGCTCCCAGCTTCGCAAATTTCGACGGCACACCAGCTACTGCAGTGTACGATGGGGCGTTCGCATTCGAGTTCGCCCAAGGCGATAGGATCACCAGAGACCACAGCGAGCTTCATGTTGGCGATGCCGACGCGGAGGATAACGGCAGCGACCGAGCGAACACTATTCCCCAAGGTTCCGGAACCATTAACGTTGTCGCGGCGGCCGCGAACGAAGGCACGCGTGACACAACGCAGGCAGGCCAGGATAACGAGCCCAATCATGATCAATGGCAGCCCGACTTGCATGCTTCCGATAACGGCGCTGGAGCTGCCAAGGGGTATATCAAGCATGAGGCCCTGGGAGACGATCTAAATCACGGTCAATCGCAGAAGGCCCTGCATGATTCCGACAACGGCTCCGGAGCTGCCAAGGGGCATATCAAGCATGAGGCCCCGGGGGACGATTTAAATCACGGTCAGTCGCAGAAGGCCCTGCATGATTCCGACAACGGCTCCGGAGCTGCCAAAGGGCATATCAAGCATGAGGCCCCGGGGGACGATTTGAATCACAGTCAGTCGCAGAAGGCCCTGCATGATTCCGACAACGGCTCTGGAGCTGCCAAGGGGCATATCAAGCATGAGGCCCCGGGGGACGATTTAAATCACGGTCAGTCGCAGAAGGCCCTGCATGACTCCGACGACGGCTCTGGAGCTGCCAAGGGACATATCAAGCATGAGGCTCCGGGAGACGATTTAGATACTAACAAACCACAGCACGATCTACAAATGGCGTCCGTAAAATCTGCCGACGACGCACATTCGGCATTGAAGTTTAAGGCTGAAGGAAAGGAAGGGGCTTCCTCCGACGACTCCGGTCGGGCCAAATCACCAGTTGGCACCGAACTTGGCGATTCCTTTCATTTTAATAATGGCGCCAACAATGCTTCTTCAGACATTCTTGACTTACAGCAGCTGGGCCATGGGAGCGGGAAATCACATGAAGATGGTCAGCATGCTGCCGCACACAACGGACCGGTGTTAGTCCAGGATGCAGATGCGATTGATACTTCAGCGGCGCGGCACGATCACTTAGGGCATAGCAATCACTATGCGGCTCACGATTTGATTGTGTAGCCATGTACTGATCGGGATGCAGTCGTGCGGCCTCGTTAGTTGCAATCCCTTCATGAGACGCAGGGGCCAGGGGATAATCGGGAGACGCGAAATTGCAATTCGGACAAGGCGCGCCCGCGTCTCCACGAGTGGACGCAAGTGGGCGTCTTGACCTCCCACACCCGGCCGCAATCCGCGCAGAGCAGCCGAGTCATACCGATGCTCTTACTTGCTTCAGTCCCGTTCGAGCGGCTTGCCGCTGAAGAGCATGAGCTCAAGCTCAAAGCCCGTTGGAAGGGGCGGGCGAGGGCTTACCGAAAGCTGGCGGCAGAGCGCGCAGAGAAATTCGGACTTTATCTCCGCCGCGCCCGCCAGGCTCGTGATGACTCAGTTAGCGGATTATTTCATTCCAGCAATAAGGTTCGACTTCATTAGGTACGAGGCCGCCCGCTCCGGCGGGACCACCAACCTTAACGCAACTGGCAACGAAGGACTTTTGAAGTTGTCGAAGCGCCTTGAGGCGGCCGGCAGGCCGTCAATCCAGCCCCATCTCCACCGCGATCCGGATCAGGTCCGAATGGCTCTTCGCGCCAAGCTTCTGCTTGAGCAATGAGGTGGTGTTGGCCACCGTCTTGTAGGAAATCTCCAGCGCATTGGCGACTTCGGCGATCTTGTCGCCGCGGCCCAGCAGCCGAAGAATTTCCAGCTCGCGCGCTGTCACTTGGGACGCCGGATTTGCGTTAATGCCTCCTCGATCTTCACCGTGTTGTCCGACGCAAACAGCGACCGGCAACCCGCCAGGACCACTGCGTGGTCGTCGACAATCAGGACCTTCGTTGCCGATCTGTCGGATTTCTGCATCATCCAACCCCTTGCGGGAAAAATTTTTACGCTAGCGATATTTGGAATATAGAGATTTGGGAAAACGGGGTGAAAGTAGTCGTACACTCGACTCCGAGGATCTTGCTACCGATCGATCTTTGTGGCGGTGTGTGCCGATCCGCGCCTCAAGGTACTGGTGAACGTCGATTATTCCTTAGCTTTGCTGTCGCAAAAGCAAGAGCAAGTCAGGGTTCGAAAGCAGCCCTCGAAAATTTCGACCTCAAGCCCCGCGAACAACAGTAATAACCTTAATTGGGAATCCGCGTGATTTCGCTGGAGGCGTCCGACGTGCTGGCGAGCAGGGTGTTTAGCAAAGGGAGAACAACGAGTCTTACCTTGATCGGAATCAATGCATTGCCGTGCGATCACCCGCACTTGAGCCGGCCGGAGCATTCAGAGGATTTCTTGTCCTGCTGAAATCGCTCTGTCAAAGCGGCCAGATCTAAGGGCGCAGGCGTTTTGGTGTCGCTTGGCATGGCAGGCACTTCCTTTTCCATTCTCTCTGCCACCTTCTTGCTACGAATGATGGTCGTCGCACTCGAGTGTAGGTCCCGAGGCGCGGAATGAGAAACACTGGATCTTCTCGCGCGTTTGCTGGATTCGAACGTTCCGTACTCACGGCCCTTTAGCTATAATCCACCACCATTCCGCTGGAAACGGGTGCCAGCAGCGGCCTTCGTATGGTGAAAGAGCGGCTAACGGCAGCCGCTCTTTCCGAAGCCGAACCTGTACTCCAACTCAGGCAGTACGTCGCATCTCTTCCATGCTCTGCTTGATCTGCTTTCCGGCTTCATCGGCCATTTTATGCGACAAGTCAGCTATTCGCCGGCTGCTTTCCAAAGCGGTTTCGACGTTCTGTCGCATCAAGTCAGTTTGTACGGCGGCAAAGTCCTGAGGGGTTCGGCAGGTCCACAATTCCCTCATGAGTTCCATATTCGTTTCGAGTTGATGCCGGACCATCTGGAAGTACTCTTGTGATACGTCACCCATCGCTTTGGCGGCAACGGTGCTGGTGTAAAGCAACGTTTGAGCGTTGCGTGCCGAGCGTTCCGTTGCCTCCGTTGCCTGTTGTGCCCCTTCACCGGATACGCCGAGCGTGCGACCAATTTGCTCCGTAGACAGTCCCATCACCGAGGTCGCCGATTCCAGCCCGGAGCGCCATGTGTTCTGTATCGTCTCGATGTTCTGCTTGAGCAGGTTCGCACTTGCTCGAGCCACTTCCTTCCCAACTTCAGCGGCAGCTTGCCCTGCACGCGCGGTCTGATCGGCCGCAGCTTGTCCGATACGGCTGGTCTGTTCAGCGGTCTTTTCGCCGGCTCGGCGGGCTGCGTCTTCCACGCCTTGCTTAGACTTTTCATCTTGCTGTGGGTTTGCCATGTTTTCCTCCACCATTCTTAAAGCCCCCAGCTCCTTGCCGAGCAACGCGATTTGGCGGAGAGCGTTCCCAACATCGTCCAGTGTTTCCGCGAACCATTGCCGCTAGGAACGACACTAATCTCCGGGGGTTATGCACTCAATGACCGTCGTCAATCTGTTTTGTGTGGTACACGCGAATGTCCATCGGCGAAACCGCTTCCGTCGTTATTGCTATTTTCCTCGTTCTGGTCATAGGGAACATCGTGTTCTCGTTCATGGCTGAGCGAAAGCACCCACCTGTCGGCAACTTCATCGAGTGTGACGGGGTGCGTCTCCACTACCTCGAGCGCGGTGATCGTGCAGCTCCCAGCGTGGTGCTGTTCCATGGCAATGGCTCGTTGATCCAGGATTTTATCGTCAGCGGCCTCGTGGACCATCTTGCGGCCCGCTACCGCGTTGTTTGCTTCGATCGGCCCGGCTTTGGATACAGTCAACGACCGCGCGCACGGGTCTGGACTGCAACATCCCAGGCAGCACTGTTCGTCAAAGCCTTTGATCAACTCGGGGTCCGCGACCCCGTCGTGCTAGGCCACTCATGGGGTGCGCTAGTGGCTGTCGCGATCGGATTGCAGGATAACTGCCCTGTTCGCGGTCTTGTGCTCGCCTCAGGCTACTACTTTCCCACTTGGCGGTTGGACTTCTGGTTGCTATCAGGTCCGGCGGTACCGCTGTTTGGTGATATGATGCGCTATACGGTTGCGCCAATTATCTCCTGGGCTATTCTACCGGCGATGCTTCGTAAGCTTTTTGCGCCTCGCTCGGTTCCTGCAAATTTCGAGAATAGCTTTCCCTTGTTCTTGACGCTCCGGCCGAAGCAACTTAGGGCGGCCGCGGAGGAAAGTGCGTTTCTTATTCCTGAATCAGCGCGGCTGCAGTCGCTCTATTCGGACATTCGGTGTCCGGTCCATATATTCCACGGAACAGAAGACCAACTTATCGAACCCGAACAGGCCAGACGTCTGCATCAAGTAGTCGGTCGCTCAGATCTGCATCTGGTAAATAACGCCGGACACATGGTAACCTATGCCGACGAGGGCACCATTTCGCACACCATCGATAGCTTGTAGGAGCCGTTGCGGATCATCTCGTCGCGAGGACGCTACAGCTGAGTGCGAGGCCGCCGGCGAAGGCAGTTTTGGCCAGCTGATCGTTAATATTCCATTCCATTGTCCAATTCGGCTGACCTGCCAGTTTCCTGAACGTGGCGAGGTCGTAGGCCCCGCCGCGCGAGAGCCACGCCTTGAGGGTAGGGCGGTCATGGACTAGAGACCAGACCCGGGCTTCAGAGACCTTGTTCTCCTTGCCTACGATGCCAAAAACCCCAATTGGCATCAGGCCGTGGCGTGGGTCCAAATATGAACAGATCCTCGAGTTCTTCGCACTCCTCATGCTGGCGAGCGGCAGCGAGCATCATCATCGCAAGAAGCTGCTCTTCGGCAAGATAAAACGGAATCTGGGTCAAGTGTTTCACGATCTGGCGCGACGGAAGGAGTGCCGGATCGAGGAAGGACACTTGATGCCGGATCACGTTCATATGTTGATATCGGTGGCGCAGATCATCGGATACATGAAAGGGAAGAGCTCGATATGGATCGCACAGAATGTCGAACGCAAGATACGGAATTTTCTGGGCACAAATTCTGGGCGCGCGGGTACTTTGTCACGACCGTTGGCCGGGACGAGGAAGTGATCCGGGCCTACATCAGAAACCAAGAACTGACCGATCGGCAATTGGAGCAGTTTGAGCTGAAGATTTCAGCAGCCCAAAATCCAATCAATCGTCCAAACATCCCTTAAAACCGCCTTTGGCGGTTCTCAATCAAACCTCCAGCTTTGCTGGAGGTTATTGGCTGAGCTTCCGGCGCAGACTGTCGATCTGCGCGCGAAGGTCGCGGATGTACTGCTCCAGCATTTGCCGAAAATCCGCCGGCGTCCTCTGCGAGCTGAGGTGGGGCAGCGTCAGGTCCAATGGCTTGCGCTAATTTCCTTTTGCTATGTCGGGTAGCGCACGGAACTAGGAAATCGTCCCAGACTTTTTTGCCATGTCGCATGAGAGCTGGTCCCGGTTGTCTGAACAGAATTTCCGCGTCGATAAGTGGAGCCTCTGCCGGGGTTAGGCCGCCGCGCGGAGCGGAGGAAGATCGAAGTAGGCTTGATCCGGGGTGTGGTCGTCAAGGCTCGAATGCGGTCGTCGCCCGTTGTAAAAGTCGAGATATCGACCAATCGAGCTTCGCGCCTCACCAACGGTTTCGTAGGCTCGCAGATAGACCTCCTCGTATTTGACGCTTTTCCACAGTCTCTCAACGAACACGTTGTCGCGCCAAGCCCCTTTGCCATCCATGCTGATGGCGATGCCGTTGTCGGCGAGGACGCCGGTGAAGGCCGCACCGGTGAACTGCGAGCCTTGGTCGGTGTTGAAGATTTCCGGCCTGCCGTGACGCGCGAGAGCATCCTCCAGCGTCTCGACGCAGAAGGCCGCCTCCATCGTGATCGACAACCGCCACGACAGGACACGACGGGTCGCCCAATCGAGCACGACAGCGAGGTAAACGAAACCGCGCTCCATGGGGATATAGGTGATGTCCATCGCCCAGACCTGGTTCGGCCGCGTGATCGCCATGCCGCGCAGCAGATACGGATGGATCTTGTGGCCGGGCTCGGGCTTCGTGGTGCGCGGACGGCGATAGAGCGCCTCTATCCCCATCCGCCGCATTAGCGTCTTCACATGCCGGCGGCCGATTTTGCACCCCTGCAAAGCCAGCAGGCCTCGCAACATACGCGAACCGGCGAAGGGATACTCCAGGTGCAGCCGATCGAGCTGCCGCATGATCTCGAGGTCGGCTGAAGAAACCGGCCGCGGTAGATAGTAGACGCTGCCGCGGCTGACCTTCAAAATCTCTGCCTGCTTGGTGATCGACAGATCGTGCGCACGGTCGATCATCGCTTTGCGCTCAGCAATCCCGCCTTGGTGAGCGCTCCTTCTAAAAAATCGTTCTCCAGCGTCAGTTCTCCGATCTTGGCATGGAGCGACTTCACATCGATCGCGGGGATGGCCGGCGTCCCGCCCCCTGATCCGAAAATCTCGGACGCGCTGCCCTCAAGCTGCGATTTCCAGGCTGTGATCTGATTGGGGTGAACGTCGAAATGCTCCGCCAACTGGGCGATTGTGCGGTCGCCCTTGACGGCGGCCAGAGCCACCTTCGCCTTGAAGGCCGGTGAGTGGTTCCGGCGGGGTCGTCTGCTCATGGTTTCTCCTGTTCACGGCGATTATCGCCGTTGTCAGGCAGAAACTCCACTTATCGTCTTGTTCAGATTTCCGGGACCGGCTCTCATGTAAGGGGCTCGGCATGGAGTACAAAGGCATACGCTACAGCGTGGTCCAAACGATAGGCAAGGCCTTCAAGTGGACAGTCAACCTGAACACCCGCGAACTCAGTGGTGAAGCTCGCAACCGCAATATCGGGATCCTGCACGCATAAAGGCGATCGACCAGGACGATCGGCGGATGAGAGCCGCCAAACGCAAGGCGGAGCGAAACGAGCAAAACAGCTCTAATTAGCAACTTACTCAGGAACTTCGTTTTCTCCGCGGCGTTTTCCAAAGATGCCGAGGTACTCTTTCGACATTGACGGAACAAACCCAGCCTTAGACGAGATAGGCGAAGAACTTCCCGACGATGAAGCTGCTTGGAAATAAGCCACGATCACCGCAGGCGAGATATTCAAGGACGTGGACGGCAAGTTTCGGCCCGGGCAGGAATGGAGTGAGCGACGAAAAGCGAAAGCGCTCTATTCTATCGTCAGGTTAAAGCCGCGAGGTAAGGCTCTTCCAACGTATGCCTGATGCGAGTTCCTTGGTCTGGCAAATCACGCACAGGTTGAGATTTGCTCCATCCAAGGAAGGTGAAAGGTCATGGGCCATTTCTATTTTCACGTTAAAGTAGGTGCCAACCTATTCCAAGATGAGGAAGGCACTGAATTGCCCGGCGTGGAAGCAGCGAGGCAACTGGCGTTGCAAACTGCCCGCGAATTGTTGTGCAACGCCATCAAAGCCAGGAAGGCGTCAGTCCCCGAGGTCGTGGTGATCGCGGACGAAATCGGGCACCCGATGGAGGTCGTACCGGTGGTCGCTGTTCTGCCAGAACCGCTCAGGCCGCGCGCCTAACGAAGCCTGCCTAACTATGGTGGGTTGTCCCCAATGTCGGACATTGAACCGACCGATGCCGGCCGACCGTGTACGCGTAAGGTGATGGCGATCCAGTCCGATCCGGCACCGCTTAAAATGCCCGCATTGCCGAACCACTCAGGAGCGGGACAACATCCTGTTCACCGTTGCAGACGCACGATGCGCGGACCAGCCGCGATGGCAAGATGCGTCACTAGTTGAGCTTCCGACGCAGCCGGTCGATCAGCGCGCGAAGGTCGCGGATGTACTGCGCAAGCATTTGACGAAAATCCGCGGCGTCCTCTTCTTCGTCACCCAGACGCGGTTGAAGCGGCTTTTTTGTCTGGCGGATGATCCATGCCTCAGGCATCAGACCGGCGGGCCGGCGGTGCCCTTGATCTAGATCAAGGCAATATCTAGATCAAGGCAATCCCGCAAAGGCCGGCGCACGTCGCTAGCAATCGTTTCCGACCTTATCCTTTGTGCCCTGCGCTTTCTGTGCCGCAGTCGGCTGGCCCTGCATTTGTCGCTGCGCGTCCTCGGATGAAGTCGCAGTATCGCTGGCTGCACTATTCATCCTGCCTGTCGGCGGATGCTCTTGACTTCGTGGAGCCGCGCCCGTCGTCGTTGTTGTCTGGGCTGTGTGGCCGGGCGTCGGTCCCGAGCCAGCGTCGGAATTAGCCGTGGTGTCGCATGGTCCCGCCTGCGCAATGCCTGTGCTGAGCAGAACCGCCGCGCATCCTGCGAGCAGGGAATACCTTATGGCCGGGCCTCCTATTTGATGGTGCGGAGGACAACGGCGCTCTGGACAGCAGGTTCCTAACCTCGTCTCGCGTGAGCACCAGGCAGGGCCTGGCGAAACAGTACACAGCGATCCCGCGGGGCGATATTTCCTCGCGTGAGGCTGGGCTTACCTGTGTGGCTTGTCGCGGTCCCTGAAAGGATCGGCGGCCTCGTCGTGTCCAGTTCGACTGCTGAAAAACATCAACGCCATGAGGCCGCAGCCGATCAACAGGGAAAATAACGTACCAAGCCCCAGCGCGATCCACCCGTGCTTGTCCATTAGGTTCTCGCCAGTGTTCCACACGAACCAAGCCCAAAGGAGCGTGAGAACGAGGATGGAGACCAGGGCAATAAGCAGCAATGTTTCCCCTATACTCAGTCGCCAACGCATCATTCACCTTTTGATTTGCTCCATTGAGCAAAACCCGGATGGGCGACCGCTGTTCCTCTTTTTTCCCGTGCATCGGTGTTATTCCGCTCCACCTGCGCGGCGACCGTTACCGACAACCATTGCAAGTAGTTTCAGCCCGGCCGAGCCACGACTTATGGGCGATTTGCGTGCAGCCTCTAGGTCAGCTTTGATGCAGCCAAGCAACCTCAGATGGGAACGCGTCGATGACCATTAGTATGCTCGACCAGCTTTATTTTCCGCTTCCATGCGGACACGAAGTCATCCTCGGACGGTTGCAGGGCGCGAAAAGCTGGACCTGTGAGACGTGCAATAAGCAAACCGACCTGATGGAGAACGAAGTGAGAGCCGCATTGGTCAAAGAACTCGACACGGCTGTGCAGATCGATCTTCAAGCGAAGGAGCGCGGCGAGCAAGTCAGGCGGCTCGGCTAGTTACATGACCCTCGACTTCAACAAGCTGACGCGCCGCCGCGATCCGCACCGCGAAAACTGCTGGCGCATCTATATCCATCAGGCGCCAAGCGGCTTTGTCGGGGTCCGCGAAAGGTCGGTCGGCGGTCAGTTTCAAAATCAAAGTCTCACGTTTTCGTCACCAGCTGAGCATCGGCGAGCAAACCGATGCCCAACACGAGTGCATTATTCGTCGATCTGCCTTCGGGATCGTTTCCAACGGAGCCAACAAAAGACCGCCCACTAAGGCGGTCTCCCGGCACCCCCGCGCGGGAAGATAAGATGGCGCCTTACCGATCCTTCCGCCGCTGCGCCTTATCCGGTTCGTGGCGTTCCAGGACCTCGCTGATCCATCGCAGAATTGCCGCCACCGCCAACGGCTGATCCGGACCCGGCAGTGGCCCCCCCGGCGCTGCCAGCGCCTTGAGGTGTTCGGGGTCGCCAACCTGCTTGCCCGTATCAACGTAGATCAGCACGGTCATTTCGATTCCTCGCCCGAAATGCTCGGCCTATCGTTCGCCGGTTCCTCGAGCTCGCGATCTCTTTCAGCCCACCGAGCCCCTCGCTTCTCCTTCGCTGCGCGCTCGTAAACCTCTGCCGGGGTTAGGTCGGTCTCCGGCTCAGATGGCTCTTGTTGGTTCGGCACGTCGCCGGGGTCGGCTTCAATGCTTCGTGGACGCAATGCGAGTCCGACGAGGCCCAGCATCAATAGTATGGCGCCGGCGATTATCAGCCAGTGCGGATACTCCATCGATAAGAGGGCGTCTGTCATATCCCGTCGCGAAAGCTGGCAGGTATTGCCGGCTCAGTTTAAACTTGCCTAGCAGAAACCGGTTCCTCGTGGAGCCGGTCCTACCAACCCATTGGCTTCTCAATTATCAAGCTTTACCGAGGGCGGGCAATCACTCCTTACAAGTGCGTGCATCAAGATGAGGAGCGGTATAAGTGCAGCAATAGTGGTGTCAGGAAGGACCACGTCCCCTGATTGTTCGAGATTCCTGAGAACTGCGCAAAGATGCCCGCTTGCACTTTAGGCGGGCTTTTTTGTGAGTTGAGTTGTTGCCAAAGCGTATTGAGATGCCGCGGTTCATTTAAACTCCAACTCGCCACCCTGAAAGCCAAATAGGGCGAGCAATGGATTCACGAAATCAAGCACGACGGCTACCGGGTCCAAGTTCACCTGAACAGCGGTCGTAAGAAGGTCTTCACCCGAACGGTCTCGACTGGACCAAACGCTTCACCGAGATTGCCGGTGCTCTCGCTATCCCGGCCAAGCCATCGTCGACGGGGAGGTCTTGGTCGTCCATGAGGGCCGCACCAGCTTCTCGGAACTGCAGGCCGAACTGGCAGGGGGCAGGCAGGGGCACCTAGTTTACCTACCTTCGACTCCTCTGGCGGGATGGAGACCTTCGCAAGCTTCCTCAGATCGAACGGAAGCAACTGCTCCTGGACCTTCTCGGCGAAAACAACATCGAGATGCCGGTTCTCTAGTCGGAGCATCTGATCGGCGACGGGCCGCGGATGTTTGAGCATGCCGCCAAGCTGAACTGGGAAGGCATTGTCTTGAAGCGAGCGGACGCGCCGTATCGATCTGAGCGGACGGAAGCCTGGCAGAAAATCAAAGTCGTTCAGAAGGGCAAATTTCCCGTCATCGGATTCATCAAGGACCCCACCGGCCTCGCCGCCCTCTACCTCGGCAAGAAAGAGGGCAAGGACCTGGTCTACATGGGGAAGGTCGGGACCGGGGTGGTCGCGCACTGCCTCCAGCCAAATACGCAAGCAACTCGATACCGTCGTCAGTCCCAAATCCAAGCTCTCCAAACCCATCAAGAAGCCGAAGGCGACGTGGGTGGAGCCGACATTCGTCGCAGATATCGAGTACCGCGACATCACGTCTGAGGGATTGCTCCGAGCTAGCTCGTTCAAGAGCCTTTCGAAAAGGAACTAAGCCGCCGCGAACGGAATTACTCGGCGGGTCAGTTTTCCGGCGAACGCTGGCCTGTGCACGGTCTCCCCTCAAGCCCCCAAACCCCCAAGGGCGGGACCGTGCTCCTTGATGGAGGAGCATATGGGTAAATATCCAGACGAGCAGATTCGAAATTACGCCCAACGGCTCTGGGAAAAAGCGGGAAGGCCGGAAGGCAAGGTCCGACGAATTTTGGCGACAAGCTGAGATCGAACTGGATGCGGAAGGTGAAGGCGTCGATCCGAATGACCAGCCTAATGCGAGCACCATCCCCGGCTAGATGTCTCATCTGCTTGGGGCTCGGCTGGGTGCGCGAAAACCATCCCAGCCGTGCTTGGAGCGAGGATCTGGGCTGTCAGTGCGGCACCGGAATGCCGTGTGAATGCATCCGGCAATAACCTCCCAATTGGGAAATTGTCGTGTCGGCGGCCGCCCCGCTGCGCCGGGACTCAGGTTCTCGCAATCACGCGCTTAGCGGCGTTTCGTGTCACGCGATATGAAATACAGATTGGTGTCTGACGGTCCACGCACGATGCGCTTGCGTTCGATCATGCCTGCCGCCGCCATCTCGTTCAATTTGGCTTTGACGCTCGGAGCAGACCACATGCCGAGCTGCTTCCAAAGCAATCGGGCAGAGACAGCGTTTTCTCCTCGCCGATCGGAATAAGCTGCACTATGTCGCCCTCTATCGTCATCTGACCGACAACTTGGCCTATGTGGCTGCCTCAGTTAGCGTCCGTGACCTTCCCCTTACCGTCGCAGGACTTGCACTTGATGGGATATATTTTGCGGCCTGGCTGCACCGGCTGCTTCACGACTGGGTAGCCCGTTCCATTGCAGGCCGGGCAGACGTGCTCTTTGATCTTTGAGCCTCTCATGCCGTTCATTGCGCCCTCCGTTTCGCAGATCAGCCTTTGGACTTCACCTTCAGCCCCAACTCAACTAGCTGGCGGATGGCTTTCCAATTGGCGGCCGCATCGCCTTGATTCCTGCCGTCGTGAGTCGCACTTTCGTATCAATTCCCCCGCCCGAATAGGAAGGCGATTGACTAACTTCCAGTCGGTCAGGCTTAGATATTGCAAGACCGTTCGCTGGCTCATGTTGAGGACTTCATCGGACTTTTTGTCAGTCATTCTTCGCCTTCTCAAATGCACACCCTTTGAGAATAGCCTCCTTCAGCAAGGGATTGGCGAGAATTGCTTCGCCTGCTTTGAAAGCGGCAAACGCCACGCGGGACGATGCTTGGCCGTACGGCACTTTTTCGTAGAAGCGGCGGAGCCTGTTCATCTCGGCACGATTAGTCCCAGCCCGCGGCCCTGAAATACAAACTCGTCTCCCTCCCACTATACCTGCCTCGCTTTCGTTCGATCAATCCTTCCGCGGCCATTTCATTCAATTTGCGCTTGATACAGACATGCGACCAGAGACCTAGCTGTCGCCAGAGCAGCAGTGACGAAATCGCCTTTTCTTCACCTGTCGGATCGCGATACATTGGCATCGGCAGTAAAACTCGTTGGCTGATTATGAATATTGCCTTCAACCGAGCTCTACAAGCCGGCTCATCCTATCCGCGAGCGGATATAAAAATGGAGATCAAAACCGAAATAAGAAACGCTATCATTGCCACTAAGAACACCGGCGGCCCTGAAGGTGCAATTGCGTCTCGCAGCCATCGCCAGAGTTTCACTTTCCCTTGACCCGATCCGAGCTCGACCAAGCAGCGGATGGTTCACCGCGACTCAAGCTGTTTTTTGATCGCTTGTTCAGCCTTCTCAATTGCTTCCATGCAGCCAACTATGAAAGACGCAAGATCGCGCTTCATAACCTTTTCTTTGCCCGCTTTTTCGCTGCAAAACATTTGCCGCGCAATCTCAGCCTGTCGCTTTTGCGCGGCCTCTTTGTATTCGGGACTTACACCGGAAATTGCGTTGTCGAGGGAAAAAGCAAAAGTATAAAAAAACACTGCGATCAAAACGAGGAAATTAACTCGGCTCAAATTGTTGCTCCTATTCTTAGCCTCCAACACTCCGCCAGCCGCGCGGATAGCCTCAAAGCGAAGCCTCACTTGCCCGGCCGATAATGGCGTATAGCAGTCGCCGTCTCAACCCAGCGGCGGCTTTTTCATGCGCCAAGGGAGTGTGCACTGCATCACCTTGATTGCCGAAAGTTCCCGTCCCATCGCGACCGCGCCAGTCTTTCAGCTTCTGCGCTGGCGAAGGCCTGTCATTTCTACAATGATCGGCGCGATCATCAACGCAATCAGCACCCAGAGCAATTCAGCATCCTTTGATGAGAGATGCTTGGGTCTGACCTTCGGTGCTCGTTTTGCCATCGCGCGATCCATCTTGGCAGGAAACGGCCCCGGCGTTTCTCCGCCTGCACCGGGGTCGCCAACTCTCAGCTGGGGGGCTTGGGGGCTGGACAGGTGTGAGCCACGGCTAGACTCTTGTTAAGACCATTAGTTCCAATGAAGGTTGCTCTGACCTGAACCTTCTTACATAAGGAGATGGTGTATGGATCAGAGTGACGACCCCCGGGAACTGGAGCGCAAAATCGAACAGGCGACCCGGATGGCTTCGCGTGTCACCGATCAGACGACTGTGGAGCGGCTGAGGGCGTGGGTCGAGGATCTGAAGCGGAAGCTGCAACAGCATCGGGAGGCGAGGCGCACAAAGCAGGCGACCGGTGCACGCGCCCATGAACTTTGGGAACAGAGCGGACGTACCTCGGGCCGCGCCCTGGAGTTCTGGCTTCAAGCCGAGTCCGAGATCAGCGAGGACGATCCGAAATAATCGGTGCTTCAGTTGGCCGCCCCAGACGTGTGCCTGAATGTCTCGATGTGTCGATCCAGTTGCCATAGCTCAACATCGTGACCGTCAACGACCTGCTTGGCAAGCCTGATAGCTTCGACATCATCATCGCATCGCAGTTCGACACGATTTGCGCCGATGTTGTTTGCAGTGAAGGCTCTTGCTACTCAACACTGATGAACGGGCTTAGCAGGGGGAACAGCATTGTCTTGCCCAGTATCGCACCTCGAAGCTTCCGCAACCAACGACGGCTTCATGCTTGATGATGCGAATGCGGGCGGTTTGCATGCGACAGTGGCACAGCCATATGCTTATGAACCTTGAAGATGGTGGAGCGTGCACAGCCCTCCGCCTTTTTGAATGGTTGACAAGACACCCCATCGCGGAGTTGCGTGGCAATCCTGGCATTGCGCCCGGTATCCTCAGGCCGTCCGGTTGCCTTGCCCTCGGCTTCTCTTCGCGATGCCCTCACCCTGGCGGCGGCGCCGATTTACTTTATCGAACTAGCAAAATACGCCCTTTTCGTCGCAACCACACGCCGACTCGTTCAATCCTGGTTTTCTTGACATTTGGCTGGTCCTGATCGGAACGCAGCTTTGAAGGCGAGCTACAGGACTCTACGTTTCCCAGCCTGTCCGACGGGCTTTTCTTTTAGTGCCGCGAATTTGTTCCTGGGCTTCCGCCCTGCTGTGCGTATCGGGCGGGCGAACGCCGAAGGGGCGTTCGCCGGTTCGTCGGCGACCCACCAGCAGCGCCGGGCATCGAGCCATCATTCTTGGAGGCGTTGAAGTCGGCTTGCGAGCTGTGGTTGGCGGGCTGCCCAGTGCGGTTCATGCCTGTGGTCGGCGCACCTGTCGCGCTGTTGCCAAACTGGTTGCCTTGGTTGGTGTGTACCGTCCCGCCGACGTTGGTCCCCGCTGTTCCTTGAACAGTCGACGAACTGGTAGAGGTCTGTCCTGCGGCGGATCCTCCGGAGTTGCTCTGTGCAAGTGCACAAGAAAAGCTGCCGAAAAGAATACCCAAAATGATCGCGATGTATTTCATCTGCTTCACCCTTGGCTTAATGAACCTCAATGAGCCGCTCCTACATTGGTTCTTAGCTCCTTGTTCGCGGTACACAGGCGACAAGTGAAAGCAGACGCCAACCGGGCACAGGTAATGTGGTGCAGTCCGCGCTGTTGCGCGCACGGGCGATTTTTTCCGGTGTGATCTGTGCCTACTTACCGTCGAAATGATCGAGCACGTAATTAGCGACAGCAGCGAGTTCTTGGTTGCGGTACGCTTCAAAGCCGGCCATCACAGCTTCGAATTGATCCGTTTTGAGCTGCGAACCATGAAGCAGTACCTGCATCAGGTTTATGCACGCCGAATCGTTGACGCTCGGTGCACGCAGCAAGGCTGCGCGGGGATCGTTCACGCCGGTGCCGTTGAAAGCATGGCAACGGGCGCAGGCGCCCTGAAAGATATCGAGCCCAAGGGACCTGGCCTGCGTCTCCTCTCGCGGCGGCGCCAGTTGTACATCGGAACGCGGCACGAACTTCGATGTTAAAGTCGCATGGAAGAGTGGGAACCAGTACCGGTGGAAGTGATGATTGGTTGCTTCGTGGTGGCGGGCTTCATCGTTTCGGTCGTCTACAGTATCGACTGGAGCGCATTTTAGAAAGCCGAGGCTCCGGACATGAAACAGGTATTGAGTCACCAACCAGATTGCAGTCTTTGGTAACCAAATTTCCCCTGCCACCTTGTGGAGCAATAGACTCGGAAAAGCTCGGGCTGAGCAAAACGAGTCCGCATTACCCCGAGCAGCGGATATAAGTGCAGATTCTGCAGGAAGTCGGCGTCGGGCATGGCGGACCTCAAAGCTCCGGCGTTTGATCCACAGAAGCTCGCGAAGTGGTGGATGGATGCTCGGTCGGGAACGACGCTCGCTTCCCAGCCCTTGGCCTCGATGCACGCCGCCTCGTCGTCGGTCATTCCGACGAGAGCTTTTGCTTTGGAATCAAAAATGGAATCAAATGGGCGGGCCGGAATGGAAAAATCCTTATGTGGCAACGGATTATTTCAGGGTTCGATCCCTCCCGCCCCAGCCAGCCATTCGTGCGTTCGGCCGGGCTTCCGAAGAAACGCAGAAATCCTGGCTTTTCGCTTTCGTCTCGAGGCTCCCGGTTTGCGAAATTGAGAGAGAAATCGCCGAAAGTCTCAGGCCGTATCCGCAAATCTTCTCGTTTTGCGGAGACTATCGTCGGAGACCGGTTCGATCACCACTGCCGGCCCGATGAACGCAGTTGAGCCGGCGCACTGATAAGCTTTCGAGCAAAAGCTTATAGGTTTGCGGACGCTCGCGAACTAGCTACGTGATTGCTCTGAAATCTCTTCGGAATTCTCCGAAAAATCCAAGTTGATCTTTCGCGTTTGGATACCTTTGAGACATGCCCGCCTATCCTGGCTATGTCCGTTCACCGGGCTAGACCGGAAGTCGCCGCGGTCCGGCCAAACCGGCGCGAATGACGCCAACCGGACACAATCCATCTCCCGGCGCATTTTTTGACCTATCGAGCGGTCTGCACACTCACTGACAAACCAGTACGGGGGTTTTCGCGTGCGCCAGCACTTTGTTTGTCACACTGCCGACGAGAAGCATGGAAAGTCCGCTGCGCCCATGCGATGACATAACAATGAGATCGCGGCCTTTGTCCTCGGCTGCTGCGATGATGGCTTGATGGGGTTGCTCGTTCTCCACTTGAATAGTCTCGCAGGAAACACCAGCCTCCTTGGCGGCCTTTGCCGCGCGATCCAACACGCTCGTGGCCTGTTCCTTGCGCAGCTCAGCATATCTTGCGACTGTTTCACGGAACCGCCCTGTCATTTCTGAAAACGGTTCCACAACGAAGATTATAGATACCTTGGCGCCAAGGGATTTCGCCAGCGCCAACCCATGCGCCACCCCATGCTCCGCTAGCTCGGACCCATCTGTCGGAATGAGAATATGCTGGTACATGCTTCAACTCCCCATTGTCTGGGACGTATCGCTGCCTTCCGAATGTAGGCTGGGCCCGTCAATCTATCAACCCAGGTGTCCGAGATTGGGCACGAAACGGACTTCCCGCCCACCACTTGGGGGGCGGGAAACTCTCCGGCGCGAGTCGCGCGGTGGAGATCATGTTCTGATCCTTTGGCTACCCTGATAGGAGTAGATGCGCGTTCACCGAGTGGGAAAGGAAGCGCCATGTCGCTGTTGCTCGTGCTCGATCTCGTCGGCACGTTCGTTTTTGCGATCAGCGGAGCGGTTGTCGGAGTGACCCGCCGGCTCGACTTGTTCGGCGTTCTGTTTCTCTCTTTTGTCGCCGGAAACTTCGGGGGTATTACGCGCGACGTTCTGATTGGCTCGGTTCCGCCCGCCGCAATAAGCGACTGGCGATATCTAGCGATCTCGCTCCTTGCCGGCGTGATCACTTTCCGCTGGTATTCCGCGGTCGATCGACTGCGGAGCCCCGTTCTTATCTTCGACGCCGCAGGACTCGCGCTTTTCGCCGTGTCAGGGACTCAGAAGGCGCTCGTGTTCGGGCTCAACCCGGTTATGGCCGCGTTGCTCGGGATGGTGACCGGCATCGGCGGCGGCATGGTGCGCGATGTACTCGTGGCCAATACTCCCGTGGTCCTGCGCACCGATATTTATGCCGTGGCCGCGCTGGCCGGGGCTGCGGTGGTGGTGATCGGCAACTTGCTAGGTCTTCCTCCGACCTTAACGACAGCGGTCGGCGCGCTTCTTTGCTTTGGGCTGCGGCTCATGGCCATTCACCGCGGCTGGCGTCTCCCGGCTCCGAGAGGGCCTGAACATCACGCCGGCGAAGGGAAAGCTTCGGATGATGACAGGCTGTAGGGCGCTCGCCCTGACACGCCAAGCAGCTAAGACGTCGCGGCACGGACCAATCTGCCACCACGGCGATCGACTCGTTGTCAATCGTTGCGGGCCGAGCCGGAACCGAGTTCGAAATTGTGCGTCTTACCAAAGTGATTGAACTCAACGGGAGTTGAGGTGAGGCTTGAACCGGGCTGCTGGCGCGCCCCTGGAGTTCTTCAGGGACGGCTCGAATTCGGGGCCTCGATGTGCAGTGAGGTGCGAACATGCAGATCCTTGCAGCCACGGATTTCTCCACTCGTTCCAACCGGGCCCTGCGGCAAGCCGGCTTGTTGGCACAGCCCGGCAATGCGCAACTTCACATCGTGCATGTAGTAGACGACGATCAGCCGGATGAATTGGTCCGCATGGAAAAGCGGGAGGCAGAGCGTTTTCTCAATGAGCAGATGGCTTCAATGCCAGAGCTGAAGGATGTGCAGGCGCGTCCGCTCGTAGTCACTGGCGATCCCTTCGACGGAATCTTGCGGGCGGCTGCCGACGTGAACGCCAATCTCATCGTCATGGGTTCGCATCGCAAGCAGCTGCTCGACATCGTCGTCGGTACGACAATCGAGCGCGTGATCCGCACGGGCCCTTTCCCCGTGCTGATGGTGAACAACGAAGCGCAACGGAGGTACGAAAACGTTCTGGTTCCCGTCGATATGGTAGATGCCTCGGCTGATGCTCTTCGAGCCGCCACGACCACAGGATTGATCGGCGACAACAGGGCAACGCTCGTTCACGCATTCATGTCGGTCGGAAAAGGGAAGATGTCCATTGGTGGGGCGGATCAAGACATTATCGACAGCTACGTCGCGAGCGAGCGAGACGAGGCAATGAATGAACTTGCCGCGTTCCTGGCAGCGTCGGTCGATCGCATACATGGACGATGGTCTCTCCGTGTTGAAGAGGGTGGGCCCATGGAAGTCATCTCCCGTGTGATTTCAGAAATGCGACCCGATCTACTGGTAATGGGAACGAATGCGCGTTCTGGTCTGCTAAAAGTGCTGATCGGCAGCGTCACTGAGGAGGCATTACGCTCACTGAACGTCGATATTCTGGCAGTGTCTCCTGTGAAGCGATGAATTCAGCCTGTTTATTTTTCTCCGCGGAGGCCTCGTTCGCTTCCGGCCCCGTCGCGGAACCGTGCCGCTCGAACCAGAACCATCAGCGTTATGGGCGTTGTTGTGGTGACGAAAACGATCACCAGCAGCTCATGCAGTATAGGTCGGGTTCCAAGGGCCGAAAAATAAATCATCGACGCCGTCGTGATGAAGATTGTTCCGAGCGTCGTTCCAAGCGTGGGCGCGTGGACGCGCTGATAGAAACCGCGAAAGCGCAGTAGTCCGAACGATCCAATGAGAGTCACTGCGGCGCCGGCGATCAGGAGCGTCGCAGTCAAGATCGTCGCGAGGGAAGGGACATCCATTACTTCATTCATTCGATTACCTCGCCACGAAGCAAGAATTTGGCGAGCGCTACCGTGCTCACGAATCCGAGCAGGCCAACGATCAGAGCGCTCTCGAAATAGAGAGCACTGCCCGACCGAATGCCGAATGCAAGAAGCAGCAGCATCGTATTGACGGACAGTGTGTCGAAGCCGACGACCCGGTCCTGCGCCCGTGGTCCCCAAAGGATACGGAACGCGGCGCAGGCCATGGCAAGGCCCAACAGGACCTGCGCCGCCGTGACCGACCAAGCAAGCATTGTGCTCATGCAAAAATCTCCAGCAGCAGTCGTTCGTAGCGCCCCTTAATGGTGCGAACCCATTCGGTCTCGTCGACCAGATCAAGGACATGGATGGTCAAGGTGCCGCTCGCTTCGTTGAAATCCACCCATAAAGTACCGGGCGTCGATGTGATGATGCAGGCAAGCGTCGCCAAACCATAGGGATCACGAAGCGCAAGCGGGATGTCGACGAAGCCTGAGGTCCATCGTCTTGGTCCGAGCCCGAGAATGATGCGGGCGACGGCGACGTTGGACCGTACAATATCCGCAAGGACGAATGCAGCCAGGCGGAGGACAGCGAACGGCCGCCGTAAACGCATTTTCGGCGGCTCCAGCGCGGCGAACGCCCAGCCTCCGATCAGCGCGACGGCGCCGCCTAAAAGGATATGCCCCACCGAAAGGCCATTGAGCAGCAGCCAAAGAACCAGAAGGCCGGCGCTTACCATGGGAAAGGGGACGAGCCGGGTCATGTTGGCCCCTTCAGGTCCTTTGGCCGCTCCGCGGCAGAACCAAGGACGCCGCGGATATAGTCGTGAGGGGCGTGCAGCGATTGCGCCGTTTCCTGCATGAAGCGCATGATCGGGCCGGCCTGGATCGTCTGGATTACGCAGAGCAGCAGGAGGGCTCCGACCGGCGCCACCTCGATCAGACGCACGCGTGGTACGGCGCGGTCCGCCGAAGCCCAGAACGCACGGATACCGGCCCGCGTCATGGCGATAAGAGCCGCCAGCCCCGAAAGGATTAGAACGGGAAGCATAACCCAGCTCGCAGTCGAGATAGCGCCAGTCGACGGATTGAGCGCAGCTGTCAGGAGGGCAAACTTGGCGATGAATCCGGAGAGCGGCGGCAGTCCGGAGATGACAAGGGCGCAGCCGATGAAGGCCAGACCGAGGATCGCCATCGTCGCTGGGATTGCGATGCCGACTTCGTTTGATTCTTCCGGGTCGTCCTCTTCTCCGTACACCTCCCGTGTCACTGCGAGCACGTCCGCGCCCGGCTCGCGGCCTCGCTCGACGAGTTCGATCAAAAGGAAAAATGCACCCAGCCCGAGCGTCGAACTGACGAGATAGAACAAGGCTCCCCCCGTCACACCGACCTGCCCCATACCGATGGCAGCAAGTAGCGTGCCGGAGGATACAAGCACCGAAAAGCTCGCGAGCCGCGCCATATCCTGCGAAGCCAGGCTCCCGATGGCGCCGAATGCGATCGTTGCGATCCCGCCTAGCAATATCCATTCACCGCCGAATTGCGCCGATGCTCCCGCATCATCGCCGAACAGGAGCAGATGCAGCCGCAGCACGATATAGGCGCCGACTTTCGTGAGGATTGCAAAGATCGAAGCGACCGGTGGGGCTGCGGCGGCATACGTCGCCGGCAGCCAGAAGCACAGGGGCCACATTCCTGCCTTGACAAGGAAGGCAATGCCCAGGATGCCAGCTCCCGCTTCCAATAACGCGCGATCCTCCGTGCGCATTGCCGGGATCCGTGCGGCAAGATCCGCCATGTTGAGCGTGCCGGAAACGCCGTAGATCAGGCTGACGCCGATCAGAAAAAACAATGAAGCGGCGAGATTCACCACAATGTAATGCAACCCCGCCGTGACTCGGCCCGGTCCCGTGCCGTGGAGCGCCAAGCCGAACGAGGCCGCGAGCAGCACCTCAAAGAAAACGAACAGGTTGAACAGATCGCCGGTGAGAAAAGCGCCGTTGATCCCCATCAGGAGGAACTGAAACAGGGGATGGAAAAGCACGCCCGCGCGGTGCCAGCGGGCCAGCGAAAATACAAGTGCGGCTGCCGCGAGGAGACTGGTCAGCAGTAACATGACGGCGGCCAGCCGATCCACTACCAGCACGATGGCGAACGGAGCAGGCCAGTCACCCAGCCGGTACACGCCCGCCACGCCAGTGGGGGCCGCATCTGTCGCCCGGAGCAACGCTGTTGCAATCACCACGAGTGCGAAGGTGGTCGCAACATTGAGCACGGCGTTGACGTTGCGGCGACGCTCTCCGCCGAGGGCGAGCATCATCGCTCCGGCGAACAACGGCAATACCACTGGCGCGATCAACAAATGGTCGGCGTAACGGGTCACGGTTCGGGCTCCCGTCCGTCGACATGGTCAGTGCCCGTCAAGCCGCGGGACGCGAGCAGGACGACGAGGAACAGCGCCGTAGTCGCGAAGCTGATCACGATGGCGGTCAAGACCAGCGCTTGCGGTAGCGGGTCGGCAAGGTGTGCAGGGTCGCCCACCTCGCGCGCGGCCAGGATCGGAGCGCTGCCGCTCCGGAGTCGCCCCATGGCGATGATGAAGAGATTGACCGCGTAGGAAAGCAGCGACAGGCCGACGATCACCTGGAACGTGCGCGGCCGGAGGATCAACCAGACGCCCGAACCGGCGAGCATGCCAATGCCGAGAGCAAGTATGATCTCCACTATCGTACCTCGTCCTTTGGAGAGGTCACAGGCCCGACAGCCCCGCTGCTGCTCGGCATGCGGTGACTGCGCACAGACTGATGCGCGATCGCGATCAGCATCAGGACGGTCGCACCTACGACCAGCACGAAGACGCCGACGTCAAACGGAAGCGCACTCGCCAGCGGGATGGCTCCGATCAACGGAATATCGACATAGGAGAAATACGAGCTCAGGAAGGGTCGATCAGACAGCCACGCGGCGGCGCCAACGCTGACGGCGAGGAGCAGCCCTATGCCCATCCATCGTACTGGCAAGACGCGCAGCCGTGCTTCCACCCATACCGTCCCGCGGGCCATATATTGGAGAATGAACGCCACAGCCATCGTAACCCCGGCGACAAAGCCGCCGCCGGGCAGGTCGTGCCCCCGCAGCAGAAGAAAAACCGCTGCTGCTCCGATCACCGGGAAAAGCATCGCCATCATGAGCGCTGGGATCGCCATCGCGCTCTTGATCGTGTCTCCCTTGAGACGCTCGGGATGAGCCTCGTCGTAGCTGTCTTGCGCCTGCTGTTGTTCCGGCACCGGAAGGCTTTCTGCCGCCGGTCGGAACCGGCGCAGCAACGCATAAACAGTGATCGCGACGATGCTGAGCACCGTGATCTCGCCGAACGTGTCGAACGCGCGAAAGTCGACCAGGATGACGTTCACGATGTTGGTGCCGCCACCCTGCGTGTAGGCGTTTTCGACAAAGAAACCAGCGATGTTCTTCAGCGGCGGGCGCGTCATGATTACGTAGGCGAGCGCCGCCAGTCCGGACCCTGCCGCGACGGCCAGGGCGAAGTCACGAACGCGATACCATCGGATAGAGCTCGCCGCTGTGCCATCAGGGCCAAACTTGTGGGCGCGCTTCGGAAGCCAGCGCAGCCCGAGCAGCAGCAGTACAGCAGTGACCGTCTCTACGACCAATTGCGTCAGCGCGAGATCTGGCGCGGACAGCCAGACGAAGCTGACACACGTCACCAGACCGGTGCCCCCGAGCAGGATGAGCGCCGCAAGGCGATGGAACTTGGCTTGATAGGCCGCCGCCAAAGCGCAGGCGATTCCGATAGCCCAGATCACGCCGAACACGAGATCGAATCCTGATGGCGCGGTGCCTTCCATTCCAATTCCGCGCGCGTACAACGGAACCGCACCCACCAACAGTGCAGCACAGACGAGCAGTTGCAGCTGTGGCTGCAGCCGATCCGTGCCGAGGAGCCTCTCCAGGCGCCTCGCGACGCGCCAAGACAGTGTCACCAACACGCGCTCGAAAATGCGTTGCCCCTTGATGTGGCGCAGGAGAGGCGGGCCATCGCTCGTGAGCAGGTAAGAGCGCAGCATAAAATACAGGCCGATGCCCCCGCATAGCGCAACCAGACTCATCAGGAGTTCTGGGGTGAAGCCGTGCCAGAGGGCAAGGCTGTATTCCGGTATGTTTGGGCCGACCACGGCACGGACCGCGGTTTCGAGCAGCGGCGCCACGGTGAATTTAGGAACGATGCCGACGAGAAGGCATGCGAACACCAGAAGCTCGGCAGGGAAGCGCATGAGGAAGGGTGGCTCACCCGGCGTGCGCGGAAGGTCCTGCGAAGGCGGACCAAAGAAGACTTCGCGTATGAAGCGTAGCGAGTACGCGACCGTAAACGTGCTCGCGACCGTAACTATGTAAGGCAGCGCTTGATCTACGAGCGAGTTATCATGAACCTCTATAGTCTCCGCGAAGAACATCTCCTTTGATAGAAAGCCGTTGAGCAAAGGGACGCCGGCCATGGCGGCGGCGGCGACCATCGCCAGAGTCGCCGTGATTGGCATGAACCGCCAAAGGCCCCCCAGCCGACGCATGTCGCGCGTGCCGGTTTCGTGGTCGATGATTCCCGCTGCCATGAACAACGACGCCTTGAACGTTGCGTGGTTCATGATGTGGAAGATGGCTGCCACTTGGCCGAGCGGCGTGTCGAGGCCGATGAGCAGCGTGATCAAGCCAAGATGGCTAATGGTCGAATAGGCCAGTAGTCCCTTCAGGTCCTGCTGAAAAATAGCGATGAACGCGCCGAGAATGAAGGTAATCAGACCGGCCGAACCGACGAGCCACAGCCACTCGTTGGTCCCTCCCAGCGCCGGCCAGAGGCGCACCAGCAGGAATACGCCGGCTTTGACCATTGTAGCGGAGTGCAGGTAAGCCGAAACTGGCGTGGGGGCTGCCATGGCGTGTGGCAACCAGAAATGAAAAGGAAACTGGGCGCTCTTCGTCAGCGCACCGAGAAGAACGAGAACAAGCGCCGGGACGTAGAGCGAGTGCAAGCGGATCGCGGCGCCGGATGCGAGCACGCGATCGAGGTCGTAGCTGCCGACGATATGGCCGAGTATCAGTACGCCGGCGAACAGGCAAAGTCCGCCGGACGCCGTAATGGTCAGCGCCATACGGGCGCCGTCTCGCGCCTGCGCGGTTTGGTGCCAGTAGCCGATCAGCAGGAAAGAAAAGAGGCTGGTTAGTTCCCAGAAGAAAACCAGCTGTATCAGATTGCCCGAGAGCACGATGCCGAGCATAGCACCCATGAAGGCGAGCAGGAGTGAGAAGAAGCGGGGTACGGGATCGGCAGGTGACATATAGTAGCGGGCGTAGACAACTACCAGCAACCCGATGCCGGTGATTAGCGTGGCCATCAGCCAAGCGAAGCCATCCATCCTCAAGCTGAACTCGAGGCCGAGTTCGGGGATCCAAGCCGCGCTGTATTGGAGGACCCCGCCATTGGTGACGCGCGGGTAGGTCGCAACCACGAAGACGAGAGCAACGATAGCGACGAGTCCCGCCAGGTATGCTTCTGCGTTGCGGGCATTTGCCGGGAACAGAATGGCCAGACAGCCTCCGATAAACGGGACAGCAATGATTGCGACGAGAAGCGTCTCCGGAGAAGTCAAGATCTTTGCCCAATTGCTACAGCAATGCCAGTTTCTCCATCATCTCTTGGTAGATCGGACAATACTAGTGCAACATTCCGTGAGTGGCTGAGTGCACCGGAGTTGCATGGACCGCTTCGTTTCTGCTGTATGTGCATCAACAGGTTCCTGCCGCGTGACTGGCCCGGGCCTCGAATGGCCGATTTTCCGGACGCTCATCAAGTGCGGTCTGCAATCGCTCGAGGTCTTCCGTGTCGGCGTCTTCCTCGCGGTAGGGGCCCACGTCGTGCTCGACAAAATCTCCGACGCGGTCTGGATGCAAATCGCAGTTAGTGTCCTCGGCATCGCCATGCTGACCGGATTCGCTTACTGCCGCTCCTGGTGCAAGAAGGTCGACAAGCCAAATTCACTTGCCGTGCGCAGGCCTAGTCCACGACAAACGATGTGTCGGTGTCTAGGTAGCAGGAACATGCAGCCAATCAGCGACAAAACGGCGCGGGCCAACTCAACAGCTTGCTTTCACGGGTTGTCTCGCCAAGTATATCGCTATGATTATCATTGTGCTCGATCGAAGATATTGCCGCGCGGGCCGCTTGCAAATCGGCAAGTAACCCGGGCTGCCTTCGCGGCTGTCCGGGCATAAATTTCCACACCAAAGCAGTCCTGCTCGATTGCGACGTTCCGGAACATACTTCCGCGATCGTTTCGCGTGAGCTCACGCTCCGCCGCGCCCGCCACGCGGCGGCAAATGCGATGCATTAGCTGTCGCGCGCTAAAAGCGACGGACGACGATAGCTGCAACGGCGCGATCCAGAATTTTGACTTGAGGAGAAGGCGATGACAGAGGCGAGAGAGATGGGCCGGTCGTACATGAAGGCTGCCGGCGCTGCAGCTGCGACCATTGCTGACCATAACCGCAAGAGCATGCAATTGTCCGGCGCCAGACAGAGCAACTGCCTCCAATCGTCGTCGCACGGCGAGACCATGCTCGTCCAGCTTAAGAAGGGGTGTGTTGGAAACGAGCTCGATTGCTCGCTAAACATTATGGAGTAGGAAATGCATCGCGACAGAATAGCCGAAATCAGACCGCCAATTGCCATTGATGCGAATCACTTCGCCAGACTATTTGCGCTCTCGTCGCTGACGAGCGGATCGATGACGGAGGTATGCGAATATCTTCGGGAAGAGCTCGATCGCGCGCATGTGCTTCCGGCCGAACAGTTGCGTCCTGACATTGTAAGTCTCGGTAGCAAGGTCGAATTTCGGGACGAGCAAGCCGGAAGGATCCAGGAGATCATTCTGGTTTACCCGCTTGATGCCGATATCACGTGCCGGCGCGTGTCCGTGCTGACGCCGGTCGGCGCAGCGCTTCTGGGGCTTTCGGTCAATCAGACCATTTCGTTCCGCACCAGAACCGGCGAGAGGCGCGAACTGACCGTGCTCAAGGTCGGTCGCGCCGACTAGTCGGACATCGAAGGGAAAAACAGGAGCGCGATGAAGTTGTCATCGCGCTCATGCTTCTGCCCACTGTGGAAGGCGGCAACGGTTTGTCTCGCGATCCAGAGCTGTAACGTCGATCCAGTCGATCGATCGGCCGCGTAGCCTGGCCGCACCAACGAACTGCCCGGGGCGCGCTCCATACGAGCAATTGAGCGCTGCGAACGGTTACGAGCGGGTGTCGCGAGCTTCAGTGCAGCACGCGGTCGTCCTCGATGCTGTCTCCGTTGCGCAACAGCCGATATGTTCCTCGTCTGGAACAGCATTTGCGACTCCACACTCGAAGAAATTCGGCTCAGTGTCCGCAGCACCGGGACGGCGGATCGAACGTTTTTCATTTGACGTATTTGAGCCCGGGGGCCGCAGCGCGAAAATGCCTGCGGTCGTTTCATTCCAGGATTCGTCTGCCCTGCGGTAAAAATGCAGAGTTGGGCGGTAGGCGTTACCTGATCGGAGAAAGTCGTTGTCAGTTATGGTGGTCGCGTTGCAAGTGTAACGTGTGGTGGCGCGTCTCGCGCGAGACCGGCCGCTCGGACGGGTCGCGGCCAAGCTTGGACTTCAAATCCACGAGGTCGATGAAAGCGTCGGCCTGACGCCGAAGTTCATCGGCGATCATCGGAGGATGGCTGGCAATGGTTGAGACGACGGTGACGCGAACCCCTCGACGTTGCATTGCCTCGACCAGCGGGCGCAAGTCGCCGTCGCCCGAGAAAAGAATCATCTGATCCATATGCTCGGCAAGCTCCATGGCATCAACCGCGAGTTTGATGTCCATGCTGCCCTTTATCCTGCGATGGCCGCTGGCGTCGGTGAACTCCTTGGCCGCCTTGGTGACCACGGTATAGCCGTTGTAGTCGAGCCAATCGATCAGGGGGCGGATCGACGAATATTCCTGGTCCTCGATGATCGCAGTGTAATAGAACGCGCGAAGCACTGTGCCGCGACTTTGGAATTCCTTGAGGAGTCGCTTGTAATCTACATCGAAACCAAGCGTCTTGCTGGTCGCATGAAGATTGGCGCCATCGATAAGGAGTGCGATCTTGGTGCAGCGAGATGACATTTGGGCAATGGCCCCCAAATCGGACAGCAAGGCATTACAGACATCAGTTCACGTTATTTGTACAAGTTTCAAGAAGCCATCAAGCGCCGCCAGGTTCAGGTGGTCAAGGAAGAGCGCGGCGACGAGGACGAGTGTTTTGCGAGTAGCATTGCGAGCATAAAGTGGGGCAGGGACTTGTTGCGGCGTGGAGCTATGCCCGCCGGGAACGAAGAACATCCGCTTGAACTTGTTGAGGGCGCGGACGGCCAAACCGAGCCCGAACGGGTTGGTCTGGCGGAAGAAGGCGATCTTCTTCACATGGCCTTCGACATGCCATTTGGCGTGCGCCCCGTTGCGGAAAAAGATCACATCACCGACGCCATAACGCTTCGGCGGCATGCCCTCGCTCTCGAGCACGATCGATCCTTCGAGGATCATGATGGTCTCATCGACATCGTAGTACCAGTTGAACTTGCCTTCGGTGCAGGACCAGATCAGCGTCCTGGCAGCGCCGTCCGCGCTGACCGACAGCGGGTACGAGCGGGCTTCCGGATTGCCTTCCAGGATCCAGGATGGCTCGATCGGCGACGGCCTGAGATCCACGTTGCAATGGCTGGTTTCAATAAGCGCAAGCGGCATCGAAGACCTCACGGGTTGAGTAATTATGCACGACTTTACAAAGTATCCCGGTGGCGCTGGCAGCGGCGGGTGTTCTTCCGGGTGCCACACAACCAGTCTATCGCAAAAAAAAGAAGAAGCCACTCAGCCGCAAGGGCAACGTACCTAACAGGTCGCTCAACGTGGGTTACCTCCAAAGAGGCACCTCTGTGCCGTGTCCAATCGTGAGATGAAGCCGCAATGCGAGCTACCGTGACGCTGAGGCATCAGCCAAACGCCGCAGCGAGGGATCGATCGATTGTTTGGCGTACATCAGATCGAACTTCGATCACGACGGGGCCGTTCGCCGACATTGCTTCTCTGATTACCTCGGCCGCCTGCGCTGCATCCGTGATGGTATAGCCCCGCGCGCCGAATGCGCGGGAAAGGGCCGCAAAATCGGGGTTGGAGAGGTCCGTACCCCAAGGACGTTTCGGAAATGCTCTTTCCTGATGCGAACGGATGGTGCCGTACGATTGATTGTTGGAGATCACGATCTTTATGTTGAGCCGGCGCGCAACGGCAGTTGCCAACTCGTTCCCGGTCATCAGGAAACCGCCGTCGCCGCAAAACGCGATCACCTGACGATCCGGATAACGGAGGCTCGCGCTCAATGCGGAAGGAACACCACTGCCCATGGCGCCACAGGCGGAGCCGAGCAGTCGAGCTGACGGCTTGAAGCGGAATATCCGGTGCACCCAGGCGGCGAAGTCGCCGGAGTCGGTCGTCACGACACCATCTGCTCTGAAATGCTTGGCGACGGCCGCAACCGCATGGCCAAGGACATCAGCGCTCGGGATACGCTGCTCAGGCCATGCGTGCACCGCTTCCCGAGCTTTCGCCGCGGCTTCGATCCACCCACCGCGCTCGCGTACGGCGACCGGCAAGTCAAGCCAGGATCTCAAGAAGGGATGTGCCGACGAAACGATTGCAACGTTGGTATGGAAGTGAGTGCCGATGGTATTCGGATCGGGGTAGACGTGAACCAGAGGCTGAGACGTCGGCGATTGTCGCGGAAACCGGAATCCGAGAGAAGACAAGTCGCCGAGTCGCGTTCCGATCGCAACGATCAGATCCGCTCGCTCAAAGAGCCTGACATGGGCTGGCGAGGTGAAGAAGCCAAGGTGCCCGATCCAGAGCCGGTGATCGTTCGGAAATTGATCCTGCATCTTGGTGGTGACTGCGACTGGAACATTCCAGCGCTCGCTCACTGCGATCAGATCCTTGCGAAATTCCGCAGTCCGACACTCGCCTCCGACCAGCAGAATCGGCCTCTCCGCCTCGCCGACCAAAGCGGCCGCCTGCTCGACGGCGGCTCGACTGGGCTCGGCTCGCGCGACGCCGTGAACCCTGGCGGTGAGCTGGCCGGCCTCCATCTCGAGAACGTCCTGAGGGAGCTCGATCACAACCGGCCCCGGCGTGCCGCTATGCGCCACGGAAAATGCCCGCGCCATCATCTCGGGCGCCTGGGCTGCTGAATCGATTCTGGTGGACCACTTCACAAGGCCACTGAACGCCCGCCCGGTGTCGATCACCTGGACTGCGTCACGATTGAGGTCCGGCGTCTCGACCTGACCAACCAGCAATACGAGGGGTATGGCCTCCTGGGAAGCTACATGCAGGCCAAGCGTCGCGTTGGATGCGCCTGGTCCGCGGCTTGCCATCACCACGCCCGCGCGGCCGGTGAGCTTGGCGTCGGCGACTGCGGCAAGACTGGCGCTTCCCTCGTGGCGGCAAGTCACGAGATCGATCTCGTCGCGTTCGTACAGTGCGTCGAGGAGCGCAAGAAAGCTTTCGCCGGGTACACCAAATGCCCGGTCGACGCCATGCGCGATCAGAGCATCGACGATTAGATCAGCAACCCGAAAAGCCATGCCACACCATCTCAGTCGGAAGGCCATCACCATCACGCCGCGGCTTTACCGCGTGCGCGAAATCCCAGTACAGCTTCCGCGCACGCGCATAGAAGGGGCCGGGCGTGAGCTTCCGGTCGTCGATACGGATCACCGGCGCGACCTTGGCGAAATTACCGGTCGAAAAGATCTCGTCCGCGGCGAGGAAATCGGCATAGCGCAGCGTGGCCTCGATCACGGTGGCGCCTTCGCCGCGCAACAGGTCGATCACCCGCTGCCGGGTAATGCCGTTCAGGAAGGTTCCATTCGGTGCAGGCGTGTAGACAGCACCATCTTTCGCCATGAACACGTTGGAATTGCCGAATTCCGCTACGTTGCCCAGCATGTCCAGCATTAGGCAGTTCTGGAAGCCGCGCGAGGCGGCCTCGATCAGCGCACGCGAACAGTTCGGGTAGAGACAGGCGGCCTTGACATCGACCGGCGCGCATTCGGCGGTCGGTCTGCGGAACGGAGACAGCGTGATCGCGCTGCCGACAGGCTTTGGGATCGGCGCTTCGTAGATGCTAAGGCACCAGTCCGTCGTTTCCGGATCGAAGAGCACTCCGCCGCCGGCGCCGGTCTGCGGCCAATACATCGGCCGGATGTAGAGCTCGGCATTGGCTGGGAAGCGGGCGATGCCCTCGTGCGCGAGACCCAGCCACGTGTCGAGATCGACGATCGGCTTGAGCCCGAACTTTACCGCGGATTGATTGACGCGGGCGCAATGGCGGTCTAGGTCGGGCGTAACGCCTTCGAAGGCGCGTGCACCATCGAACACGGTCGAGCCGAGCCAGAGCCCATGGGTGCGTGGCCCCATGATCGGCACATTGCCCTCGTGCCACCGGCCCTCGAAGAACGTCCACGTCCGCGAATGGCTGACGGACTTGCTGCTCGGAATCATCACGGTCCTCCGTACGGGCGACTGAGTTACGGCCCATAGATCACCAGCTCGGTATCCGACAGATCGGCAAGCCGGGGGCATTGCGGACCCTTGAAGTATTTGCGCCCACGCGGCTCGCGATAGACGCCGACCAGTTCTTTCATGCGGCCATTGGCGTCGAGAGCGACCGAGATCCGCCCGCGCCGGAGCAGGAAGCGGCCGATGGCGCCGGCGCAGGCGACATAGTCGGCGACATCGTGGCAATAGATCAGCTGCATCGCCGGTAGCGCGATCCGGCGGGCACGCATCGGCTGCAGGACGAAGGGAAAGCCGCGGCCGTCGGTCGCGCGGCACGCCAGGCTGAGGCAGCCGTAGGCCGCGTGCCGTGCCAGCAGCGCGACGTCGGCTTTGGATAAGCCGTCGATCGTCTGCGCGTCCTGCTGCACGACTTCGACGCGCATGCCGCTCGCCGAATACGACAGCGCGGGGAAGGAAAAGAACAAGCCACCGCAATATGCGCGGAATCCCTGGGCTTCGATGGTCGGCCAGGTCCAGTGCGCCGGGCTGATATTGAGGTAAGTGACATGCTGGTGGCGCTGCGCGACCTTGGTCAGCATCGGCGCGTAGTTGCGGAACCCGGGCGCCACATACCAGCTGGAAACATTGCAGCGGATGCAGATCCCGGCGCCGTCGTCCCGTGCAGTGTAGATCAACAGCAGAACACCAACGGGCGTCCCCTCATGGTCGAGCATGTAGCCAAAGCGCGGGAAACCATCGGGCACCTCGCGCAGGGACGCGCGCCGGAGCCCCTCCATCCAGTAGTCGCGCGAGCGGCCCTCAAAGCCGCGCGTCAAGAGATCGGCGACGGCGGCAAGATCGGCTCGTCCTATCTCGCGGCATCGGATCATGCTCCGAACTCCGTCATACGATCCGATCCCGCTTTTTCGTCAGCCGGTCGGCGAGCGAGAGCCAGGCGAGCGGATCGGGGCCGTCGTCCGGTGCGGGAATCGGCGCCCAGCTTGCGTCCGTAGCGACGAGCCGGAATTCCGGTCACGGAGCGGGCCCCCTTCTTGCGCTTCCTGCCGTTACCCATGGTGCCCGAATGCGCGGTATCCGCCGCGGTCCGAGATCGGCCTCGTTCGGCTCCTTCCGTTAAGGGCCCGCGGCCTTGAGCGTGTGGCACGCTGCGACGCCATGTACAGCAGCCAGTTGCGGTAGATGCGCCTGGCCGGCAGATGCCAGACGTTTCTCAGATTCCTCGCCAGGTGATCGGCGGGGAAATCCGCGAGAAACTCCGGACATCTGTCCGAAAGGGCTTTTCGCTGGAAGGCGGTCAGGATCTCTTCCGCCTTCGTACCAAAATAACCTTTCGGTATCGTCGGACAGACTTCGTTCTCTCCCCGAAGGAACCGGCCCATGTCCCTTCTGTATTCGCCCAATAGGCTCTGGGCCTCGTATTCCGGATGGCCCTGGAAATGGACGAAGAGGCTCTTCTTGTGCTGCTTGACGAAGCAATCGACGCCAGCCTCCGCCGACTTTGTGAGAACGGAATATCCGCAGCTCGCGATAGCTTCTTGCTGCACCTCGTTCCACCGGGCGTGCGGTATTCTAAAGGTCGCTGGAACGTAGTGCATCAGGGGATGATCTCTCGTCTTCGTTTGAGCGAAGACACCGATGCATTTTGCAGGCAGCTCGCGGCGCCCCACGCCATCCATGTGCAGGACGGCCGCATGGACGGCGAGACAGGAATACACCGACGAGATCGTATTCTCCCTGGCCCAGTCCATGACCTGGGTGAGCGCGGTCCAATACGGCTCGTCCGTCAGGCGGGCAGCTCTCGGCTCGGCGCCGGTCACGATTATTCCGTCCAGGCTGCCGAGCACCAGATCGTCGGTGTTGCGGTAGTATCGACGCACGTAATCGCGCCCCCATTCCGAACGGGGCGTCGCCTCCATCGTGTAGAAGTGCAGCCTGACGACAAGCCTTTCAGCCGCCGCGCCGAGCAGGTCGAACACCTGGCGCTCGGTGGACATCAAGGCGGCATCCGGCATGTTGTTGATCAGCCCGATATCGAGACATTCCCCCCGGTTTCCCGGTGATCCCATTGCGGCGGCGCTTCCGCTCGGTGCTCTCGAGAGGAGGTGGTGGTCGTATGCGTCTATGTCGACTAGAACAGGCATCGGGATGTCTTCATGGCTGTATGGATTCAATCCGCGGCATGGAGCGCCTGATCGAGGTCGGCGATGATGTCGTCGATGTGCTCGATTCCTACGCTCAACCTGATCATCTCGGGCCGTACGCCGGCCTTTTGCTGCTCTTCTGGCGACATTTGCCGGTGCGTGGTCGATGCGGGATGGCAGGCGAGCGATTTCGCGTCACCAATGTTGACCAGACGCTTGAACAACCTGAGCGCATCGTAGAACCGCTTGCCGGCCTCGAACCCTCCCGCCACGCCAAAGGTCAGCAACGAGCACGCCCGGCCGCCGAGATACTTCTGCGTCAGCGCGTGATAGGGGCTGTCCTGGAAGCCCGCGTAGTTGACCCATCCGACGCGGCGGTCGTTGCGCAGAAACCGTGCGACCTTCTCGGCATTCTCGACGTGGCGCTCGATTCGAAGCGCGACGCTCTCGATGCCCTGGAGCAACAGGAAGGCGTTCATCGGCGCCAGGATGGAGCCAGTGTTCCTCAAGGAGACGGCGCGGCAGCGCGCGATGTAGGCGGCCGGCCCGTAGCGTTCAGTGAAAACCAGCCCATGGTACGATTTCTCCGGCTCGTTCATCATCGCAAAGCGCCGGCCGTGCTCCGCCCACGGGAATTTGCCGCCGTCGACGATGATTCCGCCGAGCGTGGTGCCGTGCCCGCCCATGAACTTCGTCAGCGACTCCACCACGACATCCGCTCCGTATTCGATCGGTCTTAGCAGGATCGGGGTAGGTACCGTGTTGTCGACGATCAGCGGCACACCGTGCCTGTGGGCGACCTCGGCCATCGCTTCGATGTCGCAGACGTTTCCGGCCGGATTTCCGACGCTCTCGCAGAACACCGCCCGCGTCTCGTCGTCGATCAATCTTTCGATGCTCGCCGGACTGTCGTCTTCCGAGAACCGGACCGTGATGCCCTGCCGCGGCAGGATGTGTGCGAACAGCGTATGCGTGGTGCCGTAGAGTTGCGGGACCGAGACGATGTTGGTGCCCATATCCGCGATGTTGGTCACCGCATAGTTCACCGCGGCCTGGCCGCACGCCACGCTGAGCGCCTCAATGCCTCCTTCCATGGCGGCAACGCGCTTCTCCAGCACCGCGTTGGTCGGATTGCCTATCCGGGTATAGCGAAAGCCGTCCACTTCGAGGTTGAAGAGCGCGGCGCCATGGTCGGCGCTGTCGAAGGCGTACGAGGCCGTCTGGTAGATCGGCACGGCGACGGCCTTGGTGGCCGGATCGTTGTCGAAGCCGCCGTGGACGGCGATCGTCTCTCGTTTCATGGAGGTTGGCCCTACGGCTCCTCGGCCGCGGGCTAACTCGGGATTTCGTTGGAGCATTGCATTTCCTCGAATGCTGAAAATCGTCTAGCGATCGTTCCGGGGGAAGCCGAGCAGGTTCCGCACCGCGGTAGGCCATCGGGCGACGTTGCCGCCGTGGGTGTGGAACATGGCGACGGCGAGGCGGTCCATTCCGAAGGCCACGCAGGCGGTATGCGCCGGCTCGCCGGAGGCATCCGCGATGTCCCAGGCGATACCGAAATGATCCCGGTGGTAATTGAAGCTCATGCAGGCGGTCGGTTGCTCCTCGGAGCGTAGAGGCACCAGCAGTTCGAACTTCAGCGCCTGCTGTTGCTGGCTCACCGCCTTCATCCGTCCGACCCGGCCGAAGAACGGATCGCTGGCGTAGTCGATCCTGAAGGTCAGCCCGAGATCGCTGGCGATCTCCTGCGCAAGCATCATCCAACGCTCCCGGAACTCCGAGACCTGTTCGGGGCTGCCGACGCAGACGTATTCGCGCATCCTGAAGGACTGCAACCGGTCGAGATGGCGTGAGGGCTCGCGACGGAAGCAATCGGCGGCCACGTCGAAGAGCCAGCCTTCCGCCGGTACCGGACCGCGGCTCGCCGCGATCGGATAGACGGGATAACAGGCGGCCGGCGTCAGCACGAGGTCGGCCGGCGATAGCGCTGCGGTCCAGTCTCCCCCGGAGTCTAAGCGGCCGACCGCTACGTCGATCTCGCTTTCCGTGCCGTGCAGGCCGCAGACGCAGCCGAGCAGGTTCGGGAAGCTCTTCAGGTAGCCCGACCGCTCGAGCTGTCCGCGGTTCATGACGGGAGGGAAGCGCATCACCTCGGCGTCCGGTTCGCGATACCGCGTGATCAGCGCCGCAAGCCGCTCCACGATATCTTCATAGAGTGCAGTGCGGCCATAGACGCCCGGGGAGCCCATCCTGTGGAACAGCACATCGGCGAGATGGTCCAGCGGGTCGGCGGGTTCCACCGGTGCGGCGGCAAACATGGCCACGTTCATGTCGAGCCCCATTCCTTCGAGGAGAAAATCAATCGCGCAGCGACAACGGGACGGCGCTCATCAGCGTGGCGGTACCCATGCTGGCGAGGATGCGGTCGTTGTTGATCATGATTGGAGCCGAAAGCACGTCGCGGAGGTGGCGGCCAATGCTCACGTCGGTGTCGTTGCGGTAGCCTGACAGGCCGCAGGCGCGCATCGCGTGCAGCACGGTCGCGACGGCGAGCTCGGAGGCCTCCACCTTGAGAAGGTTGATCGAGGACTGAAAGTCGAGGGACGACAGCGCACGCTCGTCCTGTTCGCGGGCCGCATAAGAGTCGAGATTCGCGGCGATGATGGCGCGCAGCTTCGTCAGCGTCATCCTGGCGGCGGTAAAATGTGACGCGCCGGGAGGCATGTTGCCGCCGGATCCGCGGGCGGCCTTGCGGATGAACAGCTGCGCGCGGTCCACCGCAGCGGCGGCAATTCCGGCCCAGACCGACGACCAGCACAGGTGGGCGACCGGCGCCATCGTCTGTGCATGGATCCTGTCGTAAGGCACGGGGAAGATCTGTTCTGCGGTGCCCTTGAAGTTCAGCTTGAAGCCGGCGCTGCAAGTTCCGCGCATGCCGAGCGTTTCCCATGCGAGCGTGGGCTCAAGCGTATAGTCGTCCCGGGTGATGGCCAGCATCACCTGGTCGGATCCGGCGGCCTCGTCCGCGCGGCGGGCGATGGTGACGATGCCGTCTGCCTCGGCGCCATAGGAAATCACGGTCGCGTCGCGCAGCAGCGAGATCTCGGTGCCGGCGTGCTCCACCGCCGCCAAGCTGAAGCGGATGTTGCCGCCGTTCTGGCCTTCCGTGGTCGAGGACGCCAGCAGCATCTGTTCGGCCGCTACGCGGCGCATCAGCTTTTCGTGCCAAGTGCTGCCCCCGCCGTGGCGGACAAGACATGCGACCTTGGTCTGATGCATCGCGAAGATCATCCCGGCCGATGCGCAGGCGCGGCCGAGCGCGTAACACATGTCGGTTACGTCGGATATCGATGCGCCGTCGCCGCCGAATTCGATCGGGATCTGGGTGCCCAGGAGCCTCTGCTTGCGCGCCGCGTCGATGGCCTTCCGCGGGAAGCGCGCCTCGCGGTCCACCGCTTCGACCTCCGTCGCCGCCGCCTCTGCGACGGCGGCCGCGCGCTGCCGGAACGAGGCGCGGTCGGAAGAAAATTGAACTCGGCTACTTCCCGGGGCGAGTTTGCGGAACTGGACTTCTTGCACGTTTGACTTCTTGCACGTTGGACTTATTGCACGTTTATGGCCCAAGCCACCCGACGTTCCGCACCTCGTCGAGATGAATGCTGCGCGAAGCCCGGAATCTAACCGAGGGCGTCTGCGAAGTCGGTGGCGCAAAGGTGGATGTCGATGAGCAATGTGCTTTCGGGAGAGGTACCCCGGAAGTAGAACTGTTGACTAAGATGCAGTCAGGTATCCTTCACATCGATGAGGACCGTGCCATGTCACGTGATGGATGGGGTAGAAATGCAGCAAATGCAATATGTTAGCGCCAGCGTTCAAGACCGCGTTCTTTTCGTCGTCAGGAGCGTCCTCGAACAGAACTCGATCAAAGCTGACGTCCATCCGGAGTCGCGGCTGGTAGATATCGGACTGGACTCGATGGACATGGTCGCGCTGATGCTAAGAGTCGAAGCCGAGTTCGATCTCACCCTTCCTCAACCCGAGATTACGCCCGAGAATTTCCAATCGGTGAAGACGCTGGAGCGGCTGATCCTCAACCAGCTCGGACCTGGGGTAGGATGAAGCGACTTGAACAGCTTCGGCACCGAGCGAAGCCGCTTCGACAATGATCGCAAGGTCGTGCCCGGTCTGCCGCGCGGCGTCATCTGTTCCGTCGCAGCTTCATCGCCCCAGGCGGCGGGGCGGGCGGATAGCGATCAAACTCGCCTGCATGGTCAGGTCATGGAAGCAGAGGTGATCCAGCGGCCGCCTGCAACCGGCGCTCCGCGGCGCAGTCCTTCCGTCGCCAAAACCTGGCTGAAGGCCATCGAACTGACCTCCCAGATTGAGACCGAGCCGCATCGTCTGTTCGCTGACGTCGTGGAAGACTGGGCGGAGCGGCAGCCCGCGCGCCCCGCGTTGCTCTCGGATGGCCAATCCTTCACCTACGGGGAACTCGCCGCCCGGATCAACCGATATGGGCGATGGGCACTGAGCGTGGGCATCCGTACCGGCTGCACCGTCTGCCTGCTGATGCCGAACCGGCCGGACTATCTCGCCTGCTGGCTCGGCATCAGCAGGGTCGGCGGCACGGTGGCGCTGATCAACACCAGGCTGGTCGGTCGGTCGCTTGCCCACTGCATCGACGTCGCACGTGCCGATCATGTCATCCTCGCCGCCGAGTGTTTGGATGCGTTCGAGACCGCGCGTCCGCATCTGGATCGCGTGCCGCAAACCTGGAGCCTCGGTGCCGGTGGCGCAGGCGCCGATCTGGATGCGGCGCTCGCGGCTGTGGACAGCCGCCCGCTGTCCTCCGCGGAACGCGGCCACGTCACGATCGATGGACGTGCGCTCCTTATCTACACTTCGGGCACCACGGGGCTGCCGAAGGCGGCGAACGTCAGTCATCGCCGCATTCTCGGCTGGGGCGGATGGTTTGCCGGGCTCACGGATGCTTCCGTGGATGACCGGCTCTACGATTGCCTGCCGCTCCATCATTCCGTGGGCGGCGTCGTCGCGCCCTGCAGCATGCTTCGCGCGGGCGGCTCGGTTGCGATCGCTGAGAAATTCTCCGGAACGAACTTCTGGGACGACATCGTGCGTTTCAACTGCACCGTCCTTCAATATATCGGCGAGCTCTGCCGCTACTTGCTGAAGGCACCGGCGTCCGGGCCAAAAGCAGGACACAGACTTCGGCTGGCCGTTGGCAACGGATTGCGCGGCGACATCTGGGAGGCGTTCGCCGGGCGGTTCGCGATTCCGCAGATCCTCGAATTCTATGCCGCGACGGAAGGTAATTTTTCACTGTTCAACGTCGAAGGAAGACCCGGCGCGATCGGCCGGATCCCGCCGGCGCTGGCGCATCGTTTTCCCGCCGCAATCGTGAAGGTCGATCCAGATAGTGGCAGCGCGGTCCGCGGCGACGACGGGCGCTGCATCGCCTGCCCCCACGGCGAGATCGGCGAGGCGGTCGGGCGCATCGGCCCCGCCGATCGGGGCGGCGGCCTTTTCGAAGGCTACACCGACCCGGCCGAGACCGAGAATAAAATCCTGCGCGACGTCTTTGCCGAAGGCGATGGCTGGTTCCGCACGGGCGATTTGATGCTGCGCGACGAGCAGGGATACTTCCATTTCGTTGACCGGGTCGGCGACACGTTCCGCTGGAAGGGCGAGAACGTCGCGACCGGCGAAGTGAACGACGCCATCAGAGGCTGCCCCGGCGTTCTCGACGCTTCGACCTACGGGGCCGCCGTTCCGGGCGCCGAGGGTCGCGCAGGCATGGCGGCTTTGGTAGTGGACCAGGGGTTCGATTTCAGGATCTTCGCGGCGCACTTGGCGCGCCGGCTCCCGGTCTATGCGCTTCCGGTCTTCGTCAGGTTCTGCCGCGCGCTCGACGCCACCGAGACCTTCAAGCAGAACAAGCAGCGACTGATCCGCGAGGGATTTGATCCTTCGGTCGTGGGCGACCCGCTGTTCTTCCGTGATCCGGTGACTGGCGACTACTGTCCGATCAACCGCGCCGTCTACGCGCGCATGGTGGAGGGTGGGTTCAGGTTCTAGCGTCGGCTCGAAAGCCGTTTTTTTGAGAGGTAAGGTGTTCCATGTCAGTTAGGTCGAGGATTTTTTCGGCGATGCAGCAGATCGCCGAAGAACAGAAGGTCACGCTTCCGCAGCTCCAGGACGATCTATCGCTCCACGACACCGGGTTCGATTCGCTGGCGTTCGCTATCCTGGTCGCGCGGCTGGAAGACGATCTGGGGATCGATCCGTTCACCATCGCCGAGGATGCCGCCTTTCCGTCGACTGTCGGCGAGTTCGTCAGAGTGTACGAGAATGTCCCCGCCTGAGACCTTCGCATTGCGCGAATATCTCGGCCCGGAGCTGAAGGGCCGCACGATCTCCGATGCCCGGCACAGCGTATCGCTGACCGGCATTCTCGGGCACAGCTGTCTGATCGGCAGATCCCGCGAGCTGTCCGGCCGATCGGTGCTGCTGGCGGCGTCGGGGCAGCTGCAGTCCGCGCTCGCCATGATCGAGCTCGACGGCGTCGCCCGCCGCATGCTTCTGTGCCCGCCCGACCTCGATCCGGGTCTCATCCCGGCGCTGCTTGCGGACGCGGAGATCGATGCGATCGTCACGGATCGGCCGGAGCAATTCGATAATGGCACGCAATTGGTCGTCGGCGTCGGCCTGCCCGAACCTGCCGCTGCGGGATGGAAGCCCGAACGCCCGACAGAGTGGCTGATGCTGACTTCGGGCACGTCAGGGCCGCCCAAGATCGTCGGACATACGCTCGACGGGCTGGCCGGCGCAATCGTTGCCGAAGGGGCTGCGCGCCATCCGAACGCGACCTGGGCGACGTTCTACGACATCCGCCGCTACGGCGGCCTGCAGATATTCCTGCGCGCCGTGATCGGCGGCGGATCGATGGTGCTGTCGGAGCCCGGAGAAAGCATCGCGGATTACGTGGCACGGCTGCGCGAGCGCGGCGTCACTCACATCTCCGGAACGCCCTCGCACTGGCGCAAGCTCCTGATGAGCGGTGCCGCCGCGAACTTCTCGCCGCGCTACGTCCGTTTGTCCGGCGAAATCGCTGACCAGGCGGTGCTCGACGGCCTGGCCCGTGCGTTTCCGCATGCGTCGGTCGGCCATGCCTATGCTTCCACCGAGGCCGGGGTCGGTTTCGCGGTCGACGATGGGCGCGAGGGTTTTCCCGCCAACCTCATCGACCGGAACCGCGACGGCGTCGAGATGAAGGTCGTCGACGGCTCGCTCCGGATCCGCTCCCATCGCACGGCGTACGCCTATATCGGCGCCCGCGCGCCACCGCTCGCCGATGCCGAGGGATTCGTCGACACTGGCGACATGGTCGAACTGCGCGGCGCGCGCTACCACTTCGTCGGCCGGCGCGGTGGCATCATCAACATCGGCGGACTGAAGGTCCATCCCGAGGAGGTTGAGGCCGTGATCAACGGACACGAGTCGGTGCGGATGTCGCGCGCGCGGTCGCGCAGGAGCCCGATCACCGGCGCCATCGTGGTCGCCGACATTGTTCTCGCCGACGGCGCTGATGCGGGTCGCCAGGAAACGATCCGCACGGAGATTCTCGGCCGGTGCAAGGACTCCCTGGCGTCATATAAAGTTCCTGCAGTGATCCGCTTCGTCGAGCGGCTCGACGTCACGGCAGCGGGAAAACTGGCGCGCGCCGATGCGTAACGTCCTCGTCACCGGTGGCAGCCGTGGCATCGGGCTTGCGATTGCGCGCAGGCTCGCCGCATCCGGCGACTACAACGTGGTCGCGGTCGCGCGCCGCGAGAGCGAGGATCTGGGACGGGCCATCCGCGAGACGGGCGCGGGCCGCCTGCACTTCAGGGCGTTCGATCTCGGCCAGACAGACAAGATTCCCGCCTTCGTGAAGGAGCTGCGCGACGCCTTCGGCGCGATCTACGGCCTTGTCAACAATGCCGGGATCGGCACCGAAGGCCTGCTGGCCAATATGCGCAACGCCGAGATCGAGGCGTTGATCCGTCTGAACGTGCTGTCGCCGATCATTCTGACCAAATACGTGGTGCGCCATATGATGGCCGAGGGCGCCGGGCGCATCGTCAACATCTCCTCCATCATCGCCTCGACCGGCTACAACGGCCTGTCCGTCTACGCCGCGTCCAAAGCCGCGGCCGGCGGCTTCACCCGTTCGCTGGCCCGCGAAGTCGGCAAGCTCGGCATCACCGTGAACGCGATCGCGCCCGGCTTCGTCGACACCGAATTGACCAAGTCGCTGGACGACGACGGTCGACGGCGTATCGCGGGCCGCAGCGCATTGCGCCGCTTGCCCGAGGCCGACGACGTCGCTTCCATGGTCGAGTATCTCCTCGGAGAAGGCGGCCGCAACATCACCGGCACCGTTTTGACCGTGGACGCCGGCAACACCGCCTGATGGTCTGCGACGGCCGGCACACGCTCAGCGGCGCACCGCATCGCCTGGTGTGAGAGCTGCTTCCTTCGACGTACCCCTTAAGAGTTTCGCGCAGCAAGCCGCTAAGAGAATAATGAGGGACGAGGCGCGAACGCCGCTGCATTGGCCAATCGGGTCCGCACGACGGTGCGCCTAACTCGGAAGGGTGGCGCGGATCCTCCATGCGAGGAATGGAATTGCCGGCCAAGCAAAGTGCATAATGTAGAAGTGCATAAAGAACGTAAGTGATAGCGCATTGGAAAAGGCCGTCGCGCCGTGCGGCGGCTAATTGCAGACGGATCGCCCAGTGAAGAGGCGGTCATTCTCAAGCAAGGATGACGTAGGTGCCGCCTACGAGATCTCAGGTACGTCGCATTTTTCGGCGCTGGGGGATCGGCAACGTCTTCAAAGCTTGGAAAGGAATTGGCTGATGAATTGGTTTGTTGGTTTTGGTCCGCGTTTCTTGCTATTGGCATTGGCTGCTTTGCCCGTGATTATTCAGCCGTTCGCCGCGAACGCGCAGACGGAAAAATCCCGGCCGCAAGTCGCTCGTCTGTTGCCTCGCGAGTCCCCGAAGCAAAAGCCGCAAGTAGCGATGAATGCCTGGACAGTCGGTGTTGCAGGAGGCCTTCTCGAAGGTGCGCCCATCCGCCTGGCGGCGGAGATCGCCCGCGTCGTAGATGATGGACCCAATCTGCACGTTCTGCCGGTCGTGACACGCGGTGCCACGGAAAACGTGAATTCACTGCTGTATTTGCGCGGCATCGACGCCGCGATCATCAATTCCGACGTGCTGGAAGAATATAAAAGCGAGGTGCCGGATATTCAGAAACGGCTTGCCTACGTCCTGAATCTGTTTCCGTCCGAACTTCATATCTTCGTTCGTCCCGAGATTCAGAGTCTGAACGATCTGGCTGGTAAAAAAGTGAACTTCAATACCCAGGGCACCGCAGCGGCCTATTCGGGTCCGCTGATCTTCAGTCGGATCGGCGTCGAGGTGGAAAAGACGTTCATCCCGCATCAGGTCGCGCTCGAGCAGATGCGTAAGGGCGAGATGGCCGGGGTCGTCTTCATTACGTCGAAGCCGGTAGATGCTTTCGTGCGCGGCCGTTGGGAGCCGGGGTTCAAGTTCCTGCCAATGCCCTATGACAGCAAGTTCGAGGACTACTATTTGCCCGCCGCGCTCGATGCCGCGGACTATCCCAATCTGATCAAGCCGGGCGAACGAGTAACAACGATTGCCGTTCCGACCGCGCTCGTCGCTTTCAATTTTCCAGCCCAGTCGAACCGCTTTCAGCGCGTCGAACGTTTTGTCGCCCACCTGTTCTCGCGGATTGGCAAGCTGCAGGAACCCGGCTTCGACCCGAAATGGAAATCGATCAATCTCTCGGCGACGGTTCCTGGCCTGGCGCGCTTCCCTGCGGCGCAAACGTGGCTCGAACGCCAACCGCGCGCAGCGCATGTATCGCAATGAGAGGCGCGGCCATCATCCCGGTTGTAGTTGCAATCGCGCTCACGAGCGGGATTGCCTTGACGCAAGGGGCAGAAGAGCCAATGCGCGACTGCACCCCGGCCGAGCGCGCCGGAGGGGTGGAGTGCCCGGACAAGGCCTCGTCGACGATCGCGCCTGCGCTTCAGGCGGCTTCCAAAGAAGACAACTGGATCATCAGTCAAACGACTTCGCCAGTCGACTATTTGCCCGTCGTTGTCGCTACGGCCGTGTCACACGATGGTGCGGCGGCATCCACAATGAAACTTTCAATTCGCTGCCGCGGGGGGCGGACCGAACTGGTCGTCGCAGGACCCGGCATTTCGGGCCGCGGCGACAACTACGCGATTTTGTATCGTGTTAACGACGGTCAGCAGGTGCAAATCGCGGCAGTGCCGCCGGCTTCCGGGGCAGGGGTCGCGTTCGCAGGTGACATTATTGGCTTGCTGCAATCTCTGCCCGACGCTGGAAACCTCAGCGTTCAGCTTGCACCCCGCGCTGGGACCGCGCTGAATGGAATGTTTTCACTCGGCGGGTGGGAAGCGGTGCGCGCGAAGCTGAGTGTTTCATGCAAATGGTCACGCTCGGCCGAGAAGCCGAACAGGTGATGGTGTCCAATGACGTTTGTACAGGAGAGCACGATGAACATGTTTCAGCACATTGCGAAGACAGCTACGTTAGGAGCCGTCACGGTCTTGTTCGCCGCATCCTTTGCGGCAGCGGAGCAGGGCGGGCGGTACTGGGTACCGACAACGACGAATCCCGATACGGACCAGCCGCGCGTTGCGGTAAACCGGGCCGCCACGCAAAAAGCCGTCACACAAAAAAGGGAACGATCCCCTCTGGCGGCCAACGCTCGGCTTGCACCCGAAGCGCATCAATTGATCCTGCAGGTGAACACAAACGACCCCGCCGCGATGAACCTCGCGCTCAACAACGCAACGAATGTCGCGCAGTACTACAAGGATCTCGGCGAGAAGGTGAAAATTGAGGTGGTCACGTTTGGGCCCGGCCTGCATATGCTGCGCGCCGACACGTCGCCGGTAAAGGCCCGCATCGAGGAGATGATGCTGAGTACGCCGGAGGTGTCGTTCAAGGCCTGCGGCAACACCCTGGAAAAAATGCACAAGGCCGAGAACAAGGACATCCCGATCGTCCCTCAGGCGGAAGAAGTCAAGTCGGGCGTCGTACGCGTGATGGAGCTACAGGAGAAGGGATGGACCTATGTGAAACCGTGAGCGCTGGATCCCGAGATCAGCCCCCAGCGCCGACCATCAGCTCTCAAATCTGACCTGGCGGCTCGATGGAGCGGAACTATCGTGGCGGACCGCGAGCGGGAGATGAAGTTGCCGTGAGGAGTTTCCAGGACGCCACGACAATCTAACGATAACAGCCGCTCATGGCGGCTCGGTGACGCGTCGATCAATCGTGCAAATTGGTACGATGTCTGATGTTGGTGGCCTTCTCGACAGTTCGGGAAGCACGACGCGGGATATCCTCGCAGCGAATTTCAAGGCGTGGGTGCGGGTCTGAGGCGGGCAACAACCAGAAGCGTGCTCGATCGAAACGCAGGATTGCGCGGCCAGCGAAAACGCCTGCGGCGCCTCCGGCAATTTTTTGGAGTGCGTCCAAGGTTCGCGCATGGCGATCTGGGGTAAGAAGCTGCAGAAGCTCAAGCAATGCGGCGCTGCCAAGTACGATAAGCAGGACGGCAAGAGTGCGTCGGGGATAGGCCAAGCAGAAGAGCGTGCCGAGAACGGCAAATGCTGCAACATGTTCCAGCTTCGACGAGGTCAGCAAAATCGGCCTATCTCCAAGTGGCGACAGGGTCGAATAAGCAATGACACACAGGCCGGCCCATGCAGCGAACTTAAGTAATCTTTGAAACATGAGTTTTTCCTCTCGGCTTTGCTCTACTGCCTGCGTAACTAGCCCAGGCGCGGAGCTTGCCATGGTGGCCTGCTCTCAGTACCGGGATCGCGCCGTAAGCCGGTACGCGGGGCCACCCTACGTAAGTGTGCCGGGTGGAATAGTTGCTAAAAAGGGGCACTCCTCTTGGGTTCCGCCGGTTATGGCCGTCGCGGGCGCCATCGCAACCCGCCATGGATTGATGAAGACGCCCTCAGGACGCCGCGCCGGCAGTTGTTCGCGGTACATTGCGCATCGAGAGGGGAGGAGATCATTGCCGCTTGCGGCCAGCACGTCGAAGGCGCAGAGCTGGTCGAGGTTGCGTAGCCGAACGTTAGAGCAGCGCGGGCGACGCTCCAACGCTCCGCAAATTGTGTGCCTTTGCGCCGACTACTTCTGCCCTGCGCGGCGAACGAGTGTGTTCTCGAGAAAGAGAAACTCGATGCCTGTGCCGAGGAACGTGTCGATGGCTTCGCGCGGGGTGTTGACGATCGGCTGACCCTTCACGTTGAAGCTCGTGTTCAGCACCATTTCCCGGCCAGTCACCTTGCCGACGGCCTGTACCAATGCGTGGAATTCCGGATTGTCCTTCTTGTTGATCGTCTGCACCCGGGCCGAGCCGTTGACGTGCGTAATCGCAGGCAGCGCGGCACGATGCTCAGGACGAACATCGGCGGTCATAATCATGTAGGGAAGTTCGAGGCCCTTCGGTACCTCGAACCAATCCTGTACCTGTTCGAGACTCACCGCCGGAGCGAACGGGCGGAAGGCTTCGCGCATCTTGACCATCGCGTTGATCCGATCACGCATCTCCGGATGGCCGGGATCGGCCAAGATGCTGCGGTGACCCAAGGCCCGCGGACCGAACTCCATGCGCCCGCGATACCAGCCAAGCACGCGTCCGGCCTTGATGAGCCTGGCTGCTTCTGCGCAGGTTTGCTCAAGATTCGGGAAGCGGGTGACCTCGATGCGGCTGCCGGCGTCAGCGAGAGCCTTGTCGATTTCGGCTTGCGAGTGCTCGGGGCCGAGGAAGGGAACCGGCATCCGGACGTTTTTTACACCGCCGTTGCGCGACGCCGACCAGAGCGCGGCGCCAAGGGCGGAGCCGTCGTCGCCCGCGGCCGGCTGAACGTAGATGTCGTCGAATAGACCAGACTGAAGAAGGCGGCCATTTGCAGTGCAGTTGAGCGCGACACCGCCCGCCATAGCGAGCTTGCGCAGGCCGGTCTTGCGGCCGAAGTGGCCGCAGATATGGAGCATGACGTTGTCGAGGCATTCCTGCAACGCCGCAGCGACGTCGCGATGGTCGTCGTTCGTGTCGCTGTCAGGATCGCGAGCCGGGATAAGGTGCTCTTCGAGGTAGCGTCGCGTCGCGCCGTAGGTTTCGCGATCAAGACGCTCGTTGTTCAGACGAAGAAGTGGAATCTTGATCAGGCCATTGTCGAGCAGCTCCACGGCTTGCTCAAAGAAATGATGATAGCGAGCGGGATTCCCGTAAGGGGCGAGTCCCATGATTTTATATTCGTCGGAGTTGAAGTCGAAGCCAAGGTGCAGCGTGAGAGCGGAATAGAGGATGCCGATGGAATCCTGCGCGGTGATTTCGGCGAGCTTGTCGATCTTGTTGTCGTGCGCGTGATAAATGGTGACGGCGTGAACTTCGCCCATGCCGTCGAGGATCACGACCAGGCATTCATCCCATCCGGAGGTGTAGTAGGCGCTGGCGGCGTGGGACAAATGGTGGTTGACTTGGTGAACCTTGTCGGCGGGGAATCCTGGCAGGTGCTGGTTCACTTGCGAAAGCAGTTTTTCGCGCGAGAAAACTTCCCTGTATTGCTCGGCGGAAGTCGGATCCAGCCTGAAGGCGGCTTTGTAGGGAGAATAGTCAAAGCCGTGGGAAATTTCGTCGATGTCGGCGGGTTTCAGGCCCGCGCTCTCCAGGCAGTAGCGGATAGCGCCAATCGGGAAGTCACCGGTGTGTTTTTTGCGGCTGAAGCGCTCTTCGGCGGCTCCAGCGACAATCTCGCCGTCGACCACCAGCACCGCAGCCGAATCGTGACCCTGAGATATTCGGTATTCGCGTTCTTCCAGGCCCGGCCAATGCTTTTTCTTGAATGGAATCGCGTTCTCGAATCCAGTGATGCCGACTACTTTCGCCATGTTCAACAATCTCCCTTAGACAGCTGAGGCGCGTGGCAGCGGCAATGGAGTTCCAGCTCGCTTGTCCGATCCCGGCCGAAAATGATTCAACACGCAGTACTGAAGGCAGAAACGATGCGAGGCCAGCGTGACTCCGTTGGGACATCTACCGCAATTGCACATTGCCGGAAGACGACTGTCCACGGAAAGTAGTGTGGGGTAGTCTACCCGGAATCGGTAGTTCGAAAGAGCAGGTCGCAGAGGGGGACCGACTGGCGGCGGAATAGCTCGCGTGGTCAACGATGGCGACAACCATGCTGCGTGAATCTCGCGCTCGAACAGGTTGCTGCTTGCTCTTTTCGAGTTCGGCCGTCCATTGAGTTGCGCTATCAGCGACGCTTTAATTTTCCGCGACTAAGTGAAAAATACTATGAAAGGGGACGATGCAACCTGGAATGCTGCAGATCTTTGTTCGAATAAACGAAGATTCTGTCTCCGTATCCGTTCGGATATTCCCTTAGTTTGCAGAACACGCCATTTTCGACGATCTCCTCATGACAGACCGGATTGTTGTAGATAACCAACATCTCTTGTTGCCTGCCTGAGATGGATGAATGGATATTGGCAACGACCTGCCTCATGATTTCCTTCGGGAACGGATGGTAGAAATAGAGCATGCTATAAGTGTTATAGTTCTTGCAGGTGATCGCGTCGCCGTTGAATATCTGCCAGCGTTGCTTTTTGAGTTTTGTAAGGTTTCGAATTGCAGTCTCACTGATCGGCTGGGAAAGTTCGATGCCATCCACCCTTGCAAAAGGGAATTTGAGCATGGCCAACATGGCGCTGCCTTTTCCGCAGCCAATATCCAGAATGGTATCTTGATCGTTGATGTGGAGATCTTTCAGGAGTCGAACAAGATATTTGTTCCACGTTGGCGTAGACTCCCCTACATATTTGGAGTCTAACCCGACTTCTTCCGGCCACACGATCCTGGAGAAATCGACCCCCTGAAAATTTTCCATGATGAGCAGGGACGACTTGCGCAAGATGCGCTCGGGAGTGAACTTGCTGATCAATTTGCGTAATTTTTTCATTGGACCGTCAACTGACCATCCGTCATGCAGGCGCGTCCAGTATCGTCCCGCGTTTCACGGTAAGGTGCGAACTTGATAGCTGCGTGCGTTCCTGATGCAGGCTGACCGGTTGTTTCATGCCGTCGAAGAGAAAGCGAATTGCCCGTTTCGCTCGATCTGCTGGTGCCGACGATCATGCCGCTTCCGGTCCTCATCACCTGCTGCCGACCCGCGGCGAATCAGATGCGGTCACGTCAGTCCGGACCGTCGCCGATGGGGAGATCGAACTGCTTACCTTTCGGGAAGGTACGTCAGGAACATCCTGGTATCGCAGGGTGACCTCGACGGTGTCACCGGGCTGCAACTCGCTATCTTCGCTCGCGATAATCCGTTCCGGCCCTTTCTCGCCTTTTCTAGTGATGGCAATGTCCGGCTTGCTGCCGGTTCCTCGTACGAGCTGTGATCGAACCATCGCAGTGTACTGAATCTTCTCGCCGACGCTCTGCAGCTTTTCGCGAATTTGGTTGAGCCTTACGCTCGTGCTTTGCAGCTCACGGAGCAGGTCAAGTCGCCGCTGATCGTCGAGCTTTGTCAGCTTTCTCGCTAACTCCTCCTGCAGCTTCTTGACCTGCAGCAGTTGCGCGGAGGCTTGCAGCTTCCGGGTTGATGACAGCAACACCGCCCGACGCGCATCCGTAACGCGCGGGCTGGTCACATTCCCCTTGGCGAACAGATCGGTCGCTTTTTGCAGTTCTTCGAGGTCCGCTTGAAATCCTTCTTCCTCCTTCTTCTGCTGCTCTGACAGCACCCGGACCTCACCGTCTCCCTGTCGAACGCCGCGCTGAAGGAACGCCTTCTCCAGCTGATAGTCATTCTGCTTCGTCTTCAAATATTCCGCTTCCGCATTGACGATTTCCGAAATCGCCGATCGAGCTATCGGTACCTCCGTCCCCGCGCTTGGGCTGATCTGGGACGCCTCTCCGAGTTCCGACTTGATACGCCACAAGTGTGCCTGCTCTTTGGCGAACTCCGTCCAAAGCGATCCATGCTCGGCTCTGAGGTCCGCCGACTCGAGATACGGGTTGTTCATTCTGATGCGCATGACGTCGTAGCCGCCCGCCACAGCTATGAGCTGGCGTGCGGTAGTGGATGGACGGTAGGCGTACTCACCCGGCTTCGACACGTCCCCGCTTACGTATACGGGCCTGTATTCCGACACGATCGCCGTTACCTCATCCGCGTCAATGACGATGACGGCCTCGCGGCCGTCCGACGTCCTCTGTCGAAACACCTTGCGCGCCAGCGCGGCGCCGATTTGGGCTCGGATCTGCGATAAGGGCAGGCCGGCGACCGAGAGCGTTCCAACCAGCGGCAGCGAAATGTTGCCATCCACTTGGACGGGAGCGCGCTGCCGCAGCTCCGGCACGCCCGCCACCGCAACCTCCAGTACGTCTCCGACGCTTACCCGGTATTCGGCCCTTGCCTGGGTGACGAAAATTGTCAGGCCGACGGTCACCACGCACCATTTGATGTAACGGCGGAGATTGCTTCCACACACATTGATACGATCGCGCAGCGTGTAGTTCGGCCAAGCAGCAACCTTCTGAACCCACGTGGTCATCGGTCAAATCCTTCCGCCGAAAGCAACGCGTCCATGGCGGCACCGTCCGGACAACGGTCCAGACGGGCGCTCGCCGACAGTTTAATCCGGCATGGCCGCGGCTCAACGGACCATTGTAGTTACTCCTCAATACTCATTTATCGTCGATTCCACCCCGCGACCCGCATGTTACCGAATTGAATTGGCGAGGGACACGGAGTGGCCGGGCGTAGAGTCAGTTCCGTCTCCTTCTGGCTTTGGTGGCGCTCGATCTCGGAAAGCTTGGCGTTCTGCTCGGCGCACTGGCTAATCAGGAACTGGCGATTTCGGTAGGAACGCGACTTCGCTCGCGGCGGCGGGCCGGGAGTCGCGGAAGCGGGACGATGTTGCTGCGAGCGGACGTCATGGATCCGGGCTGCAAATAGTGGAGGTTTGCGTAACGTCCGTTCGAGCCGGATCAGCTCGTCATGGCTGCCATCGTCGACGATGCGGCCATGCTCGAGCGTGATGATCCGGTTCGCGTTGCGCACGATCGAGAGCCGATGAGCGATGACGAACACGGTCCGGCTGGCGACCTCGACAGGCTGTATTCGGAAATCGTGCTCCCGCCGATCTGAGCCTGGGATTATTGCGTCGCGCCGGCGCTTCGATGAAAATCGCTAACGGGCGTCGATCAGGCGCCCGGAGCGCCGCTCGCCGGGGCGGCGCGCGGACTCGCCGGATGGAAGACGGCATCCTACCGCTCCCGCAAAGACTCCTGCTTGTATCTTGCCAGCGGCGAGAGAAGATAGCTGATGATGGTTCGCGAGCCCGTCTTGATCTCGACCGTCACGGCCATTCCGGGCCCAAGCTTGACGAGTTTCTCGTCTACTTGCATGGCCTTGCGGTCGAGCGAGACACGAGCGGCATATTCCAGCTCCTGACCTTTCGGCTCGCTGCTGTTCGTCGCCGCGCCCATGGCCCGATCATTCGAAGTGCCCTGTTGCCGGTCGCGGGTGATGGCGTCGGACGAAACGCTGAGCACTTCGCCATGAAGAAGCCCATAGCGCGTGAAGTTAAATGTATCGATCTTGATCTCCGCTTTTTGTCCCGGATGCACGAATCCGATTTCGCGGTTGGAAAGCATGGCCTCGATCTCGAGCTGGCTCTCGCTCGGAACCACTACGGCGAGCGCCTGGGCCGGCGTCACCACGCCTCCCACGGTATGAACGGCGAGCTGCTGCACGACGCCATCGACGGATGCGGTCAAACGCTGGAGTTTCGTGCGCCGTTCTGCCTTGATCGCCTCCTGCGCAGCGCTCGCGGTTTTCTGCTCGGCTTTCGCAAGTGCGTCATAGGTCGAGCGCCGATATTCCGCGGCGGTCTTTTCCCTGGTTTCCTTCAGCAACGCTGTGGCTGCATCGGCTTCGCGCAGCCGGCTCTGCTGCAGCAGGAGGTCCTGCTGAAGACCGACCAGTTCCTGGTATTCGGAGAGATAGACGACCTTCGAAGCCAGTGCCTTTTCGACCAGGGTCTTGCGGATGTCCACGCGCTCCTGCAGCACGGGTATCGTCGCCTGCAGCTTCGCGACGCTCGCCGAAGTGGTTCCGCGTTCTGCTTCCTTCTGGCTCTGCTGGCGTTCGATCTCGGCGAGCTTGGCATTCTGTTCGGCGCGCTGGCTGATCAGGAACTGACGATGCATCTCGATCTCCGCCTCGCTTGCGCTCTGCGGCGGCCGGAAGGCGGCAAGCGGATCATCTGCGAGCGCGGCACGGAGCCGGGCGACTTCGAGTTCGGCCGCGAGGAGATCGCTCTTCTGGCGTTCGTTGTCGGCTTCCGTCATCGTCGGATCGAGTTCGATGAGAACGTCGCCGGCCTTTACGGTCTGCCCGTCGCGGACGTGGATGGCGCGAACGACCCCCGTCTCGAACGGCTGGATCAGCTTGGTGCGACCGCCCGGCACGATCTTGCCGGTCGCGGTGGCGACGATATCGACGCTGCCGAACGACGCCCAGGCCAGCGCGAAGCAGAAGACCGCGATGATGCTGGCGCCGATCGCGCGCCCGATCGGCGACGGCGGCGTTTCAGTAATCTCCAGCGCTGCTGGCAGGAACGCGATTTCCTGCTCGCGGCGGCGAGCCGGAACCGGGGGTTTCGGAAACGGGACGATATTTCGGCTAGCGGACGTCATGGATACCGGCCTGCAGATAATGGAGGTTTGCGTAACGTCCGTTCGAACGGATCAGCTCATCATGGTTGCCGTCCTCGACGATGCGGCCATGCTCGAGCGTGATGATCCGGTTCGCATTGCGCACGGTCGAGAGCCGATGGGCGATGACGAACACGGTCCGGCCGGCGGCAATTCGCTTCATGTTCTGCTGGATGGCACGCTCGCTTTCGTAGTCGAGCGCGCTCGTCGCCTCGTCGAGGATGAGGATGCGCGGGTCGGTAATGAGCGCACGTGCGATCGCGACACGTTGCCGCTGCCCGCCCGACAGGGTGCTGCCGCGTTCGCCGACGACGGTGTCGTAACCCTCGGGCAGTTCCAAAATGAAGTCGTGAGCGCCGGCGAGCGACGCCGCCTCGATGACGCGTTCCATCGACATCGTCGGATCGGCCAGGGCGATGTTCTCGCGAATCGAGCGGTTGAACAGCACGTTCTCCTGAAGGACGACACCAATCTGGCGCCGCAGCCAGGTCAGATCGACCATCGCGAGATCGACGCCGTCGACCAGCACGCGTCCGCTCTCCGGCACATAGAGACGCTGGATCAGCTTGGTGATGGTGCTCTTGCCCGAGCCGGACGAGCCGACGATGCCGACGACCTGGCCGGGTTGGACACTGAATGACACATTGTGCAGCACCTCAGGGCCGTCGATGCGGTAGCGGAACGTCGCGTGATCGAACGTGACCTGGCCGCGGATCGGCGGTAGTGCGGCGCGGCCGGGACTGAAGCTCGGCTCCGGGATGGTGTTGAGGATGTCACCGAGGCGATCGACCGACAGGCGGGCCTGATGGAAATCCTGCCACATCTGGGCGAGACGCAGCACCGGCGTGCTCACACGTGCGGCCAGCATGTTGAACGCGACGAGCTCGCCGACGGTGAGATCGCCACCGATCACAAGCCTGGCGCCGAAGTAAAGCGTTGCCGCGATGACCAGCTTGTTGATCATCTGGACCGCCTGGCTCGCCGTATTGTTCAGGCTAAGCACGCGGAAGCTCGCGCTTACATAGCCGGCGAGCTGCTCCTCCCACCGGCGCTGCATCTGCGGCTCGACCGCCATGGCCTTCAGCGTCTCGACGCCCGTGACGCTCTCGACCAGGAAGGCCTGGTTCTCGGAGCCCCGATTGAACTTCTCATCGAGGCGACGGCGAAACAGCGGCGCAGCCAACACGGAAATGCCGATGTAGAACGGGAATGACGCCAGAACGATCAGCGTCAACGTCGTCGAGTAGTAGAACATCACTACAAGGAAGACGATCGTGAATAGCAGATCGATGACGAGCGTAAGCGCCGAACTCGTCAGGAACTGGCGGATATTCTCCAGTTCGCGGACGCGCGCGACCGAATCGCCGACCCGGCGGGCCTGGAAATACGCGATCGGTAACGCCATCAGGTGACGAAACAGCCGGGCGCCGAGCTCGACATCGATGCGGTTCGTGGTGTGCGCGAACAGATAGACGCGCAGCGTCTCGAGAACGGCCTCGAACACGGTCAGCGCGACAAGGCCTATGACCAGAACGTCGAGCGTACTCATGCTTCGATGCACGAGCACCTTGTCGATGACCACCTGGAAGAATAGCGGTGAGATGAGGGCGAAGAACTGAAGGAAGAACGACGCGACCAGCACTTCGCCGAGAAGACGGCGATACTTGTGGACCGCGCCGACAAACCAGCCGATATCGAAGCGGCGGGAGAGATCGCTCAGGGACGCGCGCCGCGTCATCAGGATAATGTCGCCGTCCCAGATCGCCTCGAGCTCGGCCTGCGTCATTGTTTCGGGGCGGGGAGACACTGGGCGCTGAACCATCAGCTTGTCGTCGACGATCTGGCCGAGGATCAGGAAGCCGCCGTCGCGCAGCAGCGCGATGCCCGGCAGCGGCGTGACCGCAAGCCTGCTCCAGCTCGTCTTCTGTGCCCGCGCCTTGAGTCCGAACTCCTTGGCGCAGCGTAGGATTTCGGTAACACCGAGTCGCGCCGCGCCCATGCGATGCCGGATCTGTTCCGGATCGGCGGCAACGCCATGGCAACGCAACAGGATCGTTACGGCCACGAGCCCGGATTCGTCGCCGCTCTCCAGTTCGGTGCTCGCAACCTCGGATTCGGATATGGCCGGCTGGACAGACATATCGCTTCGTTCGCTGAAGCACATACCCATCAATGTATCGCGGGCATGCATCACGGTGTCGCGAGCACGCATCGCGACGTCGACGGCGGGTCGCGCCAGACCACGCACGAAGACGCTCATGTCATCGAGGGCGTGGAGTATCCGATTGGCGACGTTTTGCGATCCAGTGAGGATCAAACGACCGTCCCAGATTTCCTCGAATTCGGTGCGCGTCAACAACTCCGGACGCGACGCGGTCGGACGCAGCACAAGCGCTCCGTTGTCGTCAACCTTGCCGAGAAGCAAAAACCCGCCGTCACGCAGCGCTGCGATTCCCGGCAGCTTGAGGCTGGCAAGTCGGGTCCATTGCGCTTTTCGCGAACGGACCTCGACTCCAAACTGGCGCGCGCAACGAAGCAGTGCGCGGATACCTATCGTGCTGCTTCCGCAGCGATCGCGGAGCTGATCGGGCTCGGTGTGGACGCCATGAAGGCGCAGGAACAGAGCCAAGGCTCGAAGCCCATGGTCTGCGGCGTGGGCATTCCCATTCTGCATCGCCATAATGTTTTAACTCAACCCTTCGCGGCTACCGGCCGCGTTTGTTGTTCCTTCTCTGCATTCCCAACTCTTGGTGGTGCCCCACCCAGGCGCGGATGCGCCTGGGTGGGGACGCGGGTCAATGCGGTCTGGCCAGGAGCCCTTCCTGACCAAAACCGGCCGCTTGCGACACGGCCGCCACGATCTGCCCGGAATCCGTCCGGCCAGAGCCACCGGCCAGATACTGGTTCAGCAGCGCGAAGCTCTGGCTTGCCAGGGATGCCGTGGTCGTACCTGTCGCAAGCTGAGAACTGGTGACGATCGCCTGCGGACTGGTGGTCGCCAGCGTGCTGGTGGCCGGCTCCATCTGCTGCTGCAGCAGCGTAAAGCCCTGGTTCGCCAGGAACCCTGCGCCTCCGGCAGTCCCACGCGGATGCTCCGTCGCGGCTACCGGCTGCGACGTGGTCGGCGCCGCAGTGCTGGTGACCGGGTCCAGGCGCGGCTGCACCGCAACGCCCCCGAAACCTCCCGAGCCCGAAGCGGGAGGATTCGTCACGGTGGGGGTCTGCGGCACCGTGGGCGTCTGCGGCACGGTGGGGGTCTGCGGCGGCGTCGTGGGCGTCGTGGGCGTCGTAGTCGCAGATCGCGTATCCGTCACGGTGATGGTCTGCGGCGCGGCTGACGTCACAGCGCCGGTGACCGGGTCCGTCGCATTTGCGGTCAGTGTGAGCGTAGTTGCGGGATGAACCCCGCGACCGTAGTTGGAGTGCAGCTCCAGTCCGCTCGCGACCTGCGCAGCCGTCAGGGTGATGCTATCTCCCCTGAACGTCTGACCATCGAGCTTGTCGGTGATCGTATCATAGCTCGACAGGCCCGTGATGGTCACGGTCACGCGATCGTTGGTATCGGTCGTTGTCACCTTGGTTCCCAGGTCGACCGTACCGCCTCTGCCGCGCACCGAGAGCGTGTTGTCCGCGACGGTGAGGACCGGCTTGGTGACGGATGATATGGGGGTCGTCGGGGTCGTTGGGTTGGTTGGCGTAGTTGGCGTAGTTGGCGTAGTTGGCGTGGTTGGCGTGGTTGGCGCCGTCGGCGTCGCATCGATCTGCAGACCGGTGAACGTCTTCACCGCACCTGAGAGGTTCGCCGCAAGACCGGAAGTATCCTTGATGCTGGCTCCGCCAAGATTGACGCCGGTGATCGCCAGCGCCGAGGTGTCCTTGTCGGTCGGTGCGACGGTCGTTTTGAAGGTGAGCGAACTCGTGCCCGAGCCACCGACATAGATGGCCGTTCCGCCATCGTTGAGCGACAGCGTAGGCGTGCCGCTGACGATCACGGCCTCGCTGAAGCCGAGCGTCATTGTGATGGTATCGCCGTTATGCCCGACTCCCGTCCCCGGTGAAGCGGACGCTTGCGTCACCGTCGGCGCGAGGTTTACCGGGATGGTTGGCGACGTGGGTGTCGTCGGTGTCGTGCCGCCCACACCCTGCCAGCCGATCGCCTGCGATCCGGTGACCATCGTGAAGTCGCGATAATCGACGGCGGCTGTCTCGGGCGCCGTCGAGCGATAGATGCCGTATACCCAATAGGTGCCTTCCCCATAACCCAACGGACCCTGGTAGTTCACAACCTGCTTGCCGTTGATCGAGACCTGCAGGTACCCGCCGCCGGTGTTGGAAAAATTGGCTTGGACCTTGATGTCGTTGTAGACACCGGTCTGGATCGGATTCGGGTCGGTCCAGAGCGTGAGCATATGGAGATCGGATGAGGAATTGCTGGGGTTCCCGCCGGGCTGGGTATAGCGGGCGACAATTTGCAGATGGTCGCCGTTCATCTGGATCGCGAACGGCGGTGAGGTCCCTACGCCGCTCGCATCGTCGTCATTGTGCATTTGACCGACAACAAACCAGCCGTTCGAGCTGTTTTGACTGTTTACAAATGACCCATTGGGCCCATTGGCCTCCACCATGAACTGATAGTCCATGGCAATCGGAGTACCGGGCAGGATCACTGCACCCCCCCAGTTGGTCGCGACGCCCGACGAGCTATCTTGAATTTCAGAGCGATCACAGTATGAGCCATCACCCGGTGCCCAATTGTCGCCCTGGCGGACCTCGAACCGCAGGGTCTGCGCGTCGGGGTTGGTTATACTATAGCTATAACCCTCCGACTCAATGTTGTACCTGTCGCCACCGACGGTTAGCGGGGTTCCGGGCTTGGTCTGGAAATTCGTGATTGTGCCGGTCGTACTCAATTTCAGGCCTCCATCGAGAAGTTGCTTCTCGTATCGGTGATGTTAACGAGGGAATTCCACTGCCGCGCACACGGTGACGCGCGACATACTGCATGCTCGCAGCGCGTAGCACCGCGAACAGAGTTCATGTGCCGCGCATCGCAAATGGCGAGTGACGCAGCGCATGGCCGCAACGCACCTGGCGCCGCGAACAGATTTCAATGGCAGAGTGGGATTGCCCCCCCAACTGCACAGCCGATTGGTTAGTTAGGAAGTGTGGCGAAAAAAATTTCAAAATGTGATTTTATGCACACGTAATGCCCACGTATGGGGCGACTACACGTGCGTCATGTATGGCGCTGAAAACATGCACTATTTCGGCTGCCAATCGAACAAAAGTGAAGGGGGCGGTGTTGTGGAGAAGTCGCGAGCGCGGTGGAGTGCGAGATCGAGTTCCTGTCTTCAAGACGGCATCTGTCGGGCGCCAGCTTCAGCCGGCTGATCTGAGCGCGGTTTGGCCTGCACCAGGACATGCGGACGGTTCTGCGCGCCATATCGCGGCATTCGATCGGCGGCATCCCTCATGAGATCCTTTGCGACCGCATGAAGACGGACGTCATCGGCGAAGCCGGCGGTGGCATCGCCTACAACCGAGCGCTGATCGACTTCGCCCACGCGCTTTACCGATGGTCAACTGCGCGCGGAATCTCCTCAGAAGCGGCGCCGCTGCCCGTCATCTCCTTCTCGTCCATATCGAGGGGATCTGGTTGTTGGGAATACGATCGGCGGATCGAATGATTAATCGACCATATCTCTGGTAACTGCTCCGTCCCAGATCGTGCGCGCCTTCCTATGCGCCATCCTCCGATAAAGGCAGTGATATGCGTTACACATCGCATCGAGCGAGAATGCTGTTTCAACACGCCGACGCCCTTCGATACCGAATTGATCAGCTAGCGCACGGTCATCGAGGAGTCTGAGCACACGATCGGTCAGCACCCCAGCGTCGTGGCTCGGCACAAGAAATCCCGTCTGGCCCTCCAGGACCAATTCGGGAGTGCCCCCATCGTTTGTCGCTACGATTGGCTTACCCAATGCCATGCATTCGGTAATTGCGTTGGAAATGCCCTCGCCGTGTAGACGGGCGTCGGTAACGAGAACTCCGACAGTGAAGAGATTAGCGATGCTTTCTATATCTTTCCGCTGCCCCGGAAACTTTATGCGCAACGAATGTTCTGGTGGGACGCTATCGCGCACTTGCTGCAACGTTTCACCGGTGCCGACAGCCAGAAAAGTAACATCGTCCCTAAGACGGCAAATGCGGCATGCCATCTCGACAAAGGTTGCGTAATCCTTTCTGGGCGCGAAGTTAGCAACCATCCCGACAATGTGGGGTGTCGCGATTCCCAGGTTGCTGCGAAGTTCTGCCGCGTCCGTCAGGTTGGAGATTCTTGCAGGATTGAACCCATTGTGGATGCATAGACCTTTGCGCTCGGGAATACCGTAGGCAGCCAGGCCCGCATGCGAATTGGCGACAACGACGTCTGAAAATGGGACCGTCAGCTTGCCCCATACATAGTTTTTATTCCACAGCGTCCCATGCGACGGCGCGTCTCGCACGAAGCCATTGATCAAGGCTGTACCGCACAGTTTCGCAACCGGCGCTGCATAAATGGAACACATCGAGCCCCAGGAGTGAATGATATCTATTTTCAAATCAGAGACCAACTCGTACAAACTTTTGAAAAGGCGTAAATCTCTCTTGCCTCTCCGATCGAGCTGAATAACTTGCGCGTGTTCACGGTCGATTTCGAAACGATCATCCTCTTGGTCCGTAACCGCGACGAATGATTTGATGTCACGGTGAGCGAAAAGTCCCCGCAACAGTTCGACGATCTGTCGTTCTTTCCCTCCCGGGCCGAGACGTTCAATAAGGTGCAGTACACGCATCTCAGCGCTCTCCCGAGCGGATTGATTCAGTCCACGTCGCAATGAGGCGGTTCAACGCAAAATTCACCGTTGGGAACCCAGCAGCATGTGAGCCGCCGATTGAATGCCGCTCATACGCGCCTCGAACCTGGCCCTCGTTTCGAATTGCCCCCCAACGCCGATGCGAGGAAACGCAAAATGATCTGATTTGAGATCGGATACTTGCCCGTGCCGCGTTGTTACTGCGGTCGAAAAGCCTACTTCCTTCGCGAGATGTGCTTCCCGAGGACCACATGCTCTGGAGTCGCCGTAAGGATAAGCGAAGTGCCGAACCGGAAGCTGCAGTAATTGCTCCAGATAGCGGCGGTTATCCGCCATTTCGTCTCGCGCTGAAAGAACCTCCAGTGTCGACAGTGCTGCATGCGAAGCGGTGTGCCCGCCAATTGACGCGAGAGGGTGCCGCGCCAGATTTTGAAGCTCGCGTTCATTCAGGAAGTATGCCTCATTCAAAGCCGGCAGCGATATTCCCGCCCTGTTGAACGTTGAGGCGAGCTTTGCAGTCCGGTGATAATCTTGGTGAATCCAGTCAATTACCTTGCATAAGCCCGACAGCTTTTCGCGCAACCGGGGGCAGTGGAACCGCATGTCCATCGCATCGATCGTAACCGTGTCTGCAGAGCGAAATAATTCACGCAAACCCAGCCACCACGATGGCAACGTTCGTGTTGGGGCGCCGGTGGGGACGTACACCATGAACGGGGCGTTGTGTCGCTCGAGGATTGGAAGCGCGGTCGCGACATTGTCTCGGTAGCCGTCATCAAAGGTAAGCACCGCATAGCGGCCCCGTCCGGAATCAGTGGCCAGTCGCTCGAGACATGTTTCGAAGCTGACAATCTCCCACCCTTCCTGCCGCAGCCAATTGAGTGCATGCTCGAAAAGGGCGACTGAAGCCCCGGTCATCAATTCCGAGCGAGAATCTTGTTGAATCTCATGGAACATCAGGATGGCTGCCCTACCAGCAAAAATCCTGCGGAAGGTCGGCATTAGCCCAGACCAATGAGCCAATTGGATCACGCCGTCCTTGAGAGCCTCCTTCACTTTAACCCCCATCAGAAAGACATTGTTCGCCCTGGAGAATTGACCTCACGTCTCCGATTGCTTTTTCGGTACCAAGTCCGCCGAGGGTGTCTCCCACGACCACGGCGTTAGTGTGCGCGGCACTGCGCTTCGAGGCTCCGCCGGCCGATGCAGGTCCATGCCGTCGCATTGTCGTCATCCGCTCCGCAGCAAACGCCTGCCCACCGTCCTTGCCCTGAAGTTGGAGAGAACGTCGGCATATACCCCGACGATCTTTTCCACGGTGAGCGCCTGGTCGTACCTCGCCATTGCGGCCCGCCCGCGGAACTCGCTGCTCCGCGACCAGTCAAAAACCTCTCGAAGGTTGCGGGCAATCGTTCCGGCGTCCTGCGGACAGATCCGCGTTCCCGCGATGCCGTTTAACAGCTCGCCAACGTCGCCAACCTCCGTCGCCACCACCGGACGATTGCACGCGAGAGCTTCCTTGATGGAGGTCGGCGACCCCTCATAATCCGAGCAGAGAAGCAGGGCGTCGGCCGCGCTGTAGTACCACGGCATTTCGCCGTTCGGCACGTTGACAACCGCCATCAACTCCGCGTCGACGCCCTCCTGCACGAGCCGCTCGACTGACGCTCTTGCCAGATCGTATCTCTTTTCAGGGCGCGCCGGATCAAATGGAAACAGAACGATACGCTTGTCTTTCGGCCACCCCAGCCGCGCTCGTGCTTTGTCGCGATCGTACGGCTTGAATACGCCGAGGTCGACCCCGCAGGGAATCACGATTCCCGGAATCCGTCTCCGCAGCCCCTCCGAAACGACTATGACGGCATCGGCGAAATACGACACAGCCCGCGTGCTCAGCCTTTCAAAGGTACTCGTTCCAATGACATCGGTCCCGTGCAGCGTGATGACGAGCGGCGCCTGCAACCGAAACATTGCAGGATATGCCGAATAACCGTAATGCGCATGGACGATGTCGTATGCCACCGCGCTCGTCATTCGCATGACGTCAAGAGTGCCCCTCAGATAATTCATCTTGGACTGGGATCCGAGAATATCGATGACGTCGACCGTGTGGCCGAACCGGCGCAACTGCTCAACCTGCTGGCACACGAAGGCTCCGGAGCCCGGTCTCAGCGGACTCGGATACATGTTGGTGACACAGAGGATCCTCACGATTGGTATTCCCTCGACGCTTGGCACGAACTGCCAGCGAGTCACTGGTCTGCGCCGCTAACCTCTTTGAGCCGTCGTCGGATCTCCGCCGGGACACCCATCACGAGCGAACCGTCGGGCACGTCCTTCGTCACCACCGCACCGGCGCCGACGACGGCGCCAACGCCGATTCTGACGCCTGGCAGTAGGTTGGCTCCCAGGCCGATCGCCGCGCCGCGCGCGATATGGGGCCCGAGCATGGGCGAACCGTCGTAGCCGTTGCGGCCGATCGCATTGTCGTTCGAAGTGCCGACGCAGCCCGAAATGAACACGTCGTCTTCGATCGTCATGTTGCCAGCCAGCCAGCTGTGATCCTGCACCCGGACGCGATCGCCAATTCGCGTGTTGTAATTGACCGTGACGTAACGTCCGATGACGCTCTTCGAGCCGATCCGCGATTGTTCACGGATCGAGGCGCCGTCACCAATCAGGGTCCCCGCGGCGACCGAGACGTCGTAGAAGATTACCGCGTGCGGTCCGATGGAACAATCGGCGCCGATGTCGACCCATGCCTCGAAACGCGGCGGGCGCGACAACGCGCCGGCCCCCTTGGGCGCCTTGCCGATATAGGCTCCCGGGAAGATTTCGACGTTGTCCCCGATTCTTGCGCCGCTCTCAATCACGACATGCGGGTGAATGACCACCCCGTTGCCGATCGTAACACCAGGCCGCACCACGGCGAACTCGGCGATCGTCACGTCCGTACCGATCGCCTCGGTCTCGACAACCGCCAATGCACTGATTCGATTCATTGCAATGCCTTCCCGCCATCGGCGTGCAGCGCGGCGGGCGCATACGTCAACTTCTGCGGCAATTTCTCGTGATCGTCCCGCTCGCCCGCAGCGCGCACAATCGCAGCGACACGGCGCACCTGGTCGCGCGCGAGTTCGGGGAACATGGGCAGAGACAATGATCGAGCGGCCATTGCTTCGCAGCACGGCAGGTCGCCCTGCCTGTAGCCGAGATGGACCAGAGCGGGCTGGAGGTGGAGCGGCAACGGATAGTGGATCCCGGTCGCCACGCCGGCCTCGCCGAGCTTATTCCGCAGTGCATCCCGCTCGTTCGTGGTGATCACATACAAATGGTAGACGTGCGTCGACCCCTTTCGAACGAACGGCGTCTTGATCCCCGACTGCGCCAACTCAGCCGCGTACCACTCCGCAGCGCGCCGCCGATTGGTGTTCCATTCATCCAGGCGCCGGAGCTTGATCTGCAGGACTGCCGCCTGGAGAGCGTCGAGCCGGCTGTTGAACCCGATCTCGGCGTGGCTGTAGTGGGTGGTTCGACCGTGGTCACGCAGTCGTTCGATCCGCTCCGCAATCTCGGCACTGTTGGTGGTTATCGCTCCGCCGTCGCCATAGGCCCCGAGGTTCTTCGCCGGATAAAAGGAGAAACACGCGACATCGCCGAGCGCCCCGGTTCGGACCCCCTGATATTCCGCCCCGTGCGCCTGGGCCGCATCTTCCAGTACATAGAGGCCGCGCCGCCGTGCGATGTCCATGATTGGACCCATATCAGCCGGCTGGCCAAAGAGGTGGACCGCGATGATCGCTCTTGTACGATCCGTCAGGGCGCGTTCGATCATCTTGGGATCGATCGTGTGGGTGTCCGGATCGATATCGACGAACACGGGCCGCGCTCCCGTCGCCACGATGGCGGCCGCAGTGGCGATGAAGGTATGGGCGGTTGTGATCACCTCGTCGCCATGACCGATACCCAAGGCCCGCAGCGCCAGATGAAGCGCGTCCGTGCCGTTCGCCACACCGCGCGCATGGCGCACCTGGCAATACGCGGCGAAATCTCGTTCAAACGAGGCAACCGTCTCGCCGCCGATGAACTGCGCGGAGTCGAGAACGCCCCGAATTGCTTCGGCCACCTCGTCCTTTAGCGTCTCATACTGCGCTTTGAGATCGACGAACGGAATATGCATTTTTCGAACCTCACGAGAATTCGTATCTGTTTCTTGAAAACTTCATCGGGCACCGCGACCGCGCAGCACCGCGGGAAACGTCAGGGCAATCAACTTCAGGTCGGTCCATAAGGTCCAGTTCATCGCATACTCGACATCCATCTCGAGCATCGCCTCGGGGCCGACACGACCCCGGCCGCGCACCTGGCAAATTCCGGTTATTCCGGGCTTCACAATGTGACGTTTATGATGCCAGTCCCGGAAGTATTCGAGTTCGTAAGGAATCGCCGGCCGCGGACCGACGATGCTCATTTCGCCGCGCAATACGTTGAGGAGTTGAGGCAGCTCGTCGAGGCTGGTCCTCCGCAGCCACCGCCCCACGCGCGTCACGCGAGGATCGTCTGTCAACTTGTATGGGGCATCGGGGTCGTTCGAGAGGGCTTCTTTCGCCCAAACCCGCCGGATCGCTTCGCGATGGACGTTTTCGTCGGCGTTGTGGCGGAGCGTCCGGAATTTAAGGCAGTTGAACAGCTTCTCGTCTCGCCCGATCCGACGTTGGCGAAACACCGCGGGTCCGGGACTGTCGAGATGGATTGCTATCCACACCAACACAAAGACGGGGGCCAGCACCACGATCGCGAGAACGCTGATCGCGACGTCAAGCACCCGCTTGCCGAATTCCCGCGGGGTTGCCTTCCGTCGCGTGGCTTCATGCGACGGCAATTTCGGGACCTCCCGCCGGCATGTTCCGCCGCCGAAATATCCGTTGATCCTTACCGTTGCTGCCGCGTTTGTTGTTGAGCCGTAGACTAGCCGATGCCGCCTCGAGCGCTTCGACAACGCGCAGCCCATGCAATCCGTCCGCGCGCGGCCGTTCCCCAGTCATGATCGCGTTGACGAAATCGAGTACCTCGAGTTTCAGCGGTTCGGTGCTGGATATTGCGGGGATATGCACGTCGCCATGATGATAGGCCGACTGGAAGTCGGCGTAGGAGTCACCGTCGATCCGCGGCCTGAAGCGCTTCTGGTAAACGCGCACTTTCTCGGACGGCTCCACGTCGTCGAACACCAGCATCGCATCGCTTCCGACGACCGTGATCTGGCGCACCTTGACCGGGTCCAACCAGGAAACATGCACATGGGCGGTCGGACCGCTCTTGAAGCCCATCTTGGCGTAAACGACGTCCTCGACGTTGGGCAGAACGTGCGCGCAACCCCAGGCGCCGATTGTTTGCGGCACTTCCTCCAGCAGGGCGAAGATGATCGAGAGGTCGTGCGGCGCCAAGTCCCAAAGGACATTGGCGTCCTGCCGGTAGAGACCGAGATTCAGGCGCCGCGAATCAATGTAGTAGAGCTCGCCAAGAGCGCCACTCTGGATCATCTGGCGCATGACACCCACCGCCGGATGATACTCGAACGTGTGCCCGACCATCAGCACACGCTTGCGCTCTTCGGCGATCGCAATCAACTCGCGGCATTGCGCGCTCGTCATAGCCAATGGCTTCTCAACGAGTGCGTGCTTTCCGGCCAGGAGCACCGCCCGTGCCAATTCAAAGTGCGTCTCCACAGGGGTGGCGACAATGACCCCGTCTATGGAAGGGTTATTCAGTACCGCGCCGATATCACGCGAAACGGCGACAGACGGATATTGTGAACGGACATATTCCAATCTGTCAGTGCGCGAGTCAGCGGCCATCGAAAGCCTTGCGTTGCGTATATCGCAGCTGACACGGATGTGTTTCGAACCCCAGTAGCCGCAACCGATGACGGCGAGCGACGGGCCGCCGTTCGCGGTCCGAATTTTCACGTCCTCACGATCATGGTTAGTCGCCATGTTGGCTCCTTGTTTGAAGGCCGTTAGTGTGCGTTCATTCAAGATAACCGATTGGGCGCGGGCGCTGCCGAAGAACACGGGTTACGGTCTACTCTTTTGGGGTACACAGGTCGGAATACCACCGCTTGCGCGGGGTACCGCGCAAGACCGCCAAAAAGGGTTTTGTCTTCCAGCTGTCATGCGGCACCTCGGCTTTGAGCCGCTGGCCGCGCGGCGCCCAACCTGGCAGCGGCGCGATTTTGGCTCTCCAAAGTCGGTTTCTTGCAGCGCGAAAGAGGACGGTCCTGCGTGCAACCATGTCTACAGGATGGGTGCCGCCGGTAGCGCTATGCGACGCCTGGCACAGGGAGATTAAACGACGTGCGGTTTCGGCGCGCTCCCGCACGTCTGTCGCGGCTTCCGCGGAACCGCGCGAAATTCGCCGCGGGCCCGCTCCCTCCCGTAGCTCCGCATGCGCTCGCGCGCGGCCTCGTCCTCAAGCAGCACCACGATTCCTTCGCCGAGGGCCTGCGGCGTCGGGTTTTGGCGATGATAAGGATCGGCTCCGTATCGCCCAGCGCAGATATGTTGGCCGACAGGACCATTGCGCCTACGTCCTTCAGTGGAAACCCGGCGACCTTTCGTATAGGACTCTCCAAAGAAGAGCACGATCTCGAGGCCGCGGATAATCCGCAGGATGCCCGATGGCCTTGCCGAAGGATGATGCGACAACCCGGGGATGGAATGCCGACGCCATGAACACAGGTTCTTCGATCGCGCTCTTGCTCCGCAGCGATACTCCATCGCCCGGCGATGACAACCTGACGGATATCCTCGATTTTTTCGAAATTCCATGGACGGCGCTGACAGTCAGCGAAGCGAACGGAGGCAATGTAGCTTCACTGACGGCAAATCATCCGCAGTTCTCCATCCTGACGTCCGCGCCCTGTCTCGCCGAAAGCCTGCAGTCCTGTAAGGCCGGAACGTTTCCGGCTTGGTTGGCGGCAGCCGCTTCCGTGTTCGTCTATGGATTTAAAGCTGCGGATCCCTGCCGAGCTCTACTGCGCCAGATCACGGGAGACCCGGAGGCGGACATTCGCGGCATCGACGCGCGGCCAATAACCGTGTCCGTCACTGATGCTTTTCCAGACATGTGCGGCCCAATGTCAGGCCTGCGGATCCAACTGGCGCCCAGCGCCGCGGATACGGCGCTTGTCATCCGGCATGGCGGCGAGTTGCGGAGCATCGTCGGGGCGCCGGAGGGACTCCTGTTCGCCGGATTTGTTCATTCCGGCGTGCGCTTTTTTGCCGATGCGTCACTGGCGATGGTGGACGTTCGCGAACGCGCTGCGACCTATTTTGACGTGAAGAAGCGTTTCGCCGGTGCGGTGCCAATCGTAATGTATCTGAAGTGGTCGTTCCGCGACGTCTGCTGGACCACCTCCGAAACAAGCGCGTGCCTGATCATCGACGATCCACCCCTGAGGCTACGGTACGGCTTCCTCGATTTTAGCGAACTACTGCAGTTGGCAAACAAGCAGGCGTTCGCGACGACCGTCGCATTCATTCCATGGAACTGGCGACGAACAAATCGCGACACCGTTGCAGCCTTTCGGCAGAATAGCGGAAAACTGTCCATCTGCGTGCACGGCTGCGATCACACCCGTGGTGAATTTGCGGCCCGTTCGGCCGATCTACTCGACCGAAAGCTGAAGACCGCCAAGATGCGGATGCAATTCCTGCTCAACAGGACCGCGCTTGAGCACGACAACGTGATGGTTTTCCCGCAAGGGGCATTCTCGCGCGAGGCAGTGTCGGCTCTCAAGCGAAATGGCTTCGTCGCGGCAGTGAACACGGAAGTCGCGCCGGCCGATAACGGGTTGAATGAAACGACGCTTGCGGACCTGTGGAGTGTCGCCATCGTCCGATATGGGGGATTCTCGATTTATACCCGGCGGTACATTCACCACGGCATTGAAAACTTCGCATTTGACGGAATCCTGGGCAAGCCGTGCTTCGTTGCCGCGCATCACGACGTTTTCCGGGGCCACGGCAGCGAATTGGCGGCGTTCCTCCGGCAGCTTGCATCCTTGCGGTGGAAACTCTGCTGGCGGACTCTCGGGGACGCCGTTTGCCGCAGCTACAGCATTCGACCCGACGGCGGAACGATCATCGTAAAGATGTTTGCCGAGCAACTCCGCATCGAAAACATGGAGGCGGTGACGCGCCGGATCCGTGTCGTGAAGCAGGAATCACAGGTCGTTTCTTTGAAAGATATTACAGTCAACCAAGACGTCGTCGCGTACGAACACATGGATGGATGTTTTCGAGTGATCGTCGATATCCCGCCCGGCAGGACGGCGGATATACGCTGCGTTTATCACGAACAGCCGGATGCTTTCCCGGCTTCGGAACCGGTCTCATATCGACTTGGGGTGGCGGTTCGGCGATATCTATCCGAACTTCGCGACAATTACGGGCACCTCTTTCGTTTTGGCGTATAGGACACGATGCTCTTGGCTTGAGGGCCCTGGCACATCGCTTCGAGTTCCGCTGCTCGGCCTCGAGAGGGGCATTGCTCCCGCTCGTCCTCACGAGATCCGCCGGCTTGGCTGATGGAAGCGTCAGGTCGGCTGGGTCGCTACCCGCGTTCTCTGCAAGACGATGATCGGCGCGACTCCAGGAGATGAATCGCCATCACGCCTTGATGGCCATGAGGGATTTGACAAATCCAAATGACCACTCCCGCTCGATTGTGGCGTCGGGAAACATCTTCGAAAATTCGCCGATGGTCAGCAGCCGCCAGTTTGGAATGGCGCGCGTGGGCCAGAACGGGAATGTGTGGGTGAACCGCAACAACCGAACCAGCATATGGCGTGGCAGGAACACGACGATGCCCGGCAGCCAGCTGTGGCTTTCGATGATGAAATATTTGTAGGGCGTCTGGACGTAGTATTTCTTGGCGATGCGGCGGATCTCGTCCGCGAACACACATTGATGCTGGTGCGCGGCCCGATCGAACTCTGCGTCGTTCATTGTCCGATCGATCCTGTACGTGGGGCCGATGACATACTGGATCACGGACGAGCAGAAGACGACATCGAACTGCTTGTCACTGAACGGCAGGGTGACGTCCTCGTCGCGGAGTTGCATGGTATCGTACCCGTATCGCTGCCGCGCCAGCTTGAGCTGATCCTCCATGATATCGGCGATGACGACCCGCTTGTGGTCCGGGAAGATGGAATGGAAATGATCTCCGGTCCCGCCGCCGAGATCGAGGACGATGTCGTCGGGTCTGAGCTTGATGTGCTTGGTGAGCAATGCCGCACGTCTGGCCCGGGTCCTCGTGGAATAGCGCGCTTCGATGGCTGTCACCCATGACGTCGCACGCCCCGGTGACGGCGTCGGATCATTTGCTGTGGGGTGTTGTATTGTTCCAGTGTCCCTACTTGCGCTACCTGGGCTTTGTCGTTGCATTTTCCTATCCACCCACTTGCGGAGGCAAACTACGCACTTGCACCGATTGAGCGCAATCGGGTTCCCATAATCACAAGGGCGGTTCCTATCAGCAATAAAAGGGTAGCCCCGCGGGGGCGGGCGTCGCGGTTTGCAGCGCACCAGCCTACAAAGGCCCTCGAACTGGACGAATTGGTTGCGTTCACCGGCCGTGTTGATGATGCTACACTATTTACAATACTCTCCACTGCAGACTTTTTGCGTAAATCCGGATCGCCCCAGCTCGATAATCAACGATGCACAAGATCGTGGAATCTCTAATTCACAAAGTCACACAACCCGCCTTCCTCGATTCCGGTGAAGGCTAAAAACCCCTAATCCTATGCCCGCTCCAGTAGTTGCCGATGCCGTCAAACCCGCCCACGTCCGCGACGGCGCGACCGCCGCTGCCAGCCGTACCGGCGCCGGCAAAAAAATCTGGATCGACCTGGAGAACACGCCGCATATTCCGTTTTTCAAGCCCATCATCCGCGAACTGGAACAACGCGGCTACAGGGTCGTGCTGACCGCCCGCGACGCGTTTCAAGTGTGCGAGTTGGCGGACAAGTTTGGATTGGCTTACAAAAAAGTCGGCCGTCACTACGGCAAGAACCGCCTCCTCAAGGCGTGGGGGCTCGCTTGGCGCAGCCTGCAATTGCTCGGCTTCGTGCTTAGGGAGCGTCCGATCATGGGATTGAACCACGGCGCGCGCGCGCAGATCGTCATCTGCAACCTGTTCCGCATCCCGACGGTGATGATCATGGATTATGAACACTCCAGGACACCGGCGATCGTGGCTCCGCGTTGGGAAATCGTTCCCGAAGTGTTGTTGAGTGAAAATCTTCACGCCAAGTCGAAAGAACGTATCCGCAAATATCGCGGCATCAAGGAAGATGTCTACGCGCCGGAATTCAAGCCGGACACCTCCCTCAGCAAGCAACTCAATCTGGGCGACAAGGAGATCATCGTCACGGTTCGTCCGCCCGCGACGGAGGCGCATTATCACAATCCCGAAAGCGAAAAGTTCTTTATCGAGTTCATGGAACGCGTGATGGTGACGCCCGGGGTGAGGGCGGTCTTGCTGCCGCGCAACAAAGCGCAGGAATCGCACATCCGCGCCAACTGGCCGAAGTGGTTTGAAGGAGACAAGGTCATCGTTCCCAAACAGGCCGTCGATGGCCTGAATCTGCTCTGGCATTCGGATCTCGTGGTCAGCGGTGGCGGCACCATGAACCGCGAAGCCGCTGCGCTGGGCATCCCGGTTTACAGCATTTTCCGCGGCAAAAGCGGCGCGGTGGATCGCCACTTGCAAAGAGAAGGCAAGATGGTGATCATCGAAACCAGCGCCGACGTCCAAAATAAGATCCTGCTTCAACGTCGCGACCGCAACACGGCGGCTATCGGAGGGGCCCGCAACGCTTTGAGCGACATCGTTCGCGAAGTGGAAGGCATCGTTCGCGCGGATTGCCGCAATTGATTCTCTGCTGCGCGCCGCAACGGACAAGGACCTTCTACGGCAAATTGTCCGACGGAAGAAGATTGGATTCCGGGCGGCCACCGGAGAATGGTTCAGAGGCCTTATCGTGAATTCGTTCTGGAAATGATGGTGAGCGAAAGATTGCCGGCCTCAGCAGCAACTGCTCGCTTCGCTCACCCTGGATGGCTTGCGCTTACCTCGAACCAGCACGGAACATCTGAGCTAGTTCTGCCGCACCATTTTGGCCGGAAGATCATTGTCGCGCACAGCAGGCGCCGGAGCTTGCCTCCCGTCAGGAAGGCTGTCCGGTGATCGCGGCACCAGGTTGGCGAGCTTCAGATCAGAACCACTGCGGTGGTGCCTGAACTCCACCTCGCAGCGGTCGGCCTTGATCAGATCTTCGAACGAAAGCAGCGGGGAGCGAAACTGCTTGGATCCGTAGATCTTGTGGTTCGAAAGAACCACCAAGGCGTCGGCCCATCCATCAACCTCTTCGAGGGGGAACAGCTCGAACTCCCAAGCTTTCACGAAGGGGTCATGGCAGCGGATTTGGTATCGTTCGGAGAGGAGGGTTGCGATCTGCAAGGCCGGGGTTTCTCGCGCATCGTCGACGTCCGGCTTGTAACTCACTCCCAACAGTCCGATTTTCCTTACGGACGGGCCGATTTTCCGCTTTATTCGCTCGACAGTGTGCTTTGGCATCTCGTCGTTCAGTTCGCGCGCCGCTCTAATGACATTGAGACCATCGATGTCCTCGGTCAAAAACCACGGATCGATGGCGATGCAGTGGCCCCCGACGCCGATTCCCGGTTGCAAAATGTTGACGCGCGGATGTTTGTTCGCAAGATCGATCGCAGTCGAGATGTTGAACCTGAACTTATCGGCAATCAGGGAAAATTCGTTCGCGAGAGCGATATTGACGTCGCGGAAAGTGTTTTCCATGAGCTTTGCGCACTCCGCGGTCACAAGGGTTGTGCTGTGAATCGCACCCTTCGTGAATGTCGAATAGAGGCGTTCCGCTCTCTGCGCTGCTTCCGGCGACGTGGCGCCGATGATGCGGTCATTGTGTACAATCTCATGCAGCGTATTGCCGGGAATCGCTCGCTCCGGGCAGTGCGCGACCTCGACCTTCAGATCTCTCGATTGGAGGATTGGAAGTACGATGTCTTCACAGGTCTTCGGCTTGATCGTGGATTCGATGATGAGAAGATTTCCGTCCTTCATCATGGGAAGCAGGCTATTCACGGCCGAAAGAACGAAGGACAAATCGCATTTCTTGTTTTCGTGCGGAGTCGGTACGGCCACAACGAAAACGTCCGCTGCCGCAGGTGCCGTCTGAGCCTTGAAGCGTCCAGTCTTCAAGGCCGCCGTTAGCAATTCCGGGATGCCGTTTTCTTCAAACGGGCAGAGACCGCTGTTAATCTCACTCACCTTCTTCTCGTTGAGATCAAAGCCGGTTACCGACACGCCCGCGTTCGCAAGCAGGAGCGACGTCGGAAGTCCCATATAGCCAAGGCCCGCAACGCAAACGGTATCCTGCGTTTGCGGAGCCGGCTGTACATGCTGGCCCACGACGATGTCGAGAATTTTCTCTGCGGTGTGGCCGTCTCCAAATGGATTTGTCCAAGGGGTTATCGGGCGATTGAGGGCCGCGACCATTGCCTCCGCGTTTCGGTGTACCAAAACATTCGCGCCGACGTCGACGGTTTCTGGACGCTCCGTGCGATCGCGAATCGTCACGCAAGGTACGCCGAGGATACAAGCTTCTTCCTGAATGCCGCCGGAGTCAGTAATGACGGCTGCGCAGTTCGAAAGCAGATTCAGGAAATCCGAGTATCCGATGGGGTCGGTCCAGGTCAGATTTCCAGGCAACTCAATGTTATTTTCCTTGAGAGCCTTCTGTGTGCGATAGTGGATCGGCCAGCATACGCGGTCGGGGATTTTCGCAATCAGTTGGATGAGTTCCTTCAGCGCATCCGGATCATCGACGTTCGCCGCGCGGTGGGACGTAAGGAGGTAATATCTCTTGGTTTGCAATTTCAGCGTGGAGAGAATCGTACTCGTTTTCTCGGCGTGAACCCGGTGGGAAAGCAGAGCGTCGACGATCGTGTTTCCGACTTTGAAGATCTTCGACTCCGGAAGTCCTTCCTTTTTCAGGTAGCCGACCTGCAAGTCGGTGACGGCAAAAAGATAATCCGAAATATGATCGGCGATTATCCGGTTGCTTTCTTCGGGCATCGTTTGATCAAACGAGCGCAATCCGGCCTCGACATGCCCCACCTTGATATGAAGTTTGTGCGCCGCTAGCGCGCCCGCCACCACGGTGTTGGTATCGCCTTGAACGAGCAGTACATCGGGCTTCTCCGACATAAGGATAGGCTCAAGCGCAATCAATATGCGGCCCGTTTGGTTCGCGTGACCGCCGGAGCCGACATTCAAATTGTATTTCGGCGCGGGCAGATCGAGTTCCGAGAAAAAGATCCCGTCGAGTTTCTCGGAGTAATGTTGCTTCGAGTGAATGATGAAGTAGTCGAGCTTTCGCTTCTGGCATTCGCGAATGACCGGTGCCATTTTGATGATTTCCGGGCGAGTGCCGACGAGAATGGCGATTTTCATCTGTTCTCCATGAGCGGCTCAAACCTGAGGGCCTGGTACTGATGCGTCACAAACTGGCTGCCACATCTTGGATCTTGTTTGAGGTCTGCGGCCCGGCGTACCGAACCAACCTAAGGATCACCATGCGCAACTGACACCAGACCCGGCATAATCGAGACGACGACGGCAGGGCACGGCATTGTCCCATCTCTAATCCCTCACGGCTGGGGATGATTTGTTCACACGCTCAGGTCCTCGCGAAAGATAACAATCGCCGTGCGTAGGCTGGTCGGATGGACGAACGTAGGATATCCAAGATTTGTCCCAGATGCGGACCCTTATGGGTTACCCCTGTCGGCTCCTGCTTCTCATGCGAGCGGACGATGCGGGCTCAGTCACGATGATCTATCGTCAGCCGTGATGTCAAAGCGCGCAGGCATTCCTTGCTCGAGCTGCCCGCTATGTCAGCACCGCGTGACGCGCACTCAACCTTCCACTCCACCGATCGTAGGGGAGGCCGCACGGGCAAGACTTTCCCCAGTCCCCCCAGTCGCCTCGCATTGAGCCGTTGCGTTCGGCGCTTTACCACGAGAAAGGCACGGCGGTGCGCAGTCCCTTGATCCGACCCTCAGGCTCGGCAACCCGGCTCCAGCGCGCCTCGATTTCATGGGCAGCGTGACGCTTCGCGGGTCCACAAGCTCGTAGGTATCGGCGACGAGCGCCAGGCACTCTCACGAGTGAAGTCGTCGACGGCGGCCAGAATCCGGATCCGTCGGCTGTCGGCGAACGCATCCGACAGAAAGTCGAGGCTCCAGCGCTGGTTGGCTCCTTGCGGGATCGCCAGCGGCGCCCTGGCGCCGAGTGCCCGCTTACGACCGCCGCGCCGGCGAACTTGTAGCCGTTCCTCGCGATCGAGACGGAACTTCTTGTGGTTCATGACAATTCCTTCGAAGCGGCGAACCGCTGCAAGTTCACCGCGCCAAGTGCCCCTGTGACCGGATCAATTGCGTCAGCAAGACCCGGCGAACCATATCGGAATCCCGCGGCATCAGGCGCGACCTTGGAAGATGCGATCGTCAGCGCGTTCGTGAGCACTTTTCCTTTGCTCCACTACCCAGGAAGCTGCGCTTTGCGACGGCCAGCGGCTTTTTCGCCTTGCGCGCGCAGGCCGATCAATGGGTTGTGGCAGCGAACTTTCCGAGCTCGGCCTTTGCGCTCATCTCGATTGCATCAGCGGTCATGGCTGCCGGTACGTTGACCCACCAGCCTCTGGGTAATGCGCTTCTGCCCAATATCAGTTCCCTAGGTGGGCGAGGGCAACGTTGACGGCTGAGCAGCAGCGTCAGCGCGCCCACGGCCCTTCCGGATCCTCAACATGGTCGACGACGTGACCAAGGAGCGCCTGGGGCCATTCCGGAGACGTCGTTTTCCGAGCGGCGCGCTGCCGAGAACTCACGGCGATCGTCGGAGCAGATTATCGCGGAGTTGGAGGAGCGGGGGCAAGGACGGCCGACCTGGCTCGCAAGCATGGGATCTCCGAAGCGACAATCTACAACTGGAAGGCCAGATTCGGCGGCAGGGATGTCTCTGAGGCCAAGCGGTTGAAAGCGCTGGAACAGGAGAATGCACGCCGGGTGAGCAGCTCGGCGAGCTCACAGTCACGTGTCACCATCCCGATGAAGCCGACGTCCTCTTCTGCTCATGGCAAGATGCGGCGCGAATCCCTACACACGCCAGGCATAGAGCCAGACCAAATATTTTGCGCTCGGTGCCGACAAAAACGGCGTGGGCATGGGTGGCCCTGGCAGTTCATCACACACCTCTGCGCGGCTAACCGTGATGCGGAAGCCCGCTTGCGTAAGCGCCGTCCACAGTTCCGCCACCTGGTCTTGCACATCAGGATTGCAATGCAATTCGCACGAAAGATAGTTGACCAACCTCATTTTGCCCGTGGCGCACAGGTCTTTGAGCACGCCAAATTCGCTGCCCTCAATATCGACCTTGAGATAATCCACCGGCTCGGTAATCAGGTCACTTAAACGCACGGCGTTCACCAACACCCCTGGCCGCGGCGCCAGGTCGGGCCGCTGCTTATCGCCGACATGGCCGCCCAGTGATCCCTCGGGCACAAACGATACCTTGCCAGTGGCATCGCTAACGGCGGCGCGAACCACCGTGACCGAGGTGAGGCCCAGCGTGCGCACATTCTCTTCCAGAACGTCGGCGATTTGCGGGTCGGCCTCAAAGACGGTGATGCGGGCACGCGGATAGCGCTGCTTGAACCAGATCACACTCATGCCAATGTTCCCACCGCAATCAAGGATCACCGGCGCGTCGCCTAATCCGGCGACCTCATAGTCGCGATCCAGAAAAATCTCACGATAGAGCGTCATCATCATCCCGGCGTCCATATAGCGCACCGGCCCGAAGGGAAAGCGAAACGCGCCGGGGACGCGGCGAGGTTTGCGCTCGCCCAACCAGAAGAGGCGCAAGCAAGTCCACGAGCGTGTTCGTCTGATGACATGGACCATACCACGCGCCTGCCTGACCAGGTCTGCCAGGCTAAGGCTTTTTGGTGGGGAGCCAGCCGCTTGTACACTCATGCAAGTTCTTCCTTCCTCACAGGGTATGCAGACATCGATACGCTCATCTGCGCTTTTGCCCGCGCGCGGCCCCAGGGCAGCCGACCGCACAGTACGGCCCAGAGCTGGCTGACCTCTGGCACACGCAAGGCCAGCAGCAGCGCAGCATAGATCGCCAGGCCCGCGGCGCTCAGCAAAACGATCTGTACCAGCAGTGGCAGCGCGGCCACCTGGGGCAGCATCGCCAGCAGCGCGCATGTCAGCCACAGGAACGCGGCCGCCACCGCGGTTTTGCCCAGCGAAAGACCAAGCTGCGGCAGGCGCAGCCCTTGCAGCCGTTTGTTGAGAATGAGCAGCAGCGTCAGCGCGCCGATCAGATAGGTCAGCGTGGTAGCGAACGCAATACCTGCCACGCCCCAGATTTGCATCAGCAGATAGTCAAGGACGGCGTTGAGCACCAGCGAAAGCACGGCAACGTTGCGCAGCGTGCGATTATCTTGCAGGGCGTTATACATCCGCCCGTTGATAAAGCCGTAGGTGGCGATGAATATATTCGGCGCGAGAAACATCACGGCGGACGCCACCACATCGGTGGCCTGCGCACTAAAATTGCCATGGTGATAGAAAATCTCCACCACCGGGCGCGACAACGAACTCAGCAGCGCGCCAGCGGGCAAGAGGATGATTGCGGAAAAAATGACCACCTGGCGGAAGGTGGTGGTTAAGAGCGTAAATTGGCGGCGGGCCACCTGCAGCGCGAAGATCGGCAAGAGCGCCGTGGAGAGCGCCGTATAAAAGATCCCCGAGGGCGTATCCACCAGCTTGATCGCGTAGTTGAGCGAGGCAATGCTGCCCGGCGGCAAGAGCGAAGCCATAAACTGATCGATCAGATTGTTGCCGTTGACCAACAGCGCCCCAATCAGCATGGGCGTGGAAAGCGCGGCAATGCGCTGAATGCCCGGATGCCGCCACGAAAAATCGAAATGAAAGCGCAGCCCCATGCGCAGATAGGCAACGACGAGCAGCAACAAATTCAGCGAATAACCCACAATCGTGGCCCAGCCCAGGGCATAGATGCCCCAGGAAGGCGCTAACAGCAGAAACGCGATGGTGCTCAGCGTAATCGTGGCGGGAGCCAGCGCTGGCAGAGCAAACCGCCCATAGGCATTCAGAACGGAGCCAACCAGCGTCACCAGCACTTGCAACAAGAGCACGGGCATCAAGAAGCGCAGGAGAACGACCGCTAGCGTCTGCGTGGGGGCATCCATTTGCCGCGCGAAGACCGTCACCACCAGCGGCGCGCCCGCGACCAGCGCCACCGTCACCACCAGCGCAATCAGCGCGCCCAGCGTCATCGCTGCCCAGAGCAGGCGCATGGACTCCGCCTCGCCTTTGTTTTCGCGGTAGTCCACAAAGACCGGAATCAATGCCGCGCCCACGGCCGCAGCCAAGATGGCAGAAATGGTTGTGGGCACGATCAGCGCCACCGTATATGCGTCCATGGCTGGACCAGCGCCAAAGGCCGAAGCCGTCAGCACCTGGCTGACGATGCTCAGCAGCCTGGCGGCAACGGTGACATAGAACACGACCGAGATGGCGCGGCCAGCGTCAATCACGGTCCCCTGGCTTTTGGGCGCGCCATTGGGTGGGGGAGCCGTTTCCTCAAGGTTTGTGGATGTACTCATGCCTAAATTGCCTCATAAAGCTCCCGTGCTGCAACGGACTCGCGTGCGAGCGAGGTCACGATGAAGCGCGGATTGGCGCCCTTCGGCAGATGCTCCGCCTTGGCCACCACGCGGCGCTGGCAGCAGATACCCTTTCGATATCAGCTTGCGGGCGCCATCAAGGTTGTGGGCGAAGAGACTAGCGAACGTGTTGCCCACTAGCTTTGGGCGGGTTCCGGGAGCGGCGCGCGGCAGGAAATAGAATAGGGACTGCGGCAGGAACAGGGGAAAGAGGATCAACTCCGTTTGGGCGACCAGCCACGCCAGGCGGTAGTCCCCGAACTCCTGCGTGGACAGGTGGCGGACCAGAATGACAGGGACCAAAAACTGCAGAGCATACTCCAGCAGCCCTGCGGCCGCGAGAAATCCTGACTTGCCGCGAATTCGCGATCTCATGCCGCGCGCGCGTCTCCTGTGTGCGGCCCGCTCCAGCAGGCTTTCGTACCTCCTGCGGAATGGAGCAAAGGAACGCTGCTCAGAGACACGCTGACGATCGCATCTTCCGAGGTCGTGCCTGATACCGCGGGATTCCCACATAGTTCGCTCGGCCTCGCTGACGTAGTTGATCCGCTGCACCAAAGACGATTACCGCAAGTAACGACGAAGCAACAGTAGGTGGGTTCGCCGAGCAGCACTATTGCGGGCTTCTGGTGATCGAGAATAGGTAACCCGAAAGGGTCGAGCCGCGGACCGGTTCAAAATACTATGCTGCTAGTTCCCTTGGCGAACACACGACTCGGCACGAGCCGCGGGGCCGTTCGGCGGAGAACCAGTTCTCTCGCTCGGCGATCCAAAGCTCTCCACGCCGATTGAACTTCCCGGTTTAGCGCTTGCCCCATTCCGCGATCTGCTGGTCTGGGCTTCAATGGGTTAACCCGAAAGGGTCGAGCCGCGAGCCGGTTCAAAATACTATGCTGCAAGGGCGTGAGTTTGGATGCCATGCGATGACGTCCTCTCATTAGGGAACTCATTTCAAGCATGTGCGGAATTTCCGGTATTTGGGAGCGCAATGGTTGCAGCCTGCAAGATCTGAAAAGACGGGCGTCTGCAATGACGCAAACCCTGAGCCACCGCGGGCCGGACGGCAGCGGAGTTTGGTTAGGCGAGCAGGCAAGCATTGCCTTCGGGCAGCGTCGCCTGGCAATTATCGACTTGTCCCCAATGGGACATGCTGTGACACGACGAGGAAAACATTTCGCGGAGGAATGAAATGAGCGTGAAGAGGGGGCTTGGCCGCAAGGACGAGTATATCGTCGGCCTGAACGGCGCGCGGCCGCCGTCCATCAATTTCTATACGCTGTTCAGGGACTATACGAAAATTAGCGCCTTCCAACTCGTGCAATATTCGACGTTGGAGGTTGTTGCGCTCATCCGCTGTTCCGAACCTCTGTCGGCAGAGGAAAAAGCGCGTCTCCAACAGGCGCTCGTTCTGCACATCGGAAAAGGCGTCCCGATCTACATCGAAGAGCGGGAGAAATTCTTCACCGATTCTGACGGCAAAGTGCTCATCATTTCGCGACAGATGGGCAGTTACAAGCTCTCGTCATTTGAGAGCTACAGCCTGCCAGCGCAGCATGCCTGGGCCGATCAACGGCAGGGAATCGCGTCTTATAAGCTCGATTGGAACGAGGCCGACGAGGCGCCTGATCGGGAGCTGCTCGCAGTCATGCGCGAGCTGTTTTCGAGCGACCATTACCTGAAATGGTATCCGGAAACGCGCCATGCCGGCCTTTTGAAGAGACTAGCGGCGCACGTGGCTGTCGGGTCTGACGGACATATTCTTCTTACGCACGGCTCCGACAACGGCCTTCGCCTGATTTTGCAGGCATTTACCGATAAGAGCGTGTGCATGTTGATCATGCCCACGTACGACAATTTCCGCGCCCAAGCGCAGGGGTTCGGCAACAGAATCGTCGGTCATCCCATGCGCGACGGCTCGGCCGCTTCTCTGGATGGCCTATTGAAGGAAATGGAGCGGCAAGAGCCGCGTCTGCTCTACGTCACCAATCCTAACAATCCCATCGGTTACCAGATCAACAATGCCGGGCTTGCGCGGCTCTTGTCTAGCGCGGCCAGGTTCCACGGCCTCGTGGTTGTCGACGAGGCATATTGGGAATTTTCCGGAGAGACTGCCCTTCCGCTTTTACGCGACCATGACAATCTTGTCATTGTTCGCACCTTTTCGAAGGCCTTCGGCCTTGCCGGCATGCGCTTGGGCTATGTCCTGGCGCGGCCAGCTCTGATTGCTGCACTGGAAAGGATCGACAATGTGAAGGACGTGACCATGTTCAGCGCTATCGCGGCGGAATATTTGCTTGATCATTATGCCAAGGTGCAATCCTTTGTGGCGGCGGTCAACGCCAACAAAGAAGCATTCTACGCCTATTGCCGCGACCGCGGTATCCGTTATTTCCCTTCGGCGGGGAATTTCGTCTCCTACGAAGTCGATTCCGCTGAACGTTATCTTTCTTTTATGGCGGAACGGCGGGTCTTTCTGCGTGACCGCAGTGCTTATTTCGATGGCGAATTCGTTCGCGCCACAATCGGCGGAGGAGAAGGCTTCACGAAATTTCTCGCGGCCGACAGTGCTTACAGAACCGCAATTGCTACTAACGCCGCTTAGAAACCTTCGTGAGCGGAAAGGAGGAGGGAATTTTGCCCGGAAATGAGGGCGAAGTGATGGATGCCGTCTCGGAAAGGCACTTCCCGCCTTCCATCGGGATCGTAGCTATTGCTGTCCTGCTCGTGTCTGCCTCAGAGCAAATGCATTTATTTGCTTTGATCGTTCTGTCTCTGTGGCTTTGGCCAAGGCCTTCGAAAATCGTTGTTCCACTCGCCGTTAGCATATTCCGAGTTCAATCCGCGATCCTTGCGCGCGGGATGAGAAAAAAACACGTGTCCGCCGCCCGCCCTGATTTCGCGCGTCACGTGATCGCTCCTTGGCCTTGATCCCTTTCAGAATCAGACCGATGACAGGGATGCCGTCAGAGCAGGTGACTTCGTCGCCCAAAATCACGTGGACGCGCGCCGGCTGAGCCTGCCCCCGGAACCCAGCCGCGCCGGACATGATGTCACTCGCTCATCGAGAGCACGTCGATCCATGCGCGCTCGCTCATAAAGAGCGCGCATACGTGTTGTATCCGTCAAACGAATGACTGGTGTGGATGTACAAGGCAAATTTGAGCATCGGCGGGGCATCATTCGGTGGTATCTTTCTTCCACTAAATTTAACATATTAACGGTGGGCGCCAGCTGGCGTTTGGCTGATATGTCCTATTGTTCGGATGATTGACCACCGGTTCGACCGCGCTTTTCTTTCCAAGAACGGCCCCGGGTCGACGGCACACGCATTTCCTACCAGTGAAAGCAAAGGAATATCGCTGGCGCTGTCGCCAAAGGCCCAGCTCTCCTTCCACTCTATCGCGCCTATGTTAGGTAGTTCTTGGCGCACTTTCACGACCTTTCCTTCACCCAGACAATCGGTGCCCTGGATGCGACCGGTATAAGTCCCAGATGAATCCCTTTCGAGGACCGTGCATATGAGCCCCGCTCCGACCGATTCAGCGAACGGCCGGAGATATACATCGAGACCTGCACTCACCAGATATACAGAGAAGCCGGACGCCTTGAGCTTTTCGAGCAGACGGATCACGTCTTCTTTGTATCGATTGTGCAGACGCTCCGCATACGCTTCGGCGGCTGCGCTCAGATCCCTTTCTCGATACCCGGCATACAGCCTAATTAAATGCGCGCGGTGCGTATCCCCGCTCAGCAATCCTATTCGGTAAAAAAGACTATAAAAGAAGTGGTTGATGAACTTTCCGCGTCCGAAACCTGGATTGTGTTTAGAGGAAAGTAAAAAGTGCCGCGTAAAATCGGTGATGGTGTAAACATCCACCAGCGTCTGGCACACGTCAAATAGTGCTACCTTAGTGTGATGCGCCGGCATACTCTCAGCCATAAAGTTACGCATAAAGGGCTTAGGTCCGCATCGGAACCAAAGGTCCGGAGCCGAGCGGGCTCTGGCGAAATGATGTCTTGATCACAGGAGGCAGAAAATTCTCGAACCTTTGAATATCATTTTATACCGATAAGCGTCGACACGCCAGTCGCCTTTGTCGCCAAATCGATAAAGCGAAACGATTAGCGGGCCGATGAAGAAAATGTTCACGCCCTCATCGTTCAGAAGGTCGACTTTCTTCCCCGCTCCACTCGACATCGCAAGTTCCGCGATCACCGCGCATGCGGAATCTGCTTCGAACGCGTACCGTCCAGAAAGATTCGCAATGATCTCTTCGTTCGTAGCATTACGGGCGAGTTCGACGACGCCGATCTCAAATCGTGTAGAGGGTGCGATTGGCTTGGCGCGCAAAAGAACATTCTTTGAGAATTCGGTCCATGGATAGATACCGTTCGTCTTCCTGCCAAATACCTCTAAGCTGGTGCCCGGTGAAAGGAGCAGCGACACTTGCCGATGCCGGATGAGCACGAGCGTTTGGTTTACGGCCTCTTCGATCGCTGTTTCGATGTGTTGCGCGAATTCGTTGCCGCGGGCGCCGAGATTCGTCAGGACCAAGCTCGGGTCATCATATTTCGCTACTACTTTTGGAAGCGCCGTTGCAACGGCGATGGTGACGAGCGAATGGATTTTGTCCACCTGTTCGGCCATGAAGGGTGTACCACTCATGTAAGTTATCCTTCCTTGAACGTGCTGAATCGAGGCCCCGAGGCGCTCTTGAGCTGCGTGAATTGTACCACTTTTTGACCAGACACACGGCAACAAAGCATAGGTTTACGCCTCCAAACACGAACCTGAGAATCGCACGATAGATTCGACGCGCCTCGTCGCTGGAAGATACGAATGATAGGTTGTTCGTAGTCTTCGCCGAAGAAACACTGCGAGTGCGTACGCATCTAGGACTTTTTGTTGTGTACCTTGCGACGGCGTGAACGCGGTTTTCGGTTCGCTATATGTCGATCCAATGCGTCGGCGCGCGTGAGAAAATCGATAACCTCGTCCCCTACCGGAACCGGAAGCTCTGAGGCGGCTTCATTGTAGTCAATCCTCAGCACCGGCGAATGCGCCGTTTTTGTACCGCGCATTATGTGAAGCAATGGGATAGTCGCGCACGTGTTTGATGGATTTGTTAGCTTCCAAGAGTCTTCCCAATCCAGTAGTTCGGCGCAATATTCCAAAAGCTACCTCCCTCAAAATCGAAAGATTCAGGGAAAAGGGGTTCTCGACCGCTTCCGTGATAATGCGTCAATTCGCCGAAAAAGATCCTGTCGTCGGGATTGAATAGATCGACTCGGACGTAATCGAACGGTGCAGCAAGTTTCTCCGAAATACGAATCATATCGGAAAGCCGGGGTGGCGGAGATATATAAGGACCTTTTGGATACTTCCAGCCAGCATCCAGCTGCCGCCAATCTGGCGTGAACAAGCTCCGTCTGCCACTTCGTTCGCCGTCCATCTTCGGCGTTGCGTGAATGAACTTACAGGTGCCGTGAAAGACATGAAATTTATAATCTTGCGCAATTCCCCCGTTTTCCTCACGAAGAAGTGCCTCGACTATTACCTTCCTGCGGATGCTCCAATATGCCCACTCGTGCTTAAAGATGCCGTACGGGATTTTTAGCCATTTCGTTAATCTTACGATCATTTTCTGTCGGTCGACGTTTTCGCCAGTTCGGACTAAAATCGTGCCGCCTGAATCGTGATTGGTTTTAACGACGTATTCCGCAGGCAACGTATCGAACGGTATTTGCCGCGGATCATCCCCGACATACAACAATGGGACGAGTATCTTATCGGCCTCCGGCCCCAAAGCCTTTTCTACGTACTCGCGCACAAGATATTTGTCCGACGTCGGCGGAAGAAGCGGGTTGCGGTCGAACAACTTCTTCCACACTATTTTTTGATTGAGGCTTTTCGGATTTGTCAGATCGAGCTCGTAGCCTACGTATTTCAGAAACATAGCCTTTTCATATTTATATCCGCTCATCGTCTCGAAGAAGTTGAATATATGACCGCAAGACGCGTACACCGGAGCCCAGTGCCAAAGCGTTTCGCGCAACCGAGCGAGTAAAGACTTCATTGCAGACGCCCGCCTTTTCAGATCTTGCAGGCTGCAACCATTACGCTCCCAAATACCGGAAATTCCGCTCATGCTTGAAAAGAGCTCCCTAATGAGAGGACGTCAACGCCTGGCATCCAAACTCACACCCTAGCAGCATAGTATTTTGAACCGGTCCGCGGCTCGACCCTTTCGAGTTACCCATTCTCGATCACAGGAGAAGCCTGATCTTCCCCCGAAAAAATGGACAGGGTTAAGCTGCTTTTGAGAGCTGGCTCCGCAAATCTGAACAGAGCGATAAGTGGAGTTTCTGACGGCGGGCAAGATTGGCCGCGAATCAGGAGAGACGATGAGCAGACGAGCACGCCGGAACCACACGCCGGCTTTCAAGGCGAAGGTGGGCGCTTGCCGCGGTCAAGGGCGATCGAACACTGACTCAATTGGCGGAGCAGTTTGACGTGCATCCCAATCAGATCACGTCGTGGAAAGCCCAGCTTGAGGGCGGGGCCGCCGATGTGTTCGCTCCAGGGGGCGGCAATGCCGCGGCGCTGCCCGCCATCGATGTGAAGTCGCTGCACGCCAAGATCGGGGAGCTGACGCTGGAGAACGATTTTTTAGAAGGAGCGCTCAGCAAAGCCGGCCTGCTGAGCGCAAAGCGATGATCGACCGTGATCGCGATCTGCCGATCACCAGGCAGGCGGAGGTTTTGACGATCAGCCGCGGGCAGCGTGTATTATCTACCGCGTGCAGTCTCTTCAGCCGACCTCGCGTTCATGCAGCGTCTCGATCGACTGCACCTGGAGTATCCCTTCGCCGGTTCGCGTATGTTGCGCGGCCTGCTGGCTTTGCAAGGGTGCAAGATTGGCCGCCGGCATGTGAAGACGCTGATGCGGCGGATGGGGATAGAGGCGCTCTATCGCCGTCCGCGCACCACCAAGCCTGAGCCCGGCCACAAGATCTATCCGTATCTGCTGCGCGGCATGGAGATCGCCCGACCGAACCAGGTCTGGGCCATGGACATCACGTACATTCCGATGGCGCACGGCTTCGTCTATCTCGCCGTTGTGCTGGACTGGGCGACACGTCGTGTTCTGTCGTGGCGGCTGTCGGTCACGATGGAGGCGGCATTCTGCATCGAGACCCTGGAGGATGCATTGGCGCGCCACGGCAAGCTCGAAATCCTCAATACCGACCAAGGCTCGCAGTTCACTGGAACGACGTTTACCGACGTGCTTGCCAGCGGCGGCATCGCTATCAGCATGGACGGCAAAGGAGCTTGGCGGGACAACGTGTTCGTCGAGCGGCTGTGGCGCAGCATCAAATATGAGGAGGTATATCTGCGGGCCTACGACACCGTCAGTGCGGCACGGGATTCAATCGGCCGTTATCTCGACTTCTACAACCGCCTCCGTCCTCATTCGAGTCTTGACGGCGGCACCCCGGATCAAGCCTACTTCAACCCGCCCCCAATCCGCATGGCGGCTTAATCCCGGCAGACCCTCCACTTACCCGCGCGGAGATTCTGTTCAGACAACCGAGACCAGCTCTTTTAGCTGCCGCCCTAGAGGCAGGCGCAGTATCGGTTCGTGGCTTTGACTATGACGCGAATTCAGTCGCTGCGAGCCGATACGTGCAGGCTCAGGTAGGCAATCCCTCTAACACGCGACTCGGCACGATCTGCGGGACCGTTCGGCGGAGAACAGTTCCCTCGCTCAGCCATCCAAAGCTCTTCATGGCGGTGACTTCCCGGCTTAGCGCTCTGGGCTTCTCCTGTGATCGAGAGTGGGTAATCCGAAAGCGCTGAGCCGCAGACCGGTTCAAAAGGCTAAGCTGCTAGGGTGTGAGTTTGGATGGCATGCGTTGACGTCCTCTCATTAGGGAGCTCGTTTCAAGCATGTGCGGAATTTCCGGTATTTGGGAGCGTAATGGTTGCCGCCTGCAAGATCTGAAAAGGCGGGCGTCTGCAATGACGCAGACCCTGAGCCACCGCGGGCCGGACGACAGCGGAGTTTGGTTAGGCGAGCAAGCCAGCATTGCCTTCGGGCAGCGTCGCCTGGCAATTATCGACCTGTCCCCAATGGGACATCAACCAATGGTCTCGGCCAACGGGCAATATGCAATTACGTTCAACGGTGAAATATACAACTTCCGGGAACTGAGGGCCGAATTGGAGCGTTGCGGAGTTCGGTTTCGTGGGCATTCAGATACAGAAGTTATTGTCGAGGGATTCGCCCAATGGGGCGTCAAATCGACCATCGCCCGCTTGAACGGGATGTTCGCAATTGCAGCGTGGGACGCTGGAGAGCGTCAACTGTTCCTGGCTCGCGATCGAATGGGCGAAAAGCCGCTTTATTGGGCGATCTTCGATGGACTGGTTTTGTTCGGATCGGAATTGAAGGCGCTGCGCGCTCATCCCGGTTGGAAGCCAAGTCTCAATCGTGGAGCGATCGCCGCCTTTCTTCGGCATAGTTATGTGCCGGGTCCATTCACGATCTATGAAAATGTCTACAAACTGCCGCCCGCCGGGTTCGTCAAAATTGCGAGCGGCGGCGGTCCCGAAGTGGGCGCGTACTGGGATCTGGCCGGTGTTGCTTCGCGAGGTCAGCGCAATACGCTTCAGGCTGACGAAGAGGGATTGATCGATGAGCTCGACGCGTTGCTGCATGATGCAGTATCGCGCCGCATGATTGCGGATGTTCCGCTTGGCGCCTTTCTGTCGGGCGGCTATGATTCATCTACAGTCGTCGCACTGATGCAGAAAACTTCTCTGAGACCAGTCCGGACGTTTACCATCAGCTTTGAGAACCCCGCATTCGACGAAGCGAAGCACGCTGAGGCTGTCGCGCGACATCTTGGGACCGACCATACAACGTTTCCCGTTAGCGGCGCTGACGCTCTCGCTGTGGTGCCGAAATTGGCCGAGATGTATGACGAGCCATTCGCTGACCCCTCCCAGATCCCGACCCATATTGTTTCCGCGTTGACGCGAAAACGCGTCACGGTAGCTCTGTCAGGAGATGGTGGAGACGAATTGTTTTCCGGGTACGACGGGTATCAATGGACGGAGAACGTTTGGCGACCGGGTGCGAAGATTCCCCTTGGGCTCCGCCGCCTCGTGTCTTCAAGCATTCGCGCTGTGCCGCCTAGCACTTACAACAGCATAGCGCGCTATGTGCCATACTTTCGGCGGGTGCCACGTGTCGGTCAAAAGGCCCATCGGTTGGCGCAAATCCTCTCAGAGTCATCGATCGATTCCGTGTACTATCAGGTTGTCTCGCGCCACCAGAACCCAGACAATCTTGTAAAAGGATCACAAGAGGTGCGGACAGCCTGCTGGGGGCAGAACCTCAAGGTCCTCTTGCCAGATCCGGTGGACCGTATGCGCTACCTGGACATGTGCACGTATTTGCCCGATGACATCCTGACCAAGGTTGACCGTGCCTCTATGGCTGTCGCTCTCGAGGTGCGCGTTCCATTGCTCGACCATCGCGTGGTTGAATGGGTCTGGAAGCTGCCGTCATTTCAGAACGCGCGTGCCCCACGCCCCAAACACTTGCTCCGGCGTGTTCTTGCCCGCTATGTGCCCGATCGTTTGGTCGAGCGCCCGAAAATGGGGTTCGCGGTTCCGCTTGCAGATTGGTTGCGCGGTCCGTTACGGAATTGGGCCGAAGACCTGATGAACGAAGCTTGCCTGAGCGCCGGTGATATTTTTCAGGTCGGGGCCATTCGCTCGCTCTGGGCCGAATTCTTGAGCGGAGATAATGAGCGGTATTTGCTCATCTGGAACATTCTAATGTTTCAGGCGTGGCATCGTCGGTGGGGCGATGCGTCGGTGGCGGATATCGGAACAAGACGTTTGGCATCCGTTTTGAATTGAAGATATGGCGATGACACCTCTATCGTTTTTGCCGGACTCCAGCGGTGTGCGACCTTACACGAGCGCTTTTGACGGTGGCGTTCTCTGTAATCTCTGGGGAGCCCTCTGTCGAGAACCGCCGATGCGATTCCTGACAACGTCAAATGCGCATTCTCAGTCATACGGGCACATCTACTCGAAAGTCGCCGAACTGCTAATCGTATTGCGGTCCCATCAAGCTCGGGGTGTCACGTGCGAATTCTCTCGATAGATCTTTCCATTCCCTATCTATTGAAGGACGATGACTATCCGATCGGCGGCTGGGCCGTCCAACTTTCAATATGGCTTCGCGCGCTTGAAAACGCCGGTCACGAAGCCGCTCTCCTTACCTGGAAGGGTGCTTTGGCCCATGTAGGTTCGGGCCAGCAAATCAAACTTATCGAAACCTATGATCCCGCGCGTGGGGTGCGGGTTGCGAAGTATTTCTACTCATACATCCCAAAAATATTGGCAGCTGCCCGCGCCTATCATCCAGATGTTATGATCCAGGGCGTATGTGGGGTCCATACCGCCATCATGGCTTTCGTCGCCGGCCAACTGGGGATTCCGTTCGTTCACCGCATTGTCAGCGACATGAATGTCGATGAACGATGCAAAGCCGGTCTTCGATCTTATGAATGGTTAGCTTATTCTTGGGCTCGGCATCGAACAGCCGCGTTTCTCTGTCAAAATGAGTATCAACGGCAAAAATTGGCTGCGCTCTTTCCGGGCAAGCCTATACACATCGTTCATAATGCTGTTGTCGTAGCAGAGGACGCGCCCGCTCCTTTGCCGCGGGCAGAACGCAGATATGTCGCCTGGCTTGGTGTCTTCCGCGATGGAAAGAATTTGCCATTGCTGCTTCGAATCGCCCAGGAATTTCCGGCCATCAAATTCCGCGTGGCAGGGATGCCAGACCGAGTGGTTGATCAAGTGACGCTGGATGCCGTGAATGGCCTGCGCCATCTGTCAAACGTGGAACTGGTTGGCCTCGTCCGGCGGGCAGACGTTCAAAAATTTCTATCAAAAGCGACGATGCTTCTCTGCACATCGGATGTCGAGGGCTTCTCGAACGTGTTCCTGGAAGCTCTCGCCGCGGGCACACCTGTCGTGACGCGCCGGCAAGTCGATCCGGACTCGTTCGTCCTGCGTCATAATCTTGGCGCGTCGGCTGAGGACGAGTTGGCACTTTCCAAATCCGTGACGGCATTCTGGGATATGGACGCGAATGAATACAACGCGGTCGCTCGCCAGTGTCAAATCTATGTTAAGGCCAATCACTCGCCGACGGTAAAAGCTCGCGAGTTAATTGCGGCTTTGACGCCTCTTGTCGCCAAGTCAAAACGCCCAGGGCAGCCACTTTTAACTGACCCACTCGAAGTGGACGCCATTTGAACGAAATGTTCTCACAAGCAACGAGGAATTTCCTTCCAGTACGCTAACCGACTTTGACAACAGCGTATTGCCGCCGTGATGTTCCGACTACGACGACAATGCAGAGGAAAAGAATGATGATGGTTCCGCACGGCGAGACTAGATGTCGAGAGTTCATTCGACGGTGAGATTCCGTAGGTCCACGATGAGTGCATCTTTAAGCCATAACGACCGAGCGCTTCTCACGCTGCCATCGGTCGCGCAAGCTGGAACATTTTTCTTTCTGTTGTTTGTGTTCATGTGGCCCTTCCAGCGCGCACCACTTCTGACGGACAATTTGTTCGACATCCAGGGGCTTAAACCCTTCAACTTATTATCGGCAGTAGTCTTCGCTTATCTGGTGTTCGACACTGCGCCCCTGCACGCGACCGACAAAATCGAACGAACATCCATCAGAATTTTTCTCCTGTACTTCGCAATTCTTGCCATCGCCCTCATTCGAGCAGTTCCAAACGCGCCCCTTTTGCATAGTCGCTTCCCTGATTCATTTCCGGAGTCCTACTTTGACTTTGTACTGTCGGCTTGCTTTGTGCCGACCTTTTACATTCTATCCTTTCTGTTCATCCTTAAGCGTATGTGCTCCTTTCAGGAGCTCGAGAAGATCACGTCGGTGATCTGCCTTTCGATGCTATTGCTATCAATCGCTTTTATCGCGCTCGTGCTGATGAATCCGTCCGTTCTGCTTTCAGGTCACACGGGTGGAATAGGTGATGGCGACCGGAAGGAAATGGCCCAGTTGTGCATTGCGTATTTTGGAACCCATTACAATTTGATTGGAAGCATGTACATTTGTACCGTACCCTTGTTGCTCCATCGAGCTCTTACGCGCGGCGCTCTCTGGATCGCACCCCTGGGTCTATCGCTCCTGGCGGTTCTTCTCCTCGAGTCACGAGCCGCGCTTATCACAGTAGCGGCTTCGTGTTCCCTGTTTCTGATCCTGCGGCGCAGGTTTGACATTTTAATTCTTGGTGTTGCGGCGGCTGGCGTTACATCGTTGGTGTGGATCGGACCAACCGTTGTCGCTGTTCTTTCGATCGGGTTCGGCAAGAGTTCCAGCGTCTCGGCCGATGCATTGCTGACGGGGCGAGCTGATCACCTTTGGGGTCCGCTGCTGGAGGAATGGACGAGCAGTATCGACCTGTTCCTGTTTGGCGCTGGTCGCTACGGAATGGTGACAAGCCAACTTTGGGACACAGGAACCCTGATACAGGCCAACGTAGCGCATAATGCAATTATCGAATTCTTTCTTGCTTGCGGGGTGATTTTAACCGTTGTGGTTCTAATTTTCCTTCTCGTTGGAACGGCTACCGCCTGGCGAGTGGGGCGAAGGTTGAATAGTGGCCTATATTGGGCTCTGTTCGCGAGCATCTTTGGTTATGGGATTAGTATGGCCACTGGGCGTGACATCCTTCCGACAATTGAAAACATGTATGCATTTCCGATCATTGCGATGATGATCAACTTGGCGCGGTTGCGGTATCTCGCGAGCCAACCGGCGCCACGTGAATGATTGGCTTCCAGACAACCCATTGCGCCGAGCCGTTACCGATACCAAGCGTGGCCGCCGTAACTCTTGGCAACGATCCGCTGTTTTTCTTCGAGTGTGCAACACCGGCGAGCGCCCGTTGCCACTACTTCCAGCCGCCGGGAGACCTTCGACATAGGCCTATAGCCGGTCATACGCCGATGTCTTCGCTCTACGTCACACTCCGCAAGGCGGCCTTCGCCGAAGCGATCCGCCTAAGGGCATCTTTGCGGGTTCACCAGTCACTGGAAAGTTCTTTGTTCCTTGACTCGGAAAGTATCTGTCCGGTGAAGGCCGCCTTGCCCTTGCCGAATGAGGCGTGTCGTTGAGAACTGTCTGCGCTTCATGCCCGGGACGCTGTCGTAAACATCAAGGATGGATCGAACATGAGAAAACTCCTGCTTGCCGCGGTGATCGCCTGCCTCGCTGTCATCTCCACCGCGTGTGGCATGAATACGACCGGCACAATCACGAATTTCGAGACCACGCCTGGATCCAAGATTATCGTCGGCGGCGACGCCTACAACATTGAGACGGCGGGTAAGAGCTACAGTATGACCAACCCCGACCCGCAGACCCTGCGGTTTGAGGTCCGGAAGGGCGAAAATTGGGCACCGCATGATGGCTCATACTGTGAGCGTTCTGAAATTCAAGATAGCTCGTCGGGCGTCGCGACCAGCTGGGGGGGGGCAGTGATCCTGCCCGGTACTCCGATTAACTTGAACTATAAGTTCATGGTGGAGGCCAACGGGCCCAACGGGTCATTTGTCAACACTCAAAACCGGTCGAACGGCTGGTTTGTCGTCGGTCAAATGCACAATGACGACGATGCGAGCGGCGTAGGGACCTCACCGCCGTTCGCGGTCCAGATGGACGGCAACCATCTGCAAATTGTCGCCCGCTATGTTCGGCCCGGTGGGAATCCCAGCAATTCCGCATCCGATCTCCACATGATGACGCTGTGGACCGACCCGAATCCGATCCAGACCGGTGTCTACAACGACATCAAGGTCCAAGCCAATTTTTCCAACAGCGGCGGCGGGTACCTGCAGGTCTCGATCAACGGCAAGCAGGTTGTGAACTACCAGGGTCCGTTGGGCTTTGGGCAAGGCACTTATTGGGTATACGGCATCTATCGCTCGACGGCGCCCGAGACAGCCGCCGTCGCTTATCGCAACATGACGCTGACATATGGCGCGGCCGCCACGGCCGCCGGAATTCCCGGGCCGCAAGGTCCAGCCGGGCTGAAGCTCACCCCGATCAAGTGACCGCCTTACTCGGCAAGCAGGCTCTCTCGCTAGAGGAGATCGCCGTGCGCATGAAGTGCACGCGGCTGGACGTGTTTCGCATCCTGCAGGTGAGCAGGGATTTCCCTTGTAGACCCCAGCCCGCTGGCTCCAGGAACAGGCTCCTTTGTTTTCCGATCCACGACGCAGGCGGAAGCCGAAGTTCGAGAAGGACTGATGCACACCATCCGCAGGTCGACGGCCGCGACCCTGACATAGCCGCCGAACTCCATCGTTAACCGCATTGGCGCCGGAGGTCTTCCCCAAGCTTGGATGGCACTGCTGGCCTCAGAAACGGCCGCTAATAGCGTTGCCTCCGCCAAGGGCCGGGTACCAGAAAGTCAACCCAGAGCAGCCGTGGGGCCGGGAAGGGGCAATCTATGGGTTAAGAGACTGCGCTAACGTAATCCGCCGATCGGCATGTATCGCCCCCACTGGCCCCAAAGGGTCGGTGGGGGCTTTTTGCATTTTCAGCCACCCATCTGGGGTACCTAATAGGTCCAAGCGGGCGGTTGTCGATATCTGGTAGTCTGGACAGCCAAAACTCGGGCTTGTCATCATGCAATATCGGCGCGAGATCGATGGTTTGCGGGCCGTTGCTGTCGTGCCCGTCATACTCTTCCATGCGGGATTCCAGATCTTTCGGGGCGGCTTCGTCGGCGTCGACATCTTTTTTGTTATCAGCGGCTACCTGATCACCACCATCATCCTGGGCGACATGAAGGACGGAAGGTTTAGCCTGCTGAACTTCTACGAACGCCGGATGCGCCGGATACTGCCAGCGCTTTTCGTGATGCTGGCGGTGACGTTGCCGCTGGCGTGGTTATTCCTGTTCCCTAGCGATCTGAAGCGGTTTGCACAGAGTCTGGTGGCAGTATCCGGTTTCGCGTCCAACTTGCTTTTCTGGAGAACCAGCGGCTACTTTGAGGAGTCGGCTGAATTAAAACCACTGCTGCATACCTGGAGCTTAGCGGTCGAGGAACAATACTACGTTCTCTTCCCCTTGTTCCTGCTGCTGGCGTGGCGTTTGGGACTGCGCAACATTGCGAGTTTACTTGTTGTGGTCGCGCTGGGGAGTCTCGCCTATTGCCAGTGGGGATCGGTGCACCAGCCTGACGCCGCCTTTTATCTGTTGCCATCACGGGCGTGGGAACTGATCATTGGCGCTCTTGCGGCCGTCTACCTGTTCACTCGGCCGGCCCCGCGCATGGGCACGCTGGCCGGCGATATTGCCGGCATGGCTGGCATCGCGATGATCGCGTATTCCATCTTCGTGTTCGAGAAGGGTGACCTCCCCGGGCTGCGTGCGCTGGTGCCGACCGCAGGCGCCGCATTGATCATCCTATTCGCCAGTCCCCGGAACATGGCAGGCAGGGTGCTGGCCAGCCCCGTGCCTGTCGCCATCGGGTTGATCAGTTACAGCGCATACCTATGGCATCAGCCCCTGTTCGCGTTCGCCCGCGTCGGCAGGATGAATGAGCCCGCCGTGTGGGTGATGGCCAGCCTGGCGTTGCTGTCGCTCGCACTCGCGGCTGTGAGCCAGAAATACGTGGAGGTTCCGTTCAGGAATAAGACCGTGTTCGCCCGGCGGCAGATCTTTACATATGCCGGCGTGGGCACCGTCCTGTTCGTCGGTCTCGGCGTGCTGGGTCACCTTGCCGACGGCTTCGAAAGCCGGCTCACGCCAGAACAGCGCACCGTGCTGGCGTTCAAGTCCTATCCGTACCGAGATGTATATCTGGAGGGGACGTGCTTCCTGACGCCTGAGCAGGACACGTTTGCCCATGAATGTAAGGGAACGGGCGGCACCGTGATCTGGGGCGATTCGCATGCCGCCGCCCTATCGTTCGGCCTACGTGAAACGCTCGGTGATGTCACCCAATACACCGCCAGCGCCTGCCCACCGTTTATGGGGCTCGACATTTCCGACCGACCCAATTGCAGGAAGGTCAACGACTTTGTTTTGGAACAGATACGCCGGTTGCCGTCGGCCCAGGTCTTCCTGCATGCGGACTGGCTGCATTACCGCGATCTGAACCCGCCCGCGAAGCTCGTTGCCACCATCGACGCCATCAAGCGTCTTGCGCCCGCAGCAGTGGTCACGGTGGTTGGATCGGTACCGCAATGGCCGTCTGGCCTGCCAGCGCACCTGGCCAGTCAACGGGTGGAGCTGGATGGAACGTATTTCCTGCGCCTGCCGACCATGCAGGAACTTCGCGCCCTCGACCGGTCGATCGCCGTGGCCGTGGCGAGCAAGGCGCTGTTCCTGTCACCGCTTGATCTCCTGTGCGACAATGGCAAGTGCCAGGCCACGACGACCTATGGGGGCGGCGTCGTCGTCACGGCATGGGATTATGGCCACCTGACCAAAGGCGGTTCGCTGCTGTTATCCCGAAAAATTTTCGAGCGTGAGGACTTTATCGCTCATCTCGATCCTCCTTGAGCCTATCATCGGCATTCGGCCGTAGCCGATGTCGCGCCAGTCCTCCCCGACGTACGACGTGCGCCTTTGCCGCTGCGAGGCACTCCGAAATGGCCCATTCAAGCTGCTGACGATTGTTGGCAGAATTGGGCGCTTGTTCGATCGCATCCGCATCATCAAACACGAAGCTGTCCCTGCCTGCGGCAGCTTTGAGGTCCAATTGCCGGATCGGCCGAGCCAATACTTCTACTGGGATGACATTCCGGCACGCCGGGCTCAGGCGTACCTCGGAAATCCCCATGTGAGGTTTTCGGTACGCACAGGTCGCTCGAATGAGATTGATCGCAATCCGGTCTTACTGGAGAACCAACGATGATCGATCGCGAAGACGCTCGCCCCTCCGCGGCGCTAATTAGGGCGCGCTTCGCGAGCAGCTGCGCCTCGGACACGATCCCCGGCAGAAGCCGGGCCGTTACCGCGCTCGCCCTCGCACGAATTGTCCAGAGTGCATTGAAGCCGACCAATGAGTGATAGTATCGCTTTCGCGACCAGGGCATGGGCTGTCGGATTCCAGTGAGCATCTCTTGGATACTCAAACCGACTACCGTGAAGCTGAAAATCGGCAAAGAACAGAGGATCCATGTCAATCACTTCGTAGCCCAACGTTTCGGCCGTCTTGCGAAACACAGTCCTCATGATATCAAAGTAGCTTCCTTTACCAGCGTTCGCTGCATCCGGATATCGGAACCCGTCCATCGTAAATGTAATGCGATCTGGTTGGAGGCCAGTATATTTCGGCAGATCGCGAAAGAATGCGTTGATCGCTGCAATAGACGCCTCTATTCGCGCAGGATCCGGACTAGCATCCGTATTAGCCACATAAACTGTTGTGGGACGATCAATAGCAACAAAGGATTGAAGCCATTGCGCATTCGATAGCGTCTCCTTGATTTGTAAATTAGGGAAGAGGTATCGTGCAAGGGCACTCATCTTTAGAACAGACCGAATTGCTCCCACGTGAAACTCGAGCAATTGCAGACGGAGTTGCTCGCTTGTCTCTGGAGCGTAAATCCAGAAACCGGAAACCTGTCGACTATAGCTCAAGTGACTTTCGTCATAGTCGTTCGAAACAACGTTTATGATTAGCGCCTTCGCTTTGTATTCTCGAGCTGCATGCGCAGCCCAGACAAGGTATTGACTCAGAGGCGCACCTGATGCGGCAAAACTGTAAACTCGAAATTTTCCCTTGAGGGATTCAGATAGATGGCCTTGCCCGGTGCTATCAGACGGGACAGCTAGGGCTTCGATGTATGAGTCCCCGATGCGCGCGATGAGCGCGGACGAGCAAGCGATGTTCGGCATCGACAAGCTCAACGTGTCGCGCTCGGAAATTCCGGCCGTGACCCATATCGACTATTCCGCGCGCATCCAGACGGTGAGCCGCGACACCAATCCCAAGTTCCACCGGCTGCTCACCGAATTCAAACGGCTCACAGGATGTCCGGTGCTGGTCAACACCTCTTTCAACGTACGCGGCGAGCCGATCGTCTGCACACCGGAGGACGCGTTCCGCTGCTTTATGGGGAGTGAACTAGACCTGCTCGCGGTCGGCAATTGCGTGCTCAAAAAGTCCGAGCAAAATACCGCGCTCAAGCAGGACTATAGCTCTGCATTTGAATTGGATTAGGGGGCTTGCGGACTAAATTCCCCGATGCGTGGTCCACCGCCCAACTAATAGCGCCCGCGGCCGCTAACTGCGCGTCGAATCATCGCAGCCGGAGAATAGATGCCAAGCTTGGCTTCCTGCCGCGGAGCCCGGATGGCGCGTTTCGAACCTGCCGATACTGCGCCGCATCCTCGAGGCATCCCGATGATCTGTTTGCCTGCATCGAGGTCGGCGCCCACCGACAAGAACTGCAAGACCTGATGTCGATGCGCCGTCGAAAGATCGTAAGCGCCAAGCTGCGGCAGTGCAGGCTTTGAAGTGAGGGCATGAGGGCATCGATCTGGGAGGTCGGGGAGCCCCGCGCGATCCGTTCGAGAGTCTGAGGAGCCAGGCATGCGGATCGACGTCATTCATCTTTGCCGTCTGCAGCAGAGTGGCGATGGTTGCCCAGGTCCGGCCACCGCCGTGGCTGCCCGCGCAGAGCGCATTTTTCCTCGTAATTGTTTGTGGCCTTATTGCCCGCCCGACGATGTTCGCGTCGATCTCGAAGAACCCGCAAATCAGGCGGGAAGGGCGGCGCTGACCTGCAGGTTCGCCCTCGCGGGGAGAGCCGGTTTGCGGATGATAAAGATGATGTCGTTGTAATCGGGGCTTAGGCGGCCCAGGGACAGGACCTGAAGCGTCTTCGTGTACGCTTCCGCTAGCTTCTGCTTAAGGCGGTTTTTGAGTGGGTCGCCAAGCATCCCATATTCGGCGGCCAGGACCAGTCCGTTCTCTCCGCAGAACGCCCGAATGCCTTCGCGCGACACCACCTTGTCGTAGCTGACCGGGTAGGGGCCGCAGCCCGGCTTGCCGGCGTTCTTATGTCCGCGAATCAGACGATAGTAGAGCACGTGAAACCAGTGCGGCGTCATCCTGGCGGTGAAGCCGTACACCGAATAGGGGTCGGGGATCATGATGATGATCAGCCCGCCCGGCTTCACCCATCTGTTGAAGTTCTCCAGAACCTGCTGTGCCCCCGGCACGTGCTCCAGGACGAAGGAGCTGAAGATGACGTCGAAGGTCCGATGACCGAAATCGGCTGTGCGCAGATCCCCGACGATGGCTTCGTGGAGGTCTTTCGTTTCGTCGCGCCGGATGCGAAGGGCTTCGGGGTCGAGGTCGATGCCGGTCAGCACATGCCCGCCGTCGCCGATGTCGAGATACCACCTCGGGCCGCAACCAGCCTCGAGGATCTCAAGACGCTTACTGGGATCCTTGATCGAGCGGATCTCGCGGGACATCACCTGCATCGCGTGATCCCAACCGTTCGTCAGCGGAATCCGGGTTCGTGCTTTCATCGACTTGGCTCCCTTGGCGCAAGCTGACTTCCCGTCAGTCCTCTCCGCGGCGGCGCACTCAGCAGGGGCGTTCCGCCCCGGCGACCTGGGCAACGGATGCGGAGAGTCCAGGGTAACTGGTTATCGGGCTTGTCCTATCGTCAAATTCGCCTCAAGTGCCGGCCATTTCGGATTACCCCGGCTTGATCCCGGCCGTGGCCCACCAAGAAGGGCTTCTTTAGGGCGGTCGCGCGTCGGCGGGGCGGATACCGATCGTCGGTGAAGATGGCAGTCTTCACCCCGAACCCGTGAGGCGCACTGGCTTTGCATTTGCCGATGCTTCAAATTGATGATCTGGTCGAACCGCGTCCGGAAGAGGTCGCTCGATCCTGCCATCCTCTGCGCTTGGAGAAGTTTTCTGCCCGCTGGTGAGGATGCGATCCGACAGATTGCGCAGCATTCCTATAGCGATTCCAAGAAGCAGCCCTCCAGCGAGCGCTATTCCAAGCACGATTCTAGGTCTTGGCGAACTTGCCCGCAAAGGAGGCGACGCCCCGTTGACGAGACTCGCCTCAAACACCGGCGAGGCTTGTTGCTGTATCGCCTCTGTCTTACGCAGCACGTAGCGAAAATTATCATAGGCGTTCTTTGATGATTCCGCAGCGGCTGCCAATTTATCAATGGTCGCAGCTGAATCCGCTGCCTCTTTCCGATTCTTACTGTATTCTTCCAACGCCTTTTGGGCAGCTAATGCTTGAGTGCTCAATTCGTTCAGTCGATCCTTGACCCATTTCTCCTCTTGCAAGCCGCCCTTGTCCACCTGACGGGTAATATAATTCTCTGCAACGGCGTTTAGGATCTGCGCCGCTCGATCAGGATCTCTGGCGTCGAAGGTAATCTCGACAAGATACGTAGGGCCGACACGCTTGGCCGAAAGCTTGCGTTCGAACGGTTCCACGGCATAGCGCGTGGCGCTAGCTTCCGTCTGCGGTTTACTCCAGCCGAGCAGCCGGGATATCATGCCGCTAACCTGGCGGGTCGTAAATTCCGGGTCTTGAGTAAGACCGAGCTTTTCGATCACGGCGCTAGCGACGGCCTCAGACTTTATGATTGCGATCTGGCTTTCCAGGATCGTTGACACCGCCGAAGCATCTACAAGGGTCGCTTTTGAGTTTACGATGAGTAGCGCCTTGGCGGTGAACGTCGGTACCGCGGTGATGAGGTAGAGTGCAGCAACGCCAACCGCCGCGAAACATGTCAGCGATATGATCGGTATATTTCGTCGTATGAATGCCAGCACGGCCAGCGCGTCTGCCAGCGACACGACCGGCCCTGGACGAAATTCAGGCGGCCTATCGTCGCGATTTGTCCAATTATCGGTCCTGTTGTTGTTCTGCAACATTTTCCTACCAGCCTGATAGTGGATGCTCAAACACGTGCGGCAAGTCGAGTGGCTTCCATCTTACGCAGCACGTGGCGAAAATTATCATAGGCGTTTCTCGGACGATTCCGCAGCGGCTACCAAGCTGAATCAAAGGTCGACTGGTAGATGGTGCGGCAGACGGAAAGGCGTCAATAGGCATTCCAATACACCTTTCTGGAAAAGAGGGCCATGACCACGATTTTGAGATCGAGAAGGAGTGACCAGTTGTCGATATCGTATCGATCATGCTCCACGCGGCACTGCATCTTCTCGAGGGTATCGGTGTCGCCACGGTAGCCGTTGACCTGAGCCCAGCCGGTAATGCCAGGCTTGACGTTGTGGCGGCGGAAAAATGCCGAAATGATGCGCCTGGCGTCTATCAATCCTGATGCAATGCCAGGCTGCAGCAATGAGAAGCATATTGCCCGTGTGCAGAGTACCGTAAGGAGGACACCCACAGCTTGGGCTATGACAGTCGCGCGCGAGTAGTCTTCTGAGATTTTCAGAAGGAACATCGCCGAGAGGAAGATGGAGAATACGAAGAACACGCCGCTGGCGCCGCTCCATCGGAACACGTGCCGGGGCTGCGTCTGGATCCGGGAATACCGCTGGAACCCTGTGGAAGCGAGCAACGGCAATGTGGAAATCAGAAGCGATTCCTGGATGTATTTGGGGGCGTCCGGCGAGGCCAGCAGGATCTGCCGATGATGGAGGACGGCTGCGGAAAAGGCCGCAACCGCTACCAGTAGGAATTCGGTGCTCTCTGCAACTACTAATAGGGCAGTCAGTCGGCTCTTGCCAACCCGCCTGCCGTCAGCGACCGACTGCGCCGGAAGCCTGGTAGAAGCCGGTGAATTGGTAAAGGACGCATAACTCACCGGGCACTCCCAGCCGGACCATTCCGCAAAAACAGTAACATTCCGATCACTGGGTGGGATTGGCTATCAATGGGTAGAGTATGAGGGGTAACTACGATGGTCGATTGAGCCGCGGCAGTGCGGGGCTAAATTGTCGTGAAGCAATTCGCTCCAGTGCTCATCCCGATGGGCCGATGGGGATGCATTGATGACCAATAGCGGACCGACCAATCGAACATGGCCAGGAAAGCACTGAACGGCCCGGCGCCAACGAGGAAACAGCAGCTAGTTTTGCGGATCGCCCCGTCTGGACGGTTGCTCGGACCGGAGTGATGTCGACGCGATGCTTCCGCGAACAGATTTGAAAGATTTCATCTCGTGACCACCTTCCATATCGAAGTCTTAGGCAACTACCTGCGTCGTTGCATCAAGTGGGGCTTGGTGGCTGTTGGCCTGACAATTTCCGTCACTCAAGCAAGGGCCGAATATCGAGTAAGCATCGGAGATGTGCTGGAGGTCGCGGTGGCGGGGGTCCCGGATCTACGGCATCGTGCTGCCGTCCAAATGGACGGCAACATTTCGTTGCCGCTGGTTGGAATGCTCCCAGTAGCCGGCCTTTCTGTACCGCAGATCCAAGCTAACGTTGGGGCCGCACTGGCTAGCAAGGTGTTTCGACAGAGGACTGCGGATGGTCGCGAGGCCGTCATCGTGATCGACGCGAATGAGGTCACGACGACCGTGGCGGAATACAGGCCGATATACGTAGACGGAGACGTCTCGAAGCCAGGTGAGTATCCTTATCGTCTGGGCACCACCGCACGCCAACTCGTCGCTGTTGCGGGCGGCTACGACATCATGCGTATCAGAATGAACAACCCGTATCTCGAGTCAGCAGACCTGAGAAGCGAGTATGGATCGCTTTGGACGGAGCTCGCCAAAGAGCAAGCGCGCATGTGGCGCATCAAGAGCGAGCTCGGAGAGGCGTCGCAGATCAATCCAGGCATGCTGGCGGACGGGCCCACGGCTCGATCGGCGATTTCAGAAATCGTCAATGCAGAAACGGAATATTTGAAGACGAAGCAGAGTGACTATCAGCAGGAAAAGGCGTTCCTCGAGCGCGGCATCCGGCAGGGACACGAGGAGGTCCGCGTGCTGTCAGAGCAGCAGAAGAAAGAGGAGGAGGGAGTTCAATCGGACCTCGAAGAACTGCAGAGGGCGTCCGATCTCTTCGCCAAGGGTACCTTGACCGGCCCTCGCGTCACGGACGCGCGTCGCGCGGTACTGCTGTCATCAACCCGGAAGTTGCAGACCTCCGCGCAACTACTGATCGTCAAGAAGCAACAGGACGAACTCACCAGAAAGCTGGCAAAGCTCGACGATCAGCGGAGGCTCGACCTGCTCCGTGAGCTGCAAGACACCAGCGTAAGGCTCAACCAAATTCGCGAAAAGCTGCAGAGCGTCGGCGAGAAGCTTCAGTACACCGCGATGGTTCGATCGCAACTCGTACGAGGCGCCGGAAGTAAGCCGGAGATTGCGATCATCAGAAAAGGCGAGAAGGGGCCGGAACGGATTGCTGCAAGCGAAGATACCGAATTGCAGCCGGGTGATACGGTCGAAGTCAGCCTGCGATACCAGGACGGTCCTGACGCGTCTTCCCGAAAGCTAAGCAGCAATTCTTCAACTATCCCATTAGTGATCGGCCGGACCGAAACGACTGGGGGCGATTTGCCGCGCCAGATGGCTTCGGAACGGAAGGGCGCTTCGTCCGGGAGGTGACTGGCGACGCTGCTGGCACGATGCAGCGTCGGGCCTATTCATTTCGAACGCGGGCGCCATGTGAACTTCGTTGGTCCTCGGTCCTGCTACGATGAGGGAAAGCGTTGCGCCGAAATGTGAGACATTACGCTGCCATGCACGAGCTATGCAGACGCCCCTCGCGACTTGGTGGCGAAGCGGTCAAATCACATCTCAAGGACAGGCACTAACATGCGCATCGCGATGATCGGAACGGGATATGTGGGTTTGGTGTCAGGTGCCTGTTTTGCCGATTTCGGCCACCAGGTCACCTGTGTGGACAAGGACGCCGGCAAGATCGATGCTCTGCGCCAGGGCGAAATCCCGATTTTCGAACCCGGGCTCGACGCGCTGGTCGCCACCAACGTCAAGGCCAAGCGGCTCGATTTCACCACCGACCTGACCGCGCCGGTCGCGGAAGCCGACGCCGTGTTCATCGCGGTCGGCACCCCGTCACGCCGCGGCGATGGCCATGCCGACCTGACTTACGTCTACAGCGCCGCGCGCGAGATTGCGGCTGCGCTTTCCGGCTTCACGGTGGTCATCACCAAATCGACCGTGCCGGTCGGCACCGGCGACGAGGTCGAGCGGCTGATCCGCGAAGCTAATCCGCGGGCGGATGTGGCAGTTGCTTCCAATCCGGAATTTCTGCGCGAGGGCGCCGCGATCCGCGACTTCAAATTCCCCGATCGGATCGTAGTCGGCACCTCCGACGAACGCGGCCGCAAGGTGCTTGGCGACATCTACCGGCCACTGTCACTCAACCAAGCGCCGATAATGTTCACGGCGCGGCGTACGGCTGAACTGATCAAGTACGCGGCGAACGCGTTCCTCGCCACCAAGATCACCTTCATCAACGAGATCGCCGACCTTTCCGAAAAGGTCGGTGCCGACGTCCAGGAAGTCGCGCGCGGCATGGGGCTCGACAACCGCATCGGCACGAAATTCCTGCACGCCGGACCGGGGTTTGGCGGTTCCTGTTTTCCCAAGGACACCCGCGCGCTGGTCAAGATCGCGCAGGACCATGACGTGCAGCTGCGCATCGTCGAGGCCGTGCTCGGTGTCAATGACATCAGAAAGCGCGCGATGGCGCGCAAGGTGTTGAACGTCGTCGGCGGCCTGCGCGGCAAGACGGTTGCGGTGCTCGGCCTCACCTTCAAGCCGGATACCGACGACATGCGGGAGGCGCCGTCGATTCCGCTGGTGACGGGTCTGCTCGACATGGGCGCCAAGGTGCGCGCGCACGATCCGGCCGGCATGGAGCAGGCGCGCAAGGAATTGCCTGACATTGAGTATTGTAAGGATCCTTACGCTTGCGCCCGCGGCGCCGATGCGCTCGTGATTATCACGGAGTGGGAGCAGTTCCGCGCACTCGATTTGAAGCGCTTGAAGCGCGAAATGGCGCAGCCCGTGATCGTCGATCTGCGCAATATCTATCGACCCGACGATGTGGCTGCTCTCGGCTTCATTTACGAGAGTATTGGGCGGCGCCGGACCAAACAGATTAACGTGGTAGAGGGCGGTCGAACCAAAATCAGCTCACAAGTCCGGCGACGACATTACGTTTGACGTCAACGCACTCCCGGCTGTGTAGGCGGTATTCGAGACACTCTGCTTGACCAGGCATCGCCCAGTCCCTTCGCGATTAAAGCGTCTCGCGACACTTGCCCCGCTGTTCTTGGTCTCAGCCGCAGCTTTGTGGTCACAGATACAGACACGGCAAATAGATCTTCCATCGATTATGTCGCTTTCGGCTATGCCGAGGGCATCGCGCCCGTAGGCGTCAGCGGAAGCTGCGGCTCAATGACCAAGGCGCGCAAGCGAAATCCTTCAAAAATCGGCGGCGCACTTGCCAACGGTGTGTTCATGGAGGCCGGGGTTCGGCAGCGCAGGCTCAGATCGGCAGGAGCACGATTTCGGAATACAGCCTGTCGAGGTCGCCGGCCGCGAGCTGCGGGGAGAGATAACAGGTGCGCAGCGGGACCAGCACGCCCCGTGGCCGGACCGGAAAGAGTCGCGTCTCCGCGACCAGCGCCGCCGTCCGCTGCCGGCGCAGGATCGCCAGCTTGACGCGCTCGAGATGCCGCGACAGCAGCTCCGGTGCGCTGCAATGCAGGATGTCCGAATAGGGGATCTGCACGGGTAGAACTCCCGCCAGTCCTCCCAGTCGGCTCGTATTGAGCCGGTGCATACGGCGCTTGACCACCAGATAGGCATAATCGGAACCGTCGCTGACGGTGAGTTGCAGGCAATCATACGGCGCGTGATCGTCGAAGATTTGTCGTTGCTGACCAGTCAGTCGCTCGCGGACCGCGACCGGATCGAAGTCGATGACCGGCCGGTTCGGCCCGAACAGCGTCCCGGCATGCAGCATCGGCGGCATGGCGATCCGGTGCGAGTCCAGCGGCGTGAAACGCTGCGCCAGGAGGGCAGTCCAGGCGGTCGGGTTCGGGGTGAAAGCCGTGTAGGTCAGGCTCTGGTCCCGCAGCACCTCGGCGAGCAATGCCATGCCCCAGCCGCGGTACTTCGGGTGCACGGCCCAGGACGAGACGTTGCAGACGAGCACTGCCTTGCCGTTCACCTGCCGCGGGGCGGCGATGGTGCCAACGAAGCCAACGACTGCGTTGCCGTCGAGAAGCACGAAGCCGCGTTCGTGATCGGACCAGTGATGGTTGAACAGCCGGCGCCAGGTGGCGGCGTTGATGCCGGACCCGCAGAAGGTCTCTTCGAGGAAGCGGCAGACCGGCTGCTGGTCGTCCGGACCCAAGGCACGGAGATGCGGCCCCGACCGCCCAGTCTGCTGCACCGTCGTTAACGCCTCCGGGCCGGCGGACAGGGCCGTGGCAACGCCTTCGATCGACGGCGCCGACAGCAGGGCGGAGAGGGGGACAGGATACCCAACATGGCCCTCGATCTCGAGCAGCAGGTTCACCACTGCCAGCGAGTCCGCGCCGAAGCCAAGAAGATTATCCGACCAGCCGATCGGCGAGACGCCCAGTACGCGCTCGCAGATCGCCTGCAGCTGCCCCTTTAGCCCGTCGCCGTCCAAAATCTCACCGCGGCCCGGCGCCGGGGCTCGTGATGTCTTGCTGGCCGCAGGCGCCCGGAGAACCGCATGCTTGGCAATCGCGTCGAGGCACTCCGGGTTCTGCATGGCATCGCGGTTCCGTACAGGGCGGCCATTCACCGCATCCCGCGCCGCGGCCTCGGAGCGCTTGCCGCTAAAGGTGACAGGAAGCGCTGTGACTTGTGCGATGCGTGCCGGAACGAAGGCCGGAGAGCCGCAGCGCGCAAGCTCCGAGCGGATGTGCTTCGCCAGCGTGTTGCTGAGCACCAGGCCGTCGCGCAGCACGACCAGCAAAACCATGCGCGAGCCGCCCGCCTCCTCTTCGGCCTGCTGCTCGACCGCCATCGCCTCGCGGATCTCCTCGATATCAGCGAGGATGCGGTAGATCTCCGCGGTGCCGATGCGGATGCCGCGCACATTGAGGACCCCGTCGGAACGGCCATGCATCCGCCAACCGCCATGGGACGTGGCCTCGATCAGATCGCCGTGCGTCCAGAAGCCGGGGTTCTGGGCGAAATAGGCGGCATGGAAGCGCGTGCCATCGGCATCACCGTGGAAACCAAGGGGGCGCGAGGGGAACGGGTTGGCGCAGACCAGCTCGCCGATCCGCGCCTGCGGATCATCAGGCGGCGGTAGCGAGCGGACATCGAGGCCGAGGCTTCGGCACTGCGCCTCGCCGCGATGGACTGGCAGGTCCGGATTGCCCAGGACAAAGCAGCCGATGATGTCGGTGCCACCGGAGATCGACTGCAGCGGCATCATCGCTTTTACCTGATCGCCGACCCAGTCGTACTGGCGGGGATGCAGGATGGAGCCGGTGGAAAGCACGGCCCGCAGGGCAGAAAGATCGAACACCCGGCTCGGAGAAAAGCCTGCCTTCTCGCAAAAATCCAGATAGGCAGGGTTGGTGCCAAACACGGTCACGCGTTCCTCGGCAACGATCCGCCAGAATGTATCCGGCCCCTCGAGCGGCCCATCGTAGAGAACGAGCTCCACGCCGGAGGCGAGCGCGGAGAGCTCCCAGTTCCACATCATCCACCCGCAGGAGGTCTGGAAGAACAGCCTGTCGCCGGGGGCGAGATCGCAGTGCAACCGGTGCTCCTTCACATGCTCCAGCAGGGTGCCGCCAGCGCCGTGCTGGATGCATTTCGGCGGGCCCGTGGTACCGGAGGAGAACATCGTGAACAGGGGCTGGTTGAACGAGTGGCGCAGCCAGCCTGGCCGGTCCTCGCCACCAACGGCATCGCGCTGCAGATCGGCGAGCCTGTGCAGGGGCACCGTAGTCTCGCCGGCGGGAAGCGAGCCGTTGTCCAGCGCGATGATCGCGGCGAGGCCCGGCAGGCCGGCTGCCGCTCCGGCGACGCGCTCTGCGACGGCGACGCCCAGATCCCATGGCTCTGCCCGGAGACAACCGAACAGCACCACAGGCTCAAGAGGGGCGAAACGGGCGAGGATGGCAGGAACGCCCATGTCCGGCGCGCAGCTGGCGAAGGTCGCGCCAAGTGCAGTGGTGGCCAGGGCGGCAATGACCGCCTCGGCATTGTTTCGTGCGATTGCCGCGACGTGATCGCCAGGGCGCACACCCAGCCGCTGCAGCGACGTCGCCAGCCGGGCGACCGCGACGCGCAATGTGCCACGCGTGAACCGGTCGCGGCTGCCGCCGGCGTGACAGGCCGTCAGGACCGGCTGGTCATGACGGCCGGCGAGGAGGCACTCGGCGTAGTTGAGACGGAGATCCGGGAAAAAGCGGGCGGTCTCGCAGACATCGCCGACACAGACCGGCTCGACCGCACCCTCCCGAGGCAGGTCGCACCACTCGAGGAAGAGGCGCCAGAAGCTGCGGAACTCCTCCACCGAAAAGCGGTCGATCGCAGCATGATCAGGCAGGTTCTGCCCCGTTCGGGTCTCACACCATTGTCTGAAGGCGCTCAGTTGCGAATGCGCGACCGCCGGCTCATCGGTACGAAACACCTCGTCCGCTCCACTTCCGCCAGGGGAACGACCACTCTCCTTTTCGCTCTGTTCAAAGGCTCTGATGCGAAAAGCCATCACAACCGCTTTCTAATACCCAAACTCGATCCGGCGGATTGCCCGGGCTGCCGATTGTTCGGTGTTCAACACCAAGTCGGCGCCAGTGTGCTGCCACGGACAATCCAAAGGGGCCAGCACCGACAACGGTCACATCGCATAACATAGACAGGTCACCCTCCAATTGGTCCTCGTCGAAGAACCCAAACCGATCGTCTAGGAACTAGCCCCCAAATACGGAATACCGAGCTTCCTCTTTGGAAGATTGGTGGCAAGCGTTCGTAGCATCCGCTTGGCATCGCGGAGCTTGGCCTCGATGCGGCGCTCTGGACTGTCTCGGCCTATGACGATCCATTTCATGGCATGTTCCCTATTAGCCAGATGGGACTTGTGCCCACCGCCACCAGCCAGGAAGTCGTAGCTGCGTTCCCCGCGTGCGATGCTGTCCTGAATCGCCAGCACATGACTGACAAGCCCGGGCTTGAGCCGGCCATCGGTCTCGTAGAGAAAGCCGCTTTGGTAATTAAGGACACGGCCGTCATGCACGAAATTGTACAAGACCCCAATTGTCTGGCCCCCAGCCAGCGTCCGTGAGATGCGGACGGCCCCCATGGGGACTCCGCGCGCAATTAGCTCCTCGTGAAACGGACGGAAGCCCGGATTGGCGAAAGCCCCCTTGCGTCCCCATCGCGACCGATGAAAGTCGCCCAGCAAATCGAACGCGGCGAGAGCCTCCGTTCTCGTTTCCATGATCCGGAGTTCAACGGGGCCGCGTTCGGCATACAACCGCATGGCACGGCTCACGGCCTGGCGAGTACTGCGGCCCAATGTGGCGCGATAATTCCCCCCTTGCTGGCGGACTTTGGTGAAATCAACCCACGGTGCCGCATCAGCCTGTTTCACTTCGGTAACGAGCCCAGCCAGACCTGCGGCGCGACAAGCGGCCAACTCAAGGTCTGGATCAATTCCGGAGAGCACTAGCTGATCCGAGCGGCGCAAGCGCGACGTCAACGCATCGAGACCGGCCGCTACAATGGCATCGGATTGCTCGGCGAGAATATTATTGTACTCGATGAACAATCGGTCGAAACGAGTATCTCCTGTTTCATTGAGCAGCCAACGTGCCCGCGCATGCGGCCCGAGACGCCATGCTCTCCGCCGGCAAACAATCGCCAGGCCAACGATCTTGCTTGACGACCGAGCGACGAGGACGTGTGGTTGCACGCCATCCGGGATGTGCCGTAGCCAAGTGCCGATCCAGAGCCAAGACATAAAGAACGAGTGAGTCACTCGCGCTTCGAGTTCCTTCCATGAGGTTTCAAGCCACGCAATGCTCTTCAAGTTCTCCAGGCTGACGTCGATGACCGTCTCAGGCATGGCGTATTTCTCGTTCAACGCCAGAGGACCGCAAACGCGCTGCGACGGAAAGCCCGAAGGGCCCAGCGGGAATGATCGCGGAAGATCCGACGAAAGGTCCGGATGGCTGGTCACACGCAGGTGTCCTTCTGGCGGACATGCCCTTTTGGGCGTCTCAGATCGTCGCTTCGGCGGGTTACGGGACTATATCTGGAATTCGACCCGTACGAGGACCCTTCGTGATTACCCACGGCAGCCTCCCTGCGAGTTGTGCGAGCGGAGAGCGCGTCACGCGATCTTGCCGCCGACCACATCATTGCTGCGACAGGCTATCGACTTGCCGCCCGTTCACTCCGCTTTTCAACCATTGCTGGGCGATCTCCGCTGCGTCGAGCGGCGACCCTTGCCGTTCCTCCAGCCACGAGTCCTCAATTCCAAGCCTCCATTTTAATTTTAGCTTGCTTGCACTTCCAGCCCCCGATGGGTGTAACCCGAAATAGCATTCTTATACTTATAATCCGAGGCGGCATGGTTCCGGATCATCCACTCTTTGTCGGATCATTGCTCGCCAGGTGCTCCATGGCCGGCGTCGGCAAGTCTGGCTGCGCTGGCGGATTATTGGATGGGCTGAAGGGAAGGACTGGGCGCCCGAATTGACTATTGCCCCTGACAAAGAATTTTTGGTGGAGTCGTGCATGGCCGTATCGCAACCGGGATTGTGGAAGGGATTCATGCGGTCGGCAGAGCGGTTTCCCGAACGCCCTGCGGTTATCGTGCAGGGCACGTTGCTTTCTTACCGGCAGCTTCGCGAAACCGCCCTCCGTATCGCCGCCAGCATTCAGGCCCATCAGGAGGATTCATGGCCGTCTCTCACCGCCGTATTTGCGCAGCGTAGCGCAACGGCGTTCGCGGGAGTACTTGGGGCCCTCCTGGCCGGAAATGGCTATGTGCCGCTGAACCGCACGTTTCCGATCACGAGAACGCGACTAATGTTGCAACGCTCGCAGTGTCGCTCAATCATCGTAGACGCAGAGTCTTTGCCCCAGCTGGATGCTCTTCTGGACGGGAATAGTGGGAAGCTGCTCCTCGTAGTCCCTGATCTCGAGGACCCACGGTGTTATCGTGAACGATGGCCTCAGCATATTTTTTTGGGATCCGGGGATCTCGAGGAGTATGCTGCCTGGCGCGAGCCGACCCTGGATGAAGACGCAATTGCTTATCTGCTTTTCACATCGGGTAGCACGGGTGCGCCGAAAGGAGTTATGGTTGCGCACCGGAATGTCATTTCCTTCGTCGACTATATTGCAGATAGGCTCGAGGTTACGGAACGGGATATCGTGTCGCAGATGTTCGATTTGACCTTTGATCTCTCTGCCTTCGACATGTTTGTCTCCTGGGAGCGGGGAGCGTGCGTGTGCTGTCCTTCGCAAAAGACATTAATCAATCCGGTACAATTCATTCGCGGCGATGGGCTGACAATCTGGTTCTCGGTCCCCTCGACGGTTTCACTCATGAAGCAAATGGGTCTGCTGAAGCCGGGCGCGTTCCCATCGCTCAGACTGAGCCTGTTCTGTGGTGAGCCGCTGCCCGTCAGCTGCGCCGACGCGTGGCTAAGGGCCGCGCCAAACAGCATGCTCGAAAACCTCTATGGGCCGACGGAGCTGACAATTGCATGCACATCCTACAGATGGGAGCCTGAACGATCGCCGGCCGAGTCGGAACTGGGCATCGTGCCGATCGGATTTCCAAATCGAGGGATGAGCGTTCTCGTTGCCGACAAGGATTTGAATGAAGTGAATCCGGGTGCGGAGGGCGAACTCCTGATGAACGGCCCGCAAATGTCGCTCGGATATTGGAAGGATCCCGAGAAAACCAATGCGGCCTTCGTCGTTCCTCCCGGGAGGAAGGATATTTTCTACCGCACTGGAGATCGTGTTCGTCGGCCCGCAGGCGATGGCCCCCTCACGCATCTGGGGCGAATGGACTCCCAGGTGAAAGTACAGGGGCACAGAGTTGAACTTGGGGAGGTCGAAGCGGTCGTGCGGCAGACCTCCGGCAGGGATGGCGTCGTCGCAATCGGCTGGCCTACTACTTTAAGCGGCTATGGGGGTATCGAAATGTTTATTGAAGGGCAGTCGGTAGATGTCGATCGGCTCCGAAGTGCAGTCGCCTCTCGGGTTCCGGACTATATGGTCCCCAAAAGGTGGCATGTCCTGGGCAGGCTGCCGCGCAACGTCAACGGCAAATTCGACCGCAAGGCTTTGCTGGCGATCCTGGGAGATGCCACATGAACCGTCCGACTCCAGGTAACGTCCGCGTGTTTGTCGCAGACTTTCTTAACCGCAAGCTGAGGGATCGCGGGCAGGGTCCTTTGAACGATCTTCCCGATGACTACGACGTGTTGCTGTCGGGAGTGCTGGATTCCCTGGCTTTCGTTGAAATGATGATGGCCGCGGGTGAGCACTTCGTCGGGGAAATCGATTTTGAGGATCTCGACCCCGAGAAGATGACGATCATCGGACCCTTGTGCTTGTTCGTATCGGAACAATTGATGCAGCGGACGTAACCTTTTGACTGGTATGAACGTCGTCCTGATGGGTGAAGAAGCGACCGGTATGCGCACATTGCAGTGGCTGGCGCAACGCGGCGGTCGGGTCGTTGCTGTTATGGCATCTCCGAGACGGCAGGACGGCGTCGAGGTCGCATGCGCAGACGAATGGATTTTGGTGCGGCAGGTGTTTCGGAAAGGCATATGCATTCCGCCTCGAGAAGCGCTCAGGGCTGCGGACCGGTTGGTGAGCTGCGTGAACACATGAGCTTCCAAACCATGACGCGCACCAAGTATCACACTGCTGACGTCTTGCTTCGGCTCCTGAAAAGCCGTCAGCGCGCGGCAGCGGGGCAAGCCGGCTCGGCTGACCTCCACGAACATGTGCCAATCCCCGCGAAGCAGCGGGAAGTCCGGTTCTCGGACTTCGAAAGTGTCGCAAGGCTGAAGGAGCGCTGGGGACTCGCAAAAGACAGCCAGGAGAACTGGTGCCGGCTCTGGCAGCAAAATCCTGCGCTGGCCGTTGCCAAATCGCAACTCAGCATGGGATGGGTGCTGGAGACCGCGCAGGGAATTGTTGGGTACCAGGGAAACGTCCCGCTGCTTTATCAATTTGGAGGCCGAACGCTGGTTGCTGCGACCGCCGCAGGCCTGGTGATCGAACCAGCATACCGCGCGCGCTGTATCGTCCTGCTTGCTTCGTTCTACCGGCAACGGGATGTTGACCTGTTTGTGACGACGCACACGACCGCATCCGGGGCCAGCCAATTGAAGGCGCTTCGCGCAAAGGCGCTGGCTCAGCACGACTACGACAAGGTGCTTTTCTGGGTCCTGGATGCTCATCAGTTTTCGAAAGCGCTCGCAGCGAAGTTCGGCCTGGGGAGTGGAATGACGGCGGTTGGGACCTTCCTCGGCTCGTCGGTCTTGCGAGCGGATACCCTTCGCCGAGGACCTCGGGGCCGCCGTACGAATAGTTTCGGCGTAAGGGAAATCGAGGTGAAAGACATCGGGGACGAATTTGAAGCCCTGTGGCAGCGCAAATTGACCGAAACGCCTCGTCTGTACGCAGATCGAAGCTCCGCTTCTCTCAGATGGCACTTCACGCTTCCCGGTAGCGCGTCAACAGTTGCTGTGCTCTGCTGCCATCGATTTGAACGCCTGGTGGGCTACGCCATTGTGCTCCACGCGATCGACCGCGAAACCGGTATGCGACGGTCGATGCTTGCGGACATTTTGGTGGAGCAAGATGATCCCAGCGTGACTGAGACATTGTTGGAGGCAGCCTATTCGAATGCCATCGCGTCAGGCGGTCATCTCTTCGAGGTGATTGGCCTGCCAGCACATATCAGGCAGATTCTGATGCGTTGGAATCCATATGTCAGGAAGTATCCAACTGATCCGCTGATCTACAAGACGGCGGATGAGGCGCTGACTCGGATCCTCGCAGACGGGGGCGCCTGGTACGCAAGTCCGTTCGACGGCGATGCAACGCTGCTGCCGTAACGGCGTTGCCAAGGTTGTCCGGCGCTGCCGTTCAGTTCGAGGCCAGCTGGTGCGACCGAATTGGGTAGTCCTGATTAGCAGGCCCACAGCGACGTGCATTGGCTACCATGGCGTGGTCCCACGCTTAGCGGCGTCTTTCCCGAACGGGTTTTCCTGGGGGAGGGTGTGATGGTTGACACCTTGTCTGAAGTTCAGCTTGAAGTGTTTTGCACGTGTCCGCAGTCGTTCACGGTTTCGCGGGACCGGTACGTCGATGAGGTAAAAGCTGTCGCACGCTGGAGCGAAGAATGCGGTTGTAAGGGCATTCTCGTCTATACCGACAACTCCCTGGTCGATCCCTGGCTTGTTTCCCAGATCATCCTGCAAAATACCAAGAAGCTCTGTCCGCTCGTGGCAGTGCAGCCTGCCTACATGCATCCGTATGCCGTCGCCAAAATGGTGAGCTCTTTCGCGCATCTATACGAACGTCGTATCTTCCTGAACATGGTCGCGGGCGGGTTCGTCGCGGATCTGGCAGCCCTCAACGATACGACCCCGCATGACAAGAGGTATGCCAGGCTCATCGAGTACACCAGCATCATTCAACAGCTGTTGGGAAACTCTGGCCCGGTCACTTATGAAGGAGAGTTCTACACTATCCGGAATCTCAAGATGACACCGCCGGTCCCTGCGCCGTTGCTTCCCGGCGTGTTCGTATCAGGCTCATCCGAGGCAGGTCTTTTGGCTGCCAAGGCATTGGGCGCGACGGCTGTGAAATACCCTAAACCCCCTCGTGATTATCGGCAGGAAAATTCGCAAGAATGTGTGGGCTCAGGTGTGCGGGTGGGGATCATCACTCGCGCGAGCGCCGACGAAGCCTGGCGGATTGCGCACGAACGCTTCCCGACGGACAAGAAGGGGCAGCTAACGCACAAGCTGGCCATGAAGGTGTCAGACTCCTCATGGCACAAACAACTTTCCGAGGTTGCGGCCGAATCGAATATCGAAGAAACACCGTACTGGCTCGTGCCGTTTGAAAACTACAAGACGTTCTGCCCCTATCTGGTCGGTGACTACGAGACTGTTTCCAATGAGCTTGCTCTCTATGTCGTGGCTGGTTATGAGACGTTCATTCTGGATATTCCTCCCAGTCAAGAAGAGCTGTCCCATATAAGCGAGGTCTTCAAACTCGCGGCAAAGAAAGCTTCGACACGGAAGCCGCCCTCAGCACACCTGACGGCGCAGGCCGTTTGATGCAGCAAGGCCTGTCGATTGTTTGTCAGCGGCGTTTGGGGCCACTTTGCTGATGAATTGATGATCTGCGAGTTTGCGGTTTGGTTTCTGACTCCGCGCGCGATGTTCTCCGAGAGGAAGTTCTCGTGCACCGTTTTCGACGAGCGGCATGAGCCCACCATGGTCGGGCGTTCGTGAGTTGATTGCCGTTCGAGCGGGCCTGGGCGCGAAGAGAGCGCCGAGCGTCGCGTTGTTCAAGGAAACCCGCAGTTCCCGGTGTCGGTAGATCGATGAAACGCCGGCAGCTTAACCCCCAAAAGGGGTAGGGAGGGGTCGTCCATGCGAGTTATAGGATTCGCATCGGCGGGGCGCATAATGACGCGTCGCACCAGGCATTTTCACCCACCGTGCGACGGGGATTGCCTATGGGCCGCGCCATCATTCACAACGAGAAATCAAGGACCGATTGCGGCATCGCGGGTACCTCGCGCAGCGAAGCGGACGAAGCATCCGTTGCGCAGAAGACAATGAAGCATCTGCCCACGCTGAGATTCACGACCGCAGGGATAGCCGCGACCATGGTCGCTATGACATGGGCGTCGGAAATCCAGTCCTCACCGGATCAGGCGCGGCACCTGGCGGATGCGCAACACGCGACGGCTGCCCGCAATTACGATTCCGATGGAATAGCGGGATATGGCGACTTTGGGCCCCTGCCGCCCGGCCGGAGCAGCAACGACAAATCGATGCGGGTTGCGCAGGCAACGACCGGAGATGCAGGGCACCCTCCGGAACGGGAACACCAATGGGCGGAGACACAGATACTCGAGCTCACGGTTGCGAGGCGCGACATCGAACTGCTGCAACGTCTCGTGCAGGAACGCGATCGCGCCGAGCAGCTGGAGCAGGACCTTGCGGCAGCGCGGCGCGAGGTGGAGACCCAAACGGCACTGGCAAAAGCAAGCGAGGAAGCGTCCCGGCTGGAACAGGCAGGTGGGAGTAGCGAAGCGGAGCTGCAGAAGTCCCTTCAACAGGGGCGAGAGCGGTCCGCACGGCTGGAGCAGGAACTTGCAGCGGCGCGGCGTGAGGTCGAGACCCAAACGGCACTGGCGACGAAAGCAAACGAGGAAGCGGCCCGGCTGAAACAGGCAGGCGGGAGCAGCGAAGCGGAGCTGCAGAACTCCCTGCAACAGGGGCGCGAGCGGTCCGCGCGGCTGGAGCAGGAGCTTGCGGCGGCGCGGCGTGATATCGAGACCCAAACGGCTCTGGCGACGAAAGCAAGCGAGGAAGCGGCCCGGCTGAAACAGGCAGGCGGGAGTAGCGAAGCGGAACTGCAGAAATCCCTGCAACAGGGGCGCGAGCAGTCCGCGCGGCTGGAGCAGGATCTTGCGGCGGCACGGCGTGATGTCGAGACACAAACGGCACTGGCGACGAAAGCAAGCGAGGAAGCGGCCCGTCTGAAACAGGCAGGCGGGAGCAGCGAAGCGGAGCTGCAGAACTCCCTGCAGCAGGGGCGCGAGCGGTCCGCGCGGCTGGAGCAGGATCTTGCGGCGGCACGGCGTGAGGTCGAGACACAAACGGCACTGGCGACGAAAGCAAGCGAGGAAGCGACCCGGCTGAAACAGGCAGGCGGGAGCAGCGAAGCGGAACTGCAGAAATCCCTGCAACAGGGGCGCGAGCGGTCCGCGCGGCTGGAGCAGGATCTTGCGGCGGCACGGCGTGATGTCGAGACACAAACGGCACTGGCGACGAAAGCAAGCGAGGAAGCGGCCCGTCTGAAACAGGCAGGCGAGAACAGCGAAACGGAGCTGCAGAAGTCCCTGCAACAGGGGCGCGAGAGGGCGGCGCGGCTGGAGCAGGATCTTGCGGCAGCGCGGCGCGAGGTGGCGACCCAAACGGCACTGGCAAAAGCAAGCGAAGAAGCGGCCCGGCTGAAACAGGCAAGCGAGAACAGCGAAGTGGAGCTGCAGAAGTCTCTCCAACGGCAACTCGAGCGGTCCGCGCGGCTGGAGCAGGATCTAGCGGCGGCGCGGCGCGGTGTCGAGACCCAGACGGCACTGGCGACGAAAGCAAGCGAGGAAGCCGCCCGGCTGAAACAGGCAAGCGAGAGCAGCGAAGCGGAGCTGCAGAAATCCCTGCAACAGGGGCGCGAGCGGTCCGCGCGGCTGGAGCAGGATCTAGCGGCGGCGCGGCGCGGCGTCGAGACCCAGACGGCACTGGCGACGAAAGCAAGCGAGGAAGCCGCCCGGCTGAAACAGGCAAGCGAGAGCAGCGAAGCGGAGCTGCAGAAATCCCTGCAACAGGGGCGCGAGCGGTCCGCGCGGCTGGAGCAGAATCTTGCGGCGGCGCGGCGCGACGTCGAAACCCAGACGGCATTGGCGGCAAAGGTAGCCGAGGAAGTTCCGAAGGCAAAGCGGGCCGGGGAAGCAGTTGCTGCCGAGCTGAGGCAATCGATGCAGAAGGAGCGCGAAAGAGCCGACGCACTTGCGCAAGGCCTCTCGATGACGCGTAGCGCGCTCTATGCATATGAGGCTCGCGCCCGCAAACTTGAAGACGAGGCGGTCGAACTCAGAAAGACGGCCGCAGACGCGGCGCCGTCGCTTCGCAAACCCGCGCAGGACGGGCGCGACCGGACCACGCGGCTGGAACAGGATCTCGTGGCCGCACGCCGCGATCTCGAAACCCAGGCCGCCTTGGCGGCCAAAGCGAGCGAGGAACTCACGCAGACGAGGCAGACGGCGGAGCGCGACTCAGCCTCGTTGCGCAGCTCGTTGCAGCAGGAGCGAGCTCGGGCCGAGCGGCTCGATCGGGATCTCGCACTTGCGAAGCAGGTTGCACCCAATGTCGTGACGGTTGGCTCGATCGCGCGAGACAAGCCTACGGAAAGCGCGAAGCCAGTCGCCGACGGGTCACCAGCGGCGGGCGTTCGGAACGATGCCCAGCCCAATTCCAAGAAAGCCGCGGTGGCGGCAGCGTTGCTTGCGCGTGCGAGCGCGCTGCTCGGGCAGGGAGACATAGGCGCGGCGCGGATTGTGCTGGAGCGCGCCGTCGAGATGGGCAGCGTCCAGGCAAGCTTCTCGCTCGCAGAAACCTATGATCCGGTGATCCTCGCCAAATGGGGAACTCTTGGAACGCGCGGCGATGCGGTCAGAGCGCAAGACCTCTACGCGAGAGCTGACGCCGCAGGAATCAAGGAGGCGAAAGCGCGGATTGAGGCGCTGCGCCGGTAGCACCAATTTGGGCGAAACGGTTGCACGCTTATGCGAAGGTACGTCTACCATGAAGTACGTCGATTTGCTCAAAAGCCAGTATGAGTCATTTCCTTATCCTACCAATACGTCAAGCAGTGGCGGGTACCGAGAACTTGTCAATCTCGCGAAGTTGCTTCGTTTAGATTGCGGGTACCACCTCCAGCGAAAGCGAATTCTTGATGCGGGTACCGGCACTGGCTTGCGATTGCTGGAACTCGCCGCGGCGTTTCCGGACAATGATTATGTCGGGATTGACTATTCGGAAAACTCGATTGCTTGCGCGGAACGTGCAAAGAAAGCATTCCCCGGGGCACGAGTTTCATTTCGGGTCGGAGATATCATGGCCGCGCAAGGCGGACCATTCGATGTGATTATGTGCATGGGTGTACTACATCATCTGCAACGGCCTGCCGAAGCGATTCATCGACTGTCCCAACTTCTCACCAGCCGTGGTGTGCTGCTCTTTTACGTATATGGAGAATATGGTTCTGGAGAGAGGATGCGCAGGAAGAGGTTATTGAGTCACCTGCACGGCCAAGACGAATTGGAGCAAAAGATCGAGTCTGCGAAACGCCTCGGATTCACAGACTTCCCGTATGGATGGTCGATTCAAGATCCAACGGACGTCAATCCCATGATTGTCGACGCGTATGTCAACCACTACGAAGTCTTGTACACGCTCGAAACCATCGGGAAAATAGTTTCAAACAGTTTTACAGCATGCGTACCTTATGGCTTTACATTGGAGCGAAACGGGCTGTTGGTGGAATCGAGACTCAATGCCAACTTTGCAATGCCGATCGCACGCACCGATCCGCGAAGCAAACTCAATTCGTCGGCGCTCGAAGAGGTGTACGCCAAGCTGCCTAAGCGCCAGCAACTGCTCGTGCTTGAGGATTTGTATGCTCCAGGAGGTTACACAATGCTGGCACACAACGGAGGATTTCTTGAGGAAATCAGCCGGCCTGACCGACTTACTTCGAACGCCTGGCAATGACCACTTTCACGACTTTTTCGTAGCGGTTGCACACCCGTTCTCGAACCTTCAAGGCCTAGGTGCCACGATAGCCATTCGGGTTTTTCATCTGCCAACGCCAATGGTCGGCACACATCTGCGTCAATGACCGCCTTGATGTCCAACCCAATAGCTTCCCCGCGAGCGTCGCATCAGCATAACAGGTTGCAACATCACCGACCCTGCGTTCGCCGATCACATAGGGAATTGGCCTGCCGCTCACGGCCTCGAATGTCCGAACCACCTCCAGGACGCTGCTGCCGCTTCCTGTCCCGAGGTTGACGGTCAGTACGCCGGGCTGTTTCAGGTGGCTCAAAACACTTAGATGCCCGGATGCAAGATCTACGACATGAATGAAGTCGCGGATTCCCGTGCCGTCGGAGGTATCATAGTCGTCTCCCCAAATGTTTAGCTTCTCACGCTTTCCGATTGCCACTTGCGCCACAAACGGCAACAGGTTGTTCGGAACGCCCAGAGGGTCTTCACCGATGAGCCCGCTTTCATGCGCACCAACCGGATTGAAGTAGCGCAGAATACCAATCCGCCAATCGCCGTCGGACCCATGGAGATCCTTTAGTATTTCTTCGATGAAAAGCTTTGTGCGGCCGTACGGATTTGTCGGTCCGACGGGATGCTTCTCGTCCAGCGGCAGGTACGTGGGAGTTCCATAAACGGTCGCGGACGAACTAAAAACGAGCGTCTTCACGCTTGCTCTCGTCATGGCTGACACTAGCCGCATCGTTCCCAGGACGTTGTTCTCGTAATAGGTCATGGGCCGAACGTTGGAATCGCCCACCGCCTTGAGCCCCGCGAGGTGAATAACAGCGGTCACTTCGTAAGCGCGCAGTATCTCGTAGATCGCCTCTTCATTGCAGATGTCGGCATGTCGAAAGACGAGCGATCGTCCGCAGATGGTTTGTACACGTTCGAGAGACGCTTCGTTGCTGTTGGAGAGGTTGTCGACTGCGACGACCTCGAGCCCAACGTCAAGTAATGCGACAGCGACATGGGACCCGATGTAGCCAGCGCCCCCGGTCAGTAAGATCATGTCGGAGCTTTCCATTCGGTACTTGCGCGGTCATGACCAATGCTACCAGAGCCCGCGGTATTCAGACAGCTTAGGCTTGCATTCAGGCAGCGGCGTCCGGTGCCCGACCACCCCCCCGGCGCTCGCCACCCAGGTCACGCGCAATTTGCGATGAACGCCGACGGAATTTGCATCCGTGATGCGTCCATGTGCTTGGTATCGACGCTCATATGAGGGGCGCTTAGGTATCTATCGACGAGGGGTTACTCGGTGTTGAGCAGTGAATCGGTTGAGCGCACAACTGGAAAATCAATCCAAATCGCACCGAACCTCGAAAGGCTGGAGCGCCGCTGGCCTCGATCCCGTCCTGGACAACGTCGCGTGCGGCCCAATCGACAGCTTCGGTGTAATTCCCCTCGAGAAAAAGGGGGCGCGAGAGTCCCGACAATTGCCCGGTCTATTTGCCGAGCCGCGCCGTTCCGTTGCGTATCATGCGGCCTATACTGTTGGCTTCCACGCGATTTGTGGGTGGACTGAGCAGCTCTGGTCGCACTAATCCCCCGATCTGCTTGATCTCGGAAACAATCGGGAGAGAATCGGGAAATTGCTCGCTGGTATTGGCGACGTCACTCATCGGTCGGACCAGTGAGCCGTGGTTCATCCCCCAAATCGCCGCTTGGGTCCGGTTCTGGACTCGGATCTTGCGAAGGATCGCCTTGACGTGGACCTTCACGGTCGCCTCCGCGATATCGATCTTGCGGGCTATGCACTTGTTGGAATCGCCCGCGATCAGGCATTGCATGATCGATTTTTCCCGGGGGGGACAGTTGTTGCGTGATGCTGCGCTCCGCCGTGATGGCAATCGCACGATCGTTGTCGTTGCGTGGCGCCGCCTTGGCGAAATGGTCATTTTCAGAGTGGAGAATGGATAACATGAATGCCGGCGGGAAGATTGTTTCGCCCATCATCACCAGCTCAATGGATTTGACGAATACATCGCACGTCATGACGTCGATGAAATAGCCGCTGGCGCCCGCCCGAAATGCCGAAACCATCTCGTCTAGCCGGTAGTGATCGGCCACCACCGCAATGCGTGCTTTCGGATGCCGCTCCCGCAAGAGCTCGATCTGTTCAACCGCAGCTTCGAAATCACCGCCCGCATGGACGATGAGAACCAGCACTGGTTGCGATTGGAGTTTGCTCGGCGACAAATCATCAGCACATGATACCGAGGCGAGTGTGCGAAAATTTGCCGCGCTTAGAATTCTAGCAATTCCCTCCCTGATTAGAACGCTTTTTCCGACGATGAACGTTGCAAAAGATTGCCGCCTCGACATTTTACTCTCCCAGCCATTACGCAATTGACAATATCAACAATTCCGAAAACGCGGAAATTTAGACCTTGAATTAGTGCTTTTCGATCGATTGAGTTCGCCCCATTCGTCTTTTTTCAAGCAATTTGGCAGCTTCAGTCGGATAGAAGTCCTCTCCTTTCACAACGTCAGGTTGGCGGATTTTGAGGCCCCAGAATTAATAAACGTTTTCTGAATGTTAGATTCGAATTGCCGTTATCCCTATATATCTTCGGTTATAAGCCTTCCGTTAGGTGGGTAGGCATGTTGGTCATAATGGCAAAGCCCTTCCTGCCGTCCGAGACGAGGTGTTCCGCTACATTCTCGGAGCGAGCTAGAATTACGATGTCTATCGAGCGTTGCAAAATTTCGATGGAAGCTATCACTTGCCAGGACTTGGTCGCGAGCGCTTCAAAGGATGGAAAGGCGCGCTCGCGCTGAACCAATCCCGTAGTTCGACGGGTGCATTCGTCTCCAGTTATGTGCAGAGTATCCTTGGGAAGCGCGGCAAGGGGAGCCAGCCTCTCGCCGCTTCCGTTTTTTTTGCGGTGCGGCATTAGCCATGTCGTCGTGTATGCTAATATGTTGGTGGGGGCTGAACAAAGACTGGGGGCGCGGGGTTTAACATTGGGGAAAGGCTGAGGACTGCCCAATGCGTCGTATCACCGTCGTGATTGCGGATCGGTATCCAGTAATTTTGCAGGGCCTGAGCAACGTGCTTGGAGCCCACTCCGATTTCAAGATTGTTGCAACTTGCAATGATGGTCCGGCCTGCGTCGAAGCAATCCGGAACCTGGTGCCGGACATAGCTGTTCTCGACGGCTCGATGCCTGGCGTGACCGGGCCGGAGATTCTCTCCGTCGTAAATGCCGAGAATACTGCCACGCGGTTCGTCTTTTTCACCTCATCTGAAGTGGAACGTGAACTGATCTTGTCAGCCGCGACCGACGATTACAGCTTCATCTCAAAGGATGTGGCGCCCGAAATTCTCGTGCAGTCCTTGCGCCAGATTGCGAGAGGCCGGCGGCTGTTGGCGCTGCCCACGGTCGATCAGGCCGCACTTCGGGAGCAAAGTACGATCACGGAGAACGCACTTGCTGTGCTGACAGACCGGGAACGCCAGATCATGCGGTTGGTGTCCGAAGGACTGTCGAACAAGGAAATTGGCCGACGCCTGAATATTACCGACGGCACCATCAAGGTGCATCTGCATCACATCTTTCAGAAGCTTGAAATCAGCAACCGGACGGTACTCGCGGCCATTGCGATCTCGCAGGATGACGGTGGGGGTCTCGTCCCGGAACATGAATCACCTCGGCTTCGTCGTGAATAGCAACGGACGTAGTGCGAGAGTGGAATATCGTAACACGAATGGGAATCGGTCTCGACCTGCGCTTGTTGGCCGGAATGGGGGAGGCTGCGCGTCTGTTCAGCGGGAACGCCCAGGCAAGACCTGCTCAACTCCATGAGTTGGTATCTTTGCTTTGCGCCGTCGGTTCGGGAAGTGGCGCGCAGGGGTAAATGGGCGATGCGGCGATGGGCGGTGCCGGAGGAGGCAGTTAAGCCTGGATGCTTGTTGCTTGCAGTCCCGCCACGAAACTGACCGTCACGGCCAGGCCGCGGCCACCAATACCATCCGTCAGGTCGATCGTGCCTGCGCCCTGCTGCACCAAGGTGCGAACGATGGAAAGCCCGAGCCCGGAGCCCGCCGGACGATTGACCGCAGGTATGCGGTAAAAGCGATCGAACACCCGCTCCCGATGTTCGCTGGCAATGCCCGGTCCATCGTCGGCGATCTTCACCGCATATCGACCGCTCGTTGCGAGGACGCTAACGACAACAGAGCCGCCGTCCTGGTTGTACCTGATTGCGTTGTCGATCAGGTTGGTCAGTATGTCGTGCAACATCGAGGGCTCCGCCGTGACGGGCGCGCAGCTGATCTCGGATTCAAGCGCCAAGTCGACATTCTTCGCCGCTGCAAATGGAGCCATGGTTGCCATGGCCTCGCTTGTAACTGCGACGAGATCGATGGATGCGGCATCGGCGTTTGGCTCAGCGACGGCAGCCTGTTCGGCGCGCGCCATTGCGATGAGCTGGCCGACCAGCCGATCCAGATGTTTTGTAGATCTCTCGATCTCGGCGATGGTCTCAATATTTCCGGACAAATGCCCAGCCTCGCGCTGCAGCAGCGCCAGATGGACGCGCAACGAAGCCAGAGGTGTCTTCATCTGATGCGATGCGTCGGCAATGAAATCCCTGATCACCTGGATCGCCGCCTCGAGACGGGCAAACAGTTCGTTCATCGCGCGAACGGGAGGATGCGCTTCGTAAGGGATGTATTCGAGATTGAGCCTCTGCAAGCTCGCTGCCGCTCCAAATTGCCGCGCGTCAATTTCGCGTCCGAGATCGACCAGCGGCGAAAGCCCGCGCCGGACGGCAAACCAGGCCAGGGCGGCGGCGGTGGCGATAATGCCGATTTCCAGCGCCGCCAGCGCCAGCAGCAGCTCACGCTTCGCCGCCGTTCGCGCGTTCATCGTCTCGGCGACTTCGACCAGGACGGGCTGCGGCTTGCCGTACGCAGCCTGAGTCATGGCCGCGATCCGAACCGAGCTGTTTTTGTAAATCGAGTCGAAGTGCCTGATGGTGCCAACCGGGATCGCGGCTGTGTCCGCCCGCGGCAGATCCTGATAGCCGGTAACCGGCGTCTGATCGTAGGACACGCTGTAATAAATGCTGTCGTTTGCCCTGGTCTCGAGCATCCCAAGTGCGACCTGGGGAAGATCGACCGAGATTTCTCCGTCGTCGACCGCAATCCGTTCGGCGATGGCTTTCACCGAACCGTCAAGCACGCGATCGTAGGCCGTCTCGATGGTCGTGTTGATCAGAAGCAATCCGGCAAGTCCAAGCGCAACCGCCAGCGCGCTGCTCGGAATGAGCAGGTTGAGAAGGAGGGCCCGCTGCAGCGAGGGGACTCGTTTTGGTGTCACCTATTCTCCATCAGATAGCCGAGGCCACGCACCGTCTTGATCGTGGGTCCGTCCGGTCCGAGCTTTTGCCGCAGCCGCGCGATATAGAGCTCGATCGCATTTGGCGCGACCGGCTCGTCGAAGCCAAAGACCTCCGAAATCAGCCGCTCCTTGCGCACGAGGCGGCCGGCATGCGACATCAGGATTTCGAGGACGGCGACTTCGCGCCGACGCAGCGACAATGGCTTTTCGCCGATCGTCGCTTGCGCTGATGAGGTCTCCAGCATCAGCGATCCGCATCTCAGGATCGGATCGGGACGGCCTTTGCCGCGGCGCACCAGAGCCTTTACCCGTGCCTCAAATTCGTCGAGGTCGAACGGCTTGGTCAGGTAATCATCGGCCCCGAGGTTGAGGCATTTGACCTTGTCCTTCACTTCTCCCAGTGCCGTGAGGATGAGGATTGGCACCTCGCAACCATTGTTGCGCAGCCTGCGAAGCACCTCCTGGCCCGGCAGGCCTGGCAGGCCCAGGTCGAGCACGATCAGTGAGTAGGCTTCGGAAGGCGCGATCTCGATTGCCTCCGCGCCGTTTATCTCGTGATCGACCGCGAAGCCGGCCGTCGTCAGCGCTTTCTTCAGGCCGCGAACCAAAGACGTATCATCCTCGATGATCAGGATACGCAAGACGATGGTCCTCGAGCCGGGATCATGGCGTTGTCAAACACAGCAATGTAAGTTCAGATGTATCACAGCGTCAAAAGATTGCGCATCGCCCATGCGAACGCCTCGCCAAGCTCTGCCCGTCCACCGCCGGCTCGCCGGCGTCTTCGGACTTGCGGTCTGCTTCTCCCTTGGCGGCCAGGCCTTTGCCCAGGAAGCTGGCGCGGGCCAGAAAGCAGAAAAGAGCCGGCCGCAGGTCAGCCTTGTGGTCAAGACCACGACGGATTTGTCCGAAGCCGCCGACCTGGTCTCCGAGTTTACCAAGCTGAACCCGGGCGTTGCGGTAGAGTATTCCAAGGTTCTGTCCACGGACCTGTTCGACGAGGTCGTGAAGTCGTCCGGGACAAAAGGCACCGTTGACGTCGTCTGGAGTTCGTCCATGGATCTCCAGATCAAGCTCGCCAATGACGGCCATGCGGCCGAATACCGGTCGGCCGAGGCCGAAGGAATTTTCGACTGGGCACGGTGGAAGGACCGGGCCTACGGCGTTACGGCCGAACCTGTGGTGATCGTCTTCAACAAGCGGCTGCTGCGCGAAGACCTGGTACCGAAAGATCGCGCGGAACTGTTGCGACTGCTGACGGATCATCTGCCGGTGTTTCAGGGCAGGATCGCAACCTACGATCCCGAATTGAGCGGAACGGGACTCCTGTTCATCACCCAGGATGTGCGCGTCACGACGCAGACCTGGAAGCTGGTGGCGGCGATGGGACGCGCCAAGGTCAAGCTGTACTCTTCATCGGGACCAATGATCGATCGGGTCAGCGCCGGCGATCTGGTGCTGGCCTACAACGTGCTTGGTACATACGCCCTGGACCGTGCCAAGCACGACAAGGATCTCGGCGTCGTCTTCCCCAGCGATTACACTTTATTGCTGTCGCGGATTGCGCTTATCCCGCAATCCGCGGCACAGCCGGTCCTTGCCAGGCGCTTCGTCGATTTCCTGCTGTCGCGCAACGGTCAGGCGTTGTTGGCCCGGCATTCGCTGGGATCGGTTCGCGACGACATGAAGCCGGCCATTCCCGGCCATGCCGAAGCGGAGAAGGTGCTGCGGCCGATCACGCTGAGCATCGACCTCTTGACCTATCTTGACCAGGCCAAGCGCCAGCGCTTCCTGAAAGATTGGAAAAAATCCCTTCAAGAGCACTGAACGGCTACGGAGGAGATGACAGCTTGTTGACAGGTTAGGCCGCCTATCCTGCTTCCCAACAAAAGACAGGGAAGACGCTCGCAAGGCCGCTCGCGGCCGAACTTGCAATGAGGAGGGAAGAGCCATGGCGCATTTCGGCGTTCCGTCAGCGCAAGTAGAGCCGGCGTCGGCCATCGAAGCCGAAACCATGCGCAAGGTGATGTGGCGGCTCCTGCCATTTCTGATGTTCTGTTACTTCATCGCCTATGTCGACCGGGTCAATGCCGGATTCGCCGCGCTCACCATGAATAGGGATGTCGGTCTCACTCAGGCGATATTCGGAATTGGTGGTGGGCTGTTCTTTGTCGCGTATGTGCTGTTTGAGGTGCCGAGCAACCTTGCCATGGAAAAGGTAGGCGCTCGGCTCTGGATCGCACGCATCATGATCACCTGGGGGCTGGTCGGCATTGGAACAGCTTTCATCGTCGGACCCTACACGTTCTATTTGAGCCGCTTTCTTCTTGGCGCGGCAGAGGCCGGCTTTTTTCCCGGCGTTATCCTGTACCTGACCTACTGGTTTCCTTCCCGCTATCGCGCGCGCGTGGTGGCTACCTTCATGGTTGCCATTCCCGTCTCAAGCTTCCTGGGTTCTCCTCTGTCTGCGGCCCTGCTCGAGTTGGAGGGGGTTGGGGGCTTTCACGGCTGGCAGTGGCTTTTCATCATCGAAGCTCTGCCGGCGATATTGCTTGGCCTTACGGCTTTCTTTGTCCTGCCGAGCCGTCCCGCCGAGGCCAAATGGCTGACGCGCGAACAAAGCGGGTGGCTCCAGGGCCGCCTTGAGTATGAGAGCCGGTCGCGATCGACGGCCGTCGGGCATCTGTCTATCTGGAAGGTCCTCGCAAATCCCTATATCTGGGCGCTTGCCCTGATCTATGCCGGCAGCTCGGCCACGAGCAATGCGCTGTCGCTTTGGCAGCCTCAAATCCTCAAGTCGTTTGGTCTGACAAATTTACAGACTGGCCTCCTAAACATGATTCCGTTCGGAATCGCCTCGGTCTTCATGATTCTGTGGGGAATGCGAGCGGACAAGAATGGGGAGCGCTATTTCAATACCGCGTTGCCGCTGGCTCTGACCTCACTCTGCCTCCTCAGCACCAACCTGACGTCGTCGCTGACGGTTACTCTGGCGCTGTTGACCTTGGTCTTGATCGGCAATTACGCGATCAAGGGTCCATTCTGGGCTTTGTCGACGGAGATACTTTCGCCCGCGACGGCCGCGGGCGGAATAGCGGCGATCAATACGATTTCGCACCTGGGAACTGGCGGGGCGACCTCGCTGCTCGGCCTTATCAAGGACAAGACGGGAAGTTTCCCGCTGTCTTTGCTGCCGCTCGCACTACTGACTGCCGCAGGGGCGATCACAGTTCTGCTCCTCGGGCGATATCAAAAACGAACACCGGAATTGGCTGCTGATGCTGAGACGCGCGCCGCCTAGGGCTCGAACCGAAGCAGATGGAGTTAGATCGGGCGCGCGGTCGCGGCTCCGGGCATGATGCGCTGTCGACCTTTGAGAGCGCCACAACGACAAACGGGATGCAAAGATGTCAGGCAAAATTCCGGCGACGTTGATACCCGGCGATGGGATCGGCCCCGAAATCACGGAGGCAGTGACGTGCATTCTCGATGCACTGGGCTCGCCGTTCGAATGGGACGTGCAGCAGGGCGGCATGGCCGGCATCAAGAGCAGCGGTGATCCGCTGCCTGGAACGCTGATCGACAGCATCCGTCGCACCAAGCTGGCGCTGAAGGGACCGCTGACAACCCCGGTGGGCGGGGGCTTCCGCTCGGTGAATGTCCGGTTGCGGGAAGAATTCGAGCTGTACGCCAATCTGCGCCCGGTGAAGACCATGGTCCCCGGTGGCCGTTATGAGGATATCGATCTCGTCCTCGTCCGCGAGAACATCGAGGGCCTGTATGTTGCTTTCGAGCATTTCATTGCGGTCGGCGACGATCCACATGCGGTCGCGATCTCGTCGGGTGTCAACACGCATGCCGAGGCGAAACGCATCGTCCGCTTCGCGTTCGAATATGCGCTCAGCCATGGCCGGAAGAAGGTGACCGTGGTGCACAAGGCGAACGTGCTGAAGGCGCTGACCGGGTTGTTTCTGCAGGCCGGCCGCGAGATCGCCAAGGAATACGAGGGCCGGGTCGCGATGGACGACCGCATCGTCGATGCCTGCGCGATGCAGCTCGTGATGAATCCCTGGCAGTTCGACGTCATCGTTACCACCAACCTGTTCGGCGACATCCTGTCCGACCTGCTCGCCGGCCTTGTGGGAGGCCTTGGCATGGCTCCCGGCGCCAATATCGGACCGAATGCTGCGATATTTGAAGCCGTGCACGGTTCGGCTCCGGATATCGCCGGCAAGGGCATCGCCAATCCGCTCGCCTTGCTGCTGGCTGTCGGGCTGATGCTGGAGCATGTCGATCGGCCGGAGCTCGCGAACCGTCTCAGAACCGCCATCGATCAGGTCCTGCGCAAGGACGGCGTTCGCACGCCGGATCTGAGCGGCAAGGCAACCACCGGCGACTTCACCCAAAGCATCATCGGTCGGCTGGGCTAGTTGGCAACTGCGAAACCCGCCGATGGACCGGCACCATAGCCCCAGCTTGTCTGGATTTTCGCCCGGGTCTCCGGCTTCCAGTCTGAAATATGGGACGCGGTCTGACCGGAAACAGGAACTTACGCTTTGTTTCGAGGTTTTTGATGGTTGGCACGCCGCTTGCTCAAATAATGCGCGGACGACGGAGATCGTCAGTTAGAGATTCAGGGAGGGGCTGCGGTCTTTGACCGCGTTTGTGCCGTGACGGCAGTCCTCTCAACACACTTCGCCAACAGTCCCCCGTTGCATTTGCGGCGGGTCAATCGTCGGCGCGTTGTGGGATCTCGATCGAGTGCAAATGCTCTGGCCTTAGGGAGGCAAACATGACGGTGTTGGCTGCGTCGCAACCGGAAATGCACGCCGATGGTGCGATGCAAAAGCTTTCTCGTATCAAGGCGATCGTGGCGGCCTCGTCCGGAAATCTGGTCGAGTGGTATGACTTTTATGCTTACGCATTTACCTCGATCTACTTCGCGTCAGCATTTTTCCCCGTCGGGCGATCAGACCAGCCAGCTGCTGGCGACGGCCGGGATCTTTGCCGTAGGGTTCTTCATGCGGCCGCTTGGCGGCTGGCTGTTCGGCTGGATCGCCGACGCGCACGGCCGCAAGAATTCGATGGTGCTGTCGGTGCTCCTGATGTGCGCCGGATCGCTGATGATCGGAACTCTTCCCACCTACCAAACAATCGGCGCGGCGGCGCCGGCGTTGCTGCTCTTTGCGCGAATGGCGCAGGGCCTGTCGGTTGGCGGCGAGTATGGAACGGCTGCTACCTACATGAGCGAGGTTTCCGGCAAGGGCAACCGCGGGTTCTATTCGTCTTTCCAGTACGTGACGCTCATTGGCGGACAACTTCTCGCGCTCCTCGTTGTAGTGGTTCTGCAGCAGACATTGTCGCTCGAAGAGTTGAAGGAATGGGGATGGCGTGTTCCGTTTCTGTTTGGCGCCGTCGCTGCCATTGTGGCCTTGTATCTCCGCCGCTCATTGCAGGAGACGGCAACGGCGGAGACCATGCACCACAAGGAAGCCGGGTCGCTCTCCGGCCTGTGGCGTCACAAGCGCGCGCTTCTGATCGTTCTCGCATTCACGATTGGCGGATCGCTCTATTTCTATACGTTCACGACGTATATGCAGAAATTCCTGGTCAACAGCGTGAAGATAGATGCCAAAACGGTCAGCTCGATCATGACCGCGGTGCTGATCATTTTCATGCTTATGCAGCCGGTATTCGGGGCTCTCTCGGACAGGATCGGCCGCCGCAACAACATGATCCTGTTTAGCGGGGGCGCAACGTTCGCAGCGGTCCCGCTCTTGATGACATTATACAACACCACCAACGTCTACGCCATTTTCGGCCTGATCATGACGGGTCTTGTCATTGCGTGTTTCTATACGTCGATCAGTGGCGTCGTGAAGGCCGAGCTATTCCCGCCCGAGGTCCGCGCGCTGGGAGTCGGGCTTCCCTATGCCATCGCCAATGCGATGTTCGGCGGAACCGCGGAATACGTTGCGTTGTCGCTGAAATCAATGGGCCAAGAAACCGTATTCTTCTGGTACGTCGCGGCGATGGCGCTTGTCGCCTTCATCGCGTCGATTTGGATGCCGGATACACGGACGCGGGGCTATCTCGAGGGCGACGGCCGGATATAGGCTGAACCAATGGGCGCCTGCCATGCGTGAGATCGCGTCTGGTTGGAATGAATTCAAACGGGGAGAGACAGGCTAATGGCTAAGGGATCAGATTTATTGGTCGCCGCACTCGAGAACGAGGGCGTCGATCGGATTTTCGGGGTTCCCGGCGAAGAGAACCTGGATGTCGTGGAAAGCCTGCGCAATTCGTCGATCAAGCTGATCCTGACCCGCCACGAGCAGGGCGCGGCCTTCATGGCCGCGACCTACGGGCGGCTGACCGGCAAGCCCGGGGTATGCATCACCACGCTAGGTCCGGGCGCGCTGAACCTGACGACGGGAGCGGCCTATGCGCTGCTCGGTGCCATGCCGATGATCATGCTCACCGGTCAGAAGGGCATCATGAGCAGCCGGCAGGCCAAATTCCAGATTGTCGACGTCGTCAGTGCGTTCAAGCCGCTGACCAAGCTTTCGCTCCAGATCGTCAGCACGAGCAGCATTCCGACCATCGTCCGCGATGCCTTTCGGATCGCCATGGAAGAGCGGCCGGGCCCGGTCCTGCTGGAATTGCCCGAGGACATCGCCGGCGAAGAAGCAGAAGACGTCGCGATGGTGCCGCAGCATCCGATCGAAATTCCGGTCGCGCATCGTGCTTCGCTGGATCGCGCGGCTGAAATGATCCTCAAGGCCAAGCGGCCATTGATCATGCTCGGCGCCGCGGCCTCCCGGCCCCGGAGCACGGCAGGTATCGGAGGGTTCGTCCGCCGCACGCAAATCCCGTTCTTCACGACGCAGATGGGGAAGGGGACCGTACCCGGGGGCGGCAACCTCTATATGGGGACGGCCGCGCTCAGCGAACGTGACTACGTGCATGAAGCCGTTGATCGTGCCGATCTGATCATCGCCATCGGTCACGATACAATCGAGAAACCGCCGTTCATCATGGGCCCGAAGGGTCCCCAGGTGATCCACGTCAGCTACACACCGGCCAATGTGGAACGGGTCTACTTTCCGCAATGCGAGGTGGTCGGCGATGTCGGGCCGAGCCTGGAGCTGCTGGCGGACCGCGTCGAGGGACGTCTGCACCACGCCGGAGCATTGCTCGGCCTGCGCGAAGGCATTTTGAAACGCCTCACCGACCGCAACACCGAGGACCGTTGGCCGCCGACGCCGCAACGCATTGTCCACGATGTGCGAAAGGTCATTCCCGAGGACGGCATCGTTGCCCTGGACAACGGGATGTACAAGATTTGGTTCGCGCGCAACTACCGGACCTATGTGGCGAACACGCTGCTGCTGGACAATGCGCTGGCGACGATGGGCGCCGGGTTGCCGTCGGCCATGATGGCGGCAATGCTGCATCCGGAGCGTCGGGTGCTTGCAGTCTGCGGCGACGGCGGCTTCATGATGAATTCGCAGGAAATGGAAACCGCGGTTCGTCTCAAGCTGAATCTCGTCGTGCTGATCCTGGAAGATTCGGCTTACGGCATGATCCGCTGGAAGCAGGCGATAGATAGTTTTCCCGATTTCGGCCTGACGTTCGGCAATCCCGATTTCGTCAAATACGCCGAGAGCTACGGCGCGAAAGGCTCGCGCGTCGAAAGCACGGACTCTTTAATCCCGACGCTTGAGAACGCGTTCAAGGGCGGGGGCGTACACCTCGTCGTGGTGCCGATCGATTATACCGAAAATACACGGGTCCTGGTGGATGAGCTTCGCGAAAAGCTGAAACAGGTTATCGAACCGATCGGGTAAGCCCTTGGCGAAACCTGACTGCTTCAGCCGGAACTGAAATCGCAAACGCTGGAAATGGAGAGTGCCATGAGTGAAAAGATCAACGAGCAGGCCGAGAAGATGCGTGAAATGGCGCAGGCCACGCTCGATAAGGCAAAGGATGCCGTATCGAAGTACATGACGGAATCCCAGAAGTTGAGGGAGAAGACCGATTCCGGCGTTCGCGCAACCTATTCGACTGCGAAGGAAATGAACGATAAGGCGGTGGCGTTCGCGGAAGCAAATGTCGTTGCGGGGTTCGAGCTTGCGCAACGGCTGTTGCATGCAAAAGACCCGCAGGAGATGGGCGCCGTCTATCAAAGCTATCTCAAGGAGCAGATGGAGAAAATGACCGCGCAGTTTCGCGAGCTCGGAAATGCGATGAGCCAGCCGCCGGCGGTTGATCTGAATAAATAGGGCGGGTGGAGTTGATGAGACTGGTTCTGCTGGGCCCACCGGGCGCCGGGAAGGGCACGCAGGCAACGCGAATTGTCGACCGCTTGTGCATTCCGCAACTGTCGACCGGAGACATGCTGCGCGAAGCCGTGGCGGAAGGCACGGCTTCGGGATTGCGTGTCAAACACATCATGGATCGTGGCGAGCTCGTGCCTGATGACGTCGTGGTTTCGGTTGTCGCCGGCCGCATCGATCATTCGGACGCCGAGAATGGCTTCATCCTTGATGGTTTTCCGCGCACGGTCGCGCAGGCCGAAGCGCTCGACCAGGAACTCGCCGCCAGGGGGATCAAACTCGACGCGGTGCTGGAGCTGGAGGTCGATGAAGATGCGCTGCTCGACCGCATCAGGGGCCGCGCCAAGGAAGCGGCAAACAGGGGCGAACCCGTGCGCCGCGACGATAATCCCGAGGTCTTCAAGACCCGGCTGGACGTCTATCGCGAGCAGACCGCGCCGGTCACCGAGTACTACCGGTCGCGGGGGCTGCTCAACATCGTCGATGGCTTGCAGCCGATCGACGCCGTGACCGAACAACTCGCTGCGGCACTCGCCGCGTTGCCGTCTCACCAGATCAGGAGCGATGTCAGATGAAAGCTTTCACCTTCCAGGCGCCGCCCAACATTCTGTTCGAGGCAGGCGCGTCTAAAAAGCTGGCCGAGCTGGTCGCGGGATACGGCGCAAAGCGTGTCCTGCTGGTCACCGACAAGGGTGTTCGCAATGCGGGGCTGACGAAAAATGCCGAGGCAGGCCTCGTCGCTGATGGCTGCGAACTCACGGTATTCGACGACGTGGAGGCGGATCCTCCGTCGCACATCATCGAGCGGGCGGTCGCGCTCTGCCGCGACAAGGGGATCGAACTGGTCGCCTCGATCGGTGGCGGCAGCGCGCTCGATACGGCGAAGCTGGTGGCCTACCTCGCCAAGACCCCCGACCGCCTCGACGATATCTATGGCGTCGGCCTTGCCAAAGGCGAACGCCTTCCGTTGCTGCTGGTGCCGACGACGGCCGGAACCGGTTCGGAGGTGACGCCGATTGCGATCGTCACGACGCCCACAACCGAGAAGAAGGGCGTCGTTGCGCCTCGCCTGCTGCCGGACTGGGCGATCCTCGACCCGGAGCTGACGCTTGGTCTGCCCGCGCAGGTCACGGCGGCGACCGGCATCGATGCCATGGTGCACGCGATCGAGGCCTACACCAGCAAGCACAGGAAGAACCCGATGTCGGATCAGCTCGCACGGCAGGCCCTTGCCCTGCTATCGGCGAATGTGCGTACGGTGTGCGCCGACGGCTCGAATCTCGAGGCGCGATCGCAGATGCTGTTGGGGTCGATGCTGGCCGGGATGGCATTCGCCAATTCGCCCGTCGCTGCGGTCCATGCGTTGGCTTACCCGATCGGCGCGATATTCCATGTGCCGCACGGACTGTCGAACGCGCTGGTCCTGACCCAGGTGCTGCGCTTCAACTTGCCGGAGGCGGAATCGCTCTATGCCGAGCTGGCGCCGATCGTCGATCCCAAATCGCAGGGAATGAATGTCAGTCAGCGGGCGCGGCTCTTCGTCGATGCGATCGCGGCGATCTGCCGGGACTGTAACGTGCCGGCATCGCTCGCCGATGTCGGTATCGCGAGGAGCGACCTGAAGAAGCTCGCAGAGGATGCGATGAAGCAGACGCGGCTCCTCGTCAACAATCCGCGAGAATTGAACTTCGACGATGCGCTGGCGATCTACACCGAGGCGTTCGGCAACCGCGCAGCGGCCTGAGCGGGCACAAGAGTGAGCACGATGACCGAGAAAGACAAATCGGCTGCCGCGGATTCCGATCCCGGTCTTGAGTGGGCGAAGCTGTGGCAGACGATGGCCGAATCCTCGAACCGCATGTTTGAGGCCTGGTCGGGTTCGATGGGCCCGTTCATGCTGGCGCGTTTGTCGGAGAAGCCGGCCGGCTTCGGCGACGGCAATGAACTGTCTGCGGCGATCGAGCGCATGGCACAGGGGCCGCGGCTTGCCGATGTCTGGGACATCGACCGGAAAATGGCGCTGGTCTTTGCCGCCTGGATCGAGATGCGCCAGCGGCTTGCGAGCTACAATGCGGTCGCCGCCGCGCCGTGGACGGAGGCCTCGAAACGGTATTTTGAGACGATGGCCGCGACCGGTACGCGTGAGGCTCCCGCTCCGGATTGGCGCGAGGCGTTTGCCAAGTGGAGCGAGATCTCCAACGAGGAACTCATTCGCAACCAGCGCACCGAGGGCTTTCTGCAGGCCCAGAAGGAGCTGCTGCAGGCCGGGTTGCAGTTGCGAAGCCGGCAGGACGACGTCGCGGAGGCCGCCTCGGCGATGTTCGGTCTGCCGACGCGCAAGGATTTCGATGACGTGACGCGTCAGTTGACGGAGCTTCGGCGCGAGGTCCGTGCGCTCGCCCGCCAGGCGCGAGACCAGAAGACCGAAGGCGCGCTATGAGTGATCAGGAAAACCAGGCCTCGCGTTTCGCCCGCGACATGGCTGCCAACGCCGAGAAAATGTTCAAGGCGACGCAGCTGATCGCGAATACGAGAGACGAGGATGTCAATATCGGTACGACGCCGAAGCATCTCGTCATGCGCCGCGACAAGGTGGAGCTGTTCCGTTACGAGCCGATGACGCAAGCGACGGCAAAAACGCCCGTTCTTCTGGCCTATGGTCTGATCGGGCGATACACCATGGCCGATCTTCAGCCCGACCGTTCGCTGGTACGCAGCCTGTTGTCGAAGGGGCTCGATCTCTGGCTGATCGACTGGGGCCAGCCCGGCCGAACCGAGCGGTGGCTGACCATCGATGATTACGTCGATGACTACATCGATGCCGCCGTCGACCGGATCGCGCAGGATACCGGCCACGACAAGATCAATCTGCTCGGCATCTGCGAGGGCGGCGTCTTTACGACCTGTTACGCCGCGCTGCATCCCGAGAAGGTGAAAAACCTCGTCATCACGATCACCCCGATCGACTTCCACGCTGACGTCAAGGACAAGGCCGCCCACCACGGGTTTTTGAACATCTGGACCCGCAGCCTTGATCCCCAGGATATCGACAAGCTGGTCGATACCTACGGCGTGCTGCCCGGCGAGTTCATGAGCTCGGTGTTCTCGATGATGACGCCGATGCGCTCGCTGACGAAATACAATGTCGACCTCATCGACGTCGTCGACGACGAGGCCAAATTCATGAATTTCCTGCGGATGGAGAAATGGCTGGCGGACCGGCCGCACCATCCCGGTGAGGCGGCGAAGCAGTGGCTTAAGGACCTGTATCAAGAGAATCGCCTGGTGGACGGCAGTTTCGTCCTTTCCGGCCGACAGGTCGATCTGAAATCGATCACGGCCCCCGTGCTCAATGTCTTTGCGCTGGACGACCATATCATTCCGCCGGACTGCTCGCGTGCGCTTGGCGCGAAAGTCGGCAGCCAGGATTATACCGAAATCCCGCTGCCGGGCGGCCATGTCGGCCTGTTCGTCTCCAGCAAATCGCAGGGCAAGCTCAGCCAGAGCATCGCCGACTGGTTGGTCGACCGTGACGCCAATCCTGTGAGTGAAACCTGATGCGCAACAAGATCGTCGATGCCGCGGAGGCGGTTGCCATCATCCGCTCCGGCGACACCGTGGCATCGTCCGGCTTCGTCGGCGTCGGAACGCCCGATGAAATCATCAAGGCGCTGGAACGTCGCTTCATCCAGACCGGAGAACCCCGGGATCTTTCCCTTGTGTTCGCAGCGGCGCCGGGGGACGGCGGCGATCGCGGCCTCAACCGCCTGGCCCATCCGGGGCTGATCAGGCGGCTGGTCGGCGGGCATTTCGGCCTGGTGCCAAAACTCGCCCGGATGGCGGTCGACAACCATGTCGAGGCTTACAACCTGCCGCTCGGATGCGTATCGCATCTGTTTCGCGAGATTGCGGGACGCAAGGCCGGTCTTCTTTCCAAGGTGGGCCTCGGTACCTTCGTTGACCCCGCCAATGGCGGCGGCAAGCTGAATGCCCGCACCACCGAGGAACTGGTGCGGCTGATCGAAATCGATGGCGAGCAGTGGCTGTTCTACAAGGCGTTTCCGATCAACGTCGCGATCATCCGCGGCACGACGGCCGACCACAACGGCAACATCTCGATGGAAAAGGAGGCGCTGACCCTCGACAATCTGGCGTTGGCGACCGCTGCCAAGAACTGCAAGGGGTTCGTGATCGCGCAGGTCGAGCGCATCGCCGCATCCGGCTCGCTCAATCCGCGGCATGTCAAGATCCCGAGCGTCCTGATCGATTGCGTCGTCGTTGCGCAGCCGGAAAACCATGTCCAGACCTATGCCACCGGCTACAACGGGGCGTTCTCGGGCGAATTGCGCGCGCCGGCCGATCGAAACGTCCCGATCCCGCTGGATAACCGTAAGATCATCGCGCGCCGCTGCGCGCTGGAATTGCCGATGGGCGGCGTCGTCAATCTCGGCATCGGCATGCCCGAGGGCATTGCCTCGGTTGCGGCGGAGGAAAAGCTGTTCGACTTCGTGACGCTGACGGCCGAGCCCGGCATCATCGGCGGCATTCCGCAAGGCGGCCTTGATTTCGGCGCGGCGATCAATGCCGAATCCATTATCGACCAGAACCAGATGTTCGATTTCTACGACGGCGGCGGGCTCGATCTGGCCTGCCTCGGCATGGCGCAGGTCAATGGCCGGGGCGATGTCAATGTCAGCCTGTTCAACGGCCGCCTGGCCGGGGCCGGCGGTTTCATCAACATCTCGCAGAACGCGCGCCGGCTGATCTTCGCCGGCACCTTCACCACGGGCGGGCTTAAGACATCGGTCGTGGATGGTCAGCTCAAGATCCTCAGCGAGGGCAAATCGTCGAAATTCATCGGCGAGGTCGATCAGATCACATTCTCGGGCAAGCTTGCCGCAACCAACAAGCAGCCGGTTCATTATGTGACCGAACGATGTGTGTTCAGGCTTGTCCCGGAAGGCCTCGAACTGATCGAGATTGCGCCGGGTATCGACCTGGAGCGGGACATTCTGGCGCTCATGGGTTTTCGGCCCATCATCCGTTCGCCGAGAGCCATGGATGCGGCGCTGTTCCGTGAGGAGCTGATGCGACTGGACGACCTGCTCCTCAACCGGCCGCTGTCAGAGCGGCTGTCGTACGATGCCGATCGCAACACGCTGTTCCTCGGTCTCGATGGATATCGCGTCCATACCGAGGTCGACGTCGAGGCCATTCGGGCTGCCATCCTGGAAGTCTTCCATCGGGTCGGGCGCCGCTTCTCTGCGGTCATCAATTACGATTCATCTGATATCGCGTCCCACATGGCGGACAAATGGTTTTCGATGGCCGCCGACATCGAACGGACCTGCTACGACCATGCCTCGCGTTACACGACCAGCGCATTCATGCGCTTGAAGCTCGGCGACGCCCTGTCCCGCCGCGACGTCGCTCCGCATATTTTCGAAACGTCGGCCGACGCGCACCGGTTTGTCGAATAGGCCGATGGAATTGAAATCCCCAGAGTTCCGCAAAGCCTTGAAGATTTCCGCGGATTTGCCTGATGGACGGCAGATGGCTCCCGACCGGACCGGATGGGTGCGAGGGCTGACCCGGCGCAGCTTCCATCGCGTTGCGTTCGCGGATTGGGGGCCAGCGTCCGCGGTGCGGCCGGTGGTTTGCGTTCACGGACTGACCAGGAACGGCCGGGATTTCGATCACCTTGCGGCTGCGCTTGTGGATGGGGGACGTCGGGTTATTTGTCCGGATTTGCCGGGGCGGGGACAGAGCGAACGGCTGCACGACAGCAGCGACTATGTGTTGCCTCAGTATTGCAGCGACATGACCGTCGTGATGGCGGCTCTCGGTGCAACCGAGGTCGACTGGATCGGAACGTCGTTGGGCGGGTTGATCGGAATGGTTCTGGCCGCACTTCCGGGCAGCCCCATCCGCCGCATCGTCATCAACGATATCGGACCTTATTTGCCCTGGGCCGGATTGCTTCGCCTCGGCGCCAATCTCAAAGATGCGCCAAAATCCTTTGAGACGATCGAACAGGCCGAAGGCTATTATCGACGCGTTCTCGCCCCCTTCGGGCAATTGGAGGATGCGCACTGGCGGCATCTGACAACGCATAGTGTCGCATGGAGCGCGGAGGCGCGCTGCTTCAAACCGCTGTGCGATCCGAACATTGCCCATGCCTTTCGAAACCCCTGGCACTACAGCGTCGATCTCTGGAAATATTGGGACGCCATCAACATCCCCATCCTGGTGATCCGCGGGCAACAATCCGACCTGCTCCCCGAAGCCGTTCTCAAGGACATGGTGCGCCGCAATCGCAACGTGAGCGTCCACACCGTCCAGAATTGCGGTCATGCGCCGGCGCTGATCGCGGCTGATCAGATCGAGGTCGTCACCAGGTTCCTGAACGACCCCGGTGAAGCGCGGGTGAAATGAGGTCTATTTTTTCCCCGCTTTTGCAGCAACCGTTTCCCATTTCCTCGCCTCGCTCTCGATGAAACGTGAAAACTCCTGGGGCGACATGGGCAGGGGATCGGATCCGAGCGCGCGGATTCGCTCAACGATTGCCGGATCTTTCAGCGCGGTGACAAAGGCCGCGTTGAGTTTTGCGATCACATCGTCCGGCGTTGCGGCAGGCGCAACGATGCCGAACCAACCGGTCGCTTCAAAACCCGGAACGCCTTGTTCGGCGAATGTTGGAACGTCCGGGAGACGTTGGTATCGCGTGGCCGAAGAGACGGCGATGGGCGCAATGAGACCGCCTTCGATCGCAGACATCGCCGATGGAGGATCGATCACGCCGAGCGGCATATGCCCGCCGACCAGATCGGTGACGACCGGGGCCATGCCGCGATAGGGCACCAGCTCGATTCTGATATCGGCCATCTGATTGAACATCTCGGACGTCAGGTGCATCAGCGTGCCGTTACCGCCGTGACCGATCGTAAGGTTGTTTGGCTGCTTTGCCATGGTGATGATCTCGCGGAGCGTTTTTCCCCGCAGCGAATTTGAGGCTGCGAGGATGAAAGGCACCGACGCGAGGCCGGTAACCGGCGCAAGGTCCTTGATCGGATCATAGGCGGCGGTCTCCTGGACACCGAGGCTGACGCCGAGCCCTGCCGCTCCACCCAGCCCGATCAGGTAGCCGTCTGGCGGTGCCTTTGCGACCATGCCGATCGCGATCGCTCCGCCCGCACCGGGACGATTTTCGATCACGAGCGACTGCCCTAGTTGTTTTTCAACATTCGGCTGCACGATGCGCGCGATCGCATCCGAACTGCCGCCGGCGGGAAAACCAACGACGAGACGGATCGCACGTTCGGGGTACACGCTCGCGGCGTAACTGCTCGTGACGCCGGCCCATTGCCATGCGAGCAGGATTGCGATCGCTGCTTTTGAAGCGCTTCCCATAGTGTCTTCCCATCTTTGATCGAAGCCTGCATGGCCAGCCATGCAGGATCGGCTTTTGCGAGAGTGTCGCAAGAAGGCGGCAGGTCAGTCAACCGTCAACGATGACGTCGAGCGAGCATGGCCGCAAGGGTTGGAAATTGTCTCGTGGGAAGCATGTGCGCTGGCAGAATCTCGGTCCCGCGCGGGGAGAGCGAGGAAGAATGTTGCCTCAGGATTTTCGATGCTTCGCGTTCACCGCGATTGCGGCCGCTGCGGTACGGTTCTCGACGCCGAGTTTCGAGTAGATTTGCTCCAAGTGCTTGTCGACGGTGCGCGGGCTCAGGCCCAGAATTTGCGCGATGTCGCGGTTGGTCTTGCCTTTCGACAGCCACGACAGCACTTCGCCCTCGCGCGTCGTCAGGCCGAGCTCGCTGGAGAATTCCGCTGGCGTCTCGGTGCCGGAATCCTTGGCAAGCCGCAGCAGGAATTCGTTGGCGCCGAGCTTGCCCATATATTGCAGCCGGAGCTGCTCGTTGCCGGGAAGCGCGGTCATGATCGCGGCTTTCGACCCGGCCTTGCCCTTGCGGGCCTGGTCCAGCCATTGCGGGATCGGGTCGGGCAGCACGACATCGTCGTCGCTATCCGGGCCAAGCGTATCCGACAGCAGTTTCTGCGCCTGGGGCGTCGCCCACATGATCTTGCCCAGGCTGTTCACGGCGAGCAGATAACGGCCGGAGACGTCGAGGGCGGCGCGCGCGCTCTGGGTCAGCCGCGCATTGGCGAGGTGGACGCGGATGCGCGCCAGCATCTCCTCGACCGCAATGGGTTTTGTCACATAGTCAACGCCGCCGGCTTCGAGGCCGCGCACGATGTGTTCGGTTTCGGCCAGCCCGGTCATGAAGATGATCGGAACGTGATCGAGGCCGGCGTCGCGCTTCAACCGCTTACAGGTTTCAAAACCGTCCAACCCGGGCATGACCGCGTCGAGCAGTACGATGTCGGGCGTGATCTGGTCGACGATCCGCATCGCCGCCGCGCCGTCGAGCGCGACCATGACCGTCATGCCGGCGCCGTCGAGCGCGTCGGTGAGCAGCCGCAGGGTCTCCGGGGAGTCATCGACGATGAGTGCGACGTCGCGCTTTTTTGATTCAGTGATCATAGCTGTGCAGTGTTTTCAGGGCCGCCATGTACTGATCGAGATCGAAGCGGTCGATCAGCGCGCGCATTTGCGAAACGAAATCGGCATGTTCGGGGTAATCGTTTCCGATCTCGTCCAGCTTGACCTGGATCGCGCGGATATAGCCGAGTTGCCCGAGACCGATCAGTTCCTCGACATATTTCACCGGCGGCCGCGATCCCGTCTCCGGTTTCCAGCGCGGCTGGGGTATGTGCTCGGCCTCGTATTGCCATTCGATCTTGAGCAACTGCCGGATCGTCTCCACCAGCTTGGGAATATCGATCGGCTTCATCAGATAGCCGTCGTGAAACGGTTGCGCCAGCGGCGCGCCATGCGCTTCAAGCGCGCTCGCCGACACCATCAGGATACGGGCCTGGTGATGGCCGTTGGCGCGCAGCGTTTCCGCCACCGTCCAGCCGTCCATGCCCGCCATCGAGATATCCAGCAGAAACAGATCGGGCCGGCAGTGTTGCGCCAGCGCGAGGCAGCCGGGTCCGTCGGGCGCGCTCAAGAGAATGAAGCCGAGCGGCGCCAGCACCTCGCGCAAGAGGTCGCGGTGGGTCGGATCGTCATCGGTAATGAGGATCGTCTTGCGCGGGCCGTGATAGCCAAAGATTGGCGCCTCCACCGGCGCGATCCTTGTCGGATTGGTGACTTCCGACAGCAGGATCTTGACGCGGAAAATGCTGCCTTTGCCGACCTGGCTGGTCACCTTGATGTCGCCGCCCATCACGCCCGCCAGCAGCCGGCTGATGGTGAGGCCGAGGCCGGTGCCGGTCTGCGGCTGCGACACGCCGAGCGCACCGCGCTCAAACGGCGCGAAGATGCGTTCGAGATCGCCTGCCTGGATTCCGGGGCCGGTATCGATCACCTCGAACTCCGCGACCGGGCTGCGGTAATGCACAACGAACTGCACGCTGCCGGTCTGCGTGAATTTTAGCGCATTCGACAGCAGGTTGATCAGAACCTGGCGCAGCCGCTTTTCGTCGGCATAGACGACGAGGGGCAGCACCGCAGGCCGCCTGAAAACGAAGTCGATGCCCTTGGCCGCAGCCTGAACGCGAAACATCCCGACGAGCTGGTCGAGGAATTCGCTCAGGCGCACCTCGTCGCGCGATAGATAGAGCCGGCCGGCCTCGATCTTGGAAATGTCCAGAATGCCGTCGATCAGCCCGGACAGATGGTCGGCGCTGCGCCGCACCACGCGCACCTGGTCGCGCGGCTTGGTGGCGAGGCCGGAATCCTGTTCCAGCAGTTGCGCATAGCCGGAGATGGCGTTCAGCGGCGAGCGCAGTTCATGGCTCAGGCCGACCACATAGCGGCTCTTGGCGAGGTTCGCCGATTCCGCCACTTCCTTGGCGCGCTGCAGCTCGGCATCGGTGCGCTTGTGCGCGTCGATTTCCTGAATCAGGAGCGCGGTCTGCCGCCGCGTTTCCGCCTCCGCCGCGCGGCGGCTTTGTTGCGCCAGCACGAACAGCCACGCCACCACGCCGATGATGATGGTGAGCGCGAAGAACACCTTCCAGAGCACGTCGGATAGCGCAAAACCGTCGACCGGAATCGTCGCCGACGTCTGCAGATAGATCAGCCCGAGCGTCAACCCGACGAGGCCCGCAGATACCGCGAACACCCCGAGATAGTGCCCGAACTGCGAGTTGATCCGGGCGTAGATCGTCTCCGGCAGCATTTTGCCCAGCGTCTCCGACACCTGCGCGCCGATCCGCGCATGCGGCTTGCAGAGATCGTGGCAGCGCGCATCGAGCGAGCAGCACAGCGAACAGATCGGGCCGGCATAGGCGGGGCAGGAGGCCATGTCCTCCGGCTCGAACGAATGCTCACAGATGCAGCACTGGATCGCCTCGAGGTTCTGCCAGCTTCGCTTGGGTTTGCGCGCGATGTAGTATTTTCCGTCGGTGGCCCATGCGATCAGGGGCGCGGCGATGAAGGCGACCGCCAGCGCCACGAAGGCCGAGAGCGCCTTCGCCGTCGGTCCGAACAGGCCATAAAACGCCGAGATCGAGACGATGGTTGCGATGGTCATGGCGCCGACGCCGACCGGATTGATGTCGTAGAGATGCGCGCGCTTGAACTCGATGTGCTGCGGGCGAAGCCCAAGCGGCTTGTTGACGACGAGATCGGCGACCAGCGCGCCGACCCAGGCAATCGCGACGTTGGAGTAAAGCGCCAGCGTCTGCTCCAGCGCCTTGTAGACGCCGATTTCCATCAGCAGCAGCGCCACCATGACGTTGAACACCAGCCAGACCACGCGGCCGGGATGGCTGTGCGTCAGCCGCGAGAAGAAGTTCGACCAGGCGATCGAGCCGGCATAGGCGTTGGTGACGTTGATCTTGATTTGCGAGAGAATGACGAAGGTGCCAGTCAGCGCCAGCACCAGATCGGGCTGCGACAGCACGTAACGAAACGCTTCGAGATACATATGCGCGGGCTCGGCGGCGTGCTCGCTGGAGACGCCGTGGCTGAGCGCGAAGTAGGCGAGGAACGAGCCCAGCAACAGCTTGAGTGCACCAAAGACGATCCAGCCGGGGCCGGCGCCCAGCAATGCGATCCACCATGACGTGCGGGAGGTTCGGCGGTCGCGCGGCAGAAAACGCAGGAAGTCGACCTGCTCGCCGATCTGCGCAACCAGTGAAAACACCACCGAGGCGGCGGTGCCGAACAGCAGCAGATCGAGATGGCCGCCGGCGTCGCCATGCTCGCCGGCGAATTTCCGCCACTCCGTGAACGAATGCGGATTGGCCCAGGCGATCGCCACGAAGGGAAGGATGTGGAGGACGACCCAGAGCGGCTGCGTCCACAATTGGAAGCGACTGATCAAGGTGATGCCGTAGGTCACCAGGGGGATGATGACGACGGCGCTGATGAGATAGCCGATCGGGCGCGGGATGCCGAAGCACATCTCCAGCGCGGCCGCCATGATGACCGCTTCGAGCGCGAAGAAGATGAAGGTGAAGGAGGCGTAGATCAGCGAGGTGATGGTCGAGCCGATATAGCCGAAGCCGGCGCCGCGGGTCAGCAGGTCGATATCGATGCCGCATTTTGCGGCATGATAGGCAATCGGCAGGCCGCAAAAGAAGATGATGACGCTTACGACCAGAATGGCGGCGGTGGCGTTGGCTGCGCCGTAATTCAGCGTAATCGTGCCGCCGATCGCCTCCAGCGCCAGAAAAGAGATGGCGCCAAGGGCCGTATTGGCGACGCGGGCGGCCGACCATCGCCGGGCGCTCTTGGCGGTGAAGCGCAGCGCATAGTCTTCCAGGGTCTGGTTCGCAACCCATTGATTATATTGGCGCCTGACGCGGTCAATCCGCTGCCGCCCTGCCACTGTGATGCTCCTGACCCGTTCAACCGACCCTGCGTAGCCAGCAAACCCCGTACCAAAATCTACGTCGCTATTTTGCGGTGCAATATACGCAATCCCACGTATCTGTGCAGTGCACAAATCCGGTTCATCCTCGCCTGACCAATAAGCGTTCTCGAACCAAAAATGGGGTGCTCATGTCAGACGAACCAAACAAGGGCCTGCAGTCGCCGCTTCGCCGCAAACTGCTGATGGGTGCGGCGGCGCTGCCGTTCATTTCGATCCTTCCCCGGCCGTCATTCGGAGCCGGCCCCGCAACCTCCGTGGTCAACGCCACGGGCCTCGCCGTCACCGATACGGAAGTCACCGTCGGCATCCTGCACTCGGCCACTGGAACGATGGCGATTTCGGAAACTGGCTCGATCCAGGCCGAAAAGCTCGCGATCGAACAGATCAACGCCGCCGGCGGCGTGCTCGGACGCAAGATCAAGTTCATCCAGGAAGACGGCGCCAGCGACTGGCCGACCTTTGCGGAAAAGGCCAAGAAGCTGCTCGTCAACGACAAGGTTGCGGCGATCATGGGCTGCTGGACCTCGGCATCGCGCAAGGCGGTGCTGCCGGTCATGGAGCAGTACAACGGCATGCTCTACTACCCGACCTTCTATGAAGGTCTCGAGCAGTCCAAGAACGTCATCTACACCGGTCAGGAAGCCACCCAGCAGATTCTCGCCGGGTTGAACTGGATCGCCAAGGAGAAGGGCGCAAAGTCGTTCTTCTTCATCGGTTCGGATTACATCTGGCCGCGCACCTCGAACAAGATCGCGCGCAAGCACGTCGAGAACGTGCTGAAGGGCAAGGTCGTCGGTGAGGAATATTACGCGCTCGGCAGCACCCAGTTCAATTCGGTGATCAACAAGATCAAGCTGACCAAACCCGACGTGATTTTCACCGACGTGGTCGGCGGCTCGAACGTCGCCTTCTACAAGCAGCTCAAGGCGGCCGGCGTCGACCTTTCGAAGCAGGCGCTGCTGACGATCTCGGTAACCGAGGACGAAATCGACGGTATCGGCGGTGAAAACATCGCGGGCGCCTATGCCTGCATGAAGTACTTCCAGTCGCTCGACAATGCCAACAACAAGGAGTTCGTGGCCGCCTTCAAGAAGATGTGGGGTGAGAAGACCGTGATCGGCGACGTGACACAGGCTGCCTATCTCGGCCCGTGGCTGTGGAAATTGACCTGCGAGAAGGCCGGCAGCTTCGACATCGACAAGATCGCCGCCGCCTCACCCGGCATCGAATTCAAGGGCGCGCCCGAAGGCTACGTGCGCATCCACGAAAACCATCACCTCTGGTCGAAGACCCGCGTCGGCAAGGCCAAGCTCGATGGCCAGTTCGAACTGATCTTTGAGACCGCCGATCTGGTCGAACCCGATCCGTTCCCGAAGGGCTACCAGTAAGCGCAGCGGAACCTCCCGCAGCTTTCCCCGAGCTCCCTGGCGTGGACCGTCAATCCGCGCTCACGACCCCGCGTCGCGAATTTTCTCGCGACGCGGGACCCCTTTCCCTCGACGGAGAAGTCAGATGTTCGGCGAATATTCGATTGGCGATCTCGGCTCCATCTTCGTCATGCAGGGTTTTGCGGGCCTGATCCTGTTTTCCGTTTACGTTCTGATGGCGCTCGGTCTTGCGATCATCTTCGGCCAGATGGGCGTCATCAACATGGCGCATGGCGAGTTCATGATCCTCGGCGCCTACGTCACCTGGATGACGTCGAATGTGTTCCAGAGCTATCTGCCGGGTTTGTTCAGCGGCTATTTCTTCCTCGCGATGATACTGGCTTTCCTCGCCTCCGGCGCGCTCGGCATGCTGGTGGAGTGGGTGCTGATCCGCCATCTCTACAAGCGGCCGCTCGATACGCTGCTGGCGACCTGGGGTCTCAGCCTGATGCTGCAGCAGGCCTATCGCTCGATCTTCGGCGCGCGTGAGGTCGGCGTCGATCTGCCGCAGTGGATGCTGGGCTCGCTCAAGGTCACCGACTCGATCGAGGTGCCGATCAACGGCGTCTTCGTCATGGCGCTGACCGTGCTGATCACGATGGCGGTCGCCTACATCATGTACAAGTCACGCTGGGGTCGCCAGGTCCGCGCCGTGGTGCAGAACCGCATCATGGCCGGCGCCGTCGGTATCAACACCGCGAAAGTCGACCGCTTCACCTTCGCGCTCGGCTGCGGCATCGCCGGCGTCGCCGGCAGTGCCTTCACCATGATCGGCTCGACCGGGCCCACCTCAGGCCAGCTCTACATCGTCGATACCTTCCTGGTGGTCGTGTTCGGCGGCGCCGCGAGCCTGCTCGGCACCATCGCATCGGCCTTCTCGATCTCGCAGACGCAGTCGACGCTCGAATTCTTCATGTCGGGATCGATGGCGAAGGTGCTGACGCTGCTCGCGGTTGTCGCAATTCTGATGCTGCGGCCGCAGGGTCTGTTCGCCCTCAAGGTCCGCAAATAACAAGAGGGCTGAAGCCATGACCGACAATCGCTTTACCAATCGATCGGAGCTGATCGGGATCCTGGTGCTCGCCGTCTTGCTGGTGGTGATCCTGCCGCTCTGTCTCGATGTCTTCAGGCTCAACCTCGTCGCGAAGTACCTTACCTACGCCTTCGTGGCGTTGGGTCTGGTGATCTGCTGGGGCTATGGCGGCATCCTGAGCCTGGGGCAGGGCGTGTTCTTCGGTCTCGGCGGCTACTGCATGGCGATGTTTCTCAAGCTCGAGGCATCGAGCGTCGAGAACACCAAGATCCAATCGACCCCCGGAATTCCCGATTTCATGGACTGGAATCAGATCACCTCGCTGCCGTTGTTCTGGAAGCCGTTCCACAGCCTCACCTTTACCATCGCCGCCGTCATCCTGGTGCCGGGCATCTTTGCCTTGATCATTGGTGCGGCGATGTTCAAGCGCCGCGTCGGTGGCACCTATTTCGCGATCATCACGCAAGCGGTCGCGGCGATCCTCACCATCCTGATCGTCGGTCAGCAGGGCTACACCGGCGGCATCAACGGCATGACGGACCTGCGTACGCTCAAGGGGTGGGATATCCGTCCCGACCACGCCAAGATCGTGCTCTACTTCTTCGAGGTAGGCCTGCTGTTCATCTGCATCTTCATCGCCCAGTTCATCCGGCACTCGAAGCTCGGCCGCATCCTGGTCGCGATGCGTGATCAGGAAGACCGGGTCCGCTTCTCCGGCTACAGCGTCGCCAATTTCAAGATCTTCGCCTTCTGCGTCGGCGCGATCTTCGCCGCCATCGGCGGGGCCATGTTCGCGCTTCAGGTCGGATTCATGTCGCCATCCTTTGTCGGCATCGTGCCGTCGATCGAGATGGTGATCTATACCGCGGTCGGCGGCCGGCTCTCGATCCTGGGCGCGGTCTACGGAACCATCCTGGTCAATTTCGCGAAGACCAGCCTTTCGGAATCCTTCCCCGAACTCTGGCTGTTCGGCCTCGGTGGATTGTTCATCGCCGTGGTCCTCGCTTTCCCCAACGGCCTCGCCGGCATCTGGGGGGACTACGTGCAGCCGCGGATCGACCGGTTGATCGCTTCGCGCAAGCCAAAGTCCGAGGCCGGCTGGACCGACAGCTCCGTCGCCGACGGCGCGCCGGCAGAGTGAGGAGGACATCATGCTGATCGGTCATCACGATGCCGATGCCACACTGGCAGTGAGGAGATAGATCAATGCTCATCGGTCATCAACCCAAACCTTTCCTGCTCGCGGTCGAAGGGCTCACGGTGTCCTTTGACGGGTTCAAGGCGGTCAACGATCTCTCCTTCTATGTCGAGGAGAACGAGATCCGCGTCATCATCGGCCCTAACGGTGCCGGCAAGACCACGGTGCTTGACCTGATCTGCGGAAAGACCAAGGCCACGTCAGGTTCGATCGAGTTTCGCGGCAAGGAGCTGACGAAGCTGAAGGAAAACCAGATCGTGAAGGCCGGGGTGGGACGCAAATTCCAGACCCCGTCGATCTACGACGATCTTACCGTGTTCGAGAATCTCGAGATTTCGTTTCCGCGCGGACGGACCGTGTTTGGCGCGCTGACGTTTACGCGCGACGCCACCGTGCGGGACCGGGTTCATGAAGTCGCGGAAATGATCTTCCTCAAGGATCGCCTCGACATGAGCGCAGCGTTGCTCAGCCACGGCCAGAAGCAGTGGCTCGAGATCGGCATGCTGCTGATCCAGGATCCGGACCTCTTGATGCTCGACGAGCCGGTGGCCGGCATGAGCGTCAGCGAGCGCGCCAAGACCGCCGAACTGCTGAACCGCATCATCAAGGACCGCTCGGTGCTGGTGATCGAGCACGACATGAAATTCGTCGAGGACATCGCCCACAAGGTCACGGTCCTGCACCAGGGCCAGATCCTGTCGGAGGGGACGATGGAGAAGGTCAAGAACGATCCGAAAGTGATCGAAGTTTATCTCGGACACTAAGGAGCGCATCGATGCTGGCAATTTCGGATCTACACGTCGCCTACGGCCAGAGCGAGGTGCTGCACGGCCTCAATGTGTCGGTGGCGCCCAACGAGATCGTCGCGATCATGGGTCGCAACGGCATGGGCAAGACGACGCTGATGAAGTCGCTGATGGGGATCGTGCCCACCAAAAGCGGCTCGGTCAGCATGGAAGGCGCCGAGCTTAGTGCTTTGCCGAGCTACGATCGTGTCGCAAAAGGCCTCGCCTATGTGCCGCAGGGCCGCATGATCTTCTCCACCATGACGGTGAAGGAGAACATCGAGACCGGTCTCGTGGTGTCGGGTGGGTCGGAGGTGCCGGAAGACATCTACGAATTGTTTCCGGTGCTGCTGGAGATGAAGAACCGCCGCGGCGGCAATCTGTCGGGCGGTCAGCAGCAGCAATTGGCGATCGCGCGCGCGCTCGCCACCAAGCCGAAAGTCCTGCTGCTGGACGAGCCGACCGAGGGCATCCAGCCGTCGATCATCAAGGAGATGGCGCGGACCTTGAAGCGGATCCGCGACGAGCGCGGCCTGTCGATCGTCGTCTCCGAACAGGTGCTGAGCTTCGCACTCGATATCGCCGATCGCGTGCTTGTCATCGAGAACGGCGAGATCGTCCGCGACGACCCGCGCGACAGCGTCGATGCCGCGCAAGTCTCGAAATTCCTGTCCGTCTAAACTCGTAACCGCTGTCTAAAAAGGGGAGCTATCGATGCCAGAGACACTGATCAAGGTCGATCTTTCGAAGTCGGCCTACGAAAACGACATGATCCACAATCGGTGGCATCCCGACATTCCGATGGTTTCGTGGGTCAACCCGGGCGACGATTTCATCATCGAGACCTATGACTGGACCGGCGGCTTCATCAAGAACAACGATTCCGCCGATGACGTGCGCGACATCGATCTGTCGATCGTGCATTTCCTGTCCGGCCCGATCGGCGTCAAGGGCGCCGAGCCTGGCGATCTCCTGGTGGTCGATCTGCTCGACGTCGGTCCGCTGAAGGAAAGCCTCTGGGGTTTTAACGGCTTCTTCTCCAAGCAGAATGGCGGCGGCTTCCTGACCGATCATTTTCCGCTGGCGCAGAAGTCGATCTGGGACATTAAGGGCCTCTACACGTCGTCGCGCCACATTCCCGGCGTGAATTTTGCCGGCCTGATCCATCCCGGCCTGATCGGCTGTCTGCCCGATCCAAAACTGCTCGCGACCTGGAACGAACGCGAGACCGCGCTGATCGCGACCAACCCGACGCGTGTGCCCGGCCTCGCCAATCCGCCATTCGCCGCGACTGCCCACGCCGGCCGCGCCAAGGGCGATGCCAAGGCCAAGGTCGGTGCGGAGGGCGCGCGAACCGTGCCGCCGCGCGAGCATGGCGGCAATTGCGACATCAAGGACCTGTCGCGCGGCTCAAAGATCTTCTTCCCGGTCTATGTGCCGGGCGGCGGCCTCTCGATGGGCGATCTGCATTTCAGCCAGGGCGACGGCGAAATCACCTTCTGCGGTGCGATCGAGATGGCCGGCTGGCTGCATTTGAAGGTCGATATCATCAAGGACGGGGTGGCAAAGTACGGCATCAAGAATCCCGTGTTCAAGCCGTCGCCGATCACGCCGAACTACAAGGACTATCTGATCTTCGAAGGCATCTCGGTCGACGAAGCCGGCAAGCAGCATTACCTCGACGTCCACATCGCCTATCGCCAGGCCTGCTTGAACGCGATCGAATATCTGAAGAAGTTCGGCTATTCCGGCGCGCAGGCCTATTCGATCCTGGGCACCGCGCCGTGCCAGGGCCACATCTCCGGCGTCGTCGACGTGCCGAACGCCTGCGCCACCTTGTGGCTTCCGACGGAGATTTTCGATTTCGACATCATGCCGTCCTCAGCGGGCCCGATCAAGCACATCACGGGCGACATCCAGATGCCGATCTCGCCGGACAAGTAATCCCTGCGCGAGAAGGATGCGGGACGGCATGCGTGCCGGCCGCCCCGCATCCGCGATCGCGAAATCTATTCCAAAGTATTCGCGCGAGGAAACCAGATGCCCGTCTACGAATATCTCTGCAACGATTGCGGTCCGTTCACGGACATGCGGCCGATGGCCGAATGCGACGATCCGCAGGACTGCCCACGCTGCGAGATTGAATCGCCGCGCGTGATCCTGACCGCGCCGGCATTCTTCTGCATGCCATCAGACAAGCGGAAAGCCATCGCCACCAACGAACGCAGCGCCCACGCACCGAAGACATCGGCCGAATACAAGGCCGCGCACGGACCCGGCTGCGGCTGTTGTTCAACCGGAAGGAAGAAGCCGGCTCGGCTGGTGACCAAGACGAAGAGCGGCGCCAAAGGCTTTCCGACCGCCCGTCCATGGATGATCAGCCACTGAAGCGCGATCCTTCAAACTCAAACCGGAACAAGAGGCGATCCAATGCTCCACGGTGACATTTCCTCAAGCAACGACACGGTCGGCGTCGCGGTCGTCAATTACAAAATGCCGCGGCTGCACACCAAGGCCGAGGTGCTCGACAACGCGCGCAAGATCGCCGACATGATCGTGGGCATGAAGCTCGGCCTGCCGGGCATGGATCTCGTGATCTTCCCGGAATATTCCACGCACGGCATCATGTACGACTCCAAGGAGATGTACGAAACCGCCTCGCAGGTCCCCGGCGACGAGACGGAGATCTTTGCCGAAGCCTGCCGCAAGGCAAAAGTCTGGGGCGTGTTCTCGCTCACCGGCGAGCGCCACGAGGAGCACCCGAACAAGGCGCCGTACAACACGCTGATCCTGATGAATGACAAGGGCGAGATCGTCCAGAAGTACCGCAAGATCATGCCGTGGGTGCCGATCGAAGGCTGGTATCCCGGCAACTGCACCTATGTGTCCGAGGGCCCGAAGGGCCTGAAGGTCAGCCTGATCATCTGCGACGACGGCAACTTTCCGGAGATCTGGCGCGACTGCGCCATGAAGGGTGCCGAATTGATCGTGCGCTGCCAGGGCTACATGTATCCAGCCAAGGAGCAGCAGATCCTGATTTCCAAGGCGATGGCTTGGGCCAACAATGTCTATGTCGCCGTCGCCAATGCCGCCGGGTTCGATGGCGTCTACTCCTATTTCGGTCACTCCGCCATCATCGGCTTCGACGGCCGCACCCTGGGCGAGACCGGCGAGGAGGAATACGGCATCCAGTACGCAGGATTATCGAAGAGCCTGATCCGCGATGCGCGCCGTAACGGCCAGTCGCAGAACCATCTCTTCAAGCTGCTGCATCGCGGCTATACCGGCATGATCAATTCCGGCGAAGGCGCGAAAGGCGTCGCGTCCTGCCCCTATGATTTCTACAAAAAATGGATCGACGATCCCGAAGGCACGCGCGAAATGGTCGAAGCGATGACCCGCCCGACGGTTGGGACCGACGAGTGCCCGATCGACGGCATTCCGAACGAGGCGACGGCGAGCAATTACTAGACTGCTGCGCCAGCGGCCCGGGCGACTGGTGGCAGGCCGGGCGGCTGCATTGCGCCGCCCGGGATTGCCGTCATTCGGCCGGCGTCAGCTTGGCGTGACCTTCGATCGGCGGCTTCCGCTTTCCGAACAGCCAGGTCTGCAGCCTGTCGAGGTAGATGTAGACCACCGGCGTCGTATACAGCGTGAGGAGCTGCGACACGGCGAGACCTCCGACGATGGCATAGCCGAGCGGCTGGCGTATCTCGGATCCCGCGCCGGTGCCGAGCATCATGGGGACGCCGGCGAGCATGGCCGCCATCGTGGTCATGAGGATGGGGCGGAAACGCAGGATGCAGGCGCGATAGATCGCTTCCTCCGCCGTCAGTCCCTCCTGCTGACCGACATGCAGGGCGAAATCGACCAGCATGATGCCGTTCTTCTTGACGATGCCGATCAGGAGGATGATGCCGACGATCGCGATCACGCTGAGATCGAGATGCGCCGCCATCAGCAGCAGCAACGCGCCCAGCCCCGCCGACGGCAGTGTCGAGATGATGGTGATGGGGTGGATCAGGCTCTCATACAATATGCCGAGGATGAGGTAGATCACGAACAGCGCAGCCGCGATCAGGATCGGCGTGGTCGACAGCGAATCCCCGAAGGCCTGCGCGTTGCCCTGGAAACTCGTCTGTAGCGACAACGGCTTGCCGAGTTGCTGCTCGATATGCTGGATGGCCGCTGTCGCTTCGCCGATCGCCGTGCCCGGCAGCAGGTTGAACGAGATCGTCACCGACGGGAACTGGCCCTGGTGGTTGACCACGAGCGGGGCGACCTTGACCACGCTGTCGACCAGCGTCGATAGCGGCACTTCCTGGCCGGCTGAGGATTTGACATAGATGCCGCTCAACGCTTCCGGCGAGTACTGGAACTTCGGATTGACCTCCATGATGACATGGTACTGGTTCAAGGCCGTGTACATGGTCGAGACGATGCGCTGGCCAAAGGCGTCATCGAGCGTGTTGTCGATGGTGAAGGGCAGGATGCCGTAGCTTGAGGCCACCTCGCGCTTGATGGCGATGTCGAGCAGGGGACCGGAATTGAGCTGGTCGGTCGCGACGTCGGTGATGCCGGGGACCTTCTTGATCCTGTCGAGGAACAGTGCCGCCCAGTGATTCAGCTCGCCGGAATCGGCGTCATCAAGCGTGTACTGATACTGGGTTTTCGAGACGCGGCCGCCGATCGTGATGTCCTGCGCGGCCTGCATATAGAGCGTGATGCCCTGGATCTTGGCAAGGTTGGTCCGCAGCCGCGCGAGTATCGTTTCCATGCTGTCGCGTTGCTTGTACGGCTTGAGCGCAATGTAGATGCGGCCGTTGTTGACCGTGGTGTTGCCGCCTCCGGCGCCGATCGCCGAGCCGATGGATGCGACGGCCGGATCCCTCATGATGGCATTGAGCAGGGCCTGCTGGCGCTCGGTCATCGCGGAATAGGAAATATCCTGTGCGGCTTCGGACAGGCCGATGATCAGCCCGGTGTCCTGCTGCGGAAAGAAGCCTTTGGGAATGACCACGTAGAGATAGCCGGTCAGTGCGATGGTCGCAAACATCGTCAACAGCGTAATGAAGCGGTGACGCAGCACGATTCTTAAGCCCGCCTCGTAGGCGCCGAGCAAGGCATTGAAGCCGCCTTCGGAGAGGCGGAACAGCCGCCCGTGCGTCCTGCTTTCCGGCTTGAGCAGCCGCGCGCACATCATCGGCGTCAGGGTCAGCGAGATCATGAGCGACAGCAGCAGGGCGACGCTGACGGTGACGGCGAATTCGCGGAACAGCAGCCCGACATATCCGCCCATCAGGAACAGCGGAATGAACACCGCGATCAGTGACAGCGTGATCGACATGATGGTGAAGCCGATTTCGCCGGCGCCCTTCAGCGCCGCTTCGTAGGGCGTGGCGCCTCCCTCCATGTGCCGCACGATGTTCTCGATCACGACGACGGCGTCGTCGACCACGAAGCCCACGGCGATCGACAGCGCCATCAGCGACAAATTGTCGAGGCTGTAGCCCAGCTCGTAGAGGACCGCGAAGGTGCCGATCAGCGACAGCGGAACGGTGACAGCCGGGATAACCGTCGCCCAGAAATTTCTCAGGAACACGAATATCACCATCACCACCAGCGCAACCGTCAGTATCAGCGTGAACTGAACGTCGTGGATGGATGCGCGAACCGTATCGGTGCGGTCGGAAATGACGTTGACCTTGACGGCGGGCGGGATCGACGCCTGCAGCACCGGCATCATCGCCTTGATCCGCTCGACAGTGTCGATGACGTTGGCGCCGGGCTGGCGCTGGATCGCCATGATGACCGCGCGCTGGTTGTTGTACCAGCCGGCGATCAGGTCGTTTTCCGGTGCGCTGACGGCGCGGCCGACGTCGCGGATGCGGACCGGCGAGCCGTTTCGGTAGGCGATCACCAGATTGGCGTAATCGTCCGCATTGAGCAGTTGGTCGTTGGTGTTCAGCGTATAGGTCTGGCGCGGGCTGTTGAGCGTGCCTTTCGGCAGGTCGACATTGGCCTGGCCGAGCGCCGTGCGGACGTCCTCCAGATTGATGCCGCGCGCGGCCAGCGCCTGCGGATCGAGCTGCACCCGCACGGCGGGCTTTTGCTGGCCGCCGAGGCCGACGAGGCCGACGCCCGGTATCTGCGAAATCTTCTGCAGCAGGATGTTTTCCGCATAGGCGTCCACCGTGGTCAGCGGCAGGCTGTCCGAGGTCAGGCCGAGCACGAGGATCGGCGTATCGGCCGGATTGACCTTGCGGATCGTCGGCGGGTAGGGAATGCCCGATGGCAGGAAGGGGCTGGCGGCGTTGATCGCCGACAGCGTATCGCTGACCGTTCCGTCGATCTGGCGGTTCAGATCGAACTGCAGCGTGATCTGGGTGTAGCCGAGTGCGCTCGCTGACGTCATCTGGGTGAGACCCGGAATCTGGCCGAACTGGAGTTCGAGCGGCGTCGCGACCGACGCCGCCATGGTCTGCGGATCGGCGCCCGGCAACTGCGCCGTGACCTGAAGCGTCGGATAGTTGACATTCGGCAGTGCCGCGATCGGCAGCAGCGGATAGGCGACCAGGCCGCCGACCAGAAGGCCGACCATCAAAAGCGCGGTTGCGATCGGGCGCTGGATGAAGGGCGCGGATATGTTCATGGGATTATCGCCTGTTGTGCTTGTTGTGCCGCCGCTTCGTCGGCCGCTTCGCCGTGCAGGATCGTGACATGCGTGCCCGGCTGCAGCCGATACTGTCCGTCAACCACGACCTGCTCGCCGGCCTTCAGCCCGGAATCGATCAGCGCTTCGCCGTCGGTGATTTGAGCGACCTTGAGCGGACGGATCGCGACCTTGCTGTCGGGTTTGACGACATAGGCATAGGCGCCGTTCGGACCTTGCTGCACGACGGAGGCAGGGACGGTCAGGCCGTTGTGGCGGGTCGTAACGAGCAACCGCGCATTGACCAGTTCACCCGGCCAAAGCTCGCGGGACTTGTTGGGAAAGGTTGCCTTGAGCTGGATCGAGCCGGTTGTCTGCAGGATCTCGTTGTTGACTAGGGCGAGCACGCCCTTTCCCAACTCAAGCGTATCATCCTGGTTATAGGCGAGGACGGGCAGCGGCGTTTTGGCCGCCTGCTGCTGCTTCTGGATCTGCGGCAGCACCCCTTCCGGCAAGGTGAAGACCAGCGAGATCGGGTCGAGCTGCGTCACGACAACAAGGCCGTTGGCCGTCGTCGGGCTGATGATGTTACCGACGTCGATCTGGCGAATCCCGACCACGCCGTCGATCGGCGACGTCAGCCGGGTGTAGCTGAGCTGCACCTTGGCCGCTTCGATCAGCGCCTGGTCGGTCTTGATCGCGGCCTCGAGCTGGCCGACCTGCGCTTTCTGGGTCTCGATCAGCTGCGGCGTGGCCCAGCCCTTGTCGCCAAGCTGGGTGTAACGCGCGAGATTGGCGCGGGCATTGGTGAGTTGAGCCTGGTCGCGCTCCAGATTTCCCTCGAACTGGTCGATCTGGGCCTGGTAGGGACGCGGATCGATTTGCGCGAGCAGGTCGCCGGCATGGACGGTCTGTCCTTCGGTGAAGTTGATGCTGATGAGCTGGCCCTGGATCTGGGCCCGCACGACGTCGGTGTTGTATGCAATCACGGTGCCGACGCCGTTCTGATAGATCGGTACGTCATGCTGGGTGACCACGCCGGCAACGATCGGGACCGCAGGCGGCGGCGCTGCCGCGACAGCGGCCTTGAATAAATGGACGTGCGTCAGGAAGAGAAGGCCGCCCGCGGCGGCGACGCCGAATACGACGGCAGGTATTGCGACTTTCATTTTCATGGCTGCTTCTCGTGTGCGGGTTCAACGGAACATCGTGGCGGCGGCTGACAGGCCCGGTATCGTGTTCGGCGCTCCCGCGATGTTCGGTATCCCTGTGATGGCATCGGTGGGCGCGGCGACGGCTGTCGTGTTCGCGGCCGGCAGCGTGACGGCGGGCACCGTCGGGATCGTCGGCGCGATGGTGCTGATGGTGGGTCCGACGGTGATGGTGGGCACCATCGCCGCGGAGCTGATCCCGAGATTGCCGATCTCCGTCGAACCCATCGGAATGCCGGTGCGCGGCACGCCGCCCGGCGCCGTCGGTGCGGTCGGCGTCGATGACGCAGCAAGATTGCCCGAGCCGGCGCCGCACATGCTTTGGGTGCCCGAAGTGTCGATCAGGGCCGATGTCGGCGGAATGCCTGATGACGACATTGTTGATGTCGACATTCCCGGCATCGTGGACATCGTGCTCAGCGGTGTGACGGTCCCGACGTCCACGCCGCCGCCGTCAAAGGTGGTCGCCGATCCAAACATCGTTGACGGTGCCGTACCGATGGTCGAGCACACGGTGCCGCCGATGGTCGACGAAATCGGCGCTGGACTTACGCCGGGAGAAGCGATTTCCGTAGCGCCAAACGGGATACCGGTGCCGCCGATCGGCGCGCTTGGCACCATGCCGAGCGGCGAAGTGGCCGAGAGCGAAGGCGTCGGCATCACGGCGGCCTGCTGCGCAAAGGCCTGGCCGCACAGCAAGGCCGAGGTCGCCGTGATCATCAGGATGTGTTTCATGGTGTTTCTCCGGTGCCGGTCGAGCAGCGACGAACAAGCAAGGAGGCGTCGGACCGGAGGGCATTGAGAAAGTGCCCGCCGGTCCGTCAGCCTGCGTGCGGGGATGTGCGCGAGGGTCTCAGCCGCAGCTCAGCGGCAAGGGGCTGTTGGGATGAAGGACGTACCAGTCGTAGCAATCGGGGTAACCGTAGTAGCCATATCCTGGCCCATATCCGCCGAAGCGATGCAGGGCGTGCTGGTGCAGTCCAAAGCCATGCGCGCCGATGTGGCCGCCGCCGAGGCCTCCCATGTGTTCGCCGGCCCCCATGGCGCCGATATGGCCGCCGCCAAAGCCTCCGATGTGGCCTCCACCGCCAAAACCGCCGCCCATATGGCCGCCGCCACCGAAGCCGCCGCCGTGACCGCCACCGCCACCACCACCGCGCGCATCGGCCGCGCCCGCCATCAGGCTCGAAGCGAGAAGAGCTGTTGCGAAAATCGTGATCATCCGTTTCATCATGACACTCCTTTTCAGTCAGATTGCTCGGCGCCGTGACGCGCGAACTTCAAGGAGCCGCGCGAACGAAACGTCGGATGACTGACAGGTAGGTGCGATGCACAAGGCCTCCATTAAATTCGGCGTTAGTTTACGCCACCTCGCGTTCACGAACTGGAGCCGTGGCAGATGTGCGTCAAAGGAGAGCTGCCTGGCGTGCGACAAAAGAAGACGGGCCGGCGGATATCCCGCCAGCCCGTCTTGTGCCGTTGTCCGTCGTAACGCGGGCGGATCAGTAACCCGTGTTGGGCTCGCAAGGCGGCACGGTCCACGGATCGGTGGCGAAGGCGCCGACGCGCGGGGCGCGGATGCAGCTATCGCCTTGGTCGCGATGCATCGTCGACATCACGCGACCGTTGGTATCGGTGACGACATGCCGGGAGGCGGTGGCGGCCAGCACCGGAGTGGCGAAGGTGGCTGCGGTGAGCAAGACAGCCGACAGAATTTTCACGTTGCGCATTGGTGTTCTCCATTGGTGAGGGGAAGCCAGGCTGGCTTCTTCCTGTGACGTGCGGCGCGCCCGCCATCGTCCAAAGGAAACATCGCATCACGTGCCTTCAACTCGGCGTGAGAATGCGTGGGGCCCGAACTGTCGCCTGGCGCGGCCCGAAATCGCCCGCCGGACCGGAAGATGCCGGCCTGCCGATTCATTAAATCGCTATTTATTGGCGCTGCCGGCCGGCGAAGGTTAACTGTTTCTAGCGGGCTCGCTGTGCTCGTCCGAGGCAGCGGAAATGGCCGCCGGGCGGATGGCGCATGTCGGGTCCCGAAGGGATGGCGGCACTGTCCGGCGCCCCTGAACCCCTGAGACTTGCGCCGTCACCATGGCTTTATCAGCCGGCCAGCGTATCATTGCGACCGAGCCGAGCCGTGCGGTGAGAGGGTATCTTGATGGCAGTCGGAACGATCTCATGACGAAGGTTCTTCTCATAGAGGATGACGACGAGACGGCGGGAGAAATCGCGGCGGAACTGGCCGATCGCGGCTTCGATGTGGAATGGTCGTCGAACGGACTGGAGGGTCTCGCCAAGGCGCGCGACTTGCGGCCGGATGCGATGATCGTCGACCGCCTGCTGCCGGGAATGGACGGCCTTACCGTCATCGAGTCCCTGCGGAAGGATCAGGTGCGCACGCCGGTCCTGGTGCTGAGCGCGCTTGGAGCGGTCGATGACCGCGTGCGCGGATTGCGGATGGGTGGCGACGATTACCTCACCAAGCCGTTCGCGGTCGTCGAACTCATCGCGCGAATAGAGGCGTTGCTGCGCCGCCCGTCGGAAACGCGAGAAACCACCCTGCGGGTAGGGCAGCTCGAGCTCGACCTGATCGAACGCACCGCGAAACGCGGCGAACGCGAGATTGACTTGCTGCCGCGCGAGTTTCGCCTGCTCGAATACATGATGCGGCGGAGCGACCAGTTGCTCACGCGCGCCATGCTGCTCGAGGAGGTCTGGAACTACAAGTTTGTTCCGGCAACCAACCTGGTCGACGTCCATATGGGCCGTGTGCGGCACAAGGTCGACGGTCCGGGCGAAACCCCGATGATTCACAATGTCCGCGGCGCAGGGTTCATTCTTCGCGCAGTGTCTTAGAGGGATCGTGCCGCGCGCCCGTATCGTCGCGGCCGGCGAGGCAATCAGGCGGCGCAGGATCCGAAGCACCAGATGCAGTTCATACGTTCGAACACGTTCCACTGGGCCGCCGCGCTGGCGGCGCTGTTCGCGGCTTTTGTCACGATCCTGTTCGGCTTCATCTACTTCAAGATCGACGATTACCTGATCGCGCGCTCCGATGGCATGATTACGACGCAGGTCAATTTCTTCGCCGCGCTGCCGCCCGATCGCCGGATCGGCGCGCTCGACGATCATCTTGGGCAGGATTACCGCGGCGTCCATTTCGCCGGCATCTTCGATGCGAAGGGAAATCGGCTTGCCGGCAATGTCGCGCGCATGCCGGACGATCTTGAGGCCGGTGCGGGAGTGAAGAGTGTGCACATGGCGCGGGCCAACGGCAAGGAGCCCGACGCGCCATTGGTCAGAGCCGTCGCGCGGAGCGTCGATCACGGCGATGTATTGGTGGTTGGACGCAACGTCGACGAGACCCGGGAAATCTCCAGGGTTGTCGGAGGCGCGCTGGGGCTTGGCCTGTTGCCCGCGTTCTGCTTCTGGCTGCTGGCAGGCGCGTGGCTGAGCGTTCGTGCGCAGAGACGCGTCGAGGACGTCAACTTGCGGGTCCAGCGTATCATCGCCGGAGATCTGCGCGAGCGGCTGCCGCACCGGAATATCGATGAGCCATTCTCGCGGCTCGCCGCCATCGTCAACGGCATGCTCGATGAACTCGAGACCACCATCCATGCGCTGGCCGGCGTCGGCAATGACATCGCCCACGATCTGCGAACGCCGCTGACGCGCGCGCGCCTGACGCTGGAGCGGGGCCGTACCAATGCGACCAGCCTGGAGCAGCTCCAGGAGGCCGCCGACAAGGCCATCGCCGGCATCGACCAGTCGCTGTCGATCGTCACGGCGTTGTTGCGCCTGGCCGAGATCGAGAACAGCCGCCGGTCGTCCGCATTCGGCAATGTCGAGCTCGGCGAAATGCTAAGCGAGGTCTGCGACATGTATGAGCCGATCGCGGAAGACAAGCAGATCGCGCTGAGCGTGGGCACGTCAGGCACGCTCTACGTGCGCGGCGATCGAGACCTGCTGCTGGAGGCGGTCGCCAACCTCGTCGACAACGCCATCAAGTTCACGCCCCGGAGCGGCAGGGTCACGCTCGAGCTGCTGCGCGGCGAGGGAGAGACCATCCTGCGCGTGACAGATACGGGGCCGGGGATCAGCGATCAGGAGCATGAGGCAGTGCTGCGCCGGTTCTATCGTTCGGACAAGATCCGCAACACGCCGGGTGTTGGCCTCGGACTCAACCTGGTTTCGGCCATCGTGAAGCTGCACGGATTCCGATTGATCATCCACTCCGGCCCGGGAGGGCGGGTGGAGATGGTTTGCCCCGATGAGCAAGCCGGCCGGACATAGGATCGGCGAGCTGCCTGACCAGGGTCACCCATGCTGGCGGCCATCGTGCATGGTGCCGGACGCATGGTGGACCCGGCGGTGCTGCCAGACATTGGCGCCGGCCATGCCGCTTTCCCACTCATTATAGGATTGCATCACCGAGGGCGGCAGCCCTTCCATCCTGTAGGCCGGCGTGGGCGCTCCGCCATTCAGGACGTCCAGGTTCGGGTAATAAAATGCGAAAGCACCTGGCTCCTGGATGGCTTCCTGCGCGAAGGCGGGGGCTGCTGCCATCATCGACAGCAGTCCCGCGACGGCAATTGTCTTGATCGTAGTCATTTTCCTTCTCCATGCTGTCGATGCGGGAATTCGCCGGACGCGCAAACGCCGTCGCACGCCGCAAGGGACGTGCGTTCCTTCGAACGCGAATTGCTCGCTTGAAGCTGCATCCAGACAGCGGATGCATGGTGGAGATGTGGGGTGGGGCCGGCGGCACCCCGCTAAATTGCCTTTTACAAAGCTCAACTAATCTTGAGCCCTGGCTCAACTAATCTTGAGCATTGTTGAGAAAGCGTTGCACGGCAAGCGGTCGCTTCGAAGTCGCCGCCCGGACGGATCGCGCAATTTTGAAATTCGAGACCGGAATTGCGCACACGCTAACGGCGAATTTAGAATCCTGAATCCCAATTTAATAGATGCGCTGCGGTGTCCTCTCCTAGGGTTCGCCTACCGGACCCGAAGGATTGGAGCTACCCATGAACGCGCACAGCACGGCCATAGACAGGCGAGAGATGTTGACCGCAGACAGGTCGCGAGATCTCGTCGATGAATACGCCTCTCTCATCAAGCGGTACGTTCTGCTCGAACAGCCGCGCGAGCAGCAGCTTGCACGACGCTGGCAGGAGCATCGCGACCGCAGCGCGACCGACGCGCTCGTCACCAGCCATCTCCGGTTGGCGGCAAAGGTCGCGCGCCGCTACCAGCGATACGATCTTCCGCTTGCCGATCTGATCGGCGAAGCCAATCTCGGCCTCGTCATCGCGGCCTCGCATTTTGAGCCCGGCCACGGCGCGCGGTTTTCCACCTATGCGCTGTGGTGGATCAAGGCAGCGATCCACGAATACATCCTGCGCTCGCGATCGCTGGTCAAGATCGGGACGACGGCCGCGCAGCGGAAACTGTTCTTTGGCTTGCGGCGCGCCATGACCAAGTTCGGCGGCGACAGGGTGGGGCTCACGCCGGAGGTGGCCGAGGCCGTCGCGCATGAGCTCGTGGTCCCCGTTCGCGAAGTGATCGAGATGAGCAGCCGTCTGACGGGCGACCTCTCCCTGAATGCGCCCGTCGGCGACGACGGGCCGACAGAGTGGGAGGCGGTGCTGGTCGATCATTCGCCGAACGCCGAGGCGATCGTCGCCGATCAGGATGAAAGCGCGCAAAAGGCGAAGGCGCTCCGTTCGGCCCTTGATCTGCTGACCGCGCGGGAGCGGCGTGTGTTCGAGGCGCGGCGCCTCAGTGAGGACCCACCGAGCCTGGAGGATCTCGGACGCGAGCTGTCCATTTCCGGCGAGCGCGTGCGGCAAATCGAAACGCTGGCCTTCGAAAAAGTCAAACGGGCGGCGGCAAGGCATTTGCGACCGGCCGCCCTCCCGGCTTGGGAGGCGGCCGGGTGAGAAGACGGCGGCGAGCGACGTGGCGCGCGCCGCTCGCATGTCTTTCCAATCGCCCGGTCAACGGACGACGCGCTCGACGGCGATGGCGGTAGCTTCACCGCCGCCGATGCACAGTGCGGCGACGCCGCGTTTCAGGTTCCGCGCTTCCAGCGCATGCAGCAGCGTCACGATCAATCGTGCGCCGGTGGCGCCGATCGGGTGGCCGAGCGCGCAAGCGCCGCCATTGACGTTGAGTTTTTCTCTTGCGATGCCGAGATCCTTCTGCGCCGCCATCGCCACCACCGCGAACGCTTCGTTGATCTCGAACAGGTCGACGTCGTCTGCGCGCCAGCCGACCTTGTCGAGCAGCTTGCGGATGGCCGGGATCGGCGCGGTGGTGAACCATTGCGGCTCCTGGCTGTGGGTGGCGTGACCCTTGATCTCGGCGAGAACCGGCAGGCCGTCACGATCGGCGAGCGAGCGCTTGGCCAGAATGAGCGCCGCGGCGCCGTCGGCATTGGCGGAGGAGGCGGCCGGCGTGATGGTGCCGTTGGCGCGGAACGCCGGCTTCAACCCGGGAATCTTGCCAGGGTCCACCTTGAGCGGATGTTCGTCATTGGCGATGACGCGTGGGCCGGCCTTTTCGGTGAGCGTGACCGGCGCGATCTCGACCTTGAACGCGCCACCCTCGACCGCCTTGCGGGCGCGGGTCAGCGTCTCCATCGCATAGGCGTCCTGGTCCTTGCGGGTGAACTGATAGGCTTCCGCGGTGGCCTCGCCGAAATCGCCCATCGAGCGGCCGGTCTCGTAGGCGTCTTCCAGCCCGTCCATCATCATGTGATCGATGATCCGGTCATGGCCGGCGCGATAGCCGCCCCGCGCCTTGGCCAGCAAATAGGGCGCATTGCTCATGCTCTCCATGCCGCCGGACAGCACGATTCCGGCGGAGCCGGCGTTGATGATGTCGTGGGCCAGCATGGTCGCTTTCATGCCGGAACCGCAGACCTTGTTGACCGTGGTGGCGCCGGTGGCGTCGGGCAGTCCGGCGCCGCGCGCGGCCTGTCGCGCCGGCGCCTGACCCTGTCCGGCCGGCAGCACGTTGCCCATGAAGACCTCGTCAATGCGCTCCGGCGCCAGTTTCGCCCGCGCCAGCGCAGCCCCGATCACGTGCGCACCGAGTTTGTGCGCGCTGAAGGGGGACAATTCGCCCATGAACCGGCCAAGCGGCGTGCGGGCGGCGGAAAGGATGACGATGGGATCGGGGCTTGCGGACATCACGGGTTCTCCTGTTCGGTTGTTATATGACGATAGTCATATAAAAAGAGATTGCAATGGGAAGCCGCCGTTTTCGGCAGCGAGGCGCTCCCGACAGCCCGCCGGCGCGTTGGAGAAAATTGAAGCTGGCCCGGCGCTTCCTTAGCGAAGCCGTCGCGCGCGACTTCGGCCGCACGTGTTCGCGTGGCATGCCTGGTTATCGATGCGTGTAGGCCCGCCATCGGGCGCGGGAAAGGCCGCCCCGGGCCGGCTTTTCTTCGGAACCGCTTCTGTACCGCGAATCCCGGCTGGAGCGATGACATGAAAACGGAGGGGCGACCGCGAAAGCCTCCTCGGCACTTGGTCTTTAGTGGACCGCTATGTCGGAAGGATTAGGACTAATGATCGGGGGGCGCTCCAACGGACCTATTGTGGAACCGACCGGATGGCGCAACGGCGCTCGGACGCAGTGCCGAAAATTCATCGCTAGTGAGAAACAGGCGGCTTGGCCGGCATGGATGAATCCGCGGGAACCAGTTCGACGGCGCCGTCCGCGCAGATGTGCGCCGCGGTGATCGCGACCTGGGTCCGGTTGCTGACGCCCAGCTTGCGCATGATTTCGCGGACATGAACTTTCACGGTCGTTTCGGTCATACCGAGCTTGCGACCGATCACCTTGTTGGGGTCGCCCTGGCAGAGACAAACGAGGACGGCGTACTGCCGCTCGGTATATTCGGGCACGTGCCGCGCGCCGTTAAGGCCATGGTCGCGCGGCGCGCCGGCCGCCTTGTCGTCGAAAAGGGAGCCTTGCTGCTCGTATGGGCCGTCCTCCGGCCCGAGCGGCGGCGCCTGCGTCTGTTGTTCGGGCCCCGGAAGCGGTTGCTCCTGGGAAAGGTCGGGCTGCCTGTATTCGAGGGGCGGCGATGTGCTGAAGGCCTGGCTGGCCAGGATGGCGGCTGGCGGAAAATAAGTGCCGCCATGAAGGACGAACGAAAGTGCCTGCAACGCAAGCTCGGGCGGCATGGAATTGCTGAAATAACCCTTGGCCCCGCAACGGATTGCAGCGAGAACGGTGGCGGGATGTTCATCGTCGGAGACGATGGCGAGCGCGGCGTCACGGCGAAGCGTATGCAACACCTGTATCTCGGTGAAGACCTCATGGGGAGAGGGAGCGCCGACGCTGTAAATCAGCATGTCGCAGACGGCGCGCTCGACAAGTCTTGTGTGAGCTTCGTCAGCATCGAGCGAAATCAGTTCGACGTTTTCGTTACGGGCCCATGGATTTAAGAAGCTCTCTGCGCGAGCTCGTCTGAAGGCCATCGCGTCTACAAGAAATACCGTCTTCTTAAATGGGACTGACATAACGCGCCCCTTAAATTACGTCGTATGACTATCGATGGCGACATCCTATGACTATCGATAGATTGCTTGCGGCCCTCCTGGGTCGCTGTGAAACAGATCACTTAGCATCTTAATTGTGCATAAAAGTTTACTCTTGTTCAAACGAGATGCCAAGAAGCGCGACTGTGACAAGAAGTCGTCGAAAACAAGGGAACTGCAGCGGGAAAGCAGCAAGAAAGCGGCATTTTTCTTGCAGTAATTGCGGAAGAGAACCCACCCAACCTTCGCTACTATATCTTTCGATGTACTTCCTTTGGCGCCGAAGGCGGTACGATCAGATGGGACCGCCTGCTGCGGGCATACGCCACGTTTGTCAGCAAACTGCCTTCAAAGCCGGACTTTGACATGCTCGCCGCGGCTCCTGTCTCGGCGGATCGCCGCACCTTCGTTCTCGCCCTGATGGGCAACCTCGTCGAACAACGAGGGCCTTTTCATCTACGTGCCGATGATTCTGCTGCGCAACGACGAGGCTTCCGCCGCGGTGGTCGTCGCGACATGGAACACGACCCGCGAGACTTGATCTGATCCAGCGGCTGGCCAAGATCTCTTATCGAACCTTTCTCGGAATCCACCAAGCTTCGCAACGAACTGAATCACTGCATGTTCATCCTTGATTCGTCGGGCGCCATCACTCACACGCAGTCGATGCGATTGATCGAAACAACAAAGCGCGCCGCGCGATGCGGCTTGAACCGTCCGGTGACGACGGATGTCATGCCTCGTCCCGCTGCTGTTCACTCCAAAACTCATTCGTTCTGAGCGCCAACCGCGTCGACGGTTGATATCGCAAGATAAAGCGATGCACCTAATGCATGCCTATTGTTGGCGACGGCGTGGCGGCATTCTGACCAAGCCGGCATCCGCAATAAGGCGAGGTGCCGGCAGTCGAAAGAACCGACGTAAAAATCACCGCCGCGTTTCGAAGACCGCAGACTTGGAAGATCAGCGTTCTCCGTTTCGCCCGCGATGCTCCAGCCGCAGGTCACGATGAACGGAAAAGACAGGCATCCGTCTTCAGGTGTTGCGCTCAGCAAGGACACCATTGCGGGCAGGAGTCCCGGCGGGCGGCTTCGTATGGTGGCGCGTGGCGGCTCGCAGCCGGGGTCCGATGTCTGGATGCTTCTGCTGCCCCCCTGGATGACAGCCGCGATGGCCTCCGGCGCTCCGGTGTTCGTCAATCGCATGGTGCGCCGGTGGATTTCCCGCCAGGCATTCGGCACCGAACGTTTTGCATCGGCGGCCGAGTAGATGGGCCCCGCAATGGCTCTCGGTTCGTCGCAATCGCCTGCGGAGCCGCTCGAGGAACGGCCTGGGCTGTCTCCACCGACCCGCGTCAGGATGAGCGCGCTCGGCGCCGCGCGATGCCCAAATCTCGCCGGCAGGGAAGGGACCGTCATTGGCACGGGCCGTTATCGCAGCACCGTCCGCGTCATGTTCGACGGCTTCAGGTCGGCAACCTCATTGCACAGCACCTACCTCGAACCCGTGGCCGGGGAAGAAGGTTCTTCCAGCCGGGACCGCCGCTAGTTTTGCGTGATTTCCCGGCAAATTCCGCAAACGTAAACAGCTCAGGTGCAGGAACGGTCTTGGCTGCCAAACGTTTTGCTCATTGATGGCGGGCCTGCGCTCGTGGTCCCGCATTGACATGCCATGTCTTCTTACCCGCCAGTCCTGCCGAGGTGCCGCCTGCTGCAAAGTTCATCCATCCTCATCCCGGGCGACACCGTCTGGAGAAGGTGCAAGGCAGGGCGGCTGGCTATTCTCAACGACGCGGCCGTGTATTTCGCCGCTTTGCGGGAAGCGCTGCTGCTCGCAACGCGGCAGGTCTACATCATCGGCTGGGACATCCACAGCCTGACCCACTTTGTCGGGCCGTCCGGGCAGGCCGACGATGGCTATCCGGAGCAGTTGGGCGCGTTTCTGAAAGCGCTGCTGAAAGCGAAGCCAGACCTGCGGATCAATGTCCTGATCTGGGATTTCCCGGCCCTCTATGCCGCGGAGCGGGAGTGGAGTTCAGCCGCCAAATTCACGTCGGACGCGTCGGACCGGCTTTGCTTCTGTTTCGATTCCAGTCTTCCGTTGGGCTCCGCGCAGCACCAGAAGATCGTCGTGATCGATGGTGCGCTTGCCTTCGTCGGCGGTCTCGACCTCACGATCCGGCGCTGGGACACCAGCGCGCACCAAGCCCATCATCCGCTGCGGACCGATCCCGACGGCAAGCCCTATCCGCCGTTTCACGACGTGCAGTGCATGGTGGACGGCGAAGCAGCCGTCCGTCTGACGGAGGTGGCGGAGAGCAGGTGGCGCGCCGCCGGCTGCACGGTCGAAATCTCAGCGGCGGTCACCGGAGAGCGCTGGCCCGCCTCGGTGCCGGTGCAATCCCGGGGAATGACGGCGGGCATCGCCCGGACCGAGATAGCAACAGCGAGCGAAGCCGGCGCGAACGAGGTCGCGCGGCTGTTCGAGGCCTCCATCAACGCGGCCGATCGCTTCATCTACATCGAGAACCAGTTCACCAGCGCCACCGATATCGCGCGCCTGCTGGCGCAGCGGATGCTGGATGTGCCGCAGCTTCGTGTTCTGATCGTCACGCCGAAGATGCATTCGTCCTGGTTCGAATCGCAGGCCATGCAGAGCGGGCGCGGCGGATTCATCGCAGAATTCGTGGCGGCCGGCGTCATGGACCGGGTTCGCTTTCTCTATCCATCGATACGGGATGGGATGCAGGCCACAGCCGTCATGGTGCACAGCAAGGTGATGATCGTCGACGACCGCATCCTGCGCGTGGGCTCGGCCAACCTCAATAACCGCTCGATGGGGGCCGACACCGAATGCGATCTGGCCTTCGAGGCGACGTCCGAGGCGCATCGGAAATATATCGCCGGGCTTCGCCGCCAGCTGATCGGGCATTTCTGCGGCGTCGATGAACAGGAAATCGCTGGCAACGAAACCGATTTGTTCGGATTTCTCGACCGCCTGCCGGACGGCGGCGGACCAAAATCGCTGCAGCCGATCGACCCGGCTGCAACAGTCGGCAGCATGGCAACCGTCGTGCAGCCCGTCGCCGACCCCCGAGAACCCCTTCACCTCGACCGCGCCGCCAATCGCATGTGGACGGCGAGAACCATTTTGGCGGTATCCGGCTTTGCCGCGGCGCTCGCCGGTCTCGCGCTGGCCTGGCAGTACACGTCGCTGCGCGATTTCACCGACATCGGCTTCGTCTCCTCGGTCATTTCGCACCCCGCGCGGGCGCAATTCGCGCCGCTATTCGCCATTGCCGCCTTCGTCGTCGGTGGGCTGCTGGTATTTCCGGTGCTGGTCTTGATCGCCGCCACGGCAGCGGCGCTGGGGCCGTGGATGGGTTTCTTCAGCGCGGGCGTCGGCGTGCTGCTCAGCGCACTCGCGCTGTTTTCGATCGGCCGCGTGCTGGGCCAGGCGCGCCTGCAGCGGCTGCTCGGGCGCCGCGCCGCGCGGGTTCAAGGCCGCATCATCGGCAAGGGGGTCGTTGCGGTCGCCATGATCCGGATGGTTCCGATCGCCCCGTTCTCGATCGTGAACGTGGTGGCGGGCGCCAGCAAGCTGAGCCTGCGCGATTTTATGCTCGGCACCGTGCTGGGCATGGCGCCGGGGATCGCTGTCATGGCCGCACTCGGCGCGCAGATCGCGGATCTCGCCAGAAACGCCTCGTGGACAAATGCGGTGCTATTGGCGCTGGCGGTCGCAGCCTGGATCGCGCTGTGTCTTGGCGTGCAGTTCCTGGTGACGTGGATGGCGGGGCGACGAACGTGACGGGCACGCTTCGCATCATGACGTGGAACGTTCACGGCATCTTCCACCTCAATCCGGGTTTCGATCTGGACGGCGTTTGTTCGATCATCCGCCACTGGTCTCCTGATGTCGTGGCGCTGCAGGAGGTCGATTCGCGTGGAAGAACCGACGATCCCTTTGCCTTGCTGGCAAAGGCCGTCGGCGACCACAGCGTCGATGCGAGATCGATCGTCACCGAGGATGGCGACTACGGACAGGTGCTGCTCAGCCGCTGGCCGTTCGCCGAGCCGCCGAAAATTTCCGACGTCTCGTATCAGGAACGGGAGCCGCGCCGGGCCATCGCCGCACGCATCTTGTCGGATCATGGCGAGGTCAGGGTCATTGCCACCCATCTCGGCTTGAGCATCCATGAAAGGCAAGCGCAGGCCCATGCCCTGATCGGCCTGGTGGAGCCGACGCGGACGCTCGTGCTCGGCGATTTCAACGACTGGTTCTGGGTGAAGTCGGTGAGGGGCGTGCTGGCGCGGATCTGCCCGGTCCGAACGCGGCTGCGGACGTTTCCCTCCCGATTGCCGATGATGCGGCTCGACCGGATCTATGCCTCGCGCGATCTGACGATCCGCTCGGCCTGGACGGATCGCAAGGCGCGTGCGTATTCGGACCATCTTCCCGTGATTGCGGATGTCGCGTTTCCGGAATAGCGCGTCTGCATCAGGCGGGCTTGTCCTTGCTCGATTACCGGCCCCAGCGCAACACCACGGGATCGAGCTGGCGGGCGATTTCAACGAGACCCGCGCGCGCCGCAGGGTGAACCTTTTGCAGGGGATGCCGAACCGCGTCCGAGCCGATCACGCCGCCTTCCTTCATCAGGATCTTGGCGGCCTGCAAGCCGCACTGGCGGTTCTCGTAATTGATCAGCGGCAGCCAGCGCGCATAGGCCGCCATCGCTTCCTCCCGGCGCCCCGCCAGATACGGATCGACGATTTGCCTGATGCCATCAGGGTAGCCGCCACCCGTCATGGCGCCGGTCGCGCCCGCATCGAGATCGGCCATCAGCGTGATGGCTTCCTCGCCGTCCCAGGGCCCTTCGATGCTGTCGCCGCCGGCCGCGATGAGGTCGCGCAGCTTCGCCGCCGCCATCGGCACCTCGATCTTGAAATAGCTGATGTTCGCAATTTCCCGCGCCATGCGGGCCAGCAGGTCGACCGAAAGCGGCGTCCCGGCAACCGGCGCATCCTGGATCATGATGGGAATGTCGATGGCGTCAGACACGGTGCGATAGAAGTCGAAAATGGCCTTTTCCGGCACGCGAAAAGTGGCGCCGTGATAGGGCGGCATGATCATCACCATCGCAGCACCGGCGTCCTGGGCCTGGCGGCTGCGCTCGGCGCAGATGCGCGAGCCGAAATGCGTCGTCGTCACGATCACGGGGACGCGGCCGGCGACGTGCTCCAGCACCGCATGCATCACCTGTTCGCGCTCGGCGTCGGTCAGCACGAACTGCTCGGAGAAGTTGGCCAGAATGCAGAGGCCATTGGAGCCGGCGTCGATCATGAAATCGATACAGCGGCGTTGCCCCGCAAGATCGAGATCCCCACGCTCGTCGAAAATGGTCGGAGCGACGGGAAAAACACCGCGATAGGGCCGTTGTGCAGTCGGGGTCATTCTGAATGTTCCGTTCGGGCGGGATCAGTGATTGTATGTTCGTCTAATTCATTATCAACATGATAGAAAGCCCGGCACAATTGGGCAGCCAGGCAAGAACAAGGAAAAGATCGATGGGGGGAGTTCTGGAGGGCGTTCGCGTTCTCGATTTCGGGCGCTATATCGCGGGGCCTTATTGCGCGACCTTGCTGGCGGAATTCGGCGCGGAAGTCATTCGCGTGGAGAAACGCGACGGCAGCGAGGATCGTTTCGTGGCGCCCGTCGGCGAAGGCGGCGAGGGCGCGCTGTTCCTGCAGGTCAACCGCAACAAGAAATGCATCACGCTCGATCCGATGAAGCCGGAAGGCCAGGAGGTGATGCGCCGGCTGGTCGCGACCGCAGCCGTCGTCGTCGCCAACCTGCCACCGCAGACGCTGCGGGCGATGAAGCTCGATTATGAATCGCTGAAGGCGATCAAGCCGGACATCATCCTGACCACCGCGACGGCTTTCGGCGGGCCGGGACCGTGGTCGGACCGCGTCGGTTTTGACGGCGTCGGACAGGTGATGTCCGGCGCGGTCTACATGACGGGCAAAGGCGATCCGCCGTACCGGGCGGCGGTGAACTGGGTCGATTTCGGCACCGCGCTGCATTGCGCGTTCGGCACGCTCGCCGCGCTGATCGAGCGCGGCAAATCCGGGCGCGGGCAGATCGTCGAGGGTGCGCTGCTGGCGACCGCGCTCTCCTTCACCAACGCAACGCTGATCGAGCAGGCGGTGATATCAGCCAATCGCGTTCCGACCGGCAATCTCGGCCAGACCGCCGCGCCTGCCGACATCTACCGCACCAGGGACGGCTGGGTGCTGTGCCAGGTCACCGGGCACCCGCTGTTCATCCGCTGGGCCAAGTTGATGGGCGAGGCGGATCACTGGCTGAACGACCCACGTTTTGCCGACGATCTCAAGCGCGGCGACAACGGCCCGGTCATCAGCGAGCGGATGGCGCGCTGGTGCGCCGAGCGCACCACGCAGGAAGCGGTCGATACGCTGGGCAAAGCGATGATTCCGGCTGGCCCGGTGCTGAGCCCGCAACAGGCGCTGGAGCATCCGCACATCCGCGCCACCGGCTTCATGCAGGACGTCGATTATCCCGGCTTGCCAAAGCCCGCGCCGACGGCGCGCGCCGCGGTGCGGCTGTCGGAAACGCCAGGCGAAATCGTGTCGCGCCCGCCGACGCTCGGCGAGCACACCGATCGCGTGCTGGCCGATATCGGTTACAGCGCAGATGCCATCGCCGCGCTTCGCAACAACGGGATCATCTAGATGCAGCGGCCGCCGTCCCGGCGCCCTGTTGGTTGCCGTCAGGTGGTTCTTCGCCAAACCGCGGCCTGGACATCAGCTCCATGACGCTGCTGTCGATACCGGCCAATCCTGTTCCGGAGGGTGCGCTGGCCGGAACGATCGCGACACCGGATGGCGCCACGTTGCGTTTTGCGCGCTGGGCGGCGCTGGCCAACGGAAGGGGCACTGTCTGCGTCTTCACCGGGCGTGGCGAGTGCATCGAGAAGTATTTCGAAACGGTGCGGGATCTGCGCCAGCGCGGTTATGCGGTGGCTGTCATCGACTGGCGGGGGCAGGGGCATTCCTTGCGCCGGCTGCGCAATCCGCTCAAGGGCCATGTCCACAATTTTTCGGAGTACCAGATCGACGTAGCGGCCTTCGTCAAGCAGGTCGTGCTGCCGGATTGTCCGTCGCCCTATTTTGCACTGGCCCATTCGATGGGTTGCGCGGTCCTGCTGCATGCCGCGCATGCCGGCCTCGAGGTGTTCGAACGCTTCGTGCTCTGCGCGCCGATGATCGACCTGCCGCGTCCGCGCGCATCGCTGGCGATGCGCGGCCTGCTGCGCATGCTGCGCGCGGCCGGAATGGGCGGGCGGTTTATTCCAGGCGGCAACGTCGACCTGTTCAAGTCAACCGGCTTCCCCGGCAATCCCCTGACCTCGGATCCGCGCCGCTATGCCCGCAACGCGGCGATCCTGGAGGCCGACCCAACGCTCAGGATTGCGTCGCCGACCGTGGCCTGGCTCGACGCGGCCTTCGCCGCGATGGCCGAGTTTCGTTCGCCGGAGTTCGCGGAGCGGATTCGCCAGCCGGTCTTGATGCTCGCGGCAGGCGACGACACCATCGTATCGGTCCCCGCCATTGCGGCATTTGCCCGCCACCTGCCGGCCGGATCGCATCGCGTAATCGCGGGCGCGAGGCACGAAATGCTGCAGGAAGACGATCGCTATCGCGCGCAGATCTGGGCCGCATTCGACGCCTTCATGCCGGGCCAGGGCGTGTAGTCATAAATTCGGCCACGTCCGCTATCGCTCCGATAGCGAGCGCTTTTGTGCACACACAGCAAGTGACCCGAAGTGCCCAGGCGCCGACTTTCGCGCCTCGTCGCGACCTTGGCAAAATGCTCAGGAAAGACATCCAGCAATGTGCCGGCTCCTCGGTGGGTGCGAGGCGATTAGATACAACTTTAGCGTTTGCGTTGAAGGGAATTTGAGCCGCGGCGTGGTTACCTCGGTCGTATCGGAACCGGAGCTGAAGATCGATGCACTGCCGTAATGCCCTCGTCGTCGCATGGGTCCTTGGCGCGATGTCGTCAGCATCGGCTGTCGAATGCACCATGGGTCAAGTTGCGATCGACTCGGCGTCGGTCATCACGCCCTGCGGCGAACTGCTCGCCGCGAACAACTTGTCGGATCGCGACCGTGCACAGGCGTATTTCGTTCGCGGGCGCGGGTATCACCGCACGCAGCGCCTCAATGAGGCAGCCGAAGACTACCGCGCGGCCTTTGCGCTCGACCCGAAGAACGAGGAAATCCTCGTCTCATGGTCGAATGTCGATGTGCGCCTGCGGCGCATGGGCGACTACAAGAGGCGGGTCGAGCAGGCTTACGCGCTCAATCCGCAGAACCCGCGCGTGCTCAGGGCGGTCGGCATGCTGCTGCACAACATGGGGGAGCTCGACAAGGCGTTCGAGTTCTACAGCAAGGCGATCGAGGTCGATCCGACCGAGAGCTTCGCACTTTATATGCGCATGCGTGAGTATCGTTTCAGGCGCAATTTCGCGGAGGCGATTGCGGACGCGAGTGCGCTCCTCGCCATTCCGCCGGCCAGGCTCAACGACGGGCAGGGCTTTCTCGACTCGGACGGGATCATTCGCGATTTCCGCGTCGTCGCGCTGCTTGAGCGTGCCTATAGCTACCAGGATTCCGGTCGGCTCGATCTTGCCGAAAAGGACTACGACGCGGCGGTCGATGCCGGGCATTCGGCGCCTGCGCTCGTCGCACGGGCGCATTTCCTCGGCTTCTACGCCCAGCGCCAGGACGACGCGCTGCGCGACCTCACCGAGGCGGTGCATAAGGAGTCGCGAAACTACAAGGCTCTCCATGCGCTCGGCATTTCACTTGCGGGATTCAAGCGCTTTGAGGAGGCCTTCGCGGCCTTCGATGCCGCCGTGACGGTGCGCCCGGATTACGCGACAGGTTTGATCATGCGAGCACGCATGCACCGTCAGTTCGGGCGCACCGATGCGGCGGTGCGCGACCTGAAAACGGCGGTCTCGCTGGATCGAAGCGAATTGGACGAGTTGATGAACGCGCTACGCCACGCCGGCTACTGGAGCGAGCCAGGACTGCCGAGCGGACAAACACGGGAGCTCGATGACGCCATGCGTGCCTGCATGATCGATCCCCAATGCTAGCCGAGGACAGGATGCAAAGCAGAGCCGTATTCGTCGTTGCCTTCCTTCTTTTTTCCAACGCCGCCGCGCTCGCGGAGAGCCGGTCGGCCTGCCAATCCATGCCGCGGCCGCATGCGGGTTCGTGCGGCACGGCGGTTTTGCACGGCACGCTGCGGAACAATGGGTCATTCACGCAGGCATTTGCACGCAGCCTGTGCCTGCGGAGGGCGCCTGTCTGCACCGGTGCGATCAACTACTCCACCTGGCAGCAGTGGGCGTCGAACCAGTGATCGGCCGCCTTGCGCTCGCTGCGTTCGCGCTCGCTCTTGCCTCGCCCGCCCTGGCGAGGGACCCCATCGGCACGGCCGGCTCGTTCCGTTCGGTCGGGTGGGCGCAGTGCCGTGCGCCGTACGAGGAATGGAAGCAAGGCGCGTGCGACCCCGCGCCGGTCGATGCCACGCTGCCGGGCCCGTCGCTCGCGCGCGCTCATATCGAGCGGTCGGTTGCGTTGCTTGCGCAGACGCGCACGGATGAAGCGCTCAAGGCGGCGAATTCGGCGGTGGCCATCGATCCGACGAATGTTTCGTCACTGACATTTCGCGGGCGACTGCTCTCAACGCTGCTGAAGCTCGATGCGGCCGAACGCGACCTCAATGCCGCCCTGATGATCGAGCCGACCAATCCGGTGCTGCTTGCCTCGCGCGCGGAGGTGCTGCTTAACGCCGGGAAGGGGCTCGACGCGCTCGCGGACATCACGGCGGCGATCGCGCAGCGGCCCGACGACACCGACATGCTGTCGATCAAGGCACGCATCCACATGAGCCGCGATCAAGTCGATCTCGCGGAGCGCGACCTCGAACATGCGGTTTCGCTCGACCCCGGCGATCGCCGCACGCGGCTGATGAAGGCGCAGGCGCAGTTTCGTCTCGGACAATTCACGGGCGCCGTCGATGACGCGACGCAGACGCTCGCAATTGCGGTGAGCGATCTCATGGCGCGTGAGACACGGGCGCTCGCGCTGATCGCCCTCGATCGGCAGGCGGAGGCGATCGAGGACCTGAATGTGTTGCTCGGCCCGCCCGGCCAGCCGACGACCGCCGTCGCCCTGCGCCACAATCGCGAGATCCTGTTCCAGCGCGCGCTGCTGCTGGCGCAACTCGGCAAACGCGAGGATTCCAACCGCGACATCGAGGTACTGATGCTCTCGGGCGGCAAGCAGGCGATCCTGCGTGTGCAACTCTACCTGCGCCGCAACGGCTTTCCGGGCGTCCGCATCGACGGCGAGCGCGACACTGACTTCGACAATACGCTCAGGAACTGCGTGCTCGACCGTGCGTGCGGTCGCGGTATCACGCGGCACATTTGAGCGCCCTGCGTCGATCGAGCCGGTTTTACCTGTGAAGTCACCCCTCCAGATGTCCGAAGCCGCATTCGGGCGGGGGCCGGATAGCTGGTGACTGGGAGTGGGCTGGAGGTCATTTTCGACGGATTCAGCGAGGGAGCGTGTCCGCGACGCGTTACGACAAGCTTGCCGCCAGGGCCTGGTTCACACGAACGCCGCCGATAACGCGGTTGCGAACATGCGGGATATCGGCCGGTCTCGAGGCTCGGAACGCTTGTCACGGTGGAGTTCCAGACCGTATCGTGATGCCGCGGAGCTGCGACGCGCGGGCGGCGCGGGCGAGGCGGGATCGGGGTCTTTGCATGGGGTCGCAGGTAAGCTTGCCGCTCTGGGTCGTCCTCCTGATGACGATCCTCGCGATCTCGGCGGCGCTGGATCGCATCCTCATTCCCAGCGTGCGCTGGGCGCTGCGCCGGCGCGCCAACCGTGCCATCGAGGAGCTCAATACCAAACTCAAGCTTCGCATTCAGCCCTTCAAGCTGACCAAGCGCCAGGTGCTGACCGATCGTCTGGTGTTTGACCCGGAAGTACTGCGGGCGGCGGAGGAATATTCGCTCCAAACCGGCGTGCCGAACGAAGTCGCGATGGAAAAGGTGCGGCGCTACGCCCGCGAGATCGTTCCGGCGTTCAGCGCCTATGCGTATTTTCATGTCGGGACGCGGATCGCGCGGGCGGTTTCCCATATGCTGTACCGGGTGCGGATCGGCGTCCGCAACAACGAGGCGCTGGCCGCCGTCGATCCCGCCTCGTCGGTGATCTTCGTCATCAATCATCGCTCAAACATGGATTACGTGCTGGTGACCTATGTCGCCTCGACCTCGTCGGCGCTGAGCTACGCCGTCGGCGAATGGGCCAAGGTCTGGGGCCTCAGCAGTTTGATCCGCTCGATGGGCGCCTATTTCATCGCGCGAGATTCCGGCGAGGCGCTCTATCGCAAGGTGCTTTCGCGCTATGTTCACATGGCGACAGCGGCGGGCGTCACGCAGGCGATTTTCCCGGAGGGCGGGCTCAGCCGCGACGGCAAGCTGCGGCCGCCGAAATTCGGGCTGTTGAGCTACATGGTGGCGGACTTCGATCCGCACGGCCCGCGCGACGTGGTGTTCATACCGGTCGCCGTCAACTACGACCGCGTGCTGGAAGACCGCATGCTGACCTCGGCGGCCAATACCGAGCCGGGGAAGAAGCCGGTGTTCGGCTTCAACGCGGCTACGTTTGCGCGGCATTTCTTCCGCCATCTCTGGCTGGCCATGTGCGGCGAGTGGTATCGCTTCGGATATACCTGCGTCAGTTTTGGCGTGCCGGTGTCGCTGCGAAATTATGTCGAGACCAGGAAGATCGATTTTCGCGTTCTCGCAGCCGAGCCGCGCCGCGTCGAGGTCGAAAGGCTCGGCAACGAATTGATGGAGGCCGTCGGCCGCGTGGTGCCGGCGCTGCCGGTCTCCCTGGTCTCGACCGCTATCCTTGCGGCTGGCGACCAGCCGTTGACGCTGTTCGAGATCAAGGGCCGCGTGTCAACCTTGATCGGCGAACTCGAACGGCTCGGAAGTTATGTTCACATCCCGCGCGCCGACCGCGACTACGCCATCTCCGTCGGCCTGCGGATGCTGACGCTGCGCCATCTGGTGATCGAGACCGACGACACCTGGCGCGCCAACCCGAAGGAACTCGTGCTCCTGCACTACTACGCGAACGCGATCGTCCATCTGTTCAAGGGCAGTGAGACGGATGACGGCGGCGATGTCGCTGCGCAGTGGACGGAGAGAGTTGCTCCTCCGTAGGGTGGGCAAAGGAGCGATAGCGACATGCCCACCATCTATCGTCAGTCGTGCGGCTCGAGGTGGGCGCGCTTTCGCTTTGCCCACCCTGCGCACCGCAGCAAATAACTTCGGATTTTCAGAAATCGTGTCAAGTCCGGAATCAAAAAATATTCCGCTTTCGTTCTCGTCCAAATCAGTCCCATAACTCCGCCCGTCTCACGGCAGATGAGGGGCGTTGGCCATCGTCACGAACGCGCGGTGAGATGCGGTGGACGCTGATGGCGCGATAGACGTACGCGCCTGAAGCGTACGGTGAAGTCGTGTGGTTCGGGCGCCGCGGTGCTGGCGTTAAGCTTGCGATAAGGAGCGCGGGCGACGGAGGCAAAAGAGCCGTTCTCCGGGAAGAGCACGAAGTAAGCCGTAAAGCCATTGCGCAGGGAAGGCCGGAATGCTCCCGCTGCCCTGTATGCTCGTGTGCAGTTTTGTTTGCGCAAATCGCACGCGAGACCGCGGGTGCAGCAAGCACCCGGTCTTCCCTGCGCCCTCTGAAAAGGAGGAGGGACAACGAAGATGCAAACCTCGGGCGAAATGCGCCGCGAGCTCGCCGCTTCACATTCAACTGTCATCACCCGCGAAGGCGGGTGATCCAGTATTCCAGAGACAGTAGTGATAGAGCCGAAAAGCCGCGGCGTACTGGATACCCCGCCTTCGCGGGGTATGACGGCGGCTTCCTTGCAAAAGCTTGAAGTTTAAAATATATGCTGAACCCTCATCCTGGAGGCCCAACCGATGTCCTCATTGTCGCGTTCCTCCCATGCGCTCGTCACCGGCGGCGGGCGGGGCATTGGGCTAGCGATATCGGCGGCGCTGTCGAAAGCCGGCGCGACGGTAACGGTGCTCGGCCGCAACCGCGCGACGCTGGATGAAGCCGTTGCATCCGGTGCGGCGCAGTTCGCAGCCGTTGCCGACGTCGCCGATCAGGGGTCGGTCAAATTGGCCGTGGCGGAAGCCGCCGCGCGGCAACCGGTCGACATCCTCATTGCCAATGCGGGCGCGGCGGAATCTTCGCCGTTCGGCCGTTCCGATGCGGCGCTGTTCCAGCGGATGATGGACGTCAATTTCATGGGCGTGGTTCATGCCACGCAGGCGGTATTGCCTGGAATGGTCGAGCGCCGCCACGGCCGGATCGTTGCCGTCGCGTCCACCGCCGGCCTCAAGGGCTACGCCTACGTCTCAGCCTACAGCGCGGCGAAACATGCCGTCATCGGCCTCGTTCGTTCGCTGGCGCTGGAGACGGCGAAGAGCGGGGTCACCGTCAACGCCGTCTGCCCCGGCTTCACCGAAACCGATCTGCTGGAAGGCTCGATCGACAACATCATCAAGAAGACCGGCCGCAGCCGCGAGCAGGCCATCTCGGAACTGTCGAAGCACAATCCGCAAGGACGCCTCGTGGCGCCGTCCGAAGTGGCTGATACCGTGCTCTGGCTCTGCGGCGAAGGCGCCGGCGCCATCACGGGCCAGGCCATCGCAGTTGCCGGCGGCGAGGTCTGATCGGCCGCCATATCGATAACGATCAAATTCAGGGAGATCCCATGAGCAAGCCCGCCAATCCCGTCACGTTGCCGCTGGTGGATTATTCGCCGAAGCATTTCCTGCTGGCCGTCGTCGATCGCGTCGCCACGGTGACGCTCAACCGCCCCGAGCGCAAGAATCCGCTGACCTTCGAAAGCTACCGCGAGCTCACCGATTTCTTCCGCGCCTGCGCGATGGATGACGAGGTCAAGACCATCGTCGTGACAGGTGCGGGCGGCAATTTCTCCTCGGGCGGCGACGTATTCGAGATCATCGGTCCGCTGGTGCAGATGGACACCAAGGGGCTGACCGCCTTTACCCGCATGACCGGCGATCTGGTGAAAGCGATGCGGGCGTGTCCGCAGCCGATCATTGCTGCCGTCGAAGGCATCTGCGCCGGCGCAGGCGCGATCATTGCCATGGCATCCGACCTGCGTCTGGCCGCCACCGGCGCCAAGGTCGCGTTCCTGTTCAACAAGGTCGGTCTCTCCGGCTGCGACATGGGCGCCTGCGCGATCCTGCCGCGCATCATCGGCCAGTCGCGGGCCTCGGAACTGCTCTACACCGGCCGCTTCATGACCGCGGAGGAGGGCGAGCGCTGGGGCTTCTTCAGCCGTATCGTCACGCCGGACGCGGTGCTGCCGCAGGCGCAGCTTATGGCCAAGCAGGTTTCCGAAGGCCCCACCTTCGCCAACACCATGACCAAGCGTATGCTGGCGATGGAATGGGCGATGTCGGTGGAGGAGGCGATCGAGGCCGAAGCCGTCGCCCAGGCGCTCTGCATGACCACGGAAGATTTCGCCCGCGCGTTCGAGGCGTTTTCGAACAAGCGGACCCCGGTGTTTGAGGGGAATTGAGCGTTGTTCCTCATGGTGAGGAGGCACGTAAGCGCCGTCTCGAACCATGCAGGGCCCCGATCCCACCCGCGGCCCATCCTTCGAGACGCCGCTCCGCGGCTCCTCAGGATGAGGCGGAGGGTGTGGCAACAGGGCTTGCCCCAAAATTGTTTTAGGCTTAAAGTAATTCCGAACTAGCCCGACAGCCTGTTTCGGAGGCGGTAGATGAAAATCGCGATAATCGGTGGTGGACCGGCCGGTCTCTATGCCGCGATCCTCCTGAAAAAACAGCGGCCCAACGCCGAGATCACGGTCTATGAGCGCAACCGCGCCGACGACACGTTCGGCTTCGGCGTGGTGTTCTCGGACGCCACGCTGGACAATTTCGAGAAATACGATCCGCCGAGCTACCGCCGCATCACCCAGGAATTCGCCTATTGGGACGATATTGCCGTGCATTTCCGCGGTACCGTCCACCGCGTCGGCGGTAACGGTTTTTGCGGTTGCTCACGCCGGACGCTGCTGCTGATCCTGCAGGAGCGCGCCCGCGAACTCGGCGTGACGATCCTTTTTGAAACCGATATCGACGACGAAGGCCGCTTTGCCGATGCCGATCTGATCGTGCTCGCCGACGGCATCAACAGCCGCTTCCGCGAAAAGCACATCGACCACTTCCAGCCGCAGATCGACCTGCGCTCCAATAAATTCGCGTGGATGGGCTCGACCAAGCCGCTCGACGCCTTCACGTTCATCTTCCAGGAGACGGAGTGGGGGCCGTTCATCGCGCACGCCTACCAGTATGAAACCGGCCGATCGACCTGGATTTTCGAGACCGATGCCGAAACCTTCCAGCGCGCCGGGCTCGAAGGCCTGAGCGAACAGCAATCCGCTGATCGGATGGCGGAAATTTTTGGTTGGTTCCTCGACGGCCATCCCCTGCTGATCAACCGCTCGATGTGGCGCAATTTCCCGATGATCCGCAGCCAGCGCTGGGTCAAGGACAACATGGTGCTGCTTGGCGATGCCAAGGCGACCGCGCATTTCTCGATCGGCTCCGGCACCAAGCTCGCGATGGAAGACGCCATTGCGCTGGCGGACGCCATGGCGCTGGGGCCGACGGTCGATGCCGCGTTGCAGACTTACGAGCACGGCCGGCGCGAGGAGGTCGAGAAGATCCAGCACGCCGCCGACGTCTCGCTGGTCTGGTTCGAGCATGTCGACCGCTTCTGGGATTTCGATCCCGTGCAGTTCGCGTTCGGGGTCATGACCCGCGCCAAGGCGATCACCTACGATAATCTGACGCTGCGCGCGCCGGAGTTCGTCCGCGAGGTCGACACGGCCTTTGCGAAGCAGGTCCGTTCAAAAGGCTTTGACGTCGATATAGACAAGCCCACGGCGCCGATGTTCCAGCCGCTCAAGCTGCGCGAGATGGAAGTCGCAAACCGCGCGGTGGTGTCGCCGATGTGCATGTACTCGGCAAAAGAGGGCGTGCCCGGCGATTTCCATCTGGTGCACTATGGCTCACGCGCGATCGGTGGCGCCGGGCTGATCTTCACGGAAATGACCTGCGTCGGCCGTGACGCCCGCATCACGCCCGGCTGTACTGGTTTGTGGAACGACGAGCAGCAGGCCGCCTGGACGCGGATCGTCGATTTCGTCCACGCCAACTCGGCGGCAAAGATCTGCCTGCAGCTTGGACACGCCGGCCGAAAGGGCGCGACCAAATTGATGTGGGATGGCATGGACCGGCCACTGGAGCAGGGCGGCTGGGACACGATCTCGGCGTCGCCATTGCCTTACTTCCCCGACAGCCAGGTGCCGCGCGAGATGGATCGCGCCGCGATGGACCGCGTCAAGCAGGAGTTCGTGGCGGCGACCTTGCGCGGCGAGGCCTGCGGCTTCGACATGCTGGAGCTGCACTCCGCCCACGGCTATCTGCTGGCAAGTTTCATCTCGCCGCTGACCAACACGCGCGCCGACGAATATGGCGGCTCGCTCGCCAACCGGCTGCGCTATCCGCTGGAAGTGTTCGCGGCGATGCGCGCGGCATGGCCGGCACATAAGCCGATGTCGGTGCGCATTTCAGCCACCGACTGGGTCGCGGGCGGCATCACCGGCGACGACGCGGTGGCGGTCGCGCGTGCGTTCGGCGAGGCCGGCGTCGATCTGGTCGACGTCTCCACGGGCCAGACCGTGCGGGACGCGCAGCCGATCTACGGCCGGATGTTCCAGACGCCGTTCTCCGATCAGGTCCGCAACGAAGCCCGGGTCGCGACCATGTGCGTCGGGAACATCACCACCGCGGATCAGGTCAACACCATCCTCGCCGCGGGACGGGCCGACCTCGTGGCGCTCGCCCGGCCGCATCTGGTCGATCCGTCGTTCACGATGCGGGCGGCGGCCTGGTACGGCGCCGATATCGCCTGTCCGCCGCAATATCTGCCGGGCAAGGAGCAGATCTTCCGCAACAGCGTGCGCGACCGGCAGGATTTCGAGGACCTCAAAATTAAGGGTAAGCCGAAAACCCGCGCCGAGCTGAAAGCCGAGGCGACAAAGCCGCTTGCGGCCGAATAGGCCGAATGGCAGGCTCTATCCGTCCCTCTGCCCGCGCTAGCGGGGAGAGGTTGAGGTGGGTTGAGTGGAGTTACGCGGATGAAGGCAATCATCGTCGGAGGCGGCATCGGCGGCCTTACCACTGCGCTGATGTTGCGCGCGCGCGGCATCGACTGCGAATTGTTCGAACAGTCCGACACCATCCGCGAACTCGGTGTCGGCATCAACACGCTGCCGCATGCGATCCGTGAATTGACCGCTCTCGGTCTGCTCGACCGGCTGGATGCCGCCGCTGTTCGCACCGACCAATTGTATTATCTCAACCGCCACGGCCAGGAAGTCTGGCGCGAGCCGCGCGGGCTCGACGCCGGCCACGACGTGCCGCAATTCTCGGTTCATCGCGGTCGCCTGCAAAGCGTGATCCACCGCGCCGTCGAGGAGCGGCTCGGGCCTGAGGCGATCCACACCGGCTGCCGTCTCGGCACGTTCGCGCAGCACGAGGGCGGCGTGGTTGCGCACTTCTTCGACCGCACCGGCGCCCATGTCAAAACCGCGCGCGGCGATATCCTTGTTGGCGCCGACGGCATTCATTCGCGGGTGCGCGAGATGCTGTTTCCGGACGAGGGGCCGCCGTGCTGGAATGGCTTGATGCTGTGGCGCGGCGCGCGCGACTGGCCAGCGTTCCTGACCGGCCGTTCGATGATCGTGGCCGGCGGACTGAATGCCAAGGTGGTGGTGTATCCGATCGCGGAAGGCTCAAGCCCCGCCAGCCGGCTGACCAACTGGGCGGTGTTGGTGAAGATCGGCGAGAGCAATTCGGCGCCGCCGCGCCGCGAGGACTGGTCGCGGCCCGGCAAGCGCGAGGAGCTGATGCCGCACGTCGAGCGGTTCTCGGTGCCCCATGTCGACGTGCGCAGCCTGATCTCGGCGACGCCGGAATTCTACGAATACCCATGCTGCGACCGCGACCCGCTGCCGTACTGGACCTGGGGCCGGGTGACGCTGCTCGGCGACGCCGCCCATCCGATGTATCCGGTCGGTTCCAACGGCGCATCGCAGGCGATCCTCGATGCCCGCGCGCTGGCCGATGAACTGGCGCGAGCGGAGCATCCACGTCAGGCGCTGGTGGCCTATGAGAAGAAGCGCCTGCCGATGACGGCGGAGATCGTGCGCTCGAACCGCCGGGGAGGCCCCGAGGGCGTGATCGACGCGGTCGAGCAACTGGCGCCGGATGGCTTCACCGATATCGAGAAGGTGCTGAGCCACGCCCAGCGCGAGGCAATCGTGCGCGGCTATGCCTCCAAGGCCGGCTTCGCCCCGCCGCCGCTGGGACTGGCGGCGGTGCGGGCGTAAGAGCTGCAAAGAAGGTCCTCATCCCTGCATAACGGCTTCGCCGTTATTGCTGGAGGAGCCGCGAAGCGGCGTCTTGAAGGATGACCGCACGGGGGCTTCATGGTTCGAGACGGCGCTGAAGAAGCGCCTCCTCACCATGAGGATCGGCTGCTCACGCGCCCGGAGGCGGCGGCAGGAAGTGGATGTTGTGCTCGGCGGCCAGCGCCACCACTGCGTCCGGCTTCTGCTCCTTCATGTTGTGGATCGCCCAGAACAGGTCGTAGAGCCGCTGCGTCGGCGACACCCAGAACAAGGTCTTCGCGGTGCGGCCGGACTTGTTGAAGATGCCGTGCGGCTTGCCCATCGGCAGCCGCACCAGATCGCCCGGCGTGGCCTGTGTCTCGGCGCCGTCGAGGAAGAAGTCGAGCTGGCCCTCGAGGATGTAGAGATATTCATCCTGGTCGGGATGGATGTGCGGCGGCACGAAGGTCTCGGGCGGGAATGTCGCATGCCATGAGAAGGAATGCTCGGTGACGTGTTTCGGCACATAGGTCTGGCCGAGGATGCTCCAGGAGATTCCCTGGATGCCTTCATTGGCGCGGGTGATGCCGGCGATTTCGGTCTTCATGGTGTCGCTCCCTCTCGATGATTATTTGCCCGCCGTGCAATCCTTGGCGTAGCGATCGCCGTAGTTCGAAAACACCTTCTCGACGATCTCGGTCTGGAATTTTCCGTCCGGACGCTTGGCGACCTTGGTGAGATAGAAATTCTGGATCGGATAGCCGTTGATGTTGAACTTGAAATCGCCGCGCAGCGAAGCGAACTCGGCCTTCTTCAGCGCGGCCGACACCGCGTCCTTGTTCTTGAGGTCGCCGTTGACCGCCTTCACCGCGCTGTCGATCAGCATGGCCGTATCATAGCCCTGCATGGCGTAGGTGCCGGGCACGCTGTTGTAGGCAGCCTCATAGGCGGCGACAAATTTCTTGCTCTGGGGATTGTCCATGTCCGGCGCCCAGTTGGCGCCGCCGAACATGCCGACGGCGGCGTCCTGCTGCGCGGGCAGGGTGGATTCATCGACCGTGAAAGCCGACAGCACCGGGATCTTGTCGGCGAGGCCGGCCTGCCGCAACTGCTTGACGAGGCCGACGCCCATGCCGCCCGGCATGAAGGTGAACAGCGCATCGACCTTGGAAGAAGCGATCTTGGTCAGCTCGACCTGGAAATCCAGCGTACCCAGCGGCGTGTAGCTTTCCTCGGCGATTTCACCCTTGTAGTCGAGCTTGAACCCGGCCGCCGAGTCCTTGCCGGCCTGATAGTTCGGCACCAGCACATACATGCGCTTGTAACCGCGGTCCTGCGCGACCTTGCCGAGGATCTCGTGAACCTGGTCGTTCTGGTAGGAGGTCACGTAGAAGAACGGGCTGCACTCCTTGCCGGCGTAGCTCGATGGCCCCGCATTCGGACTGATCAGAAACGTCTTGTTCTCGGTGACCGGCCGGTGAATGGCCTGCAGGATGTTGGAAAAGATCGGTCCGACCACGAAGTCGACCTTCTCGCGTTCGAGCAGGCCCTTGGCCTTGGTCACGGCGCCATCGGGCTTGAGTTCGTCGTCGACAACGACGACCTCGACATCCTTGCCGGCCATCTTGCCGCCGAGGTCCTTGATTCCGAGTTGGAGGCCGTCGCGTGATTGCTGGCCTAGCACGGCCGCCGGCCCGGACAAGGTCGTGATCACGCCGATCTTGATTTTCTCCTGCGCTGCGGCCGGCGTGGCGGCAACACCCAGCACAACGGCAAGTCCGGTCAGCTTCAACGACTGCTTCATGATTATTCCTCCATTCGGCCTCAGCAGCCGAAACCCACGCCACACCAAATGCTCAAGATACAGCTTATTCTGATGATGACCGCACCTGCAAGCTGCGCCGGGTGCCATGCAATCCCCGCGCCAATTGCTTGAAACTTAAAGAAATCTGGACAATGATCCAAAGCTGCGATCTGTTCGATTCCCCCAAGGTCCGAATTCTTCGAAGCCCAAAGCAGACAAGATCACACAATGACTCTCGATTCAGAGACCAAGGCCGTCGAACTCCCCGAGCATCATGGCGACGAACTCAGGCTGTGGCTTCGCCTGTTGACCTGCACGACTCTGATCGAGGGCGAGGTGCGCAGCCGGTTGCGCGAACGCTTCGATGTCACGCTGCCGCGGTTCGATCTGATGGCCCAGCTCGACAAGGTGCCGGAGGGCATGACGCTGTCAGATGTCTCCAAGCGGATGATGGTCTCGAACGGCAACGTCACCGGGCTCGTCGAGCGCCTCGTCGAGTCCGGCCATCTCGACCGCCGCACGTCGGACGCCGACCGCCGCGTGCAGGTAATCCGCTTGACCAAGGCAGGACGGGCCGAATTCCGCAAGATGGCGGCGGAGCATGAGTTGTGGATTGCCGATGTCTTCGGGGACCTGACGCCGAAGGATGTTCGCGAACTGATGCGGCTGCTGGCCAAGACCAAGGCGTCAGCGCAGAAATCCGCGAAGGCGCGAACGGGCTGAAGGCGCTGCGGGAAGGGTGATGCGTTGAGGGATGTGGACTACGAGACCGAGTACAATCGCGCGCGCTAGTTCATCCCGCGCAGCGTCGCCGAGGGCGTCTCGCCGAACTTGGCCCGATAGGCGCTCGCCATCCGGCTCAGATGGGTAAATCCAAGTTCGAATGCGATGTCGGTGATGCTCTCGTCAGGGGAGGCGGCGCCCAATCTGACATTGAGATGCGCGAGCCGGATGTCGCGCAGCATCTCCGAGATCGAGGTTCCGAAATGCCGCTGGAAGCCGAGCTGCAGGGCGCGGATGCCTGTACCCGCGGCTTCGGCCAGTTGCGCAAGGTCGAGCGGCTCGTCCGCGTGCGCATACAGAAACTCGCGCGCCCGCCGCAACGACTGCGGCAGCGCTTCGGCGCGGCCGCCAAATCGGTCGATCGCATCGCTCGCGCTGTGGCGCTGGCCGTGGAGCAAGGCACCCAACAAAGTCTCGCGCAGATTGGCCGCTGCGATCGGCGAAAGTGGCCGTGCCGGTCCGAGGCGTTCGGCGAGATCGACGAACTGCGAAATCTGCGACTGAAGCGCTCGACCACCCGCAGAAGTGAGATCGACCGCGGGCTCGAACTCCACCGCGCCCGTCGACCGGCCCGACAGCGCCGCAGCCCGTTGCTCCAACAGACGGCGCTCGACCAGCAGAATGAGCTGGGCGCAATTGCCCTGCCAGGTCATTCGGGTGGGGATCGTCGGCGACAACAGCGAAGCGCTGGCGCCGGGAGTGGCTGCGATGTCGCGCGCCGCCGTCTGGATCTGCGCCGAACCGTGCACGGGGATTTGCAACAGGAAGAAGCGTTCGAGACAGCCGGGGTCGATCGACACCGACCCGCCATAGGCGACATAGTTGACGGACAATCCGCCAAAGAGCGCACTGTTATGCAGCGCAAAAAAGTCGGGTGATGTCCTGTGCTCGGGCGTAAGTCGGTGCGGGCAGAATATCCGCCCGACCGCATCGGCGGCATCGTCGACGCTGCCGGTCGAAACGCGGTTGAACGCCGCCAGCCGGGCGGCGGGGTCATGCTGGGGAATGCTGGTCGCTCTCGCCACGGCCCGGCCCTTCGCATTATTTGAAGCCTATAATATCGGCGCGGTCTGTTATTGGAAAGGCGATTTGTTGGTGTTTGCCTGCCTGGTCTGGAGGCAAGAGCCGTCTTTTCGCGCCGCAACAAGCAGAAAAATTTCTGTCCGCGGCCGACGGATTCGTTTTCTGGCTAGACGGTCGGGCCGCCGGGCCGCAGCTTGCGCGAACAAGTTGGACACCAAGAACCACCCACTGCGACAGAGGAGACGGCGACATGGCAGCGCTCGAAAAAGGCATCACCGCCAGCGGCACGGGCTACGGCGGCAAGACCTGGAATATCCTGGGTCAGGTCTACTTCCCCAAAGCCGTGACCGATTCAACCTTTGCCTTTGAGACCAACAGCGAACCCGGCCAGTTCGTGCCGGTGCACGTCCACCCGACGCAGGATGAGTTCATCCTGGTGCAGGAGGGCACCCTCGATCTCAAGCTCGACGGCGTCTGGGTGCAAGCCAAGGCCGGTGACCTCGTTCGGATGCCGCGCGGCATTCCGCATGGCTATTTCAACAAGTCCGACAAGCCGGCGCGCGCGCTGTTCTGGGTGTCGCCGATGCAGAAGCTGGAGGCGCTGTTCAACCAGCTTCACAATCTGACCGATCCCGAAGAGGTGGTCCGGATCTCGGCGCAGCACGAGGTGAACTTTTTGCCGCCCGAGGCCAACGAATAGCTTCGCCACCGCCGGGCAACTGCGCCGGAAATCGCAATGCGTTGAGCCCTCAATACTCGGGCCGATCCCTGCTGGAGAATTGTCATGGTCAGGCAGAAACAGGTTTGTATCATTGGCGCCGGTGTATCGGGGCTCGCAGCGGCAAAAGCCTTCGCCGCGCGTGGACATCAGATCACGATCATCGAGCGCAGCGGCGATCTCGGCGGGGTCTGGGAGCCGGCGCGGTCCTATCCCGAGGTGCAAACGCAAAGCCCGAAGGATCTCTACCGCTACACCGACAAGGCGATGCCGGATTCCTATCCGGAGTGGCCGAAGGGCCCGCAGGTCCACGCCTATCTGACCGAGTACGCCAAGGACAATAATCTGCTCGGCGCTATCCGCTTCAACACTTCCGTGGTGCAGATGGATCGTCGGCCCGATTCCGCGCCGGGCTGGCGGCTCGAACTGCGGGGACCGGATGGCAGCGTTCGTCACGAGGATTTCGATTTTGTCGCTGTTTGTACCGGGCAGTTCAACGAACCCCAGACGCTCAGCCTGCCCGGCGAAGAATCGTTCAAGGCGCAGGGCGGGCGCATCATGCACTCCTCGCAATACAACGATCCTGTCATCGCCAAGGGCCGCAAGATCGTCGTGCTCGGCGGTTCGAAATCGGCGACGGACATCGCGGTCAATGCGGTCAATTCCGGCGCTGCCGAGGTGACGCTGGTGTACCGCGAGCCGGTATGGCGGATTCCCTATTTCATCGGCGGCCTGGTCAATTTCAAACGCATTCTCTACATCCGCGCGCAGGAGGAGATGTTCCGGAGCTGGGGCATCGGAGCGATGTCGCGGTTCGCGCATGCGGTCGCAAAGCCGTTCGTCTGGGCCAACTGGCGCGGACTGGAGAGCCTGCTGAAAGTTCAGCTCAAGCTCGGCAAATGCGACATGGTGCCGAAAGAGCGGATCGAGGACGGCGTCAATTGCTCAGTGCCAATCGCAACCCCGGGATTCTTTCCGATGGTCGCCGACGGCCGCATCAAGGCTATCAGAGGCAGCTTCGATCGCTACGACGGCAATTCGATTGTGATGACCGGCGGGCAGCGCGTCCAGGCCGATGTTGCCGTGCTCGCGATCGGCTACAAGCTGGGGGTGCCGTTCCTTTCGCAGGCGTACCGCGACAGACTGGTTGAGCCCGACGGGCAGTACCGGCTGTATCGGCTGATCGCCAATCCGGACCTTCCCGAGATGGGATTCGTCGGTTTCAATTCCAGCTTCTGTACGGTGCTGTGCGCAGACCTCGCCGCGAACTGGCTGGTGCGCTACGCCGATGGCCAGCTCGCCCGTCAGCCCACGCCCAAGGAGATGCGGGACAACATCGAGATGATGCTGCATTTCAGGCGCGTCGAGCGGCCGGCGGCCGGGGTCTATGGCGGGTTGTGCGTGGCGCCCTATCATTTCAAGCATTTTGACGAGTTGATGTCGGATATCGGCGTGTCCGGACGCCGGGCGAACCCGCTGGTGGAGAAATTTACCCCGCCCGATGCCGCGGCCTATGGCCGCTTCCTGGCCTCGGCGCCGGCCTACCGCGCAGCCTGACGGGTTCCCCTTGGAGCGCCGCCAGCTGATTTTGGCGGCGGAGAGGTCCGATTCCGCACTTGCGAAAAATTGTTTTAAGCCTAAAATGATTTGCGAGACGGCGTTGCCGGGCGTCCTCGATATTGATCTCGAGCCTTTCATTGCTGGAAGCGAGGGGAGATGAAAATGTCAGGTAGAACTCCCAGCCAATCTCTTGGTAGGTCTCTTGGCCCGTCGGGCCATGTCGACGATTTCGCGCGGCGAAACCTGCCGCCGTCCGACCAGTGGCCGGACCTGCTGCTCGACCGGCCGGAGTTTCAATATCCGGAATATCTGAATGCCGCGGTCGAACTGACCGACCGTATCGTCGAAAGAGGCTGGGGCGACCGGATCGCGCTGATCGGCAACGGCCGCCAGCGCACCTACAAGGAACTGGCCGACTGGTCCAACCGCCTCGCGCACGCGCTGGTGGAGAATTACGGCGTCAAGCCCGGCAACCGCGTCCTGATCCGTTCCGGCAACAATCCGGCGCTGGTCGCAGCCTGGCTTGCGGCCACCAAGGCAGGCGCGGTCGTCGTCAACACCATGCCGATGCTGCGCGCCGGCGAACTGACCAAGATCATCGACAAGGCCGAGATCGCGCTGGCGCTGACCGACAGCCGCATCGCCGATGAACTGGTCGCCTGCGCGAAGACCAGCCGGTTTCTCAAGCAGGTGGTGAATTTCGACGGCACGTCCAACCATGATGCCGAGCTCGACCGGGTGGCGCTGAACAAGCCGGTGAAGTTCGACGCCGTGAAAACGGGACGTGACGACGTAGCCCTGCTGGGATTCACCTCGGGCACCACGGGCGAACCCAAGGCGACGATGCATTTCCATCGCGACCTCATGATCGTTGCGGATGGTTACGCCAGGGAAGTCCTCAACGTGACCGAGGACGACGTTTTCGTCGGCTCGCCGCCGCTGGCCTTTACATTCGGGCTCGGTGGGCTCGCGATCTTCCCCCTGCGGTTCGGCGCGACCGCCACGCTGTTGGAAAACGCGGCGCCGCCCGAAATGGTCAGGATCATCGAGACCTACAAGGCGACGATCTGCTTTACCTCGCCAACCGCGTATCGCGCGATGATGGCCGCGATGGACAAGGGCGCCGATCTGTCGTCGCTGCGGATCGCGGTCTCCGCCGGCGAAACCTTGCCCGCGCCGGTGTTCGAAAGCTGGACCCGCAAGACCGGCAAGACCATTCTCGATGGCATCGGATCGACCGAGCTGCTGCACATTTTCATCACAAACCGCGTCGGCGACGCGGTTGCCGGGACGACAGGGCAACCGGTTTCCGGCTATGAGGCGAAGGTCGTCGACGACAACATGAACGAATTGCCTGATGGTACGGTTGGCAAGCTTGCGGTGCGCGGACCGACTGGCTGCCGCTATCTTGCCGACAGCAGGCAATCGAACTATGTGCGCGACGGCTGGAATCTGACGGGTGACTCCTTCGTCCGCGGCGCGACCGGCCGGCTGTCCTTTGTCGCCCGTTCGGACGACATGATCGTCTCCTCCGGCTACAACATCGCAGGCCCCGAGGTCGAAACGGCGCTGCTGTCGCATCCTGCCGTCGCCGAATGCGGCGTGGTCGGCGCGCCCGACGAGGCGCGCGGCATGATCGTCAAGGCCTATGTGGTTTTGGCGGGTGGCGCCAAGGGCGACGCCGCGCTGACCCAGGCGTTGCAGGATCACGTCAAACAGACCATTGCACCCTATAAATATCCGCGTGCGATCGAATTTGTCGCGCAACTGCCGAAGACCGAAACCGGCAAGCTGAGGCGCTTTGCGCTGAGGCAGATGGCCGCCGGCGGCCCGGCGTCGCCAGGCATCGCCGCGGAATAACGCTTGAACCTGATGGAGAATGCCGGTGACCGCGCCCAAAGGCCCCACACTGAGTGTGGTGCCTAATCCCAAGACCGATACCTCGTCGTCCGGCCCGCAAGTGCTGCAGCCGAGCGGCTGGCCGATGCCGAAAGGATACGCCAACGGCATGGCGGCCGATGGCCGTCTCGTGGTGACTGGTGGCGTGATCGGCTGGGATACGCAAGGGCATCTGGCGCCCGACTTCGTCGCGCAGGTGCGTCAGACGCTTTCCAACATTTCCGAAATCCTTGCCGTCGGCGGCGCTGGACCTCAGCATCTGGTGCGCCTGACCTGGTATGTCGTCGACATCGAGGAATATCTCGCGAGCCTGAAGGAGCTCGGCCGCGTCTATCGCGAAATCTTCGGCGCGCATTATCCGGCGATGGCGCTGGTGCAGGTGGTGCGTTTGGTCGAGAAAGCCGCTCGCGTCGAGATCGAAGCTACCGCAGTGGTGCCGCGCTGAAACCCGCTTGTCGGGTGTCGTCCTAAAGCTCTGTTCTCAGTTTCCAGAGTTCCGGAAAAAGTTCGACCTCGAGCATCTTGCGCAAGTAGGAGACGCCCGACGTGCCGCCAGTTCCGCGCTTAAGGCCGATGATGCGCTCGACCGTCGTGACGTGGTTGAAGCGCCAGCGGCGGAAATAGTCCTCGAAATCGACCAGCTTTTCCGCCAGCTCATAGAGCATCCAGTGTTTCGCTGGTGACGCATAGACGGTCTTCCAGGCCGCCAAAACCTCGTCGTTTGGCGTGCGCTTGACGCGCCAGTCGGTTCGGCGTGCGTCTTCGCCGATGTCAAAACCGTTGCGCGCCAGGAGCAGCAGCGCCTCGTCATAGAGGCCCGGCTCGGCGAGAATCTCCTCGAGCTTTGCCGTGATGTCGGGGCGGTGGGCATGCGGGCCAAGCAGCGCCAGATTGCGATTGCCGGCGAGGAACTCGATCGCGCGATACTGGTACGACTGGAAACCGGAGGACTGCCCGAGCTGGTCGCGAAACTCGGTGTATTCGCTGGGTGTCATCGTCCGCAACACATCCCAGGCGGTATTGAGCTGCTCGAAGATCCGCGCTATGCGCGACAGCATCTTGAAGGCGGGCTGCAACCGGTCGTGGCGGATCGCCTTGATGGCGGAACGGAGTTCGTGGATGGCGAGCTTCATCCAGAGTTCGGAAGTCTGGTGCTGGATGATGAACAGCAGTTCGTCATGCGCGTCCGAGAGCGGCTCTTGCGCGTCCAGAACGCGTTCCAGATGCAGATAATCGCTGTAGGACATGCGCCCGTCGAACGACATCTGGGCTCCCTCACGCGGGGAGTCGTCGGGCTTGCCGGTCATGTTACGAGCGCCTTCTTGCGGTAATCCGCGGTATCCCAGCGGCGATTGGTCAAGACGTCAGCGATGATTTCAACTGCCGCGCGAACCTCGGCTTCTCCGATGTAGAGCGGCGTAAAGCCGAAGCGCATCATGTCCGGCGCGCGAAAGTCGCCTATCACGTCGCGCGCGATCAGAGCCTGCATGATCGCGTAGCCATCCGGGTGACGAAACGAAACCTGGCTGCCGCGCTGCTTTCCGTCCCGCGGCGAAGCCAGCGTCAGTTCGGGACAACGTCCTTCAACTTCGCGGATGAACAGGTCGGCGAGCGCGATCGATGCATCGCGCACGTCGGTCATGCTGACGCCGTCCCAGATGTCGAGGGCGGCGTCGAGCGCGGCCATCGCAATGATCGGGGGCGTACCGACCCGCATTCGCTCGATGCCCGGCCCGGCCCGATAGTCGAGGTCAAAGGCAAAGGGCGCGTCATGACCCATCCAGCCGGAAAGCGCCGGCCGCGCCGTATCGGCGTGCTTCGGCGCTACATAGATGAAGGCCGGTGCGCCGGGACCGGCATTGAGATATTTGTAGGTGCAGCCGACGGCGAAATCGGCCTCAGTACCTTCCAACTCGACCGGAATTGCGCCTGCGGAATGCGCCAGATCCCAGACCGTCAACGCCCCGGCGGCATGCGCCTTGCGCGTCAGTGCGCGCATGTCGTGCAGCCGGCCGGTGCGATAGTCGACCTCGGTCAGCATCAGCACCGCGATCGTGTCGTCGATGGCGGCTTCGACGTCTTCGGGGGCCACCACCTTCAACGCGTAGCCACGGTCGAGCGATTCAAGCAGGCCGCTGGCGATGTAGAGATCGGAAGGAAAGTTGCCGGTGTCCGACAAGATCACGCGCCGCGACGGATTGAGCTCGAGCGCCGAGGCAAGCGCCTGGTAGACTTTGATGGACAGCGTATCGCCAACCACCACCGTGCCGTCGGCAGCGCCGATCAACCGGCCGATGCGGTCGCCGACACGCCGCGGCTGCGTCATCCAGCCGGCGACGTTCCAGCCCTTGATGAGGTGCTTGCCCCATTCCTCCGATATCATGCGGCCGACGCGATCGGCGGCGGCAACGGGCAGGGGACCGAGCGAATTGCCGTCCAGATAGATCACGCCATCCGGGATGGCGAACCGGGATTTCGTTCGCGTGAAATCGGTCATGTGTTTCCCTGGTGCGAGCCCGACGGAATTATTCGCGCTGACATCGATTATTTCAAGCTTAAAATTTATGGGCGAAAGGTGCGCTTCCCGGTATAGACTGGCTGCCTGCGGGCATCGATCGGACATCCGCCCGGCCCACAGAATCGAAATGGAAAGCGAACCGCGTGATTTTTCATCAGATTTCCGACTGGAGCGACGCCTACGCGAATGCTCCGAACATTCCGGGCGGCGAACGCTGGCCGGCGGCCTGGGTGCAGCCCGCGCAGGCCTATCGCGATGCGCTTCAAGGTGGCGGCCGCGCGACGCTCGATATCAGCTATGGCGAGCACGCACGAAACGGCTTCGATCTCTTTGTACCGGAAGGCCGGCCAAAGGGTCTCGTCGTCTTCGTCCATGGCGGATTCTGGAAGGCGCTCGACAAGAGCTTTTGGTCGCATCTCGCACGCGGATCGGTTGAAAGCGGCTATGCGGTGGCGATGCCGTCCTACACGCTGTGCCCGGCTGTGCGCATCTCCGAGATCACGCGCGAAATTGCCGCGGCCGTCGAGCGTGCCGCTGCGATGGTCGAAGGTCCGCTTTTTCTGGCCGGCCATTCCGCCGGCGGGCATCTGGTGACACGCATGATTTCGGCGACGTCGCCGCTCCCGGACGATGTCCGGGCGCGCATCAGCCACACCGTCTCCATTTCCGGCCTTCATGACCTTCGTCCGCTGATGAACGCCGCGATGAATACGGAGTTGCGGATCGACGAGGCCGAGGCGCGCGTGGAAAGCCCCGCATTGCTGGAGCCGATACGGAACGCACGCGTGACGTGCTGGGTGGGCAGCGCCGAGCGCCCGGAATTCGTCCGCCAGAACGCGCTTCTCGCCAACATCTGGACCGGGCTCGGCGCGAAAACCTGCGTGATCGAAGAACCCGGCCGGCATCATTTCGATGTCATCGACGGGCTCGCCGATCCCGATCACCCACTCACCAGGACGTTGCTGTCGCCTTAGCCTGCTGAATTCCGGAAACGAACGGCGATCGCGGTGTGGCCTTGCCGCCAGGTGGTTCTGACCTGCAAATCATGCTGGCTGAAACGTCTGCACCGTCTGCCGTGCACCCAGGGCATAGAGTTTTGAGAGCGCCCCGGTGACGGCGGTGCGCATGCGGGGATCGCTGCCGAGGGTACCGAAAATCGAGTGCACCTCCAGCAGCGCGGGAGCAAGGCGCTCCGCGCTTGGGCCGGCGCGCTCGGCGATGTCAGCCAGGTCCTTGGCAAGCGGATCGCGCACGTCGATGGCGCGTCCTTGTTCGTCCTTTGCGGTGACGTAGCGCATCCAGCCGGCTACCGCGAGCGCATGCGTGTCAATCGAAAGGCCCAGCCGCAACCGGTCCTGCATGGTGGCGAGCAGCCGCTGCGGCAGTTTCTGCGAGCCGTCCATCGCGATTTGCCAGGTACGGTGATGCAGGGCGGCATTGGAAAAGCGCTGCAGCAGCGATGCACTATAGGCGGCGAGGTCCGTGCCTTCAGGCATCGTAAGCGTCGGCGCCGCGTCCTGCATCACCTGTCTGGCAAAGGCCGCAAAGCGAGGATCGGTCATGGTGGAAGCGATGGTCTCGTGGCCGGCGAGATAGCCGAGATAGGCCAGCGCCGAGTGACTGGCGTTGAGCAGCCGCAGTTTCATGTGCTCGAACGGCGTCACATCCGAGACCATCTGCACGCCTGCGGCCGCGAAATCCGGCCGTCCGGCCGGAAAGCGATCTTCAACGATCCATTGCGTGAATGGCTCCGTCACCACCGGCCAAGCGTCGGTCATGCCGAGTGCGGAGGAAACCTCTGATCGGTCGAGGTCGGTGGTCTCCGGTACGATCCGGTCCACCATGGTCGAAGGGAAGGCCACCTCGGCTTCAATCCATTTGGCGAGGTTGCCCGATCGCAAGGCGGCGAACTGCGCCACGATCCGCCCCACCGTATGGCCATTGGCGGAGAGATTGTCGCAGGACAGAACGGTGAAGGGGGCGGCCCCCGCAATCCGCCGACGAGCCAGCGCGGCTACCAGAAATCCGATGGCCGAGCGCGGCGTGCCCGGATTCTGCAGGTCATGAACGATGTCGGGATGATTTTCGTCCAGGTCGCCAGTTTGCGGCGTGTGACAATAGCCCTTCTCGGTGACCGTCAGCGAGACGATGCGCGTGGCCGGGTCGGTGAGGCGCGCGATCAAAGGGGCAGGTTTCTCGTTGGCGACTTCGCATGCGAGAACCGAACCGATGATCCGGTGATCGGTGCCCGCGCCGGAACGAACGGCCAGGGTGTAGAGGCAATCCTGCGGGGCGAGGGCATCCCGCGTCTCCGCACTTCGCAAGCTCGCCCCGACGATTCCCCAATCCGTCGCGCCACTTGCAAGGAGGTCGTCGATGACCACCGCCTGGTGGGCCCGGTGGAACGCGCCAATTCCGAGGTGAACGATGCCCGGCGTGACGCCCGAGCGGTCATAGGCCGGACGCCGGATCTGGCCGGGGAGCCGATCAAGGCTGGCATTCGAGAGGCGGAAATCGCCGTCTTTCGGGCCGGAAACGTGATTTTTCGCCGTTTCGCTTGACATGGGGGGCTCGATCTATCAATCCTTGGTCAATTGGTAAGGCCAATATTTCCGATTTATTGGCCTTGGCCCGATCAAAGCAAGAAAAATCGATCACGTAAGGGGATCGTCAGGGAGAGACGAGCGTGCCGCTCGAAGCCGTGGAAGCGCGACGCCTTTATCGCCAGGTTGCCGATCAGCTCCGCGCCTTGATCGACAGCGGCGAATACGGCGTGGGCAGCCGGCTTCCGACCGAGCGCGATCTTGCCGAACAGTTGAAGGTGTCGCGGCCGACGGTGCGCGAAGCCCTGATCGCCCTGGAAGTCGAGGGCCGGGTTCGGATTCGCGTCGGTTCCGGAATTTATGTCAGCGAGCCGGCGGCGCTTGCGCCGCTCTTGCCGGTGGCGGCCGAGATCGAAGGTCCATTCGAACTCTTGCGCGCGCGCGAATTCCTCGAAGGCGCCATCGCCGAACAGGCGGCGCGGGTAGCCACACCTGAAGACATCGCGCGTATCGACGCTTCGCTGGAAGCGATGGCATCCGTGCAGCATCCCGGCGAAGCCTCGATGATCCATGACCGCGCGTTTCATGTCGCTGTAGCCGGATGTCTCGACAACGCCGTGCTGGTCCGTGTGGTCGGCGATTTGTTCGACCAGCGGCTCAATCCCTACTTCGCCAAGCTCGCGCACTATTTCGAGAATCCGAAATCCTGGAATGCGGCGCTGGCCGAGCACCGGGCGATCCGCGATGCCATTGCCGCGCATGATCCGGACGCGGCGCGCATGACGATGCGCGACCACCTGGCGCGTTCGCAGGCCCGCTTTGCGCAGAATTTCGGAACGGAAGCTTCGCCCGCTTCCAGCGTCCGCGCAAGGAGCGGCTGAACGACGAGAATTCGAACGGCTCGGCGAAATGCCGGGCCGGTTGAGTAAAAAAGCAAATTGTAGCAAGGGAGGAATTCACGTGTTGAAGAAATTGACGATTGCATTCGCGGCATCGGCCACCGCGCTGTTGGCGGCGACCACATCGGGCATGGCGCAAACCAAGCTCAAATGGGCCCACGTCTACGAAACCTCGGAGCCGTTCCACACCGCTTCCGTCTGGGCCGCCGGCGAAATCGGCAAGCGCACCAATGGGCGCTATGCGATCGACGTCTATCCGGCTTCGCAGCTCGGCAAGGAAACCGATATCAACCAGGGGCTCGCGCTCGGCTCAGTCGACATGATCATTTCCGGCTCGAGCTTCGCGGCGAAAAGCTATCCGCCGATCGGCGTGACCTATTATCCCTACACCTTCCGCGACGCCGAGCATCTCCTGGCCTACACCAAGAGCGACGTTTTCAAGGAGCTCACCAAGGGTTACGAGGACAAGAGCGGTCACCACATCGTGGCGGTGACCTATTACGGCGTGCGTCACACCTCCTCGAACAAGGCGATCAAGACCTGCGCCGACATGAAGGGCCTCAAGATTCGCGTGCCTGACGTTCCGGCCTATCTCGCGATGCCGCGCGCCTGCGGCGCCAACACCGCGCCGATCGCCTTTGCCGAGGTCTATCTCGCGCTGCAGAACGGCACGGTGGAAGCCCAGGAAAACCCGCTCACCACGATCGAAGCCAAGAAGTTCTACGAGGTGCAGAAGCACATCGTGCTGACCGGCCACATCGTCGATCACCTCAATACGGTCGTCGCCGGCGCGCTCTGGAAGAAGCTCTCGGAAGAGGATCGCAAGATCTTCACCGAAGTCGCCCAGGAAGCGGCTACCAAGGCCACCGCGGAGATCAAGACCAACGAAGCCAAGCTGGTCGATTTCTTCAAGCAGAAGGGCCTGACGGTGACCGAGATCAACAAGGACGAGTTCCGCGACACCGTGCTCAAGACCACGACCTTCGAGAGCTTCGATTACCGCAAGGCCGACTGGGATCGCATCCAGGCGGTGAAATAACGGAGCAGCTTTGCCGTGCTTGCCACCATGTGTGGCCGGCACGGCGAGGGCCCACCGGAGTTTCCGGTCATCAATGCCAGCCTCGGAGAGGGCGCATGTCGACGGTTGAAGTTCACAAGCAGATCACGGCGGACGAGATCGCCCATACCTTCGAGGACGAGGTCCCCAAGGGTGCGGATCTGAGCCAGTATGCGCCCGAGGACTGGCTGGCGCTCGCGATCTTCTGGATCATGGCGCTGTCCGTGTTCCTGCAGTTCTTCACCCGCTATGTCCTCAACGACAGCTATGCCTGGACCGAGGAGATCGCGACCTACTGCCTGATCGGCGTGGTATTCATCGGCTCGGCGATGTGCGTGCGGCTATCGCGGCACATCCAGGTCGATCTCTTGTTCCGCTATTTGCCGCATCTGCCGGCGCGCGCTCTGTCAACCGTCATCGACCTGATCCGGATCGCGTTCTTTGGATACGCCATCAAGCTGGTGTGGCAGTTCATCCAGATCATCGGCGACGAGCGGATGACCACGATCAAGTTTCAAAAGGGTTTTGTTTATTACGCCGTGCTGCTCGGCTTCGCGCTGATGTTCGCACGCTCGATCCAGATCGCGGTCGAGAACTGGCGGCGGGGCTATTCGATTCTGGAGCGCCCCGGCGCATTCGACGGAACGGAAGGGTAGGGCGATGCTGCTGCTGCTTGGGGGATTTCTGCTGCTGATGCTGCTCGGCCTTCCGGTCGCGCTGGCCATGGCGGTGTCGTCGCTGGTCTATATTCTCGTCTCCGGCATCACGCCCGACGTGACGCTGGCGCAGCGCATGATCGCCGGCGTCGAGAGTTTTCCGCTGCTCGCCGTGCCGTTCTTCATTCTGGCCGGCAATCTCATGAACATCGCGGGCGTGACCGGGCGTATCTACAAGTTCGCGGTCGCGCTGGTGGGGTGGATGCGCGGCGGTCTCGGCCACGTCAATATCATCGGCTCGGTGATCTTTTCCGGCATGTCCGGCACAGCTATCGCTGACGCCGCGGGGCTCGGCACCATCGAAATCAAGGCGATGAAGGATCACGGCTATTCGACGGAGTTTTCCGTCGGCGTGACGGCAGCATCCGCAACGCTGGGTCCGATCATTCCGCCATCGCTGCCGTTCGTCATTTACGGCATGATGGCCAACGTCTCGATCGGTGCGCTGTTTCTCGGCGGCGTGATTCCCGGCGTGGTAATGACCCTGTTCATGATGGCGACGGTGGCCTATTTCGCGCACAAGAACGGCTGGGGCAGTGACTCGCCGTTCTCATGGGCGCAGCTCGGATCGGCCGGCCTCGAAATCTTCATCGTCCTGGCTTTCCCGCTGGTGGTCTGGCTCCTGGTCGTCGCCGGGATGTCGGTGAACATGGCGGTCGGCATCGGCCTCGTGGTGCTGCTGGCGCTCGATTGGTATTTTGATTTCTCCGCCGTGATGGCGCTGATGGCGCCGGTCATCCTGATCGGCGGCATGACGCTCGGCTGGTTCACACCGACGGAGGCCGCGGTGGCTGCCGTGATCTGGTCGCTGTTTCTGGGGCTGGTGCGTTATCGGTCAATGACGCTGCAGACGGTGGCGAAAGCGACCTTCGATACCATCGAGACGACGGCCTCGGTGCTGTTCATCGTCACCGCGGCCTCGATCTTTGCGTGGCTGCTGACGGTGTCGCAGGCAGCGCAGACGCTGACCGATGCGATGCTCGGCATCACCCAGAACAAGTGGGTGTTCCTGCTGCTCGCCAACATCCTGATCCTGTTCGTCGGCTGCTTCATCGACACTATCGCGGCCATCACCATCCTGGTGCCGATCCTGCTGCCGATCGTTCTGAAACTGGGCATCGATCCCATTCATTTCGGCCTGATCATGACGCTGAACCTGATGATCGGCCTGTTGCACCCGCCGCTCGGCATGGTGCTGTTCGTGCTCGCCCGCGTGGCAAAGCTTTCCGTCGAGCGCACGACCATGGCGATCTTGCCGTGGCTGGTGCCGCTCCTGCTGGCGCTCGTCGCCATCACCTACATCCCCGAACTGACGCTCTGGCTACCTAAATACATGGGACTCTCAAAATGACATCGATGGCTTTGGCCGCAACGCTGTTCGGCCCGGAAGATCTGCGAATGGTCGAGCGGCCGCTCGATCCCCTGGCATCAGGCATGGTACGCATTCGTTTCGGCGCCGGCGGCATCTGCGGCTCCGACATGCATTATTATCGCCATGCCCGCACCGGCGATTTTGTGGTGACCTCACCGCTGGTGCTCGGCCACGAGATCGCTGGCGAAGTGGTCGAGATCGCCGGCTCCGCGCCGGACGTGAAGGTCGGCGACCGTGTCGCCCTCAATCCGTCGCGCTGGTGCGGTCACTGCAAACCTTGCCGCGAGAACCGGCTCAATCTCTGCGAAAACATCTTCTTCATGGGCTCGGCCTCGAAGACCCCGCACATGCAGGGCGGCTTTGCGTCTTACTTCGACGCCATCCCGGCGCAATGCGTGAAGATTCCCGATCACGTGACGTATCAGGCGGCAGCGCTCGCCGAGCCGCTGGCGGTATGCCTGCACGCGGTCGCCCGCGCCGGCGACGTCAATGGCAAGCGTGCCGTGCTGTTCGGCGCCGGCCCGATTGGTCTCCTTACCATGCTGGCCGCGCAGCGCGCAGGGATCGCGGAGACCACCGTTGTCGACATCGCGGCGGCGCCGCTGGCTTTCGCCACGAGGCTCGGCGCCAACCACGTCGTCGATATCTCAGGCGGCGATGAGGCGCTGAAGGCCGAGGCCGCGGCGCGCCCGTTCGATGTCGCGTTTGAAGTCTCGGGGACGGCCGCTGGCCTTGCCAGCGCCATCGGCGTCGTCAGGCGCGGCGGCGTCGTGGTCCAGGTCGGCAATCTGCCGGGCGGGCAGATCCCGGTGCCGGCCAATGCTGTCATGGCCAAGGAGATCGACCTCCGCGGCTCGTTCCGCTTTGGATCCGAATTCTTCACCGCGGTCGAACTGATCGCCGATGGCAGCGTGGATGTGCTTTCGCTGGTGACGGCCCAGCGCCCGCTTTCGGTCGCGCCCGATGCGGTGCGGCTGGCGCTCGACCGCTCGCAAAGCGTCAAGGTCGTGCTGACGGCTTGAGCGTACTTTTCGTTTCAGGAGAACTTGCATGATGCTGCAGGGATGGCGGTGGTACGGGCCCAATGACCCCGTATCGCTCGATGATATCCGCCAGGCCGGCGCGACCGACGTGGTGACGGCGCTGCATCAGGTGCCGATCGGGGAGGCCTGGACGCGCGAGGCCGTCGAGGAACGCAAGAACCTGATCGAGAACGGCCAGCCCGGCCGTTCGCCGCTGACCTGGTCGGTGGTGGAATCGATTCCGATACCCGACGACGTCAAGCGGCTGGGGGGCAAGGCGACGCGCTCAATCGAGGCCTGGATCGCAAGTCTCGAGGCCGTCGCCGCGTCCGGCATCAAGCTCATCTGCTACAATTTCATGCCGGTCGTGGACTGGTGCCGCACCGATCTCGAATGGGAGCTGCCGAACGGCGCCAAGGCGATGCGCTTCGATCAGGAGCGCTTCGCGGCGTTCGATCTGCATATCCTGGAGCGCCCCGAGGCGCCGGCCGAATATTCGGAAGGAGCGCGGCGTCGCGCCAAGGAGGTCCATTCGGGGATGACGCAGGCCGATATCGATGTCCTCGTCACCAACATTGCCAGCGCGCTGCCGGGCTCCACGACCGATCCGCTGACGATCCCGCAATTCCGCGACCGCTTGCAGCAATATCGCGGCATCGATTCCGCGGTGCTGCGCCGCCACCTCAGCGAATTCCTCGCGCGTGTGACGCCGGTCGCCGAATCCCTCGGCGTGACGTTGACGCTGCATCCGGACGATCCGCCGCGCCCGCTGTTCGGCCTGCCGCGCATTGCGTCCTCGGCGGAAGATTACCAGGCGCTGTTCGATGCCGTGCCCTCGAAGGCCAACGGTATCTGCTTCTGCACCGGCTCGCTCGGCGTGCGCGCGGAAAACGATTTGCCCGCGATGGCCAAACGTTTCGCGCCGCGGATCGGCTTTGCGCATCTGCGCGCGACCAAGCGGGAAGACGACGGCCTTTCGTTCTTCGAGTCCGATCACCTCGACGGCGACGTCGACATGATCGCGGTGCTCAAGGCGCTGCTCGCCGAGAACCGCAAGCGTTCATCGCGCGACCAGATCGTGTTCCGGCCGGATCACGGTCATCGCATGCTCGACGATCTCGCGGAAACCAAGCGGACCAATCCCGGCTATACCGCGATCGGTCGGCTGCGCGGCCTCGCCGAACTGCGCGGCGCCATCCGCGCCATCGAACACGCCGGCTGACGCCTGAGGCGCGCACTCACGCCTGCCGGCTGCTTTTTTTGCCGGCAGCTCATTCCCGCGCCATCGCGGCGCATAGGGAGTTTTTCTGGTTCCGCGTCCGGCCCTCCGCTATAATCCGCGAATCCCTGATCGGCTACCCCGCTATGCCTGACGGCTCTGCCACCGCTCATCATTACCGCCCCAAGCTCGTCACTGTCATGATCGAGGAGGGCTACGGCCTCGCCAGCTTTCGAAAGGATATGCTGGCGGCGCTGACGGTTGCGATTGTCGCGCTCCCGCTCTCGATGGCGATCGCCGTCGCCTCGGGCGTATCGCCCGAGCGGGGATTATACGCCGCCGTCATTGGCGGCTTTTTGGTATCGGCGCTGGGCGGCAGCCGCTATCAGATCGGCGGACCCGCCGGTGCGTTTATCGTCCTCGTATCTGCCACCGTGGCGAGGTTCGGCCTCGAAGGGCTGTTGCTGACGGTTTTCATCTCCGGCTTCATGCTGACCCTGATCGGCCTTTTGAGGCTCGGCTCGCTGATCCGTTATATTCCCCATGCGGTGACTGTCGGATTCACCTGCGGCATCGCGGTCACGATCTTTGCCAGCCAGCTCAGGGATCTCGGCGGATTGAAACTGTCTGCCGTCGAACCAGGGCCGTTGTTGCCAAAGCTCGCCGCGCTCGGCCAGGCGTTGCCGACGCTCAATCCTGCTGCGCTCGCCGTTGGCGTTGGCTCGGCGGCCCTGATCTTCCTGTTGCGACGGCTGGCGCCGAACTGGCCGGGAATGTTGATCGCGGTCGTTCTGGCCGCGGTCTCCGCCTGGCTGTTCCATTTGCCGGTGGAGACGATCGGCAGCCGTTTCGGCCAGCTTCCGGACGGCCTGCCGGGCCCGCGTCTGCCTGCGATCTCTTACGCAACCGTGCTTGAAGTGTTGCCGGCGGCGCTCTCCTTCACGCTGCTCGGCGCGGTCGAAAGCCTGCTGTCCGCAAAGGTCGCCGACGGCATGACCGGGCGCAAGCATCGCTACAATATGGAGGTGGTGGCGCAAGGCGTGGCCAACATCGCCTCCGCCATCTTCGGCGGTATCAGCGTAACCGGCACGATCGCCCGTACGGCGACCAATATCCGCGCCGGCGCGTGCAGCCCGGTCTCCGGCATGGCGCATGCGCTGTTCGTGCTGGTGTTCATGGTGCTCGGAGCCCGGCTGGCCAGCTTTGTCCCGCTGTCGGCGCTCGCCGGCGTGCTGGTGGTGGTGTGCTGGAACATGGCCGAGAAGGAAGAGTTTTCTCGCCTGCTTCGCGACTGGCGCCCAGCTTGCGTGCTGATCGCAACCTTCGGCCTCACGCTGATCGAAGACCTGACCGTCGGCATCATCGCCGGCTGCGTATTGGCGGCGGTGTTTGCGATCTACGATCGCGTTCGCTCTCGCGCCTAACCCACTTCAGCCGAATTTGACGATCATCTTGCCGAGCGCCGATCGCGACTGCATGGTCTTGAACGCCTCGCGGAAATTCTCGAACGGCACGATCTTGCCGACCACGGGCTGTAATTTGCCCGATGCCAGCCAGTCGAACAATTGCGCCATCAGGCGGGTGTGAGTCTCCGGCTCGCGCTTCTGGATCTGGGCGAGATCGACGCCGAGCAGCGCGCCGCCTTTGAGCAGCGGCAGGTTGAAAGCCAGCGCCGGAATGGTGCCCGATGCGAACCCGACCACCAGATGCCGTCCGCGCCAGGCGATCGAGCGAAACGCCTGCAGCGCGACTTCGCCGCCGACGGGGTCGAAAATCACGTCCGGGCCATGCCCGCCAGTCAGTTCCTTGAGCGTGTCCCGCCAGTCCGTCCTGGTGTAGTCGATGGTGTGATCGGCGCCGAACCGCACCGCGAAGGCACGCTTCTCCGCCGTCGAGGCGGCCGCGATCACCCGCGCGCCCATCAGTTTGCCGATCTGAACGGCGGCGATGCCGACGCCGCCGGCCGCGCCCAGCACCAGCAATATCTCGCCTTGGCGCAGCGACGCACGGGCATCCAGCGCGTAAAGCCCGGTCAGATAATTGGCCTGAAACGATGCGCCGGCTTCGAAGGGGACCTGCGGCGGCAGGTTCTTGAGCGCCGCTGAGGGTACCGAGATGTACTCGGCGAGCGCGCCGGAACGGGTCATGCCGATCACGGGCATATCAGGCTTGAACGTGGTGACGTCGTCGGCAACGGCTTCGACGATGCCGGCAAACTCCGTGCCCGGCACGAACGGCAGGGGGTCTTTGGTCTGATAAAGGCCTTGCACCTTCAATCCGTCGACGAAGCCGATCGCCGCAGCGCCGACCTTGACGCGAACTTCACCCGGGGAGACGCCCGGCTTGTCGATCTCCTTGATCGAGATACCGTCGATTGAATTGTAGTTGTCGACAACGACGGCCTTCATGCAAATTCTTTCATAGGTTTTCCTGCCATACCTCAAGGCCTTGCCAGGACAGCTTGAGGTATCAGCGGATTCTTGACGTGAACTCTATTCAGCCGCTTCGGCCTGCTGGTCGATCGCAAGCGCGCCTTGCTTGATGAGGGGAATCAAGTCGCGGCCGATCGCAACCGTGTCCTGCGGATTCTCGAAACCGCGCAGCAGGAAGGAATGAATGCCGAGCCGGTAATACTCCAGAACCGCTGCCGCGATCTGTTCGGGCGTTCCGACCAGGCACGATGTATTGCCGGGGGCGCCGGTGGCGCGCGCGATCCCCATCCACAGCCGCTCGTCATGGACGTCGCCGCGCGCGGCGTAGCCGAGCAGGCGCTCGGCGGAATGGTTGGTCGGCTGCGGCGCGGCGCCGGTCTTGCGCTCGACATCCGCCAGCAGGGCGTTGGCCTTGTCCCACGCAGCACCCTCGGTTTCCGCCATGATCGGCCGCAGCGACATGTTGAAGCCGACGCTGCGCCCGAAGGCCGCCGCGCGCCGGCGGAAATCCTGGATCCGCTCCCGCGTCTCCTTGAGCGGCTCGCCGAAGATCGCGAACACGTCGCAATGCCGCGCGCCCATCTCCAGCGCGCCTTCCGATGAGCCGCCGAAGAACAGCGGCGGGCAGGGCTGCTGAAACGGCTTGATGTCGGAATAGCCGCCCTCGACGCGGTAGAACTCGCCGTGGTGGTTGATCGGGCTGTCGTTGGTCCAGAGCTTCCGCATCACGTCCAGATACTCGCCGGCGCGGCGGTAGCGGTCGTTCTTGGGCAGGAAGTCGCCTTCGCTGGCCTGGTCCGCGTCGCTGGTGCCGGCGATGACGTGCAGCGCCATCCGACCCTGCGCGAGTTGGTCGAAGGTCGCGACCTGCCGCGCGGCGAGTGCCGGCGCCACCGAGCCCGGCCGGTGCGCGATCAGGAACTTGATCCGCTCGGTGTGATCGGCGGCGTAGAGCGCGATCGCAAAACCTTCAGCGGCGGACGCGTAATATCCAACGAGAACAGAATCATAGTTCCACTGCTCGTGCAGGCGGGTGAAGTCGATCACCCATTGCCGCGATATCGTTCCCTTGATCAGGTGAACCGCGACGCCTTCCTGCTGGGTGCCGATCATTCCGATGATTCTTGCAGGCATGGGTGTTTCCTTGGGGCGCTTGATGCTTGACCGGAATGAAACGCATAACACCGAGGGAAAGCAAGCGTTTAGGGGTTGCTGGCACTGCATGCCAAGGACGCGTGAAGCGAGTGGATTCGGCTTGCCAAATGCGAGGCGGGCTGCCGGAATGGCCCTTGCTTCCATTAATCCCGGCTGCAATGGATACTGCGGAACCACTTCGTCAAATACACCCAGAAGAAGAGATCGATGAGCCAACTGATTGTCGGTGCCGGTGAATTCACCGTCCAGGCCCGCTACGAGGAAATATAAGCGTGGCCGCGCCGACTTACCCGCGCGACTTCCGCGGCTACGGGCGCAACCCGCCCGATCCCCAATGGCCCGGCAACGCGCGGGTCGCGGTGCAGTTCGTGGTGAATTTCGAGGAGGGTGGCGAGAACAATGTTCTCGACGGCGACCGCGCCTCGGAGGCATTCCTGTCCGACGTATTGGGGGCACAGCCCTGGCCCGGCCAGCGCCACGCCAACATCGAATCGATGTTCGAATATGGCTCGCGCGCCGGCTTCTGGCGGCTGTGGCGGATGTTCACCGAACGCAATTTGCCGGTGACCGTGTTCGGCGTCGCGATGGCGCTGAAGCGAAACCCGGATGTGGTCGCCGCCATGAAGGAGGCGGGCTGGGATATCGCCAGCCACAGCCTGAAATGGATAGAGCACAAGGACATGTCGGAATCCGAGGAGCGCGTCGAGATCGCGGCGGCGATCCGCATCCACACCGAGGCGACCGGCGCGCCCCCGTTCGGCTGGTACACCGGGCGTTCCTCGATCAATACGCTGCGGCTTTTGATGGAAGCCGGCGGATTGCTCTATCTCTGCGACTCCTATGCCGACGACCTGCCATACTGGATCAGGGCGCGCGGCTCGAAGCCGCATCTGGTCATTCCCTATACGCTCGACGCCAACGACATGCGCTTTGTGAATGCGCAGGGCTTTGGCGGTGGCGATGAATTCTTCACCTACCTCAAAGACAGCTTTGACGTCCTTTACCGGGAAGGCGAAACCGCGCCGAAGATGATGTCGGTCGGCCTGCATTGCCGGGTCGTCGGCCGCCCTGGCCGCGCGGCGGCGCTGATGCGGTTTCTCGACTACATCGGACAGCACGAGCGGGTCTGGGTGCCGACGCGGCTTGCGATCGCGCAGCACTGGCACGCCAATCTGGCGCATCTCGCCGACAACGCGTTCGATATCGGGTAAGGTCGAAAGCCATGTTGAAGCTTTCCGATCTAAACTCTTGCAGCAACGACGATTTCGTCGCCGCGCTGGCAAACGTCTTTGAGCATTCGCCGTGGGTCGCGGGGCAGGCGACGGCGTTGCGGCCGTTCGCGGGGGTCGGACAGCTATTCGCGGCGATGGTGGCGGCGGTCGATCGGGCGCCCGACGCATTGCGGATAGCGCTGATCAGGGCGCATCCCGACCTCGCCGACAAGACCCAGCGCGCGGCGGGTCTTACCGTGGAATCCGGCGCCGAGCAGAACAGCGCCGGGCTCGATCGGCTTTCGGATGCCGAATACAAGGCGTTCGAGCGCGTCAACGACGCCTACCGCGCGAAATTCGGCTTTCCCTATATCGTCTGCGTCCGCCGCCACACCCGCGATTCCATCCTGCGCGATTTCGAACGCCGGCTGCCGAACGATGCCAAGGCCGAGGCGCAGACCTCGATCGGGGAAATCTGCCGGATCGCGGCGCTGCGGCTCGATCAGCTCGTCGCATCCGACGACAAGCTGCCCGTGCATGGTCGCCTGTCGACCCATGTGCTGGATACCAACAGCGGCAGGCCGGCGGCAGGGATAGCGGTGGAACTGACCGAGCTGTCCGACCTTGGCGAGGCCCGCGTGGTGGCGCGCGCCCTCACCAACAGCGATGGCCGAACCGATCAGCCGCTGATCGGCGGCCGGCCGGTGCCGATCGGTCGCTACGAACTTGCATTTCACGTCGGCGCCTATTTTGCCGATCGCGGCGTTCCACTGTCCGATCCGCCGTTTCTCGATCGCATTCCCTTGCATTTTTCGGTGAGCGACCCGGAAGGCCATCTCCACGTGCCGCTGCTGGTTACGCCGTGGAGTTATGCGACCTATCGGGGAAGCTAGTGAACCGTAGGGTGGGCAGAGCGCAGCGTGCCCACCATTTCCGGGCGATGGCGTCGATCGATGGTGGGCACGGCGCAAGAGCGCCTTTGCCCACCCTACGGATCCTAACTTAATGCGTCGCCGTTGCCGCAGCCGCTGCGGCATCCGCTTCCGCCGTCTTGCCGCTGACGCCGTTGAAAAAGGCATTCAGCGTCACCGCGACCAGCGCGCTGAGCAGAATGCCGGACTCCAGCAATGGGTGCAGGTCGTGCGGCAAGTTCTTGAAGAAGTTGGGCGAAACCAGCGGGATCATGCCGAAGCCAACCGATAGGGCGACCACGAACAAATTGTAGCGGTTGTTCTTGAAGTCGACCGCGGTGAGGATGCGCGCGCCGGTCGCCGCCACCATGCCGAACATCACGAGGCCGGCGCCGCCGAGCACCACCAGCGGCACCGCCTCGACCAGCGCCGCCATCTTTGGCAGCAGCCCGAGCAATAGCAGGATGCCGCCGCCGGCGATCGTGACCCAGCGCGAGCGCACGCCCGTGACCCCGACCAGGCCGACATTCTGCGAGAACGACGTGTAGGGAAAGGTGTTGAACAGCCCGCCCAGAAACGTGCCGACGCCATCGGCCCGCAAGCCACGGGTCAGCGCGTCGCGGCTGACGGCCTTGCCGGTGATTTCGCCCAGCGCCAGAAACATGCCGAGGGATTCGATCATCACCACGATCATCACGATGCACATGGTGACGATGGGGATGAACTGAAATTTCGGCGTGCCGAAATGCAGCGGCAGCACGATCGCGGCCCATGGCGCCGCGGCGACCTTCTCGAAATGCATGACGCCGAGGACCGCGGCAAGGATGGCGCCCGCGACGATGCCGAGCAGCACCGCGACATTGGCGACGAAACCGGAGCCCCATTTGATCAGGCCGAGGATTACCAGCAGCACGAACAGCGCAATGCCGAGGCCCTGCAACTGGCCGTAGCCCGGATTGGGGAAGGTGTGCGGCACACCATCGATCATTTTGGTCAGGGTGGGCAGGCCGCCACCGGCCCAGTTGATGCCGACCCGCATCAGGGAAATGCCGATCACCAGGATAATGGTTCCAGTGACGACGGGTGGAAAAAGCGGCAGCAACCGGCTCACAAAAGGCGCGGCAACAATGGCAAACAGCCCGGCCGCTATCACTGAGCCGTAGATGCCGAGCAGGCCGATGTCGGGTGCTGCGGCCATCGACAGCATGGGCCCGACGGAGGCAAACGTCACGCCCATCATCACCGGCAACCGGATACCAACGCCGGGAAAGCCGATACATTGCACCAGCGTGGCGATGCCGCAGGCGAACAAGTCGGCGCTGATCAGGAAGGCAACGTCTTCCGGCGGCAATTTCAGCGCCCGGCCGATAATCAGGGGCACCGCAACCGCGCCGGCATACATCACAAGCACATGCTGCAGGCCAAGCGCCAGCAATCGCGGCGTCGGCAAAATCTGGTCAACCGGATGGATTTCGGTGGTTGTGGTCATGGACTTCCCCCCAGGTAGCGGGCCTTCAGGCCCTCTCAAGCCAAAACAAGGCGCGTGCCAGAATTGTCCCCCAAAGACCTTGTCCCCCAAGATCTTGCCCTATGGCACGAACGTTGCTCAATATTGGATCAGAGCGGGCGACTGGAGTCCCGAAAAATAAACGGTTGAACTGGAGGTCTGACGTGCCGCTGATCAAAAACAGATACGGGAAGGGCCGCGTCCGGGTCATGCGGATTCACCGGGACGGCGACCGCCACGAAGTCAGCCAGCTCAGCGTCAAGGCGATGATCGAGGGCGACTTTGCCCGTGCCTATACGCATGCCGACAATTCCACCTCGGTGGCGACGGATACGATCAAGAACATCGTCAATGTCGTGGCCCGCGAGAACACAGGGCTGAGCACCGAAGAATTCTGCCAGGTGCTGGCGAAGCGATATCTCGACACCTATCCGCAGATTGCCTCGGTTGCGATATCAGCGCACGAGACCAAATGGCGCCGCCTGAGTTTCGGCGGCAAGCCGCATCCGCACAGCTTCGTGCTCGACAGCAACGGCAAGCCGTTCGTCGAAGCCTCTGCGGCGCGTGGGGGGCCGACGGCATTGACATCCGGCATCGACGGCTTTGCCTTCATGAAGTCGACGCAGTCGGGCTGGGAGAACTATCCCAGGGATCGCTACACCACGCTGCCGGAGACCGCCGACCGGATGTGCGCCACCAGCATGATGGCGTCCTGGAAGTGGTCGGGGGGACCTGCGAATTATCCGGCGGCCAATGCGCGGATTCTCGATACCTTGCTCGAAGTGTTCAGCACCACCTACAGCATGAGCGTGCAGGACAGCCTATACCGGATGGGCGAGGCGGCGCTGGCGGCCGTGCCGGAAATCTCGGAAATCAGCATGGCCTGCCCGAACATGCACTTCATTCCGATGAACCTGTCGGCGTTCGGGCTCGATAACAATAATGATGTTTTCCTGCCGACCGACGAGCCCCACGGCCAGATCGAGTGCACGGTGGGAAGGGGCTAGAAACGCCCACATATCGAGAAGCGTCGATCGAAGCGCGCTTACCGAAACGGCATGGGCGAGACGGAGGCGGGCGACCATCCGCCCTAGGTTCTGCGCGCCGCTGCCACGTCCATTTATGACAAGCCGGTGACAATATAATTCATCTGACAGAAACACGAATCGACGATGTCAGGCGCACGAACGCGTGGTACGCGTAACCACAGAACCTCGTTGATCCCAGGCAAATGCATCGTCATATTTCATTTTCATCACATCGCGAATACCGATTTTATCAGGGTCCGTTTGCCTCCTGTGTCGCCAACGGTATTCAGGCCGTCAATTTTCTCAGTGATCGATTCCTGAGAAAATCTCACGCATCGGCAGGGATCGGCGAACTGTACACGCACTCGGTCAATAGTGCCTTTGCTCCGGAGGAAGCCTTTCTGGTCACGGGGGCACCGCACGCATCCGCCTTTTATCCCCGGGACTTTGCCTGGTTTTATCCCGATGTTCTCGATCCCGAGATCATCCTGGATTCCGAGGATGCCGTCCGCAGGGTTCGTTTGCTCGAAAAAAGCGTCCGCCTGATGTTGGAGGCCGTGCGCGCCAATGTCGTCACGACGACCATCGTTCCGGCAGGCAGCGACCGGTACATCGGCATCAACTACTTCTCGCTGCCGTCGGATACGCTGTTAGGCATCCTCGCGGGTCTGGAACAGATCATGCGCGCGGACCAAAGGACATCCTCGTATTTGGCGATGGCGCAGGGCGCGCATGCCGGCCGCTTGTTGCTTGCCGAGTATCGCGAGGATCTGAAGAACGCGATATTTCAACTCGCCGGCGCGTTGCAGCCGTTCGATGACAACGGCCTCACGGCTTTGCTGTGTGACGCAACCGCCCCTCGGTCCGCGGCCACGGATACCCGCGCTGAGCGCAGGCGTTTCGTCACCAATGCATGCGTTTATGCGACCTTTGCGCGCGGGATCCGGTTGGGGGTCATCGACCGGATCGAGCTGGAGGGGCTGCTCGGACGCGCGCTTTCGCAATATAAAACGGAGCTGCTCGGGTTGTTCGGCAAGCATGGCCATATCAGGCATGCATTGGATTGCAGGAGCGAACCGGCGGCGTCTTGCATTGCGCTCGATTTCGTCAACGTGCACCAGGGATTTTGGGACCTGAGCGAGGCGAGCGAACGCGCCCTGTTTGCAGCCACGACGGATCTGATACTTGGCGAGCCGCGGTTTCGAATCCCGGGTACGTTTCACTTCCTGGTATCGGCGGATAATCCGCAGAACAAGGTCATCCACAAGATTGCGGCTCCGGCCTACCAGGGGCGTTCTTGCTGGCCGACATTCAACGTCGAATTCGCCGACCGCATGCTGGAGTACGATGAATTTTCCCGTCAAGTACCGGTCCTGCGCCCGCGAGATATTGAGGGACATCCGTACCGCGACCGAAACGCTCGGCGGATATCAGGAACTGCTGTCGGAAAAAGGCCTGAAGTACCGCACATGGGCCTATCAGGGCGCCGTCGCGCATTCCTGGTTTCCCCGTTTCCTGACGGTCTGGAGGAGGGCGTTCGGGGTGCCGCTGCTTGGCTCGAATGCCCAATCTGTTGAGGCGGTTTCCGCGTAGCGAGGCGAGGCACAGCGCCGGCGTGACGTCACGCCGGACGTCCGCGCTTCAGCGCATTGCAACGCCAAGTCTTTTTCTGCGGCTCTTTTTATGCGGCCATAGCTTGCATTGTGAATTGCTTCACAAGCCTGCCCGCGCGACGGTGCGAGGATCGCATCAGGCGTTCTTGTGTCGGCGGAGGCAATTCATGACTCTTGCTGCAAGCGGCTTGCCCCCCAGCAGGGACTGGAAAGAGAAGGCCCTGGACGGCGAACCGGAGCTATTCCGTAATTTTGCGCGCGACATCGTCGGCTATCAGAAAGAAGATGCCGACAAGAACGAAGATGCCGACAAGAAAGGACCGTTCCGCGGCTTCCACGCCAAGATCCACGCGGGATTGATCGCCGAATTTCAGGTGCTGGCCGACCTTCCCGAGCATGCCCGTTACGGCGTGTTCGCTGTGCCGCGGACCTTCCCGGCGTTGGTCCGGTTCTCCAACGGCGATTCCCACATCAATAGCGACCGCAAGCACGAGCCTCGCGGCATCGCCATCAAGCTGATCGGGGTCGAGGGACGCAAATTGCTGCCGGGCCACGAGGACGACGTAACCCAGGACTTCCTGGCCACCAGCCACTCGGTCACCTCGGCGGTTACCGACGTCACCCAGTTCATCGCCTTCGTCAAGGCGCAACGCCCTGGCACCATCGGACTATTTCCCAGGCTTTGGCGCGCATTGGGTTGGAACGAGGCGACGCGCATCTCGGCAGCGCTCTTCCGCACCGTCATCCTGAGCAGGGTGCGCAGCATGGCGACCGAACACTTCTCCGGCACGGCGCCGATCCAATGTGGGCCGTATGCGGTGAAGTTCACGGTGCGTCCGGCGGAGGGCACCGTAGCAACGACAGCCCATTCTTCGGGGGACAAGGATTTCCTCCGCAAGGAGTTGGCCGACCGGCTGCGCAAGGCGGACCTGATCATGGATTTTCTGGTTCAGTTCTACGTCGATTGCGACCGCACGCCGATCGAGAACACCTCGGTCCCGTGGCGGCTTGAAGACGCCCCGCTGCTCAAGGTCGCGCAACTGCGCATCCCGCGCTGCAATCTGGATGACCCACAATCCCTCGTGCTGAGTGAGAAGATAGATAAATTGTCGTTCTCCCCATGGCATGCGACGGCAGACCATAAGCCCCTGGGGAACGTGATGCGCGCCCGCCGCGTCGCGTATGAAGCGAGTGCTGCGCTGCGTGGCCAACGTCCGGAGCCGACCTCTCTTCAGCTCTGAGCCGTGCCGCCACCTCGGTTTGCTTAGTTAGTGAGCAGATGCCCGTCTGGAAAGCGCCGGACAATGCGTGCCCCGCTGACGCGCTAGCAATCATCGAATTGAAAATGCAACGAATTTCATAACCGCGGACGGCGTGCCGCGATTGTACACAATGGCACGCGCCTTGCTTGACTTCTCCCGAAGAGTTCTCTCGTTCGGGGCGTATGTCATGGCGAACTCAGGAAAGCTCGCAGCGGAGCCGGAGCCGATCGGACTCGATTGGGCGGCGACCGCGCTTCTCATCATCGACATGCAGCGCGATTTCATGGAGCCGGGCGGTTTTGGCGAAACGCTCGGCAATGATGTCAGCCAGCTCGCGCGGGCGGTGAAGCCGATCGCTTCCGTGCTGGATGCGGCGCGTGAGACCGGCATGCTGGTCGTGCACACCCGCGAGGGACATCTGCCCGATCTGTCGGACGCGCCGCCGGCCAAGGTCGAGCGCGGCGCGCCGTCGTTGCGCATCGGCGATCCCGGGCCGATGGGGCGCATTCTCATTCGCGGCGAGGCCGGCCATGACATCATTCCCGAGTTGTATCCGCTCGACAGCGAGATCGTGATCGACAAGCCAGGGAAGGGCGCGTTCTACGCCACCGAGCTTGGCGAGGTGCTGCAGCGCTATGGCATCGAGAACTTGCTGGTCTGCGGCGTCACCACCGAGGTCTGCGTCAACACCACGGTGCGCGAAGCCAATGACCGCGGCTATCGCTGCGTGGTGCTGGCGGATGGCTGCGCATCCTACTTTCCCGAATTTCACGAGATGGGCCTGAAAATGATCAAGGCCCAGGGCGGCATCTTTGGCTGGGTCTCCGACTCGGCGGCGGTGCTGCAAGCGCTTTCACTGGAGATTCCAAGAACGGCAGTAGCAGGGGGATTACGATGAGCACGGGCATGACGGGGACATCAGGCACATCCACTTTCAAGCCGGCGTTGTGGACGCCGGGCGACTGGAACGCGCTGTTCGGCTTCGGGACCAACATCCTTGTCAACATGCTGGTGCTGACGGGGCTGTTGCGCTTCGTGCTGAAGATGCCGGACTCACTCGTGTTCGGCCGCATCCTGCCGGCGCTCGGCCTGATGATGTGCCTCTCCACCTTCTACTACGCCTGGCTCGCTTACCGGCTGGCGCAGAAGACCGGCCGCAGCGACGTCTGCGCGCTGCCGTCGGGCGTCAGCGTGCCACACATGTTCATCGTCACCTTCGTGATCATGCTGCCGATCACGATCAAGACCGGCGATCCGATCAAGGGCTGGTCGGCCGGACTGGTCTGGGTGTTCTTCCAGAGTTTTATCCTGATGATCGGCGGCTTCATCGCGCCTTATATCCGGAAGATCACTCCGCGCGCGGCGCTGCTCGGCACGCTCGCCGGTGTCTCCGTCACCTTCATCTCGATGCGGCCGGCGCTCGAAATGTACATGACGCCGCAGATCGGGCTGGTGTGCTTCGCCATCATCCTGGTGAGCTGGTTCGGCGGGGTGAAATATTGGAGGGGCATGCCCGCGGGCCTCGTCGCCATTGCCGTCGGCATGATCATCGCCTGGGGATCGAACCTGTTCGGTCTCGGGCTCGGGGGCCTGAGTTTGAAAGGCGTCGGCGATGCCTTTGCCAATTTCGGCTTCTCGGTGCCGTTACCTGCCATCGGCCACGTCTTCTCCGGCTTCGAGTTCCTCGGCATCATTCTGGTGACTGCGATCCCGTTCGGCATCTACGATCTCGTCGAAGCCATGGACAATGTCGAAAGCGCAGAAGCGGCCGGTGACGAATATCCGACCACGCGCGTGCTGACCGCCGACGGCGTCGTCAGCCTGATCGGCTGCCTGATGGGCAATCCCTTCATCAACGCGGTCTATATCGGCCACCCCGGCTGGAAGGCGATGGGCGGGCGGATCGGCTATTCCGCCGCGACCGGCATCATGGTGGTGCTGCTAAGCTGGTTCGGCATCATCTCGGTGTTGCTGGCGCTGGTACCTGTGGTCGCGATCTCGCCGATCCTGCTCTATATCGGCATGCTGATCGGCGCGCAGGCGTTCCAGACCACGCCGGTCAAGCACGCGCCTGCGATCGTGCTGGCGTTGACGCCGCATCTCGCCGCCTGGGCAAAACTGCAGATCGACACCATGCTCGGCTCGACGATCACGGCGGCCCAGGCGGTCGGCGGTCTCGCCGCCGACAAGGTCGATGCGGTCAAGTCCGCCGCGATATCGGCGCTGCCGCAGCAGGGCGTGCTTTATCATGGGCTCGAAGTGATGGGCGGCGGCTCGATCCTCGCCGGCCTCGTGCTGGGCGCGATCGGTGTGTTCGTGATCGAGCGCGACTTTCTTAAAGCCTCCGCCTTTGCGCTGGCCGGCGCCGTCATGACCTATTTCGGTTTCATGCACGGCGAGGCCGTCGGCATCGGCGGCGGCCTCGGGGTCACGCCGGGAGTGGCGCTGGCCTACGCCGTGATGGCGGCGGGGCTGTTCGCGCTGGCGAAAACCAGTCCGGCGGCCGATTACAGCGCGCACCCGGAGATGCCGGTCGCGGCGCCTGCGGAGTAAGGGCATCCCTCCCTCGCCCCGTTGTTGTGGGGTTGGGGGAGGAGGCTCTCTTCCAGGTTCGATTTCGAGATTGAAGGGACGCCTCAACCGCCTTTGACGGCGCCCGCGGTCAGTCCAGCGACGATCTGCCGCTGCGCCAGCACGGTCAGCAGCAGCACCGGGAACGTCACGATCAGTGCGGCCGCCGCCAGCGGTCCCCAGCTCAACTGGTCGAACGAGATCATGTTGTAGACCGCGACGGGAAGCGTGCGCGTTTCCCGTCCGGCCAGCACGATGCCGAACACAAAATTGTTCCAGGAGAAGATCACCGCGAGGATAAAGGCGACCGCCAGTCCCGGCCGCGCGATCGGCAGCGCCACGTGGCGAAACACCTGCCAGCGCGTGGCGCCGTCGATCAAGGCGGCTTCCTCGAGTTCCAGCGGCGTGGTCTCGAAATAGCCGATCATGATCCAGATCACGATCGGCACCGTCACTACCAGATGGATGATGACCTGCGGCACCAGCGTGCCGAGCAATCCGAGCCACTGGAACATCAGGAACAGCGGAATCAGATAGGACAATCCCGGCGTGATGCGTGCAATGAGGATCACGATCGCGGATTTGTGCGCCGCCATGCGTGCGATCCCGTAGCCGGCGGGCACGCCGACCAGCATCGCGAGCCCGGTCGCGCTGCCGGTCACGATCAGGCTGTTGACGAAGTAGGTCAGGAAGCGGTTGGACGCCAGCACGTCCGCGTAGTTCTTCCAGGCAATGCGCTCCGGGAAGAAGACCGGCGGGTAGGCGGCGTTGTCGACCTCGAATTTTAGCGACAGCGAGGCCATCCAGAGAAAGAACAGGATGGCTGGCGATACGATGACGAGCACCGCGAACCAGAGCGCTATCTTGCCGAGGATCTGACGCAGGCTCATGCGCCACCGCCGATCTCGGTCCACAGTGTTCGCTGGCGCAGGTGCAGCATCATGGCCGCCATCGCAACGATGAGCAGGAAGAAGATCACCGCGATCGCCGACCCGTAGCCGAGGTCGTAATAGATGAAGGCGACGCTGTAGAGATAGAGATTGATGGTCTCCGACGCCGAGCCGGGCCCGCCCTGGGTGATGGCAAAGATGATATCGAAGCTCTTCACCGCATCGATCATGCGGATCATCCCGGCGATGAACAGGAACGGCGTGATCAGCGGCAGGGTGATGTAGCGGAACATCTGCCAGACGCCGGCGCCGTCGATCTGCGCGCTTTCGTAGGGCTCGGTCGGAATCGCGGCCAGGCCGCCGAGCACGATCAGCATCACCAGTGGCGTCCATTGCCAGGTCTCGACCAGCACCAGCGCCGGGATAACCGTCCCCGGGTGAAACACCCAGAGCTGTGGCGGCAGGCCGACCAGCGAGAGCAGGTAATTGAGCACGCCGAGTTGCGGATGAAACATCATGGTCCAGACCAGCGCGATGGCGACGGGGGTCGCCATCATCGGCATGATGAAGACGCCGCGCAGGAAGCCGCGCCCGGGGAATTTGGCGTGAAACACCACGGCGGCGAACGTGCCGAAGATCAGCGGCAGCAGCACCGACAAGGCGGTGTAGAGGATCGTGTGGCCCACGGCCTCGACGAACCGGGGATCGTTCGGCAGCCGAACATAATTGGCGAAGCCGACAAAGTTGGTCGGCGAGCCGACCTTCCACTGGTTGAGGCTCATCCAGATCGTGAACAGCCATGGAAACACGATCACGGCCAGCACGACGACAAGCGCCGGCACCACGAATGGCCAATAGGATGGCGGTCGCCATTCGCGCTCCGGCGCGGCTTCCGCCGCGGCCGGAGTAGTCCGTGTCACGGCACTCACGCTTTTTCGCTGCGCTCCAGGATCGGCCGGAACTGCTCGTGGGCCTTCTTCAATTCGGCGGCCGGATCAGCGCCTGCGAGGGTCGAGGTGATGGCCGCGCCGACGAGGTCGCGGAATTCCGCAACCGGGATGATAACAGGCAGGCCGAGCTTGCTGATCTTGGCCGAATCGATCACCGACTTCAGCCACTCCGGCGGCATCTTCACGCCCTTCTGGATTTCGGGATCGTTGAGGATCGAGTTGCGGAACGGCACGCCGCCGCCGGCCTGCAACAGCCGCGCGCCTTGCGTCTTCGAAACAGCCCACTGGCACAGCAGATAGGCGGCTTCCTTGTTCTTGCTGGCCGCCGCGATGCCGAGGCCGTCGCCATAGGTCGCCGAATATTGTCCCTTCGGCCCCGCGGGCACGACGGTATAGCCCACCTTGCCGACGATGCGGGAGGCCGCCGGGTCTTCCAGCGGCGGCGCCCAGCCAACGCCGTCGATCCACATCGCCGAGCGGCCTTGCGTGAACGACGCCATCGACTCCATCCAATTGAAGCCGGCGACGCCGGGAGGTGCAACCTTGGTCAGCAGCGTCTGATAAAGCTTGGTGGCCTCGATCGCCTCGGGGCCATCGGTCAGGATGCCGCCCTTGCCGTCCAGAAATTCGCCGCCGCAATTGAGGAAGAAGTTGGTCCACAGCGTCATGTTGGCGTTGCGCAAGCCGCGCCCGACGAAGCCGAACGTACCTTCCTTGGCGTCGGTGAGTTTTTCGGCCGCCGCGACCATCTCGTCGAAGGTTTTGGGAACGGCGACGCCCTTCTTCTGGAACATTTCCTTGTTGTAGTAGAGGATGAAGTAGTCGACCGACCACGGCAGCGACAGCATCTGTCCCTTGTCGTTCTTGGCGTATTGCAGGCCAGCGGCCGAGAAGTCGCTCTCGACGAGATCGGGTGCCGTGAGGTTCGGGTCCTTCATGTAACCGGACATGTCGGCGAGCCAGCCGCCTTTTTCGAACTGCCGCTTCTGCACGTGATAGCTCAAATGAATGACGTCGAAGCTCGGCTTGCCGGAAGCGAGTTCGATCACAGCCTTCTGGCGCTGTTGCTGCTCGGGGATCTGCTCGGATTCGACCTGGATGCCCGTGAGTTCGGTGAATTCCTTGATGTTCTTCTGCAGATTGTCGCCGCGCGGACCCTTGGCGAGGATCACCTCGAGCTTGGTGCCGGCATATTTCTTCCATTGCACCTCTGCGCGCGCGGGAAAGCCGGTGAGGCTGAGCGCACCCGCGGCGGCCGTACCGGCCAGAAGTGTGCGGCGCGAGATCGGATGATTTTTCATTGTTGTTACTCTCCCTGGGGGTCGGCTTGTTTTGTGCGAATTCTAGCGTCCGGCCGCGGTCTGCATAGCCCTGTTGTGCGGTATTTTGGCGTGATCGCCGCCGCTGACGACCCGAGGCGAACGCAGGATTGACAGTTTACGAACCAGTCCAAACCGGTTTAGCGTCGTCCAGCTTCTAAAGTCTGCATCATCGACTGCGGCCAGACTGCAGCGATGGAAGACAGATTGGCTCTTCTGGGGAGTAGCGACCATGCCGGAACTTTCGCGCCGTCAGTACTTGAAACAGCTTGGTGCGCTGGCTGGGACCGCTGCGATGTCCAGTTTGTCTGCGCCCGCATTCGCTGCCGATACCGAAATTCCTCCGCAAGGAATCGGGAAGGGCATCAAGCACATTTCCTACAGCGACATCGGCGGACGGCCTGACAGCGTACAGGTGATGGTCAACAAAAAGCACGTTTACGTTGGGCACATGTTCAGCGACGGCGTCACCATTCTGGATGCGTCGGACCCGCGCAACCTGAAGCCCGCAGGCTTCTTCACCGCGGGCCAGTACACGCGCACGCATCACCTGCAGGTTTCGGACGATCTGATGCTGCTCGCCAACGGCGCCAACATCGTGGCGATGCAATCGTATGACAGCATGCGCGGCTACTTCGAGAACAACCTGGCCGACAGCATCACCAACCGCAAGAAATTCCGGTCCGGCCTGTCCCTCCACGACATCTCCAGGCCGAACGAAATGCGCGAGATTGCCTTCCTCGAAATGCCCGGCTTCGGGATCAACCGCCTGTGGTGGCCGGGAGGACGCTACGCCTATGTCTCGGCGCACTTCGACGGCTTCACCGACCACATCCTGTGCATCGTCGACCTGCAGAACACTGCCAAGCCGGAGATCGTCTCCAAATGGTGGCTGCCCGGCATGAACCGCGCCGCCGGCGAGCCTGACTTGCCCAAAGGCAAGCGCGTCGCCCTGCATCACATGATCACCGCCGGAAACCGCGGCTATGCGGCGTGGCGTGATGGCGGATTGACCATCCACGACATCAGCGATCCCGCAAAGCCCACACTGATTTCGCGCATCAACTGGTCGCCGCCTTTCCCCGGGGGAACGCATACGCCGCTGCCGTTGCCCAAGCGGGGACTAGCTGTCGTGGCCGACGAGGCGAATGCCGAAAAATGTGCCAAAGGCTTGTTCTACACGTTCATTGTCGATGTCCGCGCTCCCGAAAATCCGGTGCCGATATCGACGCTGCCGACACCGCGCGAACGTGATTTCTGCAGCATCGGCACGTTCGGGCCGCACAATTTGCACGAAAATCGGCCCGGCTCGTTCCAAAGTGAAGAGACGGTGTTCGCTACCTACAATACGGCAGGGGTGCGGGTGTTCGACATCCGGGATGCCTTCGTGCCGAAGGAGATTGCCTATTGGGTGCCGCCGGTGCCCGGCAAGCTGGTGGATCCGCGGCCCAATGTTTCTCTGGCCGCAAAGACCTGCGACACCTACGTCACCCCGGAGGGGTTGATGTATGTCAGCGACTGGAACGCCGGCATGCATGTGCTGCAATACGAAGGCTAGGCCTGCTCCGCATCGTCAGTCGATGGCCTGCTCGCTGCCTGGAGAAGCATTACAGCCCTACGCTTTTACGAACGCGAGCATGGTGCCGTTGCCGGAAGCCGGCGGCACCACAACCCCATCAGCGCTTTTCACGCCGACAGCGCCCAGCGCCTTCTCCGCCGCCGCGACATCGGCCACGATCACTAGCCCGGCGCCGCCGCGTTCGGGCAGGCCGGCCAGCGAAACGCCGGGATAGCGCTTGCCGAGCTGATCTTTCGTCATAAACACGAAATCGGCACGGTCGCCACCCGAGGGCACCGCGACCGCGCCGTCCGCCTCGTTGCGCGTCTCGCGGTCGATCATCCTGGAAAGATGCGCGGCTTCCTTGGCCGGTTCGGGCGCGACCATCAGCACCTGCTTCAGCCGCTTGGCGCCGTTGGCGTGCTTCATCAGTTCGGGAATCCACACAGTCTCGCGCGTCTTGTGCTGGCAGGCGAAGATGCGCACGCCGCCCGGCGCTTCCACCGTCGGCCATTGAAAGGTCCGGAACCTGGCTGCGGCTTCGGTCCCGTCAGGTAGCGTCACCGGCCGTTCGAAATCGGTGGGGCCAACGGGGATATAACCGCGCGCGAGAATTTCTTCCGCGCCCCGCGCCGAATCCACGGCAGTGAAAGCGATACGCTCGATGCCTTCACCGTTCTTTTCGAGAAACGCCCGCGCTGGCTCATTATGTTCCGTCGGCCTGAGCACACCGAGCAATTCCATATAGTCGGGGTCGAACATGATGGTGTAATTGCCCGATCCCATGTGCGCGCTGTGGGTGCCGCGCGGCGACACGGTGAAGCCGAGTCGCTTGTAATTCTCGGCCGCCTTGTCGAGATCCTTCACCATGACCACGGCGTGATCGATTCCGATGACGTTTTTGAGTGCCACTCTTTTATTTCCTTGAGGCTTGCCAGGGAGCTAAACTAAGCAGAACGACAAGGCCCCTGCAAGAAAGGATCACGATGAATACGAGCAACGTCCGCTGGCCCGAGTCCCTGTGGGCCGCGATGACGCCATCGGGGCCCGAATTGCCCGAACTGACCGGAACACAGCAGGCGGATGTGATCGTGATCGGTGGCGGTTTTACCGGCCTTTCCACCGCGCTGCATCTGCGCGAAGCGGGTGTCGATGTCGCGATCGTGGAGGCGGCCGAGCCGGGCTGGGGCGCCTCCGGGCGCAATAACGGGCAGGTGATCCCGACGCTGTCGCGGCCCGATCCGGAGGACATTGTTGCGAAGCACGGCGAGGCTGGAGAACGTTTTGTCGGCATGCTGCGCGACAGCGCTTCTTATCTGTTCGACGTGACGAGGCGCTACAGCATCGATGCCGAAGGCGAACAGGCCGGCTGGGTTCAGCCGGTGCATTCTCCCGGCCGCATCAAGATCGCCGAACGTCGCGTGCGGCAGTGGTCAAAATTCGGCGCGCCGGTCGAGTTGCTGTCGCGCGAGCAGACACGGGACATGCTGGGCTCGGATGCCTGGTTCGGCGGCTTCTGGAACAAGACCGGCGGCCACATCAACCCGCTGGCGCTGGCGCGTGGCCTCGCGCGCACTGTGCTTGGGCTCGGGGCCCGCATTTACGCGCGCTCGCCGGCCGAAAGCTTTGAGCGCCGCAACGATCGCTGGGTGGTGAAGACCGCGAAGGGCGAGATTTCCGGCCGCGCGCTTGTCATGGCGACCAACGCCTATAGCGGCGAGTTTTCAAAGGCGCTGGTGCCTGACATCGCGCGCGAGGTGATGCCGGTGCTGTCCTGGCAGATGGCGACGCAGCCTTTGTCCGACAATGTCCGCAAGACCATCATCCCCGGCCGGCAGGCGATGTCGGATACCCATGGCGAACTCTATTTCGCGCGCTACGATGCGCGAAACCGTCTCGTGACCGGCGGCGCGGTGATCGGCCCCGGCAACAAGGTGGAGCGGATCAAGGCGCGCGTCACCGAGCGCCTGCAGCGCTTGTGGCCGCAGATCGGTGAGGTCTCGTTCGATTACGTCTGGAACGGCTATGTCGGCATGACCACGGACTTTTTGCCGCGCATCCACAAGCTTGGGCCCAATGCCTATGGCTGGACCGGCTGCAACGGCCGCGCCGTGGCGCTGACGATCCCGCTCGGCAATGAACTGGCCAAGGCCGTCCGCGGCGTGCCGGAAAGCGAACTGGCGCTGCCGTTCACCGCGCCGGTGCCGATCGCAGCCCATGGCATCCTGCGCAAACTGGCCCCGCTGATGCTGCTGGTCTATCGCCGCCGGGATGCGAGGGAGATGGCTTGAACTTCTCCCTCTCCCGTCCTTACGGGGAGAGGGCGCTGCTACACCGCCGCCGTATCATGCTCCCTCGCAAATTCGCCGCCGGGGATCGAGTCGAGCAGCGCCCGCGTATAGGGATGCTGTGGGTTGCCGAACACCTCGCCTGCCAGCCCTTGCTCCACCACTTCGCCGTCCTTCATCACGGCGACGAGGTCGCAGATTTGCGCCGCCACGCGCAGATCATGCGTGATGAAGACAATGGAAAGCCCGAGCCGTGCGCGCAGTTCGGCGAGCAGTTTCAGCACCTGCGCCTGTACGGAGACGTCGAGCGCCGAGACCGGCTCGTCCGCGACCAGCACATCCGGCTTCAGCGCCAGCGCGCGCGCCAGGCCAATACGCTGGCGCTGGCCGCCGGAGAATTCGTGCGGATAGCGGTCGCCTGCGGATGGATCGAGCCCGACCAGCGAAAACAGTTCTTTCGCATCCGCAATCGCCTGCGCGCGTGGGGTGCCGTGCACGATCGGGCCTTGTGCCACCAACTCGGCCGCCTTGCGGCGCGGGTTGAGAGAGCCGAACGGGTCCTGAAACACCATCTGGATATGGCGCGTCTCGCGGCGCACTTTTTCGCGCGTCATCTTCGCCCAGTCACGGCCCTCGAGCACGATCGACCCTGCGTCCGGATCGATCAGCCGCACGATGCAGCGCGCCAGCGTCGATTTACCCGAACCTGACTCGCCGACGATGCCGAGCGTCGCCCCCCGCGGCAGGTTGAGCGACACATTTTTTACGGCCGGCGTCACGCGGGCGCCGCGCCCCAAAAAGCCGCCGGTGCGGTAGGTCTTGGAGACATCCGCAATTGTCAGGATGTTGTCGCTTGCAAGCACGCGCGGCGGCGGCGCCTTCAGCGGCGGAACGGCGGCGATGAGCTGTTTTGTGTAGGCATGCTGCGCGTGGTGCAGCACGTCAGAAGCCGTGCCCTGTTCGACGATGACACCATGCTGCATTACCACGACGCGGTCGGCGATCTCGGCCACCACGCCGAAATCATGGGTGATGAACATGACCGCGGTTTTGCGGCGCTGCTGCAGGTCGCGGATCAGTTTTAGAATTTGCGCCTGCGTCGTGACGTCGAGCGCGGTGGTTGGCTCGTCGGCGATCAGGAGCTTTGGATCGAGCGCCAGCGCCATCGCGATCATGGCGCGCTGGCGCTGGCCGCCCGACAGTTCGTGCGGGTAGGCCCTAGCCGCGACTTTGGGATCGGGAATGCGGACGTCGGCGAGCAGCGCGAGCACCTTGGCGCTGATCTCGGCCTTCGACAATTCGGTGTGAATCGAAAACATCTCTGCGATCTGGTCGCCAATGGTGCGCAGCGGATTGAGCGCCGTCATCGGCTCCTGAAAGATCATCGCAATACCGGCGCCGCGCACTTCGCGCATTTCGGCAACAGATGCCGCGCAGAGATCGCGGCCCTCGAACATCACCCGGCCGCCATCGATCGTCACTTCATTGGGCAACAGCCGCATAACGGCGTTCGCCATCATCGACTTGCCGGAGCCGGATTCGCCGACCACGCAGAGGATTTCGTTGGATGCGATCTCCAGCGACACATCCCTGAGCGCATGCGTCCGGTCCGCGCCGCGGGGCAGGCGGACGCTCAGGCGATCCAGCGAGAGGATGGTCTCTTTCGCGCTCATCGGCCCTTGAGCCTCGGGTTGAGCGCATCGTTCAGACCCTGGCCGACCAGCGATACCGCCAGAACCGTAACGAGGATGGCGATGCCGGGGATCGCCGAGACGTACCACTGCACCCGGAGCACATCGCGGCCGAGGCCAATCAGATTGCCCCAGGACGCCACATTGGGATCGGACAGCCGCAGGAAGGCGAGTGCGCTTTCCAGCAGAATCGCGACCGCCATCACCACGCTGGCGTAAACGATGACCGGCGGCAGCGCATTGGGCAGGATTTCACCAAGGATGAGCTGAATATCCTTCATCCCCAGCGTTCGCCCGGCCTGGACGAATTCCCGGTTGCGCAACGACAGGAATTCCGCGCGGGTCAGCCGCGCCGGTGCGGGCCATGATACGACGCCGACCGCGATGGTGACGGTCGTCAGCGTCGAGCCGAACACCGCGACCAGCACCAGCAGCAGCACGAAATTCGGCAGCGTCTGGAACGCTTCCGTGATCCGCATCAGCACATTGTCGACCCAGCCGCCATAATAGCCGGCGAAGGCGCCGACGAGGATGCCGATCAGGATCGCAATCGCGGTGGCGACGCCGCCGATCAAAAGCGATATCCGCGCGCCGTAGAAAATCTGCGCGGCGATATCGCGCCCCGAATTGTCGGTGCCGAGCAGGAACCGCGGATTGGAGAATGGCCAGATCAGGGGCCGGCCGGCGAGCGCCAGCGGATCGCGCGGGTAGAGCCAGCCGGCTGAGATCGCCATCGCGATCACGATGAGCAGCAGGATCAAGCCTGCGACCGCGGCGGGACTTCGGAAGTAGCGCTTGATCGCGTCCATCGCGCTAACCCTCGGCCGAGATGCGCGGATCGAGCCGCGCATAGACCAGGTCGACGACGAAGTTGACCGTGATCACCAGCAGTGCTGAGACGAACACGATCCCAAGCAGCGTATTCAAGTCGCGCTGCACCACCGATTCGTAAGCAAGCCGTCCGAGCCCCGGCAGCGAGAACACGCTTTCGACCACCACAGATCCGCCCAGCATGGTGCCGGCTTGCAGCCCGATCAGCGTCACCATTGGCAGGAGGGCATTGCGCAAGACGTGCCGCGTCACCACGCGTGTCTCGTCGAGGCCTTTTGCGCGTGCGGTGCGGACATAGTCGAGGTTCAGCACCTCCAGCATCGAGGCGCGCATGATGCGCAAGTAGATCGCCAGAAAGATCAGTCCGAGCGTGAGCGTCGGCAGCACCAGATGGCTTGCGATATCGAATACGCGCCAGATCCCGGTCCGGACCGTGCCGATGTCCTCGAACCCGCCGGGCGGCAGCCATTGCAGGTAGACCGAAAACACCACGATCGCCATTAGTCCAAACCAGAACGAGGGCGTGGCGTAAAACACGAGGCCCAGCGTCGAAATCAGCGTGTCCGGCCAGCGGTTGACGCCGCGGGCGGCGATCACGCCGAACACGAGCCCGAAGAAGAACGCAAAAGACAGCGACGCGGTCATCAGCAGGATGGTCGGCGGCAGCCGCTCCAGGATGACCGACGCCACCGGCTTGCCGTAGATTGAGGAGAAGCCGAGGTCGAGCCGCACCAGCCGCCACAGATAATTGCCGAGTTGCGCCGGGATCGAGAGGTCGAGCCCGTAGAATTGGCGCAGCTCCTTGGCGGTCGCAGCATCGCCGCCGCCCATCTGCGCCATCATCGCATCGACAGTGTCACCCGGCGCGAACTGCAACAGCAGGAACACGCCGATCAGGATCAGGATGAGGGTCGGAATCGAGGCGGCAAGCCGCCGCCCCGCAAGGCCAAGGATGCGCATAATCCTATCTTGGCGGATATCGGCTTAAGCCGAAAGCCAAAGATCGTGCCAGCTGGTCGAACCCCAGCGCGGGGTGTTGGAGTGGTTGCGCGCCTTGGCCGTAATCACAGTGACGAAAATCTGCTCGATCGGCATCCAGACCGGCAGCTCCGTATTCACTTCCTTGACGAACTGGGCGTAGAGCGCCTTGCGCTTGGCCGGATCGATCTCGGTCGCGGCGTCATCGATGGTCTTGTCGACCGTCTTGTCTTCCCAGCCCCACTGGTTGGTCCAGGGCGCGCCCTTCGGCTGGCCCGAACGGTACCAGACCGTGGTCGAGACGGCGGGATCGTTGCGGTACTGGTGCCAGCCGGTCGCGATATCGAAGGCGTGCTCGTCATAGACCTGCTTGAGGAAACCGCCGCCATCGTTGCGCACTATCTCGACGGGAATGCCGATCTCGCCGAGCGATTGCTGGATAAAGGTCGACCACAGCGAGATGTCCTCGCCCCACGGCGCGGGCAGCAGTTTGAGCGAGAAGCGCGTGCCGCCGCGGCCTGCCTTGAAGCCGGCTTCGTCCAGCAGGGCGGCCGCCTTGGCCTTGTCGTACGGATATTGCGGCGTGTCCGCACCGGGATAGAAATCAGCCGACGTCGAGGGGATCGGCCCGGTGCCGAGTTTTGCGAAGTCGCCGAGAAAATTGTCGATGAAGAACGGCACGTTGATCGCATGCGCGATCGCGCGGCGAACCTTGATGTCGGACAACTCCTTGCGGCGGAAGTTGAACTCCAGCGTATTGGTTCGGGCGTTGCCTTCATTGCCCTTGGTCGAGACGACGAAGCGCTTGTCCTTGCCGAGCCGCGCCAGATCCGAGATCGTCAGGCTTGAGAATGGAGCGTAGTGAAGTTCTCCGGCTTCCATTTGCGCCGCGGCCGAGGCGCGATCGGTAATCACGCGCCAGACGATACGATCGAGATAGGGCGCGTTGGGGCGCCAGTAGTTTTCGTTGCGGTCGGCGATGATGTATTGCCCGCGCTCATATTTGACGAACTTGAACGGGCCGGTGCCGACCGGCGCGAGGTTGGTCGGGTTCTGGCGGATGTCGCCATTCTCATAGAGGTGCTTGGCCGAGACGTAGCCGAGGTCGGGCAGGGCGCGCAACAACAGATTGAGCGGCATCGGCCGCTCGTATTTGAAGATCGCGGTCTCCGCGTCCGGCGTTTCGACCGCGGTGAGGAAGAGCTGCAGCGTCGAGCCGTAATTGAGGATCTTCTTCCACATGTTCATGGCGGTGAATTCGACGTCGGCCGAGGTGAACGGCTTGCCGTCGTGCCAGGTGACGCCCTTGCGCAGCTTGAACGTCACGGTCTTGCCGTCGGGGGAAGCTTCCCAGCTCTCGGCGAGCACGCCGACCGGCTGACCGTTGGCGTCGAGATCGATGAGGTTTTCCTGGATCTTGCCGCCGATGATGTAGACGCCGGTCGAAGCCTGGATGCTCGGATTGAGCTGGCGCTGCTCGGCGGCGTAATGGACGTTGAACACGCCGCCCTTGCGCGGCGTTTCCTGGGCAAAGGCCCGCATCGGATTGATCACGTTGGCCGCGATGGCCGCCGACGTCAGCAGCGCGGTGCGGCGATTGATCTCAAGACGCGTCAAATCCATGCGAAGTCTCCGAACAAATATTGATGGCGGACCGTTCACGCGTCCGCCTTGGGTGAGATGTTACGATGGAAGGGGAACGCGAGTCATTTTCTAATCGCGACGCGAAGCGGAAAATCCTTCCTGAAAACAACGTGCTCACCGGCCAATCGGTCTGCTCATTTTACGGAGGCAGGTAGAAAATCCTGGCTCGCCACGATAGCGGCGGGGCCCGGGCGCAGTCTGAAATTGTCCGAAAATACGGCCGGCAAGGTGCCTGACAGCCCCTAAAAATAGGCTCCGGAGGCCTCCGGAGCGCTCCGGAGGCCTAAAAACCAGCCAAAATTGGACGAATCAGTTCAACTCGACTAGCGAGATAGCTGTGCAGATTGTCGGAAACCCTGTTTTTTAGGCGGTTTTCGCCATATCGTCGCCGGTGCCAGAATCAAATGGAGCAATCATGGCCACCCAAATGTCTAAGTCGCAGCTGATCGAGAAGATCGCGACCACCACCGAAGTCTCGAAGAAGGAAGTCAAGGGCGTGATGGAAGCGCTCGTCGACGTTGGCCACAAGGAGCTCAAGAAGAACGGGGTATTCCTCGTCCCCGGCTTCGCTAAGTTCGTCGTGGTCAAGAAGCCCGCGACCAAGGCTCGTAAGGGCACCAACCCCTTCACGGGCGAGGAAATGATGTTCAAGGCCAAGCCGGCCCGCAAGATCGTCCGGGCCCGCCCGGTCAAGGCCGCCAAGGACGCGGTCTAAGAAAAGCGAAAAGGCCCCCGGCAACGGGGGCTTTTTTGTTTGCGGCTTCCGTTCTCGGACGCCGCGTTCTGTAGGTCATGGTTCGCCTGGCGGGCGAAGCATCGTCCGGAGACGCGCCGCTTTGCCGCGCTCTTCTGAGGAGCCGCGACAGGCGGCGTCTTGAATCATGAAGCCACGGTGCTGCGAGGCCGCTACACTACCGGCGAACGGCCGCCATCGACATTGATGGCGGTGCCGGTGATGAACGATCCCTGCTCGGAGGCGAGGAAACACGCCAGATTGGCGAATTCCTCCGCCGTGCCGATGCGCCCCAAGGGCGTGCCCTTGGCGAGGTTTTTTGCAAACACCTCGAAATCCATATCCGGCGCCTGCGCGGCGTGCCGCTTCACCCATTGATCGCTCATGATCAGGCCGACCAGCATGGCGTTGACCAAAATGTTGTGCTCGCCGCCTTCGCCAGCCATCACCTTGGTCAGCGCCATGCCGGCCGCCCGCGATACCGAGGTAGGCGCCGACGAGGCGGCCGGCGCCTTGGCATAGGTGTTGAGCACGTTGATGATACGGCCCCATTTGCGCGCCTTCATGCCCGGCCAGACCAGCCTGGAGAAACGGATCGCGGCGAACAGTTTGAGATCGAGGTCTTCCTGCCAGGCCTCGTCAGAGATGTTCTCGAACGCCATCGTCCGCGCCGTGCCGGCGTTGTTGACGAGGATGTCGACCGGGCCGAGATCGGCGACAATCTTGTCGTGGGCGCTTGCAATATCCGATGCCTTCGAGACATCGCAGACATAGTCGCGAACCCCGATGCCATCCTTGGCCAGCAATTCCCGCGCGGCCTTCAGGTCGGCTGCCCCGCGCGCAAGGATCGCGACCTTGGCGCCGGAGGCGGCAAATCGCCTTGCGACCGCGAGTCCGATTCCCTTGCTGCCGCCGGTGACCACGGCGACACGATCTTTCATCGTGACTTGCATATTGTTCTCCCGATCGCGGTCTTCCGTGCCGCTGGACAGGCCGACCCGAACGGTCGGCCGGCCGACTTCATCATGGTTCCGCTGGCCGGCGCGATCAAGCAGCCTGCGGGTGAGGGCAGATTCGCGCTTCGCGCATATTAGTGATACGCCGCCTCCAAATGCCCGGGATGAAATGAACATGGACGACAAGGCCGATGACGCGGGGATAAACATCCGTGCACTGATTTTTGCGCTGTTGGCGCTGGCCTGCGGCCATATGCTGTCGACGCTGTTGCGGACCATTCCGGCCATCAGCCTCGACGTGATGGCGGCCGACTTCCGCACCGCCCCGCAGACGCTGGCGAGCCTTACCTCGGTTTATCATTTCGCCTTTGCCGCCTCGCAGATTCCGGTTGGCGCCGCGATGGATCGCTTTGGCGTCCGCCCGGTTTCCCTGAGCCTGCTCGCGGGAACGATCGTCGGCGCGCTGGCGTCGGGGCTCGCCACCGGGCCGGAGGGTTTTCTGTTCGGGCAGTTCCTGCTCGGCGTCGCCACCTCGGGCATGCTGATGTGCCCGATGACGCTGGCGGCCAAACAGATGTCGGCGGCGCGCTTCGGCCTGTGGTCCGGGATCATTCTCTCGATCGGCAATATCGGCATGCTGCTGTCGGCGAGCCCGCTGGCCTTTGTCGTCGAATTCTGGGGGTGGCGCGCGGGATTCTGGATCTCCGCCGGTTTTGGCGCGGTGGTGGCGATTGCGGTGTTCCTGCTGGTTCCGAAACAGCCGGCTGCGCACGCGGATAATTCCTCGCCGCTGTCGCAGATGACCGAGGTGCTGCGCATCGGCCTGTCGCGCCCGCTTCGTGGCTTGATCGCGCTGGCGTTGGTCTCGCTGGCAGCCACGCTGGTGTTGCGCGGATTGTGGGGCGGCCCGTGGCTGATGGAGATCAAGGCGCTTGGTCGCATCGAGGCAGGCAATGCGCTTGGCCTGTTCACGCTCGCGCTGATCGCCGGACCGGTGCTGATGGGAATTCTCGACCGCACCATCGGCCACCGCCGCGAACTACTGGCCGCTACACATTCCTTCGTAGCCCTGTTGCTTGTCCTGATGGCCGCCGGCGCGCCGCATTATCCGCTGTCGGAACTCTTCGGCGTGACCGCGCTGCCGCCGCTATTTGACGGCGTGCTCCTGGTGCTGATCGGCCTCGCTATCTCGTCGCAGCCGCTGCTCTTCGGCATGACACAGCAACTGGCCGGCGCGCAGAATGCCGGCAAGGCCTTGTCTGCAATCAATCTCGCGTTCTTCCTCGGCACGGCGCTGATGCAATCGACGACGGGTGTGGTCGCAACGATCTTCGGCCTTCCTGCAGTGCTGCTATTCATGGCCGCGGCCTTGATCGTCGGGACCATCGTCTTCCTGGCCTACACCCAGCCGTCGAAATCCTAGATCGTGCGCGCCTGCCTGCGGACCTCGTTGGCGATCGGTTTGAGGGCTTCGGCCGCGGCTTGTCCCACCAGGCTGTAGCCCATCCCGCCATCGGCCCAGGCAAAGCCCGAGACGTCGCCTCCCGAATGCGGCGCCATCGGCGCGCTCTGCTCCGATGCCATCGGGCGCGTCATTACGACGAGTCGGTCGCCGCGATCGTCGTCGTACATGAACATCGCAGCCGGGCCGTGCGACGTCGCGATCAGCCGCCCGCCCATCAGGCGATAGCCCGAACCCGTCAGGTCCGGCAGCTTCACCGGCTGCTTCAAACGGTTCGACACCCACTGCACCAGTTGCGCGCTGTCGGATGCCCGCATCTCGACCGGCCGGACCCGGTCCGGCGCATAGACGCTGTAGGAGTAAGCGGCTTCCTGCGCGAGCGCGGCAAGCCCGCCGGGTGAGCTCTGCAGGCTGCCTCGCATCACCCAGCCGCCGACACCGCCGATGCTCAGCATCAGCATGGCGGCGACCGCCCACCGGAGAGGGGAGGAACGCCGTCGCTGGCTCTCGATGATCCGGGACAGATTGAGCTGCGAAGGCACGGGCTCGTCCGCGATCGGCGCCAGCGCCTTGCGCAGCAGATCGCGTTGGTCCGAAAAGGCGGCGGCGCGCCGGGCCATATCGGGGTGGTCTTCCAGATAGGCGGCGACTTCCACCGCTCGCTCGGGTTCCAGAACGCCATCCACATAGGCGTGGAGATCGTCTTCCGTGATGGGCCGATTGGTCATTTCATGCTCCGCAACTGCACCACGTTTTTCGTCGCGCCGTCCGCAGTCCCTTCGATTTCCTGCTGCAATTTTTCCCGCGCCCGCGACAGGCGCGACATCACGGTGCCGATCGGTATGTCGAGCACCCTCGCTGTGTCGGCATAGGACAGGTCTTCCACCGCGACCAGCAGCAGCACGGCGCGCTGGTCATCCGGAAGTCGCGCAAGCTTTTCGAGGACATCCTGGTACATCAGTTTCTGCTCTTGCACGGCTTCCTGCCCGAAATCATCTTCATTGGCCTCGTCGATGGCGATGTGCTTGCCCCGGTACGCCGAGCGGCGGAACTGGTTGACCGCAAGGTTGTGCAGGATCGTGAACAGCCACGGGCGCGGATCGCCTGCGCGCCGCTGATTCCAGTGGCTGATGGCCCGCTCCAGGCAGTCCTGCACCAGATCGTCGGCAGTAGCGCGATTGCGAACCAGTGCCCGCGCATAGCGGCGCAGGGCTGGAATCACCGGTTCGATCAAGCCCAGCATGTCGTTCATGGGTTCTGAACCTGCACGGCATCTCCGAATTTTGAGGGCTCGCCGGGCGCGATCACCAGATATCGCCGCTCGGCCGCGGCGGAATTCTGAACGATCTGCCGGATTGGCCCGACTGCATTGACGATGGCTGAGCCCGCCGGATTGGTCATGAAGGCGGCAAGGGGCTGCACCGATCCGGTTCCGTCGATCTTGTCGGCCAGCGCCAGCACGTAGCGCTGCTTCGGTTGCAGGCCGGTCACCGACGCCTGCAAAACCTGGATCAAGCCCTGATCGAACAGCGAGACGCTGGTCGGCGGCTTTTCGCCCTTCGCTTCAGCCTTCGCGCCGAGGGTGAGGTGCGCGACCTGCCCGGCAACGCCGAGGCTCTGCAAATTCTGGCGATCGTCCGGATTGGGCGCTGCGCCCGGCACATAGGCGATCGCTTGCGGCGCCTGTCCGATCGGAATATTCGCAACTGCCTTGTTGGTGGCCGTGTCGATCGCGGCCAGCGCATCGGCGTTTTCGAGGCCGACATAGATGCGCGTGCCGTCGCCGGAAGGCCAGATGCCGTGCGGAAGATTGCCAACCGGGATGGTCGTTACCTGCGAGAAATCATCGGTGCGAAACACTTTCACCTCGTTGGTGCCGCCGATCGTGACATAGGCGAACGTTCCCTTCGGCGTACGCGCGAAATTGACATGATTGGTGATCGGGCCGGTCTCGATCGTTCTGATTGGGTTGAACGGCGGTTTGGCGTTGAACACCTGTGTCTTGCCGATGTCCTTCAGCGTAAACCACACCTGTTCGCCATCAGGCGTGGCAGCGATGTTTGGGCAGAACGGGCTTTCCTGCTTCACGCGCGCCACAATGACATGATCGGCGACTGACACCACGACCGTTTCCGGATTGAAGGATGAGCAGATGTAGCCGTATTTGCCATCGGGCGAGAAGATCTGCATGCCGGGGCCTGCCGGCACCTCGATGCGCGTCTTCTCGGAAAAACTCGCGGCGTCGATGACGCTGATGTAATTCTCGCCGCGTACAGTAACCCAGACTTCCTTTCCATCCGGCGTGAAGAAGGCCTCATGCGGCGAACGGCCGACATAGGTGACGTGCTTGACCGCATTCGTCGCGGTGTCGATGAACGTCACCGAATTCGATCCGATCGAGACGATGGCGAGGGTCTTGTGGTCGGGCGAATAGCCGATGCCGTGGACCAGCACCTGTCCCTTGTAGAGCGGGCTGAAATTACCGGGCTGCGGATCGCCGAGGCGGATCACGCCGAGCAGCTTGTTGTCGACGGGATCGGTGACCGATACCGTGTTCGAGAACTGTTCCGCCGCGTAGACGCGGTCGCGATGGCTGATCGGAATGTCGGGGGAGGTCGCGGCGCCGGGGGCCTGGCCGGCGCGGGCAGAAGCCGATGTGGCAACGATCGTGCAGGCCAGCAGGCAGCTTCTCAAAGCCGAATAGTTCATCTGTCGCTCCTATTTCTTCATGCCTGCTTGCATGCTCATGTGATGATGTTCCGCCGGCGCCTGGTTGGTTTGCGTTGGCGCGGGAACGGAGGGCGGAACCTGTTCGCCGATCGCAAGCTTCATCGCCGCGATTTCCTGCATCTGGCTGACGATGATTTCCTGCGCGATACGTCGGAGCTGCTCGTTCTTGCCGTAGCGCAATTCGAGCACGGCCATGTCGATCGCGCCCTGATGATGCGGTGCCATCATGGCGACGAAGTCGCGGTCGATGTCGCCGGCTGGCTTTGCCTCCATCGCGCTCATCATCTTGCTCATCGCGGCCTCGTTTTCGGCGAGGAACGCACTTTCCTCTGATGTCGCGGCGTGTTGCGCCGGTGGATGAGCTTCCTGCGCGAACGCAAACGGCGGTGCGGCGAAAGCGACAAGCAGGCGTACGCCGAAGATTGCCGTGCCCAGGCCGGGTTTGAGAAATTGCAGCATTTTACCCTCCGGGTTCGAGTGACTTGTTGAAGTGGCTCGCGCGTCTCCCGCGGGGTTGACGGCGGCCGCGCGAGCGATGGTGTTCGTCGATCCAACAGATCAGGGTTGCGCCAGATGCCACGCGCCGTTGAGAAACCCGTCGCCGGTGATGTCGCCGGCTTTCTGGTCCTTTACGAATGTGTAGAGCGGCTTGCCCTTGTAGGCCCATTGTTTGGAGCCATCGTCGCGGGTGACGATGGTATAATTGTCGCCCGCGGCGTCGCCGGCGTCCGCCTTCAGCGCCGGCCAATTCGCCGCGCATGGGCCGTTGCAGGCCGACTTGCCGTCGGAATCCTTGTCAAACGTGTAGAGCGACATGCCCTTGTTGTCGGTCAGCGTTGGCCCCTTTGCGGTGGCGGCGGTCTTGGCCGGAGGCGCCGCGCTCGCACTCGAGATGATGGCCAGCGAAATCGCGGCGGTAAGCAGGGTACGGATCGAGGATTTGGTCATTGTGACTCCCATGATGCAAACTGCGTGCATGGGGTGGTGACGCGTGGCGCCGCACTCTATTCCGTCGATAGGTGATGTTTTTTGCGCGCCATTCGATACACGTAATCGTGAGCCCTCGGCCGATGTCGGTTCCGCGGGGTTGCAGGCCAGCCGTGACAAAGCCGAGATTTGCGGGCAAAAAGCCAGCGGCTATAAGAACTTGCCCCACCACGCTCGGAAGCCGCATGTACCCGGATTCAAATTCTTCCTCGCAAAAAATGTATGATCGCGCGCTGGCGAGCCTGCCCGGTGGCAACAGCCGCACCACCGTGTTCATGAAGCCCTATCCGATCTACGCCGCGCGCGGCGAGGGCTGCCGGGTCTGGGATCTCGACGGCAATTTCTACATCGACTGCATCAACAATTTTACCTCGCAGATTCACGGCCACGCCCATCCCGCGCTGATAACAGCGGCGACCGCGCAACTGGCGCTGGGGTCCGCATTCGGCCTGCCGACGGAATCCGAGGTCGATCTCGCCGAACTCCTTGCTTCGCGATTGCCCTCCGTCGAGCAAATCCGCTTCGCCAATTCCGGCACCGAAGCCGTGATGATGGCGCTGAAAGCGGCGCGCGCGCATACCGGCCGCCCCAAAATCGCGAAATGCGAGGGGGCCTATCACGGCTCCTATGACTATGCCGAGGTGAGCCTCGATCCGACGCCGGAAGCCTGGGGCCGTAACGCGCCGGTTTCGGTCGCCTATGCGAAGGGCACGCCTGACAACGTGCTGGCCGATGTCGTCACCATTCCTTTCAACGATACCGAAGCCGCCATCAGCCTGGTCCGCGAGCACGGCGAGGGGCTCGCCTGCGTGCTGGTCGATCCCATGCCGAACCGCGCTGGTCTCGCGCCAGCCGATCGAACCTATCTGGAGGCGCTGCGAAAAGTCACGTGCGAGGTCGGCGCGCTGTTGATTTTCGACGAGGTCATCACCTTCCGCCTGGGTTATCGTGGCGCGCAGGGCATCTGGAATATCGATCCCGACCTGACCACGCTGGGAAAAATCATCGGCGGCGGCTTTCCGGTTGGCGCGATTGGCGGCCACAGGGATGTCATGGCGGTGTTCGATCCGCGCCCGGGCAAGCCGGCGCTGCCGCATGGCGGCACCTTCTCCGCCAATCCCGTGACGATGCGGGCGGGGATCGCCGCGATGGAGCTACTCGACGACGCGGCCTTTGCGCGTCTCGATGCGATGGGCGAGGCGGTTCGCACCGGCATCGATGTCGCGTTCAGGCGCCACGGCGTGCCCGGAGGCACGGTGGGGTTGGGTTCGCTGCTGAAGATTCATTTCGCCGACCGACCGGTCCGCGACTATCGCTCGGCTTACCTGAGCGAGGAGGAAGCGCGGCGTCAGGCGGTTTTCAACCGCGCATTTCTCAATTGCGGCGTGCTGGCCGCGGGCAACCGGTTGATGGCATTGTCAACCCCGATGACGGATGCCGATATACATGCGATCATCGATGCGGCATCGGGCGCGCTCGAGGAAGTCGCACGTACGCTCTGATCAGCATAACAAGAACAGGTTCAATGTCCGCCAAGATCGATCCCATCACGCGCTCCGTGGTCCAGCACCGGCTCAGTTCGATCGTGAAAGAGATGGGCGAAGCGATGCTTCGCACTTCCTATTCGCAGATCCTCAATTCCAGTCGCGATTTTTCGCTGGCGATCTGCGACACCGGCGGCCGGTTGATCGCGCAGGCCGATCATTTGCCGGTTCATGTCGGCGCGCTGCCCTGGGCAACGCTCGCTGTCGAGGAGCGGTTCAAGGACGTGCAACCGGGCGACGTGATCCTGCTCAACGATCCCTATCATGGCGGCAGCCATCTGCCCGATCTGACCGCCTTTGTTCCGGTCTTCGCCGGTGACAAGCGGCTGCTTTGGACCATCGTGCGCGCGCACCAGAGCGATATCGGGGGCGCGACCCATGGTGCCTATAACCCCGCCGCCACCGAGATCTATCAGGAAGGCCTGCGCGTCCCGCCAATAAAACTCTATGAGGCCGGCAAGCTGCGCGACGACCTGCTCGATCTGCTGGCGCTGAACATCCGCAACCCCCGCGAATTCCGCGGCGATCTTGCCGCCATGCTCGGCGCGGCGCATCTCGGCGAGCGGCGGCTGTCGCGATTGTTCGCCGAATTCGGCGCGCCGGTGGTCGAAGCCGCCATGGAAGCCATCCTCGACGCGACGGAACAGCAGACCCGCGCTGTTGTTTCGACCTGGAAGGACGGCGTGTTCTACGGCGAGGCATTTCTCGACGATGACGGTCATGGCCGCACCGACATCCGCATCGCTGCGAAGGTGACCAAGAAGGGCAGCGACGTCGAGGTAGATCTTTCCGACTCCGATCCGCAATCGACCAGCTTTGTGAATTCCTCGCACGCCAACATGCAGGCGGCGGTGGCGATGGCGTTCGCCTATCTGATCGACGCCGAGATCCCAAAAAACACCGGCGCGCTGCGGCCGCTGAAGGTGATCGCGAAGCAAGGCACGGTGGTGTGGGCCGATCCGGGGCGGCCGGTGACGCTGTGCACCAGCCATCCCTCGAATGAAATCGTCGAAGCTATCGTGAAGGCGTTGTCGGCGTCCTGCCCCGAACGTGCGATGGCGGGCTGGAGCCGCAGGTTCCGGATCGCAATCCAGGGCGAGGACCCGCGCACGGGGAAGAATTTCATCTGGCACCTGTTCCAGGCGCGGCCCGGCGGCGGCGCGTCGTCTGGCGGCGACGGCTGGTCGTCGATCGGCGAATGGCATTCGGTCGGCGGGCTGAAGTTCGGCAGCCTCGAAGTCGCCGAGGTGCGCTTTCCCCTGCATTTCCGCACGCATGAATTCCGCCCGGGTTCCGGTGGCGACGGCCAGCATCGCGGCGGGCTCGGCGTATCGCTCGATCTGGTGCTGGAGACGGAAAAGATCGCGAAGGGCAACACCGCGGGCGACGGCGCGCGCCACGGCCCCTGCGGCATGCTCGGCGGCGAGGATGGCAAGCCGCATCATTATCGGTTGCTGTCAGAAGGCCGCGAGCCGCGCGTGCTGCGCACCAAAGAAGTCGGCATCGAGCTGCGCCCCGGCGATTGCCTTGAGATACGTTCGTCCGGCGGCGGCGGATGGGGACCGCCTGATAAGCGAACGGGAGAAGCCCGCCAACGCGATCGCGAGCAAGGCCTGACGAACGCTCCGGCGGAGCAGGCGTCCTCATGATGTTCAGGATAGGCGTCGACGTCGGCGGGACCTACACCGATCTCGTGGCCACCGACGAGAGCGGGCGGACGGTATTTGCAAAATCGCCATCCACCCCGGCGGATCAGTCGCTCGGCGTGATGGCGGGGCTCGATGAGCTGGCGCGGCGGCTGAATTTGTCGCGCGTGGAAATGCTCGCTGCGACCGACCGGCTGGTTCACGGCACCACGGTTGCCACCAACGCACTGCTGGAGCGCAAGGGCGCAAAGGTCGCGCTCTTGACCACCGAAGGCCATCGCGACGTCATCGAAATGCGCGAGGGTCTCAAGCCCGATCGCTACGACCTGCGTTCGCCGCCGCCGGAGCCCCTGGTGCCGCGCGAACGACGTTTTGGTGTCAAGGAACGGCTCAAGGCCAGCGGCGAGGTTTTGATTCCGCTCGATGCAAAATCGCTCGACGACGCCATTTCCGGAATCCGGCAGTCGGGCGCGAGTTCGGTCGCGGTGTGCTTTCTGCATTCCTACCTCAATCCCGTGCATGAACTCGCCGCCGTCGAGCGGCTGACGCAGGCGCTGCCCGGCATCAGCATTTCGCGCTCCAGCGACGTGCTGCCGCAGATCAAGGAATATGAGCGTGTCTCGACCACGATCGTGAACGCGTATGTCGAGCCGATCGTGCGGCGCTATCTGAAAAATCTCGAAACGCGGCTCGCCGAAGCCGGCTTCAAGGGCAGTCTCTTCGTGGTGCTGTCGCATGGCGGCATGGCGCCGGTCGAGGAGGCCTCGCGGCTCGCAGCGGGCACGGTGCTCTCCGGCCCCGCGGGCGGCATGTCCGGTGGCCGGCGCTGCGCCGATCTGGTCGGCATCCCCGACCTCGTGCCGTTCGACATGGGCGGCACCTCGACCGACATCTCGCTGATATCTGGCGGGCAGGCGTCCTTGTCGGCCGACGGCATGCTCGCGGGCCAGCGCATTGCGCTGCGCAGCCTCGATATCGCGAGCATCGCTGCCGGCGGCGGCTCGATCGCGAGCGTCGATGCCAGTCGCACGCTGCGGGTAGGGCCGGAAAGCGCCGGCTCGGTGCCGGGCCCGGCCTGCTACGGCAATGGCGGTCTGGCCGCCACCGTCACCGACGCCAATGTCGTGCTCGGCTATCTCGATGCCGCAGCCTTCATGGGCGGCAGGCGCCCGCTCGACCGAACGGCCTCGGAGGCCGCCGTCGACCGCGTCGCCAAGGCGATGGAGCTATCACGCGTCGAGGCCGCCGCCGGCATCTACCGCATGATCAATCTGAACATGGCCGACGGCATCCGCCTGATGACGCTGCGCCGCGGCGTCGATCCGCGAAAGTTCGCGCTCTTGAGTTTTGGTGGCGCGGCGGGCCTGCATGCGGCGGAAGTCGCGCGCGAACTCGAGATCAAGCGCATCATCGTGCCGACGGTGGCCTCCGTGCTATCGGCGTGGGGCATGCTGACCAGCGATCTCCGCTACGAAGTCAGCCGCACGCACTATGGCGCCGCCGCGCGCATCACCGCCAATGAGGTGCGCGAACTGTTTGCCGATCTGGAGCAGCAGGCCGCCGGCCGGCTTCGCTCATGGTTCAACGGAAAGATTTCAATCGAGCGCTCCGCGGAGATGCGCTATGGCGAGCAGATCTTTGAGATCGACGTCTCGCTCGACGGCCTCGACTGGAACGCCGCCGATCTCGTCGACCGGATCGAGGACCGCTTTCATATCCGGCACGAAGAATTGTACACCTACGCCTCGCGGGGCCAGGAGGTTGTCTTCGTCAACGCCCGCGTCGCCGCCGTGGGTGAAGTCCAGCGGCAGGATGAGGGCGCGCGCGAGGCTGCGGCATCCGGCGCCTGTTTGCCGCGCGATAAGCGGCAGGCTTTCTTCGGCGGCTGGCGCGAAGTTCCCGTCTATTCACTCGATGCCCTGCAGCCGGGCCACACGCTGACAGGTCCCGCCATCATCGAGGCCGAGACCACGACCGTGCTGGTCGATACCGGCGACCGCGTCACGGTCAATGCGCTGGGATGGCTGGATATCGCGCTGCGTTGACGCCGATTCGTAAGGCGGGTGGAGCGAAGCGATACCCATCAACTTCGTGCGGTGTGATCGATGGGCATCGCTTGCTCCAACCCATCCTACAGGTCCGCCACAACATTTGAGTTCAACAACCCTATTTTCGGCGCTATGATCGCTTCCGCTGGGTGGCGTCACAAGCTCCCGCGAGCTTGGCGTTCGAGGCCGCGCTGATGAAAACAAGAATAAAATGGCTGTTACCAGCCTTCTTCGCTGCATTGTTGTTGGCCGCCCTGCAGCCGGCCCAGGCTGCTGGCGTGACCGATACCGAAATCCGCATCGGCAACATCATGCCGTATACCGGACCGCTGGCGGCGTTCGCTTCGATCGGAAGGGCGGAGGCCGCCTATTTCGACATGATCAATGAGCGCGGCGGGATCAACGGCCGCAAGATCAGGTTCATCTCGCGCGATGACAGCTCGAATCCGCGAACGGCGGTCGAACACACCAGTGAACTGGTCGAGCAGGAGCGCGTGCACCTGATGTTCGGATCTTTCGGCACGCCGGGCAATCTGGCGACGCGAACCTATCTCAATGAGAGGAGCATCCCGCAGCTCTTTGTCGCTTCCGGCGACGAGGAGTGGGCGCACCCGAAGCGATTTCCGTGGACGATGGGCTGGCAGCCGACGTTTCGCGCCGAGGGCCGGATCTACGCCAATTACATCCAGGCCGCCTATCCCAGCAAGAAGATCGCCGTGCTGTGGCAGAACGATCAGTTCGGCCGCGACCTGTTCCGGGGATTGCAGGAGGGGCTCGGTCTCACCGCCAACATGATCGTGGCCGACATTGCCATCGATGCGGACGTGTCCATCGATGCGCAGGTTGACATCCTCAAGAACTCCGGCGCTGAAGTGCTCGTGCTCAATTGCGCGCCGCCGATCTCAGCCCGCGCCATTCGTAGAGCGGCCGAGCTGGATTGGCATCCAGTGTTGCTGCTGGTCAATGCGGCGGCTTCGATCGCCAACGCGCTGCGCCCGGCCGGGCTTCAGAACGCCGTCGGCGTGATCTCCACCTCGTTTCTGAAGGACGCCAGCGACACCGCCTGGAAGGAAGACCCCGCTATCAAGGGGTGGCTTGTGTTCATGGACAAATATTATCCCGATGGCGACAAGGACGATAGCTACGCCATCTTCGGCTATGCCGCGGCCGAAACCCTGGCCCAGGTGTTGACCCAGTGCGGCGACGACCTGTCGCGCGAGAACATCATGCGGCAGGCGGCGTCGCTCAGGAATTACCAGAGCGGGTTAGTGCTTCCGGGAATTGCCATGAATACCGGGCCGGCCGACTTCCACCCGATCGAACAGATGCGGCTGGTGCAGTTCGACGGCAATTCCTGGCAGCCGATCGGCGACGTGATCGAGAGCGCGTTCGCGAAAGCACCGAACGATAATTGAGCGGTGTTCTGCAAAACCCAATCGGGAACCACGACTGTCATCGCCCGCGAAGGCGGGCGATCCAGTACGCCGAGACGTCAGTGATTGAGTAGATAGGCCGCGGAGTACTGGATACCCCGCATGCGCGGGGTATGACGGCCCGTGGTTTCCGCTACTTCTTCTGCCCGTAGTTCAACAGCCCACCCTTGTTCTTCGGCGGGTGGGCGCGCAGGCCTTCCTCGTTGGGTTCGGTGCCCCAGCCGGGGCGATCCGGCATGATGAGATGGCCGTCAACAATGTCAGGCACATGCGTGAACAGTTCATGGTCCCACGCCAGCCGGTCGATATCGGTTTCCATGATGCGCAAATTCGGCACGGCAGCCGAGAAATGTGCATTCTGCATGGTGCAGAGGTGGCCGTAGAAATTATGCGGCGCGACGTTGACCTCGAAATGTTCGGCGGCGGCAGCGATCTTCATCGATTGCCACACCCCGTTCCAGGGCGTGTCGATGATGGCGACATCCATCGCCTGTTCGTTGAAGTAGGGCAGGAACTCGCGCAGACCCAGCAGCGTCTCGCAGGATGAGACCGGATGCGGGCTCTGGCGGCGGATGTAGCCCAGCGCCTGCGGGTTGAAAGTGTCGATCTCCACCCAGAACAGGTCCATGTCCTTGATGGCCCGCAGGATCTTGAGGTAGCCCTCGGTCTTGGCGTTGAAGTTGAGGTCGAGCAGCAGGTCGACATCCGGCCCGGCGCCGTCGCGGATCGCTTCCAGATGCATGCAGAGGTTTCGCAGCACCTTGCGGTCGACGTTGATCTCCGGCTCGAACGGCGAGCCAAATCCTGGCCGCCAGCCCTGCGGCTTGCCGTCGGTGTAGACGAAGATGTTGGTCTTCATCGCCGTAAAGCCTTTCTCGCGCACCTCGTTGCCGATCGATTTGACGCCGTCGAGATCAGTTATCGCCGGCTTGAACCAGTCGGGATGATTGATGCGCCAAGTCGCGCAATGCGACCAGTAGACCCGGATACGGTCGCGGATCTTGCCGCCGAGCAGTTCGTAACAGGGCACGCCCAGCGCCTTGGCCTTGACGTCGAGCAGGGCGTTCTCGATGGCGCCAAGCGCCAGCGCCACCACGCCGCCGGCGGCGGGGCGCGTCGCGGCAAACAGTTCGGCGTAGATCCGCTCATGCTGGAAGGCGTTCTTGCCGACCACACGCACGCCAAGCCGCTCGATTGCTGCCGTCACGCCGGGCGCGCCAAAGCCCTCGTCATACTCGCTCCAGCCGACGATGCCGTCCTCGGTCATGACCTTGACGAAGTGGTAATTCCGCCAGCCGGCGTCGCAGGCGAGCGTTTCGACGCTTCTTATGGTGGTGGCCTTTTTCATGATTTTCCTGCCCGGGCTTGTTGTCGTTGGCCGATAACAACAATGATTGGCGAGGCCGTCAATTGCAGGCCAGCGCATAAGGCAGGGCAGGGCCTGCATGGTTCGCGACGACGCGGAGCATCGTCTCGGCTTCTTCGTCATGCCCGGGCTTGACCCGGCCATCCACGCCATCCTTGCTTGCTTCGAACAAAAACGTGGATGCCCGGTTCAGGCCCGGGCATGACGAGGTTTGCGAAGCGGCTATGCCTGCGGACGAAACAGCGTGGGCCGGCTACGCTCGAACACCTGCCGTCCGTTCTTGAATCCCATCAGCATATCGGGCAGTTCCGCAATCGCGTTCAGGCCGCTGTTGGTATCGAGGATGACCAGATCGGCGGGGTTGCCCGGTGCGATGCCATAGTCCCGCAAATTCATCAGCCGCGCCGGCAGCTCGGTGACAAGATCGAGGCAGGCGTCGAATTCGCTGACGCCGGCATGTGCGACATTGGCGTAAAAATTCGCCATTCGCAGCAGCGAGGCATCGCCGAACGGGGTGAAGGGATTGAGCACGTTGTTTGTCGCGACCGAACAGAGAACGCCGTTTTCGACGAGCTTGTGCGCCACCGTCAGCCCACGCGGCGAATTATGCGTGGCGTCACGCCCCATCAAATAGAGATCGGTCGCGGGCAGCACGGTCACGGCGACGCCCGATTTGGCCAGCCGCGCTGCGGCTGCCTTCAGCCGTTCCGGCGGCAGCGCGGATAATTTGGTGGCATGACCGATCGCGACGCGGCCCTGGTAATTGCGCCGCTCGGTCTGCCGGCAGACCTCTTCGAGATGCCACCACGACGGATCGAGATCGAAGTCGAGGTGCAGGTCGATATCGAGGTCGAACTCCTGCGCCAGACCAAATATCTTTTCGAGATGCGCGCTCGGATCGGTGTCCATATAGGGACAGCCACCGATCGCATCGCCGCCGTCGCGCAACGCGGCAATCAGCAGTTCCTCGGCGCCGGGATCGTTGGTCAAGCCTTCCTGCGGAAACACGCAGATCGAGAGATCGAGCGCCCAGGCATAGTCGCGCTTCAGCGCCTTGACCGCTTCGAAGCCACGCAGCGCAATGCGCGGATCGATCTCCACATGGGTGCGCATGCGGGTGGTGCCATGCACGATGGCGCGCTCGATCACTTTTGCACCGCGCGCGTAGACGTCCTCCACCGTGAATTCGCGCTTCATCGAGGCGACCGCGGCAATGGCGTGAGCTACGCTGCCATGGTTGTGCCCGCAGCGGCCGAGCAGGCAGGCCTTGTCGAGGTGGATGTGGGTGTCGACGAAGCCGGGCAGGGCGAGCCTGCCGCCGACATCGATCTCGGCCGCTTCGCAGGCAAGCCGGGGTTCGATGGCCGCGATACGCCCGCCGGTAATGCCGATATCGACCGGGGTGACTGAGGACCGGGTCCTGGCGTTGCGGAAGATCAGATCGAAGGCGGTTTTCGTGTTCATCGCGCGGCGCGTTGGAGGAACCCTCAACCTAGCGGAACGGCGTTCCCAGGGCAGCTCCAGATTGTGTGCAGTTTGGAGGCCGGATTGTTCAAAATATGTGCATGCAATTTGATGGCCCGATTGTAGAGTTCGGCCGTCAGGAGAGACCGCCATGTCCGTTGCCGCCAAAGCCGAGCCCAGGAACGAGCCGAAGGGAATGTCCGACGCCCAGGTGGTCGAGGCCTATCTTACGGCTTCGATGATCCCCGATCCCGAGGCGGCCGCCGCCTACATGAAATCCGGCACGATCATCACCTTCACCGGCGGGCGCGAGTTCGATCATCCGCGCGGGCCGACCGGTTTCAACGCGCGGCGCTATCGCTGGGTCAAGAAGAAGATGGATCGTTTCGATGTCTGCCCGGGTACGGACGAGACCGTCGTCTACAGCATCGGCACGCTGTACGGCGAGTGGATCGACGGCACGCCGTTCGAAGGCAACCGCTACGTCGACCGCTTCGTGGTCAAAGGCGGACAGATCGTGAAGATGGACGTCTGGAACGACAGCGCCGAGCGCATTCTGGTGCAGCGAGGGATTGAGGCTTGAGCTAGCGACGCTCGTCATGCCCGGGCTTGTCCCGGGCATCCACGTCCTTCGTGCTTGTAGAGGCAAGGACGTGGATGGCCGGGACAAGCCCGGCCATGACGGAGACGGATTACCTCGCCCTGACCACCTTCGGCATCTTCACCACGCGCCCACCATCGCCTTCCTCGGCATAGGGCGCCAGAATATCCAGCAAATCGCGGCCACGCTGCGGGGCGGGGGCCACCAGGGCGCGATTGGCGACGGAATCCAGATGGCTGTGCATCAGGTCCATCACCTTGGCTTCGTCGCCCTTGACCAGTGCTGCGATGATCGCGCGATGTTCGTTGATCGCGCATTCCGACGAATGGGGGCGGCTGTACAGCGACAGCGTCAGGCAGCAGCGATAGGCGACCTCGCTGACGTAACGCACCAGGATCGGGCTGTTCGTCATGTTGGCGAGCAGGATGTGAAATTCCGTCGCCAGCCGGAGCGATACCGCGTCCGTGCCGTCGCGGGCGCGGTCCTCGGCGTTGACATGGGCGTTCAGTTCGGCGACCTGGCTCTTGGTCAGCCTGCCGGCGAGTTGTCGCACCACCAGCCGCTCGAGTTCGATCCTTATATCGAAGGCATCGCGCGCATCCTGCCAGCTCGGCGTTGCCACGACGGCGATCCGGTTGCGGCGAAGCTCGACGAGGCCTTCCGCGGCGAGTTGTCCCAGGGCATGCCGGGCGATGGTGCGGCTGACGCCGAATCTTTCGCCCAGCGAATCCTCGGGCAGTTTCGCGCCAGGCTCGAGCGCCTGTTCGATGATGGCGCGGCGAAGCGCGCGGCAAATCACGCCGACCTTGTCGGATGGTACGGCTGACTTGCTGGCGGCGCGGGGCGCCATCGGCGAATCCTTAAACGTGGGCTCGAATGGGGTCTCTTATCACAATTGTGTACCGATTAAGCGCCTCAATTGCATGCAGTTTGACGGGGTAACTGCACAAAACGAATCCGTTGGATCGGGCGGGCTTGCCGCGATCCCATTGATTTAGCGTGCGGGTTTCGCTGGCATTCGGCTTGCATGCACTTCCAGCCATGATGCGCATGCAACCACATTCCGAATTCTCTGGCTTGCCGGTTGCGGCTTCTGCCGCACCCGTTGCCATCGAGTTGTCGGAGGCTTCCGTCACCTTCGGCCGCGGTGCTCGCGCGGTGCCGGCCCTTGCCACGACGAGCTTGCGGATCGCCGATGGCGAGTTTGTCGCTCTCGTCGGGCCGTCCGGATGCGGCAAGTCGACCATCCTGCGGCTGGTGAGCGGGCTGGTGCAGCCGTCCACCGGCGTGATCATCGTCGGCGGCCGGGAAGTGGCGGCGCGCGCCTTGCGCGTCGGCATGGCGTTCCAGAACCCGACCATGCTGCCCTGGATGACGATCGAACGGAACATCATGCTGCCGCTCAAGATCGTCGAACCGTTCCGCTCGCAATTCCGAAAACTCCGCAAGACCGAATTCCGCGACAAGGCCAATGCGCTGCTGGAGCAGGTCGGCCTCAAGGGTTTTGGCAGTCGCTACCCCTGGCAACTCTCGGGCGGCATGCTTCAGCGCGCTAATCTGTGCCGCGCGCTGATCCATGAGCCGCGCATGCTGCTGCTCGACGAGCCCTTTGGCGCGCTCGACCAGTTCACGCGCGAAGAGCTGTGGTCGATCCTGCAGGATCTCTGGATCGCCCACAAGCCGACCGTGCTGCTGGTGACCCACGATCTGCGCGAGGCGGCGTTCCTCGGCAGCCGCATCTGCGTGATGAGCGCGCGGCCCGGCCGCGTCATCGACGATAGCCGCGTCACCTTCGCCCGCCCACGCACCGTCGCGATGACCTTCGAGCCGGATTTCGTCGCGCTGAACGAGAAGCTCCGCGCGTTCATCGTCGATGCCCGAACTGCATCGAACGAGGCCGCATCGGCACAGGGAGCGGCCTGACCATGAGCGATTTCGATTATAGCCAAAAGGCCTGGTCGGCGGGACTGATCGTCCTGTTCTTTGTGGCCTGGGAATTGTTCTGCCTGATGACCGGGATGTCCGATCTGGTGCTGCCGCGCCCGTCGCAGGTGTTCGTCACGCTGTTTGAGAAGTTCCCGATTCTCTGGCCGCACATCCTGCAGACGCTGGCTACGACGATGATCGGCTTCGTGCTCGGCGTCGGCCTCGGCGTCGTCCTCGGTGCGGTCATCGGCGTTTCCAAGACCGCTTATGATACCGCCTATCCGTTGCTGGTCGGCTTCTCGTCGATTCCAAAAGTCGCCGTAGTGCCGATCTTCGTGCTGTGGTTCGGCTCCGGCACGGTTCCAGCGGTGCTGACCGCGTTGTCGATCTGTTTCTTCCCGATCGTGGTCAACATCGCGACGGGCCTCGCAACCACCGAACCCGAGCTCGAAGATGTCCTGAAGGCGCTCGGCGCCAGCAAACTCGACATCCTCTGGAACGTCGGTCTGCCCCGCACCATGCCCTTCTTCTTTGCCTCGCTGAAAGTCGCGATCTCCTACGCTTTCGTCGGCGCGGTGCTGTCGGAGACCGTCGCCTCCAACCGCGGCATCGGCAACGTCATGATGACCGCGTCCTCGAATTTCAACGTGCCGCTGGTGTTCGCCGGCCTGTTCGTGCTCGCCGGCCTCGGCGTTGCGCTCTACGTCATCTTCTCTGTGATCGAGGGACGCGTCACCGGCTGGGCCACCCGCAAGAACGACGTGATCGCCACTTGAAGCAGGATTTTGTCACCGCCATCCAACCCAGTCGAGGAGATCGCCATGTTAGCCAGAGTAAGCGCCGCGCTGTTGGGAGTTGCCTTGTTCGCCGGCACCGCCGGTGCCCAGGAGACGACGATCAAGTTTACCTTGGGTTGGAAGACGCAAGGGTCCGACGCCGCGTTCTTCTATGCCAAGGACAACGGCTATTTCAAAGAGGAAGGCCTCAACGTCGTGATCGACCAGGGCGAGGGCTCCGGAGCCACGGTAACGCGCATCATGTCGGGCGCCTATGATGCCGGCTTCGGCGACGTCAACGCCATCATCCAGAACGCCTCGACCAAGCCGCAGGACGCCCCGGTCATGGTCTACATGATCTGGAACCAGCCGCCATTTGCCATCGTTACCAAGAAGACCAGCGGCATCAACACCATCAAGGATTTCGAAGGCCATACGCTGGGCGGCGCGCAGGGCACGCCGACCACCCGGCTGCTGCCGGTGTTCGCGCAGAAGAACAAGCTCGAGGGCGAGAAGATCAAGATCTCCAACATGGCGCCGAACCTGCAGGAGCCAATGCTGATCAAGGGCGACATCGACGCCGCCCTGGTGTTCAACATCACGAGCTACTTCAATCTGGTGCTGAACCGCCAGGATCCCGACAAGGACTACAAATGGTTCCAGTTCGGCGATTACGGGCTCGATCTCTATTCCAACGGCGTGATGGTCTCGCGCAAGCTTTTGGCCTCCAATCCGAAGGCCGTCGCCGGTCTCGTCCGCGCCGTCAACAAGGGTATGATCGCGATCGCCAAGGATCAGAATGCCGGAATGAAAGCCGCTGTCAATTACGACAATCTGATCAATGTCGAGGTCGAAAAGCGCCGCCTGCAATATTCCTTTGACAAGCTGATCGTCTCGCCCGAGATGAAGGAAATCGGCGTCGGCGACGTCAAGGATGATCGCATGGCCCGCGCCATCGGCATCATCGTCGAAGGCTACCAGCTCGCGCGGGCGCCCACACCTGCGGAAATCTTCTCGCGCGAATTTCTGCCGCCGCGCGCGGAGCGGGAATTGGTCTATACGGCGAACTAACTTCGTCATTGCCTGCGACAAACGCGAAGCGTTTGCGCAAGGGAGCGAAGCGACGAAGCAATCCATTCTTTCTTTTTGTGGCGAGATGGATTGCTTCGCTTCGCTCGCAATGACGACGAGGGTAGGTCATGGCTACAGATATTCCGGCACACAGCCTGTTCTCCGGACCCGACGGCGGCCTCCTCGAAAACGTCGTGCTGCGACACGACAACGGCGTTATCACCGATATCTCCGGGACAGCGCCTCCCGCCACAAGCTCGCGCTCCCTCGTGCTTCCCGCCTTCGTCAATGCCCACGACCACGCGCGCCCGACCGCGTCCTCGTTCGGCGCGGTAGGCATGCCGCTTGAAAGTTGGATCCTCCGCTCGGCGCTCGGCACGCCGGTCGATCCGTATCTGACGGCGGCCTCGGCGCTGGCGCGTTCGGCGCGCGCGGGTTGCGCGGCGATGATGATCCATTACACCCGGCCAAGCGGCACCATGCCGCTGGTGGAGGAGGCCAGCGCGATCGCGCGCGCGGCGTCCGACGTCGGCATCCGCATCGCGTTTGCGCTTGCGGTGCGCGACCAGAATCCGGTGGTGTATGGCGATGAAGAGCCGGTTCTCTCCGGCCTCTCCAAGGACGATCGCAGCACGATCGAACAGATGTTCGTCCGCGGGCCGATGTCGCCGAAAGCCTATATCGAGCTCACCGATGCGATTGCTGCGGCCATCGCGGGGCCGAAGGTCGACGTGCAACTGGGCCCGGCCGGCGTGCAGTGGTGCTCAAAACCGTTGCTGGAGGCGGTGGCCGAGAACTCCGCACAGACCGGGCGGCGCATCCACATGCATCTGCTGGAGACCATCTACCAGCGCGCCTGGGCGGACCAGCATTTTCCGGATGGTATCGTCCGCTACCTCCGTGACATCGGCTTCCTATCGGAGCGGTTGACGCTGGCGCATTGCATTCATGCCCGCCCCGACGAGATCGAGATGATCGCGGCCTCCGGCGCGCGCATCGTCACCAATTTCTCTTCCAATCTTCATTTGCGCTCCGGCCTCGCGCCGATCGCCGCCGCACACAAATGCGGCTGCGCCATCGCGGTCGGCGTCGATGGGCTGGCGCTCGACGAGGACGACGACGTGCTGCGTGAGATGCGGCTGGTGCAGATGATGCACGGCGGCGTCGGCTTCGAACGCACCTGGACCACTTGCGAATTCCTCGCGCTCGCAATCGCCAACGGCCGGAAGGCGACCGGTGCACCGGGAACGGGAGCGCTCATATCAGGCGCGCCGGCCGATTTCGTCACCATCGATCTCGATCGACTCGATCGCGACCGGATCATGCCGGTCGAACCCATCGATCTCCTGTTCGCGCGCGGCAATGCGTCGCTGTTGCGCGATGTGGTTGTGGATGGGCGGAAGATCGTCAGCGAAGGCCGCTGCGCCGGCGTCGATCTCCCCGCGATAGACGAGGAACTGCGCGGGATTTACCGCGCGAACGCCAGGAATCTCTCCGGCTTCCAGCGCGCCTGGCCGCCGCTGTCGGCGTCGCTGCAAAGCTGGTTCGAGACGCATCTGGATTGCCGCTGACGCGTTAAGCGCCTCATCCTGCTGTGGGAATTCCGTGCCGTGGAACGAAATTCCACTTGCACAGAATCCCGGCAATGGTTTCATGTTCAGCAACAAGAAACTGAAGCCGCGGCCGTATCGTGCTGCCGCTGGTGGGGAAGCACGCTGGGCGAGGTGAGGCGGTTAACCGTTCATTACGCTCCGATGCCTGAACGGAAACATAGATGTCCTTCCATAAATTGCTGATCGCCAACCGCGGCGAGATCGCCATCCGCATCGCGCGCGCGGCGGGAGACGCCGGCCTTGCCACCGTCGCGATCCATTCCGCCGACGATGCGCAATCGCTGCATGTCCGCGTCGCTGACGCGGCCTGCGAAATCGCCGGGCGCGGCGCGCGGGCCTATCTCGATATCGAGGCCGTGATATCAGCCGCCAAGGCGACCGGATGCGACGCCGTGCATCCGGGCTATGGTTTCCTCAGCGAGAATGCCACGCTTGCCCGACGCTGCATCGAGGAAAGCATCGTCTTTGTCGGGCCGTCGCCGGAAGCGCTCGACCTGTTCGGCGACAAGGCGCAGGCCAGGGCGCTGGCGAAACAATGCGGCGTGCCCATCATCGAGGGCACCAGCGGGCCGACCAGCCTGGAAGAGGCACGGGCGTTCCTTGAATCCTTGGGCGCCGGCGGTGCGATCATGATCAAGGCCATTGCCGGCGGCGGCGGCCGTGGCATGCGCATCGTCGACGACGCCGGCAAGCTGGAAGAGGCCTATGAGCGCTGCCAGTCCGAGGCCAAGGCCGCCTTCGGCAGCGACGGCGTCTATGCCGAGCGCCTGATCCGCAACGCCCGCCACATCGAAGTGCAGATCATCTGCGACCACCATGGTGCGATCAGCCATTTGTGGGAGCGCGAATGCACCATCCAGCGGCGGAACCAGAAACTCATCGAGGTCGCGCCGAGCCCGTCGCTGAACGACGCCCTGCGCGGGCGCATCATCGATGCCGCCAAGGAGCTCGCCGCCGCCGCGCACTACGACAACCTCGGCACCTTCGAATTCCTCGTCGATAATGATGCCAGGGCGAGCGACCAGGCGTTCGCCTTCATCGAGGCCAATCCGCGGCTCCAGGTCGAGCATACCGTCACCGAGGAGGTGCTCGGCCTCGATCTCGTGCAGTCGCAGCTCGCAGTCGCGGCCGGCGCTACGCTCGGTTCGCTCGGTCTGGCGCAGGGCTACATCCCAAAGCCGCGCGGCTATGCGATGCAGCTCCGCGTCAACATGGAGGTGATGGACGAGACCGGCGGGACAAAGCCAACCGGCGGGACGCTGGCGATGTTCGACCTGCCGTCCGGCCCGGGCGTTCGCGTCGATACGTTCGGTTACTCGGGTTACCGCACCAGCACCGCCTTCGACTCGCTGCTCGCCAAGGTCATCGTGCATTCGCCGGGTGGTAACTGGACCGACATCGTGCACAAGGCCACGCGCACGCTGCGCGAGTTCCGGATCGGCGGCGTTGCGACCAACATTCCCTTCCTGGCGGCGATTCTGGTGCATCCGGATTTTGTCGAGAACCGCGTCAGCACCGGCTTCATCGAGGCCCATGTCGCCGATCTCGTCGGCGAAGCCAAGGCGACGGCGGAGACGGAACTGGTCGAATCCGGCAGCGCCGCCGATGACGAGTCGCTCGCGCTTGAGGTCGCGGCATCGGCAACCGGGCCGGCCGGCTCGGTCGCGGTGCCGGCGCCGTTGCAAGGCACAATTGTTGCCATCGATGTCGAGGAGGGAGATCTCGTCCGCCCCGGCCAGCAGATCGCCGTGCTGGAATCCATGAAGATGGAGCATCTGGTCACTGCGCCGCATGGCGGCCGCGTGACGATGGTCGCGGCGGAAGCCGGCGTAACGCTGATGCAGGACGAGGCGATCCTCTATCTGGAGCCTGCCGAGATCGACGCCCATGATGTGACTGAAGAGGAGGATGTCGATCTCGATCACATCCGTCCCGATCTGGCCGAACTGATCGAGCGCCACGCCATCACGCTGGATGAAAACCGCCCGGCCTCGGTCGAGCGCCGCCGCAAGACCAACCAGCGCACGGCGCGGGAGAACGTCGCCGCTCTCGTCGATGACGGATCCTTTGTCGAATACGGCTCACTCGCCATCGCCGCCCAGCGCCGGCGGCGCGCGGTCGACGACCTCATCCGCAACACCCCGGCCGACGGTCTGATCTCCGGCGTCGCCACCGTGAACGCGGAAAAGTTCGGCGCGGATGCCGCCCGCTGCATGGTGATCGCCTACGACTACACCGTGCTGGCCGGCACCCAGGGCCACATGAACCACAAGAAGATCGACCGCATGCTGAGCCTTGCCGAGCAATGGCGGCTGCCGCTGGTGTTTTATGCCGAAGGCGGCGGCGGCCGTCCCGGCGACACCGACCGGCTTGGCATGACCGGCCTCGACGGACCGTCCTTCGTTCAGTTCGCCAAGCTTTCGGGGCTGGTGCCCGTCATCGGCGTCGTGTCCGGCTATTGCTTTGCCGGCAATGCCGCGATGCTCGGCTGCTGCGACGTCATCATTGCCACGATGAACGCCTCGATCGGCATGGGTGGTCCGGCGATGATCGAGGGCGGCGGCCTCGGCGTCTACCATCCGGCCGAAGTCGGTCCGGTGTCGTTCCAGTCGCCGAATGGCGTGATCGACATTCTGGTCGAGGACGAGGCGGAAGCGACGGCTGCAGCGCAGAAATATCTGTCGTACTTCCAGGGCGCGGTTGCCGACTGGAAGGCGCCGGACCAGCGGCTGCTGCGGCGGGCAATCCCGGAAAATCGGCTGCGGGTTTACGATATCCGGACCGTGATCGATCTGCTGGCGGATGAGGGCTCGGTGCTGGAAATCCGCCGGGACTTTGGCGTCGGCATGATCACCGCCTTCATCCGCATCGAGGGAAAACCGTTCGGCCTGATCGCCAACAATCCAAAACATCTCGGCGGCGCGATCGATGCTCCGGCCGGCGACAAGGCCGCGCGCTTCATGCAGCTCTGCGACGCCTTCGACATTCCACTGCTGTCGCTGTGCGATACGCCGGGCTTCATGGTCGGTCCCGAAGCCGAAAAAACCGCGATCGTGCGCCATGTCGCGCGAATGTTCGTGACCGGCGCGAGCCTCACCGTGCCGTTGTTCGGCATCGTCTTGCGCAAGGGCTATGGCCTCGGCGCGCAATCCATGATCGGCGGTGGTTTCCACGCCTCCTTCTTCACGGTGGCCTGGCCGACCGGCGAGTTCGGGGGCATGGGGCTGGAGGGCTATGTCCGGCTCGGCTTCCGCAAGGAGATGGAAGCGATCGAAGATCCGGACGAGCGCGAGGAGTACTATCAGGCCAAGGTCGCCGAGCTCTACGCCAACGGCAAGGCGGTCTCGATCGCCTCCGTGCTGGAGATCGACGAAGTGATCGATCCCGCCGATACGCGGCAATGGATCATGTCCGGCCTGCGGTCCGTGCCGAAGCCGCAAGCGCGCACGACCAAGAAGCGGCCGTGCATTGATGCGTGGTGAGCGGGATTCGTAGGGTGGGCAAAGCGTAGCGTGCCCACCATTCACGAGGATTGCTGCAGATAGATGGTGGGCACGGCGCTAACGCGCCTTTGCCCGCCCTACGGACTTTGCCCATCCTCAGTTGTCATCGCCCGGCTTGACCGGGCGACCCAGTATTCCAGAGACGCCGATGATAAACCGATAAGCCGCGGCGCACTGGGTCGCCCGGTCAAGCCGGGCGACGACAGGAGAGAACTACCCCAGCCTCAATTCCGTATACCCCTTCGCCGCCACCTCATCGCACCTTGCGCGATACGCCGGCGCGCTGCCGCTGTAGCGGGCGACGATGCGGGTCTGCTTGCCCTCGACGTTGGAATTGATGCCGGTCATCCAGGAATTGACCTCGTTGGACAACAGCCCGACGCCGAGCGCTTTCACGTGATCGGTCCAGGAGGCAACACCTTCCGGCGTCGCCTCCAGTCGCGTCAGCCCCTTGTCCATCGCAAAGCGGACAAGTCCAGTCACCCAGTCGACGCTGTATTCGATGCTGCGCGGGATGTTGCCGAGCGCGGTATGCGGGCCCATCAGCATCAGCATGTTCGGAAATTCATGAACCATGATGCCGAGATAGGTCTCCGGTCCGCTTCTCCATTTATCCCTGAGGCGTACCCCGCCGCTCCCGCGAAAATCGATCTTGTCGAAACTGCCGGTGATGGCGTCGAAGCCGGTCGCATAAATGATGATGTCGAACGCGAATTCGCTGTCGCTGGTCCGGATACCCGCAGGCGTGATCCGCTCAATCGGCGTTTCGTTGATGTCGACCAGCTCGACATTGTCCTGATTGTAGACCTCATAATAAAAAGTCTCGAGCGGCAGCCGCCGCGTGCCAAAGCCGTGATTCCTGGGAATCAGTTTTTCAGCCACTGCCTGGTTCTTCACCCGCTGGCGGATCTTGCGCGCCACGAAATCGGAGATCGTCGCGTTCGCCTTGCGGTCGATCAGGATGTCGCGAAAATTGCCCTGCCAGATGCCGAAGCCGCGTTCGCCGTAGAGCTTTTCGTAAAACGCCTCGCGCTCCTCGTCCGAAACCTCGAACGCGCCGCGCGGGTCCGGCGTATGCAGGAAGCAGGCAAAGGTCTCCTGGCAGCGGGCGAACATCTCGGGATAGCCGGCCTTGATCTTCACTTGCGTCTCGGCGTCGATCTTGCCGTTGTGCAGCGGTGCGCACCAGTTCGGTGTGCGCTGGAACACGGTGAGATGGCCGACTTGGCCGGCAATGGTCTGGATGGTCTGCACGCCGGTTGCACCGGTGCCGATCACGGCGACGCGTTTGCCGGCGAAATCGACGGGCGCCTTCGGCCATCGTGCGGTATGGAAGGATGCACCCTTGAACTCGTCGCGTCCCTCGATCCGCGGCAATGTAGGCGTCGACAAGGGTCCAATCGCGGTGATCAGGAACCGGGTGTCGAACCGACTGCCGTCTTCGAGCGTGACGGCCCAACTTTGCGTCTCTTCCTCGTAAACCGCCGCCGAGACCCGGCTGCGAAACTGGATATCGCGCCGCAGGTCGAACTTGTCGGCGACATGGTTGAGATAGCGCAGCGTTTCCGGTTGGCCGGCAAAGTGCTCCGACCAGTCCCATTCCTCCAAAAGCTCCTTCGAAAACGAGTAGCCGTAGGAATAGCTTTCCGAATCGAAGCGCGCGCCGGGATAGCGGTTCCAGTACCAGGTGCCGCCGACATCGGTGCCGGCCTCGAACACCCGCACGCGAAAACCCTGTTCGCGCAACCGGTAGAGCTGGTACAGGCCCGACATGCCCGCGCCGATGATGATGGCGTCGAAAGGAATTGGCGTCGCTCCCTCGCTTGCGGTTTGCGCCAAGGCTATCCGGTCTCGTGGCGGCGGACAAACCCTGCATGGACGCGTGGCAGGGTTGCAGGTTTGCCGCTGGCCGGTCTCGGTCGGCTTTACTCACGGCCATATCTGCCCGTATCGTCCGGATCAGGAGCGCCCGACAAGCGGCGACGACGGGAGGGGGAAGCGATGGCCCAGGCACTGCAGCGCGAGCTGGCCTCGATCGACGTCAGCGATCCCCACCTCTACCAGAACGACATCTGGCGGCCGCTGTTCGAACAATTGCGCCGCGACGATCCCGTGCATTACTGCGTGGCCTCGTCGTTCGGGCCGTACTGGTCGGTGACGCGCTACGACGACATTTTTGCGGTCGAGCTCGATCACGAGAACTATTCATCGAGCTCGGAGCTCGGCGGTATTCAGGTGGCCGACCAGCCGAAGGGGCGCGAAATCTCGAGTTTCATCCGAATGGATCCGCCTGGTCACACTGCGCAGCGCCGCACGGTGGCCCCGATCGTGGCGCCGTCAAATCTCGCCAATTTCGAGCCGCTGATCCGCAAGCGGACGTGCGCTGTGTTGGACGCATTGCCGCGCAACGAGACCTTTGACTGGGCCGAGCGCGTCTCGACCGATCTCACCAATATGATGCTGGCGACATTGTTCGATTTTCCATCGGAAGATCGCATGAAGCTGAGCTGGTGGTCGGATGTAGCGATCGCCAATGTCAATTCGCCCGACGCCGTCGTGCATTCGGAAGCCGAGCGTTACGATGAACTGGCCAGGATGGGCGACTATTTCCACAAATTGTGGGACGCGCGTGCCGATGCGCCGCCGACCTTCGACCTGATCTCGATGCTGGCGCATTCCGAGGCGACGCGTCATCTGCAACCGCGCGAGTTCATCGGCACGATGGCGCTTCTGATCGTCGGCGGCAACGACACCACGCGCAATTCGATGAGCGGTGGGTTGATGGCGCTGGTGGAAAACCCCAAGCAGTTCGAGCTGGTGCGGGCGCGGCGCGAACTGATTCCAAACCTCGTTTCCGAAATCATCCGCTACCAGACCCCGGTGCTGCATATGCGCCGCACCGCGCGCAATGACGTTGCGCTTGCCGGCCGCCGGATCGCCAAGGGCGACAAGGTCGTGATGTGGTACATCTCCGGCAATCGCGACGAGAGCAAGATCGATCGCGCCGACGAATTCATCATCGACCGCGCCAAGCCACGCCAGCATCTCGCCTTCGGCGCGGGCATCCACCGCTGCGTTGGCGATCGCCTAGCCGAGCAGCAAATCCGCATTTTGTGGGAGGAAATATTGAACCGCGACCTTCGCTTTGAAATCATGGGCCCGCCGCAGCGGCTCTATTCAAATTTCATCCGCGGCATCCGCTCGCTGCCGGTAAGGATTGTCAGGTAACAAGAATGAAGAACGATCCCGTTGACGTCCTGATCATCGGCGCCGGCGCATCCGGCGCGGCGGTGGCGTGGAGCCTGGCCGAAACCAAGATGCATATCCTCTGCCTCGACCAGGGTGGCTGGATGAAGCCGTCGGAATATCCGAGCACCGGGCGCGATTGGGAAGCAAAATTCTACGGCGACTGGTCGACCAGCCCGAACATCCGTGGCCGGCCCGAGGACTATCCTGTCAACGACGACAACTCGCCGATCAAGGTGGTGAACTTCAACGGCGTCGGCGGCTCGACGGTGATGTACACCGCGCATTGGCCGCGGCTACACCCTTCCGATTTCAAGGTGAAGACGCTCGACGGCGTCGCTGACGATTGGCCGATCGATTACGACGCGCTTACCCCGTTCTTCGAGGAGAACGACCGGATGATGGGCGTCTCGGGCCTGTCGGGCGATCCGCTGTCGCCGCTGACGCGACCGCCGATGCCGCCGCAGCCGCTCGGGCTTTCCGGCCCTTTGATCGGCAAGGCCATGAACAAGCTCGGCTGGCACTGGTGGCCGTCGGACACGACCGTTGCGACGATGGATTACGAGGGCCGGGCGCGCTGTATCAATCTCGGCCATTGCACGCCAGCCTGCGCGCAAGGCGCCAAAGCCTCGACCGACATTACCTATTGGCCGCACGCGATCCGCGCCGGTGTCGAGCTCAAGACGCATTGCCGCGTGCGCGAGATCCTCACCAATGAGCACGGCATGGCCTCGGGTGTCGTCTACTACGACAAGGATGGCGTCGAGCAGTTCCAGCCGGCCGAAGTCGTCATCATCGCCTGCAACGGCGTTGGCACGCCGCGGCTGCTCTTAAACTCGGTCTCCGGCCGCTTCCCTGACGGCCTGGCCAATTCGTCCGGACTGGTCGGCAAGAACCTGATGTTCCATCCCTATGCGCAGATCTACGGTTTTGTGAAGGAGCCGACCGACTCTAACCGCGCGCCGCCGACCTGCCTCTGGAGCAAGGAGTTCTACGACACGGATCTCTCGCGCGGCTTTGTCCGCGGCTACGGCATCCAGTTCGGCCGCGGTGCAGGGCCTGTGTTCGAAGCGGTTGCGAGCGAGCAGAAAGGCATTTTGCCGTGGGGCGCGGATCATCACCGCGTCTTTCGCAAGCTCAACGGCCATCGCATCGGGGTCTCTGCGATCTGCGAGGATCTGCCGGAGGAGCACAACCGCGTCACGCTCGATCCCGTGCTGAAGGACGGCCACGGCATTCCCGCGCCGAAGATCGATTACACGCTCAGTGAGAACAGCCGGAAGATGATGGAGCATGGACTGGCGCGCGGCCGGGAGATTCTCGAAGCCGCCGGCGCGACCGACCTCTGCATCAACAATCCGATCTCCTGGGGCGGCTGGCATCTGCTCGGCACGGCGCGGATGGGTACCGATCCTGCGCGCTCGGTGGTCAACGAATGGGGCCGGTCGCATGACGTGAAGAATCTCTTCATCGTCGACGGCAGCGTATTCGTCACATCAGGCGGCGTGAACCCGACCTCGACCATCCAGGCGATCGCGCTCTACGTCGCCGACCAGATCAAGCAACGCCTTGCCAACCTTTTCGACTGAGACCGCCATGTCCGCAGCCAATGAACTGACCTCAACCCAACGTGACGATCTTCGTATTGTCGCCGCGATGATCATTCCCGCCAGCGACGAGTACAATGTGCCCGGCGCTGATGACCCCGCGATCCAGGCCGACATGCTGGCGACGCTGGGCCGCGACACCGCGCAGGTCACGCAGGCGCTCGACCATCTCGCGCGTCTCGCAGGCCAGCCGCTGGCTGAACTCGATACGGCCAGACGCGAGGCGATAGCGACGGAGTTCCGCGCCACGGGTGGCGCTGCTGCGGCGACGCTCGTCCGCGTCGTCCTGCAATGCTACTACCGCGACGACCGCGTGCTGCGCTCGCTGGGGCTCGAGCTGCGCGCCCCGTTCCCGAAAGGCTATGTGCTGCAGGAGGGCGACTGGGCGCTGCTTGATCCCGTCAAGGCGCGGTCGGGGTCGCTCAGGCGAGCGCCCTAGTCCGGCTGCAAGTCCCTCATCCTGAGGAGCGCGGAACGCGCGTCTCGAAGGTTGCAGGCCCGTCTGTGGCCTCATGGTTCGAGACGCGCTTCGCGCTCCTCACCATCTGGGAGGGGCACTGTAGCAGGCCAGCCCCGCGCTCGTTGCGGGCATCTTGCGAATCCGGTTCCCGGCCACCATCTGAGGAGCCGAAGGAATCTCGCCATGCTGGATTTTGCCTCAGATATTGCCGATGACGATCCGTCATCGCGAACGGCCGAGCCTGCCCGGGACAACGACCGGGCTTTGCTCGATGCCTATTCCAATGCCGTGATCGACGTCACCGAACGTGTCGGCCCCGCTGTCGTGCGTGTCGAAACCGGGCCGAAGGCGCGCAGCGCGCATGAACGCGGCGGGCTTGGCTCCGGCATCGTCATCTCGCCGGACGGGCTGGTGCTGACCAACAGCCATGTGGTCGGATCGTCGAAAGAGATCCGGCTGCGCGACACCGAAGGCTTCGTCACGGACGCGCATGTGTTGGGCGTCGATCCCGACACCGACCTTGCGCTGCTGCGGGCCGATGGCGCGCGCGATCTGTCCTATGCCTCGCTCGGCGATTCCAAAAGCCTGCGCCGCGGCCAGCTCGTGGTCGCAATCGGCAATCCGCTCGGCTTCGAATCGACGGTGACCGCCGGCGTGGTGTCGGCGCTCGGCCGGTCGATCCGCTCGGTGAGCGGGCGGACCATCGAGGACGTGATCCAGACTGACGCTGCGCTCAATCCCGGCAATTCCGGCGGGCCGCTGGTGTCGTCGTCATCAGAGGTGATCGGAATCAACACCGCCATCATCAACGGCGCGCAAGGCATCTGCTTTGCGGTCGCCAGCAATACCGCGCAGTTCGTGCTGTCCGAGATCATCCGCCACGGTTATGTCCGCCGCGCCTATATCGGCGTCGCCGGCCAGACCGCGCCGATCCCGCGGCGGCATGCGGTGGTCGCCGGCGTCGACAACAAGATGGGCGCGCTGCTGGCGCAGATCGAACCGGACAGTCCGGCCGCGAAGGCCGGCTTGCTGCCCGGCGACGTCGTGATCAAACTCGACGGCGTCGAGATCGACGGCGTCGACGATCTGATCCGGATACTCGACCGCGACCGCATCGGGCGCATGCTGGCGATGGATGTGCTGCGGATGGGCCGCCTGCGCGCGATCGATATTCATCCAGTGGAGAGGAAGCCTGCGGCACGGCAGTAGTCGACCCTCATGGTGAGGAGGCGCATAGCGCCGTCTCGAACCATGAGGCCCCGCCGGTGGCCTTCATCCTTCGAGACGCCGCTTCGCGGCTCCTCAGGATGAGGAGTGAGAGTGGGATCCGGATTACTACCGCAGCGCCGCCAACAGCTCGTCCGGCGCCTCGGCCATGATCATGTGGCCTGCCCCCGGAACGACAACGGTGCGCGCATTCGGCGTCGCCGCTGCCAGCGTCTTGCCGGCTTTCGCAGGCGTCATCATGTCGCGCTCGCCGAGAATGAATATGGCGGGCACCTTGACCTGTGCGGCAGCCGCAAGCGCGTTCTGATAGGCATTGCAGGCGTTGAGATCGTTGTAGAGCACGCCCGGCCGCGTCTGCTGCAGTACGCGTTGCGCTCCCTGGTGCATCCACAGTCCCGGCGCGAGGCTGCCGCCGAGCTCGGCCTTGAAGCCGAGGCCCCAGATCGAGACCATGTCGATGGCATCGGGATTGTTGAACTCCGCGGCCTTGAGCAGATCGGGACCCACGGTCATCGTCGCGGCGGTTCCGATCAGGCTGAGGCTTGAGACCTTGTCGGGATGTCGCGCAGAAGTCTCCAGCGCGATCAGCGAGCCCATCGAGTGGCCGACGAGCTTGGCCTTGGGCATGCCGGCCGCATCGAGCAGGGCGGCGGTCCAGTCGGCCATGTCGGCGATGGTCGGAAGCGGCGCACCCGAAGAGCGCCCGTGCGCCGGCAAGTCCGGCGCCAGCACGGAATAGCCATGATGCGCGAACCAGCGGCTGTGCAGCGCCCAGGTCGAATGATCGAAGCCGGCGCCGTGCAGCATCACCACGGCAGGCAGCGACGGATCGAACGGACGACCGCCGGTGGCAACGAAGACATCAGCACCGTTGACGGAAAGCTGCATGGTTCAACCCTTCTGCGACGCGCGAAGCGCCTGGCCGAGATCGTCGATGATGTCGGAAACGGTTTCGATGCCGACCGACAGCCGCACCAGTTCCTCGCCGACGCCTGCGGCCTTCAACTGCGCGGCGTCCATTTGCTGATGCGTGGTGCTGGCGGGGTGAATCACCAGCGTCTTGGCGTCGCCGACATTGGCAAGGTGGCTGATCATCCGCAGGGACTCGATGAATTTCTTGCCGGCGGCGCGCCCGCCCTTGATTCCGAAAGAAACGATCGATCCGGCGCCACGCGGCAATAGCCGCTTCGCAAGCTGATGATCGGGATGATTTTCCAGCGCCGGATGCAGCACCCAGTCGACCGTCTTGTTGGCGGTCAGCGCCTCGAGCACCGCCAGCGTGTTGCTCATGTGGCGTTCCATGCGCACGCCCAGCGTCTCGACGCCCTGCAGCAACTGAAACGCGTTGGTCGGCGACAGGCAGGCGCCGAAGTCGCGCAGGCCCTCGGTGCGGGCGCGCATGATGAAGGCGGCCTGGCCGAACTGCTCGTCGAAGACAATGCCGTGATAGCCGGCATAGGGCTCAGTGAGTTGTGGGAACTTGCCGGAGGCGTGCCAATCAAAGCGACCGCCATCGACGATGACGCCACCGATCGCGATGCCGTGGCCGCCGATCCATTTGGTCGCCGAGTTCATCACGATATCAGCGCCGAGTTCGATCGGACGGCTGAGAAACGGCGTCGCAAAGGTATTGTCGATCAGAAGCGGGATCCTGGCGTCATGCGCGATCTGGGCGACATCAGGAATATCCAGCACTTCAAGCCCGGGATTGCCGATGGTCTCGCCGATCACGAGCCGCGTGTTAGGCTTGATCGCCGCGCGGAATTCGTCGAGCGCGCGCGGCTTGACGAAGGTGGTCGTGATGCCGAAACGCGGCAGTGTGTGCGCGAGCAGGTTGATGGTGCCGCCATAGAGCGAGGCGGAGGCGACGATGTGGTCGCCGGCATTAAGGATCGTTGCGATCGCCAGATGCATCGCGGCCATGCCGCTTGCGGTGCAGATCGCGCCGACGCCGGCTTCGAGCGCGGCGAGGCGCTCTTCGAGCACGGCCGTCGTGGGATTGGAAATGCGGGTGTAGATGTGGCCGGCGCGTTCCAAATTGAACAGCGCGGCGGCGTGGTCGGAATCCTGGAACACGTAGGACGTGGTCTGATAGATCGGAACCGCGCGGGCGCCGGTGGCGGGGTCCGGGCGCTGGCCGGCGTGCAGGCTCAGGGTTTCGAAAGCAGGCGGCTTGGGTGCGGGCATGCGGGGCTCGTCGAGTGGGTAGATGGCTGGAAACGGATCGTTGCAGGTTCAGACGTGCACGGGAGTGCGGACGCGGCCGGCATTGCCGAAGACGCGCAGATAACGTTCGACCTCGGACGCGGAACCGGTCGCCTTCTCGGGATTATCAGACAGCTTGACCGCCGGCCGGCCATCCACCGAGGTCACCTTGCAGACCAGAGAGATCGGATCGAGATCGGCGGACCCATCCGGCGCGCAGCCGACGAAATCATTGGTGAGGTTGGTGCCCCAGCCAAAGGAGATGCGGACGCGTCCCGAGAAATGGCGATAAGTCTCCTCGATCGAGTCGACATCCATTCCGTCGGAGAACACCAGGAGCTTCTCCTTGGGATCGCGGCCCTTCTGCTTCCACCACTTGATAATTTCCTCGCCGGCGGTGATTGGCGGCGCGCTGTCGGGGCGAAAGCCCGTCCAGTCGGCGACCCAGTCCGGCGCGTCGCGCAAAAACGGCTTGGTACCGAAGGCGTCGGGCAGCGCAATCAAAAGATTGCCGCCATAGGTGTGGCGCCACTGGTCGAGAATGCGATAGGGCGCCCAGCGCAACTCCTCGTCGGAATTGGCAAGCGCCGCTGCGACCATCGGCAATTCATGCGCGTTGGTGCCGATCGCTTCGAGATCGTTGTCCATCGCCAGCAGCACGTTGGAGGTGCCAGTGAACGAAGGCCCGAGGCCTTCCTTGACGGCCTCGACGCACCAGCGCTGCCACAGATGGCCATGGCGGCGGCGGGTGCCGAAGTCCGACAGCCGCAGGCCTTCGAGCTTGCGCAGCCGCTCTACCTTGGACCACAACTTGGCCTTGGCGCGCGCATAAAGCACGTCGAGCACAAAGCGGCCCTGTCCCTTGGTCGCCTGGCGCGAGCGCAACTCGTTCATGATCGCGAGCGCCGGGATCTCCCACATCGTGGTGTGGGTCCACGGCCCGTGGAAATGCAGTTCGTACTGGCCGTCCACCTTGTTCAATTCGTATTCAGGCAGGCGGAAGTTGGAGAGCCAGTTGATGAAGTCGGGCGAGAACATCTGGGTCTTGCCGTAGAACGTATTACCGGCGAGCCAGATCAGCTCCTTCTTCGTGAAGCGGATGGTGCGCGCATGATCAAGCTGCGCGCGAAGTTCGCCCTCGTCGATGATCTCGGCGAGGCGGACATGCCTGGAGCGGTTGATGACCGAAAAGGTGACGCGCTGATCCGGATAGAATTCGCGGATCATCTGCTGCATCAGCAGCTTGTAAAAATCGGTATCGAGCAGGCTGCGCACGATCGGGTCGAGCCGCCAGCCGTGATTATAGGTTCGGGATGCAATATCGGTGACTGCCATGGCGGAACTCTACCGTGCCGGAGGCCGCCCAACCAGTGGGTTTTGGCGGCGGCATGGCAGGTCAGCGCGCATGTTCCCGCCGGATACGGCTAGTCGCAGCATGAATATCCTTCCAGATCGGCTTATCCGGAGCAAATTGTTGCCTGAGATACCCGACCAGCTCCGCGACCTGGCCGTCGGTCAGGCTGTCCCTGAAGGCCGGCATGTAGCCCAGGTCGGTCGTCGCCGGCTTGGCAATGCCGTGCAGGATAACCTGAATGAGATTGTCAGGCACGGCGCTATGCAGATTGCTGTTCAGCGCCAGCGACGGCCGGCTGCCGAACAGCGGCGCACCGCCGACCTCGTGGCACACCGCGCAGGCGCCCTGATAGAGCCGGGCACCGATGCTGGAGGCGGCCGACGCGCGCGTGCCGGTCGAGGATTCCAGTTTCGCGGCGAGCGCTTGCTGCGCCGGTCGGTCCATGGAGGTCTCGTTGAACGAAGCGAGATAGACCGCCATCGCGTGGATATCGGAATCAGGCAACGACCCGAGCTCCTTCACCACCGGCGCCATCGGCCCGGCGGCGACGCCGTGAAGGCGCGACTCGCCGGTTCGCAAATAAGCGTAAAGCTCGTCCTCGCTCCACGGGATCGGCGCCTGCGACAACGACGTCAGCGCCGGTGCTTCCCAGCCTTCCGCGAATCCGCCGGCGAGGTAGGCGTTCGCCCTTTCCGCGCCGAGCGCACTGCGCGGCGAATGACAGGCGCTGCAATGGCCGAGGCCTTCGACCAGATAGGCTCCGCGATTCCATGTCTCGGACTTGGTCGGGTCGGCCTGGAAAACCGCCGGCTTGTGGAACAGCGCATTCCATCCCGCCATCAGCGGACGCAGGTTGAACGGAAACGCCAACGCATTCTGCGGCGTCTCCGCGCGCACCGGCGATTGCGCCATCAGGTAGGCATAGAGCGCCTGCATGTCGGCGTCGGTGGTCCTGGCGAAATGCGGATATGGAAATGCCGGATAAAGATGCCGGCCGTCGCGATGAATCCCCTCGCGCATCGCGCGTTCGAAGGCGGGATAGGACCATGCGCCGATTCCGGTTACGACGTCGGGCGTGATGTTGGTCGAGTAGATCGTACCGAATGGCGTTTGCAGCGGCTTACCGCCAGCGTTGAGGATACCGTTCGCGGAGGTGTGGCACACCGCGCAGTCACCAAGCGCGGCGAGTTGCTGCCCTCGCGCGATGGTCGCGGCGGAATAAACCGAGGCATCGGGACGTGCGATCGGCGCGATGGCTCGCCACGGCAGCACGGCGGCGCCGATGCCGATCGCGGCGGCACACAGGGCTGCGGCCGTCGCGAACACGCCGTTGCGTCCGGCGAATGGCTTCTGCCACCTGGTCAGGTCGGGCCGCGGTGCGGTTGCCGGCGACGGTAACGCCTCTGGTGCCCGCTGTTCCTCGCCGCGCAGCCCGCGCAGGATGCGTTCCGGCGTGAACGGCAATTCGCGAAAGCGTACACCGGTCGCATCATAGATGGCGTTGGCGATGGCAGCAGCACTTGGGACGGAAGCGGACTCGCCGACGCCGAGCGGTGGCTGATCCTGCCGCGGCAGCATCAGCACGTCGATCTCGGGCACCTCGGGGAATTTGATGATGGGGTAGGCGCCCCATTCCCGCGCCGTCACGGAGGTGCGGTCGAACGAAACTTCCTCCATCAACGCGCGGCTGGTCGACTGGATGACGTTGCCGTGGATCTGGTGGCGCACGCCGTCCGGATTGATCATCAGGCCGGAATCCTGTCCGGCGACCACGCGCGTCACGCTGACATCGCCGGTCGCCTTGTTGACCGCGACGTCGGCGATCCATGCCGACCATGCCGCGCCGTAGCCCGGAAACTTGCTGTGCACGTAGAGTGCATAGGCAAAGCCGCGACCGCGAACGATGTCGCCCTCAGCCGCCGGTTCCTGCCGCACCGGCCGCGGTTTCCAGCCCGCGCGTTCAGCGACGGCATTGACGAGATCTATGGCGCGCGGGTCTTTCAAATAGCGCAGGCGGTACTCGATCGGGTCGACGCCGGCTTCATCGGCGCATTCGTCGATCCAGGATTCATGCGCAAACGTGTTCGGCAGCGCCGAGACGCCGCGCAGCCAGGAAGCCCGCACGATCGGCGGCATGTCGTGCGCCACCACGCGCAGATTGTCGTAGTCGTAGGGCGGGATCGCGGTGCGGTCGCCCATCTCGATGATGGCGGGCGTGTGCGGGATGGCACCGGTCAGCAGCAGCGCCAGCGTCGGCGCGCCGTTCGATGGATAGCGCGTAGCAAAGTCATAACCGGCGACGCTGCCGTCAGCGTTCAATCCGCCGTTGACATCCATCAACTGCGCGGTGCCCTTTGGCTCCCACGCGTGTTCCTGCTCGCGCGTCAACTGCACACGAACGGGCCGGCCGACGGCGCGCGACAGCAACACCGCGTCGGCGGAAACGTCATCGGCGCAATTGCGGCCGTAGCAACCGGCGGCCTCCATCCGGATCACATCGATCTCGGCTTCGCGGCGATGGATCAGCCGAGCCAGTTCGGTGCGCAGATGATGCGGGTTCTGCGTCCCGGACCAGACCCTGGTCTGATCCTCCTGATAGTCGGCGACCGCGCAGGACGGGCCGACCGACGCGTGCATCTGATAAGGCCAGACATAGGTTCGCGGCATCGGCTTCGCGGCGCCGGCAATCGCCGCATCGACGTTACCCTTGTCGATCAGCGTGCGCGGCACCGACGGATTGGCGCGCAGCGCGGTCTCGATGTCCTTCAGGTCGGGCAGCGTCGGCACTGGCTTCCAGCTCACCTTGAGCTGCGTCGCCGCCTTGATCGCATTTTCCTCGCGCTCGGCGACGACGCCGACGAAGTCGCCGACCCTGACGACAGCGACAAGTCCGGGGATGTCGCGTACCGAGGCCTCGTCCACCGCGATCAGGCTGTTGCCGATGAAGTCGCCGACATCGACGCCGGCATAGGGCGGACGAACGACGCGGCCGTGCAGCATGCCCGGCACGCGCATGTCGTGGACGTAAACCAGCTCGCCCGTTGCTTTCGCAGGCAAATCGATGCGCGGCACGGATTGACCGACGATGCTGTAGGCGCTGGCGGGCTTAACCGTAACATCATCAGCCAGTTCAAGCTGGATGGTCTCGCCCGCAATCAGTTCGCCATAGCTGACGCTGCGATTATCCTGTCCGCGTATCAGGCCGTCCTCGATGACGAGCTCTTCAACGGGGAAGCTCCAGCCGCTCCGCGGCACGTGCGATCAGAAATTGCCGCGCCTGCGCCGCCGCCTTGCGCAACGGTACGGCGGTAATCTGGATCGTTTCGCTGGCGATCGTCGCACCCTGATTGGGAACGAGAGAAGTATCGCCGAGCACGACGACGACACGCGCAAAGGAGACGTCGAGTTCTTCGGCAACGATTTGCCCGAGCGCGGTGCGGATGCCGGTGCCGAGATCGACATGGCCATTGTAGGCGGTGACCGATCCGTCCGCGGTGACCTTGATAAATGTCTCGAACTTGACGGCCTCGACGGGAGAGGCCGGACGAACGACGGACAGCATGCCTTGTAGACGGTCGCGATCCCCAGGCGTGTCAGGGGCCGTCATCACGTCTGGGCCTCAACAGCACGGCCCGCCGCGCGCATGGCCGCCCGCATGATTTCGATATGTGCGCCGCAGCGGCAGAGATGATGACGCAACGCTTCCAGCACCTCGTCGTCCGACGGGTGAGGGGAACGCAACAACAAAGCCTTGGTCGCGATGATCATGCCGTTGAGACAATAACCGCATTGCGCGGCCTGTTCGCGGATGAAGGCCTGCTGCACCGGATCGGGATGCTCGCGCGTGCCGAGACCTTCGAGCGTCACGATGTCGCGCCCGGTGCAGCCTTCGATCGGGATCACGCAGGAGCGCGCCGCGACGCCGTCGATCAGCACCGCGCAGGCACCGCATTCGCCAAGACCGCAGCCATATTTTGGTCCGTTCAAGGCGAGGTCGTTGCGCAGCACATAGAGCAATGCCGTGTCGGGCGCGGCGTCGACATCGCAAGCTTTGCCGTTGACGGTCAGGCGTATCGTGCTCCGCGTCATGCTCCCCTAAGCCTTCGTTGCGCTGCAAAACTCTGTGCGGAACGTCCGGGAAAGATACCGTTTGTGTACAAACGTGCAAGCCGCGCGATCCCGCGCTGCAGCGCGTGCTCGCTTTATGAACAGGGCGGCGAGGCAAATGAGGTATTATGCGGCAAGTCGGGCCTTTCGCGGCAGGGGCCGCTTGACAGCGTTTCCGTCCGCGCGCAACATCATTCGTATACGAACAAAGTGATCGGGCCGCGAGGAAACGGCTCCGATCGGCGCCTTCTCGACCGCAGGCTTGTTCATGACTGATGCGATGTCCGCCGACGGTGGCGACAAGATCCGCTGCGATGCCTGTCCGGTGATGTGCTACATCAAGCCGGGCGCGGCAGGCGCGTGCGATCGTTATGCCAATCATAACGGCGAGCTGGTGCGTGTCGACCCGCACATCGTGCTGGAGCAGACGGTATCGCATGGCGGGCGGCTGGTGCCGTTCCAGGCCGGCGGCGGCGACTGGGACGGCAAGATCGTCCACGAGCCGAACGTGTTCGTCACCGCCATCGGCGCCGGCACCACCTATCCCGACTACAAGCCGGCGCCCTTCATCGTGTCGTCGGAAGTCGACGGTATCGACATGGTCACGGTCGTGACCGAGGGCATTTTCAGCTATTGCGGCGTCAAGGTGAAGATCGACACTGATCGCTATCTCGGGCCCGAGACGGCGACCGTCCGTGCGCAAGGCGAGGCGATCGGACACGTGACGACGAGCGAATACGGTTCGCAGATGCTGTCGCTCGGCGGCGTGCATCACCTGACCGGTGGTTCCAAGAAGGAAGGCCGCGTCACCTGCGACGCGCTGATGGACCTCTCCAACTGCAAGCCGGTGGAGTTGACCATCGATGGCGGCGCCACGGTCGTGGTGCAGGCTGGCTATCCCCCCATCGTCAATGGCGTTGCCGAAGAGCGCATGCGGGTGGGCTGCGGCTCGGCAACCATCGGCATGTTCGCCAAGCAGTGGCATGGCAAGGTCGATGAGGTCGTGGTCGTCGACGACCACATCACCGGCGTTCTCTCGGAGCACCAGGCCGGCAAGCTGCTCGATATTCCCGATACCGGGATCAAGATGAAGGGGCGGCGCTCGACGCCCGGCCGTTACTTCCAGGTCGCCGATCCCGGCACCGGCTGGGGCGGCACCAATATTTCCGATCCGCTGTCGGTGCTGGGGCCGTTCAATCCGAAGGAGGCGCGGCCCGGCCTGACCATGCTGATGGTTTCGACCACCGGCGAGCATGCGGCCTATTACGAGCTTGATGAAGCGCTGCGGCCGATCGAAAAGCAGATGCCGCCCGATCTTCGGTTTTCGGTCGAGCGTATCCAGGAGAATTGCGAGCCGGCGCTGTGCACGGTGCTGTTCATGGGCGGCGCGGGCGGCTCGCTGCGCGCCGGCGTCACCGACAATCCGGTGCGGCTGACGCGCTCGGTCAAGGACGCGCTGACGCGGGTCACCAGCGGCGGCGCACCTGTGTACGTCTGGCCGGGCGGCGGCATCACGTTCATGGTCGATGTCACGCAGATGCCGGCCGGCGCGTTCGGCTATGTGCCGACGCCGGCGCTGGTGGCGCCGATCGAATTCACGCTGCGGCTTTCCGATTATGCCGCGCTCGGCGGCCACATGGATCATGTTCGTCCGCTGGCATCGCTGCGGGACAACACCGAAACCCGCCCGATGCCTTTCATTCCGGGACGGCGCGCATGAAACGGCTGCCGCAAATCGCGCTTCTTCCTGACGGCAAGCGGCTGCATTTGCAGGACGGTCCGATCGATCTGATCGTCGAGGCAAAGGGAAGTGAAATCGATGTACGCGCTGCTTACGAGGCGGCGGCGTGGCGCTTTACCGGCTTGCTCGATGAACTCTGCGAAGAGTTGACCGAACTTCGAAGGGCTGCCGATCCGGCTCGAAGTGCGCTGAATGGTGTCGTTGCGCGCCGCATGTATTCGGCGGTGGTTCCGTTTGCGGCCGATCACTTCATCACGCCGATGGCGGCCGTGGCGGGTAGCGTCGCGGAAGAAATTCTCGGCTCGATGCTTGCTTTGGCACGGCTCGACCGCGCTTACGTCAATAATGGCGGTGACATAGCGTTGCATCTTGCAGCTGGGCAGCAATTCACCGTCGGCCTGTTGGATCGGCCCGGCCGGCAGGGCCTGATGCGAACAACGGTGATTGACGCTGACGATCCGGTGCGTGGCATCGCGACCAGCGGGCGGCACGGCCGCAGTTTTTCGCTGGGGATCGCCGATGCCGTCACCGTTCTGGCGAAAACGGCGTCACAGGCCGATGCGGCCGCCACCATCATCGCCAATGCCGTCGATCTGCCCGGCCATCCCGCCATTGTCCGTCGGCCGGCGAATGAATTACAGCCCGACAGCGACCTCGGCGTGCGCCTTGTTACCCGTGACGTCGGCGCACTCGGAGAAGGCGAGATCGACGACGCGTTGCGGGCAGGGGTTGGCCGGGCACAGCAATTGCTTGCGGCGGGATTGATCGAAGGTGCGGCCTTGCGTCTACTAGGCGAGACGGCCGTGGTGGGTGCAACTGGGATCAAGGCGGGCGCGTTGCCGGCGTTTCATGAAAGCGCGCTGGAAAGAACACCGCATGTTTGATCGGGAGCGAGGCTGACAATGAGCGCGATCATTCGCAAGATCGTCACGGTGGTCGAGGAAACCCATCTGGAGATGGGACAGAAGGTTGCGCCGCCGACGCGGCGGGCTGCTGCAATCGCCGTGATCGAGAATCCGTTTGCCGGCCGGTACGTCGAGGACCTCACGCCTTTGATCGAAATCGGCGAGGAGCTCGGCGATCTGCTGTCGAAGAAGGCCGTGGCTGCGCTCGGCATCGACGGCGCCAGGGCGCACAGCTACGGCAAGGCCGCAGCCGTCGGCGAAAACGGTGAATTGGAACACGCGGCAGCAATCCTGCATCCGAAGATGGGCGCGCCGGTGCGGAAAGTCCTGAGCAAGGGCGCAGCGCTGATCCCCTCATCGAAGAAGCGCAGCGGGCCGGGGACGACGCTCGACATTCCGCTCGGGCACAAGGACGCAGCCTTCGTGCGCAGTCATTTCGATGGAATGGAAGTGCAGATCAATGACGCGCCGCGCGCCAACGAGATCATGGTCGCGGTTGCGGTCACCGACAGCGGCAGGCCATTGCCGCGGGTCGGCGGACTAACGGTTTCGGAAGTCAAAGGCGAAGACGGTTTGAGATAGTTTCACAGTGCATTGGAGGTAGGGATGCGACGGAGACACTTACTGGGCGCGGGACTGGCGATCGCGGTTGCGGGCATGGCGGGGAACGCCATGGCGCAGAGCGAGATCAAGATCGGCGAGATCAACAGCTACTCGCTGTTGCCCGCCTTCACCGAGCCCTATCGCAAGGGCTGGCAGCTTGCGGTCGAGGAAATCAACGCGGCGGGCGGCATCAACGGCAAGAAGCTCGTCGTCATCTCCAAGGATGACGGCGGCAAGCCGGCGGACGCGCAGACCGCTGCCAACGAACTGGTGTCGAGCGAGAACGTGGCGATGCTGACTGGCACGTTCCTCTCCAACATCGGTCTGGCCGTCAGCGACTTCGCCAACCAGAAGAAAGTGTTTTTCCTGGCGGCAGAACCTTTGACCGACGCCATCACCTGGTCGAAGGGCAACCGCTACACATTCCGGCTGCGTCCTTCCAACTACATGCAGGCCGCGATGCTGGTGGAAGAGGCCGCCAAGTTGCCCGCAAAACGCTGGGCGACGATTGCGCCGAATTATGAATACGGCCAGTCGGCGGTCGCGGTGTTCAAGAAGCTGATGTCGGAGAAGCGGCCCGACATCCAGTGGGTCGACGAGCAGTGGCCGCCGCAGGGCAAGATCGACGCCGGTCCGGTGGTGCAGGCGGTTGCGGCCGCCAACCCCGAGGCGATCCTCAACGTCACCTTCGGCGCCGACCTGGTGAAACTCGTCCGCGAGGGCAATACGCGAGGCCTGTTCAAGGGTCGCTCGGTGGTGTCGTTCCTCACCGGCGAGCCGGAATATCTCGATCCCTTGAAGGACGAGACTCCCGAAGGCTGGATCGTCACGGGTTACCCCTGGTACGACATCAAGACGCCGGACCATGACAAGTTCCTGAAGGCGTATCAGGCCAAGTACAACGACTACCCGCGCCTCGGCTCGATCGTCGGCTACCAGACCATCAAGGCCGCCGCCGCAATCCTTGCCAAAGCCAACTCGACCGACCCGGAGAAGCTGATTGCAGCGACTGAAGACCTGTCGATGCCGTCGCCGTTCGGCGAGATCACCTTCCGCAAGATCGATCACCAGTCGACGTTAGGGGCCTATGTCGGCAAGACCGCGCTGAAGGACGGCAAGGGCGTGATGGTGGACTCAGTCTATCGCAAGGGGGCGGATTACCTTCCGAGCGATGCCGAAGTTGGAAAGCTGCGTCCGAAGGATTGAACTTCGGTTGAGGTCGGGGGGCCTTCATGGTTCGAGACGCGCGGCGGTGTCGCGCTCCTCACCATGAGGGTCTGGAGGACCCGATCCAGATTTAAGACCTCATCCAGAGGAGGCGCGGAGCGCCGTCTCGAAGGATGAAAAGCCCGCTCTGTGCTAACCCGGACCGCTCATGGCCTTTTACTTCGTTCAGTTCCTGACCGGCCTCGCCAGCGCGGCGTCGCTGTTCCTGGTCGCGTCGGGGCTGTCGATCATTTTCGGCGTGACGCGGATCGTGAATTTTGCCCATGGCGCGTTCTACATGCTCGGCGCCTATGTCGCGTTCACGCTGACCGAGCGCTTCTCTGGCGCGTTCGGCTTCTGGGGCGGCATCGTCGTCGCGGCGCTGGTCGTGGCCGTCGTCGGCGTGCTGGTCGAGATGGTGCTCTTGCGGCGGATCTATCATGCGCCGGAATTGTTCCAGTTGCTCGCGACCTTCGGACTCACCTTGATGGTTCAGGATATTGTGGTGCTGATCTGGGGGCCCGACGATCTGCTCGGCCGCCGCGCGCCCGGCTTCAAGGGCGCGGTCGATTTCTTCGGCCAGAATATTCCGAGCTATGATTTGTTCCTGATCGGACTCAGCCCGGTCGTGCTCGGCGGGCTCTGGCTGCTATTCCAGCGCACGCGCTGGGGCGTACTGGTGCGCGCGGCGACGCAGGACCGCGACATGGTGGCGGCGCTCGGCGTCAATCAGAAATGGCTGTTCACCAGTGTATTCGCGCTCGGCGTCTTTCTCGCAGCCCTCGGCGGCGCGCTGCAGATCCCGCGCGATGCCGTGCATCATGCGCTCGACCTTCGCATCATCGTCGACGTGTTCGTGGTGGTGGTGATCGGCGGGCTCGGCAGCATCATCGGCGCTTTCGTCGCCGCCGTGCTGGTGTCCGAACTGAACGCCTTCGGTATTCTCATTTTTCCAAAGATCTCCATCATCCTGGTATTCCTGGTGATGGCGGTGGTGCTGATCGTGCGGCCGTGGGGCCTGTTCGGCAAGCCGGAGGCCGCCGCGCGGCGCACGCCGGGGCTGACCGTCAATCCGTGGCGACCGCTGACTTCGGGCGAGCGGTTGATGTCGCTAGGCGCGCTGGTCGTTGCGGCGATGCTGCCGCTGTTCGCCGGCAATTATGCGCTCACGGTTGGGTCGGAGATCGCAATCTACGTGATCTTTGCCGCCAGCCTGCATTTCCTGATGTCGGTCGGCGGGCTCGCCTCGTTCGGCCACGCCGCCTATTTCGGGCTCGGCGCCTATGGTGTTGCATTCCTCGCCAAGGCGGCGGGACTGCCGATGATCGTCTCGCTTCTGTTGGGTCCGGTGCTGGGGCTGCTGGGCGCCGCCGTGTTCGGCTTCTTCGCCGTGCAACTGTCCGGCGTCTATTTCGCGATGCTGACGTTGGCCTTTGCGCAGATAGTCTGGTCGATCGCGTTCCAATGGGTGGCGGTGACCGGCGGCGACAACGGCATTTTGGGCGTCTGGCCGGACAAGTGGGCCGCGGGCCCGGCCAGTTTTTACTGGCTGTCGCTTTCGATCGCAGCCCTTGCGGTCACGGTGCTGCGGGTGATCGTGTTCTCGCCGTTCGGCTTCGCACTGCGCGCGACGCGGGACTCGCCGCTGCGCAGCGAAGCGATCGGCATCAACGGCAAGCGCGTGCAATGGACGGCGTTCGTCATATCAGGCACGGTCGCAGGGATCGGCGGCGCGCTGTTTGCCTATCTGAAGGGAAGCGTGTTCCCTGACAGCCTCGGCATCTCGCTGTCGGTCGATGCGCTGGTCATGGTGCTGCTCGGCGGCGTCGAGACGGTTTCCGGCGCGGTCATCGGTGCCATCGTGTTCAAGGCGGCCAACATTTGGCTGGTCAGCCAGACCGACCTCTCGAAACTGGTGCTGGGTGGCTTCATCGTGCTGATGGTGGTGGCGTTCCCCAAGGGAATCGTCGGCACGCTGGAGGCGATCAGGAACCGCCGACGATCCTCCGAACCGAAATCCGCGCTTGCTACCTCCCGCGTCGAGGTTGCCGAATGAGCATGGTCCCCACATTGCTGTCGGTCGAGAATCTGAGCAAATCCTATGGCGGCGTCCATGCCGTGCGCAGCGTGTCGTTCGAACTGCGCGCGGGTGAAATCCTGGCGCTGATCGGCCCCAACGGCGCCGGCAAGAGCACATGCTTCGACATGCTCAACGGCCAGAACATCCCGGACAGCGGCCGCATTAACCTGCTCGGCGAGGATACCGTGGGCCGGAAGCCGCGCGCGATCTGGCGGCTTGGCGTCGGCCGCACGTTCCAGATCACGGCGACGTTCCCGACCATGACCGTGCGCGAGAACGTGCAGGTCGCGCTGGTGTCGTATGGACGGCAGTTGTTCAATCTCTGGGGCTCGACCGCGAGTTACGCGCGCGAGGAGGCCGGCCGGCTGCTCGATCTCGTCGGAATGGGCGCATATGCCGGGCGTCCGTGCGGCGAGCTTGCCTATGGCGACCTCAAGCGGCTGGAACTCGCCATCGCGCTCGCCAACCAGCCCAAACTTCTGTTGATGGACGAGCCGACCGCCGGCATGGCGCCGCGCGAGCGGATCGAACTGATGCGGCTGACCGCGCGCATCGCCCGCGAGCAATCGATCGGCGTGCTGTTCACCGAGCACGACATGGATGTGGTATTCGAACATGCCGACCGCATCCTCGTGCTCAACCGCGGCAGCCTGATTGCCGAAGGGGCGCCCGAGGAAGTTCGCGGCAACCCGCAGGTGCGCGCCATCTATCTCGGCGAAGGTCTTGTCTACGACGCACGTCACCGCGAGGGAGCCGGCGCATGAAGCTGCAGGTCGCGGATCTCAACAGCTTTTATGGCCCGGCGCATATCCTGTTCGATATCGCGCTCGAAGTCGGTGAGGGTGAGGTGGTCGCGCTGTTGGGGCGCAACGGCGCCGGCAAGTCGACCACCTTCCGTTCTATCGTCGGCCTGGTCGAGAATCGTTCGGGGCGAATCGTCTTCGAAGGCAGGGACGTCTCCCGCGAGCCGACGCATGCGATCGTACGCGGCGGGCTCGGCTACGTGCCGGAGGAGCGTCGCATCTTCACGGACCTGACGGTTGAGGAAAATCTCGAAGTTGGCCGCCAGCCGAAACGGCCGAACGCGCCGCAGTGGACGCGCGAAAAGCTGTTCGCGCTGTTTCCCAATCTCGGCGAAATGCGCAACCGCCCCGGTGGACGCATGAGCGGCGGCGAGCAGCAGATGCTGACGATCGCACGGACCCTGATGGGCAACCCGTCGCTGGTGCTGCTCGATGAACCCTCGGAAGGGCTGTCGCCCAAAATCGTCGAACAGATGGTCGAAGCCATTCTCGCGATGAAGCGGGAAGGCGTCAGCATCGTGGTATCGGAGCAGAACCTGCATTTCGCGCGATTGATTTCGGATCGCGCCTACATCATCGAGCGTGGCAAGATCTGCTTCGGCGGCACGATGGCGGAACTCGATGCGCGACCGGACATCCGGGACGCGCATCTGTCGCTGTAAGCGGCTGGCAAGGGAAGGGGCCGGAAAGATGGGGAGGAGTGTTTTACCGAAACGAGCGGTCAAGCCCGCACGGCCGTCCTACATCCTCGACGAGCAGATCGGCTTCATCCTGCGCCAGGTGTGGCAGCGCCACGCCACCATCTTCGCCCGCGAAATCGGCATCAATTTGACGCCGACGCAATGGGCGGCGCTGGCAAAACTGACCGAGACCGGGCCGTGCTCGCAGAACCTGCTCGGGCGGCTGACGGCGATGGACGTCGCGACCATCAAGGGCGTGATCGACCGCTTGACCGCACGAGGACTTACCGAGACCAGCCCGGACCCCGAGGACGGCCGCCGTTTGCTGGTGAGTCTGACGCGCGCCGGCCAGCAACTGGCGGAGAAAGCCGCGCCGAACGCACTCGCGATAACGAGAGAGACGCTGGCCCCGCTCGATGCGAAGGAGCGCGAGACGCTGGTGGCATTGCTCGACAAGCTACGCTGAACGGCACGCGACCGCGCTAGGTCATGTTGAGCACCAATGCAATCGCGCCGACCAGAATGAGGCTGACGGCCCAGATCGTATCCAGATTGAACCAGCTCTGCGAAATGAACTTGAGACCGAGATAGCGGTAAGCGAGCCAGGCACAACATCCGCCGGCGGCGATCATCGCCGTCGCGTGGACGGTGGCAACCAGCACGGCCATGCCGAGATTGGCGTTGATGAGCGTACCGGCGGCCTCGTGGCCGCGGTCGAGTTCGGCTTCCCGGCAGAGCCCGAGATAGATCGGCACCAGCATCAGTGCCGCGCCATGGGCAAGCGCGACGGCGAACGACCAAAGCCCCAATTGTGCCGGCGATATCCGCGCCAAAACCCTTGGATGACGCCGGTTGGCCAACCGGAACACACCGAAGGCGATGACGAGGAGACTTGCGCCGATCTGTATCGTGCGCTGCCATTCGACGACGGCAACGAGCAGCGCGAAGGGAAGGATCACGAGGAGCATGGCGAGCAGATGGCCGGCCGTGAGCGGCCCGAGCGCGGCCACCAGGGCACGCGGGCTCCTTTCCATCAATCCAGCCGAAACGGCGAGCGGCCACCCCATTCCCGGGTTGACGCCGTGGTAGAGGCCGCTCGCGATGACAGCCAGCCAGAGCCAGGCAGGCGTCCAGTCGGCTGCGCTCACATTCAAACCGACGGATAGCAGAACGAATCCGTCGAACAGTCACCGCCGTCGAGCCGGACCTGATGCGCGCGGTATCCGTCCGGGAAATTGACCCAGTAGTCTTTTGCCAGTTCGAGGCCACCGTCCGGCTTCGCGTTGGCCATCACCATGGCGCCGGGGACGCCATCGGGATAGAACTGATTGTCCCAGGTCGAATACAGCGAGTTGGTCCAGTACACCCGCTTGCCGTCGCGGCTGATCTCGACCATCTGCGGACCGCCTGCAAACGCCTTGCCGTTCGGATGCGGCGTACGGCGTGCGATGCCGCCGACGTGCACCGAGCCGGCAAGTTTTGGCTTTCGCGGCTCCCTGACATCGTATTGACGCATCTCGCCCGTGGCCCAGCAGGCGACGTAGAGAAATTTGTCGTCCATCGACAGGTCGATGTCCGTTACCAGCGGCGGCACGGCGCCGAACCCTTGCAGAAGCGGCGGCAGTTGCTCCTTCGCCGCCGGCTCGGGCGGGATCGTCGCCGTCTTCTCGATGTGAAACTTGCCGCCCTCGCGCCACCAGGTCCAGATCGAGCCTTCGAGATTGGTGGTGTCGACCACCACGCCGAGAAAACCGTATTCGCGAACCGGATCGTGCGCGGGTCGTACTTCGAGCGCCATCTGATGGTTGGCGCCGAGATCGATGGTCTGCACATTGCGCCGGGCGCGCAGATCCCAGAAGTGGATGCGGTGGCCGTATTTGTTGGAGAGCAGATCTTCCGGCACGATGCCGCTTTCGAACTGCGGCGGCAATGCCCACTCGCTCGTCACCATGTAATCGCGCGGCAGGTTCCACCAGAAATCATAGTGCAGCGTTTGCGGACCGCGATCGAGCTCCCATCGTCCGAGCACCTCGAACGTCTCGCAATCCATGATGAAGACGCCGGGCGGTCCATCGGTGCCGTTCTTGCCGCCGCCGCCGAGCGTAGAGACGTAAATCCCTTCCGGCCCGCAATGAACGGTGTGCGGCCGCGAGTATCCCGTCTTCCTGAAGATTTCCTCCGGCTCGATGATCTTGTGGATCGCCGCCTTGGTCGGATCCGGCTTGGTATCGACGATGTAGATGCGGGACGACCGCATGCCGGGGATGATGAGATAGCGGCGCTCGAGGAAGGCGTGGCCGGTGAGTGGCGACAGTGACGATGAACAGGCGTTCCAGCCGAAATGATGAAACTCGTCGCCCTTGTTGGGCATCGTCACGGTGTGAACGATCTGACTGTAATTCTGGGAGCTCGGATTGACGTCGATGACCGCGAGTGCATCTGGCTTTGAAGCGTCCGGGCTGAGCAGCACGGTATAGGCGAAGCTCTCCGGCGGAGCTTCCATGGCAAGCTTTGGCGAAGCGTGAAACGTGGGGTCGGGCCGAATGTTCATCGTACTGCCTCCCTGTTTGCCTCGATGGATAGCAACACGGCTCGGCGGCATGAAATCACCGGCGCGTTGAGTTCCTCTTTGAGAGTGCCGCCGGCCGGGGTTTGTGCAATCGACCATACACCGCAATACCGCAGGCGAAAATAACGATGGTGCGACCGATCCGCGCGATGCAAAGAGCCCGGAATCCTGCTGATGCTATTGAAAAACTTGCGCCGAGGAGCTGCTAACGCCGGCGAGACGCCAGCGATGGCGTCCGAGCAAGCTCTTGCGGCATCTCTGGCCCGTCATCATTCAACACCGTTTCCGGCGAGGATATGTGACGTCGCAGAAACAGGCAGTTCGAAGCGCAAGGATTTAAATCCGACGGAGAGAGTTCTGCTCTATCTGATCGTGATGGTAATTTTTTGCGAGACCACTGGCGGATTGTGCGGGTAGTGTTCGGCATCCCCCAGCACGAGTTGGAGTGTATGCTTGCCGGGTGGAAGTTCGATGCGCGCTTCGGTCTGGCCCGCCCCAAAATGAAGGTGTGACTTGTCCTGCGGGATCGGTTCGTTCGGATTGAGCGGCTCATTGACGTCGATCAGAAGGTGATGATGGCCGCTGTTTGCGTAGTTGTCGCCGGCGTGTGTGACGCCCATGTTGCGCAGACCAAAGCGGGCCCAGAATGCGCCTTTGATGACGGTGCCGTTCTGCGGCCACACGAAATAGAGAAGGGCATCCTTGTGTGCGGGCTTGCCCTGAGCGAACGCTGCGAATGGTAGGCAAGTGAGCGCCGCGAACAGAGCGATCAACCGCATGAATTTCATGACCGCCCTCTTGAACGCTCCCTAGGGGGATAATGCGACGCGGAACCCGTGGGTGGGATATCGCACGTTGGTATCATAGCTGCCGCGGTTTGATGGCCGGGCATAATTCGAGTCGTTCTTCCAGGAGCCGGAACGGATGACGTGCGCGGAACATGCATTCTCAACCCACGCCGACCCATCGGCCGGAGCGCCTTGATAATTCCTGTGCCAGCAGTCTTCGACCCATTGATCGACGCCGCCGCCCATATCGAATAGCCCAAACGAATTTGCCTTCAGGCTGCCGACCTTGGCCGGCTGGTCGTTGGCTGGAATGTCGCTGCAGTTCCTGCAATTGACCATGCCGGCCTGAAACTGATCGCCCCACCAGTACCTGGTCTGCGTGCCGCCGCGCGCTGCATATTCCCATTCGGCTTCGCTCGGCAGTCGATACGGCTTGCGGGTGGTTTCGGCGAGCCACGCGACATATTGCTTGGCGTCGCTCCAGCTTACGTTTCCAACAGGCGCATCGTCTTTTCCGCTCGCCGTAAACCCGCAAGCCTTTGCGGCGGCGCATGCGTTCCACTCCCGCACGGAGACCGGAAATTTCGCCATCGCAAACGGCTTGACCGTTACCTGGCGGACCGGCTTTTCCGAAATGTCTTCGTTGCTGCCCATCGCGAAGCTGCCACCCCGAAGCGTGACCATTTCGGGTTCTCGAACCGACGCGGCTGCCTGTGTGGTTGGTTGAACCGCGGGCGCTGCGGGAGAGGCGGGCGGCGGTAGCGGCGCGGCCTGTTGGGGGGCCGGAGAGGGCGCAGGTTTGGGTGCTGGAGACGGCTCAGGCTGAGGCGCTGCCTGCCGCTGCGTTGGGGCCACCGTTGGTGCAGGCTGAGGTGCCGCCTGCTGCTGCGTCGGGGCCACCGCCGGCGCAGGCTCGGCAGGCGGCGCTGGTCGTTTTGCGGCGGGCGCCTTCTGCACTTCAGCCGGAGGTGAAACGGGAGCCGAAACCAGATTTGGCAGCTTGCCGGTTGGCGAGAACGTGAACCAGAGAACGCCGCCTGCAATGAGCAGCAGCGCAAGGATCAGCAAGGAGGCCAGAATGCCTTCGCGCCGCTTCCGGTTTTGCATAAGCGCAGCCGGATCGGAAAGCACGCGATAGACCCGCACCGGGTCGGTGATGTTCTTGACATGGCGATCACCGAGCGATTCGTATCCGCAAACCAGCTTGTGCTTTATCTGTTCGTAAATGCCGCCGGAGATATAGACTTCGCCGGGCTGGGCTATGCCTTCAAGCCTTGTGGCAATATTGACGCCGTCGCCGTAAACGTCGTCCGTTTCGATGATGACGTCGCCGAGGTTGACGCCAATTCGATACTCGATCCAATGATGCTTCGGCAGTGACGTGTTGCGTCCCACCAGATTTTGCTGAATCACGATGCTGCAGCGGACGGCTTCGACAGGGCTATCGAAAATCGCAATGAACCCGTCGCCGGTGGTTTTAACAAGTCTGCCGTGATGTTCGACGATGCTGGGCTCGATGAGATCGCGCTCGATGCGCTTGACACGGTTGTGTGTGCCCTCTTCGTCGATTTGCATCAGTCGGCTGTAACCGGAGATATCGCCTGCCACGATGGCCGCAAGGCGGCGCGGCATCGGTTCGCGCGGTGGCGCGCCAAAACGGCCTGACTTGATGTCACGAATCTGGGCCATGGCTCGGATTGTCCCGAGAGCTGTAAATGACAGCGTAAGGCAAACAATCTTTCCAGCGCCCTCAGCGTAACATATTGACTGTGGGCGGCAAGCAACCGTGCGCGGGTTCCACTTTGGGTATCCGCGCAATGGCGCTCACAAGAATGAGTCACCCAGCTCCTATCTAGGTTCAATGAGAGGACACGAAACTCAGGCCTGGAACCCGGCAGGCGAGCCGGGGCAGGCATGGCACTCAATCCTGTCCCGGCCATTTGGCGCGATAGCGAATTTCGCTGCCGTCGATATTCGGCTGCCACGGCCCGAACTCCGATGCATGCGGCGCCTTGGTTGACAGTCCGATAGCGTAGAGCCGGTTGGGCTGGTCCTTGACCTTGACCTCCAACTGCCGATGCGCGGTGCGGAACGCCAGCTCGACGTCGCCCGCGATCACCGGCCTGGCGCCGTCGCTACGGAACTGGTTGAAGCGTGGTTCACCCGGCATGCGGTTGATGTCGGTCTGCAACTCGATCGCGATGTCGCGGGCGGAGTTCGGCAATGCCGCTCCGGCTGGGAGGCGGACTTCAAAGACCAGAAGCGGAGTGGCGGCATTCGGGTTGAGCCAGGGCGTGGCGGTCGTGACTGCGAAAGCATAGTAGGCGGTGCCGGCCGCGATGCAGAGTGCGACGACAACGGCAAGTGCCTTCAGGCTGTTACGGAGAAGTCCGCCGGCGTTTTCTCCGCCGCGCAGCCGCCTCGCCAGCGTCGTGCCGAGGACGAGGCCCGCGATTGCGCCGAGCGGCGCGATCACCAGCAGCGCCAGAATGCCCGACATGATGGGGTCGGCCGGACTTCCGAAGCCGACCAGCTCCAGGATCAGCAACGTGGCGATAAAACCCACGACCGCACCAACCACCCCGCCGGCGACTTGCAGCGAATTTTTCACGTATCCCTCGATGAGCAGTGCCAACAGACTGCCATTAAGGCAGCCCGGTTTTGTCGGGGCTGGCCGGCAATTCGTTCACCGCTTTCGGGGCTTAACGTAACGTTTTCAGGCGCGTCCGGCGCACTTGCCAGTCGGTGGCATCAATGCCCGATGATAATCTCCGGCACCTTGCCGGCCGGTGGCGTGTTGCGGCTGCGCTGGGTACGGACGATGCCGTCGATGATGGTCATGCCGATGCCGGGGAGGTCGCCGAGCTGCACGCTCTCCAGGATGTTCTTGCCGGGCGAGTGCTGCGCCTTGTCCATCAGGACGAAGTCTGCCGAGCGGCCGACTTCGATGATGCCGCAATCGAGCTCGCGCATGCGGGCGGTGTTGCCGGTGGCGAGACAGAAGGCGAGTTCGGCCGGCAGATCGCCGAGTGATGACAGCATCGACACCATGCGCAAAATGCCGAGCGGCTGCACGCCGGAGCCGGCCGGCGCGTCGGTGCCGAGGATGACACGGTTGAGGTCGCCCATCTCGCGCGCAATGCGCAGCGTGAACAGCGCCGAACGCTCGTTGCCGTTATGAACCAATTCCAGCCCGCGCTTGCAGCCTTCACAGATACAGCGGATCTGGTCGTCGGGCAGGGCCGTGTGGCCGCCATTGATATGGCCGACCACGTCGGTGTCGGCTTCCAGCACGACATCCTTGTCGATCAGGCCGGAGCCGGGAATTGACGGCCCGCCGGTGTGGATCGTGCTCTGGATGCCGTACTTGCGCGCCCATCCGACCATTTTCCGCGCGGTAGGGCCATCCTTGACGCCGCCGAGGCCGACTTCGCCGAGCAGCTTGACGCCGGCCGCGGCCAACTCCTTGAAATCGTCCTCGACCATTTCGCATTCGATCACCGGCGCGCCCGCGTGCACCTTCACGCCGCCCGGGCGCAGCGTCCAGAACGCGCGCTGGGCAAAAATCGCCATCGCCTTCAGGCCGACCACGTCGCGCGGACGGCCGGGCATGTGCACCTCGCCGGCCGAGATCATGGTGGTGACCCCGCCGTGAAGGTAGCTGTCGATCCAGCCAATCTGGTTCTGCCGCGGCGTCCAGTCGCCGGCGACGGGATGGACGTGGCTGTCGATCAGGCCCGGGGCAACGGTGGTGCCGTTGGCGTCGACGACGGTGGTGGCGCCCTCGGTGTCGACGTCCTTGAAGCGTCCGATCGCTGTGATCTTGCCGTTCTCGGCCACGATCGTATCGCCGTCCAGGATCGGCTTCTCCAGGGCCCCCGACAGCAGCAGCCCGATGTTGCGGATCACCAGCTTGCTGGGACCGGTCGCCTGGGGTGCGTCGTGGGCCATGGTTTTTCCTTTTGGTTCAATGCCTTCGCCGGACATTCTGCCCGGCTTGACGATCGGATCAAGCTGGATTATTCATTTGTATACGAACGATCGTATACGAATGATTGAGCCGGTCAATCCGGCGTGCAGGCCAGGGAACGGTGCGATGAGCAATTTCAACCAGGAAAGCGTGCTGAGCGTCCATCACTGGACCGACACGCTGTTCAGCTTCACCACCACCCGCGATCCCTCGTTCCGCTTCCGCAACGGCGAGTTCACCATGATCGGGCTGAAGGTCGGCGAGAAGCCGCTGCTCCGCGCCTACTCGGTCGCCAGCGCCAATTACGAGGACCGGCTCGAATTCTTCTCGATCAAGGTGCCGGACGGGCCACTGACCTCGCGCCTCCAGCACTTGAAGCAGGGCGACGAGATCATCGTCAGCCGCAAGGCCACCGGCACGCTGGTCATCGACAACCTCGAAGACGGCCGCAATCTCTATCTGATCGGCACCGGCACGGGCCTGGCTCCGTTCCTCTCCGTGATCAAGGACCCCGAAACCTATGAGCGGTTCGAGAAGGTGGTGCTGCTGCACGGCTGTCGCCGTGTCGCCGAACTCGCTTATGGCGAGATGATCACCGAAAGACTGCCGAACGACGAATTGATCGGCGAATACATCCGCAACCAGCTGGTCTATTACCCGACCGTGACGCGCGACCCCTTCCGCAACCGCGGCCGTATCACCGACCTCATCACATCAGGCAAGCTGTTCGCCGATATCGGCCTGGCCTCGCTCGATCCAGTCCATGACCGCGTCATGATCTGCGGCAGCCCGGCGCTGGTGACCGATACGCGGGCGCTGCTCAACGGCAAGGGCTTTGTCGAGGGCAATCACGGCGAGCCCGCGCAGTTCGTGGTCGAGAAGGCGTTCGCGGAACGGTAGCTGCCAGACCCTCATGGTGAGGAGCGCGAAGCGCGTCTCGAACCATGAGGCTGCACTGGGGCTTCATCCTTCGAGACGCTTGCTACGCAAGCTCCTCAGGATGAGGGGATAGACCGAGCTATTACTAGGGCCGCACCGCCGGCGCTTCCATCGGCATGCCCCGCGCCCGCGACATCAGGTACAACTCCAGTTCGACCAGTTCCGGCGCGCCGTAATCATAGGCCTGCGCGCGGATGCCCGTGATGCAGGCGCGCAGGCGCCGCTGCAGCGATCCCAGCGACTGCCATTCCAGCCGATAGAGCGGGTAACCCGTCGGGTGTCCTTGCGTGATCGCCGATCCCGCCAGCCGCTTGTCCCAGTTGTCGTCATGGCAGTTGGCGCAGCCGAGATTGAGTTGCCCCTGCCGCTGCATGTAGAGTTCGCGCCCCTTTTCGGTGAACGGCGCCAGTTGCGGGTCGCTGCCGGTTTCGATTCGTGCGCCGTGCGACTGCCGCGCGACAAAGGCCGTGAGCGCCAGCAGTTCGCGGCTCTCGAAAGGCAGCGGCGTCGCCTGCTGGTGGTTGGTGCGGCACGAATTGACGCGCTGCTCCAGATCGACGGGACGGCCGCTTGCCTTGTCGAAAGCAGGGTAACGGGCGGCCACGCCTTTCATGCTGGTGCGGGCATCGTCGTGGCAATCGGCGCAGGCCTTGTTGGCGGCACCCAGCTTGCGTTTCCATAGGCCTTCACCGTCGAGCACCCAGAGCATACCGGGATTGGCGGTATCCTCGTCCTGCATCGCCCTGGTGTCCGGCTTCATGAAGTCGTAGCCGGAGCGGCGGTCGGCTTGCGGGATTTCGGCGGCGAAAGCCGAGCCCGCGATCAGCAGCGCAGCGGCTATGGCGCCGGCAAATCTCATTCGACCGTAATCGAGGCGGAAGCGGTTTCAGAAAACCCCTGGTCGCCAATCCATTCGAACTCGAACTTGCCGCTCTCGGTCGCGGTGGTGAAGAAGGTAATGAAGGGGTTCGCGGCGATTGCCGGAAACAGGTCGGCGCGGAAAATCTCTGACCCGTTGAAGCGGCACGTAAAGCTCGTGATGATGTCGCGCGGCACGACTTCGCCTGACGCCATATGGCGATAGCCGGTTTCCATGATGTGCGACATCAGCGTCTTGATCTCGATAATGTCGCCGCGCTTGGCTTTCGCTGGAACGTTGATCAGTGCCGAGGCCATCAGATCACGTCCTCGGTACAGGCGGCCAGCGTCACCACGACATCGACGCTAACCGACCAGAACGACCCGTCCGAAAGTTTTGCGATCGCGACGATCTTCTGGCTGTCAGCAAGCCGGATGCGGGTCGAAACCTGCGCGCGGCCGCTATGCGGGCCGAGATGGAAATTGGCGATGTTTGCTTGCGGATTCTTTTCGTTGAAGACGTGGATGCTCCGGACGTGATCCTCCGGGGCCATCGGGTGGTTGACGCTGACCGTCATCGGCACGGTATTGCCGTTCTCGACCAGCGGCGGGATATCGAGCTTGACCTTGCCGGTGCGCACCGCCGCACCCCCGGTGACGCTCTGGATTGCGGAGGCCAGCATCGCGGGCGTCGCTTCCGCGGGACGGACGATAACGACGGGAATTGCGCCGAACACGGCTACGCCACCGGCGAGGCCGAGGAACTGGCGGCGTGACGAATTTGGCGGTTGCTGCATCGTGCCTTCCTATTCGCGCAAGCTTACAAGATACGCCACGATATCCTCGATCTGTTCGGCCGACAGGATCGGCTTGCCGCGCCAGGCCGTCCCGACGCGATCAAGGCCGCCGACGCGATAATAGGACGGCATGATGGTCGCCGCATTGAGGCGGGACGCATCCACCAGCCGCAGCCGAAGCTGGCCCTCGGACCAGCGGCTGCCGGAACCGGCAAGGCTGGGGGCCAGATCGCCCTGGAATTTCTGTTCGGGAAATGGGCCGCTGTGGCAGAGGATACAAGTGCTGGAACGTTCGACGACGAGGGCGCGGCCGCGCGTCGCGTCGCCGGCCGTGCCTGTTAGCGATTGCGAGATGGCATCGCCGATGACGGCATAGCTGCGAAGTTCCTGCGCGGCGCTGCCGCCGGGCAGGGCGAGGAGCGCGCCGGCAAGGATCGGACCCGACATTCGATATGTGCGTCTAGCCAAAGACTTCCGCCGTGACGGTCGAAAACCAGGATTGCGCATAGTCGGCCTCGCGCACGCGGAAATCGCGTGGCGCATCCGCCGGACTGACGCCGCCGGCGCCTTCGACGTCGGCCAGCACGCCGTTCTTCGGCTGGTAGACGCCGGCGACCGAGATGCCATAGTCCGGCGCCGCCAGACTGTAGCAGGTGTTGATCAGCTTCGGCGTGGCGGGTGTTCCGCCGGATAGCAGCGTGGCAATCGCGGCCGCGCAAACCTTGGCCTGCGCATTGGCCGAGAACGCGGATTTGGGCATGGCGCCGGCGAGACAGGCGTCGCCGATGACATGGATGTTCGGCGCCGATTTGGACTCGAACGTGACCGGATCGATCGCGCACCAGCCGGTGTTGTCGGTCGCGCCCGCGATGGTGGCGATGCGGCCGGCGCGTTGCGGCGGAATGACGTTGGCCACCTGCGCGGCGTGGTTGCCGAAATCGGTGACCAGCGTGTTGGTGGCAGCGTCGACAGCGTTCACCTTGCCGCCCTGCGACAGCGACACCCATTCGATCATTCCCGGATAAAGCTCCTTCCACGCGTTCTGAAACAGGCGCTGCTTGGAGAAGGTGTCCTTGGCGTCGAGGATGAGCAGCTTCGAGCGCGGCTTTTTGGCTTTCAGATAATGCGCGATGAGACAGGCGCGTTCGTAAGGTCCAGGCGGGCAGCGGAATGGATTGGCGGGCACTGCGATCACCACCAGGCCGCCATCGTCCATGGCCTCAAGTTGCTTGCGCAGCAGCAGCGTCTGCTCGCCGGCTTTCCAGGCATGCGGCATCTTCGCCGCCGCGGCTTCGTCATAGCCCTGCAGCGCGTCGAAACGCAGCTCGACGCCGGGCGACAGCACCAGCCGGTCGTAGGATAGCGACGTGCCATCGGCGAGGCCGACGGTCCGCGCCGCTGCATCGATCGCCGTTGCCGCCTGCGCCACCACGGTCACGCCGCCAGCGGCGATCTTGTCATAGCCGAATTGTTGCGCCTCGATCGCGCGCAGGCCGGCAATGACGTTGTTGCTGAACGGGCAGGCGGTGAAGGTCTTGTTTGGCTCAACCAGCGTGACCTGCAATTTCGGATCGATCGCTTTCAGCGCACGCGCGCAACTCGCGCCGCCGAAGCCGCCGCCGATCACGACGACACGTGCCGCCGCTTGCGCACGTGCGGGCAGAGGAAACGCCAGCGCCGTTACGGTGGCCGCGCCGGCGCCCACGAATTCCCGGCGGCTCATGCGAAGGCTGGTACCCATGAAGGCGCCCCTTTACTTCTGTGCCGCGAGCCACGCCGCAATCGCGCGCAGCTCGTCGTCGGAGAAGCCCTTGGCGATGCGGTTCATGACCGTGGCGGGAAGCGAGCCGTCGCGAAATCCGGTCATCGCGGTCATGATCTCATCGGCGTTGCGGCCGTACAGCCGCGACACGGAGGAGGCTGCCGCCGCCCCGGAGGTGTGGCAGCCGGAGCAGGATGCCGCGCCGGGCGGGGGCTCGGAAGCCGCGAGCACCGGCAGGCTCGACGCCATGACCGTCGCAACCGCGACGGCGACACACCGCGCTTTCATTTAGCTGATCTCCCGAGAAGGGCGCGGCGGCCCCGGGGTGAGGCCGCCGCCCGCTATTGTCAGGCAAAGGTGATGTTCTGGTCCTTCAGCGGCACCGAACGGATGCGTTTTCCGGTGGCGGCGAAGTAGGCATTGAGCACCGCGGGCGCGGCGACGCCGATGGTCGGCTCGCCGACGCCGCCCCAGAAGCCACCGCTCGGCACCATGACGCATTCCACCTTCGGCATCTCGGCAATCCGCATCGAGTTGTAGGTGTCGAAGTTGGTCTGCTCGATCTTGCCGTCCTTCACCGTGCAGCCGCCATAGAACAGGGCGGACAGGCCATAGACAAAGGAGCCCGCGATCTGCCGCTCGACCTGCGCCGGATTGACGACATAGCCGGGATCGGTGGAGGCGACGATGCGATGCACCTTGATCTTGCTGCCGTCGGTGACGGAGATTTCCGCGGCACCCGCGACATAGCTGCCGTAGCCCATCACCTGCGCAATCCCGCGATAGACGCCTTGCGGCGCAGGCTTGCCCCAGCCGATCTTCTCGGCCACGGCATTGAGCACGGCGAGATGCTTCGGATGCTTGCTCATCAGCTTGCGGCGGAATTCCACCGGATCCTGGCCGACCGACTGCGCCAGCTCATCCATGAAGCATTCCATATAGATCGCGTTGTGGTTCACGTTGACGCCGCGCCAGAAGCCGGGCGGGACGTGAGGGTTGCGCATCGAATGCTCGACCAGCAGGTTCGGCACGGAGTAGCCGATTGCCGCGTCGCCGGAAGGGCTCACGCCCTGGAACGCGGCTGGATCCTTGCCGTTTTCCAGCGCCGCCGGTCGCACCGAGAACAGGATCGACTGGCCCGACAACCGCATATGCAGTCCCGTCAGATTGTTGTCGGCATCGAAGGCCCCGGTCATCTTGCATTGCGTGACCGGATGGAATTTGCCTTGCGCCATGTCCTCTTCGCGCGACCACAGCAGTTTCACCGGCGTTCCCGGCATCTGCTTGGCGATCGCCACCGCTTGGCGGACATAATCCGTCATGCCGCGCCGGCCGAAGCCACCGCCGAGGATAAGCTTGTGCACCTCGCATTTTTCGGCCGGCAGTCCCGACGTTTCCATGGTGGCGGCGAACGCCGCTTCGCCGTTCTGCGTACCGCACCAGACCTCGCATTTGTCCGCCGTGTAGAGCGCCGTGGCGTTCATCGGCTCCATCGGCGCATGGTTCTGGTAGGGATAGTTGTAGACCGCTTCGACTTTCTTGACGGCAGAGGCAATCGCGGCCTTGGCATCGCCGTTCTGGTTGCCGATGTAAGCCGGCTGCGCATTGTCGAGGCCTTCGGCCAGCCATTTGGCGATCGACTCGCTGGAGACTTTTGCGTTCTCGCCTTCGTCCCAGACGATCGGCAGCGCATCGAGCGCGGTCTTGGCGTGCCACCAGGTATCGGCGACGACGGCGACGGTGCTGTCGTTGACGCGCACGACCTTCTTGACGCCCTTCATGGCCATGACTTTGGTTTCGTCGTAGCTCTTCAGCTTGCCGCCGAAGACCGGACAATCCTTGATCGCGGCGTTGAGCATGCCCGGTAGCTTGACGTCGGCGCCGTAGATCATCGCGCCGGTGGTCTTGTCGAGCGTATCGAGCCGCTTGACACCCTTGCCAATGACCTTCCAGTCCTTGGGATCTTTCAGCTTCACCTCGGCCGGCGGCTCGAGCTTCGCCGCGGCTTCAACCACCTTGCCGTAGGTCGTGGTCTTGCCCGACGGCGTGTGGGTGATGACGCTGTTGGAAGCCGTGCATTCGGAGGCCGGCACCTTCCACTCATTGGCGGCCGCCTGGATCAGCATCACCCGCGCGGTGGCGCCGCCCTTGCGGACATATTCCTGGCTGGTGCGAATGCCGCGGCTGCCGCCGGTCGAGAAATCGCCCCAGGCGCGCTTGCGTGCAACACTTTGACCCGGTGTCGGATACTCGGTGACGACCTTCGACCAGTCGCATTCCAGCTCTTCGGCGACGAGCTGGGCGAGGCCGGTGAGGGTGCCCTGACCCATTTCCGATCGGGCGATGCGTATCACGGTGGTGTCGTCGGGGCGGATCACCACCCAGACATTGACTTCGGGCGAGCCGTCGGCGGCGCGGACGACGGTCGGTCCGCCGAAGGGAATATCGAGGCCGATGGCGAGGCCGGCGCCGGCGGCAGCCGTGCCGATCACGAAGCCGCGGCGGGTGAGCTTGGGCATGACGTGCTTGTTCATGGCGTCCCCCTCAGGCGTTCGCTGCGGCGTGGATTGCCTCGCGGACCTGCTGGAAGGTCCCGCATCGGCAGATATTGGTGATGGCCTCGTTGATGTCCTGGTCGGTCGGCTTCGGCTTCTCCTTGAGAAGGGCCGCAACCGCCATGATCATGCCGCTCTGGCAATAGCCGCATTGCGGCACGTCGTTGGCCACCCAGGCCTGCTGCACCTTGTGCAGTGCGCCATTGCTGGCGAGGCCCTCGATCGTGGTGATCTGCTTGCCGGCCGCTTCGCTGACCGTGACCCCGCAGGAGCGCATCGCGACCCCGTCGACATGCACGGTGCAGGCGCCGCATTGTGCAATGCCGCATCCGTATTTGGTTCCGGTCAGTCCAACGTTCTCCCGGATTGCCCAAAGAAGTGGCGTGTCGTCTTCGACGTCCACGCTGATTGATTTGCCGTTGATTGTGAGATTTGCCATCGCGTATCCCCTGTTCGCTCAATCCACCGAGTGAGCTGCGCGCGGGAAGATGGCCTGCAACTTGGAATAGTTCAAATCAAGAAAATGCGTTTGCATGAAGGATGAAAGTTGACCGGCCGGTGTTGCGTGGGCATGTGCCCTCGCATGGCTGTCATGTCGGCTCCGCGCCCACCGTCAGGCGCAGGAAACTCATCAGGCTTCCGAACGCGGCAAATCCGGCGCCGAGCATCAGCGCTACCGTCGCGCCATCGTGCCCGGCGAGGCCAAAGCACAGGGCCGCAAGCGCGGCGCCGAGGGTTTGTCCGGTCAGGCGTGCGGTCGCGACGATGCCGCTCGCGCTTCCACTGCGGTGCGGCGGCGCGCTCGACATCAGTGCCCGTAAATTCGGCGTTTGAAAGAAACCGAAGCCGATCCCGCAAATCACCATGCGCCAGACGATGTTGGCAGTGCCGGGGTCCGGTGGCAGCGTTGCCAGCAGCGCCATACCGATGCCGAGCAGCACCAGGCCGAGGCCGCCGAGGATGCCGACGGGATAGCGGTCGGACAGCCGGCCTCCGATCGGCGCCATGATCGCCACCACCAGCGGCCAGGGCGTCATGAAGAAGCCGGTCTCCACCTGGGACCGGTGCAACACGTCCTCGAAGTAGAAGGGCAGCGAGACGAAGGCCAGTCCCTGCACCGCGAATGAGCACACCGACGTGGCGGCGGACAGCGCGAACATCGGCCGCCGGAACAGATCGATCGGCAGCATCGGTGCCGGATGGTCCGCATCTCTGCGCGTCATCATCCAGCCGAGCAGCAATGCCGCGCCAAGCGCCAGTCCGACCAGGGCGGGAGGCGCCTGATGCGCCGCGCCGCCGATGCCGACAATGAAGAGCCCGAGGCAGCTTGCGGTCAGCGCCGCGCTTGCAAAATCGAACGCGTGCTTGGCGCGCGGCGTCTTCGGCAAGGTCTTCAGGCCGATCCAGATCGCGATCACGCCGAACGGGATATTGATCGCGAACAGCCACGGCCATGTTCCGATCGCAAGGATCGCGGAGGCAATCGTCGGGCCGACCGTGAACGCCGTTCCGACCACCAGCGCGTTGTGGCCGAAGCCGCGGCCGAGCATATGGGTCGGGTAGACGAAGCGGACCAGCGCTGCGTTCACGCTCATGATGCCGCTGGCGCCCAATCCCTGCAATGCCCGCGCGGCCGTCAGGCTGGGTAGCGACCATGCGAAGGCGCAACCGAGCGAGGCCAGCGTGAACAGCAGCAGGCCGCCGAGATAGATTCGCTGATGGCCGACGATTTCGCCGAGCGCGCCGAGCGGCAGCAGCGTCGCAACCAGCGCGATCTGATAGATGTTGACCACCCAGACCACGTCGGCCGGGCTGACATGGAGGTCGGCGGCAATGGCGGGCAGCGCGATGTTCGCGATCGCCGTATCCAGCGAGGCCAGCGCCAGCGCGGTAAAGATCGCCGCGACCGCCCAGCGCCGTAGTTCCGGAGGCAAGCCGTCGATGGGCGCGGGGCCGGGCGGCTTTGCGGTTGTATCCAGTGACATTAGGTCGGGCTCTCCACGCCGGGGGGCGGTCGCGCCCACTGCGGCGTGTACTACGGGTCAGGTACAAGCCACAGGCACACCGCTGCATGATGCGTATGCGAAGGAACAGCGGCGCATCGGAAAGACGCGCTCTCCGCGCCATATCCGCGCGCCGACTTTCGGATAGCTTTCCGCACGCTGTGCAATCGACTAGGCTTCCCGCGCATCGCGACCGCAATTCCATAAAAAGACGGTCACCGGCGAGGGGAAGCGCGTTGAACGGACAGACGAGCCGGCGCAGCGAGGTCATGCGTAGCGCCAGCGAGGGGCAGCCCGCGTGGGCTGGCTTGTGGGTCACGCTCCTGCTGGCGATCCTCGGCTTTCTGGTCATCTATCCGATCCTGATGCTGCTGCTAGGTGCGCTCACCGACACCAATCCGGTGGTCGAGGGCATCTCGCTCAGTCAACTCTCGGTCACGAACTTCCTCACCGTGCTGGCGAACCCGAATGTCGCCGAGGCGCTGGCGAATACGCTGATCGCCTGCGGCGGCGGCACCCTGATCGCGGTTGTGGTCGGATTGTTGTTCTCCTGGATTGTCGTTCGCACCAACACGCCATTCAAGGGATTCATCGCGGCAGCCAGCATTCTGCCGCTGTTTGCGCCGCCGCTGGTCGCGGGCGTCGCGTGGGCCATCCTCGGATCTCCAAAGACCGGCCTGATCAACACCATGCTCAAATGGATCGGGCTGGAATGGCGCGTCGATTTCTATTCGATGTGGGGACTGGTGTTCGTGTTCGGCATCTACTACGCGCCGTATGTCTACATGTTCACCTCGTCGGCCCTGCGCAACATGGATCCGAGCCTGGAGGAGGCCGCCGAGATTTCCGGCGCCAGCGCGTTTGCGACACTGTTCACGGTGACGTTCCCGCTGATCATGCCGGCGATCGTCTCGGGCATGCTGCTGTCGTTCATCGTCATGCTCGGCATCTACGGCATTCCGGCGGTGCTGGGCGCCCCCACCAACCTTGCGGTGTTGACTACCTACATTTTCAGGCTCACGAACTGGTCGCCGCCGCTTTACAATACAGCTGCCGCGGTTGCGATCCTCCTGATGGTCGTCACCGGCCTTCTCGTCTTCCTGCAGCAGAAGGTGCTGAGCGGCCGCAGCTACACGACCGTCGCCGGCAAGGCGTTCCGTCCGCGCAGCCTTGATCTCGGTCGCTGGCGTTGGTTCACCTTCGGGCTCGGGATCGTCTATCTCCTGGTCGTGGTGGTGCTGCCGTCGCTGGCGCTTATCGTCGCGGCATTTCGAAAATTCATGTTCATCCGCGACGTCAGCAGTCTGTTCGACGCCAGACAGTATTCCCTGATGCATTTTCACAGCATCTTCGACAATCCGCTGACCATGCGCTCGATCTATAACTCGGTCGAGGTCGGCATCACCACCGCCGTGGTCGGCGGCGCGCTCGCCTTCGCCATCGGCTACACCATTCACCGCACCCAGGTGACGGGCCGACGCTGGATCGACGTGATCTCGACCTTGCCAATCGCGATCCCCGGCCTCGTGGTCGGTGTCGCCTATCTTTGGGCATGGATCGGCATTCCCGGCGGTCTCTACGGCACGATCTGGATCCTGGCGCTGGCGTTCATTGCGCGCTTCATGCCGGATACGGTCAAGTCGTTGTCGACCTCGTTCCTGCAAATTCATCGCGAGCTCGAGGAAGCGGCCTGGGTCTGCGGCAAAGGCGTGCTCGGCACCATCCGAACGATCGTGCTGCCGCTGGCGCGGCCGGGCGTGCTCGCCTCGATGACGCTGCTGTTCGTGCTAGCGATCCGCGAACTCGGTTCGTCGCTGTTCCTCTACACCAGCAACACCATGGTGATGTCGGTGCTGTTGCTCGACTATTACGAAGGCGGAAACCTCGGAAAGACCGCCGCCTTCAGCCTGGTGCAAACCGTTCTGCTCGGCGTTCTCATCGGCGGCGCCAATTGGCTGTCGCGCGGTGCGGCGCAGGGCAGTGTCGCGCGAACCGGATAACAAGACGAACGGGAGGATTGGCTATGATCGGAAGGATCTTCACCAACATTGCCGCAATCGCCGGCATCGCGGGTCTTGCGCTGACATGGGGCGCGGCGGCACAGGCGCAGGAGTTCGGATCGCCCGAATTGATTGCCGCCGCGAAGGCCGAGGGCAAACTCGTCTTCTACACCGCGAATTTCGCCGAAGTGGAACAGCAGGTCATCAAGGCCTTCAACAAGCGCTTCCCCGAAATCAAGGTCGAGATGGTGCGCGCGCCCGGCGGCCAATTGATCACGCGCGTGAAGACCGAGGCTGCCGCCGGCAAACTGATCGCCGACGTGGTCGATCACTCGGACCGCGCGCTGATGCAGCCGATGGCCGACATGTTCCAGGATTATGCGCCGCCGAATGCCGCCGACTACAATCCCGAAGCGCAGATCGCGCCCCAGCTCTGGCCGCGCGCCACACTGGTGTGGTCGATCGCCTACAACACCGAGCTGGTGAAGAACCCGCCCAAAACCTGGATGGACCTCACCAAGCCCGAATACAACAAATTGACCGGGCAGGTGATCGCGCCGTCGGGCGGCACCACATGGACCCGGGTCATGTTCGAACGGCAAGTGCTCGGCGAGGACTATTGGACCAAGCAGGCGGCGACCCGTCCGGTCCTCTATCCATCGGGCGCGCCGATGTCGGATTCGCTGGTGCGCGGCGAAATCGCCATCGGGCCTTTGCTCTATAACGCGATCTATCCGAAGCAGAAGGACGGCGCACCGATCCAGATCTTCTTTCCGCCGGAAGGTGCGCCGGTCAATCCCTATGCGACGGGCATTCCAAAGACCGCCGCGCATCCGAATGCTGCAAAACTGTTTCTGAACTGGTGCCTGTCGAAAGAGGGGCAGGCCTTCATGATCAAGGAACTCGGTAATCTCACGTCACTGAAGGTGCCGCCGGCCTATCCGGAAGGTTTCGATCCCAAGGTGGTCAAGGTCTGGTTCCCCAAGTTCGACGAGTATGTGAAGTTGCACACGGCCTGGGTTGCCGAGTGGAACAAGACCTACGGCTACGGGCAATGATCGTCGCATCAAGGAAATCATTGCGCCCATGACCGCGACGCTCGAAGTCACCGACCTGCGCAAGCAGTTTTCGATCGGCCGGCCGGCGATCGATGGCGTCAGTTTTGCCGTGCCGGCCGGCGAGATCGTGGTTCTGCTCGGCCCCTCTGGCTGCGGCAAGACCACGACGCTGCGTTGCGTCGCGGGGCTGGAGCATCCGACGTCGGGCGAAATCAGCATTGCCGGCAGGGTCGTGTCGTCGCCCGAGCGCGGGATCCTGGTGCCGCCGCGCCTGCGCGAGCTTGGCATGGTGTTTCAGTCCTATGCGGTGTGGCCGCACATGACGGTGCGGCAGAACGTGGTCTATCCACTCAAGCACCGAAAGCTTTCGCGCAGCGACGCCCGCCTTAAGGTCGACGAGGCGCTCGAACTGGTCGGCCTGTCGGAATATTCCGAACGGCCGGTGGTCGCGTTGTCCGGCGGCCAGATGCAGCGCGTGGCGCTGGCGCGCAGCATCGTCTACCGGCCACAATTGCTGCTGCTCGACGAGCCTTTGTCGAACCTCGATGCCAAGCTGCGCCTGCGGCTGCGCGACGACCTTCGCGTCATTCTCAAGCAGACCGGGATGACCGCGCTGTATGTCACCCATGACCAGGCCGAAGCGGTGGTGCTGGGCGACCGCATCGGCGTCATGCGGGACGGCAAATTGCTGCAGATGGATACACCGGATGCGATCTATAACCGTCCAGCGGATCTGTTTGTCGCCAACTTCACCGGCGCGACCAACGAGCTCGCCGGCACGCTGGTGTCGCGCAACGGCGATTTCGGCCTGGTCGATTTCGGCGAGGGGCGACGGGGCGAGGTGGCCTTGCTGCACCCGCTCGGCCCGGACGAAAAGGTGCGCATCGCGCTGCGACCGGAAAATATCACTATCGGCCAGCATAACGGCGCCAACATCTTTCCCGCTCGCGTGCTCGACCGCCGCTATCAGGGCACGCAGACGGCCTACGGCATCGAACTGTTCGGCCGGCGGCTGGAGGTGGTCGAACTCGGCACCGCGGCCCGGCATCAGGTGGGTATCGAGACCCAGGTTTCGCTGCCGAAGGAAAGTTGCTGGGCCTATCGCGATACCGGGCCCGTGGCGTTTGAATAGTGGGCTCAGGCGCTCGGGCTCAATCCCAGGCTCGCGTAAATCCGCCGCGCATAGGCACCGAATTCGTCCGTGGTCTTGATCGGCAAGTCCCGCGGAAACGGCAGCTCGATCGGGAAATACTCCGCCATCCGCGCCGGGCCGGCGGTCAGCACGGCGCAATGTGAGGCGAGGAACACGGCTTCCTGAATAGAGTGGGTCACGAACAGGATGGTCTTGCCGCTTTCGCGCCAGATCCGTAGCATTTCGAGGTTCATCTGCTCGCGGGTCAGCGCGTCGAGTGCGCCGAACGGCTCGTCCATCAGGATCAGTTTTGGATCGTGGATAAAGGCGCGCGCAATCGCCGTGCGCTGCTGCATGCCGCCGGACAATTGCTGCGGATACTTGTCTTCGTAACCGGCCAGCCCGACCAGATTAAGCAGATCGCGGGCGCGGGATCGCGCGGCCTTCATCGGCAGGCCGACGATCTCGGCCGGCAGCAGCACGTTGTCCAAAATGGTTCGCCATTTCAAAAGCAAGGCCTGCTGGAACACCATGCCGATATCGCGCGCGGGGTCGAACGGCGTTTTGGAATTGCCGATTTTGATGGTGCCGCCGTCGGCGTCATGAAGCCCGGCCAGTATCTTCAGCACCGTGGTCTTGCCGCAGCCGGAGGGGCCGACCAGCGAAACCAATTCGCCTTCCCTGACATCCATGGTGACGTCGGAGACGGCGAGGAATTCCGCGCCCTTGGAGCGATAGACCTTGCGGACGTTCTGCAGGCTGATGAAGGGCTCGTCGGCGCTCATGCCAGCCATTTCTGCAAATTGGCTTTCACGAAGGCGTCGTCGGAGAGGTCGGCATGTTCGCGGCAGACGCGGTCGATCTGTTGCATCTGCCCGGGGCTGAGCCCCTCGGCAGGATCGAGACACCAGAGTCCCTGCATCAATCCCTGCCGCCGCAGGATTTCGTGGCAACCGGCGATGCAGCCGTGAAAATTGTTCGCGACATCGAAGAACGCGCTGTTGCAGTCGGTGACGCGGGTGTCGAGCGCCAGCAGATCGGCCGGCACGCTGTCCTTGCCGCGCGCCGCCTTGCACATCTCGAACTGCTTGATGGCGCTCGCGGTCCAGACCGACCAGTGGCCGAGCAGGCCGCCCTTGAAGTAGGCGCGGGTGGTGACGCCCTTGTCGCGCAAGTCGAAGGGGAGCGTGAGGTCGAGCAGGATGTGATCGTCATTGCCGGTATAGAGCGCGACGCGATCGAGCGCACCGGCCGCCGCCACCCCGCGCAGAACGTCCAGCGTCCGGTAGCGGTTGAACGGCGCGATCTTGATGGCAACGACGTTGTCGATGGAAGCAAAGCGGCGCCAGAAATCGGCGCTGAGGATGACGCCGCCGACGGCCGGCTGCAGGTAGAAGCCGACCAGCGGGATTTCCCGCGCCACCGCCTCGCAATGCGCGATGATCTCGTCCTCGGATGCCGATTTCATCGCGGCAAGGCTGAGCAGGCCGGCGTGGTAGCCGATGCCGCGTGCAGTTTGCGCTTCCGCAACGGCTTGTTGGGTCGACCCGGCGAGCCCCGCGACCATCGCGACCGGCCGCCTGGTCCATGAAGCCGCGGTCTCCGCCGCCAACTCCAGCACCGGGCGATACAGGCCAACATCGCGGATCGCGAATTGCGTGGTGTGCACACCGACGGCCAGCCCTCCGGCGCCGGCATCGAGATAATAGCGCGTCAGCGCCCGCTGATGCCTGACATCGAGCTTACGGCTGGCGTCGAGCGCCAGCGGATGCGCCGGGAGTACCGTGCCGTCGGCGATCCGCTTGCGAATTTCGGCTTTGATCTCGCTATGATGCATGAACGCTGTTCCTATCCAAATTCCGGTCCGGCGACGGCGAACGGCAGTTGCGCGGGCGCGGCGGCCGCGGCGCCGAAGCGCATACGTTGAAACGGCCGCTCGATGTTCCAGCCGGAGCGGATGAGCCCGTCCAGAAATTCATCCTGCGAGTGAACGGCGTCGATCAGCCAGGGTCCACCCTCCGAGCGCGTGATGGCGTCGACCAAGGCTAGTGCCTGATCGGCGCGATCGGCGAGCAGGGGGCCGACGTGCCGCGCGGTGCGGCCGTTCCGAACCAGCGCGATCGCGTCAGCACCGGATACGATGCGAGAATCCGGACGATTGCCGAACTCGGACAGCAATGAGCTGCGGCCGAATCCGATGGCGCCGGTATCGCGCGCGATCAGGGCCTCGAGTTCACCGGCCGATAACGGCCGCGTTGCTTTGGTATCCATCGGCTTCTGCAGCCGCAGTCGCCTTAATTGCAGCGTCGGGGTGAAGCCGAGCGGTCCATAGACGGAAGCGCCGGCCGGCGTCGCGTCCAGCCAGGTGGTGAGGCCGCGCTGTGTCGCCGCAGCGAGACAGGCATCGATGAGCCGGGTGGCGATGCCGCGGCGGCGCCAGCTTGGCGTCACCAGCACCATGCTGATCCAGGCGTTGCCCGCGGAGTAGGGCAGCAGTGCCGCGGTTGCGACCAACCGGTCTGTGTCGCGCAGGCCGAACACGATTCCCTGGGTGAGGAAAAATCGCCAGTCGGCCTCGTTCTGGTTCCAGCCCGCTTCGGTCGACAGCGCCAGCCCGGCCTGCGCGTCGCCAACGCCGAGCTCGACGATATCGATCGGCTCAATAGCGGCCATCGCGCACCTCGTATTTGGTGGGCTTGCCGAGGCTCGGCATCGATCGTGATACCCAGTCGGCGGTCCAAATGATGAGTTGCTCGGTATCGACGATCGGCAGGCCGAACAGTTTCACCGCCTGCGATGTGTCGGTGAGCCACGCCGTCGGCTCTTCCTTGCCGGTAATCACGGGCGCGCGGCCAAAACGCTGGCCGAACTTTGCGGCGAGATCGCGCACCGCCAGAATTTCATGACCGCTGACATTGATCGGCGAGGTCGGCGTTTCGCAATGCGCCAGACACCGCAGCGCCTGCGCGGACGCGTCACCCTGCCAGATGAAATTGACATGGCCGAGGCTGACGTCGATCGGCTTGCCCTGCAACACCTTGCTCGCGATATCGTGCAGCACGCCGTAGCGCATATCGATCGCGTAGTTGAGCCGGAATAACCGGCCGGGCGTTGAATACTTCTTCGAGAAATATTCGAACATGCGCTCGCGCCCGACGCAGGATTGCGCGTATTCGCCAGGTGGATTGGGCGCCATGTTCTCGTCCGAGCCCTTGCCGCTAACGGGCACGAACGGATAGACGCAGCCGGTCGAGAACGCGACGATGCGTGAAGAGGAAAACGCCTGTGCGACGAGGGCGGGGACATGCGAATTCATCGCCCAGGTCAGTGACAGGTCGCCCTCGGCGCCGAACTTGCGTCCGGCCATGAACACGATATTTGGAGCCTTCGGCAGCGCCTTGATGGCGGCTTCGTCGAGCAGGTCGCAATTGATGGTCTCGACGCCGCGCCCCTGCAGCCAGTCCTTCACAGTGGGATCGCTGAATCGGGCGACGCCGATCACGCGGCGCCCGGGCACGGCGGCTTTGGCAAGGCCCGCCAGCGTCGGCCCCATCTTGCCGGCGACGCCCAAAATCATGATGTCGCCGTCGACCTTGCGGAGATCGTCGATCAGCGCCTGGCTCGGGCGGCACAGCAGGTCGTCTAGGGCTGCAATATCGGCAATCGTTGCGGGCAGGGTGTCACGGGTCAGCAGCATGTTTCTTTCCTTGTTACTGCAGCCGGATGTCACGGACGACGAACATCCGCTCCAGGCCGAGCACGAGCCCGTACAGCGCCACGCCCAGCAATGTCAGGAGCACGACGGCCATCACCATCGCCGGGGTATCGAGCGAAGACTGCACCTGGATCATGAGATAGCCGAGCCCCCGCTCGGAGGCGATGAATTCGCCGACAATGGCGCCGGCCACCGCCAGGATCGCGCCGACCTTCATTCCGGAAAACACGTAAGGCAGCGCGCCCGGCAACTGGATTTTCCGGAACAGCGTCCAGCGCGAGCCGCGCAGCGATTTCACGAGATCCAGCAAATCCGGCTCGACCTCGCTCAGTCCGCGTGCCGTCGTGAGCAGGATCGGAAAGAAACAGATGGAAAACGCGATCAGGATGTTCGGGAAGATGCCGTAGGAGAACCAGACGATGAACAAGGGGCCGAGGGCGACTTTCGGAATCATGTTCAGCGTCACGAACAGCGGCAGCAGCAACAGGCTGATCAGCGGCGACCAGGTAAACATCACGGCCAGCATGATGCCGACCAGCGCGCCAAGGCAGAACCCGCCTAGAATTTCGGCGGCGGTCACTGCGAGATTGGAAAGCCACGCATAGCCGGGCGTGCCTAGCGTCGCGATCGTCGCCAGCGGCGAGGGCAGGATGAATTTCGGCACCTGGAAGGCGTCGACGAGAACCTGCCACAGCACGATAACGGCCAGATGCACGATCAGGATGATCGCGAAAGACCGTGCCGATCCGCCGTCGCCGCTCAACACCGCATACTCCCTTGGGTATCGCACCCGGTTCCCGGTCGCGTGGCGGCAATCTATCGCGGCTCAATCCAACAATCAACCATCTGGTTGATTAGGGCCGGAGCGAATGCATCACCAGATCGACCACGTGCTTGCGGCGGGCCTGCCGCGCGGCACGGGTGGACAAGTCCTTGCCGAAGATCGCCGACAGCGTCGGCGTATTTGAAAAGTAGAAATAGCTGAGCCCGGCAATCGAGATATAAAGGTGTACCGGGTTGATGCCTTTACGGAATATGCCGGCCTTGACGCCCTCGCCGAGAATGGTCGAAACCAGGCTGACCAGCGGCGAATGCATCGCCTCCAGCTTGCGCGAGCCGCGCACATGCGCCGCGCCGCCGCGGTTTTCGTCGTTCAGCAGCACGATGAAATCGGGGTGCGCGGCGAGGTGGTCGAAGGAACTTTCGATCAGCTTCTTGATCGCCTGCTCGGGCGGCAAACCCTCGAGGTTGAGCTTGCGCTCCTGGGCCCGGATCTCCTCGTAGACCCATTCCAGCACCGCCAGATACAGCGCGTCCTTGTCGCCGAAGTAATGATAGACGAGCTGCTTGTTGACGCCCGCGCGCGCCGCGATCTCGTCGACCCGGGCTCCGGCGAGGCCGCTGCTGGCGAACTCGCGCCGCGCCGCCGTCAGGAGTTTCTTCCGGGTTGCGACCGGATCGCGCCGCTGCGGCTTGGTATCATCAGAACGTTTTTTGGGCATTTCCAACCAAATAGTTGACAAGTCGTGTGGTCCCTTGTTGCATTGGTAGCGTCACCGGCGTGCGGCGACAAGATCGGCTGCAAATGAGGAGGTTGCCATGAAGGGGTTGCGAATTGCGGGATTGGCGCTTGCGCTGGCCCTACCGGCGGCGCCCTGCGGGGCGGCCGAGGCCGTCAACCTGATCCTGAACTGGACGCCGACGGCGGATCATTCGCCATTCTATTACGCCAAGGCGCAGGGTTGGTACGAGAAGGCCGGCATCGACCTGACGATCGAGGTCGGCAAGGGATCCGGCGTCTCCTCGCTGAAGGTCGGCTCCGGCGGCTCGCCGTTCGGCATCGCCGATCTCGCCACCATGCTGGTGGCCAAGAGCAAGGGCGCCGATGTCGTGGCGCTGATGAGCATCTATGCCAATACCGGGCAGACCTTCTACTGGCTGAAGAGCTATGGCGTGAACGGGCCAAAGGACTTTCCGACCCACAAGATCGGCAATCCGCCGGGCGATGCGTCGCGGGTGATGTGGCCGGCCTTTGCCAAGGCCGCCGGCATCGCGCCTGACTCTGTGACCTTCGTCAATGTCGGCCCGACCGCCAAGATCGCGGCGCTGAAGAGCCACACCGTCGATATCATCAGCGATTTCTACAATGAACACGATCTGAAGGTGATCGAGTTCGGCGCCGATCTCGGTTACGTCAACTGGAAGGATATCGGGCTGAACCCCTACGGCAATTCGCTGATCGTCAACGGCGCTTATCTGGCGAAGAATCCGAAACTGGTCGAGGAGTTCGTCAAGATCAGCCAGAAGGCCTATGCCGCTTGCGTCGCAGACGTCGCGCCGTGCCTCAAGGCGCTACTGGACCAGGCCTCCGGCCTCGACAAGGAAAACCAGCAGCGTCAGTGGGAGCGCATCAAATTCCTCATGACGGACGAATTCACCACGACCAAGGCGCTGGGCTGGATCGACGCCGAACGAATGAAAAAGGACTACGAGCTGGTGCAGACCTATCTCGGCATGGAAAAGCCGTTCGATGTGGACACCGCGTTTTCGGTCAAGATGCTGGATACGTCGATCAAGATGGATGCCAGCAAGGTGAAGAAGTAGGGGCGGGCGATAGCTTCCTCCGCCGTCATTGCGACGCAGCGACTTGTCCGCCGTAGCCTCGGCGAAGGCGGAAGCAATCCATCGATCAACGAAGGAAGTGTGGATTGCTTCGTCGCTTCGCTCCTCGCAATGACGCGGTGAGGTTGGCGTTCCCTTTCTTACTGCAGCGCCATGCCCGAAGTCGCAATCACCTTCGTCAGCTTCTCGTGATCCGCCTTCATCAGCGCGGCGAGATCCGTGAGCGGCATCGGCTTGCCCGGAATATTGGCGACGGCGAGCTGGCGCTGCACTTCCGGGTTCTGCAGCGCCTTGTTGATGCCGTCGTTGATCTTCTCGACGATGGCGTCCGGCGTACCCGCCTGAACGTAGATGCCGTACCAGGGCACGTAGGTGGCTTCCGGAAATCCCGCCTCTGCAATCGTCGGCACGTCAGGCAGGTCGGCGACACGCTTGTCGGTCATGACGGCCAGGGGCTTCACGCTGCCGGCCTTGATGTGCGGCAATGCCAGCTCGAGCGACACGATCTCGAGATGCATCAGGTTCGTCATCAGGTCGATCAGCGCCTGCGGCTGGCCTTTATAACCGACGTTGGTGAGCTTGATGTTCGCGGCCTGAAACAGTTTTTGCGCGCTCAGGTCGATGGAGGAGCCCGTGCCGGGATTGCCGAAATTGAGTTCGCCCGGCTTCTTGCGCGCGATCTCGACGAATTCCTTGATGGTGCTGGCCGGCATCGAAGGGTGAACCAGCGCCACGCTTTGATTCCAGACCGCGAGGCCGACGCATTTGAGATCCTTCAGCGCGTCCCAGCCGGCGTCCTTGTAGAGCGTCGGGTTGACCAGCGCGGCCGGGCCGGTGACCAGCCACGTGTAGCCATCGGGTTCGCTGCGCGCCACCGCTGATGTGCCGATATTGCTGTTGCCGCCCGGTCGCGCTTCGATGATGACGGTCTGTTTCCAGTCGCGGCCAACCTGTTCGGTCACGGCGCGCGCGACGATGTCGACGATGCCGCCGGCGGGATAGGGCACGATGATGCGGATCGGGCGGTTAGGGTAATTGCTCTGCGCTTGCGCGGCATTGGCGAGCAGCATGGCCGCGCTCAAGGCAAAACCCATGGCGAGGCCCAGCGCGGTTTTGATCCGGCTCATTCTTCCTTCCCCATATTTTGCGCACCGGTCGAGCGATGCGCTTGCCCCTCTAGCGGGGGTATTCAGTCGTGGGCCGCCAGCGAGCGGATGCTGCGCGCCAGGCCCAGCATGCGCGGCCCGCATTCGCGCTCGATCTGTTCGGCGTTGAAACGAAACGAGGGAATGCCGCAATTGACCGAAAGGCAGTCGCCCGAGGCCGTGCGGTAAAGCGGCGCGGCGACGCCAAAAATCTCGCGCCGCCACTCGCCGAGCGAAATCGCAAAGCCGCGCTCCCTGCAAAGCTCGACATCCGGCAGCGTGCGCGCTTGCACATAGTCGGCTTCTTCCGGGCGCTCGGCCTTCACGTTTGCCACATAGGCGTCGAGTTCTTCTGTGGTGAAGAGCGACAGCAGCGCGCGGCCGACGGCGGTAGGCGCCAATGAACTCGCAAAGCCGACATCCGGCAAATGCGTCACGGCGTCGGTGGTGCGCAGCGTTTCGACATAGATGAAGTCGAGCCCGAACGGCATGGCGATGGAAACCGTGCCACCGGTGTAGGCGGCGAAATCCCGCATCAGGGGTCGCGCGAGTTGCCGGACTTTTAGCGCCGACAGCACCGGATAGGCGGCGGCGAGAATACCGAGCCCGAGTTGAAAGCGTCCCTTGGCGTCGCGCTTGAGATAGCCGAGTTGCGCCAGCGTGTAGGTCAGCCGCGACACCGTCGGCCGCGACAGGCCGGTATGCAGCGCGAGTTCAGCGTTCGACAGCGAGCTGCTGCGGTTGCGGAACGCGGCCAGCACGTCCAGCCCATGCGCCAGCGTGGTCGCGAAGGAGGGATCGGCCTGGTCTTCCGGCGTTCGGGACCGGGTGGAAGGATCGACGGTGGAAATCGCTGCCATGGTCGAAGATTGGCCATGATTGGCCAGTCCTGTCAATATATCGAAATGAATTTGCAAATCGTGTCGATATACGCTTAGGTTCCCGAAAAAGCGGGAGGCGACATGGATTTCGATCTTTCCGGCCGATCGGAAGCATGGCTCGAGAAGCTGCAGGCGTTCTTCGATCAGGAGGTGCTGCCGCGCCACCGCGCCTGGCTTGCGCACGTCGCCAAGGGTGAGGCCGCGCCCTTCATGGGCGACCTTCAACGCAAGGCGCGGGCAGCCGGGCTATGGAATCTCGGCCTTCCCGAACTGTCCGACGACGAACCCGGCACCCGGCTTTCCAATCTCGAATACGCGCCGCTGGCGGAGATCATGGGCCGGTTGTTCTGGGCGCCTGAGGTCTTCAACTGCCAGGCGCCCGATGTACCCAACATGATCGCGCTGCAGAATTGCGCCACTTCTGAACTGAAGGCGCGCTGGCTGCAGCCGCTGCTGGAAGCGAAAACCCGCTCGGCCTTCGGCATGACCGAACCGGACGTGGCTTCATCCGACGCCACCAACATCGCCACCCGCATGGTCCGCGACGGCGACGACTATGTCATCAACGGCCGGAAATGGTTCATCACCGGCGCGGCGCACCCGCATTGCAGCTTCCTGATCGTGATGGGCGTGACCGATTTCGATGCCGACCGCACCAGCCGCCATTCCTGCATCATCGTGCCGATGGATACGCCGGGCGTCCGCCTGGTGCGGCGGCTGCGCTGGATGGGATGTGAAGATCACGTTGCCCCGATCGGAGAGCTCGCGTTCGATAACGTGCGCGTGCCCCGAGCGAACCTGCTAGGCGCGGAGGGCGAAGGCTTCAAGGTCGCGCAGATCAGGCTTGGCCCCGCCCGCATCCATCATTGCATGCGTTCGATCGGCCTGTGCGAACTGCTGATTGAGCTAATGATGGTCCGTTCGTCGGAGCGCTCCGCCTTCGGGCGCACCGTGATCCAGTATGACACCGTGCAGCGCTGGATCGCCGAATCCCGCGTCGAACTCGAACAAGCGCGCCTGCTGGCTTATCGCTGCGCGTGGCGGCTGGATCAGGCCGGCCACCAGGACGCCTGGCGCGACGTGTCGCTGATCAAGGTGGCGGTGCCCGCGATGCTGCAGCGGATCGCCGACCGCGCCATGCAGGTGTTTGGCGCGATGGGCGGCTCCGACGATACGCCGATCCATCAGGCGCTGGCCTGGGGGCGCCTGCTGCGCATCGGCGACGGCCCCGATGAAGTCCACCTGCGGCAGATCTTTCGCATGGAGCCGATGCCGTCCTGGTCGATTGCAAATTCGCCATACCTGTCCGCACATCCATCCTGAGCGGTGGTAATGACAAGATACGTATCCTGAATTCTTCAAAGGTGCCTTCGGATGACGATGACCGACCAACCACAGGCCTCGCAGAAGGCCGCGATCGACAAGGAGCGGCTGCGCCAAAAATATCTCGAGGAACGCAACAAGCGGCTCCGCGCGGATGGCAATGACCAGTATCTCCGGGTCGCCGGACAGCTCGCGCATTATCTCGATGACCCCTATACGCCGGCCACCCCGCGCGAGCCGAAAACCGATCACGTCAACTTCGCCTTCATCGGCGGCGGCTTTGCCGGGCTCGCCACCGCCGCGCGGCTATCCGAAGCCGGTATCAATGATGTCCGCATCATCGAGAAGGGCGGCGACTTCGGCGGCACCTGGTACTGGAACAGGTATCCGGGCGCGCAGTGCGATACCGCGTCGATGGTCTACATGCCGCTGCTCGAAGAAACCGGCCACATGCCGTCGGAGAAATATGCGCATGCGCCGGAAATTCTCGCGCACTGCCAGCGCATCGGCAAGCAATATGACCTGTACGACAACGCGCTGTTTCATACCGAGGTCGCAAGCCTTGCCTGGGACGAGGCACAATCGCGCTGGAATATCCGCACCAACCGCGGTGATGACTTCACCGCCCAGTTCATCGGTATGGGCACCGGGCCGCTGCACGTGCCAAAACTTCCCGGCATCGAAGGCATCGAGTCCTTCAAGGGGCACTCGTTCCACACCAGCCGCTGGGATTACGATTACACCGGCGGTAGCCCGGCGGGCGCGCCGATGGAAAAGCTGGCTGAAAAGAGCGTCGGCATCATCGGCACCGGCGCCACGTCGGTGCAGTGCGTGCCGTACCTCGCGCGCGCCTGCAAGGAGCTGTATGTCTTCCAGCGCACGCCGTCGTCCGTCGACATCAGAGCCAATGCGCCGATTGATCCAGAATGGTTTGCAGGGATCGCAACATCAGGCTGGCAACAGCGCTGGCTGGAGAATTTTACCGCGAACCAGGCCGGTGGGTCCGCGGAAGAAGATCTGGTGCAGGACGGCTGGACCGATCTGTCGCGGCGCATTCGCGCCAGGATCATGGACCTGCCGCGCGAGCAGCGCACCCCGCCAAACATGCTGGCGGCGTTCGAGGATTCCGATTTCGAGAAGATGGAGGAAATCCGCGCCCGGGTCGACGCCATCGTCAGCGACCGCGAGACGGCTGCGAAGCTGAAAGCCTGGTATCGCCAGCTCTGCAAGCGGCCGTGCTTCCATGACGCGTACCTGCAGGCCTTCAACACGCCGGGCACGCATCTGGTCGATACCGACGGCAAGGGCGTCGAGCGCATCACCGAGAATGGCGTCGTGGTCGCGGCTAAGGAATACCAGCTTGACTGCATCATCTACGCCTCCGGCTTCGAGGTCGGCACGGAATACAAGCGGCGCGCCGGCTTCGATCTGACCGGCCGTGGTGGCGTCAAGCTGTCGGACCACTGGTCCTCGGGCATGCGGACCAAGCACGGCATCCACGTCCATGGCTTTCCGAACGCGTTCTTCGTGCAGCCGACGCAGGGTGCCAATCTGATCTCCAACGTGCCGCATAACCTGACCGAGTCTGCAAGGACGATTGCGCTGATGGTGCGGCATGCGCAAGCGAACGGCTTCAAGGAAATAGAAGTGACAAAAGAGGCCGAGGATCGCTGGGTCGAACTGCTGCTGACCGGCGCTGGCCGCATGATCGGCTCGCCCGACTGCACGCCGGGCTACTACAACAATGAAGGACGCGAGCCGGGCCCGGCGGCCAAGCTCAATGTCGGCCATCCGGCGGGCCCGCTGGCCTACTTCAAATACATCGACGGATGGCGCAACAGCGGCCAGTTCGAGGGGCTGCAGTTCCGCTGACCTCGTTCCGATTTTTGTTTGCGCAAGGGAGTACACAACAATGAGCCAACCAGCCACGACGGAAATCCCTAAGGAATCCCCGAAGGAGGCTTCCGCCTCCGTCATCGCGCAGCATGCCGCGACGCTGAAGGCGTTGCCGTTTTCCGACGTCAGAGATTTCGACGACGCCGCGCGTGGTTTTCTCGGCACCGTAGAAAATGCGAAGATCACCTCGCCGCAAGGCAGGACGGTCTGGAGCCTGGAGCCCTACGGCTTCCTGTCGGCGGAACAAGCGCCGCCGACTGTCGATCCCAGCCTGTGGCGGCAGTCGCGGCTCAACATGCATCACGGCCTGTTCGAGGTGGTACCCGGTGTCTACCAGGTGCGCGGCCTCGACATCGCCAACATGACGCTGATCGAGGGAGACCGCGGCGTCATTGTGGTGGATACGCTGACCTCGATCGAGGGCGCACGGGCCGCGATGGAGCTCTACTTCCGGCACCGCGGCAAGCGGCCGGTCAGCGCCGTCATCTTCACCCATACCCACACCGACCATTGGGGCGGCGCGCGCGGCGTGCTCGACGACGAAACGCTCGCGAGCGGCAAGGTGCCGATCATCGCGCCCAATCTGTTCATGGAACACGCGGTCTCCGAAAACATCATCGCCGGGCCGGCGATGCTGCGCCGCGCGATGTACCAGTTCGGGCCGCTGCTGGCGAAGGGGGCGCGTGGGCAGGTCGATTGCGGGCTCGGCAAGACCATGGCGGCAGGTGCGGTCGCGCTGCTGCGTCCGACCGACCTCATCATCGCGACCGGCGACATCAGAACCATCGACGGCGTGGAATTCGAGTTCCAGATGGCGCCGAACAGCGAAGCGCCCGCGGAAATGCATTTCTTCATCCCGCGCTACAAGCTTTTGAACCTTGCGGAGAATTGCACGCACAATTTCCACAATCTGCTGCCGTTCCGCGGCGCCGATGTGCGCGACGCGCTGGCGTGGTCAAAGTATCTCGGCGAAGCCCTGCAGATGTGGGGCGGCAAGGCGGATGCGATGTGCGGCCAGCATCATTGGCCGGTGTGGGGGCATGAGCGGATCGACACCATGATCCGCCAGCAGCGCGATCTCTATAAATTCGCGCATGACCAGACCATCCGCTTGATGAACCACGGGCTGACGGCCGCCGAAATCGCGGAAGCCATTCGTTTGCCGGCGAGCCTTGATGGCGCCTGGCATGGCCGCGGCTATTACGGGCACATCCGGCACAATGTGAAGGCGATCTACCAAAAGTATCTCGGCTGGTACGACGCCAATCCGGTCAATCTCGATCCGCTGCCGCCGGTGGAATCAGGCAAGAAGTATGTCGAGTATATGGGCGGCGCGGATGCGATCCTCGCGCGCGCGGCCAAGGATTTTGCCAAGGGCGAATTCCGCTTTGTGGCGCAAGTCGTAAGCCATCTGGTGTTTGCCGAGCCCGACAATCAGCCGGCGCGCGCGATGCTCGCCGATACGTTCGAGCAGCTCGGCTATGCCTCCGAGAGCTCGACCTGGCGCAACGCCTATCTGTTCGGTGCGCAGGAATTGCGACAGGGCATGCCCAAGGTGCCGCCACGCTCGACGATGCCGCGCGAAACGCTCGCGGCGCTACGCACCGAGCAGCTATGGGACGTGCTCGGCGTTCGCCTCAATGGCCCCAAGGCCGAAGGCAAGCGTATCGTGCTGAACTGGAGTTTCACCGACACCCATGAGAGCTTCATCCTCAATCTGGAGAACTGCGCGCTGACCTATGCCGCCGGTGCGCAAGCGTCCGATGCCGACGCCAGCTTCACTTTGCCCCGCGGCGTGCTTGACGAAGTGATGGCGAAGCTGACGACATTTCCGGAAGCGGTCGCCTCCGGCAAGATCAAGGTTAGTGGCGATGAGATGCGGCTCGCCGAGTTGATGGCGTTGATGGACGAATTCCCGCGAATTTTCGAGATCGTCGAACCGAAGCGGACGGCGGTGAGTTGAGAGTAGGGTGGGCAAAGCGAAGCGTGCCCACCATTCTTGCGTGTCGAGGATAGATGGTGGGCACGGCGCAAGCGCGCCTTTGCCCACCCTACGGTCGCGCAATGACGGCGACCTTTGTCACGCGCTACTCCGCGCTGCTCACCAGCTTGATGCGCGGCTCGGCTTCTTCCATCAGGCCGCGATAGGCGGCGAGATAATCCAGCGCCATGCGACGCGCGGTGAAGCGGACCTCGAACTGCTTGCGGATGGCGGCGCGGTCCAGCGCGGCAAGACGGTCGACCACCGCAACCGCGCTGGTCTCATCTTCCACGACGAAACCTGTGAGACCGGGGTCGATAATCTCCGGGACCGATCCGCGGTTATAGGCAATCACCGGCGTGCCGCAGGCCATGGCTTCGATCATCACGAGGCCGAACGGCTCCGGCCAGTCGATCGGAACCAGCAGGCCGATCGCGCCGGACAGGAAATCGGATTTCTCGCGGTCCGAGATCTCGCCGATATATTCGACCAGCGGATTTGCCTTGATGAGCGGCGAGATCAACTCATCGTAATAGTCCTGATCGGCGCGATCGACCTTGGCCGCGATCTTGAGCGGAATGCCGCATCTTGTGGCAATCCTGATGGCGCGATCCACGCCCTTTTCCGGCGCGATCCGCCCGAGCACCGCCAGATAGGATGGCTGCACCGGCTGCGGCGTCAGCAAATTCGCCGGTAAGCCGTGGTGAATGGTGCGCACCCAGTTGGCCTGCGGCACCGGGCGCCGCTGCGAATTGGAGATGGAGATCACCGGAACCTTGGAGAAGGTACTGAATACCGGCTGATGCTCCGGCAGGTCGAGTCTGCCATGCAGGGTGGTCAGGAACGGCGTGGGCTGCCGATAGAACAGCGAGAATGGATAGTAATCGAGATGAAAGTGCAGAAAATCAAACTCTTCGTCATCGCATTTCTGCCGTACCCGCTCCAGCATCACCATATGCAGTGCATTGGGATCCCGCACCGACCCATCGAGGCGCAGCGCTTTCGGCCACATAGCGTCGAGTTTCGCCGAGGTGCGTGAATCGCCGCTGGCAAACAGCGTGACATCGTGCCCCAATGCCACAAGTTCCTCGGTAAGCCAGTGCACCACCCGCTCGGTGCCGCCGTACAATTTGGGGGGGACAGCCTCCGTCAGCGGGGCGACCTGCGCGATGCGCATATTTGCGTCTCCTGTTTGAATGGTGATTGAACGAAGCCCTCAGCCCACGATCGACACCGGCGTGCCAGTAGCGGGAACGTTCCCGCATCTGTGAAGTTCCCTTAGTCAGCACATCTTGCTTCCTCCACACGGCTGTCTTGCTGATGCCATCTGACACAAACAGATTCACTGCCGTCTCGATGCTGCAGAATTGTTGCGCGGTGATGGCCACGCACGCGGAAACTTGAAGCGGCATTCTTCACGTCGTCGTGTGCGCTACGCGGTACGGATTCTCGTTCACTCTCAACAGGTTTGCGGAACTCATGGACAATCTTTCAGGATATGTGCGACGCCCGTTTTCATTTGTCCTGCGCTATCTGCGACGGCGTCGCGCGGCTCATGTGGTCATCGTCTCTGCCGTCGCTGCGGCAGTTGCCTGCTCGGTCGGCACGCAGTATGGCGTGAAGAATCTGGTCGACAGCCTGACGGCCGGTTCGTCACAGGCGAACAGCGTATGGCTGGCATTCGGTTTTCTCATGTCGCTGATCGCGGCAGATAATCTCTTGTGGCGGGTCGCAAGCTGGACCGCGAGTTTCACCTTCGTCGGCGTCACCGGCGATCTCCGCCGCGACATGTTCCGCCATCTCACCGGTCACGCCCCCAGCTATTTCTCCGATCGTCTGCCAGGCATGCTGACCAGCCGTATCACCGCGACATCCAACGCGGTGTACACCGTTGAAAACATGTTCGTCTGGAACGTGTTGCCGCCGTGCATAGCGACCGTTTCGGCGATACTGCTGATCGGAACCGTCAGCCTGGCGATGTCCGCGGGGCTGATCGTCATCGCGGGTATCATGTTGATGGCGATGTTCCGCCTCGCTGCGGCGGGCAAGCCGCTGCATGATGATTTTGCCGACAAGGCGGCGGCGGTGGACGGCGAGATGGTCGACGTCATCAGCAACCTGCCGCTGGTCCGCGCGTTCTGCGGCCTCAGCTACGAGCACGACCGCTTCGACGCCACTGTCGGGCGGGAACTCGACGCCCGTGGCCGCAGCCTGCGCTATCTCGAGAAGCTCCGGCTGCTTCACGCCGCCGTGACAATCGTTTTGACGATCGCGCTGCTGGCGTGGGTTATCACGCTCTGGCAGCAGGGCGCGGCGACCACCGGCGACGTCGTGCTGGTGTGCACACTCGGCCTTTCGATCCTGAGCGCGACGCGCGATCTTGCGGTGGCGCTGGTCGACGTGACCCAGCACGTCGCCCGCCTGACCGAAGCGATCGCGACCCTGTTGCTGCCGCACGAGTTGAAGGATCATCCCGAGGCCGAGCCGCTGATCCGCAGCGGCGCCGCGGTCGCCTTCAACAACGTCGCGTTCCATTATCCCGGCGGCACTCAGGTGTTCGAGAAGTTCGCGTTGCGCATTCAGCCCGGACAACGGGTCGGCCTGGTCGGTCATTCCGGCGGCGGAAAATCCAGCCTGTTCGCGCTGTTGCAGCGGTTCTACGATATCCAGCGCGGCAGCATCACGATCGACGGCCAGGACATTTCGCGGGTGACGCAGCAAAGCCTGCGCGAGGCGACGTCGGTGGTGCCGCAGGACATCTCGCTGTTCCACCGCTCGATCATGGAAAATATCCGCTACGGACGGCCGAACGCGACCGACGACGAGGTATTGCGCGCGGCGATCGCGGCGCGTTGCGATTTCATCGAGAATCTCCCGGAGGGCATGTCGACCATGGTCGGCGATCGCGGCATCAAGGTTTCCGGCGGGCAACGGCAGCGCATCGCCATCGCGCGCGCTTTCCTGAAGGACGCGCCAATCCTGTTGCTGGATGAAGCGACCGCCTCGCTCGATAGCGAATCGGAGGAGGCAATCCGCGAGGCGCTGTCGCGGCTGATGCGCGGGCGTACCGTGATTGCCATCGCCCATCGTCTCGCCACCTTGCGCAATTTCGACCGCGTCGTGGTGCTGCAGGGCGGCCGGATCATCGAAGACGGTCCGCCGGATATTCTCGTGCAGGGAAGGGGTCCTTACCGCGAATTGGTCGCGCGCGAAATCGGCCGTCTTGCCAGCCATGCGGCTTGATCAGTAGCGTTTGCGTCCCGATGCGTTCATCGCCACGCAGGAAAATCGCTTGAGGTCCAAATGACGGCGGAAGTCACTCAACTCATCACCATTGAGTCTGCCGAGCTCGTTGCGGAATCGCCGTTCTACATTCCGATGACGGGTCCGGCGACGCGGCCGCGCCGCTCGCTCAAGCACGACGACACCTTCATCGTGCTGGACAGTCACGGCGATATCGGCGCCTCTGCCGGCGGACCCGATGGCCTGTTCAACGCCGATACGCGTTACCTCGCCCGGCTGGAGATGGTGCTCGACGAAGTCCAGCCGCTGTTGCTCGGCTCCAATCTGCGCGACGACAATTCGGCGTTGACCGTCGACCTCACCAATTCCGACGTGTACCGCAACGGCAGGCTGGCGCTGCAGAAAGACACGCTGCACATCGTGCGGTCGATTTTCCTGTGGCGCGGCACGGCCTACCAGCGCATCGCCCTGCAAAATCACGGCGATGTGCCGGCGAGCTTCGACCTGACGCTGCTGTTCGACAATGATTTCGCCGATTTGTTCGAGGTGCGCGGCGAGCGCCGGCCGCGTCGGGGAATAGGCTCCAGCCGGTTGCTCGGCCCCGCCGATGTCGTGCTGGAATATAGCGGGCTCGACGGCCAGGTCCGCATTACCGCCCTGCATTTCGAGCCGCGGCCGACACGGCTAGCCACCCACTCGGCGACTTTCCATTTCGAGCTGGAGCCAAAGGAAGCGACCGCATTGTTCGTCGCGGTATCCTGCAACAAGCCGGCCATGCAGAAGCCGGTGCCGTTCTTCCGCGGCCTCCTGGCCCACCGCCGCGAGATGCGGCACTCGACATCAGGCGCAGCCAGCATCGAGACATCAAACGATATCTTCAACGAGGTGCTGTGCCAGGCGATGGCCGATCTCAACATGCTGATGACCGAGACGCCGCAGGGGCGCTACCCCTATGCGGGCATTCCCTGGTATTCGACTACGTTCGGCCGCGACGGATTGATCACCGCGCTGCAAATGCTGTGGATCGATCCGCGCATTGCCCAGGGCGTGTTGCGGCGGCTCGCTTTCTTTCAGGCCAGGACCACAGATCCGCTCGCCGACGCCGAACCCGGCAAGATCCTGCACGAGATGCGCGGCGGCGAGATGGCCGCGCTGCGCGAGGTGCCGTTCGCGCAGTATTACGGCAGCGTCGATTCGACCCCGCTGTTCGTGCTGCTGGCCGGTCTTTATGTCGAACGCACCGGCGACGACGAAACGTTGGCCGAGCTGTGGCCCGCGATCGAGGCGGCGTTGCAATGGATCGACGTATCAGGCGATCCCGACAAGGACGGATTCGTCGAGTATCAGCGCGCTACCGAGCAGGGGCTCGCCAACCAGGGCTGGAAGGATTCCTTCGACGCGATCTTCCATGCCGATGGGCAACTCGCCGAAGGCTACATCGCGCTGGCGGAGGTTCAGGGATATGTCTTTGCCGGCAAGCGGCTGGCAGCGCGTTGCGCCCGGCGCTTGGGATTGATCGAAAAGGCGGCGCAGCTTGAATCCGCAGCGCTACTGCTTGCCGAGCGCTTCGAGGAGGCGTTCTGGTGCGAGGAACTCGGTACCTATGCGCTGGCGCTCGATGGCACCAAGCGGCCGTGCAAAGTGCGAACGTCGAATGCCGGGCAGCTTCTCTTCACCGGCATCATTCGGACCGATCGCGCGCGGCGGGTCGCGGCCGATCTGATGAGCCACAAATTCTTTTCGGGGTGGGGCATCCGCACCGTGGCGCGCGGCGAAGCCCGTTACAACCCGATGTCCTATCACGATGGATCGATCTGGCCGCATGACAATGCGCTGATCGCGCTCGGCTTCGCGCGCTACGGCCTGAATCATTCGGTGGCGCATCTGTTCAAGGGCCTGTTCGACGCCGCAAGCTACATGGACCTGCGACGGCTGCCGGAATTGTTCTGCGGTTTCCGTCGCGAAAGGCGGCGCGGACCGGTGCTTTATCCCGTCGCCTGCGCGCCGCAGGCCTGGGCCAGCGCGACGCCATTCAGCCTGCTGGAAGCAGCCCTCGGTCTCGAATTCGATGCCGCGCGCGGCGAGATCCGTCTTCGCGATCCGCACCTGCCGGAATTCCTCAACGAGGTGCTGCTGCGCGATCTGCGGCTCGGGCCTTCCAGCGTCGATCTGAGGGTCCGCCGCCACGGCGATGAAGTGTCGCTCGAGGTGGTGCGAACCCGCGGCCAGATTCAAGTGTCGATCGTGTTGACGCATTAGAGCATGGCCCGGAAAAGCAGGTACCGACTTTTCCTCGCGACGAACGCGGAACGCGTTTGCGCGGAGATCATGCTCAAACAAGAAGAAGGGGCCATGCGCGGCTCATGCATCTAAGAGTCAGGAGGCCACATGCGCATTGGTATTCTCATTCTGTTTCTGGTCGCTGGATTGGCCGGCGGCCCGGCGGCGTCCTCCGCAGCGGAGGACACCGGCGCGACGCAGGGTAGCCGCACCGCTTCGCCGGATGCCGCGAAGGAGCCCGCGCCTCCGCCGTCGGTCACCGTGATTGGCGCCAGGGATGCTCACGGCATCCTCGGCCGCGAAGTTCGCAGCGCGGCGAACGAGGACATGGGGCGCGTCGTCGATGTGATCGTGGATCGTGAAGGCAACGTGCGCGCTGCCGTGATTGATTTCGGCGGCTTCCTCGGCGTCGGCAGCCGGAAGATCGTCGTCGACTGGGGCGCGATGCGTTTCGGCGGCGTTGCCAACAAGCGTGACAGCATCACGCTCGAGCTGACCAAGGCCCAGGTGGCGGCGGCGCCCGAATACAAGGAGGACGCGCCGGTCATCGTACTCGGTGCGGCCGGCCGTCTGCAGCCATGGGATTTCGATCACTAAAGGAGAGGCGGACTGGTCGCGCGTCCATCCCAATCGTTCGATCGAGTTGACGACGATCGCCACGGGCGACCCGCCGGTGAGGGCAACGTTGTGCCGCTGCCGCCTGCGTCCGGCAGCAAGCCAGGACCGTCTCGCGAAAGCCAGCGCGGTCTCGACTGGTTCATCTTCTTTCTCGCCGACGTCCAGACCGGCTTCGGCCCGTTCGTGGCGGTCTACCTGACCACGCAGAAATGGACGCAGGTCGAGATCGGCTTCGTGCTTTCGATCGGCGGCATCATCGGCCTGCTCGGGCAGATGCCGGGCGGCGCCATCGTCGATGCCGCGCGTTCCGAGCGGATAGTGGCGGGTCTGGCGGTCGCCACCATCGGCTGCGCCGCACTGGCCTATGCGTTATGGCCGATCTTTCCGGTAGTCGCTGCAGCGGCGACGCTGCATGCGCTGGCGAGCTGCGTGCTGGGTCCGGCGATTGCGGCGATCAGTCTTGGCCTGGTCGGGCCGTTCGCGATCGGGGAGCGGCTTGGGCGCAATGCCCGCTTCGCATCGCTTGGGAACGGCTCGGCGGCGGCGCTGATGGGCGCGACCGGCTATCTTTTGTCGAACCAGGCGGTGTTTATCGTTACCTTCCTTCTGGCAATTCCCACATTGCTGGCGCTCTCGCGGATTCGCGAGAAAGAGATCGACGTGGCTCAAAGCCACGGCGCCGTCGTGCGGGAGGTTCCCGACAAGGAGGCCACCAGCGTTTTCCATCTGCTGCGCCAGCGTCCGCTGCTGATTTTTGCCGGCGGCGTGCTGCTGTTCCAGCTCGCGAACGCCGCCATGCTGCCGCTGATGGCGGGCGTCGTCACCACGCGGTCGAGCCAATGGGCGCCGGTGCTGATTGCGGCCTGTATCATCGTGCCGCAAGCCATCGTCGCGCTGGCTTCACCCTCGGTTGGGCGCAAGGCACAGGTATGGGGGAGGCGGCCGCTGCTGCTGATGGCGTTCGGCGCGCTGGCGATCCGCGGCCTGCTGTTTGCGGTGGTCCGCGATCCCTACGTTCTGGTCGCGGTGCAGGTGTTCGACGGCATCACCGCGGCCGTCCTCAGCGTGATGATCCCGCTGATCGTGGCCGACGTCGCCTTCGGAAGCGGCCACTTCAATCTGGCGCAAGGCATCGTCGGAACCGCGACCGGCATCGGCGCGGCGCTCAGCACGGTGCTGGCGGGCTATATCAGCGACACCTTCGGCAGCAGCATCGCGTTCACCGGGTTGGCCGGGATCGCAGCGCTTGGCTTGACGGTAATCTGGCTGTTCATGCCGGAGACCCGGCGGCTTGAGTAAGCGAGAGGCGCGCGGTCAATAGCATTGCGACGGCCAGTGACGCGCCGACACCGGCCACGCAGGCGGTCCATCCGAAGCGGTCGAACAACTGGCCGAGCGCGGCGCTGCCGACGAGGCCACCGAGGAAATAGCAGGCAAGGTAGGTGCCGCTGGCAATGCCGCGGTTGTCGCCGGCGGCCTGCCCAACGAAGCCGGTGGCGCAGGCCTGTGCGAAGAACGTGCCGACGCCGACCAGCACCATGCCGGTCAGAACCTCGGGCAGATCCGAAGACAGCATCAGCGGCAGGCCCAACGCAGCGACCGCCAGCGCGCCCCAGATCGCCGGCCGCGTGCCGAAGCGCGCCACCGCTCTGCCGGCGAACAGCGTCGTGACCACGGATGGCGCGAACACGAAATAAACCAAGCCGAGATCCATCCGCCCCAGCGACAGCGGCGCGCGCACGAGCACGAAATTGACGAAGGTGAAGGTGCCGATGAAGGCGAACAGAATACAGAAGCCGATGGCGAAGGCCGAGCGGAGCGCCGGGTTGCGCCAATGCGCGATGGTCGCAGCGAACGGCGATTGCGCCGTGGACATCGCGTGCATCGGTTTGACGCGCCGGATGGTGAAGTAGACCAGCACCGCGCCGGCAAGATTGAGCAGCGCGAAGAAGTAGAAGTTCGAGGCCAGCCCGAGCGTATCGACAATCGCGGCCGACACCAGCCGTCCGACCAGATTGCTGGCGACGTTGCCGGTGATATAGGCGGCGAACGCGCCGCCCGCATCCATGGAACTGCATTGCTCGCCAAGATAAGCCAGCGTCAACGCAAACGCCGAGGCCATGCAGAGCCCCTGCGCAATGCGCAGAATCGTGAACACGGTTAGATCGGGGGCGCTCGCCAGCAGCGTGGTGGGGATCGCGAGCAGAACCAGGCTCAGGAGGATGCCTAACCGGCGGTCGATGTGCGGGCTCAAGAAGCCGACCACGAGCCCCGCGATCGCCATGCCCATGGTGCTCGCGTTGACCGCAAAGCCCATCGCGGCGGGGGTTACGTTGTAGTGCCGGGTCAGCGAGGGAAGGATAGCCTGCGTGGCGAACAGATCGACCACGGTCAAGAATGCCGTGAGGCCGATGACGACGGATCGCAGCACCACGCCGGGCGAATGACCATGCATTTCCATCGCTTCCGATTTCAGTTGCGCGGAGATGCCTGTGGAGATGCCTGCCATGGCGCGTCTCGATATTATGCTTGGGAAAGAAGGATGTGACGCCTGGGCGTGTGGGGCGACACGTGGGACCCCAGGCCGTCACATCCGGCAACGAGACGTCGGATGGCGCTCGTTGCAGCTCCTTACATGTTGTGGTCGTGCGGATCCTTGCGGACGTCGCCGACATAGAGAATGACGGTCTCCTTGCCGAGGTTCTTCCACCAGTGCGAGGTGCCGGACACTTCCGGCCTGATCTCGCCGGCCTTGTGCACGATCGGATCGGCGCAGTTGCTGGCGTATTCGACGATTTCGCCCTGCTGGACATAGATCAGCGCCGGACGGTCGTCATGGCTATGCCAGGGCACGATGCCGCCCGGCTCGATCGTCAGCTTGCGGAAGCGCAGCTCGCGTTCCCTGATGTTGGCCGGCTGCTTTTCGAGGTTGATCGCGCCAAGCGTGACGTCGGTGACGCCGACCGGCTTGGTATCGACCATCGGGCGGACATTGGGCTTCATCTTGTCAGCCGGGCATTCGCCCGCGAGGGCGGTCGAGGTGATTGCGATCGAACCTGCAATCATTCCGGCGAGCGCAAGACCTTGCCGGATTGTGCGTGAAGCGACGTTGGATTTGGACATGTCGTGGTCTCCTGTGTTTCTGTCTTTGCCTAGAGATTCGCCTTGGCCCCGAATGATCTGGCCGGCTACGTCACCACCATCGAGCAAACCGTTCGGAAGAGGAAATGCCGGTTGGCTTTTGACTCCATAGCGCCGTGCTATGCAGCTAGCCGTGCCCGAGCATGTGCTTGATGTCGGAGGAGAACGTCGGATAGGCGTAGACATTTTCCCGGATCTGGCTGGCGGTGATGCCGAAGCGCATCGCCAGTCCGAAGATATTCACCAGTTCCTGCCCGGAATGCCCGACGAAATGAGCGCCGAGGATGCGGTCGGTCGATCGATCGACGATCACCTTCGACCACGCCACGGTTTCGGCATAGGTTTTCGCGGAGAACCAGTCGAGCATGTCGTTGGTGTGAACGTCGACGGCAAGGCCCTTCTGCCTGGCGGCGGTCTCCGTGAGGCCGACCGAGGCGAGCGGCGGCACGGTGTAGACGGATGTCGCCATGCTGGCGTAGTCCGGGCTGTATTTCGGGCCTTCCACGATGTTGCGGCCGACGATGTCGCCCTCATAGGTCGCGATCGGCGACAGTTGCGGCGAGGTCGGCACCGCGTCGCCGCAGACATAGACGCTGGGATTGGAGGTCGAGCGCAGATTGCCGTCGATCGCGACGCGGCCATTGGCGTGCTCGACCTGGCCCGCGGCGAGATCCAGCGTATCGACATTGGCGACGCGTCCCGCGCCGTTGACGACACGGTCGGCCTCGGCCGTGTGTTCGGCGCCGTCGTGGGTGAAGACGATGCGCAGGCGGCCATTCGCCTTTTCAATTCGCTTGACGCTGACCGCGGTCCTGACCAGGATGCCGATGCGCTCGCTCTCGGCCCGCAGGCGTGCGACCGCATCTGCGTCCATGGCCGGCAATAGCTGCGGCAATGCTTCGAGGATTGTGACGTCGCTGCCGGCGCGGGCATAGACGTGCCCGAACTCCAGTGCGATCACGCCGCCGCCGACGAAAATCACAGAGCCGGGGAGCTCCCGTTCGCTCAGCATTTCATCTGATGTAATCATCAACTCCGCGCCTGGAATCGGCAGCGGCCGCGGTTTTGATCCTGTCGCGATCACGATGTGCTTCGCCTCGAGCTTGCGCTCTCCGATGCGGACGGTATTCGGACAAGTGAATGCAGCATGGCCCTTGATGACCTCGACATGGCGCTTTGCCATCGAGCGGGCGAGGTTGGCGGGGATATCCTTGATCATGTCCTTCTCACGGTCGATCAGCGCCGCCCAGTCGAGCTTCGGCTTGCCGACGGCGATGTGATGGATGGATGCGCGCTCGATTTCATGCAGTGCGTGACCGGCAGCGACCAGCACCTTCTTCGGCGTGCAGCCGCGGTTCGGGCAGGTGCCGCCGAGTAGATCGGCCTCGATCATCGCGACCGACATCCCGGCGCGGCGAACCGGTCCGGTCACGCCGATGCCGGCGTTGCCGCCACCCAGAATGACCACGTCGAATTTCTCCGGTGTCATCGAATTAACCCCTCTGTTGGCAACCCTTGAAGCGGTCAGGCCGCGCCGGGTGGCGCAGCCTGAAGACCTTACGCGTGGCAGACCGACGGCGTTACCTGGTGGTGATGGTCGAAGTAATTGAGCCCACCACCTTGGTCGCCATCTCGAACTGGGCTGCGCGATCCCTGATGCTGTGGCGCCTGGCGATCCATCCGAAGTCGGTCCACACCGCCCAGACGTCGCCATTGTCGTGCGTGAGCAGCAGCCGGACCGGCCAGTCGAGGCCGGCGTTCGGGTTCGAGGTGATGAATTGGGTGCCGAGCGGCGGATTGCCGAAAACCAATAGCGTCGAGGGCCGTAGCTTGATGCCGGCGTCGGCCGCGAGCTTCGACTGGTCGATCTCCATGAAGAACTTGATGCCCTTGCCGGCGATATCGGCCTTGATGCGACTGATCGCTTCCGCCATCGGCACCGCGCTCTTGACGCGGACGATGCCGTCGTCGCTGTCGGCGCGTGCGGCGGAAGCGAGCGAGAGGACGAGGAATGCCAGGAGCAGCGAGCTGCAAAAATTCGCGACGCGGTTGATAGAACGACGGGTCATGGAAATGCCTCCAGTCTGCGCATGCCCTCCGCATGCTTTCCGGAACAGCATGAGCGCCGGCGCCGGCAACAGGAAATGCGTAGCTGCTCTCAAGTCGATAGCGCGCGGCTATTGGTGCGCCGCTCAATACGCGGCGGCTATCGAACCGATTGTGCAACGGCATTTCTCATTCAGGCCAGGCGGCCCTCTGATGGGGCAGCGCCCGATTGGCGGGCGTCAGCATCCATCCAGAGGAATCCCCATGAAAGCCCTCTCCAAGACCCTGATTGCCGCTGCGGCGTTTGCCGCCATTGCCACCACGGCCTTCTCGCAAGTTCCCTGGGAATTCAATCCGGGCATGGCCTACATGTATGCCGGCCCCGGGAAGATGTCGGCGATGGCCATGGCGGCGACGCCCAAGAACCACGACGCGATGATGAAGAGCGCCAAGAAAGTGCCCGCTAACACCGTGTTCTTCATGGACAAGGGCCAGCTCTACTCGGCCTCCGGCATGCTAGATCCGACCGGCAATTTCTACCTGCCTTGAATCGAGGGCGCTGCAGCCGTCGGGCCGCCCTTGCAGGGCGGCCCGGGCCGGAAAATAATACGAGTATGCCGGAGCAAGCCATGACCACATTGCTAACGCCCGCAAATGCCGAACGCCTCAAGCAGGCGTTCCAGCAATGCCGCGACATGGAAGGCAGCTTGCGCGAGCAGCTCGAGGCCTACGCCGCGGCGGGGCGGGAGATCTTTCCGGCCTATGGCGAGGCGGTCGACCGGCTGGTGGCGCGGCTCAATGAGAACGGCGGTGGCGAAAACGCGCCGCGGCCGGGCGAAGTGATGCCGCCGTTTCTGCTGCCGGATGAGACCGGCCGGCTGGTCAGCCTGAAATCACTGCTCGACCACGGCCCGGTTGCGGTGATGTTTTATCGCGGTCATTGGTGTCCTTATTGCCGGCTGAATGTGCGAGCGGTGATTCAGGCCCAGGACCGGATCAAGGCGTTGGGTGCGCAAACGGTTGCGATCATGCCGGAGACGCAAGCCTATGCCGGGAAATTCAAATCCGAGGCGGAAGCGCGGTTTCCGGTACTGACCGATCTCGACAATGGTTACGCGTTGTCGCTCAATCTTGCGATCTGGCTTGGCACCGAAATCCAGCGGCTGCTTTCATATCAGGACATGGCGAGCTTCCAGGGCAATGACGGCTGGGTGTTGCCGATCCCGGCGACCTTCGTGGTCGGCCGCGACGGATTGGTGAAGGCCCGCTTCGTCGATCCGGATTTCCGCAAGCGCATGGAAATCGACGACCTGATCGCCGCGCTGAAGAGCGCGAGCGAAGCGCAGTAACGCTTCTCTCAGACGCCAGACGACTTGCCAATGAATTGCTGCCAGTCGGCGCCGCGCAGCATGCGCATTACGGCGGACGCCACGGCGGTCCGTTCACGCCCGGCGACGCCGTAGAGGTTCACGGTCCGCCGCGCGTCCAGCCCTTCGACGGTGGCGCGCTTGAGCGTCGATGGAATCGACGCGGTATCGGGGACCACGGCGACGCCGATATCGGCCTCCAGCAGTTCGATCAAGTCGCGTTCGGAGGCGATCTCATGGCTGCGATCGACGTCGAGCCCGTGTTCGCGGAGCGAGCCGTTCACCCGCGCCGCGTGCTCGCAGTAATTCCGCGACAACAATTGCTCGGCGCGAAGATCGCTGAATTCGATTTTGTCACGCGTTGCCAGCGGGTGGTTCTTGTTGACGACGAGTTGAAAGTTTTCCGTGAACAGCGGCCAGGTGTCGAGCCGGTCCCACTCCTCGCTGATTTCGGCGGCGATGCCGAGCTCGGCTTCACCCTTCTTGAGAAACTCCGCCACTTCGCGGGCGCTGCCGCGCAGAAAGCGAAACTCCAGCCGGTTGAACAGCCGCTTGATCTGGTCGAGATGTGGAATCAACAAGGACAGGTCGACGGAATGGGTCAGCGCGACCCGGAGCGCGCCGACTTCGCCGCTCTTGAAGGATGAGGCAAGTTCGCGCGCGCCGGTCGCTGCCTCGTAGCACTGCTTGAGCAGGGGATGCATGCGCTGGCCGAGCTCGGTCAATTGCGCGGCGGGACGCTCGCGGCGAAACAAGTCGCCGCCGAGTTCGGCTTCCAGTTGCTTGATGGCTCGCGTCAGCGACGGTTGCGTGACGTTGCACTCGTCGGCGGCGCGCGTGAAGTTGAGTACGCGCGCGACCGCAAGGAAGTAGCGAACCTGATGCATCTCCATGGCCGTGCCCCGGTCTGTCTTGATCGCACCGTAACCGATCGCGCCCGGTGATGACACCATAACCGCCATAGCGCCGGCCTATGGTTTTGGAAGCCAAACGGCATTTCCTCAAATCAGGGCCGCCGGGCAGGGTGGGGTGGAGAGATAGTCAGCGTAAGGCGCTGAATCCCCATTCGAAAGGTCGGCCATGAATATTCAGCTCAAAGCCCAGGACGCTTCGGCCTTGCGGCCCCTGACAGGCAGGATCTCGCTTGTCACCGGCTCGACCAGTGGCATCGGGCTCGGGATTGCCCGCGCGCTGGCGCAGGCCGGCTCGGCAGTGGTGCTGAACGGTTTTGGCATCGTGGCCGAGATCGCGAAAACCCGGGATCAGATCGCAGCCGATTTCGGCGTCAAGGTCAGCTATTCTGCCGCCGACATGACGAGCCCGGAGGCGATCGCCGAGATGATCGCGGCTACCGTCGCCAGTCACGGGCGGCTCGATATTCTGGTCAACAATGCCGGCATCCAGCATGTCGCGCCGCTCGACCAGTTTCCGGTCGAGAAATGGGACGCGATCCTGTCGATCAACCTGTCGTCGGCGTTTCACACCATGCGGCTGGCGCTGCCGGCGATGCGCCAGAACAGGTTCGGGCGGATCATCAACATCGCATCTGCGCACGGATTGGTCGGGTCACCTTTCAAGGCGGCCTATGTCGCCGCCAAGCACGGCATCGTGGGTCTCACCAAGGTCGCCGCGCTCGAAATCGCGGAAGACGGCATCACCTGCAACGCGATCTGTCCCGGATATGTCTATACGCCACTGGTCGAGGCGCAGATCGACAGCCAGGCCAAGGCGCACGGCATTTCCCGCGAGAAAGTCATCCGCGACGTGTTGCTGGCGCAGCAGCCGAACAAGCACTTTGCCTCGGTCGAGGAATTAGGCGCGCTGACGGTCTTTCTCGCCAGCGACGCGGCGGCATCGATCACGGGCACGGCCTTGCCGGTCGATGGTGGCTGGACCGCCCACTAGCACCTACGAATATCCAAGGGAGCGTGACATGAGAGACGTTCAGGAAATCGGCATTTCACCAAGCTCGAGATCGCTGGCCCGGGCCGAGCCGGGTCAGGTCGTGCTGGTGTTGCAGGGCGGCGGCGCGCTCGGCTCCTATCAGGCCGGCGTCTATCAGGCGCTGCATGAAGCCGGCATCGAGCCGGATTGGATCATCGGGACCTCGATCGGCGCCATCAACGCCAGCCTGATCGCCGGCAATGCGCCGCAGAACCGGCTGTCGCGCTTGCGCGAATTCTGGAAGAAGATGGAACAGAATCCGGTCTGGAGCTTTCGCGACATCCTTCCGGGCTTCAACGAAAAGCTGTCTTATTGGTCGACGGTGACCAATGGCATTCCCGGTTTCTTCCGGCCCAACCCGCTGGCCCATGCCGGCGACAGCTATCCGTTGGGTGCGGATCAGGCCGGCTATTACTCGACCGCGCCGCTGGAGCGGACGCTGACGGAGCTGGTCGATTTCAATCTGGTCAATCAATGCACGCCGCGCCTGACGGTGGGCGCCGCCCATGTCCGCACCAGCCAGATGCGCTATTTCGACAGCCGCGATGGCGAACTCGGTGTCAGGCACATCATGGCCTCGGGCGCGCTGCCGCCGGCCTTCCCGGCGGTGCGTATCGACGGCGAGCTTTATTGGGACGGCGGCATATTGTCGAACACGCCGACAGAGGCCGTATTCGATGACAATCCGCGCAAGAACTCGCTGATCTTCGCCGTGCATCTGTGGAATCCGTCCGGGCCTGAGCCGACCACGATGGCGGAGGTGCTCAATCGCCACAAGGACGTGCAGTATTCGAGCCGGATCGCCAGCCACATTGCGCGGCAGCAGCAGGCGCATCGGCTGCGCCATGTCATCAACCAGCTCGCCGCGCGCCTGCCGGAGTCCGAGCGCAACAGCGAAGCGGTGAGGGAGCTCGCCGGTTATGGCTGCCCGACCCGGATGCATGTCGTGCGGCTGCTCGCCCCGCAGCTCAGCCGCGAGGACCATACCAAGGACATCGATTTCAGCCCGTCCGGCATCATGCAGCGGTGGGACGCCGGTTACCACCACACCAGGGCAGTGCTCGAAAAGAAGCCTTGGGTCGGCGAGTTCGATCCGCTCTCCGGCGTCGTCCTCCACGAGCAGATGGAAGTCATGCCGGAAGCGGCGGAATAGGCGATATCACGCGACGATGGAGGGCGCGATCGTCCTGCGATACAGCGCGCTGTAACAGGCGGCCGACAGATCCCAGCTGAACGACCGCGCCATCGCGCTGCGCCGCATCGCATCGAGGCGGTCCTTGGCGCGGAAGGCATCGAACGCGCGCCTGACGCCGCCGAGGAAAGACTCTGCCGATGGCTGCGAAAACAGGAATCCGGTCTCGCCATCCTCGATGGTTTCCGCCAGCCCGCCGGTCTGGTGACCGATCGGCAGCGATCCGAACCGCTGCGCATACATCTGGCTCAGCCCGCACGGTTCGAACCGCGACGGCATCAGCGTAAAATCGCTGCCGGCAAAAATTCGCCGCGCCTGGGCGTCGTTGAAGCCGATCACGACGCCGATCGCATCCGGCCTGCGGCGGTGCGCGTTGACCAGCGCCTGTTCGATATGGGCCTCGCCGCTGCCGGTCACCACGATCTGTCCGCCGGCCTCGATGATTTCGTCGGCGGCAGACAGGACGAGGTCGACGCCCTTCTGGTGCACCAGGCGGGCGACAAGGCCGAACAGCGGGCCGCGCGACAGCGCCAGGCCAAACTGCTTGCGGACGTAATCGGCGTTCGCCTGCTTGCCTTGCCAGTCGCCGGGGGCGAAGGTCTGAGCGAGATGCGCGCAGGCGCTGGGATCCCAGCTTTCGTCGATGCCGTTCAAGATGCCGGTCAATTGCGCGGCGTCCGAGCGGCGCTGCAACAGGCCTTCGAGCCCGCAGCCGAGCTCGCGTGTCGTGATCTCCCTCGCATAGGTCGCGCTGACGGTGGTCAGATGCGAGGCATAGACGAGGCCGCCCTTGAGGAACGAGACATGGTCGTAGAATTCGAGCCCGTCGATGTGGAAGGAACTTTCGGGCGCCCCGATCCGGCGCAGCGAGTCCGGCGGGAACAGCCCCTGATAGGCGAGGTTATGGATGGTCAGGATCGAGGGAACCTTTGAGCCCCGCCATGCCAGATAGGCCGGCGCGAGCGCGGCCTGCCAGTCGTTGGCATGGACCAGGTCTGCTGCCCAATTCTTGTCCAGAGTGCCCGCGGCAAGCTCGGCGGCGGCGGAGGCGAACCGGCCGAACCTGATGTCGTTGTCCGGCCAGTCGCGGCCCGATTCGTCGCCATAAGGATTGCCCGGTCGGTCGTAAAGTTGCGGGCAGAGCAGGACGTAAACCGGGAGACCGTCCCTGGTCGATGACCGCCCGAGCGAGCAAGCCGGCATCTCGGCGAGAGAGGGGCATTCCCCAACGATTTCAATGTGGGTGAACTGTTCGACGATGTCCCGATAACCGGGCAGCATGACCCGGACGTCACTCCAGCGGCGCAGCGCCCGGGGTAGCGCTGCGGATACGGCGGCGAGCCCGCCCACCCGGACAAAGTCATCCATTTCAGTGGTGACGAACAAGACCTTCAAGGCACACGTCCTCGTACCAGTCGCGATGATACTGATGCAAGATTGGGTCCAACTTCCCGCCGCCGTTACAACGCGCGCTGCGGGCCGTCGTTCCTGAGCGAACTACTTTCCTGTCGACGCTGCACAATTTAGGGTCTCGGCCACCAAACAAAACGAATGGCCGCAAAAGGCCGAAGGAGTTTTACGTAATGACCATAGCCGGCAATGATCAGAGGAATTTGACAGGCAGCTTCACAGGCCTGCGGGTCCTCGATTTCTCCACCACGATTGCCGGACCCCATTGCACGCGAATGCTCGCCGATATGGGAGCGGAGGTTATCAAGATCGAGACCGAGGAAGGCGAGACGATGCGGACCCGCCCGCCGGTGCGGAATAATTGTTCGACCGCCTTCGGCCAGCTCAATGTCGGCAAGAACAGCCTCGTCCTGGATTTGAAGTCGCCGCAGGGCGCCGAAGCCGTTCGCCGGCTGGTTGCGACCGCGGACGTGCTGGTGGAGAATTTCCGTCCGGGCGTGATGCGGCGACTGAAGCTCGACTACGCCGCGCTGCATGGACTCAACCCGAAACTGGTCTACTGCTCGATTTCCGGATACGGCCAGACCGGGCCGTCGGCCGAACTGCCGGCCTATGCGCCGGTGATTCACGCGGCCTCGGGCTATGAGATGGCGCATCTGGCTTATCAGCCGGGACGCAGCCGGCCGGACTATTGCGGCATCTACCACGCCGACGTGCTCACCGGCGTCTATGCGTTCGGCGCGATCTCCGCCGCGCTGTATCAGCGCAATGCGACCGGGCAGGGCCAGCATATCGACGTCTCGATGCTGGAATCGATGCTGAGCCTGACGCTGAGCGAATTGCAGTGGTCGCAATTCGAGGTGAAGCCGACGCAGCGGCCGATGTTCGGCCCGATCGAGACGACGGACGGCTATGTGATGGTGGCTATCGCCAGCGAGAAAACTTTTCAGAGCCTGATGCAGGTGATCGGTCACCCGGAGTGGGTGAGCGATCCGCGCTTTGCGAAATATTCCGACCGCCGGGAAAACTGGGTGAGCCTGATGGGAGGCGTCGAGGCGTGGTCGGGCACTGTCACGACCGAGCAGTGCCTCGCGGCGCTCAATGCGCGCGGCGTTCCGTCGTCGGCCTATCGCACCGTCGCCGAGGCGCTGCGCGATCCGCAGATTGCCCACCGCGGTGCATTGGCCGAGGTCGAGGATGGCGGCGGCACCTTCAAGGTGCTCAATCTGCCGTTCCGCATGTCAGGCGCCAAAGTGTCGGCAGCGCGGCGCATGTCGACACTCGGCGAGCACACGCGTGCCTATCTGAAGGAGACCGGCCTGTCGGAGGATGAAATCGCAGCCTTCGGAAAGGCGCAGGCCGCCGCGCGCTGACAGCGCAATCCGCATAGCGAAACATGAACCTGCGGCGTTTCATCCGCGGGTTGCGAACGGCCTTGCCCGCGACAGAAATTCCAGACAATCTTACCGCAGCGATCATGATCCGGAATACCGGACGGATGACACAGCGGGAGAGAACATCCATGAAGGCGGCAATCCGTTCGAGCGCGCTCGCGCGAATATTTCTTGTGGCGGGATTCGGTGTGGCATTGTCTGCTATGCCCGCCAACGCGCAGAAGCCGGGCGGTAGCATCACCGTCGGTCTCGAACTGGATATCCCCGGTTTCGATCCGTTGAAGGTCGGTGTTTACGATACGTCGGTGGAAACCGCGGCCGCAGCGATCTTCGACACGCTCGTCGCGCTTGACGACAACGGCAAACCGGTGCCGAAGCTGGCGTTGTCCTGGACGCATTCGGATGACTACAAGACCTGGACGTTCAAGCTCAGGCCTGGCGTCAAGTTTCACGACGGCACGCCGTTCAATGCGCAAGCGGTCAAGGAGAACTTTGACCGGCAGAAGGACCCCGCCAACAAGTGCCGATGCGCGTTTTACATCGCCTATGTCAACAACGTTCAGGCGCCAGATGAGCTGACAGTGGTCTACAATCTGAATGATCCGCAGGTCAACCAGCCTGCACTGCTGACCATTCAGAGTTCAAACAATGTTGTTCACTCGCCGACGGCGTGGAAGACCAAGGGCGACGACTACAACCGCAACCCGGTTGGCACCGGTCCCTTTATTCTGAAGTCCTGGACCGCGGGCGACCGCATGGTTTTGGAAAAGAATCCGGATTATTGGAACAAGGGCCGTCCCTATCTCGACCGCATCGTGTTGAAGCCGTTGCCGGACGCGCAGTCGCGCTTTGCCAGCCTGCAGTCGGGCGAAGCCGATATCGTCTGGGACGACGAATACAGCGCCGATAACATCGCGCGCGCGCAAAAAGATCCCAAGATGAAGGTGCACACCTACGCCGGCTCCGGCGCGCAGGTTTACGCCATCAACACCAAGGTCGCACCGTTCGATGATGTCCGCGTGCGCCAGGCATTGGTGATGGCACTCGACCGCAAGAAGATGTCGCAAGCGATCACCAATGGCCTCGCGCGACCTGCCAGCAATCCCTATGGCGACGGTTCCTGGGTCAAGTGCAAGGACGACGGTGCGCTTCCTGAAGACGTTGAGAAAGCAAAGGCGTTGATCAAGGACTATGGCAAGCCGGTCGAGTTCAAGCTGGTGGTCACCGCCACGCCGCGCGGCCGCACCATCGGTCAGGTGCTGCAGCAGTTCTGGAAACGGGCCGGCGCCAATGCGGAGATCGAGCAGATCGATCAGGCTTCGTTCCCGCCACGCGCCTTCATGCGCCAGTTTCAGGTGATAGGGTGGCGGATCGTCGATCTCGCAGATCCCGATCCCCAGATGTACGCCAACTTCCGCACGGGCAGCCCGGTCGCACTTGCCAATTACTCCAATCCCGAACTCGACAAGCTGCTCGATCACGCGCGGGTCACGGCCGATCCGGAAAAGCGAACCGAGGATTATTGCGCGATCAGCCGCATCATCAACAAGGAGGCGATCTGGTTCTGGACCTTCCAGAACACCTATTACGCGATCGCGACTTCCAAGCTGAAGGGCCTGCCAAAAATCTATCACGGGGTCATCGACGTATCGGACACCTGGCTGGAATGATCGTCCATGCTGTTCTTTATCGCGCGTAGGCTTCTGTACCTGACACCGGTCTTGATCGCCGTATCGCTGTTGACATTCTTGATCGCGTCGTTGCTGCCGGGCGATCTCGCCTATGTGATCCTCGGCGATCAAGCGACGCCGGAGAACGTTGCGGCGCTTCGCAAGGACATGGGGCTCGATCAGCCGATCTGGATCCGTTACTTCAGCTGGCTCGGCAACATCCTGCAGGGCGACTTCGGTCGGTCATTCCGCACCGGGCAAACCGTGCTGCAGGCGGTAACCGAACGGCTGCCGGTATCGTTCGAACTGATGATCCTGGCCGAAATCATGGGCCTCGTCATCGGCGTGCCGCTCGCCATCATTTGCGCTGCGCGCAGTGGCAGCGCCTTCGATCGCTTCATGACCGGCAGCGCGTTCGCCATGCTTTCCGTACCAGCCTTTCTGTCGGCGATCCTGCTGATCTATCTGTTTGCGGTGGAGCTGCGCTGGTTGCCGGCGACGGGCTACGTGCCGTTTGCGGAAGACCCGGCCGCAAACCTGCGCTTCATGGTGCTTCCGGCGCTGACGCTGGCGCTCGCCGAATGGCCGGGGATCATGCGTGTGCTGCGCTCCGACATGATCGCGACCCTGCAGGAAGACTATATAGCGCTGGCGAAAGCCAAGGGACTGAAGGCCTCGCGCATCCTGTTCGTGCACGCGCTGAAGCCGTCCTCCCTGACGCTCGTCACGATAACCGGCATAAATATCGGGCGATTGATCGGCGGTACCGTTATCGTGGAGACGATCTTCGCGTTGCCGGGGATCGGTCGGTTGCTGGTTGGCGCGATCTATACCCGCGATCTCATCATCCTGCAGGGCGTGGTGCTGATCGTTGCCGCCGGCTTCGTAATTGTGAACTTCATCGTCGACCTGCTCTACGCCGTCCTCGATCCCAGGATTCGTCATGGCCACGCTTGAACTCACCATCGACGAAGGCGCCGCTGCGCAACCGGCAAAGCGCGGACGCCGGCTGGGGTTGCTGTTCTGGATGGCGATCGGCTGGATGATTTTCATGTTTGCGGTGGCGATCTTTGCCAACGTGCTGCCGCTGCCGAGTCCGACCGACATGGACATGCTGGAACGACGCGCTCCGTTTTCCATGGAGCACTGGCTCGGAACCGACGGTCTTGGCCGCGATGAACTGTCCCGGCTGATTTACGGTGCCCGGATATCACTTGTGGTTGGAATTTGCGCGCCGGTGATAGGGCTCACCATCGGCGGGGCGCTCGGCATGCTCGCGGGCTATTTCCGTGGCCGGTTCGAATCCGTCGTGGTCGGCAGCATGGACGTGCTGCTGGCATTTCCGCCTTTGATCCTGGCGCTGGCCGTGACCGCCTTTCTTGGGCAGTCGATCCTCAACCTCACCTTCATTCTCGGTGTGCTCGGCATTCCCGCCTTTATGCGGGTGGCGCGGGCGGCGACGCTGACGCTGGCGCGGCGTGAATTCGTGATCGCGGCGCAGGCGTTGGGAGCGACGCATGCACGCATCCTGTTGCGTGAGCTGCTGCCGAACGTGATCCTGCCGCTGTTTGCCTTCTTCCTGCTCGGCGTTGCCGTCACCATCGTGGTCGAGGGCGCCTTGTCGTTCCTCGGCCTCGGTGTGCCGCCGCCTATCTCGAGCTGGGGCAGCATGATCGGGGAGGGGCGCGAAAGCCTGGAGGTCGCGCCGAGGCTCGCCTTCCTTCCGGCGATCGCGATGTTCCTGACCGTGCTCTCCTTCAATCTCATCGGCGATACGCTGCGTGCGCTCACCGATCCACGTCAGGGCGCGCTGTGACCGGAAATACCCTGCTTTCCGTCGAGGACGTCGTGGTCGACCTGCCGACCCCGCGCGGCAATCTGCGCGCGGTGGATCGGGTGAACCTCACGGTGGGTGCGGGCCAGACGCTCGGCGTGGTCGGCGAATCCGGCTGCGGCAAGACCATGCTCTCGCGGGCGATTCTGCAATTGCTGCCGAAGAAGGCAAAGCTCTCCGGCCGCGTGATGTTCGACGGGCAGGACCTGCTGCAGCTCTCACCGGAGAAACTGCGCAAGCTGCGCGGCCGGTCACTCGCGGTCGTGTTCCAGGACCCGATGACCTCGCTCAATCCGGTGCTGACGATCGGCACCCAGTTGATCGAGACGCTGCAGGAGCATCTCGAACTAGACGACGCCACGGCCACCAGGCGCAGCGTCGAGTTGCTCGCGGCGGTCGGAATCCCCGCGCCCGAGCAGCGGCTGGCGCAATATCCGCATCAGCTCTCCGGCGGGATGCGTCAACGCGTGGCGATCGCGATTGCGCTATCCTGCGAGCCAAAACTGCTGATCGCCGACGAGCCGACCACCGCGCTCGACGTGACGATCCAGGCGCAGATCCTCGATCTGCTGGCGCGAGAGCAGCGCCGCCGGCACATGGCGATGATCCTGATCACCCACGACCTCGGTGTCGTTGCCGGCCGTACCGACGAGGTCGCCGTGATGTATGCCGGCCGCGTGGTCGAGCGGGCGCCGACGCCCGCTTTGTTCAAGAAGATGCGAATGCCCTATACCGAGGCGCTGCTGGCGGCGCTTCCCAAACTCGATGCCGCGCCCCACACGCCGCTGCCGGCGATCTCGGGGCGTCCGCCCGATCCGACGCGTCCGCTGCAGGGCTGCTCGTTCTCGCCACGCTGCCGCCATGCGGTGGCCCGCTGCCACACCGAAAAGCCATCATTGACGGAAGCCGAGTCGCGGGAACATCAATACGCCTGCTTCCGCCCGATCGAGATCCATGCGGAGGCCGGCGCATGATGCTGCAAGCTGTGCAAGCCGCTTCAAACGAACCGCTGCTCGCCGTCGATGATCTGGTCGTGGAATATCCCGTCGGCGCCAAGATCGTTCATGCCGTGTCCGGCGTGTCCTTGCAGATCGCCCGCGGCGAAACGCTGGGTCTGGTCGGCGAATCCGGCTGCGGAAAATCGACGCTGGGCCGGGCGGTGCTGCAGTTGCGCCGGCCGACCTCGGGGCGGGTGCTGTTCGACGGGCACGATCTCACGACGATGCAGGGCGATGCCTTGCGGCTGATGCGCCGGCGCGTTCAGTTGATCTTCCAGGACCCGATCGCCTCGCTCAACCCGCGCCGCAGGATCGGCGACATCGTCGCCGAGCCGCTGGTGATTGCGGGCGTCAAGGATCCAGTGAAGCGCGAGCAGCTCGTCCACGAGGTGCTGAGCGCGGTCGGGCTTGATCCGACCCTGGTCGTGGGACGGTTGCCGCATGAATTCTCCGGCGGTCAGTGTCAGCGCATCTGCATCGCGCGCGCGCTCATTCTCAATCCGGAGTTCATCGTCTGCGACGAGCCGGTCTCCGCGCTCGACGTTTCCATCCGCGCCCAGATCCTCAACCTTCTGGAAGAGATGAAGGGCCGGTTCGGCTTGACGCTGCTGTTCATCGCGCACGATCTCGCCGTGGTGAAGGCGGTGAGCGACCGCGTGGCAGTGATGTATCTCGGCCGGCTCTGCGAGGTCGGCCCCTCCGAACAGCTTTTCGCCCGGCCGGCGCATCCCTATACGGCGCTGCTGATCGAGGCTATCCCGGTGCCCGATCCGGACGTCCGCCCCACCGAGACCGTGCCGGTGGGAGAACCGCCATCGCCGATCGCGCCGCCGTCCGGCTGCCGGTTTCGCACCCGCTGTCCCCGTGCCGATCGGCGATGCAGCGACGAGGTGCCGGAACTGCGCGCCGTGGCGCCGGAGCAGCTCGTGGCTTGCCATCATCCGCTGATCTAAGTACCGGGAAAGCGTCGGCGACGTTTGTCTCGACCGGGCAGACGTGGCAATGTCCGCGCAAGAAATGCCTGTGCCAAGAACAAGAATGACGGGAGAGAAGTGATGAAGAGTTTTCAGGTCGCCGAGTTCAACGCACCCCTGCAAGAGGTGGATCAGGAGACGCCGCAGCCGACGGGCACGCAGGTGCTGATCAAGGTGAAGGCGGCAGGCGTCTGCCACAGCGACCTTCACATCTGGGAAGGCGGCTATGATCTCGGCCACGGCCGCAAGCCGCTGTCGCTGAAGGACCGCGGCGTGTCGCTGCCGCGCACCATGGGGCATGAGACGGTCGGCGAGGTCGTGGCGTTCGGGCCCGACGTCACCGCGGCCGACAAGGGCGATCTCAAGGTGGGCGACACCGCCCTAGTCTATCCCTGGCTCGGCTGCGGCAAATGCGCAACCTGCGTGGGTGGCGACGAGAACATGTGCGTCGTCAAGCCGAACGCGCTCGGCGTCTATTGCGACGGCGGCTATGCCGATCACATGACGGTGCCGAATCCGAAGTACCTGTTGAATCTGAAAGGGCTCGATCCCGTTACCGCGGCGCCCTATGCCTGTTCCGGCGTCACCACTTACAGCGCGCTGAAGAAGGTCGAATTCGCCTTCAACTCGCCGATCGTCATCTTCGGCGCCGGCGGGCTCGGGCTGATGGCGCTGTCGCTGTTGAAGGCGTTGGGCGGCAAGGGCGCCATCGTGGTCGATATCGACGCGCGCAAGCGTGAAGCCGCGCAAGCCGCCGGCGCGCTCGCCACCGTCGACGGCAAGGCGCCGGATGCGCTGGAGCAACTGGCGAAGATAGCCGGCGGACCTATTCGCGCAGTGATCGATCTGGTCGGTAACGCGCAGACGACGCAGCTCGGCTTCGACTGTCTGACCAAGGGTGGCAAGCTCGTCATCGTCGGCTTGTTCGGGGGCGGCGCGCCCTGGGCCCTGCCGCTGATTCCGATCAAGGCGATCACCATCCAGGGCAGCTATGTCGGAAACCTGCGCGAAACCCAGGAATTACTCGATCTCGTTCGCAACCAGAAGATCGCGCCGATTCCGGTAACGACGATGCCGCTCGCCAAGGCAAACGAAGCGCTGACCGATTTGCAAAAGGGCAAACTGGTCGGCCGCGCAGTGCTGACGCCGTAGGCCCCGACTGCCGCCTTCGTCATTGCGAGGAGCGTAGCGACGAAGCAATCCATCTGTCCGTCATGCCGCGCTATGGATTGCTTCGCTTCGCTCGCAATGACGGCTCCCATCTTTTTTGGTCCTTCAAGGAATCCCCATGTCCGCAAACAACGCCCTCCACATTGCCGTGCTCGGCGGCGATGGCATCGGCCCTGAAGTGATGGCGCCGGCGCTGGAAGTCCTGCGCAAGATCGAGGCGACATCGGACCTCAAATTCCGCTTCACCGATGCGCCGGCCGGCGCCAACAACTATCTCGCGACTGGCAAATCGATGCCCGACAGCACCGTGCGGCTTTGCGAGGAAGCGGATGCCATCCTGCTCGGCGCCTGCGGCCTGCCGTCGGTGCGCTACCCCGATAACACCGAGATCGCGCCGCAGATCGAGTTGCGCTTCCATTTCGATCTCTATGCCGGCGTGCGCCCGGCGCGGTTGATTCCGGGCGTGCCGAGCCCGATCGTCGGCGCCGACCAGCGCGGCATCGACCTCGTGCTGATCCGGGAATCGACCGAAGGCTTGTTCGCCTCGATGGGCAAGGGCGTGGTGACGGACACCGAGGCGCGCGAGACGCTCGTGATTACGCGCAAGACCTCGGAGCGGCTGTTTGAATTCTCGTTTCGCCTCGCCGAACGCCGCAAGGCGCGCGGACGGACCAATGGCGGCTTGATGTGCGTCGACAAGGCCAACGTTTTCAGGGCGTTCGCCTTCTTTCGCGAGATGTTCGATGAGGCCGCCAAACGCCATCCCGGCGTCAAGGCGGATCGGCTCTATGTCGATGCCTGTTCGCTGATGATGGTGAAGCGTCCCTGGGACTTCGACGTCATGGTGACGGAGAACATGTTCGGCGACATTCTCTCCGATCTCGCGGCCGGCCTGATCGGAGGGCTCGGCATGGCCCCCTCGGCCGATATCGGCGACCGCTACGCCGTGTTCCAGCCGTGCCACGGCACGGCGCCTGATATCATGGGGCAGGGCAAGGCCAATCCAACTGCCATGATTCTATCGGCCGCGATGATGCTGGACTGGCTCGCCGACAAGCACGGCCTGGAAAGCGCGGCAGAGGCCGGCGAGCGCATCGAGCGCGCGGTGGACAAGGCCTATGCTGGAGCAATCAAGCCGATGGAATTCGGCGGCAGCAACGGCACCGCGGATATTACGAAAGCGGTGCTTGAGGCGCTGTAGCTTGTAGGCCGGATGAGCGGAGCGATATCCGGGACTCCTGCAACAGCAGCCCCGGACATCGCCGCGCTCATCCGGGCTACGGGAATGGCCTTGCGCTACTTTCCCTTGAACTGCGGCTTTCGCTTTTCCATGAAAGCCGTGCGCCCTTCGCGAAAATCTTCGCTGTCCATGCAGGCCATGCCGATCGCCTTGATCGCGTCGATGTCGCGCTTGCTTTCATCCTTCAACACTTCGGCTATCGTGATCTTGGCGGCCTTGATCGCCAGCGGCGCGTTGCCGGAAATGGTGCGCGCGATCTCCATGGTGGCTTCCCATAATTCCGCATCCGGCAGCACGCGGTCGACCAATCCGATCCGCAAGGCTTCCGCAGCCTCGATCCGCATGCCCGTATACATGATCAGCCGCGCCCAGGACGGCCCGACCAGCGAGACCAAATGCTTGAGGCCGTCATAGCCATAGGCGATGCCGAGTTTTGCGGCGGGAATGCCGAACTGGCTGTTGTCGGAAGCGATTCGGATATCCGTCAGCATCGCGACCTGCATGCCGCCGCCGAGGCAGAAGCCGCGGATGCAGGCAATCGTCGGCTTCGGGTAGCTCGCCAGCAGCGCACGCTGCGCCTCGCTCCGTTTCGAATATTCCTCTGAGGCCGCCGCATTGTGGCGGGTCTTTTCAAACTGGCTGATATCGGCGCCCGAGACGAAGGCCTTGTCGCCGGCGCCGACCAGGATCACGACGCGAACGTCGGGATTGTCCCGCAGTTCGACCAGCGCGAGGCCGAGGCCCTGCCACATTTCGAGCGACATCGCGTTGCGCTTGTCGGGATTGTTGAAGGTGATGACGCCGACGCCATCAATGACGCTTTGCAGGATCTTGCCGTCGGCGTGGGATGTTTCGGCGCATTTGGGGATGTCGAGCATTGGTTGCGGCTTTCAGTCGGGAAACCTGGTCCATTGTCGGACACGCTTCACGCCGAGGTCAATCGTTGACGAGGTCAATCGTTGCATCGTGACCAGCAACAGGTGGGGGGAGGGAATGCGCGATCGTCGCGCAGGGCCTGAGCTCGCGTGGCGGGCATGGCCATGACGGTGGTGGAGACTTTGCGCAAGCCAGTGCCCGCGACTATCGGCCGGAACGTGCCGCGCAGCTTTGCTGCGATGCGGCCGGATTCCGCCATTTCGCGATGGCAACAAACCGATCTTGTCCCGGCCAGATCAAGATCAGGCCCAGCGCAGCAACAGGCTACCCGGCGATTTCTCGCGTCGATTGATCGGGTCCGCGGTGCTGCGATCCAGGCGCGATAATGTCTAGCCCTCGTTGGCGGCGATCGATTCCATCAAGGACACTAACTGACGCTGTACAGTCTGGTCCTTGATCTTGCTGTAGGCACGCAACAGCCTCAGGCTGAACGCGCTGTCCAGGAACAGCAAGCTCTCAACTTCGCGCGCCTTGCCGTCGCCGTCGTAGAAGAACGTCACCGGCACGTCGAGCGCGGTAGCGATTGCCTGAAGACGAGCAGCGCCGACACGGTTGACGCCCTTCTCGTACTTCTGCACCTGCTGGAAGCTGACGCCGAGTTTGTCGCCGAGCTCCGCTTGAGAGATTTTCTGTTCCACACGCCGCAACCGAATCCGCTTGCCCAACTCGATATCGGGTTTGCCGGCGCTGCGTTGCTTCATCTTCTTCGCTGCTGATCTGTTCATTCTGGTTTTACCGTCCTTCAATCGGGAAACCCTGGCAAAAGTTAGGTCAGAGGTTCATCCGTATTTGCCGTGTTTAAAGTCAGTCCGAACCGTGAGGTTGTATAGAGAACCACAGGAATCCTGAGATATAACGGGATGGTAGCCAAACGCATGTGCGCATTGGAGCATCCTGATACCGGCGCCGCCAACCACCTAAAGCTGTCGGCACCCGGGGCGTATTTGGCAAAAACCCCGCTCTCTACATTTGACAAAATATTCGACAAACCACAACCACTGCGAGTTCAAAGGACACAGATTTTGGCCAGCATGCTTACTGCGTCGCGCCCCGGCACCGGATTTCTACGGGGTTTAACGGCAGATAATACGATCGCACGCGGTGCGTGCCGCCCGGATATCGACATGTATCGCGTAAAATTTCAGCGGGCAGTGATGTCTGATGAAATGCAGCAGAGTTCAGCTCCGGTTTTCAGATCGAGTCTGACGGGAAATTGCGGCAAGCCGCGCGCTCATGCGCCATGCGCGCCTTCGACGGAACGGGCCAAATCGATATCGCGCAACATTTGCGGCGTGTCAGTTGGCCGCGCCATGAATATCGCCGTCGACGTCGGATAGAATCGCAAGACGTTGCCTCGGCAACTGATATTCCGCGAAGCCGTGGCGAGCGCTTGCGGCAATTTGCGGACGGGGACCGGTTCGGCCCGCGCCTCCGGGCGGGGTTTTCCGATCGTCGCCCCGCCGTCTGCGGCCTATTGGCCCAGGGTACTACTCAAATTGGCTTCCACAGCCGCGCCGTTTTGCCATACGCTTTGCGGTAGTGGCCGCATCGTCGGCCAGGCCAAAGTCCCGCTTACAAGGGACGGGCATTACAGGGGAGGAACGCTATGAAGCGAAGAACCGTACTTGCGGGCCTTGGTGCGACGGCGGCCGTCGGTGTCTTGGGCATGCCATCGATCCTCAGGGCGCAAGCGCCCGTCACGCTCAACGGAGCCGTACAGTTCAACGACGACCACGCCTTCAACCGGGCACTCCTGCGGTTCGAAGAACTGGTGAAGAAATATTACGGCAAGCCGATCAACTTCACGCTGCACAGGAATTCATCGCTCGGCCTCGAAAAGCAGTATTTCGAGTACATGTCCCAGGGCAAGGCGGTCGATTACGGCATTGTCTCGCCGGCCCACATGTCGACCTTCGCCAAGGCCGCGCCGTTCATCGATGCGCCCTTTGTGTTCAAGGGCATCGACCACATGAACAAGGTCGTCGAAGCGAACATTCTGGCGCCGATCGCCGACGAAGTGGCGGCCAAGGCCGAGGTCGTTCTGATCGGCTATTCGGGCGGCGGCATCCGCAACATCTTCGCCAACAAGCCGCTCAAGAACATCGCCGATCTCAAGGGTCTCAAGGTTCGCGTGCAGGGCGCTCCGATCTGGTCGAAGACGTTTGCAGCCGTCGGCATGAGCCCGACCGTGATCGCCTACAATGAAGTCTACAACGCCATCCAGAACGGCGTGATCTCGGCCGGCGAAAACGAGGCGGCCGGTGTCGAGGCGATGAAGTTCTACGAAGTAGCACCCCACCTCAACCTGACGCAGCACGCGGTGTCGATCCGGCCGATCTGCTTCTCGGTGAAAACGCTGAAGACCCTGCCCAAGGACTTGCAGGACGCGATCATGAAGGCCGGCAAGGAGGCCGGTGACTACGGCCGTCAACTGGAGTCGAGCGAGGAGGTCGTCAAGCTCGACACGCTGGAGAAGGCCGGCAAGCTCAAGCGCGTTCCATTCGAGGAGCGCGACGCCATGAAGAAGCTCGCCGACCCCGTGATGGCCACCTACGCCAAGGAAATCGGCGCCGAAGGCATCTTCGAGAAGATCAACGTCGCCTGAGAATTGTCGCGTCCACGCGACAGGAAGTCGGGGCAAGCCAGACGGCTTGCCCCATTCCGTGATTTGATCCCCGGAGCCGTGATGACTGAAATATCGATGCCACCGAACCCGTCGCTATGGCGCCGAGCGACGGCGGCCTATGCAAAACTGCTGGAAATCCTGCTTGCCGCCTGCGTCGGCATTCTGGTCATTCCGGTCACGCTGCAGATCATCTCGCGCTACACGCCGTTCATTCCGTCCTACATCTGGACCGAGGAGATGGCGCGCTTCTTGTTCGTCTGGACGATCATGATCGGCGCCATGGTCGGCATAAGAGAGTCGCAGCATTTCGAAGTCGACATCTGGCCTGACCTGTCGCGCCGAAGCGAGGCCATGGTGCGGATTCTCGCGCGGCTCGGCGTGCTGGCGATGGCGGTGGTGTTTGTGTGGGGCGGGCTCGAATTCACGCGGTTCGCCTGGAATCGAACGTCTGAACTGGCGGATCTGCCGCTCTGGCTGATCCACGTCGCCTGGCCGGTGGCCGGCGTGACGTGGATCGCGTTTGCGGGCGAACAGATCCTTGATGAAGCGCGGATTCTGGCTGGGGCAAAACAATGAGCGGCAATGTTCTTTCTGCCGGACAGGCAGCCATGGTCCTGTTCGGGGTCTTCATCGGCCTGCTCATCATCCGCGTGCCGGTCGCCTTCGCGCTCGGGCTTGCCTGTGTGCCGATCCTTTTGATCGAACCGCATTTGTCGATCATGACGCTCGCGCAGGAGACCTTCAACGCCTACAATTCGTTCATCCTGCTGGCCGTGCCGTTCTTCCTGCTGACCGCCAACCTGATGAGCATCGGCGGCATCACCGACCGCCTGGTCGCGTTGTCGCGCTCGATGGTCGGGCATTGGCCGGGATCGCTGGCGCAGATCAATGTGGTGCTGTCGGTGTTTTTTGCCGGCATCTCCGGCTCCTCCACCGCGGACGCGGCAAGCCAATCCAAGATCTTCATCGACGCCCAGACCAAGGAGGGTTACGACCTCTCATTCTCGATCGCCATCACCGCGGTCTCGGCCGTGCTCGCCGTCATCATCCCGCCCTCGATCCTGATGATCGTGTGGGGCGGGCTGATCTCGACCTCGATCGCCGCGATGTACCTCGCCGGCATCGTGCCCGGTCTGCTGATTGCGGGCGCGCAGATGGCGACCGTGCACGTCTATGCCGTGCGCCGCGGTTATCCGACCTACCCGAAGGACAGTTGGCGGGAGATGTGCTGCGCCATCTGGCGGTCGATACCGGCGCTGATGACGCCGTTCATCATTGTCGGCGGCATCCTGCTGGGATGGTTCACCGCGACCGAGTCCGCCTGCGTCGCGGTGCTCTATTCCGTGGCGCTGTCGGCGTTCTTCTATCGCGAAACCGGCTGGCGTGAACTCTACAGGGCCTTGCTCGACACTGGGCGTCTCGCTGGTGTCGCGCTGTTCTGCGTTGGCACCGCGAGTGCGTTCGGTTGGCTGCTGGCGTATTACAAGATTCCGGAAGCGCTTCTTGCGAACGTCTCGACCTGGGGCATGGGCGCGATCACGGCCGGCTTCTTCATCGCTTTCTGCTTCCTGGTGGTGGGCTGTTTTCTCGACGCCATTCCGGCGATCGTGATCGTCGGAACCGTGTTGGAGCCGCTGGCGAAATCGGTCGACCTGCATCCCGTTCAGTTTGCGATCATCTCGATCGTGTCGCTGGCGTTCGGACTGGTGACGCCGCCCTATGGCCTGTGTCTGATGATTGCCTGTGCGATCGCGGGCGTGCGGTTGCGCTATGCGCTGAAGGACACGGCCATCATGCTGGTTCCGATGCTGCTGGTGCTGGCCGCGCTGATCGTCTGGCCCGAAGTCTCGCTGTTTCTGCCGCGGCTGATCGTGCCGGAGATGCTCAAATAGCAACCTTCGTATCGAGCTACTCCTCCCGGTCGAGCGCGCAGCTCATCGTATAGACGACGCCGCGCGGCAGGAAGTCGACGGTCGCTTCGCCGCCGAGTTGGTCGCGCGCGCTGCGCTCGATCAGCCGCGAGCCGAAGCCGCGCTGCACTGGCGCCGTGACGGGCGGGCCGCCCGCCTCGGTCCAGATCAGCCGCAGCTTGCGCCCGTCGCTTTCCTCGAGGATCTCCCAGTCCACCGCGACGGTCCCAGTGTCGTTCGACAGCGCGCCGTATTTGGCGGCATTGGTTGCGATCTCGTGCACGATCATCGACAGCACCACGGCGAGCCGCGGCGACAGCGGAACCTGCGGCCCGAACATCCGCACCCGCTCCGGAGTGTTGAGCAAATAGGGCTTCAGCACCCGCGCGATCACTTCCCGCAACTCCGCGCCCTGCCATTTTTCCTGGCTCAGCAGATTGTGCGCTTCCGCCAGCGCGCCGAGCCTTCCCTCGAACTTCGCGCGCTCGGCCCGGCTCGCGCTGCGGAACGTCTGGGTGGCGATCGACTGCAGCACCGCGAGCGTGTTCTTGACGCGATGGTTGAGTTCCTCGATCAGGAGATTGTGGAGCATCTCGCCGCGGGCGATCTGGGTTGCCATCCGCACCGCAAAGGCGAAGCCGACCATCAGGAGAACGGCGCCCATTACGCTGGTTATTGCGAGGTTGCGCCAGAGCGGCGCGACCAGCGAGCTCTCGGCGACGCCAGCGGCGACCGTCCAGCCGGTGAGCGAGGAGCGGGCAAAGCTCGTAATCAGCGGCACGCCCTCGAGCGACATCGTCGGCACGGTAGCTTCCGGATTTTGGAACATCTGCGCATACAGCGAGTCCGACGCACGCTTACCGACGGTCTCCTGCGGGTTCGGCACGCGCGCGAAATTGGTGCCTTCGCTGTCGAAGATCGAGATCGTCCATTCCCTGCTCGGCCGCTGCTGCTCGATCATGGCCTGAAAAATTTCGATCGGTGGACTGAAGGAGATGTCGTAGAGCACCTGGTCGTCCTGGATAACGGGTACTTCGACCGTCACGATCAGCCGTTTCTTCACCGACCCGAAGAACAGCTTGGAATAGACCGGCTTCCTTTCCGCGAACACCTTGTCGACCATGGCAAGGTTGTTGCGCAACGGAAGGCTCGCCGTATTCGGGTTGAGCGAGGAGAACACCTGGCGGCCTTCGCGGTTCGCCACCAGCACGACGCCGCCTTCGCCATACTGGTCGAGGAAGCCTTGGCAGATGCGGCGGAATCCCTCGAAATCCCCGTCACGCAGGGCGTTTGTCAGCGACAGCACCTGGAGCGCGCCGGTGATCCGCTGCATCTCCGCATCCAGCACGAGACGAATGCTGTAAACCGTTTCAAACACGCGTTGGGTCGCGTTTTGGCGGTCCTGCTTGTATTGATTGAAAACAATGCCGGCCGCGAAAAGAATCAGCGGCAGCGTGGTTCCCGCAACCAGAAGGGCAAGACGCACTGGCAGTGAAAGTTTCGGCAACGCACGCCCCGGATCGGCCCCCAACAACGTCCCCAAAGCATAAGAGAAGCCGCCGAATTTCGCCAAGGATAATAAGAGGATAAAGTAAGATATTCAGTCGGATTGGAGCCGCGGCCGGGTTCCGTTTATGCGAGACCCGGCCGCCGGCTCTCAGAGGTTGCTGTCGGTGATGGCGGCATACACCATCGTGCGCAGCTCGCGCCGCAACGGATAGGCGCTCGACGGCAGCACCTGCGTCATGAAGATCGTGATCAGTTCTTCCGCCGGATCGATGAAGAACGAGGTCGTTGCGGCACCCCCCCAGCTGAACTCGCCGGGACTGCCGGGGATCAGCGTCTGCGCCGGGTTCATGGTGACGGCGAAGCCGAGCCCGAAGCCGATGCCGTTGTAGGACGCCTCGCTGAACATCGATCGCGACATCGCCGGCAGATCGGCGCCGCCGGGCAGATGGTTCGATGTCATCAGGGCGAGCGTCTTCGGACCGATCAGTCTGACGCCGTCGAGTTCGCCGCCGTTGAGCAGCGCGCGGCAGAAGGTGAGATAGTCCGAAGCGGTCGAACACAATCCACCGCCGCCGGAAATGAAGGAGGGCGGCGAGAGGAACGAACTGTCTGCGGGGTCGTCCTGCAGCACCAAGCCGCCCTTTTCGGCCGAATAGCACGCCGCGAAGCGATGGGCCTTGTCCTTTGGCACGAAGAAATCGGTATCCTTCATGCCCAGCGGATCGATGATCCGTTCTTTGAGGAACTGTTCGAACGGCTTGCCGCTGATGACGCCGATGAGGTAGCCGACCACGTCGGTGGCGACCGAATAATTCCAGGCTTCGCCGGGCGAAAACTCCAGCGGAATCTTGGCGAGCCCGTCGATCATGGTTTGCAGCGTGCCGGCCTTGATCACTTCGCCGATCTTGGTCTCGCGATAGGCGGCGTCGACATTGCTGCGCTGCTGGAAGCCATAGGTAAGGCCCGAGGTATGCCGCAGCAGATCCACGATCAGCATCGGCCGCGCCGACGGACGGGTCAGGAAGGCCGGGTGCGTACCGGCCACGAACACGCCGAGGTTCTTCCATTCCGGAATGTATTTGTGCACGGGCTCGTCCAGCGCGACGAGGCCTTCCTCGACCAGCATCATGAAGGCGATGCTCGTCAGCGGCTTGGTCATCGAATAGATGCGAAAGATCGTGTCGTCCTTGACCGGCGCCCTGCGTTCGAGGTCGGCAAAGCCCTGCACGGTCGAATGCACGACCTTGCCGCGGCGATAGATCAGAAGCTGCGTCCCCGGGAAGCGGCCGGCGTCGACGTAGCGCTGCTTCAGGTGATTTTCGAGGCGATCGAGCGCAGTCTTCGACATTCCGGCTTGTTCGGGCGAGGCGGGGGTGGGAGCTAACATCGTTACGGGTCTCCGGCTGGCTATTTGCAAGCCTTGATAGCCGAAATGTGTGCTCGGTTCCAACCGGTCGCGCTTACTCCCGATGGGGCGCTGGTATAGGCTGCCGCCAGCCGTCGCCTATCCCGCAGGACAGAAAAAATGCGCCAATTCAGCGAAACCGAACTGACCGCCGCCGTTATCAGCAGTTTCGACGATACGCCGGATCCACGCGCCAAGTTCCTGCTGCAGGAATTGGTGAAATCGCTGCACGACTATGTCCGCAGGACCGATCTCACCTTCGGGGAATGGGAGGTTGCGATCGACTTCCTGACCCGGACCGGCCAGAAGTGCACCCCGATCCGGCAGGAGTTCATTCTGCTCTCCGACGTGCTCGGGGTGTCGATGCTGGTCGATGCCGTCAACCACAGGGAGCGCGAGGGCGCGACCGAGACCACGGTGCTCGGTCCGTTCTATGTCGGCGAGCACAAGGTGACGCCGCATGGCACCGATATCTCGGCCAATCTGCCGGGCGAGCGGATGTTCGTACAGAGCCGCGTCACCGACCTCAAGGGCAAGCCGCTGGCAAATGTGCCGGTGGACGTCTGGCACGCCGATGATGACGGCTTCTATGATTCCCAGAAGCCGGCCTATGCGACGGAAGGGCCGTCGTCGCGGGCGCGCTTCATGACCGATGCCGATGGAAGGTTCTTCTTCCGCACCATCCTGCCGTGCAGCTATCCCATTCCCACCGACGGCCCGGTCGGCGAGATGATCGTGCAGACCCGCCGCCACGCGATGCGGCCGGCCCATGTGCATTTCCTGGTCGACGCGCCCGGCCACCAGCCGCTAATCACGCATGTCTTCATGGACGGCGACAAATATCTCGATTCCGACGTGGTGTTCGGGGTCAAGGACGAACTGGTCGCCAAAATCGAAAAGCGCACCGATCCGACGATGCCGGATGGCAAGCCGGCGGCCACGCCATGGCACCTCATGACCTACGAATTCCGGATGAAGCCGGGCGAGGGAAGCGCGCCGAAACCGATGATGGCGAAGGCCGAAGAGGACGCTTAAGGCAACGATTGCATCGCATTGCTCAATTCTTGTGCGACGCACAAGAATTGAGCGAATCGCAAATTTGAAAAGCTGTGACCGGTTCCTGACCGGCGCCTATTTTTCTGGCATATTTCTAGCAATATACTGATATCAATCAGATTTTTGCACTGCACGAGGCTTGGCACGGGGCTTGAATAGCTAGTGCTGACGCCATCGATGCCGTCCCTTGAGACCACTCATCCGAACTGTGTCGCCGCCATTCCGGGGCCTCCCTGGAACGCGCCCTTCTGCGCCTAGCGCGGTGACCCCAATCGGACGGCCCGTTTCACGCACTGACGCAAAAGGACAATGACGCCCATGACGAAACCCAATCACACCTCGCGCCGCGGCTTCAGCCGCCGGCAGCTTCTGAAGGCGACCGGCGGCACGGCAGCCTTGCTCGCCGCCGCCAAGCTGAATTTCCCCGCCGGTGCGTTCGCGCAAGGCGCGGGTCCGGAAGTGACCAAGGCGACGCTCGGGTTCATCGCGTTGAGCGACGCCGGGCCGCTGTTCGTCGCCAAGGACAAGGGGCTGTTCGCCAAATACGGCATACCCGACGTCGAAGTCGCCAAGCAGGCATCATGGGGCACGACGCGCGACAACCTGGTGTTGGGCTCGGAAGGCAACGGCATCGACGGCGCCCATATCCTGACGCCGATGCCCTACCTGATCTCGGCGGGCAAGGTGACGCAGAACAACGTTCCGACGCCGATGTACATCCTGGCGCGGCTCAATCTCGACGCCCAGTGCATCTCGATCGCCAAGGAATATGCCGACCTCAAGATCGGGACCGACTCCTCGCCGCTGAAGGCGGTATTCGAGCAGAAGAAAGCCGCCGGCAAATCGGCCAAGGTCGCGATGACCTTCCCGGGCGGCACGCATGATCTGTGGATTCGTTACTGGCTCGCCGCCGGTGGCATCGACCCCGACAAGGACGTCGAGACTATCGTGGTGCCGCCGCCGCAGATGGTCGCCAACATGAAAGTCGGCACCATGGATGCGTTCTGCGTGGGCGAGCCGTGGAACCTGCAACTCATCAACCAGGGCATCGGCTACACCGCGGTGAACACCGGCGAAATCTGGAACAAGCATCCGGAGAAGTCGCTCGGCATGCGCGCGGCCTGGGTCGACAAATATCCGAAGGCCGCCAAGGCCATTTTGATGGCGGTCATGGAAGCGCAGCAATGGGCCGACAAGGCGGAGAACAAGAAAGAGCTCGCCACCATCATGGGCAAGCGGCAGTGGATGAATTGCCCGGTCGACGACGTTTATGACCGTTCAGCGGGCAAGTTCGACTACGGCATTCCCGGCAAGGTCGTCGAGAACTCGCCGCACATCATGAAGTATTGGCGCGATCACGCCTCTTACCCGTTCCAAAGCCACGACCTCTGGTTTCTCACCGAGGATATCCGCTGGGGCAAGTATGAAGCGGGCTTCGACACCAAGGCGCTGATCGCCAAGGTCAACCGCGAGGATCTCTGGAAGGACGCCGCCAAGACGCTGGACGTCCCCGCTGCAGAGATTCCGGCATCGACCTCGCGCGGCAAGGAGACCTTCTTCGACGGCAAGGTGTTCGATCCGGAAAACCCGACTGCGTATCTGAAGTCCCTGTCGATCAAGCGTGTTGATGTCTGATCCAAACCGGGCCGCGCGCTGGATGCGAGCGGCCCGCTTTCTTGAACATGGAGATATGATTTCAATGTCGATGCCTGCGATCAAAGCCGAAGCCACCACGGTGGCCATTCCGACCGCATCGCCGACTGCGGCGGCACCAGTGGTCACGATGACGCCGAAGCAGGCGCCGCGTGCCGAGAAATACATCAAGATGGCGAAGGAGACCGCGGTGCGCGTCGTGCCGCCGCTGGTCGTGATTGCGCTGCTGATGCTGTTCTGGGAACTGGTCTGCCGCCGCACCGGCTCGACCCTGCCGCCGCCGTCGCGCGTCTTCAAGGAAACCAAGGAGCTGATCTTCGACCCGTTCTTTGATCGCGGTGGTATCGACAAGGGTCTGTTCTGGCATTTGTCCGCCAGCCTGCAGCGCGTCGCGCTGGGCTATTCGATTGCCGCGATCGCCGGCATCGCGCTCGGCACGCTGGTCGGGCAGTCGGTATGGGCGATGCGCGGGCTCGATCCGCTGTTTCAGGTGCTTCGCACCATCCCGCCGCTGGCATGGCTGCCGTTGTCGCTCGCCGCGTTCCGTGACGGCCAGCCCTCGGCGATCTTCGTCATCTTCATCACCTCGGTCTGGCCGATCATCATCAACACCGCGGTCGGCATTCGCAACATCCCGCAGGATTATCGCAACGTCGCAGCGGTGGTGCAGCTCAATCCGCTGGAGTTCTTCTCCAAGATCATGATCCCCGCGGCGGCGCCCTACATCTTCACGGGCCTTCGCATCGGCATCGGCCTGTCGTGGCTTGCGATTGTCGCAGCCGAAATGCTGATCGGCGGCGTCGGTATCGGCTTCTTCATCTGGGACGCCTGGAATTCCTCGCACATCAGCGAAATCATCCTGGCGCTGTTCTATGTCGGCATCATCGGCTTCGTGCTCGACCGCCTGATCGCGGGACTGGCGAAGATCGTGACCCGCGGCACCGCGCTGAACTGAAGGAGCATGTCATGCACGCCTATCTGAAGCTCGACCACATCGACAAGACCTTCACCCGCGGCAACGCCACCACCGAGGTGCTGAAGGACATCAACCTGACGATCGAGAAGGGCGAATACGTCTCGATCATCGGCCATTCCGGCTGCGGCAAGTCCACGCTGCTCAACATCGTTGCCGGTCTCACCGACACCACCCAGGGCTGCGTGCTGCTGGAGAACCGCGAGGTCAATTCGCCGGGGCCGGATCGCGCGGTGGTGTTCCAGAACCACAGCCTGCTGCCCTGGCTGACGGTCTATGAGAACGTCCGGCTCGGCGTCGACAAGGTGTTCGCTTCGACCAAGACCCGCGCCGAGCGCGACGCCTGGACCATGCACAATCTCAATCTGGTGCAGATGGCGCATGCCAAGGACAAGCGTCCGTCCGAAGTGTCCGGCGGCATGAAGCAGCGCGTCGGCATCGCCCGCGCGCTCGCGATGGAGCCGAAAGTTTTGCTGCTCGACGAGCCCTTCGGTGCGCTCGACGCGCTGACCCGCGCGCATCTGCAGGACTCGGTGATGGCGCTGCACCAGAAGCTCGGCAACACCATCCTGATGATCACCCATGACGTCGACGAGGCCGTGCTGCTGTCGGACCGGATCGTGATGATGACCAACGGTCCCAGCGCCCGGATCGGCGAGGTGCTGGAAGTGCCGCTGGCGCGTCCGCGCAAACGGCTCGAGCTCGCGACCAACCCTGGCTACCTCAAATGCCGCCAGCGCGTGCTCGAGTTCCTCTACGAACGGCATCGCTTCGTCGAAGCGGCCTGAGTTTTGCTTGGTGCTGTGCGGGGCGGGGGTTGGAAGAGGCAGGAGAAGAAAAGATGACACCTGAGCAAGTCAATCTCGTGCAGCAAAGTTTCGCCAAGGTCGCTCCGATCTCCGAACAGGCCGCCGTGCTGTTCTACGACCGCCTGTTCGAAGTCGCCCCCTCGGTGAAGGCGATGTTTCCCGCCGACATGACCGAGCAGCGCAAGAAGTTGATGGGAACGCTCGCCGTCGTGGTCAACGGCCTCGGCAATCTCGGCTCGGTGTTGCCGGCCGCCAGTGCCTTGGCAAAGCGTCACGTCAGCTACGGCGCCAAGCCGGAGCACTATCCCGTTGTCGGCGGTGTGCTGTTGTGGACGCTCGAAAAGGGACTGGGCGAGGCGTGGACGTCTGACGTCGCCGATGCCTGGACCGCGGCTTACGGCACGCTGTCCGGTTACATGATCTCGGAAGCCTACGGCAAGGCTCAAGCCGCCGAGTAAGGATGCGTTATGAGCGAACCGCTTGTCATCGTCGGCAACGGCATGGCCGCTGCCCGCCTGGTCGATGAATTGGCCAAGGTGGCATTGGGCCGCTACGCCATCGCCGTGATCGGCGACGAGCCGCGGCTCGCCTATAATCGCGTGCTGTTGTCGTCGGTGCTGGCCGGCGAGACCACCTCGCAGGATATCGAGCTGCGGCCTGCGTCCTGGTGGCGCGACCGCGGCGTCACCCTGAAATATGGCTGCACGGCCACCGAGATCGACGTCGGCCGCCGCGAACTCAAGATCGAGAATGACGAGAGCGTTCCGTTTTCGAAGCTGGTGCTGACGACAGGCTCGTCGGCGCTGCGGCTCAATGTGCCGGGCGCCGACCTCGCCGGCGTGCATACGTTCCGCGATAGCCGCGACGTCGATCTTCTTCTGACGCTGGCTGCGCAGAAGAAGCGCGTCGTGGTGGTCGGCGGCGGACTGCTCGGCCTCGAGGCGGCCTATGGTCTTGCCAAGGCCGGTGCCCCGGTGACGCTGGTGCATCTGATGGACCGCCTGATGGAGCGCCAGTTGGATGCCCCCGCGGCCGAACTTTTGAAATCCCTGGTCGAGCGCAAGGGCATCGAAGTCCTGCTCAACGCCAATACTGCGCGCATCCACGGCGCGACGCGCGTCGAAGGCGTCGAACTGGTGGACGGCCGCCTCGTTCCAGCCGACGCCGTGATCTTCGCGGCCGGCATCCGGCCGAACATCGCGCTGGCCAAGGAGGCCGGCATTGCCGTCAACCGCGGAATCGTGGTCGACGACCACCTGCAGACCGGCGCGCCGGACGTATTTGCGATCGGCGAATGCGCCGAGCATCGCGGCGTCTGCTACGGACTGGTCGAGCCGGCCTATGAGCAGGCGAGGGCGCTGGCGCGGCATCTCGCCGGGCGCGAGGCTTCCTATGCCGGCAGCGTCGTTGCGACCAATCTTAAAGTCTCCGGCGTCAGCGTGTTCTCCGCCGGCGATTTCATCGGCGGCGACGGCAGCGAGACCATCGTTCTCTCAGACATCAATCACGGCACCTACAAGAAGCTTGTGATATCAGGCGGGCGATTGACCGGTGCGGTGTTGATTGGCGATGTCGGCGACGCGCTCTGGTATCTCGAACTGATCCGAACGCGGCAGCCGACGCAAAGAATTCGCGCCGACATGATGTTCGGCCGCTCGCTCGCGATCCGTTCGGAAGCTGCATGATCCGGTTGCCGCCATGACTGCCATCGATCCCGACCTGCGCGCCATCAGCACCACCTGCGCCTATTGCGGCGTCGGCTGCGGCATCCTGGCGACGCCGGATGGGCGGGGCGGGGCGGCGATATCGGGCGATCCCGAGCATCCCGCCAATTTCGGCCGGCTGTGCTCGAAGGGATCGGCGCTCGGCGAGACGCTCGGCCTGACCAACCGGTTGCTCCATCCGATGATCCGCTGCGGCAAAGGGACCATGGAGCGGGTGGCCTGGAGCGACGCGCTCGACCATGTCGCGCACCGCTTCCAGCACATCATCGCGCGCGACGGCCCGGGCGCTGTCGCGTTCTATCTCTCCGGCCAGTTGCTGACGGAAGACTATTACGTCGCCAACAAGCTGATGAAGGGTTTTGTCGGCAGCGCCAATGTCGATACCAATTCGCGGCTCTGCATGGCCTCTTCGGTTGCGGGCCACCGCCGCGCCTTCGGCGCCGACACGGTGCCGGGCTGTTATGAAGATCTCGACGAGGCGGACCTTCTGGTGCTGGTCGGCTCCAACGCGGCCTGGTGCCATCCGGTGCTGTATCAGCGCATGCTCGCCAACAAGCAGAAGCGCGGCGCGCGGATGATCGTGATCGATCCGCGCCGGACCGATACCGTCGGCGACGACGATCTGTTCCTGGGGTTGAAGCCGGGCACCGATGCGGCGCTGTTCAGCGGGTTGCTCGTTTACCTCGCCGACAACGATGTGCTCGACCGCGACTACATCGCGCTCCACACCACTGGCTTCGACGACGCCATCGCCCGCGCGCGCAGCATCGCGGGCAGCCTCAGTGCAACCGCACTGGCGACCGGCCTCGCTGAGCAGGACGTCGCGACATTCTTCCAGATGTTTGCGAACACCGAGCGTGTCGTCACGCTGTATTCGCAAGGCGTCAACCAGTCGGCGCAGGGCACCGACAAGGTCAACGCCATTCTTAATTGTCACCTCGCGACCGGGCGGATCGGCAAGCCGGGCGCGTCGCCGTTCTCGCTGACCGGGCAGCCTAACGCGATGGGCGGCCGCGAGGTCGGCGGGCTCGCCAACCAGCTCGCCGCCCATATGGGATTTACGCCGCCCGACATCGATCGCGTGCGCCGGTTCTGGAAGGCGCCGCGCATCGCCACCCATGAGGGCCTGAAGGCGGTCCAGATGTTCGAGGCCATTGCGCGCGGCGAGATCAAGGCGTTGTGGGTGATGGGCACCAATCCGGCGGTGTCGCTGCCGAATGCCGACGGCGTTCGCGAAGCGCTGAAGAAGCTCGAACTGTTTGTGGTTTCCGAGAATGTCATCTCCAACGACACGGTGGATGCGGGCACGCATGTGCTGCTGCCGGCGCAGGCGTGGGGCGAGAAATCCGGCACCGTGACCAATTCGGAACGGTGTATCTCGCGGCAGCGTGCGTTCCTTTCTTCACCGGGTGAAGCCAGGCCCGATTGGTGGATCATGGGCGAGGTTGCCCGGCGCCTCGGCTTCGGCGCGGCCTTCGGCTTCACCTCGGCGGCGGATATTTTTCGCGAGCACGCGGCTCTCTCGGCATTCGAGAACGAGGGCGCGCGCGACTTCGACATCGGCGCGTTGGCCTCGCTGTCGGACAGCGATTTCGACGCGATGGCGCCGGTGCAGTGGCCGGTCCGGCAGGGAAGCGAGCCGCAGGCGCGCTTCTTCGCCGAAGGCAGTTTCTTCGCCAGCGATTTCAAGGCCCGCTTCATTGCGCCGGAAATACCGGCGCTGCGGACCGAGACCACGGCGGCGCGGCCGCTGCGACTGAACACCGGCCGCATCCGCGACCAGTGGCACACCATGACGCGATCAGGAATGAGCCCGCGGCTCGGCCAGCATCTGCCGGAGCCGTTCGTCGAGGTCCATCCCGACGACGCCGCGCGTTACGGCGTCGCCCAGGGCGACTTCGCGCGGATCGCGACCGACTACGGACAATGTACGCTTCGTGTCGTCGTCAGCGAGCGCCAGCAGCGCGGCATGCTGTTCGCGCCGATCCACTGGAGCGAGGCCAACGCGACCGGCGCGCGTGTCGGTTCACTGGTGGCCCCTCACACCGATCCGTTCTCCGGCCAGCCCGAGAACAAGGCGACGCCTGCATCGATCGCGCCTTACGAATACGTGTTCCGGGGCTTTGCGCTGTCGCGCAGGCCGCTCGCGCTGCCTGCGCATGCCTGGGTCGCGCGCGTCGCCATCAGTGGCGGTTACGGCTATCTGTTCGCCGACAACGCCGATCTGGCGGGTTGGCAATCCTGGCTGAAATCGTTCGCAACGCATGACCTCGCCGAATACAAGGATTTCGGCGGCGGCGTCTATCGCGCGGCGTGCTTTAGCGGCGACCGCATCGAAACCTGCCTGTTCGTCGGGCCTGCGCGGGATGCCGGCGACTGGAACGTGGTGAAGGGATTGTTTGCCGCCGATACGCTCGGCACCGACCAGCGCCGCATGCTGCTGTCGGGCAAATCGATGGATGGTCTCGCGAATGCCGGCCCGATCGTCTGCGCCTGCTTCGGTGTCGGCCGCAACACCATCTGCGATACCATCGCGGCCGGCGCGCGTTCGGCCGCCGACATCGGTGCCAGGCTGAAAGCAGGCACCAATTGCGGCTCCTGCATTCCGGAGCTGAAGCGGCTGATCGCGCAGACCGGAACGCTCAATCCCGAGCAGCGCAAGCTCGCGGCGGCGAATTAGAATTGTCCGCCGTCCTTTTTCGGTTGGGCTGCTTGCCGGTCTGATCACGCAGATCGCTTACGTGATCTACATCTGCTTCGCGTCTTCGGTTCCAGCTTTCCTTTGGTTCGGCGTGCGGCGCGCGCTGAAATGGCGGTATCCAATATAGGGTAAAGGCCGCCTCAGTTGGCGGCCTCCTTCGTTGGTGGCACGTCTTCCTTTGGCACGTTTGAGACATGCCAGCTGCCCGCGAGAACGTCGGTTTATGAAGGTAGAGCGAAAGCCATCGGGTCAGGCTCAGAACGACACAATTGCCTTTAAGCAGACTTCGCTTCAGCAATCAGTATATCGGTTTGACAGGCTAAAAAGCAGCTCGGGGCTGTTTTCGCTGTTGACCGCCTCGATCCAAAGGGAAAGACTCGCTTGCGAGTTGGGAAGGATCCTGACCAATGAGCGATTTTGTATTGCCCGTAACGCGGTACGCGGTTAGCGGCGACGTCAATATCGCGTATCAAACAACGGGTGATGGACCCGTCGATATCATCATCGTTCCGGGCGTGGTGTCGCATGTCGAGTTTTTGCATGAGGTCCCGGGATATACAGCCTTTTTGCGCCACCTTTCGACATTTGCCCGCGTCGTCACCTTCGACAAACGAGGCCAGGGATTATCCGACAGAATATCCGGCGCTCCGTCGCTCGAACAGCGAATGGACGACGTTCGTGCCATCATGGACGACATTGGTTCGCATCGCGCTGTACTCATGGGAGTTTCCGAAGGTGCTGCGATGAGCGCACTGTTTGCTGCCACGTATCCGGAGCGCGTATCCCAGCTCATTCTTTATGGCGGCTTTGCGCGCGGTGCGGACCTTTGGGGGTCAGATAGTTCGATGGAAAAAGTGTTGCGGCGTATAAAGCATTGGGGCAACGGCGGCTTGATCAAAGGTGCCATGCCAAGCCGGGCAGAGAACCTGGACGCGGTCAACCAGTTCGCCAAATTTGAACGTCTCTCGGCCAGCCCCGGAGCTTACAAAGCGATCGTGTTGTTGAACTTGCTGATCGATGTCAGGGCGATCCTGCCGACCGTGCGCGTTCCGACACTTGTGCTTCACCGCCGAACCGATGCTCTGGTTTCAGTCGAGTGGGGACGGGATTTGGCAGCGCAAATCCCTGGCGCGAAATTTATTGAGTATCCCGGCAGTGACCACGTCTACTTTTCCGGCGATGTGGAGGCAATGCTTGGTGACATCGAGGAGTTTATCACTGGACATCGTGAGATTTCATCGATCGATCTTGATCGCGTCCTCGCCACGGTACTGTTTACAGATATCGTCGATTCGACGAGCAGCGCCGCCGAGATGGGGGACCAGACATGGCGTCGATTGCTGGATAGTCACGATGAATTGGCGAAGCAGATGGTTGAGAAGCATCGAGGGACTTTGATCAAGACCACCGGCGATGGCATTCTGGCGACGTTCGATGGACCCGGTCGCGCGGTTCGATGCGCTTTGGCATTCGGAGCAGCCGCCAAGCAAATCGGTTTGCCGTTACGGGCGGGTCTGCATACCGGCGAGATTGAGATCAGAGGTCGCGATATCGGCGGTATAGCGGTGCACGCTGCAGCGCGCGTTATGGCCCAATCTCAGTGTAGCGAAGTTCTTGTTTCAAGAGTCGTTACCGATCTTGTAGCCGGCGCAGGCCTGAAGTTCTCCGAACGCGGATCGCATGAACTCAAGGGCCTCCCAGGTCGATGGGATTTATTTGCTGCCAGCGTCTAGATTCTGGAGCACGCCCGTAGCTGGCCGAAACAGACCTGCCGACCGGCGCTGACGATGTCCGTTGCTGGGGTAGACCGAAAGTCGCCGTGGTCCGGTCCAACCGACGCTGATGGGCCCATTTTAGACATCAGCGAGCGTCTCAATTTTGTAGCGACGTGGATTTCGACTGACGCTGACCGACCTCAAACAAGTCGATTCTCTTACCGTGCGAGGATCTCACAAACGCCCTAGGGTTGCTGCGCTCCTGCCTCCCTTCCGTCAAACCAGGATCGCCTCTTCTCTCAAGAGTTTGGAAGAACCGTCGGTGGAGATAAGAATGTTGTACTCGCAAAGCCCTCCACTGACGGCTGAAGAAACTTCGTTCGATGGGCTTGCGCGCGATCCGGACGTCCGATCCGATCAGCGAATGGGCAGGCGGCGCGTGAAGCCGTCGATCGATGCTCCCTATCCCTACCGCTTCGGGGAAGGGCAGCCGGCGGGCGGCCGGCCGTCGATTGGCAGGCGAATGTTACGCACCCTTTTCCGGTTCTCTGTTGCGGTTCTCATCGGTGTCGGCGCCACGCTTGGCTGGCAGTCCTACGGTGATGAAGCAAAGGAGATGCTGGTAGCCCAGGTTCCGACGCTGGGTTGGGTGTTACCCGTTTCGACAACGAAGTCGCCCGTCTTGGCTGCAACTTCCACTGACTCGATGCGGCAGCTTGCGCCCTTGGCATCCACTCTCGATGCCGTGCGGCGCAGCGTAGAACAACTCGCTGCCAAGCAGGATCAGATGGCCCGGAACATTGCGGCACTACGGGCTGCCGAGGAGGACATCAGGCAGAAGACACCGTCAGCGCCTTCGGCCCCGGCCCCAGCCCAGCCGGCCGCCTCGATCCCGCCGCCCAAACCTCCGCAAGCCAAGATAGATTCTCGCCTGCCGCCTCCCGCCGGACCACAGTTCTCGCGCTGACGGCCCGGATTGCCGGCCGCGAAATTGATCAACGCCGTTCCTTTTGCGATCCGGTCAACTTATGGCGACCGGACCCTCCCGCCTCAATTCACTTCGAGCTTCATGTTGAGGGGTTATGACCTCACTCACGCAACATCGGTGGCGCTGGTGTTGGGGCACGTTTGAGACGTGCCCACCGGTTCTGAAGATGTCCGTTAATCGGGGCAGACCGGAAGTGATCAATACACCGTCAAAGCGACGCGAATGACCCGTTGCAGACATCGACCTGCAAAAGACAACATTGCTGTCACACCAAATTTCGCGTTTTCTGAACACCTTTCCGGGAATGTTTGAAGCAAACCGGAGTTAACAGGTTCGGTTGGATGGGGGCTCGAAGGCGTAGCATGCAGGAGGTTCCTATGATCAACTGGATGATTAGAATTGTGACGTTGGCGACGTGTTCGATTGCGCTGATCGCTGCGTTCTCGTTCACTCCGGTTGTTGCAGCCGGAGGCGGTGGTGGTGGAGGAGGAGGTGGCGGTGGTGATACAACCTATGGCGGGATGGACCAACGCTCCGCTTATCCGCCCCCGTCTTACCCGCGGCGGTCGGGTACCAAGGCCACTCACGTCCCCAAGGCCAAAAAAGCCAAGCAGTCTCTTTTCGACGACCCCACTTTTGCCAAGGGTTACCGCGAAGCTTATGCGACCATCTATGACCGCAATGAATATGCCGCGGCCATCGAGCAGCTAAGAGCGCTCGGCCATGACGATCATCCGAACGTGGCCAATCTGATCGGTTATTCCTATCGCAAACTCGGCGACTACAAGCTCTCGCAAGTCTGGTATGAGCGGGCGCTGAAAACCGATCCGAACCATGTGCTGACCTGGCAGTACTACGGTCTGTGGCAGATCGAGCAGGGCAACCGCGAGCAGGCGCAATATCATTTGAGCCGGATCGCTGCGATCTGCGGAACCGACTGCGCGGAGTATCGGTCTTTGGCGGAGGCGCTGGAAAAACCGCCTGGCACAGGTCTCGTCTATTGAGTATCGCCATTCAGCGAGCGTGTCGGCCGCGCTAGGAGCCATGCCTGAGTTTGGCACTTTCGGATATTCGGACCGTTCTTGAATATGTCCGTTACTGATAGCAAAGCGAAAGTGCAAAGACTTCGGGTCGAAGCCTGTTGCTGATCCAAGTGGTCATTGGACAGCACCTTTACCCCGTGCTGGCTTGAGCCAATACGATGCCCGTTCCGGACGAGAAGTTGGGAGCGACGAGCCATGCACGCCATGAAAGCCTATTTGCCTCCACTTGCGCGCTTGCTGATGTCTGGCCTATTTATCTGGGACGGCTTCCTCCAGCTGCGCGACCCGAGCGGGACGGCAAAGTATTTTGCGAACGTCCACATACCAATTCCCGATGTCGCAGTTTGGATTTCTATCGTTATCCATCTTCTCGCTGGATTGGGCGTCCTAGTAGGTTTCAAAATTCGGTGGGCGGCTGCAGCGCTCGTCGTTTTTTGCCTAGGCACCGGCTTTGGCGTCCATCTGGTGGCCGGGGACTTCAACAACATGATCCATTTCTATAAGAACTTAGTGATGGCAGGCGGCTTCCTTTACGTGATGGCATACGGCGCGGGTGCCATTAGCATCGATGGTGTGGAGGACGCGTAGTTTGCCTTTACTTCAAACTAACATTTGATGTCGGCTGTTGGCACTTTTGAGACGTGCCCACCTATCCTGACAATGTCCGTTCAAGGGGGTAGACCGGAAGTCGCCGTGGTCCGGCCAACCCGACGCGAATGACCCAAAGCGGACGAAATAAAAAAACACAGGAAAACAGTTGTTGCCCTTTGGTCCAATTTACCCCCACTGGCCCGCTGTCAATAGTCGGTCGTTCAATCTCTGATATCATATGGAGGCGTGCAAATGAGTAAGCTCGTTTCGATAGGATTGATCGCCGCGGCCATGTTCGCTAGTCCGGCCATGGCGGCGTGGTACGACAAGAACGGCGCAGCGATCCATCCCTCCCGCGTCGTTCACTGCATCCGGGCTCCAGACACTGGCCAGTTTGCTGGAGGTCCGTGGAATCAACCTCCCTGCGAACCGGCAACCCGGGGCTCAGGCACCAGGGCGGCGTGGCGCGACAGTAACGGCGCAGCGATCCATCCCTCCCGCGTCGTTCACTGCATCCGGGCTCCAGACACTGGCCAGTTTGCCGGAGGTCCGTGGAATAAACCTCCCTGCGAACCGGCAACCTGGCGCTAACGCGCCACGTAAACACTAAAAGCGCGCATGGGCGGGCGAAAAGCCCGCTCTGCCCGCCGCTGCCTTCCTTGACCTCTACACCGGCCCGCGCGAAGGGTTCACGAAGCCCGTCGCGTTTTGGGGCGCGGTTGCGAAATACATCTTCCAATTCTTGTGGCGCACCGCCGATGGATGGGAGCTGGAATGGTAGAAGAAGTAGTCGCGCACGGACTTCTCGGTCTTAATGCGCTTCCCGTGCAGTCGTTTCCAGCGACGGCCAACCTCACCCATGCGTTTGGGTGGTGAAAGTATGGAGATGCTCATGACCATGAACAACCGACGACCATGAAGAACCGAACTGGCTGCATGATCATCGCCCTCCTGCTATGCGGGACGGCACCGGCGCTGGCCCAGACCACGCCTTCGACGCCGCAGCAAGAGCCGCTGAAGACAAATCGTGGCTCTGTTACCTTGGCACGCGCTCAGACCGCCAAACAGCAATGCATAAACACCTGCCGTGCACGCTATCGCGACTGTCGTCGCCTGAACCAGTTGCCATCGTTCGAGTGTCGGGGGGTTTACCAGGACTGCACTCGATACGCTTGTACTGGTTTAGGACCAGGATGACCGACGTGCTTTTTTCGCCGTAAGCGGCAACGTCAGCCCGACCTCTCCATACCTGCGCCGCCGAGAATGGGTCGCCGTATCGGCCAGGGGCGATGTCGCTAATTGGCACTTTTGAGACATGTCCGCCCATCCTGAGGATGTCTGTTCACCGGGTTAGAGCGGAAGTCGCGGTGGTCAGGTCAAAGCGACACGAATGACCCCTTGAGACGTGTCGACGGGCGCCGATGATACTTGCTAATTGGGATGGACCGGACTTCACCATCAGGTAGTCCCGACGCGATCGACCCGGAAGGCGGGCAGCTTGTTCGGTCCGGCGAGTTGGTCCTAACCATTGATAGGCCGTTGCATAGCGTCGGTTGGCGACACGAGTTAGCTCGTTGGAGGTATATTAAACGCCGACCCAAGCATCGTATGCTCGAAAGGAAGCTCTTGCGGAAAGTGGAACGGCAATCCACTGGTTTAAGATCGTTGGGCTGGCGGAAGTACCCAGCTTTGGCGATCCGAGAGAAGCCCCGGCGCGTCGCAGCGTCGGGGCTTTTCTACTCAAACCGTGGGAGGTGAGATTACCAAGACTTACCCAACCTGTGACGCTACCGCAGACTGCCACGGACCATATGCCCGACGTGGCGACTTCGTGCATCATCGTAGCCAGCGCGTAGACAACAAAAGAAATAGCGCCCGATTCCCCCGATACTTGGCCGCTGGTCGGGTGCTCTCAAACCCACCGATAATCGTGCCCCCGTAGCGGTCACAGACCCGCCACTCCCACTTGGTTGAGCTTCGCTTGGTAACCAACACTTCCAACACGGCCGCACCCCCGCCATCCCCAATTGCGTACATCAAGATACCAATGGGCTTTGAAGGTGTCGGTTCGCTTTTGGACTCTCAGATGCAGTCTGATGAAAGCGAATGTTTGAAACAGTGTTTGAAAATGACTTTTAGCGGAAGTCCACTAGTTACCGTCCCGCGTGATCAGTCCACCGTCAAAGCAACGCGAATGACCCAACGCGGAAACGGACGATGGCCCCGCACCGTCGATGCCTCCGCTTGGCGCGCTGCGCTTCAATCCTCCGGACGCAGGGCTGCTTCGATGCGCTGGATCAGTAGCTCCCGCAGGGCAGGCAGCGCGTCCGCGAGGAGGACGATGACGCGAATGATCGGCAAATAGGGCTCCGTCGCCGCCGTCAGCGCCGCCTGGGACATGCCGACCAGCCGGGCGTACTCGGACTGCGCGGCGGCATTGACGGCGCGCGGCCGCTGCGGATTATCGACGACTTCCGGAGCGTTCTCGGATAGCAGGACGTGGCAGCTCGCAAGATCGAGGGCGGCTGGTGCGCGGACCGCGCCGCCCCAGTCGACGAATCTCGGACCATCCGCCGTCATGATCACGTTGCCGGGGTGGAGGTCGGTATGGCACAGCCCGTCGCCAGGCTGCAGGCGCTCGAGTAAAGCGAGGATGCCGGTAGCAATGTGTTTTGGTACTGCGGCGCCGGAGCTCCGCAACCAGCTGTCCATCTTGTCGCGCACAAAGGGTATTTCCGGCGGCGGGGGCGTCTTGTGAACGGACAGGCAGAGGGAGGCGAGGATCGCGCCCGCTTGCTCGAAGGTGATGGCGCCGCTGCGCGTGAGTTGCAGCAGGGTTGGACCGTCGAAGCGACGGAGCACGATGCCGAAGCGCCCCTCCAGCTCCACCTCGCCGAACACCTCCGGCGCCGGGCCGCCGGCGGCGAAGATGGCGCGGGTCATCCGCGCCTCCCGCCGGCTTGCCCACCGCGGCACGCCGGCCTTTGACAGCTTCACGACCTGACCGGGCGCCCAGGCGTGGACGTCCGCGAAAACGCCTTCGCCGATCTTCTCCCCCAGGGATCCCCGCATCGCCTGTCCTCCCGACGCGGGGAGCAAACACCGGCGGCGCGCAAAAAGGAACCCCCTCCGGTCGTGGCCGCCGCAGGGTTGTGGCACCGCACAGTATCCGCTTTGGCACGAAACAGACCTGCCGACCGGCGCTGACGATGTCCGTTGCCGGGGAAGGTCGCCGTGGTCCGGTCAAACCGACGCTGACCACCGGGCGCGGACGCCTTGCATGTCCTACTTTGTTTCGAGGCGGGAGAAGCGAAAATTGCAGTGGCTGGCGCCGCCAGCCAGCGTTTGGGTTCGTTCCAAGCGAATGCCACGCGTAGCGTAGGCCTCGAAATCAAGTCCGCAAATGTGTGGGAGGATTTCCTTATCTCCGTGACGCGCGGCGAATTTGCAGAAGCCACAAGCCTTGTAATCGATACCGAATTCAAAGCTGTCGCCCGGCCCTGGCTCGACGAAATCGTAGACAAAATCCTCCGGATATTCGTTCGCCAGGCTTTTCGCGGCCTGCTCGCGGAGCAGGGATTGGTTCTCCCGAGACATGAACTGACGCCCCGAAGCGAGCCGTTCGGCCTCCGGCACGGTCAGCAATTGAGCCTTGTAACTTTCCCGCTCGATATCGCCAATGATCGGGAGCGCAACGCCATGCCGCCGGAGCACGCGCCCGATCGCCATGAAGCCCATCAAGCGCATGAAGAAGTCGCTCATGCGGCTCGCCGCACCGCCGACATAAGGCATCTGGCTGAGTACGACTTCGAACTCATCCATCACATCTTGTCTGACTTTGTCCAAATCAGCGAGATACGCGCGTTCGCGCAACATCGTCTCGGCAAGATCGAGGCGCTGGCGCATGGCGGCTTCCATTGCGCCGCGATGCGCCAGATAAAATGGATGAATTTCGCCCATGCGATGTCCTCCGCAGGATCAGCCTATTGCAGACCGGACCGGCAATCTACCGCCGACCGTTTGCAGCGTTTCATTCCGCAGCGATCGCCTCGATCTCCAGCAACCATTTGCCGTCGACGGTTTCAGCGATCATCACCGTGGACGCAGGTTCGTTTCCCCCGAGCATCTTGCGGCGAATGGCGCGGTTGGCCACGACCTGGCTTCGGTCGGTCAGGAAAGTATTGATCTTGACCAGATGCTCGACGCCGAGGCCGGCGGCGGCGAGCACCTCGATGACGTTGCGCCAGGCTTGCTCGCATTGCGCCTCAAAACCTTCGGGCACGCTGCCATCAGATTTTTCCGGCACCTGGCCGCTGACGAACAGCAGCCGGCGATGCTGAGAAAGTTCCAGCCCCATGCTGTAGCCGCTGGAAGGCGCGTGGACGCTTGCGGGATTATGACTGACGATTTGAGCCATTCAGATTGTCTCCTGTTCGACGAATTCCAGCGCCAGACCATGCGACGCCGCGGGCGGAACGAGCAGCACGGCGCCGGCAACCTCGAAGTCGACGCCGTTGTTCTTCAATGTCCGCTTGGTCGCATCCAGATCGGCGACCGCCAGACGCGCGGCGCAAAACCGCGGCGAAGGTGCGACGGCTAAGCCCGGCAGCCGGCGCGCCATCTCGGCCGGGCCGAGCACGGTGATCCAATCGCCGCGCGCGCCGACCGTCAGTCGCCCGGGCACAAGCTCGGCCGCGCTTTCCGTGATGCGTTCGAGGAAACCGCGATGCTCCACCGGCTCCGGTGCCGACATCACGACCTCGATCACGCGCAAGGCGCCGTTGGGGTGATGCTGATACTCTGGCTTCCAGAACAATTCCGGCGGGTGACGCTGCTGGCAGGTGAAGAACGCGATCCCGGGCATGGCGGAATCGGTAGCGAAGGCCAGTGAAAACTCAACACGCGCCGTGCCGCCACCCGGAAGCACCGCATCACGGCCAAAATCAAACGGCGCATAGGCGCCGATGTGATTGGCGTTGAAGCGCGCCGCATCGGCATGGGCGTCGGCGCTGTGCATCGCCAGCATCGACATTCCTTCCCCGGCGGCGAGAAAATCCTGGTTGTGGGCGGCGAAGCTGAATCTATCAGGTGCAGCCGGCGGCACCGATGCAGCATCGGTGACGGCCAGCAGCTCGAGAAAATTGTTGGCGAACATCGCCAGGCGGTTGCTGGTTCCGAACGGATGCACGCCGGTCGGCGTGAGGCTGAAACCAAGCGTTTGCCAGTCCAGCGCAGCCTGCGCCAGATCGTGAACACAGACGACGAGATGGTCTAAACGGCGGGGCATGGGAACTCCGGATTGCGGTCCGACCGTAACCGGCGGCAGCCCCACGGGGCAAAGCATTGTTGCTGCGGTCCAGCGCAAGAAAATCTATTGCAAGGCCAGCGCCTATCAGTGACAAACTGGACGGCGATGACCTACATCCTTCCACCGCTCAATGCGCTCCGCGCGTTCGAAGCCGCAGCCCGGCATCTCAGTTTCAAGCTCGCCGCGCATGAGCTGCATGTGACGCCTGCCGCCGTGGGGCAGCAGGTGAAGGCGCTGGAAGCGCGCCTTGGCGTTCGCCTGTTCGAGCGGCTGCACAAGCAACTCGTTCTGACCGAGGCCGGCCAGGCCTATTTGCCCGAGATTTCCGGCGGCTTTCGCCGCATCGCCAATGCGACCGAAAAATTGAAGCCGGTGGGCGCGGTGCTGCTGCAGCTCGGCGTGCACGGCAGCTTCGATCTGCGCCGTCTGGAGCTGGCGGAGTTTCGCGCAAGCCACGCGGAAATCGGCTTGCGGGTGCTGCAGCCCGCAGGCCTCCACGAGTTGATCGAGGGCAAGGTCGATGTGCTGATCGCCCGCGGTCTCGGCCACCATCCGGGCTACCGCTGCGATCGCGTGACGGAGGGATCCGGGCTCGGCGACTGGCTGATTGCGCCTGCCGGCACCGCGGATTGTCCCGAGATATCGAGCTTCCGCGATTGGCTGCGCGGTCTGCCGGCGGAGAACTCGCTCGCACTGCATCGCAGTCGTCGTTTGGTCGGCATCGTCAGAAGTTGAGGTGATCGTGAAGCAGAAAAAATTCGGCAGCAATAATCCCGACGTCTCCGTGATCGGGCAGGGCACCTGGTATCTCGACCGCGGCGACCGCAAGGCCGCCGTCGCCGCACTGCACCGGGGCATCGAAGCCGGCATGACCCATATCGACACCGCCGAGATGTATGGCGACGCCGAGCTCGTGATCGCGGACGCCATCACTGGCCTGCCGCGTGAAAAACTCTTCATCGTCTCAAAAGTGCTGCCGAGCAACGCCTCGCGGCGCGGCACCATCACCGCCTGCGAGCGTTCGCTGAAACGCCTGAAGACCGATCATCTCGATTGCTATCTGCTGCACTGGCGCGGCTCCTATCCGTTCGAGGAGACGGTGGCGGCGTTCGACGAATTGGTTCGCGCGGGGAAAATCCGCTCATGGGGCGTCAGCAATTTCGATGCAGACGATCTCGACGAATTGCTCGATGTCGCGGGCGAGGGCAAGATCGCCTGCAATCAGGTGCTGTACCATCTGCAGGAGCGGGCGATCGAACACGCTGTCATCCCGTGGTGCGAGAAGCACGGCACCGCCGTCGTCGCCTATTCGCCATTCGGCCATAATGATTTCCCGTCCGCACGCAGCAAGGGCGGCGAGGTGCTGCAGGCCATCGCCGACGCGCACAAGGCGACCGCGCGCCAGGTCGCGCTGGCGTTTCTCACGCGCGCGCCATCGGTGCTCGCGATTCCAAAGGCGTCGAGCGCAGAGCACGCCGCGGACAATGCGGCTGCTGGCGATCTGATGCTGAGCGATGCCGAGATCGCCGCGCTCGACAACGCCTTTCCACGCGGGCTGAAGCCGCGCGGCCTGCCGATGCTCTGACGGAACACCGTCCTTAACAAAGTCTTGCAATTGTCCCCTCAGCGCATATCCGCATCCTGTTTTCGGACCTAGTCGCATCGGGCGAATTGGTGTTTTTTACAACCTCACCCGATTCGAAATTTACTGCCTTCGAGATTGCCGTGACACCGCCCCCCGCCGCAGCCGCGAGGCTGGACAGCGCTCCAATACCTTTGCCCGAGAAGCAGTCCGTCGTTCGCAAGGCACCCGCGCGCGCCGATCGGCCGTTCAAGGGCATCGCGCTGGTGCTGGCCTCGACGATCTTTCTCGGCGCCTCCGACGTAACGGCGAAATATCTCTCGGCGACGCTGCCCTCGATCGAGATTACCTGGATCCGCTTCCTGGTGTTCGCGCTGATCATGACGCCGGCGATGATGCCGGGTTCTCCGCTCTTTGCGATGCAGACCAACCGGCTCGGCCTGCATCTGCTGCGCGGCTTGACGATCCTGGGCTCGTCGCTGTTCTTCATTTCCGGCCTGCGATTCCTTCCCATTGCGGAAGCTTCCGCCACCGGCTTCGTCGCGCCGCTGTTCGTCACGGCGCTGTCGATCATCTTCCTCAGCGAGAAGGTTGGCCTCCGCCGCTGGATCGCGACCGGGGTCGGGTTGATCGGCGTGCTGATCATCCTGCGGCCGGGCACCGGCGCGTTTCACCCCGCAGCATTCTTTCCGCTGGTTTCGGCGCTGGCCTGGGCCTGCACGCTGATCATCACGCGGATGATGAGCGGCACCGAGCGCGCCATCACCGTGATGGCCTATTCGTCGATCGTGGGCGTCTGCATTCTCTCCGCGCTGGTGCCGTTCGTCTGGGTGACGCCGACCTGGCACGACATCGCCTTCGGCATTTTCATCGGCGTCGCCTCGACCGCGGGCCAGTGGATCGTGGTGCTGGCGTTCCGCTATGCCGACGCCTCCGTGCTGGCGCCGTTTTCCTACACGCAATTGCTGTGGGTGAGCGTGCTCGGCTTCTTGATCTTCGGCGAAGTCCCTGACGCCTACACCATCACCGGCGCCGCCTTCATCGTCGCCAGCGGGCTTTACACCGCCCATCGCGAACGGGTCCGGCGCTCGCAGCTTCTTTCTGTCCCGGGCGAGCCGTCGCCGAACGCCTGATTCTGCCCTTCGGTTGTATTGTGCGCCGAATGACAATCCGCTTGTCAAAAACGTGGCGTGAGCGCCACAGTTGCGGCGGAAAACGCCCGTTCTTGTTGCCAAATCTATAGATTTTCGTGGCAACCGTAATCCTACGGTGGAACCCGTGCTACCTTAGGTTCGGACGGCGCCCGAGAGCGCCGCGGGGTAATGGGGTCCAGGCGTTGCATAATCAATTGCTACGGTCGGCGCGGAGCCGGCGCTGCGGACGTTTGGCAGCGCAGGCGGTCGCCTTGTCGGCGTTTTTCATTGGCCTGTGTCTGTCGGCCGCGCCCGCGAACGCGGCGTGCGCGCCCGATCCGGCATCGAGTGGCCAAACCGTCACCTGCAGCGGCAACACCCCGGCCGGCTTTCAGGCGGGCGGCGGCGTCGACAATCTCACCGTCAACGTGCTTTCTGGAGCGACCGTCAGCGACGGCGGCGGCGGCGTGATCATCAGCGTCAACGACTTCAACACGGTTACCAACAGCGGCACGCTCACTGCCGGGCCAAATACCACCGGCATCTTCGCCGGCGTGAACAACACGATTGTCAACGCCGCCTCCGGCGTCATTGCCATCGGCGACGATGGCGTGGGAATCTTCGCCGCGGGCAACAACACCGTGATCAACGCCGGCCAGATCACGATCGGCGACACGGTCGGGGCGCTGGCCGCCATTATTGCCATCAATAACGACAACACCATCAGCAACCTCGCCGGCGCGACCATCACCGTCGGCCAAAACGCCGCCGGCATTTTCGCGCAGGGCAATCGCGCGATCGTCAACAACGCCGGCACCGTCAACGTGGGCGATTCCGGCATCGGCATCGCCGTGTTCGGTGACGACGCCATGGTCACCAGCATCGGCAGGATGAACGTCGCGGACAACGGCGGCGGCATTTCGGTGCAGGGCGACAACGCGACGATCATCCACGGCGGCACCATCAATGGCGGTGCCGCGACCGGCGGCATCGTGTACATCGGCTTGTCCAGCACGATCACCAACAGCGGCAATATCCTTCTCGGCGCCAACGCCTCCGGCATCGTGGTAGCAGGCAATTCCAATACCATCATCAACAGCGGCACCATCACCGTCGGGGATGGCGTTGCCTTCGGTATCGACGTCAGCAGTTTCGGCGGCAGCAATTCCGTCATCAACACCGGGACGATCAACGTCGGCGCGGGCGCGACGGGGATTCTCGTCAGCGGCGGCGGAACGGTCTTCAATTCGGGAACCATTAACGCCGCGACCGGTTTTGCTGCGATCGAATTCTGCGGCGTCTGTTCCGGTAACGTACTGACCCTCGGCCCAGGCAGCGTCATCAATGGCTTCGTGATCGGCACCGGCACCGACACGTTCCAGCTCGGCGGCACCGGCAAGGATACGTTCAACCTCAGCCTGATCGGCGCCGGCCAGCAATATGACGGCTTCTCGACCTTCAACAAGGTCGACAGCTCGAACTGGACCGTCACCGGCACCGGCGCGCAGGACTGGAACGTGCTTGGCGGTACGCTCTCGGTCAACGGCGTCATCAACGGACTCGTTACCGTCAATGCCGGCGGCACGCTCGGCGGCACCGGCACGATCGACAATGTCGTCGTCAATGGCGGCACACTTGCGCCGGGCAATTCGATCGGCACTCTCAACGTCGCAAACAGCCTGACGTTCTCGGCAGCTTCGAGCTACATGGTCGAGATCTCGGGCACGAACAGCGATCTGACGCGAGTCGTGGGCGCAGTGACCCTCGGCGGCGCCACGGTCGTGGTCGTTCCGACCGGCGCGGTGACCAAGCAGTACACGATCCTTACCGCCGTCAGCGGCCTGGCAGACACATTCAACCCGGTCGTTACTGGCGTTTCGTCCAACCTGAACCCGACCCTCAGCTACGACGCCAACAACGTCTATCTGAACTTCGCGCTGAATTACGGCGGCGGCCTCAATGTCAACCAGCAGAACGTCGCCAACGCGCTGACCAATTTCTTCAATACCACCGGCGGCATTCCGGTCGGCTTCGCCTCGCTCTCGCCGGCGGGCCTCACGCAAGTCTCCGGCGAACTGGCGACCGGATCGCAGCAGGGCACCTTCGACGCCATGAACCTGTTCCTGTCGCTGATCTCCGATCCGTTCGTGGCCGGCCGCAATGGCGGCTTCGGTGGCAATGCAGGCGCGATCCCGTTCGCCGAAGAGAGCGCGCTTGGCTATGCTGCAAAGAAACCCCGCGCCGCGCGCGACGCCTTTGCCAAATTCCCAACCAAAGCGGATATCGCACGCAACGATCTGTTCGATCAGCGCTGGAGCGTCTGGGGTTCCGCCTTCGGCGGCGGCAGCAACACGAGTGGCAATGCTGCGCTTGGATCGAACGACGCGACCGCGCGCGCGTTCGGGTTTGCGGTTGGCGCCGACTATCGCCTCTCGCGCGACACGCTCGCAGGTTTTGCGCTCGCCGGCGGCGGCACCAATTTCAGCGTCTCGGGTTTCGGCTCCGGGCGCTCGGACCTGTTCCAGGCCGGCGCCTTCATTCGCCACAACATGGGCAACGCTTATATCACGGCCGCCGCGGCCTATGGCTGGCAGGACGTGACGACCGAGCGCACGGTTACCGTGGCGGGTTTCGAGCGCCTGCGCGCCCAGTTCAACGCGAACGCTTATTCAGGCCGCGTTGAGGGCGGCTACCGCTATGTGACGCCATGGATGGGCATCACGCCCTATGCCGCCGGCCAGTTCACCACCTACAGCCTGCCGGCCTATGCCGAGCAGGTGCTGGCGGGCGCCGGCACGTTCGCGCTGAACTATGCGGCCAAGGATGTCACGGCCTCGCGCACCGAACTCGGCGTTCGCACCGACAGGTCGTTTGCGATGTCGAACGGCATCCTGACCCTGCGTGGCCGCGCCGCCTGGGCGCATGATTTCAACACCGACCGCAACGTCACGGCCTTGTTCCAGACGCTGCCGGGCGCGGCCTTCGTCGTCAACGGCGCAGCGCAGGCGCACGAATCGGCGCTCGTCACCGGCGCGGCCGAGATGAAATGGCTGAACGGCTGGTCGGCCGCGACCATTTTCGAAGGCCAGTTCTCCAACGTCACCAATTCCTACGCGGGCAAGGGTGTTGTGCGCTACGCGTGGTGATCCTGCCATAGCGTTTTCGAGCGAAAGCCTGCCCCGCACTTGATGCGGGGTGGCCACCGGTTCGCGTTAAGAAAACGCGTCAAGAAAAATCCTGCGCAGCGGTTCTGATTTCAATCAGAACCGATAGTGGTTAAGGTGAAAGAAAATCACCGGGAGGATCTTTCGTGCGCGCAGCCATTTTCCGCAACGGGGAAATTGTCGTCGACGAGATGCCGGAACCCAAGCCGGGCCCGGGCATGGTGCTGGTCAAGTCGCTGGCATGCGGCATCTGCGGCTCCGACCTGCACGCGCGCAAGCACGCGCACCGCATGGTGGAACTGGCAAAACACTTTCCCGGTCGCAAGCCGATGGACCTCTCGCGCGACGTCGTATTCGGCCATGAGTTCTGCTGCGAGGTGCTCGACTATGGTCCGGGCACGACGCAGAAGTTCAAGCCCGGCACGAAAGTCTGTTCGCTGCCGGCGCTTTTGACCGCGGAAGGCCCGCAGGGCATCGGCTACTCCAACGACAATGTCGGCGCCTATGCCGAGCGCATGCTGCTCAGCGAAACCCTGCTGCTCGAAGTCCCGAACGGTCTTGCCGCCGAGCACGCCGCGCTGACCGAACCGCTCGCGGTCGGCGTGCACGCGGTAGAAAAGGCCAACATCAGGGGTGGCGAGGTGCCGCTGGTGATCGGCTGCGGCCCGGTCGGCCTCGCGGTCATCGCGGCGTTGAAGATCAGGGGGATGCACCCGATCGTCGCTGCCGATTATTCGCCGGCACGCCGCGCGCTCGCCGAAAAGCTCGGCGCCGACATGGTGGTGGACCCTGCGCGCACGCAGCCCTATGCCACTTGGGCCGAGCATGCCCAGATGTCGGCGGAGGAAAAGGCCGCGCGCCCGCCGCTGCAGGCGCTGTTGCCGGCACTAAAACCCGCGCTGATCTTCGAATGCGTCGGCGTGCCCGGCCTGATCCAGCAGGTGTTCGAGGGCGCGCCGCGCGATGCGCGCATTGTCGTCGTCGGCGTCTGCATGGAAACCGACCGCGCCGAGCCGATGCTCGGCATCCTCAAGGAGCTCAACGTTCAGTACGTGCTGGGCTACACGCCGGAGGAATTCGCGTACTCGCTGCGCCTGATCGCGGAAGGGCAGGTCGATGCCGCCTCGATGGTGACCGCCAGCGTGGGCATCGATGGCGTTGCGAAGGCGTTCGCCGATCTCGCCAATCCGGAAGTACACACCAAGATCATCGTCGAGCCGTGGCGGTGATGATCGTCGGAGCCACATGGCAACCTTAAAACCCTCATGGTGAGGAGGCGTGGCGCCGTCTCGAACCATGTGGCCCGCGCTCTCTCCACGTCATTGCGAGCGAAGCGAAGCAATCCATCCTTCCGCGCACGAGATGACAATGGATTGCTTCGCTTCGCTCGCAATGACGACAGTGACGTCGCGCGGGGTAGGGTGGGCAAAGGCGCGCGAGCGCCGTGCCCACCATCCATTCACATTTTCACTGTTGATGGTGGGCACGCTTCCGCCTTCGCTCGTTGAGCTACCGCGGACGTAGTCGCTTTGCCCAGCCTGCGGGAGTTCACTGCGTCGCTCGATTTCTCGGATACTCCAACTGCATCGCGACGAAGTCGGTCGTGCGCGCGTCGTAGCGGGCCGTGATGGCATGCAGCGTGTCGTCGAGCGCTTCCGCCGGCTTGCGGTCCCCGATCTCCGGCAGCAGCCGTTCCACCGGCCAGTTCGTCGCGACCTCATCGGGCAAGATACGAATGCCGTTGCGGCTTTGCTGGGCGCCGGCTTCGCTCGCAAACGTCACCGCCTGTGAGCGATAGGTGCGCGACCACGCGTCAGTCACCAGCGCCAGCGACACCTCGTCGACGCCTTCCTTGAGTTCAATGCCGAGCCGCTCGTGCGCCCAGAACGCGGCCGTGTTGCGGATCGCCGTGAGCGCAAACGGGCGGGTGAACTTGAACGCGTCGCTCTCGTGCCGCGCGTCCCAGTCGGCGAGGCCGATGTCCCGGCCGACGGCGCGGGCCTTATCCCGTCCGGCGATGGCCTCGATCAGCGTCAGCGATATCGGCATCGACGCCGAGATGCCGGTCGTGGTCGCCACGCCGTCATCGACCACCAGCCGCCGGTCTTCGACGTAGCGCATCGTGGGATGTTTGCCGCGCAATTCCTCGACGGAATACCAGTGCGTGGTCGCCCGCTTGCCGTGCAGCAGCCCGGCGTCGCCGACCACCTTGGCGCCTGCGCAGATGCCGACGATGATCGCACCTTTGCCCGACTGGTTCCTGATCCATTGCAGCGCCGCCGGATCGTCGTCGCGGGTCATGGCGGGAACGATGACATAGTCGGCGCCGTCGGGATGCCGCGCATCGAACTCTGCTACGGTCGCCTGCGGTTCGACCTTCAGCACCGGAAATAGCGTCATGGGGCCGGGCTGGGTTGCGAGCGTGACGACATCGGCGACATCGGCGCGCTTGAGGATGCCGTAGGGCATCAGGTAATCGGTGGTTTCGGTGGCGTTGTTGATGCCGATGATGGCGATCAGCGGACGCTGCCGCTTCGGCGGCTTCAGCGCCGCGATCGTCGCATCGCGCTCGTCCTGTGCGATTGCCGGGGGAGCGGCGACGGAACTAGCCACCGGCAGCGAAAGGATCCAGGCCCCGGCGATTACGGCGAAAAGCACGATTGCGCCGAGCGCGCTCCACAAGATACCTCGCGAATTCATGATTGGCTGCTCGATGTTGATCGGAATCGAGTCTACTTCCGTTATGTTCTAATCGAAATGACGCAAATCCCGCGAAAACGGTCATGCGGCGAGAGCGCGCCCGTAGGGTGGGCAAAGGAGCGTTAGCGACGTGCCCACCGTCTATCAACGGCGTTCCTTTTGGTGGGCACGCTTCCGCCTTCGCTCGTTGAGCTACGGAGGACGCAGTCGCTTTGCCCACCCTACGGACCTGCGCTCGCAATGACGGAATTGAGAGCTGCGCTACACCGGCAGTGCGATCGAGTACTTCACCTGGCTCAGCGCAAAACTCGACTCGATCGAGGCGATGCCGTCGAGCCGCGTCAGCTTGTTTTTCAGGAATGCTTCGTAGGAGGAGAGATCAGCCGCCACGACGCGCAGCAAATAATCGCGGTTGCCGGTCATCAGATAGCACTCCAGCACCTCGTCCCATTTCGAAATCGCTTTCGCAAACCGGTTGAGATCCTCTTCCTTTTGCCGCGCCAGCTTGATCGAGATGAAGACGCTGACATGGAGCCCCAACGATTTCTGGTCGACGGTCGCGATGTAGCGCGTGATGACGCCGCGGTCTTCCAAAAGCTTGACGCGGCGATGGCAGGGCGACACCGAGAGGCCGACCTTGTCGGAGAGTTCCTGCATGGTCATGCGGCTGTCGGACTGCAGCAAAGCGAGAATCTTGCGGTCGATGGCGTCGAGAGCCGGCATTGGGATGAACTCATGGTTTGGAGGGTAATCGTGGTAGTTTATCCCAATAATGAGGTGTATGTCGCGAGAATTTGAGAAATTTGGCACCGGCCGGCCCGCTAAAATTGGCGCATACTAACCCTGTCCGGAGCATTGCCATGCCCATCGAGCCCGCACGCCTCGAACTGTTGTCCGCGCTGGCGGCCAAGGCTCTCTGGCTGTCGTCATGGACGATCCACCACGCCAACCACATCCGGCCGAATACCGACGGCTTGAAGGTCGGCGGCCATCAGGCGTCGTCCGCCTCGCTCGCCAATATCATGTCGGCACTGTACTTCTCCGTGCTTCGTCCGCAGGACCGCGTCGCGGTGAAGCCGCATGCGAGCCCGGTGTTTCACGCCATCCAGTATCTGTTCGGGCACCAGACCCGCGAGAAGCTGGAAAATTTTCGCGGCTACAAGGGCGCGCAGTCCTATCCGTCGCGTACCAAGGATGCCGATGACGTCGATTTCTCGACCGGCTCGGTCGGTCTCGGCGTCGCGCAAACGCTGTTCTCGTCGCTGGTGCAGGACTACGTCACGTCGCATGGCTGGATGAAAGACCGGCCCGAAGGGCGGATGATCGCGCTGGTCGGCGATGCCGAGATGGATGAGGGCAACATTTTCGAGGCGCTGCTGGAGGGCTGGAAGCACGGCCTTCGCAACACCTGGTGGGTGGTGGACTACAACAGACAAAGCCTCGATGCCGTCGTGCGCGAGGGGCTGTGGGCGAAATTCGAATCCATGTTCCGCAATTTCGGCTGGGAGGTCGTGATCGTGAAATACGGCCGCCTGATGCAGGCGGCGTTCGCCGAGCCCGGCGGCGAAGCCTTGCGGCGCTGGATCGATAATTGCCCGAACCAGATGTATGCGGCGCTGTGCTTCCAGGGTGGCGCGGCCTTCCGCAAGCATTTGCAGGACGATATCGGCGATCAGGGGCAGGTGTCGCAACTGATCGACCGGCGCAGCGACGACGAATTGCTGGCGCTGATGTCCAACCTCGGCGGCCACGACATGGCGAGCATGATCGAAGCCTTCGAGGCGATCGATCACGATCGCCCGGTCTGCTTCATCGCCTACACCATCAAGGGCGTCGGCCTGCCGATGCAGGGCCACAAGGACAACCACGCCGGCCTGATGACGGTTACGCAGATGGAGAAATGGCGCGGGGCACAGAACATTCGCCCCGGCCATGAATGGGAAAAGTTCGAGGGCCTGTCGCAGGCGCCGGCCGAGCTCGAAGCATTTTTGGCGGCAGCGCCGTTCAATCAGGAAGGCCGCCGCCGTCTCACCGCACCCGTGATCGATGTTCCGCAACAGCTTGCCTTCAAGCCAACGGCGCAGATGTCGACCCAACAGGGCTTTGGCCTGGTGCTCAACGAGCTCGCGCGCGGCGATAGCGAATTGGCTTCGCGCATCGTTACCGCGTCGCCTGATGTCACCGTGTCCACCAATCTCGGCGCCTGGGTCAACCGCCGCGGCTTGTTTGCCAAAGCCGAGAACCACGATCTGTTCCGGCAGGAGAAAATCCCTTCGACCTTCAACTGGGATTTTTCGCCGAAGGGCCAGCATCTGGAACTCGGCATTGCCGAGATGAACCTGTTCATCATGCTCTCGGCGCTCGGGCTGTCGCACGCGATCAATGGCGAGCGGCTGCTGCCGGTGGGGACGCTGTACGATCCCTTCATCGAGCGCGGCCTCGATGCGCTGAATTATGCCTGCTACCAGGACGCCCGTTTCATGGTGGTGGCGACGCCGTCGGGCATCACGCTGGCGCCGGAAGGCGGCGCGCATCAATCGATCGCGACGCCCTTGATCGGCATGGCGCAGGATGGCTTGGCCTCGTTCGAACCGGCCTTTGTCGATGAACTTGCCGTGATCATGGGCTGGGGCTTTCGCCACATGCAGCGCGAAGCCGGCGAGGGTGGTTCGGTCTATCTGCGGCTCTCGACCCGCACGCTGGACCAGCCGCAGCGCATCATGGCGCCGGAGCTGCAAACAGGCATCACCGAGGGCGCTTACTGGCTGCGCGAGCCGGGGCCCAACTGCGACATCGTGATCGCCTATACCGGGGCGGTGGCGGCGGAGGCGATCGAGGCCGTGGGCTTCATCGGCGAAAGCCACCGCGATGTCGGTTTACTGGCGGTAACCTCGGCCGACCGGCTGCATGCCGGATGGTCCGCGGCGCGGAATTTGCGGCGCGACCGCCGTGGCATCCAGTATCTCAGCCATGTCGAAAAACTGCTGGCGCCGCTGCCGCGCGACTGCGGCATCGTGACCGTGATCGACGGCCATCCGGCGGCACTCGGCTGGCTCGGCAGCGTGCGTGGAAACCGGGTGGAGGCGCTCGGCGTCGAGCAGTTCGGCCAGACCGGAACAATCGGCGACCTCTACCGCCACTACGGCATCGACGCCAACGCCATCATCGATGCGGCCGAAAGCCTGACGGTAGGCGCGCCGGTGCGGCATCGGAAGACGGCGGTGTGATCTTCTTATCCTCCCCTGGAGGGGTCCGAGACGAGCGAAGCTCGCTCGTGGATCGGTTCGCATGAAATGCGAACCGAGGTGGGGTGACAGTCTCTCCCCGTCTAACAGTGCTCGAGTGGAGAGACCGTCACCCCACCCCGTCTCACATTCCGCTGCGCTCCATGTGAGCCGACCCTCCCCCTCCAGGGGAGGGTAAACAAGAGTGAGCACCTTGCCAGCGTCGCATCCCTGATCTTATATCCAGCGCCTGCCGCATCGCGGCACCCCGCATATGGCGGGTTCAACCGGCCTGGCTTTCGTGCAAAGATGCCTGCCGAACGCTACCGTTCCTCCTCATGACTCCCTGATAAAGAGGTTTCCGATGGTCAACCGCATGCAATTCTACATCGACGGCGCCTGGGTCGATCCCGCCGTCAAGAAGTCCACCCCTGTCGTCAACCCGGCGACCGAAGAAGCGATGTACGAAGTTGCGCTCGGCTCGAAGGCCGACCTCGACAAGGCCGTTGCCGCCGCCAAGCGCGCCTTCCTGACCTATTCGCAGACCAGCCGCGAGGAGCGCGTCGCGCTCTTGGAAAAGATCATCGAGGTCTACAAGGGCCGCATGAAGGAGATCGGCGCCGCCGTCTCCGACGAAATGGGCGCGCCGCTGCCGATGGCCGAACGCCTGCAGGCCGGCGCTGGCCTCGGCCATATCGCTTCCACGCTGGAAGTCCTCAAGAATTATCATTTCGAAGAGACGGTCGGCTCGGCCGTCGTCGTGCGCGAGCCGGTCGGCGTCATCGGCATGATCACGCCCTGGAACTGGCCCTTGAACCAGATCGCCTGCAAGGTCGCGCCCGCGCTCGCCGCCGGCTGCACCATGATCCTCAAGCCATCGGAATTCACCCCGAGCTCGGCGTTGATCTTTGCGGAAATCCTCCATGAAGCCGGCGTGCCGAAGGGCGTGTTCAACCTCGTCAACGGCCTCGGCCCCGAAGTCGGCGCCGCCATGAGCGAACATCCTGACATCGACATGATCTCGTTCACCGGCTCGACCCGCGCCGGCGTCGACGTCGCCAAGCGCGCCGCGCCGACCGTGAAGCGCGTCAGCCAGGAACTGGGCGGCAAGTCGCCGAACGTCATCCTCGAAGGCGCTGACCTTGCGAAGGCCGTCACCGGTGGCGTGATGCACATGTTCAACAACTCCGGCCAGTCGTGCAACGCGCCGTCGCGGATGATCGTGCCGCTGTCGAAGATGAAGGAAGTCGCTGCGATCGCCAAGGGCGTCGCCGACAAGACCAAGGCGGGCGATCCCCGCGCCGAAGGCACCACCATCGGCCCGGTCGTGTCGCGTATCCAGTGGGACAAGATCCAGGCGCTGATCAAGAAGGGCATCGACGAAGGCGCGACGCTGGTCTCCGGCGGTCCCGGCCTGCCCGAAGGCGTCAACAAGGGCTTCTATGTCCGCCCGACCATCTTCGCCGACGTCACCAACGAGATGACGATCGCGCGGGAGGAAATCTTCGGGCCGGTGCTGACCATCATCGGCGCCAAGGATGAAGCTGACGCCGTGAAGATCGCCAACGACACGCCGTATGGCCTCGCCGGTTACGTCACGGGCGATACCGTGGAAAGCGCGCGCCGCGTGGCCCGCCAGATCCGCGCCGGCAACGTCAACCTGCAGGGCGTGCCGAACGACCGCACCGCGCCGTTCGGCGGCTACAAGCAGTCCGGCAACGGCCGCGAGTGGGGCAAGTACGGCCTCGAGGAATATCTCGAGGTCAAGGCGGTCGCCGGCTACAACGCCGCGTAAATTGATGCGGCGCTCGCGCCGTTCGTGAAAGATGCCGGCCGCCGAAAGGCGGCCGGCATTGTTTTGACCAGAATCATCGTCAGGCTAACACTCCCGTCGATGCCGACGCGGCGACGACGCAACAAGAAAAAATGGAGGACGCCCGTGAATAAAATCGTCATGGCACTGGTCGCGCTATTGCCGCTTGCCGACGCAGCACAGGCCCAGACCGTCAAGGATCTGCTCGAAACCCTCAAGGTAAAGTGGAACACGCCGACCGAGCCGTTCAAGATGATCGGCAACGTCTACTATGTCGGAACCGACGGCCTGGCGTCCTACCTGATCACGTCGCCGCAGGGCCATATCCTGGTGGATACGGTGATGCCGGAAGCAACATCGCAGATCAAAGCCAGCATCGAGAAACTCGGCTTCAAGGTCTCCGACATCAAATACCTCGTCAATACCCATGCGCATATCGATCACACCGGCGGCCTTGCCGAAATGAAGCAGGCCAGCGGCGCCCAGATGATCGCCGGCGAAGCCGACAAGCCGCTGCTTGAAGGCGGCTACTATCCGGGCGCGCAGGAAGACGCTGCGCTGGCGTTTCCGCCGGTGAAGGTCGATCGCACGGTGCGCGAGGGCGACACGGTCAGCGTGGGAGAGGTGACGCTGACCGCCCGTGAAACCCCCGGCCATTCGCCCGGTTGCACGAGTTGGGAATTCTCGGTGAAGGACGGCGACGCAACGCGCTCCGTGCTCATCTTCTGCAGCGGCACCGTGGCGCTGAACCGCCTCGTGACCAACCCGACCTATTCCGGGATCGTTACCGATTACAGGAAGACGTTCGCACGGGCCAAGGACATGAAGGTGGATGTGCTGCTCGCGCCGCATCCGGAAATGTACAGGATGCAGGACAAGCGTGCCATGCTCTCGGATGGCGCGCCCAATCCGTTCGTCAATCCCGGCGAGTTCAACGCCTACGCCGCGACGCTGGAAAAGGCGTTTGAAGACGCGCTCGTCAAGCAAACCGCCGACGCACAGGAGAAGAAGGGGTGAGGCGCGCGCAGGCCTATCCGCCCGGCGCGCCCTGCGTGTTCACATAGAGCGCGTAGATCGACTGGCTCGCGGCCATGAACAGGCGGTTGCGCTTCACACCGCCGAAGCAGAGATTGGCGCAGCGCTCGGGCAGGGCGATGCGGCCGATCATGACGCCATCGGGCGCGAACACGACGACGCCGTCGAGCTCGGGATCGCCCATGCCCCAGCCGCACCACAGATTGCCGTCGATATCGACGCGAAAACCGTCCGGCGTGCCTGGTCCGGCATCGACAAACACGCGCTTGTTGGAAAGCTTGTCGCCGGAAGGCGAGACGTCATAGGCGAGGATCTTGCGGGTGGGCACGCCGCGGGACTCGATGACATAGAGGATCTTTTCGTCGGGCGAGAAGGCCAGCCCGTTCGGTCCCAGCACGCCGTCGGCGACGATAGTCGCTTTGCCGGTCGCACCGTCGATCCGGTAGACGTTCATGTCGATCTCGGGCTCGGCCCTGTAGCCCTCGTAATTGCCGAGCAGGCCGAACACCGGATCGGTGAACCAGATCGAGCCGTCGGACTTCACGACGACGTCGTTCGGCGAGTTCAGCCGCTTGCCGTCGAAGGAATCCATCAGCACTGTGATCGATCCGTCATATTCGGTGCGGGTGACGCGGCGGCCGCCGTGCTCGCAGGTGACGAGGCGCCCCTGACGGTCGCGGGTGTTGCCATTGGCGAAATTCGAAGGCTCGCGGAAGATGCTGACTTGGCCGGTTTCCTCCTCCCACTTGAGGATGCGCTGGTTCGGAATGTCGCTGCACAGCAGATACCGCCCGTCGCCGAACCACACCGGCCCTTCGGCCCAGCGCAGGCCGGTGGTCAGCCGTTCCACCGCCGACAGCTTCAGCCAATACTTCTCAAAGCGCGGATCGAGTGCACGGATGGCCGGATCGGGGTAATACGTCGCCGGGCGCCAGCCGGCTGAATGCGATGCTGCATCGGACATTTGCTGATCTCGTTGTTGCGTTTCCTGAGCGTTTGAGGTTGCTATCATTCCCGGCTAATGACCGCAAATCGGTCGCGAGATAAGAGGAACGAAATGCCACGCATATTGATGACCGGCGCCGCCGGCGGGATCGGCACATCCTTGCGCAAGCTGCTGCCGCCGATCTATCCGGACCTGGTGCTGAGCGATTTGAAGGCGCCGGCCGACCTGGCTAAGGACGAGAAGTTCAAGGCGGCCGATCTCGCCGACATGTCGCAGGTCGAAGCGATCTGCGAAGGCGTCGACGGCATCCTGCATTTCGGCGGCTATTCGGTCGAGGGCCCCTGGGAGGACATCCTTCAGGCCAACATCATCGGCGGCTACAATCTGTTCGAGGCCGCGCGCAGGAAGGGCGTCAAGCGCCTGGTGTTCGCCTCGTCGAACCATGCGGTCGGCTTCTACCCGCGCCATCACCGGATCGGCACCGACGTCACCGCGCGCCCCGACAGCCGCTACGGCGTCAGCAAGGTGTTCGGGGAGGCGGTCGGCGCGCTCTATGCCGACAAGCACGGCCTTGGCGTCACCTGTATCCGGATCGGCAATTTCGGCGAGATGCCGCTCGACCATCGCAGGCTTTCGATCTGGTTGAAGCCGGAAGACCTTGTGCAGCTCTGCCGCATCGGGCTCGATCATCCCGATATTCACTTCGAGATCTTCTACGGCGCCTCCTACAATGAGCGTGCCTGGTGGGACAATCATCGCGCCTATGAGCTCGGTTATCGCCCGACCGGCCGCGGAGAAGATTTCCGCGAACACGCGATGGCCGAGCAGGCCAAGCTCAAGCCGGATCCGGTCGGCGACTTCTACCAGGGCGGCACCTTCTGCAGCATGGAGTTCGACGGCGACAAGGATAGGATCGTGGACTGGAGCAAGCGCTAGCGCTTGCCCTCATCCCCGGCGATGCGCCCGAGATAGTCCGACTTGCTGAACTGCATGTGATCGACGCAGAGCTGCGCCAGCGCCCAGCTGTCGCGGCCTTTCAACAGCTCGATCATCAGTTCGTGCTGGCGGCGGGATAGCGCCAGCCCCTCCCTGTCGGCGAGATTCTTGGCGCGCATCGGCAGTGTCAGGTTCATGTAGTCCTGCAGCGAGCGCACCAAATACGGGTTGCCGCAGGCCGAGAACAGCGCGACGTGAAAGGCGTCGTTGGCCTCGTGGATGCCGCGCAAATCCTGCGCGTCGGCCCTGGCGCAGTATTGCCGCTGCAATTCGTTCAACTGCGCAATCAGGCTGGCGGGGGCGGGCAGGGCGATCATCAGCGCCGCCTGCCGCGTCAGCATTTCCCGCACCTCGTAGATCTGACGCACTTCCTCGGCTGAATAGAACCGCACCGTGGCGCCGATGTTCTTCTCGCGCAGCACGATGCCCTGGCGCTCGAGCTGGAACAGCGCCTGCCGCACGAAGTGCCGGCTGGCGCCGTAGCGCGTCATCAGCGTGTCCTCGACCAGCCGCGACCCCGGCGCGAAGCGGCCGAAGATGATGTCCTCTTCCAGCCGGCGGATGACTTCCGCCTGCTCCTCCTCGCGCGTCGGCGCGGAAGTCTCGGTCTGCGTTTCCTGCGGCTTCATCGCAAGGCCTCCCAGCCCGACAGCCGATAGCAATCCTCGACCAGCCGCAAGGTCTCGAGATTGTCCTGAGGTGCCGTCTCGAAGGGCGAAACGTCGCGGAGCGATTTCACGAAATGCGCGATCGTCCGGTTATAGGAACCCTGATACTCGGTGGCGATATCGTAGATGCGCTCGCCGGGCGATGCGCCCGAGCATGTCAGCGATGGCCCGTCGAGCTTGATGGCTCCCTTGTCGCCCAGAATCTCCAGCCGGTCGACCTGCGCGGCTGGATGTCCGTGGGCGGCGAAGCTGGCGAAGACCGAGACGCCAGCACCGTTGGCGGTTCGAAGCTGGATTACCGCGCCGTCTTCGCCGACCAGGAGATCGCTGGACCGGGAGAGCTGCGCCGCGGTCACCTGCAGCGGGCCGAGCAGCATACGCAGCGTGTCGAGATGATGGATCAAGACTTCCGCGACCAGCATGCGCCGTTCACGGCGCATGAAGGGCTGCCGCTCCAGCGCCGGGCAGAGCCCGTCCGGTCCCGGCAATACGCCTGACGTCAGCAGCGTCAGCTGCGCCTGCTTGACGTTGCCGATGCGGCCCTCGCGCAGCCATGCCGCCGCGTCACGGTAATAGCCACGAAAGCGCCAGTTCTCATGCACCATCAGGCGCGTCGAACCCTCGACCTCGGCGGCGAGTTCGGTCGCCTCCTGCAGATTGGGTGCGAGCGGCTTCTGGCAAAGCACCGGCAGCCGGTGTTTGGCGGCGAGTCGCACCAGCGGCGCGTGCATCTCGCGGGGGGCTGCGATATCGATGGCGTCGAGCGCCGCAGCCGCGAGCATCGCCTCGGCGTCGGCGTAGGTTTGCGGAATCCCGAACTCGGTCGCGCGCCGCGCGGCGTTTTCGCTGGAGGGATCGGCGACCGCCACGACGAGGGCCTGATCTGATAGGCTCGCCCAGGCGATGAGATGATGACGGCTCACCATGCCGGCGCCGATCAGGCCAATGCGCAATGGTTGATTCATGGACAGACGGTTCCGGTCATGGCCGGAAGTCAGCACGCACTCGCATTATTGTCAATAATATCACGCTGGATGCGGCAAAGTGAGCCGTATTTGCGCTAAATAATCAAGCATTGACAATAATTCGGCGGGCTCCTTAAGTGCCGTCCCGCAACGACAGGAAGAAAAAATGGCCGACGGACTTCGCAAGGGACTTACGAGTTATGGCGACGCTGGCTTCTCGCTGTTCCTGCGCAAGGCCTTCATCAAGGCGATGGGTTATTCGGATGATGCGCTGAACAGGCCGATCGTCGGCATCACCAATACCTACAGCGACTACAATCCCTGCCACGGCAACGTTCCGCAGATCATTGAAGCGGTGAAGCGCGGGGTGATGTTGAACGGCGCGATGCCGATGGTGTTCCCGACCATCTCGATCGCCGAGAGCTTTGCGTTTCCGACCTCGATGTATCTGCGCAATCTGATGGCGATGGACACCGAGGAGATGATCCGCGCACAGCCGATGGACGCCGTGGTCGTGATCGGCGGATGCGACAAGACCCTGCCGGCGCAGATCATGGCCGCGGTCAGCGCCGATCTGCCGACCGTCGTCATTCCGGTGGGGCCGATGGTGGTCGGGCATCACAAGGGCGAGGTGCTCGGGGCGTGCACGGATTGCCGACGGCTGTGGGGAAAATATCGCGCCGGCGAAATTGACGACGTCGAAATCGAAGCCGTCAACGGGCGCCTCGCGCCATCGGTTGGCACCTGCATGGTGATGGGCACCGCCTCGACCATGGCGTGCATTACCGAAGCGCTCGGTCTGTCGCTGCCGATGAGCGCGACGATCCCGGCGCCGCATGCCGAGCGCTTTCGCTCGGCGGAGGCAAGCGGCAAAGTCGCCGCCGCGATGGCCAAGGCGAAGGGACCAAAGCCGAGCGAGTTTCTGACCGCCGCATCATTCCGCAATGCGCAGGTGGTGCTGCAGGCAATCGGTGGTTCGACCAACGGGCTCATTCATCTGACCGCGATCGCCAACCGCACCAAACATCGCGTCGATCTCGAAGCCTTCGACCAACTCGGCCGCGAGGTGCCCGTGCTGATCGACCTGAAACCGTCAGGCGAGCACTACATGGAGCATTTCCATCATGCCGGCGGCCTGCCGAAGCTGATGGCGCAACTCGGCGATCTCATCGATCTCGATGCCAGGACCATCACCGGTGCGACGCTGCGCGATGTCGTGGCCGGTGCCGAAGAAGTGCCGGGCCAGGATGCGATCCGCGCCCGCAGCAATCCGATCAAGCCGGAAGGCGCGATGGCGGTGCTGCACGGCAACCTTGCGCCGCGCGGCGCCGTGATCAAGCACTCGGCGGCAAGCCCGAAACTGTTGCAGCACACCGGCCGTGCTGTCGTATTTGAGTCCGTTGAAGACATGACGTTGCGGGTCGACGATCCCGATCTCGACGTCAACGCCGACGATGTGCTGGTGCTGCGCAATGCCGGCCCCAAGGGAGCACCCGGCATGCCGGAGGCGGGCTATCTGCCGATCCCGAAGAAACTCGCACGCGGCGGCGTCAAGGACATGGTGCGGATATCGGACGCGCGCATGAGTGGCACCGCGTTCGGCACCATCGTGCTGCACATCACGCCGGAATCCGCCGTGGGTGGTCCGCTGGCGCTGGTGAAGAACGGCGACATGATCCGGCTCGATGTCGCGAAACGCAGCATCGATCTCCTGGTCGACGCGGCGGAGCTTGCGAAGCGCCGCGCGGCGCTTGCACCGGCCGTCACGCCCGATTGGGCCAAACGCGGTTACGCGCACCTGTTCCACGAGACGATTTTGCAGGCCGACGAGGGCTGCGACTTCGATTTCATGCGCGGGCAGGGCGAGGGGTAAATCTGCTCTGAAGTTTCATTGTCGACAATCTGCCTCGATAGCCCCGCTTTGGTCCGTTTGGATGCTCCAATAACGATACTTTATTGACAATCCCGCGTTCATGATGGGATGATCCAACAAAATTAAAACAGGGGGAAATGGCAGATGCGAAATCCAGCCAGGTTTATCGGTGCGGCCTTGGCCGCCGCCGCCATTATGTTCGCCGCGAGCGCAGGCGCCCAGGAGGCCAAGCGTTACCGCTTTGCCTACGATCAGCCCCGCAACACCGGCTATTCCGTTGCAGGCGACCTGTTTGCCGACAAGCTCAAGGAGTTGAGCAAGGGCACGATGTTGATCGATCAGTATCCTGGCGCACAGCTCGGGCAGGAGCCGCAGCTGCTGCAACTGGTGAAGGCAGGCGATATCGATTTTGCGATCATTTCCTCGGCCAATACTGCGACGATTTCGCCGCAGGCCGGCGTGATGTCTCTGCATTTCCTTTTCCGCGACGAAAATCATGTGATCAAGGGGCTGGCCGATCCCAAGGTATTCGAAGCGCTCAAGACCATGATCGACGAGACCACGCAGGGCCTGCACGTCATCGCGACCGGCTCGCAGGGCGTCCGTCACATGTATTCGAAGAAGGAAATTCGTAACGTTGGCGACATCAAGGGCCTGAAGATCCGCGTGCAGGCCACCGCCACCGAGGACACCATGTTTCCGGCCTATAGCGCACAGACCGTGCACATGCCGTTCGGCAGCGTCTACACCTCGCTGCAGACCGGCGTGGTCGAGGTCGCCGAGAACAGCATCAACGTCTATCTCGTCAACAAGCACTATGAAGTGGCGCCGGTGCTGAACCTGACCGAGCATGAAGCCAACAACGCGCTCGTCTTCATCAGCGACAAGCTGTGGCAGAGCCTTTCCGCCGAACAGAAGAAGTGGGTGTTGGCGGCGGGCGATGAAGTCAGCCAGAAGGAGCCGGGGAAGGCCTTCGAACTGGAGAGGTCCGCGGCGGCCAAGCTGAAATCGATCGGGGTCAAGATCGTCACTGATGTCGACAAGAAGAGCTTTACGACGATCGCCGATCCCTATCTGGATAAGCTGGCCAAGGATCTCGGTCCGCACGCCGAGAAGATCAAGAATTTGATCCGGGCGGTGAATTAGGCGTCGGCGTTTCCACGAGGGTCCCGGCCTGATGCGCAATTGCGCACTGGGCGCCGGGATCCATACTCCGCGCTTGATGTGTTGGGCACGAAGGGCGCGACCTCCTTTGATCAATACCGCCGGTGTTATGGGTCCCGGCGCCCAGTGCGCAATTGCGCACCAGGCCGGGACGACGGGGAAACTTGACGAATGTCCATCGCCGACAAACTTGTGCTGCAGCGGCAGCGTCATCTGAAATGGCAGGCGTTTGACCGGCTCGAACTGGCGCTGATGATCGTCTGCGGCGTGCTGTGTTTCGGCTTCTCGCTGTTTGTGACCTGCGACATCGTCACGCGGACCATCGGTCATCCCTGGTTGTGGCTGCAGGAGGCGACCTCCACGCTCTTCATCTACGCCATCTTCATCGGCTCCGCCGTCGCCACCCGCCGCAACGATCACCTGTATCTGACCGCGATTTCCGAGGCGATGCACGGTACGCCGCGTCTGATCGTCGAGATCATCATTCGCATCGCGGTGCTCGGAGTGGCCTTTGTCCTGATCTGGTTTGGCTACCTCAACTACCTCCGGGGGTTTGGCAGTTTCCGCCTGCCGTCGGGCACGCCGATTGCCTCGCTGTATGCGGCGATCCCTTTATCCGGCGTGCTGATCGCGCTGTTCACGGTCGAGCAACTGGTCAACGGCATCCGCAACGGATTTGACCATCCCGAACCTCCGGAAATAGACCGCGATATGCCGCCGGTCGATGCCGCCGTGCCGACGAGGGCGCAGCCGTGAGTCCGCCTCTCATCCTCGGCATAATGACGTTCTGCTTCCTGTTCTTCGGCTATCTCGGCGTGCCCGTGCCGTTCTCGCTGATGGCGGGCGTGTTCGTCGGCGCGATTCTGGCCGACGTGTCGCTGGCGGCAATCATCCAGAAGGTGTTCGACGGCGTGGATTCGGAAGCGCTGCTGGCGATACCCTTCTTCCTGCTGGTCGGAGAGTTGATGAGTTCGGCCAATGTCGTGGTGCGAATAGCCAATCTCTCGCTATCGCTGGTCGGGCACATCAGGGGCGGGTTGTCGCAGGTCGTCGTCGTGTTCTCGATGTTCTTCTCGGAAATGTCGGGCTCGACCACCGCCGATGTCGCGGTGATGAGCCGCGCGCTCGGCGGCCCGATGAAACGGGAGGGATATAGCCCCGCCTTCATCGCGGCCATCATCGCTTCCGCTTCCACCATTGCCGCGCTGGTGCCGCCGAGCATTACCGCCGTGGTCTATGGCGCGGTCGGCAATGTCTCGATCGCCGGACTGTTCATGGCCGGCGTGGTGCCCGGTTTGATGATCGGCTTCGGCCTGATGATCTATTGCTATTTCTTCGGCCCCTCCGGCATGCAAAAGCCGCGCGCGCCGCTGCGCCAGGTCGTGTTTGCGGCTGGCGATGCCGCGCTGCCGCTGATGATCCCGGTGATTTTGTTGGGCGGCATCCTCACCGGATATTTCACGCCGACGGAAGCCGGCGTCGTCGCCGTGATCTGGATCATCGTCGTGGTGATCCCGGCGCTCAACCGCGGCCACATCAAGAACATTCCCTACGATTTCTGTCTGGCCGGGCTGATCTTCTCATTGCCGCTGATCACCATCGGTGCCGCCAATGCCTTCGGCTGGATGCTCGCCTACCTGCACGGTGCCTCCGTGATCGCCGAATGGATCACCTCGCTCGCCGGCAACGATCCGCATCTGATGATGCTTTTGCTGGTGCTGCTGTTCACCGTGGTCGGTGATTTCATCGAGCCGGTGCCGACCATCATCATCTTCATGCCGCTGGTGAACACGCTGACCCAGGCCGGCGATATCAACGCCGTTCACATGGGTGTCGTGCTGATCGCGACATTGGCATTCGGGCTGATTACGCCGCCCTATGGGTTGGTGCTGTTGATGGCGTCGAAATTCGTCGGCGTCCCGTTCTCCAAGGCGTTACGCGCGGCGCTGCCGATCTACGTCGTGTTCCTCGTGACCATCACCTTCGCGATCTATTTCCCGAAGGTCGTGCTGTGGCTGCCAAAGCAGGTGATTCCGGAATCGGTTGGCTGCTTCAAGTCGCCGTCGGGGACGGGATATATTTGTCCGAACTAAACCTGCATCCTCGATCGTCATCCCCCGCGAAGGCGGGGGATCCAGTAACCCGCGGCGGTGAATGAGATCGAGGAGCCGCGGCGTACTGGATCATCCGCTTTCGCGGATGATGACAGCTCAAACCTCACCCACACGCCACACATCGCCGGTTCGCTCGAACCTGAACGGCGTGCCGTGGCGGTTGTCGATCCACCGGCCGCACAGTGCTTCCGACATCGCCTGCATCACCGCGTCGTGGCAGACGAACAGAATCATGGCCCGCGGATGACGGTCGAGCCATTGGCTGACGCAGCGCAGTGAACGCGTGGAGATCGACGGCCACGGCTCACCATCCGGCGGCAGGATGGAAACCAGGTCTTCCACCGTCTTCAGGCCGTGCGCCTTCATTGTCTCCGCGATCGACGTGCCCTCGAGGCTGCCGAAGTCGCATTCGATAATGCCGTCATCGATGTCGAGCGGCTTGCGGACCGCGGCGGCGATAATCTCGGCAGTCTGCCGCGCGCGGGCGAGCGGGCTGGCGACGACATGGTCGAATGAAAGCTTGCCCAACCGATCGGCGGCCGCCTGTGCTTGCGAGATGCCTTCATCGTTCAAGGGATTATCAGTGCGGCCCTGAAACCGGCCTTGGGCGTTCCAGTCGGTGACGCCGTGGCGGAGGCACAGAAAAGAGCGCGACGGCGTGGCCAATCGCTTCACTTCGACTTGCTGGTGAACTTCTTCACCGCGACGCGGAAATCATCGGTAAGCATGGCTTCGATGATCCCCTTTTCCTCGGCATCGAGTTGCTGCCTGGTCGGCGTAACGGCGGCCTGATAGATCAGCGACTTGGTGCCTGCGATCGCCGCGGGCGGGTTCTGCGCCAGCCGCTCGGCGAATTTGCGCGTCTCTGCCTTCAGTTCCGCGGCCGGAACGACGCGGGCGACCAGGCCCCATTGATAGGCCTGCTGCGCGGTAAAACTGTCTTCGGCCAGGAATATCTGCAGCGCGCGGCGGGTGCCCACGGTGCCGACCATGCCGACCGTGCTGCCGCCGTCCGGCGAGACGCCGATCTTGGCATAGGCCGGCGTGAAGCGGGCGTCATCGGCGGCGATGCAGAGATCGGTGACGAAGGCCAGCCCCATCCCGGCGCCGGCAGCGGAGCCGTGGACGCTGGAGAGAACGATCTTCGGCATCCGCCGCACCGTCTCGATGAAGGCGTGGTAGTGCTTCAGCAACTCGCCGACCACGGGCGCGATGGTATCGTTGGCGGCGGCGGCTCCAATGGTCTGCAGATCGCCGCCGGCGGAGAAGGCGCGGCCTTCGCCCTCGATGACAAGCACACGAATATCGTCGTTGCCCTCGACCTCGCTGCCGAGCTGCTCGAGCTTTTGAGCGATCGACAGATTGATGGAATTGAAGGCCGCGGGCCGGTTCAGGGTGATGGTGGCAATCGGCCCCTCGATCCGGAGCAGGGCGGGGGCGCTGGCAGCGGTATCATCGGAGGTCGGCATGGCGGGGCCTCGGCTTGAAGCGGGACCAGCATTTAAATAGCAGAAGGTAAGAGGTGACAATCCCCGGCGAGGTCCGCAAAATACGCCACGATCCATCCCTTCTGGGCCACGGCGCTCTTGCCTCTCTTCGCGTCATGAGGTCAGATAGGGCCTGTCATCGTTCGGAACGGACACGAGCGCCGCTTCCAAGGGACGAGACAGGCAAGCCAAAATCAGTGGAGAGGAAACGACATGGGTCATTCCCGTGCGCTCGAACGTAGGATGTTCCCATGACGGCGGGACCGGTTGTCATCATTGGCGCGGGCCATGCGGGCTTTCAGCTTGCGATGTCGCTGCGCCAGCACGGCTTTTCCGAACGCATCGCGCTGTTGAACGATGAAGGCCATCTGCCGTACCAGCGGCCGCCGCTATCCAAGGCCTATCTGAAGGGAACCGGCGGACCCGACAGCCTGATGTTCCGGCCGGAAAAATTCTATTCCGACCAGAACATCGATTTGATCTCCGATCGCGCGGTATCGATCGATCGCGCCGCGCGCAAGGTGTTGCTCGCCTCTGGCGCTTCGCTCGATTACGGTCATCTGGTGCTGGCGACCGGTGCGCGCAATCGCCTGCTTGATATTCCCAACGCCAATCTCGACAGCGTGCGCTATTTGCGGACGCTCGACGAAAGTCAGTCCCTGCGCGACTACATCGCTCCGGGCCAGCGCGTCATCGTGATCGGAGCCGGATTCATCGGCCTGGAATTCGCTGCGACCGCCCGGGCCAAGGGCCTCGAAGTTGACGTCATCGAGCTCGCCCCGCGGGTGATGGCGCGTGCGGTGACTTCGGAAATCTCGGAACACTTTCAATCGCGGCACGCCGCGGCCGGTATCCGGATTCATCTCGGCGTACAGGTCACCAGCATCGAGAGCGACGGCAGCAAGGTCACCGGTGTGAGCCTCAGCGACGGGCGGCATATCAAAGCCGACCTGATCGTGGTCGGCGTCGGCGTCCTGCCCAACGTCGAACTGGCGGCGGAGGCTGGGCTGACGGTCGCGGCCGGAATCATTGTCGACGAGCATCTGCTGACCTCCGATCCGAACGTCTCGGCAATAGGTGATTGCGCGCTGTATGCGAGCCCGCGGTTCGGCGGCTCGTTGCGGCTGGAGTCGGTGCAGAACGCCACCGACCACGCGCGTTGCGTTGCCGCCCGGCTGACCGGCGATGCCAAGCCTTATGACGGCCTGCCGTGGTTCTGGAGCGATCAGGGCCCCGACAAGCTGCAGATGGTGGGGCTGACCACCGGCTATGACCGTGTGGCGGTGCGTGGCGATCGTGCCGCGGGCGCATTCTCCGCCTTTTGCTACAAGGCCGGGCAGCTGGTCGGCATCGAGTCCGTCAACCGTGCGGGCGACCACATGTTCGGACGGCGCCTGCTTGCCGCCCACGGCTCGATCACGCCCGAGCAGGCGGCTGACAGCAGCTTCGACCTGAAGGCTGCGCTCGGTTGATACTCCGTAGGGTGGGCAAAGCCACCGGGTCGCGCGAATGCGCGCCCGATGACAGGCTCCGCGTGCCCACCATTCTTGCGGAGTGTGTGATGGTGGGCACGGCGCAAACGCGCCTTTGCCCACCCTACGAAGTCTACATCCGGGCTACGAACGTAAAACCGCCGCCACCTCGGCGGCCGTCGGCATCGATGGCGCGGCGCCCATCCGCTGTACGCAGATCGATGCGGCGGCATTGGCGTAGTTGAGCGCGTCGCCGATGGCCGTGCCGCCAGCCAACTGCGCGGCGAGGGCGCCGACGAAGCAATCGCCGGCGCCGGTGGTGTCCACCGCCTTCACGGCACGCCCCGCAATCAGCGAGGGCTCGCCGTCGACAAGCGCAAGCACGCCACGCTTGCCCAAGGTGACGCAGATGATCTTGTCTGAAGCGGTTGGCAGGCGCCGCGCTGCTCCGATGAAACGGGCGGGCTCGTCGGTATCACGAAGTTCGGTCTGTGCGAGAAGCCCAAGCTCGGTCTCGTTGAGGATGAGGATATCGACAAGATCGAGTAACTCGGGTCCACAGCTAATCGCTGGCGCCGGGTTGAGGATGGTGGTCGCCCCGGCCGTACGTGCCCGTTTGAAGAAGGCGCCGATTGTCGCTTGCGGAATTTCGAACTGGCTGACGGCGACGTCGCCCTTGGCCAGCAGGGGGGCGGCGACATCCTCGGCACTGACCAGCGCATTGGCGCCGGGCACGACCACGATGGTGTTGTCGGCGTCGGCGATGGTGATGATGGCCGTTCCGGTATGAATATCCGCGGTGTCCTTGACCAAGGCGATGTCGACGCCTTGCGCGGCGAGAAACGTGCGCAACTGCTGCCCGAAAGCATCCGTGCCGACTCGCCCGATCAGCGTGGCCGGCGCGCCGAGCTTGGCGGCGGCCACCGCCTGGTTGGCACCCTTGCCGCCCGGAAAATAATGCACGGCCTGACCGGCGACGGTCTCGCCGACCCGGGGATGCCGGCTGGCGGTCGCCACCACATCCATGTTGATGCTTCCGGCAACGAAGACGCTCCCCATGCTAGTCCCCAAATTGCCTAATCCCAAAATTCCTTCTTGCGCCCGATCTGGAACTCCTGCCTGACGGCATCGATATTGGCAAGCGTCGGCAATCCAGCCTCGTTGCCGAGGCGCTGGATCTTGTAGGTCGAGGCCGCGCGCGCAAACTCGAAATGGTCCTGCCAGCCTTTCGAGGGATTGTTGAGATACGAAAACACGTAGGCGCCATGAAACACGTCACCGGCGCCGTTGGTATCGATCACGCGCTCGCGCGCGATCGGCAGCGCCGGCAGCCTGCGGACCGCGCCGGCCTCGTCATACCAGAGCAGGCCTTGCTCTCCCATGGTGACGCCGCCGACCCTGCAGCCGCGGCTCTTGAGATAGTCGAGCATGGCGTCCGGCGTCTTGTCCATCTGCTCGCACAGCCGCTCGGCAACGATGGCGACGTCGATGAATTCCAGCAGCTCATGGGTATTGGTGCGCAGGCCGCCGCCGTCGAGCGAGGTCAGGATGCCGTCCTCGCGGCAGAGCCTGGCGTAATGGATTGCAGCATCCGGCTGATGGCCGTCGACATGCAGCGCGCGGCAGCCCTTCAAATTGAGGATCGGAAACGGGTGGATATGCTCGTCGTCGCGGCAGCGTACGATGGCGCGCTTGCCGTCTTTCGGCATGATGAAGGACAGTGACGAGGAGTTGACCTTGCGCGGATGGATCGAGATTCCGTATTTCGCGCTCATGTCCTGAAACATGCGGCCGAGCCAGTCGTTGGCGACGGTTGCGATCAGGTCGGGCACGATGCCGAGCTTGGCGCAGCAGAACGCCGCGGTGACGGCATTGCCGCCAAACGACACTGCGTAGGCAGAGGCCACATGTTTTTCGTCGCCGGTCGGCATGTGGTCGGTGATGAAGGTAACGTCGATATAGGTCTGTCCGATGAAGAGAGCCTGCATTCGTTTTCCGTCATGAGCTTAAGGGGTGGTCCCGGCCCGGCGCAGATACATTAGCACCGCTTATCGGATGCATTCGCTGAAATTATTCGCAACCGTGCCGTCTTTGCAGCTTGAGATGGGAGTATGAGGAGAATACGACCGTCCCTAGGGGTCTTGGGCATACTGCCGTATAACGGCCGACGGCGGCCCAGGTTTCCGGGCGGCGCGACAAAAGTGGAGGGAAGATGACCGTTTATTCCGGTCCGGTGTTCGACATGGCGGTTAACCAGTTTGGCGTCATCGCCAACCATCTCGAAATCCCGATGGACGAGCGCGGCCGAATCCTGATGCCGAAGCGGGCCATCACCATTTCCTGTCCGATTCACCGCGACGATGGCACGGTCGCCGTATTCGAGGGCTACCGGGTGCAGCATCACCTCACCCTCGGTCCGACCAAGGGCGGCACGCGCTTCGCGCCCTCCGTCGACATCGGCGAGGTCGCAGCGCTTGCGATCTGGATGAGCTGGAAATGCGCTCTCGTCGGGCTGCCCTATGGCGGCGCCAAGGGTGGCATCAATGTCGATCTCTCCACCATTTCCAAGCGCGAATTGGAGGCGCTGTCGCGGCGCTATATGCAGGAGATGATTCCCTTCGTCGGTCCGCATACCGACGTCATGGCGCCCGACATGGGCACCAATGAGCAGGTGATGGCCTGGTTCATGGACACCTATTCGATGTACCAGGGCCGCACCGTGACCGAGATCGTCACCGGCAAGCCGGTATCGTCGGGCGGTACGCTTGGCCGGCGCGAAGCGACGGGACGCGGTGTCGCTTATCTCGCCAGACGGGTGCTGAAGGAGCTGTCGATCAATCCAGGCACCGCGACCGCCGTCATCCAGGGTTTTGGCAATGTCGGCTCCTACGCGGCGCTGGAGCTGCATCAATATGGGCTGAAGATCATCGCCGTCAGCGATCACACCGGCGCGCTGCACGATCCGGCCGGGCTGGATATTCCGGCGCTGATGCGGCATGCGGGCACGCATGGCAGCATCGCCGGCTTCTCCAACCAGATGACATTCGATCCCGAGGCGCTTCTCACGCTGCCATGCGACGTGCTGGTGCCGGCGGCGATGGAGCGGGTGATCGATGCGAAGGTCGCCGAAAATCTCAAATGCCGGGTGCTGGCCGAGGGCGCCAATGGCCCGACCACACCGGACGCCGATCTCGTGCTGGAAAAGCGCCAAAGCGAGGTGTTTTTGATTCCCGACATTCTCTGCAATTCCGGCGGCGTGGTGGTCAGCTACTTCGAATGGGTGCAGGATTTGCAGCAATTGTTCTGGGAGGAAGAGGAAGTGACGCGACGCGAATACGCCATCCTCGATCGCGCCTTCGATACCATGGTAACGCGCGCCAGGGCAGACAATATCCCGCATCGGACCGCGGCGATGGCGATCGGCGTGGAGAAGGTCCGTGCCGCCAAGAACACGCGAGGTCTGTTCCCGTGATCACCGGCCTCGACCACGTCGTCGTTCTCACCGGCGATATCAATGCGGCCTCCGCCGCCTACCAGACCTTGTTTGCGCGCGCACCGGCCTGGCAGTATAGCGGCGGCGGCGCCGATCGCGTCCTGTTCACGCTCGATAACACGACGCTGGAATTGGTGGCGCCGAACGGCGAGGACGAGAACGCAGATCGAATCCGTGCGGTGCTGGCCGCACAGGGCGAGGGGCTGGCAAGCATCTGCTTCCGGACCAGCGACATCGCCAGGATGCATCGCAGGCTGGACCGGCTGACGCTGAAGCCCGACCCCGTTGCCGAGGTCGAAAGCCGCGACGCAATCTCGGGTGCGACGCTATCATGGAAGCGCACGCGAACGGCAACGGAGGCCTCGCGCGGCGTCCGCCTGTTCTTCCTCGAACGCGACAAGGAGCGGCCGCTGTCGGCGCGAACCACGACCGGATCGATCACGGCGATGGACCATGTCGTGGTCTCGACGTCGGACCCCGAGCGGGCCGCCGCCCTGTATGGCGCGCGGCTTGGCCTCGATATGGCGCTCGATCGTTCGCACCCGGATTGGGGCCGGCTGATGTTCTTCCGCTGTGGCGACCTCATTGTCGAGGTCACGCATCGGCCCGGCAAGGAGACCGATACGTCGCAGGATCGGCTGGGCGGCCTGTGCTGGCGGGTCTCCGACATCGACGCCACCCATGCGCGGCTGGTTGAGGCCGGCGTCGACGTCTCGGAAATCCGCACCGGCCGCAAGCCGGGGACGCGGGTCATGACGGTGCGCAGCGGGACGTGCGGCGTCCCGACGTTGCTGGTGCAGCCGTCGGCTGGGAAGGATGCGTGAGGCGAGGGTGAACAACCTTCATTCTCAAAGCTTTCCGCGCATGCTACAGCTTGTGCCCTGGGATCATTGAGCAAGCTGATTTGGCAAAGGCAAAACACGTTCAGAAATGGCAGCGGGACCCCGAAGGGATGCGGCTTCGCATCCTCGAGGCCGCCAAGCAGGAATTCGCCGCCCATGGCCTGGCCGGAGCCCGTGTCGACCGCATCGCGGTGAATGCCGGCGCCAACAAGCGCATGCTGTATTACCACGTCGGCAACAAGGAAAACCTCTACCTCGCGGTGCTCGAAGGCGCCTATGAGAAGATCCGTTCCGAGGAGCGCGGGCTCGATCTCGAACATCTCGACCCGCCCGAGGCGATCGAGCGGCTGATCGATTTCACCTGGAACTATTTCCTCCGCAACCCGGAATTCCTGGCGCTGCTCAACACCGAGAACCTCGCCAAAGCCCGCCATCTGAAGCGGTCGACCAAGGTCAAATCGATGCACTCGCCGTTCGTCGAGATGATCCGCACCGTGGTGACGCGCGGCGTTGAGAGCGGCGATTTTCGCGTCGCCGTCGATCCGGTCCAGCTCTACATCTCGATCGCCGCGCTGTGCTTCTTCTATCTCTCCAACTGCGCCACGCTCAGCGTGATCTTCGGCCGCGACCTCCTGAAGAAGGAGGCGAGGGACGAGCGCCTCGCCCACATGGTGGCGCTGGTGCTGGCGGCGTTGACGGGGAAATCCACGGCGGATTTCGGCAAGGCCGAATTGCCGGGCGTGCGGTCGCCGGCGCATCAGCCGGTCTGATTTTTGTCGTCCCTGCGAAAGCACGGACCCACACGCTGCGGCCTCGATGTCCAGGCGGTAGTCGTTGATCCCGCAGTAACAATTGACGCCGGCGGCTATGGGTTCCTGCGTTCGCAGGAACGACGGCGGCAGTCCAAATTGCCGCACGAAAAGCCGCTTGCCAGTATTTATCCAACGGGTTAATTTCTATCCCGAAAAGACTGTTATCAGGGAGCGGGACGTGGCGGAGCTGAAGCGCGAGAGTGGCGTGTCGAAAGCGCTGAATGCTGCGTGGGTGCGGCCATTTTTGTTTCTGCTCTTCATCGTGGTGGCCTGGGACCTCACCATCCGCGTGTTCCGGATTCCCGCCTACCAGATCCCCGCGCCCGGCGATGTGGTGGCTGTGCTGTGGACCGATTGGCCGGAGCTGCTTCGTCAGGCCTGGCCCACCACCTACGCCACCATCTGCGGCTTCCTGCTGTCGGCGCTGTTCGGCATTCCCGTCGCCATGCTGATCGCAGGATCGAAGACGGTGGAAAGCTACGTCTATCCGCTGCTGGTGTTCTCGCAGTCCGTGCCGAAGATCGCGATCGCGCCGCTTTTCGTGGTGTGGTTCGGCTTTGGCATCATTCCGAAGGTGATCTCGGCGTTCCTGCTCGGCTTCTTCCCCGTCGTGGTGTCCGCCGTGCAGGGTTTTAAATCGGTCGATCCCGATATGGTCGATCTCGCCCGCGCCATGCAGGGCAGCCGCTTCCGCGTATTTTGTGCCGTCAACCTGCCGCATGCGATGCCCGCGATCTTCTCCGGGCTGAAGGTCTCGATCACGCTCGCCGTGGTCGGCGCCGTGGTCGGCGAATTCGTCGGTTCCAATTCGGGCATCGGCTATGTGCTGCAGCGCTCGATCGGCACCTTCGACCTGCCGACGATGTTTGCAGCCCTGGTCATTCTCGCGCTGCTCGGCGTGGTCCTGTTCTGGATCGTCGACCGGATCGAAAGCCTCGTGATCCCCTGGCATGTCAGCCAGCGCGAGGACATCATTTTTGCTTCGTAGGCCAAACCAACAAGCGGCCTGCCCAAGGGCCGCATCAATACCAACGGGAGAATGACCATGATACGAACGACAGCGGCGATCTCCGCCGCCTTGATCTGGACCGCGCTTTCAGTGCTTCCCGCATCCGCCGCCGACAAGGTCGTGCTGATGCTGAACTGGTACGTCTATGGCGAGCACGCGCCGTTCTATTACGGCAAGGCCAAGGGCATCTATGCCGCCGAGGGTATCGACCTCGAAATCCAGGAAGGCCGCGGTTCGGCAGCGACCACGCAGGCGGTTGCGGCCAAGACCGCCAATTTCGGCTATGTCGACGTGCCGACCATGATGCGCGCGGCCGTGAAGGGCGCCCCGATCGTCGCCACCGGCGTGCTGTTGCAGACCAGCCCGATGTCGGCGATGGGCTTTGTCGAAAAGAACATCAAGAAGCCCGAGGACATCAAGGGCAAGACGGTGGCGATCACGCCGGCAGACTCGATGACGCAGATCTGGCCGCTGTTCCTGAAGAAGACCGGCCTGAAGGAAAGCGACTTCCAGACCGTGGCCGGTGACGGCCAGACCAAGCTCAACGCCGTCATCAACGGCCAGGCTGACCTCCTGCTCGGCTACGTCATGGACCAGTCGATGAAGATCAAGGACGCGACCGGCAAGGACGTCAACGCGATCAAGTTCGCCGACTACGGCATCAACATGGTCTGCTCCGGCGTCGTCGCCAACACCGAGTTCGTCAAGGCTAATGCCGATCTGGTCAAGCGCTTCATGTCGGCGACGACCAAGGCGGTCGAAGCCGCCGAGAAGGATGCCAAGGGCGCGGCGCAGTCGATCCTCGACGCCAACCCGAAGGGCGGCAAGATCGAAACGCTGACGCAAGGTTTTGAGCTGACGATCCCGCTCTACCGCACGCCGGAAACCAAGAACAAGCGGCCGTTCCAGGTGACCGACCAGAACATGACCGACACGGTCAATCTGATGGTCGAATACGGCGGGCTGGATGCCAAGGCCAAGGACAATCCGAAGGCGTTTTACACCAACGACTATCTGCCGCAGGGCGGTTCGTGAGCCATTGATGACGCAACCATCGTCGTCCCTGCGAAAGCAGGGACCCATAGCCACCGGCCTGCGTTGTTGCAGAAGGTCTCCATCCCCGTGCCCGAACGAAAGGGCACGGCGTATGGGTCCCTGCTTTCGCAGGGACGACAGCAACCTCCTGAATGGGCTTGGCTGAATGAGCGCTGTGACCAAGGCAACTAGTGTGGACCCATCAAGCGCTCACCTGCGCCTGGTGTCGGATCGCGCGGGCAGCGCTGCGCCGGGCATCACGCTGTCCGGCGTCTCGAAAACCTATCGCTCGCGCGACGGCGATGTGCCGTCGCTGCGGCCGCTGGATTTCCACATCAATGAGGGTGAGTTCTTCGTGGTGGTCGGCCCGTCCGGCTGCGGCAAGTCCACGCTGCTCAAGATGATTTCAGGCCTGCTCGCGCCGTCTGCCGGCGAGATCCTGGTCGACGGCGAGCAAGTCACAAAACCGCACGGCAATGTCGGCATCGTGTTCCAGAACGCGTTGCTGCTGCCATGGCGCAACATCCTTTCCAACGTGATGCTGCCGATCGACATGAAACGGCTGCCGCGCGACGAATATCTGCCGCGGGCGAAAGCGCTGCTGAAACTGGTCGGGCTCGAAGGCTTCGAGAAGAAACTGCCCTGGCAATTATCCGGCGGCATGCAGCAGCGCGCCTCGATCTGCCGCGCGCTGGTGCACGATCCCAAGATCATGCTGATGGACGAGCCGTTCGGCGCGCTCGACGCCATGACGCGCGAGAAGATGAACGTCGAGCTGATGCGGATCCAGCGCGAGACCGGCAAGACCGTGCTGCTGATCACGCATTCTATACCGGAAGCGGTGTTCCTCGCCGACCGCGTGCTGGTCATGACCGAGCGACCCGGCGCGATCGCCGCGATTTACGATGTGCCGTTGCCGCGCCCGCGCTCGCTGGATGCGATGGCGGATCCCGCCTTCACCGAACTGGTGCAGCGCATTCGCAAGCATTTCTTCACCCAAAGTGCGCTGGACTGAGACAGGTTTTCAATGCCGCTACGCTTGGCCGTAAAGGACATCTCCTTTTTTGAACGTCCGGTCACTTTCGCCCGGCCGTTCCGGTTCGGTGCGGTCGTCATCAACGCGACGCCGCAGGCTTTTGTGCGCGTCGAGATCGAGGTTGAAGGCAAGGGCAGCGCGATCGGCGCCAGCGCCGAGTTTCTGGTGCCGAAATGGTTCGACAAGCGGCCTCATCTCTCGCCGGAGGAAACGGTCACGGAATTGCGCCGCTCGCTGCTGATGGCCCGCGAGCTCTATCTGGCGCATTCCGGCTTCGCGACCGCGTTCGGCCTGCACGCAGCCTGCATCGGCGCGCAGGTCGAGGCGTGCGCCAGAGAAGATATCCCACCATTGGCCGCGGCCTACGGGCCAGCCGAAATCGACAAGGCGATCCTGGATGCGCTGCTGCGCTGTAGCGGGACCAGCTTCTTTGACGGCATGGCGGCCAATGTCGCCGGCGTCGATGCGCGTCTGTCGCGCGATCTCGCCGATGCCGACGTGTCGCAGTTTCTTGCAGGCCGCAAGCGGCTGGAGCGCGTGGCGATCCGGCACACGGTCGGCATGGATGACAGGATAGAAGGCGAGGGCGGCGTCGCCGACATCAGAGAAAACGCCGGGGCACGTTATTTCAAGCTCAAGCTCAACGGCGATCCCCAACATGACGCGGATCGCCTGACCCGCATCAGCAGGGAACTCGCCACGCTGCCCCATGATTACCGCGTCACGCTCGACGCCAACGAACAATATGCCGATCTTGCTGCGCTGAGCGCATTGGTCGATCGGCTCGAGCGCGACGCTGCGTTGCGGCCGATCGCACAAAAGCTCCTGTACATCGAGCAGCCGATGCCGCGCGATATCACCCGCCAAACGCCGCTCGGCGCGCTGGCGCGGCGCGACTTCATCGTCGACGAGGCCGACGATTCCTATGACGCGTTCCCGGTGGCGCGGGCGCTCGGCTATCGCGGCATTTCCTCGAAATCCTGCAAGGGCATCTACAAGTCCGTCATCAACGCAACCCGCGCGGCCAAGTGGAGCGCCGGCGGCGAGAAGTGTTTCATCGCCGGCGAGGACCTGACCTGCCAGGCGGGGCTGGCGGTGCAGCAGGATCTAGCGCTCGGCGCGCTGATCGGCGTCACCCATGCCGAGCGCAACGGCCATCATTACGTCGACGGCTTTGGCGATACGCCGGCCACCGAAGCGGAGGCGTTTCTCGTCAGCCATCCCGATCTCTATGCGCGCGACGGCGGCAAGGTCCGGCTCGCGATCCACGACGGCGATCTCCTGACGGGATCGCTGACCACACCGGGCTTCGCCACGACTACGCATCCGGATTGGTCCGCGATGTCGCCGCTCGAGCAGCCCACAGCCAGAATTCCTTTGGAGAAAGCAGTATGACGACCAAACGCCTCGGCCTGATCATGAACGGCGTGACCGGCCGCATGGGGCTCAACCAGCATCTGATCCGCTCCATCATCGCGATCCGCGACCAGGGCGGCGTGCTGCTCGCCAACGGCGACCGCATGCTGCCCGATCCGATTCTGATCGGCCGCGACGCGGACAAGGTGGAGCGGCTTGCCAAGCGTTTCAACGTCGAGCGCTGGTCGACCGATCTCGACAAGGCGCTGGCCGACAAGAACGATACCATTTTCTTCGACGCCGCCACTACGCAGGCGCGTCCCACGCTGCTGACCAAGGCGATCAACGCCGGCAAGCATGTCTATTGCGAGAAGCCGATCGCGACCAATCTGGATGAGGCGGTCGCGGTGCTGCGGCTCGCCAACGCCAAGGGCCTCAAGCACGGTACGGTTCAGGACAAGCTGTTTTTACCGGGCCTGAAGAAGCTGGCGTTCCTGCGCGATTCCGGCTTCTTCGGTCGCATGCTCTCGGTGCGCGGCGAGTTCGGCTACTGGGTTTTCGAGGGCGGCTGGCAGGAGGCCCAGCGGCCGTCGTGGAACTACCGCAGCGAGGACGGCGGCGGCATCATCCTCGACATGGTCTGCCACTGGCGCTACGTGCTCGACAATCTCTTTGGCGAGGTCGAGAGTATCTCGTGCCTCGGTACCACCGATATCCCTGAGCGTTTCGACGAGAAGGGCAAGAAGTACACGGCGACCGCCGACGATTCCGCCTACGCCACCTTCCGCCTCAAGGGCGGCGTGATCGCGCATATCAACATGAGCTGGGTGACGCGGGTCTACCGCGACGATCTCGTGACCTTCCAGGTCGACGGCACGCACGGCTCCGCGGTGGCGGGCCTGACCGATTGCGTGATCCAGGCCCGGCAGGCGACGCCGCGCCCGGTGTGGAATCCGGACGAAAAGCGCACCCATGATTTCTACGCCGACTGGCAGAAGGTTCCGGAAAACGTCGTCTACGACAACGGCTTCAAGGAGCAGTGGGAGATGTTCATCCGCCACGTCTGCGAGGACGCGCCCTATAAATATACGCTGTTGGAAGGCGCCAAGGGCGTTCAGCTTGCCGAATGTGCGCTGCAGAGCTGGCGCGAGCGGCGCTGGATCGATGTCGCCCCGATCAAGGTGTGAGGAGGCATAACCATGAACAAGCCTGTATTGCCGATGTCTTCACTGTCCGTGAGGTTGCCGACGGCGGATCGTTCGATCGAGACCTATCGTCTCGCAGCGTCGCGGACGTTTCCGGCGAAGCTCGAGGGCACACTCAATCGCGTGGCCTTCTCGGCCGCGCATGTGGTGGCGGATCCGCTGGCCGACAACGATCCGTGGCTGACATCCGCGATCGACTGGGACCGGACCATTGCCTTCCGCGAGCATATCTGGGACCTCGGCCTTGGCGTGGCGGAGGCGATGGACACCGCGCAGCGCGGCATGGGGCTGAACTGGCCGACCTCGCTCGAATTGATCCAGCGCTCGGTCAAGGCCGCCAAGGCCAAGGGCAACGCGCTGGTGTTTTCCGGCGCCGGCACCGACCACCTCGCGGTGGAGGATGCGAAGTCCATCGATGACGTCATCCGTGCTTACGAAGAACAGATCGCGGCGGTGGAGAAGGCCGGCGGCCGTATCATCCTGATGGCCTCGCGCGCGCTGGCAAAGCTCGGCCGCAGCGTTGACGATTACGCCAAGGTCTATAACCGTGTGCTCGGCCAGGTCCGTGAGCCCGTGATCATCCACTGGCTCGGCGACATGTTCGACCCGGCGCTATCAGGTTACTGGGGTACTGCCGACCTCGACAAGGCGATGGACACGGCGGTTGCCATCATCAACGCCAACGCGGCCAAGGTCGATGGCGTAAAAGTCTCGCTGCTCGACAAACAGCGCGAAATCGACATGCGCCGGCGGCTGGACAAGAACGTCAAGATGTATACCGGCGACGATTTCAACTATGCCGAACTGATCGCCGGCGACGACAAGGGTTTCTCGCACGCGCTGCTTGGCATCTTCGATGCCATCGCGCCGGCGGCGTCCTACGCGCTGTCGCGGCTTGCGGCCGGCGACGAGGCCGGCTTCCACGACGTATTGGGGCCGACCGTGCCGCTGTCGCGCCACATCTTCCGGGCGCCGACGCGGTTCTACAAGACTGGCATCGTGTTCATGGCCTGGCTCAATGGCCACCAGGACCATTTCACCATGGTCGGCGGGCAGGAGAGCACGCGCTCGACGCTGCATCTTGCCGAACTGTTTCGCCTGGCCGACAAGGCCGGGCTTCTCTCCAACCCTGAACTGGCGACACGGCGCATGAAGACGGTGCTGGCAACGCGCGGCATCGAGCCCTGATGCGCGATTTTTCTTCCGATCATCGCTGGCTGTCGCTGAATACGGCGACCGTCCGCAAGCAGGGCGATCTCACGGCCATCATCGAGGCCTGCGCGCGCCATGGCATCCGCGCCATCGATCCGTGGCGCGACCAGGTCGCGGCCGTAGGTCTCGACCGCGCGGTACGGGCGGTGCGCGACTCTGGGCTCGAACTATCGGGCTATTGCCGCGGCGGCATGTTCACGGCGGATGCGGCGCACCGCATCGAGGCGCGCGATGACAATCGCCGCGCCGTCGACGAAGCCAAGGCGCTGGGCGCGCCCTGCATCGTGCTGGTCGTCGGCGGCCTGCCGCAATATTCGCGTCCGGGCAGTGTTGCTTCGAAAGATATCGCAGCGGCGCGCACGCAGGTTTACGACGCCATCGCCGAAATGCTGGAATACGCGAAGCAGGCCAATATGCCGCTTGCGATCGAGCCCTTGCATCCGGCCTATGCCGCCGACCGCGCCTGCGTGAATACCACGAAGCAGGCGCTGGATATCTGCGACCAGCTCGATCCGCAACGCACCGGTGCGCTCGGCGTCGCGCTCGACGTCTATCACATCTGGTGGGATCCGGAATTGATGCCGCAGATCGCGCGCGCGGGAAAGGATCGCCTGCTCGCGTTTCACGTCTGCGACTGGCTGGTGCCGACAAAGGACATCCTCAACGACCGCGGCATGATGGGCGACGGCGTCATCGACATCACATCTGTGCGATCAGCGGTCGAGGCGCAGGGCTTTGCCGGCTATTCCGAGATCGAAATCTTCTCCAGCGACTGGTGGAGCAGGCCGATGGACGAGGTTATGCAGACCTGCATCGCGCGGCACCGGACTGTGGTCTAGCAGACTCCAGGCGAAGTCGCGCGTGCGTTGTGCCATCGACGGACGATGTTGTCTCGTAGTTGAACCGGCGCGCGTTGGTTTTCGAATAGCGTAGCAAGAAGCGACAGAATCCGGGTTCCAGATTTAACCTTTGTCCACGCTATTTAGCTTAACAAAGGGTTACCGTTGCGCCCGCGCGAGCTCCGGCGCTAGCTACACCGCACGGAGAACCTCTCCGATAGCGATGAGCGACAACATGAAAATCCTTTACGCAATTGCGACCCTCGCCCTGCTGTCGACGTCGGCGCAGGCCTGGCAGACGGTGGAACGCTGCACCTACAGCAAGTTTTATGGCAGGGTGTGCACGACGTCCTACCTGGATGATCCGGTGCGCAACCCGGCGCAGGATCAGGAAGACGAAAAGGCAAAGCGCGCCAGCATCGAAAAGTGGGAAGCGTTCTGCAAGCCGAAGCGTACCTATGACGATGAAGGTGTCGTCCGCCTGCTTTACGCCCGCAAGGGTTGCGAGTTCGGCCGCAGCGAATAATACGCTTTCGCTCCTCGCGATCAGCGAGGAGCATTCCGAGCTCGCTGGCTCGATGAACTCCGGCGCCTTGTCGCGCCCGTAAGACCGCTAAATCTTTATCGACCAAATAGCGAAGCGGTTAGTTACGCCGCTTTACGCCGCCTCAATGCTTGTCGGGCACTCCTGACATCCGGCATTCATTTCAAGAGGCAGTGTCCATGCGCGTCTTCATCGCAATATCGATTGTCGTCGCTTCGGTATCGTCCGCGTCTGCGCAATTCGCGATGGACCACGGCCGCGCCGCGGATGCCGCCCAGGCCGCCGCCGCGGCGCGGGCTGCCGCGGATGCCAAGGCCGCGGCCATCGCCTCCGGCGCGCCGCAGCTTCCCAGCCAGCAAACCAATTTCTATGTCGGCAGCGGCGGCACCGTGAAGATCGTGTCCCGGACAGCGGTAGTGCTGAGGGCCGATGAAGCCGCCGACCGGGCCGCCTGGAACGAACGCTGCCAGCCGACCGTCGTCGAAGACCGCGATGGCCTGCGCCGCGTGAAATATGCCGAACGGGATTGCGATCTCTCCCGCTTCAATACCGCCGGGAACTAGACGTCACGCGCATTCGAGGCCTCGACGCCTCTGGTATTATTGAGGTTGGGCAAGGTAGGCGATGATCTTTTTTCTATCGTCGCTCGATGAAAGCCCACCATACGGCTTCATGTTGTTGCCGGGTACGACCTCATCGGGATTTGCAATGAAGCGGTCGAGCTTCTCCTCATCCCAGACGACGCCTGCCTCTTTCATTGCGCTGGAAAACGCGTAGTCCGGCAGCGACCCTGCTTTCCGTCCGACAACCTTGTACAGGTTGGGGCCCAGCCGATTGTCGCCCTCTTTCACCACGTGACAGGTTCGACAGGCATTGTTGAACGCCAGTTGCCCCGAGGCGTCCTCCGTGCCTTGCGACGCCTGAGGAAGGGCGGAAGGCGATGGAAGCATGAATGCCATTGCGCTCAATGCCCCCGTCAGGAACATCCGGTTACGGCGCCGCACTGGTATGTCTCGCTCTTGGCCGAACGATCCGGTGGTCACCGTGATGGCGGAGACGCCAAGAAATAGCGCTGCAACGCGGACGACTCGCGGAAGCATGATCTCACTCCCTTGTGCTTCGCCGCCCGGCGATGTCAACGCGCAAGCGCAGAAATCGTTCGCTTGAAGTCTGCGATTGGGATTGCGATCTTGCGACGCAGGTGCAGTTCGCCCCGGCCTAGCTGACAGTGCACGGCACGCGCAGAAATCCGCGGAAGCGCACCCGGCCGCCGCGTACCGGCGCGCCGGCTAGCGCATAGTCCGGAAAGCGCGCGAGGAAGCGCGAGATTGCGATTGCGCCCTCGAGCCGCGCCAGCGCCATGCCGGCGCATTGATGCGCGCCAGTGCCGAAGGCGAGGTGCCGGTTCGGTGTACGGCCGATATCGAAACGTTCGGGATCGGCGAATTGCGCGGGGTCGCGGTTGGCGGCGCCGATGCACAGCGTCACTGGCGTCCCCGGTGGCATCGCGATGCCGCCGAGTTCGAACGGCTCGACGGTCATGCGGTTGCCGAGCTGGTTGGAGCTCTCGAACCGCAACATTTCCTCGACCGCGGTCTTGATCAGCGCCGGGTTCTCGATCAATCGCCGCTTCTCGCCTGCGTGGTTCGACAGCGCCACCAGTCCGTTGCCGATCAAATTGGTGGTGGTCTCGTGGCCGGCATTGAGCAGGAAGATGCAATTGTGCAGCAGCTCCTTTTCGGTCAGCCGCTCGCCATTGTCTTCGCCCTGAATGAGCCGGGTCAGCACGTCGCGGTCGGGGCTGCCGGGCTTGGCGCGCCGCCGCGCCACCAGCCCTTCCAGGTACGACAGGAAGTCCGCCACCGCCTTGTTGCCGCGGGCGAACGCGTCCGGACCAATCACCGGTTCCAGCGCGCCGAGGATGGCCAGCGACCAGTCGCGCAGGGGCTCGCGTTCGTCCTGCGGGACGTCGAGCAGATTGCCGATCACCTCGATCGGGATCGCAGCGGCGAAATCGTCGATCAGGTCCACCTTGCCCTTGGTGGCGATGGCGTCGAGCAGGCGGTCGACCAGCCGGACCAGATCGGGTTCCATGCCGGCGATCGCACGCGGCGAAAGCGCACCCATGATCAGGCGGCGGACGCGGGTATGGGCGGGAGGATCGTTGAAGACGAGGCTCGTGGTGTGATGCTCGTAGAGCAGGGAGTTACCGTATTTCGGCGAGAACTCCTTCTTCTTGTCGGATGAGAAGGTCTTGGTGTTCTTGTAGGCAGCGACCAGATCGTCGTAGCGCGTCAGGAAATACGAGCCGTTCGGCAGCCGCTTGACCGGATCGGTCTCACGCAGCGCGCGATAGGTCGGGTAGGGGTCGGCATAGAACTCCGGCGTCAGCCTTTCGAGGTCGAAGGTGGCTGCCAGTTCGCGCGCATCCAAATTCATGGCCCGCCATGCTCTGTGGGAAGATTAGGTAAGCAACCATCAAATTAGTCGCATTTGCAACTATCTTAAATGCCGTGCCCGAGGCGTCAAGCCGGAGCGTAGTTCCAGCCCCGCACGATCGGCGGCTCGTGGGGGTTGCGGCCGATCCAGGGGGAGCCGGAAGGGTGAGCGCTGAATTTGCGGAAAAACGGTGTCCGAACAAGGCGATGAGGTTGTGTCTTTGACGTCACCCCGCGGCAGATTTTGATTGGTGCGTTGCAATAGATCCTTGACTTCGCCAAGGTGAGTGATTACTCACGCCCCCATGTCCACCCTGCGCATGACCAGTGACTTGCGGCGGCAATTGATCCTGAGCGCGGCGAAGCGATGCTTTGCCCGTAACGGCTTTGCCGGCACCACGACCAAGAGCGTGGCGGCGGCCGCGGCCATTTCGGAAGGGCTGTTGTTCAAACACTTCCCCTCCAAGGCCGCGCTCTATGCCGAAATCCTTGCGGAGGAGTGCGAGGCCGATCCGGATTTCGCGCACCTGCTCGGCCAGGAGCCCTCAACTGGCACACTGGTTGAACTGGTCAAGGGCATGGTTGGCCATTTCATCGAAGTATCCGATGGGTCGGATCAGGAGGAAGCGCAGCGGCTGCGGCTGATGACGACGAGCCATCTCGACGATGGCGAGTTCGCGCGTCTGCTCTACGACAAGATCAGCGGCCTGATCGGGCCGGTGTTTGCCGCGTCGATCGAAAGCGCGATCGCGTCCGGTGACGCCGCGCGGGTCGGCAGCGATCCGCTCAACCTGTTCTGGTTCGCCCATCACACCGTGCTGATGTCGGCGCTGACGAGGCTTCCGGCCGTACCCTGTCTTTCCTACGGCAACGCCGCCGATCTGGAGCGGCAGCTGTGTCAATTTATCCTGCGCGGCATCGGACTTAACGAAGCCGCAATTGCTTCTCACCTGGACGGCGAGCTGTCACCGAATTCGGGACAATCGGTAACTGCAGAAAGTGCATGACATGAATATCGTGACTGAACCCAAACTTTCGGGCAAACCGATTGCGGACAAGCCGCACAAGCGGCCGGTGCGGCTGGTGCGCTGGTTCCTTATCGTTGGGTTGCTGCTTGCGGCCATCGTAAGCGGTCTGGGGTTCTTCAAGTTCGTCTTTCTGCCCAACCTGTTCAAAGAGATCTTCAGCAAGCCGCCTCCGCCGAGCAACGTCAGTATCGCCACGGCCAAGTCCGAAACCATTCCGAACCTCCTGACCGCGGTCGGCGATCTCGCCGCCGTGCATCAGGTCAACGTGACCTCCGACGTGAACGGCCGCATCACCGAGATCCAGTTCACGGCGGGCGCCAGCGTGAAGGAAGGCACGCCGCTGGTGCAGTTGTTCGATGGTCCCGAGCAGGGCGACCTTGCCAACTTCAAGGCCCAGCAGCGGGTGGCGCAGATATCGCTGGATCGCGCCAAGCAACTGGCCGAACGCCAGGTCGGACCGCAGGCGACGGTGGACACCGCCCAGGCTGCGTTCGATCAGGCCAGCGCCGGCATCGCCAAGACGGAAGCCATCATCTCGCAAAAGCTGGTACGGGCTCCGTTCACCGGTGAACTCGGCGTTCGCAAGGTCGAGGTCGGACAATATCTGACCGCGGGCACGCAGATCGTTTCGTTGACCGATCTGTCGGCGCTGTATGCCAACTTCACCGTGACGGAAAAGGATTCCGCCCAGCTCAAGGTCGGTCAGACCGTTCGCATCGCGGTCGACGCCTATCCGGGCCGTGCCTTCGAGGGCAAGATCACCACCATCGAGCCGCAGATCGCGACCGAGACGCGCAACATCCGCGTTCAGGCGACGATGCAGAATCCGGACAAGATCCTCAAGCCCGGCATGTTCGCGACTACCACCATTGTCCTGCCGGACAAGCCGCCTGTCATCACCGTCCCCGAAACCGCGGTCGACTACACGCTGTATGGCGACTCGGTCTATCTCCTCACTGAGAAGGAAGAGGATGGCAAGACCAAGCTCACGGTGACGCGGACCTTCGTGCAGACCGGCAACCGTGTCGAGGGACGCGCCGAAATCCTGAAAGGGTTGAAGGACGGCGACCGCGTCGTGGCCGTGGGCCAGCTCAAGCTGCAATCGGGGTCGGCGGTCACGATCTCGAACGATCCGGTGCCGCCGATTCCGGCCAAGCCGCCGCGCTATTGACGCGTGACGCGGTCCCACAGGGACCGCGCTGACGAGAGACGGGCAGCGGTCTTCGAGACCGCGCCCGGAAAAATGCTGAACTCAGCGGGATAATTTTGCGATGGCCTTAACCGATATCTTCATCAAGCGTCCGGTCCTGTCGGTCGTCGTCAGCCTGCTGATCCTCCTGATCGGTCTGCGGGCGGCCAGCGTATTGCCGATCCGGCAATATCCGAAGCTGTCGAACACGGTGGTCAACGTCACGACCGTGTATCCGGGTGCATCGGCCAACCTGATTCAGGGCTTCATCACCACGCCGATCGAACAGGCGGTCGCCTCCGCCGAGGGCGTCGACTACATCACCTCGTCGTCGGTGCAGGGCACCAGCACGATCCAGGTCTACATCAAGCTGAACTTCGACCCGAACCAGGCGCTCACCGAAGTTCTCGCCAAGGTGAACTCGGTCCGGTACCTGATCCCGAAGGAATCGAACGACCCGATCGTAACCAAGACGACCGGCCAGACCACGGCCGTGATGTATCTCGGGTTTTCCAGCGACGAGCTCTCCGGCTCGGCGATCTCGGATTATCTGACGCGCGTGGTGCAGCCGGTGCTGTCGACGGTCGACGGCGTGGCGTCGGCCGACATTCTCGGCGGGCAAACGTTCGCGATGCGGCTGTGGCTCGATCCGGTGCGAATGGCCGGCCGCGGCGTGTCGCCAAGCGACGTCTCGGCGGCGATTGCCGCCAACAACTTCCAGGCCGCCGCCGGTCAGGCCAAGGGCTACTTCATCGTCTCGAACATTCAGACCAATACGGACCTGCGAAACCTCGATCAGTTCAAGAAGATGATCGTCAAGTCCAAGGACGGCGGCTTCGTACGGATCGAGGATGTCGCGACCGTCGAACTCGCCGCCCAAAGCTCGGATGCGAGCGTCGCATTCAGCGGCGAGCGCGCGATCTTCATCGGCGTCCAGGCGACGCCGCAAGGCAACCCGCTGACGCTGGTCAAGGGCGTCCGCGCGCTGTTTCCGGAACTCGAACGCAACCTGCCGCCATCGATGAAGATGAAGGTGGCTTACGATTCCACCAGGTTCATTCAATCCTCGATCGACGAGGTGAAGAACACGCTGATCGAGGCGGTGCTGATCGTCGTGGTCGTGATCTTCCTGTTCCTGGCCTCGTTCCGCTCGGTCATCATTCCCGTGGTCACGATTCCGCTGTCGCTGATCGGCGTCTGCAGCCTGATGCTGGCGATGGGCTTCAGCTTCAACCTGCTGACGCTGCTGGCGATGGTGTTGGCGATCGGACTCGTGGTCGACGACGCCATCGTGGTGGTTGAGAACATCCATCGACATCTGGAGGAAGGAAAATCGCCGGTGCAGGCGTCGCTGCAGGGCGCGCGCGAAATCGTTGGTCCCGTGATCTCGATGACGATCACGCTGGCGGCGGTCTACGCGCCGATCGGCTTTCTCGGTGGCCTGACAGGTTCGCTGTTCCGCGAATTCGCCTTCACGCTGGCGGGCTCGGTGATCGTGTCCGGCATTATCGCGCTGACGCTGTCGCCGATGATGTGCTCGGTGCTGCTCAAGAGCGCGGATGATGGACGGTTCGCCAGGCTGGTCAATCGGGTGTTCGGCGCGATGACGCGTTGGTACGGCCGTCAGCTCGACCGCTCGCTCGACTATCGTCCGGTGACCTACCTGTTCGCAGTGACGATGCTCGGTATGGTCGGCTTCCTCTATTTGAACTCCGCCAAGGAGCTGGCGCCCGAAGAGGACCAGGGCATTGTGTTCTCGGTGACCAAGGCGCCGAAATACGCCAACATCGACTATGTCGACTTCTATGGCGAAAAACTCGACAAGGCGTTTGCCAAATTCCCGGAAACCGACCTGCGCTTCGTGCTGAACGGCATCAACGGCCCGCAGGGCGGCATTGCCGGCATGCTGCTCAAGCCGTGGGACGAGCGCAAGCGGTCCTCGATCAAGCTGAAGCCGCTGGTGCAGGCTGAAATCAGCAAGATCGAAGGCGTCCAGGCGTTTGCGTTCAACCTGCCGCCGCTCCCGGGCGGGCCGGGCGGCTTGCCGGTCCAGATGGTGATCAATTCGACCTCCGGATTCCAGGCCGTCTACGACCAGATGGCCAAGCTGAAAGACGCCGCGCGCAAGAGCGGCCTGTTCATCGTGTCCGACAGCGATCTCGACTTCAACCAGCCGGTGGTGCGCGTCTCCGTCGACCGCTCCAAGGCCAGCGATCTCGGCATCAATATGGCGCAGGTGGGTGCCACGCTGCAGACGCTGCTGGGCGGCAATTACGTCAACCGCTTCAACCTCGAGGGACGGTCCTATCAGGTGATCCCGCAGGTGCCGCGCGGCATGCGGCTGTCGCCGGAATCGCTCGGCGGCTACTATGTCCCGAGCAGCACCGGGCAACTGGTGCCGCTGTCGACCATCGTGTCGATCGAGACCGCTACCGATCCAAATTCGCTGACGCATTACAACCAGCTCAACTCGGCGACCTTCTCGGCCGTGCCGATGCCGGGCGTGACGGTCGGGCAGGCGGTGGACTTCCTGGAGGGCGAAGCGAAAAAGCTGCCCGCCGGCTTCGGTCATGACTACCTGGCCGATTCCCGCCAATATGTGCAGGAAGGCAACCAGCTCGCGATCACCTTCGGCTTCGCGCTGGTCATCATCTTCCTGGTGCTGGCGGCGCAGTTCGAGAGCTTGTGGGATCCGCTGGTGATCATGATCAGCGTTCCCATGGCGATGGTTGGTGCGCTGATCCCGCTGTTCTTCGGCGTGGCGACCATCAACATCTACACCCAGGTCGGCTTGTTGACGCTGGTCGGCCTGATCACCAAGCACGGCATCCTGATGGTTGAGTTCGCCAACGAACTGCAGCTCAAGGAAGGCCTCGACAAGCGATCGGCGATCGAAATGGCGGCGCGGATCCGGCTGCGTCCGATCTTGATGACGACGGCGGCGATGGTCACCGGCCTGATTCCGCTGTTGACGGCGACCGGCGCGGGCGCGGCGAGCCGCTTCTCGATCGGTCTCGTGGTGGTCGCGGGCATGTCGATCGGCACGCTGTTCACGCTGTTCGTGCTGCCGGCGGTCTATATCTTGCTGGCCACCAACCACCAGGCGAAGGCCGACTCGGCGCGGACCAAGGAGATCGACGATTTCGATCTCGGGAGACAGGGGCTCAAGCCGACCTGAGCCTTTTCCGCGGGGTAGAAAGATGCGGGCGACGGCAGCGGAATTCGCTGCCGTCGCTTTTTCGTGTCGGGGGATCATGCAGCCGGGCGACGCCGCCGGCTCTCCATGCTAGGAAACAAGAAAAAGCAGGGAGCCAACATGACGAGCGACTTTCCAGCCGGCAACTACCGCTTCATTCCGGCCGTGTTTCAGTATTCCGGCGGGGTGGCGGCCAACCCCGGCTATGAGATCGAGCGGGTGCGGTTCGACAAATGGGTGCCGCTGGCCGAAGGATTCGCGCAAATCGCAAAATACATTCAAGCGGCGGGCAGGCCGCTGACGTCGTTCTGCGCCTGCGAGCTGCGTTCACCGGCCGCATTACCGACGAAGGATTTCGCAATTTCAACCTGCACTACGTCAAGACGCTGGCGGAGTGGGGCATCTACGACGGCAAAACCAATCCGGTGGCGCGCAGCAACGTCTGTCCGGAGATCGATCCGCCCGCCGAGCCTTCGTTCTATGCTTTCTCGTTTACGCGGCCGAGCCAGGGCGCAACGTCGAGTTTTGTCATCGCAGGCAGCGGCGAGTCGCAGGAAGGCAATGCGAGCTATGCCGAGCGCACGGTGCGCTATCGCGACACGAGCCCCGAAGGCATTGCCGAGAAGGTCCGTTATGTCGCCGGCGTGATGGAGCGGCGCATGGGCGCGGTCGGGTTCGGCTGGAACGATGCCACTGCGGTACAGACCTACACCATCCACGATTTCCACCACGTCTTTGCCGAGGCGCTGGTTCGCCGTGGCGCCGCGCGGGCCGGATTGACCTGGCATTTTGCTCGGCCTCCGGTGATCGATCTGGAATATGAGATGGATTGCCGGCGAGTGCTGCGGGAGGTGGTGATCTAAGACCTCATCCTGAGGAGCCCGCACAGCGGGCGTCTCGAAGGATGAAGGCCCGCCTGTGGCTTCATGGTTCTCCCGGCGATACGAAGTATCGTCCGGAGACGGCGCTGAAGAAGCGCCTCCTCACCGTGAGGGTCTTGCGCTTACCGCTCCCTCGGATCCAGCGCGTCGCGCAGGCCGTCGCCGACCAGGTTGAACGACAGCACCACGAGAAAGATCGCGAACCCCGGCCAGACCGCCATCCAGGGTGCGTTGGTCAGGAAGCGCTGCGCTGCGTTCAGCATGCTGCCCCAGGATGGCGCCGGCGGCTGCTGGCCGAGGGCCGAGGAAAGACAGCGCAGCTTCCGCAATGATTGCGGCGGCGATTGACAGCGTCGCCTGCACCAACAGCGCCGGCATGATGTTGGGCAGGATGTGAAACAGTGCGATGCGCCAGCGCGGATTGCCCATCGCGCGCGCGGCCTCGACGTAATCCTCGACCTTCACGCTCATCACCTGGCCCCGCGTGAGCCGCACGAAGATCGGCGTCGCCGATATGCCGATCGCGATCATGGCATTGCCGAGGCTCGGCCCCAGAAACGCCGCCAGCGCAATCGCGAGGATGAGGAACGGGCAGGCCAGCATCGCATCCGTCATGCGGCTGATCAGGGCGTCGATGAAGCCGCCGCGATAACCCGACAACAGGCCGAGCGGTACGCCAATGGAAAGTGCGATCCCGACCGAGATGGCGCCGGCCAGCAGCGAAGCCCGCGCCCCGTAGATCACGCGGGCGAGAATGTCGCGGCCAAGTTCGTCGGTGCCGAACCAGTGCAACGCGGAAGGCGGCTTGCGCACCAGCGACCAGCTCGTCGCGATCGGCTCATAAGGCGAGATCAGCGGCGCAAACACCGCGAGCAAGATGAAAGTTGCGATCACGACGAGGCCCGCGACCGCGCCCTTGCGCTTGAACAGACGCCGCAACGCGCGCCGCGCCGGGCTCTCCAGTTCGTCCGAGACGGCAATCGGTAACGCGCTGAGCGTGGTGTCGGCCATCGCCTACGCCCTCAGCCGCGGGTTGACGAGGACATAAGCGATATCGGCAATGAGATTGAGCGTGATGTAAATTGTCGCCGTCACCAGCACGACGCCTTGCACGACCGCATAATCGCGATTGAAGACCGCATCGACGATCAGCTTGCCAAAGCCCGGTATCGAAAAGATCTGCTCGGTCAGCACCGCGCCCGACAGCAGCGTGCCCAGTTCGAGCGCGCCGAGCGTAATGATCGGCGTCAGCGCGTTGCGCATGGCGTGCTTGAGAATGACGGAGCGTTCGGAAAGGCCCTTGGCGCGGGCAGTGCGGACGTAGTCGCTTTCCAGCACCTGCAACATGGCGCTGCGGGTATGCCGCATCAGGATCGCGGCAATCGCGTTGCCCAGCACGAAAGCGGGCATGATGGTGGCGGCGATACTGGCGCGCCAGTTCTCGGTCAGCGGCACATAGCCCGATGCCGGCAGCCAGCCGAGCTTGATCGAGAACAGGAAGATCAGCATGATGCCGAGCCAGAAATTCGGCGTCGAGATGCCCCACAGCGCGAAGAAATTGGCGCCGTAGTCCCAGGCCGTGCCCTTCTTGACGGCCGACACTATCCCTGCGGGGATTCCGATCAGGAAGGCGATGATGATCGCCATCGACGCCAGTTGCATCGTCACCGGCAGCTTCTGCGCGATCAACTCGCGCACCGGCACCTTGTTGCGCAGCGACTCGCCGAAATCGCCCGATAACACGCCCTTGACCCAGTAGACATACTGCACCGGCACCGGCTGATCGAGCCGGTACTGCTGGCGGATCTGCGCGATCACGTCGGGGTCGCGTTCCTCGCCCGCCATCACCAGCGCCGGATCGCCCGGCAGCAATTGCTGCAGCGAAAAAATCAGGATCGAGACGAAGAACAGCGTCGGAATGAGCTGGACGATACGCCGTGCGAGGAAGTTCAGCATGGCGCGATCCCGGGTGTAGCAGCGCTCACTTCAGCTTCAGCCCGACGACGCGCACCAGTCCGTCCGGCATCTGCTTGTAGCCCTCGAGCTTGGTGGTATGCGCGATCAGGATGCGGCGGTGATAGATGTAGAGCAGCGGCTTTTCGTCCAGCACGATCTTCGCCAGTTTTTCATAGATCGCCTTGCGCTGCGCCTGATCCGTCACAAGACGTCCGTCGTCGAGAGCCTTGTCGGCCTCCGGATTGGACCATGCGCTGTAATTCTGCGGCGCGTCGGTTTTCTGGAAGATGTAGGAATTGCCGTCCGGATCGATCCGGCCGCTCCAGGCCAGCAGATAGGCCTGGTATTCTCCGGCCTCGGCCTGTTTCAATGACGTCGCGAACTCGGTGACCCTGAGCTTCATGTCGAAACCGGCTTCCGCCGCCATCGACTGGATCACCTGCGATGCCGCTTCGGTTTCCGCGCCTTTCGACACCATGAAGTCGACGCTGATCGGCGGCGTGACGCCGGCTTCCTTCAACAGCGCCTTGGCCTTGGCGACGTCGCGCTTCCGCACCGGAAAAGCCTTTTGGTAATAGGGATGGTCGGGGTTGACCCACTGGTTTCCGGGTTTGAACTCGCCGTTGGACACCACCTGGCTGATCGCGTCGCGGTCGAGCGAGAGGTCGAGCGCCTGCCGCACCTTGGCGGACTGGCTGAGCGGCCCCTTGGCCTTGTCCTTGCCGACGTTCAGCGTCACGCCCTGGTAGCCGAGCTCGATCGCGCTGGACAATTTCAGCTTCGAGTCCGACTGCACTTCCTTGAGGTCGGTCGCGAGCAGGCGTTCGATCAGGTCAAGGCCGCCGGATTTCAAATTGGCAAGGCGCACCGTCGCATCCACCAGCGGCAGGTAGACGATGCGGTCGATGTGGATATTGTCCTTGTTCCAGTAGTCGGCGAATTTCTCGAACACCATGCGGTCCTGCTGCACGCGTTCGACGAACTTGTATGGACCGGCGCAAATCGGGCGCAGCCCGAACTTGTCGCCGGCCTCTTTGGCGGCCTTGGGCGACACCATCATGCCCGCGCGGTCGGTGAGCTGCGCGACCAGCGGCGAGTAGGGCGCCTTCAATGCCAGCTTGATGGTGAGGGGATCGACGACATCGATACGATCGACGGCTGCCAGTTCCGGCTTTCGAAACGAGCCCGGGAATGTCAGATGCCGTTCCAGCGAAAATTTTGCAGCTTCCGCATTGAAGGGCTCGCCGTCGTGAAACTTGACGCCCGGCCTGAGCTTGATGGTGACTTCCTTGCCGTCGGCCGACGTTTCATGGCTCAGCGCGAGCTGCGGCACGATGTTGAGCTTTTCGTCGATGTCGAACAGCTTGTCGCAGAACGATGCGAACACGATGCGACCGACATAGGTGCGTGCCATGGTCGGATCGAGGATATCGGGGTCCTCGGCGAGCCCGATCCGCAGCGTGGTCTGGGCCTGAACGGTTGCCGGAAGCGACAGCAGCAGCGCCGCCGCGGTGACTGCCAAACGAATGATTTTCATGCTGCCATCCCTCTATCCACGATATCCACGATTACAGTGCCGCTGGCCGTGTCCCTGATACATCAACCCCGCCGCGGCCTGCACCTTCCGTGCCACCGCTGAAGGCGGCGACCAGTTTTTCCAGCACCGGCGAAAAGCCGCCATCGGCCGGCACGATATTCTCGGGCGCCGGCAATTCCGCCGTGCGGTGACAGGCGGTGGCGTGTCCCGTGCCGTCGGCGAGCAGCTGAGGAATTTCAGTGCGGCAGCGTTCGACGACGTAGGGGCAGCGGGTATGGAAGCGGCAGCCGGCGGGAGGATTGAGCGCGCTCGGCATCTCGCCCTCCAGCACGATGCGGCTGCGCTTGGCCTGCGGCTTGGGCACCGGAATGGCCGACAACAGCGCGCGGCTATAGGGATGCCGGGGTGCGGCAAACAGCGCGTCGGCGGCGGCGGTCTCGACGATGCCGCCGAGATTCATCACCGCGACCCGGTCGGCGATGTGTTTTACGACCGCAAGATCGTGGCTGACAAAGATGTAGGCGAGGCCGAGCCGGTCCTGCAGGTCGCGCAACAAATTGAGGATCTGCGAACGGATCGAGACGTCGAGCGCGGACACCGGCTCGTCGCAGATGATCAGTTTCGGCTCCACGGCGAGCGCCCGCGCAATCGCAATGCGCTGGCGCTGGCCGCCGGAAAATTCATGCGGATAGCGGCGGGCAAAGCGCAGCTCCAACCCGACCAGCCGCAGCAATTCTTCGACCCGCTCGTGGCGGCGCGCAGCCGGCACCAGATCGTGCAGCGCCAGCGGCTCGGTCAGGATCTGGCTGACGGTCATTCGCGGGTTCAAGGACGCATAGGGGTCCTGGAAAATGATTTGCGCGTCGCGGCGGAAGGCGCGCAACGCATTGGCGTCGAGCGCGCCGAGGTCGCGGCCTTCGAAGCGAACGGTTCCGGCATCCGGCTCGATCAGCCGCAGCACCAGCCGGCTCACGGTGGATTTGCCGCAGCCGGATTCGCCGACCAGCGCCAGCGTCTTGCCGGCCTCGACGGTGAAGCTGACGCCGTCGACCGCTTTGACATAGGCGGTGGGCCGGCCAAACACCGACCGCGCAGCGACGAAATGCTTCACCAGGCCTTCGACTTCGAGCAGGGCCGTCATGACACCAGCCGCTCCAGCGGCGCCCGGATGCAGCGCGAGGCGTGGCTCGGGCTCACGATGGCCAACGGCGGCGGCGCGGCGATGCAGGTTTCAAGGACGAACGGACAGCGCGCCGCGAAGCGGCAGCCGGATGGCGGGTTCGCCATGTTCGGCACCATGCCCTCGATGGTCGCCAGATGCGCGGCGCGGCGGTCGAGCCGCGGGATCGAACCGAGCAGGCCGACGGTGTAGGGATGCTGCGGATTGGCAAAGAGCTCGTCGACCGGCGCGCGCTCAACGATTTCGCCGGCATACATCACGGCGACCTCGTCGCAGACTTCGGCGACCACGCCGAGATCGTGGGTGATCAGAATGATTGCTGCGCCGCTGGCAGCTTTGAGTTCGCGCATCAGATCGAGGATTTGCGCCTGCAGGGTGACGTCGAGCGCGGTGGTCGGCTCATCCGCGATCAGAAGGCGCGGGTCGCAGGCCAGCGCCATCGCGATCATCACGCGCTGGCGCATGCCGCCGGAGAGCTTGTGCGGATATTCGTCGATGCGCTTGTCGGGCGAGGAAATGTGGACCCGGCGCAACAGCTCGACGGCGCGCTCGCGCGCCTGCCGCCGAGAGCCGCCGCGATGGCGCAAAATCGTCTCGATGATCTGGTCGCCGATGGTAAAACTCGGATTGAGCGAGGTCATCGGCTCCTGGAAGATCATCGCGAGCCGGTTGCCGCGCAGATCGCGCAGGGTTTCGTCGGGGACATCGAGCAGATCACAACCGTCGAAGCGGATCGAACCGGAGACCTCCGCCGAGTGCTTCGACAACAGTCCCATGATGGCGAGCGAGGTCACGCTCTTGCCGCAGCCGGACTCCCCGACCAGGCCCAGCGTCGCGCCATTGGCGACGCTGAGATCGACGCTGTCGACCGCATGCGTGGTGCGGCCGTCGTCGCCGTGGAAGACCACGCGCAGGCCCTCGATTTCGATCAGTGGGCTTGCCGTCATGTCTTGCGGGCCATGGCCGCCTCGATGGTGGCGTCGATGACGGCACGGTCGGTGATCCCTGCCGGATTGCTGCGCGTCGGCAGGAATGGGCGGAAATGCACCCAGCGCTCGCGGCTGACCTGTTCCAGACGCTCGAGTTCGGCAAGTGGATCGGTATGGTCGTCGACGCGCAGGTCGAGATCGGACCATTCCTCCTCGCCCTGGATCACCAGCGCGGCCGATTGCTTGCCGCGCTTGTCGCCGCCGGCGGCTTCGCCGGCCTTCATGGCCACGATCAGCCGTTGGGCGAACGGCAGGCTGGCATTGGCGATAAAAGCCCGCGCGGTATCGTCGAGCACGGCGGCGCCCGCCAGCATGTTGCCGGCAAGGGAAAAGCCGTCGCCCTGAATATGTCCGCACCAGTCGACGCATTCGGTGCCGGTATGCGCAGCGATCCGGCCCTTGATATCCATGACATGAAGCTGCCGGGCTTCGCGGCCGTCGTCGGTGGCAATCAGCGTGTCCACCACCTCGCGCGGCTCGCGCCCTTCGCGCAGCAGTTTTACGCCGTCGATGCCGTAATAAGGATTGACCAGCGCCTGCGTCGCGACGCCACCGATGCCGGGCGCAATGTGCGGCACGCGTGCGCCGACCGCAAAAAACCTTGTCGCAACCGCAATGCCGATTTGGCCGGTGAGGGGATCGCGGGCGATGATCGACCAGGTCATCTTGTCTCTTCTCTAACTATCGTCCGGCCGCGTAACCCTGCATACCCCTTGGGTTGGCAGCGGCGCGGCGGCGGCGGCCAAGTTTGGAGGCTGCGGTGAGGCGGCCTTCCGACCAGTCGGGGCCGATCTCGACGACATGGCCGCGACCCTTCAGGGTATCGACGGTCGCTTTCGGCACGCGGTTTTCCACCACGAGCACGCCGGGGCGCGCGGTGCGCGGCCAGAACGAGATCGGGAAATGCTCGGAGTGCCACGCCGGCGCGTCGATCGCTTCCTGCAGGTTCAGTTTGGCGTGCACATGGCGCAGGAAGAATTGCGTGGTCCATTGATCCTGCTGGTCGCCGCCGGGCGAGCCCCAGGCCATGTACGGCTCGCCGTCGCGCAGAGCCATGGTCGGCGAGAGCGTGGTGCGCGGCCGCTTGCCAGGCGCGAGCGCCGCCGGGTGATCCTCCTCCAGCCAGAACATCTGCGCGCGGCTGCCGAGGCAGAAGCCGAGTTCGGGAATGACCGGCGAGGACTGCAGCCAGCCGCCGGACGGCGTCGCCGACACCATGTTGCCGGCCTGGTCGATGATGTCGAAATGCACGGTGTCGCCGCGTACCTCGCCGAAGCGGCCGACGGTCGGCTCGCCCGCGCCCATGGCGCCGACCGCCTCGCGATGGCCTTCGGCACGGCGCAGCTTGACCACCGAGCCGAAACCTTCCACCGAGCCGGGCAAGAAATCGAGCGAGGCCTTGTCCTTGGAAATGAGCTTGCGGCGCGCGTCATTGTAGGCGTCCGACAGCAAGGTCTCGATCGGGATGTCGGTGAATTTTGGGTCGCCATAAAACTTCTCGCGATCGGCGAAGGCGAGTTTTGCGCATTCGATCTGCAGGTGGATGAATTCGGGGCCGGCGGGATCGAGTCCGTCGAGCTCAAAGCCCTTCAACAGCGCGAGCTGCTGCAGCATGACGGGACCCTGGCTCCAGACGCCGGGCTTGCAGACCGTGTAGCGGCCATAGTCGTAGGTCAGCGGCGCTTCGACGGTCGGCTGCCAGCGCGCCATGTCGTCGGCCGAAAGTACGCCGCGATGCGGCGAGCCGCTGACGTCCATGACGTCCTGGGTGCGGCAGAACTTGTCGATCGCTTCGGCCACAAAACCATGCGACCAGGATTTTCGCGCACGCTCGATCTGCGCGACGCGGTCGGAGCCGGCGCTTTCGGCTTCCTTCAGGATGCGGGCATAGGTTTCCGAGAGCTGCTTGTTGGTAAACAGCGTGCCGGGCCTCGGCACTTCGTTGTTCGGCAGGTAGACCGCCGCCGATGTCGTCCAGTGCTTGCGGAACAATTTCTCCACGACCTGGATGGTCGCCGCCGCTCGCTCGACCAGCGGATAGCCGTCTCGCGCGTAGGCGATCGCGGGCTCCAGCACGTCGCGCAGCCGCATCGTGCCGTAGTCGCGCAGCAGCAGCATCCAGGATTCGAACGTGCCGGGAACGCAGGCGGCGAGGAGCCCGGTGCCGGGCACCATCTCCAGGCCTTCGCCCTTGTAGTGGGCAATGGTCGCCTTCGCCGGCGCGGGACCCTGACCGCAGATCACCTCGGTGCGGCCGCGTTTGGTGTCGTGCACAATGATCGGCACATCGCCGCCCGGACCGTTCAGATGCGGCTCGACCACCTGCAGCGTGAAGGCGGTTGCAACCCCGGCGTCGAAGGCGTTGCCGCCTTTTTCCAGAATGCCCATGCCGACGGCGGTGGCGATCCAGTGGGTGGAGGTCACGACACCAAAGGTGCCTTCGATTTCCGGCCGGGTGGTGAATGGATCGGGATTGATGTTGCTCATGGGAGTCCGATGCGGTGCTGGTATCGCGATGCGCGCGCACTTGACCACAGGCGAAGCTGGATGCCAACCGCTGGGATGCCACGCATTGCACCCATCTCCCTGATCATACCGAGGCTGTGGCCTCAACCGGTTGGTTGACAGCATGGCAGGCGACGCCGTCGATCAGGACAGGCGCTTCCTTCCGGCAGAGATCGAACGCCAGCGGGCAGCGCGGGTTGAAGGCGCAGCCGGGTGGCGGATGGATCGGATTGGGAATTTCGCCCTTGACCGGAATGCGCTGGCGGCCGGACATCGCAAGATCGGGAACCGCGCCGAGCAGCATCTTGGTGTAGGGCATTTTGGGATTGGCGAACAATTCGCGCCCTTCGGCAATCTCGACGATGCGGCCGAGATACATCACGCCGATCCGGGTCGCCATGTGGCGGACGACGGCGAGGTTATGGCTGATCAATAGATAGGTCAGTCCAAACTTGTCCTGCAGATCGCGCATCAGGTTGAGGATCTGCGCCTGCACGGAAACATCCAGGGCCGAGGTCGGCTCGTCGCAGACGATGAATTCGGCCTCCGACGCCAGCGCGCGCGCGATCGCGATGCGCTGGCGCTGGCCGCCGGAGAATTCATGCGGATATTTCAGGCCGTCGTCGGGATGCAGGCCGACGACGCTCAGCAATTCACCGACGCGCGAGCGAATATCGCGCTCGCCCTGGATCAGGTCGAAAGCGCGGATCGGTTCGGACACGATGGCATCGACCCGAAAACGCGGATTGAGGCTCGCATAGGGGTCCTGGAAGATCATCTGGATGCGGCGGCGCAGCCGCTGCCGCGCCTGGGCCTGCCTCGCATTCGTCATCGACACGCCGTCGATGATCACTTCGCCCGAGCTCGGCGGCAGCAATCCCACCACCATCCGCGCTACCGTGGTCTTGCCAGAACCTGACTCGCCGACGAGCGCGAAGGTTTCGCCCTTTTTGATATCGAATGTCACGCCGTCGACGGCCTTCAAAAATTCCAGATGGCCGCCTTCAAGGACGCGGTTGAGCCACGGTTTTGAGACGTCGAACACCCGCCGCAGATTTCTCACATCGACAAAAGAGGCCGTCATGCCGCGGTCTCCTTCGCGGTTTCGTTTGGCGCGGTATCGAAGAGATGGCAGGCCACCGAGTGTGAGCCGTGCTTGAGCGGCTCTGGCCGTTCGACGCGGCAACGGTCGAACGCAAAAGCACAGCGCGGATTGAACGAGCAGCCCGGGGGGATCGCCGACAGCCGCGGCATCGAGCCTGGAATTTGCACCAGGCGCTTGCCTTCGCCGGCCAGCGTCGGGATCGCGCCCATCAACCCCTTGGCATAGGGGTGCAGCGGGTTCTGCACCACGTCCTGCACCGGACCGATTTCGGCGATCCGTCCCGAATACATCACCGCCACGCGATCGGAGGTCTCGGCGATCACGCCCATGTCGTGGGTCACCAGCATGACGGCGGTGCCGTGATCGCGTCCGAGGCGCTTGATCAGCGAAATGATCTGCGCCTGCACGGAGACGTCGAGCGCGGTGGTCGGCTCGTCGGCAATGATCAGTTCCGGTTCGGCACAGATCGCAAGGGCAATCACGACGCGCTGGCGCATGCCGCCGGAGAATTCGTGCGGATAGGCGTCGATGCGTTTTTCCGGCGCGGGGATTCCGACCTCGGCCAGCAGATCGATGGCGCGCTTGCGCGCCGCAGTCTCGGACAGATTCATATGGGTCCGGATCGTCTCGACGATCTGGTCGCCGATCCGGTAGAGCGGATTGAGGCTGGTCAGCGGATCCTGGAAGATCATGCCGATCCGTTTGCCCCGGATGCGGCGGATTTCTTCCGGCGGCAGATGATCGATCCGCGTCCCCGACAGGTAGATCTCGCCGCCCGCGATGCGGCCGGGCGGATCGATCAACCCGATTACGGCGAGGCCGGTGACCGATTTGCCTGCGCCGGACTCGCCAACCACGCCGAGCACTTCGCCCTTGGCGATGTCGAAGGAGACGCCGTTGATCGCGCGCAGCGCGCTGCGGCGGGTGAGGAATTCCACCTCGAGGTTACGCACGGAGAGAACGGGTACGGTCATCGGAGCTTTGGATTGAGTGCGTCGCGCAGCCAGTCGCCGAGCAGGTTGATGGAGAGGATCAGTCCCGCCAGCGCAATGCCGGGGAAGGCCACGATCCACCATTCGCCGGCGAACAGATAATTGTTGCCGATCCGGATCAGGGTGCCGAGCGAGGGCATGGTGTCGGGCATGCCGGCGCCGAGGAACGACAGCGTCGCCTCGGTGATGACGGCGAGCGCCAGGTTGATGGTCGCGATTACCAGAATCGGGCCCATTGTGTTGGGCAGCACATGCCGGAAAATGATCTTGGGCGCGGGGAGGCCAATCAACTGCGCCGCCGCGACATAGTCCTTGTTCTTCTCGACCATGACCGAACCGCGCACGGTGCGGGCATATTGCACCCAGAAGCTCAGGCCGATCGCGACCACCAGCACCGCCAGCGTGCTCATGGCGTCCAGCCGGTTGCCGAACACGGACTTGGCGACGCCGTTGACCAATAGCGCGATCAGGATCGCAGGGAAGGTGAGCTGCACGTCGGCGATGCGCATGATCAGCCCGTCGACCGCGCCGCCGACATAGCCCGCGACCAGCCCGAGCGTGATGCCGAGCGCGCCGGCAAAGATGACGCCGAGCACGCCGACCGCGAGCGAAATCCGCAAGCCGTAGAGAATGGCGGAAAACACGTCGCGGCCCTGCTCGTCGGTGCCGAGCAGGAACGGGCTCTGGCCGTCGGCCGTCCATAGCGGCGAGATCCGCGAATTCATCAATTGCAGCTGCGCTGGATCGAACGGGTTCTGCACCGCGAGTTGCGATGCAAAGAGCGCCAGCAGGAAGAACAGCAGCGTCACCGCCGCCGCCACCATGGTCATGCGGGAGCGGCGGAACGAATAGAAGATGTCGCTGTCGAGTGCGCGCTTCAACCAGCCCGTGCCGGCGCGCGCTGGCGGCGCGGCGGGCTCTGCTTGGTGTGGGACGACGGCGTCGGACATTGGGCGTCTCGCTTCAGGCCGGACGGCTGATCGTCGAGCGCAGGCGCGGATCGACAATGGTGTAGAGGATATCGACCACCAGATTGATGGTGACGAAGATCAGCGACACCATCAGCAGGTAGGCGGCCATGATCGGGATATCGACATTTTGCACCGCCTGCACGAACAACAACCCCATACCCGGCCATTGGAAGACGGTTTCGGTAATGATGGCAAATGCAATTACCGAGCCAAACTGCAGCCCTGCCACAGTAATGACCGGAACCAGCGTGTTCTTGAGCGCGTGTCCGAAATGGATTGCGCGTGTGGTGAGGCCGCGGGCGCGGGCGAAGCGAATGTAATCGGTGCGGAGCACTTCGAGCATTTCAGCGCGCACCAGCCGCATGATCAGGGTCATCTGAAACAGGCCGAGCGTGATCGAGGGCATGATCAGCGCCTTGAGGCCGGAAAGGGTTAGCAGGCCGGTGGTCCACCATCCGATCCGCACCACATCGCCACGGCCGAATGAAGGCAGCCAGCCCAGCGTCACCGAGAACAGATAGATCAGGAGAATGCCGATCAGGAAGGTCGGCAGCGAGATTCCGATCAGCGATACCGCCTGGAAGAACTTCGTGAGAATCGTGTCGCGTCGCAGTGCCGAATAGACCCCCATCAGGATGCCGAACACCATGGCGAACACCGTAGCGCAGGCGGCGAGTTCCAGCGTCGCCGGCATTCGCTCCATCAACAGGTTCGAAACCGGCTGGCGAAACTGATAGGACACCCCGAACTTGAATTGCGCGGCATTGGCAAAGTAGCGGGCGAACTGCACCGGCACGGGATCGTCGAGGCCGAGAGATTTGCGCACCGCCTCGCGTTCAGCGGCCGGCGTATCCAGCGAGACGATCTGGTTGACGGGGTCGCCGGCGAAGCGGAACATCGAGAACGCGATGACGCCGACCGCAATCATGACGCCGATGGCCTGGATAGCGCGGCGAAGAGTGAAAGCGAGCATGGATTCCTTTCACTGCTCTCTTGGTGCGGCGGCGGACGTCGCTGTCGCCGGGAACGAAAAGTCCCGGAAGCCGCTAAGCCGCCGGGACCTGGTTTTGAAGCCTGACTAGTCCTGTTTGGTTGCCCAATAGAGCAGGACCTGGTTGTCGGCGCGCTGGCTGAGCTTCACTTTCTTCGACACGCCCCACGCCAGCGCCTGCTGGTGCAGCGGGATATATCCAAAGTCCTTGGCGCCGATTTCGTACGCCTGCTTGATCAGCAGGTCGCGCTTGGTCATGTCGGACTCCTGCAGCACCTTGTCGGTGAGTTCGTCGAGGCCCTTGTTGCAGTAGCCGCCGAGATTGCCCTCGCCGCGGCTGGATTTCGGATCGTCGCGACAGCCCATGATGTCGAACAGGACGTTGTGGGAGTCGAGCGTGCCGGGTGTCCAGCCGAGCAGGTAGAACGAAGTCTGGTAGCCGCCGGGCTTCAGCACCTTGGCGAAATACTGCGCCTTGGGCTGGGCCAGCAGCGTTACCTTGACGCCGATGCGGGCCAGCATGCCGACGACTGCCTGACAGATCGCGGCGTCGTTGACGTAGCGGTCGTTCGGGCAGTCCATCGTGACTTCGAAGCCATCGGGATAACCGGCTTCGGTCAGAAGCTTCTTGGCGCCGTCAGGATCGAGTTTCGGCCGCGTGAAGTCGCCGGACAGTTTGAACAGTTGCGGCGCGATCATCAGCGCCGAGGGCGTCGACAGGCCGCGCATGACGCGGGTCTTGATCAGTTCGATGTCGATGGCCTTGAAGAAGGCCTCACGCACCTTGACGTCCTTGAACGGGTTCTTGCCCTTGACGTTGGAATAGAGCAGTTCGTCGCGCACCTGATCCATGCCGAGGAAGATGGTGCGGAGTTCCGGTCCCTTCAGCACCTGGGCGTTGGGGGTGGAATCGACGCGCGTGATATCCTGGATCGGAACGGGCTCGATGACGTCGACTTCGCCCGAGAGCAGGGCGGCCACGCGCGTGGCGTCCGAGCCGATCGGCGTAAAGATGATTTCTTTCAGGTTATGTTCCGCCTTGCGCCACCAGTTCGGGTTGGCCTTGAACACGGTCTTGACGCCGGGCTGATGGCTCTCGACGGTGAAGGGGCCGGTGCCATTGGCATTGAGCGAGGCAAAGCTCGGCGTGGTCGCGGCGGCGGGCGTCGGTTCGACAGAGTTGTTCGCCTCGGCCCATTTCTTGCTCATGATGTACCAGGTATCCCATTGCGAATTGAGAATGGGATTTGGCGAAGTCAGGATGAAGTCCACCGTGTGGTCGTCGACCTTGACGACCTTGGCGTCGGTGGGAATGCGGGTCTGCAGGTTCGAGCCTTTCTTGCGAACGCGATCCGCCGAGAACACCACATCGTCGGCGGTGAAGGGGTCGCCGTTCTGGAATTTCACGCCCTTGCGCAAATGGAACCGCCAGCGGGTCGGCTCCGGCGTTTCCCAGCTTTCCGCCAGTGCCGGGATGATCTTCAGGTCCCTGTCGCGGGCCACCAGGCCTTCGAAGACATGTCCGAGATGGGCGTGGGTGGTGCTCTCGTTCAGCGTGTAGGGGTCGAGCGATTTGAGGTCGCCCTGGTTGGCGTAGCGCAGGGTCTGGGCCGATGCCGGGACCATCGCGAGCGCGATGATTGAAGCCATGGCCGCCGCAAGCAAATTCCGTCGTACCGACATTTGTTCGATTTCCCCGCTCTGATCAGCCATTTCCGCGACGAGAGCATGCTTCAACTGCGTTGAATCATGCTCGTCGATCATTCTTGTTTGAGCATGATCTCGGGCAAACGCGTTCCGCGTTTGTCCCGAGGGAAAACCGGTGTCCACTTTTCCAAATCATGCTCTGGCGTCGGATATTGCCGAGCCATGCTGCCAGAGTCCAGCCACCGCACAAGCATCATTATCCCGCACTGCGTGCCGGTTTGCGCGGCGGTGCGGTATTGACTAGTTTCAGAATAAGCCGCGCGCGCAAGCGCGTTACATTGAATTTTCGGAGTGCCAGATGGCGGAACTGAAGGCCGACGTACTCGTCCTGGGTGCGGGCATGGTGGGTGTCAGCGCTGCCTTGCATTTGCAGAAACGTGGCCGGAACGTCGTTCTGATCGACCGGCATGAGGTTGCCGGCGAGGAAACCAGTCACGGCAATGGCGGACTGATCGAATGCGCCTCGGTCTTTCCCTACATGTTTCCGCGGGATCTCGGCCAGATCCTGCGCTACGCGTTCCTTCGCGCGCCGCACGTGCGTTACCATTTCAGGGACTTGCCGGCCTTCCTGCCGTGGCTGGTACGTTATTTCCTTGCTTCGTCACCCGAGCGTGCACTGCACAGCGCGATGGCCGAATTGCCGCTGATCCAGCGCAGCCTGATCGAGCATGAGGCGTTGATCGCGGAAGCCAACGTACCGGAGCTGTTGCGGCGGAACGGCTGGATCAAGCTGTTTCGCTCCGAGGCGACGCTGGCTGGCGCCGTGGGGGAGCTGGAGCGCGCCAGGCAGTATGGCGTCGCCGGCGAGATCCTGGACACGGCGGCAATTATTGCGCGCGAGCCTCATCTGACCGGCGATTTCAGCGGCGGAATCCATTTTCCGGCGCCGGGATTTGTGCCCGATCCCGGCGGGCTGGCCAAGGCTTATGCGGCGCTGTTCGGCCGCAAGGGCGGGCGATACCTTGTCGGTGATGCACGAACGCTCGAACAATCCGGCGGACGGTGGCGGGTGGCGACGCTGGAAGGCACCATTACGGCGCGCGAGGCCGTGGTGGCGATGGGGCCGTGGTCCGATCAGATTTTTGCGCCGCTCGGCTATTCCATCCCGCTGCAGGTCAAGCGTGGTTACCATTTGCACGTCAAGCCGCGCGGTAACGCGGTCTTGAATCATCCTGTGCTGGACACCGATCTCGGCTATCTGCTGGCGCCGATGAACCGGGGCATCCGCCTGACCACCGGCGCGGAGTTCGCCCACCGCGATGCGCCGCCGAGCCCGGTCCAGGTCGAGCAGGCCCTGCCGCGGGCGCATCGACTGTTCCCGCTGGGCGAGCCGGTCGACACCAAACCCTGGATGGGGGCGCGACCCTGTCTGCCAGACATGTTGCCGGTCATCGGCAAGGCCCCCCGCCATGACGGGCTATGGTTCGATTTCGGCCACCAGCACCACGGCCTGACGCTCGGACCCGCAACCGGCCGCCTGCTGGCCGAAATGATGACCGGCGAGACCCCGTTTGCCGATGCCAGACCCTTTGCCGTCGAACGCTTTGGTTGACCATACCGGGAACTGAGACGGGGGGACCGGGTCTTGTCCTTGCGCGATCAGGGTTATCGTGGCGATACTGCAAGCAGCCAGCAAGAGGAGCGGTCATGAAGGTTAACGTCGAAGTAGATTGCACGCCGCTGGAGGCCAGGCAGTTTTTCGGCCTTCCGGACGTGCAGCCGATGCAGACGGCGGTGATGGACAAGATGCAGCAGCAGATGATGGCCAACATCGAAAAGGTTTCCCCGGAATCGCTGATCCAGAGCTGGTTCACGTTCGATCCCAAAATCGCCGAGCGTTTCCAGGACATGTTCGTGACCATGGCCGGCCTCGGCGGCATGGGCAAGAAGGACAAGTAATAGTGGCCATCGCGGAAGGCGGCGCAGCGACGGGCGAGCAACGGCTTCAGCCGCCGAGCCTGTTTCTGATGCTCGCCGAGGCGAGGGGCCTGTTCGAGCTGAATTCGAGCTTGCTGCTGGCGCCGCTATTGTTGCGCGCGCCGAAGGGCGACGGGCATCCGGTCTTGGCGCTCCCGGGCTTTCTCGCCAGCGATCTTTCGATGGCGCCAATGCGGCGCTACCTGAAAGAACTCGGGTACGACACCCATGCGTGGAACATGGGCCGCAATCTCGGCGGCGTCGCTTCCAAGCGCGCTGCGTTGCGCGATCTCCTGCGGCGCATTCATGAATCGAGCGGCCGCAAGGTCAGCCTGGTCGGCTGGAGTCTCGGCGGCGTCTATGCACGCGATCTCGCCCTGCAGATGTCGGACATGGTGCGTTCCGTGATCACGCTCGGCAGTCCGTTTGCCAACGACATCCGGGCGACCAACGCCACCCGACTCTACGAGGCGCTGTCGGGGGAGGCGGTCGACGATAATCCCGAGATAAGAGAGGCAATCGCCGGTGACCTGCCGGTGCCGGCGACCTCGATCTATTCCCGTACCGATGGGATCGTGAACTGGCACACCAGCCTGTTGCGGCCCTCCGAAACCGCCGAAAACATCGAAGTGTACTTCGCCAGCCATATCGGGCTCGGCGTCAACCCCGCAGCATTATGGGCGGTGGCCGACCGTCTGGCGCAGCCCGAGGGGGAATTTAAGCATTTTGACCGATCAGGACCTTTTGCCATTGCCTACGGCCCCCCTGAAAATGCACAATCCTGAGCCAACGCCCTGAGCTTAGGGCATGATCCCGAAAGATCCCGTCCCGCAATTGATGCGGGATGGTGAGAGGTTTTCGGATATGCTCCAATAACAAAGACATTCTAGACGCCAGAAGCGCTGCCAAGGCGCCGCGTTTTCTACTGCGGGAGGAAAATATGGCGGACGCCAAGAAACTGTCTTCGATGGACGCGTCGTTTCTGTATCTGGAAACGCCCGAGATGCCGATGCATGTCGGCAGCATGGCGATCTTCCGCCTGCCGGAGAACTACAACGGTAACTTCTTCGAGGACTTCAAGGCGATGATCGCCTCGCGGCTGCACATCGCGCCGATCCTCAAGGCGCGTCTGGAAAAGGCGCCGCTCGATATCGACCATCCGTCCTGGGTCGAGGACGACCAGTTCGATATCGACCGTCACATCTTCCGTGGCAGCCTGCCGGCGCCGTATGACCGCGCGACGCTGGAACGCATCGTCGGCTGGATGCACGCCAAGCTCCTCAACCGCGCCCGGCCGCTGTGGGAGTTCTATGTCTTCGAGGGCATGAAGGACAACGAGATCGGGCTCTATTCCAAGATGCACCACGCCTGCATCGACGGCGGCGCTGGCGCGGCGCTGACCAACATGATCTATGACGTCACCCCGGTGCCGCGCGTGGTCGAGCAACCCATACCGCAGGCCAAGGGCGGCAACGAGCCGCGCGACATCGCCGCCAATTTGATCGATTCTTACCAGCAGCTCTGGCGCCAGCCCTTTGACGGCTCCTCGACGCCGAAGACCATCGATCTGCCGCGTTCCGGCAAGAGCGATATCGGATCGATCCTGTTCGATAACGCCATGTTCCAGATCGAGAGCGCGGTGAAATTCGCCGGCAGCATTCCGGCGATGCTCAAGAGTGTCAACGACGTGGTCGGCAAGATCTCCGATCCGAAGTCGCGCGACAGCATCGCCAGCATGGTTTCGCCGCCGACGATTTTGAACAAGGCGATTTCGTCAGAGCGCAGCTTTGCCGGCACCTCGATCTCGTTGTCGCGGGCCAAGGCGGTCGCCAAGGCATCCGGCGGCAAGCTCAATGACGTGGTGCTGGCGCTGTCCTCCGGCGTGGTCCGGCGCTATCTGTTGGAGCGCGGCGCCTTGCCGGCCAAGTCGATGACGGCCGCGGTGCCGATTTCGCTGCGCGAGGAGGGCAACACCGAGGCCAACAACCAGGTGTTCGGCATGATCTGCTCGATCGCCACCAATATCGAGGAGCCGAAGGCGCGGCTGGAGGCGATCATAGCGCAGTCCACCAAGTCCAAGGAGATGTCGCATCCGCTGCGGGCCTTCATGCCGCAGGTGTCCAACATGTCGATGCTCGGCGCGCCGATCCTGGTGCAGATTATGGCGCTGCTCTACAGCCGCTCGGACTTGTCGAACGTGTTGCCGCCATCCGCCAACATCACGGTGTCCAACGTGCCGGGGCCGCGGCAGACGCTCTACGCGGCAGGCGCGGAATTGCTGCACATCTTCCCGGTCTCGATCTCGACCCACGGGATCGCGCTCAACATCACCGTGCAGAGTTACCGCGACCAGCTCGATTTCGGCTTCATCGCCGGCGCCAACATCATTCCCCATGTCCAGGTCATGTGCGACATGCTGCCGGTAGAGTTTGAGGCGCTGGAGGCCGCGTTCGCGCCGCCGCCGAGCATGACCAGCGCGGCTGAATAGGGTCTGGTGATGATTGAAATGCCGCCGCTGCAGTTCGCCCAGGTGAACGGTATTCGCATGGGTTATTACGAGGCGGGACCGAAGTCCGACACGCCGCCACTCATTCTCTGCCATGGCTGGCCGGAAATCGCGTTCTCCTGGCGTCACCAGATCAAGGCCTTGAGCGAGGCCGGCATCCGCGTGATTGCGCCGGATCAGCGCGGCTACGGCGCGACCGACCGGCCCGAACCGGTCGAGGCCTACGACATGGAGCACCTGACCGGCGATCTCGTCGGACTGCTCGACCATCTCAAGATCGACAAGGCGATTTTCGTCGGCCACGACTGGGGCGGTTTCATCGTCTGGCAGATGCCGCTGCGCCACATCGATCGGGTCGCGGGCGTGATCGGCGTCAACACGCCGCATTACGACCGCCTGCCGGCCGATCCGATCGAGCTGTTCCGCAAGCGGTTCGGCGACAGCATGTATATCGTGCAGTTTCAGGATCCCGCCCGCGAGCCCGACAAGATCTTCGGCAGCCGCGTCGAGCAGACGTTCGACGCCTTCATGCGTAAGCCGTTGCCGCGCAAGGACGACGCCTCGGCCGCGGCGTCTGTTGCGGGTGTCGGCGCATCGGCCAAGACCAACCTGGCCTTTCCGCAGATGATCGCTGCCTACGACGCAAAATTCGATCCGCGCACGCCGATCCTTTCGCCGGAAGAAAGGAAGGTGTTCGTCGATACTTTCACGAAGACCGGCTTTACCGGCGGCATCAACTGGTACCGCAACTTTTCGCGCAATTGGCAGCGCTCGGAAGGTCTCGACCATACGGTGCGCGTGCCGTCGCTGATGATCATGGCCGAGAACGACGCAGTGCTGCCGCCGTCGGCCGCCGATGGCATGGAGAAGATCATCCCCGATCTGGAAAAATATCTCGTGCGCGACAGCGGCCATTGGACGCAGCAGGAAAAGCCCGACGAGGTCAGCGCCAAGCTGATCGAATGGCGTAAGAAGCGATTTGGTTGAGGCAGAGGGCCAGCCCATCGTCATTGCGAGGAGCGAAGCGACGAAGCAATCCATTCTTCCTTTTTTGCGGCGCGATGGATTGCTTCGCTTCGCTCGCAATGACGATTAGAGATCGAGACCAGGAGACTATTTTCCAATGGCGTCCCCCAATAAATTAAATCCGATCCCGCATCCGCCGAAAAAGCCCGTCGTCGGCAACATGCTGTCGCTGGACCCCAACGCGCCGGTGCAGCATCTGGTGCGGCTGACCAAGGAACTCGGGCCGATTTTCTGGCTCGACATGATGGGCGCCCCGCTCGTCATCGTATCCGGCCATGATCTGATCGACGAACTCTCCGACGAAAAGCGCTTCGACAAGGCGGTGCGCGGCTCGCTGCGCCGCGTCCGCGCCGTCGGCGGCGATGGACTGTTTACCGCCGACACCAATGAGCCGAACTGGAGCAAGGCGCACAACATCCTGCTGCAGCCGTTCGGCAACCGCGCGATGACGTCCTACCATCCGAGCATGGTCGATATCGCCGAACAGCTCGTGAAGAAATGGGAACGCCTCAACGGCGACGAGGAGATCGACGTCGTCCACGACATGACCGCGCTGACGCTCGACACCATCGGCCTGTGCGGCTTCGACTACCGATTCAATTCGTTCTATCGCCGCGACTATCACCCGTTCGTGGAATCGCTGGTGCGCTCGCTCGAGACCATCATGATGACGCGCGGCATTCCGCTCGAGGGCCTGTGGCTGCAGAAGCGCCGCCGCGACCTCGCGCAGGACGTCGCCTTCATGAACAAGATGGTCGACGAGATCATCGCCGAGCGCCGCGGCAACGCCGAGGCAGCCGAAGGCAAAAAGGACATGCTCGGCGCCATGATGACCGGCGTCGACCGTGCCACCGGCGAGCAGCTCGATGACGTCAACATTCGCTACCAGATCAACACATTCCTGATCGCGGGCCACGAAACCACCAGCGGACTTTTGTCGTGCACGATCTATGCGCTGCTCAAGCATCCCGAAGTGCTCAAGAAGGCCTATGAGGAAGTCGACCGGGTGCTCGGGCCGGACATCAATGCGCGGCCGACCTATCAGCAGGTCACCCAGCTCACCTACATCACGCAGATTTTGAAGGAAGCGCTGCGGCTGTGGCCGCCGGCGCCCGCTTATGGCATTGCGCCGCTTCAGGACGAGACGATCGGCAGCAAATACAAGCTGAGGAAGAACACTTTCATCACGGTGCTCGTGATGGCGCTGCATCGCGATCCCAGCGTTTGGGGTCCGAACCCGGATGCCTTCGATCCCGAGAATTTCAGCCGCGAGGCCGAAGCCAAGCGCCCGGTCAACGCCTGGAAGCCGTTCGGCAACGGCCAGCGCGCCTGTATCGGCCGCGGCTTTGCGATGCACGAGGCGGCGCTCGCGATCGGCATGATCCTGCAGCGCTTCAAGCTGATCGATGTCAACCGTTACCAGATGCAGCTGAAGGAAACGCTGACGATCAAGCCGGACGGCTTCAAGATCAAGGTGCGGCCGCGCGCCGACAAGGATCGCGGCGCCTTCGCTGGCCGCGCAGCGGTGGCCGTCGCCGCCTCGAACGCGGCAGCGCCGCAGGCGCGGACCCGTCCGGGCCACAACACGCCGCTGCTCGTGCTCTACGGCTCCAACCTCGGCACGGCGGAAGAGCTGGCGACGCGGGTGGCAGATTTGGCCGAGGTCAACGGCTTTGCGACCAAGCTCGGCGCGCTCGACGATTACGTCGGCAAGCTGCCGGAGGAGGGCGGGCTGCTGATCTTCTGCGCTTCCTACAACGGCGCAGCCCCTGATAACGCCACGCAGTTCGTCAAATGGCTGGACAGCGGCCTGCCGAAGGATGCGCTCGCCAAGGTGCGTTACGCCGTGTTCGGCTGTGGCAACAGCGACTGGGCGGCGACCTATCAATCCGTGCCGCGCGTGATCGACGAGCAGTTGGCGGCGCATGGCGCGCGCAGCCTCTACGCCCGCGGCGAGGGTGATGCGCGCAGCGATCTCGATGGCCAGTTCGAAAAATGGTTCGCTGCGGCAGCACCCGGGGCAATGAAGGAACTGGGCGTCGATTCCAGCTTCGCTCGCAGCGCCGACGACGCGCCGCTTTATTCGATCGAGCCGGTGGCGCCGTCCGCCGTCAACGTGCTCGTTGCGCAGGGTGGCGTTGCGCCGATGAAAGTGTCGGTCAACTCCGAGCTGCAGAACAAAAGCGGCGCGAATCCTTCCGACCGCTCGACACGGCATATCGAGGTGCAATTGCCGCCCGGCATCACCTATCGTGTCGGCGACCACCTCAGCGTCGTCCCGCGCAACGATCCCGCGCTGGTCGATTCCGTCGCGCGCCGATTCGGTTTCCTGCCGGCCGATCAGATCCGGCTGCAGGTCGCGGAGGGCCGCCGTGCGCAATTGCCGGTCGGCGATGCCGTCTCGGTCGGCCGGTTGTTGACCGAGTTCGTCGAGTTGCAGCAGATCGCGACCCGCAAGCAGATCCAGATCATGTCGGAACACACGCGTTGTCCCGTCACCAAGCCAAAACTGCTCGCCTACGTCGGCGACGACGAGGCTTCCACGGAGCGCTATCGCTCGGACGTGCTGGCGAGGCGCAAATCGGTGTTCGATTTGCTGGAAGAACATCCGGCCTGCGAACTGCCGTTCCACGCCTATCTGGAAATGCTGTCGCTGCTGGCGCCGCGCTACTACTCAATCTCGTCGTCGCCGTCAGGCGATCCGGCGCGCTGCAGCGTCACCGTCGGCGTGGTCGAAGCGCCGGCCAGTTCGGGCCGCGGCGTCTACAAGGGCGTGTGCTCGAACTATCTCTCCGGCCGCCGCGTCGGCGACAACGTGCATGCCACGGTACGCGAGACCAAGGCCGGCTTCCGCCTGCCCGACGATCCGGCCCAACCCGTGATCATGATCGGCCCCGGCACGGGGCTGGCGCCATTCCGTGGCTTCCTGCAGGAGCGCGCGCACCGCAAGGCGCAGGGCGCAAAGCTCGGCCCCGCGATGCTGTTCTTCGGCTGCCGGCATCCCGATCAGGATTTTCTCTATGCGGATGAACTGAAAGCCTTCGCCGCCGACGGCATTGCCGAGCTGCACACCGCGTTCTCGCGTGCCGACGGGCCGAAGACCTATGTGCAGCATCAGGTGACGGCGCAGAAGGAGCGCGTCTGGAGCCTGATCGAGCAGGGTGCGATCGTCTATGTCTGCGGCGACGGCGGCAAGATGGAGCCGGACGTCAAGGCCGCGCTGGTTGCGATCTACTGCGAAAAGTCCGGCGCCGACACTGAGGCCGGCCTGCGCTGGATCGACGATCTCGGCACCAAGAACCGTTATGTGCTGGATGTGTGGGCGGGCGGGTAAATCTTCGTAGGGTGGGCAAAGCGCAGCGTGCCCACCAACTTTGATTCGAACGAGGATGGTGGGCACGGCGCAGTGCGCCTTTGCCCACCCTACGGCCCTTCGCTAGCCGCGGCATCGCGCAATCATGCTACAAGCCTTGGCATGATTCCCTGGGAAAAACTCGACACCGCCCGCATTCCCGACACCGGCGATGAACTCCGCCTGATGCGCCGTGGCAAGGAGTTCTCCATCATGCTCGGCACCAACGAGCTGATGAACAGCCGCCTCTCGGGGTCGGAAGCCGCACTTGCGACGCTGGCGGCGAAGAAGATCGAGAAGGTCGCAAAACCTCACATGCTCATCGGCGGCCTCGGCATGGGCTTTACACTGCGTGCCGCGCTTGCGGTACTCGGCAGCAAGGCGCAGATCGTGGTGGCCGAACTGGTGCCTTCGGTCGTCGCCTGGGCGCGCGGCCCGATGGCGGAAATTTTTGGCGACAGCCTCGGCGATGCTCGCGTCAGTATCCGGGAAGCCGATGTTACCGAAATCATCCGCACTCACCGTTCGAAATTCGATGCGATTTTGCTCGACGTCGATAACGGTCCGGAGGGCCTGACGCGCAAGGCCAATGATGCGCTCTACAGTTCCGCAGGACTGAAGGCGGCACACACCGCGCTGCGACCGGGCGGCGTGCTGGCCGTCTGGTCGTCCGGGCCCAATCTTGTATTCGCAAAGCGCCTTCGTGGTGCAGGCTTCGACGTCAACGAGGTCAACATCCGCGCTACCGGCAGAGGCGGCGGCGCCCGCCATGTGATCTGGATCGCGACGAAGGGCTGACGCTCGCAACTTCATAGGGTGGGCAAAGCGCAGCGTGCCCACCACTCAGGTTCGCGACTGGTGGGCACGGCGCAAGTGCGCCTTTGCCCACCCTACATTTAAATCGCTTACTACGCCGCCTTCGCCGCCGCGCGATGCGCGTGCTCGTCGATCGCGCCGATGATCTGCGGCCACATCGGGATCGGCAGCGCGTGGCCCATGCCTTCGATCATCAGCAGCTTTGCGCCGGGGATGGAGGCCGCAGTGTCCTTGCCGCCTTCGGGGCGCACCAGCGGATCGACGGTGCCGTGAATGACGAGCGTCGGCACCTTCACTTGACCCAAGCGTTCCTTGCGGCTGCCGGAGGCCAGCACGGCGCGCAATTGGCGTCCGACGCCGGCCGGATTGAGGCCGCGCTCATAGGTGCGGGCCGCACGCGCCGGATCCAGCGCTTCGTCTTCCGGGAACGAGCCGACGCGCAGCACCTTCCAGGTTTTGGCGAACCGCGCGAAATATTCTTCCTTTGATGTCGGCGGTGGCGCCATCAGCACGGCAGCGGCCTCGCGTGTCGGCGGCGGTACTTTCGGGTTGCCTGTGGTCGACATGATCGAGGTCAGCGAACGCACCCGCTGCGGGAACGACAGCGCGACTTCCTGGGCGATCATGCCGCCCATCGATGCGCCGACCAGGTGCGCCGACTTGATGCCGAGCACGTCCATCAGGCCGACCGTGTCCTTAGCCATGTCGATCAGCTTGTAGCTTGCCGCGACAGGGATTTTCAGGAACCGCAGCTTGAGCAGCTCGAACGGGGTCAGGCGCTTGCCTCCGGAAAGGTGCGAGGATTTGCCGATGTCGCGGTTGTCGAAGCGAATGACGCGAAAACCGCGCGCGGCAAGCTGGCGGCAGAAGTCGTCATCCCAATGGATCATCTGGGCGCCGAGCCCCATGATCAGCAACAGCGGTTCCGCGGCTGGATCGCCGAAAATTTCGTAGCAGATGTCGATGCCGTTGGCGCGAGCGATCTGTGGCGGCTGGTGAGCGAGCATCGCGTTTGTCTTCCCCTAGATGTGACCTGAGCTTTGAGTAACTATGGCATGGTTTCCCGCACCGCAGAAGGCTCTGCGGTGGTTGACCGGCCCGGCGCAACGGTGTCGTATGGGGTCAATTGAAGCGAAGCGTGGCAAGCGCTCGTAACCGTCAGGGAGAGGGCGCCTATGGCTGACAAAGGCAATGATCCTGCCGTGATCTGGCAGACCATGCTCGGGGAGATGGAAAAGGGGTTCAACTCCTTCGCCAATCAGGCGATGGCGTCGCCTGAATTTTCCAAGGTGATGAATCAGGTCGGCGGCGTATCGGCGGGCGCGCAGAAGCAACTCGGTGAGTTGATGGAGAAATATCTGCTCGCGATGAACCTGCCGAGCCGGGCGCAGATGGTCGGCATGGCCGAGCGGTTGCAGTCGATCGAAGGCCAGCTCAACGAGATCAAGGCGATGCTGCATCAGGTGCATCATAACTCGCTGTCACCGGAGAGCGGCCCTGGCACTCAGCGGCCGCCGCGCACCAAGCGTCCGCCAACGGAGGGAGAGCAAAAATGAACGCTCCCGCGGGCCTCGATCTGGCGTCGATCCCGGAACGGATCCAGTCCGAGGTGCAGCGCGCGATCCAGCGCAGCATCAAGGGCGTCGAATATTTTTCCTCGTCCGGCCCCTCGCTCGGCTCGACGCCAAAGGACATTCTGGCCGTCCGCGGCACCATGAACCTCTATCACTATCGGCCGATCGCGGATGAAATCTACCGGATTCCGATCCTGATCGTGATGGCGACCACCAACCGCGGCTACATCCTCGACATGGTGCCAGGCCAGAGCTTCATCGAGTTTCTCCTGAAGCGTGGCTACGACGTCTACATGCTGGACTGGACTGCGCCCAAGCCGGAAGAAAAAAGCCTTGGGATGGAGGACTACGTCCTCGATTTCATCCCGGATTGCGTCCGCCGCGTGCAGCAGGATTCCGGCGAGCAAGACGTCAACGTGATCGGCTACTGCTTCGGCGGCGTGCTGTCGCTGTTGTACGGCTCGATCTTCAACGACGGGCCGATGAAGAACCTGATCTGCTTCACCACGCCGATCGATTTCCGCGAGATGAAGCTGTTTTCGAATTTCTCCGACCGGCGCTATTTCGACGTCGATCGCCTCGTCGACAGCGTCGGCAATGTGCCGCCCGAAATGATTCTGTCGTCATTCGAGATGCTGCGGCCGGCGTCGCGCGCGGCCAGCCAGGTGCAATTGTGGGAAAACATCTGGAACGACGAATACGTCAAAGCCTACCGGATGATGGATCGCTGGGGCACGGATACCTTGCCGCTGGCCGGCGAGTACTTTCGCGCCATCACCAAGGACCTGATGTGGGACAACAAGCTGTTCAACGGCACCATGACCGTCGGTGGCCGGGCAGCGGATATCTCCAAGATCACGGTGCCGATCCTGCATGCGGTCGCCGAGCACGACCACATCGTGCCCTATGACGCGGCAAAGCATCTGATCGCCAAGGTCGGCTCATCAGACAAGGAAGAAGTGATGCTGAAGGGCGGCCACGTCAGCCTCGTCGCCGGCGCCAACGCGATCAAGCGGCTGTGGCCGAAACTGGACTCCTGGCTAGGTAAGAGATCAACATGAGCGAAACACGTTCCTATCCGCGCCACGTCAAGACCGAGGCCAGCGACATTGAATTCCGCCTGATGGCGCGCAACGACGAAGCCGCCGTGCTGGCGTTTGCGCAAAAGCTTCCGACGCACGATCTGCTGTTCCTGCCCCGCAACATCAGCCAGCCCAAGGTGCTGTCGGCCTGGATCAACGAGATCGAACGCGGCGCCATCGTCAGCTTGGTGGCGGTGAAGAACGGGACGGTGGTCGGCTGCGGCACGCTGGTGCGCGACCCGCATTCCTGGTCGCCTCATGTCGGCGAGATCCGGATGGTGGTGTCGCAGGACGTCCGCGGGCAGGGGGTCGGCCGGGCGCTGTCCCAGGAGACCTTTGCGCTGGCCTTGGGCGCCGGTCTGGAAAAGCTGTCGGTGCAGATGACGGTCGACCAGCAGGCAGCGATCACGCTGTTCGAAAGCCTTGGCTTCAAGGCCGAGGCCCTGCTGCGGGACCACGTCCGGGACGTCGACGGCAAGAAGCACGATATCGTCGTGCTCGGGCATAATGTGGCGCAGGTTCGAGCACAGCTCGAGGCCTATGGGGTCCCGGGGGCGGTCCAGCACTAGCGAGACGCGAAATCGCGAAAACAACCCCATGCAAAGTAAATGGGCCGGCTCGGGCATTAGCCTAAAGTGGAACTTTTGCCGGTTCCTTGGGCGAACCGCCCATTCATCAGGCTGATCACGAATTCGTGATATCGCGATGCAACATTGATGTTGCGTCGCACCATTAACTATGGCACAACACTCCTGCCCCGGGCCAATCCGGACGGGGTGAGCCCATAGCTCAAACCTGAGGATGGAGAGACCCCCATGACCACCGAAACCAATTCCGTGCTGAACACCGTCAAGGAAGCCTTCGCGCCCGTCACCGAGGCGTTCACCAAGCTCCAGAACCTGGAAGTTCCGGAAGCTGCCCGTGAGTTCGTGAAGAAGCAGGCCGAGACCGCCAAGGTTCGCGCCGCCGACATGCATGCCGGTTCCGAGAAGGTCACCGCTGCCATCGAGACCGCCGTTGCCGGTTCGGTTTCCGAGGCTGCCAAGATCAGCCGCAACATCCAGCAGGCGCTCTATCAGGACGCGGAAGCGTTCTTCGCCGGCATCGACAAGCTCGCTTCGGCCAAGTCGCTGAGCGAAGCCGCCCAGATCCAGTCGGACCTGGTCCGTGCGCGCGGCGAAGTGCTCGTCTCGCGGGCGAAGGCCTCGACCGAGTATCTCGGCAAGCTCGTCACCGAGGGTGCGAAGAACGCGCAGGACAACTTCGCCAAGGTCTATTCCAAGACCGCCTGATCGCGATCCGCCTGACAACTGCATTTTCGAAGGCCCGCTTAGGCGGGCCTTCTTTTTGTCGGGCGTCGCCATAGATCAGGTTGGACCCTCATGGTGAGGAGGCGCTCTTGCGCCGTCTCGAACCATGAGAGCCCCGATGCCGCCATCCTTCGAGACGCCGCTTCGCGGCTCCTCAGGATGAGGATCGTTGTCCACTCGAAAGCCGTCATGAGCCTTCCCGGCACATTCGTCATCGACACTCCCGGCGACGCCGCGCGCGCCGCCGAGCTGCGGCGCGTGAAGCTGCTGGCGACGGGGGTGCTGGCGGCGACGTTTGCGACTTTCATCGGCGCGAAGGCGTTGCTGCCGGTGCATCCGGCGTTCGGCTTCATCGCGGCGTTTGCCGAGGCCGCCACCATCGGCGGCCTGGCCGACTGGTACGCCGTCGTGGCCTTGTTCAAAAGGCCGCTGGGATTGCCGATCCCGCACACGGCAATCATACAGAGCAACCAGCATCGCATCGCCGACAAGCTCGGCGAATTCATCGAGGTGCATTTCCTCGAATCCGCACCGGTCGAAGCAAAACTGCGGCAGATCGATTTCGGCTCGTTCATCGCCGACTGGTTGCGCGACCGCAAGCGCAGCGAGGATCTCGCGCGCTTCGCGCTGCGGCTGTTGCCCGAGGCGATAGCTGCGACGGAGAATTCCGGGCTGATGACCTTCGTCAGCCGCCGCATCACCGCGCAACTGATGTCGCTCGATCTGGCGCCGCTTGCCGCCGGCACGCTGCGCGCCTTCGTGAAGGAGGGCCGGCATCAGGGGCTGCTCGATGATCTCCTGCGCGGCGTGCATCAGACCATGACGCAGGCCGAGACCATGGCGATGATCCGCGAAAAGATCCGCGCCGAATTGCCGACGCTTCTAAAACTCTATCGCGCCGACAAGTTTCTGGTGAACAAGATCGTGGCCTCGGCAAGTGCGTTCTTCGAGGAAGTCCGCAACGATCCCGCGCATCCGTTCCGCGGCGAGTTCGACCGGATGGTGCTGACCTTCGTCGATCGTCTCGGCACCGATCCGGCTTACGCCGAACGCATCGCCGGCCTGAAGCGCGATCTCCTGGCGCGGCCCGAACTGACCAGCCTTGCGCGTCACATCTGGGAGAATGCGCGATCGTTCTTCGAACGCAGCGCATCGGGCGAGACGCAGGTGCTGGAGCAGTATCTGGTGCGCATGTTCGTGACGGCAGGCGAGGCGCTGGCCGGCGACGCCGAGCTGCGCACCGAAATCAACCAGGGCCTCGTGGCCGTGTTGCGAACGGTCGTCGCCGAACAGAAGAGCGGCGTCTCGACCTTCATCTCGGATCAGGTGAAATCCTGGGACATGGGCCAGCTGATCTCGCTGATCGAAATCAACATCGGCCGCGACCTGCAATACATCCGTTTCAACGGCTCGCTGATCGGCGGGCTTGCAGGGCTCGCGCTCTACACGTTCGAATACCTGCTGCGGCTGCTGTGACCAAATAATCACGTCCACGCTTTTAGTTGTCCCGGTCAGTACTGGGCCGGCTTGCAAGACGAAAATCGGTTCCCTAACTTTTATGGAGCAATGTTGCGTTGCGGAACGATTCTGCTGCGTTTGCGTCTACTTAACTGAACCAGTGGCCGGCTGCCGCGACGTAAGGGGCCGACCCGAGAGGAGACATAATGTCCGTTGCTGCACAGACGCTTTCGCCGCCGTCCAGAACCCTGATGTTTCTGGAGGGGCGGGCCATTTCAGAGTTGGGCGCGTTTCTCGGCGCCTTGCCGCTGCTGAGCCTCGCCCCGAGAGGCGATGGCCACCCGGTGCTGGTATTGCCCGGGCTTGTCGCGTCAGACACTTCCACGCGTCCGCTGCGCAGCTTCCTGAAAGGCCGCGGCTACGCTGTCTCCGGCTGGCGCCAGGGGCGCAATCTCGGACTGCGCCATGGCGTGCAGAACGCGATGGTCGATCTGGTGCAGGAGTTGAACGACACGCACGGTCGCAAGGTCTCGCTGGTCGGCTGGAGCCTCGGCGGTCTCTACGCGCGCCAGCTCGCCAAGATGATGCCGGAGCGCGTGCGCTCGGTGATAACGCTGGGCAGCCCGTTTGCAACCGGCCCGAAGGCGACCAACGCCTGGCGCGTCTACGAGATGGCGAGCGGCCGCCGCGCCGACGAAGAGGACGCCCGTTTTGGCGGTGCGCTTTCGGCGACGCCCCCGGTGCCGACCACCGCAATCTTCAGCCGCACCGACGGCGTCTGCGCCTGGCAGGGCTGCATGGAAAAGACGTCGGCGACATCAGAGAGCATCGAAGTCGAGAGCAGCCATTGCGGCATGGGCCATCACCCCGCCGCCGTCTACGCCGTCGCCGATCGCCTGGCGCAGGCGGAGGGCGAATGGGCGCCGTTCGATCGAAGCGGCTGGCGCAGTCTGGTTTATCCGAACCCGCATCGGTAGATTCGCCTGGGGCCACGGTTCGGGGCTTTCATCCTTCGAGGCGCGCGCGTTGCGCGCTCCTCAGGATGAGGTCTCAGACCGGGCGCAGGGCCAGTCTGGATCCTCATCCAGTCTGGATCCTCATGGTGAGGAGCGCGGCAAGGCCGCGCGTCTCGAACCATGTAGCCCCCGACCCATCAACGTTGTTTCGTATCCACAAAACGCGCTATGCCTTGGCGCATGCCGCCGCCGCTTGCCCGCATCGTCCAGCAGTTGAAGCGCGAACCGTCGCGCACCGGCTCCATCGTCATCACCGTGTTCGGCGATGCCATCGTGCCGCGCGGCGGCTCGGTGTGGCTTGGCACGCTGCTGGAATTCTTCGAGCAACTGGATACCGACGCCAGCGTGGTGCGCACCGCGATGTCGCGGCTGACTGCCGACGGCTGGTTCGAACGGAATAGAATCGGTCGCAACAGCTTCTATCGCCTGGTGCAGAGCGGGCGGCAAACGTTTGATATCGCAACGAAACACATCTACGGCCCGCCGGCCTCCGACTGGACCGGGCGGTTCGAGCTGCTGCTGATCGGCAATGGCGGCGATCGCGACGCCGCGCGCGAGGCGCTGAAGAACGCCGGCTTCGGCAGTCCGCTTCCGGGCGTGTGGGTGGCACCGTCGGGCGTGCCGGTGCCGGAGGAAGCTGCCGGCGCCATTCGGCTGGAAGTCTCCGCCGAAGACGATAGCGGGAGGCGCCTGCTCAGCGAAAGCTGGCCGCTTGATCGCACCGCGGACGCCTACCTAAAATTCATGAAAACCTTCGAGCCGCTGCATCGCTGGATCATCGGTGGCGAGCCGTTGACGGATGCGGACGCCTTCACCGCGCGCGTACTCCTGATCCACCATTACCGCCGCGTCGTGCTCCGAGATCCCTTGCTGCCGACGGCGCTGTTGCCTTCGGACTGGCCGGGTAGGGCGGCCCGGGCGCTGTGCGCCGGGATCTATCGCGAGCTGCTTCCCGCGTCCGAACAATGGCTTGATCGCCACGCTACCAACGAAAACGGCCCGTTGCCGAAGCCGGACGCGGAACTTGTGAAGCGTTTTGCCAATCGGTAAATATGTTACAGAAATATATTGCATATCAAAATTTTTGTTATATATTCGCTCCCAACAAATTCAGGGAGGTCCGCCATGTATACGCAGGCGCTCAATTCGTCCGAGGGCGAAGACCGCAATGTTGAGGACGCCGCGCGGGCCGCGCAATTTCAGGCGCGCATCGATGCCGAGGAACGCATCGAGCCGAACGACTGGATGCCGGCAGCCTATCGCAAAACGCTGACGCGGCAGATTTCCCAGCACGCCCATTCCGAAATCGTCGGCATGCTGCCCGAAGGCAACTGGATCACCCGCGCGCCGTCGCTGCGCCGCAAGGCCGCGCTGCTCGCAAAAGTTCAGGACGAGTGCGGCCACGGGCTTTATCTCTACGCCGCCGCCGAAACGCTCGGCACCTCGCGAGAGGAATTGGTCGACCTGATGCTGGCCGGCAAGGCAAAGTATTCCTCGATCTTCAATTATCCGACGCTGACCTGGGCCGACATCGGCACCATCGGCTGGCTGGTCGATGGTGCGGCGATCATGAACCAGATCCCGCTGTGCCGCTGTTCCTACGGCCCCTATGCGCGCGCGATGATCCGCGTCTGCAAGGAGGAATCCTTCCATCAGCGCCAGGGTTTTGAGATCGTGCTGATGCTGTGCCGCGGCACCGACGAGCAAAAGGCGATGGCGCAGGACGCGCTGAACCGCTGGTGGTGGCCGGTGCTGATGATGTTCGGTCCGCCCGACCAGGCCAGCCAGCACAGCGACACCTCGACCAGATGGAAGATCAAGCGTTTTTCCAACGACGAACTGCGCCAGAAATTCGTCGATGCCACCGTGCCGCAGGCGCAATTCCTGGGCTTAACGATTCCCGATCCCGGCATGAAACAGAACGACGCGGGCAACTGGGAATACAGCGCGATCGACTGGGAAGAGTTCAAGCAGGTGCTGGCCGGCAACGGACCCTGCAACCGCGACCGTTTGGCGGCGCGGCGCAAGGCGCACGACGATGGCGCCTGGGTGCGCGAGGCCGCGCTGGCCTATGCCGAGAAGCGGCAGCAACGTTCCGCCTTGCAGGCCGCAGAGTAAGGAGAACCCGCGATGGCAACGCCGAACATTCCGCTCTGGGAAGTTTTCATCCGCAGCCGCAACGGGCTGGCGCACAAGCATGTTGGCTCCTTGCACGCCACCGACGCCACGCTGGCGCTGCAGGCCGCGCGCGACGTCTATACCCGCCGCGGCGAGGGCCTCTCGATCTGGGTGGTCCCGTCGAACGCAATCACCGCATCCGATCCGGCCGAGAAGGGCATGATGTTCGAGCCGGCGGAGTCGAAGATCTATCGGCACCCGACGTTCTACGACGTGCCGGATGAAGTCGGGCATATGTAGGTTTCTCCGTCATTGCGAGCGCAGCGAAGCAATCCATCGCGCCGCAAAACAAGTGTGGATTGCTTCGTCGCTTCGCTCCCTTGCGCAAACGCTTCGCGTTTGTCGCAGGCAATGACGAACGCTAGCAGGTGATTGAAATGACCGTCGCCAATATCTCCGTCTCCGAAACCCCGCTGGTGCTCTACACCCTGCGCCGCGCTGACGATGCGCTGATCCTGGGGCATCGGCTGTCGGAATGGTGCGGCCACGCGCCGATGCTGGAAGAGGACATGGCGCTCGCCAACATGGGCCTCGATCTGCTCGGCCAGGCCCGCGAGCTCTATTCCTATGCCGCGAAAGTCGAGGGCAGGGATAACGACGAGGACAAGTTCGCTTATCTCCGCGACGTCAGGCAGTACCGCAATCTCCTGCTGTTGGAACAGCCGAATGGCGATTTCGCACGCACCATGGTCCGGCAGTTCTTCTATGCCGCTTTCGCCGACCTTTATTGGCGGGCGATGATGCGCTCCGGCGATCCGACGCTGGCGGCGATCGCGGCGAAGTCGGAAAAGGAAAGCGCCTATCATTTGCGGCATTCCTCGGAATGGATTGTCCGCCTCGGCGACGGCACCGAGGAAAGCCACCGCCGCGCGCAATCCGCGATCGACGAGCTGTGGGCCTTTACCGGTGAGATGTTCGCCGTCGACGACAGCGAACGCGGCCTGATCGACGCCGGCATCGCGATCGATCCAGCGGCGTTGCATTCGCAATGGCTCAAGACGGTATCGGATGTCGTGAGCGAGGCGACGCTGGTCTTGCCCAGGAATGACTGGATGCAACAGGGCGGCCGCAGCGGCCGGCACAGCGAGCATCTCGGCCATCTCCTCAGCGAACTGCAGTCGATGCCGCGCACGTTTCCGGGGGCGACATGGTAACGGCCGTTCTCCACGACAGCGATCTGCGCCGTCGCGCCTGGGAAGCGGCGTCGCAGGTGGTCGATCCCGAGATACCCGTGCTCACCATCGCCGATCTCGGCGTGCTCCGCGATGTCGAGGTCCATGATGGCCGCGTCGAGGTCGCGATCACGCCGACCTATTCCGGCTGTCCCGCCATGAACATGATCGCGCTGGAAATCGAGCTGGCGCTGGAGCGTGCCGGCATCACGCGGCCGACCATCCGCACCGTGCTGTCGCCGGCCTGGACCACCGACTGGATGAGCGAGGACGGCCGCAACAAGCTCCGGGAATACGGCATCGCACCGCCGCAGGCGTCAAGTTCGCGCCGCGCGCTGTTCGGCGAACAGCAGGTGGCCTGTCCGCAATGCGGCTCGCAAAACACCGAACTGCTGTCCGAATTCGGCTCGACCTCCTGCAAGGCGCTGTGGCGCTGCAAGGCCTGCCGCGAACCCTTTGATTATTTCAAGTGTCATTGAGGATCTCTATGCCGTCATTGCGAGCGAAGCGAAGCAATTCATCGGGCAGCAAAGGAAGTGTGGTTTGCTTCGCTGCGCTCGCAATGACGGTGGGGAAACACTGATGTCGCACGCACCGCGCTTTCACCGTCTCGCCGTCAGCGACCTGCGCAGCGAAGCCGCTGACGCCATATCGATGACGTTTGCGATCCCGAAAGAGCTCGAAGAAGATTACAGCTTCACACCGGGGCAATATCTCACCCTGCGCACGACCATGGACGGCGAGGAAGTGCGCCGTTCCTATTCGATCTGCTCGGGGCCTGACGATGGCGAGTTGCGTATCGCCGTGAAGAAGGTCGACGGCGGCGCGTTCTCGAACTGGGCCGCCGACGAATTGAAGTCCGGCGACGAGCTAGACGTGATGACGCCGACCGGCCGCTTCGGCATTGCCCATGCGCCGGGCGAGACGCGGACCTATGTCGGCTTTGCCGCCGGAAGCGGCATCACGCCGATCCTGTCGATCGTCAAGGGCGTGCTGGCGCGCGAACCAAACAGCCGCTTCTTTCTGTTTTACGGCAACCGCGCGACATCGAACATGCTGTTCCTCGAAGCGCTCGAGGAACTGAAAGACCGCTTCATGCAGCGGTTGTCGCTGTTCCATGTCATTTCGGGCGAAGAGCAGGATATTCCGATCCTGCACGGCCGGCTCGACGGCGAGAAAGTCCGCGTGCTGCTGCGCTCGCTGGTGCCGGCGGCAAGCGTCGATCACGTCTTCATTTGCGGCCCCACCGGGATGAGCGAGGACATCGAGGCGACCTGTCGCGCGATCGGCATTGCCGAGGAGCGCATTCATGTCGAGCGCTTCGTCTCGGAGTTCGGCGGCAAGCCGCGACCGAAGAAGGTCATTGAGGCGTCCGCGCCGCCCAAGGCGATGGCCTCGCTGATCATCGACGGCAAGCGCCGTGAGGTGCCGGTCGCCGACGAAGAATCCATCCTCGACGCCGCGCTGCGCGCCGGCATGGATTTGCCGTTCGCCTGCAAGGGCGGCATGTGCTCGACCTGCCGCGCCAAGCTGGTCGAAGGCGATGCGCAAATGGAAGTCAATTATTCGCTGGAACCGTGGGAGCTGAAGGCAGGTTTTATCCTGACCTGCCAGGCGCGGCCATGTTCGGAAAAGGTCGTGGTGGATTACGACCACGTCTAGGGAATCGCGGGATCGTTGACACCTCTGGTGCTTCGTCCCCACACTGAGAGACTACGTAAAGAGGCCTGTTCAAACGGGCCCGCAACGCAACAGGGAGAGAACGTCGTGGAACCGTCTCGCACAGCGGGCGTGCCGCTATGAACGTCGCGCTTTCGCCCGACGAGATCGCCCGCGCCTGCGCGGATGCGATGTGGCAGGAAGACGACGCCAGCAAGGGCCTCGGCATGAAACTTGTCGAGGTGAAGCCTGGCGTTGCGACGCTGACGATGACGGTGCAGCCGCACATGGTCAACGGCCAGCGCATCGCCCATGGCGGCTTCATTTTTCTCTTAGCCGATTCCACCTTCGCCTTTGCCTGCAACTCCCGCAACGAGCGCGCCGTCGCCGCGCAATGCGACATCACCTTCATCAGGCCGGGCAAGCTCGGCGACGTACTGACCGCAACCGCGCGGGAAATCTCGCGCAGCGGCCGGTCCGGAATCTACGACGTCCGTGTCACAGCGGGTGATGCGGTGATCGCGGAGTTTCGCGGTCACTCGCGCACGATTTCCGGCACGTGGCTGCCGGGTGCGGACGACGCGGCCACACAAAAATAGCAAGCGAGGGGAACGCCCATGGCCATGGCAAGATTGAAATCCAGCGGAAGCGGCTACCGTCCCGAACTGGACGAGGCCGAGCGCGCCTCGCGCGACGAAATCATGGCGCTGCAGACCAGGCGTCTCGCGTGGTCGCTCAAGCACGCCTATGACAACGTCGCGCATTACCGGAAGGCGTTCGATGCGGCCGGTGTGCATCCATCCGATTTCAGGCAGCTTTCCGATCTCGGCAAATTCCCGTTCACGGTGAAGACTGACCTCAGGGACAACTATCCCTTCAACATGTTCGCCGTGCCGCGTGAAAAGCTGGTCCGCGTCCACGCGTCCTCGGGCACCACGGGCAAGCCGATCGTGGTGGGTTACACGCAAGGAGATATCGATATCTGGTCGGACGTGATGGCGCGCTCGATCCGCGCCGCCGGCGGCCGCGCCGGCATGCTGATGCACAACGCCTATGGCTACGGGTTGTTTACGGGCGGCCTCGGCGCGCATTACGGCGCCGAAAGGCTCGGCTGCACGGTGGTGCCGGTGTCCGGCGGCATGACCGAACGGCAGGTGCAACTGATCAACGACTTCAAGCCCGACATCATCACGGTGACGCCGAGCTACATGCTGGCGATTTCGGACGAGTTCAAGAGGCAGGGGCTCGACCCGCGCAGATCGTCGCTGAAGTTCGGCATCTTCGGCGCCGAACCCTGGACCAACGCAATGCGCGCCGAGATCGAGCAGACGTTTGATATGGAGGCCACCGACATCTATGGCCTGTCGGAGGTGATCGGCCCCGGCGTGGCGCAGGAATGCGTGGAGAGCAAGGACGGTCTGCATATCTGGGAAGATCATTTCTATCCCGAGGTGATCGATCCCGAGACCGGCGCGGTGCTGCCCGACGGCGAGAAGGGCGAACTGGTGTTCACCTCGCTGACCAAGCAAGGCTTCCCGATCATCCGCTACCGCACCCGCGACCTGACGCGGCTGCTGCCGGGCACCGCGCGGCCGGGGATGCGGCGCATGGAGAAGGTGACGGGGCGTTCCGACGACATGATCATCCTGCGCGGCGTCAACGTGTTCCCGACCCAGATCGAGGAAGCGCTGCTCGCGACCGACTGGTGCGGCGGCCATTTCATCATCGAATTGACGCGCGACGGGCGCATGGACGAGATGACCGTGCTCGCCGAAGCCCGCCCCGAAAGCTGGGACGGCAGCGGCCTGCACGTGCACGCCGAAAAAGTCTCGGTCTTCATCAAGAACACCATCGGCATCACCGCCCGCATCAAGGTGGTCGCCCCCGACACGCTGGAACGTTCGCTCGGCAAGGCAAAACGTGTTTACGACAAGCGGCCGAAAGGGTAACCGTTGACCCTCATGGTGAGGAGGCGCGAAGCGCCGTCTCGAACCATGAGGCCACAGACGGGCCAACATCCTTCGAGACGCGGCTGACGCCGCTCCTCAGGATGAGGGCTGAGAGCGGAGAATGCTGGGAGAAAATGGTGGAAGGAGCCTTTCTCTACATCCTTCGATGTGCCGACGGAAGCTTCTACATCGGGACGACGCGAACGACGCTGGAAATAAGAATTGCACAACACAACGCTGGAACATTTGGCGGGTACACCGAGAGCAGACGGCCGGTAACGCTGGTGTTTTCGCAATGGTTCGACCGCATCACGGACGCCATTGAGAGCGAACGCAAGCTCAAGAAGTGGAGCAGGGCGAAGAAGGAGGCGTTCGTTCGGGGTGATTTCACGGCGTTGCAGCAGCTTTCTGCGCGCAGATTGCCACACCCTTCGAAACGCCCACCGCCGACGGATTGACAAAGCCTCTTGAACTAAATCGGCAGTCCGATAGGCATGGTGACGGGCCGCAAACGCGGCCAGCCCAAGAAACCACCCATGCTCAACACTTATTGGAAATATCGGTGAAGCCGACCGCCAAAGCAGATCGTCGTATTGTCCAGGCGCGCTGTGTCCGCCTGCCGGCGAAGGCCGCCGATGCCGCGTCGATCTCGCCGGTCATCGAGACCCACGCGCTGTCGCGCGGTGAAAATGAGTTACTGATCGAGCTCAAGGCTGCTGCCGTTAATCCATCCGACGTGAAGGCCGCGACCGGGCTGATGCCCTATGCCGTGTTCCCGCGCACACCGGGCCGCGACTATGCGGGCGTCGTGATCGATGGCCCCGAGGGGTGGACCGGGCGCGAGGTGTTCGGGTCGTCAGGCGATCTCGGCATTCGCCGCGACGGCACGCATGCCACGCATCTCGTGGTCGAGGCTGACGCCGTGGTGGAGAAGCCGAACAGCATTTCATGGGACGAAGCCGCCGGTATCGGCGTGCCCTTCGTCACTGCGATGGAAGGCTTGCGCCGCGCCGGCATTCCCAAGGCGGGCGAGACCGTGCTGGTGATGGGCATCAATGGCAAGGTCGGGCAGGCGGCGACGCAGATCGCGACCTGGTATGGCGCGCGCGTGATCGGGGTCGTGCGCAAGAGCGAGCCGTATGAGGGCCATGCCAATTCGCAAGTCGAAGTCATCGACGCTTCCGCGACCGATGTCGCTTTACGCGTGCGCGAACTTACGGGAGGCAAGGGAGCCGACATCGTGTTCAACACGGTCGGCGATCCCTATTTCGAGGCCGCGCACAAATCGCTGGCGTTGCGTGGGCGGCAGATCCTGATCGCCGCGGTCGACCGCATCGTGCAGTTCAACATCCTCGAATTCTATCGCGGCCAGCACACTTACGTGGGCATCGATACGCTCGGCCTGTCGTCGGTCGCGACCGGCGCGGTCTTAAGGGAACTCGGCCCCGGCTTCGCCAGCGGGCATCTCAAGCCGTTCCCGATCAAGGCCAACGCGATCTATCCGCTGGAACAGGCCAAGGCGGCATTTGTCGCCGTGGCCGGATCGTCGCGCGACCGCGTGATTTTGCGACCGTGATGGTCTAGACCGTCATTGCGAGCGAAGCGAAGCAATCCATAAATGTCACCGCGCGGAGGTATGGATTGCTTCGCTTCGCTCGCAATGACGCAATTGAGGAAAGTTGGTCCATGGATAGCGCCAGCATTGTCATCCTGTCCGGGCTCGTGATCGGTCTCGTCTATGGTTCGGTCGGCCTGTTGAGTGGTTTCTGCCTGATGAGCGGCATGCGTGGCTGGCTGGCGGAAGGCGACGGCCGCCTGGTCCGCACCTATGCGCTGGCGATCGGTGTGGCCGTCGCGGCGACGCAATTGCTGGCCGCCGCCGGATTGGTCGATATCGGCAAGTCGATTTATCTGCAGGCCTCGTTTTCCGTGCCGGTGATGTTCTTCGGTGGCCTCTTGTTCGGCTACGGCATGGTGCTGTCGAACGGCTGCGGCTCACGGGCGCTGGTGCTGCTCGGGCGCGGCAATCTCCGTTCTTTCGTGGTGGTCGTGGTGCTGGCGATTTTTGCGCAGATGACGCTGAAGGGCCTGATCGCGCCGCCGCGCATTGCGACGGTCGCTGCGTCCCAGACCACGGCAACGGCGAACTCGGTGCCGGCGCTGCTCGCGGCAGCGGGCCTGAGCGCAACGGCCGCGCGCATGCTGGCGGCCTCGATCATCTCGGCGGCGCTGATCATCTTCGCCTTTGCACATCCCGCGTTCCGGCGCTCGCCGGGCCAGATCGCCGCGGGTCTCGCAGTCGGCCTGCTGGTGGCGGCCGGCTGGTTTGCCACCGGCAATCTCGGCGCCGACGATTTCAATCCGACGCCGGTCACCTCGCTCACCTTCATCGCGCCGATCGCGGATGCGCTGCAATATGTCATGCTGTCGACGGGATCGACGCTGAATTTCGGCATTGTCACCGTGTTCGGCGTGTTCGCCGGCAGCCTCGTCACCGCGCTCCTGACCGGACGCTTCCATCTCGAAGGCTATCAGACGCCGCGCCACATGCTGCGCTCGGGTGGCGGCGCGGCGCTGATGGGCGCCGGCGGCGTGATGGCGTTCGGCTGCTCGATCGGGCAGGGCCTGACGGGATTTTCCACGCTGGCGCTGGCGTCGCTGATCGCATTCGCCGGCATTCTCGTCGGTACCGCCCTGGGCCTGCGCGGCGCACTCCGCGTTCGCCCGCTCGCGGCGGCTTAATCCGCCGCCTTCGTCACGATCCGGATTTCCGAGGTGAGCGTCCGGTGCACCGGACACTTGTCGGCAATCTCCATCAGGCGCTTGCGCTGATCGGCGTCGAGATCGCCCTCGATTGAAATCACGCGGTCGATCTGGTCCAGCATGCCTTCGCGGGTTTCGCATTCGGCGCAGTCTTCCGCGTGAATCTTGCTGTGCTTGAGCGTCACGGTAATGCGCTCGACCGGCAGCGATTTGCGGTCGGCATACATCCGCATCGTCATCGAGGTGCAGGCGCCAAGGCCGGCGAGCACGAAATCATACGGCCCGGGTCCGCTGTCCTGGCCGCCGACGGCAACGGGCTCATCCGCCACCATCTCATGCGGACCTGTGGTGACGGTCTGCTGGAATTTGCTGTTGCGGGTTTCGCGCACCACGACGTTGCGCGGTGCCTCGCTCGCGGCGGCGGCGGGCTGCGCCGCGACGGGCTCGATATAGCGTTCGGCCCAGGCGGCGATGACGTCGGCGACATAGGCCGCGTCGCGCTTGCCGGACAGCAGATGATCCGTGCCCGCCAGCGACACAAAGCTCTTGGGGTGCTTGGCTGCGACGAAAATGTTCGTGGCATTGTCGATCCCGACCGTGTCGTCGGTCGGCGAATGCATGATCAGCAGCGCCTTGCGCAGCTTTACGACGTGCGACATCAGGCTGTGTTCGGCGATGTCGTCGAGGAATTCGCGCTTGATGTGAAACGGCCGCCCGGCGAGTTGCACCTCCACCGCGCCATGCTTGCGGATGTCCTCGATGCGATCCCGAAACAGATGGGTGACATGGACGGGATCGGAGGGCGCGGCGATGGTCACGACCGCCTTCGCGTCCGGAATCTGCCCGGCGGCGGCGAGGATTGCCGCGCCGCCAAGGCTGTGCCCGATCAGAAGAGTAGGGGCTCCGCGGGTTTCACGCAGATGTGCCGCAGCGCGAACCAGGTCGGCGACGTTGGACGAGAAGGTGGAATTGGCGAATTCACCTTCGCTGGCGCCGAGGCCGGTAAAGTCGAAACGCAATACCGCAATCCCCTTGGCGGCCAGCGCGGTCGCAATGCGTTTTGCTGCCAGCACGTCCTTGCCGCAGGTGAAGCAATGCGCGAACAGCGCGTAGGCCTGCACGGGCCCGTCCGGCGTATCGAGCGCGGCGGCAAGCTGATGGCCGCCTTCGCCGGTGAATTGGAAGCGTTCAGTCGGCACGGGCGTTCTCCCCGGTCAATGTTGCGGTGTTAGTCGCCTGAGTATCTCTCTTCCTTCCACGGGTCGCCGCGATTGTGATAACCGCGGACTTCCCAATAGCCCGGCGCATCCTCTGCCAGAAATTCGATGCTCTGCAACCACTTTGCGCTTTTCCAGAAATAAAGATGCGGCACGACGAGCCGCACCGGGCCGCCATGCTCCTGTTCGAGCGGCGCACCCGACCAGCTATGGACGAGAATTGCATCCTCGGCGGCGAAGTCTTCCAGCGCCAGGTTGGTGGTGTAGCCGTCATGGGAATGCAGCACCACGAACCGCGCCTCGTCCCGCGGCCGGCAGGCGTCGAGGAGATCGCGGGTCGCCAATCCCTCCCACTGGTTGTCGTAGCGTGACCAGGTGGTGACGCAGTGAATGTCGGACAGAAACTTGCTCTGCGGTTGCGTGGAAAACTGCGAAAAGTCCCAGAAGATGGGATTTTCGACCGCGCCGTAAACATCGAGACGCCAACGCTCGCGCGAAATGTTCGGCGTCAGCCCGAGATCGAGCGTCGGCCAGTCCCTGGTCAGGTGCTGTCCCGGCGGCAGCCGCGCCTCCTCGGGTCGCGAGACCTTTCCGGTGAGGAATTTCCCTTCGCGCGCCCAGCGCTCCTTGCTGCGCGTCAGCTTGCTCTCGGGCGGCGGCTCGTTCTCGTCGGCCATATTCCCTCTTACTTCGGCGTTCCTTATTTCGGCGCCCTTGGATCGATCGGCGTCGTCTCGCGTACACCCAGAATATCCTCCAGCACCCGGCTGCCGGCCAGAAGCTTTGCCTCACCGCGCGGCGGCGCCACCACCTGCAGCCCGACCGGCAGGCCCGAGGCGGTAAAGCCGCACGGCAGCGACAGCGCGGGACAACACACCAGCGTGATCGCGTAGACGATGCCGAGCCACTCCACGTAATTGTCGAACTTCTTGCCGGCGCATTCGGCGACGTAGCGGTTCTCGACCGGGAACGGCGGCACAATGGTGGCGGGGCACAGCAGCAGGTCGTACTTTTCGAAAAATTCCAGCGTGCGTGCCGTCATGGCGACGCGCTGCGCTTCGGCGCGTTCGAGCTGCTCGACCGTCAGCTTGAGGCCTTCCTCGATGTTCCAGATCACCTCGGGCTTGAGCAGGTCGCGCTTCGAGCGCAGCAGCGCCGCCTTTGACAGCGCGAAGTCGAACGCGCGCAGCACGTGGAAACATTCATGGGCCTCGCGCAGGTCGGGATGGGCTTCCTCGACGATCGCGCCGGCTTCTGCAAAGCGCTGCGCGGCCTTGCGGGTGATGGCCGCGACTTCCGGATCGACCGGGGTGATGCCGAGATCGGGCGAATAGGCGACGCGCTTCGGCTTGCTGCCGGAACGGGCGGCGGAAAGAAACGAATTCGGCAGCACCGGCAACGACAGCGGATCAGCCGGATGCTCGCCGCTCATGGCATCGAGCAGCAGCGCGACGTCTTCGACATTGCGCGCCATAGGCCCTTGCTGGCCGAGATTGCGATCGACCGCTGCGGCTATCGTATGCGCGACGCGGCCGATGCTCGGCCGCAATCCGACGATGCCGCAGAAGCTGGCGGGGTTGCGAAGCGAGCCGCCCATGTCGGAGCCGTGGGCCAGCCACGCGGTGCCGGTGGCGAGCGCGGCCGCCGCGCCGCCCGAGGAGCCGGCGGCGGAGCGGGACGTATCCCAGGGATTGAGGGTCGGGCCGAACACTTCGTTGAAGGTATTGGCGCCGGCGCCGAATTCCGGCGTGTTCGACTTGGCGTAGATTACGCCGCCATTGCTTTCGAGGCGTTCGACCAGGATATCCGACTTCGCCGGGATATTGTCCTTGTAGATCGGCGAGCCCTGCGTGGTCAGGACGCCGGCGACACTGGTCAGATCCTTGATCGGGATCGGCAGCCCCGCCAGCAGGCCGCGCTCGGAGGCCGGCTTCTTCATCAATGCAGTGGCGTGCTTACGGGCGCGGTCGAAGCACAGCGTCGGCAGCGCGTTGACCTGGCCGTCGACTTCGGCGATGCGTTTTTCCAGCACGTCGAGCAGGTCCAGCGGGGTAACTTCGCCCGATTTCAGTTTGCCGACGATGGCACACGCCGTTTCTCGCACCAGCCCCTGATCAGCCACTTCGCTATCTCCTGCTCGTTTCCGTTTCTTGGTCGCAGCTGATGCTGTAGAACATTTTACGGCAAAGTGGAAACGCACCTGAGTTGTGGCGACCGGAGATTCTGCATGACGACATTGTTTTCCGCGCTGGACTGGCGCGCGATGAGCCAGGAGGCGCGCGACCTTGGCCTCAATAACGGCGTCGCCGTGCCCGGCAGCGTGGATATGGTGGCCGGCTGGGAGCAGCGGTCCGCCGAGATGCGCAAGCGCTTCCCTGCGCATATCGACTTGCGGTATGGGCCGCGCGAGCGCAACCGGATCGATTTCCTGAAAGCGGCCGACGGCGCGCCGACGCTGCTGTTTATCCACGGCGGCTACTGGCAGGCGCGGGCAAAGGAGGTTTTTACCGTTATGGCCGAAGGGCCGATGACGCACGGCATCAATGTGGCGCTGGTCGGCTACACGCTGGCGCCGGAGGCCACGCTGGACGAAATCGTCGCCGAAATCCATGCCGGGATCGACTACCTCACCGGACAACTGCCGGCGCTCGGCGCTGCTGCCGGCGGCATCGTGGTATCCGGCTGGTCGGCCGGCGGGCACCTGACCTCGATGGCGCTGTCGCATCCGCTGGTGAGGGCGGGAATGGCGATCTCAGGCATCTACGATCTCGACCCGATCCGCCATTCCTATCTCAACGAGAAACTGCGGGCGGATGAAGCAATCTGCCGCCGCAACTCGCCGATGATGCAGGAGGGCGGTCCGTTAAAACCGCTGTCGCTGGTTGTCGGCAGCGCCGAACTGCCGCTGCTGCGCAAGCAGACCGCCGATTTCGCCGGCCACCGCGCGCGATATGGATTGCCGGTAACGTACGAGGAAATTCCCGACGCGAACCACTTCACCATCATGTACGAGATGATGTCGCCAAAGGGGAGGATCACGACGCTGATCCGGCAGTTGTTCGAGCGGACGACGGGTTAGGCCTGCCAGACCTCATGGTGAGGAGGGCCAAGCAACAAGACAACCCCACAAGATCGAGTTGCAGATCGGAAGTTATCTACCTATCCTCCAGGCGCGTTCGAGCGGAGCCCCGAATGAACGACAATCTGCAGAACATCTGGTTGCTTGGCTCCAGTCATACGCTTGCCGCCATTGCGGTTCTGCAGATCGCCGATCTTGCGTTGACGCTGTTGCACTCCTTGCAAGAGCGCAAAGGTCGGTTGTGGCGTTATTTCGGTGCGATCGCCGGGGTCAAGATACCGGATAGTTTCGGACGGCTCGTATTCTTCGGCGGCCTAACCATTTCACTGTGGATCGCAGGGCTGCTTGGCATAACCGGTACAGTGCTCTGGCACGCGCCGCTTGCGTTCGTTTGCCTCGGCGCAATCATCGGATGCCGGATATCGGATGGATTGTTTTCGCACATCTTGCCGAACAGCGCAGGTTATCGGCCCAATCCGGGATTGACATCGGTGCCACTCTACTTTGTCGAGGCGCTGGTTCTTGTCGCCATATTCTTCCCAACCATACGCATGCATACTTTCGACGCGCTGATTGGATTCATTATCGGTACACTTGCCTTCTATGTGGTTATTCCAGGCTTGAAGATCTTCGGACCCTTGCTATTCGAGCCGATCAAGCGTTGGGAGAAGGGCAGTCCGCAGCCGTCGTGGTGAGACTTCGTCTGCGTCCTGCAGGCCGTCACGCGAGGAGCCAATGGGTCGCGCGAACGCGCGCCCGATGACAGTCTCCGAAACGAGGCAATCGGGGGGGTCCCAGCAAGGATATGGATTGCTTCGCTTCGCTCGCAATGACGAGGGAGCTTAACCCCACCCTGCCGTATGCCCGCCGTCCACGGTAAAGATCACGCCTGAAGTATATCCAGACCGGTCGGAGGCCAGGAACGCCATCAGGTCGCCGATCTCGCGCGCATGCGCAGGCCGGCCGAGCGGCATGCCCTTCTGGAATTCCTTGTAGCGGTTCTCGTCGCCGAACTGGTTCTTCGCCCGTGTCTTGAGCAGCGTGACGTGGCGGTCGGTGCCGACCGGGCCGGGATTGATGCCGACCACGCGAATATTGTCGGCGAGGCTTTTGCCGCCGAGTGCGCGGGTGAACGCCATCAGCGCCGCGTTGCCGGCGCTGCCGCAGATGTAATTGGCGTCGAACTTTTCGCCGGCAGCGCCGATGTCGTTGACGATGACGCCGTGCCCACGCGCCTTCATCTGGGCGTAGATCGCGCGGGTGAGGTTGATGTAGCCGAACACCTTCAGCTCCCAGGCGTGGCGCCAGGTCGCCTCGTCGATCTTGTCGATCGAGCCGCCTGGGATGTCGCCGGCATTGTTGACGAGGATGTCGATGTCGGCGGCGTCGTGGGCGAGCTTCGCGATGTCGTCGGGCTTGCGCAGGTCCACGACATGGGCGGTCGCGCCGATCTGATGCGCGGAGCGCAGCCGCTCGGCGAGCGCTTTCAACTGATCGCCGTTGCGGGCGGCCAGCATGACGTCACAGCCTTCTTCGGCAAAGGCTTCGGCGGCGGCCGCGCCAATGCCCTTCGAGGCGCCGGTGATCAGGACGCGCTTGCCGCGCAGATGCAGATCCATGGAATTTCTCGCTGAGTGAGGGGAGGCGGGATAGGGGTCGGGGAAATTGTTAGGCTTGGGCCGCCATGGCGGTCAACATTGCAGTGCAGCGTTGCGCAGCCGGCAGGTTTGGTCCATTGCAAGGTGATCAAATAAGCGGCATTAGCGGCCCGGTAAAGATAACAAGGAAACTCTCGATGAGCGCCAAAAAGCAGTATCGGATCGCGGTCATTCCCGGCGACGGCATCGGCAAGGAAGTGGTTCCGGAGGGCCTGCGCGTGCTGGAGGCGGCGGCGAAAAAGCATGGCGTCGCCGTGCACTTCGATCATTTCGATTTCGCTTCCTGGGACTATTACGAAAAGCACGGCGAGATGATGCCGGAGGACTGGAAGGCGAAAATCGGCAAGCACGACGCGATCTATTTCGGCGCGGTCGGCTGGCCCGCCAAAATCCCCGATCACATTTCGCTGTGGGGGTCGCTGATAAAATTCCGGCGCGAGTTCGATCAATACGTCAATCTGCGCCCGGTGCGGCTGATGCCCGGCGTGCCGTCGCCACTGGCCAACCGCAAGCCCGGCGATATCGATTTCTGGGTGGTGCGCGAGAATACCGAAGGCGAATATTCCTCCGTCGGCGGGCGGATGTTCCCGGATACCGATCGCGAATTCGTGACGCAACAGACGGTGATGACGCGCATCGGCGTCGATCGCATCCTGAAATTCGCTTTTGATCTCGCGCAGTCGCGGCCGAAGAAGCACCTGACCTCGGCGACCAAGTCCAACGGCATCTCGATCACGATGCCCTATTGGGACGAGCGCGTGGAGGCGATGGCGAAGAACTATCCGAAGGTGAAGTGGGACAAGTACCACATCGACATCCTCACCGCGAATTTCGTGCTGCATCCCGATTGGTTCGACGTGGTGGTCGGCTCGAACCTGTTCGGCGATATTCTCTCGGATCTCGGCCCAGCCTGCACCGGAACCATCGGCATCGCGCCGTCGGGCAACATCAATCCGGAAGGTAATTTCCCGTCGGTGTTCGAGCCGGTGCACGGCTCGGCGCCGGATATCGCGGGGCAGGGCATCGCCAACCCGATCGGCATGATCTGGTCCGGCGCGATGATGCTGGAGCATCTCGGCGAGAAGGAAGCAGCTCAATCGATCGTCGGCGCCATCGAGCGCACGCTCGGCGAACGCACGCTGCGGACGCGGGACCTCGGCGGCAACGCCGACACGACTGCGTGCGGCAAGGCTGTCGCCGACATGGTGGATTAAGTCAGCCCCTCATGGTGAGGAGGCGCTTTAGCGCCGTCTCCGGACGATGCTTCGCATCGCCGGGCGAACCATGAGAGCCCGCGGCCCATCCTTCGAGACGCCGCTTCGCGGCTCCTCAGGATGAGGGCGGAGTGGGCGGCGCGGAGCGTTCTTCTTCCCTTCTCCCCTTGTGGGAGAAGGTGGCTCGCTGACGCGGAGCGGCAGCGAGACGGATGAGGGGTTCTTTCCGCGAGTCGTGTTCGTTGAGAGAACCCCTCATCCGGCGCTTCGCGCCACCTTCTCCCACAAGGGGAGAAGGAGGAGGGCAGCTCCTATCTATGCTTCACGATCCTTCGGCAATGCTCCCATGCCGCGCGCATCAAATTCTCGCTGGCTTCCGGCGTGCGGAAGGCGGAATGCGCCGACAGCGTTACGTTGTCGAGTTTCGTCAGCGGATGGTCCGCCGGCAGCGGCTCGGTGTTGAAGACGTCGAGGCCGGCATGGCGGATATGACCTGACTGCAGCGCATCGATCATCGCCGCCTCGTCGACGATGGCACCGCGCGCGGTGTTGACGAGGATGACACCGGGCTTCATGCCCTCGATGCAGGCGCGCGAGATCATGCCGCGCGTCTCGTCGTTCAACAGCAGGTGGATCGAGATCACGTCGCTCTCGGTCAGCACTTCGTCGTAATCGAGGAACTCGACCTTCGGGAATTTCTTCGGCGAACGGTTCCAGGCGATGACGCGCATGCCTGAGCCGATTGCGATCCGCGCGACCTCCGCGGCAATGCCGCCGAAGCCGATCAGGCCGAGCGTCTTGCCGGTCAGTTGCATGCCGTCGTCGCGCAGCCAGTTGCCGGCGCGGATGCCGCGATCCATCTTGGCGAGGCCGCGCGCGCCTTCCCACATCAGCGCAATGGCGCATTCCGCGACGGCGGTATCGCCATAACCCTTGATCAGGTGCACGTGGATGCCGGTCTCGGCGAGCTCATCCGGGTTCATGTAGCTGCGCGCGCCGGTGCCGAGAAACACGACGTGCTTGAGCCCGGTGCACTTCTTCGCGATGTCGGTCGGCAGCGCGGTATGATCGACGATAGCGATCTCGGCGTCGTCGAGGATTTCGGGATATTGGTCCGGGCTGATATCCGGGTCCCGGTTGATCCGCACCTCGGGATCGCCGGGCTTCTGCAGCCGCTCGAAGATCACGGCCAGCGATTCATTGGCGTCGACGAAAACTCCGCGCATGGCTTTTCCCCCGGTTTCTATTCTTGTCAGGACGCGACGCCGGCCAGCGCCAGCACCGTATGCATCAGCACATTGGCGCCTGCCGCGCAATCGGCCTGGGTGGCGTCTTCCAGCTCGTTGTGGCTGATGCCGTCCTTGCAGGGCACGAACACCATCGCTGCGGGGATCACCGTGTTGAGGTTGCAGGCATCGTGGCCGGCGCCGGAGGTGATACGCCGGTGCGAAAGCCCAAGCATCTTCGCGGCGTTCTCCACCGCGTCCACCAGTTTGGGATCGAAATGCGTCGGTGGTTTCCGCCAGATCAGATCGAACTGCACCTCGACCTTGCGCCGCGCCGCGATCTCGGCGATCGCGCTACGCAAATCCTTGTCCAGCGCATCCATGATGGCGGCATCCGCGCTGCGGCAGTCGACCGTAAACGCGATCTCGCCGGGAATGACGTTGCGCGAGGGGTTGGCAATGACAGCCTCGCCGACGGTGCCGACGGCCTTCGGCCCGTGTTTCTTCGCGATTGCCTCCATCGCCAGTACGATTTCCGACAGCGTCGCCAGCGCGTCGCGCCGCAGCGGCATCGGCGTCGAGCCGGCATGGCTTTCAAAGCCGGTGATCTTGCCGTCGTACCACAGCACGCCCTGGCCGGAATCGACCACGCCGATGGTCTTGTTTTCAGCCTCGAGGATCGGCCCCTGTTCGATGTGCAGTTCGACAAAGCCTGAGAATTTCTGCGTCCCCACCGCCGTCGCGCCGCGGTAACCGATGCTGTCGAGCGCCTGCGCGACGGTGACGCCCTCGGCATCCCGGCGCGACAAAATGTCGTCGGTGGTGAAATCGCCGACGTAGGCCGCCGACGCCATCATCGCCGGCGCAAAGCGCGAGCCTTCCTCGTTGGTCCAGTTGCAGATGCAGATCGGCGTCTCGGTTTCGATCCCGGCGTTGTTGAGCGTACGGACCACCTCCAGCGCCGCCAGCGTGCCGAGCACGCCGTCATATTTGCCGCCGGTCGGTTGCGTGTCGAGGTGGGAGCCAAGGCCTATTGGCGGCTTCGACATGTCGCGGCCCTTGCGCAGCCCGAACATCGAACCCAGCGCATCGACATGGACTTCCAGCCCTGCGGCCTCGCAGGCGTTCCGGAACCAGTCGCGCACCTGCTTGTCCTCTGGCCCCAGCGTCAGCCGCCGCACGCCGCCTTTCGGCGTGGCGCCGAATTTGGCGGTTTCGTGAATGGTGTCCCACAGCCGGGCGGAATCGATTTGCAGGTTGGAGGCGATTTTTGTCATTGGCCGTTCCGGAGTTCAGGATACGCGAGACGCGCATTTTCAATGACGCGCCAGCGGCGGCGCGTCAACAATGACGCCGCCTTGCGCAAGATTTGCGGCGAGTTCGGCCACGCGTTCCACCGCGACAGTATCCGGGGAGGCCAGCCAGCTCGCTGAAAACGTCAACAACGGTATCTGCAGGTTGGTCGACAGCAATTGCAGCCGTCCATCGGCCATTTCGCTTTCGACAATGGCCGTCGGAATGACGGCAATGCCGAGGCCTTCGATCGCCATGTGGATAACGGTGCCCAACGAGGCGCTGGCGTGCAGGCGCATCGGCGGCAGGTCGGGTCGGTTGAACAGCGAACGCACGATTTCGTAAGGTGGCGTCTTGCGCGGAAACGTGATGATCGGAAACTTCGCCAGATCGTGCACCGTCAGCCTGCCGCTGCCAAGGCCGAGCGACGGACTGGCCAGAAAGCCCACTTGGTAATCGCACAATACGCGGTTGCTGACGGTCGGCGCCGTCACCGGGCCAAGCATGAAGGCGAGTTCGATCTCCTGCGCCAACAGTCGCGTCCGCAAATTCGACGTGATGTCGACCTCGATCTCGAGCGTGAGGTTGGGATAGGTGTGATTGACGCTCTTGATCAGCTGCGTCAGCCAGGTGTGCACGATGGTCTCGGCGACGCCGAGCCGCAGCACGCCGCGCATCGCCGAGCGGTCGCCGACGACAGCCAGCATTTCCGAGCGCAGCCCGATCAGTTTCTCGGCGTAGACCATCAATTGCCGGCCGCTTGGCGTCGGCAGCACCATGCGGCGGTCGCGCTGCAGGAGTTTTACGCCCACCTCGCGTTCGAGCTGCGCGATCCGCTGCGAGATCGCGGGCTGGGTGGTGTTGAGCTTCTGCGCAGCGCCGCGGAAGCTGCCGAGCGTCACCACCCACATGAAGGTCTCAATTGCCTTGAAATCGGTCATGCACCCTCTGTCCGCAGGTTGATAAATTGGATTTATCGAACTTGATTAGAAAAGACGATTAGACATTATCATAGCCATATGCGGGAGTAGATGCCAACAAGATTGGAAGCGGGGATCAACGATGACCGGCTTGGCGAGGACAGAACGACCCAGCTGCGATACGTCGGATTTATCGCCGAGCGTCGCGGCCCGGCATGCCTGCCGGACAGGCATGGCTCATCACACGGCGGGCGTCGCCAACGGCTTCGTCCAGGGCAATCTCGCAATCCTGCCGGAAAAACTCGCGGGCGCCTTTCACCGCTTCTGCCAACTCAATCCCAAGCCGTGCCCGATCATCGGCATGTCCGATGTCGGTGATCCCCGCATTCCCGCGCTCGGCATCGATCTCGACATCCGAACCGACCTGCCGCGCTACCGCATCTGGCGCGACGGAGAGATCGTGGAGGAACCGACCGACATCATGGCGCACTGGCGCGACGATCTCGTCGCCTTCGTGCTCGGCTGCTCGTTCTCGTTCGAAGAGGCGCTGCTGGAGGAAGGTCTGCCGATCCGCCATATCGAGCGCGATGTGCGCGTGCCGATGTTCCGCACCAACATCGCCTGCAGCTCCGCAGGCCCGTTTGCCGGTCCGATGGTGGTGACGATGCGGCCGTTCAAGCCGGCGGACGCGATCCGCGCGGTGCAGATCACTTCGCGTTTCCCCTCGGTGCACGGCGCGCCGGTTCATATCGGCTTGCCTCAGTCGATCGGCATCGCCGATCTCGCCAAACCCGACTACGGCGATCCAGTGCCGGTAGAGGCCGACGAAATTCCGGTGTTCTGGGCCTGTGGCGTGACGCCGCAATCGGTGATCGCAGCCGCCAAGGTGCCGTTCGCGATCACGCATGCGCCCGGATTGATGCTTGTGACCGATCTTAGGAATAAAGCGCTTGCCGTGCTTTGATGCAATCGCTGCCGTGCATTGAGGCTTTACCGTAACCTTCGCCCGTTTCATCGATAGTTGCCGATCAACAAAGGACATCGCCATGAACATCTCGCGCCGGAATGTTTTGCTTGGAGCCACTGCCGCTGCCGCACTCGGACCCATCGCGGCCCGCGCGCAGACTTCGGAAGTGGTGATCGGTGTGATCTATCCGTTCTCCGGCGCCAGTGCCCAGATGGGCGTCGATGCCCAGAAGTCGTACGAGACCGCGCTCGACATCATCAACAAGGACCACGATTTCGATCTGCCGCTGGCGAAGGGCGAAGGTTTGCCCGGCCTCGGCGGCGCCAAGATCCGCCTCGTGTTCGCCGACCACCAGGCCGATCCGCAGAAGGGGCGCGCCGAGACCGAACGCCTCATCACGCAGGATAAGGTCTGCGCCGTCATCGGCACCTACCAGAGCTCGGTCGCGGTGACCGTCAGCCAGGTCTGCGAGCGCTACCAGGTTCCGTTCATCTCGGCCGACAATTCCTCGCCGAGCCTGCATAAGCGCGGTCTCAAATTCTATTTCCGCGCCGCTCCCCATGACGAGATGTTCTCGGCCGCGATGTTCAACTTCTTCGACGCGATGAAGAAGAGCGGCGCCAAGATCGACACCCTGTCGCTGTTCCATGAGGACACCATCTTCGGCACCGACTCCGCCAATACCCAGCTCAAGCTCGCCGCCGATCGCGGTTACAAGATCGCCACCGATATCAAGTATCGCTCCAACTCGCCGTCATTGTCGGCGGAAGTGCAGCAGCTCAAGACCGCGAAAGCCGACGTGCTGATGCCCTCGAGCTACACCACCGACGGCATCCTGCTGGTCAAGACCATGGCCGAACTCGGTTACAAGCCGAAGGCGATCGTGGCCCAGGACGCCGGCTTCTCCGAAAAGGCGCTGTACGATGCGGTCGGCGACAAGCTCGAAGGCGTGATTTCGCGCGGCAGCTTCTCGCTCGATCTCGCGGCCAAGCGGCCGATGGTCGGCAAGATCAACGCCATGTTCAAGGAGAAGTCGGGCAAGGACTTGAACGACCTGACGTCGCGACAGTTCATGGGCCTCTTGGTGATGGCGGAAGCCATCAACCGCGCCAAGTCGACCGATGGTGAAAAAATCCGCGAGGCGCTGGTCGCGACCGACATTCCGGGCGAGCAGACCATCATGCCCTGGAAGCGCGTCAAGTTCGACGAACTGGGCCAGAACAACGACGCCGACCCGGTGCTGCTGCAATATATCGGCGGCAAGTTCGTCACCATCTTCCCGCCGCAGGCCGCCATCGCCGAAGCCGTCTGGCCGATGAAATAAGCCGATAACGCTGGGGGCGGGGACATGACAGCCGAGACCATCATCCAGAGCCTGGCGAGCGGCCTCCTCATGGGGCTGCTCTACGGGCTGATTGCCGTAGGCCTCGCGCTGATCTTCGGCCTGATGGACGTCGTGAACTTCGCCCATGGCGAGTTCCTGATGATCGCGATGTACGCGACGTTCTTCCTGTTTGCATTCTTTGCAATCGACCCATTGCTGTCGGCGCCGCTGGTCGCGGCGGCGCTGTTCGTGTTCGGCGCCGTGGTCTATCTACTGATTGTGCGCTTTGCCGTGCGCGCGAAAGCCAACGCCGGCATGGTGCAGATCTTCTCCACCTTCGGTCTGGCTATCGTGATGCGCGGCATGGCGCAGTATTTCTTCACGCCGGACTACCGCAGCGTCACGCATTCATGGCTTGGCGGCAAGACCGTTTCGGTGGCCGGCATCTTCCTGCCCGTACCGCAACTGGTGGGCGCGCTGGTCGCGATCGCCGCATTCGGCGCGCTCTATCTCTTCATCAACCGCACCGACTTCGGCCGTGCTCTCGAAGCGACCCGCGAGGACGCCGGCGCCGTGGCGCTGGTCGGCATCGACAAGAACAGGGTGTTCGCGCTGGGCTGGGGCCTCGGCGCGGCGCTGGTAGGCTTGTCCGGCGCAGTCATGGCGATGTTCTTCTACATCTATCCGGATGTCGGCGCATCCTTTGCGCTGATCGCCTACGTGACGGTGGCGCTCGGCGGCTTCGGCAGCGTGTTCGGGGCCTTCGCCGGCGGCATCATCGTCGGCCTCGTCGAGGCCACCACCGCCATGCTGCTGCCGCCTTCGCTCAAGGCGGTCGGCATTTACGCGGTCTATCTCCTCGTCGTCTTCATCCGGCCGCGCGGCCTGTTCGGATCGATGTGATGGATACGAATTTCGCCAGAAGCCGCCGCCGCGACCTCATCGTCGCATTTTGTCTTGCCGCGATTGCAGCCGTGGTGCCGCTGTTCGTCAAGGACTCCTACGTCCAGAACATCATGGTGCTGACGCTGATGTGGGGGGCGCTGTCGCAGAGCTGGAATATCCTCTCCGGCTATTGCGGGCAGATCTCGCTCGGTCACGCGCTCTATTTCGGGATTGGCGCCTATACCACGACGCTGCTGTTCACCAAGTTCGGTGTCTTGCCGTGGTTCGGCATGCTCGGCGGCGGCGTGATCTCCGCCGTCATTGCCATGGCGCTGGGTTATCCCTGCTTCCGCCTGCGCGGGCATTACTTCGTCATCGCCACCATCGTCATTGCCGAGATCGGGCTCTTGCTGTTCCACAACTGGGATTGGGCGGGTGCTGCAATGGGCATCGAGATTCCCGTGCGCGGCGACAGCTGGCTCAAATTCCAGTTCCCGCGCAGCAAGCTGCCGTATTTCTACTTCGCGCTGGCGCTGGCCTGCGTCGCCTGGTTCGTCACCTGGTGGCTGGAGGATTCCAAATGGGGCTATTGGTGGCGCGCGGTGAAGGACAATCCGGACGCCGCTGAAAGCCTTGGGGTCGTCGTGTTCAATTCCAAGATGGGCGCGGCCGCGGTATCGGCGTTCCTGGTCGCGGTCGGCGGCAGCTTCTATGCGCAGTTCGTCTCCTATATCGACCCCGAGAGCATCATGGGCTTTCACATCTCGCTGCTGATGGCGCTGCCCGCGGTGCTGGGAGGCATCGGCACGCTGTGGGGGCCGATGCTGGGCGCCGTCATCCTGATCCCGCTCACGGAATTGACGCGGTCCTACGCCGGCGGCTCCGGCCGCGGTGTCGACCTGATCGTCTATGGCGGCCTGATCATCGCGATTTCGCTGGCGCGGCCGCAGGGGCTGGTCGGATTGTTCGCGCCCAGGCGCAAGGAGGCGGCCCGATGACGACGACGCCACTCCTCGAAACCCGCGGTGTCTGGCAACGCTTCGGCGGCCTGATTGCGAACAGCGACGTCTCGATCTCGGTCGGGCGCGGCGAAATCGTCGGCCTGATCGGCCCGAACGGCGCCGGCAAGTCGACATTGTTCAACCTGATCGCGGGCGTGCTGCCGCCGACCCAAGGCTCCATCATCTTCGACGGTGAGGACGTTACCGGATTGCCGGCGGCGGAGCGCTGCCAGCGCGGCGTCGGCCGCACCTTTCAGGTCGTCAAGAGTTTCGAGACCATGACGGTCATCGACAACGTCATCGTCGGCGCGCTGGTCCGCTCCACCGTGATGCGCGATGCCCGCCGCAAGGCGCACGAGGTGCTGGAGTTCTGCGGTCTCGGCCCGCGCGCCGACGTGCTGGCCAGCGATCTGGTCCCGTCCGAAAAGCGCCGCCTCGAGGTGGCGCGCGCCCTGGCGACCGAGCCGAAACTGCTGCTGCTCGACGAAGTGCTCACCGGGCTGACACCGGTCGAAGCCAAGACCGGCGTCGAACTGGTGCGCAAGGTGCGCGACACCGGTGTCACCGTCCTGATGGTCGAGCATGTCATGGAAATCGTGATGCCGCTGGTCGACCGCGCCATCGTGCTCGATCTCGGCAAGGTGCTGGTCGAAGGCAAACCTGCCGACGTCGTTCGCGATCCAAAAGTCATCAGCGCCTATCTGGGGGATCGTCATGCTGTCGGTGCATGAAGTCACCACCGCCTATCAGGGCCTGGTCGCCATATCAGCGGTCAGTATCGAAGTGGAAAAAGGCGAGATCGTCTGTGTCGCCGGCGCCAACGGGGCCGGCAAGTCGACGCTGTTGAAGTCGATTGCGGGTGCCGAACGTCCGCGCTCCGGCACCGTGTCGTTCGACGGCACCCGGATCGACGGCATGGCGCAGCACGTCATCACCTCGCGCGGCATCGCCTATGTGCCGGAAAACCGAAGGCTGTTTCCACGCCTGTCGGTGCGCGACAATCTCAGGCTCGGCAGTTATCTTTTTCGCGGCGAGGCCAACCGCGAGGCGCCGCTCGACCTCGTGTTCCAACTGTTTCCGCGCCTGCAGGAGCGACTGGAGCAGCGCGCCGAAACGCTAAGCGGCGGCGAGCAGCAGATGCTGGCGATCGGCCGGGCCCTGATGACGCGCCCGCGGCTGCTGATGCTGGACGAACCGTCGCAGGGCATCATGCCAAAGCTGGTCGATGAGATCTTCCAGGCGGTGAAACGCATCCGCGACGCCGGCATGACCGTGCTGATCGTCGAACAGCGCATGGCCGAATGCCTGGAGATTGCCGACCGCGCCTACATCCTGCAGACCGGCCGCGTGCTGATGCAAGGCAGCGCGGCGGAGATCAGTGTCAACCCGGATGTAAGGAAGGCGTATCTGGGACTTTGAACGCGAAATTACCTGCAGAAATGTAGATCCGGCCTCGGGCTACTTGAAAACTGAACGCGCCTGGCTGAGCTGTTGCCGCCGGGCGTACGTACGACATTACCGATCAGCCCCGTGCTTGACATAAATCAACGGAAGCCTGATCCCGAACGCTAGCTTCCGCTGCTGTTGCTTCTTCATCACTGGTTTTTATTGCGCCGCGGTCTTGCGAGTACCGGCGATAATCCAATGGAGGGCTGCGGTATGAGGCGCGTCAATCCCTTCCTGATTGCAACAAGCCTGACATTGCTTGTTTCTGTCCCGGCATTCGCGCAGCAGATCAACGGCGTACCGGGCGCGCCGAGCGCCACTACGACGATTCCCGGCGACCAGCTTCCGGCCCCGCCGCCGGAATTCGGCGGCAAGATCGAGCGCGAAGCGACGAAATCAACGCCTTACTGGCCCGCGCGCATCGTGCCGCCGGAGGGCGCGCCGAACGTGCTTTTGATCATCACCGACGATTCCGGCTTTGGCGTACCTTCGACGTTCGGCGGCGTCATTCCGACGCCGGCTCTCGATCGCATCGCCAATGATGGCTTGCGCTACACCAATTTCCATTCGACCGCCTTGTGTTCGCCGACGCGCGCGGCGCTGATCACCGGCCGCAATCATCACTCGGTCGGTTATGGCGTTGTTGCCGAACAGGCCACCGGCTATCCCGGCTATGACAGCATCATCACCAGGGACAAGGCCACGATCGGCCGCATCCTGCAGGATAACGGCTACCAGACCGCTTGGTTCGGCAAGAACCATAACACGCCGGAATATCAGGCGAGCCAGGCCGGCCCGTTCGATCAGTGGCCGACCGGCATGGGCTTTGGATATTTTTACGGCTTCATGGGCGGCGACACCAACCAGTGGGAGCCGGGCAATCTGGTTCGCAACACAACGGCGATCTATCCCTATGTCGGAAAGCCCGGTTGGAATCTGGTGACGGCGATGGCCGATGAAGCGGTCGACTACGTCAATCGCATGAACGCCCTGGCGCCCCAGCAACCCTTCCTGGTCAAGTTCGCGCCGGGCGCCACCCACGCCCCGCACCACCCGACACCGGAGTGGGTCAAGAAGATCGGCGACATGAAGCTGTTCGATCGGGGCTGGAACGAGCTGCGCGAAACTATCTTCGAGAACCAGAAGAAACTCGGTGTCATTCCGCAGAATGCGAAGCTCACGCCTTGGCCGAAAGATCTCATCAAGGAATGGGAACAACTCAGTGCCGATGAGAAGAAGCTGTTCCTTCGACAAGTTGACATCTTCGCGGCTTACGTCGCTTATGCCGACAACGAGATTGGCCGCGTGATCCAGGCGATCGATGATCTCGGCAAGCTCGACAATACGCTGATCATCTACATCAACGGCGACAACGGCACGAGCGCCGAAGGCCAGCCCAATGGCACGCCGAACGAAGTGGCAATGTTCAATCAGGCCAATCCGTCGGTCGAGGAGCAGCTCAAATATTTCTACGACGTCTGGGGCACTGACCGCACCTATAATCACATGTCGATCGGCTGGGCCTGGGCGTTTGATACGCCGTTCGCCTGGACCAAGCAGATCGTGTCGCATTTCGGCGGCACCCGCCAGGGCATGGCGATCTCATGGCCGAAGGTGATCAAGGACAAGGGCGGTGTTCGCCACCAGTTCCATCATGTCATCGATGTTGTGCCGACCATCCTCGAGGCGGTCAACATCAAGCAGCCGACGATGGTGGATGGCATCAAGCAGAGCCCGATCGAGGGCGTCAGCATGATGTACACCTTCGATGCGAAGAACGCGAACGCGCCCTCGACGCACAAGACGCAGTATTTCGAGATGTTCGCCGACCGCGCGCTCTATCATGACGGTTGGATTGCCAGCACCAAGGTGCTACGTCCGCCGTGGGTAACGGCAGGCATCAAGCTGCCGAGCCCGCTGGACTATCCCTGGGAGCTCTATGATCTCAGGAACGACTGGACACAGTATGAGGATGTCGCGGCCAAGAATCCTGCCAAGTTGAAGGAGCTGCAGGATCTGTTCTGGAAGGAAGCAGAGAAATACCAGGTGCTGCCGCTCGACGCCTCGGTGGCGGGACGGCTAATGACGCCGCGGCCCAGCCTCAGCGCCGGCCGTACCTCCTTCAGCTGGACGCGTCCGATCACCGGCACGCCGAACGGCGACGCGCCAAGCGTCCTCAACGCCTCCTACAATTTCAAGGCGGACGTGGAGATTCCGCAAGGCGGTGCCGAGGGCATGCTGATCACGCAGGGCGGGCGGTTCGGCGGCTACGGCTTCTATGTGCTGAAGAACAAGCCCGTGTTCACCTGGAACCTGGTTGACCTCAAGCGTGTGCGCTGGGAGGGCCCGGAGCTGACGCAAGGCAAACATGTGATCGAGTTCGATTTCAAATATGACGGCCTCGGCGCTGCGACCATGATGTTCGGCGATTACAGCGGCATCGGGAAGGGCGGTACCGGGGTGCTGAAGGTCGATGGCAAGGACGTGGCGACTGAAAAGATGGAGCACACGCTTCCCTTCATCCTGCAGTGGGATGAGGCGCTCGATATCGGATCGGATACCGGCACGCCGGTCGACGACAACGACTACGCCACGCCGTTCAACTTTACCGGCAAGCTCAACAAGATCACGCTGAATATCGAGCGGCCGAAATTGAGCCCCGAGGATATCAAACGATTGCAGGAAACCGCGCGGGCAGCGGGCGACGGACCATCCGCCGATACCAGCAACACCACCGTGGGTTTGGCGCCGCAGGTCTCCAGCAATATTGGCCTCGGTGTGTTGCAGAAGGTCGAACTGCGCCTGGATAAGCGGGAAGGTTGCCGAAAGCAGGCCGAAGCGAAGGGCCTCGGGATGCTCGAGCGTATCCAGTTCGTCAGGAGCTGCATGCAGTGAGGGCAGCACCGGGAGTGCCGAAGTAATAGAGACAGGGCGTCAGTCGTGCCCGTGCTCGGGCAGCGTGAGCCCGAACACTTTTGACAAATCGGCGACCTGCGCGGGCGTGAGGTAGCGCGGGTTCAGTCCGCGCAGCAGCAGGTAGAGCTTTGCCGTTTCTTCGAGTTCCTCGATCGCAAACACCGCTGCCTCCAGCGTATCGCCCGACACCACCGGCCCGTGATTGGCGAGCAGCACGGAGGAATATTTCCCGGCCAGCCCCTTGATCGCGTCGGCCACCGCCGGATCGCCGGGGCGGTAGTAGGGCACGAGCGCCGTCTGCCCGCATTTCATCAGATAATACGGCGTCATCGGCGGCAGCGCGGCGCGGGGGTCGATCTCGGGCAGCATCGACAACGCCACCGAGTGGGCTGAATGCAGATGCACGACCGCGCGGGCGGCGCTGCGGGTCTGGTACAGCGCGGTGTGGAGCGGCACTTCCTTGGTTGGCGCATCGCCGGAAACCAGCCGTCCATTCGGTCCAAGCCGCGACATTCGCGCCGGGTCGAGCGAGCCGAGCGAGGCATTGGTCGGCGTCACCAGCCAGCCGCCGTCGTCGAGTTTCACGCTGATATTGCCCGAGGAGCCCGGCGTCAGCCCGCGCTCGAACAGCGAGCGGCCAAGGCGGCAGATTTCCTCGCGAATCCTTGTTTCGCTCATGCACATAGCCCTGTTTCCTCAGCCTTTTCCCACGCTTTGGCAGCGCGGCCAAGCCGTGATACCCAGAGGCAAGGCTGCCGGCCAATGGCGGCTAGAATGAAACCAATTGAGGGACCGCCGCATGCCAGAATCCGCCAAACCGCGCGTCGCCGTCATCGGTCTGGGCTCGATGGGGTTCGGCATGGCGACCTCGCTGGGCCGCGCCGGGCTCGAAGTGACCGGCTGCGACGTCTCGGCGGACTCCGTGGCGCGGTTCGTGGCTGAAGGCGGCAAGGGGGCGAGCACGCCGGCGGAGGCCGCGAAATCGGCCGACATCGTCGTCAGCGTGGTCGTCAACGCTGCCCAGACCGAGACAATCCTGTTCGGCGCCAAAGGCGTCGCCGAAACCCTGGGCAAAGGAGCCGTGTTCATCTCCTCCGCCACCATGGACCCCGATGTCGCGCGGCGGCTGGCCAAGCAGTTGGAGGCAACGGAGCGGCACTACCTCGACGCGCCGATATCAGGCGGTGCGCAGCGCGCAGCACAGGGCGAACTCACGATCCTGGCCTCCGGCAGTCCAGCGGCCTTTGCCAAAGCGCGTCCGGCCCTCGATGCGATGGCCGCAAAGCTTTACGAGCTCGGCGATGACGCCGGCCAGGGCGCGGCGTTCAAGATGATCAACCAGTTGCTGGCCGGCGTCCACATCGCCGCCGCCTCGGAAGCCATCGCATTCGCCGCCAAGCAGGGCCTCGACATCCGCAAGGTCTATGAGGTGATCACGGCGTCCGCCGGCAATTCCTGGATGTTCGAGAACCGCATGCCGCATGTGCTCGACGGCGACTACGCACCGCGCAGCGCCGTTGAAATCTTCGTCAAGGATCTCGGCATCATCCAGGACATGGCGCGTTCGCAAAAGTTCCCGGTGCCGGTCGCCGCCGCCGCGCTGCAGATGTTTCTGATGACGGCCGCATCGGGCATGGGTCGTGATGACGACGCCTCGGTGGCGCGGATGTATGCTCGCGTCACCGGCACGCATCTGCCGGGTGAGCCGAAGTAGTCGCAAGATCAAGAAGGGGACGCTCGATGCCGCGCTTTGCCGCCAATCTCTCCATGATGTTCACCGATGTGCCGTTCCTCGATCGCTTCGATGCGGCGGCGAAAGCGGGATTTACCGCAGTCGAATTCCTGTTTCCCTACGATCATCCGGCGGACGCCGTCGGCGAGCGGTTGAAAAAGAACGGCCTGACGCAGGCGCTGTTCAACCTGCCGCCGGGCAATTGGGACGCCGGCGAAAAAGGCTTTGCCGCGCTGCCGGAACGCTTTGACGATCTGAAGCGAAGCCTGGAAACGGCGCTGCCTTACGCGGAAGCCACTGGCGTCAAGCGCCTGCATCTGATGGCCGGCATCGCCAACCGCAGCGAACCGAAAGCCGTCGAGCAGTTTTATAAATCGGTGGCGTGGGCCGCGGAGTTCTTCGCAGCCTATGGCCTCGACGTCGTGATCGAACCGATCAATGCCCGCAACGTGCCGGGCTATTTTCTCAACGATTTTGGCTTCGCGCGCGACCTGATCACCGAATTGAAGATCCCGAACCTGAAACTGCAGTTCGACATCTATCACTGCCAGATCATTCATGGCGACGTCACCATGCGGCTGCGCGAGATGATGCCGATCACAGGCCACGTCCAGATCGCCAGCATTCCCTCGCGCAACGAACCCGATGGCGAGGAGCTGAACTATCCGTTCCTGTTCGCCGAGCTCGACCGGCTCGGCTACGGCGGCTTCGTCGGCTGCGAATACAACCCGCGGGCCAAGACCACCGATGGCCTTGGCTGGTTCAAGCCCTATGCCGGAGCAAAACCGTGAAATTGTCTTTGGGCTGCATCGCCGACGACTACACCGGCGCTTCCGATCTTGCCAACACGCTGACCCGTCAGGGTCTGCGCACGGTGCAGACCATCGGCGTACCGTCGGACGACCTCGCGCTGCCGGAGGTCGACGCGGTGGTGGTGTCGCTCAAGAGCCGTTCGATCGAGGCTGGTGTTGCGGTTGATCGTTCGCGCGCCGCCGAAAAATGGCTGCGCGGCCGTGGCGCCGGCCACGTGCTGTTCAAGATCTGCTCGACCTTCGATTCCACCGACGCCGGCAATATCGGTCCCGTGATGGATGCGCTGCGCGCCGATTCCGGCGACGCCATCGTGCTGGTGACGCCGGCCTTTCCGGAAACCGGCCGCACTGTCTATCAGGGCAACCTGTTCGTCGGCTCCGTGCCGCTGAACGAAAGCCCGCTGAAGGATCATCCGCTCAATCCGATGCACGATTCCAATCTGGTGCGGGTGCTGGCGCGCCAGAGCCAGACCAAGGTCGGGCTGGTCGATCTCGCCACGCTTTCGCGCGGAGCGGATGCGGTTCGCGGACGTCTCGCCGACCTCGCGGGCAAGGGCCTTGGCGCCGCTGTTATCGACGCCGTGTTCGACCGCGACCTCGAAACCATCGGGGGCGTCGCACTGGATCATCGAATGTCGGTCGGCGCGTCCGGCATCGGGCTCGGCCTTGCCCGGGCGCTGGTCGCCTCCGGCAAGGTCAAATCGGCTTCGGCAGGTGCTACGTCCGGGGCGCCGGTCGGCGGGCCGGCGGCGTGCCTGGCCGGGAGTTGCTCGCAGGCGACGCTGGCCCAGATCGCCAACGCCGAAAAGACCATGGCCGTGCTGCATCTCGATCCCGAACAGATCGTCGCCGGCCCCGGCGAGGTACGTCGCGCGCTAGCCTGGGCGGGTGACCGAATCAGCGGCGGTCCCATCCTGATCGCCTCAAGCTCGACGCCGGACCAGGTCGCAGCTCTGCAATCTCGTCATGGCCGCGATGCAGCCGGACATGCCATCGAGCAGGCGATGGCCGATATCGCCGAAGGCCTGGTGCAGTCAGGCGTGCGGCGGCTGGTGGTCGCGGGTGGTGAAACTTCAGGCGCCGTCGTCGATCGCCTGCGCATTCCAGGATTCCTCGTAGGCGCAGAAATCGCTGCAGGAGTGCCGGTTTTAAGCGCTGTTGGCGCTGACAGAGATGAGATGCTGCTTGCCCTGAAATCGGGCAATTTCGGTGGGCCCGAGTTTTTTTCCGATGCTCTAAAGCTGATGCGCTGATCGCTTCGCAGCCGTTGATGTCCAGGTGAGATCGGCCCCGCGTCGGCATTTTTGTCAACGCGCGTTAACTCTACCTGAGGACGCATCGGGTTTTATTTTCGCAACGGCATCCTTTTGATTCCCGACTTTCTCTGCCTCGTCACGTTCGGCGTGCCCTCGCGCCCAAAACCAAGAGATTCCCGCCATGCTCGCCAAATACTCCATCCGCACCAAGATTATCGCCGTGGTCGCCTTCCTGCTCGTCGCGATGACGGGCATGGGCCTGCTCTCGGTCAGGAACATGCGCGCCATCAACGCCAACACGGTGGACATCTCGACGAGCTGGTTGCCGAGCGTCCGCGTGCTCGGCGACCTGCGCGCCGGCGTCATTACCTATCGCAACGTGATCCGCGAGCACATGCTGGCCGAGACGCTGGAAGAAAAGCTGGCGAACGAAAAGACGCTCACCACCGTTATCGAGGTCACTACCAAGGCCCGCACCGCCTATGAACCGATGATTACCTCCGCGGAAGAGCGGGCGCTGTACAACGAATGGGTCAAGTTGTGGGAAAGCTACAAGAAGAGCAGCGACGAGGTCATGGCGCTGTCCCGCAAGGCGGCCGGCCAGGTTCCCCGTGAGGCCCATGAGCTGAATACCAAGACGGCCAACAAGATCGCGCTCGACGCGGACACCGTTCTCAGGAAGGACATCGACCTCAACAACGCCGGCGCCGACAAGGCGGCGCAGGATGCAGCCGATAGCTACGCTACCTCTTTGATGATGCTCGCCGCGATCCTTGGTGCGGCCGTCATTATCGGTATCGGCGTCAGCTATTATCTGGTCCGCGACGTATCGAGCGGGATTGCCTCCATCGTCATCCCGATGCAGGCGCTGGGCAAAGGCGATTTGAGCGCCAAGGTGCCGCATCAGGGTGAGACGACCGAAATCGGCGCCATGGCGGATACCCTGCAGGTGTTCAAGCAGGAGCTGATTGCCAAGAAGGCCGCCGACGAGGCTGCCGCCGCCGACGCCGAAGCCAAGATCGAGCGCGGCCGCCGCGTCGACGGCATCACCCGCAATTTTGAAACCGTGATCGGCGAGATCGTGCAGACGGTGTCGTCGGCTTCGACGCAGCTCGAAGCCTCCGCCAGCACGCTGTCGGCGACGGCCAAACGGTCGCAGACGCTCACGTCAACGGTGGCGTCGGCTTCCGGGGAAGCCTCGACCAACGTGCAGTCGGTGGCATCGGCGACCGAAGAGCTTTCCTCCTCGGTCACCGAGATTGGCCGTCAGGTGCAGGAATCGGCGCGGATGGCAACCGATGCGGTGGGCCAGGCCCGCGTCACAAACGACCGGGTCAGCCAACTTTCCAAGGCGGCGGGTCGTATCGGCGACGTCGTCGAACTTATCAACACCATCGCAGGCCAGACCAATTTGCTGGCGCTCAACGCCACCATCGAGGCGGCGCGCGCGGGCGATGCCGGCCGCGGGTTCGCGGTCGTGGCGTCGGAAGTCAAGGCGCTCGCGGAGCAGACGGCAAAAGCCACCGGCGAGATCAGCCAGCAGATCACCGGCATTCAGGGCGCGACCCAGGAGTCGGTGAATGCGATCAAGGAAATCAGCGGCACCATTGAACGGCTGGCGGAGATCTCGTCGGCCATCGCGGCGGCCGTAGAAGAGCAGGGCGCGGCGACGCAGGAAATTTCGCGCAACGTGCAGCAGGCTGCTCGCGGAACCCAGCAGGTTTCTTCCAACATCTCCGACGTTCAGCGCGGCGCCAGCGAGACCGGCGCCGCCTCCTCGCAGGTGCTCTCGGCGGCGCAGTCGCTGTCGGGCGACAGCCATCGTCTCAGGCTTGAGGTCGGCAAGTTTCTGGATTCGGTCCGGGCCGCCTGACGGCCGGTCGATGGCCGGCCGAAGGGGCCGGCTTTCCGGCCTTCTTCGCGTAATACGCGAATTCGGTACATCTGCAACCCGAGTGAAACTCCGTAGAATCACGCAAGCGGAAATTAACCGGTCCCGGCTACGCTTGCCGGTACTTTTCGGGGCCGCGCGCGCAGGCTGGCTCCGTCGCGGCGCAACTTCCGCTTCCGGAAAATGCGCTTCAGAAAATTTGGGGTCGTCGACATGATCAAGCTCAACCGTATCGGAAACAAATTGGGCTTGGCCGGGGCGGTCGGCGTCATGCTGGCGATCGGCATGGTCGCCAACCAGATGGTCACCGAATCGAAAATCGAGGGATCCAGCGAGCGCGCCGCGCGATCGCAGCAGGTAGCGAATAATGCGCTCGCCGCGCATATCGACCTGCGGAAGATTCAGCTTGCCGCAGACGACGTCCGCTTGGCGAGAACTCGCGCTGAAGTCGAAAAGGCCCTTGCCGATCTGCAGCGCCACAAGGCGGGCGCGGCAACGGAGCTGGAGGCGGCGCTGGCAATAGCCCAGCGGCCGGAAGCCAAGGAACAGCTGCAGAAGACCAGGGCTTTGATGGAAGGCTTTGCCGCGGCAGTGGAAGATCTCGCGAAGGCGCAGATGACCCTGCTGGCGCAGATCGAGAAGCGCTCGGCGATTTCCGAAGAATGGAACAAGTCGGTCGATTCTCAGATGAAGCTGCCGGCCATGCAAAAGCTGGACAACCGCCTCGAGATCGAGCGTTTGCTGTTTCAAGCCGATGGCAAGGTGAACGCGCTGCGGGCGGCTGCCTGGAAGCTCGGCGCCACCGGCGATGCCAATTTGGTCACGGAGATGGGCAAGACCGAGGCCTCGCTGAAGGATGTTTTCAACAAGCTGCGTGGCGAAGCCGACGACCGGGATTTGCTGGTCGTGGTCAGCAACCTTTCCTCGATCGTGAAGCGCTTCCTGGCCGCCAACGAGGACGCCGTAAAAACCGAGCAGTCGAAAAGCGAAATCATCGCCACCCGCACCGTCAAGGCCGCAGCTGACGTCGCCTACCTGATGGAGGAGACGGTCGGGGGTGCGCAGAAGGATGCGAAGATTTCCAAGGACGCGGTGATGTCCGATACGGAGCGCGCCAACCAGATCAACCTGATCATGGCGATCGTCGTCGTCCTGTCGTTGATTGCCTCGGTGGTGTTTTCCTTCCTCGGGGTCGCACGTCCGATGACGCGCCTGAATGGTGCGTTGGGCAAGATGGCCGGCGGCGATATCGACGTCGAGATTCCCGGCGCCGGCCGCGGCGACGAAATCGGTGACCTCGCCAAGACGGTGACCGTCATTCGCGAGAACGCCGAGCACAAGGCGCGCGAGGAAGCCGGAGCCAAGGTCGAGCAGGACCAGGTCGCGACGCGGCGGCGCAAGGCCGAAATGATCAAGCTCGCCGATGATTTCGAAGGCGCAGTCGGCAAGATCGTGGAGACCGTGTCGGCGGCTTCGAGCGAACTCGAGGCCTCCGCCGGCACGCTGACGGCGACCGCCGAACGCGCCCAGGAACTGACCACGATGGTGGCCGCGGCTTCCGAGGAAGCGTCCACCAATGTGCAGTCGGTGGCCTCCTCCACCGAGGAGATGGCCTCGTCCATCACCGAGATCGGTCGTCAGGTTCAGGAATCGGCGCGGATGGCCAATGAGGCCGTCGATCAGGCCCGCACCACCAATGACCGGGTCAGCGAATTGTCGAAGGCGGCAGCCCGCATCGGCGCGGTGGTCGAACTTATCAACACCATCGCCGAACAGACCAATTTGCTAGCGCTCAACGCCACCATCGAGGCGGCCCGCGCCGGCGACGCCGGCCGCGGTTTCGCCGTCGTGGCGTCCGAGGTGAAGGCGCTGGCGGAACAGACCTCGAAGGCGACCGGCGAAATCGGTCAGCAGATCACGGGCATCCAGGCGGCGACCGCGGAGTCCGTCGGGGCGATCCAGGCGATCAGCACCACGATCGAGAAGCTATCGGAGATATCCTCGACCATTGCGGCCGCCGTGGAAGAGCAGGGTGCTGCAACCCAGGAAATCTCTCGCAATGTGCAGCAGGCTGCCCGGGGCACCCAGCAGGTTTCCGCCAACATCACCGACGTGCAGCGCGGCGCCGGCGAGACCGGCACGGCGTCCTCGCAGGTGCTATCGTCGGCCCAGTCGCTGTCATCGGAGTCGGGCCGCCTCAAGCTCCAGGTCGGCAAGTTCCTCAATTCGGTGCGGGCGGCTTGATTTATCCGCCATCAGGAAAATTGAAGGCCCGGCGCGCTTCGCGGCCGGGCTTTTCTTTTTCGCGGGTGGAGCATCAGTTGGCTCAAGCCGCTTCTTGTCGCCAGCGAGAAATCGATATCGGCTTCGGCAAGTAACTCGTGAGCCACCGTAGAGTTACGGGGCGTCAATTTTACATTGGATAAAGAGCCGCTGCCTAAACCCTTTGTACAGGCTGTTTTTTAGCCGCTGACAAAGAGGTCTCCTGATGTCGCTCCTGGCGAATTTCCGTGTGCTCACGAAAGTATTGGCGATTATTTGTGTGCTGTCGCTGATCACGGGAATCATGGCCTGGCTCGGGATCAGTTCGCTGCATTCGGTGAGCGACCGCGCCGGCACCATGGCGCGGTCGGCGGAACGCGCTTTGCTGGCTACCCGCGCCAACAACAATGTGGTGGCGATGAACCGCGCCGAGTTTCGCAGCGCTCTTGATCCTCGCGACGAAAACAGGCTGGCTGCGCGCGCGGTGATTGATGAGCAGGTCAAGCAGCTCGAGGAGCGTCTTGCCGAGGTGAGCAAGACCACTGACGAGAAGACGCAGGCCCTGTTGCCGGCCGTCAGATCGGCGCTTTCCACCTATCAGTCGCAAATGAAGCAGACGCTTCAGTCGGTCGACGACGCCAAATCCGTGGAGCTGACGCAGTCGGCGGCAGGGTTGCGGGACGTGGCGATGAAGAGCCGCGCCGCAGCAGAGACGCTGCAGATCGCTATCCGCGCGGTGGCGACCAGGCTTGACCAGCGGGTCATGGAAAACAACAAGGCCGCGGAGGAGGAGTATGCCGCCGCGTCGCGGCTGCTTGTCATCCTCGCGGTCGGAAGCGTGGTGTTCGGCCTGGGGTTCGGCTTCGCGGTCGGTCAGTACGGCATTGCCAAACCGATCCGGACGGTGGTCGAGTTGTTGCAGCAGCTCGCCGCCGGCAAATACGACGTCGGCATTTCGGGCACGGAGCGCGGCGACGAGGTCGGCGACGTCGCCAGAACCGCCCTGGTGTTCAAGGAAAATGGCCTTGCCCGGATCCGAATGGAGCGTGAGCAGAAGGAGGCGGAAGTCCGTGCCGCCGCGCAACGCCGCACCGATATGCTTCAGCTCGCCGACGGTTTCGAGCGGGCGGTAGGCGAGATCGTCGAAACCGTGTCGTCGGCCTCTACCGAACTCGAAGCCTCCGCGAGCACGCTGACATCGACCGCAGAACGCTCGCAGGAATTGACCACCGTGGTGGCGTCGGCTTCGGAAGAAGCTTCGACCAACGTGCAGTCGGTCGCCTCCGCCACCGAGGAGCTCTCTTCTTCGGTCAATGAGATCAGCCGTCAGGTCCAGGAATCAGCGCGGATGGCGAGCGAGGCCGTCGGTCAGGCCCGTCACACCAACGCTCGCGTCGGCGAATTGTCGAAGGCGGCGGCCCGCATCGGCGATGTCGTCGAGCTCATCAACACCATCGCCGGCCAGACCAATCTGCTGGCGCTCAACGCCACCATCGAGGCGGCGCGCGCCGGCGAGGCCGGCCGCGGTTTTGCGGTCGTGGCGTCGGAAGTGAAGGCGCTCGCGGAACAGACGGCGAAGGCCACCGGCGAGATCGGTCAGCAGATATCCAGCATTCAGGCCGCGACCCAGGAGTCGGTCGGCGCGATCAGGGAGATCAGTGGCACCATCGAAAGGCTGTCGGAAATTTCCTCGACGATTGCGGCGGCCGTGGAAGAGCAGGGCGCGGCGACGCAGGAGATTTCCCGCAACGTGCAGCAGGCAGCGCAAGGTACCCAGCAGGTCTCCGCCAACATCACGGACGTGCAGCGCGGCGCCGGCGAAACCGGCTCGGCCTCGACGCAGGTGCTCTCCGCCGCCCAGTCCCTGTCCACGGACTCCAACCGCCTCAAGCTCGAGGTCGGCAAGTTCCTCAATTCGGTGCGGGCGGCCTGAGGCGCTGGCTGCGTGAAGTCAGCTAATGGAGAACTCAGTATATCTACTGAGTAGATATTAACGGGAAGAGAGCGGCTCACCTATACGATTCCGCGCAATGGGGCGGACGACCTCTGTCGTCGCGTGGAGATCAAGCATGTTTGGAACGATACGCCGGGCCAGGATGACGGTTGGCCGAAGGATCTATGGCCTCATCTGCCTCAGCTTCGTCGGGCTGCTGGGCGTCGCCTTTTTCGAATCGCGCGAACTGGCATCGAGCCTCGACCAGCAGAAACAGATCGAGCTGCGGCACCTCGGCGAGCTCGCGCTCGGCATCGTCAAGGAAGAGCATGCCGCGGCGCAGAAGGGCGGCGTTTCGGACGCCGACGCCCAGAAGCGCGCGATGGCGCGGATCGGGGCGCTCCGCTACGGCAACAACGACTATTTCTGGATCAACGACATGCATCCGAAGATGGTGATGCATCCGATCAAGCCGGAGATGAACGGCAACGATCTGTCGAGCTACAAGGATCCGAACGGCAAGCTGCTGTTCGTCGACTTCGTCGATGCGGTCAAAAAGAGCGGCTCAGGCTTCGTTCCCTATGAGTGGCCCAAGCCGGGCTTCGACAAGCCGCAGCCGAAACTGTCCTACGTGGTCGGCTTCGCGCCGTGGAACTGGCTCGTCGGCACCGGCGTCTATATCGACGACCTGAAGGCGCAGACCTGGGCTTCGACCCAGCGGTCGCTGATCGTTGCCGGCGTGATCCTGCTGTTCATGCTCGTGGTGTCGATCTTCGTGGCGCGTAGCGTCACCGGTCCGCTGCGACGGATGACGGCCGCGATGAACGATCTCGCCAGCGGCAACCTTGCCGTCGAGGTGCCCGGCGTCGGACGCGGCGACGAGGTCGGCGAGATGGCCAAGGCGGTCGAGATCTTCAAGAGCAATGCCGTCGCCCGCCAGTCGCTGGAGGTCGAGCAACGCGCGGCCGAGACCCGCGCCGTCGCGAGCCGCAAGTCGGACATGAACAAGATGGCCGACGATTTCGAGGCCGCGGTCGGCCGGATCGTCGAGACCGTGTCGTCTGCGTCCGGCCAACTCGAGGTTTCGGCGGGCACGCTGACCGCGACCGCGGAGCGCGCGCAGGAACTCACGACCGCAGTCGCGGCGGCCTCCGAGGAAGCTTCCACCAACGTACAATCGGTGGCCTCCGCCACCGAGGAGATGGCCTCGTCCGTCACCGAGATCAGCCGTCAGGTGCAGGAATCGGCGCGGATGGCCAATGACGCCGTCGATCAGGCGCGGGTCACCAACGACCGCGTCAGCGAATTGTCGAAGGCGGCAACCCGCATCGGCGACGTCGTCGAACTGATCAACACCATCGCGGGCCAGACCAATCTGCTTGCGCTCAACGCCACCATCGAGGCGGCGCGCGCCGGCGAAGCAGGCCGCGGCTTCGCGGTCGTGGCGTCCGAGGTAAAGGCGCTGGCCGAGCAGACCGCAAAGGCCACCGGCGAGATCGGCCAGCAGATATCAGGCATCCAGGCGGCGACCCAGGAATCCGTGAACGCGATCCAGGCGATCAGCGGCACCATCGAGAAGCTGTCGGAGATTTCATCGACCATCGCGGCGGCGGTGGAAGAACAGGGTGCCGCGACGCAGGAGATTTCCCGCAACGTGCAGCAGGCCTCGATGGGAACCCAGCAGGTCTCTTCCAATATTACCGACGTGCAGCGCGGCGCCAGTGAAACCGGATCGGCGTCCTCGCAGGTGCTTGCGGCAGCGCAATCGCTGTCGGGCGACTCCAACCGCCTCAAGCTCGAGGTCGGCAGGTTCCTCGACTCGGTGCGGGCGGCCTGATCCTGCTGACAATGCGGTCCGAAGCCGGCTCCTGATGCCGGCTTTGCCACCGCCGATGAATCCGAATCAGAAGCGCGAAGCCGCCTTCGGGGCAGCCCGCTGCTCGGCTGTACGAGGAGCAGGAAACATCCCTAGATCGTAAAATTGCGATTGCGGCATCGGTCGACCAATCGCCCTGAGTGAAACTGATGGCGAATGTGGCCAACGAATTTCCGGAATCGGGAAAAATCGGTAAGATACCAAGGCATCGTGAAGGTCTGATGCCAGAAGATCTGATGCCACGTGTTCTGCGTCAATGAAGACGAGTCGGAACTCAAGACGCTTCATCCGATGGCAGGGTGCATCGAGGCGCCCATCCGCCATGGTCAAGTTGCGCATACGATCCCTCTCACTCCCGGCCAGCGCTTTTTTTCGTTGTTGCGACGATCGCTGCCGACGGCTCGGATGATCGCCGCGTGTCGTTGCTTGATGAACTAGTTGACTCTGACTTCGTGAAGATCAGCCGGTCTCCGGATTACGATCATTTCCGGAGCATCGAAGGATTGGGCGAGGCAAACAGCATTCCGCTCGATTGCAGGGACTTCGCCGCATCGTTCGCCTCGCTGAGGCTGAAGGCCTGCACGATCTATCTGCAGCAGACATTTCCGCGAATCCTTCAGATACAATATTCCACGACCGGGGCGATCGTCGGTCTGCTGATGGACGACGCGGCTTCGCTGATCCTGAACGGTGTGGAGGGTCGCGCGCCGTCATTCCTGCTGGTCAAGGGCAGCGCGCAGTGCGAGATCGTGGAGCAGCAGGCCAATCTGGTCGCCCTGGTGAATTTCGATTCCGTCGACGATCGCGGCTGGCCGGGCGAACTCGACCGCGCTCAGGTAATCGCGACGGAACGCGCCAAATTCGATGTGATCAGGACAACGCTGCGCGACGTATTGATGCTCGCGTCGCATTCGCCCGACATCCTCGCCCAGCCGAACGTGATCGGGAGTATTGAAGAATCGATCCTGCAGGCCGTCGATCTGGCGATGGCTGCGGCATCGCCGGCGTCCGAAGCCAAGCGCCTCAGCCTGAGCCACTATCTGTCGCTGGTCCGGAAGTTCGACGAGTTCGTCGCTGGCAACGCCGGCAAGACGATGTACAGCGCCGACGTGGCACGACAGCTTGGGGTCTCGGTCCGGACGCTGCACAACGCCGTGGTTGCGATTCGCGGCATGAGCATGCATCGATATATGCGGTTGCGGCGGCTGTGGAACGTGCGTCAGCAATTGCTGCGGGGTGCGTCGCTGCAATCGATCAAGGCGGTCGCGCTCGTGAACGGCTTCTGGCACATGGGCGAGTTCACCGCGTCATATCGCGACCTGTTCGGCGAAACGCCGCAGCAGACATTGTCCGCGGATCGCAAGCATCCGAACTGCCTGTCGTGACGCACCGTAATACTACCGTTCGTCAACCTGCATTGATTTAGCCGCCGATTAACCATCGTGTGAAACCTTGGTAGCATGAGTGCCGCTCTGTGGTGTTGCCGCAGGAGCCCTTCGTTCGCAACGAACAGGCTCGTCCAGATGTTCGGCCCGGCGCTCCTTTGACCGCGATCTCGCACGTGCGGGAAACAGACGGTATCGCTGCGGATTTACTGACCTCTGCTGTTTCAAGGAATTTACTCATGTCGGGCCTAACGCGTCTTCTTCTGAACCTCTCGATCGGGGCCAAGCTCGGCATCGCCTCGGGCCTCGGTGTTCTCCTTGTCGCCACGATGGTGATCGTCCAGATCCGGTCCAACGCGGCGATGCAGGATCTCGACGTTCGCATGGCCGGCCAACAGACGATCGCGCGCGATGCGGTAGAGGCGAAGGCGTCGATCGCCGGCATGCAGGTAGGCGTGCGCGACGTTCGTCTCGCCAATAATGCGGCGGACATGCAAAAGGCCACCGACAATACCGCGGCCAGGTTGAAGTCGGTCAACCATTATTCCGACGAGATGCTGAAACTGTCCAGGTCGGCCGAGAATCGCGCCCGCATCGAGAAGATCAAGGCGAGAGTGGAGGATTATTGGAAAGGCACGCAGCAGATTGTGGCGGTTCGCAATGAAGCGATCGCCGCCGCGGCTGGCGGTGCCGAAGCCGCAGCGAAGATCGCGAAGCTGAACGAAGAAGCCATTCGCATCGCGCGCGAAGTTACACTGCCGATCGTTGCCGAACTCGAGCCGCTCGCCAACCAGATCGCCGATTTCGCCAAGCACAATGTGGAACAGCAGGCCGCCCAGGCTGCAAGGGAAATGGCGGCGGCAGAATGGGAGTCCCTGGCAATCGGCATTGGCACGATGCTGTTGCTGATCGCAACCAGCATATTCTCCTATTTCACGATCAGCCGTCCGATGCGCGCGTTGAGCGTGTCGATGGACGAACTCGCCGGCGGCAATTTCTCCGTCGTGCTGCCTGGGCTTGGCCGCAAGGACGAACTCGGTGCGGTCGCCGGCGCCGTCGAGAAATTCAAGGTCGTCTCGGAACAGAAGGCGCGCGAGGAAGCGGAAGCCAAGATCAAGCAGGACCATATCGCGGCCCAGCAGCGCAAGACCGAGATGGTCAGGCTGGCGGATTCCTTCGAGACGGCCGTCGGCGAGATCGTCGAAACCGTATCGTCCGCCTCGACCGAACTCGAAGCCTCCGCCAGCACGCTGACGGCGACCGCCGAGCGCGCCCAGCAGGTGACGACCATGGTGGCCGCGGCTTCGGAAGAAGCATCCACCAATGTGCAGTCGGTGGCTTCGGCGACCGAAGAGCTGTCTTCTTCCGTCAACGAGATCAGCCGCCAGGTGCAGGAATCGGCGCGGATGGCCGGCGAAGCCGTCGACCAGGCCCGTCACACCAATGACCGCGTCAGCGAATTGTCGAAGGCGGCCGCCCGCATCGGCGACGTGGTCGAACTCATCAACACCATCGCCGGCCAGACCAATCTGCTGGCGCTCAACGCCACCATCGAGGCCGCGCGCGCCGGTGAAGCCGGCCGCGGTTTTGCCGTCGTGGCCTCCGAAGTGAAGGCGCTCGCCGAACAAACCGCAAAAGCCACCGGCGAGATCGGCCAGCAGATTACCAGTATCCAGGGCGCGACCCAGGAGTCGGTGAACGCGATCCAGGCAATCAGCGGGACCATCGAAAGGCTGTCGGAGATCGCATCGACGATTGCGGCGGCGGTGGAGGAGCAGGGCGCGGCGACGCAGGAAATCTCCCGCAACGAGCAGCAGGCCGCTCAGGGCACCCAGCAGGTCTCCTCCAACATCACCGACGTGCAGCGCGGCGCCAGCGAGACCGGCTCCGCCTCGTCGCAGGTGCTCTCCGCGGCGCAGTCGCTGTCGTCGGACTCCAACCGCCTCAAGCTGGAGGTCAGCAAGTTCCTGGATTCCGTGCGGGCGGCCTGAGGCAGGCCCGCTCGGGTCAAGAGCTATGCCGGGGAAGTGAAGGGCGGCTGCGCTGCCGGAATTGGCCTTTTGGCCTCGTTTCGGCTAAATCAGCGCAGTCGACTGGGCTTTTTGCAGCGCCAGTTTTTCATCCAGCTGCGGGGCCCCCCGGGGAATGCCACTTACATGATCGCGCTGGTCCGTATCGCACTGAGCCGGCCCTATACGTTTGTCGTGCTCGCGCTGCTGTTGTTGATCATCGGGCCGCTGGCCGCGCTGCGCACGCCGACTGACATCTTCCCGGAGATCCGGATCCCCGTCATCGGGGTGGTCTGGAATTATACCGGCCTGCCGCCGGACCAGATGGCCGGGCGCATCACCACGCCGTTTCAGCGGGCGCTGACCACCACGGTCAACGACATCGAGCACATCGTTGCCAATTCCTATAACGGCTTCGGCATCGTCAAGATCTTCTTCCAGCCCAATGTCGATATCCGCACCGCCAACGCCCAGGTGACCGCGATCTCGCAAACGATGATCCGGCAATTGCCGCCGGGCGCGACACCGCCGCTGATCCTCAACTACAGCGCTTCGACCGTCCCGATCCTTCAGATCGCGCTGTCCGGCGAAGGTCTGACCGAGCAGAGCCTGGCCGATTTCGGCATCAACCAGTTGCGCACGCCGCTGGTCACGGTGCCGGGCGCGGCCATTCCCTATCCGTTCGGCGGCAAGCAGCGGCAGGTCCAGATCGACCTCAATCCGGCCGCGCTGCAGGCCCGCGGGCTGTCCGGGCAGGATGTTGCTAACGCGCTGGCCGCGCAGAACCTGATCACGCCGGTTGGCACCCAGAAGATCGGCCAGTTCGAATACATCATCCAGCTCAACAATGCGGTCGCGAAGATGGACGACCTCGGCGGGCTGCCGATCAAGGCCGTCAACGGCGCGATGGTCTATGTCCGCGACGTCGCGACCGTGCGCGACGGCAATCCGCCGCAGACCAACATCGTTCACGTCGACGGCAACCGCTCGGTGCTGATGATGGTGCTGAAGGCGGGCGCGACCTCGACGCTCGATATCATTGCCGGCATCAAGCAGAAGGTGATCGACGTCAAGGACCAGCTTCCGGAGGCGTTGAAGATCGGCTTCATCGGCGACCAGTCGGTGTTCGTCCGCGGTGCGATCGAGGGCGTCGCCGTCGAAGGCGTCATCGCAGCGCTGCTGACCAGCGTAATGATCCTGCTGTTTCTCGGAAGCTGGCGTTCGACCGTCATCATCGCCATTTCGATCCCGCTGTCGGTGCTCGGCGCCATCATCATGCTGTCGGCGATCGGCGAGACGCTCAACATCATGACGCTGGGCGGGCTGGCGCTGGCGGTCGGCATTCTCGTCGACGACGCCACCGTGACGATTGAAAACATCAACTACCATCTGGAGCAGGGCAAGCCGGTCGAGCGGTCGATACTGGACGGCGCCAACCAGATCGTGACACCGGCGTTCGTATCGCTGCTGTGCATCTGCATCGTGTTCGTGCCGATGTTCTTCCTGCAGGGCGTCGCGCGCTTCCTGTTCGTGCCGATGGCCGAAGCCGTGATGTTTGCGATGATCTGGTCGTTCATCCTGTCGCGTACGCTGGTGCCGACGATGGCGAAATATCTCCTGCAGCCACATGTCCATCATGAGGGCGGACCGCCGCCGACCCGCAATCCGCTGGTGCGCTTCCAGCGCGCCTTCGAGGCGCGGTTCGAGCGGATCCGCGCCACCTACCATGATCTGCTGTCGATGGCGCTGGGGCGGCGGCCGCTGTTCGTGACGGGATTCCTTGCCGTTGTCGCGCTGTCTTTCCTGCTGGTACCGTTTCTCGGCCGTAACTTCTTCCCGTCCGTCGACGCCGGCAACATCCTGATGCATGTCCGCACCCAGGTCGGCACCCGCGTCGAGGAAACCGCCAACCAGCTCGCTGACGTGCAGAAGGCGATCCGCAAGATCATTCCGCCTGGCGAGATCGAGACGCTGGCAGACAATATCGGCATGCCGATTTCCGGCATCAACATGACCTACAACAACACCGGCGTGATCGGGCCGCAGGACGGCGACATCCAGATCAAGCTCAGGGAGGGTCACAGACCGACCGCCGAATACGTCCAGGCCCTGCGCGAGCAATTGCCGCGGCTGTTTCCCGGCTTGAACTTCTCGTTTCTGCCGGCCGATATCGTCAGCCAGATCCTGAATTTCGGCGCGCCGGCGCCGATCGACCTGCAGATCCGCGGCGCCAACCTCGAAGCGAACTTTGCCTACGCCAACAAGCTGCTGAGCCGGATCCGCAAAATTCCCGGTATTGCGGATGCGCGCATTCAGCAATCGCCCAACAACCCGACCTTCAACATCGATCTCGATCGCACGCGGGCGCAGTATGTCGGCCTGACCTCGCGCGACGTCACCAACAGTCTCGTGGTCAACCTGGCCGGCAGTTCGCAGGTCGCGCCGACCTATTATCTCAACCCGGACAACGGCGTGTCCTATTCGATCGTGATGCAGACGCCGCAATACAAAATGGACTCGCTCAGCGCGCTGCAGGCGCTGCCGATCACCGCCAGCGGCAACCCGCAATCGCCCATTCTGGGCGGCATGGCGGATGTGAAGCGGGCGACTTCCAGCGCCGTGGTCTCGCAATACGACATCCAGCCGATGGTGCAGATCTTCGCTACCCCGCAGGGGCGCGATCTCGGCGCGGTCGCCGCCGACGTCAGAGCCGCCATAGCGGATACAGCAACGGACGTGCCGAAGGGCTCGTCGGTGGTGCTGCTGGGTCAGGTGCAGACGATGAACAGCGCGTTCTCCGGCCTGCTGTTCGGGCTGCTCGCGGCAGTCGTGCTGATCTATTTCCTGATCGTGGTGAACTTCCAGTCCTGGTCCGATCCGTTCGTGATCATCACGGCGTTGCCGGCGGCGCTCGCCGGTATTGTCTGGATGTTATTCACGACCCAGACGACGCTGTCGGTGCCGGCGCTGACCGGCGCGATCATGTGCATGGGCGTTGCGACCGCGAACAGCGTGCTGGTGATCAGTTTCGCGCGCGAACGCTATGAAGAACTCGGCGATCCCGTGGCGGCGGCGCTGGAAGCCGGTTTCGTCCGGTTCCGCCCGGTGCTGATGACCGCGCTCGCCATGATCATCGGCATGATGCCGATGGCGCTGGGTCTCGGCGAGGGCGGCGAGCAGAACGCGCCGCTCGGGCGCGCCGTGATCGGCGGATTGATCTTCGCGACGATTGCCACGCTGATGTTTGTCCCCGTGGTCTTCAGTATGGTACACAAGAAACAAGGCGCCAAAGCTGCCGCCTTATCGGAGATGCCGCATGCCCACTGAACCGCGCCCGCCGGTCTCACGCCGGAAGCTGGGCATATTCGCGGTGGTGACAGTGATCGGCGCAGGGCTGATCGTCGCCACCGGCATTCGCGCCCGCGAGGATTCCAGCGCGAAGCTCAAGGCGTGGACCGACGAACAGGCGGTCCCGACGGTGGCCGTGGCGCTCCCGAACGCCAAAGCGCTCAATCCCACCATCGATCTGCCGGGCCGGCTGGAAGCCCATTCGCGCGCGCCGATCTTCGCCCGCGTCAGCGGCTATCTCAAAAGCTGGAGCGCCGATATCGGCGCCCAGGTCAAGGCGGGCCAGGTGATTGCCGAGATCGAGGCGCCGGACCTCGACCAGCAATTGCTGCAGGCAAGGGCCGATCTCGCCAGCCAGCAATCCAGCGCCCGCCTGTCGGAAGCCACGCTGACGCGGCGCAAGTCGCTGGTCGCCTCGAACTTCGTTTCGGCCCAGGAAATCGACGAACGCAGCGCCGATCTCGCCAACAAGAAGGCGGCCGTCAATTCCGGCCAGGCCAATGTCGAGCGGCTGGAAGCGCTCGCCGGCTACAAGAAGATATCGGCGCCTTTCGACGGCGTGGTCACCTCGCGCGAAACCGATGTCGGCGCGCTGATCAATGCCGGCGGCGGCGCCGGCCCTGCGATGTTCGTGGTATCCGACATCACGAGGCTACGCGTCTATGTCAACGTGCCGCAGAACTACGTGCCCGCGATCAGGATCGGCGCGAAGGCGGTGCTGACGATGCCGGAATATCCGAACCGGACGTTTGCGGCGACGGTGGAGGCCTCCTCGCAATCGGTCGACATATCTTCCGGCACCACGCGGATGCAGCTTGCGCTCGACAATTCGAGCGGCGAACTGATGCCGGGCGGTTATGCCAGCGTCCGCCTGCCGCTGCTGCGCGATGCCGTGCCGCTGCATATCCCGGCCAGCGCGCTGATCTTCAACAAGGATGGCCTTCGGGTCGCAACCGTCGGCCCCGACGACAAGGTGCTGTTCAAGACCGTGACGATCGCGCGTGACCTCGGCAGGGACATCGAGCTCGCTTCCGGCCTCGCAGCCGAGGATCGCGTCATTACTGCGCCGCCGGACGGTCTCGCCGACGGCGACCAGGTTCGCGTGGTCGGTGCTGACGCCAAGGGCAAGCCTGCGACGGCGTCGGAGAAGCAGGACGTGAAGGGATAGCCGTCCCCATGGCCTCGCCCTTGCTCTGAGCGGCCAACGCGTGATGTGCCGCGTCTTACCACCAGCGTGGTTGTAGCGGCTGAAACTCCTGGCCGCCACGCCGGCGCGTATTGACGGCTTGCGGGTTCCATGCGGGCTGGAAAAAAGGGCTGAAGCCGTCGTCGTTGGGGCCTGCGACGAGGATATCGGGCGGCGTGGGCTTGCGCGTGATGAAGCCGCCCTGCGGCTGATTGCTCAGCACCGTAACGAACTCGGTGCGATAGTTGGTCTCTTTGCTCAGTGGCTCATCCGAGATGACGATCGAGGATCGCGGCAACGCGGTCGGCGCGATGCGATCGAGCACCTCCTGCGGGATGGTGATGCGGTCGAGTGCGGATTTGGCGTTGTCTCCGTTGTCGATGGTGACTGCGGTCCAGCGCAGGCCCGATTCGTTGCGCGCCACCGCCGTGAACACGTGCGTACCGATCGGCCTTTCGGGATTGCGGATCGTAACCGGCACCTCGATCGTTGCATCGAACACGATGCCGCCACCGTCAGGTGCCGGCTTATGCGTAGGGCGGCGCACGTAAATCTTCTGCGTCGCGCGGCTGATGTAGATCGAGGCCGGCTCGAGCGCGAGCTTCGCCTCGCTCGCCGCCTTGGCGGTGTCGGCCTTCCTCGTCTGTGCCGTCTTGGCGGCTTCCTTTGCGACGGCGGCGGCGTCGAGCTTCGACTTCGCGTCGGTCTTGGCGGTGTCGAGTTGGTTCCCCAGTTCCGCGACCTTGGCGGCGGTTTTTTGCTTGAGATCCTCGGCCCGCGTCTTGGCCTCGTCCGTCTTGGCGGCGGCGAGCGACTTGTCGGCGTAGGCGAGTTCGGCGGCGGCGCGGGCCTTGAGCCCCTCGAGCTTGCGCAACGACGCCGACAGCGACGCCGTCTCGCGCGTCGCTGTCGCGGCGGCTTTCTTCGCCTCGTCGGCCGTCTTGGCTGCCTCGGCCGCCTCGCGGGGGAGCGCTTCGGCCCTGGCCGGCGCGGCCGCGATGGCCTCCGCCTTCGGCACCAACAGCGCCGGATGGAAGAACTCGACCGGCTCGGCGTTATCAGGCGAGATGATCACCCGCATCCCGATCCGCGTCCTGTCGAACAACTTCTCGGCAAAGCCAAAGGGCATCCGAATGCAGCCGTGCGAGGCCGCATAGCCGGGCAGCGGCCCGCCGTGCAGCGCGATGCCGTTCCAGGTGATGCGCTGCATGTTGGGCATCTCGGCGTCGTCATAAAGGGTCGAGCGGTGTTCCTTCTCCTTGTCGAGGACGGCGAAGATTCCGGCCGGTGTCTCGCGCCCCGTGGTGCCGGTCGACACCGGCGCGCGCAGGATCCAGCCGTCGGCGTCATAGAAAGTGACCTGCTGGGCCTGGATCGACACGATCGCCATGATCGGCTCGCCTGCATCGCGCGGCGCCGTCGCCTCGGTGGCGGGCTTGGAGCGCGCCTGTCTCGCCGCGGCGTCGGCAGTCAGCGCCGTCAGGGCGGCCATCGCCGCGAGCGTCATAATGGCAGGAGGACCCCAACGCCGCGCCGCCACGGTGGTTCGCGCCGTCCTGGATCGATTTGCCATGTCATGCCCTGATCGAAATGCCTGTCGGTGCTTCGTCGATTAATACACGATAGCCCGCGGAAGGCGAAATGCGGTTAGCTGCCGCATTTGGCACCGTTCATGTTCGCTGGGAAGCGCGGGGATCCTCGCCGATGCTGCGTTGACTCCGACTGTCGTCGGGGAACCGCAACTACTGCTTTGCTCCGGTCCAGCTCCCGGCACAGCCATCGGATCGTCGGAACGTGCCGGATCCGCTGCGGCCGGAAAAGCGGCCGGACATGGTCCAGCTCAGGCTTCCCGCGGATCCGATACCAGAGACGCCGCCGTTCGGACTGACTTGAGAGGTGCCGTATTGCCCCACCATCTTGCCGCTGGAGATAACCACCGCATCGGTGGAACTGCCGCAGGGCGTGCCGACGCTCGTGAGAATCCACGCTCCGTCAATATTGCCGCCAGCATTGCCGCCGCCGCCGCTCTTTCGCGGCGCGCGGCTCGGCGCTTCGGTCTCGGTATTGCTGCGCCGTGCAGGTTTTGAGGGTTCGGCCGCGCGAGGCGTCTCGCGCGAACCGGACAGCGACTTTTCGTCATTGCCGATGCTGCCGCCGGCGCTCCCTGATTGCGCGCGTGCCAGGCCAGACAGGGCGACGATGGCAAGCGTGGCCGACAGCAGGACGGCTTTGATCAGATGTCGAATGATGCTTGCCAAGATATACTGATTTCCAAACGAACAGGGTTCTAATGGCGCAGACACAATGCAGACAAGATTCGCCGGTGTCGCAGCACCCGTCAAGCCCTGTGTCCTCGCCGAGGCTACCCCACGCGCCACTCCAGCACGCCATCCTCGGCCGTGACGACGTTGCCAACTGACCCCACCGGCGTCCGGTCCAGGTTCAGCAAATGCTTGAGCGTCGGAGCGTCGCTGGCGGGGATGCGGGCCAGCGCCCGCGCGTCGGCCTCGGTGCGCATCATCACCACGCCGTGCTCGACTTCGCCCTTGGCCTTGTAGATCACGGTAAAACTCTCGACCTTGCCTTTGCCCGAAGCTTCGGTGACGAAATCCGGCACCTTGCGGCGGTTGCGGTCGGCCTCGGCCTGAACGCTGGTGTCCTGCTGGAGGGCTTCTTTCGGCGCCTCGCGTGACAGCACCAGCCCGTGATGCTTGGTGACGAAACCGCCCTGGCCGTAAAGCAGGCCGAACCTGCCATCCTTGCGCAAGCTTCGAACCATCGCGACGGCGGCGTGCGTCATATAGGTGTTGAGCGGGGCGCCGAAGAAAGTGAGGCCGCCGGTTACCGTCGGCTGCACGTCGGGGCCGAGGCCAAGTGTCCGACGCGCCATCTTGGGCACGCAGGGAAAGCAGCTGTACAACTCGATGGCGTCGAATCTTTTGCCGTCGCCCTCGACGAGGTCCATGACTGCCTTCAGCACGGCGTTCTGCGGATGGCTTTCGTAGAACTGGTCGCGAACAAGATAATCGCGCGGCTCTTCCGCCGAGGCGCCGCCGATCGGAAAGATCAGGCGATCTTCGGGCACGCCGGCCGCGCGCGCCTTCGCCAGCGATGTCAGCAGCACCGCGCCGCCCATGTTCACGGTCGGATTGGCCACCATCAGCTTTGTATAGGGCCAGGCGATCAAGCGGTTCTCTGGCGTGGGCGTGGTGATTTCGTCAGGCGTAAAGCGCTTTTTCAGCCATGAATTTTCATTCCCGGAAGCGACGCGCGCATAGGTCGACCACAGCGCGCCGGATTCGGCGAGCGCCTCGCGCGGTGTCTGGCCCCAATGCGCCGATGTTGCGGATTCATACAGCGGATAGACCGTGATCGGGCGGAAGACGCCGAGCTTCACCGCCATCGGCTTCTGAAACGCCGCGCCGCGCTTCGGCTCCTCGACATCATGCGCGAACGGCGTCCACGGCAGCGCGATGCCGCCACGCTCGGCCTTGGTTGCGGTCGATTGCGCCTCCGCGCCGCACACCACGGCCACGCTGCATTCGCCGCGCGCGATGCGCTTTGCGGCTTCGTGAATGTAGCGGATCGGGCTCTCGCCGCCGACCGGGCCGTAATAGCAATGCGCCGGTGTCGTGCCGAGCCGTGCCGCAAGCTGCTTCTCGGGATCGCGGTAGCGCCAGCTCAGGAAATTGACGACGTCGAGCGAGCCGAGCTCGCCCAGCAGCTTTGCCCCACTATCCGCTTCCGCGCGCCGCACCGCTTCTTCGAGCAGCGCCAGCGGTTCGAGGCCGGCAGCGATGTCCTTGGGCCGGTCGGCGATTTCGCCGACGCCGACGATGACGGGAATGCGGTCTTCGGGGAGGGGGGTGTTCGACATTTTTTCTTGCTTTGCTTTCGACTTGTACGAATTCGTAGGGTGGGCAAGGAGCGAAGCGACGTGCCCACCATCTCGCGTCTTGCTCGGAAATGGTGGGCACGCTTCGCTTTGCCCACCCTACGGAGGGTCCACTCACTCCTCCATCAACGCGTTCATATGCTCCACCGCATCGGCGAAATCCTCCTTGAATTCCTGCACCACCGCGCCGGCGGACTTGACGCTGTCGATCAGGCCGACGCCCTGACCGACAAAGTATGTCACGAGATCGCGCGCTTGCGCATTGCCGGCGGCGGCGGCGCGGTCGATCGAGTTGAAGGCGTCGCGGCTGATGATGCTTTGGAGAGGCATCGGCAGCGCGCCGGGACTGTCCGGCCCGCGGTCCCACGCATCGGTCCACACCGAACGCAATTGCCGCGCCGGCTTGCCGGTGCGGCCCTTGGAGCGCACGGCGTCGCGCGAGGACGCCGCGATCATCTTCTCGCGAAAAATCTCGGTGGTCTCGGATTCCACCGTCGCCAGCCAGATCGAGCCGGTCCATGCGCCGGCCGCGCCCATCGCCATGCAGGCCGCCATCTGCCTTCCGGTCATGATGCCGCCGGCGGCCAGCACCGGCACGTCGCGGATCGGTTTGATCGCGTTGATCACCTCGGGCACCAGCACCATGGTGGTGACCTCGCCGCAATGGCCACCGGCCTCGGTGCCCTGCGCGACCAGGATATCGACACCGGCCGCGACTTGTCGCAGCGCGTGCTCCTTGGAGCCGACGAGGGCTGCAACCGGCACGCCGTGCTTGCGGCCCATGTCGATCATCTGCTTCGGCGGCACGCCAAGCGCGTTCGCGATCAGCCTGATCGGATGGCGGAAGGAGACGTCGAGCACCTTAAGCGCGCGCTGCGCGTCGAACGGCTGCGGCTGGTTGTCGGCGACATTGGTCGTCGTCAGTTCGACGCCGTATTTCTTCAGGAGGTTGCGGGTGAAGTCGCGATGCTGCGGCGAGATGCGCGCTTCCAGGCTTTTCCAGGTGACGTCCTTTTCACCCGCGGTCGAAATGTTTTCCGGGATCAGCACGTCGAGCCCGTACGGCTTGCCGTCGGTGTGATCGTCGATCCATTTCAGTTCCTGCTCGATCGTCTCCGGCGAGTGCGCGGTGGCGCCCAGCACGCCAAACCCGCCGGCACGGCTGACGGCCGCGACCACGTCGCGGCAATGGCTGAAGGCGAGCAGCGGAAACTCAATTCCCAGCATGTCGCAGATCGGCGATTTCATGGTTGTTGCTCCCTCTGGCGGCCGCGGGCCAGCCGCTCATTGTTGGTTTTGATTGGCGGTGTTGAACCGACGCTAGCCCATCGGGGGTATGCGTGCCAAGCGGGACGGCCCATCCTGAGGATCACACATTCCACCTCGCAAAATATGCAAGGCCATGCCGCGGATTTGCGTCTTGCGCTTTGGCGCTACGGAAGGAATGCTGCTTGCCAAATCAAAGAGAATATCAGGGAGCCCGCATTCATGTCCGCAATACCGTCCACCGCCGCAAAACCCACTGAGACTTACGACGTCGTCGTGGTCGGTGCGGGCTTCGCCGGTATGTACATGCTGCATCGGCTGCGCGGGCAGGGAATGACGGCGCGGGTTTTTGAACAGGGCTCGGGCGTCGGCGGCACCTGGTATTGGAACCGCTATCCCGGTGCGCGCTGCAACGTCGAGAGCATGCAGTATTCCTACTCGTTCTCCGACGAGCTGCAGCAGGAATGGGATTGGAGCGAGCGTTACGCGCCGCAGCCGGAGATTTTGAAATACGCCAATCATGTCGCCGATCGTTTCAACCTGCGGCCCGACATCCAGTTCAACACCCGCGTCGACAGCGCCGTCTTCGACGAGCCGACTTCGCTGTGGTCGGTGACGACTTCCGACGGCAAGATGGTTGCTGCAAAATTCGTCGTGCTCGCCACCGGCTGCCTGTCCAACGCGCGGATGCCCGACATCGAGGGACTCGATCGCTTCAAGGGCAAGGTCTATCACACCGGCCATTGGCCGCATGAAGAGGTCGACTTCACCGGCCAGCGCGTCGGTGTCATCGGCACCGGATCGTCGGCGATCCAGTCAGTGCCTGTCATTGCCGGGCAGGCGAGCCAGCTGACGGTGTTCCAGCGCACCGCGAATTTTTCCATTCCCGCGCGCAATGCCGCGCTCAGCGGGCAGGAGCGGGAGAAGTTTCGCGCTAACTATCCCGAGATCAGGCGCTTTGCGCGCGAGGTGGCGAGGAACGGCATCTATACCGAGATGCCCGATCGCGGCGCGCTCGATGACGGCGACAACGAACGCCGCGCGAAATACGAGGCGCGCTGGAACCACGGCGGGCTTACCTTCATGTCGGTCTACAACAATCTCGGGCTGGATCAGGCGGCCAACGACACCGCCGCGAATTTCGTCCGCGAAAAGATCGCCGAGATCGTCAAGGACGAGGAGACCGCGAAACTATTGCAGCCGAACAGCCATCCGATCGGCTCGAAGCGCATCTGCATCGACACGGATTATTTCGCGACCTTCAACCGTCCCAACGTGACGCTGGTCGACATCAAGTCGAACCCGATCGACGAGATCACGGCGAATGCCGTGCGCGTAGCCGGCAATGACTACGAAGTCGATGCGCTGGTGCTGGCGACCGGTTTTGACGCCATGACAGGGTCGGTAGCGAAGATCGACATCAAAGGTCGTGGCGGGCAGACGCTGAATCAGAAATGGTCGGCGGGCCCACGCACCTATCTCGGCCTGATGAGTGCAGGTTTTCCCAATCTCTTTGTCATCACCGGCCCCGGCAGCCCGTCGGTGCTGTCGAACATGATCGTCTCGATCGAGCAGCATGTCGACTGGATCAGCGATTGCATGGCGTACATGCGCGATGGCGGCCTCGATACCATGGAGGCGGCTGTCGACGCCGAAGACAAATGGGTCGCGCATGTCAACGAGGTCGCCTACACCACGCTCTATCCGCAGGCCAATTCCTGGTACATGGGTGCCAACGTCCCCGGCAAGCCCCGGATCTTCATGCCCTATATCGGCGGCGTCGGCCCTTACCGGCAGATCTGCAACGACGTCGCGGCCAAGGGGTATGAGGGATTTGTGATGGAGAGAGCGGAGACGCCACGTAAGGTGGCGGCGTCCTGACGCCTTCGTAGGGTGGGCAAAGCGAAGCGTGCCCACCCTCAGCATGTTCGGATTGAAGATGGTGGGCACGCTACGCTTTGCCCACCCCACAAGTCAGCCCCGCAGCCGCCGCGTCAGCACTTCAACAAACCGGTCGGCATCGGCCTCGTCATTGTACACGTGCGGCGACACACGCATCCGTCCCAAACGCGGTGCGACATAGACGCCTTCGCTGGCCATTCCCTCGATCAATCCCGCCGGCATTCCACCCTTGAAGGCAAGGCTCAATATATGCGGCGCCCGCAGATGAGCTTCGGGAACATGGACGCCGAGGCCGCGCACGCCCGCCGCGATCCGCTCCGTCAGCATCGTAAGGCGTTGCACAATGGCCGGCGCGCCCCATTCGACCATTATTTCCATCCCGATCGAGGCCATCTCCATCGAGACGAAGTGGTCGCGCTCGCCCATGTCGAAGCGCCGCGCATCGGGAACGTAACTGACATCTGTGAAATAGACCGCGTTCTCGGCGCGCACGTTGCAGCGGCCGGCGGAAGTCTGCTCCAGCGGGATGCCACTCTGGTGTCGTTTGGCGACGTAGAGAAAAGCGCGGCCATATGGTCCGAGCAGCCATTTATAGGTTGGGAAGATCACGAAATCCGGATCGAGGCGCTGCACGTCCATTGCCAGCACGCCGGCGCCTTGCGTCGCGTCGATCAGGAAAGCCGCGCCCTGCTGCCGGAGTGCCGCGCCGACCTTGTCGACATCGATCGACCCGCCATCCGACCAATGTACCGATGAGATCGAGGCGAGGCTGACCGGCGGCGCACCGGATCGCTCGACCGCCGCGAGGACTGCCGATGTCCAGTCGCCATCGGTCGGTGGCTTGATCGTCTCGACGGTGAAGCCTTGCGCATCGGCCCGCGTTTGCCATTCCAGTACTGGAGAGGAGTGATCGTCTTCCAGCACGAGGACGCGCGTGCCGCGGCCGAGCGTCAGAAGCTTCGCTGCGGTTGCCACGCCATAGCTGATCGAAGGGATCAGCGCGATATCGGAAGGTTCGGCATGGATCAGCCGGGCGGCAGCGGTCCGCGCACGTTCATGCTGCGCGTTCGCAAAACCGGCCTCGAGCGTCCATGGCGTGCCCTTGCGTCCCACCGCGGCACGGCCGGCTTCCTGAGTCCGGAGCGGCAGCGGGCTGTAGGAAGCCGCATTCAGGTAGCAGATCTGGCGCGGTATCTCGAACAAGGCGCGCTGTGATGGGAGCATCTGACGGTCTCTTTGGTAGCGATACTTCCATTATGGCCGATCTCGACCACGCCAGCCACAGCAGCATTGCTCCGAGTACACCCGCCACGCCGTGCGGGTACGGCGAGCGCAGCATGGCGCATTCCTCCCCCGACTTTTGCGCGCTTTTTGTTTGGTTGCAGTGCTGATACGAAACCTTACATGGATTGCGCCGGCCGCCGCACGACAGATCACTTAAACCGCGAGATAGCCGAAGAAGCCTGGAGTCAACCCGAATGACCGACGCCCCCGTCACCGAACCCGCCGCTTACGAGCCGCCGAAAGTCTGGACCTGGAACAAGGAAAGCGGCGGGCGCTTTGCCAGCATCAACCGCCCGATCGCTGGCCCCACGCATGACGCCGAGCTGCCGGTCGGCCGCCATCCGTTCCAGCTCTATTCGCTGGCGACGCCGAACGGCGTCAAGGTCACGGTGATGTTCGAGGAGCTTTTGGCGGCCGGCTTTGGCGGCGCCGAGTACGATGCCTGGCTGATCAGGATCGACGGCAACCAGTTCGGCAGCGGCTTTGTCGACGTCAATCCGAACTCGAAAATTCCGGCGCTGATGGACCGCAGCGGGCCGACACCGATCCGCCTGTTCGAGTCCGGCGCGATCCTGGTGCATCTGGCTGAAAAGTTCGACGCCTTTCTGCCGGCGGGCGGGCCGGCGCGGGCCGAATGCCTGTCCTGGCTGTTCTGGCAGATGGGCAGCGCGCCGTTTCTCGGCGGTGGTTTCGGGCATTTCTACGCCTATGCGCCGACCAAGATCGAATACGCCATCGACCGCTATGCGATGGAGGTGAAGCGCCAGCTCGACGTGCTCGACCGTCGGCTGGCCGACAACGAATATCTCGCCGGCAAGGACTATACGATCGCCGATATGGCGACGTGGCCGTGGTACGGCGCGCTGGCCAAGGGTCTGGTTTACGGCGCCGGTGAATTCCTGTCGGTGCAAGAATACAAGAACGTGCAGCGCTGGACCGATGCGATCGCGAAACGCCCGGCGGTGAAGCGCGGCCGCATGGTCAACCGCGTCTCGGGCGATCCGGCGAGCCAGTTGCACGAGCGGCATGACGCCAGCGATTTCGACACCAAGACGCAGGACAAGATCGGCGAGCCCGCGAAGGCATAGGGTGCGGGCAGAGGGAACGTCATGAGCTTTTTCGAAAGGGGCGGCGTTCGCATCCATTATGAGGAAGCCGGCTCCGGCTTCCCGCTGCTCTTGATCGCCGGCGGCGGCTTGAACTCGAACATATCAGGGATTACCGGCGACTATCCGCCCTTCAACGCCATCAAGGAGTTTGGCGACGAGTACCGTTGCGTCGCCTTCGACCTGCGCAATGCCCCGCCCGGCCAATCCACCGGCCCGCTCGAGCTCGACCGCCCCTGGGATTCCCACACCGACGATCAACTTGCGCTGATGGATCATCTGGGCTTCGACAAATTCATGGTGCTGGGTTTTTGCATCGGCGGTCCCCTGATCTGGAATTTGCTCAAGCGCGCGCCGGATCGCGTGGTGGCCGGCGTGCTCGCCATGCCATCAGGCTCGCGTCCCGAAATGCGCGACCTGTTCTATGACAACAACATGAAGGGCTGGGCGCCGGAACTGACAAAACGCCGGCCCGACATCACGATGGAGCAGGCCGAGAAATTTCTGACGCGAATGTATCGCACCAATCCGGATTTCGTCTTCACGGTCACGCGCGATTTTGTGCGGAACTGCCAGACGCCGGTGCTGATCCTGCCCGATGACATCCCGGCGCATCCCTACGCCGTCGCGATGGAGAGCGCGATGCTGGCGCCGAACGCCGAAGTCAGCCTGTTTCCCTGGAAGGAGCCGAAGGAGAGGGTGCCGCTCGCGGTCCGCCAGATCCGGTCTTTCCTGCGCGCGCACCGGCCGGACGCTAATTCGTAGGGTGGGCAAAGCGAAGCGTGCCCACCATTCTATCCACGTCTCCGCTTGGAGATGGTGGGCACGGCGCAAGCGCGCCTTTGCCCACCCTACGAACTAGACCGCCGTCTTCACTCCCTCCGCCGGCGGAAACACCACGCGGTCGTCCGTCCGGCAATAGCGATCCGCGAACATGCGGCCAATCGGGTGGTAGCGATCCATATGCACGCGCATCGCGGCGTGGTCCCACAATTCGTCGCGGATGTGGAAGTGGATGCCTTCGCCCATGATCAGCAGCCGGTCGCCGTTGACGTCGATCTCCTTCCAGGTCCTGCACTCCATCGCGAACGGCGCATCCGCCAGCCGCGGCACGGCGATTTTGGTCGAGGGCGCGAGTTTGAGTTTCAAATAATCCGGCTCGCCGATCTCGGGCGGAAAGTCGCCGCTGCTCTCGTGCATCGCATGCGCCAGCGCTTCATCGGTCATGTTGACCACGAACTCATTGGTTGCGCGGATGTTGATCACCGTATCCTTGACGCGGCCGTCGGGGCGCAGATTGGCAGCGAACATGCAGAGCGGCGGATCCTCGCAGAACACGTTGAAGAAACTGAACGGCGCCGCGTTGACTACGCCGGCAGGTCCCACCGACGTCACCCACGCGATCGGCCGCGGCAGTACGAACGAGGTCAGCACCTTGTAGCGCTCGCGGGGTTTCAGGTCGCCGGGGTCGTATTGCATGGGGAGACTCGTGGTGGGGCGGGTGTATGTTCTCCGTCATGGCGAGCGAAGCGAAGCAATCCATGTCTCCGAGCAAAGAAAGAATGGATTGCTTCGTCGCTTTGCTCCTCGCAATGACGGTTGTGTCCGGCGTTACACAGATCGACGCTACGGCATGCTCAGCTCATGCCTTCCGACCACCATCCAGTGCACTTCATCGGGGCCGTCGGCGAAGCGCAGATGCCGCACGTCCTGGTACATTTCGCCGAGCGGGCTCCATTGCGAAATGCCGGTGGCACCGTGCATCTGGATCGCCTGGTCGATGATCTTGCAGGTGCGCTCCGGCACCATGGCCTTCACCATGCTGACCCAGATCCGCGCTTCCTTGTTGCCGAGCACGTCCATCGCCTTCGCCGCTTTCAGCACCATCAGCCGCATCGCCTCGATCTCGCAGCGCGCTTGGGCAATGATCTGCAGGTTGCCGCCGAGATGGGCGATTTTCTTGCCGAAGGCTTCGCGGGTCAGCCCGCGCGACACCATCAGGTCGAGCGCCTTTTCCGCCTTGCCGATCGTGCGCATGCAGTGATGGATGCGGCCCGGTCCGAGGCGGACCTGCGAGATTTCAAAGCCGCGGCCTTCGCCGAGCAGCATGTTCTCTTTCGGCACGCGGCAATTGTTGAAGCGCAGATGCATATGGCCGCGCGGCGCGTGGTCGTGGCCGAACACGTGCATCGGGCCCAGAATCTCGACGCCGGGCGTGTCGATCGGCACCAGGATTTGCGATTGCTGCTTGCTCGGCGGCGCGTCGGGATTGGTCTTCACCATCACGATCATGATCTTGCAGCGCGGATCGCCGGCGCCGGAAATGTAATATTTTTCGCCATTGATCACCCACTCGTCGCCGACGAGTTTTGCGGTGGTCGAAATGTTCTTGGCGTCGGATGAAGCGACATTCGGCTCGGTCATCGCGTAGGCCGAACGGATTTCACCCGCCAGCAGCGGCTTCAGCCACTTTTCCTTCTGCGCCTTGGTGCCGACGCGCTCCAGCACCTCCATGTTGCCGGTATCCGGCGCCGAGCAGTTCATGGTTTCGGAGGCGAGGGGATTCTTCGCGAGCTCGACCGCGATATAAGCGTAGTCCAGGTTCTTCAGGCCCTGGCCGGTCTCGTCATCGGGCAGGAAGAAGTTCCACAGGCCTTCTTCCTTGGCCTTGTCCTTGGCCTTCTGCAGCACCGCGAGCTGTTCCGGCGTAAAACTCCAGCGATCCTTCTTGTCCTGGCCGAGCCGCACGAACTCGACCGACATCGGGTCGACGGTCTCGCGGATGAATTTCTTCACGTGCTCGTACAGCGGACGGACCTCGTCCGACATGCGCAGATCGTTGAGTTCTTCGCCCGGATTGAGATTGTAGGTCGTCGTTCGCGGGATATAGGCGTGTTTCATGGATTATTTCCTCCCATTTGCGCAAGAACGTCATCTTGCGGGCGCGCACTCGGCTCGTTGGCCGGCAATGTAGACGGCGGGAAGGGGCTTGTACAAGCGCGGGCGGAAGGGCGCGATTTTCCGCCTCATGGCAAGCCGGGCCGGTGTCCCGAAATTGGCGAATTACGTTTCCGCCGCGCTCACTTCCGCCGGGCCTTCTCGAACGCACCAATTACCGCGAGCGTCATGGCGGTGACGCCGGTTTCGATGGTTGGCTTCGGCACCGGCGCAAACAGCGGTGAATGATTGGACGGTATTGGCGGGCCGCTGCCATTGCGTGCCGCGTCGATACGTTCCTGGTCATAGGCGCCGATGTTGAACATCATCGACGGCACGCCGGCGCCGGCGAATTCGGAGAAGTCCTCGCTGGCGGTGCCTGGCGGCGAAATCCTGAACCTGTCGCCGAGTGCCGCCTTCAACACATGGGCGACAGCTGTGACCACGTCGGGATCGTTCATGACGGACTTGGTGCCCTCGACGATCTTGATGTCGGGCACCGGCGCCCCCGACATCGCGGCGGCCGCCTTTGCGGTTCGTTCGATCCCGGCATGCATTTTGGCGCGGACCTCGGGCTTGAAGGAGCGAATGGTGCCGGAGAGTTGCACGGAGTCGGGAATGATATTTGGGGCGGTGCCGCCGTGAATGGCGCCGATGCTGACGACGCCGAATTCGGCCGGGTCCTTTTCCCGGCTGATCACGCTTTGCACTTCGACGATGAAACGCGCCGCAATCCCCACGGGATCGATCGTCGTGTGCGGCGCCGAGCCGTGACCGCCGCGGCCCTGGAATGTTATCTCGAGGCCGTCGGCGGCGGATGAGCCGACCCCGCTACGATAGAAGACCATGCCATGAGGACCCGGACCATCATGCAGGGCGAGGGCGATGTCGGGCTTGGGAAAGCGCGTGAAAAGTCCTTGCGCCAGCATGGCACGGGCGCCGGACACAATCTCTTCCGCCGGCTGGGCGATGAACATCAGTGTGCCACGCCACTGGTCTTTCAGGCCAAGCAGTGTCTTCGCCGTTCCGACCCAGCTCGCCATGTGGATGTCGTGGCCGCAGCTATGGGCGACGAACACCTCCCGCCCGTTCCAGTTGGTCTTGTCGCGGCTCGCATAGTCGAGGCCGGTCTTCTCCTCCATCGGCAACCCATCGAGCTCGGTGCGCACCATGATGGTGGGCCCGTCGCCGTTCCTGTAGATCGCAACCAGTCCGGTTATGCCTACGCCTTCGGTGACCTCGAAGCCGAGTGCGCGCATCTCGGCGGCGAGCCGGGCAGCGGTTTTCACTTCCTGAAAGGCAAGCTCGGGATGGGCGTGGAGTTCCTTGTAGAGCACGTCGAGCTTTGGATAGTCGCTCGCGAGCGACGTTTCGATCGCCTTCTTGAGATTGATAACGTCGAGCTCTGCGTGGGCCGGCAGCAGGCTGGCCGCAACGAGTGCGGCGGACACCGCCAGGGATTTGGCAAATCGACTCATGGCGTGGTCTCCCTTGAGTGCGTCGCAACCACTAGCTTGTCATGCCCGGCCTTGTGCCGGGCATCCACGTCTTTCCTTGGTTGCAACGAAGACGTGGATGGCCGGGACAAGCCCGGCCATGACAGAGGAAGGGAAGCTACGACACGATCCGGTGCATCGCGCAGATCTTGTTGCCGTCGAGATCGCGCAAATAGGCGAGGTACATTTTGCCGGCAGAGCCTTCGCGAATGCCCGGCGGGTTCTCGCAGGTCTTTCCGCCATTGGCGATGCCGGCCGCGTGCCAGGCGTCGGCCTGTGCGGGAGACTCGGCCGCAAAGCCGATGGTGCCGCCGTTGGCGTGTGTCGCCGGCTCGCCGTTGATCGGCTTCGACACCGAAAACACGCCGGTCTTGGTGAAGTAGAAAATACGGTGGCCATCGACCTTTGCCGGCCGGACACCCAGCGTGCCGAGCAGCGCGTCATAGAACGCCTTGGCCTTTTCGAGGTCGTTGGTGCCGATCATGATGTGCGAAAACATTTCTTCAATTCCTCCCCAGTGTTTCGGACGGGCAGCCGTGATTGCCTTTTTCGCGGAGCGGAACAACCCCGCGCGCTGCCCGTTGCCGGACAATGTAGACGGCACCCTCAGCGTTGTACAAGCAGGCCCAGGCAGGCCCACGGGCAACCGGCGGGAGGTACGGGAGCCTCCCGCCGGCGCCGGATTACGGTTCGGTAATCCGGCCCGAGAGGGTGGTTTCCGCCGGCAAACGCGGCGCCTCGACGCACCCCGGCATCTTGAAGCGCCGCCAGGGCAATTCTTACCTCTGGGATGCCAGCCTCGGCCTATCCGCCGCCGCCGGCAGGGAGACGACAATGAGCTATCTGAAGACTGCCATTCTGCTGGCCGGTCTTACCGGCCTCTTCATGGGCGTCGGCTATCTGATCGGCGGCGCCAGCGGCGCCGTGATCGCGCTCGCGGTCGCGGCCGCGACCAACCTGTTCGCCTACTGGAATTCGGACCGCATGGTGCTGTCGATGTACGGCGCCCATGAGGTTGACCGCAACAGCGCGCCCGACCTCGTCCATCTCGTGGCCGAGCTGGCCGGGCGGGCGGGCCTGCCGATGCCGCGCGTGTTCGTGATGGACGAGGCGCAGCCCAACGCGTTCGCTACCGGCCGCAATCCGCAGAATGCGGCGGTCGCCGTCACCACGGGCCTGATGCAATCGCTCAGCCGCGAGGAACTCGCCGGCGTGATCGCGCACGAGCTCGCGCACGTCAAAAACCACGACACGCTGCTGATGACCATCACCGCGACGATTGCCGGCGCGATCTCGATGCTGGCGCAGTTCGGCATGTTCTTTGGCGGCAACCGCGACAATAACCACGGCCCAGGCATCATCGGCTCGATCGCCATGATGATCCTGGCCCCGTTCGGCGCCATGCTGGTGCAGATGGCGATCAGCCGTACCCGCGAATATGCCGCCGACGATCTCGGCGCGCGGATCTGCGGCCAGCCGATGTGGCTGGCGTCGGCGCTGTCGAAAATCGCCAATGCCGCGCATCAGGTTCCGAACCCGGAAGCGGAGCGCAATCCGGCAACGGCGCACATGTTCATCATCAACCCGCTTTCGGGTCACGGCATGGATAACCTGTTCACGACGCACCCGGCGACGGAGAACCGCATCGCCGCGTTGCAGCAGCTCGCGGCGGAAATGGGTGCGAATGGCGGGACGCCTTCCGTCAACGCCCGCGGCAACTATCCGCGCCGCAGCCCGTGGGGCCGAACGTCCGCCTCGCGCGGACCGTGGGGATAAATTCGCGTAGGGTGGGCAAAGGAGCGCAAGCGACGTGCCCACTACCACAGTCAGACCTCATCCTGAGGAGCGCGTCTTCGCGCGTCTCGAAGGATGAATGGCACCGGCGGGGCCACATGGTTCGAGACGGCGCTCGCGCGCCTCCTCACCATGAGGGTCGAATGTCTAATAGTTGCGTCGCACTGTCATCACCCGCGAAGGCGGGTGATCCAGTATTCCAGAGACGCTCATGATTGAACCGATAAGCCGCGGCGTACTGGATGCCCCGCCTTCGCGGGGCATGACGGCTTGGGTGTAGCGAGACTTCTCACGCCACACCCAATCGTCAAAACGCCGTGTATCCGCCATCGATCACGAAACAATCCGCCGTATGATACGACGACGCCTTGCTCATGATGTACACGGCGATGCCGCCAAAATCCGTCGGCTCGCCGAAGCGGCGGACCGGGATGCGCGGCATCACATTGGCGACGAATTTGTCGTTGCCCATGATGCCGGCGGTCATGTCGCTCTTGATCCAGCCCGGCAGGATTGCGTTTGCGGTGACGCCGTGGCGCGCGAGCTCAACGGCGAGCGCGCGGCACAGCGCGTTCAGCGCCGCCTTGGTGCCGGCGTAATGCTCGTTACGCGCGGTGCCGAACAGCGACGCGAGGCTCGAAGTGGCGACCAGCCGGCCGAATTTGTCGCCGGCCTCGGCGCGTTCGGTCATATGGCGGGCGGCGACCTGGAACACATGGAAGACGCCATCGAGATTGGTTGCGAACATTTTTCGCCATTCCTCCTCGGTGCGGTCGATGAAGGCGCGCCGTCCACCGCCGCCGATGCCGGCATTGGCAAAGCAGCCGTCGACCCGGCCGAATGTGTCGAGGGTTGCCTGCATCGCAGCCTTGACGGAGGCGGGATCGGTGACGTCGCAGACCTGCGTATGCACCTTGCCGGGACCAGCCGACATGGTTGCCGCCGCGCGCGTGTTCTTCTCCGCGTTGCGGCCCCAGATTGAGACGTTGCAACCGGCAGCATTCAGCGCTTGCGCGATGCCAAGGCCGATACCGCCGTTGCCGCCGGTGATGACGGCCGTGCGGCCGGAGAGATCAAAAATGCTCATGGGATGTTTCCATTTCGTTTGGCGCAAGCTAAGCCGTGCGCCCAGTGGCGGGCAGATGTTCTGGTGCAACCATGGACAAGCGCCGCTGGAAAATCAAATATGGGGCGAGACATCCGATCTTCCGCGTAGCGAAATAGCGCGTAAACACAAGTCATGAGGAAGCAATGCAGTTCAAGCACGTCACGCTCGATTTCGATGGCCCGGTCGCCATTCTCAAGCTCGACCATCAGGAGGTCATGAACGCGGTCTCGATGGACATGCTGGGCGGTCTCGGCGAGGCGCTCGATGCGATCGACGACAAGCGGGAGGAGGTGCGCTGCCTGGTGCTGACCGGCGCCGGACGCGCGTTCTGTACCGGCGCCAACCTGCAGGGCCGCAACAGCCAGAAGCCCGGCAAGAGCAATGCCGGGCAATCGCTGGAGATCGGCTTTCATCCGTTCCTGCGGCGGCTGCGCCGGCTGCATTGCCCGATCGTGTCGGCGGTCAATGGCCCCGCTGCCGGCGCCGGGATGAGTTTTGCTTTGATGGGCGACATGATCGTGTGCGCGCGCTCGTCCTATTTCCTGCAGGCGTTCCGCCGCATCGGCCTGGTGCCGGATTGCGGCTCGACCTGGCTCTTGCCGCGCATGATCGGCAAGGCGCGTTCGGTCGAACTGTCGCTGATGGGCGAGCGGCTGCCGGCGGAGAAGGCGCTGGAATGGGGCCTCGTCAACCGCGTCTATGACGATGCGGTCTTGATGGAGGAGGCAATGAAGCTCGCGCACGACCTCGCCAACGGGCCGACGATCGCGCTGTCCTTGATCCGAAAACTCTATTGGGACAGCCCGGAAAATTCCTTCGAGGAGCAGCTCAACCTCGAATTCGAATCGCAACGCATCGCGGGCGCAGCGGAAGACTTCAGGGAAGGCGTCACCGCCTTCCTGGAAAAGCGCCCGGCCAAGTTCAAGGGCAAATGATCGAGGACCAACTCGGACGCTGCGTCGCCTCCTGGTATCCGGGGGCGAGCGGCGTTGCCGGGGCCGCAAAACTTTCCGGCGGCGCCAGCCAGGAGACCTGGACGTTCGACATTGTGCACCCGAGCGGCAATGTCGGGGCCATCCTGCGCCGCGCGCCGCCGGGCTATGGCGCGTCGCCGGGACGGGCCGCAGGCCTCGATGCCGAGGCGACGCTGATGCAACTCGCACATGATGCCGGCCTGCCGTCGCCGCGCGTGATGCATGTACTGAAGCCCGAGGACGAACTCGGCACCGGCTTCATCATGCAACGCATCGAGGGCGAGACCATCGCGCGCAAGATTCTGCGCGATGAGCAGTTCGCCAAGGCACGTCCGATGCTCGCGCGGCAGCTTGGCTGCGTGATATCAGGCATTCACGGCTTGCCGGCTTCGAGGCTGCCAAAACTGCGCGAGATGAGCGCGACAAAGGAAATCGCCGACCTCGAACGCGAATACCGCAGCTTCAACTGGCCGCGGCCGGTGTTCGAACTGGCGCTGCGCTGGCTGCGCGAGCACGATCCCGGACCGTCCAAGGAAGTGACGCTGGTGCACGGCGATTTCCGCCACGGCAACCTCATCATCGGTCCCGATGGCGTGCGCGCGGTGCTGGACTGGGAGCTCGCGCATTTCGGCGACCCGATGGAGGATCTCGGGTGGATCTGCGTCAATTCCTGGCGTTTCGGAGAGATCGACAAGCCGGTCGGCGGCTTTGGGTCGCGCGAGGATTTGTTCGCGGGCTACGAGGAAGCCGGCCGCAATGTCGACCCCGATCGCGTGACGTTCTGGGAAGTGATGGGCACGCTGCGCTGGGGCATCATGTGCTGCGGCATGATGCAGCGCTTCCGCTCCGGTCCCGATCATTCGATGGAGCGCGCCATGATCGGGCGGCGCTCGTCGGAGACGGAAATCGATTTGCTGAGACTGCTTGCTCCGAGAGGAGGATAAAGTGCAGGACGAACCGACACCCACCGAACTGATCAAGGCGGTCGCCGATTTCCTCCGCAACGAGATCGCCCCCGTCATCAAGGGCCATAACGCCTTCAAGCTCCGCGTCGGCATCAACGCGCTGGATCTCGTGACGCGGCAACTGGCGCTGGAGCAGGGCAACGATGCTGCGGAGGCGGCGCGGCTGAAGCAGTTGCTTGGTTCGGATGGCTCGTTGATCGAATTGAATCGCGCGCTATCGGACAAGATCGCCAAAGGCGAGGTCGATCTGCAGACGCCGGGGCTGGCAGAACATCTCTGGCAGACCACGATGGACAAACTCGCCGTCGATCAGCCGAACTATGCGTCATACAAAAGGGAGTTGGGGAATAAGTAAGTGACTCTCTCCGTCATTGCCTGCGACAAACGCGAAGCGTTTGCGCAAGGAAGCGTAGCGACGAAGCAATCCACACTTTCTTTGCGGCTCGATGGATTGCTTCGCTTCGCTCGCAATGACGGTGAGTCACCGCCCCAGCCATTTCGGCGGACGCTTCTCCGAAAACGCCTTCGGCCCCTCGATGTAGTCCTGCGAGGCCGCCATCGCCTTCACGGCCGGGTACTCGCGCTGCTCGGTGATCGCCTGTTCCAGCGAGCCTTCAAGCCCGCGCTGGATCGCCTGTTTGGAGGCACGGATCGACATCGGCGAATTCTTGGCAATCGTCTCCGCCCAGCGCTCGGCGGCGGCCAGCGCTTCGCCGGCGGGAACCACCTCGTTCACAAAGCCGAGTTCAAGGCCTTCCTTGGCCGACACGTGGCGCGCGGTGAGGATCATGCCCATGGCGCGCTTCAGCCCGATCTGGCGCGGCAGGCGATGCACGCCGCCGGCAAGCGCTGCGAGGCCGACGCGCGGCTCGGGCAGGGCGAAGGTGGCATTCTCCGAGGCGATGATGAGGTCGCAGGCCAGCGCGATTTCAAAACCGCCGCCCATCGCGACGCCGTTGACGGCGGCGATGATCGGCTTGTCGCAGTCGAACCGCGAGGTGAGGCCGGCGAAGCCGCCCTTGTCCCAGCCGCGCTTGCCGCCCGCTGCCTGCCATTTCAGGTCGTTGCCGGCGCAGAACGCCTTGTCGCCGGCGCCGGTGACGATCGCGACCCACTGCTCCGGATCGGCGGAGAAATCGTCGAACACCTTGTTGAGCTCGAAATGCGCGTCGATATGCAACGCATTGTACACTTCGGGCCGCGACAGCGTGATGATCGTGATCGGGCCCTTGCGCGTCACCTTGGAGAATTTCAGGTCCATGTTTGCTCCCGTTTCGATTTTCTGCGGCGAAGAATATTGGCTGCGATCATAGCGCCAGCGCGGCGTCCGATACCATCCAATTACGCAAGGCCCCCGCGCGTGCCAAGCCTCATTCACTTGCTTGACTTGGGCGCGGTCTTCCAACCTTAATCGATCCCTGCAGGAGCGCGGCATAGCGCCTAGACGCAAACCAAAAACAAACGACATTTCCGGGAGAGACCGCCTTGGATTTCAACCTGCCTGCCGACCTCACAGCCTATCTCGACGAACTCGACCGCTTCATCGTGCGCGAGATCAAGCCGCTGGAGGAGGCCGACGACAACATCCGCTTCTTCGATCACCGCCGCGAATGGGCGCGCACCGATTTTGAGAACGGCGGCCTGCCGCGGCACGAATGGGAGGCGCTGCTGCGCAAGGCCAAGAATCTCGCCGACGCCGCCGGCCACCTGCGGTTCGCGATTCCGAAGCGCTATGGCGGCAAGGACGGTTCCAATCTCTGGATGGCCGTGATCCGCGAGCATTTCGCGTCGAAAGGTCTCGGTCTGCACAATGATTTGCAGAACGAGCACTCGATCGTCGGCAATCTGCCCATCGTCACCATGCTCGACCGCTACGGCACCGACGATCAGAAGGCGATGATCGATGGCTCGATCACGGGCAAGTATCGCATCACGTTCGGGCTCACCGAGCCCGAGCACGGTTCCGACGCAACGCATATGGAAACCAGGGCCGTGCCGGCGACCCGCGACAACGTGAAAGGTTGGATCATCAACGGCCAGAAGATGTGGACGACCGGCATGCATGTCGCCACCCATTGCGCGCTGTTCGCGCGTACGTCGGGAAATGACGGCGACGCGCGGGGTATTACCTGCCTGCTGGTGCCGGCCAAGAGCGAAGGCGTCAAGGTCGAGGAGTATATGTGGACCTTCAACATGCCGACGGATCATCCGCGCGTCAGCTTCACGGATGTGTTCGTGCCTGACGATGCGCTGTTCGGCGAGGTCGGCCGCGGCCTGTCGCTCGCGCAATGCTTCGTGCACGAGAACCGCATCCGGCAGGCGGCGAGTTCGCTGGGCGCGGCGGTCTATTGCATTAATGAAAGCGTCAAATATGCGCGCGAGCGAAAGCCGTTCGGCAAGGCGCTGGCCGAGAACCAGGCGATCCAGTGGCCGCTGGTCGAGTTGGCGACGCAGGCCGAGATGCTGCGGCTGTTGATCCGCAAGACCGCATGGGAGATGGACCAGCTCACGCAAGCGCAGGTCGAGCACACGCTCTCCGACCGGGTGTCGATGTGTAATTTTTGGGCCAACCGCCTGTGCTGCGAAGCCGCCGACCGCGCCATGCAGGTCCATGGCGGCATGGGTTATTCACGCCACAAGCCGTTCGAACACATCTACCGCCACCACCGCCGCTACCGCATCACCGAGGGCAGCGAGGAGATCCAGAAGCGCAAGGTCGCGGGATTCCTGTTTGGGTACATGGGAGCGGGGAAGCATTAGCGATTTCGAATCGTAGGGTGGGCAAAGGCGCACTTGCGCCGTGCCCACCATCTATCCGGATCGTAACAGCGGATGGTAGGCACGCTTCGCTTTGCCCACCCTACGGAGCGAGCTCAATTCACCTGCCGGTCCTTCCCCGCCCAATACGGGTCCCGCAAATTCCGCCGCAGAATCTTTCCCGACGGATTGCGCGGCAGTGCTTCCAGAAAGTCGACCGACTTCGGCGTCTTGAAGCCGGCAATGCGTTCGCGGGCAAAATTGATGATGTCGGTGGCGGTTAACTGCTTGCCCGGCTTCATCACCACGATTGCCTTCACCGCTTCGCCCCATTTGTCGTCGGGGATGCCGATCACGGCGGCTTCGGCGACGTCAGGATGATCGCAGATCGCACTTTCGACCTCGGCCGGATAGATGTTCTCGCCGCCGGAGATGATCATGTCCTTGATGCGGTCATGGATATAGAGGTAGCCGTCCTCGTCCATGTAGCCGGCGTCGCCGGTGCGCAGCCAGCCGTCGCTGCCGAGTGTCTTCGCGGTCGCCTCGGGCAGGTTCCAGTAGCCGGCCATGTTGGAGCCGGAGCGGGTGGCGATCTCGCCGACTTCACGCGGCGGCAATCGGTTGCCGTTGGCGTCGAGGATCGCAAGCTCGATGCCGGGCAGCGCCTTGCCGGCGGAGCGCATGCGCTCCAGCCCCTCGACATGATCCTCGGGCGGCAACGCGACGATGGTGCCGGTCGTCTCGGTCATGCCATACAGCTGCACGAAGCCGCATTTGAACACCTCGATGCATTCCTTGAGCAGCGCAGCCGGAATCGGCGAGGCGCCGTAGAGCATGTATTTCAAGCGGGAGAAATCCATCTGCCGCGCCCGCGGTTGCCGCACCACGAACTGCATTGCGGCCGGCACCATGAACAGTTTGGTGATCCCGGACTGCTCGAAGAAATCCAAAATCCTGGTCGGATCGAACTCGCGCGCGATCACGCCCCTGGCGCCGTGGTAGAGGCTCATGACGCCCCAGCCGGAGCCGCCGATATGAAAGATCGGCATCGCCACCAGCGAGACGTCGTCGCTGGTCCATATGTTCCACTCGGGCTTCTCGGCCTCGTTGCCAGCGTGCACCAGATTGAGGAAGTTGGCGTGCGACAGCATCGCGCCCTTGGGCTTGCCCGTAGTGCCCGACGTATAGAGCTGGATCGCGATGTCCTTCGGGCTGATCGGCACCTTCGGGTCGCTGCCGTCGGCCGCGTCGCGCCAGGCCGCAAAATCCTGCCATTCCGGGGCGCCGCCTTCGGTGGTGATCACGTGCCGTACGTCAGGCAGTTGCGCCTTGATGTTGCGGGCCTGGGTGATGAATTCGGGGCCTACGAACAGCACCGGCGCCTTGCAGTCGGCGACGATGAAGGCGACCTCGGGGCCGGCGAGGCGCCAGTTGACCGGCGCCATCACCACATTGGCCTTCATCGCGCCCATCAGCAGCTCGAAATAGAAGTCGCTGTTCTTGCCGAGATAAGCGATGCGCTCGCCCGGCTTGACGCCAAGCCCGATCAGCGCGTTGGCAACACGGTTGGTGTTGATGTCGAATTCGGCGAAGCTGGTCTGGCGTCCCTCGAATTCATAGGCCAGCGCATTGCCGAGCGTCTTGGCGCGATCACGCACCATGTCGGCAAGGTTGGTCAGTTGCTGCGAAGCGGACATGTCTCTCCCGTGGCGTCTTGTTTTCGTTACGCGGAGTTTGGCGTCATCCGGCAACAAAGACAATACGGCACTGTCGTCCCTGCGTTCGCAGGAACGACGGCAGAGGTCACCCCCTTGCGGCGCGATCCTTCTCGTTCTGTGCCTTGATCGAGTCGCGCGCCGTGTTCCAGTCGTCGTCGCTCCAGTCGCGCAATTGATAGAAATTGCCGCCCATCGCGAGTGCCTGCGCGCCGTCCATGGCGATGGTTTCGCCGTTGATCCAGTCGCAGCCGCCGGAGATCAGGAACACCGCAAGGTTCTGCAATTCCTCCATGGTGCCGACCCGGCCCATCGGGTTCTGCGCCCGGGTGCGCGCGCCGGCCTCGTCGCCGGGCTTGATGCGCTTGCTCATGCCCTCGGTCGGGATTTCGCCCGGCGCGATGGTGTTGAGACGGATGCCGTGCTTGCCCCATTCGACCGCCAACGACATGGTCATGGCGTGGATCGCCGATTTGCTCATCGCCGACGGCACCACGTAAGGAGAGCCGTTGCGCACCCAGGTCACGGTGATCGACACCACGTTGCCGGGCAGCTTGGCGGCGATCCAGCGCCGTCCTACCGCGTGTGTCACATAGAATGTTCCATGCATCACGATGTTGGCGACGGCATCGAAGCCGCGCGGCGACAGCTCTTCCGAGCGCGAGATAAAATTGCCGGCCGCATTGTTGATGAGATCGGTGAGGGGACCTTCGGTCCAGATCGCTTCGATCATCTCGTCGACGGCCATCGCATTGCGGATGTCGACGCCGTGGCTGATCACACGCCCGCCATGAAGGTCCATCAATTCAGTCGCAGTCTCGTCGCAGACGATCTTGCGGCGGCCGCAGATGTGGACCTCAGCTCCCAGTTGGAGAAACCGTGCGGCCATGGACTTGCCGAGGCCGGTGCCGCCTCCGGTCACGAGAATGCGCCGCCCGGCGAGAAGCTGATCGTTGAACATCGTTTCCACCCAGGGGATTGTCTGTTAATTGGTCGATTGACTAAAACCGGCAACGGCCGTTCTGTAAAGCGCCAAGAAGGAAGTGTGGAGGAGAATTCTCATGGAACAACGCGTCTCGATATCGATTTCGGACGGCATCGCTGACGTCCGGCTGGTGCGGGCGGACAAGATGAACGCGCTCGATGCCGCGATGTTCGAGGCGCTGGTGGCCGCGACCGAGCGGCTTGCCCATGAAAAAGGCGTCCGGGTGGTAGTATTGTCCGGGGAGGGGCGGGCGTTCTGCGCCGGCCTCGATATGGGGCGTTTTGCTGCGATGAAGGAGAGCGGCGGTAACGGGATCGCCGGTGGCGAGAAACGGGACCTCGCTGCACGCACGCATGGGCTGGCGAACTTTCCGCAGCAGGCGGTATGGGGCTGGCGTCAGCTCCCGGTGCCGGTCATCGCCGCGATCCAGGGCGTGGCCTTTGGCGGCGGCTTTCAGCTCGCACTCGGCGCCGACATGCGTTTCCTGACGCCCGACGCGCGGATGTCGATCATGGAGATCAAATGGGGGCTGGTGCCCGATATGGCCGGCACGCCGATCCTCGCGAGCCTGGTCCGCGACGATATCCTGCGCGATCTGACCTACACCGGGCGCATCTTCTCGGCGCAGGAAGCCATGAGCTACGGTCTCGCGACGCGGATCTGCGACGATCCACTTGCTGCGGCCTTCGAGGTCGCGCGCGAAATCGCCGGCAAGAGCCCGGACGCGATCCGCGCCGCCAAGCGCATGCTGAACAATTTGTCCGTCGACCCGGGTCCGGCGCTGCTTGCCGAATCCGTCGAGCAGCAGAAGTTGCTCGGCAGCCCCAACCAGACCGAAGCCGTGCGCGCCAATATGGAAAAGCGCGCGCCGCGGTTTGCGGAGGCGGGATAATTTGCCGTCATCACCGGGCTTGTCCCGGTGATCCACGTCCTTTGTAACCCGAGCAAGATCGTGGATGGCCGGGTCACCTAGCGCGAAGACGCGCTTCGCGCTTTTGCCCGGCCATGACGATCTGAGAAGTCCTCGTAAGAAAAAGAAGGCAATGACCGAAACCTCATCCCCCTTCCTCGGCATCATCAGTGGCCCGCGCAGGCGCGGCCACGACGAGATCGCCGATCGCGCCGACCGCATCGCCAGCGGCTTGCAAAAACTCGGCGTCAAGCAGGGCGACAGCGTCGCCATGCTGATGCGCAACGACATCGCCTTCATCGAGGCGGCCTATGCCGCGATGCGGCTCGGCGCCTATGGCGTGCCGGTCAACTGGCATTTCAAGCCGGAGGAGATCAATTATGTGCTGAAGGATTCCGGCACTTCGGTACTGATCGGACATGCCGACATGCTGCATCAGTTGCGCGAGGCGATACCGCAAGGCGTCACTGCGCTCAGCGTGCCGACGCCGCCGGAGATCCTTGCCAACTACAAGATCAATCCGGATCACCTTGCCACGCCCGATTTTGCGATCGACTTCGAATCCTGGCTCCTGCAGCACCCGCGCTATGACGGGCCGGCGGTGCCGCAGCCGCAGAACATGATCTATACCTCGGGCACGACAGGCCATCCCAAGGGTGTTCGTCGTTTCGCCCCGACGCCGGACCAGACCGCCAACGCCGAACGCATGCGAAGCCTGATCTACGGCCTAAAGCCGGGCGCCCGCGCGCTGCTTCCGGGGCCGCTGTATCATTCCGCGCCGAACTCATTCGGCCTGCGCGCCGGCCGACTTGGCGGCGCGCTGGTGATTCAGCCGCGCTTCGATGCGGAAGAATTTTTGCGTGTGGTCGAGACCGAGAAGATCGACACCATCTTCATGGTGCCGACCATGTTCATCCGGCTGATGAAGCTGCCGGAAGAGGTCCGCAGGAAGTACGACATGTCCTCGCTGCGCCACATCATCCATGCCGCTGCGCCATGTCCGGCCGACGTCAAGCGCGCGATGATCGAATGGTGGGGGCCGATCATTTACGAATTCTACGGCTCGACCGAATCCGGCGCCGTCACCTTCGCCACTTCCGAAGATGCGCTGAACAAGCCCGGCACGGTCGGCAAGATTTCGCCCGGCGCGGAGCTGCGTTTCATCGGCGACGACGGCAAGGAATTGCCGCAGGGCGAGATCGGCGAAATCTATTCGCGGATCGCGGGCAATCCTGATTTCACCTATCACAACAAGCCGGAAAAACGCACCGAGATCGATCGCGAGGGGTTCATTACCTCGGGCGACGTCGGTTACATCGATGCCGACGGCTATGTCTTCATCTGCGACCGCAAGCGCGACATGGTGATTTCGGGCGGCGTCAATATTTATCCCGCTGAAATCGAGGCCGCGCTGCATGCTATCCCCGGCGTGCATGATTGCGCGGTGTTCGGCATTCCCGACGCGGAGTTTGGCGAGGCGCTGATGGCGGTAGTGGAGCCGCAGCCAGGCGTGACGCTCGACCTGGTTTCGATCCGCGGTCAGCTCAGGGTGTCGCTCGCCGACTACAAGGTGCCAAAACACATCGAAATCCAGGCCAACCTGCCGCGGGAAGATTCCGGCAAGATCTTCAAGCGCCGTCTGCGCGATCCCTATTGGGAGCGGGCAGGGCGGAGGATTTAGGTAGGTTCAGCCGTCATGCCCGGCCTTGTGCCGGGCATCCACGTCCTTGCTTGCCGAGCGAAAGACGTGGATGGCCGGGACAAGCCCGGCCATGACGGATTCATCGAAATCATCGCTGTCCCATCTTTATCTTGCACTGCGGCAAAAAACTTGCACACTCGGAATTGCCGGGCAATTTCTGAGGTAGCCAGCCATGTCTTCCCAGATAGTGTCTTCCCAGACCATGCCTTCCGAGACCGAGGCCCGGCCCAATCGCAGCGACGAGGCGCTGGCGCTGGAGGAAGACGCGCAGCTGCGGACGGATATCCGACTGCTCGGGCGAATTCTCGGCGATACCGTGCGCGACCAAGAGGGCGCCGACGTGTTCGACCTGGTCGAGCGCATCCGGCAGACCTCGATCCGGTTCCACCGCGACGAGGACAAGCTGGCGCGGCGGGAACTCGAGACCATCCTCGATAGCATGTCGACCAGCGACACCGTGCGGATCGTCCGCGCCTTCAGCTATTTCTCGCATCTCGCCAACATCGCCGAGGACCAGAACAACATCCGCCAGATGCGCGGCCGTGGCCCCGGCGGGCCGCGGCCTAACGCGCTCACCCAGACCTTGGCGCACGCAAAGGCGGCCGGCTTCAGCGCCGCCGACCTGGGCCGCTTTTTCAGGGAGGCGCAGGTCAGCCCGGTGCTGACCGCGCACCCGACGGAGGTTCGCCGCAAGAGCACGATCGACCGCGAGATGGAAATCGCCGCGCTGCTCGACCGCCGCGAGCGGGTGCAGCTCACGCCGGATGAGGTTGAGGCCAGCGACGAGCAGTTGCGCCGTGCCGTGCTGACGCTGTGGCAGACCAACCTGCTGCGCCGGACCAAGCTGACCGTGCTGGACGAGGTTTCGAACGGCCTGTCATTCTACGACTACACGTTCCTGCACGAGGTGCCCCGGCTGCATTGCGAGCTGGAAGACCGGCTCAACCGGGAGGAGGGCGGCACATCCGGCGAGCTGGCATCGTTCCTGACCATGGGAAGCTGGATCGGCGGCGACCGCGACGGCAATCCGTTCGTCACGTCGGACGTGATGCGCGGCACGCTGCGGCTGCAGTCGAGCCGGGTGATGAACTTCTATCTGGAGGAGTTGCACGTCCTCGGTTCGGAACTGTCGCTGGCCGCGCATCTTGCCGACGTCTCCGACGAATTGCGCGCGCTGGCCGGGCGCTCGCCCGACACCTCGCCGCATCGAAGCGGCGAACCGTATCGCCTCGCGGTATCCGGCATCTATGCCCGCCTGACGGCGACTGCGGTGCGGCTGGAGGTCGAGACCACCCGCCGGCCGGTCGGCGAGGCCGCGCCCTATGCGAGCGTGAAGGAATTCAAGGCCGATCTCGACGTGCTCGAGCGTTCGTTGATTGCGAACAATTCCGGCGTGATCGCGCGCGGCCGGCTGCGGTCGTTGCGCCGGGCCGTGGATTGTTTCGGCTTCCATCTCGCCCGGCTCGATATCAGGCAGAATTCCGCGGTGCATGAGCGCACGGTGGCGGAACTGTTCGACGCGGCGATCCCCGGGATGTCCTATCTGGACCTCAACGAAGAAGCCCGCATCAATCTACTGCTGAGCGAGCTGCGCAGCGCAAGGCCGCTCACCTCGGCCTTCGTCAAGTACAGCGAGGAGACGCTGGACGAACTCGCGGTGTTCCGCGCCGCCGCCGAGGCCCATGCCAGGTTTGGCACCGACGTGATCCACCAATGCATCATCTCCATGTGCAAGGGGATGTCGGACATGCTGGAGGTGGCGGTGCTGCTGAAGGAGGTCGGCCTCATCAACCCGTCCGGCCGCAGCGCCATCAACATCGTGCCGCTGTTCGAGACCATCGAGGATTTGCAGGCCTCATCCGGCATCATGGACCGGATGCTGTCGCTGCATGATTACCGCCGGCTGGTGGACAGCCGCGGCGGCATCCAGGAAGTGATGCTCGGCTATTCCGACAGCAACAAGGATGGCGGCTTCGTCACCTCGGGCTGGGAGCTCTACAAGGCCGAAATCGAGCTGGTTGAGGTGTTCGAACGCCACCATGTGCGCTTGCGGTTGTTTCACGGCCGTGGCGGATCGGTCGGTCGCGGCGGCGGTCCGAGCTATGACGCTATCATTGCACAGCCGGGCGGGGCGGTGAACGGCCAGATCCGCATCACCGAGCAGGGCGAGATCATCTCCAGCAAATATTCCAACCCGGAAGTCGGCCGCAGCAATCTGGAAATCCTGGCCGCGGCGACGCTGGAGGCGAGTCTCTTGCATCCCCGGCAGAGCGCGCCGCGCAAGGAATATCTGACCGCGATGGAGCAGGTCTCCGCGCTGGCCTTCAAGGCGTATCGCGGGCTGGTCTACGAGACCGAGGGTTTTGCCGATTATTTCTGGGGCTCCACCGTCATCACCGAAATCTCGACGCTCAACATCGGCAGCCGCCCGGCGTCGCGCAAGAAGACCCGCGAGATCGAAGACCTCCGCGCCATTCCCTGGGTATTCAGCTGGGCGCAGTGCCGGCTGATGCTGCCGGGCTGGTACGGATTCGGCTCTGCGGTCGAGACCTGGATCGCGGAACATCCGGAGCAGGGCATGCCGTTCCTGCAGGAGCTCTACCGCGAATGGCCGTTCTTCCGCACGCTATTGTCCAACATGGACATGGTGCTGGCCAAGAGCTCGATCGCGATCGCCTCGCGCTACGCCGAACTGGTGCCCGACGTGAAATTGCGCGAAAGCATTTTTGGCCGCATCCGGCGCGAATGGCATTCGTCGATCGAGACGCTGCTCGACATCATGGGACATGAACGTCTTTTGCAGGGCAACCCGCTGCTGGAACGCTCGATCCGCAACCGCTTCCCTTATCTCGACCCGCTCAACCACGTGCAGGTGGAATTGCTAAAGGAGCACCGCGGGCACAGTCCGGACGAACAGGTGCTGCGCGGGATTCAGCTCACGATCAACGGGATTTCGGCGGGGTTACGGAACAGCGGGTGAGGGGTCCCAAACTCAGCCGTCGTCCCGGCGAAAGCCGGGACCCATACCGCGTGATCTGTCGATAAGGCAGGATGGGAGACATCCTTCTCCAGCACGACGCCCTGCGGTTATGGATCCCCGCGCCGGTGCGCAATTGCGCGGGGACGACGAGTGGTGATGATGCGCTTCAACAATTATGCGCGCCCTGCGTCTCCACATAGACCGCGTACAGCGACTGGCTTGCCGTCATGAACAGCCGGTTTCGCTTCTTGCCGCCGAAGCAGACATTGGCGCAGGTCTCGGGCAGTTTGATCTGGCCAATGCGCGCGCCGTCGGGGGCGAAAATGTGCACGCCGTCGTAGCCGTCGCCGACCCAGCCGGCGCCGACCCAGGCATTGCCGTCGGTATCGACACGAAGGCCATCCGGAAAACCTGATTTGCCGTCGAGCGTCATGTCAGCGAACATGCGTGGATTGGAAAGCTTGTCGCCGTTGAGATCGTATTGCCAGACGATGTTCTTGGCGTTCGGGTAGTGGGTGATGCCGGTATCGCAGACATAGACCTTCTTGTAGTCGTGGCTGAAGGCGATGCCGTTCGGCTTGAACGGGTCGTCGGCAACCTTGGTCACCTGGCCGGTCTGCGCGTCGACACGGTACACCGCCTCCTTCTGGAAGGGTTGGTTCGAGCCGTTTTTAACGTTCTGCCCCTCATAGAGGTTGATCGAGCCGTAACCGGGATCGGTGAACCAGATCGACTTGTCATTGGGGTGAACGACCATGTCGTTGGGCCCGTTGAGCGGCTTGCCGTTGGCCTGTTCGGCGAGCACCGTGAGCGAACCGTTATGTTCGAAGCGGACCAGGCGGGTCCGCTCGGCGGTGATCTGCCGGCTCTCGAAATCGAAGGTGTTGCCGTTGCTTTCGTTGGATGGTTTGCGGAACTGCTGCGAGATATGGCCGTCATCGTCGAGGTAACGAAGCTGACGATTGTTGGGAATGTCGCTCCATACGAGGTATTGGCCAACCGTGTTCCAGGCTGGACCTTCGGCCCACAGACACCCCGTAAACAAGCGCTTGATCGTGGTGTTGCCGACCTTGGCTTTGAAGCGCTTCTCGTCGATCACGACAATATCGGGATCAGGGTAGCGCTGTGGTTCGGTGCCGGGCCCGTAATTGCGGGCGAGTGCTTCCGGCGCGGCGATCGCGGTTGCCGCGAGCGCGGTTGCACCGCGCAACAGCTTGCGGCGGTCGAGTCCGCTCGCGCCGCCGTCCTGGTGGTCGGGTGAGATGGTCAGACGCGTCATGATTTCCTCCCACGTTTTTATTGTTGGGAGGCAATCCTGTGCCTGCATTCAGGCATAAAGCGGGCGAGTTGCGATGGAACCGGCGGCCGGCACGGCTCCATCCGGATTACGAGATCCTCAAATCGGATCCCAGGGGAAAATGTCCGCGGAGCGGTCGAGCTTGTAGAACGATCCCTTGAGCGCCGGCATGCCGTGCTCGGCGATGGTCTGTGGCGTCCAGCCTTCGCTCCGCTGCACTGAGCGCAGCGGACGGTTCTGGCTGAACAGGAAGATCTCGTTCATCCGCACACCGAAGATCTGCCCGGTGACGTCCTTGGCGGCATCGGAAAGCAGATAGGCGCACACCGGCGCGATCTTCTCCGGGCCCATCTGCTTGATCTTCTCGACGCGCGCCTTCTCCGCATCGGTCTCGGTCGGGATGGTGCCGATCATGCGGGTCCAGGCGAATGGCGAGACGCAGTTCGAGCGCACATTGAAGCGGCCCATGTCGAGCGCGATCGACTTCGACAGGCCGACGATGCCGAGCTTCGCTGCGGCGTAGTTGGCCTGGCCGAAATTGCCGATCAGGCCCGAGGTCGAGGTGAAGTGCACGAAGGAGCCGCTCTCCTGTTCGCGATATATCCGCGCCGCGGCGTGAGAGACGTAGAACGAGCCCATCAGATGCACCTTGATGACGGCTTCGAACGCTTCCACGCTCATCTTGTGGAAGATCATGTCGCGCAAAATGCCGGCATTGTTGACGACGCCGTCGAGCCGGCCGAAATGATCGGTCGCGGTCTTCACGATCTTGCTCGCGGGGATCGCTTCCGCCACCGACTCGAAGTTGGCAACTGCAGTCCCGCCGCGCTTCTTGATCTCCTCGACCACTTCCTCGGCGGGTGCCGCGTTCGAACCGGCGCCATCAGCGGCAACGCCGGGATCGTTGACCACGACCTTGGCGCCTTCGGCGGCGCAGAGCAGCGCGATCTCGCGCCCGATGCCGCGGCCCGCGCCGGTGACGATGATGACCTTGTCTTGCAGTGATTTTGTCATGGGGAGTTCTCCTGTTGTCCTTGATTATTCCGGGGCGCGCGGAGCGCGAACTACGATGCGCAATTGCGCATCTGAGAATCGAGATTCCGGTCTGGTCCTTCGGACCATCCCGGAATGACGGAGGTTGTTACTTCTCGTTCGTAAAAATAATCGTACCACTTGCCGCGAACATGCCGCCGACACCATGGCAGACCGAAATTTTCGCGTCCTTGACCTGCGCCGGCGCGATGCCGCGCATTTGCCGCACGCTCTCCTGCAGCGCGTACATGCCGTACATGCCGGAATGCATATAGCTCAATCCGCCGCCATTGGTATTGAGCGGCAGCTTGCCGCCGGGGCGGGTGTTGCCGTCGGCGATGAACTTGCCGGTTTCCTCGTGCGGCATGAAGCCGAGATCGCCGAGGCCGAACAGCGGCAGATGCGCAAAGGCGTCGTAGATCATCAGGTGATCGACGTCCTTGTGGGCGATGCCGGCCTCGCGGAACGCGGTGGGACCCGCGACCTTGAAGGCCCGCGAGGAGTTGAACGTCTCCATCTGGCTGACCATCGGCGTTTCCACGCTCTCGCCGGTGCCAAGGATATAGACCGGCTTGTTCGGAAAGTCCTTGGCGCGATCGGCAGAGGTGAGGATCAGCGCGCCGCCGCCGTCGGTAACGAGGCAGCATTGCAGGATGCGGAACGGATAGGCGATCATCCTTGAATTCAGGACGTCCTCGACCGTGATCGGCGCCTTCATGGTGGCGCGCGGATTCTTCGCGGCCCATTCCCGCTGCACCACGGCGACCATGGCGATCTGCTCATGGGTGATGCCGTAGGTCTTCATGTAGCGCAGCACCGGGATCGGGAACATGCTGGGCGGGCCGTAGACGCCGAATGGCGACTCGAACTGGCCGTTCAAACTGTCAGGCGGCGTCGAGCGCGGCAGTTTGCCGATCATCGACTTGCCGCTTTCGGCGTGCGTGATCAGCACGGTCTTGCAGAGGCCGGCCTCGATCGCGGCTGCGGCATGGCGGACGTGCAGCATGAACGAGCAGCCGCCGACGGAGGTGCCGTCCACCCAGGTCGGCGTGATGCCGAGGTAGTGGGCGATCTGCTGCGGGGTTTCGACCGCAGTGGCGATGCCGTCGATGTCGGAGAGTTTCAGCCCGGCATCGGCGATGGCGTTGAGCGCCGCATCCGCGTGCAACTGGATCTGCGACATGTTCGGGATGACGCCGAGCTCGGTGGTCTCGGCTGCGCCGACGACGGCGACTGCATTTTTGCGCATGGTGCTTAGCCCTTCGCCGGACGGAACAAGGGAAGGGTGATCTTGTCGTCGAGTTTCTCGAATGCGACTTCGAGCTTCATATCGAGCTCGAGCGCCTCCGGCGTCTGCGGGCAGTCGATGATGTTGCTCATCATGCGCGGGCCTTCGTCGAGTTCGACGACCGCGATCGCGTATGGTGGGGTGAAGCCGGGCGCTGCCGGGCGATGGTTGATGACGTAGCTGTAGAGCGTTCCCTTGCCGCTGGCCTTGAACACGCTGACCTTGCGCGAGGCGCAGGAGGGGCAGAACGGGCGCGGGGGAAAATAGACATTGGCGCAGGCGTCGCAACGCTGCAGGCGCAATTCACCGGCCTGCGTTCCATCCCAGAAATGTTGGGTTTCAGGCGTGGATTTTGGTTTTGCGCGCGCGGGCTCCGCCATATCGGCTATTCTCCTTGGGCGCGGGCGTCCACCCGCTTGTTGCGGTCTTGATGCGATATTGACCGATCTCCGTCAACGGTCCCAGCAGCGGTGCTGTCGCATGGCCGCATTCCCTGCGCGTGAGAGCGCTTGTATGCCAGCCCGTCATCGGAGATAGTCCGCGCCACGGTAAATCGAACAGGTAATCAAGAACGCCATGCCGAACCATCCGACACTCGCCAGCCTTGCCGCCGACCTCGCCACTGGGCGCACCACCGCGCGCAAACTGGTCGATGAATGTCTCGCAAGGATTGCCGATCCCGCCGGCGAGGGCGTGCGGACCTTTATCCACGTCGACAAGGCCGCAGCGATCGCAGCGGCCGATGCGATGGACCATCTGCGTAAAGCCAACGCGGCGCCGTCGCCTTACGCCGGCATTCCCGTCTCGATAAAAGACCTGTTCGACATCAAGGGGCAGGTGACACGCGCCGGCTCGCGCGCGCTGGAGGAGGATTGCACGCCGGCCGAGGCCGATGCACCCGTTGTGGCGCGGCTGCGCCGGGCCGGCTTCATCGTGATCGGCCGCACCAACATGACCGAATTCGCCTATTCCGGCATCGGCATCAATCCGCATTACGGCACGCCGAAAAGCGTCTGGAATCGGAGTGTCGGCCACGTGCCCGGCGGCTCGTCCTCGGGCGCGGCAGTGTCGGTCGCCGATCGTATGGCGCATGGGGCGCTCGGCACCGACACCGGCGGCTCCTGCCGGATTCCGGCAGCCTTTAACGGCATCGTCGGCTTCAAGCCGACGCAGGCCCGTGTGCCGCTCGACGGCGGCGTGCCGCTGTCGTCTTCGCTCGACAGCTTTGGGCCGCTGGCGCGCACCGTTGGCTGCTGCGCCGTGCTCGACGCCGTGCTAGCGGATGAGGCCATGCAGCCGTTGCAGCCGCGCCCGGTCAAGGGCATGCGGCTGGCGGTCCCGACCACGATCGCGCTGGACGATCTCGACGACGAGGTCGCGACGACGTTCGAGCGCGCATTGGAAACGCTGTCGCGGCAGGGCGCGTCGATCGAGCGGATCGAGGTGCCGGAATTCCACGACGTCGCCGTGATGAACAGCAAGGGCGGATTTGCCGCTGCGGAAAGCTACGCCTGGCATCGCTACCTGATCGTCAGCCATGGCGACGTCTATGATCCCCGCGTCCACGTCCGCATCCTGCGCGGCGAGGGCATTAGCGCTGCCGACTATATCGATATCCTCAACGCGCGCCGCTCGTTCATCGCCCGCACCGAAGCGCGCATCGCGCCCTACGATGCGCTGGTGCTGCCGACCACGGCGAATGCGCCACCCAGAATCGCCGATCTTGCCGATGACAAGGCCTTCGCCACGCAAAATCTGCGCGCCTTGCGCAACTGCACGCTGATCAACATGCTCGACGGCTGCGCGATCTCGCTGCCGGCGCATCGCGAAGGCGAGATGCCGGTCGGGCTGATGCTGGCGGCGGCCGGCGGATCGGACCGCCGCATCTTCGAACTGGCCGCCGGAATGGAGAACATCATCCGTGTTTGATCTGACCTTCAATGTCGACGACAAGGGCATGTTGACGCCGCTGACGCTTGCGATCGATCAGGCCGTCATCGCCGGCTGGACCGGCCGCGATCCGGTGGCGCGCGACAAGCACATCGCCGAACTCGAAGCGATCGGCATCGCGCGGCCAGCGTCGACTCCGATCTATTACCGCTGCTCGGCGCGGCGCATTACACAGGCCGACCGCATCGAGGTTTCGGGCGAAAACTCCAGCGGCGAGGTCGAGTTCGTGCTGATCGGCTGGCAGGGCCGCATCTTCGTCGGCTGCGGCTCCGACCATACCGACCGCAAGGTGGAAGCCTACAGCGTCACGGTCTCAAAGCAGATGTGCGACAAGCCGGTGGCCTCGGTGCTGTGGGAACTCGAGGACGTCATCGCTCACTGGGACAAGATGGTCCTGCGCTCCTGGGCCGTCATCGACGGCGCGCGCGTGCTTTATCAGGAGGGCACGCTCGATGCCATGTTGCCGGTCAAGGACCTGATCGACCGCGGCTTCGGGGGGAAGGGACTGCCCGACGGCTGCGCCATGTTCGGTGGCACCTTCGCCGCCAAAGGCGGCATTCGCCCGGCTGATCGCTTCGAGTTCGAGCTGGAAGATCCCGTGCTGAAGCGGAAGATCAGTCATGTGTATGATGTGATTACGATGCCGGTGCTGGGCTGATCCTGTCGTCCCTGCGAACGCAGGGACCCATTCGCCGCGGCACCAATTGTTTTGGAAGACGTTAGCCATCTCGCTTTTATCGATAGGACAACGCGGTATGGGTCCCTGCGTTCGCAGGGACGACGTGGTAAGGGCCTGCCGGAAATCGGGTGGCGAATGTCCGGGTGGTTTGCGAGACTGCCAGCATGAAAGCAACCGCAAGAAATATCGACCGTTCGACCGACGTCGCCGCCCGCGTCGATGCCATCGACTGGACGCAGGCGACCGCCGACCTCGACGCGCAGGGCTGCGCGGTCCTGAAGGGACTGCTGTCGCCGGAAGAGTGCGCCGCGCTGGCCGCGCTCTATCCCGACGACAAGAATTTCCGCAGCAAGATCGTGATGGGGCGTCACGGCTTTGGCCGCGGCGAATACAAATATTTCGCCTATCCGCTGCCCGATCCGATCGCAGAGTTGCGGCCCGCGCTCTATGCGCGGCTTTGCGGCACAGCCAATCGCTGGAACGAGACGATGGGGATCGACATCCGCTATCCCGACCGGCACGAGGCGTTCCTGAAACGCTGCCACGACGCCGGACAGACGCGGCCGACGCCGCTGCTGCTGCAATATGGCGAGGGCGATTACAATTGCCTGCATCAGGATCTCTATGGCGAGCATGTGTTTCCGCTGCAGGTCGCGATCCTGCTGTCGGAACCGGGGCGCGATTTCGAAGGCGGCGAATTCGTGCTGACGGAGCAGCGGCCGCGGATGCAGTCGCGGCCCGAGGTGGTTCCGCTGAAGCAGGGCGACGCGGTTGCCTTTGCTGTGCATCACCGGCCGGTGCAGGGGACGCGCGGGCCCTATCGCGTTAACCTGCGCCATGGCGTGAGCCGGATCCGCTCCGGCCACCGCCATACCGTCGGCGTGATCTTTCACGACGCCAAATGAAGAAGTGAGTGCAGGCTGCATTGACGGCTGATCTGTTCGAAACCGTTCCCGATGTGCGTCCGTCGCGCGAAGCGATGGCCGATGGCGCCGTGTTGCTGCGCGGTTTTGCGCGATCGTTCGAAGCCGAACTGCTTCCGGCACTTCGTGCGATCGTCAAACAGGCGCCGTTCCGGCATCTGATTACGCCGGGCGGCCACCGTATGTCGGTCGCGATGACCAATTGCGGCAGTGTCGGCTGGGTGTCGGACAGCACCGGCTATCGCTATGACGCCATCGACCCCGAGTCCAGACAGCCATGGCCGGCGATGCCGACCGTGCTGCGCAGACTAGCGGCCGACGCTGCGTTGGACGCCGGGTTCAACGTGTTCGAGCCGGAAGCCTGCCTCATCAACCGCTATGTGCCTGGCGCGAAGCTGTCGCTGCATCAGGACAAGGACGAACTGGACCTTGCCGCGCCCATCGTCTCGGTCTCGCTGGGGTTGCCGGCTATCTTCCTGTTCGGCGGCGCAAAGCGCGCCGACAAGCCGAACCGTTACCGGCTGGAGCATGGCGACGTCGTGGTGTGGGGCGGCCCGTCACGGCTGTTCTTTCACGGCGTGGCGCCGCTTGCAGACGGCGAGCACGCCGTGATGGGCCGCCAACGCATCAACCTGACTTTTCGCAAAGCGCGGTGACTTGGCTTCCATTCCTGCGGAAAGGCCGATGAAGGATTTCCGCTGCGCAACATTCATTGGCCGGCTCTGACCAATGTTGCGCGCTTGATGTGTGAGCTAACTCATACGACCGCCACCCTATTCAGCCTACCGTTGCAATGGGAAATCGTAGCTACCGCAAAAGATTTGGAGGTGACGGAAAGTCGATTCCTCCGACTTGGGGTAACGGCCTTCTTCACCTCGGATGCGTGCGACAATCTCTGGTTACAGAGGTAAGCCCATGGCAGAGAGCGGCTGGAAGGGTCTGACGGTTAACGCCCCCGCAGAGCCCGTGCACCTGAATAAAGTGCTTGAGGACGAATTTCGTGAGCTCCACGGGAGTGAGGAAATGTCCTCCGCGCCTCCCGAGAACGGAAAGCCACAGATACTTTGGGATAGGGTACACAACCTGCCGTGCGACGGCCGCACTGCCCTGTGCCTTTCAGGTGGTGGGGTGCGAAGTGCTGCATTTAATCTGGGCGTCCTTCAGGGCTTGGCCCGACTGGAACTGCTGAACCGCTTTCATTATCTATCGACTGTATCTGGCGGGGGTTACATTGGATGTTGGTTGAGCGCATGGCGTCGTCGCTCCGACGACGGAATTGCAGAAGTAGTCCGCGGCCTCTCCTGGCCTGATCGCATTGACGATGCGGAAGTGTCTCCGCGAGTCCCGGATGCAATAGGAAATCTGCGGTGCTTTACCAACTATCTAACTCCCACCGCGGGACTTCTGTCAGGCGATAGTTGGGCATCCATCGTCATTGTCGGCAGAAATCTCATCCTCAATCACATTGTCATCGTGCCTCTGATTGCCGCGCTTTTGGTGCTCGCCAAGCTCTTTGGTGCTGTTGCCCACGAACATTGTGTTGTGAGCTTGTGGGAGTGGTGGAACGCGAATATTCCGACCTTGTTCGAATGGTTCCTTGCGGTCATCTTCGCTGGCAATTTTCCTATACCGGGAACGTTTGCCAGCTATATCGGCAGCTTCTTCATACCGGGTGTGTTCGCAGCTTTTGGCTGGATCATTCTTTCGATCGCGCGTCCATCATGGGACGGCCGGCGCTGCTTCGTGGCGAGGCAGTCACGCGCTCGCCTGGCTGAACTCTGGCCACCTCGCGTGGGCATCGTGTTGGTGCTGGTTGGAGCAATCCTGTTCGGACTGATCGCTTCCAAAAACTTTCCAATAGGGCCCGGCTACTCCTGGGACCGCGGCCGATTCTGGGCCTTTCCGATCGGAGGTCTTGCAGGCGCCCTTGTTGGTTTTGGGTGCGCCGTCGGAATTGCAATGCTCAAGCTTGCCCTCTGCAGAACGCCGAGTGTTGCCCATCGCGCGGCGCGCATTCTCGGGTATATACCCAGGGATCAGGTGACGGTTCCAACGGCCGGCTTTTGGGCGATCACGATGCTTGCTGTTGCAGCCGGCGCGTCCGGCTTTGCTGGAGGACTGGTCCTTGGAGCAGGCGAGGAGCTGGCTGCGCATCTCCCGGCCGAAAACCCCGTCAGCACCGCCCTTGTGCTATCGATTGCGCCTCTTTGGTTTGTGATCAGCTACAACGCGGGCGACGCCGTCTTTCTGGGTTTGACGGCCCGCAGGCCAAAGCCGAGGCCTCCCGTATTGGGCGAAAAAAAGCGCGAATGGGCTGACAAATGGGGCGACGAAGAGCGCGAATGGGTAGCGCGTACCGCTGGCTGTCTCACGTTGAGTGCGATCAGCATCAGCATTCTTCTGCTCCTCTCGCTCTTCGGTGCGTACCTGTTCGACGTGGTGATGAGCGGTGAGTGGAAAGGACTGGTGCTTGGAACGGCTGTCATATTATCGGCCGTCGCATCAGTTGGCCTTGCAGCAAGTCCTTTCAGTAGCCATTTCGGAACCGCCCTGCATGGTGCTCGCCTGCCTGTGCGAACGATCCTGGTGGTCGCTACTCCGATCTTTGCTGGCCTGTTGGCGTCCTTGCTTTCCAGCGCCATTGACCTGATCCTGTTTACAAAGCCGCTCTTGATACTCCTTCAGGAGCCGGAACGGAGAGCACAACTGCACCTCTGGTTCGATCCCACGACGGGGTTCGGTCAAGGATCGCTCGTCGCGCTATGTGCTATTTTGGTGATCTTCAGCTGCTGCGCGGCCCTTTTCGTCAACATCAATCGCTTTTCGTTGTACGACCTTTATCGAATGCGTCTGACGCGCGAATTTCTGGGAGCATCCAACGGAAAACACAGGCCGGAGGTCTGGACCGGGTTTGACGAAAGAGACGACATCCCGCTCGCTCAGCTTTGGCCGTCAGGAGGTCCAAAAGACAATCAGAGACGGCTTTACCCGGTCATCAATGCCACCCTGAACATGGCCGCTACAAAGAGATTGGATTGGCAGGAGCGGAAAGCGGTTTCCTTTGTCTTCACGCCGCACTATTGCGGAAGCGGGGCAACGGCCGAGCTGGGTTTCCGCCCAACGCAGGACTACGCCGGCGGGATCAATCTCGGCTGGGCGATGAGCGTATCCGGAGCGGCAGTATCACCGAACGCCGGGTACTCGACGCTGCCTGGCCTCGCTCTTTTGATGACGCTGTTCAACCTGCGCCTCGGCGTTTGGTCGGGAAATCCCGGCAGCGCCGGTCATGACAGCTGGCAACTGCGCGGCCCGCGCTTCGGCTTGCGGCCATTGTTAAGCGAGGCGCTTGCGCGGACCAATGATCAGTCCAAATATGTCTACCTCTCTGACGGCGGACATTTTGACAATTTGGGTCTCTATGAGATGCTTCGGCGGCGTTGCCGTTTTATCGTCGTGAGCGACGCGACCTCCGATCCGGACTACATCTACGCCGATCTTGGCAGCGTGATGCGCAAGGCCGCCATTGATTTTGGCATTCGTATCACCTTCAGGCACCTCGACATGGGGCGCCCCGATAACACCGTAGTGAAGGGCGCCTACAGCGCTTTGGCCGTTATCGAGTACCCCGAGAAGAAACCTGATCGGGAACGGAAACCTGACCCGAAACGGAAATCTGACGCGGAACGCCAGTGCGGCTATTTGCTCTACGTCAAATCCTATTGTGGGGGTCTGCAGGAGCCCGCCGACGTACGAGCTTACGGGCACGCAAACCCGGCTTTTCCGCACGATACGACCTTCGATCAGTTCTTCGGCGAGGCGCAGTTCGAAAGTTACCGCGCGCTAGGGTGCTACACGATGATGGAACTCGGTCGGCGTGCGGGGTTTGCCGCAATGTCTTCGGATGGGAAGCCTGCCAGCCTGCGTGATTTTTTTGATGGGGCGCGAGAGGGGCTTGGCGACGGCGTACCAGAGGACAAGCCTTACCAGTCCGCGCTGAGGTTTCGTCAGCTTAGCGAGGCCAATTCTATTCACACAAGCTATTGTTTGAAGGTTTACCCCGCAGTTGGTCGCGAGACGAACAGCGGGCAAGCCGCCGCGGCTTCGGCTGTCAGCGATGTACCGGGCACGGCATGCCCGGCTTCGGCTCATATCGGGAACGGGCAACGGGATTCCGGGTTCAGTCCGGCGAACCGCCACGAAATGACCGGGGGGCCTACGGCTTCGCCGGATGGATGAACGCCCACGGGCTCACTTCCGAATCCGTCGGCACCTCTACCGAAATCACGTAAGGCCCGCCATCGGCCAGCGCCTTTTCCAGTGCGGGGCGGAAATGATCCGGCGAGGTGACGCGCGCCGCGCCAACGCCGAAGGATTCCGCGAGCTTGACGAAATCCGGATTGACGAGGTCCGACGCCACGACGCGGCCGTCGAAGCGTTCGCGCTGGTCGCGGCGGACATTGCCATAGGCGTTGTTGTTGAACACCAGCGTCACCACGCCGATCTTGAACTGCACGGCCGTCGAGAGCTCCTGCACCGCGAACATGAAGCCGCCATCGCCGGTGATGGCGACCACCGGCCGGTCCGGATTGGCGACCTTGGCGCCGAGCGCGGTCGGAAAGCCCGACCCGAGCGTGCCCTGATAGCCCGAGGTAATGAAGGTGCGCGGCTCGTAGATCGGAAAGCCGTACCAGGAGGCGAAGCCGACCTGTGACAGCTCGTCGGTGACGATCGCGTTTGCCGGCAGCACCTCGCGCAGAATGTTCAGGTAGGCCATCTGCGGCTGCACCTTCTGGATCTCCTGCTGCGCCGCCGCCGTCGCCTCGCGGATCTCGCCGCGTCGGCCGCTGCTCCTGCTGTAACCGGCCTTTTTCACGGCCGCCACGAGATCGGCGGTGCCGGCCCTGGCGTCCGCGATCACGGCCGTGTCGGGCACGTAGCGTCGCATCTCGACGGGATCGATGTCGATGCGGATGGACCTCAGCCCATCCGGGCGATAGGGCCAGCGCGACATCGTCGGCAATTCCAGCCGGGTGCCGATCCCGATCATCAGATCGGTGGTCGGCCACAGCCGGTAGGCCGCCGCCATGGTCAGGCCGAGCTCGTGCGCATTGGAGACGATGCCGCGGCCGCTGCGGAACGCCACCACGGGCGCGTCGATCATTTCCGCCAGCTCGAGGATTTCCTCGCGCGCGTGGATCGCGCCGCTGCCGACGAAGATCATCGGCCGCTTGCTGCCCTTGATGAGATCGGCGGCGGCCTTGATGCGGTCAGGGTCGGGCTGCGGGGCGGGAAGGGTGTCGAACACCTTTGAAGCGCCGACCTCGGCACGCTGGGTGAAAACGTCCCACGGCATTTCCAGCGACACCGGCCCGCGGCGGCCCGACATCATTTCCTGAAACGCGCGCGACACCATCGCCGGTGCGACATCGGGATATTCGATGCGGTCGGCCCATTTCACAAACGTGCGGAGCGTCGCGATCTGGTCCGGCATCTCGTGCAGATGGCCGCGGCCCTTGCCGAGGAACTGGGTCGGCACCTGGCCGGTGAGGCAGAGCACCGGCTCATTGCACCCGAACGCGGTCAACAGCGCCGCGCCCGCATTGAGCACGCCCGGGCCGGGCACCACGCTGAACACCCCAGGGCGCCCCGAGGATCGCGCATAACCAAAGGCCATGTAGCCGCAGGCCTGCTCATGGCGAGCCCCGATCACTTTCAACTGCGCCTGATGGAAGGCATCGAACAGGCCATAGGTTTGCGCGCCGGGCAGGCCGAACACGGTGTCGACGCCATGCGCGACGAGGCCATTGACGATCGCTTCGCCGCCGGAAGTTGATTTCATTGCTCTTTCCACTCGCTTCTCAGGATTCATCAGGCTTCGTCGGCCACGCCGTTCTTCAGCACGCCGACACCCTCGGCTTCAACCTCGATGACGTCCCCGGGCTTGAGATAGCGCGGCGGGTCGAACCGCGCACCGGCGCCGGTTGGCGTTCCCGTCACGATGACGTCGCCGGGCACCAGCGTGGTGAAGGTCGAGAGGTAGTTGATGAGGTAGCGGAAGCCGAAGATCAATCGTCCCGTGCGGTCGTCCTGCCGCGTCTCGCCATTGACCCGCGTGGTCAGGCGGATGTCGGCGATCTGGCTTTCATCGGTGTAGGGCACGAGCCACGGGCCGAGGCTGCCGGTGGAATCGAAATTCTTGCCCTGGGTGACGTTGAACTTGGCGTGCCGAACCCAGTCGCGGATGGTGCCTTCGTTGCAAAGCGTGACCGCGGCGATGTGGTCCAGCGCGTCGCTCTCCTTGATGTGTCGTCCGGCCTTGCCGATGACAAGCACCAGTTCGCCCTCGTAGTCGAGCTGCGCGGAGGCGCGCGGGCGGACCAGTGGCGCGTTGTGACCGACGAACGAGCGCGGCGTCCGCATGAACATGCTCGGATATTTCGGCGCGTCCTGGCCATCCTTGTATTCGGCGTTGCGGTCCGGATAGTTCACGCCGATGCAGATGATCTTTTCGGGCGAGGGGATCGGCGGCTGCCAACTGATCGCACTGAGCGCGTGGTCCGGCGAGCGCTTCGCGGCGTCTTCGGCGAGTTTCATCAACGCGCCGGCGGCGATGGCTTCGCGCAGCGTCGGATAGTCCTTTCCGAAACGTGCCGAGAGATCGACGATGCCGGCATCGGTCACGGCGCCGTATCGGGTGACGCCGCCGATGGAATAGGTCGCGAGGCGAGGTGAGGTCATGAAATGTCCTGTCAGCGAGTCTCTTTTTAACCGGGCGTCATGCCGGCGGCTTTGATGAGGGCCGTGGCGGCCGGCGTCCGGAGGTAGTCGATCAATGCTTTCGCCGCTTCCGCTTCCTTGGTGTCAGCCGCAACCGCCGAGGTGAAGACCAGCTCCTGTTGCAGATCGCCCGGGAACGGGCCGACGAGTTCGACGCCCGGCGCGATCAGGACGTTGGTCAGGAACACACCCAGCTCGGCTTCGCCCTTGGCGATGGCCGGCGCGATCTGCGCAGGCGTGGCCTGCACCTTGGTCTTGGCCTTCATTTCCTCTGATATGCCGAGGCGGTCGAACACTTTCAATACGTAGGCGCCGGCAGCGCTTGCTGGCAGGAAGGTGATCGACGGCGATGCTAGCAGGGCCGTCTTGAATGCATCCGGTGTCGAGATGTCGGGCTTCGGCGCTCCCGCACGGACGATGACGCCATAGCCGACGCGGGCGATATCGATGGTGGGCCCGGGTGCAAAGCGGGCCTTTGCGGCGGCATCCTTGAAGACATCGACCGGTACGACGACCACATCGAACGGTGTACCTGCGTTCACGCGCGCAATGATGTTAGGCGTGGAATCGAAATGGCTGACGAGCTTGTGGCCGGTCGCCTTCTCGAATTCCGGGGCAATCGCATTCAATGAGGCGGTCATCGAGCCGCCGCCAATCACCTTGAGTTCGGCGGCTCCAAGCGAAGTTGCGGCGGCCATGACGAGGATCCCGGATAGGACTGTTGTGACCGATAACAGCGACTTGCTCATGACACCCTCCCGGTGGTTTCCGGCGTGGTCTAATCCGCAATCGTGACGTCGGCGACGAAGGCCGGCTCGCGCACCGCCTGGCCGGCGAAGGGTGTACCTTCCTCGAACCAGGAGCGCGGCGCGGGCGCGCCCCACAGTGTCTGCCGGCGCGGGTCCTTCAGCGACCAGCGCAGCGGCTCATGGTCGTGATCGCCGGTGAAGTAGTCGCTGGTGTAGAGCTCAAGGCGGTGGCCGTCGGGATCCCGGACATACAGAAAGAACGCGTTCGAAATGCCGTGGCGGCCGGGGCCGCGTTCGATGTTCTTCAGATAGCCGCTGGAAGCCATGACGTCGCAGAGATGCAGGATGTTCATCGCCGTCGGCGTCCAATAGGCAAAATGGTGCAGGCGAGGGCCACGGCCGTTGGTGATGGCGAAGTCGTGGACGTTGCCCTTGCGGTGCATCCAGGCGGCGGCGATGCGCCCGTTCGGGCCGTCTTCCTCGCCATATTCGGTCAGGCGGAAGCCGAGCCGGGCGTAGAAATCGACGGTGTTTTGCACTTCAGGCGCGAACACGTTGAAATGGTCGAGCCGCTGCGGATGACAGCCTTTATATAGGTCGTAGCGCCGCAGCAGGTGCGGGCGCTTGTCCATCGTCGCGTAGAGCTCGAGCTGGAAGCCGGCCGGATCGGTGAATTGCAGCGTGCGGCCCTGGAACGGCTGCTCGGCGAAGGCGTAGCTAATGCCGTTCTCGGAAAAGAAGCTGGCGGCCTTGTCGAGGTCGCCGTCATTGCCGACCTTGAAGCCGAGCCGGCTGCAGGCCGCAACGGGGGCCTTCCGCAGCACCAGCGAGTGATGCTGATGCTCCTCGCTGCCGCGCAAATACACCGCCTTGTCGTCGGCATCCTCGACATGGAGGCCGACGGTGTTCTCGTAAAAGGCGCGGCTCTTGTTGAGATCGACGACATCGAGCACGGCATGGCTGCAGCGGATGATGTTGAACGGCGGATCGAAGATGTGTGTCGGAACGGGCATCTACTTTTTCCACTCCCTGATTTGTTGATCCTCATGGCGAGGAGGCGCGCAAGCGCCGTCTCGAACCATGTGGCCCGTGGCCCATCCTGAGAGACGCGGGCTTGCGCCCGCTGCTCAGGATGGGGGCTGGCCGAGTTTCTGAATTTTGTGCGTCCCGCGCGCGAGCGAGACGTGCTTGGTCTCCATGTAGAAGTCGAACGAGTAATCGCCGCCGTCGCGGCCGATGCCTGACGATTTCATGCCGCCGAACGGCGTCGGCAGATGCCGGACGTTTTCGGAGTTGAGCCAGATCATGCCGGCTTCCAGCGCATCCGCCACCCGCAGCGCGCGGCCCATATCGCCGGTCCAGACATAGCCGGTCAGGCCGTACTGGACGCCGTTGGCGATCTCGATCGCGTCCTTCTCGTCCTTGAACGGGATTACGGTCAGGAACGGGCCGAACACTTCCTCCTGCGCCACCCGCATTTTTGAATGCGCGTCAGTGACCAGCGTCGGCTGCACATAATGCCCGCCGCCGGGGCCGTCATGCGGCTTGCCCCCCACGGCAATGGTGGCGCCGTCCTTCTTGGCGACGTCGAAATAACTGCAGACTTTTGCCAGATGCCGCTCGTGGATCAGCGGCCCGATTTCGGTGGCGGGATCGAGGGGGTGGCCGACCTTCAGCGCCTTCACCCAGGCAGTGAGCTTTTCGATGAATTTTCCGGCGATGCCTTCCTGGACCAGCAGCCGGCTGGAGGAGGTGCAGCGCTCGCCATTGAGCGAGTAGATCATGAAGACGACCGCATCAAGCGCGCGGTCCAAATCCGCGTCGTCGAATACGATGACGGGATTCTTGCCGCCGAGCTCGAAATGCACCCGTTTCAGGGTGGGGGCGCCCTGCGCCATGATCGCGGAGCCGGTCGAGCTTTCGCCGACAAAGCCGATCGCCTTGATCGCGGGATGTTCGGTCAGCGCCTTGCCGGCCTCCTCGCCCATGCCGTGGACGGTGTTGAGCACGCCATCGGGGAGGCCCGCCTGTTTCGCAAGCTTTGACAGGAGGTCGGCGGTCACCGGCGACCATTCCGCCGGCTTGTGCACGACGGTGCAGCCCGCGGCCAGGGCAGGGGCGATCTTCCAGGTCGACAGCATGAACGGGGTGTTCCATGGCGTGATCACGCCGACCGGGCCGATCGGCACCCGGGTCGAGATGTTCCAGTGCTCCTCGCTCGGCATGTTGAGCCCGTCCCGGGCCTCGGCGCATCTGTCGGCGAAGAAGCGGAAGTTCTCCGCCGACCGGATCGCGGCCTTGGCCATGAAGCGGTGGGCCTGGCCGGTGTCGATGCATTCGAGTACCGCGATGTCGTCGGCGTGGTCTTCGATCGCGTCCGCCACGCGATGCAGCAGCTTCTTACGCGCCGTCGCAGCCATCTCGCGCCAGGATTTGAAGGCGGTTGCGGCGGCCGTTGCGGCGCGGTCGATGTCTTCGGCATTGCCGCGGGCGACGGATGCCAGTACCGCGCCGTCCACCGGGGACTTCGTCTCGAACGTCTGGCCCGAAGTCGACGGGACCGTCTTGCCGTCGATCATATGCCCGATGCCGTCGCTCTTCAGCTTGGCGAGCAGGGGGGCGACGCGGTCCCGGTTGGCTTGAAACACATCGGATGATTTCGGCGTGACTTTATCCATGAGCAGCCTCCACTTTCAGGCGCGATGCGTAGCGGGCGGGCGTGCCCCGAAGGGCGGTGCGTGAATGTTGTTGCGCTTCCAGCTGGTTTCCTTGTCGTTGATCTGCATGTCGAACGACAGCGCGAATTTGCCGTTGGCAAAGACCGGATCAAGATAAGCGGACAGCGCTTGGAAGATATGTTCGCCGGCCTTCTTGCGGGTCGCGAGATCGCGCCCCTCGCCGAGCCGCAGCACCATGTCAAGAAAGCCGAGGTTCGGCGCGCCGTCTGCGATTGCATAGTACTCGCATTTGATGGCGCGGACGCGAATGCCGCCGAGCGGGAAGATGCCGGTTTCGATCGCGGCCACGCGGACCACTTCGACGACTTCGCTCATGTCGACCAGCACATCGATGTTGGCTGAATATTCGATCGTGAAATGCGGCATAGCCAGATCACTCCTGCGATTTGGTCTCAAGACGTCAAGCGAAGTAGCAGCTCACGGAACCGTAAGGTCCATAGTCGGCCTGGATCGTGTCGCCCTTGCGGGTCTCGATCGGGCGGATGAACGACCCCGCTAGCACCACTTGCCCCGCTTCCAGCGCCAGCCCGTTCGGCGCGATCTTGTTGGCAAGCCAGGCCACGGAGGTGGCGGGATGATTGAGAACGCCGGCCGCCAGCCCGGTCTCTTCCAGCTGGCCGTTGCGAAAACACAGTGCGCCGATCCAGCGTAAATCGGCATCCATCGGCCGGATTGGACGGCCGCCGAGCACGATGCCGGCATTCGCGGCGTTGTCGGCGATCGTGTCGTAGATCTTTCGGGTTGCCTTGGTCTGCGGATCGACCCGCTCGACCCGCGTATCCAGGATCTCCAGCGCCGGCACCACGAAATCAGTGGCGTTCAGCACGTCGAACATCGTGCAGTCCGGCCCCGAAAGCCGCGACTTCATCACGAAGGCGAGTTCGGCCTCGACGCGGGTGGCGATGAAGCGGGCGGACGGGACCAGCCCGCCATCGGCAAAGAACATGTCGTCGAGCAGGATGCCGGAGTCCGGCTCGTCGATGTTAAGTGCGCTCTGCATCGCCTTCGAGGTCAGGCCGATCTTGTGGCCCTTCACGGTGCGGCCGCCGGCGACTTTCATCTCGACCCAGGCTTTCTGAATAGCGTAGGCGTCTTCGATCGTTATGCCGGGATGTTCGAGCGAAAGCTGCCGGATCTGCGTGCGGGTCTTCTCGGCCTGATCGAGCCGTTCGGCGGACTTGCGGATGTCGTCCTGGGAAAGGGCCATATGCGTTCGCAAAAAGAGGGTGCTGAAATATGTTTAACATGTTAAGTGATATCGCGCAAACTGATTTGGTGCTTGTTGCAACGCAAAACTTTATCCTTCTCCCGATCAACGATTCCTGATGGCGGACGATTGAAGATGGCAGCCAAGAAATCGCCGGACGGATCGCACGGGGGTGCCGGCAAGGCGGGCGAGATGCGTGGCCTGCCGATGCGCGAATTCTCCCGTTCGCTACCGATGTCGCTGTTGCGCGCGCGTGAAGCCGTGATGCGCCAGTTCCGTCCCTCCTTGCGCAACCACGGCCTGACCGAGCAGCAGTGGCGGATCCTGCGCGCGCTGACGGCAGTGGATACCATCGAGGTGACCGAACTGGCTCGCGTCGCGTTCTTGCTGGGGCCGAGCCTGTCGCGAATCCTGCGCGACCTCGAAGCGCGCGATCTGATCGAGCGGCGAACCGCCAAGGCCGATCTGCGCCGCGGCGAGGTGTCGATCTCCCCCAAGGGGTTGAAACTGATCGAGGCCGTCGCGCCGACCTCGGAGGCGATCTACGCCGAAATCACCAACCGCTACGGTGCGCGCAAGCTCGCTGAACTGCAGGACATGCTGGCCGAGCTCGAGCGCGGCCTTGCGGAAATGGAAGTGGCCGGTGAGGGCGACGCCGAGGCCGACGAGTAAGCGCAAATTTGCATGAAGCTAGCGGCCCGATGCATAACGGCCGCGCAAATGATTGCAATCATTTGTCTAATGGTAGACACGCGCGCGATTTTTCGCTCAAAGTGCCGGCCAAGCCGGTCATCAAAACCGGTGTGGGAGTTCCAGGGTTTGCCGCTGATTTTGCCGGCTTTCCCGGTGCAAGGTCAGGGCTGAAAATCCAAAAATGGTCACCATCCAACTCAACAATCTGATCGATTTTGTCGCCGAGGTTTTTTCGCATTCGGAATCCTCGCCCGAGGAAGCCAGACGCATCGCGACCTATCTCACGACAGCCAATCTCACCGGCCATGACAGCCACGGCGTGATCCGGGTTCCGGTCTATATCCGCTGGAAGAAGACGGGCAACGTCATTCCCAACCAGACGCCCGAGATTGTCGTCGATACCCCTTCGCTCGCCGTGGTCGATGGCAAGTTCGGCTATGGCCAGACCGTGACGCCGTTCGCGGTGCGGACCGGCATTGAGAAGTGCAAGAAGGCCGGACTAGCCGCGGTCGCTTTGCGCAACGCCGGGCACATCGGCCGCGTCGGCGACTGGGCCGAAATGGCAGCCGCCGAAGGGTTGGTGTCGGTGCACTTCGTCAACGCCGCGGGCTCGCTCTTGGTCGCACCGTTCGGCGGCGTGCAGAAGCGGCTCTCGACCGCGCCTTATTGTGTCGGCATTCCGCGCCGGGGGCAGGACCCGATCGTGCTCGATTTCGCCACCTCGATCGTCGCCGAAGGCAAGGTGCTGGTGGCAAGCCGCGGCGGCAAGAAACTGCCCACGGGCGCATTGGTCGATGCTGACGGCACGCTGAGCGAGAAGCCGTCGGTACTCTACGGGCCGTACACGCCGGACGGGCCGCGCGACCACACCAAGGGGACAGGCGCGATCCGCGCGTTCGGCGAGCACAAGGGCTCGGGGCTTGCGTTCATCTGCGAGCTGCTCGGCGGCGCGCTGACTGGCACTGGCGCCACCTCGGGCGGCCGGCAGTTCGCCAACGGGATGCTCGCCTTCTATGTCGACCCCAAGGTGATCGACACCAGCAATTACTTTGACGACGAAATCTCGCGCTATACCGATTTCATCCGCCAGACCAAGCCAATCGGCGGGGTCGAGAGCGTGCTGGTCCCGGGCGACCCCGAACGCAAGACGCGGGCCGAGCGCACCAGGAACGGCGTGCCGCTGCCTGACGATACCTGGGCTGCGATCGTCAACACCGCCCGCGAGGTCGGCGTCAGCGAAGCCACCATTCAGCGCGCGACCAGTTAATCAACTCCGTGAACTCCAACAATTGTAACGATCACAAAGGGAAAGCGATCAATGGCTAAAAACAACGTCAAGAAGGTATGGGCCTCGGGCAAGGCCGTGGTGAACGCGTGGCTCGCGACCCCGTCCGGTTTCTCTGCCGAGGTGATCGCGCAATGCGGCTTCGACAGCGTTACTGTCGACATGCAGCACGGCGTGCAGGATTACCTCTCGATGGTGCAATGCTTTCAGGCCATGAACGGCCATCCGGTGACGCCAATGGTCCGCGTGCCCTGGAACGAGCCCGGCATCGTCGGCAAGGTGCTCGACGGCGGCGCCTATGGCGTGATCTGCCCGATGATCAATACCCCGCAGGAAGCCAAGAACCTGGTCCAGTACGCCAAGTACCCGCCGAAGGGTACGCGCTCTAACGGTCCGATCCGCGCCGGCATGTACGGCACGGCCGGCACCTATCAGCAGACGGCGAACGACGAGATCGTGCTGCTGCCGATGATGGAGACCAAGACCGCGGTCGAGAACATGGAATCGATCCTCGACGTCGAGGGCATCGACGGCGTCTACATCGGCCCCTCCGATCTCGGCTTCTCCTATGGCCTGGTGCCGAAGCTCGACCGCGACGAGCCGGAGATCCTCAAGATCTACGAGAAGATCGTCAAGGAATGCGGCAAGCGGGGCCTCAATCCGGGCATCCACTGCTCCGGCGCCGATGGCGCGGTGCGCGCCATCAACATGGGCTTCAAACTGGTGACGCTGTCGAACGAAGTCGGGCTGATGTCGACCTACGCCAAGATGCAGGTGAACCAGACCCGCAAGGATTCCGCCGGCAAGGCGTAAGAAGCGAAGCCACGAATAGAGAGTGGCGAGTAGGGGATCGTTCAATTCGCCACTCGCTACTCGCCAACCCTGAGGAGGTACCCAAATGACCCCGGCACCCGTGATCCGCCTGCATCCTGACGACGGCGTGCTGATCGCGCGCGCGAGTTTGCCGCAGGGCTTAGTGGTGGCCGACGGCGTCACCACGGTCGAGCGGATTCCGGCCGGCCACAAGGTCGCGATCAAGCCGATCGCCGTGGGCGAGCCGGTGCGCCGCTACGGCCAGATCATCGGCTTTGCGACAGCGCCGATTGCGCCGGGTCAGCATGTGCATACCCAGAACTGCGGCATGGGCGATTTCGCCAAGGACTATGCCTATGGCGTCGACGTCAAGCCGGTGCCGAATTTCGATCTGCCGGCGACCTTCGAGGGCATTCGCCGCGCCGACGGACGCGTCGCGACGCGCAACTATATCGGCATTCTCACCTCGGTGAATTGCAGCGCCCATGTCGCCGGCATCGTCGCCGACATGTTCAAGAAGAATCCATTCACCGGCGATAATCCGCTGGCCGATTTCCCCAATGTCGACGGCGTGGTCGCGCTGACCCACAAGACCGGCTGTGGCATGACGCAGGACGAACCGCTGGCGCTGCTGCGGCGGACGCTCGGCGGCTATGCCCGGCATGTGAACTTTTCCGCCGTCGTGGTGCTCGGGCTCGGCTGCGAGGTCAACCAGATCGGCGGTCTGATGCAGGAACAGAAACTCGCCGGCCGCCTGCGCGCGATGGACATCCAGGAAGTCGGCGGCACCCGCAAGACGGTGGAGGCCGGCATCGCCTTCGTGAAGGAGGCGCTGACCGACGCCAACAAGGTAAAGCGCGAGCCCGTGCCGGCCAGTGAATTGACGGTGGCCCTGCAATGCGGCGGCTCCGATGGTTACTCAGGCGTGTCGGCCAATCCAGCGCTCGGCGTGGCGAGCGACCTCCTGGTTGCCCATGGCGGCACCGTGATCCTGTCGGAGACGCCGGAGACTTATGGCGCCGAACATCTCCTGACCCGGCGCGCGGTCAGCCGCGAGGTCGGCGAAAAGCTGGTCGGTCTGATGCGCTGGTGGGAGGAATACACCAAGCGCGAGGGCGCCGAGATGAACGCCAATCCGAGCCCCGGCAACAAGGCCGGCGGCCTCACCACGATTCTTGAGAAATCACTGGGCGCAATGGCCAAGGCCGGCAGCACCAATCTGGTCGACGTGCTCAACTACGCCGAGCCCGTCACCAAGAAGGGTTTTGTCTTCATGGACACGCCCGGCTACGACCCGGTTGCGGCGACCGGGCAGGTGGCCGGCGGCGCCAACATGGTCTGCTTCACCACCGGACGCGGCAGCGTGTTCGGCTGCAAGCCAGCGCCCTCGATCAAGCTCGCGACCAACACGCCGATGTACCAGCGCATGGAAGACGACATGGACGTCAATTGCGGCACCATCCTCGACGGCGAGGAAACCGTGCAGCAATGCGGCCAGCGCATTTTCGAGCTGATGCTGAAAACGGCATCGGGCCAGCCGACCAAGAGCGAGAGTTTTGATTTCGGCGGCGCCGAGTTCGCGCCGTGGGTGCTTGGGGCGACGATGTAGTCGGGATCGTGCTGCGCGCCGTCCGGCTTACTGGGGTGCGCTGCCTGGCATCTGTTTCAACGGGATCGACAGCGCCTTAAAATAGCTTGCCGGGATGTGATCGCGTATCGTCGGCGGCAGCGCTTCTGTTGGTGGCGCGAGAAGCCTGGCAAGGAGGCCGGCAAATAACCCACGCTCTCGCAGTGCCTTGATTTTGGCGATGACGGTGTCGAGATCGCTGCGGGCAGTGTCAGTAATGAAGCCGCCGTTGAAGTCTGGCTGATTTTCATTTGATGGCGCAGGCGTCAGCCCGGCAAACTCTTCCTCGTGTCCGCAACGAAGCAATCGTCCGACATGACGAAAATTGCCGTTCGCGCTAGGCGGGACAGTCGCAACAATATCGTTGCCGTGGACAAGGCGGAATGTCTTATCACCAAGCTTCTCATAGCTGGTGAAGAAGTCCAAGCCGCCTGTTCGCGGAGTTCCGTAGGTGTAGACGGCGGTCGGCGTGATGCCAGCCTTGTTGAGCGCATGCTCCGCACCGAGCAGGGCCAGTGCGGCGCCCATACTATGCCCGGTGAAGAACAATGGCTGTTTGGAACGCGGCCTGATCACGTCTTCGATGGTAGGCCAAACCGCATCGAGGGCGGTTTTGAACCCGAGATGGAGAACGTTCGGCTCCGGTGCAAGGGTGAAGTCCTTTATCCAGTCTTCGATCTTGAGTGGATCGGTGCCGGCAAAGGAGACGATCGTTGCGCCGCGTCTCTCGGCCACGACGAAACAGGCGCTTTTGGGCGGCAGACTCGTGACGGGTGCGCCGGCGCCAAAGGCAAGCCTCGTCATGTTCCAGGTCTTCAGGATGTCATTGACCTTGCCTTCGTGCGCCGTCTCGTAAGCGAGCTGCGACATCCACATCAAGGCCTGCGCGTTTTCCATCTTGAAAGTCGTCGCGTCCGGATCGAGACCGTCCAGTGCATTGGCAGGGAATAGTTCTTGGGGCAGTTCGACGAGGAAACTCATTGCAAATGTCTCCTGTTTCAGTCCGCGCGTTGGACCAGTCCGATGCGCGGCAATCATTGACGAACGGGAGGGAGTGTTATGCGCAAGGCGGGGCATCGCGCTCGGCCTGCGCAGGCAATGCGTCATTCGACCACAGGTAGATCGGTCCCGCAAGCGTATCGCGAAATTAGCCTTTAGCTTAGGCATCCCATGCCCGTTGTTAATGCTTGATCCCACCCGGAACCGGTGTTCTGCTTAAAAAAGCCGCTGGAGTCTCCGGTCCGTGTCGATCTTCGTCGCACTACATCATGTCACGCATTACAAGTACGACCGACCGATCGATCTCGGCCCGCAAACCGTTCGCCTGCGTCCGGCGCCGCATACGCGCACGCCGATCCTGAGCTATTCGCTCAAGGTCACACCGACAAATCATTTCGTGAACTGGCAGCAGGATCCGCAGGGCAACTGGCTCGCGCGGTTCGTGTTTCCGGAGAAGGCGACCGAACTCAAGATCGAAGTCGACTTCTCCGCGCAAATGACGGTGGTCAATCCCTTCGACTTCTTTGTCGAGGGTTACGCCAGCAGTTTTCCGTTCCAGTACACCAACGATCTCAAGACCGAGCTTGCGCCCTATCTTGCCACGGGCGAGCAGGGGCCGCTGTTCGCGGCGTACTTGAAGGATATTCCGCGCGAGGCCGACAGCACCGTCAATTTCCTGGTCGAGCTCAACGCGCAACTGCAGAAAAAGATCAGCTACGTCATCCGGATGGAGCCGGGCATTCAGACGCCGGAGGAGACGCTGGCTGCCGGCTCCGGCTCGTGCCGCGACTCGGCGTGGCTGTTGATCCATATCTTCCGTCACCTCGGGCTCGCCGCGCGCTTCGTCTCCGGTTATCTCATTCAGTTGCGCCCCGACATCGATCCGGTCGAGGGGCCGCGCGAGGTCGAGAGCGATTTCACCGACCTGCACGCCTGGGCCGAAGTCTATCTTCCCGGCGCCGGCTGGATCGGGTTCGACGTCACCTCGGGCATGCTGACGGGCGAGGGGCATATCCCCGTCGCCGCCACGCCGCATTACCGTTCGGCGGCGCCGATCTCGGGCAGTGCCGGCTTCGCCAATGTCGATTTCGGCTTCGAGATGAGCGTCCGGCGCATCCGCGAGGCGCCGCGGATCACGCGGCCGTTCTCCGATGAATCCTGGACGCGTCTCGATGCGCTCGGCGAACAGGTCGACGCCGATCTTAGGGCTGGTGACGTGCGGCTGACCATGGGCGGCGAGCCAACCTTCGTCTCCATCGACGATCTGGAATCGCCGGAATGGAACATCGCCGCGGTCGGCCCTACCAAGCAGGCGCTGGCTGACGAACTGATCCGCAAGCTGCATGCGCGTTTCGCGCCGGGCGGGCTTTTGCATTACGGGCAGGGCAAATGGTATCCGGGCGAAAGCCTGCCGCGCTGGGCGTTCGGCCTCTATTGGCGCAAGGACGGCGTGCCGATCTGGAAGAATGCCGACCTGGTCGCGAAGATCGAGAATCCGCGCAAGGGGAAAATAGAAGACGCCAAAGCCTTTATGGAAGGCACCGCGAAGCGGCTCGGTCTCGCCGCCGAATACGTGATGCCGGCTTATGAAGATCCCGCGCACTGGCTGCAAAAGGAAGCCGCGTTGCCGGTCAATGTCGATCCCAACGACTCCAAACTCGCCGATGCGGAAGAGCGCGCGCGCATGGCGCGGGTGTTCGATGAGGGGTTGAACAAGCCGAGGGGTTTCGTGCTGCCGATCCAGCATACGGACGCTGATGCCCAAAGATCGATGAAGGGCTGGTTGAGCGAACGCTGGCAGCTCAAGCGTGGCCATCTGTTCCTGATACCGGGTGATTCGCCACTCGGGCTGCGGCTGCCGATGGCGTCGCTGCCGCATATCCCTCCCGAAGAGTATCCGTACGTCGTCGAGCAGGACCCGATGGAGCCGCGGCTCGAACTCGCGGTTGAAGACGAGGACGCGGCGGCAGGCAGCCTGCCCGAAAGGCTGGCGGAGAAGCCGAAACCCAAGCCAAAGCCGGTGCGGACGGCGATCTCAGTCGAAATCCGCGACGGCGTCCTGTGCGCATTCATGCCGCCGGTGGAGAAGCTTGAAGATTATCTCGAACTGATCGCCGCGGTGGAGGCGACCGCCGAGGAAATGCAGCTCCAGGTTCACGTCGAGGGCTATGGGCCGCCCTACGACCCGCGCGTCGAGGTCATCAAGGTGACGCCCGATCCCGGTGTCATCGAGATCAACGTCCAGCCGGCGCAGAGCTGGCGCGAGGCGGTCGATATCACCTTCGGCCTGTATGAAGACGCGGCCAAAGTCCGGCTCGGCGCCAACCGTTTCCTGGTCGACGGCCGCCACACCGGCACGGGTGGCGGCAATCATGTCGTGGTCGGCGGCTCGACGCCGCAGGATTCGCCGTTCCTGCGCCGCCCCGATCTGCTCAAAAGCCTCGTGCTGTACTGGCAGCGCCATCCGTCGCTGTCGTATTTGTTCTCCGGCATGTTCATCGGCCCGACCAGCCAGGCCCCGCGCATCGATGAGGCGCGACACGACGGGCTCTATGAACTGGAAGTCGCGCTGGCGCACGTGCCGCCGCCTGATGTCGAGGCACCGCTGTGGCTGGTCGACCGCCTGTTCAGGCACATTCTCGTCGACATAACCGGCAATACCCACCGCGCCGAAATCTGCATCGACAAGCTCTATTCGCCCGACGGGCCGACCGGCCGCCTCGGGCTGGTCGAATTCCGCGCGCTCGAAATGCCGCCCGATCCCAGGATGTCGCTGGCGCAGCAACTCCTGATCCGCGCGCTGATCGCAAAGCTCTGGCGCGAACCGCAGCAGGGCAAGTTCGTGCGCTGGGGCACGGCGCTGCACGATCGCTTCATGCTGCCGCATTTCCTCTGGGAGGATTTTCTGGGTGTGCTCGAAGAGCTCCGGCAATCCGGCTACGAATTCTCGCCGGAATGGTATTCGGCACAGCTCGAGTTTCGTTTTCCGGTGTTCGGCCGCGTCCATCATGGCGGCGTCGCGCTCGAATTGCGGCAGGCGCTGGAGCCCTGGCACGTGCTCGGCGAAGAGGGATCGGCCGGCGGCACCGTGCGCTATGTCGATTCTTCGGTGGAGCGGCTGCAGGTCAAGGCGACCGGCTTCGTCGAAGGCCGTCATGTCGTGACCTGCAACGGCAGGCGGATGCCGATGACGGCAACCGGCCGCTCCGGCGAGGCGGTCGCCGCGGTCCGCTTCAAGGCCTGGCAGCCGGCCTCGGGGCTGCACCCAACCATCCCGGTTCACGCACCGCTGACATTTGACTTAATTGATACCTGGAATGGCCGCTCGCTCGGCGGCTGCGTCTACCACGTCGCCCATCCCGGCGGCCGTAGCTACGATACCAAGCCGGTCAATTCCTATGAGGCGGAAGCAAGGCGGCTGGCCCGGTTTCAGGATCACGGCCACACCCCGGGCAGGATCGAGCCTGCGCCCGAAGAACGCACAAATGAATTCCCTTTGACGCTCGACTTGAGGACGCCGCTCCTGATCTAATCGGGAGCGACCGTCTTTAGGGAATCGGAATGGCAGACCAAGGCAGCAATCAGGAAAGCAAGGCCCGTCCGGGCCAGCGCCGGATTGCGCAATGGACGCGCGACTATGCGCGGCTGCCCGGGATCCCCGACGAATATATCGGTCCGGACGGCGCACCCCGTGCGGCGTGGAGCCGGTTTTTCGATGCCTTCGCCGCATTGTCGCCAGCCGATATCGAGCGGCGTTTTGCCTCCGCCGACCGGCATCTGCGCGAGGCCGGCGTCACCTACCGCGCGCCCCGGCGAGACCGCCGACCGGCTGTGGCCGCTCAGCCATCTGCCGCTGATCATCGACGAGGCCGATTGGCAGCAACTGACCACGGGCATCGCCCAGCGCGCCCAATTGTTCGAAATGGTGCTGCGCGATCTCTATGGCGAGGGACGGCTGGTCATCGATGGCGCGGTGCCTGCGGCCGCGATCGCCGGTAGCACCGAATATCTGCGCGCGGTTTGCGGCGTCAAACCGCCGGGCAACCGTTATTTGCATTTCTATGCGGCCGATGTCGGCCGCGGCCCTGATGGGCGCTGGTGGGTGCTCAACGACCGCACGCAGGCGCCGTCGGGTGCCGGCTACGCGCTGGAAAATCGCCTGGTGCTGTCGCGCGCCTTTTCCAACCTCTACAAGTCGATGAATGTCGAGCGCGTGGCGCCGTTCTTCGAGGCATTCCGGGATTCACTGCGCGCCAGCGCCGACCGCGACGAGCCGCGGATCGGCTTGCTGACACCGGGCGCCTTCAGTGAGACCTATTTCGAACACGCCACGCTGGCGCGCTATCTCGGCTTCCTGCTGGTCGAGGGCGACGATCTCGCCGTCAGCGGCGACCGCATCTACATCCGCACCGTCGCCGGGCTGAAACGGCTCGACGTGCTGCTGCGCCGGGTCGATTCGAATTTTCTCGATCCGCTCGAACTCGATGCGTCGTCGCATCTCGGCGTGCCCGGCCTGATCGACGTGCTGCGCAAGAACGGCGTCGTCGTCGCCAACATGCCGGGCTCCGGCGTATTGGAGGCGAGGGCGCTGCTCGGGTTCCTGCCGAGCCTGTGCCGGCGGCTGCTTAGCGAGAATCTGATCATGCCGCACATCGCGACGTGGTGGTGCGGGCAGAAAGCCGCGCGCGAGGAAGTGCTGTCGCGGCTGGAGGATTTTGCGATCGAGGGCGCCTATGGCCGGGCCGTTCCCGGCTTTTCCAGCCACGGGCCGGTGCTCGCCGGCGAGTTGGAGCCCACCGAGCGCGACCGGCTCCGGCAGGCGATCACCGATCGCGGCATCGACTATGTCGGCCAGGAGCTGGTGCGGCTGTCGACGACGCCGGTGTGGGAGCAGGGCCGGATCACGGCGCGCCCGTTCGTGCTGCGGGTGTTCGCCGCGGCAACGCCCCACGGCTGGACCATCCTGCCCGGCGGCTTCTGCCGGATCGCTGACGAGCCCGATGCCCGTGCAGTATCGATGGGCGATGGCGCGCGGTCGGCGGATGTCTGGGTGGTGTCTGACAAGGCGGTATCGGCTTCGACGCTGCTGCCCGGGGCTGACACCGTGCGGATCAGGCGGATCGCGGGCGTCGTGCCCAGCCGGGCTGCGGACAATCTGTTCTGGCTCGGCCGCTATCTCGAGCGCGCCGAGGCGACGCTGCGGCTGATCCGTGCGCTCGGTGCGCCGATGCGCGACCCCGTCAAGGGATCGTCGACCGCGCTGCCCTCGGTCGAGCGCATCCAGCGGCTGCTGGTGACCTGGGGCGCGGCCTCGCAGGCGACGCGAACCAACCCCGCAAGGGTGGTCGCCGAGGCGCTGCAGAGCCCGGACAAATTCGGCTCGGCTTTGTCATTGGCAAAATCGGCGCAGCGTACCGCGAGCTCGTTGCGCGAGCGGCTTTCGCCCGACGCCTGGCAGATTATCACCGAGATGGTGGAGCGCCTCTCGTTGCAGGTCGACGACGATGACAGCGTGGTCAGCGCCGCCGAACTGACGTTGCAGGAACTGGCTAGTCTCGCCGGCCTGGCGCAGGAGAACATGAATCGCGCCGCCGGCTGGCGCTTCCTCGACATGGGCCGCCGTGCCGAGCGCGCCATCAACACCGCCCGGTTCGCGCGGCAGTTCGCCTATGACGAAGCCGGCGAAGAAGACCTCGACGTGCTGCTGACGCTGGTGGATTGCCAGATCACCTATCGTTCGCGCTATCTGGTCGGCCCGGCGCTGGCGCCGGTACGCGATCTCGCGGTGCTCGATCCCTATAATCCGCGCTCGGTCGCGTTTCAGGTGGCGACGTTGAATGATCACATCGCCGCACTCCCGAGCCTGAAGGAGCACGGTTTGATCGAGCGGCCGCAGCGGCTGGCGGTGGCTTTGCAGGCGATGTTGACGACAGCCGAAGCCGCGACGCTGGATGTCAAAACCCTGTTCGCGCTGGAGCAGGACCTGCTCAATCTCGCCGACGCCATCGGCCTGCATTACTTCCCGCACGGGCCCAATGCGAGCCGGCCGGAGAAGCTCACGGGCCTCGCGTGATCTACGACATCCGTCATGTGACGACCTACGCTTACGAAAGCCAGGTGAGTTTTGCGCGGTGCTCGCTGCGGCTGGAGCCTCGGAGCGCAGACGGACAGCAATTGATTTCCCATTCGGTCGAGATCCGGCCGCGGCCGGCCGAACGCACGGTGCGGCGCGATTTTTTCGGCACCCATACCGAGAGCATCCTGATCGAAACCGCGCATCGCAATTTGCGGATCGATTCCCGCTCGCGTGTTTCGGTGTCGCGCAAGGCGCTTGACCGTGCCGCGCCGAGCCCGTCATGGGATGATCTCCGCGACGTGGCGTTCGAGGCCACCAGTCTCGGCCCCGCTTCGCCGGTCGGCTATGTCTTTGCGAGCGCGCTGGTGCCGGTGCAGGCGCCGGTCACCGCCTATGCCGCGACAAGTTTCCCGCCGGGCGGCGGCATTCTTTCAGGCGCCGCCGATTTGATGCGCCGCATCCGCCACGATTTCAGGTACGACCCGAAGGCCACGGTGATCTCGACGCCGCTCCGGGAGGTGTTCGAGAAACGCCACGGCGTGTGCCAGGATTTTGCCCATGTGATGATTGCGGGTTTGCGCGGGCTCGGTCTGCCTGCAGCCTATGTCAGCGGTTACTTGCGCACCATTCCGGCGCCCGGGCAGCCGCGCCTGCAGGGCGCCGACGCCACCCATGCCTGGGTGTCAGTGTGGTGCGGCGCCGAGCTCGGCTGGATCGGTTTCGATCCGACCAACGACCTCATGATCGAGAACGATCACATCATCCTGGCGGTGGGCCGGGACTTCTCCGATGTCTCGCCGGTCGACGGCATCATTGTCGGCTCGCGCAAGCAGAAGCTTGGCGTGGCCGTGGACGTGGTTCCGGTGGAGTAATCCAGCATCGCCGCCAGCGTGTTTCACGCGCGTCTGCGACGCGCTATGGGCGGCATGCCGACGGCCGGACTCAAAATCTCGAAAACAACCCCATGCAAAGTAGAATGGGGCCGCCCCGCAGCCATTGGCTCCTCACCATGTCCGCTTGCCCCAGACATGCTCAGGCCACGCATCACGTCTTCCACTTGATCATCGTCTGCAGGACGCTCATTGGGCGGCCGGAGTAGGGCGGCTGAAATAGCATTTGGATCGGCGAGAGAGGGCCCTGGTAGAAGACCGGGCGCAATTTTGAAAAGGTGTTGAACCCCTCGCGCGCGTGGTAATGGCCCATGCCGCTCGCGCCGACCCCACCGAATGGCAGGTCGTGCTGGCCGACGTGCAGGAGAGCTTCATTGACCGATACGCCACCCGACATGACCCGCGAGATGTAGAAGTCGCGCAGCTCGGCATTGTGAGTGAATGGATAGATTGCCAACGGGCGGTCGTGACTATTGATATAGTCGGCGACCTCCTGCCGATCTGCATACGTCTTGATCGGCAAGATCGGGCCAAAGATCTCGCGCTGCATGACAATCATGTCTTCCGTTGGATTTAGCACGAGATGCGGTGCAAATTTGCGACGCTTCGCGTCCGGAATCTGCTGTTCCGCGAGATTGACCAGGACCGCGCCCTTTGTACGGGCATCCTCCAGCGTCGCCTGCAGCCGCGTGAAAGACCGTTCATCGATGATCGACGTGTAGTCCTGGCCGTTGATGTCCGGGAAGCGGTCGGCAAACAGTCGCCGGCAATGGCGGACGAACTCATCCTCACTTCCTTTGGGCAGAAACATGTAGTCGACATTCGTACAGATCTGACCGGCATTGAACATCTTCACCCAGAGAATGCGCTCCGCCGCTGTTTTGACCGGGAAGTCAGGCCCAACAATCGCAGGTGCCTTGCCGCCCAGTTCAAGCGTGACAGGGGTGAGGTTGCGGGCCGCGTTGGCCATGACCGAGCGGCCGGTAGCACCGGATCCCGTGAACAGCAGATGGTCGAAAGGCAACGACGAGAATCCCGGTCCTCGTCCGCCGCCATCCTCGAAAAAGGCAAGCTTCTCGATCGGAAAATACTTTGGGGAAACGCGCATCAGAACCTGGGCGAGCGCTTTTGAATTTTCCGACATCTTGACCATCGCTCGATTGCCGGCCGCCAGAATCGCTGCGAGCGGGCAGAAGCTGAGGTTGAGCGGGAAATTCCAGGGGACGATGACCCCGACGACGCCGAGCGGTTGCGGGATGACACGATTGCGCGCGAGCGGATAGGTCATGAAATCGACGTGTCTGCGTTGCGGCTTCATCCACTTCTTCAAATTCTTGGCGGCGTCGGCGATTGTTTCGAGGACAACGAAGTATTCGGCGAACAGGGTCTCGAATTCAGACCGGTTGCCGTAGTCAGCGTTTATCGCTGCGACCAACTCATCCTTGTTGTCTTTCAGGAGCTGCGCGAGCGCTTTCAAGTCGGCCATGCGCTGATCGTAGGATGGCTCCGGCGCCGCCAGATAAGCCGCACGCTGCTTGTCAAAGCAGGACTGAAATTCAGCGGGAATGTCGATCGAACGGGAATTGACAGGCACGTTCATGATGTTCCCTTTCTCCTGGTTTTTCGCGTGTCCTCCACGCGAAATAACGAGGGCGCGCGCGTGACCGTGACTTTGTCGACTCCAAGTTAGTGCATGCTTGCGTTCGCATGAACGGAGCCGGGCCTTTCATCCATGATCCGCTTGATAGCGTGAGTGCAGCGGCCGCACAGGGCGCTGCATCCGAGGCAGGCATACACCTCACTCATACGGGGCCGTCGCTCCTCTTTTGCGACCACTGACCGCACCTGATGGTCGCTGAACACATTGCAAGAACAGACGATCATCGCCTTCTCCTAACCAATACCAATGAGTCGGATGAAGACCGCCACAAGCGCGGTGCTCCACCCAGCCGCAAGCATGATAGTTTCCATTCGGGTCATCTCGGCGTGGCCAAGAGGCCGCTCGCGGACTAGAGGCATCGCGAACGCCTGCTGCTGCGCCTCGATTACGCTACCCACACGGGGGGGCAACCAGCACGTCGAACCTGGCGCGGTCGTTCATGCGGCCTCCTGTTTAGCTTCGGTCTGCAGGTCGGCTTCGGTGAAGCCATAGCCGCCGGGGCGCAGCGCCGAATGCTCGCGCTTGGAGTGGACCAGCGGGTAGAACATCTGCGTCGTCCAGCGCTCCGGGCCAAACAGGATGTCGTCCTGCAGGCCGGTCTTGGCCGGATATTTGCGTGTGATATGCGCGGTGCCGAACAGCACGTCCCAGAAGAACAGCAGGTTGCCGAAGTTGCCCTTGTAGTGGCCGATGCCATCTTCGTTGGTGAGCGCGTGGTGCGCCCAGTGCGTGGCCGGCGTCGAGATGGTGCGCTCCAGCACCCACATCAGCGGATGCAGCGCGCGGATGCGGTACAGCGGCGCGTCCCACGCCCAGGCGCAGTGCGCGCCCAGGATGACCGCCAGCTTGATCACCAGGTACGCCGCGTAGACCGGGCCGAAACCAAGATACACCGCCACGCCGCCGATCCACAGGCCGGGCATCATCAGGTAGTAGAAGAAGTTGTTGCGGTAGGTAATGCGCACGCTCATGTAGGCCGCGCTGTGGTGCGCTCGGTGCAGCGGCCATAGCAGCGGCGAGTGCGAGGCGCGGTGCCAGAGGTACTGCGTGAGGTCATCGCCAATCAGCAGCAGGCCGGCCATGGCCCACCACGGCAGGTTGGCCCAGGCATTGTGCTGCGCGGGCATGAGCCAGTTGCACAGCGCGTTGCTGCCCAGCAGTGCGATCGGCTGGGTGATGGCGATCAGGCTGACGAACATCAGCACCTCCAGCCAGGTGTCGTTGGCTGTCGCGTTGTCTCGCACGGTGGTTTGATACCGCCGGGTGATAATCTCCATGGCGGCAAAGCCCAGGATGCAGGCGCCGATCAGGAGGTATTGCAGTTGCGAGCTCATGTGGGGTGTCTCCTCTCGCTCACATGTTTTTATCGTGAGAACGATTTAGGAGTGCCAACATAATGCGTCCAATGCATAATTCTCATTATCTTGATGCATGGAGCGCAATGCAATGGATTTGCACCGCCTGAGCCACGTCGTCGCCCTTGCCGACACCCTGCACTTCGCCCGCGCCGCAGAAGCCGTCCACCGGAGCCAGCCGGCCTTCAGCCGCAGCATCCAGGCCATCGAGAGCGACCTGGGTATCCGCCTGTTCGACCGCGACGTTGGCGATGTCCGCCCCACCCCGGCCGGCGAATTCGTCATCGAGCGGGCGCGCAAGCTGCTGTTCGAGGCACGTTGTCTGCAGCGCGACGTGGATCTTTACCGCGACAGCCAGCTCGGCGACACGGCCTTCGGTGTCGGGCCGCTGCTAACGGCCACCCTGATGCCACGCGCGCTTGTGGCGCTGCGCCGCGAGCACCCGCAGGTGGCGCTGCGCATGGAGGTCGGCAACTCGGTGCAGTTGCTGGAGAGCCTGCGTACCGAGAACATCGAGTTCTTTGCCGCCGATGTGAGCGACATGCCCAGGGATGCCGCGCTGGACATCCAGCTGATCGGGGGGCAACCGGCCAACCTGTATGTGCGGGCAGGCCATCCGCTGGCTGGGCGCGAGCATACGCTGCAGGAAGTCTGGGCGTACGGTCTTGCGGTACCTACGCTGCTGAGCCCCTCAACGGTTGAACTGGCCGCCCTGCTGGGCCTGCCTGAGGGCCAGGAGGCCACCATTGCGCTCGAGTGCGACAACTACGGCATGCTCAAGACAGTCGCGCTCACCACAGATACCGTTCTGGGTGCGACGGACGCGGCGGTACGGGAGGAGCTGGAATCCGGCGCGCTCGTCCGGCTTGTCGTGCAGGGCTGGCTGTCGCCGCCGTCGAGCACGGGCATCGTGCGTTTACGAGGGAGAACCTCGTCTCCGGCAGCCAAGGTAGCCATTGCAGCGATTGTGCGGGCCGCCGGCGAGATCAACGTGTAGGCACCTTACAGCACCCGTCGCATGGTCCGGTGCGGAATACCGACCTCTTGAAGCGGTCAAATAAGCAACGGTGCTCGGAGCCCGGCAAACTTCCGGTTTGGGTCCGTTGCGGACTTCAGCCACTTTGGCGAAGATATCCACCAGCGACCTGATGGAAACTGGCCGCCGGTTCTCATCGATCAGGATGCCCGGCGCGTTACTCTCGTGATTGAGTAGGCCGTGCGACGGAGCGAGCTGGCAGCCTTGCAAGGGGCGGGAGCGCTAGTTGCCGGCGGCTCACCCGGCGGAAGTAAGCCGGTGCGGCCGAGTGTGCGGCGTTGATGACAGGGAGTGATAAGATGATACTCAATCCGGATCACGTTACTATCGCAGTGGCAGACGCCGGCCCGGCGATCGAGTTCTTCGCGCTCCTTGGCTTCAGAAAGGGTCACGTCGCGACGATCGACGGTGGCCTTCCTGCCCGGTACATGGGCATGCCGGACATGAAAGCGCAGCACATCACCCTCGCACTCGAAGGAGCGGATCCTCATTTCGAGATCCAGCTGCTTGAGTTCGTCCCGACCCCAGGGATCGATCCGGGTGCGCACCCGACGAATCTGCGACAACGGGGCTTCAATCACCTCGCGTTCCGCGTCGACGACATTGAGGCGGCCACCGCGCACCTCGTGGCCAACGGCGTAACCGTGCTGAGCGACGAGATGGACTACATCAGCCGAAAGCTGCGGCTCTTCGAAGGTCCCGAGGGCATCACCGTAGAGTTGGTACAGTGGGGCGGCTCAGACGCTTCTGGCTAAGGTCTCCAACTCGCGCCCGCCGTCACCCGAGCTTGTCGTGATGTTATGGCACCCGAGCGAACTTGCGCCGAGCTATGGATCATTTTCGGAAGCCGGCCGTTCTGACAGGCTAACCCGGCTTCAACGTTTTGCGCCGAATTGCTCTGACCGCCTTCTCGGTTCGTTGCGGCGAAAATGCAGACAGGCGACAACGTCTCCGAACACCAGGGTCATCGCAGCGCGCGGACGGCGACAGCAGGTCGATGCTTCGGCGGCTCTCGATTGACAACGGCTTTTGAATTCGTCGTTTCCTGGCTTCGCTGAGCGAGATAGGCGTCACCCCAAACCCACAAGGCGCGGATGACCGGCTCCAACGATTGTCCGTGAGCCGTCAGCGTATATTCGACACGGGGCGGTACTTCCGCAAAGATCGTCCGGCTCACGAGGCCGACTTCCTCGAGCTCACGCAGTTGCCGGGTCAACATGCGCTGCGTGATTTTCGCCAGGCGGCGTCTCAACTCATTGAAGCGTAGTGTTCCCTTCAGGAGATGATAGAGGATGATCGCCTTCCATTTTCCGTCGATCAAATCCAGGGTTGCTTCCACGGGACAGCCGGCTGCGCAATCGTACCTCTTCGCGAACAGGTCTTGCATGGTTCACTCCGTGATACCTAGTCCCAGCACTGTGCGTACTTGCTAGTTATAACTCTAGCGCGCTATCTGAGTCACGCAAGTTAGACAGTCGTTGCTGCGGACTCGATCGGTCGGCACAACGTGCCTACGGTCGACGATGTGCAAGATCTCACGATGAGCCTCGAGACGGATTAGCATCCAGCACTCACCCGATAGTCGAAAGCAGTGCAGAGCTCGATAAGCAGGCCCTGCGCTTTCCAGTTTGTTGCGACCAAAGCCCCCGACGGAGCGACGACCGCGGCGGGCATGAAATCAAGTCGTCGAACGTGGAAACCCTTCAAAGAGGAAAAACTGAAATGCGCATCAACGTGCCCGCATTCATTGTCGCGCTGGCGGCGGCGACCCCCGCCTTCTCGCAACAGCAATCCAACACCGTGACTGCCGAGATATTTGCCAGGTTGCCGCAATCCGTCGGCAACGTCGCATTCACGCCCGACAATCAGGTGATCTTCAGTCATCATCCCTTTTACAGTCCCGACGTGCGCGTGGCGAAGCTCACGTCGCCGACGACCTTTGAGCCGTTCCCAAACGCGGAATGGAACACACCGCTAAAGGGCAGCGACCAGTATCTGGACAATGTGCTGGGGTTGCGGTCCGATGAGAATGGTGTCGTTTGGATGATCGATATGGGCTTCCGCACCCATATCACGCCGAAACTCGTCGGCTGGAATACCCATGCGAACAAGCTCGAACGCATCTACTATATGCCTGAACCTGTGACGCGGTCCGGATCGCAGCCGCAGGACATCGTCATCGACCACAAGAACCGAAAATTCTACATTGCCGACGAAGATATCGGACCAGGCGGTGACGGTTCAAAAGCGGCGATCATCGTTATCGACATGAATACCGGACGCGCCCGGCGCGTTCTTGAAGGTGATAAGTCGACTGTTCCAGAGAACGTGCCGATCACTGTCGACGGCAATGACCTGACGGTTCCCGGCAAGGATGGAAAGCCAACGATCATCAAGGTCGGCTGCGACGGGATCACCATGGATGCGAAAGCCGAATGGCTCTACTACGCGCCGCTGAGCGGCCGTAGCCTGTATCGGATCCGGGTGACCGATTTGAACGATGAAGGCCTTTCGAATGCCCAACTGAGCGCAAAGGTTGAGCGTTACTCGGACAAGCCGAACAACGGCGGGTTGTCGATCGACTTCGCAGGAAACATCTATCTGACGGCGGTCGAGACCAAATCGATCGGTGTAATCACGCCGGATCGCAAATATCGCACGCTCACCAGCGACGCCGAGATGGTCTGGCCCGACGGTATTTCATATTCGCCAGACGGCTATATGTACGTGTCGGCATCGCAGGTTTCCGCCGCCGCCATGTTTCACGGCGGCAAGGCCGAGAACAAGACTCCGTACTTGATATATCGCTTCAAGCCCCTGGCGGTCGGGATCATCTCTCGCTGATACACGGAAGTCTGTCGGCGGCAACAAGCCGCTCGGCCTATATCGGTTACGCGGCTGCGATCGGCGGTATGAACTTTTCGCCGCCGCTTGCTAGGTACCGGTCTTGCGCATCTGCTCGGAGGAATCCGCGCGCAGATTGCGGAAGAACTTCTCGACTTCGCGGGACAGCGTGTCGGCGGTAGCCGTCAGTTCGCTGGAAGCGGTGAGAACGGATGCCGCGGCCGTGTTCGTCGTGCCGATCGCGTCGCTGAGCGAGCTGATATTGACCACCAGCGTTCCGTTGCCCTGCGCCGCCAGTTGCGCGTTCGACGATATTTCGCGGGTTGCCGAATCCTGCTGCTCGATCGCGCTGGCGATGATGGAGGTCACCTCGTTGATCTCGCGCACCGCGTTGCCGATCTCGCGAACCGCTTCGACGGAGGTCTTGGTCGAGGTCTGGATCAAGCCGACGTTCTGGCCGATCTCGGCGGTCGCCTTGGCGGTCTGCTCGGCCAGCGCCTTGACCTCGTGGGCGACGACCGCAAAACCACGTCCGGCGTCGCCGGCGCGCGCGGCTTCGATCGTCGCATTGAGCGCCAGAAGATTGGTTTGCTCGGCGATCGCCTGGATCAGGCTGAGCACGCCGTCGATGCGCTGGGTCGCAGCTGCCAGCCCTTCGATTTCGGCGACCGATTTCTCGGTGCGCTGGCCCGCCTGCTCGACGGCGCTGGCCGACTGGCGCACCTGGCGGCCGATTTCCTCGACCGAGGCCGAGAGCTCCTCGGCGGCGCTGGCGACGGCGGAAACGTTGCTGGAAGCCTGCTCGGTCGCGCCGGAGGCCGCCACCGCGCGCCCGCTGGCGTCAGATGAAACGCTGGCGATGGTCTGGGCGGTGCCGCGCATCGAGGTCGCATTGTCGGTGACCGCGCGCAGTACGCCGCCGATCGCTTCCCGGAACGCGTCGACCGAGGCTTCGATGTGACGGGTGCGCTCCTCGCGCGCCTCGGAATCCTCCAGTACCTGGAAATTGAGGTCGCGGTTGCGCTCCATCGCCTCCTGGAAGATCTTGATCGCACGGGCCAGCGCGCCGATTTCGTCGGCGCGGCCGGTATGCGGAACCTCGACGCCTTCGGCGCCTTCGGCAACCTGCTTGATGGTTGCGGTGATGACGGAAAGCGGCCGCGCGATCGAACGGGCGATGATCAGCACGCCGATGACGACCACCGCCAGCGCCATGACGCCGAGGCAGGTCAGCACAAAGGCCATCGTGTGGTTGGTGTCGGTCTGCTGCGCCAGTCTCTTGCTGCGTTCGGCATAGACCTTGGACAAGGCTTCCAGATCCTTGTTCAGCGCCGTCCGCACTTCGCGGTTGGCGTCATTGTCGCCCCATTCGCGGCCTGCTGCCCCATTGATCTCGACACCGCGGCGAACGAGCTCCTTGCGGAAATCGACGAACTGCTGGATGCGTTTCTTGAAGGTGGCAAACTGCTGGGCGTCGTCAGACTGAACCAGCGCCTCCCAGTTCTTGACGACCTCGAGAATGCGTTCGTTGAACTTGAGCAAGCCGTCGCCGTATTTTTTCACCACTGCCGGCTCGGTCGACATGTAGACGCCGCGCGATTCCATCACGACGGCATAGACCAGCGAATTGATGCGCTCGACGTTGAGCGCCGCGCGGCTGGCGGTCGATACCGCTTCGGTGAGCTCGGCATTCTGGCGGGTGTTGTAGTCGGACAAGGCCGTGATGGCAGCGACGAGCAGGGCGAACAGCGCGAAGATCGAATACAACTTGGCTGCTAGCGAAAACCGGGATGCCATGGCGCCACCAAAAACGAGTACGGGATTTTGCAATTCAGCCGTATCGGCAACCCCGGATGGTTTCCAGCGATTGCCTTCGGCCCAGGCAAATTGTGCTGAAGTTTGATGGAGATTGTCTTAACGCGCGAAGTTCGGGGAGCTGCAACTAATTCAAGATAATCGAGTGATTTCAGCTTGTTACAAAGGTACGGCAAGTTGCATCAGCGGGAAAATTCGGCAGCCTGCTGCGACCGTAACGGGCTCTGCCATGCCACTGCAATTGGAGGTCGCTGTCCTTGCGGCGGACTCGGGAAGGGTGGCCGGCTGCCGCCAGCAAGCGGAAACCTTCTTCCGAAGGAGGCCGGCGTCGGCAAACCAATTGTGATCGAATCAAGCTAGACAGCGGCACGAGGACGGAACGTGTCGATTTCGTCTTGCCCGGCGGCAAGCGCGCAATCCTTAACACCATCGCCGGAATCGTCGCGGGATGCCTGTTGAAGGTGCCGCGCTGGATGATGCGTGAGAGCGGGGACTTAATGGGTCAAAGTGCTGCCTTGCCGGCCAACGTCGATCTCTATCTTCACGTGCGAGTGCTGATCGGCATCATCCTCGGGCTCAGCGTCACGCGGTTGGTCAGCGGCATCGCGGCATTGGTTGCGCATCCCGGTCGCTACCGGATCTGGCCCGTTCATTTGGGTTGGGTCGCTTGGGCGCTCGTGAACGTGGTCACATTCTGGTGGTGGGAATTTCGGCTGAGCCTCATTCCGCACTGGACGTTTGGCCTTTATTTCTTCGTTTGCGTGTACGCATCGATGTACTACTTCCTGAGCGTCCTGCTTTTCCCCCAGGATCTGGAGGAATATACGGGTTATCAGGACTACTTTCTCTCACGTCGCCGCTGGTTCTTTGGTTTTGCCGCCCTTACTGAAGCGCTCGATGTGGTCGACAGTTTGATAAAGGGCGAAGACCACCTGCGATCGCTGGGACTGGAGTATCTGTTGGCGAACGCCGCGTTCATACTGGTATGCGGCATAGCCACGACAACGCGCAATTTGAGATTCCATATGCTGTTCGCATTCGGCGCGGTCATCTATGAGATAAGTTTCTTCACCCGCTATTACGCTACGCTGAACTAGCCGAATTGAAGTCGGGGGTAGCTCGACGATCTCGGCTGTAGCCTTGGCTGTCTACGCGGCATAGATTAGCTGGGCAACGGAGCGGGGACGGGCGCAGGAAAGTCAGCATGGTCTATCGCCAGGTCATCGGCGCCACCTCCTATGTATTCGCCGATTTGCGCGAACTGCTCGCCAAGGCGACGCCGCCGCGGTCCGGCGACCGCCTTGCCGGCGTTGCGGCCGAAAGCGCACAACAAATGATCGCGGCGCGGATGGCGCTCGCCGACGTGCCGCTCAAGCAATTCCTCAACGAGGCGGTGATCCCTTACGAGGATGACGAGGTCACCCGGCTGATCCTCGATACCCATGCGGCGCAGGCTTTTGCGCCGATTTCCACGCTGACCGTCGGCGGCTTCCGCGACTGGCTGTTGTCCGATGCTGCAACCAGCGAAACGCTGGCAAAGGTCTCGCGCGGGATCACGCCGGAAATGGCCGCCGGCGTCTCCAAGCTGATGCGCAACCAGGATCTGATTCTGGGCGCGAAGAAGTGCGCCGTGACGACGGCGTTCCGCAACACCATCGGCCTGAAGGGGCGGATGAGCGTGCGGCTGCAGCCCAACCATCCCTTTGACGACGCCAAGGGCATTACCGCCTCGATCCTCGACGGCATCCTGCTGGGATCGGGCGATGCCTGCATCGGCATCAATCCGGCCAGCGACGATCCGGCCGTGATCGGCGGGCTGCTGCGGCTGCTCGACGGCATCATTTCGCGGCTGCAGATCCCGACGCAGGGCTGCGTGCTCACGCACGTCACCACCACGCTCGGATTGATCGGGCAGGGCGTTCCGGTCGATCTGGTGTTCCAGTCGATCGCGGGCACGGAAGCCGCCAACCGCAGCTTTGGCGTCGATCTCGCGCTGTTGCGCGAGGCGCGTGAGGCCGGGCTGTCGCTTCGCCGCGGCACTGTCGGCGATCATCTGATGTATTTCGAGACCGGGCAGGGCTCGGCGCTGTCGGCCAATGCTCATCACAACGTCGATCAGCAGACCTGCGAAGCGCGGGCCTATGCGGTGGCGCGCGCCTTCGATCCGCTGCTCGTCAACAGCGTCGTCGGCTTCATCGGTCCGGAATATCTGTACGACGGCAAGGAAATCATCCGCGCCGGCCTCGAAGATCACTTTTGCGGGAAGCTGCTCGGCCTGCCGCTCGGTGTCGACGTCTGCTACACTAACCATGCCGAGGCCGATCAGGACGACATGGACAATCTGTTGACGCTGCTGGCTGCCGCCGGTGTGACGTTCATCATGGGGGTGCCGGGCGCCGACGATGTCATGCTGAACTATCAGTCAACCTCGTTCCACGACGCGCTGTATATCCGCGACCTGTTCGGATTGAAGCGGGCGCCGGAGTTCGACGATTGGCTGGTTCGCTCAGGCCTCGCGGACGGCGATTTCCGGCTTGCGGGCAGCGCGGGTCTGCTGCCCGAATTTGCCTCCCGGCTGATCGCCTGAACGCGAGCGCGCCTATTGCCCTCGGACTTGCAGATTTTCCTGCAACCAATTGAACCCACAGTGAGTTAGAGGTGACTGTCACAATATTGAAGAATTTCTGGTCCAGCTTTCAATGTCGTGCTTAAATCCATGTCAGCCTTGAGGAAATTTGATGAGAGCTGAAGGCATCGAAACGGTACGGCGTATCCTGTGCGTCTTCCCGCGCTATACGTCTTCTTTCGGTACATTCGAGCACGCCTATCCCCTGACCGACGGCGTGCAGGCGTTCATGCCGCCGCAGGGCCTGTTGCTGATCGCGGCCTATCTCCCGGAGAACTGGCCGGTCCGCTTCATCGACGAGAACATTCGTCCCGCGACCAACGAAGACTTCGAATGGGCCGAGGCGGTGTTCGTCAGCGGCATGCACATCCAGCGCCAGCAGATGAACGACATCTGCCGGCGCGCCCATGCCTTCGATCTCGCGGTGGCGATCGGCGGGCCGTCGGTGAGCGCGTGCCCGGACTACTATCCCTCGTTCGACTATCTCCATGTCGGCGAACTCGGCGACGCCACCAATGAGCTGATCGCGCGTCTGGCGCGTGATCCGTCGCGCCCCGAACAGCAGGTGGTGCTGACGACCAGCGATCGCCTGCCGATGACCGAGTTTCCGATCCCGGCCTACGAACTGGCGGAGGTCAAGAAATACTTCCTCGGCAGCATCCAGTATTCGAGCGGCTGTCCCTATCAGTGCGAATTCTGCGACATCCCCGGTCTCTACGGCCGCAACCCGCGCCTGAAGTCGCCGGAGCAGATCATCGCCGAGCTCGACAAGCTGCGGGAATGCGGCGTCACGGGGTCGGTCTATTTCGTCGACGACAATTTCATCGGCAACCGCAAGGCCGCACTGGACCTGCTGCCGCATCTGGTCGAGTGGCAGAAGCGCACCGGCTACGTGATGCGGCTGGCCTGCGAGGCGACGCTCAACATTGCGAAGCGGCCCGAGATTCTGGAGAAGATGCGCGAAGCGTTCTTCGTGACGGTGTTCTGCGGTATCGAGACGCCCGATCCCGACGCGCTGAAGGCGATGCACAAGGACCACAACATGATGGTCCCGATCCTGGAAGGCATCCAAACCATCAACTCCTACGGCATGGAAGTCGTCTCCGGCATCATCATGGGGCTCGACACCGACAAGCCGGAAACCGGCGATGCGCTGCTCGCGTTCGTCGAGGAGTCGCAGATTCCGCTGCTGACGATCAATCTGTTGCAGGCGCTGCCGAAGACGCCGCTGTGGGATCGGCTGGCGAAGGAAGGCCGGTTGGTCAACGACGACGACGGCCGCGATTCCAATGTCGAGTTCCTGCTGCCCTATGAGCAGGTCGTCGAGTCCTGGCGCAAATGCATGGAAGTCGCCTACCAGCCGGAAAAGCTGTTCGCGCGCTACCAGTACCAATGCGACTACACCTATGCGCAGCGGATCAAGGTGCCGGTCACGCCCGAGCAGAAGAGTTGGGCCAATATCAAACGCGGCCTGATCATGCTGCGGAATATCTTCTGGAAGGTCGGCGTGCTCGGCGACTACAAAAAAGTGTTCTGGAAGTTCGCGCTGGGACGGCTGCGTCGCGGCGATATCGAGGGCCTGATCGGTCCGGCGATGATCGGGCATCATCTGATCATGTTCGCGCGCGCCGCATCGGTCGGCCAGCAGAACGCGTCGAATTATTCGATCCGGCTGCGCGAAGCCTCGGTCCCTGCCGAGTAAGAGCCCATGAAAACGCCGGTGCCGCCGTCCCGCCCGCTCGAAGCCTTGCGGGAGCTGACGCCGGCGCGCGTCGGGCTTGGCCGCTCCGGCGCGAGCATGCCGACCGACGCGCTGCTTGCCTTCACGCTCGACCACGCGCGTGCGCGCGACGCCGTTCACACAGTTTTCGATGCGCCGCATCTGGTTACCGGATTTGCCGGCCTCGGCCTGCAGGTCGCCGAGGTTTCCAGCCAGGCGCAGAGCCGGCGCGACTATCTGCGCCGTCCCGATCTCGGACGCATGCTGGATGCGGATTCGCGGCGCATGCTGGAAAAGCAAAGCGGCAGCGCGAGCGAGATTGTGATCGTGATCGGCGACGGGCTGTCGCCGGCGGCGGTCAATGTCCACGCCGTCGAGCTGGTTCGCCATCTTGCTCCGCGCCTGACGGAGGCGGGAATCTCGTTGGACCATGTCGTGGTCGCATCGGGCGCGCGGGTGGCGCTGGGCGACGAGATCGGCGCCGTGCTCGGCGCGCGGATGGTGGTGATGCTGATCGGCGAGCGGCCCGGCCTGTCGGCGCCCGACAGCCTCGGCGCGTATCTCACCTTTGCGCCGCGCACCGGCCTCACCGACGAGAAGCGCAATTGCGTGTCCAACATTCACGCTGCGGGGCTGAGCTACGATGAGGCCGCCTTCAAGATCGCCTGGCTGGTGCGCGAAGGCATTGCGCGCCAGGTTACCGGCGTGGCGCTGAAGGACGAGAGCGGAACCGCGCTCATCGCCGCCAGGCCGATCGGCTGACACCGAAGCGGATCGACAATGCGGCCGCTTCGCCGTTGTGAGCCAACTCGCGCCTGATATAACCGAACGAGAGCGGGCAGAGACAGGCTATGGAGCAAGCGGGGGCGGCAAAAGGCGCGGCGGGCAAGCATGCGGGCCCGGACGGGTTCCGTCTGGACATCAATGCGCTCCGGGCGCTTTCGGTGATCGCCGTCGTCGGCTTTCACTTCCAGATACCTGGATTCGCCGGAGGCTTCGTCGGTGTCGACGTCTTCCTGGTGATCACCGGCTACCTCATGACGACGAAGGTGCTGAACGACCTGAAGCTCGGCCGCTTTTCGCTGTGGACTTTCTGGATGATGCGGATGCGCAGGATCTATCCTGCGCTTGCGGTGCTCACCATTGCGTCCGTCGTCGTCGGCTGGTTCGTGACCTTGCCGTCCGAATATCTGCGGCATTTGCTCCAGGCGCTGTCGGCGCTGACGTTCTTGTCGAACTTCGCCTTCAAGAGCGACAGCGGCTATTTCGCCATGGCGGCCCAGACCAAACCACTGCTGCACACCTGGTCGCTGTCGCTGGAGTGGCAGTTCTATTTCTTCATGCCGCTGATCGTTGGGCTGGTCTGGCGGCTTGCCTTGCGCGCCATGTCAGGGATCAAAGCGGTGGTCGTTGCGCTGCAGGTCTTCGCGGCCCTGTCATTGGCGTGGTGTCTGTGGGCAAGCCAGCAAGATGCGACGGGATCGTCCTTCTTCTCCCTGCAGGCAAGAGCCTGGGAGCCGTTGGCTGGCGGATTGATTGCTGCTGCAGAGATACGGCGCCGATCCGAAGGAATCGCCGATCCCTCCTGGCTGCAATCGCCGCTCGTCGCGCTCGCCGGCTGGGCGCTCGTCGCGGGCTGTGTCGTCTATCCCTTGCCCGAAGCGCAATGGCCCGGCGTGCTCACGATCCTGCCGATCCTGGGCTCGGCCATGATCATTGCGGCGCGACGGGGGGCAGGCGAGGGCAGCCTGCTCGGATTATCTCCGGTCCCACGCATCGGCGACTGGTCCTATTCGATTTATCTGTGGCACTGGCCGATCTGGGTGTTCGCGCTGAGCTGGCTGGCGGTGCGCGGTTACGACGTCGGCGGCGCGCAAAAGATAGCGATGGTGCTGGCCTCGCTGGCGCTCGGCGCGCTGTCTTACCGCTACGTCGAGCAACCCGTCAGAATTCGGCGGGAGTTCTGGACGCCGCGCCGGCTGCTGGCGGGTTCAGGCGTCTCGTTCGCATTGTTGGCGAGCTTCGTGTCGCTGGCTTTCCTGAACCATGGTTTTCCGGGCAGGCTGCCGGAATATTTGCTGTCGGCTGAGCTCGCGCGAAGAACCAGCACGCCCCGCGATGAGTGTTTCCGGAACGCAAACTCCACCAAGAAGGCGACCGAAACCTATTGCAGTTTCGGCAGCGCGCAGGCCGTGGGCAGTCCGTCCGCGATCCTGTGGGGAGATTCCTTTGCCAACCAGTATCTCGAACCGGTTTCGTCGGCTGCGCTCGCCAACGGAATCCACGGACTGATCGCGACGCAGAGCGCGTGCAGGGCCTTCGTCGATGATGCGGCGGTCAACGCCGGTGATCAGCCGCCATGCCGGCAATTCAATCGCAGTACGCTGGATTTCGTGTTGGGCCAGGCGCAGCCGAGCATCGTCGTGCTTGGAAGCATCTGGGGAAGTGCGTCTGAGGTTTCCGTTCTGGTGGACAGATTGCTTTCGGCGGGCAAGACCGTCGTCTTTATCCTGCCGTTACTGCACATCGGCTTCGACCTGCCGCAGCGATGGATCGAAAACCAGATGCGCGCCGGCCGTGCCATCGATGAATGGAAGGTCGAGGCCAGCCCTGGGCTCACGATGAGCGCCTTCCGGAACGAGATCGCGCACGTTCTCGATCTGTACCGAGATAATCCGCATCTCGTTGTGGTGGACCCGCTGTCCGTCGTCTGCGAGAACGGCTATTGCTATCTGGTCCGGAGCGGGCAGGCCAATTTCCGCGACACCGCGCACATCTCCAACGTCAATGCGAGCCAATACCGCGGCCTGTTCGACGCCGCTTTCACGGCAGCGCTCCGCGCCGGAACGGAAGCGGAGAAGAAAAAGGACTGAGCGCCGTGTCATTTCAGACGCGGTCTCCTTGCGGGAGCTGTTTCCCGAAAAATTGACCGCTGCGGTGGCGCTGCTCCGATGCGGGGCAGGCGTTGGCGTTAACCGTCAGGGCGGCCTCGCCAGGTGTGGCAAATCAGAGACTTAACGCGCATTTTCGTCACCTTCGTGTCGATTTGCCGGCCCACGCGCGCTTGCCGGATGGGGCTCGGCCCTGTAAAACGGCGCCGATTAATTTACCGCGTGATTTCAATGGCTAGCGCTGATCGGACGGGGCTGGCAAAGCCGCATTCGCGCCATCAAACTGCATAAAACCAAGCTGCACAAACAGACCGACGTGAGAACTGGACAGGGTATGCTCGACAAGAACTCCGAAAGTCACGTCCACGTCGAAGCCATCGAGGAGCCGCCGCCGCCAGGCAAGAGCATCGCCTTCGGACTCGAGCGTATGGGCCTGATCGCGGTCAAGGCGCCGATCCTCTCGATGCTCATTCTCGCGGTGCTGATCGTGGCCGGGATCTTCGGGATCTACCGGATCAAGATCGACGACTCGCTGAGCCAGTTGTTCCGTTCCGATTCCAAGGACTACAAGCAATACGAGGCCGTGACCAAGCGCTTCCCGGCGACCGAATTCGACGTGCTGGTCGTGGTCGAGGGCAAGACGCTGCTGGCCCGCGAGAACCTCGAAAAGATCCGCGACATGGTCACCGACCTGCAACTGGTCGAGGGCGTGCGTGGCCTGGTGTCGCTGTTTTCGGCGCGGCAGGCGCCGGAGCCCGGCAAGCTGCCGGCGGCGCTGTTCCCGCCCGAACTGCCGCAAGGCGCCGCCTACGACAAGTTCGCCGAGACCGTCAAATCCAACGAGATCATTCGCGGCAAGCTGTTGTCGGAGGACGGCACGCTGGCCTTGATCGTGCTGTCGCTCGAACCGAGTGTCGTTTCCTCGAACGATCTCGGTAAAGTGGTCGGCGAAATGCGCAAGATCATGGCCGACGATTTGTCGGGCAGCGGTCTCAACGCCCAGCTCTCCGGCGTTCCCGTGATGCAGCTCGAGATCCGCAACGCGGTCAAGCGCGACGGGCTGACCTACAACATCCTCGGCATTCTGGCCGGCTGCATCATCGCGATCATCTTCTTCCGCAAGATATCGTTCATGGTGGTTGCGGCGTTTCCGCCGATCATCGCGATCCTGCTCGCGCTCGGCGGCCTCGGCTGGGCCGGTTTCAATCTCAACATGTTCCTGAACGTGATGACGCCGCTCATCATGGTGATCAGCTTCTCGGACTCGATGCAGCTGACCTTCGCCGCGCGCGACCGCCTGATCGCAGGCCAGGACAAACTGACCGCGTTCACCAACGCCGTGCTGGTGGTGGGCCCGGCCTGCGTGCTGACCCACGGCACCGCCGGCATCTCGTTCATCGCCCTGCAATTCTCCGATTCCGAACTGATCCGCAAATTCGGCGAGGCCGGATTGGCCGCCACCATCATCGCGCTGATCGCGGTGCTGTCGCTGGTGCCGGTGTTCGGCGTGCTGTTCGTCCGCAACGAGAAGGTCTTCGCCGTAAAATTCCAGAGCGCGGATGCCGGCGTGCAGGCGCTGCGCAATTTCTGCTACTGGATCGCGGTGCGCATGGTCGGCCGCCCCGGGCTGTTCAGCCTGCTCGCGTTGCTGCTCGTCGCCGGCCTCGGCTTCATCTACGCCACGCTGGAGCCGCGCTACCGGCTTGCCGACCAGGTGCCGGACAAACGCCAGGCGGTGGCGGCGTCGAGCCGGCTCGACGCCAAGCTCACCGGCGCCAATCCGATCGACGTCTTGATCGAATTCCCCAAGGGCGCCTCGCTCTATGCGCCGGATACGTTGAAGACGATCGCCGAGGTTCACGCGATGGTCGAGAAATCGGCGGGTGTCGGCAACGTCTGGTCGCTCGAAACCCTGCGCCGCTGGCTTGCCGAGAAGGCCGGCAGCAACGACGTCGAAACGCTGAAGCAATATGTCAGCGTTATCCCTGAGCATCTGGTCCGCCGTTTCATCTCGGCCGATCAGGATGCCGTGGTGGTTTCGGGGCGCGTTCCCGACCTTGATTCCAGCGAAATCCTTCCTGTGATCGACAAGCTCGACAAGGCGCTCGACCAGGTGAGGGCGGAGCATCCCGGCTTCGAGATCGCAGTCACCGGCCTGTCGGCGATCGCGGCGCGCAACAGCGCCAACATGATCTCGAAACTCAACCACGGCCTGACCATCGAATTCCTGCTGGTCGCGATCTTCATCGGCCTGGCATTCCGCTCGGTCGTGGTGATGTTCTCCTGCATCCTGCCCGGCATTTTCCCCGTCGTGGCATCGGGGACGGTGCTGTGGATCTTGGGCGAGGGGCTGCAGTTCGCCAGCGTGGTCGCGCTGACGGTGTCGTTCGGCTTGGGACTCAGCGCCACCATCCACTTCCTCAACCGGCTGCGGCTGGAGAGCAAGCCCGGCGTCACGCCGGAGCTCGCGGTCGAGCGCGCCACCGTGCTGGTCGGTCCGGCGCTGATCCTGACCACGGTGGTGCTGGCCTGCGGCCTCGTCGTCACCGTGTTCTCCGACCTGCCTTCGCTGCGGCTGTTCGGCTGGCTCAGCGCGTTCTCGATGATCGCAGCCCTGGTCGCGGATCTCTTCATCCTGCGGCCGACCTCGATGTTCCTGATCAACCTGTCGGAAAAGATTCGCGGCGTCAGTCACGTCAAGCCTGCGGAATAACGGGCGATACTGAAAACAAGGGCTGCCGGCCAACGGCAGCCGAAGAGGGGCCGAGGAATGACGTCTGCAGGATCAGCTGTTCGCCCTGCGGCCGATGCCGCCGCCTACCGCGCCGTCGAACACATCTATCATTCCTATCTCACCGGGCTGATCCTGATGCTGGCCTCGCGGGCGGGCGCGTCGCGCGCGGCCGAGGTGGTGTTTCGAACCTTCCGGCGGCAGCAACTGGCACGCTTCCTTCCCGGATTGAAGAAGCTCGGCCTCGACCAGCTTCCGCATGCGGTGGCGTGCGCGCAATATCACTATCTGTCGAACCAGGTCGGCGGCGTGAAGGTCGAGTATGTCTACGAGAGCGACACCAAGGCCTGGGTGCGCTATCCGCCGCCGCGCTGGATCTGGTCCGGCACTGCGATCTGCGGCATCCCCTCGGAAGTGTCGCGGGCGATGCTGCGCGGATGGCACGCCAATAACGGCGTCGTGCTCGGCAATCCCAGACTCGGCTTCGTCTGCACGGGGCAGACCGTCGACGGCCAGCCCGGCCTCGAAGGTTACTACAAGGAGTGGGATCACGATCTTGCTCCCGGGGAGCGATTGCAGTTTTCGCCCGGCGAGCGCTGTCCGCCGTTCCAGGCCGATCTCGCGCCGCGGTTGCCCGGGAACACATGGCCGGAGGAACGGCTGCAGAAGGTGCTCCGCAATTATGCGATGGAGTACGTCACCTCGATCGTGCCGGAGACGATCAGCGTGCTCGGCCCGGAGGAGGGCGGCCATCTCGCCGGTGCAGCGGCACGGCTCGTCGGGATGCACACCTTCGACGAGGTAGCTCGGCTATTGGGCGACGTGGAAGCGGGCGCGGCAGGTTTCGCCAAAGCCTTCGCCCGGTTGGCCCGCGGGCAGGACGACGACGCGGAACTGCAGCTGGAAGGTTCGGGCGCAACCGTGCGCCAGACGTCGTGGCGCCTGATGGCGGAGCGTCAAGCGCTGTCGCCTCAAGTGTTCGATGCGTGGAACGAATTGTGGGTGGGGGCAGCACTTGCGCATGACCGCTTCATGCGGGTCGAAGTGACGCATCGCCGTGACCGCGGCGACCCCTGCTGGCGTTGGAAATTCAGCTGATCGAGCTCATAGCGTTTTCAAGCGAAGTGGACGCCGGTTCGCGTCAAGAAAACGTGTCAAAACGAAAGCCTAGTGGCCGTAAAATGAAAAGGCAGCGCCGGGGCGCTGCCATTCACACCGATCAGAGCGCAGGGGTCAGGTCTTCGTCATCGTGATCTTGACGCCGCGGATTTCGCCCTTGGAGTCGATCTGCACGACCTGCTTGTTGCCATTGGTCTTCAAATTCAGGTTTGCGGCAAATCCGGACGCCTCGACGAACACGTCGATCTGGCCGCCGCCGGCCGTGCCCTGCAGGTTGCCGAAGATATTCCGGCTCTTCTCGCTCCAGTTACCGGAGATGCGCTCACCCTGGCTGGTGACGTCGCTGGAGAGATCGAATTTGTAGCTGTCGCTGGCGCAGTGCAGATTTTGCTTCAGGCCGAGCCCGTTGGCATTGACCTTGTAATCGGCCTTGCAACGGATGTTCTCGGTGGTGCCGTTGGAAAGCACGACCGTGCCCGCGCCGCTCCAGTTGCCATCAAAGCCGGCGAACGGGCCTCCCGCCTGGGCATGGCTTGCGGTGACCGACAACATGAGCGCGGCGCCGACGCCAGCAGCTGCGAGAGCCTGACCGAACGAGCTGGAACCAAACAGTTTCATTGTAGTTTTCCCATCAAAATAGACGTTCTTCGCAAAGATACGTCTCGCCGCATCGAAGATTTAGTGTTCCCGCAGTATCTTAGGTTCAAATGACGGGTCGCTGTTTCCGGCGGTATTGGCAGGAACAAAGGCCGCAAGTGGCCGAGTGGAATCGAAACATTCACACCAAATCCGTCTGCGCAGCATCTAGCTTTGCACCGCATTGTCTGCAACAACCAATTGGCGGGAAAGTGTGGCGGAAATACACTTTAGATATCAGGCGGTTATTAAAGGTGCTTAGGTCGCCGAAAAGGTCGCCGTAAATTTGTCCGCATTTGCCATGCTTGTCATCAGTTCGTCGCCGCGTACGCGGCGCCTGCCATCCAAACAAATCCGTTCCGGCGATGCCTCATCGCAAATCGGGGAACAGGATTCTTGCTGCCGAAATGAAGGAACACGATGCGCAAATTTCTCCTCGCACTCACCCTGTTGTCGCTCTCGGCTTCGTCCGGAGCCTTCGCCCAGCAGCAACGCGGCGGCACGGCGGATGAGCAGAAGGCCTGTACCCGTGACGTACAGAAGTTCTGCCGTCCGGTGATCGATCAGGGCGATTTCACCATCCTGGCCTGCCTCAAGGAACACCGTTCCAAGATCAGCGCGGCCTGCGACCAGGTTCTCAAGAACAACGGCCAATAGGCGGCGCTCGCGCCCGTTAACCCTCGCGAAGAGAGCCATTTTCGGCTCTATGACGCGTCACGGGCGGGGCTAAGCAGCCCATATAGCATTGGTTTTGGCGGCGTATTCCCCTATATGGGGCACGCGATCTTCTCGCGTGCGCCGAGCATCGGCGCACGCCGCCAATTCCGAGTGAATGTAGCCAGTTCCTGATGACCAGTGCGAGCGACCTGCGATCCGGAAAGACCCACCGCGACGAGAATTTTCCGGTCGCGTCGTGGATCATTCACCCGCGTCACCGGGCGCTGATTCTCGCATTCTATAATTTCGTCAGGACGGCCGACGACATCGCCGATCACGCGACCCTTAGCGCAGACGAGAAGCTGCGCTATCTCGACCTCTTCGAGGCGGAACTGCTCGGCAAGGGCGATACGCAGCCGGAGGCGGTCAGCCTGCGCCGCGCTTTTGCCGAGCGCGGGATGGCGCCGCGCCATGCGCTCGACGTGCTGGTCGCGTTCCGGATGGACGTCACCAAGCTGCGCTACGAGAACTGGGACGACGTCATCCATTATTGCCGCTATTCGGCCATGCCGGTCGGCCGTTTCATGCTCGACGTCCATGGCGAGAGCACCTCGACCTGGGCCGCGTCGGACGCGCTGTGCGCGGGGCTGCAGATCAACAATCATTTGCAGGATTGCGCCAAGGACTACAAAAACCTCAACCGCGTCTATCTGCCGCGCGACACGCTGGCCGCCAGCGGCGCCACCGTCGAGATGCTGGGCGAGGCGAAATCGCAGCCGGCGCTGCTGCAATGCCTTCAGGCGCTCGCGGTGCGGACCGAGGCGCTGCTCGATGAAAGCAGGTCGCTCAGCGCCGAGGTGAAGGATTTCCGGCTCGGGCTCGAGATTGCCGTGATCCAGGCCTTTGCCGACAAGATCGTCGGCATGCTGAAGGTGCGCGATCCGCTCAGCGAGCGCGTGCATTTGAGCAAGCCCGAATTGCTCGCGCAGAGCATTGGCGGCATCGTCAGCGAAATGATCAGGCGCGCCGCGGGACGCGGTCCCCTGACAAAACCAGCGGCCGGCGCATGACGGTACAGATGGCGGCGGCCAACGCAGATTACGGCACCGCCGCGTCCGGCAGTTCGTTCTATGCCGCGATGCGCATCCTGCCGCGCGACCAGCGCGAGGCGATGTTCCAGATCTACAGCTTCTGCCGGCAGGTCGACGACATCGCCGATTCGCACGGGCCGCGGCCCGAGCGGCTGGCGGCGCTGCAGCAATGGCGCGACGACATCGATGCGCTATATCACGGACATCCCCCGCCGCGCGTGCAGGATTACGCCGCCGCGGTGAAAACCTTCGGCCTCAAGCGCGAGGATTTTCTCGCCATTGTCGACGGCATGGAAATGGACGTGCCACAGGATATTCGTGCGCCGGATCTTGCGACGCTCGATCTCTATTGCGACCGCGTCGCCAGCGCCGTCGGGCGTCTGTCGGTCAGGGTGTTCGGCATGCCCGAGGAAGATGGCATCCTGCTCGCCCACCATCTCGGCCGCGCGCTGCAATTGACCAATATTCTGCGCGACATCGACGAAGATGCCGGCCTCGGCCGCCTCTATCTGCCGCGCGAAGGCCTGCTGCTCGCCGGCATCACCAGCGACAATCCGCAGAAGGTGACTGTCGATCGCGCCCTTCCCAAAGTTTGCCTGCCGCTGGCCGAGCGGGCGAAAAAGCATTTCGAGAAGGCCGACGAGATCATGAAGCGCAATTCGCGGCGTAAGGTGCGCGCGCCGCGGATCATGTCGAAATATTACCGTGCGATCCTGGACTTGCTCCTGGCGCGGGGTTTTGCCGCCCCGCGCGAGCCGGTCAGCGTCCATAAATGGGCGAAGATCGCCATCCTTCTCCGTTACGCGATTATCTGATGCAGAAGAACGCTCATATCATCGGCGCCGGCATTTCCGGCCTTTCGGCCGCCGTGCGGCTGGCCAACGCCAATTACCGGGTGCATGTCCACGAGGCCACGCAGCAGGTCGGCGGCCGTTGCCGGTCCTATTTCGACGCGGCCACCAATCTCACCATCGACAACGGCAACCATTTGCTGTTGTCGGGCAATCGCCATGCGCTGGCCTACGCCCGATCGATCGGCACCGAGGCGGGGCTGGTCGGGCCGAAGGTTGCGCAATTTCCCTTCGTCGACATCATGACCGGCCAGCGCTGGCAGCTCGATCTCGGCGACGGCAAATTGCCGCTATGGGTGTTCGACGAGGCGCGCCGCGTCCCCGATACCAAGCTGCTCGATTATCTTGCATTGGCGCCGCTGGTTTGGGCAGGCACCGGAAAGCTGGTCGGCGACACCATCCCCTGCAAGGGCACGCTGTACCAGCGACTGGTGCAGCCGCTATTGCTGGCCGCGCTCAATGTCGACCCGCCCGAGGGTTCGGCGGGCCTGGCCGGCGCGATCGTGCGGGAAACGCTGCTGGCGGGCGGGCAGGCCTGCCGGCCGCTGATCGCGCGCGATGGCTTGAGCGCGGTTCTGGTCGACCCGGCGATCAAGCTGTTGCAGGACAAGGGTGCCTCGATCCAGCTCGGCCATGAGCTGCGCGAATTCGCAACGACAGGCAGCGCCGTCGGCGAGCTGAAATTCGGCAGCGACAGCATTGCGCTCGGCCCCGACGACGTCGTGGTGCTTGCGGTGCCGCCGCGCCCGGCGGCGGCGCTGTTGCCGGGCCTGAAGACGCCGTCGAAATTCCGCGCCATCGTCAACGCGCATTTCCGCTTCGATCCGCCCCGCGATGCCGTACCCATCCTCGGCGTGGTCGGTGGCCTGGTGGAATGGCTGTTCGCATTTCCGCAGCGGCTGTCGGTCACTATCAGCAATGGCGACCGCCTCGTCGACATGCCGCGCGAAGAACTCGCGCTGGCGATCTGGCGGGACGTCTGCAAGGCCGCAGGCCTGCCCGGCGATTTGCCCTTGCCGCCCTGGCAGATCGTGCGCGAGCGCCGCGCGACGTTCGAGGCCACGCCGGAGCAGAACGCGCTGCGCCCGGGGGCGGTGACATCATTCAAAAACCTGTTTCTCGCCGGCGACTGGACTGATACCGGATTGCCGGCAACCATCGAAGGATCGGTGCGGTCGGGCGACCGCGCCGCCGATCTGGTCCTGGCGAGGCGTTAAGGCCTGACAGGAGTTGCGTGACCGGCTTCACATAGCCCGCGCGCGAATAGAGGGATGCTAGCGATATGCTTTCCATCGACAAAACAATTGCAGGCGAACCCGTCGCGACAGTCGATTCCGTCGCGCTGGAGAAGAGCATCTCGTCGGCGACCGAAGCGCTGCTCGGTTACCGGCAATCCGATGGACACTTTGTGTTCGAGCTGGAAGCCGACAGCACGATCCCGTCGGAATATGTGCTGCTGCGCCACTATCTCGCCGAGCCCGTCGACAGCGCCCTCGAAGCCAAGATCGCGAACTATCTGCGCCGCACGCAAGGCAACCATGGCGGCTGGCCGCTGGTGCATGACGGCCCGTTCGATATGAGCGCCAGCGTCAAATCCTATTTCGCGCTGAAGATGATCGGCGATTCCGTCGATGCGCCGCACATGGCGCGCGCGCGCGAGGCGATCCGCAGCCGCGGCGGCGCTGCCCGCGTCAACGTCTTCACCCGCTTCCTGCTCGCTTTCTACGATGTGCTGAGCTGGCGCGCTGTGCCGGTGCTGCCGATCGAGATCATGCTGCTGCCGATGTGGTCGCCGTTCCATATCAACAAGATTTCCTACTGGGCGCGCACCACGATCGTGCCGCTGATGGTGATGGCGGCGTTGAAACCGTTGGCGAAAAATCCCAAAGGCGTCGGTATCGACGAGTTGTTCCTGCAGGATCCCAAGTCGGTCGGGATGGCGGCAAAGGCGCCGCATCAGAGCTGGGGCTGGTTCGCGCTGTTCAGCACCCTGGATAAGATCCTGCGGGTGATCGAACCGTTGTTTCCAAAGAAGCTGCGCCAGCGTGCGATCGATGCCGCGCTTGCTTTCACCGAAGAGCGGCTGAACGGCGAAGACGGCATGGGCGCGATCTATCCGCCGATGGCCAACATCGTCATGATGTATGAGGCGCTCGGCAAGGGACCGGATTTTCCGCCGCGTGCGGTCACCCGCAGGGGCATCGACAAGCTCTTGGTGATCGGCGAGCACGAGGCCTATTGCCAGCCCTGCGTCTCGCCGGTGTGGGACACCGCACTGACCTGCCACGCGCTGGCGGAGGCTGGTGGCGAAGAGACGCTTGAGAAGATGAAGCAGGGCCTCGACTGGCTGAAGCCAAGGCAGGTGCTCGATCTCAAGGGCGACTGGGCGGTGAAGGCCCCCGATGTCCGTCCGGGCGGCTGGGCGTTCCAGTACAACAACGACTATTATCCCGATCTCGACGACACCGCTGTGGTCGTGATGGCGATGGACCGCACGCGCCGGGCGTCCGGCAGCAAGGAATACGATCAGGCGATCTCGCGTGGCCGCGAGTGGATCGAGGGCCTGCAGAGCCGCGATGGCGGCTGGGCCGCCTTCGACGTCAACAACCTCGAATACTACCTCAACAACATCCCGTTCTCCGACCACGGCGCGCTGCTCGATCCGCCGACCGAAGACGTCACCGCGCGCTGCATCTCGATGCTGGCGCAGCTTGGCGAGACCGCCGAGACCAGCAAGGCGGTGGCGGACGGGATCGCCTATCTGCGCCGCACCCAGCTCGCGGAAGGGTCATGGTACGGCCGCTGGGGCCTCAACTTCATCTACGGTACCTGGTCGGTGCTGTGTGCGCTCAACGCCGCTGGCGTCGATCATCAGGACCCGATGATGCGCAAGGCTGTGGATTGGCTGGTCTCGATCCAGAACAGGGATGGTGGCTGGGGCGAGGATGCCGTCAGCTATCGGCTGGACTACAAGGGATTCGAGGACGCTCCGTCGACCTCCTCGCAAACGGCATGGGCCTTGCTTGGACTGATGGCGGCCGGGGAGGTTGAGAGTCCGGCGGTCGTGCGGGGGGTGGAGTACCTAAAAGCCACACAGACCGACAAAGGGCTCTGGGACGAGGCGCGCTACACGGCTACGGGCTTTCCGCGGGTGTTTTATTTGCGTTATCATGGCTACTCGAAGTTCTTTCCGCTCTGGGCGCTGGCGCGGTACCGAAATTTGAGAAGCACCAACAGCAGGGTGGTAGGGGTCGGGATGTGACTTTGAGGGCGGGGGCCGCCGCGCTCGTGGACAGTTCGGTTGATCGCAATTCGAATGATCCGCGGCCGGTTTTGATCGTAACAGGATTGGTGCAGGAGGCCCGCATTGCGGCCGGGCCCGGCATGATCGTGATCTGTAGTTCCAGCGATCCGCAGCAGCTGCGCGCACTGCTGGCAACGCTGGATTCCACCACTTTCAGGGGTGTCATCTCGTTCGGCGTCGCCGGCGGGCTGGATCCGTCGCTGAAGTCGGGCGACGTGGTGGTGGCGACCGAGGTTCTATCCGGCGATACCCGTTTTCTGGCAGGTCTGGCGCTGAACGAGGAACTGATCGCTCGTGCGGCATTGCGTCGCCGGCGCGTGGTCCGCGGCGGCCTGGCCGGCGTGGAACAGGTGATAGCGGCGACCGCCTGCAAGGCCGCGCTGCATTCGGAGACGGGCGCGGCGGCGGTCGATATGGAAAGCCATATTGCCGCAGCCTATGCGGCCGAGGCCGGCTTGCCGTTCGCGGCGCTGCGGGTCATCTCCGATCCCGCCAGCCGGGCGCTTCCGGCGCTGGCCAAGAGCGCCATCAAGCCGAACGGCGACATCGATCTCGGCAAGGTGCTGCGCGGGGTAGCGCGCAATCCGACGTCGCTGCGCGCGCTGGTCTCGACCGGAATCGATTTCAATCGCGCGCTTCGCTCGCTGCGCGGCTGCCGCGGCTTCCTGCACGGCGAAGAAGGGCTCGCCACCGCGAGCTGATCCGCGCAAGGGGATTTTTTGAAGGGCGTCAAATAAAAAGAAAGGGCCTCGGTTCCCAAGGAACCGAGGCCCTGATCTTTTCACTCCAGGCTGCTCAGGCGGCGGTGGAAGCTTTTTCCTGCTGCTTGGCCGCGGCGGCGGCGGCTTCGTCCTTGCGGATCTCGGACAGGCGCTTCTGCACCTCGGCCGAGAAGATGTACTGCGCAGGACGCTGCTTGCTGAGATCGATCTCGGGCGCCATCGGACCCGTGGTGCGGACGCCGCGCAGCGCGACCCACATTGCCTTCAGCGGGTTCATCAGCGCGGCGTTGGCAGCGGTCGGCTCATAGCCGCAATGCGCCATGCAGTCGGCGCACTTCTCGTACTTGCCGGTGCCGTAGGTGTCCCAGTCCGTCGTCTCCATCAGCTCGTTGAAGGTCTTGGTGTAGCCTTCGCCGAGCAGGTAGCAGGGTTTTTGCCAGCCAAAGATGTTGCGGGCCGGCATGCCCCAGGGCGTGCATTCATAGCTCTGGTTGCCGGCCAGGAAGTCCAGGAACAGGCCGGAATGCATGAAATTCCACTTCTTGCCCTTGCCGAGCGCGAACACGTCGCGGAACAGCTTCTTGGTCTTGGTGCGGTTGAGGAAGTGCTCCTGGTCCGGGGCGCGCTCATAGGCGTAGCCCGGCGACATCGAGACGCCGACACCGAGTTCGGTGGTGAGGTCGAGGAACTTGGCGATTTCTTCCGCCGGATGGCCGTCGAAGATCGTGGCGTTGACGTTGACGGTGAAGCCGCGCGCTTTCGCGGCCTTGATCGCGGAGACGGCGCGGTCGAACACGCCCTTCTGCGACACCGCCTTGTCGTGGTGGTCCTTCAGGCCGTCGAGATGCACCGAGAAGAACAAATAGGGCGAGGGCTCGAACAGATCGAGCTTCTTTTCCAGAAGCAGCGCGTTGGTGCACAGCGAGACGAACTTCTTGCGTTCGACGAGGCCGCGCACGATCTCGCCGATCTCCTTGTGGATCAGCGGTTCGCCGCCGGGGATTGCCACCATCGGCGCGCCGCATTCGTCGGCCGCGTCCCAGCATTCCTGCGCCGACATGCGGCGGTTGAGGATCGCATCGGGATAGTCGATCTTGCCGCAGCCGACACAAGCGAGGTTGCAGCGGAACAACGGCTCGAGCATCAGCACGAGCGGATAGCGCTTCCGGCCAAGCAGCTTCTGCTTGATCAGATAGCCGCCGATACTCAGTTCCTTGAAAAACGGTATTGCCATTTGAGAGATTTTCTTTCTGGACTTGGGTCTGGGCCTTAAGGCCCAGACTTGGAATCGTGAAGTGGATCAACCCGCAGTCAGTTCGGCCGGAAGCCGGAATTCGATATTTTCTTCCCGGCCGGGAAGCACCGACACCTTGACGGGTCCGATACGTCTCAAAGCCTCGATCACGTCATCGACCAAAACTTCGGGCGCCGAGGCGCCCGCCGTAATGCCGACGGCTTTTGCATCCTTCAGCCAATCGGGGTTCAACTCGCTCCCGTCGGCAATGAGATAACTCGCGACACCAACCTCGGTGCCGATTTCGCGAAGCCTGTTTGAGTTGGAACTATTGGCGGCCCCCACCACCAAAATGACGTCCACCAGTTTACTTAGGTCCCTTACCGCAGATTGGCGGTTCTGTGTCGCATAGCAGATATCCCGGATGTCGGGGCCTTGAATATCTGTAAATTTGGCCTGAAGGGCGGCAATTATGTCCTTTGTGTCGTCCACGCTGAGGGTTGTCTGGGTGATATAGGCCAGCGGGGCGTCGGTTGGCAGGGTCAGGGCCGCCACGTCGTCGACGTTCTGGACCAGCAGAACCGGCCCTGGAACCTGGCCCATGGTTCCCTCGACCTCGGGATGGCCGGCATGCCCGATCAGTACCAGGGCACGGCCCTTGGACATATACCGCTTGCCCTGATTGTGGACCTTGGTGACCAGCGGGCAGGTGGCATTGAGGACGGGAAGGCTGCGGGCGGCGGCCTCTTCCTCGACGCTGCGGGCGACGCCATGGGCGCTGAAGACGGTAACCGCCAGCGGCGGAACCTCCGACAGGTCCTCGACGAAGATCGCGCCCTTGGCTTTGAGGCTTTCGACCACGTATTTGTTATGCACGATCTCGTGCCGGACGTAGACCGGCGGACCGTACTTCACGAGCGCACGCTCAACGATTTCGATGGCACGCACGACGCCCGCACAAAATCCGCGGGGCTGCGCTAGATACACTTCCATGGGATGTCCATTACGATAGTTGCACTGGTTCCAAATTCGCAAATTCACCCGAAGGTCTCCGTGCAGCCGGTCACATCCGGATATTTGCAATATCCGCACCAAGACCGGAACCCGTAGGTAATCCCCACCCAAGTAGATGGAAGCGCAGGACTATGTGTCAAAAATTGTGCGGCGAGAAAAGGTGCATCGCGCAATGGTTACCAGACGGTAGGTAATTTGATACCTAAAACGGCACTGCGGGAACTATTGCCGCTCACCGGTTCGTCACTTTATCGCCCATCCGGACGGGCTATACCGGCACCCGAACACCCGTTCCGGTCCGTTTTCGCGGCTTCGCTTGAACCGCCGGGGAAGTAACCAAAACAACATTAGATCGGCCTCGGGAACTCCGCTAGACAGCGGGCGTTTTCGCCCAGCTCTCCTTGAGATTTAGAAAGAAACGAAGTGCTGACCAGTATTGTTGTCGCCATTGTCAGAACCTGTACGCGGTTTGCCACTCTCGTCGTCATTGCCTCGCTGCTTCTGGCAGTCGGAGCGAGCTACTATGCCGCCCGGCATTTCGCCATCAACACCGACATCAACAAGCTGATTTCACCTGACCTCGACTGGCGCAAGCGCGACAATCAGTTCGAGCAAGCGTTCGACCGCGAGAAGCTGATTCTCGCCGTCGTCGAGGCGCCGACGCCCGAGCTCGCCAGCGCCGCGAGCAGGGCGCTGGCTGAAAAACTCGCCGGTGACCAGCATTTCGAATCGGTGCAACCGCTGGGTTCCGGCGAATTCTTCGAAAAGAACGGGCTGTTGTTCCTGCCCGTGGAAGAGGTCGGCAAGGTCGCCGGCCAACTCGAAGCCGCCGCCCCCCTGATCGAGATCATGGCTGGCGATCCCTCGATCCGCGGCCTGACCGGTGCGCTGGAGACCGGGCTTGCCGGCGTCAAGCGAGGGCAGGTCAAGCTCGACAATACCGTACGGCCCTTCAACCTGATCAGCCAGACGGTCGAGGACATCCTGAACAAGGGAACGGCGACGTTCTCCTGGCGCGAACTCGTCAGCGACAAGCCTTTGACCGATTCCGACCGCCGCTCCTTCATCGAGTTCAAGCCGAAGCTCGATTACAACGCGCTCGAACCCGGCAAGGACGCGACCGACGCGATCCGGAAGGCCGCGACCGATCTCAATTTTGCAGACCAATACAACGCGCGGGTGCGGCTGACCGGTCCGGTTCCGATCGCCAACGAGGAATATTCGACCGTGCAGGACGGCGCGATCGTCAACGGCGTCGTCACGGTGCTCATTGTCCTCCTCATTCTCTGGATGGCGCTGCATTCTTCGAAAATCATCTTCGCGGTGTTCGTGAATCTGTTCATCGGCCTTTCGCTCACAACCGCGGTCGGCCTGATGATGGTGGGATCGCTGAATCTATTGTCGATCGCCTTTGCCGTGCTGTTTGTTGGCCTCGGTGTCGATTTCGGCATCCAGTTCAGCGTCCGCTACCGTTCCGAGCGTTTCAAGAACGAAGACCTGGCTCTGGCGCTGGAGAACGCGGCGAGACGCTGCGCGGTGCCGTTATCGCTCGCCGCGATGGCGACCGCCGCCGGCTTCCTGTGTTTCCTGCCGACCGACTACAAGGGCATTTCCGAACTGGGCAAGATTGCCGGCGCCGGCATGCTGATCGCGTTCATCACCAGCATCACGTCCCTGCCTGCCATGCTGAAGCTGCTTCACCCGCCCGGCGAAAGCGAGCCGGTCGGTTACGCGTTTCTGGCGCCCGTCGACGAATTCCTCGAAAGGCATCGCGTCATCATCGTCGTTGGCACGCTGCTTCTTGTCGTGGCCGGCCTGCCGCTGCTCTATTTCATGAAGTTCGACTTCAACCCGATCAACCTGCGCAATCCGAAGGCTGAATCGATCGCGACCTTCCTCGATTTGCGCAAGGACCCCAACACCGGCGCCAACGCCATCAACGTGCTGACCACGTCGGAAGCGGAAGCGAAGAAGATCGAGGCGCGGCTGGAAAAGCTGCCGGAAGTCCTGCGCGTGATGTCGATCGACAGTTTTGTCCCCGAGGATCAGCCGGCAAAGCTGCAGTTGATCGCGAAGGCGGCCAGGGTGGTCGGGCCCGCGCTTAATCCCGATTCGGTCGATGCCGCGCCGACGGATCAGGAGAACGTGGAGGCGCTGAAGAGTTCGGGCGACAGCCTGCGCAGGACCGCCGGCGACGGCAAGGGGCCGGGCGCGGTTGCCGCGCGAAGGCTGGCGGACGCGCTGTCGAAATTGGCCGGCGGCAACCAGGCGACGCGCGACAATGCGCAGAACATTTTCGTCGCCCCGCTCAAGATCGTGTTCGATCAGCTCAAGAACACGATGCAGGCAGGCCCCGTCACGTTGAAGACCCTGCCGCCGGAACTGTTGAACAGCTGGAAGTCGAAGGACGGGTTGATCCGCGTCGAGGCGCTGCCGAAGGGCGATCCCAACGACAACGATAATTTGCGCCGATTTGCCGATGCGGTTTTGGCGGCCGAGCCGAATGCGATCGGCGGGCCGGTGTCGATCCTCAAATCCGGCGACACCATCGTGAAGGCGTTCATCCATGCCGGCATCTGGGCGCTGCTGGTGATCAGCCTGTTGCTTTACCTGACGCTGCGGCGGATCAGCGACGTGCTGATGACGATCGTGCCGCTTTTGGTGGCAGGCGCGGTGACGCTGGAGCTCTGCGTGCTGATCGGGCTGCCGCTCAACTTCGCCAACATCGTCGCATTGCCGCTGCTGCTCGGCGTCGGCGTCGCCTTCAAGATCTATTACGTCACGGCCTGGCGCGAGGGCAGAACCAACCTGCTGCAGTCGAGCCTGACGCGCGCGATCTTTTTCTCGGCGCTGACGACCGCGACCGCCTTCGGAAGCCTGTGGCTATCCAGTCATCCCGGCACCGCCAGCATGGGCAAATTGCTGGCGCTGTCGTTCGTCATCACGCTGGCCGCGGTGCTGCTGTTCCAGCCGGCGCTAATGGGCAAACCGCGCGATGTCGGGAAGTAGGCAGATATCGCCGATATCGGCGGGCTGGCCCGCTGTGGCCGCCGCCTGCTTCTGAGCGGGCGCGGCCTTCGGCGCAGGCGCGGGATTGGCATTGGCTGCTCCCGTGGTCTTCGGCGCCGCCGGCGCGGGTGCCGGTGCTGCGGTTTTCGGCAGCGCGCCCGCCGGTCCCTTCGGCGCACCCTTGGCCATGCTGTTGGCGGGGCTTGAGGGAATCGGCGGCGCGACGCGGGTCCAGGTTTCACCGCCGCACAGGAAACCAAGCACGCAGCCCTGAATCTCCAGCTGGTCGGCGCCGACCGGCTTGATCGTCGAGCTGTAGAGCTGTCCATCCTTGGCGTTGTAGACTTGGCCTTCCCAAGAATCGACGCCGGGCTTCTTCTTCATGTCGATCAGGATCGGCATGGCCAGGGTCGGCCGGCTCTGCTTGGCGACGTCGGGATTGTTCTTGTCCTTGCCGCCCGGTGTCTTTTCCCAGGCAACGACGCCCCACATGTTGCCGTTACATTGGGCGACGCGGATGTTGGCCACGCCATCGGCTACTTTCCAGTCACCTGTGGGGTCGGCGGCCAACGCCGCGCCAAGACCTGTGGCCAAAAGAACTCCAGAATAAACTATTGTACGCGCGACGGTTTTTGGGCAGTGCAACATGGTTCAGACCTATGTTTAAGTAAGATGATCCAATGCGGGGGTCAAAACGCCGCAATGAGTGTTTTCAGTTGACGAAGCAGCCATCAACCGACGTATGTAGCCGATGCCAAGTTCAAACTTAGATGTTTCCGGGCTGTTTGTAGAGCGGCAAGCGCAGCGCAGTTCCATGCATGCGCGCCATCTGAACGAGCAACTCGTCCGCGTGCTGAAGACCATCGGCTACGATGTGGGCTTTCAGAAGGGTCAAGGTCAATACCTGTTCGATCGAGAGGGCGCCCGCTATCTCGATCTACTGAGCGGATTTGGCGTTTTTGCGATCGGCCGCAATCATCCGGCGTTGCGCGAGGCGCTGAAAAGCGTGCTCGACAGCGATTTTCCCAATCTGGTTCAACTTGATGTGTCCACGCTCGCCGGCGTGCTGGCGGAACGCCTGCTGGAACATGTGCCATATCTGGACAAGGTGTTCTTCGCCAATTCCGGCGCCGAGACCGTCGAGGCCGCGATCAAGTTCGCGCGCGGCGCGACCGGCCGCCCCGGCATCGTCTCCTGTTCCCATTCATTCCATGGCCTGTCGTACGGCGCGCTGTCGCTGATGGACGATGCCAACTTCCGCAGCGGATTCGAGCCGCTGCTGCCGGGGTGCACGCAAATCCCTTTTAACGATCTTGCAGCGCTGGAGCAGGCGCTGTCCTCGCGCCAGGTCGCCGCCTTCATCGTCGAGCCGATCCAGGGCAAGGGCGTCAACCTGCCCACCGACGAATTCCTGCCGGGCGCCGCCGCGCTGTGCAAGAAATACGGCTCCATCTTCATTGCCGACGAAATCCAGACCGGCATCGGCCGCACCGGAAAGTTCCTCGCGGTCGAGCACTGGAACGTCGAGCCCGACATGGTGCTGTTGGCGAAGGCGCTGTCGGGCGGTCACGTGCCGGTCGGCGCGCTGCTCACACGCAAGAGTATCTTCGACAAGATCTTCAACCAGATGGACCGCGCGGTCGTGCACGGTTCGACGTTTGCAAAAAACGATCTGGCGATGGCCGCCGGCATCGCAACCCTCGACGTGATCAAAAGCGAAAAGCTGGTCGAGCAGGCCGCCAAGCGCGGCGCCGAACTTCGCCTCGCGCTGACACGGATGGTGCCCGGCTATGAACTGCTGAAGGAAGTGCGCGGCAAGGGATTGATGATCGGCATCGAGTTCGGTCCGCCGAAATCGCTGCGGCTGAAGGCTTCCTGGAATCTGCTGGAGACCGCCAACAAGGGTCTGTTCTGCCAGCTCATCACCGTGCCGCTGTTCAAGGATCACAAGATCCTGACGCAAGTCTCCGGCCACGGCAGCCACACCATCAAGCTGCTGCCGCCGCTCGTGATCACGGAAGAAGACTGCGGCTGGATCGAAAAGTCGTTCGACGACGTCATCGCCGCCAGCCACAAGGTCCCCGGCGCGATCTGGTCGCTCGGCAAGACGCTGGTCGACAACGCGGTGCGGAAGTCGGCGTAGTCGAATGAAGCCCCCGGGCGCTCGTTCGCGCGCCCTGTCGGCTTCACCGGTCCCTGTTTGTTGATCCCGTCATTGTGTTTGAGATCGGGAGGACGGACCATGGCGTGGCGTTCGATGGCGGCCGCTGCCGCTATACTGATGGCCATCGCGAGCGAATCGGCCGCGCAGGAGGGCGCGTTCGATTTCGCCTTGGTCGGCGACATGCCCTACACCAAGGTGCAGGAAATCGAATATCAGCGCGTGCTCACGGCGCTCAACGCCGCCGAGCTTGCATTCGTCGCCCACATCGGGGACTTCCAGTTCGACGCGACGCCGTATAACCGCAATCCCGCGATCGCTTCGATGCCTTGCGTCGATGAAAACTACAAGGCGATCTACGACTCGTTCCAGAACATCCGCCACCCGCTCATCCTGACGCCGGGCGACAACGACTGGTCCGATTGCTGGCCGCTGGAAGCCAGGAAGGTCGATCCGCTCGAGTTGCTTTCGAAGATCCGTATGATGTTCTTTCCGGAAGGCAGAAGTCTCGGGCAGAAACCGATCGCCGTGCGTAACCAGTCTGCCGATCAGAACTTCTCAAAATTCCGCGAGAACCTGCGCTGGTCGATGGGGGGCGTCACGTTCGCCACCGTTCACATCGTCGGCGAGAACGACAATTTTGGCCGCACCCCGGAGATGGATGCCGAGCATCTGGAGCGGAAGGCGGCAAATGTCGCCTGGCTGAAGCAGGCGTTTGCCGAAGCGAAAGCCGCCGGCAGCCGTGGCGTGGTGATCCTGACCCAGGCCAATCCGGGCTTCGAGACTTTCTGGCCGGCGAGCGCCAAGACCCGCTACCTGCTTCGCTTCATTCCGCGTGGGCAGCCCGCGCCGAGCCGGCCGCTGGCATTTGACGACTACGTCCAGACGCTGTCCGAAGAACTGGAAACCTACGACAGGCCGGTCGCCTTCCTGCATGGCGATACCCATATCTTTCGCGTCGACAAGCCGCTCTACAGCAAGAAGACCAATCGCCTGTTCGAGAATTTCACGCGCGTGGAAACCTTCGGATGGCCGGATAGCCATTGGGTCCGAGTCTCGGTCGATCCCGCCGATCCGCAGCTCTTTCGCTTCAAGGCCGAGATCGTGCCGGGGAATGTGGTCAATCGACGCGCCAACTGACCGGTTCGGAAATAAGCCGTAGTTGCGGCAGAGCAGGACGCAACGGCACAAACACATCGGAGAACGAGCAATGGTCAACATCACCGGCGGCTGTCATTGCGGCGCGATCCGCTATCAGGTTGAAGGCGAACCCATCGTTCATGCGCTGTGTCACTGCACGGATTGCAGGCGTCACGCCGGCGCGCCGATGGTCGGCTGGTCGATGTATGCCGAGGATGCGCTCAAGGTGACGAAGGGGACGCCCAAGGTCTACGAATCGTCCGAACATGGCCGGCGACAGTTCTGCGCGAACTGCGGCACGGGCCTGTTCTATATCAATGCAAACATCTTGCCCGGGATCGTCGATATCCAGAGCGCGACCTACGACGATCCCGAGGCCGTTCCGGCCATGGTGCACATCCAGACCGCAGAGCGCATTAGCTGGATGGAGCGCGCGCACGAACTGCCGACCTTCGAGCGCTATCCGCCGCAGACGTAGCGGTTGCTCGGATGTAGCCCCGATGAGCGAAGCGATATCCGGGAGCGTCAAGCGTTGCAGCCCGTTATTCCCGGATGTCGCTTCGCTCATCCGTGCCCATGCGTGATCAGCGGCAGATCGCGCCGCGACATCATCGCAAGGCGCGATAAGTCGTTTGGTTTGATGCCTGTTGTGCGGGAGGGCGGGTGCACACCGTGCGCCCGCGCTTCGCGGAATTATCCCGCTGCGTGTATCGCGCTCTCGAATTTCTCGCCGAAATCCGCAAGCTCATCCTTTGCGAGATCGCTGACCGCCCAGTAGTTCAGCCCGCGGTCGCTCCAGTGCCGGATGTTGAAGCCCTGGATCGTGTCGATCTTCGCGGGCCGCCGTTCGGTGCTCGACGTCTGCGACACGAACAGATTGATGACGTGCTGGCGGCGGCGATAGACCACGGCGCCGATGGCGCGCGCATCGACATAATCGAGCCGGCCGCCGATCAGCGTAAAGCCCTGCGCGGTGAGATCGATCACCGGCGGCGAGACGTCGAGCCTGCCGTTGAACCACGGTTTTACGGTGTGCTGATCGGTGGAGACCACATCGGTGAGATGCCCGGCCTGCAGCGAACGCAAATGCGCCGATACGACCTCCGACTGAATCCGCTCGACATCGCCCTGACGCAGCACGATCGCGACCAGGCCGCTAGCCGCCAAAGCCGATACCGCCGAGCCCATCGCAAAGCCGCGCAGCACGGCGCGGCGATTTGGTGCCTGGCGCGGCTGCGGCAGCGCAGCCTCGATACGCTGACGCAACGCTGCAGGCGCGGCGTAAGCCACGCCGGCTTCCGCAATTGCCTTGCTCATCTCGCGATAATCTCGAAGCGCCGCCACACAGCGCGGGCAGCCGGCGATATGGCTTTCAACCTCGCGCGCGTGCCCGGCATCGAGTTCGCCGTCGATCAATGCGTGAAGCAGGACTTCGGCCTCGTCGCAGGTCATTTCTGTTGCTCCTCTTCCGCAAGCCACGCCGATCGCAGCATGGCGCGGGCGCGCGCCAGACGTGACATCACGGTACCAACAGGCACTTCGGCGACGTCGGCAATCTCGCGGTACGACAGGTTTTGAATTTCGCGCAGCACAAACGTCTCGCGGAACGGTTCGGCCAGCGCCGCCACCATCCGGCGGATGGTATCGGCGTCCCAACGGCGCTGTAGCTGTGCCTCCGGGGTTTCCTGGGTCTCATGCCACAGCGGCGTCTGCTCGGCGCTTTCAGGCACGTCCTCGATCGCGCTGGTCGGCGTGGTGGCGCGACGCGCATATTCGGCACGGCAGACATTGCGCAGGATCGCAAACAGCCACGGCTTCATCGCCGGCCCGCGATAACTGCCGAAATGCCTGAACGCCCGCAGGTAACATTCCTGCACCGCATCCTCGGCGTCATCCGCGTTGCGAAGCAGGTAGCGCGCCAGCGTATAGGCGTCGTCCAGATAGGGCAGCGCGGCCTCGCGAAACCGCCGCGCCTTTTCGGGATCGTCGTCGGATGCTTTGATCGGCATCGTCTTTCGTCCGGCTGCTGCAGAACAGGATTCCGCCCGGCCGGGTTCGATCCACCGGCCGGGCAGGGTTGTGATGCCTTGGTTTGGTGCGCTACTCAACCTTGATCGTTCCGGTCATCTCTCAATCGCCCGATTGGGCTTCCGAACACCTGATCACCCCGGGATTCGGTTTATTCCCGCCGTCCCACACATTTGGCGGCTGGCCGGCTAACGCAATCGTGATCAACCGTGGCGACCAGCCGTACGGAGGCGGGAATAACCGCCGCTCCCATCCGATCAATGCCATGTCGAAACAAGCCAAGCCGCCTTCCGGCGTGGGCCATTGGAAAGGAAAGTCTCCATGTTGAACATGTCGCGTCGTGATGTCGTTGTGAGCGCGGGACTTGCAGCCGCGCTAGGCCTGAATTCCCGTCTCTCCATTGTGGGGACTGCGCTCGCCCAGCCCGCCCCGGACGCAGGCAAGGGCTTTCACAAGTACAAGATCGGGTCCGTGGAGGTCACGGCCCTCTATGACGGCATTTGGAAGAAACCGCACGACGCCGCCTTCATCAAGAACGCCAGCATCGACGAGACCAAGGCCGCGCTGGCGAAGGCCGGCATGACCACCGACTATGTGCCGATTCCCCTGACCGTCATTGTGCTGAAGATCGGCGACAGGCTGATCATGGTTGACTCCGGCTCCGGCGTCGGTCAGTGGCAGCCGACCGCGGTTAGCCTGCCCGATAATCTGAAGGGCGCAGGGATCGATCCCGCCAAGATCAGCACCGTGCTGATCTCGCACTTCCATCCCGACCACATCTTCGGTTTGATGGAGAAAGGCACTAACGCCCCCAATTATCCCAACGCTGAACTGATCGTCAGTGCCGCCGAGTACCGTTGGTGGACCGAACCGGGGCGCGTGGAGAAGCTGCCCGAGGCGCGCAAGCCGCTCGGCACCCGCATTCAATCGGCTTTCCCCAACTGGAAGAATTTCCGGCTGGTCGAAGGTGAAACGGAAGTGGTGCCCGGCGTTCGGCTTGTGAATGCGCCAGGGCACACGCCGGGTCATTCAGCGTTCCTGCTTGCGTCGGGCAATCAGCAGCTGATGATTTCCAACGACGTTGCCTACGTTCCGGCGCTGCTCGCGCCGCATCCGGAGTGGCAGGGCGCCTACGATCAAGACGGACCGCTTGCCGTGGAAACCCGCCGCAAGCTGATCGATCGCGTCATCGCCGACAAGATGGCGATCTGCGGCGCGCATTTTCCATTCCCCGGCGCCGGCAGCTTCGCCAAGGACGGCACGGGTTATGCGTTCACGCCCGTGCAGGCATAGCCCACACCGCGCTTCTTTCCTCACAACAACACAGGATAACCCCCATGCGTCCAACTCGAAACCAAGCCCGCTACGCGCTGCTTCTGGCGCTTGGCCTTGCCGGTGCGCCGGCCACCGCGATCGTCGGATCAATCCAGGCGCTCGCCGTCGATACGATGAACTCGTCAGATGCACCCGATCTCTCCTCCGTCAGGGCCAGGATCAAGGCCGCGGACTATCAGGGCGCGCTCGCCGAACTGAAGGTTCTTGCCGACACCCGCCAGCACGCCGACGTCTATAGCCTCATGGGCTTCAGCCTGCGCAAGATCGGCGACTACCCGACGGCGCTCACCTTCTACAAGAAGGCGCTGGACTTTAATGCCGACCACAGGGGCGCCCGCGAATATCTGGGCGAACTCTATGTGGACATGGGCGACCTGCCAAAGGCCCGCGAGCAGCTGGCGGTCCTGACGAAGTTGTGCCCGCAGGGTTGCGAGGAACGCGAGGACCTGGAGAAGGTTCTTGCGACGAAGGCGGCGAAGGTCAACTGATGCCCGTGCCTCGCGCAACTGGAGATGCCCTGGCGGATGCCGGCCTGCTTGCGGGCCGGCTTCTGCTGGTATTCATTTTCCTGCACGAGGGCTGGAGCATTTTGGGCAACTATGCCGGCGCGGCTGCCTACATGCAGAAATCCGGTGTGCCGTCATTGCTGCTGCCGCTCGTCATTGCCCTCCAGCTCGGCGGCGGCGCGTTGATCGCCGCAGGAATCCTGACGCGTTTCGCGGCGCTCCCGCTTGCGGCGTTCTGTGTGCTTACCGCCGTGCTGTTCCACTGGCAGTTCGCCGATCGCAATCAGTTGCTGCATTTCCAGAAGGATCTGGCGATCGCGGGCGGATTCCTCGTTCTCGCCTGCTGTGGGCCGGGAAACTGGTCAATTGGCCGCTACCTCACGCGGTCGGGAAATGAGCTACTTCGCGCCCTGCAAGATCATCGCCGCGGTCTTTTCCGCGATCATCGTGGACGATGACGTCTTCGTGAGAATCGCAAGCCGGAAGTCTGCCTCAGCGAACAACCGCCGATTTAGGCCACTGTGGCGCTTCCCATATCGTGTTCCAATCGCTGAACTCGCCGCACCTGTTTTCTCTGACCTCAACGCGGACAACCACGAAGGTTGCGGCCTGGCTGATCCAGCCTTCGGTAAAGCCCGGCCGATAGGTGTGGCGCAGCTGATAGCTGGGGCAGGTGTCCGTTCCAGTTACGGCCTCAAATACTCCGACATCTCCCTTCCAGGTGATCATGCCCGGTCTGGGTGTGGTGCCGAAGCCGTCCTTTAGCGCGAGAAATGGAAGTTCTATCAGCTTTGGCTTTTGCAAAACCGAAAGGTCGAACAGCTGATGCGATCCAATGACCCCAAATCGACAGAAGACGATTGCAAGACGGCGCTTTTCAACGCTGGTGAAACGAACCGCGATCTCCTTGATGCCATCTTTGTAAAGGCAGCCCGATTGTTCGGCCGCCAGCGCGAGCCGTCTCGGCACCAAAGCAGGATCCGAAACATCAAATTCTGTTCGTCCATTGGCGAGGCTGTGCCATTCCGGACGCGCATCCCGCGGATCGTCGGCTGCCGAGCGGTCCTCTCCCAGTGCGGTTGCAATCGACCCGCAGAGTAAAGTCGCGGCCAGGATAGCCCGACACATGATTGGAATGGGGAAGCGCATGAATTCGTCCTGGTACAACAGCCCGCAACCTCAACAAATCAGGTCCCGCTGCAGGCCAGATTTGAGCGAACCAACTAAGCAATCCAAGCTTTCTTGCGTGGCTCCGGGTGTCAATGGCTCCCTCGTGTCGCAGGATGCTTATGCCTCCACGCTGGGATCGGAGTTAAGGATTCGTTATCATCCGACGATGTTTTCTCGGACGGCGGAGCAGGGACGTATGCCACCCATAACTTATTGTGACGACGAGATGATGGCCTATCGGTCGGCGAGAAAGATATTTCAACCCGGCGAAGGTGTCGTCTTCGACGAGGGATATCGGCTCGCGCACCTTCCTCTCGTCAATGCCGGACATCCTGCCGTCATAAGCGAGGTCGACGGTCGCGATTATCGAAACGGCACCTACGAGAAGACGCGCTATGCGCTCGTGATGCCAATTTCCGCGGACGCCTTTCTCGAATCCGATGAGGTTCAGGCGCTTGAACTGGCCATGAAGTCATCGAGTTTCGCGCCAAAGATTGCGTGGGAAATCTGCGAGCGGCGCCGCTTGCAGTTGCATGCGACGCTTGCAAGCGGCGTTCCGGAGACCGATCTCGATCGTTATGCGGCGACGGTTCAAGATCTGCTGGATCAGATCGGTTCGATATCCGTTTGCTTGAAAGGGCCGTTTCAGGGCACCAGGAACACGGGTCGCATCTATTTTCCGGTCTACCCGCAGAAGATTGGGGGTGAGGACGCATTTGCCTTGGTGCAAAAGCGCCTTGGCGTGCCGCCGACGAAACTCTACCTCGTCGGGTATTATCATATGCGCAATGAACTCGATCCGCTGGAAACAAGGGAGCTGGCGGAACTTATCGATCAGTGGCGGGACCGAATTGTCGTCAAGACAACTGTTCCTTTCCTGGAATTGCATGCCACCAACGACGATCTTGCGCTTTCCGCGCGGACGCACGCGAAAATTTCAGCCGGAGGGCGCCCCGGGTAAAGCGCCGTCAAGAAGCAGAAGAATGTTAGCCGGATGGGCGTTCGTCATGGGAGCGACTATCGCGCATCCTCCAGGATCATCCCGGCGGCTTTCTCCGCAATCATCGCCGTCGGCGTGTTGGTGTTGCCCGACGTGATCGTCGGCATCACCGAAGCATCCGCAACGCGCAAGCCAGCGAGCCCAAAGAAGCGCAGGCGTTCGTCGACCACGGCAAGCCGATCGCTCGCCGTCCCCATCTTCGCGGTCCCCACCGGATGGAAAATCGTGGTGCCGATATCGCCGGCGGCTTTCGCCAGCGAGGCGTCGTCGTCGCCGACGCTGGGACCGGGCAGGTATTCCTGCGGGCGATATTTTTCGAGCCGCTTCTGCTTCATCAGCCGCCGCGTGGTGCGGATGGCGTCCGCCGCCACCTGGCGGTCGTCATCGGTCGAGAGATAATTCGGCGCGATCGAGGGCGCTTCGTCCGGCTTCGCCGAGCGGATGCGCACCGTGCCGCGCGACGTCGGCCGCAGATTGCAGGCGCTCACCGTGATCGCGGGAAAGCGGTGCAGGGGATCGCCGAACTTGTCGAGCGACAGCGGCTGCACGTGGAACTGGATGTTGGCGCGCTCGCGATGTGGATCGGAGCGGGTGAAGATGCCGAGCTGGGACGGCGCCATGGTCAGCGGGCCGCGGCGGCGGAAGGCATAATCGAGCCCCATCATGCCGCGCCGGACCAGATTGTAATAGGTCTCGTTCAGCGTGCGGATGCCCTCGACCTTGTAGATCGCGCGCTGCTGCAGATGGTCCTGCAGATTGCGGCCGACGCCCGGTTTGTCGAGCATCACGTCGATGCCGAGTGGCGACAGCCAGTCGGCAGGGCCGATGCCGGATCGGTGCAGCACCTGCGTCGAGCCGATGGAGCCCGCACACAGAACGACTTCGCCCTTGGTGCGCGCCTCGATCACTTCATTGCCTTGCATGAAGCGCACGCCCACGGCGCGGCCGTTCTCGATGATGAGCCGGTCGACCAGCACGTTCTTTTCCAGCCGCAGGTTGCCGCGGTTCAGTACCGGCTTGAGAAAGCCGCGCGCCGAAGACCAGCGCCGGCCGCGCTTCTGGTTGACGTGGAAATAGCTGGTGCCTTCATTGTCGCCGGTGTTGAAATCGGCAATGCGCTTGATGCCCATTTCCACGGCAGCGTCGCCGACTGCGTCCAGAACCTCCCACGACAGCCGCGGCGCCTCGATGCGCCAGCCGCCGCCGGTGCCGTGATGTTCGCTCTCGCCCAGGAAATGGTCTTCGAGCCGTTTGAACAGCGGCTTTACGTCGTCATAGCCCCAGCCGGTCAGGCCGAGCTGCCGCCAGTGATCGTAATCGGCGGATTGCCCGCGCATCGAGATCATGGCGTTGATGGCGGAGGAGCCGCCGATCACCTTGCCGCGGGGGTAGGCGAGCGCCCGGCCGTTGAGCCCGGGCTCCGGCTCGGTCTTGAACATCCAGTCCGAACGAGGATTGCCGATCGCAAAGAGGTAGCCGACCGGGATGTGAAACCAGATCCAGTTGTCGTTGCCGCCGGCCTCCAGGATCAGCACGCGGTTTTTGGGATCGGCCGAGAGCCGGTTCGCCATGATGCAGCCGGCTGTCCCTGCGCCAACCACGATATAATCGAAATCACCTTCAAGCCTTCGCGCCATTTTCCTAGCTTCCACCCGATCTCGACAGTCAGGCCCGGCCTTGTGCCCGGCACCACGTCTTTTCTGTTCTATTAGTCAGACGTGGATGGCCGGACAAGCCCGGCCATGGCCGCCGGAAAGGGCCGCTCCTCGCGCTGGCGTTGGTTGGACCGCCACTTGCATGCTACAGGGGTAGAACCTTTCAGCCCGGAAAGCCCATCATCTCCATGCCCATCGTCAACCGCGTCGCCGAATTGCAACCCGACATCCAGGCCTGGCGCCGGGATATTCATGAACACCCGGAACTGCTCTACGAGGTGCACCGCACTGCGGCATTGGTGGCGGACCGGTTGCGGGAGTTCGGCTGCGACGAGGTTATTAGCGGGATCGGCCGCACCGGCGTCGTCGGCGTCATCAAGGGCAACAGGCCCGCCGGCAAGGGAGACGTGAAGGTCATCGGGCTGCGGGCGGATATGGACGCACTGCCGATCGAGGAGGCGACCAATCTGCCCTACGCCTCCAGGACGAAGGGCTTGATGCACGCCTGCGGCCACGATGGCCACACCGCCATGCTGCTGGGTGCGGCGCGTTATCTCGCCGAGACCCGTAATTTCGCCGGCGATGCGGTCGTGATCTTCCAGCCGGCCGAAGAGGGCGGCGCGGGCGCGGTTGCGATGATCAAGGACGGGCTGATGGATCGCTTCGGTATCGAGCAGGTCTACGGCATGCATAACGGTCCGGGCATTCCAGTCGGCGCGTTCGCGCTGCGGCCCGGTCCGATCATGGCCGGAGGCGATGCCGTCGTCATCAAGATCGAGGGGCTCGGCGGCCACGCCGCGCGTCCGCACAAATGCATCGATTCCGTCCTGGTCGGCGCGCAGTTGATCACGGCACTGCAGTCGATCGTGTCGCGCAGCGTCGATCCGCTGGATTCGGCGGTTATTTCGATATGCGAATTTCACGCCGGCAACGCCCGCAATGTGATCCCGCAAACCGCTGAGCTGGCGGGCACCGTCCGTACCCTGAACGGCGAAGTGCGGAAAATGGTGGAAAGGCGGATCCGCGAGGTCGTCGCCGGCGTGGCGCAGATCACGGGCGCCAGGATCGATCTGACGTACGATCGCGGCTATCCGGTAACGGTCAACCATGCCGAGCAGACGGATGTCGCGACGCGGGCGGCCAGAGACATCGCCGGCGATGCCAACGTGCATGTAATGCCACCGCTGATGGCCGGCGAAGATTTCGCCTTCATGCTGGAGCAGCGGCCGGGTGCGCTGATCTTCTGCGGCAATGGCGACAGCGCAGGGCTTCATCACCCCGCCTACAATTTCAACGACGAGGCGATCGTGTTCGGCACCTCCTACTGGATCAAGCTGGTCGAGAACACGTTGGCTGCGTGAGGCCGTTCACCGACATTTCAACGCCGCCCAACGTGAGTCGTCTTGACGGCCGGACGCCACGCGACCAGCTTCACGCCAAGGCAGCATTGGAGCGTGCATCATGGACGCCATCGCCTTGGTCGTTTTTGTCGCTTCGATCTATCCTGTCGGCCGAATTGCTGAGCGCCGGGGACGCAGCTTCAAAGTGTGGGCATGGGTTGCGGTGTTTATCGGTCCGTTCGCGCTTCCGCTGGTGTTCTTGTTCCCGAGCTTGCGCGGCGAGAATGTCGGCCATGCCTAAGGGCAGCAAACGCCAAAAGCGTTGAAACACCATCTAACCGGGTCGCTGCCGAACGATGCGGCCTTCATTTCGGGGCTCGCGAAGGCTTCGCCGGCCTTTCCAGCGTCGCTCGGCCAAGCTCGGGGATGGGATGGGGCTCTGCGGCAGAGTGCTGGGTGGACCGCCACTTGCATGCTACAGAGGCCTTAGTGTTTCCAACCTTTGAGGCCAGAGAATTCCCATGCCCATCGTCAACCGCGTCGCCGATCTGCAACCCGATATTCAGGCCTGGCGCCGCGATATCCATGAAAATCCTGAATTACTGTACGACGTCCATCGCACTGCAGCATTCGTGGCAGACCGCTTGCGCGAATTCGGTTGCGACGAGGTGACGACCGGCCTCGGCCGCACCGGCGTCGTCGGCGTCATCAAGGGCAAGCAGCCCGGCAGTGGCGAGATCAAGGTGATCGGGCTTCGCGCCGACATGGACGCGCTGCCGATCGAGGAGGCGACCAATCTGCCCCATGCCTCCAAGACGCCGGGCCTGATGCATGCCTGCGGCCATGATGGCCACACCGCGATGCTTTTGGGTGCAGCGCGGTATCTCGCCGAGACCAGAAATTTCGCGGGCGACGCGGTCGTGATCTTCCAGCCGGCCGAGGAGGGCGGTGCCGGCGCCGCCGCCATGATCAAGGACGGGCTGATGGACCGGTTCGGCATCGAGCAGGTCTACGGCATGCATAATGGCCCGGGGATTCCGGTCGGCTCCTTTGCTATCCGCCCCGGTCCTGTCATGGCCGCGACCGACTCGATCGACATCAAGATCGAAGGGCTTGGCGGCCACGCCGCGCGCCCGAACAAGTGCATCGATTCCGTGCTCGTCGGTTCGCAGGTGATCACCGCCCTGCAGTCGATCGTCTCGCGGACCCTCGATCCCCTGGACTCCGCGGTGATCTCGATCTGCGAGTTCCACGCCGGCAACGCCCGCAACGTGATCCCGCAGACAGCTGAACTCAGAGGCACGGTGCGGACGCTAACGCCGGAAGTGCGCGAATTAGTTGAGAAGCGGGTCCGCGAGATATGTGAGGGCGTGGCCAAAATGACCGGCGCCAAAATCGATCTCATTTACGAGCGCGGTTATCCCGTGACCCAAAACCACGCCGAGCAAACCGAGTTTGCAACGTCGGTGGCCAGGGAAGTGGCCGGTGCCCAGAACGTCCACGACATGCCGCCGTTGATGGGCGCGGAAGATTTTTCCTACATGCTGGAGGCGCGGCCGGGCGCCTTCATCTTCTGCGGCAACGGCGACAGCGCCGGGCTCCATCACCCCGCCTATGATTTCAACGACGAGGCGATCGTGTACGGCACCTCGTACTGGATCAAGCTGGTCGAGAACAAGCTGGCGGCGGCGTGAGGCTGCTCCAACGCCCTCAAGCTTTGATCGCACGTTAATTCGAATACATGCCAAGGAAGGCCCGTATCTCCAGTACGGGCTTTCTTTATTTGCTGCTCAACCGCGACGTGAAGATGCGGTTCTTAATATCTAAGCGTGGTGGTCACGCCGAATACGGCAGCATCGCCGATCCGTGACAGACCGCTCGGATCGTTGGGGTTCGGGATGCCGCCGGATGGACGGAACACATACTGAAAATACGGCGCCAGCAGCCAGCCGGGCTTGAGGTGGGCCTCGTAGATCAGTTCGAGCAGTGTCTCATTGCTACGCACCGGGGTCGGCAGGCCGGCGAAAAACTGGCTGTCGCGATCGAGATTTCGAGCGGCACCGGAAATCCGCATGTAGGCCATCGCCATCCCGAACCGGTCAACGGGGCGCCCGGGGACCAGGCCGCTGACGCCGATGCCGCCGTCGATATAGAGGTCGATGAGGTTTCGTTCTGGTGGGCTGTAGGCGATCCGCGCGAACGCCGTCACCCCTGGCAATGACGCTGACACGCCCTTCTCGGTTACCGAGGGCGGCCGGTAGAGCGTCTGCTCGACGACGGCAAAGATTCCGAAATTGCCGCGAAGTTTTGCGGCAATGCCGGAGCCATTGGGATCGGCGATCGAGACGCCTTGCGCGGTAAAGCGCTGATCGTCGAACCGTCCGGTATGATACCAGCCTCCGGGCGTGAAATTGCCGGCCAGCGGCCCTCGGCCGAAGTCGATATCGTAGCTCCAGCGCACCTGTCCGATAAGCCACGGCGGGTCGTTGACCCGAAACGCCAGGCCGTGATTGTCGCGAAGCTGCGGGTCGCCGTCGCCCGGCCGCGCCGCATTGCCGTTGAACACGGCGCCGAAAACCGTGATCTGGTCCGACAGCGTGGCCTTGACGCGAATGCCGGGCACCGCGATCGGCGGCGCCGGTCCGCCGGACGGAAGGTTGTTGGCCTTGTTGGCCGGCCAACCGAATGTGCCGTTGATGAAGAGATCGTCGGTCTGGCTGTCGAAGAATTCGACGTCGGCCGCCTGCTGCCCGATCCTGAAGTTGAGCGCGTTGTTGTAGAAGCCTTGCTCAAAATACGCATTGTAGAGGCGCGCCTCGGGCAGGGCCTCGATCTCGCTGATGGTGGCGAGGTTGTGGACATAGTTGCGCGACAGGCCACGGCCGTAGATGCCGAGCGCGTTGACGTAGAACCTGCCGCCGGTCCAGCCGACCAGTTTCTCCAGATCGCCATCGACGGAGAAATCGAACCGGCCGAAATGGATCGCGCCGCGGCTCGATCCTCCCGAAACGTTGGTGATGTTGTCGCCGATCCAGGTGGCGCCGAAATTCAATCCCTTGGCCGCAAGCCCGTCATGCCATTCGTTGAGCCATTTCGGGGCCAGCCATTCGGCCGCATTTTCGTCCTTGGCGCCGGCGGACGCGCCGGTGCTCGTTCCGCCGCCCACGAGAAACGCTGCCGCTACCGCCAATCCACGCAACACCAGCATCCGCGGTAGTCCTGCCCCGTGACCAAGCCCTAGCTACCTGATGATCCCGATGCGCTTCATGATGAAATAAGCGGCAAGCGACGACAGTACCAACAGCAGTGAGGCCCACAGGAAGGCCGTTTCGAGATCGGTGAAGGGCAGGCCCTTGGTGTTCATGCCGAAAATGCCGGTGATGAGGGTCGGCGGCATCAGCAGCGCCGTCAGCACCGAGAGCACTCTGATATTGTCGTTGCCCTGCTCCTCGATCTTCAGGTGAAGCTCTTCCTGCAGCAGCCGGCTGCGCTCGCGCATCTCGACGATGGTGTGATCGAGGCCATCGAGACGCTGCGCGAGCTTGCCGGCGCGGAGCCGCAAGGCGGGCTTCAGATCGTCGAGATGCTTCTGCTCGAACCGGTGGAACACGATCCGCAGGCCTGACAATTGCCGATGCAGGCGGCCGCAGGTGCGCCGCAGGCGGCCGAGGTTTTGGCGCAGGTCCGCCGCGCTGTCCGACAACACCTTTTCCTCGACCTCATCGAGGGCCTGCGCCACGCGATCGGCGATGCCATCCATGGTGTCGGCGACATGTTCGACGATTGTCTCCAGCAGCGCAGCGGCGCTTTCGATTCTGCGGCCCGCCTCGAGCGCGCGGCGGGTGGCGTCGACCGCGCACAGCGCATGATGGCGGCCGCTGACCAGGATCTGCTCGGTCATGACGAAGCGGAGATATCCGGTATCCTCGGTCGCCTCGCCGACGTCGCGCAACAGATCGGAGATCACGCCGTAGACGCAGTCGTCGACGGTATGAAGCTGCTGGTAAGTGTCCTTTGACAGCAGCAGCGCGCGTGCCTGGGCTGGCACCTGGAAGTTGGCGGAGGTCAGCCACTGCAGCGCGCGGGCATCGGCGAGGTTGAAGTGCAGCCAGAGCAGCCCGTCACGGGAAAACGGAATCGGCTGGTCGACGGCGAGCATTTCCGGAACGCCGTCCGAATGGATGCGAAACGCCCAGACGAGGCCCGGGATCAGCGACGCCGCGCCGTCCCGGGGCGGAGAAAGCGCGGCGTGCGGTTGATCCTGCACCTCAGTTCTCGGCGGGTTTGTCGTTGTCAGAACAGATTCGAGAACAGCACGTAGAGGCCTGCCGACAGGCAGATCGCAGCCGGCAGCGTCAGCACCCATGCCATCAGGAGATTGCGAATGGTTGCCATCTGCAGGCCCGAACCGTTGGCTGCCATAGTGCCGGCGACGCCGGATGACAGCACATGCGTGGTGGAAACCGGCAGGCCGAACACGTCGGCGGCGCCGATCGTGGCGGCGGCAACCAGTTCGGCGGACGCGCCCTGCGCATAGGTCAGATGCGACTTGCCGATCTTCTCGCCGACGGTGACGACGATGCGCTTCCAGCCGATCATGGTGCCCAGCCCGAGCGCGATCGCCACCGCGATCTTGACCCAGAGCGGGATGAACTTGGTGGCTGAGTCGAGCGAGCCCTTGTACGCCTTGAGGGTATCGACCTCTTCCTTCTTCAGGTCGTTTTCCTTGTCCTTCATCAGGAAGCGGATCGCTTCCGAAGTCAGGTACATGTCGTTGCGGGTGTTGCCGACGGCTTCCGCCGGCACCTTGTTCAGCGAGCCGTATTTCTGGACCTGCTCGCCGACGTCCTTCACCAGCACGGCCAGCGAGGGATAGGTGCCTTCGCTGATCTGGCGGGTGGCGACGTATTGCGTCACCGCCGGCCTGGGATCGCCGATGATGCTGTGGCCGGCGCCCTTGGCGGCGACCACCTTGGAGGCGGCCTCCGAGGTCTTCTGGAACTGCGCCACCTGGGATTCCGGCAGCGCGCGGTTCAACGCGTAGGCGGTCGGCACCGTACCGATCAGGATCAGCATGATCAGGCCCATGCCCTTCTGGCCGTCGTTGGAGCCGTGGGCGAAGCTGACGCCGGTGCAGGTCGCGATCAGGATGCTGCGGATCCACAGCGGCGGCGGCTTGTTGCCTTCAGGCGCGGCATACAGGGCCGGATTGCGAACGATGAACTTCAACACCAGCAGCAGGATCGCCGCCATGCAGAAGCCGAACAGCGGCGAGAGCAGCAGCGCGTAGCCGATCTCGGTCGCCTTGGTCCAGTCGACGCCCGAGGTGCCGTCGCGGCCGCGCATCAGCGCATTGGCAATGCCGACGCCGATGATCGAGCCGATCAACGTGTGCGAAGAGGACGCCGGCAGGCCGAAATACCAGGTACCGAGGTTCCAGATGATGGCGGCGATCAGTAGCGCGAACACCATCGCGAAGCCGGCGCTGCTTCCGACCTGCAGGATCAATTCCACCGGCAGCAGCGAGACGATGCCGAAGGCGACCGCGCCCGAGGACAGCAGCACGCCGAGGAAATTGAAAAAGCCCGACCACATCACGGCGAATTCCGCCGGCAGCGAATGGGTGTAGATCACGGTCGCGACCGCGTTGGCGGTGTCGTGGAAACCGTTGACGAATTCGAAGCCGAGCGCGATCAGGAGCGCCACGAACAGCAGGATGTAGGGCAGGAAAGCGGTGACCCGCATGCCGGTCGCGTCGATGTCGGCGTAGATGCTGTAGGCGACGTACAGCAGCCCGGCGGCGAGGATGCCGAAGAACAGGATCATGGTCAGCGGATTGAAACCCTTGTCGAGGTTCGGCCGCGAGGCTGGCTGGATCGGCGCTGCGTCGCCGATCGATGAATCGAGTGTAATATCGGTCATTCTGACCCCCGTCGTAATATGCTGAGAGGGCGGCATCTTTGACCGAGGGACTTGAAGGTTAGATGACAGTCAGCGGTTGGCTCGGGTAGCGGGGAGGCGATGCAATGTGCGCCGGCGCGGGCGTATGCCTTGGCGTCGGATACTCCCCCTTGGAATCGTTGGGGATTGGCGAGGAGGGCCGCGCGATTGGGCCGCTCCCATCCTTTGAATGAGAGCTGAGCTATTTCGGTCGCGCGCGGCTGAGCGGTTGCACGCCGCCTCTGTTGCCGGAGGGCTTTGCGGCGGAAGAGTTAGGTCGCGCGCTGCACGGCGCCGGGGCTGAAGGGGTACCGCGCAGCGCGTCGACCTTATGGGAGCGTCAGGCGTGACCAGACGTCCCACATTCCCTTGAGAATGCGATTGTGTCTTCAATCAATTAATGGTTGCAAATGCGATTGTCAATTTTTCCCGCTATATTTCACCAGAAATTGCGGCTGCCGGGTTGGCGGAATTCAGGCCGCATGTGCCGATTTTCGCAGCATGTCGGCGGCGATTTTGAGGTCTTGAACGAAGCGTTGGTATTCCCGCGCCTTGGCATCGGCATCGGGCAACCGCAACAGATAGGACGGGTGCACCGTCACCAGCGCCCTGGAGCCGTCGTCGAGATCGATCGGGCGGCCCCGGTTCTTGTTGATCGGCGTGATTTTCCCGACCACGCTTTGCGCCGCGGTGGCGCCCATGGCCACCACCAGAGCGGGTTTGATCGCGGCCAGTTCGCGTTCATACCACTGCCGGCACGCCTTGATCTCCGGCGTGTTCGGCTTCTGGTGCAGGCGGATCTTGCCGCGCGGCACGAACTTGAAATGCTTGACCGCATTGGTGACGTAGACTGTGCGGCGGTCTATGCCGGCTTCTTGCAGCGCGCGGTCGAGCATTTGCCCCGCGGGCCCGACGAACGGTTTGCCGGCGAGGTCTTCCTTGTCGCCGGGCTGCTCGCCGACCAGCATGATCCGCGCGGTTGGCGGGCCTTCGCCGAACACGGTCTGGGTCGCATTCTTGTAGAGAGGACAGGCGCGGCAATCGGCGGCTTCCTCGTGCAGCGTCTCTATATCGTCTTTGCGGGCCATTTTGTTTGCTTCGGGCGGTTCCAGCCGTTTCTGAGGCTTGTGCGGTTCGGTCGCCGCATTCGCGATCATGGTGCTCGCGGTACGTTCGGCGCTTTCGATCAGCGGTTTAATCAATGAAGCCTCCGGCAGGTTCCGCCAGTATTTGCGGGGCATCTCCTTCTGCATGGCCTGCACCTTCACCCGGGCAGGATTGAAAATGCTGGCGTAGTAACGCCGCCAGGTTTCCTCCAGCCGGTCCGCGGTCGGGGCTTCGCTCCTGGCCACGCCTGGCGTGATCGAGACGGCATGGCCGTCCCAATGCGCGCAGGCGTCCGGCGTCAGGATCGACCAGGGCATGTCGGCGAAACGGCGCGCAAAGAACGGCGCGGCCAGTTCGACGATGTGGTGCTCCGGTTCGAACCAGGCCACGAAGTGCGAGTTCTGTTCGCGGCCGACTTCGCGAAAGCGGACAAAGGCGTGCATCTTGTGCTCGTCGCGGCGCACGGCCTTCGCCATCGCGGCGAGCTCGGCCACGCCATGATCGGTTGCGATATCAATGAGATCGTGATGAATTCGCAACCGCCACAGCAGGCGATAGAGCAGGGCGAACCGCTCGGGATTGCGATGCAGGATCGCGACTTCTGCCAGTTCGACGAATTTGGCCGGTACGTTGAACGTGCCGGGCGGCTCGAGCGGGGGCACCGTCGGCTCGAACAATTCGGGCGCATCATCAGCCACGCGCCAGTTCACGTCGGACGGTTTCACATCGTTCAGCGCCAGCGCGCGGGCGGCTTTGCGCCAGCCGTCGAAGTCGGTTTCGTTGTCGAGGGTGATGTGGTGCATGGTGCTTTCTCCGTCATTGCGAGCGAAGCGAAGCAATCCATTTCTTCGCTTGTTGAGACATGGATTGCTTCGTCGCTTCGCTCCTCGCAATGACGCTGCGGGTTTAGAATCCAAATCCCAGTTGTGTCGCCTTCGGCTTGAACCGCTCCACCAGCCCCGCGTCATCGAGCAGATGCGGCGATGGCCGGTGATCGCTGAGCACGACGAACGGCAGCGCCTTCTTCCGCGGGATATGCAGCCGCGACAGATCAGCGACGCGGATCGAGGTCAGGCGGCGCGTGGCGATGATGCGGTCGACGGCCTTGTTGCCGAAGCCCGGCACCCGCAACAATTCTTCCCGGCTGGCGGTTGCGACATCGAGCGGGAAGCGGTCGCGGTGGCGCAGCGCCCAGGCCAGTTTTGGATCGATGTCGAGCGGCAGCATGCCTTTCGCCTCGTCGACGATCTCGCCAGCGTCAAAGCCGTAAAACCGCATCAGCCAGTCGGCCTGATAGAGCCGGTGCTCGCGAATGAGCGGCGGCGGTACCAGCGGCAGCGCGCGGCTGGCATCCGGGATCGGGCTGAAGGCTGAATAATAGACGCGCTTGAGCCGGTAGGAGCCGTAGAGATTGGCGCTGGTGTCGAGGATGGTTTTGTCATTGGCCGCATCCGCCCCGATGATCATCTGCGTGCTCTGGCCGGCAGGCGCAAAGCGCGGCGGCTTTGCCTTCGTTGCGGCCTGATTGTTCGCTTTCGCCTCATCGAGCTTCAGCCGCAACCGGCCCATGGTGCGGCGGATCGCGCGCACATCCTTTTCCGGAGCGAATTTGGCGAGGCTGTTCTCCAGCGGCATCTCGATGTTGATGGAAAGACGGTCGGCATATTTGCCGGCTTCCGCGATCAGCGCATCGTCGGCCTCGGGGATGGTCTTGAGATGAATGTAGCCGCGGAAGTGATGCTCCTCGCGCAGTTTCCGCGCGACGCTCACCACCTGCTCCATGGTGTAGTCGGCGCTGCGGATGATGCCGGAGGAGAGAAACAATCCTTCGATGTAGTTGCGACGATAGAAGTCGATCGTCAGCTTCACCACCTCGTCGACGGTGAAGCGCGCCCGCGGCACGTTCGAAGAAGTGCGGTTGACGCAATATAAGCAATCGTAATTGCAGGCATTGGTGAGCAACACCTTCAACAGCGAGATGCAGCGTCCGTCGGGCGCGTAGGAATGGCAGATGCCCATGCCCGGCGCGGTCGAGCCGAGGCTCTTGCCGTCGCTGGAATCCCGCTTTTCTGTCCCTGAGGAAGCGCAGGAAGCATCGTATTTCGCCGCATCCGCCAGGATTTCCAGCTTACGTTGCACATCCATCGTTGAATCCCTTTGATTCCATTCATGAATCGCCAAAGCGTCGATCCCGATTGACTCTGCCCTGCCGGTTAGCTTTATATTAGAACATATCATGAACAAATGAGCCAGCCGCGGGTTCACTAGGAAAAAGCGGTAAAGGCCAAAATTTCGAAGGAGCGGCGCATGAGCACCGCACGCACAAGCGCGCTTGCGAATTTGCGAGGGCGCATCGAACGCCTCGAGACGCATGGCGATGCGCATGACCTCAACAAGGTCGCGCTCGGCCATGCGGCAGCGGATGCGACGCTTTGCGGCGGGCTTGCGGCAGCAGTGGTGCATGAAGTGTTCGCCGAGGGCCATCAGAGCGCGGCGGCCACGGGATTCATCGCGGGGCTCGCGGGCAGGGTGTCGCCGCGCCGGCCGCTGGTCTGGGTGCGGCAGGATTTTTCGGAAATCGAATCCGGCGCGCTATCGATGAGCGGGCTTTGCGAACTCGGTCTCGATCCGCGGCTGCTGGTGACCGTGCGCGCGCCTGACACCGACGCCGCGTTGCGGACCGCCGCCGACGCGCTGGCCTGCGATGCGCTCGGCGTCGTCGTGCTGGAAGTCTGGGGGCAGGCGCGCCAGCTCGATCTCGTCGCCAGCCGCAAACTTACATTGGCCGCGGCAGCCTCCGGCGTCACCGCACTTGTACTGCGGATGGCCGCGGAGCCGCGCCCCTCGACCGCGGAGACAAGGTGGATCGTGCGCGCGGCGCATTCGCCGCCGTCAGCGCCGTGGACCGCGTGGGGCGCGCCCGTCTTCGACGCGCAACTGGTTCGTAACCGTCATGGCCCGGTCGGCCGCTGGATCATGGAATGGAATTGTGATGAGTGCCTGTTCAGTGAACCGTCGGCGTATTCTCAGCCTGTGGCTGCCACGCCTGCCCATCGACCGCATCAAGCGCAAGCTTTTACAGAACGGCGACGCGCTGGATAAAACACCCAGCGTCGTTGTCGTCAAACAAAACAACGCGCTGCAGATCTACGCGCTCGACGATATGGCCGTGCGCTCCGGTCTCTCGATCGGCCTGCCGCTCGCCAATGCCCGCGCGATCTGCCCCGAACTGACGGTGTTCGACGCCGACGAGGTCGCCGACCGCAAGACGCTCGATGACATCGCCGACTGGTGCGACCGATTCACGCCGCTGGTGGCGTTCGATCCGCCGCATGGGCTCTATCTCGACATCACCGGCTGCGCCCATCTGTTCGGCGGCGAGCGTGCGCTGCTGCAGATCTTATGCAGTGCGCTGAGCCGGCGCGGCTTTGCCGTCAGCGCTGCGATCGCGAGTACTTCGATCTGCGCTCGCACGCTGACGCGGCAGACTTCCGGAAAGATTATCGCCGAGGGCGAGGAGGCCGCGGCCGTCAGCCCGCTGCCGGTATCCGCGCTAGGCGCGGGAGAAGTTATTACCGGTGGCCTGCGCCGCGCGGGCCTGAAGACCATCGGCGACGTCGCCGCGCGCGGCCGCCACGAGATCACGGCGCGGTTCGGCGCCGGCTTCACGACGCTGTTGGAGCAGGCGCTGGGCGAGGGCGATGCGCCGATCAGCCCGCGAAAGCTGTTGCCGGATTACATCGTGGAAAAGCGCTTTCCCGAACCGGTCGCCACCGACACCGTGATCGCGATCAACCTGTCCGCGCTCGCTCGAATGCTGGTCACGGCGATGGACAGACAGGGCAAGGGTGCGCGGCGGCTGGAAGCAAGCTTTTTCCGCACCGACGGCGCGGTGCGCACGATCTCGGTCGAGACCGGACGTCCCGTGACGAAGCCAGAGGTGATCGACCGCCTGTTCCGCGAACGGCTCGATGCGCTGAACGATCCCCTCGATCCCGGCTTCGGCTTCGATCTCATCAGGCTCTCTGCCAGCCGCACCGAGATCGTGGTGCAGCAGCAGCGCGATCTGGACGCCAATGTCCATGACAATGATGAACTGGCCGCGCTGATCGATCGCATCGCCGCGCGCATCGGCGGCAAGCGCGTGGTCGTGCATCTGCCGCAGGACACGCATATCCCCGAACGCGCGGTGATGGCTGTAGCCGCACAACATCATCTGGCGGCCGCCGCGCAGGCCGCATGGCCGGAGCGCATCGAAAGCGAGCCGCCGCTGCGGCCGCTGCGGCTGTTCGACAGGTCGGAGCCCATCAACGTGCCGTTTGCAACCGTGCCCGACGGCCCGCCGCATCAGTTCACCTGGCGGCGCGTCACCCATGCGGTGGTGCGGGTGGAGGGGCCCGAGCGCATCGCGATGGAATGGTGGAAGCAGAACGGCGATGGCCCGACACGGGATTATTTCCGCATCGAGGACGAGGCGGGACTTCGTTTCTGGATCTTTCGTGACGGGCTCTATGAAAGCGAGCTGGCCGACGAAGAGGGCGAGCCCGCGCCGGTCAGATGGTTCGTGCACGGGCTGTTCGCATGAAAAGCCCCTTCGATAATTATGCCGAAATCGGCATCACCACCAATTTCTCGTTCCTGCGCGGCGGCTCCGATCCGCGCGCCTATGTGCATCAGGCAAGCGAACTCGGCATCCCCGCCATCGGAATTGCCGACCACAACACGCTGGCCGGCGTGGTGCGCGCCTGGAAGGAACTGGATAACCCCGAGGTCAAGCATAAGCCAAAACTCCTGATCGGCACGCGGCTCGTCTTCATCGATGGTACGCCTGACATCCTGATCTATCCACGCGACCGCGCCGCCTATGGCCGGCTGTGCCAGTTGCTCACCCGCGGCAAACGCGGCGACGACATCACGCGGATCGAGAAGGGCGAATGCCATCTGGGGTTCGATGACCTGCTTGAATTCGCCGAAGGCCAGCTTCTGGTGCTGGCATTGCCGCATCGTTTCGACGCGGCGGAGGCGCAAACAATCCTGGCGCGTCTGAAGAACAGCCGCGCCGATAGCGTCTGGCTCGCCGCGAGCCTGCTTTACCGCGGCGACGACAGGCGCCGGCTGGCCCGGCTGCATCGCTTGGCGCTTGCGGCAAAAGTCCCGCTGCTGGCGACCAACGATGTGCTGTACCACCATCCTGCCCGCCGCCCGCTGCAGGACGTGCTGACCTGTATCAGAGAGAAGACCACCATCGACGCGATCGGCCGCCGGCTCGAGGCCAATGCCGAGCGATACCTGAAGCCGGCCCGCGAAATGGCGCGGCTGTTCCGCGATATTCCCGAGGCGATCACGGAAACCATGCGCTTTGCCGGCCGTATCAGCTTCTCGCTCGATCAGCTCAAATATCAGTATCCGGACGAGCCGGTGCCGCCGGGCAAGACCGCGCAGCAGCATCTGGAAGACCTGACCTGGGCCGGCGTCGACAGATATTTCGGCGGAGAAGTCTCTGACACGCTGCGCGCCACCTTGCGCAAGGAACTCGCGCTGATCGCCGAGCTCAAATACGCGCATTATTTTCTCACCGTGCACGACATCGTCCATTACGCGCGCAGCCAGAACATCCTGTGCCAGGGCCGGGGTTCGGCGGCGAATTCCGCCGTCTGCTACGTGCTCGGCATCACCTCGGTCGACCCGACCAAGGTTGATTTGCTGTTCGAGCGCTTCATTTCCAAGGAGCGGCTGGAGCCGCCCGACATCGACGTCGATTTCGAACATTCGCGGCGCGAGGAGGTGATGCAATATGTCTATCGCCGCTATGGCCGCCACCGCGCCGCTATTATCGCGACCGTCATCCATTATCGTCCGCGCAGCGCGATCCGCGACGTCGGCAAGGCGCTGGGGCTGACGGAGGACGTCACCGCGGCGCTTGCCGATACGGTGTGGGGAAGCTGGGGCAAGGGCCTCAACGAGATGCAGGTTCGTCAGGCCGGGCTCGATCCCCAGAATGCGATGGTCGAGCTCGCGGTCGAACTCGCCACCGAATTGATCGAATTCCCGCGCCATCTGTCGCAGCATGTCGGCGGCTATGTGCTGACGCAGGACCGGCTCGATACCTATGTGCCGATCGGCAACGCGGCAATGGACGATCGCACCTTCATCGAATGGGACAAGGACGACGTCGACGCGCTTAGCATGATGAAGGTCGACGTGCTGGCCTTGGGCATGCTGACCTGCATCCGCAAATGTTTTGATCTCATTGCCGACCACAAGGGCGAGCGCTGGGAGCTCGCCACCGTCGAGCAGGACGACAAGAATGTGTACGACATGCTGTGCCGTGGGGAATCGCTCGGCGTATTCCAGGTCGAAAGCCGCGCGCAGATGAACATGCTGCCGCGCCTGAAGCCGCGCACCTTCTACGACCTCGTCATCGAGGTCGCGATCGTGCGGCCCGGGCCGATCCAGGGCGACATGGTGCATCCGTACCTGCGCCGGCGAAACAAGATCGAGCAGGTGAGCTATCCCTCGCCGGCGCCAGAGCATGGCGAGCCGGATGAGCTTTACAAGGTGCTGCACAAGACGCTCGGCGTGCCGCTGTTCCAGGAGCAGGCGATGCGGATCGCGATCGAGGCGGCCAGGTTCACATCCGAAGAAGCCAACGGCTTGCGCCGCGCGATGGCGACGTTTCGCAACGTCGGCACCATCGGCAAGTTCGAGGACAAGATGATCGGCAACATGATCGCGCGCGGCTACGCGCCGGAATTCGCCAAAAGCTGCTTTGACCAGATCAAGGGTTTTGGCTCCTACGGTTTTCCGGAAAGCCACGCCGCCAGTTTTGCGCAGCTCGTCTATATCTCGTCATGGCTGAAGCACTATCACCCGGACGCCTTCTGCTGCGGATTGCTCAATTCGCAGCCGATGGGTTTCTACGCGCCGGCTCAGATCGTCGGCGACGCCCGCACTAACGGCGTCGAGGTGCGCGAGATCGACGTGTCCCATAGCTTCGCGCAGAACACGCTGGAGCAGGGGCAGGGGAAATACTGCGCGGTGCGGCTCGGCTTCCGACAGATCGACGGGTTTAGCTGGGTTGATGAGGATGAGGAGAGGCTGAAGCAACTTCAACTGTCATTCCGGAGGGCGCGAAGCGCGAGCTACGATGCGCAATCGCGCATCGGAGAATCTGTTCCTCAGCGCATGAGCGGCTTGATGGATTCTCGGATGCGCAATTGCGCATCGGAGAATGACAATGTCGAGAAAGCAACCGATTGGGCTGACCGCATCGTCGCCGCCCGCACGCGCCGTCCCTTCACCTCACTGGAAGAATTCGCCCGCGACACCGGCCTGCCAAAGCGCGCGCTGATCCTGCTCGCCGATGCCGATGCCTTCCGCTCCATCGGGCTCGACCGCCGCGCGGCGCTGTGGGCGGTGCGGCGGCTGCCCGACGACGTGCCGCTGCCGCTGTTTCAGGCGGCGGTCGCCCGCGAGCAGCCCGACGAGAACGCAAGGCCGCTGCCTGAGATGCCGCTGCCGGAGCAGGTGGTCGCCGATTACCAGACGGTGCGGCTATCGCTGAAGGGCCACCCGATGGAATTTTTGCGCGAGAGGTTCACGAAGGAGCGCGTTGTCGCCTGCAAGGACGTCAACCACAAGAACGACAGGCACCGCGTCCGTTGCGCCGGCGTGGTGCTGGTTCGCCAGCGGCCCGGCAGCGCCAAGGGCGTCGTCTTCATGACACTGGAAGACGAGACCGGGATCGCCAACATCGTGGTGTGGCCCAAGGTGATGGAGCAGTACCGGAAAGAGGTGATGGGCGCCCGCCTCATCCTGGTCGAAGGCTATATTCAGAGCAGCCCGGAACACGTCACGCATCTGGTGGCGCAGCGGATGTTCGACCGCTCCCACGACCTGATCGGCCTCGCCAATGATGCGCCGGGCCGCAAGCATCCCGTGCCGGCTGGCCCCGCGCTGGTCGAGCCGCTCAACGACGACCGTCGCGATCACGTCGATAGCCCCGCGCAAAAAATCCGCCACCCGCGCGACGTCCGCATCCTGCCGCCGTCACGGGATTTTCACTGAGCTAATCTCTTCTGCGGTTGCTATCGGAGAGCTGATGCTGCTTTCACGATGCACTCGCCCTTTGAGTTCCCGAGACTGCGGCAGCAAAGATCGCTTCGACGTTCTCAGGTGCAAAAAATTCTGCCGGCGATATCGTCCCGGCATTCAGGCGTGCAAAGCCGTCCATGGCGGCCTGGTTGCCGTGAACCGCGCCAAGGATCCGTTGCAGCTCGGGGGGCGGCGGCTCGAGCGTTGCGAGTTCGCAAGTGAAATCGTACATCGCTCCGGCCGCCGCGTCGCGGGTGTGCTGGTACTCGCTCATGGCCTCCTCGAATGGCCGCGTGCCCGACAACGATTGGTCGATGGCCGTGGCGCAGAGTTCGGCGTCCCGGAAGGCATCGAGAATTCCCTGCGCTGTTACGAAATCCTTGTTGTAACCGGCGTCCCCCACGAGAGCCCAGCCTGCGCCGTAAGGCTTGCAGAAATAGTTTGGCACCGCGGTGCCGGCGAACGGTGCTTCGCGCGTGGCGCTGCGCAGCCGTTTGGCAAAGTCCGGCGCCAGTTCGATCGCTTTCAAATAATTGCCCTCGATATCCTTCTTGTTGTCCGCAAACTCTGCGTAAGGCCATCCGGCAATGACAAGCGTCAGGTCGTCATGGGTCGGCATTGCCGCAAATGCACGCTTGTCGCGGATATAGGTTTCAAAGCGGCCGTCCGTGGGCAGCCCGCTCCAATAGCTGTAGTAACCCGCCAGCAAAGGCGGCTTCTCGCGATAGTGCTCAGGATGCACAGCCTCGCTCAGCAGAGAGTGCCGCCCGTCGGCTCCCACGACAATTTCGGCATATTCCGTGACAGTGCCGCCTTGCTTCGATCGGCCCTTGATGCCGACGACGCGCGCTCCTTCGACGATGATTTCCTCGACGATGAAACCTTGACGGAGCTCGGCGCCGGATTCGGCCGCGGCGTCGACGAGCAGTTTGTCGAGGATTGTCCGCCGCGGGCAGTAGGCAACGGGATCCCTGTCCGTACCGGGGGCGCCGGCAATGGTGAATGGGCCAAAGTCGAAGGCGTAGGTATGGATCGGCGGGCATCCGGTCGCCACCAGCCGGTCAAGTAGCCCCCATCGCGAAAGCGCATTCACAGCGCGGGGATGCACGAGATGGGTCGAGACGGTGTCGCTCGGGAATGACGCGCGATCGACCGCCAGCACGCGGTATCCCTTGCGCGCCAGCAACATCGCGGTTGGCGAGCCGGCGCAACGCGCGCCCATGACGATGGCGTCGAATGCCTTGTCCATCGAAACCTCCTTGCAAAGTTTTTTCGTGCCGGTTCATGGCAGCCAGGTTGACTGATCGCGGCGGCCGAGGCCATGCAGTCGATGTAGCGAGAAACCGAAGTCGCAACTTTGCCGAAACTCCGTGGTTCTTTGCAGGCCAGGGTCCACGTTCGGGAGCCAAGGAATGGATGCCTTATCGGAAGCTCTCGCGTCGGTGCACATGACGGGCGCCATCTTCTACCACGCGGAGTGCACCGCTCCCTGGGGGTTCCGGGTGCCTCATTTGCGAAACGTCGCCCACGTCCTTGCTCCTGGAACCGAGCGCCTGGTCAGCTATCACCTGGTCACGGACGGGAAGGCGATCGTGCGCTTCCCGGGCGAAGACGATATCGCCGTCGCCGCAGGCGATATCCTGATCATCCCCCACGGCGATGCCCATACCGTTTCGAACGGCTCGCCGTCGGCCTACCTCGACAGCGGAGCTTCGATCGGCGAGTTCCTGGTCGGCCATCTGACCACGATGCGATTGGGCGGCGGAGGCGAGGTGACAAGATTTGTCTGTGGCTATTTCGGCTGCGAACTTCATGCCGATCGGCTCTTCCTCGCCGGCCTGCCGCTGATGATCAAGATCAACCTGCGGGGCGACCCGGCCGGCGAATGGCTGGAGAGCTCGGTGCGCCATCTTGTCTCCCAGGCTGGGTCCGCGCGACCGGGACAGGCGATCCTGCTCTCCAAGATGGCGGAAGCGCTCTTCATCGAAACCATCCGCCGCTATATGGAGGCGTTGCCGCCGGAACAGACCGGCTGGCTTGCAGGTGCGCGGGATGCGGTCGTCGGCGGCGCGCTGGCGCTGCTGCACCGGAAACCCTGTCATCATTGGACCGTGGAGCAACTTGCCGCCGAGGCCGGGGTGTCTCGCTCGGTCCTCGCCGAGAGGTTCTCCCGGTTTCTTGGCGAGCCGCCGCTGACTTATCTGGCGCGCTGGCGATTACAACTAGCCGCCAGGATGCTGCAAACCACGCGGGAGGCTGTGATACAGGTGGCCTCCGAGGTCGGGTATGACTCGGAGGCGGCGTTCAATCGGGCGTTCAAGCGCGAGTTCGGCATTCCACCGGGGCAATTCAGGCGATCGTGCGCCCGACCGGAGTTGATTGGAGGTAACGGGCCAACTCGTATTCCCTCGGGCACGGCGTGAAAGAAATCAAAGGATCCTCGTGGAGGTGATGCAATCCCAGATCCGCCGGTTCTGATCTACCAGTAGATCAATCCCCGTTTTGTCTTTCCGGCTCCACCTCTGGCGAATGCAGCCGCGAGCCTTTGCTTTTCGGCGCAATGTGCAGCCAGGGTCTCGTATAGCCTTGCCTCCATGAAGGGGGCGTATTCCTTGCTGGGCGAGGATGCATCGGCGGTTGCCGAGATCAGCGCACTGATTTGGCGTATTAGCAGATCGTCTGTCGATGGCTGCATAACCTTCTCCTTCGATCACGGTTTCGGCCAGCTGATTCCCGATTTCGGTTCGCCGCAAGTCGGCAAGTCACATGAACCGCCATTCCGGGTGCGACACATTGTTCGCGCGTCATCAAGCTCTAGTGATGGGCGAACCTGCGCATCTCCCGCAGCCGGGCCAGGCAATATCCCCGGTATAGTAAGCCGATGAGGTTCCACATGATCGACTCCCTTGTCTGATCACATCACCACATCACTACAACATTGCCGTTTCCGGATTTCTTCGTCGCCCGAGGAAATGGCTTCGTCGCTAACGCGCAAAACTTCGTGGCGCTTGGCGACGAAACGTCTTCACGGGCTCGCGACCTTGTCCGAACGGAAATAGACATCGGCCTTCATTCCGATCGTGAGATCTCCTGCTCCGGTCAACCCGACCGTGACCCGGACGACATCCAGTTCAGCCTGGTTGCGCGATCCCGGCGGTTCGAGGCGGCCGGGCTCGACCAGTGGCGCGATCGACTGAACGCTTCCCTCGAACTCGCGATCGGGAAATGCCGCCGTCCGCACCGTCACCGTTTGCCCTGATCTGACCGACCCGAGGTCGCGTTCGTCCAATTCCGCACGCACACATAGTGCCGAGAGGTCGGCGAGCTGCAGCGGCGGCTGCGGCGAACCGGGGGACACCACTTCGCCCACCCGCACATTGACCTGCAGCACGGTACCGTCGATCGGTGCCCGCACCGTCATCTTGTCGAGGACGGATCGCGCCACCGTGGATTCCGATCGGGCGATGCTGAGCTGGCCCTCCAGCGAGGTCGGCAAGGCCCCGTCGTCCTCGGCGGTGCGAAGTTCGTCCTGCCGTGTCGACAGTTCATTCTGGGCGCGTGTGAACGCCAGCCGGGCCGCGGTCAGATCGGCCTCCGACCCGCTGCCGGCCCGTCGCCTCGCGGCCGACCGGTCAACGGCCGAGCGCGCTTCATACAGGGTCCGCTCGGCATCGGCCACGGCATCCAGCGCCTTGCGCCGCGTCCTCGCGCTGCCCGTCGCCGACTTCTCGTCCCGGGCGCGCTCGCGCAAGGCCGTCTGCGTCTCCGCCGCCGCCAACCGGGCCCTCAGCTCATCGTCCGCGAGCTGGATCAGCGCCTCACCCGCAAATACCTTGTCATTGGTCTTCACCAGAACCTTCTGAACCACCCCGACCACAGCCGTTGCGACCTTGATCTGGCCCGAGCAAGCCTCGATGCGCCCGGGCGCAACCGCCTGCCAGCGCTTTTCCGTCGGGGTTTCGGCCGACACGCCCCACCTTGTCGGCCCGACGGGGGCGATCGCCGTAATCGCGTACAGCGCCCCGGCGCCCGCAATCAGGGCCACGACGGCGACCAGAGCGGTCCGGCGCTTCGACATGACTAGTGGTTCTCCAGCGTTTGGCGAATGCCGCCGCGTTCCTCGGCAATGATCCGTCCGTCCTCGATATGAACGACCCGGTCCGCGAATGGCAACAGACGCGGATCATGCGTCACAATCAGCACGGCGTGTCCCCGTTCCCTGGCGATCTCGGCAAGCAGCTTCATGACCGCCTGGCCGTTCTCACCATCGAGCGCGGCCGTCGGCTCGTCCGCCAGGATGATGGACGGATTTCCGACGATGGCGCGCGCGATCGCTACCCGCTGCTGTTCGCCGCCGCTGAGGTCGCGCGGATACGCCTTTATCTTGTGGGCCAGGCCGACTTTTGCCAATGCCTCGCGTGACCGGACCTTTGCCGCCCTGCGGGGTTCACCGCGCACGTCGAGCGCGAGCCTCACATTGTCGGTGGCGGACAAGGTCGGAAACAGGTGAAACGACTGGAACACAAAGCCGACATGCTCGCGCCGGAGGCGCGCCAGCTCCTCGGGGTCGAGACCGGCGGTTGAATGCTGGCAAACATGAACCGTCCCTTCCGTCGGCGACAACATGCATCCGAGTATCGACAGCAGCGTGGTCTTGCCGCTGCCGGAAGGCCCCATCAGCAAGGTGAGTTCGCCGCCGTTGAGCGCCAGGCTGACGCCCTTGAGCGCTGCCACCCTGGCAGCGCCGCGGCCAAGGTCCTTCGTTACATTCGCCGCCTCGAGCATTGGTTCGCTCATCGCGTGAACACCATGGCGGGTTCGATGCGGGTGACCTGAATGATCGCCGCGATCGACGACCCGATACACATGACGAGGGTCAGCGCAAACAGCCCGGCCATCAGCCCGGGCGTGATCATGATCGGCAACGCGGTCCCTTCGGTCAGCCGAACGACGGCGTCGCCGACCAATGCTGCGATAGCGAAGCCGATGACGGCGCTCAGCAGCGCCTGCCAGAGGATCACTTTGTAGATATACCGCCGCGAGGAGCCCATGGCGCGCAGGGTGGCGAATTCGTTCAGATGCTCCTTCGTGCTCGCATAGAGTGTCTGGGCGACTACGACGGTACCGACGATCACGCCGAGCAGGGCGCCGGCGAACAAGGCGGCGCCGGCGCCGGTGCCGAACAGCCAGAACGTGCGGCTGCGCTCGCGAAACTCGGCCGGGGTAAGGACCTCGACGTTGGCGATGTTCGACATCAACTGCCGGCGAACGGCACCACTGTCGGCTTCGGCGTTCAGGCGAACGATGAGATAGGTAGCCTTTCCCGACGGCACCCCTGTGTAGGTCCGCGCCCGCTCGACGTCCATGAAAACGAACGGCGTCGTGGTGAATGACCTGATACCGTTGGTGACGGCCACCACCTGTACGGGTTGCTGCCGTATTTCGGCGGTCGCGCCGATCCCGGAGATACCAAGGCGATCGAAATAGGTCCGGTCGACCGCCACCGCCTTGGCGCTCGCCAGCGCCTCGATCCGGCCTTCCACAAGGTCCCACGGTTGCAGCCCGCCAGCCCGCAGATCCGAACCGATGACGAAAACCGGCGTCATCGCCCCGCTCGGCATTCGCCAGTCGGCAAAACCGATCACGACCGGAATGGCGTCGGCCACGCCGTTGATGGCAAGCGCGCGATAGCGCTCGCGCGTGTTCAACAGGGAAGGGTCCTCGAAGGCCTTGGTTCCGCGCGGCATGACCCAGAGATCGGCGGACGAATGGTCGATCATCGTCGTCACCATGCGCCCGAAGCCGAAATACAGGCCCATCTGGATGGTGACCAGAACGATGGAAAACACGATCCCGATCACGGTTGCAACAAGACGCAGCCGGTCGTGAAACAGGTTTCGAAAAGCGATGGTGAAAACCAATGGCATTACCCGGCGCCGATTACTTTCTGTCCCATGTCAGTTTGGTTTTCGATGATCGGAAAAGCCAGCCATTAATGGCGGACGCCGTCCAACGGAAACGAGGTAGGTGGCAGGGAGGCGAGGTTGGGAGCCGCGAATGGACCGCCAGCACTTCGCCCGCAATTCGCCGCCAACGTGACAATTTGGTGGCGCGTCTGGCACCACAGTTCTGAATGCGGAACGCCAGCGGTTGCACTGCAGCGTTGGCGATAAGGCGCTGAAATCCAGCCAGAGAATCCGTGGTGGACAATCCATCAGGTTCAGTCCGACTTATCGCCGCCTTCGTCCTTCTTGATATCGTCTTCTTCCTTGACCAGCGTCAGCAGCCTCAGTGTCAGGAACGTGAACACCGCGACCGTCACCGCGACGTCGTAGCTGCCGAGGCCAACGGAAACGCCGATCGCGCCGGTAGCCCACAGGCTGGCGGCCGTCGCGGTGCCTTGCACGGTCGTCCCCTGCTTGAGGATCGCGCCGCCGCCGATGAAGCCGATGCCGGTGATCAGGCCTTCGATCACCTTCGCCATGCCGTCGGGGGAATGCACCAGCAGGTTTTCGCTGGCCTGCACGAAGCCGCAGCTTGCCATCGCGACCAGCGGGAAGGTGCGCAAGCCCGCGCTGCGCGCCCGCTTCTCGCGGTCCCAGCCGATCGGCACGGCAAGCGCAAAGGCCGCGGCCAGCGCCAGAAAATGAACGCCTATCTGAAATCTATCCAAAGCCCGCCCTTGTGAAACCAAAGCCTCACGCCGGCGATGGATTTACGGCGCCGCGTTCTTCCTCAACGCATCTGCCGTGGAAACGTTCACCGCCGGCGCGAAGCCGTTTGCACCGTGACCGGTTGCCGCAGGCGACATGCTGACGATCGCCGCGTCGGTCCGGTACCGCGGCAGATGATTTTCGAGCGCGTAGAAGACGCACAGTGCGAGGCTGGACCAGACCGCCAGGCTGAAATAAAGCGACATCCACGCAATCTCATCCTTCCACTCGGCGAGGTCGTGCGTCACCACCCAGCGCGTGCTGACGTCGCGCAGGCCCTCGCGGGGCGTCAGGCGTTTGTCGCCATCGGCATCGCCGGTCCGCCAGCGGTTCAGGTACATCGGGACGTCGATGGTCATCAGAAACGCCAGAAAGCCGGCAATGCCTGCGATGGCGACCGCCAGGATCACGCGAACCGCCCCATGAAATTCCGGAAGCAGGCGGCAAAGACCGACGCCGATGATGAAGAAGGCAACCGCCCACAGCGAATTTTCGATGGCGTTGCCGAGATAATTCCTGGTCAGCACCGCATACCATGACAGGCATTCCGCGATCAGGATCAGCGGTACGATCACCCACGCGGCATTCACGGTCGTTTCCGCCCCGGTCATCGTGCCGAGCTGGTGCAGGAGAATTGCCCATTGCGCCACAAAAGCGATCTCGGCCACGGTCGCCACCGACCGTCCGACCAGAACGCTGGACCACCAGGTATCGAACAGGCAGATCCGCTGCACGTCCGCGCGCGGCAGAAATGATCTGAAGGCGCAGCCGAAAACATAGGCCGCACAGAACAGCAGCATGATCCCGACGCCGGCCGTGCTGCCGGCTGCTCCGGTCGGCTGGAGGGGAAGCTCGCGATACAGCACGAACCAGACTGCGATATTGACGCCGCTCACCAGCGTCAGCAGGCCCCACCACCACGACACGGGATTCGACCAGGCCAGGGAACCTGACCGCGCCTGCCATTCCAAGCTCATTCGTCGCTCCGCTGTAATCGAACTGACATTTAACTGTAATAATACAGTCACGTGTCAAGGCCAATCACGACCAGAGTATGTCAGCGGGTGAGGATGGGGTGGGGGAGCGCGGGTCGGCGCCGATATTGGTAGCCGATCCGGTCCATGGCCATTCCGACCTGAGGTCAGGATCGATCAGGCCCAGCCGATTTTCACAGCATGAGTTTCTATGCTGGTGTTGCGGGCTAAGAATTTAACACGTGGCCGAGGATAGCTGTCGTCCCTCACGGTGAGGAGGCGCCAACGCGTCCGCGCGAGCGCTGCCCAATGACAGGCTCCGCGCCGTCTCTGGACGATGCGTCGCATCGCCGGGCGCCATAAGGCCACGTCCTTCGAGGTACGGCGAAGACGCCGCTCTTCAGGACAGAAATTTGACGCCGTAGGTCTTGCCCCTGCGCCAAACCACTTCGCACGACTGGCGCGTCTTATGTTCGGGCACCAGCGCCAGTTCAAAGCTGTCTCTGACATCAAGCGCAGTATCGGTCGCGATCTTGGCGCCGCCCGGCGAGACGTCCAGGACGAAGCATTCAATTTTCGTCACGCCGTCGTCGACCGTCAACCAGGTCGGCCGTTTGCGCAGCTCGCGTCGCGGTTCGCGCTGCACTTTTGTCCTTTGTTCGTCGACAATCATCGGGGCCATCCGTCATTGATACCCAGTCGGCTGGGTCTTGGAGCAGGCCGCAGAGTGAAGGTAATTTCGTAAAGTTTCCTTAGTTTATCTTTTCAAATTTACCGGTTTACTTCGCGAGTTGTAAGGCGAGCTCTCTCAACCGTACTGGTGTCGTCGGGCGCGTTCGAGACGTCACCCATTGTCTTCGCCGCCGCGGCTGGCGCGAGACGCACGCCTAAATTGAGTTTCAAGCAGCCCGGAAAACGCCTACTGTTGCCTTCAGCCGGGCAGCGCAGGGGGACGGCCCGGCCGCAACATAATCAATACCCTCATAATCAATAATCCTTGGGAGGAAGACATGCGTCGGAATACCTTGGCGATTCTTGCGGCTTGCGCGGCCGTGACGATCTGCGGCCAGGCTCAGGCCCAGCAGCCGGCCGCCGCCCCGCCGACCCCGGCGGCGGTGCCTGACCAGATGCCGTTCGATATCCCGTACGGGAATTCGATCACTGCCGATCGCGCCGCCGATATCGTGAAGGCGGTCGTTGCCGAAGCCACGAAATCTCCCCGCAACTGGAAGCTCGCGATTTCCGTCGTCGATACGCATGGCGAGCTCGTCTATTTCTACAAGATGGACAATACGCAGCAGGCGTCGGTGGTGATTTCCCAGAACAAGGCGCGCACTTCGGTTCGCTATCGGCGCCCGACCCAGAACATCAACAACGTGCTGCAAACACCTGCCGGGGCCTACATCATCACATTGGAGTCGCCCCCGCCGACTGGATCTCCCGGCGGCTTCCCGCTGATTGAGGGCGGCAAGATCATCGGCGCGGTCGGTTGCAGCGGCGCGACCGGCGACCAGGATGCAGTGGCCTGCAAGGCCGGCGCGGAGACGGTGAAGTAGTTGCGGATCAGGATGGCTCCGCTGGTTCGCTCCGGCGGAGCCATTGGAAATTGTAGGGTGGGCAAAGCGCAGCGTGCCCACCATTCAGCTGGTTATGTGGATGGATGGTGGGCACGGCGCGAACGCGCCTTTGCCCACCCTCCGCAACGCTCTCAGAAATTCACCCGGTTCGAGATCGCGCCGTCGACGACGAGGTTCGAACCGGTCGTGAAGGAGGAGGCCGGGCTCGCCAGGAACACCGCCGCATTGGCGATTTCCTGCGGCGTCGCCATGCGGCCGGTCGGGTTGCGCGCCAGCGCATCCTGGTAGCGCTTCGGCATGTTCTGCTCGACCACGTTCCAGATGCCGCCCTTGAAATAAACGGTGCCTGGCGACACCACGTTGACGCGGATTTTCTTAGCAGCGTATTGCCGCGCCAGTCCCTTGGCCATGTGGATCAGCGCCGCCTTGATCGGGCCGTATGAGCTGGCGCTATCCGCCTGCGCCGCCGAGATCGAGGAAAGGATGACGAAGGCCGCGTCGCCGGTCTTCTCGCCGCTGGCTTCGAGCAACGGACGCGCAGCCTCGAACGCGTTGACGGCGCCGAGCACGTCGAGCCGAAAATTTTGCTCCCATGAAGCGGGATCGCCACCCAGCGCCATGGCGCCGGCATTGGAAAACAGCATGTCGACGCTGCCCAGCTCCCCGGCCGCATCCGATATCCATGACTTCAGCGCGGCGGCATCGGTGACATCAAGGGGCGCGCCGGTCGCCTTCACACCCATCGCCTTCAACTCGGCAACGGTGCCGGCGACCTGATCCGCGTTGCGGGCGCACACCGCGACGCCTGCGCCTTCGCCCGCCAGCGTGTCCGCAATCGCCCGCCCGATGCCGCGCGTGCCGCCGAGCACGACAGCGTTTCTGCCCCTCAAACCCAAGTCCATTTTGTTTTCTTCCTTATGTGATTCCGCCGCATTGTAGCGGTGAAGGTAACCCGGGAGAAAGCTGAAATCGCCGACGGCGCTTTCGTCAATGCTGACGTGGCACATCATTGCGCTCTTTTTTCCGTCTCCCCTTGTGGGAGAAGGTGGATCGACGCTGCTCGCCACCTTCTCCCACAAGGGGAGAAGGCAAGAACTCCGCCGTACGACCGCACGTCAATGTGTGACGCGCAGTGTGACTGCCCGACGGGCAAATCACCAAAAGTCCGTCCAGCCCTTGGCGTAAAAATATTCTGCTTTCGTTCTCACGCAGATCAGTCGCATAACTCCGCCCGTCTCGCCGCGGATGAGGGGCGTTGGCCATCGTCACGAACGCGCGGTGAGATGCGATGGATGCTGATGGCGCGATAAACGTAAGCGCCGGATGCGTACGGCGCTGAAGCTACTGATTAGCTGCGCATCGACGGATATCGCTGGACACCGGCACGTCAGCGTCCGGCCGGGCTCCCGAGGAAAGGACACCCGGCCGGATTTTCTGTGGCATCAGTTATTCGCGCCAGCGCGGGCGTGCCGAATGATCTGATGCTCGTCGCTGGTGAGCTGCACCGGCCCGACCTTGACGGTGAGCTTGTCAATCTTGCCGCTGAAACGGAAGGGCACCTGATAGTCCTTGTCGTCAACGGGGGTACGTGTATCGACACCCACGTCGAAGGTTTCGTCAATTGACATGAGGAATGGAAGGGTGTGCGGGACTTTGTTGGTCGCAGCCTCGTTGCCGTCCACCTTCAGGACACCCGTGCCGCCCTTGCCGAAGCCGGGTCCATCGTATTTGAAGTCGAACACGATGGTGTGCTTGCCCGGCGTGAGCGCGTCCTTGCCTTCCCAGCGGAAGCGTTCGAGGTCGGCGAAGTTGTAGAGGAAGACTGGCTTGCCCTTGAGCAGGTACAGGCCATACCCACCGAAACGACCGCCGAGGGTGACGATCATCCCTTCGCTGCCATCCTGTGAGCCCGCACGCCCAACGGTCGAACCAGCACTGCCCGGAATATCCACTTCGGCGGTGATCGTGTAGGACCTGTTCAGGATGCTGGGCGCATCGCTCGTGGGCAGGCCTGATAACTCGCCTGAGTATGTGAAGGTGTTCCGGCCTGCAGTTGCACTTGGCCTAGGTGCGATGATGCGCTGAAGCACCGAGTTATCCAGTGGAAACACGTTGTACTTTGTCGCTTCCACCAAGAACAGCTCCTGCATCTCGCGCAGCTTGTCGGGCATCTTGGCGGCGATATCATTGCTCTCCGAGTAGTCCTCGGCAATGTTGTAAAGCTCCCACTTGTAGCCGTTGACCACGTCCGCGGGCATCTTGGCGGTGCCCAGGAGCCAGGGCGGCGCAGGTGGCGTTGTCGCCGCTATCCAACCGTCGTGATAGATGGCTCGGTTACCCCACATCTCGAAGTACTGCGTCGTGCGCGCGGACGGCACGTTGGCGCTCGACTTGTCGAAGGTGTAGGTCATGCCGACACCTTCAATCGGCTTCTGCGCGACGCCGTTGACCATCAGCGGCGCCGGAATGCCGGTAACTTCCAGGATTGTCGGCACGATATCGATCATGTGGTGGAACTGGGTGCGGATGCTGCCCGCATCCTTGATACGGTTCGGCCAGCAGATTGCCATGCCCTGGCGGGTGCCACCGAAGTGCGACGCGACCTCCTTCGTAAACTTGAATGGCGTGTCGAAGGCCCATGACCAGGCCACCGCCATGTGCGGATAGGTGGCGGCCGAGCCCCAAGCGTCATACGCCTTCAACTGCTCGGCGATCGGAAGATCCAATATGCCATTGTAAGCGGTATACTGGTTCGGAGTCCCGCGCGTGGTGCCTTCCGGACTCGTGCCGTTGTCGCCGCTGATGTAGATGATCAGCGTATTGTCGAGCTTGCCTTCGTCCTGGACTTCCTGGATCACGCGCCCGATCTCGTGGTCGGTGTAGGCGGCATAACCGGCGAACACTTCGGCTTGCCTCGCGAACAGCTTCTTCTCATCGGCCGTCAAGGCCTCCCACTTCTGCAGGTCGTCCGGCCAGGCTGTGAGCTGCGTGTTCTCGGGGATGACGCCAAGCCGCTTTTGATTGGCGAAAATCTGGTCGCGTAGGGCGTTCCAGCCCATGTCGAACTTGCCCTTGAACTTGTCGATCCATTCCTTGGTCGGCTGATGCGGCGAATGGGTGCCGCCGGGCACGTAATAGAGGAAGAATGGCTGATCCGGTGCGGCAGCATTGAGTTGTCGCAAGTGGGCGATCGCGTCGTCCGCCATGTCCGTGGTTAGATTGTAGCCGACCTTTCCAACCCAGGGGAAAACCTGGGTGGTGTTCCGGAACAGGTATGGCGTCCACTGGTCGGTCTCGCCGCCCATGAAGCCGTAGAAGTAGTCGAAGCCCATGCCGATGGGCCATTGGTCAAACGGTCCCGTCACGCCATACTGATAGCTCGGCGTGTTGTGGTTCTTGCCAAACCACGAGGTGGCGTAGCCGTTCTGCTTCAGGATGGTGCCAATAGTAGCGCTCTCCGGTCCGATGATGCTGTCGTAACCGGGATAACCAGTCGCTTGCTCCGAAATGGTGCCGAATCCAACCGAATGGTGATTACGGCCGGTGATCAACGCTGCCCGCGTCGGCGAGCACAGCGCCGTGGAATGGAATTGGGTGTAGCGCAACCCCATCTGGGCAATGCGATCCATTGCCGGTGTCGGGATGACGCCGCCGAACGCCCCCGAAACGCCGTAGCCCTGGTCGTCAGTCATGATCAGGAGCACGTTGGGCGCACCCTTGGGCGGCACCACGCGGGCAGGCCAGTACGGTTTGGACTGACTGGCTTGAAGGTTGATGTCGCCGCCAAACTTCGGTGGCGGCGGTGGAAGATACTTTCCATCTATCGTGGTGGTGGCCCCGGGTGAGCCCGGTGTGCCGGTGGTTTGCTGCGCGAGGCTGGTTGTTCCCAGTGCACACAGCAAATAAGCGGCGCTGAATGTGGTGCCGCAAAGCAGCAGGTTGCGGCGGTTTTGTAAGCGGCTTTCTGTCTTTGAGCTATCGTCATCCTTACGGTTAGGGGTCATTGGAAACTCCCTCTTGGAGACTTCGGAACCCTGTGGACGCGTAGCCGGGGCACAATGCCGCAACGCATCTGTTGATCTAAATCAACCCTCCACCCACGGGTCCGAACCGTCGGCTTCGGGTCCAAAAGACGAAGCTTCGCTGCGCCCGCAATGACGGGGAGGGAACGGTGCCGCTGGAATCTGTAGCCCGGATGAGCGAAGCGATACCGCTGCGTTCATCCGGGCTACAGGCTTCGCCCGCAATGACGACAAAGAATCTACTCTGGTGCCGCGCCGACCGGTGGACCGCCGGGCGGGCGGTGCAGGAAGGTGATCGTCGCATAGGCGCCCACCCAGGAGCCTACGGCCGCAAAGGCAACGTAAGCCCAGTTCTCGGTGTAGCTGATGACGGCGTAGGACGAGAGCAAATACCAGACGCTGCTCCAGGTCGCCGCCGGCACGCGCTTGCGCGCGACCACCGCCGAGGTGAACATGACGTAGACGGCATCCGTGGCCGCAGTCGCAAGCAAAACGGCTCCCGCCGTCAGGGGATCGATGGCAGCCATTGCAACTCCTCTGTAGGTGAAGACCCTGGCCGTCATTGCGAGCGAAGCGAAGCAATCCATCTATCTACACGTGGCGCCATGGATTGCTTCGCTTCGCTCGCAATGACGGCTAAGACTACCGAGACGAACGTTAGGGAAGAGACACGCCGATGCAAAGCCCCCGTAAAATTCTCTCCGATATCTGGACCTCGATCGGCGGCGAAGCTTCCACGCTCGACGCGCTCACGCTGACCGGCGATGAACCGCAGCTGCCGTCCTCGTTTCGCGTTGCGGCGGCCGCACAGGTTAGCGTCGCCGCGACCGGGCTGGCGGCGGCCGAGATCTGGAAAATGCGCAGCGGCGAGGCGCAGGACGTCGCGGTCGATATGCGCCATGCCGTGGTCGAATGCCGGAGCGAACGCTATCTGCGCGTTGACGGCAAACCGCCGCCGCCGGCCTGGGACGCGATCGCCGGTGTCTATAAAACCCGCGACGGCTTCGTGCGCCTGCACACCAATTTTCCCCATCACCGCGACGCCGTCTGTACGGTGCTGAACTGCAAGCCGGAGCGTGACGCGGTTCAGGCGGCGCTGATGCAATGGGACGGCGAGGCGTTCGAGACCGCGGCCTATACGAGCGGCAGCGTCGTCGCCTTCATGCGCTCGCATGACCAATGGTCGGCAACGCCGCACGCCAAGGCGCTCGCCGGATTGCCGCTGATCTCGATCGCGAAAATCGGCGAGGCCGCACCGAAGCCATGGCCCAAAGGCGAGCGGCCGCTTGCGGGCATTCGCGTGCTCGATCTGTCGCGGGTGATCGCGGGTCCGGTGGCGGGCCGGACGCTCGCCGTGCATGGCGCCGAGGTGCTGCTGATTTCCGGCCCCGAGCTGCCGGCGATCCCGTGGCTCACCATCGACACCGGCCGTGGCAAGCTGACGAGTTTTGTCGAACTCAAGAACGAGCAGGGGCGCGGCGCGCTGCGCGATCTGTTGGCTGAGGCGGATATCTTTTCGCAAGGCTACCGGCCGCGCGCGATCTCAGGACTCGGCTTCTCGCCGGAGGATGCCGCGCGCATCAATCCCGGTATCATTTACGTCACGTTGTCGGCCTATGGTCATGCCGGGCCGTGGGCGGAGCGGCGCGGCTTCGACTCTTTGGTGCAGACCGCGACCGGATTCAACCATGCCGAGGGGCAGGCCGCTGGTGTCGATGGACCGAAGGAATTGCCGGCACAGATGCTCGATCACGCCACCGGATATTTCATGGCGTTCGGCGCCATGATGGCCAAAGCGCGCCAGGCGCGTGAAGGCGGAAGCTGGCACGTCCAGGTGTCGCTGGCGCAGACCGGAAGCTGGCTGTGGAATCTCGGCCGGGTGGCCGACGGTCTAAATACCCGTGATTTTACGGGGGAGGCGGTGACGCCCTTCATCGAGGAGGTCGGCTCAGGTTTCGGTGCGCTGCGGTCGGTCCGGCACTCTGCGATTTTGTCGAAAACCCCGGCGTTTTGGGCCCGTCCGGCGATGCCGCTCGGCAGCCATCCATCGCAATGGCCGGCGCGCGAATGAGGCAGTCATCCCTCGTTCAGCTTTACTTCTCCAAACTTTAACCTCGCCGCCAAGCCCATTTTGGTTTTTTAGGTTGTGTAAATTGCCAATTGGGCAGTATTAGCGGGCAGGTGAGGCAAAACGTCGCTGAGTGGTCCGGGCTCGTATGCTCAATAAAATAACAAAGCAATGGCAGGAACTTAGCTGGAAGCGGTGGGCCATGCCCGTGGCGCTGGTGGCGCTTGCAGTCGGCGCGGGCCTGTACGGCTTTGCGAAGATCGGTGGCGCCAAGACCGGACATTCGGAAGTCTCGAGCCAGTCCCGCAAGGGATCGCAGCGCTACACGCCGAGCCCCGCTGAATGGGCAAGCCTGACCATTCAACCCGTCACCCAACGCGGCTTCCGCGCCGAACAAGTCACCGAAGGCAAGATCGCGATCGATGAAGATCGTTCGACGCCGGTGTTTTCGCCCTATGCGGGACGGGTCACCAAGTTGCTGGCCAAGCCGGGCGACAGCGTCGTCAAGGGCCAGCCGCTGTTCGTGATCGAGGCCGCCGACAACGTGCAGGCGCAAAACGATTTCATCGGCGCGATGGCCGCCATGAACAAGGCGAAGTCCGCGCTCGATCTGGCGCAATTGCAGGGAGCGCGCGCCAAGGACCTGTTCGAGGGCAAGGCCGTTCCGCTGAAAGATTACCAGCAGAGCCAGGCGACCCTGATCCAGGCCGAAAACGACATGCGCTCGTCGCAGACGGCGATGGAGGCGGCGCGCAACAAATTACGCATTCTCGGCCTCACCGATGAGGACATCGCAACCTTCCAGGAAAAGCGCCGCATCAATCCCGAGACCACCATCTTCGCGCCGCTCGCCGGCACCGTGGTCCAGCGCAAGATCGGCCCCGGCCAGTACGTCAACGCCGGCGCCAGCGATCCCGTCTATGTGATCGGCGATCTCTCCACCGTCTGGATGACGGCCTTCGTCCGCGAGAGCGATTGCGCGAGTGTCGCGATCGGGCAGGAGGTGACGTTCAACGTGCTGGCGCTGCCGGGCCGTCCGCTGTCGGCGCGGCTCAACTATGTCGCCACCGCAATCGATCCGGCGACGCGCCGGCTGCTGGTCCGCGCGACCATCGACAACAAGGACTTCGTGCTGAAGCCCGAGATGTTCGCCAACGTCACGATCTATTCGGCGGGCGACCGTCCGGCGGTCGGAGTGCCGAAGCAGGCATTGATCTATGAAGGCGAACAGGTGCGGATCTGGGTCGCGCATCCGGACAAGACGATCGAATTGCGTCAGATCAAGCCTGGCCTCACCAATGGCGATCTCGTCGAGGTGGTCGGCAATCTGAAACCCGGTGAGCAGATCGTCACCAAGGGTGCGCTGTTCATCGACCGCGCCGCGTCCGGCAGCTGACCCCTCACTGAAAGCTCCGATCTGAATGGATCGCCTGGTCGCCCTAGCAGTCAGCCGCCGCTATTTAATGGTGGCCATGTTTGTCGCCGTGTTCGTTGGCGGCCTGATCGCGTTCGGGCAACTCAACATCGAGGCCTATCCAGATCCGACCCCGCCGATGGTCGACATCGTGACGCAAAGCCCGGGCCTATCGTCGGAAGAGATCGAACGCTACATCACGATCCCGATCGAGACCCAGGTCGCCGGCATCAAGAACCTGCGCACCATCCGCACCATCTCGCTGTACGGATTGTCCGACGTCAAACTGCAATTCTCCTTCGATTACACCTATGAGGAAGCGCTGCAGCAGGTCTTGAACCGCCTGTCGCAGCTCACACCCCTTCCGGGCAACGTGCAGCCGGGCATTTCGCCGCTGAGCCCGACCGGCGAGATTTTTCGTTACCGCCTGAAAGGCCCCCCGAATTACAGCGTGCTCGACCTCAAGACGCTGCAGGACTGGGTATTGCAGCGCCGTTTCCGCGCCGTACCCGGTGTGATCGACGTCACCGGCTGGGGCGGCAAGACCAAGACCTATGAGCTGCAGGTCGATTTCAACAAGCTGGTCGCCAACGGGCTGACGCTGCCGCAGGTGCTGCAGGCCGTCGGCAACGCAAACATCAATGTCGGCGGCAACACCGTCAATATCGGCGCGCAATCCGCCGTGGTGCGCGGCGTCGGCCTGATCCGCTCGATCGACGACCTCAACAACACCATGGTATCTCAGTCGGGCGGCAATCCGGTGCTGGTCAAGGATATCGCCAGCGTCACCGTCGGCGAGAAGCCGCGGCTCGGCATCGCCGGGATCGACCAGGACGACGACATCGTTCAGGGCATAGTGCTAATGCGGCGCGGCGAAAAGAGCTCGCCGACCATTGCCCGCGTCGAACAGCTTGTCCACAACATCAATAATTCCAGCATCCTGCCGCCCGGCGTGAAGATCGAGCGGATCTACGACCGCAAGGATCTGATCGACATCACCACCCACACGGTGCTGCACAACATGGTGGTCGGAATCATCCTGATCGTGCTGCTGCAATGGCTGTTCCTCGGCGACCTCCGCAGCGCGCTGATCGTCGGCGCGACGATTCCGTTCGCGCTGTTTTTCGCCGTCATCATCCTGGTGCTGCGGGGCGAATCCGCCAATCTGCTGTCGGTCGGCGCGATCGATTTCGGCCTGATCGTCGATGCCACCGTGATCATGGTGGAGGCGATCTTCCGGCGGCTGTCGCAGACCACCGCACTGTCGGAAGCCGAGCGGAGCCACATCTCCTTCGACACCACGATGGGGATGAAGACCCACGCGATCATGTCGGCGTCCGCCGACGTGTCGCGCTCGATCTTCTTCGCTGCCGCCATCATCATCGCAGCCTTCCTGCCGCTGTTCACGCTGAGCGGTGTCGAAGGCAACATCTTCGGGCCGATGGCGCGGACGTATGCCTATGCCTTGGCGGGCGGACTGCTCGCGACCTTTACCGTGACGCCCGCCCTGAGCGCGATCATCCTGCCCGCGCATCTGGATGAAGCCGAAACCTGGATCGTCAAAAAGCTCGACCGGCTTTACGTGCCGGTGCTGAACTGGGCGATTGCGAACCGGAAGATCGTCATGACCGGCGCGGCGGCTCTTGTGGTGATGACCATCGTGTTTGCGCGGCTCCTCGGGCTGGAATTCCTGCCCAAGCTGGAAGAAGGTAATCTGTGGATCCGCGCCACGCTGCCGCCGACCATCTCGCTGCAGGAGGGCAACGCCTACGTCAACGAGATGCGCAGGATGATCCGCGCCCGTCCCGAAGTGGAATCGGTGGTGTCGCAGCACGGACGCCCCGACGACGGCACCGACGCCGCCGGCCTCTTCAACGCCGAATTCTTCGCTCCCTTAAAGCCCAACAGCGAATGGCCCGGCACCCGCGACAAGGACGAACTGACCGCGGAATTGCTGGGGCAGTTGCAGGACAAGTTCCCGGGCGTCGAATTCAACTTCTCGCAATATCTGCAGGACAACGTCTCGGAGGCGGTGTCGGGCGTCAAGGGTGAGAACTCGATCAAGCTCTACGGCAACGATCTGCAGGCGCTGACGGATACGGCCAACAAGATCAAATCCGTGCTCGGCACCGTGCAGGGCGTCACCGATCTTGCGGTGTTCACCTCACTCGGCCAGCCGACCGTCCAGATCGATATCGACCGGGCGCGTGCGGCGCGCTATGGCCTGTCACCCGGCGATATCAACGCCACCATCAAGGTCGCGGTCGGCGGCGACAGCGCCGGCGATCTCTATGAGCCCGGCAGCGACCGGCATTTCCCGATCATCGTTCGCCTCGCTCCCGAATACCGCAAGAGCGCGGAGGCGATCCATAACTTAAGGATCGGCGTGGCCGGGCAGGGCGGCGCGATCACGCAGATTCCGCTCAGCGAGGTTGCCTCGATCAACCTGATCTCGGGCGCCGCCTACATCTACCGCGAACAGCAGGAACGCTATCTGCCGATCAAGTTCTCGGTCCGTAACCGCGACCTCGGCAGCGCGATCCAGGAAGCGCAGGAAAAGGTCGCCGCCCAGGTCGAACTGCCACCGGGGTCGCGGGTCGAATGGGTCGGTGAATTCGGCAATCTGCAGGACGCCATCAAGCGGCTGTCGATCGTGGTGCCGATCAGTCTCGCGCTGATCGGCGTGTTGTTGTTTCTCAATTTCGGCTCGATGGTCGACACGCTGCTCGCCATGAGCGTGATCCCGATGGCGATCTTCGGCGGCGTGCTCGGTCTGTTGATCACGGGCATCCCGTTCAGCGTGTCGGCGGCGATCGGCTTCATCGCGCTGTTCGGCATCGCGGTGATGGACGGCATCATCATCCTGTCGCAGTACAACCAGCTCATCGACGAAGGCTATGAGCGCATGCGCGCGGTGGTCCGTACCGGGGAGCTGCAACTGCGGCCGGTGCTGATGACCTGCGTGGTGGCCGGCGTCGGATTGCTGCCGGCGGCGCTCTCGGAGGGGATCGGTTCGCAGGTGCAAAAGCCGCTGGCGGTCGTGGTGGTGACCGGCATGATGCTGGCGCCGATTGTTATCCTCGTGACGCTGCCGGTGCTGATCTCGGTGTTCTCGCGCCGGGCGCGGTAATGCGTTGTGGGCACACGCCCATGTTTCTTGCCCACTCGGTTTGTGGTTGACGCGATCCGGCGGCCGTCCCTTGATACCGGCAGGGACAACCGCAGGAGCAAGCCATGCGGATCGAGGAAAGCCAAGGATCGAACGAAGGATCGAACGGCGGGCAGAACGGCCACGCGCAGCCGGCGAAAGCAGCGCCCACCGCCGAGCAGATTCTCGGCGAAATCCGCGACTATTGCCGCGAAACCCGCACGGCCGAATCCACCTTCGGGCGGCTGGTGGTCAATGACGGCAAGCTGGTATCGCGGTTGCGCGACGGCGCCAGGATCACGACCGGCACACTCGACAAGGTCCGCGCGTATCTCGCCGAGCATCAACCCGCTTCGACCGCAACGGCAGGCCAACCGTCACCGGCCGCCAAACCGCTGAACGGCGCGGCCGCTGCGGCCACCGCCAACGCCGTCGCGCCGCCGGGCTTCCGATTCTTCGACAACCGCCAGAAATACCTGCTGTTCGTCTCCACCTGCAGCGAGAAGACCGAGGTCGGCAACCGCATCTCGCTCGAACTCGGCAATCTGCAGCCGGCGCCGCCGGCGCTTCGCATCTTCGATGCCGGCGTCGGCGACGGCACCGTGCTGTCGCGGGTGATGCGGGCGGTGCATGCGCGCTTCCCCACCATGCCGCTCTATGTCGTGGCGAAGGAGATCAGCTACGAAGACGTCCGCCTGATGCTGGAGAAGATGGCGGATCGCCTGTTCGAGCATCCCGCCACCGTGCTGGTCGTGACCAACCTCTATTACGCCGAGGCGCCCTGGCTGACGCCACGTTCGGTAACATCAGCCCAAGGCCTGATCTGGAAAGATGTCACGCTGACCGGCAACACCGCGCACGGCTTCGCCGAGCAGATCGGCGAGCTCGAAGGCTTCCTTGCCGAGAACTGGCGCGCGGGCATCAGCCCGACCACGGGCAATCCGGTCTATCAGCGTCCGGTGATCCTGACGCTGCGGCGCGAGGATCACTCATTCCTGCTTGACCCGATCATGCCGCGGCCCGGCCGGGTGATGGCGGATTACGATCTGGTCATCGCCTCACAGCCCTACCGGGCGCGGGCAAGCGTGGAGTTCAAGGCTTCAAAAGTGTTGACGCCGCTGGTCAAGTCGCTCCGGCCGGGCGGGCGGCTGATCGGCATCCATTCACACGGCAAGGATCCCGGCATCGAAATCATCGACCAGGTCTGGCCGGGAGATGATCCCTTCAAGACCGACCGCTACGCCATCCTGCGCCAGGTCAAGCACGAGCTCGGCGCGGCGGCCCGGCACTACAATTTCAACGCCTCCTCCGACGCGCGCTCGATCTTCCGCTATCGCATGCACACGCTGCCGGACGAAGTCAGTGGACCGATCGGCACCTCGACGCTGTTTGCGGCCTGGAACGCCGCGATCTACGTGGCGCAGATCGAGGACAACAGGCTGTCGGAAGTGGTCCGCGACGGGCGCTACCTCGAAGCCACCGACCGCGTTCTGAAGAAGCATGGCGGCCTGTGGTTCAACGACGAAACCTACGTGATCTCGCGCCGCCGCACACCGGCCTGACAAGGGGAGGCGTCCGTGACCGTCTCGGAGCACGCATCCACCAAACTGGCCGCGCTGCTGCCCTCGGCTTCAGTCGAGGTCTCCTCGCGCGGGCATCAGATCGCAGAATTGCGCGAGCATTTCGCTGATGGCACCGACGTCACCATCACGTTCCTGCCCGGCGACAATTATCGTCACAATATCGAAACGGCCGCTGCATTGCGCTGCGCCGGCTTCAACCCGGTACCGCACATCGCGGCGCGCGAAATGCCGTCGCGGGAAGCACTCGATGATTTCCTGGCGCGGGCACGGGGCGAAGCTAACGTCACGCGCATCCTCCTGATCGCGGGCGACGTCGCCGCAACAAAAGGTCCGTTCAGATCGGCACGCGATGTCTGCGCCAGCGGATTGATCGAGGCGCACGGGATCACGTCCGTCAGCGTGGCCGGTCATCCCGAGGGCCATCCGTTCCTCGAACTGCCTGACGCGCTGAAGGGGCTGGGAGGCTGGCGCGACTGGGGGCGGCGGACAGGAACGCGCGTCGATGTCGTCACGCAATTCTGCTTCGAGAGCACGCCGATCCTGCAATGGATGGCTGAACTCGATCGAGCCGGCATTGACCTTCCCGTGATCGTTGGTCTTGCCGGTCCTGCGACCCCGGCAACGCTGACAAAATTTGCGCTCCGCTGCGGCATCGGCAATTCCATGCGCGCGCTGCGGGCCCAGATCGGCCGGTTCGGTCGCCTGCTGACGGATACCGGGCCTGACGATGTCGTCAAGGGATTGCGCTGCGCGCCTGCGGCCGCAACGGCTTCGATCGCGGGATTTCACCTGTTCCCGTTCGGCGGCCTGCGCAAGGCCGGCAACTGGCTGCGGACTTACGACCGCGACCCGCTCGGACGTGAGCGGGCCGCGATGTCGAGCGCCGGGCTTCAGAACCCGTAAAGCTGCGCCGGGTTGTCGACCAGGATCTTCTTGCGGATCGCCGCATCCGGCGCCCACACCGGCAGCTGGTTCAAAAGCCGCCCGTCTTCGATCTGGAACAGCGGCGTGACGTCAGAGATCTGCTTGCCGGCTGGTGTAACCGAATCCGGATGCGGCCAGTCGGTGCCCCAGACGATGCGGTCGGGATTGGCCGCGATCAGCGACTGGGCGAGCGCGATACAGTCGGCATAATCTGGGCCGACCTTCGAGGCGCGATAGGCGCCGGAAATCTTCACATAGGCCTTGCCCGCCTTGACGAGATCCACGAGGTCGGCAAAGCCGGGCTGCTCGACGCCAAGCGCCGCCTGTGCGCCGCCGAAGTGATCGAATACGACCGGCACCGGTGAGGCCATGATCAGATCCTTGACCGCCGTTATCATCGGCATGTTGGTATAGATCTGCACGTGCCAGCCGCGTGCTTTCATGCGCTCGACGGCGGTCGTGAAGCGTGGCCGGGCGATGTTCGGATCGTTGACGCCGCCGGTTGCGAGGTTGAGGCGGACGCCGCGAATGCCGGCCTTGCCCATCAGATCGAGATCGCTCTCCGACGTCTTGTCGTCGATCACGGCGACCCCGCGCGCGGTCGGTCCCCGCGCCGCCATGCCGAACAGCGTGGCGGAGTTGTCGGGGCCGTAGATCGAGGGTGTGACGATCACCACGCGCTCCATATGCAGCGCCTTGTGCAGGGCAGTCATTTCCTCCGGCGAAGCCAGTTCGGGCGTATAGACGCGGCCGGCGAAGAACGGGAATTTCGCAGGGTCCGGATGGATATGGGTGTGGCAGTCGCAGGCGCCGGCGGGCACGTCGAAATTCACCGGCGTCGCCGGCTGCGCCGCTTTGGCGGAGGCGGTCTTGTTGTTCATGATCACTCCGGCTGCGATGGAGGCAAGCATCATACTGCGTCGCGTCAGCATTGGTGTTCTCCCTGGATAATGTTGTTGATTGTTGATGTCCGGACGGGCTGTGGCGCCCATCTACTTCAGCGTTCCTCCTCGGCGCCGGGCATTGTTTCGCCTGCGGTGCGGCCGGCAGACTATCGGGAGAAGCAAGGCGCGGGAAGGGCGCTCTTCCTGCAGGAATGGCTTGGCCGTCAATCGTGTGGCGAACCGTCTGGACCCTTTTGATCGAGTAGCTGAATAAAGTTGTCGTCTTCCAACAGAAGCATGAGGAATCTTCCTGCATTTCGCATGCACGCTCTGCGTAATGTTGTGCCCAACGAGTGCTCCAACCCTTCCTTTTGTTCGTCTCCCCGATCAGAGATGCCTCGCAATACGAGAAGCTTCGGCGAAGGACGAATTGCTCGATCGGCACAGATTTGCCGGTACGCTATGGCGGCACCTCCCGCTTCCATGTCAGCTGCGCTGCATCCGCGGTCAACGAGAGCGTCACCAAACTCACGTGAAGCCGCCAGGAACTCTCCGGTCGCCAGCCTGACCGAATGTGCCGTGGGGCGTAGCGCGATCTTGAATTTGTTGGGATCAAGCGTGTCGCCAAATGGAGGCTTTTCCAGCGTCGCTTTTAGTTCGGCCTCGCAATCATCCCTCCAAATTTCCTTTGCTGCCGAAAGTCGCCTGTTTTTCGTAGCGAACTCCACAAGATCGGAGCTCTCGGCGATCGCCGGATCTGTCCTCAATGAAACGATATCGCTCAGCTTCGTTTCGCCTGAAGCCTTCTGCTCCAACTGAATGCGCGAGCGATGAAAGTACAGATCGATTTCGCGAGCGACGACAACGTCGCAGATCCTGACATCGCCATCCGGTCCGGTAAAGCCGGCCGCTATCCCCAGTACTGCTACTAGTTTGGGTGACAAGGCACGAAACAGATCCTCTGTGGCGAGGCCCATCTTCACGAGACCCATATCCGCCACGAAGGTCGCCGCGCAATTCTGGCCGTTACATTTGAAGAGGTAGTAGAATCTGCCTTGTAGATACCTCATTGTGATATCGGCATCGAGCGCCAGCAACAGTTCGGTGAAATATGAGAACTCTTCCTCAAGCGGGACGAGAATGCCGACGTCAATGGATAGGGTTTGAGCTACCGCATTGGCCTGGTGCGGCGCGCTCAGCATGCGGCAAAGAAAGTGGCACGCCGTCTCGAAGGCGTACCGATGAATGGCCTCGGCATTATCCTTTATTACCTTATCGTGCCTTTCATCGCCATATCCGCCGGCTCCGCGAAGCACGATCGTCCGAAGCCATCGGTCGTGGCGATGCGAGTACTCCCACGCCGCTGCAAGCAGGCCGCCGCTCTCCATGTCGATGATGGCCAGCTTTCGATCGCGCGCTCGTAGCCATCGAACTGCTTGCTTTGTCGTGGATACAACTTCGGCGCAGGCAAAATGCACAGCATGAACCCGCGAAGCATCACGCGTCACAATTTCGGTACTGCGGAGGTGTTCTTTGATTGCAGGGCTATTGAGCAGTTCGTGTCGGCTGGGCGATTGTCCTGCTTCGTCCTGGAATGCAAGATAGATCTCCGGATAGGCATATTGCAGGTTGACCGCCAACTGCGCAAACGAGTGTGAAGGACGGAATACCTCGCCGGCGAAAACGATGTTGGTTTGATACTGGCCCTCGTTCTTCTCGATCCGCTCCGCCTTGTCTTTGGTGAGATAGCAGTCCACCTGGGTGGCAATTGCCACGTCTCCCAGTCTCAGATCGTTCGACAGTATGCCGCCAAATCCGATTTGGGCGGCGATGGATGGTTGGAATCGTTCGAGCATGAAGCGCGTCAACATTGCAGTATCGACCAGCCCGATTGGAGTTCGAGCTGCGATCGTCACAAGATTCGTATGCTTCAAGACGAACTTTTGGACCGTTCCTTTGTCGCAAATGGATACGTCAACGGGTTGAGGGGGGTGATCGGTGAGGTGCTGATAGAAAAGCGCGTTGCTGTCACCCAACCGCTCCTGGTCCCAATTCTTTTCAGGAATAATGAGAACGAGGTCGATGTGGTCTGGCCCAGGTGAATCTGACATGTGCCCCTCCATAACCCGATGAACGCTGGCTGGCGTATCGAACCGAGACCTGCTCCGATTTGACTAATCACCCGCTCGCCCGGAATATCCGACATCACCTGGAATCACTTTATGCGAAAATTCTCACAAAAGTTCAAAACCGGCGCGTCGGTGGTTGCCGTGGTCGTCGTGTTGCTGGGCGTTTACAGCTATCGCAAGCTTCAGGCGCTGGCAGCCGATCCCAACGGGGAAAAGGATTGCGGGCCGGCGGTCGGCGGCGGCGAGCAGGCGAAAATCGACCTGGAGCGGATCAAGGCGATTGCGCCGCTCAAGGATGTGAAATGGTCGCAGCTTGGCGGCAGCATCAATGATGCGAGCTGCCTCAACAAGACCGAAATCTACGGCGTGGTCGAGGTGCGCAGCGTCGAGGATATCACGAAAACGCTGGCTTTTGCGCGCGACAACAAGCTCTCCGTCACCACCGCCGGCGTGCGCCACAGCATGGGCGGGCACGCCTTCCGCAAAGGCGGCGTCGTGCTCGACATGCGCGGCTTCAACAAGATCGTGCTCAACGAGAGTTCGCGATCGGTCACCGTGCAGCCGGGCGCGACCTGGCACGACATCCAGAATGTGCTGCATCCGCGCTTTGCGGTCCGCGCCATGCAGTCGACCGATATTTTCAGCGTCGGCGGCTCGATCTCGGTCAACGCCCATGGCATGGACCATCAGGCCGGCGCGCTTGCGAAGTCGATCAAGTCGATGAAGGTGATGCTGGCGGACGGTTCGTTGCAGACGGTATCGGCGACCGAGAACAAGGATCTGTTCAACCTCGTGGTCGGCGGCTACGGCCTGTTCGGCGTCATCGTCGAAGCCGAACTCGATATTGCCGATAACCTGGTCTATCAGACCGGGCGTCGCATGATGGACTACAAGGAATTCCCCGCACTGTTCGCCAAGGAGATCGAGAAGGACGGCAATGTCGGCCTGATGTACGGTCACCTCTCGACCGCGCCAAGCTCGTTCCTGAAGGAATTGCTGCTCTATACCTACACCAAGGTCGACGGCACCGATTTCAAGCGCGAACCGCTCGGCGAGATCTCAGGCACCAAATTGCGGCGGCTCACCATCAACCTGTCAAAGCAGGGACCGCTATTCCAGGAAATGAAGTGGCTGTCGGAAAAGCACATCGAGCACCGGATGGAAAACTGCACGGTGACGCGCGCGCAGGCGATCGGATCGGCGGAGGCCTGTCTCGTCAACCGCAACGACCCGATGCACGATTCGGTGCCTTACTTACGCAACTCGCTGCCCAACGACACCGACATATTGCACGAATACTTCATCCCGCGCAGCCAGTTCGTCTCGTTCGTCGACGGCATGCGCAAGGTGCTGACCGACAACAAGACCAATCTGTTGAATGCGTCGGTGCGCGTCGTCCATCAGGAAAACAATTTCCTGACCTATTCGCCGGAGCCCGCTTTCTCCCTGGTGCTCTACATCAACCAGACCACCGATGACGACGGCAACAAGCGGATGAAGAGGGCGACGGAAGAGCTGATCGACCTCACCATCGCGCACAAGGGCCGGTTTTTCCTGCCTTACCAGCTCTATTATTCGCGCGACCAGTTGCAGCGCTCGTATCCGCAGATCAACGATTTCTTCGCGGCGAAGCGGAAGTATGATCCGAGCGAGCTATTCACCAATACGTTTTATCAGAAGTACGCGTCGTAAGACCTGATACGTCATTGCGAGAGGCCAACGAGCCGCGCATGCCCGTGTGCGATCGGTCTATGTGTGAAACAATCCAGATTTTCTGAAGCTTGGGCGGGGCATCGTAGCGGAGCCGGCGATACCCTGAAATTTACTTCCGCTTTCGGCGGCATACGGACGTGGCCGGACTTGCTACCGACTCGCCCGGTGCGTGAATGACCCAAAGGCGACCTGTGTTGGCGTAGCAGCCGGTCGGAAATCGGGTGGATCGATCTGTGTGAAATCCTATCGTGACAACACACAGATGGGAGCACGACATGCACAAATTTCATTCGATAGCAGCTCCTTGTGGAGACGGTCTCCGACCAGAACTACGAGAGCTGTTCCAGAGGCGGGCGATTGATCCGCACTCTGGGCTCCACATTCGTCATGACGATATGGTCCAAGCCGGTCCAGATCCCGTTCCGAGGCGTTCACTCAAACTAAACATGGAAATACAGGAGTTAGCACATGTCGAAGGAAAGTGAGAACAAGGCGATCGTAGGTCGCTGGTTTACCGGTTTTTGGGGCGAAACCTGCAACCTGAATATTGTGGATGAACTCGCCGCGCCGGATATGCTGTTGCAGTATTCGCTTCACGAGCCACGTCGAGGCCGCGACGAAATCAAGGCCTTCATGATCGACTTTCGCAAGGCGTTTCCCGACCTCAACTTCTGGGGTGCGGCGGACCTGATCGCCGAAGACGATTACGTCGTCGGGCGCTGGGAGGGTGGTGGTACCCATACTGGCCCTGCCTTTCGCGACTTTTTGGCGGGATCACTTCCAGCCAACACCGGACGCAAGATGAGGTTCACCGGAACGACCGTTCTTAAGCTTAAGAACGGCATGATCGTCGAGGAGATCGGGCTTGATGACGGCGTGGCTGCCTTGACGCAACTTGGACTTATGAAGACCGCCGCATAAGCTTGTTCGCACGTAGTCCTATCAGCAACGGGCCGGCCTTCTCGGGGGCCGGCCCGTAATGCCGATAAGGCACCTGCCGACGTCGCCTGTTGGCCCATCGCGTCATTTCGCTGCGCGGCAGATATGAGCTCACGGCCTTGCTCAACGATGGATTGCTTCGCGGAGCCTGTCATCCGGCGGCGCTTCGCGCCGACCGGGCGGCTCGCAATGATGGTGATAGGCCCGTGCAGCCACCGGCCTGTTCGGCGTCCAATACCAGCAACGCGCCCGCCGCATAGAGGCTGGCGACAAAGCCGGCATCGTCGGAACGCGCGATGGTGAAGTAGTCGTTCGAGGCGAGGATGCGGCCGTTGGCCTTGGCGATGGCGGCCAGCGCCTGCGATGGCGGACCGACAACGGCCATCGACTTGCCGGGGGCCGATCCAAAGGTCAGCGCAACGACGACGGCGAGCCAGCCAAACACGACGAGGGCGATGGCGCCGGCGATGCGGCCCAGCGGCAACGCCCGGCTCTGCTGACGCTCGTCAGTAATCATAAAAGTGTTCAATGCTCGCGCCCCTGGCCTTGAGCTCGCGGTTGATATCCACGAGACGGTCGATCCTGGCTTTCAGGCCGGCCCTGCGAAAACCGGGCCGGGCATCCAGCTTCAGCGAAAACAGCTCCGCCGTATCCTTGATGTCGAGTTTGGCGGCATCCGGAGCAATCACGGTAACGAGGATGTCGTGATTGCCGGCGATCTCCGCAAGGCCAATGCCCTGATCCAGCAGGCCCTGCAGGATTTCCGTCAGCGCCTTGTAGCGCGGCGCCTGCACCAGCTGCCATTGCGCGTTGAGCGCCCGGATCGGCTTGATGCGCGGCTCCTTCGCCAGCACCTGCGGCGGCAGCGCAGCGACCACGAACATGATGTCGCGCGGCTCCTCGTCCCCACCGGCGTCGAGCGCCTTCTGGATCAGCGAGGCATAGCCGATCTTGACGAAATATTCCGCGCCGAGCGCGAAGTCGCGTTCCCAGCTGCGCAGATTGCTCGGCGTCGGCGCTGAGATCGCCATCAGGCCGTCGAGCTTTTCGCGAAACGGATATTTGTACCAGGGGACGGTGTAGAGGAATGCGGCATAATCCTGCAACACGGCGCGGCCGAATTCATCCTGCGGTGTGCGCTTCTCACCCCTGATCCATTCGAACACGCGCCCAACGGTGTTCTCATAAAGCCCCTTGATGGCGTATTCGGCGGAGTAGCTGATGCCGATCACGTAGATCATGGTCTTGACCTCCGTGAGCGACTCTGCCGTCGCGGGCACCGCGCGGTTGATGGTGCAGAAGCTCTGCCAGAATCCGAAGATATGGCCGAGATAATTGAAATGGCTTTCGCTGGAGCGGTCGAGGAATCGGCCGAAATCCTCGAAGGAATAGACGATGTACCATTCGGGGAAGGTGAAGAAGGTGTTGTTCAGTTTGCGTCGGTAGCCCGGCTCGTCGATCGCGGGCAAGGTCACGGTCGACGCACTGGCCGCTGCGGCGCCGGAAGAGGGGCGGCACGTCCCCTCGATATAGGCCAGCGGCACAAACACCGACAGCGCGATCAGGATCGCGATGACAGCCAGGATGCACCGCAGCCATTTAAGCATGAACTGTGGACCGCGTCCGCGGCGCCAGCCCATAGCCGATCAGGATCGCCACACCGCCAAGGCCGAGATGCGGGGCATTGGCGAAAAACCGCGTCGAGAGCGGCAGGTTGAGGACACCGTTGATCAGGATGCCGAAGTCGAGATAGCCGCTGCCGGTGAGCAGGCCGAGCACGCCATCGGCAAAGTAGAACACGCCGAACAATTGAAAAAACAATTCCGAGGCGCGGCGCGAGGTCATGGCGGCAGCAGCCGCCCACAGCGCCGAGACCAGATGCAGCCCGTCAGCGTACCAGGTGCGGCGGAACAGGCCGAAGATCATGTCATTGGCGTCGATGAAAGCCGGAATGTAGCCGGTGAGGATCACGAAGCCGAGCAGGGCGGCATAGCCCCAGGCGCACAATCTGATGATGTCCATGATGTCTCCGGCGTGGTCGAGGACGTGTCGAATCTCTGCCCAGTCTAGAATTTTCCAAGTGTCTTGAGCAGGGCGTCGTTGAACATGCCGGGGTCTTCGATTTGCGGAATGTGACCGAGCCCCGGCAGCAGCGTCAGGCTCGTCTCCGGCGGAAGCAGCGTTCTGAGATCAAGGGCTTGATCGACCGGCGTAATGTCGTCCTTGTCGCCCCACAGGATCGCGACGGGGACTTCCAGCTTCGCATAGGCGTTACGGTCCGCGCTCGCGGCATCGGTGTCGGTGCCGAGGAAATAATATAGCCAGTTGGCGATATCGCTCGTGCTGTCGCGCTGCGTCAGCGGCCTTTGCAGAATCGCGACATATTCCGGCAGCGCGCGCTCCTTCTTCGCGATCAGCGATTTGAGCAGCATTTCCGTCGCCACGGGGTTGGTGATGGTCAGCGACACCAGAATTTCCCGAATCCATTGCGGCTGGATCACCCAGGGGGCGGCTGACGGCGCTGCCGTCAATCCGAGTGCCGCATCGACCAGCACCAATGCGCGCGCACGATCCGGATATCGCATCGCAAGTTCGGTCGCTGCACCAGCGCCGAAGGAGTGACCGACGATGATGGCGGGCTCAGCCTTCAGCGCATCAAGCACGTCGTTGATCCGGTCGGCCTGGTCCTGCCGTGTGTAACTGCCGGGACGGTCCGAGAATCCAAACGGCGGGAGATCGAGGGCGATCACATGAAAGCCTGCGGCGGCCAGCGCGTCGCTGGTATGCCGCCATAGCTCGCTCCACGCCGCCGTGCCGTGAAACAGCACCACGGGAATGCCGTCCTCCGGACCCTTCTCCTGTACGAACACGCCGCCTGAACGCGTCGGCACCAGGTGGCCGGTCCGCGGCGCCAGTTGGGTCCGCGCGCCGGTTTCCCGGATCGACGCTGCGAGGCGGAACGAGGTAATCACAAGGATTACGGACAGGAGCAGGACCAACAAGCCGTTGCCCGACCAGCGCAGAATGTTTGAAACCACGAGGCCTCGCAAACGATCGGTCAAAACGGAGGGCGGAAACGAATCGAGTTTTAGGCAAACGCGGCTTACTGGCGACTGAAACTACCAGACATGATCAGCGTCCGGTTAACACCGGGAGAAAATACAACCTACTGTCCCGACGGCGTCCGCAGGCCGTGCCAGGCGTCGCGCACCTGATGGTAGTGCACTTCCGGCAGATAATCCGGCGTGTTGAGGCCGAGGTTCTTGACGTCGAGCCGGCCGATCGCGCTGAGCAGGGTGTAGGAGGCGATCACCCGGTCGCGCTGCGCGCCGATCAGCCGGGCCTTGGCCAATATCAGGTCTTGTTGCGCGTTCAGGACGTCGACGGTGGTACGCTGGCCGCCGGCCGCCTCCCGCTGCACGCCCTGCAGGGCGACGGTGGCGGCGCGGACTTCGGCTTCGGATGCGGTGACCGCTATCTTGGCGCCTTCATTGGCAACCCAGGCGGCGACTGCGGCGGTGCGGGACTGATTGCGGACCTGGTCCAGCACCAGCCGGCTTTGGCTGGCGACCTCCTTGGCCTGCCGGGTCTGCGAGGCAGCCATGCCGCCGTCATAGATCGGCTGGGTGAGCTGGCCGGTCACCGAGGCCTGGTCGGTCCCTGCGCTGCTGAGGGTAGGATCGGACTGCCTGCTGCGGCTGGCGCTGCCTTGCAACGTGATGGTCGGCATCAGGCTGCTTTCGGCGACGCGGATCGAAGTCGACGCGACGTCGAAGTCGAAGCTGGCCGCCATCACCGCCGGATGCTCGCGGAAGGCAAGACCGGTGGCGTCATCGCGGCTGCGCGGCAGCAGGCGGTCGACGGTTTCGGCGGGGCGGAGCAGGGTGGGCGCGTTGCCGATCACCTGGCTATAGGTCGCCTGGCTGACGGCGAGGTTGACCTCGGCGGCGTTCAGGTCGGCGCGGCCCCGGCTCAGGCGTGCCTCGGCCTGCGCGGTATCGGTGGGCGTGACGTCGCCGGCATTGAGACGCTTCTGGGTGATGCCGAGCGTTTCCTGCAGGAAGGCCACGTTGGAGCGCTGCGCGTCGACCAGCGACTGGTTGGCGAGCACGTTGGTGTAGACGGTGACGGCGTCGAGCAGCACGCCCTGGCCGACGTTGCGCAGGGCTTCACGGCCGGACTGCACCTGCAGCTCTGCCACGCGGACGCTGTTGGCAGTCTTGAAACCGTTGAACAACGTCTGGGACACGGTCACGCCGATGGTCCAGGGCTTCAGGTTCGCCGACTGGACGGTATTGTCGGGCAACAGGTTGCGCACCGCCTGAAAGCCGGCGGAGAGCGTAGCGACGATCTGCGGCCGATAACCCGAAAGAGCCTGCGGCACGTTCTCGTCGGTGGCGCGCTGGCGGGCACGTTCGGCATTGAGCGCGGGGTTGGTCTGGTAGGCCTTGGTCAGCGCCTCGGGGAGGTTTTCGCCATGCGCAGCCGGCGCCGCCAACGCAAAGCAAGCCGCCGCAAGGCAAATGCCCGATCGAAGCAACCGCCTTTCAACGTGGCCAAACCTGGTGGCACGCCCAGCCATTTGATCCCGTAGCCAACACACGAACGTGATAACCCTGCTTCGAGCCATCCCGCTCTATCTGCTTGTTTGAGCATGATCTTCAGGGAATGCCGGTACCCGTCATTCCGGATCATGCGTCGCTTGTCCGCCCCCGCCGACAGTCGCGCCTCGTCTACCTGTTTAGGGGGCGTCGGCGCCACAGGCAAACTGCCGCGCGACATCAGTACATTGATTCGGTGAAATCAGCGCTCGGCTGTTGCCGGTTCGTCACAGACGAAGTCCGGCGGCAAATACGCTATAGCTTCACTGGCTGGCGTCCGATTCAGGGCGGTTGGCTCCCCAGCGATGCCCGGGTCCGCAACTTGATGCCAAAGCCGTTTTCCGATCCCGAAGCGCTCGCGGAGGATATCATCCGCGATGTCGGAACCAATCTCGTGGTCGGCTTGCCGCTTGGGCTCGGCAAGGCCAACCATGTCGTCAACGCGCTGTATGCACGTGCCGCCGCCGACCGTTCGATCAAGCTGACATTCTTTTCGGCGCTGACGCTGGAAAAGCCGCGGCCGTCGGGCCTGCTCGAACGGCGCTTCATCGGCCCGGTGATCGATCGCCTGTTTGGTGGCTATCCTGACCTGACGTATGCCGGCGCGCTGCATGCCGGCGAACTGCCGCCCAACGTCCAGGTGATCGAGTTCTTCTTCCTGGCCGGCAAATGGCTGCACGTGCCATTCGCGCAGCAGCATTACATTTCCGCGAACTATACCCATGCCGCGTCCTACCTGCTGTCGCGGGGGCTGAACGTCGTCGCCCAACTGGTCGCGAAACGTGTGGTCGATGGCGTGACGCGCTACAGCCTGAGCTGCAACACCGACACCACGCTCGACATCCTGCGCGCCCGCGGGCAAGGCCAGGCGTCGTTCAAGCTGATCGGCCAGGTCAATTCCGAGCTGCCGTTCATGCCAGGTCCCGGCGATCTGCCGGCGGATGAGTTTTCCGCCGTTCTCGACAGCCCTGCGACGGATTTTCCACTGTTTGCGCCACCGGCCGAGCCGGTCAGCGACACCAAATATGCGATCGGACTTCATGCCGCTGGCCTCGTGCCTGACGGTGGCACCTTGCAGATCGGCATCGGGCAGGTCGGCGATGCACTGGCGCGGGGGCTGATCGTTCGCCACCACGACAATGCGCAGTTCCACGCCATCATGAAGCGCCTTGTGCCGGGAGCGGCACCTGCGGAGAGCGCACCGTTCACCAAGGGGCTCTATGGGGTCAGCGAAATGCTGATCGAGGCGTTTCTCGGCCTGATAGACGCCGGTATTCTCAAGCGCGAGGTCGACGGCGTGACGCTGCACGGCGCGTTCTTCCTCGGGCCGAAATCGTTTTACCGCGCGCTCCGCGAAATGCCGGCCGAGCAACTCGCGCGCATCCAGATGATGCCGGTATCCTTCACCAACCAGCTCTATGGCGACGAGGATGCCAAGCGCTGCGCGCGCCTCGATGCGCGCTTTGTCAACACCGCGATGATGGCGACGCTGATGGGGGCGGCGATTTCGGACGGCCTTGAAGACGGCCAGGTCGTGAGCGGCGTCGGCGGCCAGTACAATTTCGTCGCGCAGGCATTCGCGCTTGCAGGCGCGCGGTCGGTCCTCGCGCTGGAATCGACCCGGCAGGCGGGCCGCAAAACGCTTTCCAACATGCGCTGGAATTACGGCCACCAGACCATCCCGCGGCATCTGCGCGACGTGTTCGTCACTGAATACGGCGTTGCCGACGTCAGGGGCAAATCGGACGCCGAGACCATCGCGGCGATGCTGGCGGTCACGGATTCCCGTTTCCAGGATGAACTGGCCGGGATCGCCAAGGATGCCGGCAAGCTGCCGAAGAGCTTTGAAATTCCGCGCAGCCACCGCGAGAATTTTCCGGAGCGGATCGCGCAAGCCTTAAAACCTGCGCGTGACGCGGGGCTGCTGCCGTCATTCCCGTTCGGCAGCGATTTTGACGGGGTCGAGCAACGGCTGATCCCGGCGCTGCAATTGCTGCGGGAAGCGCAGCGGACACCGCTGCTGTTGCCCGGGTTGCTGTGGCAGGGGATGAGGCAGCCGCCGGACGCCCGAGCCCGCGAATGTCTGGCGCGGTTGGGTCTCGATCGACCGACGACGTTTGCCGAGCGCGGCTACCGCGCGCTGGTCAATGCGGCGCTGGCTCGGAGCGGGGGAAAATAGTCGCTCGTCGTCCCTGCGAAAGCAGGGACCCATAACCACAGAACGTGCTTGTTCACGACAGATGTATCCACCTTCGTGCTTCAACACGACGGCTGCGGCGTATGGGTCCCTGCTTTCGCAGGGACGACAGCGGCGCTGCCGCCCTACCTGTTCTTGTTCACCGGCTTGCGCTTCTCGATGAACGCCGCCATGCCTTCGGAGCGGTCTTCCAGCGCAAAGGTCGAGTGAAACAGGTTGCGTTCGACATTCATGCCTTCCGACAACGGCGTCTCGAACGCGCGGTTGATGGCTTCCTTGGCCATGGCCGCCGCGGGACGCGACATCGAGGCGATCTTTTCGGCCGCCGACAGCGCCTCTTCCATCAATTTATCCACCGGCACGATGCGGCTGACGAGGCCGGCGCGCTCGGCTTCCGCGGCGTCCATCATGCGTCCGGTGAGGCACAGATCCATCGCCTTGGATTTGCCGATCGCGCGCGTCAGCCGCTGGGTGCCGCCGATGCCCGGGATGGTGCCGAGCGTGATTTCCGGCTGGCCGAATTTCGCGGTGTCGGATGCGATGATGATGTCGCACATCATGGCGAGCTCGCAGCCGCCGCCGAGCGCATAGCCGCTGACGGCCGCGATCGTCGGTTTCCGGCAGGTCGCGACCCGGTCGCCGCCGATCGCGGCGAAATCGCTGGAGAACATGTCGATGAAACTTTTCGGCTGCATCTCCTTGATATCGGCGCCGGCGGCGAATGCCTTTTCGCTGCCGGTCAGCAGGATGCAGCCGATCTTGTCGTCGGCCTCGAGATCATCGACAGCAGCGGCAATCTCGCGAAACACGCCGAACGACAGCGCGTTGAGCATTTTCGGCCGGTTCAGCGTGATGATGCCGACCGCGCCCTTGCTCTCGACAATGATGTGTTCGAACGTCGCCATGATCCACCCCGCGCTACCGATTTTGCAGGCAATGTGCCTGCTGCCGGGGTGGGCTTCAAGTGGGGCAAGCGGTTGAGGCGGCTTGCCGGCGCGCCTTGTCGCGTCCCGCTACGCCATGAACATGCGCGCGGCCGACGCCATCGTCAGCAGGGCGCCGAAGGCGATGAAGATCTTTCCGATCAGCGAGGTCTTGTCCAGGGTGGAACTGTCGTTGTTCGCGGCCTGAGCGAGGCCCTCCGCCGCCGGTCTGCTGGTCGAGGCCATCGCAACCGTCTGCGTGGAGGTGGCAGGGGCCTCCTGTGGATGTAGCGCCCGATCGGTCTCGTTGAGCTGGTCGGGCGCAACTACGGCGGTATCCGCCGGCGCCTCCGCGTCAGCCGGCTTGTCCACCGCCGCCTGCAGGACCGTGTTGGCTTTCTCCGACATTGCCGCCGACATCCCCTTGGCGCTATCGGGGGCCGCATCGTCTGCCGTCATTTGCGCGTTGGCGTTGGCGAGCCATCCCGGCAGCGCGGGTGTTGTGCCGCCGCTCGCATCGGCGACCTGCTTTTCGTCGGCTTTCTTGCTCTCGACGGATTTCGATGCCGTTCGGGTATATTTGCGATGGGCGTAGCGTTTCTTCAGGTAACGGGAACCGTGCTTGGCGGACGTCGCACTTTCAGATTTCGACACGGCGGCGCTATCGTCGCCGGCGGCCATCGTCGGCGACAGTCCCGCGATACCTATCAAAAGCCCTGCTGCTAAAATCAATGCCGATCCCGCGCTGGCTTTGATTGTCATGTGAAATCACTCCATTGGCCGCTGCCCTGCCGCGAAATGAGACCCCGCCGGTGTCCGTAGCGCGGCGGAAAGAGGGAATCTTCGGGCAACACCGGGCAAAAGCTGGGCAATGGTGTTGCAGCAGATGTGTGCTGGCGGCATTTTTGCCGGGCGGACTTCTTTAGCGGAACTGCGCCGGGTGCGAGCCTGAGCAAACGGTGTTATGAGCCTGCCGTCCGCGCAGCCGGCCGTCCCGATTCCCGGAGAGGGGCCCCGGGCGGTTGCGCTGGGGCTTCTGCGCCAGGACTTCTGATCAAGACTTTCGATCACGACTTCGTGATCGGATCGTCCCGATGTAACAAATTGAAAGATCGACCGAATTGCAGGGTAGGAGCGCTCTTGCGCGAACGGGATGACGAATGGACCGGCCTGATGCGGTCGGCCATTGCAGGCGACAGTGCGGCGTATCATCGCCTGCTCAAGGCCGTCTCGCCGGTGCTCCGGGCCGCGGCGCGCCGTGGTCTGGCGCGTGCGGGGCAACCGGTCGATCAAGCCGAGGACATCGTGCAGGACATTTTACTGGCGGTCCATCTGAAGCGGCACACCTGGGACGTCACCGCCCCGTTTGCCCCCTGGCTGTTTGCGATCGCCCGCAACAAGTTGATCGATGCGTTGCGCCGGCGCGGCCGGCGCATCTTCGTCGACATCGACGATTTCGCCGAGACGCTGCCGGGCGAAGCTCCGGCCGAGACCGCTCCAGCGAGCGAGGTTGCCGCCCAGCTTCAGACGCTGCCGGCGCGGCAGCGTGACGTGTTGCAGTCGATCGCGGTCGACAGCGCCTCGATCAAGGATACGGCCGCGAAATTTTCGATGAGCGAGGGCGCGGTGCGGGTGGCGCTGCACCGGGGGCTGGCCAGCCTGACGGCGAAGTTACGGGAGCAGTGAGATGGATACCGATCAGCTCATTCGAACGCTAGCGGCCGACAATACGCACCGGGCGCGGCCTGTCGGCTTTGCGCTGATGCTGGCGCTTTTGGCGGCGGCGCCGGTCTCGCTTCTGATGTTCTTTACCGAACTCGGCGTCAGGCCCGACGTGATGGTTGCGATGCGCAACCCGTTCTTCGACCTGAAATTCGCGGTGACGCTGGCGCTGGCGATTGCGGCGATTGCCGTCAGCCTGCATCTGTCGCGGCCCGAGGCCTCGCTGCGCGGATTTGGCTGGTTGCTGCTGGCGCCGGTGGGGATTTTGACCGCAGCGATCGGCGGCGAGATGATGATGCCGCAGCGGCTTCCGATGATGACGCGGCTGGTTGGCAAGAATTGGTGGACGTGCCTGATGGCGATCCCGCTGATGTCGCTGCCGCTTCTGGCCGGCGCGCTGATCGGCCTGCGCCACGGCGCGCCGGCGCGGCCAGGGATCGCCGGCGCGATCGCGGGACTGTTGTCGGCGGGATTGGCGGCGACGCTCTATGCCTCGCATTGCACGGACGATTCACCGCTGTTCGTGGCGGCCTGGTACACGATAGCGACCGCGCTGGTGACGGCGGTCGGCGCGCTCGCGGGCGCGAAGCTGCTCAGGTACTAGGCGAGCGTGGTGGGCGTATTCTGCTGCATGCGGTGGAAGCGCAGCACCTGCTGCGCCGTCGACGGCCGCAGCCGCTCATAGGTGTCCTGGCAGGCGGCAAGATCGGCCGGCTCCGCGCCGGACAATTCGTCGCGCATCCTGATGATGGTCCTGACCGTCGGCCACGACAACCCTGCGACCTTCGCCAAAATCATCACGCCTTCGGCCCGGGTTTCAATCATCATGTTCTCGGCGATCGCCACCGGCACGTTGGCCATCGCCGCGATCGCCGCATTGGCCTCGTCAAACTTGCCAGCCTTGGCAAACGACGCGACCTCGGATTCGTCGAGCCGGCCGTCCTCGTACAGCGATTTGACCAGAGCATGGGCAATCGCAGTGTCCTTGGTGATCGTCGAGGTCGCCGAGCGCGCGCGCCCGCGTTGCTTCCTTGACCACATTCGGCACCTGCGCCGCCTGCTGCGGGTTGGCGGCCTCCAGCCGCTGCCGCACCGTGTCGGAGGCCTTGGCGAGCAGTTTCAGATAGAGATGCCGCGGCACGGATGGACGCAGGCCGATGCGGGTCGTGAGATTGTCGTCGCCTTCGGCGCGGCTGACGAGGCGGGTAAAGCCGCGCTCGGTGAACTCCGCGCCCGGATTGTTCACGGTGGACTGGATCACCTCATCGTTGCCGCGCTGGACCAGCACGTCGGTAACCGCGCCGCTCAGAGTCCTGCGGGTCGAAATCGCCATCAAATGCGCCTGGCTCTTGCTGCGCGCATTCTCGATCAAGGTCTTGTCGTCGAGCCGCATCGACTGCGACAGCACCGGACCGGCCACCTCGATGACATCATCGAAAGCGAGCGCGCGGATGGTGAGCGGCGGGGCGGTGTCGATCGGGGCGAGACGGTTGGCCAGCAGCATCTTGGCCGAGGATTCGATGTGGTCGATCAGGCACTGGAAGACGTCATCGAACAGCCCTATCTGCTCGTCCGAATAGTCCACCGCGCCGTTGATGAAGAGATCGGTTACCCGGCGCAGGGTCTCTACCCGGCGAGCGACGGTGCCGTGCGCGAGCGTCGACTGCAACTCGTCGAGCAGATTTCCGGGAGAGGGAGAGGTGGCGGCTTTCGAAATCATGACTCTGTCCTGGAGCAAAAGCCGGTGGCGTATTCTTCGCCGCCGGAGCTGGAATATGTCGGATCAAGCGCGGGTAATGCGATTGCGTCCCTGTGCCTTGGCTGCATAAAGCGCGCTGTCGGCGCGCGCGAGGAATGTGTCTGACGTCTCGTTCGGATCAAGCGTCGCAACGCCTGCCGACATCGTCACCTTCATGCCCGGCGAGAACGCGCTCCAGTCGAGATCGGCAATAATGGCGCGCAGCCGGTCGAGCGCCCGCATCGCCTGGCCGGCGTCCATGTCGGGCAGCACCAGCAGGAATTCCTCGCCGCCATAGCGGCCGAACCGGTCGACGCTGCGGATGTTGGCGAACATGGTGATCGAGAAGGTCCGCAGCACCTCGTCGCCGGTCGGATGGCCGTAGGCGTCGTTGATGCGCTTGAACCAGTCGAGGTCGATCAGCGCGATGGAGCAGGGCGATCCGCTGCGGGGGGCGCGCACGATCTCCTCCTCCAGCATTCGCATGATGCTGCGCCGGTTGGACGCCCCCGTCAATTCGTCGAGTTCGGCAAGCTCCTCGATCCGCTTGTACGCCGCTTTCAGTTCGAAGCTGCGGTCGTAGAGCATCTTGCGCATGGTGCTGCCATACAGTCCCACGAAGGCGCACTGTCCGATCGTGAAGACAAAGGAAAGCATGGCTGCGACGCGTTCGGTCTGGGTGGCAATCGGCAGGCCGATCGGGGTGCTGCTAAAGAGGAAGATCGGCGCCAGGCCGATCATGGTGAGCGTCCAGGAGATGATTGCCTGCCGCGAGGTCATTCGCAGCGCGCCGAATCCGAAGATGAGGAATACGACGCTGAGGAAGGCAAATCCGATCTGCGGCGCCGCCAGCAGAAAGCAGAGCTGGAGTGCGACGTGGCCGGCGACCTGGAAGATCGTGAGATAGTGGTCTTCGAACCGGTCGTTGAAGTGGGCCTCCGACAACACGACAAAGACCGCGACCAGTCCGATGCCGGAAAGGAAATAGGCCGACGGAAAGATCACCGGGATGGTGCCGGCGTAGCAATAGACCAGCAGCACCGAGGTGATGAGCGCATAGCTGACGCCTTGCACGGCCAGCATCTGGCGGCGCTGGCTCGCCCGGCGCTTCAATACGTCCAGGGGCAGTCGGACCGGCGCGGTCGTCCTGTGGGAGCCTTGCCCCTGAAGCAATGAAGCCGCGCTGCTCATGTCCCGTCGCTATTGGAGTATGCCGGACGAAACTTTAGGGAATAAAGCCTTTAGGTTTGGTATCTTTTGAAGTCGAATCGAGTCCGTTAAAACCCTGCCATTGCACTGTTTCTCAACGGAAATTTGCCAGATTCCGATAGCGCAGAACGCGCTTGCGCGGGAAACCATGTGCGCACGCGGATGCTGCCCCGCCGGCGAAGCCTTGCTAAGGTTGTGGGGTGGCGCGTCTTTAAGAAAGTGTTTCCGTATTATGGTACCAATTCTGGGGTTCAGCTCGTCCTTGGCGGGAAAATGGCCTGGTGATGTCCGTCTGTGCGGTAGGTCACACATGCAGTCCGGGCATTGCCGTAATGTGAAGAATCTCACTCTTCACATCGAACCGCCGGCCTCTCCCGTCAGACACACTTTGCGAGACGGCCATTGAACGCGGCGCAGGCGGCTTCAGACGAAATTCTGATCGCTCGGATCGCTCAAGGCGACCGGCTCGCCATGCAGGTGCTTTACGGAAGGCACCATGTCAGGGTGTTCCGTTTCGGGCTTCGGCTCGTAAGGGATGAACAGATTGCGGAAGACCTCATCAGCGAGGTTTTCCTCGATGTGTGGCGGCAGGCTGGCAAGTTCGAAGGCCGATCCGCCGTTACCACCTGGATCCTGGCGATTACGCGGTTCAAGGCCCTGTCGGCACTTCGCCGCCGCAAGGACGTTGGACTGGACGATGAGACCGCGAACGCGATCGAGGATACGTCCGACGATCCGGAAGTGGTGGTGCAGAAGAAGGACACGGGTGAAGCGTTGCGCAAGTGCCTGACGGCGCTTTCGCCAGAGCATCGGGAGATCGTCGATCTCGTCTACTACCACGAGAAGTCCGTGGAAGAGGTGGCCGAAATCGTCGGTATTCCGGAGAACACCGTCAAGACGCGCCTGTTTTATGCGCGCAAGAAATTGGCCGAGTTGCTCAAAGCAGCAGGCATAGAGCGAGGTTGGCCATGATGGCAGCGAGCAGAAAAATGCTGGATCGAGAGCCCAGCGCTATCGAGATGCTGTTGCCGTTCCATGCGGCCGGTACCTTGAGCGCGCGCGATGCACGCCGTGTCGAGGAAGCGCTGGCCGGCGATCCCGAGCTTGCCCGGCAGTATGCCGTCATCCGCGAAGAATATGCCGAGACGATCAGCCTCAATGAGAGCCTGGGCGCGCCGTCCGCGCGCGCCATGGCGAAGCTGTTTGCCGCGATCGACGAAGAGCCCGTGCGCAAGCCATCGCTTTCGGTAAGTCTGTCCGCCCGGATATCGGAATTTTTCGCAAGGCTGTCGCCGCGTACGCTGGCCTGGTCGGCAAGCCTCGGCGCCGTGGCGCTGCTGTTGCAGGCCGGCGTGATCGGTGCGGTGCTGATGAAGAACCAGCCCGCTTCGTTCCAGACCGCCTCGCTCAGCCTGAACGAGCCGTCGGCAGCGCCGATCACGCGCGATCTCGCCAGCAGCGCCGCGCCGACCCGCGCGCTGGTGCGGTTTACGCCGGAAGCCCGTATCGCCGACATCACCGCGTTGCTCGACAATTACCAGGCTTCGATCGTCGACGGCGCCAAGGGCGGCATGTTCCGCCTGCAGTTCGGCAACAAGGCAATGAGCAAGGACGAAACCGCTGGCCTGCTCGCCAGGCTGCAGCGCGAGAAGATCGTCAGCCTCGCGGTCGCAACGCCTTAAGAGGCTGTCGCGCGCTCCGGGAGGGCCGAGGTTTCCATGGTTCACGATGGCCCGAATTGGCTGATGAAGACGCGCCGCGCGGCATTGATCTTGTCGGCGGCGCTTCTGCCATTGACGGCTTTCGCGGCCTCGGCGGTTCATGCGCAAAGCATCATGCGCACCCCTAATCTCAATGTCGGGGCGCGGACGCCGACCATCAATCCAACGGTGACGCCCCGGATCAACCCGACCATCGGGGCCCGGCCGGTCGTACGCACCGATACCGTCGCGCGGACGCCGCCGTCCCGGATCATGAGTTCGACTTTGCGAGTCCGCCCCGGGGCGGGCGTGCTGTCGACGCTGCCCCATGCGCGGTTTTCGCCCAACCTCTACCCGGCTTGCGAGTATGCGTTTCGCGGTCCCGACGGCGAATGCTTCGATCGTCCGGTGATGTCGGCCGGCGGCAGCAACGGCACCTCGACCAAGAAGGGCAATGGCGGATCGCGCAATAACAACGCGCAGGCCGCGGTCAATCTGCGCGCGGTCCAGAACGAACTCGTCGCCGAAATCGACGGCGCGTTATCCACCGCCGAGGCCGATGAACTGGCGCGGCGTCATGGCCTCGAGCGCATCGCCTCGCAGAGTTTCCCGCTGCTCGGCGGCACCATCGGCCTGTTCCGCATCGTCGATCGGCGTCCGGTGGACACGGTGCGCCGCGAATTCGCGGCCGACGGCAACGTGCGCTCGGTGCAGCTCAATCTACGTCATTTCCTGCAGGACCAGAAAAAGCCCGCGATCGAGGGCGACGTCGCGCAATACGCGGTCGCCCAGCTTCGGCTGCCGCAGGCACACGCGCTCGCCCGCGGTATGAACGTCACCATCGCGGTGATCGATTCAGGCGTCGACGTCAAACATCCCGAACTCGCCAATTCGGTCGCTGACAGTTTCGACGCGCTCGGCAGCAGGGAAGGTCCGCATGTCCACGGCACCGGCATTGCCGGCGCGATCGTCGCGCATGCCAAGCTGATGGGTAGCGCGCCGGAGGCGAGGTTGCTCGCCATCCGCGCATTCGGCGCGGGATCGAAAGGCGCGGAGAGCACGTCCTATGTGATCCTGAGGGGATTGGACTACGCGGCCGAGCATGGTGCGCAGATCATCAACATGAGCTTTGCCGGCCCGAAGGATCCGCTGATCGAACGGGGAATCGCCGCTACCGCAGCCCGTGGCATCCTGATGGTGGCTGCGGCCGGCAATGCCGGGGCGAAATCGGCGCCGCTCTATCCAGCCGCCAATCCGAACGTCATCGCGGTGAGCGGAACCGACGCGCAGGACAAGCTGTTTGCGGCGTCGAACCGGGGCAATCACATCGCGATATCAGCTCCGGGCGCGGATATCTTCCTGCCGGCGCCGGATGAAAAATATCAGATCACATCGGGCACGTCGTTCTCCGCGGCCTATGTCAGCGGCGTTGCGGCGCTGTTGCTGGAGCGCAATCCTGCACTGAAGCCAGGTGATGTTCGCGCCATCCTGACGAAGACCGCCCGCGATCTCGGCGCCCCCGGCCGCGACGATCAGTTTGGAGCCGGCGAGGCCGACGCCTTTGCCGCTGTCATCGCGGCGACCGCCGCGCCGGCGGTTCCGCTTGCCTCGGTTTCCGGCAAGCCGGCGGGCGAAAAAACGCCGGCGCTTGACCCGTCCGCCGATAACGCTTCCGTGAGCCGGGCACTGAACGACGCCCCGCCATCGATGGCGTCGGACAAATCGGCCGCAAACGGCGCGAAATAGCCTGCTGCGCAGTGATTTTCCGGCAATCATCCGCGAATACGAGGGTAAAAAAATCGTCCGGCGTTTTGAACGTCCCGCGAGGATGCTGCGACTTATTTATGTGGGAGCGGTAATCCCTCCCCATCGGCTGTATTCGGCGCGAGCGCCCATCCACCCCAAGCGCCCCATATGGCTTGACCCGTCCGGTTGTCCCCCCGGACGGGTCTTTCATTTTCGGCACAGGTTTTTTGGAAGAAGCCGCGTCGCGTGCGGCGCCGGATGGGCTTGCCGACCGCAGACTTTCGGTTCGTCCGCGTGACGCGCGATACCTTCCTCGGGTGTCTTCCCAAACGAAATTATCGGGAAGCGCTTCGCAACGCGGCCATGCTGCCGTGCAGCTTGACTGTGAATAGAGCTGACAACTCCGTATTTGTGCGGGTTTGTTCGATTGCTGGCCTGCTCCGTAGCGCCACGTACTGGACAATGAGAAAGTTTTCCACAGAATATACCTGTCACGTCCAATTGATTCGTTTCAGGTTGCGTCTGCGTCCGTCTCTCTCTTACGGGCTGATTTATGGCACATCCTGCAGACGTGGCGCGCGGCCGCAACATCGTTGCGCGCTGGTGCAACCTCGCCGAGCAACGGCTGGAACACCTCACCGAACTGTTCGAGAGCGGGCGCTGGCGCCGCTATCACACCGAACTCGATTTTCTCGAAAACATCCAGGAAGCCAAGGCCGCCGTCGAAACCTGGCGTGACCTGTTGAGCCGCGAGGCTTCGCTTGAAAACACAGCGATCGACATGTCGTGGGTTGGCCGCCGGCGCACGACGCCGCTGCCGCGCGATACGGGGTACCGTCAGCCGGTTGTGCACCTGAAGCCGCAACCGGCGCCGATTGCAGCAACGCCGTCGATTGCCACCGCGCCGTCACGCGAGGTTCCCGCTGACGTTCTGGTCGCGCTGGAAAGCCAGCTCGTCGATGCGAATGAGGCGCCGTCCGTACCCGACGTGCTGGCGCTCGACGAAATGCAGTTCCCGGCACTCGATCTCGATTCGATGAAGGAGCGTTATCCGCTGCTGCGCAACGCGCTGTAGGCGGGCGGAGAGGGACACGAGCTACCGCCGCACCGCGTTGCCTCCGACCACCACCTGCGCGTAACGCTGCGCGCCTTCGGCCGACAGGTCGGTCGTGATGGTACGGGCGTGATCGAGCCCGACCACGGCGCCGCGCGGGGTTTCCGAAATCATGTTGTTGTTGATCAGCGCCGTGCCGGCGCCGGGCAATACCGACACGCCGACACCGACGAAGGCGTTGCGGATAACGTTGCCCGTGATCGCGACGTCGCGGAGATATTTGCCCCAGCCGGCGATGATGCCGAAGGAGGGCGCGTTCTCGACCACGTTGCCGGTCACGGATGAATCCGCCTCGACATAGATGCCGATCCCGGCGTCGTCGTCGGGTGCGGTGCCGATCGGCCGCTTTGGCAGCAGGTTGCGGATGATGTTGCCCTGCACGACGGCGATGCGTCCGCCTTCGTTGAAATTGCAGACGGAGACGCCGACGGCGGCGCCATCCACCGTGTTGTTGGCGATCACGGCGCCCTCGAACGCGAATTCGGAATAGAGCGCGACCTCGCGGACATTGCTGACGCTGTTGTCCGTGATGTGGATGTTGGAGGCCGAATTGCCGCGCACCGCCGAGTAGTCGCAATTCCTGATGCGGTTGCCGCGCACGATCACGTTGCCGGCGCGGAAGGCGTTGATGGCGTTGCCATATTGTCCGGAGCCGCCGGGGCCGGCCTTGATGTCCTCGATGCGGTTGTCGAGAACGAGCGTGCCGTCATCGCCAATCGCCGTGCGCAGGATTTCGATGCCGTTATCATTGGTATCGGTAATGGTGTTGCGCGATACGATCAGGCCCTTCGCGTCGAAGGATACGACCGCGGTGGTCGCGATTTTCGTGAAGATGTTGTTGGAAATATCGCCCGAGACCTGTTCCAGCCAAATGCCGTTGCCGCCGCTGCCCGTGATTTCGCAGTCGGCGATGCGGACGTCGCGACCGCTGAGGCAATGCAGGAGACCGCGCCGCTCTGGCAGCGGAATATTGCCGCCGTCGAAGGTGATGCCGGTCAGGCCGACGCTGTTGGCGCGTTCACCTTGCAGCATCGAGGCGCCGCCGCTGAATATGAGTTTGGTCGCGCCGCGCACGCCGACCAGTTGCGTGCCGCTTTGCAGGCGAAGCATGCCGGTGCGATAGACGCCCGGCGGCAGCGCCAGCGGCACTTGCGCGCGCGCGGCTTCGTCGATCGCGCGCTGCAATTTCGCGGTTTGATCGTCTGGGCTGCCGGGGCGCACGCCATGCTGCGTGACGTCGCGCCCAAGCGTGGAGGTGGGTGGTGCCGCGCGGGCGGCCTCCGGCGACATCGCAAGCGCACCGGCGACGCCGGCGGCGGATCCTCCAATGAGATGGCGGCGGTTCATGTCCATGATGGCCCTCGCGCGATGCAAGTTCTGGCATTCGCGAATTCATAGGTATCGCGAAATTGCGACCCGGCATGGTGAAGACGAGGCAGGAACGCGATGATTGTTCGGGGTAGGGTTAATGTTGGGTAGGACCGCGGTCCGTAGGGTGGGCAAAGCGCAGCGTGCCCACCATTTCCATTTGCGAAGAGCAGTGGTGGGCACGCTTCGCTTTGCCCACCCTACGAAGTTATGGAGGCCTTCGCGCCAGCCTCGCCATTTCCAGCAGCATCGCTTCGCCGGCATCGACCAGATCTTCCAGCGTGATGCGCGGAAAGCCCTTGCGCCTGACGGCGCCGCCGCGCGCCAGCGGCGGGATATGGATGAAGGCGGCGAGGCGCGGGCCGCTGTCGGCATTGACGGCCTCGATCGCGCGCCAGCTCAAATAGTTGCAGAGATAGCTCCCGGCATTGCGCGAGGCGCGGGCATCGAGGCCGGTGGCCTTGGCGGCACGCAGCAATTTCGCGGTATGCGGGCCGAACCTCTGCGCGTCAGCGCCGTCGGCGATCGATCGTTTTCGCACGCGGGTTTGCGCGGCATCGGGCCACAGCATGGTGACGGCGTTGCGGGCGCGGGTTTCGACCCGGACGTATCCGGTGCGGCCGGCGAGGCCGAACATCAACAGCGCATGCGGCTTGTGCTTTTGCAGAGCCAGCGGCAATTCGCGGTCGACCGCCTTGTAGGTCACGGGAAAGATATGACTGGACAGTTCGACGTCGGTGAACGCAGGACGCCGCAGCCGCGTCAGACGCGCCACCAGCGGCTGGGTCGGATTGTAGGGCGCGCCGGGAAACGGGCCGAAGCCGGTGAGGAGAATGCGAAGTTTTTCGCTCACCGCAGCCACTCCGCGATCTGTTCGGCGGCGACCGCCGGCGTGACGCGGCCGTCGGCGACCTCGGCCTCGGTCTTCTTCACCTTGGCGCGGATCGCGGGATCGGCGCGCAGCCGTGCCATCATCCGCTGCTCCAGCATCGACCACATCCATTTCACCTGCTGCTCGCGCCGCCGGCCGGCGAATTCGCCGGAGGCATTCATGGCGGTGCGGTGATCGAGAATCTTCTGCCACAGCGTGTCCATGCCGGTGCCTGTCAGCGCGGAGTAAGTCAGGACCGGCGGATGCCAGTGCTCCGAGCGGGGCGTCAGGATATGCAGCGCGCCGCGGTATTCGGCCGCCGCCAGATTGGCACGCTTGATATTGTCGCCGTCGGCCTTGTTGATCGCGATCATGTCGGCGAGTTCGACCAGGCCTTTCTTGATGCCCTGCAATTCATCGCCGGCGCCGGGCAGCATCAAGGCCAGGAAGAAATCGGTCATGTCGCAGACGGCGGTCTCGGACTGGCCGATGCCGACGGTCTCCACCAGCACCACGTCGAAGCCGGCGGCTTCGCACAACAGCATCGCCTCGCGGGTTTTTGCAGCGACCCCACCCAGCGTGCCTGACGAGGGCGAGGGCCGGATGAAGGCGGCTTCGGAATTCGCCAGCCGCGCCATCCGCGTCTTGTCGCCGAGGATCGAGCCGCCGGTGCGGGCCGAGGAGGGGTCCACCGCCAGCACCGCGACCTTGTGGCCGCGCCCGATCAGGAACATGCCGAGCTCGTCGATAGTGGTGGATTTACCGACGCCGGGCGAGCCGGTAATGCCGACGCGAATCGCCCTGCCGGTGTCTGACAACAACGCCTGCACCAGATCGCGCGCGGCGGCCTGATGGTCACCGCGCCTGCTTTCGATCAGGGTGATTGCGCGCGCCAGCGCCGCGCGGTGGCCCGAGCGGAGCTCCTTGGCAAGCTTCTCGATATCGGGGGAAGCATTCTTCGGCAGGATCATGCCTTGGTTTACAACGGCCGAGCCGTGCAGGCGAGGGGGCCTGCGCGGTCCGTTCAGCCGGCCGATGTGGCGGGGGCGGGCTGGCCTTTGAGCTTCCGCCACACCCAGACCAGCGCCGGCCAGATCAGCGCGCCGATCGCCATGGCGGCGAGGATCGCGGCGATCGGCCGCTCGAAGAACGGCAATATGCTGCCGTCGGATTTGATCAGCGAGGTGACGAACGCCTGTTCCACCATGGTGCCCATCACGATGCCGAGCACCATGGCAGCTACCGGATAGCCGTTTTCCTCCATGACGTAGCCGATGATCCCGAACATCGCGACGGTGACGACGCCGAACATGTTGTTGCCGATGGCGAAGGAACCCACCGCGCAGCACAGCATGATGACCGGCATCACGCTGGAACGCGGCGCGCGCAGCACATAGCTCGCCAGCCGGATCATGACGATGCCGAACGGGATCATGATGATGTTGGCGATGATGAACATCAGGTAGATCGCATACATGCTCGACGCTTTTTCGGTGAACAGCGTCGGGCCGGGGTTGAGGCCCTTCATGTAGAGCACGCCGATGGCAATCGCGGCGATGGTGTCGCCGGGAATGCCGAACAGCAGCGACGGCACCCAGCCCGAGGCGATGCTGGCGTTGTTGCTGGCGCCGGCTTCGACCAGGCCTTCGACATGGCCGGTTCCGAACTTCTCGGGTTCTTTTGAAAAGCGTTTCGACATGGCGTAGCTGACCCAGGCGGCCATGTCGGCGCCGGCGCCCGGCAGCACGCCGATGATGATCCCGATGATGTTCCCGCGCGTCATCTGCCAGTGATATTTTTTTGTCAGCAGCCACTGGCCCGCCATGATGCTCCCGAACTTGCGCCGCGGGATCGGCGGCGGCTCCGGCGTCAGCATCGCGCGCATCACCTGGGCCACGGCAAAGACGCCGACCAGCGCCGGGATCGGTTCGATGCCGCCGAACAGGTCGGTCATGCCGAATGTGAAGCGTGGTACGCCGCCCGGGTTTTCGATGCCGATGCAGGAGACGAGCAGGCCGATGAACATGCCGGCGATTGCCTTCACCGGGGAAGAACGCGCGACCAGCGTGGCGCACATCAGGCCGAGGAACGCCAGCCAGAAATATTCGAAGGTCGAGAACGACAGCGCGATCTCGGCGAGTGGCGGCGCCAGGATCATCAGCGAGAGCGTGCCCGCGATGCCGCCGACGGCGGAAAACCACACGCCCGCGCCGAGCGCGAGCTCCGCCTCGCCCTTGCGCGTCATCGCATAGGCTTCGTCCGCATAGGCGGCGGAGGCGGGGGTGCCGGGAATGCGCAGCAAGGCGCCTGGAATGTCACCGGAGAAGATCGCCATCGAGGAGGCCGCCACGATGGTAGCGATCGCGGCGATCGGCGACAGATAGAAGGTGACGGGGACCAGAAGCGCAGTTGCCATCGTGGCCGATAGCCCGGGCAGCGATCCGATGACGAGGCCGTAGATCGAGGCCGCGAACATCGCGATGATGACTTCCCAGGTGGAAATGAGCGCGAACGCTTCAATCAGGGTTTTAAGCATCGATCACCACGGCATCGGCAGCAGCCCGGCCGGCAAGGGCACGCGCAGCAACTTTGAGAAAATCAGATGAATGCCGATCGGCGCCAGCACGGCGAGCGGCAACGACAGCTTCCACTTTGCGCCGAGCGCGGTCGACGTGACGAACACGATCAGCGCTGCCGTGATGATGAAGCCGAGCCGGTCCGCCACAACCACGTAGAACAGCAGCAACGCCGGCGGCAGCAGGGCGCGCAGCCCGTAGAACTTTCCGGTCGGCGCCGGTGGCTGGCCGCCCTCGACCGGAATGAGCTCTTCTTCCTCTTCGAAACTGTGACCGATCCCGAACGCGATCGCGAGCCCGCAGAGCGCGAGACCCGTCCCGATCACGAGTGGGAAGACGTTGGGCCCGACCGGCTGGCCGGGCACCGGCGGCAACTGCCAGCCGCCATAGGCGGCAGCCGCGCCGAGGCCAACGAGAAACAATCCCGTGACGCGATCGGGAAGACGCATGGAAGAACTCCGCGGATTGGAACGATGAAGCGCGATCAGGCCTTCGACAGGCCAGCGGCCTTCATCGCCACGCCCATCTGGGCGTCGCCCTTGTCCATGAAGGTGGCGAATTCGGTCGCGTCGCCCCAGACCGTTCCGAAGCCGCGATTGCTCATGAACTCCTTGAACTCCCTGGAGTCGAAAACCTTCTTCAGCGACGCCGTCAGCTTGGTCGCGACATCCGCAGGCAAGCCCTTGGGGCCGGCAATGCCGCGCCACGCGCCGGTCGAATAATCGATGCCCATCGCTTCCTTCAGCGTCGGAACGTCGGGGAAGGCCGGGTTGCGGGCCGCGGCCATCAGCGCAAGGCTGCGCGCCTTACCGGCCTCGATGATGGCGCGCGCTTCCGGCACCGAGCAGGTGGTGAGGTCGAGGCCGCCGGCCGCGAGATCCTGCATCGCGGGCGCAGCGCCGTTCGACGGCACCCAGGCCACGTGGTTCGGTGCAAGTCCCATCGCCTGCATCCAGCCGACCAGCGCCAGGTGCCAGATGCCGCCCTGACCGGTGCCGGAGGCCTTGAACTTGCCGGCAGGCGCGGCCTTGATGGCTTCGGCGAGCTCTTTCACGGTCTTGTAGGGCGACCCGGAGCTGACCTGGATGCCGGGCGGATCCTCGTTCATCAGCGCCAGCGGCGTGTAGCTCTTCGGCGCCAGTTCCGTGAGCCCCTGCCAATGCATCATCGAGATTTCCACCGTCAACATACCGATGGTGTAACCGTCGGGCTGTGCGGTCGCGATCGCGGTATGACCGACCACGCCGGAGCCGCCGGTGCGGTTGACCACGTTGAACGGCTGGCCGAGATCCTTCTCCAGCAGCGCCGCCACGATGCGTGCGGTCGCATCAGTACCGCCGCCGGCGCCCCACGGCACGATCACGGTCACCGGCCGCGCCGGATAGGCCTGCGCCAAAGCCGGCTTGATGCCAAAACCCGCGACGGCCGCGGCAGCAGCGGATGAAGCCGCGAAGGCGCGGCGGGTAATCTTGGGCATGGTCGTTCTCCCCTGCGGCGTCCGTGAGGCCGGACGCTCTTTGATGAGGCATTCTAGGCGGCTTTGCGCAGGGATCGCAAGGCGTTGGGCAATGAAGCGCAATCATTGCAGGTGGGCATCGCGCCCTATCCGGAAATCGGGTGGCAGCGATCAGAGCTACCTGAAATAGGTATCATGTGCGGCGCCGGAGTTGAGGCAGCCGCGATCGAATGCGGAGACCATCATGACGATAGCCTATTACAGCACCGTGCTGAACCACCCTCTGGAAACCGTGTGGACCCTGATCCGCGATTTCAACAATTATCCGGCCTATATCGACGGGGTCACCGAGAGCGTGATCGAGGACGACAAGGGCGGCGACGAGGTCGGTGCGGTCAGGCGCTTCTGCTATCTCGGCAACTGGATCAGACAGCGCCTGGCCGGCCATTCCGACGCAGGCCATTCGCTGACCTATGCCGGCATCGAGCCGTTTCCGTTTCCGCCCGGGCTCTTGCCCGATGCGCCCGGACCGACGCGCTATGAAGGGACGATGCACCTGCTTCCGGTCGTCGAGGGCAACAGGACATTTATCGAGTGGAGAGTTCAGCTTGATACCGCGCCGCAGGATTCCGATCGCTGGCAGACGCTGTTCCAGTCATGGATTCCGGACTGGACGCATTCGCTTGAGCGGGCGCTGGGCCGTCAGGCTGCTTGATGGTACGGCCGTCATTGCGGCCCGTCTTCGTCGTCCTTCGGTCGCGCGCCGCCGAAAATCCTGACGCCTTCGGGCGTCAGATACGGCTTCAACGTCTCCCATGGTACGAAGGCGACATACCCGCCTTCGGCGTAGGAGCCGACCGCGTAAGGAGCGTAGTGAAAGGTCAGGCCGGAGCTCTTGCCTTCCTCGGTCGATGGCGCCAGCGAGACCGGCCCGATCTGGAGCAGCTTTGGCTCGATCGCTTCGATGGCGCTGGCATCCGTGCCTTCCGTGCCGCGTTTCTTTTTCTCGGCCTCCAGCGATGCAATGACGCCCTGCCGCATCGCTTTCAGCGTCGGGCCGTTGTCGGCCGTTTCGGTAAAGAATGGACGGATGCTGATGCGTTTGCCGGCTGACTTGTCCCACAGGATCGTGTCGGACGAGCTGTTGGGATGCGCGCCACCGGTATACTCATAGTTGGCTCTGACGATGCTGACATAACGGCCGTCGACCACCGAGCGCATTTCGTATTTCCGCTCCATGGTCCAAGGGCCGTTGCGGAAAAGCTCAGGGTCCTGCTTGCGCTCCTTGTCGGCATCGGCGCGGTTCTTCTCCGCCCACTTCTTGCCCTCGGCCAGGCAATTGGTCGCCAGCGCTGCATCGGCCTTGATCTTCGCGTCGAGGACGACGCTGGCCTCGATCGATTTGGTCTTGATGGAAAAGTCCGGCTTGGGCTCGGCGGCAAGCGCCGGGCCGAGTGCCGCAGCGCATGCGATGGCGCCCGCTAAAGCCAATGTCCGGGCGAATGCGATGCTGCGCAAGGACGGTCCTTCCGGAAGTAGCTGGCCCCCGGCGGAAAGTTACTCCGCCGCCTCGCTGCTGTGGCCGAGCCGGGCGTTGAGCTTTTGAATCAGCTCTTCGGCGGCATCGGAGATCACGGTGCCGGGCGGGAAGATCGCTTCGGCGCCGGCCTTGTACAGTGCCTCGTAATCCTGCGGCGGGACCACGCCACCGATGATGATCATGATGTCCTCGCGGCCGTGCTTCTTCAGTGCGGCCTTCAGTTCCGGGACAGCCGTGAGGTGGGCGGCGGCCAGCGACGACACGCCGAGAATATGGACGTCGTTCTCGACTGCCTGGCGTGCCGCCTCGTCGGCGGTGGCGAACAATGGTCCGATATCGACGTCGAAGCCGACATCGGCAAAGGCGGATGCAATCACCTTCTGGCCGCGGTCGTGGCCGTCCTGGCCGATCTTGGCGACGAGGATGCGGGGGCGGCGGCCCTCGGCGTTCTCGAACGCATCGATCAGCTCCTGCACCTTCTCGACCCGGTTGGACATGGCGGACGCCTCCCGCTTGTAGACGCCGGTGATGGATTTGATTTCGGCGCGGTGACGCCCAAACACCTTTTCCATCGCGTCCGAAATTTCGCCGACGGTGGCTTTGGCGCGCGCCGCGTCGATGGCGAGCGCCAAAAGATTGCCGTTGCCTTCGCCGGCGCTGCGCGTCAGCGCCGCGAGCGCAGAATCGACTTCCTTCTGGTCGCGCTCGGAGCGCAGCCGCTTCAGCTTGTCGATCTGCAGCCGCCGCACGGTGGAATTTTCCACCTTGAGCACGTCGATCGCGGCTTCATTGACCGGCTTGAACTTGTTGACGCCGATCACCGCCTGACGTCCGGCGTCGATCCGCGCCTGCGTCTTGGCGGAGGCCTCCTCGATGCGCAGCTTCGGCACGCCGGCTTCGATCGCCTTGGCCATGCCGCCGAGCGCCTCGACCTCCTGGATATGGCCCCAGGCTTTCGCCGCGAGATCCCGCGTCAGCCGTTCGACGTAATAGGAGCCGCCCCAGGGATCGATGATGCGGTTGGTGCCGCTTTCCTGCTGCAGGAACAATTGCGTGTTGCGCGCGATGCGGGCCGAAAAGTCGGTCGGCAGCGCCAGAGCCTCGTCGAGCGCATTGGTGTGCAGCGACTGGGTGTGGCCTTGCGTCGCCGCCATCGCCTCGATGGTGGTGCGCATCACATTGTTGAAGACGTCCTGCGCGGTCAGCGACCAGCCGGAGGTCTGGCAATGCGTGCGCAGCGACAGCGAGCGCGGATCCTTTGGATTGAACTGCGTCAGCAGCTTGGCCCACAGCAGCCGCGCGGCGCGCATCTTGGCGACTTCCATGAAGAAGTTCATGCCGATCGCCCAGAAGAATGACAGCCGCGGCGCGAAGCGGTCGACGTCGAGGCCGGCCGCCAAGCCTGCGCGCAGATATTCGACGCCGTCGGCCAGCGTGTAGGCGAGCTCGAGGTCCTGCGTCGCGCCCGCTTCCTGCATGTGATAGCCGGAGATCGAGATCGAATTGTACTTCGGCATTTTCTGCGAGGTGTACGCAAAGATGTCGGAGATGATCCGCATCGAGGGCGTCGGCGGATAGATGTAGGTGTTGCGCACCATGAATTCTTTCAGAATGTCGTTCTGAATGGTGCCCGACAACTTCTCCGGCGCAACGCCCTGTTCCTCCGCGGCCGCGACGAACAGCGCGAGGATCGGCAGCACCGCGCCGTTCATGGTCATCGACACGCTCATCTGGTCGAGCGGAATGCCGGCGAACAACGTGCGCATGTCGTAGATGGAGTCGATCGCCACGCCGGCCATGCCGACGTCGCCGGAGACGCGCGGATGATCGGAATCGTAGCCGCGATGGGTGGCAAGGTCGAAGGCGACCGAGAGGCCTTTCTGCCCGGCCGCGAGGTTGCGGCGGTAGAAGGCGTTGGAATCTTCCGCCGTCGAGAAGCCGGCGTACTGCCTGATCGTCCAGGGCTGGTTGACGTACATGGTCGGGTAGGGGCCGCGCAGATAAGGCGCAACGCCCGGCCACGTCTCCAGGAAATCGATGCCTTCGAGATCGGCCTCGCTGTAGCCGGGCTTCACCGGGATGCCCTCGGGCGTCAGCCACGGCTCGGCACCGCCGGCAGGCTGCGCGGGCGCCACCGGCTCGAACGCAACATCAGCGAAATTGGGAATGCGGGTCATTCCTTGGATTCCTCAAACCTTCGGTTTCGTTCGATCAGCTTTTGAACGTTCTTCTTGTAGACCGGGTCGTCCAAGCTGCTGTTTGGCAGGACCTTTGTGAAGAACCGCTGATCGGCCCCGAAATTGGGTCGATCAAGTTGATCACAAGGTCTGCCAAACACCGAAACATTGGCCAATCCTACCACGCTTGCCGCCCCTGATAACCAGCCAAATCCGCTCGGCTCAGCTAGCTGTTTGCGCTTTTCGCAGCGCAATCCGTCGTTTCATTTCGTCAGTTACGTCCTTCAACTCACATTCCGAGAGGTAAGCATTGTAGTCTGAGGGCATAAGCAGTTCGTGACCTTTCAGTGCGGCGAGGCCTCCAAAGATCAGAGCGTTGATCTTGTAGAAGATCCGAGCATGAAACAGCCCTCGGCCGAATAGGATCGTCCAGAGGCGGTCCAGCAGCCTGTGTCTGGCGTATTTCGGCGCTTCCAGAATTCTCACTTCCTTTTCCCGGATCAGCGCCTCATATCTCGACGCGATTTCGGCGTCGTCGAGCTTCGCTAGGTCCCCCCGAAGGTTCATTCCGATGCGCATGGATCGCGGGCTCAATCATGGTCCGGATGCTGGTGGCTGGTAATCGTCGCCATCTTCTCTGGCCCGTAATTCTGTTGCGTGGTCTGGCTCGGCAGGTTGGCGATGCCGACCACCCAGCCGAGCCGGGATTCGGTTCCAAATTGCCGCGTCGGCACCACCCGGTCGGGGCGGTCGAACGCGCCGGTCATGATCTCGATCCGGGGGCCATCGATCAGCCGGTAGGTCAGCGGCGTGCCGCAGGCTGCGCAGAAAGCGCGCTCGGCGATGGAGGAGGACTGAAACGTCGCCGGCTTGCCGCGGGTCCAGGTGAAGTGTTCGTGCTCGATATCGGCGAGCGAGGCGAAGGGCGCTCCCGATGCTTTCTGGCACATCCGGCAATGGCAGATGCTAACCTTGGGCGGCGGCACCGACAGCGCAAAGCGGATGGCGCCGCACTGGCAGCCGCCGGTCAGGACCGTCTTGTGGTTGTTCTCCGTCATGCTCACTCCATGCGCCGCCAGGTTTCCCGCAGCATCGCCAGCGCGTCGCCGCCGGCAAAGATGAAATCGCCGACGCCAGCCGTGCGCAACGCGGCCTCCTGTTCGCCGGGCCGCCCTGCCAGATAGATATGCGTGGCGCCGGCGGCTTGAAGGGCCTTTGCGGCGGCGGCCGCGTGTTCCGCGTAGACCTTGTCGGACGAGCAAAGGCAAACAATAGCGGTGCCGGACCCCTTGAACGCGGTCGTGAGCGCCGCCGGGTCGGCAAAGCCTTGCGTATCGATCGCCTCGATGCCGCCGGTCTCGAAAAAACTCTTGGCGAAGGTGGCGCGCGCGGTGAAGTCGGCGGCAGTGCCGAGATTGGCGAGGAATATCTTTGGCCGCATGCCGGATGTCTTGAGCTCTTCGTCCGATTTGTCGCGCAGCGCCTCGAACGGCGCGGCCAGCCGCATCGGCGCCACCGCATCGAACTTTGAACTTTGCCTCGCCATAGGGCGGCAGCACCACCGGCGTCGCATCGAGCACGGCGATCTCAGCTTCATGCAGGTTCGGAAACTCACTCGCGCCCGTCAGCACGTCACGTCGCTTGGCGATATTGGCCTCGCGGGCAGCGCGGGTTGTGGCGACCTTGCGCTGGATCAGATTTTGTTCGAGCGCGGCGAAGATGCCGCCAGCCTTTTCGATCTCCTGAAACAGCGACCACGCGGATTCGCAAAGCTGTCTTGTCAGTGTTTCGATGCCGCCAGAGCCGGCTGCGGGATCGCTCACCTTGGCGAGGTTGGATTCTTCCAGCAGCACCAGTTGCGTGTTGCGCGCGGCACGCCGCGCAAACGGATCGGGCAGACCCAGCGCCAGCGTGTGCGGCAATACGGTGATGGCGTTGGCGCCGCCGAGGCCGGCGGAGAAGGTCGCCATCGTCGCCCGCAGCATGTTCACGTAGGCGTCGCGCTGCGTCAGCATCCGCCAGGCGGTATCGGCCGCGATGAACAGCGGTTTGGGCGTGAGACCGCAGGCCTCTTCGATCCGCGCCCATAATAGCCGCAGCGCCCGGAATTTCGCCAGCGTCAGGAACTGGTCGGCGTCCGCGCTGAGCCGCGCATAGACCTTGCCTTGCGCATCTTCGAGCGCAATCCCGGCCTGTTCGATCGCACGCAGATAGGCAACGGCCGCGGCCAGCACGAATGCCAGTTCCTGCACTTCCGATCCGCCGGCATCATGAATCACCCGCCCATCGGCGGCGGCGAGCGGGCCCTTAAAACCCATCGCGGCGAGGCCTTTGATCGCGCCCGTGACCGCGGGCGCGATCTCTTCCCAGCTGTAGGGACTGAAGCCCCAGACTGCACAGGACCCAAGCGGGTCCAGCCCGAAGCGGATGTCGCAGGCGGCGGGATCGATGCCTTTGCGCTTGATATATTCCGCCACGTGAATGGCGGCCATTCGCGACTGCGGGCCAATCTGAAGCTCGATGCCGATCCCGGCGTCGAGATAAATGCCGTCGAGAACCTGCGCGACCGCCTCTGGCGAAGGATCCAGTCCGAAACCATGGGCGCCATTGGCGCCGGCGAATACGAGTGTCAGTCCCGTCGCGCCGTTCTCCAGATCGTGCAGTGCCTGTGCGTTGGCCGCTTTTGCATCGGGATGATCGATCCGCTGCATGATCTGCCAGGGCGCAGCCGCAGCACGGCCGGCGACCGGCGCGGCTCCTTTCGCGCGGCGATAGATCGGATCGATTTTCAACCCGTCGGACGTCTTGCTGATCAGTTTCTCGAACGGCGCGCCCTTCAGCACCCCGTCGACCAGCTTGCGCCAGTCCTCGTAGGTCGCTTGCGGAAACTCCGCGGCCAATGTCAGCTCATCAATATTGGTCATCCGGGCTATTTATTCCCTGGTCGTCTCTCGATTTGGCCGGAAATTGCCACGGGGCGGCCGCCAAGCCAAACGGTTGTTTGGGTCTTTCGGGGTCAATCGAGGTCGGGCAACCGCTGGATACCCTCGGTCGAAAGCTGCGCCAGCGCGTCGGCGACGCGGCGTCCCGCAATGACACGGTCGGGCGCGATTTCGGCCAGCGGCACCAGCACGAAGGCGCGCTCCAAAGCCCGCGGATGCGGCAGCGTCAGTTCCGGCTTGTCGAGCCTGACATCGTCATAGGCGATCAAATCGAGGTCCAGGGTGCGCGGACCCCAACGTGTCTCACGCGCGCGGTCGCGGCCGAATTTTTTCTCGATCTTGTGCAGCGTGAACAGCAGCGCATGCGGGTCGAGGCTGGTTTCGATCTCGATGCAGGCGTTGGTGAACGGCGCCTGCTGTTCCTCGCCCCAGGGCGGGGTGGTGTAGTCGGATGAACGCGCGAGCAGGGCGGCCTGTGTCATGCCGCAAATATTGGAAATGGCCTTGTTGAATGTCGCGCGGACGTCGCCGACATTACCGCCGAGCGCGATCAGCACGTCCGCCATGTCAGGGCGATTGCCGCTTGCGCGTCAGCACCACGCCGACATCCTCGAAGATCGCGGCAATCGGCGCATGCGGCTTGTGCACGGTGACCTTGACCGCATCGATGCGCGCAAACGCCGCGAGTATCGCGTCTGCCACGGCGCCCGCGGCGCGCTCCAGGAGCTTGTAATTGGTATTCTTGAACGCCGCCGTCGCGGTCGCCACCACGCTGGCATAGGATACGGTGTCGGACAGGTGATCGGTGCGTGAGGGTTCCGACAGGTTGACGGCAAGTTCGAGATCAATGACGAAACGCTGCCCGACTTCGGTCTCGTGCTCCATCACGCCGTGGCGGGCATGGATGACGACGCCGGTGATGAAGATCGTATCGCTCATCCCTGTTCCCTGATTGCGGCGGTGACGCGCAGCGCCTGTACGGTTTCGGCGACGTCATGCGCCCGGATGATCCGCGCCCCGTTCTGGGCCGCCAACAGATGCGCGGCGATCGAGCCGCCGAGGCGCTGATGCGGCTCCGACGGCGTCACCGTGCTGATGAAACGCTTGCGCGAGGCGCCGACCAACAGTGGAAGTCCGAACGACTGCAACTCGCCGAGCCGTGCCAGCGCGGTCATGCTTTGCTCCGGCGTCTTGCCGAAGCCGATGCCTGGATCGAGCACGATCTTGTCAGGCGAAATTCCAGCTTTCGCCGCGATGTCGAGCGAACGCGCGAAGAAGTCGACGATTTCCTGCATGATGTCTGCAGCGGGATCGGCGCTATCGCGATTATGCATGATGATGACGGGCGCGCCGCGCTCGGCGACGAGGCCAGCCATGCCGGAATCGCGCTGCAGGCCCCAGACATCGTTGGCGATCGCGGCGCCCTGATCGAGCGCCCAGGCGACGACGGCGGATTTCATGCTGTCGATCGACACGGGAATGCCGAGCGCGACGATTTCGGGCAGCACCGGCTGCAGGCGTTGCAATTCTTCTTCCGCCGAGATCGGTTCCGACCCATAGGGCCGGGTGGATTCCGCACCGATGTCGATGATGTCAGCGCCCTCGGCGATCATCCGCCGGGCCTGGGCCAGCGCGGGTTCGGGGGCCGCAAATTGCCCGCCGTCCGAGAATGAATCGGGCGTTACGTTCAGTACGCCCATCACCGCCGGATAAGGCATGGACAGCAGCGCAGACAGCACCGGTTGACCGGCCGGACCGGTTGTGGCGGTGGGGCTTGGCTTGGCTGCGATCATGCGGTCGATTTGCGCGGTCCGCGCCGCCGAGTCAAGGCGTGAGAGCCGGTCTCCGCGGGCAGCCTGACGGCTTTAGTAGCTAATCTTCGGCGCCAGCCTGCGCGCCTGTTCGATCAGTTGCTCGACTGATCTTTCCGAAGGCAAAACCCGGACAAGTTTGCGCCGGATATTTACGTCTTTCATGTTCTGGGCCAGTCGCGCCGGATTGCGGAGCGCGAGTTCGCGTACCGTGGTGACGCCGGCCGCGCGCACCAGGCCTACCTTGGCCTTGCCCATGCCGGGAATGCGCATGTAGTCGGAAAAATTGGCCCATTCGAGCAGTTGCTGTTCGCTGATGCCGGTCTTCGTCGCGAGCGCCTTACGCCCTTTCACCGTGCGGGCAGCCTCCAGCAGCGCCTCGGTGGTGCGAATGCCCACCGATTTCAGTTTCGAGGCAGAGTAGGCGGTCAGGCCTTCGATCTCGGAAAGGGGATAAGTCATGATACTCGATGAAAAAAGAATGTGCTGAGGCCGAACTGCTCACCAAGGCGCGAATTATGCGAACTGGCTGAGGCCCGGCGTCCCTGAAATGATTTCGCCCATCTGATCCGCTCCGATTTTGTCGCGGCCGAACCTGAATAGTTCACGCGCCACGTTTTGAATCTCGCTCATGCCCAGACCAAGCGCCATCAGCCTGGTGCCCACCGCCATTACTCCGCCGCCCATCAGCCGCGAGAAGCCGCCATTGCTGCTGGAGGCCGCAATCGCAGCCTCGGCACCCGGAATTTGGTCGATCAGGGCCTGAACCTTGTCGGAGGGCCCCTCGTTACGGAGAAAACCCAGAACGATGCCGATGGTTTTTTCAGCGACAGCGCTATCGATGCCGGCCTTGGAGGCCAGCCGTCCAATCAGTTCGTCCATATTTGCCCCGTCCCCAACCAGCCGTTTGATTGGCCGCTTGCCTAAAATTGATCTTGAGCGCCTGCGTTCTGAAATACAAGCGACCCACCCCCATCGAGATGATTTTGATTCGCCGAGTGTTGCAGCAATGCAAGACTTGGTGCCGATTCACGCTTACTTGTTGCGCTGCGTTCCCGCTTTTTTCTCTCTAAGGTCGGAAAAGTATGAGAAGCAGAGATGTCGAGGTGGGTGAATACTCATATGTGCGCCGCGAACGGTTTCAATCCGAAGCCAGGATGCGATATGATTGCCAATCAAACCTGCGCGATACGCGCGAAGAGGCGATGCAATGGTGACCTCCGATAACAAGACGGCCGATACCGACGAGAAGATTTTCATCGGCAAAGGTGAAGAAACGGTATGGCTTGCGCTTGCGCTTGCCAATCGGCATGGCCTCGTCACCGGAGCAACCGGAACCGGCAAGACCGTATCGCTGCAGGTGATGGCGGAGGGTTTTGCCCGCGCCGGTGTTCCCGTGTTCGCGGCCGATATCAAGGGCGACCTGTCCGGCATCTCCGAAGTCGGCGAGGGTAAGGATTTCATCCTCAAGCGCGCCAAGGAGATGGGCCTCGATTTCCAGCCCGACCAGTTCTCGACGGTGTTCTGGGACGTGTTCGGCGAGCAGGGCCATCCGGTTCGCGCCACGGTCACGGAGATGGGCCCGTTGTTGCTGTCGCGGATGCTCGATCTGAACGACGTGCAGGAAGGCGTCCTCAATGTCGCATTCCGTGTGGCGGATGAAAACGGCTTGACGCTGATCGACATGAAGGATCTGCGGTCGCTGTTGGATGCGATCGCGCCAGCCGGCGGAAAAAAGGGGCCGGATGCCGAGGAGGATGAACTCGCCGACATCCGGAAGGCCGCGCAGAGCTTTGGCAATGTCAGCAAGGCAACTGTCGGGACCATTCAGCGCCAGCTTCTGGTGCTGGAAAACCAGGGCGCAGCAAAATTCTTCGGTGAGCCGGCGCTGACGCTGAAGGATTTCATGAAGACCGACAGCGACGGCCGCGGCATGATCAACATCCTTGCCGCCGACAGACTGATGCAGAGCCCGAGGCTCTACGCCACCTTCCTGTTGTGGATGCTGTCGGAGCTGTTTGAAGAGTTGCCGGAAGCCGGCGACCTGCCGAAGCCGAAACTGGTGTTCTTCTTCGACGAAGCGCATCTGTTGTTCGACGATGCGCCGGACGCGCTGATGGACAAGATCGAGCAGGTGGTCCGCCTGATCCGCTCCAAGGGCGTAGGCGTCTACTTCGTCACACAGAACCCGATCGACGTGCCGGACAAGGTGCTGGCCCAGTTGGGCGGTCGCGTGCAGCACGCGTTGCGTGCCTTTACGCCGCGCGACCAGAAGGCGGTGAAAGCGGCGGCGCAGACCTTCCGGCCCAACCCCAAGCTCGACACCGCGCGCGTCATCATGGAACTCGGCAAGGGCGAGGCGCTGGTGTCGTTCCTCGAAGGCGGCGGCACGCCGACCATGGTCGAGCGCGTCATGATCCGTCCGCCGACCGCACGGATCGGGCCGGTCACGCCGGAAGAGCGCAAGGCGATCATGAGCAAGAGCCCGCTCAAGGGCAAATATGACACCGCGATCGACGCCGAATCTGCCTATGAGATGCTGCAGAAGCGCGTGGCGGGAACGGCGGCGCCTGCGGGTGGGCAGGATGGTGGCGCTGCCGGCGGCGGAATTCTCGGCCAGCTCGGATCGATCGTCGGCACGATCTTCGGCACCAACGTCAAGCGCGGCAGGATGTCGACCGGCCAGGTGATTGCGCGAGACGTTACGCGGTCCGTCACCAACAAGGTGGTGGGCGGCATCGTCGCCGATCTCGGCAAATCGGTCGGCGGATCGCTCGGCAGTTCGGTTGGGCGCGCGCTGGTGCGGGGCGCGCTCGGCGGCTTGCTGCGGCGGTAGAGCTGCGATCTCCCTCTGACCTCCGGAACGAGCGCGTGCTGAGATATCCATCGTTGCGAGCGCCGCTCGATCTTCTGTTTCTGGCCTGCTGCATCGCGCTGACGGCCGACGTACTGGTCCCGGAAATCTGGGCCAACGGCAAAACCAAGGACTATCCGCTATGGTTCTGGGCGGGGCAGCAGGTGCTGCACGGCAGGAATCTCTACCCCGACAATCCCGGCGGCTATTTTGAATTCATCTATCCGCCGCTGTCGGCGGTGCTGCTGGCGATCCCGAGCTGGTTCGGCAAGATCCCGCTTTATCTGTGCCTGTCGTTCCTCAACATCGTCGCGTGGTGGATGACGGCGCAATTCTCGCACGCGATGGCGGGATCGGGGCGGAAGCCCGGACCGTGGCTGGAAGCGCTGCCTGGCCTCGTCACCGTCACCTTCGTGTTCGACATGTTCGATCTCGGTCAACCGAATCTCGTGCTGCTGGCGCTGATGCTCTACGGGTTCTGGCTGCTGCGCGATCATCGTGGCTGGATGGCGGGAAGCATGTTTGCGCTGGCCACCGCCATCAAGGTGTTTCCAGTGGCGGTGCTGCCTTATCTAGTGTGGCGAAGACAGTGGGCGGCAGCGGCGAGCATGCTGATGTTGACAGGCGTGTTTCTGTTCATTCTGCCGGCACCGTTTCGCGGCTTCCAGCACAATGTCACGGAGCTGAAGACCTGGTACCAGGGCATGGTGGGGACCAGTTCGGAGAAGGGGTTCGGACAGCGCGACGAGCAGAACTGGTCGTGGGTCAATCAGTCGATCATCGCGGTGACGCACCGGCTGACGCGGCCGGTGAACTATAATCAGGACGATCCGTCCAAGCCGGTGCGCACGATGAATGTCGCCAATCTCGATTTCAGGACGGCGAACTGGATCGTGCTGGCGATCTCGCTGGCGATAGGGCTCGGATATCTCGCCGTGATGCCGAAGGCCACGCGCCGGACCGAGCGGTCGGATGCCGAGGAGCTTGGCATCCTGTTCTGTCTGATGACGGTCGCTTCGCCGCTGGCTCGCCAGTATTACTTTCTGTGGCTGTTCTTTCCGATCACCGTGCTGGCCCATCGCGCCGCTTATGATCCCAGGCCTGCGGTCAGAACCGGCACATGGGCGCTGCTCGCCGTCGCGGGCGGCTTGTTGTTCCTGTCGCTTCCGCTGTTCCCGATCGACCTGCAGGCCTATGGCAATAATCTCGCCGCCACCATCCTGCTGACGGCAGGGCTGGTCTGGCACATATTGCATCCGCCTGCCGCGGATGTTGCCTTGCCTCAGGCCACGGGCGAGCTACAACTTGACGCCAACAACAAGGCTTACAGCCAAGGGTAACCTCAAGGATAATCCAGCCATGTCCAACGCAAAAATGCAGCCGGTTCTCGATCACATCGACGCCGATTTCGACAACAGCCTCGAGCGGCTGTTTGCGTTGTTGCGGATCAAGTCGATCTCGGCCGACACGGCCTTCGCCGGCGATTGCAAGACGGCCGCCGATCATCTTGCGAAAGATATCGCGACGCTCGGCTTCAAGGCCGAGGTGAGGCCGACGGCGGGGCATCCCGCGATCGTCGCCAAAGCCAATGGCGGCGCCGGCGGCCGTCCGCACGTCCTGTTCTACGGCCACTACGACGTGCAGCCGGTCGATCCTTTGAACCTCTGGCACCGCCCGCCGTTCGAGCCCGTGGTCACCGACCACGCCGACGGCCGCAAGATCATCGTTGCGCGCGGGGCAGAGGACGACAAGGGGCAGTTGATGACTTTCGTCGAGGCCTGCCGCGCCTGGAAGAAGGTCACGGGATCGCTGCCGGTCGACATCACCATCGTGATCGAGGGCGAAGAGGAAATCGGATCGAAGAATTTCGTGCCGTTCCTGGAAGCGAACAAGGACGATCTCAAGGCCGACTTCGCACTGGTCTGCGACACCGGCATGTGGGACCAGAACACGCCGGCGATCACCACCTCGCTGCGCGGGCTCGTCTATGACGAGGTCAAGATCAAGGCCGCCAATCGCGACCTGCATTCCGGCATCTTCGGCGGCGGCGCGCGCAATCCGATTCGGGTGCTGACCAATATTCTCGGCGGGCTGCACGACGAGAACGGCCACATCACCATTCCCGGATTCTACGACGGCGTGAAGGACCTGCCGCCGGACATCCTGGCGCAGTGGAAGAACCTCAATCTCACGCCGGAGTCGTTCCTGAAGCCGATCGGCCTCTCCATTCCTGCCGGCGAGAAGGACCGCCTCTTGATCGAACAGGTGTCCTCGCGTCCGACCTGCGACATCAACGGCATCATCGGCGGCTATACCGGCGAGGGCTCCAAGACCGTGATCCCGGCGGAGGCTTCCGCAAAAGTCTCGTTCCGCCTGGTGGAGGGTCAGGACCCGGCAAAGATCCGCAACGCCTTCCGCGACTATGTCACCGCGCGCTTGCCCGCCGATTGCAAGGCCGAATTCATCGACCACTCCAACGCACCGGCGATCGCGCTCGACTGGAACATGAAGCCGCTTGCCGCCGCCAAGCGCGCGCTGACGGAAGAGTGGGGCAAGGAAGCGCTTTTGATCGGCTCGGGCGCCTCGATCCCGATCGTGGCGGATTTCAAGCGCACGCTCGGCCTCGACACTGTGCTGGTCGGCTTCGGACTCGACGACGACAACATCCATTCGCCGAACGAGAAGTATGACCTCAAGAGCTTCCACAAGGGCATCCGCTCCTGGGCACGGATTTTGGCAGCGCTCGCGGAGGCGAAATAGAGCGCGAGATAACGTAGGGTGGGCACGCGGAGCCTGTCATCGGGCGCGCGTTGGTGCGACACATTGGCTTTGCCTACCCTTGGCATCGTCATTGCGGCGACCGCGCGCCAGTGCAGAATGTGGTGGTTCTGGGGCAATTCTGGGCAGGTCCAGGGTTATTGGGACTATTGCACGCCACCTCATTGAGGCGTTCAATCCCGCAGATGACCGTCTCGTCGATACGGACCAGTTCGATCTGCCGTCGGCAGACGAGACGGTGGGCGACATGATCCGGATCCCCGGCGGTGTGCATTCCGAAGCGATCAATATCTCTAAAAGCGTATCGGGTTTAGTTGCGTCGCGCGCGGGAGGATTGGCGATGGAAGCCGATAGCAGCCGATGACAGCATATCAATCCTCGATCACGACCGGCGTGCCGCCGCGATTTTCAGACGAGGTGTTCGATCCGCGGCAGCCGACGCTGCAACTGATCTACGACGCTGCGCCGATCGGCCTTGCGTTCTTGTCGCCGGACTGCCGCTACCTCCAGGTCAACCAGCGCCTGACCGATATCTGCGGCATATCGGTTGAGGATCATCTTGGCCGCTATGTGCGGGACTGCGTACCGGCGCTGGCGGACGCGGTCGAAGGCATCGTGCAGTCGATCATGCGTACCGGCGATCCCGTCACCGGCGTCGAGGTGGCTGGCCAGCGCGCCGACCAGACCGATGAGCGCTTCTGGGTCACCTACTGGCACCCGCATCGCAACGCCGACGGTGAGATCGTCGGCGTCAATGTCGCTGCCGAGGAGATCACCGAGCGCAAGCGCGCCGAGGCCGCGCTAAGGGCCAGCGAACGTCAGTTCCACACGCTGGCGGATTCGATTCCGCAACTGGTGTGGATGGCGCACGCCGACGGCGCGACCTACTGGCTCAACAGTCACTGGTACGAATACACGGGCCGGCCCGCCGGCGAGGTCAACCCGCATGCCTGGCATACGGTGCTTGGCAATCGTTGGACCGAGGCATTGGCAACTGGCACCGCGCTGGAGTCGGAGTTGTCGCTGCTCAGCAAGGATGGCGAGTACCGCCCGTTCCTGACGCGCGTCGTTCCGCTGCGCGATTCCCAGGGCGTGGTCTATGGCTGGATCGGCACGCATATCGACATCAGCGAGCGCAAGCGCAGCGAGCGGGAAGTGCGGCGGGCCAGGGATGCGGCCGAAGCCGCGTTGCAAAATCTGCGCGAGACTCAGAACTGGCTGATCGAGGCGGAAAAGCTTGCCGCGCTCGGCCGGCTGGTCGCGGGTGTCGCGCACGAAATCAACAATCCGCTCGGCACCAGTCTGACGGTCGCGTCCTCGCTGGAGCGCAAAAGCCAATTGTTTGCCGCGGAAACGGCTCAGGGAACGCTCAAGCGGTCGAGCCTTAACGAGTTTGTGGACGCAGTGCGCAATGGCTCTGCGCAGCTTCAGGAGAGCCTGAACCGCGCGGCCGGACTGATCCAGTCGTTCAAGCAGGTGGCGTCCGACCGCAACAATTCGGATCTTCGGTCGTTCGACCTCGGCGATCTTACCGAGCAGGTCGCCATGGGCTTACGGCCGGCTCTGCCAAAGCACGGCGTGACGTTGAACGTCGCGTGCGAGCAGGGCCTTTCGATCAGCAGCTATCCTGGCTCCTACGGGCAGGTGCTGACCAACCTTTTCCTCAACTCGATCGCGCATGCGTTTCCGGACGGCCAGCAGGGAAGTATTGCCATCAAGGTGAGCGCATGCGGCGACAATGATGTCGAGATCATCTTCAGCGACGACGGCTGCGGCATGAGCCCGGACGTCAGGCGGCAGGCGTTCGATCCGTTCTTTACTACCCGCCGCCACCAGGGCGGCACCGGCCTTGGCCTGCATATCGTCCATAGCGTGGTGACGAATCGCCTGGGCGGCCAGCTTCGCTTGAGCAGCGAACCCGGCGCGGGAACTGACGTAAGGATCATACTCCCAAGACAGATGCCGGACGGGACGTGAGCGTTACGCCGGCGATGCCGCCGTCCCCAAATAAAAACGCCGCCCGGGATTGGGCGGCGTTTTGATTCCGGACGTATAGAGGTATGTAACCGGCAATTTAGCGCATCCACGCGGTTCGTCCACCGGATATTTCTCGCGCCCTCACTCCACCGGGTAGGGGCCCTCGCCAAAGACGCGGTCGTGATAGCCCTTGCTGCCGACCTCGCGCGCGAGCGGACTGCGGAACTCCTCGCCAGCGCGCAGCCGCGCGATCAGCGCGCGGAAATCATGGCGTGGCTGCCAGCCGAGTTCGGCGCGGGCCCGGTCGTTGACGTAGACGCGATCGATGCCTGGAATCATCGTCCAGCCGCGCCGCGCGAATTCGGCCTCATAATCCGGCACGTAACGGCGGACAACCCGCGGCGCGTCGTTGCGCAATTCCGCCGCGTCCTGCCGCGCGAATGGCGTGGTGGCGCTGATGATGTATTTCGCGAACCCGGCCGATGGCGCGTGATGGGCGGCCAGCAGATGCGCGCTGACCACGTCTTCGATGTCGACGCGGCGATAGAGGAACTCGTTGGTCTTGATGTTGGCGTCGGTGTAGGCCTCGCGTACCGCGCGATGGTCGTCCTCTTCGGGAAAGAAGCGCGAGGTGCGCAGCACAATGGCGCCCAGCGAATGATTGCGCGCGAACAGCTGGCACAGATCCTCCGCGGCCGCCTTGGTGACGCCATAGATATTTTTCGGCACCGCCGTGACGTCTTCGGTGACCCAGGCCGCCGGCTCGCCCGGGGGCGGCACCAGCGCATCGCCGAATACACTCGTGGTGCTGGTGTAGACAAACGCCGTGACCCCGGTTGTGGCGGCCTCTTCAAGCAGATTGAGCGTGCCTGAAATGTTGACGTCAATGAAGTCCTGGCGGCTGTGGGTCGCCACGTGCGGCTTGTGCAGCGTCGCGGCGTGCAACACGGTCGTGGCGCCCTTCATGCAACGGCGCACGAAAGCCCGGTCGGCGATTGAACCCACTTGGTGGGTGAATTCACCGGCCTGAACATCGATCCCAATGGTCTCGCGCCGTTGCGCCTGCAACGTGCGCATCAGCGCCTCGCCCAAATGGCCGGAACTGCCGGTCACCAGTACCGTCACGCCGCCAAAACCTTTCGCGCGCTCGCCCGGCTCAGGTCTTGTAGTTCGGGTCGATGCGATCCAGTTTCCGCAATAGCGGCGGCCATACCAGATTGGTCGAGCGCCGTTCCGCGAAATCGGCATTGCTGAACAGTTGTTCGTTCTTGTCGATCACGGCCTGTTCCACCGGGTAGGCGGTCGGGCCCAGCATGCGGGTGCGCACCTGCATCGTGCAGGCCCGCTCCAGATGGTACATGCGCTCGAAGGCGGAGGCGACCGAGCGGCCGACCGTCAGCGTGCCGTGATTGCGCAGCAGCATGTGGTTCTTGGTGCCGAGGTCCTTCTGCAGCCGCGGGCGTTCGTCGTGGTCCAGCGCGACGCCTTCGTAGTCGTGATAGGCGAGGTCGTGGGTGACGAACTGCGCGGTCTGGTTCATCGGCAACAGGCCCTCCTTGCAACTCGCGACCGCCGTTCCGTCCGGCGTATGCAAATGAAGCACGCAGCCGGCATCCTCGCGCACCTCGTGGATCGCCGAATGGATGGTAAAGCCGGCCGGATTGATGCTGTATTCGCTCTCGCTAAGCTGGTTGCCGTGCAGATCGACCTTCACCAGGCTCGACGCGGTGATTTCCTCGAACATCAGTCCGTAAGGGTTGATCAGAAAGTGATGATCGGGACCCGGGACGCGCGCCGAGATGTGGGTGTCGACCAGGTCGTCCCAGCCATAGAGTGCTACGAGGCGATAGCAGGCGGCGAGATTGACGCGCTGGTTCCACTCGGCGTCCGTCATGCCGGACGGAGTTTGCTTCAGGCGAGCTTCGGCTGGCGACATGGCGCGCTTTCTCCTGAAAATTGTTGATTTTCGACAGCGAGCCTAGCCCTCTGCCGGACGGGCAGCAAGGCGCACGTCCTGCGTGGCAGTCATGCTGTTGCGCTATCGCCGCGATGCGTCGCTAAGGCGCCGGAATGGCCAGCAGCGTCGGGATCGGACGGCCGCGGATATCGTAAACGCGCGCGAACACGACGTCGTCGCGCTTGATTTCCACCATGACGGGCGCGGTGAGGCCCTTGCAGTAGAACTCGCCCAGCGTCATGGCGAAGTCGGCGGACTGGCTGTCCCAGCCGATCGTGAAGTCGGGGCCGAGCGCCACCTGCGCCGGGCGCTGCGGGCCGCATACCGCGACCTTCCATTTCCGTCCCTGCGGCGGCGATTCCTGCCGTTCGACCAGCTCTTCGCGCAGACCATCGGACGCCTGCTTCAGCGCCAGGCCCCAATAGTCCAGCATGAAGTAATTGTCGGCGGTGCGAACGGTGCCGGCGATGTGGTTGAAATGGGTGTATTCGTAGGGGTGCAGGCGGATCATCTCGCTGAGCGGCAACAGCAGGCCGAACGTGAACACCGCAAGTGCGGCAGGTTGCCAGCGGCGGTGATTGACCTTGAGCCAGTTCATGCCCCAGGCGAACGATACGCCGGCCAGCACCGCCATCGGCGGGATGACGAAAACGAAATGCCGGATGCCGTTGTAGAGCGCCGGCCGCTTCACCATCGCGATCACCAGCGGCAGGCTGGCCGCCAGCGTCAGCATCAGCAAGATGGTCTTGCGGCGGGCGGAGACGTCCGCGCGCGACAGCGACATGAAGGTGCCGACGACGCCGGCTAACAGCAGCGTGAGCAATATTTCGGGAAGCTGCAGTGCGAACAGCGTCGGCAGGTAGGACCACGGCATATCAGGCACCGAGACCAGCGCGCCGTCGAACATTTCCTTCCAGGGCTTCTCGAAGAAGTGCGAGAAATAGGTCAGCGCCTTGAAAGGATGGTCCGCCTCCATGATCGACCACGGCCACATCAGGCCCATGATCAGGTATCCGACCACGAGGCCGGGCAGCAGCACGTACATGACATGGGCGAAGCGGCGGATCGCTTCGCGCGCGCCTTGCGTGCGAACGTCATCGATCAGCAGCGGGACGAAGCCCACGATCGCATAAACCAAAGCCAGCCCGCCGAGAATCCGGCAGCCGATGGAGAGGCCGGCGCCGAGGCCCACGATCAGGATGGTTCGCGGCGAGGGTGCGGGATATTCCTCGGCGAGGCGCACCAGACCCAGGATCAGGATCACCATCGAGACGGCAAAGGGCGCGTCTTTCGGGTTCATGAACATGTGCCCGTAGAAGGTCGGGCACAGCGTCAGCAGCAGCAGGGTCGCGAGCCCGGCAAGCGGGCCGCCGACGCGCCGCGCCAGCCGCCAGGTCACGGCAAGGCCGATGACGCCGACGACGGCGCCGAGCAGGCGGCGCGTTTCAAAAAGTTCGAGCGGAATGATCTTGTGCAGCAGGGCCGCCGCCATGTCGAAGCCGCCGCCATACATGTAGAGATTGGCGAACGACAGCGCGCCGGTGTCCTTGAAGCCGGAACCATACATCCGCAGCAGCAGGTCGGCATATTCGGCGTGCGTGTAGTCGTCCCAGCCCAGCCCGTAGTCACGGAAGGTCAGGCCCGCGACAATGGCGACCACTGCCAGCGCTAGTATGGCAAGGTCGTCGCAGGTCCGCTCCACCGAGCGCCGCGCGGGCGTATCGAGGGCAGAAGTCGTGATAGCTGACATGGCGATTGGTAACCCAGCCCCTATGGCCCAGCTTGGATATTCTTGAGCCTCATTCCCCGGGTACCCATATAGCGCAGTTCCATTTCCAAGTATTGGGAATTGTGGCCTTAAATCCCTGATGCAATGCAACAAAAGGGCAGCAATTGGTAGGTGGTAAGACTACGGGTAGCGGGCTGAACGGTACCTGAATGGCCGGATGCTTGTCTGCGGCTTCAATCCTGTAACCGAACGACGCTATTGCGGAACCCTGGATGCAATTCGCGGTTGGCGGTGCGGACAATATGACGGTATCGTGGCGTGGGGCGGCTTGCGAGCGTTTCGGGCGCGGCTGAGGGGTTACTTCGATGATGTTTGTTATGTTGGTCGCCGGGATCGGCCTCATTTTGGCGGGCCTGCTGGCGATCGCATACGGAATTGGGGTCCAACTCAGTACCGGCAATACGCTGATCATCGCCGGCATGATCGGCGTCTGCACCGGCATGATCATGCTTGGGTTCTGGATGACGGTCCGGGAGTTGAAGAACATCGCGCGGCGGCTCGGTTCTGGCGTGCCTGAAGTGCGCGGGGAGGCTGCGGTGCGGCCGGGGGTTCCTGTTGCCGCGACGCGGGATTCCGCCTCCGCCGGTGGCGGGTTCCTGGACGCTGAGCAGCCCGGCGGTTCCGGACCCTTTTCTTCGCCAGCGGCCCCGCCGGCTTTTGCCTCAGCGGCGCCGCCGCCGTGGCAGAACGAGGCTGTCCTGCGTGATCATCCGATTCCGGAACCGACGCACCCCGAACCGCCACCGTCGGCTTCGAAACCGAAGCGCAATTTGCTGTTTTCATCGACGTCCCGAAAAGAGCGCGAGCGTGCCCAGGTACGGTCCAGCGAGATGCTACCGCCGGACCTGTTGTCGTCGGACCTTCGCCTCAAGCCGCCCACCGTGCCGCCGATCGACACGGCCGAACCGCCCCCGGGATCGTTCGACGATGCCTGGCCGAGAGCGGAACGCGCAAAGCCCGGTGAAATTCCGCTGCCGCGGCGCGCCAGCCGGATGCCCCCGACGCTCCCAGAAGCCAATGGCGGACCGGTGCACATCGAGGATCAGCCCGAGGTGACGGTGCTGAAATCGGGCATTGTCGATGGCATGGCCTATTCGCTCTATTCCGACGGTTCGATCGAAGCCCAGATGCCGGAGGGGATGATGCGCTTCGCCTCGATTGATGAACTGCGCGCGCATCTCGACCAGCGGCTGTAAAACCGGCAATACTTGCCAAGGGGCCGGCTATCGAAAATAAAGCGCCGTCGTTCCTGTCAGTTTCCCGGCACTTCGTTGATATTCGCCAAGTCGTATGAGATACCGCTGATGTATAGGCGCGGTTGGATACTGTCCGAACCGTATGGCCGGCGGATGCATTCTGTGATCCCAAAAGGTTGAGCCATGACCGATTCCGCCGGCAAGACGCCCGTCGAACTGACCGCCAACATCGTATCGGCCTATCTCAGCAACAATCCGACCCAGGCCTCGGAAATCCCGAACCTGATCAGCCAGGTCCATGCGGCGCTGATGCGGGTGTCGAGCGGCCGCCCCGAGACGCCGCTCGAGCCGGCCAAGCCGGCCGTGTCGGTGAAGAAGTCGATGACCCCGGAATATCTGGTCTGTCTCGAGGACGGCAAGCGCTTCAAGTCGCTGAAGCGTCATCTGCGCACGCAGTACAACATGACGCCGGAGCAATACCGCGACAAATGGGGCTTGCCGCCGGATTATCCGATGGTGGCGCCGAACTACGCGGTGGCACGCTCACAGCTCGCCAAGAAGATGGGCCTCGGCCAGCAGGCGCGGAAGCGGAAGTAGTCCATAGTTTTCAAGCAAAGCATGCCCTCGGACTTGATCCGAGGGTGGGTACCGGTTCGCGTCACGAAAACGCGTCAAATATAAGCTCTGGACGTCAGGAAGCCGCGGCCAGCGTCTCGCGCGCGTCTGAGCGGATGCGCTCGACCATGGAGCGCAGGCCGTTGGAACGCTGCGGCGTAAGGTGGTCGCGGAAGCCGAATTCGTCGAACACGGCAAGCGCATCGGTTGCCAGGATCTGCTGCGGCGTGCGGCCGGAATAAAGCGTCAGCAGGATCGCGATCAGGCCGCGCACGATGTGGGCGTCGCTATCGCCCAAATATTTCAGCCGCGGTTCACCGTTGCCGCTACGGTCGATCTGCCTGGAGAGCCAGACCTGGCTGACGCAGCCATTGACCTTGTTCTCGGCGGAATGCTCGGCCTCCGGCATCGGGTCGAGCGTGCGGCCGAGTTCGATGACGTACCGGTAGCGGTCGTCCCATTCCTCCAGCAGCTCGAAATTGTCCCTGATCTCGTCGATCGTCATCGTGGCCCGCGTCCGTTTCCTTGAAGCTCTATATAGGATGCGGATCGAACGAAAGCGACGGAAATGGAACCGGTTCCGCCCGCTATTTTGCGGCCAATGGCGTCTGCGGCAGCCGCCATTCGATCGCCATATCGTCTGCCGTCAGCGCGTCGGCGGGCAACGCGGCCGCGGCGTCGTCGGCCGGGTCGATCGAGCTGGTATGGTCGGGCTTCTTGTCGGGGACGGGCTTCGTGTCGGTGACGGGCTTCTTGTCGGTGATGATCTTGTACAACTGGCGGGCGCCATCCTGGGCGCGCTGGCCGATCGCCGTCGCCGCCTGACCGCCGACCTCGCAGGCCGCCGGCTGGCGCTTGCAGAATTGGCTCATGTCGGAGACGGCGGCGGTCGCAGCCGATACGGCTTCGGAGGCGCCGACCTGCGGCACCTTGTCCGATTCAGGCGTCTTTTCCCTGGGCAACAGCACGAGCACCAGCCCGAGCCAGAATGCCATGCGAAGCAGAAAAAACATCTCGCGACCCCGGTCGTCTCTTATGGTTGTGTTGCAGTTAAACCGCAGCTTTGTTCCTGACTAACAGCCGTCGATAAATCCGAAGTGTTTGCATTGAGGTAAAGTCGCCGAAAATTCGCTGAAAATTGCAATGATTCGATTCGGCGTAAATTTTCGATTGATGACCACCATCGCGCGCAAAGTCCGCGCCGTTCGCCCATCCACCATTTCGAAACCATAGATCATCGCGGCTTGTAACCTGTCGTTCACCATCCGGGTCGAATGAGCGTCGTGCGAGGCGTGAAACGCCTGCGAATGCACGGTGTTGGTCGGTCGATCCCGGCGCCTTAGCGTTCGCTTAAGTTCGCTCTGACACGGTGACGCAAAGATTGAGGGGGCGTTCCGGCGCGTCTGTCTGACGAACAAGCCGAAGCGCGAGAGCCGTGACTGTTTTGAGTATCATCCGCGATTGTCTCGATGCCTTGCTGCATCCCTCGGCACGATATGATGCGTTGACGCGTGCGCGTCACCGCGCATTCATGGCGCCGCGGCTGCTCGGCAGCCTGGTGGCGCTTGCGGCTTTTCCGGTCTATCTGGCGATGCGCGGGGCGCCCACGGCGCTCGAGGTCGCGGCCTTCGCCTGGCTGATCGCACCGATCCTGTTATCCTGGTTCCTGTCGCGCACCGGCCGCTACGAAGGCGCGCATATCCTTTCCGCGCTGGCACTGGCTGGCCTCGTCATGATGGTTGCCATAACCACCGGCGGTATCGAATCGTTCGCCGCGGTCTGGCTCATCGTCGTTCCGCTGGAAGCCGCGCTGTCGGCCTCGCGCCGCGTGGTCGCGTTTGCTTCCGCGCTGGCGCTGTCATGCGTCGCCTTGCTGATCGCGCTAGGACATTTTCACTTCCTGCCGGTGCCGGAGTCGAACGCCGCCCTGCGCGCCGTCCTGATGGGAGCCGGCGTGGCTGCCGCGACGCTCTATGCGGCGGGACTGGCCGTCAGCGCCGAATCGCTGGCGCGCACTTCGGTGGCGTTGCTCTATGTGGAGGAAGACCGTTATCGCTTGCTCGCGCGAAACATGAGCGACGTGATTTCGCGTCACAGCCGCAACGGCGCCGTGGAATTCATTTCGCCGGCGGCGGAAGCGCTGCTCGGCACGCCGGTTGCCCGGCTCACCGGCCATGGCCTGTTCGACCGCGTCCATGTCGTCGATCGTCCGGCCTACCTCACGGCGCTGTCGGACGCTGCGCGCGGCAGCGAGCAACGCGTCGAATTCCGTCTTCGCCGCGACGCGGCTCGCGGCCAGAACATTTCCGCCGATTTTATCTGGGTCGAGATGCGTTGCCGGCCGCTCGAGCAGGGTTCGCTCGAGGCCGAGGTCGTCGCCGTGATGCGCGAGGTCACCGATCGCAAGGTCCAGGAGCAGGCACTCGAACTGGCGCGCACCGCAGCCGAGCATGCGGATGCCTCCAAGACCCGATTCCTGGCTACCATGAGCCACGAACTGCGCACGCCGTTGAACGCCATCATCGGTTTCTCCGAGATGATCGTGCACGAAGAGGCGATGATGATCGACGCCGCGCGTCGCAAGGAATATGCGCAGCTCATCAACGATTCCGGCCAGCATCTGTTGTCGGTCGTCAATGGCATCCTCGATATCTCAAAGATGGAAACCGGCAATTTCGAAATTTCGCCGGAGCCGTTCGCGCCGCGCGCGGCGCTGTTGCACTGCTGCAATTTGCTGGCGCTGAAGGCGCGCGACAACGGCGTCGATCTGATCACCCGTGCGTCGGAGGATTTGCCCGTGATGAATGGCGATCCCCGCGCGTTCAAGCAGATCGCGCTGAACCTCGTCGCCAACGCCATCAAGTTCACCGAGCGCGGTGGCAGCGTGACGGTTTCCGCCGCGGTCGAGGGATCGCGGCTGATGCTGTCTGTCACCGATACCGGGGTCGGGATCGCCGCCGAGGATCTGGCACGGATCGGCGATCCGTTCTTCCAGGCCGGCAAGACCTATCAGCGCAAGCACGAAGGCACCGGCCTCGGCCTGTCGATCGTGAAGGGCCTGGTCGGATTGCACAATGGCGAGATGAACGTGCAGAGCACGGTCGGCGAGGGCACCACGATAGCTGTTGCCTTGCCGCTTGACTTTGCGCCACTGCTGACGCCTTCAAACAACGTCGCGCCGCTGAAACCGGCGCTGCGATCCGGATCACAGGATCAAGTCCATCAGGTGAAGAAACGTGCCTAGGCGCATTGACGACGATGACGAGATGCCACGCCGCCGCCGTCGCGGCGCGAAGGCGGCTGCGATTGAAGTGGAGGAAGAGCGCGGCCTTGTGATGCGCATCCTCCTGCGCAGTCCGAAAGACGTGGTCGCGGGCCTGCTCGCCGCTGCCGCGATCTGCGCCATCCTCGCCAACGCGCTGTTCCTGCAGGCCGGACGCCATCCCTCGCCGATGTTCGGCTCGGTGGTGACGCTGCCGGCGCCGCAAGCTGCCGTCGTGAGCCCGCTGCCGCGCCCGCGCCCGGTCGAACTGGCCTCAGAGCCGCCGGAAATCAGGCCGGTCGAGGTGAGGGGGGCTGATCCCAGACACGTCGAGATCAGAAGCGCCGATCCAAGGGGCGATTCCAAAAACGCTGACCCCAAGAACCCTGACCCACTGGCCAATCTGGTGGTCAAGTCGACAGGTGCGCCCACCGCGGCGCCCGCGAATGTGGCGCGTCCGCCCGCGCCGATTCCGGCCACCGCGCAAAGCGCCGGCGCGCGCCGCGTGGCTTCCGTGCAGCGCGCGCTCACCCAATATGGCTACGGCCAGTTGAAGCCGACCGGCGCGGTCGGTTCGGACACGCAGGCCGCAATCTCGAAATTCGAGCGCGACCGCAAGCTCCCGGTGACCGGCCAGATGTCCGATCGGCTGGTGAAGGAGCTCACCGCGATGATCGGCCACCCGATCGACTAGGCGACGGTGTCCGCCCGGTCCGGTGCATGGCACGGAACAGTCTTGGCGCTACGCCAAATCGCCGTTCAAAAGCATTGTTGAGCCGGATCGGGGTCAGCCCGACCTTGGCTGCGACACCTTTGAGCGGCAAGTCCCCGTCAACGAGCGTGCGTGCTGCTTCCAGACGGAGGGCTTCGACGAAATGAGCCGGCGAACTGCCGGTTGCAGCGAGAAAGCGGCGATAGAAATTGCGCTCGCCCAAGCCCGCGCGGGCTGCAAGGGTCGGCACATCCAGCGGCCGATCCAGATTGTTCTGCATCCAGTCGATCAGGTCCGCGAACGGGCTCTCGGCCTGGATGCGGGCATTCAACAGCGGACTGAACTGCGACTGATAGCCCGGCCGCCGCGCGTAGAGCACCAGGCGCCGGGCAATGGCATTGGCGACCTCGGCCCCGCAATCGGCTTCGACCATCGCAAGCGCCATGTCGATTCCCGTGGTGACACCGGCCGAGGTCCAGATCTTGCCGTCGACGACGTACAAGGCTTCGGGATCCACGGTAATGCCGGGATACAGCGCGGTCAGCGAGTTACACGCTTCCCAATGCGTTGCCACCCGCCGCCCGTTGATCAATCCCAGCGCGGCCAGAATGAATGTGCCTGAACATACCGAGCCGACGCGTCTTGCATTTTCAGCTCGGCGCGGAACCCAGCGGCGAACCGCCGTATTGGCAATTGCGGCGCGCAGCGCGGGCTCTTCGGCGCCGGCGATCAGCAATGTGTCGATCCGGCCATCGGGCATGCGTGCGATCGCGCGGGTTTGCACCGCAAGGCCGCTATCGCTTGCGACTGCGCCGCCCGCAGGGGACAGCACCTCGACCCTGTAGGCGTTGCGCTTGAGTTCGCGGTTGGCGGCGGCGAACACGGCGACAGGGCCGGTCACGTCCAGAAGCTGGAAGCCGTCATAGGCGAGCAGGACCATGGTCAGCGATTTCGGCATTGTCAGAAAATAGCAGTTTATTGTCATTCCTGACAAGGCAGTCCGCGGGATAGCCTGAGCTCAATGCTCACTTGCCCATTTCCCTGCCTTGGAGACGATGATGCGGCTTTCGATCCTGATTTATGACGGGCTGACGACCCTCGATGCCATCGGCGGCTATGAGATACTCGCTCGGCTTCCCGGTATGGAGACGGAGTTCGTGGCGTCGCGTCGCGGCATCATTGCCGCCGACACGCGGAGTCTCGGCCTAGTGGCTTTTCGCGAATTTTCGGAAGTGACGGCCACGGACATCTTGTACGTTCCCGGCGGTCCGGGTGGGTTCGCACTCGAGACGGACGAAGTCTTTCTGGATACGATCCGCCGGCTCGACAAAACCTCGACCTGGACTGTCGGCATCTGCAATGGCGTCGGTCTGCTCGCCGCCGCCGGACTGCTCAAGGGCCTGAAGGCAACCACCAACTGGTTCTATCAGGATAGGCTGCGAGCTTATGGGACAGAGTTCGTTGCCGAGCGCTATCACCGCGACGGCAAGTACGTCACAGGCGCCGGCGTTTCCGCGAGCATCGATGCAGGTCTGTTTCTGACGTCGTTGATCGCCGGCGAGCAGGTCGCGAAGACGCTGCAGCTCGGCATCGAGTATTATCCAGCGCCGCCGTTTCCAGAACGGCGCCCGCAGGACGTGGCCGTCGAAATACAGGATCGGATACGTCGTTTCGAATCTGAAGGCGGCAAGAAGCAGTTGGCTCAGGAGCCGGCATTCAAGGACATGTTCGAGCTCGCGACGGGGTCATGATCACCCAGGATCCCGGGTCGGCTCTAGCTTCGCGTTGAACGCTGGCCTATACCCGTCGCCACCATGCGATTGAAATCAAGCATCTGGGTGGCCGCCTATCTGCGCCGCTGCCAGACCGAGGGAATTTTTGGCGCCGTGCGCAAGCGCGGGGCGGAGGAGGCGGGGGCGGTGTTCGTCAAGGTGGCGCTGCTCGACGGCAACGCCATGCTGTATGCACCGGCGCCGCAGACCGTCTATGACGAGAGCCGCCCGACCGAGCGCTTGTTCGTGTCCGCTTCGCCGCAGCCGGTGCCGGAGCAATCGGTGGAAGAACGCCTCGCCAAGGAACTGCGGTTCGATCCCGACGTCTGGATCGTCGAGACCGAGGACCGGGCAGGGCGGCATTTTCTGGATATCGCGAAATCTTAGAGCATGCTTCAACTAAGTTGAATCATGCTCGTCGATTATCTTCTTGTTTGAGCATGATCTCCGGGCAAACGCGTTCCGCGTTTGTCCCGAGGGAAAACCGGTGTCCACTTTTCCGGATCATGCGCTAGCGCTTCGAACCGTCGGTGCCGGTGCGAACGGCCGGCGCAGTTCCGGGCTGCACGGCGGGGCGCGTTTGCAAGGTCGCCGCACGCGCGCGATGGCGTTCGTCGTCGTAGAGCGCGGCGCGGTATTTGGCGCGGGTGACCGCCATGGTCGAGCCGCGCCACGCCGCCAGCATCACCAGCGCGGATCGTTCGCTCAAGCGGTCGTAAAGCCGCGACAAGCGATAAACGTTGTGCACGGATGAGCCGAACTCGGGATTGAGAAACAGCAGCACGCGCTGGAACGCGGCGCTCGGCATGTCCAGCGCGCGCGCGGCGCAGGCCAGCGGCTCGCCACCGGGATCGTGGACCACCTGCTCGGCAATCCGCTGCGGCAGGATCAGGGCTTCACCGATTTCGAGCGCGAAATTTTCGGTGTCCTCGGCGAATGCGGCCATCTCCAGGATATGGAGCGCGCGGGCGGCGCGGGCTGCGGGAATTCGCGCCGAGGCTTTCAACGGCGTGTCGTCCAGATTGTGCAGGATCAGCGCGCGCTCGCTGGCGCCCGCCGCAAAGAACATGTCGCTGATTTCGGCGGCATCGTTGGGCCGCATCGCCAGCGTGGAAGCCATCCGCAACTGCGCTTCGGTCGGCGGCTTCACCGTCGGCGCGCTGGTCGGAGCGGCGGCAATCGCGGCTGCGAGCGGCAAGTCCTGGCCGGGGGGCGAACGCCGCAGCCCGAGCTTGTCCATGATCTCGGGCGGGGTCGCCGGATAGATCGCGAGCCGCGCCCGCACCGCGGCGCGGGTGGCGTCGTCGACCTGGTCGATCAGGCGGGACGTCAGTTCGACGAACTGCCGTTCCTCGTCGGCGGAATGGGCGCTGGTCTGGACATAGAGGTCGGTCAGCACGCGCAGCAAGGTCGGCCTGATATCGACGCCCTCGCGGCGCGAGAGCGACATCAGTCCGTCGAATCCTGGAAACAATGGAGCTGCGGTCATGTCAGGTGTACGCGACTTCGGTAATCCCTCCTTCAGCCTACGCAGGGCGCTTTAAGAGTTGGTTAAGGAAAACAGCCCGTGAAGAAATCCGATAAAATGCGCGCTTTCGGTGGGCGCACATAACCCCGGAACCCGTAACTGTACCGCCTGCACAAATTAAGATGCCGTTAACCACGTTCTGTTCTGAATAATGACATGTCGCCGGCCAGATCGCCCGTGCGGCAACCAGAGAGAACGAGATATGGGCACCATCATTGAATTTCCGGCGGATGCGGCTTCGCGGCGGCCGGGCTCAACCACGGATGGGGCTCCACGCGATGGTCTGGGAACCGTGCTGATCCTTCCTGTTGTCCGTATCGAGCGTAAAGCCGGCGAGACCGGCGATGGGCGCGGACCGGAAGAGGGCACCGCACCCGGTCGCCGTCGTCGTCGGCGCCCCTGAACGACGGACATTTGAAATGCCGGAGCTGTGCCTCCCGATCCGGACCACCGGGCTTCGGTCACTCCCGGCTCTCATGCTGCTCGTGGCAGGTACGGTGCTCGGCGGCTGCAGCGGCGGGGATTTCGGTCGCACCCGCGCCGATATGCGCAACGACGACATGCACCGCTGGCTGGGCGCCGAGGCCACGGCAAGCGTCGGCCTCAAGTCCTCGCAGTTCCAGCTCACCGAAAACGAGCGCCAGCTTCGCGATCTCGCCTATCCCTTGATCGAGCCGCCGCATTCGCGGCCCGCCTGGAAGAGCGTGTTCGGCGATTACCAGCCGCTGCCCTCGCCATGGCGGCAGAAGGTGGTGTTCGACCGCACCACCTACGGACGCGCCCTGATCGACGAGCCGCACCGCTCGCACACTTCGCGTTATCAGCAGTTGATCGAGGACGTCCGTAACGACATCACGAGGTTCGAGCCGTTCTTTGCCTCGGCCGCGCGCGTCATCGAACTCGACCGCAAGCGCAGCGCCAGCCTGAATATGGTGTCGGAACTGTCGCCGCGCGAACAGGCCGATGCGATCGCCCGCATGGAAGAGAACACGCTGATCGTGCAATGGGTCCAGCAATGCCTGGAGCAGCGCATTTCCTCGTATCGCTGGGCGCTGGAGCGGCTGGTGATCCAGGCGCCTGACGGCATCGCGGCCGATGCCGACCGCCTGATCGGCGAGCTTGCCGCGCAAACCGCCAATCCGCCGCTTGCTGCCCAGCCGGTGATCGGGCGGGCAGTGACGGTGAAGGGCTAAATGGGGCCCATGCCCCACTAACGACGCTGGTCGAGTGGCCGGCACACCGTTCACAACACTGTTATTGCGACCTGTCGCGCTCTTCGCCTCCCTTAACTGGGCGTCTGACGCGCGTTGCTGTAACCTCGTCTGCAGCTGCACGGACCCAGGAGGACTTCACATGCCCACCCTCGTGCTCAACCGCCGCAACCTCCTCGCCGCCGGCGGCGCCGTCCTGGCAACCGGGGTTTCCGGGTTCCTGCTGCCGGCCCGCGCCGCCGGCCTCGCGCCGACCGATTCGATGTCGGGCGGGGCGAACAACTACCGCAAGGGCGCGCCGATCGTGGATCGGATCGGCAAGGGTGGCTTCTGGATGAGTGGTACCGTGCGCCGCGCAGGCGACGGAACTCCGCTTGCCGGGCAGCGCATCCAGATCTGGGCGCACACGACCGAGGGGCAGGAGCACGAGCCGCAGAGTCATGGAGCCACGCTCACCGACAAGAACGGGGCGTTCCGTCTTGAGATGCCGCAGATCATTCCCATCTTCGGCCAACCGCATGGTCACCTCGCCTATGACAGTGGTGAGTTCAAAACCGTCTTTCTACGTCCCGTAATGCGGAGCGCAAAGGAAACCAGCCTGGAGGCGCATTTCGTCCTTCAGTCGGTCTGATCGAGTTGCGAACGAAGGGATGGAGATTGGCCCAGGTGATCCTGATCTGGGTCGCCTTTGCGGCAGCCGTTTGCGTGCCGATCGCCGCTGCAGCGGCGAGCCCGCTGCTCGCATGGCGCGGTCCGGTCTACATCCTGGCCGGATTCGCAGGGATTGTCGCACTCGGCGTCATGCTCCTTCAGCCGCTTTTGATTGGCGGATACTTACCGGGACTGTCGGGCCGCATTGGGCGGCGTGCCCATCACTGGATCGGAGGCACGCTGGTCGCGGCGGTGGTGGTCCACGTCGTGGGCCTTTGGATCACCAGTCCGCCGGACATGATTGACGCGCTTCTCTTCACATCGCCGACGCCGTTCTCCCCCTTTGGTGTGATCGCCATGTGGGCAATCTTCGCCGTCGCGCTTTTGGCTGTTCTTCGCCGGCGATTAGGGCTGCGAACGTGGCGCATCGCCCACACGCTGCTCGCGATCGTCATCGTCGTTGGAAGCGCGGTCCACGCCATACTCATCGAGGGCACGATGGAGACGGTCTCGAAGGCTGTGCTCTGCGCGCTGGTCCTTGCGGCGGCAATAAAAGTAATCGCTGGCCTGCGGGTGTGGAGAAAGCGAGCGACGTCGCGCGGAGAGAGCGTTGCGCGGCAGTAGGCTAGGCGGAATTGATAGCGACAAGGATCTTCGGAACGTGTCCGGGTTGGGTCAGAGGACTAAACTAACGCACTTCTTGGCGGCAAGGGCTCCGATCCAGTCGGACAGGCCATTGGCCGCTGCGCCGCCGCAACTGCTGGCACTCAGGCGGCGCGAACGTATCCGTAACGGAGGTTCGAGGGTTGCTCCGCAGCTTGTGCGTACTCGCTCTTGAGCGCTGCGAGGCGGTCTTCGGAAAAGATTGGCATTCTCGTGTTATCGGCCGCCTTGAGCTTGATCTTGTAGAACCTGGTTGCGTTGCCCGAGAAGATCAACTGCTTTGTGCCGCTGTTGGCGTCGCCGAGCGGCGCAAAGCCATATTTCTTCTGCATGTCCTCCGGGATTTCGAGCCGGCGCAGCGCCTCGATCTGCCACTGCGGCGAGCCGTACCAGACCGAATCGGTGCCCCACATCACGTGGTCGATCCCCATGCCTTTGATCAACGTGCCGACCAGCGCCGCGCAGAACTTGGGATGCGCAACTGCCGAGTTGGCAAACGACGTGCCGAGTTCGGCATAGACGTTGGTGACACCGAACTTCTGCGGGATTTCCGCGAGGTCCGAGGCCCACTGGATGCGGCCGGTCTGCTCGAACTCCGCCCAAGCCTTGTCCGGCAGCTCGAGGAACGCCCGCAGCGCCGAGTGATAGATCACGAAGTTCATCTGCGGCCAGTCCTTCGCCGCCTTTCCAATGTCCCACGCGGTTGCATATTCCCACACGCCAGCGAACGATTTCTCGTAATCCGGCGGCAGCAGCCCCTTGTGGATGCACAGCGTGTTGATGCCGGCCTTCACCGCCTTTTCGTAGAACGGATACATCACCTGCTCATCGTCGAGCCGCCATGGGAATTTGGAGGGTGCCAGCGGATCGCCGATCGTGTAGGACTTCCAGGAATCCGGCTTGTAGACCTCGATTGCCTTGTCGACCTCTTCCATCCAGCCGGGCTGCTTTGGGGTGATGACGCTGTGCGCCAGCAGGCGGCGCGAACCGGCGAAGTCGTTAATGAGTTCGCGGGCCTTGACGATCTGCTCGTTGGAAAGAAGCCACCAGCTCGGATCGTCGAACGGCGCTCCGCTCAGTAGCGCCATGTTTGTGTCGCTGTCGTAGTAGATCTCTTTTACGTAATTCTGGAACTTGTAGCGGGCGAGCGAGGAGACGCCTTCCTCCTTCATCTTCGGATTCCAGTGCTGGCTTGCAAAGTCGGCCAGCCCCAACAGCTCCTTGTGATCGAAGTCGTCGCGCACGAAATGGGTCTGGACGTCGAAGATGAACTGGCCGGCGAGGCCTTGCGCGCGCGCCAGCATCAATTCGGGTTCGCGGGCCTCGGCCGGCGCGACCTGGAAAACATTGCCGTAGACGTCGTTCATCGCGAGGAACGCCGCGGCCATGCCGCAGCTCGTGTGCAGGAACTGCCTGCGGCTCAAGCCGAGGTGCTTGCCGTTAACGTCGGCGAGTTCGTTGATCCGTGCCTCGACCTTTTTTTGCACGGCGCTCTGCGGGGGCGGCAGATACTCGCCGTTGGAAACAATCTGAGTGGGAATCGGCGTTGCTGCCGATGCCGCCTCCGCGCCCGCGACAAGACGTTGCTCTCGCTCACTAAGCCAGGTGCTCATTGTTTCTCTCCCTCTTTGGGGGCCATCGACGATGCTGGTCGGTGCGCGCATGAGGCTACGCGATTTGGCCACTCCCGATCAGTTAGAAGGACGGAATAGGCGTAACCTCCCGCGTTTCAGCTACGCATAAGGCCGTCACACTCCCCTCACGCTCAGGCGAGTCTCTTCATCGTGTCGTGCTGCCAGAGCACAAACACACTCGCAAAACTACTTGCGGTAGTGGCGGCATCATGGCCGAATTCAATGCTCAAACCTCCATTCGCGCAAGCAAGTTATCCGACAGTCACACTGTCCCAACGCGCCCATTGCGACTGGCCGGGTTTACCGGGCCTTCGATTTGGCGCGGCCCGCTTTGGGCCGCTGGCTCTGCAGTTTCGCGATAAAATTCTGCAGCGTCTCCGACGGAGGCCGTGCCGAGCTGTAGGCGAGCCCCACCTCGCGCTTCACATCGACGTCGATCTCGCGCACGGCGACATCGGAATTGGCGCGCGCCACGCCTTCGGGAACGATGGCAATGCCGACACCGGCGGCGACCAGCGCCATCGCCCAGTCTTCGGATTCGGCAATCGCCGCGGGCTGGCGTGACGCCGATGCGGCACGGCCGAAGAATTCGCTCTGCTCGCAATGACAGCGATCGACCATGGCGACGCCGGCGAGGTCCGCGGTGCGCAGCCGCTCCTTCAGCGTCAGCGGATGCGACGGCGGCAGGGCTGCGACGTAACGCTCGACCCAGAGCGGCACGAAATGTTCATCGGCGCGCAGCAGATTTTTGGAGACCATCCGCGCATCCGAAGGCTCGTCGACGCCGACGAGACGGAGCGCGATGTCGGAAGTCCCGGTCAGCGGCTTCAGAAGCGCGATGGTTCGCGGTCGGTCCAGCGTGCGCATCAGGCCGAGCGTCAATGCGCTCCGCGTCGCAGGTTTCCGGAACAGGTTTTTTGCGGCGTCCGCCTCGTCGATGATGCGGCGGGCCACGGCGTGGAATTGTTCGGCCGCTTCCGTCGGCGCCACGCCCTTCTTGTGCCGGATGAACAGCGCCGTGCCGAGTTCGGCTTCCAGGTTGGTGATCGCCGCCGAGATCGAGGGCTGCGAGATGAAGCAGCGTTTGGCGGCCGCCGTCAGGCTGCGCTCCCTGAACACGGCCGCGAAATAGCGGAGTTCGCGGATATCCATAGTCTGTTCCTATTGATACTATCAGATATCGATATTTTACCTATGGCTCAGGGAATGGCAAGCAAGACGCCTGACCTTGAAGGAGACCTTGTCATGCGCGTCCATCATCTCAACACCGGCACCATGTGCCCGATCGGCCGGCGCCTGGTGAACGGCACCGGCAGCATTTTTCAGCGCGCGCGCATGGTGTGTCATTGTCTGCTGATCGAGACCCATGACGGGCTGGCGCTGGTCGATACCGGCATCGGATTGGACGACATCGCCAACCCGCCGCGGCTAGGACCCAAATGGGTCCGGCAGACGACGCCGCGGCTCGATCCGGCCGAGACCGCCGCGCGGCAGGTCGAGGCGCTCGGCTATTCCAAAAGCGACGTGCGGCATCTGTTGCTGACGCATCTCGATCGCGATCATGCCGGCGGCATTCCGGATTTTCCGAACGCGAAGGTGCACGTCCATCGCCGCGAGTACGACATGGCGGTGACGCGCCGGACGCCCGCACCGAAAGGCCGCTATATCACCGCGCAATGGCAGCATGGTCCGCAATGGGCGTTCTACGGCGAAGGCGGCGAAGACTGGTTCGGCTTCAAGGGCGTCCGTGCGCTCGGCGATCGCGAGCCTGATATCCTGATGATCCCGCTGCCGGGCCATACGCTCGGCCATTGCGGCATCGCCGTGCGAAGCGGGCATAAATGGCTGCTGCATGCCGGCGATGCTTATTTCTTCCACGGGCAAGTACAGGCTTCGCCGAAAACGCCGCTGGTGCTCGGCATGTTTCAGCGCCGGGCCGACATGGATCGCGCCATGCGTATCGAAAACCAGGCGCGGCTACGGACGCTCAAGGCCAATCACGGCGATCAAGTCACGATCTTCAATAGCCACGATCCCGTGGACTACGAGAATTGCCGCTGCGGCCAACACCAGGAAGTGCCGAGCCATAATAAGCCGTGATCAGCGCTTGCCCTTCGGCGCCGGGGCAGGGGCTGGCGCCGGCGGCGCCGGTTCGGGTTGCTTGGCCGGCGGAGGCTCGGTCTGCAACGTGCAGCGCGATGCCGCGAGCGAGGCCTGCGCCTGCGGCATCAGCCCTGGCTCAGGCGCCAGCGCCTTCAGCACGATCAGGCCGGTCGCGGTGGGGGAGTCGATGATCAGCCGGTCGGCGGCGGTGATTTCCTCATCCTCCGGCAACGCGGAATGCTGATCTTCCGTCATCAGGTCGAGTTCGATCACCTTGCGGCCGGCCGAGCGGTCGTTGATGGCGTAATAGGCGACCTCGTTGCGCGTGTAGAACGACACCGAGGTATAGGCCTGGCTGACCGGCACCGTCAGCTTGATGGGGCCGCCGGAAAGGTCGTAGCGGCAGATCGCGACCGCAAAGGCCGGGTCCATGAACGGCATCGGCGCGTTGTTGGGCTCGGCGAGCGGAAGGGCGGTGACGGCATTCTCTTTGGTCATCGGCGTCAGCCGCGAATAGGCGTCCTGGGTGGCAATGCGCGGCAGCGCCAGCACGCTGACGAGATGCACTACGCCGCCCAGCAGCACGCCCGCGATAATGGTGAATACCAGCCGGATCATGGGCAGCCTGCCGTCGTGATGGAAGGCATCGGGGCGTCGCGCTGCGTTCGCGTCGCCACGCCAACCGGCGTATCGTACAGCCGCAGCATCAGCGCGTAGCGTTCGATGCCGCCGGTCGGCAGCCAGTTTCCGGCCCGCGACCGCGCCGCCACGCGGATCTCGAACGAGCCGTCGGAGCCGCGGACGATCTCCTGGCTGGTGAAGCCGTAGCGCTGCAGCGAATTGGCGACCAGATGCCCCTTGCGGTCGAACAGGGTCAACGTCCAGAACCGGGCCGCCGGGGTCACCCCGCTGACGACCACGTCGCAGCGCCCGTCGAGCGGTTTCTTCTTGTCGTCTGTCGTGGCCGAGAAGGCGATGCCGTCACCGGTGCCGATCGGCAATTCGCCGCTACGGGCAATCAAGGCGCGCGAATAGGGATCGACGTCGGCGGTGCCGCTCTTGGGCCGCGCGGTCCAGGCGCCGATCGTGAGCGTGCCGAGATCGGTGCCACGCGTCGCCGTCATGTAGGTCGAGCCGAGACCGACGGCGGTGGCAAGCGCTAACGCCAGCAAAGTGATGAAGATCAGCCGCACAGGCCAGTGCTCCGAAATCTCACGGCATCAGATTCCGGTTGAACCGGCTTCATCCGAAACCTGAAGCGCTTCGTTTTGTGTGAGCATGTCGGCGCGGACGCCTCGCATCTGCTCCGAGGAAAGCCGGTTAACATTCTGCCGGATCATGTCTTTTAATTCTTCCGCTGCGCCGGTGCAGGCTGGTCGCCAGCGGCTGCGATATAATTCTCGGGGAAAGCCAGCGCGCCTGATGTGACCGGCTTGGCGGGCTGCTTCTGGTCGTTGGACGAGGTCTTGCCCGCGACCTTGCCGGCCTCGTCGAGCAGTCGCTCGACGCGCACCAGAATATCCGCGCCGCGCTTGGTCAATACCGGCGGCGGCCCCGGCTTGGTCTCCAGCACCCGTGCCGCACCGTTGGCCGCGACGCTGGCGGGGACGGCGGCCGGCGGCAGTTTCGTGCCCATGCCGATTCCGGGGATTTCCTTTACCTCGACGCCCTGGTGCGCGACGACCATGATGTCGTGCCAGGTTTGCGCGGGCAGCGAACCGCCGGTCATGCGGTTGGTCGGCGAGTAGTCGTCATTGCCGTACCAGACCGCGCAGGTGAAGTTGCCGGTGTAGCCGACGAACCAGGCGTCGCGGTACGCGTTGGTGGTGCCGGTCTTGCCTGCGGTCGGAATACCGTCCAGCGCGGCGCGGCGGGCGGTGCCCTCGCTGACGACGTGGCTCATCATCCACGCCATGTCGGAGGCGACGGAGGCGGGAATGGCCTGCACCGGCTTCTTGCCGTCGCGGTCGAATCGCCAGACCAGATCGCCGGCGCCGGTGCGCACTTCCAGCACCGAATGAGGTTTCACCGACTTGCCCTTGTTCGGGAAGGTCGCATAGGCGACCGCGTGTTCGAGCACGGTGACTTCGTCGGAGCCGATCGGCATCGACGGCGTATCGGGCAGGGGGGCCGTGAGGCCGAATTTCCGCGCCACCTCGGTGATCTTGACGCGGCCGGCCTTGGCGGGGTTCGGCGACTTGCCGCCGAGCGCAATCGACAGCTTGACCGGCACGACGTTGATCGAGCGGGTGATCGCCTGGGTCAGCGTCACCGAGCCCGAATAGGAGTGGCCATAATTCTGCGGGCACCAGTTGCCGATGCAGACCGGACCGTCGACCACGATCGAGGTCGGCTTGTAACCGTTCAACAGCGCGGTCGTGTAGACATAGGGCTTGAACGAGGAGCCCGGCTGCCGGTAGGCGTCGGTCGAACGGTTGAACTGGCTGGCGCCATAGTCACGGCCGCCCACCATCGCGCGAACGCCGCCGTCGAGATCGGCGACCACAGTCGCGGCCTGGGTGGCGTGATAGTCCCGGCCGAACTGGCGGAGCTGGTTTTCGACGGCTTCCTCGGCGGCGCGCTGCACGTTCATATCGATCGCGGTGCGGACCACGAAGACGCGCTCGATGTAGGATTTCGGGAACGTGTCGACCAGCTTGCGCATCTCTTCGAAGGCGTAGTCGAGATAGTAGTTCGGCGAATTTTCGTCGCGGCGATCGACGGCGACCGCAGGATTGCGCCGCGCACCGAACACCTGGCCTTCGGTCATGAAGCCGGCATCGACGAGGTTGTCGAGCACGACGTTGGCGCGGGCGCGGGCGGCGGGCAGGTTGATGTGCGGGGCGTATTTGGTCGGCGCCTTGAACAGGCCGGCCAGCATGGCGGATTCCGCCAGATTGACGTCGCGCGCCGACTTGTTGAAGTAGAAATGCGCCGCGCCGTCGACGCCGAAGGTGCCGCCGCCCATATAGGCGCGGTCGAGATAGAGTTTCAAAATCTCGTTCTTGGTGAGGCGCGTCTCCAGCCAGATCGCCAGGAACGCTTCCTTCACCTTGCGCTCGATGGTGCGCTCGTTGTTCAGGAACAGGTTCTTCGCCAGCTGTTGCGAGATCGACGAACCGCCCTGGCGCACGCCACCGGCCTGCGCGTTGGTGACCAGCGCGCGCGCGGTGCCGGCGATGTCGATGCCGAAATGGTCGTAGAAGCGGCGGTCTTCGGTGGCGAGCGTCGCCTTGATCAAATTGTCCGGAAAATCTTCCAGCGGGATCGAATCGTTGTGCTTGATGCCGCGGCTGCCGATCGGATTGCCGTAGCGGTCGAGGAACGACACCGCGAGGTCGGATTTCTTCAACCAGTCATCATCGGCGGTTTCGCGAAACGCCGGGATCGCGAGCGCCAGCATCAGGATCAGCCCGCCGAGACCGATGGTGGCGGCTTCCGAAAACGGTTCGATGAAGACCCAGCGCTTCCAGCGGCCGACATAGAAGCGGTCCATGAAGGTGGAGTAGCGCTCGTACAGCTCGCGCAGGCCCTTGCCCGACGAGAACAGCGTCGAGTCGATGCGCGCATCCAGATCCAGAAGGAAGTTCCGGATCTTCTGCTTCAACTGCGGAGGTACGATCTGGCGCACCGGGACCCTTGGTCGTTGGCAACGCTCACACACCCGGCCGGGCGCTGTCGAGACGTCATGCTTTGATGTTGCGGCAAACCCAAGGCGCTTTTAGGACGCTTGGAGACTCACAATTGTTCTATCCGAGCGGGGGCCATAAACCAATGCTCTCGCTCACCATTTTGGTGGTCAGCCCTAACGCGTTCCCAGCTTTTTTACCCCCGTAATCAGCCCGCTTGCGCCTGGGTTGCCGGACCCCCTAGAAGGGCTGCAGCCGAACCCGACCCGGAAACCATCCGACTTCATGACCGCGCCGCCCAAGCGAGCTTCCAGCCAGGAGGGATTCTTCTGGAAAACCAAGACGTTGGAAGAAATGTCCAGCGTCGAATGGGAAAGCCTGTGCGACGGCTGCGCGCGCTGCTGCCTGGAAAAGCTCGAGGACGAGGATACCGGGAAAATCTACTTCACCCATGTTTCCTGCAAACTGCTCGATTCCGGCCTATGCGCCTGCAAGGATTACCAGAACCGTTCCGACAAGGTTCCGGATTGTGTCCGCCTGACGCCCGAGAACGTCCGCACCCTGAACTGGCTGCCGCCGAGTTGCGGCTACAAACTTGTCGCGGAGGGACGCGATCTCTACTGGTGGCACCCTCTGATTTCGGGTGACCCCAATACCGTGCATGAAGCCGGGGTTTCGGTGCGCGGCAGGGTGCAGGGCACCGAGGACGAGATCGCCGATGAGGATCTCGAGGACCACATCGTGCAATGGCCGGCACTGTTGCCGAAGCGGGCGCGGCTGAAGAAGCGGCCCAAAGCCTGAACGTAACCCGCTGAAGCTGTTGCGCTGATCACTCACGGAAACGCGAAGCCATCCTCGCGGGATGCACCCATGCACCCGCGGTGCTGCCGCGAAGGGGACTGGTCCTCTAAAGTGCTGCCGATATGGCGATTCCATCTCAGCGGCTTTGGCTGCGCAGAACAATATTACGTCCGACATGAACAAGCACCAACGGCAAGGCCGCGAGCCCGCCGACCAGACGACATTGCCTGACGATATCGGCGAAGAGCTCTCGCGCATCACGACGGAGGTCATCGATGTCAGCGATGCGCCGCCGATTGCGCCGCCGGTGCCGCTGAGCCCCGACGAGGTTCGCACCATCCTGATGAGCCTGTTGCTGACGATGTTCCTGGCCGCGCTCGACCAGACCATCGTGGCGACGGCGCTGCCGACCATCGGCCGCCAGTTCAACGACGTTAGCAGCCTGTCCTGGGTCATCACCGCCTATCTGTTGGCCTCGACCGCGGTAGCACCCGTGTTCGGCACGCTGAGCGACATTTACGGCCGCCGCGTCATGATCACCGTTTCGCTTGTCCTGTTCACGGTCGGCTCGATCCTCTGCGCGGTGGCGCCGAACATGCCGATATTGATCGTCGCGCGCGGCCTGCAGGGGCTCGGCGGCGGCGGCATCATGCCTGTGGTGCAGACCGTGATCTCCGACGTGGTCTCACCGCGCGAGCGCGGCAGGTATCAGGCCTATTTCAGCGGCGTCTGGATGGCTGCAGGCTTGCTGGGTCCCGTGCTCGGCGGCGTGTTCGCCGAGCATCTGCACTGGTCGATGATTTTCTGGATCAACGTGCCGCTCGCGGTCGGCGCACTGTTTCTGCTGCTGCCCAAGATGGGCAAGATCCCCGTGTTCCATCGCCGCCGCAAGGTCGACTGGCTCGGCGGCGTGCTGTTGATGGCGTCTGCCGTCGTCGTCATGCTGGTGCTGAGCTGGGGCGGCAACCGCTATGCCTGGCTGTCGCCGGCGATCATGGCGATGATCGGTGGGTCTGTCGCGCTGGCGTTCGCCTTCGTCTGGCACGCGCGCAAGGCCGACGAACCGTTCCTGCCGCTGCCGCTGCTGGGCGGAACGGTGGTGCCTTTCGCCATGGCGGCCGGCGGCTGTGCACTTGGCGCCATCACCGGGCTGACCGTGCACCTGCCGCTCTACTACGAGGTCGTCTATCATTTGACCGCGAGCGAAGCCGGGTTGGCGCTGATCCCGATCGCCGCGATTTCCACCTGTGGTGCCGCGATCGCCGGACGGACCATGGCGCGCGCCAAGCACTACAAGCGCGTGGCGATCGCGGGCACTTCGGCGGCGGCGATCTTCGGTGCGGTGCTGACCGTGACGACGCTGCCGCTATGGGGGTTTCTGATCGTGCTCTCGCTGTTCGCGCTCGGGCTCGGCACGACATTCCCGGTCAGCGTGGTCTCGCTGCAGAACTCGGTGGCGCGCGCGCAGATCGGCACCGTGACGGGTGCGATGAATTTCTTCCGCTCGCTGATGTCGTCGTTCACGGTCGCCGCCTTCAGCGCGATCCTCTTGATGGCGCTGGGCGCGGGTATATCGCTCGGCGAACATCGGGGACCGGCGAACGCGATTCCGGTCGCCGACATGATTACCGCATTCCGCTACGTGTTCGGCGCCGCCACCGCGCTGCTGGCCTGTGCCGCGCTTTGCATCATCCTCATGGAGGAACGGCCGCTCGCCGGCCCATCGACGCCGGCGGAGATGGCCGAATAGGGGATTATTGCCGGCCAGCTCTAAGATGAGCCGGTGAGAAAGCGCGTGATCGCGCCGCCGAGCCGAGCGCTCTCCAGCGGTTCGGCGAGCGAGGCTTGCGCAGATGTCACCACACTATCGGGCGCATGGCCCTTGCTGCGTACCATCTCGCAGCAGGCCAGCGCGAAGCCTAAGGTGAATTCCGGGTGTGCCTGCACCGAGAACGTGGTGCCACCGGCGTAGAGCAGCCCGGCATACGGCGTGAAATCCGAGGACAGGATGGTTTTGGTGCCGGCCGGCGGCGTGATGACCTGGTCCTGATGCGAGCAGGCGAGTGCGATATGTGCGCCCTCGACCAGCCCGTTGCCGGCCGCCACGTCGTAGACATGCCTTCCCAGCCCCCAGCCTTTCTCTGACTTGCGCGCCGTGCCGCCCAACGCCTGCGCGATCAATTGATGGCCGAAACAGACGCCGACCATCGGCACCTTTCTCTGGTGGGACGTGCGCACGAACGCCTCGAGCGGCGCGATCCACTCGAACCCGTCATAGACGCCGGCCGAGGAGCCGGTGATGAGAACCGCTTCCAGCCCTCTGATTTCAGGCAGCGGCTCGCCGGCGGCAATGCTGACGGTATCGAACGTGACGGTGGCGTCGGCGGCGCCGATCATCCGCTCGAACATCTGCGGATACGATCCGTGGACCTCGCGGTTCCTGGGACTGACAAGCCCGGTTTCGATGATAGTGACGTGCGGCATTAGCGACGAACCGGTAGTGTCTCAGTTTGAATTTTCGGGCACCAGTTCGATCTGCCTGAGCGCCAAGTCCACCGGGGTGGCGCGGCCATATGCCTGAACGTCCACTTTGACGGTCTGTTCGCCTACTTCCCTCACTTCGCCCCGAAAACCAACAAACGGACCATCGATGACCTGCACAATGCGGCCTTCGATTCCCTCATGATGCTTTCCCATTATCGCTCTCCATGTTTGCGAAGCTTACCGCTAATAAGACGGCCGAAAATCCAAACTGAGACACTACATACGACCGGCCGTTGGTGCCTCAGGTTCCCGGTCTTGAAACCTCGGTCTCCTTGCTGGTGATGAATTCCAGCAGCACCGGGACGCCTTCCCTGGTCTTCTGAATACCGCGCTTGATCGCCGGGATGATGTCTTCAGGCTTCGTCACCCGCTCGCCATAACCGCCGAAGGCCCGCGCCATCGCGGCGTAGTCGCCGGAAATGTCGGTGGAGCGATATTTCTCGGTCGAGATCGGCATCACCTTCAGTTCGATCGCCATGGAAAAATTGTTCAACAGGATCGACATGATCGGGATGCGCTCGCGCACCGCGGTTTCGAAATCCATGCCGGTGAAGCCGATCGCGGCATCGCCCCAGACGTTGATGCAGAGCTTGTCGGGCTTTGCCAGCTTGGCGCCCATCGCTAGCCCAAGGCCGTAGCCGAGCTGCGTGGTCTTGCCCCAGCCGATATAGGAGAGCGGTTCGACCGATTTCCAGAACGGGGACAACTGGTCGCGCGGGCTGCCGGCATCGTGGGTGATGATGGTGTTGTTGATGTCGACGGTGTGCTGCAGATCCCACAGCACGCGGTAGGGGTTCAGCGGCGCGTCGTCATGCGTCAGCTTCGGCATCCATTTCGCCAGCCACTCCTCGTGGGAGGCCGCGATCTCGGCGGCGACCGCCGTCGCGTCGCGATCGGTCGTGACGGTCTTGCCGATCTCTTCCAATAGCGCGTCGAGTACGAGCCCGGCATCGCCGACCAGGCCGATATCCGCCTCGACATCCTTGTTGAGATGGTTGGGGTCGAGCGTCGAATGGATGATGGTTTTGCCCTTCGGCATGGCGATGCCGAATGAGGTCTCGGTGAAGGAGCAGCCGATGCCGAAGATCACGTCGGCTTGCCCCAGGAATTTCGGCACCGCGCGCGGCACGGCGAGGCCGCCCGATCCCAGCGACAGCGGATGCGTCTCCGGAAAGGATGACTTGCCGCCAAGGCTGGTGGTGACGGGGATGGCGAGGCGCTCGGCCAGCCTTCTGAGCTGCGGCCAGGCTTTTGCGTAATGCACGCCCTGGCCGGCATAGATCACCGAGCGCTTCGCCGCGACCAGCAGGGACGCCGCTTCCTTCATATGCAAGGGATCCGCGCCGTAGCGGGTGCGCAGCACCGGCGTGTAGTTCAGCGGTTCCGGCACTTCCTCGTTCCACATATCGGCCGGGATTTCGACGATCACCGGCCCGCCGCGGCCGTTCTTCAGCTTGGTGAACGCGCGGCGGAAAATGTTGCAGACCTCGGTGGCGATGTTGATCGGCTCGGACGATTTCGAGAACGCCTTCATCGCCTGGCTGGAATTGAAATTCGGGTCGATATTGGCGAGCCGGCGCGCATAGCCCATCGGCAGCACCAGCACGGGAACCGACTCGCCGTAACATTGCGCCACGCCGCCCATCGCGTTCTCGGCGCCGGGCCCATGCTGCATGCAGAACGCGCCGATCGATTGCCCTGAGGTGACGCGCGAGATCGCGTCCGCCATGTGAATGCCGATGCGCTCCTGGCGCACCATCACCGGGCGGATGTCGGCATTGGCGGCATATTCGATGAGATGATTGACCGGATAGCCGCAGAGGATTTCGATCCCCTCCCGCTTCATGATTTCTGCAATGGCGGCGCCGAGCTTCATGACGGTCTCTCCCCTGATGCAGGCCGGTTGGGTTCGGCCGATTTGCAACAGTAGGAACAGGATTTTCCGGCCCGGTAAAGCGCTGACGAAGAATGCGCGGGAAGTACTGATATGCGTTTTGCCGCTTGAGGGGCACCGTTCGGTAAAATTACCGAGATGCAGGCCGGCGAAGAATTTACTTGCTCGCAACACCGCAGCGAGAGGTCGAAAGTAGATCGTTTGCATTGGTTTGACGCGGCGGCGTTGCGAAAACATCACAGCCGCGACGGAAGTGAGGCGGCATCACACTCTTGTCATTCCAGCCAAGGATTTTTGGATTACTTCTGAGACATGCAACCGCATGAATCGCGGGACAGGAGACTGAAATGATTACGGCGCGAACACTTATTCTCGGCTCGGCGGCAGGCTTGATCGCCATCAGCGGGGCACAGGCGGCTGACCTTCCGGTCAAGGCCAAGGCAGTCGAATATGTGAGGATCTGCTCACTTTACGGCGCCGGCTTCTACTACATCCCGGGCACCGACACCTGCATCAAGATCGGCGGCTATCTGCGTGCCGACGTCACGTTCAATGGCGGCGTCCACGGCGCACCGGCCTGGAGCAGCGATCTCGGCCAGCAAAACCGCTACCGCGACTACTTCACCGCTCGCTCCCGTTTGGCGTTGACGGTCGATACCCGTACCGCGACCGAATACGGCGTGGTCCGCACCTTCGGCCAGGCCGATTTCCAGTTCAACAATAACAACAACAACAACCCGACTACGCTAACCGCGTTCCCGGGCAGCTCTACCAACGGGCTCATGACCCCGGGTGGCGGCTATGCTGCGGTTGAATATCTTTTCATCCAGTTCGCCGGCTTTACCTTCGGTAAGTCCTCGTCAGCTTATTCGACGCCCTGGAACGGTTTTCCAGGCAACATCTCCTCGAGCCTGCTCGGCGGCAACAACACCGACACGGGCGTCAACAACATCCAGTACACCGCCGAGTTCGGCAACGGCGTATCGGCCTCGATCGGTCTCGACGACCCGACCGCCTGGAATCGCACGGCCGTCTACAATCTGGGAATTCCGTCGGCAATTGGCGCCAACGGCACCGGATCCAACGCCTACGCCGGCACCCATGCTCCCGATATCGTCGCCAGGATCCGGGTCGATCAGGCCTGGGGTCTGTTCCAGTTGTCGGCCGCGGCGCACGAGGTCAACGCGTCGTACAATATTCTGGCCGCCGGCGCCGTCCCGAATGCGCTTTCTGAAATCAGCGGCCACCCTGAAACCAAGTGGGGCGGTTCGGTGATGGCTGCGTTGCAGATCAAGAACCTGCCGACCGGTGCGGGCGACGACATCAAGATCGACGCCTCCTATGCCAAGGGCACGACCAAGAATGTGATCGCCACCAGCGGCACCTCGCCGAACTTTGCGATGTTCGGCGACAGCGGCTTCGGCTACCAGAGCGTCGGCTTCGGCGCGACCACCGACGGCGTCTACATGCCCGGTGCAGGCGGTACCGGCGGCATCGTCCTGACGACGGCCTGGGGCGTCCGCGGCGCGTTCAATCACAACTGGGACCCGTACTGGTCGTCGAGCCTGTTCGGCAGCTACTCTGCTGTCCGGTATGACGGCGGCGCGAACGACAACCTGCTCGGTGCGGGAACCACTTCGGCCAAGGGTGCCTATTGTGCGCAATTCAACCTCAGCCACCCGGGTCAGGCATTGGTCGGCAATACGACCGGCGCCTACACCTGCAACCCCGACTTCAACGTCTCGCAGCTTGGTGCCAACCTCCGCTGGACACCCGTCAAGAACCTGACGTTCACGGGCGAAGTGCAGTGGTTCCACCTCGACCAGAAGATGTCGGGCAGCTCGGTATTCACGGCGACCGCTCCGAAGCCGTCCGCGCTCTACCAGTTCAAGGATCAGGACACCGTCCTGCTCCAGGTCCGCGCCCAGCGTAACTTCTAAGAACGACTTCCGGACCGGGCCATTGTGCCCGGTCCCTCCTTCAACGCCGCGGCGGGGCGGGGGTAACTACCCCGCTGCGCCGCGGCGACTGAACATCGCGGCCATCAGGCCGATTATGTGATCCATGATACGGACCTCGCAGCCGCCGATAAGTTGGCGATAAGCTGCTCCTGGGTCTCCTCGTGCAGGAGATGTAATTCCTTCCCGTTTCGCGCTTCTGCGCTGTCATCTGCCTCACTCCGCAAGACGCCGATCGGGCGACGATGGACGGGCGGTGCGCAATCGATGGTAAATTTTCCGTACTGTATGATTCCGGGACCCGCGGATTCTTCGACCGCCTTAATCGATCGTTCATGCTGTTCGTCAAGGCCTCTTCAATCGTTCCCGCCTAGAGTTTAAAAAGTATGGCGCGGGAATTTCGGGGAGCGTCGACAGGAGTTTTTTATGCGTCGATTATTGGCACGATTTGTCGACGATGAATGCGGTGCTACCGCCATCGAATATTGCCTCATTGCCGCCGGCATCAGCATCGTGATCGTCACTGCCGTTAACGGCATCGGCAGCGCGCTCAACACGAAATTCACCGAGGTCAGCGCCTCGCTCAAGTAGCCGGGATTCAGCGGCACGCATCATGCGAGAGCTGCTGCTCCGGCAGCGGCCGACAGGGGCGGGGCGGCGATTGACGCCGGCTAGCCTTCTTTCCCGTCCGCATTGAGCGCCCGCATGACAGCGATCCGCGCGAACATCAGCCAGCCACCGCCGGTCTCGGCCGCATTGATCAGATTCTCGACTGCGGTCTGCCAGTGCGCCTCGTGCTGCACCTTTTCCGGCAATGCCATGACATAGTCGGCAGCTTGTTGCAGCGTCACGAGCCTTCGGCCGCCGCGAAGCGGTATCGGGTCATCGAACGGGGTTGACCAGGGCATCGCGCGCTAGATGATGCTATCGCGCTCCTTGCCCAATCATCCGGCCTTCTTGGCGCGGGCGGCGCTGCGCACCGGCTTCTCGGCCTTCTTCGGTGCTTCCTTAACCGCCTCCTTGGCGGCGCGTTTGCCGCTGCCGCTGATCGGCAGCAGCATCTCGCGCTGGCCGGCGGCGGCCTTCTTCGGCTTCTTGCCCTTGGTTTTGGCGGCGGCGGGGGCGGCCTGTTTTTCGCTGGCGAGGCTGCGCTTGAGCGCGTCCATCAGGTTGATGACATTGCCGCCGGTCTTCGGGGCGGCCTTTGGCTTGGCGCTGAGGCCATTGCGCTTCTGGTTGATCAGGTCGATCAGCGACTGCTCGTAGCGGTCCTCGAACTGCTCGGGTTCGAACGATCCGGATTTCTGCTCGACGATATGCTTAGCCAGATCAAGCATATCCTTGGTGATCTTCACATCCTGGATGTCGTCGAAATATTCCGTCTCGCTGCGCACCTCGTAGGGGTAGCGCAGCAGCGTTCCCATCAGCCCCTTGTCGAGCGGCTCCAGCGCGATGATGTGCTCGCGGTTGGTCAGCACCACGCGTCCGATCGCGACCTTGTCCATGCTGCGGATGGTTTCGCGGATCACCGCGAATGCATCGTGGCCGACCTTGCCGTCCGGCACGAGGTAGTAGGGGCGGATAACATAGCGGCTGTCGATATCGGATCTCGGAACGAATTCGTCGATCTCGATGGTGCGGGTCGATTCCAGCGCTATGTCGTCGAGCTCGTCCTTCGACACCTCGATGTAGGTGTCGGTGTCGATCTTGTAGCCCTTCATGATGTCGTCGTTGGTGACTTCCTCGCCGGTCTCGGCGTCGACCTTGGCGTATTTGATGCGGTGGCCGGTCTTGCGGTTGATCTGGTTGAACGAGACCTTCTCGGTATCCGACGTCGCCGGATAGAGGGCGACCGGACAGGTCACGAGGGAAAGACGCAGAAAACCCTTCCAATTGGCGCGCGGGGCCATGGGCTACTCCAAAAAAACGCAACAGACGACCGACGAGGATACCATCGGATGCCCCCGTCTCAAACACGGCGGGACAGGGAATCGCGGAATGGCGTTAACCGCCGAACGGCCCGGCTCTGCGGCCGGCCTGCGACCTTTTGGCCGCCGCTGCCGCGTGGCGCGGCCCGAAGGCCCGGAACATCACTTCCGATCATGCGTTGCTTTAATCGGCGGTGTCGAAGCATTCGCTGGCATTACAGGCACTTACTCGAAGAGGTCCCCATGGCAACGCGACGACATGGCCAAATCATCGAAACCCCGACTGAGGCGCGCCAGGCCGAACCCGGCCCGTCGGTGCTCGCGCTCCTGACCGTTTCGACCGGGCTCGCGGTTCTGATCCTCGGCATCGTCTGGTTCGTATTCTTCCGTACGTGAGCGATTGAATGGCCGACGCGACCGGGGTTTGCCTGCCGCCTGCGGACGGGAAGCGCCCCGCCATTTCGGAAGCTGCCGACGCAAGCGACCTGCCGGGCCTCTTGGGGCAGTCAATTGGCTATGCTAGGCGTTCGGCTTGCGGCCATGCCTGGCCCCCGAAAGCGTTATGACGAAAAAGTAACATTGCCCCGTGTCCCTCGTTCATGGCCCGTTCACGCCGGTGGGCCTCATCTTGAGATCTGATATCGTAGGGCTCATTTTTGGAGGCCAGCTTGCGCCTGCTCGTTGTGGAGGATGATCCGGATCTCAACCGTCAGCTTACGACGGCTCTGACGGATGCCGGTTATGTGGTCGATCGCGCGTTCGACGGTGAGGAGGGGCATTTCCTCGGTGACAGCGAACCTTATGATGCCGTCGTGCTCGACATCGGGCTGCCCAAGATGGACGGCATCTCGGTCTTGGAGGCGTGGCGCCGCGGCGGCCGCGCGATGCCGGTCCTGATCCTCACCGCACGCGACCGCTGGAGCGACAAGGTGCAGGGGTTTGACGCCGGCGCCGACGACTATGTCGCCAAGCCGTTTCACCTCGAAGAAGTGCTGGCGCGAATTCGCGCGCTGTTGCGCCGCTCCACCGGTCACGCCCAGTCGGAACTGACCTGCGGTCCGGTCTCGCTGGATACGCGCACCGGCCGCGTCAGCGTCTCCGGCAATCCGATCAAGATGACCTCGCACGAATACCGCCTGCTGGCCTACCTGATGCATCACACCGGGCGCGTGGTGTCGCGCACCGAACTGGTCGAGCATCTCTACGATCAGGACTTCGATCGCGACTCCAACACCATCGAAGTATTCGTTGGCCGCATCCGCAAGAAGCTCGACGTCGACATCATCCAGACCGTGCGCGGGCTCGGCTATCTGCTGACGCCGCCGTCGCCCGGGACTTGATTTGCGCGTTGTTTAATTCGAGCATGACCCGATCCGAAGGCTGGTCTCCATCCTTCGGATCGAGGCCTTAAAGACATGCTTTTCTGGATCGTGCCCTGATGCGCGGAAGCTCGCTCGCGACGCGGTTGTTCCTGTCGGCGACGGCGTGGGTGGTCGTGATCCTGGTCATAACCGGCGTGATCCTGTCGTCGGTCTATCGTAACGCGACCGAGCGCGCTTTCGACCGCCGCCTCAACCTCTATCTCCGCACCCTGATCGCCGAAGTCGCGACCCCGGACGAGCCGCCCGACCACCAGTTCCAGTCGCTCGGCGAGCCATTGTTCGAACTCCCCTTGTCCGGCTGGTACTGGCAGATCGTCCGTACCGACGAGAAGGCCGAGACGCGGGCGTCGCGTTCGCTGTGGGACAAGAAGCTGCCGAAGCTCGAGGAGATCGGCGCGGAGCTGACCCCCGCCGGCATCCGTCTCGGTTACGTCGACGGGCCCGAGGGCCAGAGTCTGCGGGTCGTCGAGCGGCCGGTCGACCTCGGCGTCGACGGTAAATTCCTGGTCAGCGTGGCCGGCGACGCATCCGAGATTTTCGACGAGATCCGCGCCTTCGATTATTACCTCGGCGGCACCTTTGCAGCGCTCGGTATCGTGCTGCTGCTGACGACGATCTTCCAGGTCCGCTTCGGGCTGGCGCCGCTCAAGCGCATTTCGGAATCGATCGCCGACATCCGCTCCGGCCGCGCCGAACGGCTGGAAGGCGAGTTTCCCGTCGAGATCGCGCCTCTGGCGCGCGAGACCAACGCGCTGATCGACGCCAACCGCGAAATCGTCGAGCGCGCGCGTACCCATGTCGGCAATCTCGCCCACGCCATCAAGACGCCGCTCTCCGTCATCGTCAACGAGGCTTCCGCCCACGCGGTAGATCCCTTTGCCAGCAAGGTCTTGGAGCAGGCCGATGTGATGCGGGATCAAGTGGCGCATCATCTGGAACGGGCCCGCATCGCCGCGCGCGTCACCACCGTCGGCACCGTCACCGAGGTCGCGCCTGCCATCGAGGCGCTGCGGCGGACCATGGAAAAGATCCATCGGGATCGCGGCATCACGATCGAGGTGAAGGCTGATCTCCTGGCCAGGTTCCGCGGCGAGCGCCAGGACCTCGAGGAGATGGCCGGCAATCTGGTCGACAATGCCTGCAAATGGGCGGCCTCGCAGGTCTTCATCGAGGTGAGGGTGGAGCCGCCGTCAGAGCCCCTTGCCGGGCCGTGGCTCCGGATCGTCGTCGATGACGATGGCCGCGGATTGTCCGCCGCCGAGCGCGCGCAGGTATCCCGGCGCGGCCAGCGCCTGGACGAATCGAAGCCGGGGTCCGGGCTGGGGCTTTCGATCGTGGTCGATCTCGCCGGCCTCTATGGCGGCAGCCTTGTCCTTGGCGACGCCCCGATCGGCGGGTTGCGGGCGGAACTGGTGCTTCCGGGGGTCTGAAGGCCTCGCCCGGCTGATTACCTGGGGTTGAAGGGGCGGTTACTGGCAATGCCCGGGGTTGATTTCGTTATTCCTAAACGACTTCTTAACGCGCGCACTTCTAAGATTGGTGCCGGGCGCGCTTTGCCGTCCACGTGACACACGCATATCCACACCAGGCGAATGAGCCAGACATCGACCGAGCGGCTGAGGGACTATCTCGCCCAGCTCCCGCCGCAATCGCAGGCGCTGCTGATGCGGGAGTTCGAGCGCGCCATTGAGCGCGGCGAGGACATAGCCGTCGCCAATTTCGTGCTCGAGCAACTTCGCAAGGTCGTGCGCGGAACCGAGGAAGACGACGAGACGCGTCCGCGGACCGACGATCCGGCGCGCCTGTTGTATGGTCCGCTCGAGCCTTTTCTCGTCGAGAGCAATTTTCCCGTCAGGGCCGGGCAGATCCGGCGTGGGTCGCTGCTGCCAATCTGGCAATGGCTCGGCCGCGACGGGGCGCCCGATGCCGCGCGTGCATTCGAAGCCTCGCTCGTCGGGATCAGGCAGAGCGGCAGCAACGCCGGCCTCGAAGGCGTGACCCGCAAGTTCCAGCTCGCCGCAGCCGACGCGATCATCAAGATCGCCACACCGGTCGCGGGCGACGACAGGCAGCGGGCGCTCGCCCGTATCGGCCCGCCCAATGTTGTCGAGGACTTGTTGTCGATCGCAGGCGTGCTGCGGGCGCGCGAGACGCTGGATACGCTCGGCAGCCGGATGCCGGGCCAGATGCGGGTGTTTTCGGAATCCCAGATTGCCTCGGTGGGGACGGCCCTCAACGTTCCCTCGCTGCAGACGCCGCAATTGCTGCCTTTCGCGCTGTCGCTGATCATGCAGCGGCTGGCGCAGCCGTGGCAGATCATCCGTCTCGCGATCAAGATGGCGGCATCCGACGACGAGATTCGCGTGGCCGCCACGCCCTACGGCATCGCCGTTACGATCGCGCTGCACGATCTTTCATTCCTCACGGCCTGCCTGCGAACGGACATCAGGCGCAGCCAGTTCGACAATGTCGGCGAGCAACTGAAAATGCTCCACGATGGCGTGCGCGGGCTGCGCACCGAGCTCGACCTGCGCAACGATTCCGCATGGGGCCGCCAGCTCACGACGATCCGCGCGGAAATTTCCAATTCGCTGCAGTCCGAGATCGAGAGCGTGCCCGGCCGGGTCCGTCGTATCCTGCGTCAGCGCGCCGACAAGGATATCGCTGCCGCGCCGAAAATCGACGTCGCGGAGGTTGAAGAGATCGCCGCCTTGATCGACTTCGTGGCGGTATGCCGCACCTATGCCAGCGAACTCGCCATCAACGAGGTCACGCTGCGGACCTATTCCGACCTGCAGCATTACGTCGAGCGATCTACCGAGAGCCTGGTGCAGGCGCTGCGCGGCGGCGACCCCAAGGCGCGCGCCTACCGCCAGACGCAGGCGCAGGCGGCGATCCGCTTCTGCGAAATCCTGTTCGGCCATGACTATGCGTCGCTGATGAGCCGGGCGGCCGAAAATGCCGTGACCGGCGAGCGCAAAGCGACCAAGGCGACCAAGGCGAGCTAGGCTCAAATCCCCGCCGGCCTGGCCTTCTGGGAGACTCCTGTCCGGATGTTTTCTGCCGCAATTGTCAATTGCCGGGCTTGCCGCCGGTGGTGTAAAGCGGCGCATCGGCGCTCGCCTGGACGCGCCGTTCCGCCCCCGGGAACCGCCTGATGACGCTGTGGTTTATGTTCGCGCTGATGACGGTCGCGGCGATCTTCGCCGTGCTCTGGCCGTTGAGCCGCGGCACTTCTGCGCCGGCCGGCGGCAGTGAGGAGGCGGTCTACCGGGATCAGCTTGCCGAGATCGATCGCGATGTCGCTGCGGGCCTGATCGGCGTGTCCGAGGCCGCGGCCGCGCGTGTCGAAATCGGTCGCCGCCTGCTCGCCGCCGCGGACGGCCAGCGCGACCTGCCGGTGCGGTCGAACCTTGGTCTGCGACGCGCTTCCGTGATCGTGGCGCTGCTGGGCCTGCCGATTGCGGCGGTGACGTTCTACCTGTCGCTCGGGTCGCCGCAACTGGGCGACTTTCCGCTTGGCTCGCGCACCCGTACCGCCGACGCCAGCCAGCCGCTCGACAACATGGTGGCGCAGGTCGAGGCGCATCTCGAAAAAAATCCGACCGACGGCCGCGGCTGGACCGTGCTGGCGCCGGTCTTGGCGCGTCTTGGCCGTAACGATGATGCGGTCAGGGCCTACCGCAATTCCATCACCTATGCCGGTGACAGCGCAGAGCGCCGCGCTGATCTCGGTGAAGCCCTTGCGATTGCGGCGGGCGGCGTCGTCACGGCGGAGGCCAAGGCCGAGTTCGAACGCGCGGTGGCGCAGGACGTCGGCGAACCCAGGGCGCACTATTACCTCGGGCTCGCTGCCGAACAGGATGGTCGCCAGGCGGACGCCGCCGCGATCTGGCGCGCGATGCTCGCCAAAGCGCCCGCGGATGCGCCGTGGCGGCCGGTGGTCGAGGCCGCGCTGGCGAGGGTCGGGAGCCCCGCCGCGCCAGCACTCTCCAACGATGCGATGGCCGCCGCCAAGGACATGAGCGAGGCTGACCGTGGTGCGATGATCCGTGGCATGGTCGATCGACTCGCGACCCGGCTGAAGCAGAACGGCGACGATGTCGAGGGATGGTTGCGGCTGATGCGGGCCTATATGGTGATGGGGGACCGCGACAAGGCGGCGACCGCGCTTGTCGAGGCGCGCCAGGCGGTCGCCAACGATACCGAGCGCTTGCGCCAGCTCAATGAGGGCGTGAAGAATCTCGGGCTTGGTGGGTGAGGCCATGATGCCGGAACCCAAGGGCGAGGACAGAGGATAGCCATATGACGCGCAAGCAACGGCGTTTGACCATGATCGGCGGTTCGCTCGCGGTGCTCGCCATTGCCGCGGCGCTGGTCCTGAACGCCATGCGCGATTCCATCGTGTTCTTCTCCACGCCGACCATGGCGGCCGAGAAGCAGATCCCTCCCGGCAAGCGGTTCCGTCTCGGCGGCCTGGTGCAGCCGGGATCGCTGGTGCGCGGCGACAGTCTCGCGGTCAATTTCAGCGTCGCCGACGGCAGCGCCACGCTGCCGGTCGCCTACAAGGGAATTTTGCCGGACCTGTTCCGTGAAGGGCAGGGCGTTGTCACCGAAGGCGCACTGGATGCCTCCGGCGTCTTCAGGGCCGACACCGTGCTGGCCAAGCATGACGAGACCTACATGCCCAAGGATGTCGCCGACGCCTTGAAGAAACAGGGACACTGGAAGGACGATTACGGCGCCAAGCCCGGCGTCGCGGCCTCGGCCGCGCCGGTGCAGGGGGCTTCGAAGTGATCGCGGAAGCCGGGCATTACGCGCTGGTGCTGGCGCTTGGATTGGCGCTGATCCAGTCCACCGTGCCGTTGCTTGGCGCGCGCTACGGCGATCATGCCCTGATGAATGTCGCGCGCTCCAGTGCGCTCGCGCAATTGCTGTTCGTGGCGACGTCGTTTGCGTTGCTGACGATGCTGCACGTGATGTCGGATTTCTCCGTCGTTAACGTGTTCGAGAACTCGCACTCGATGAAGCCGCTGATCTACAAGATCACCGGCGTGTGGGGCAATCACGAAGGATCGATGCTGCTCTGGGTGTTTATCCTGGCGCTGTTCGGCGGCCTGGTCGCCGCCTTCGGCAACAATTTGCCGCTGTCGCTGCGCGCCCACGTGCTGGCGGTGCAGGGCTGGATTGCGGCCGCGTTCTATCTGTTCATCCTGGTCACCTCGAATCCGTTCCTGCGCATCGCGAGTCCCCCGATCGAGGGCCGCGACCTCAACCCGGTGCTGCAGGACATCGGCCTCGCCGTGCATCCGCCGATGCTCTATCTCGGCTATGTCGGGTTCTCGATCTCGTTCTCCTTTGCGGTTGCTGCGCTGATCGAAGGCCGCATCGACGCCGCCTGGGCGCGCTGGGTGCGGCCATGGACGCTGGTGGCGTGGATATTCCTTACGCTCGGCATCGCGATGGGATCGTACTGGGCCTATTACGAACTCGGCTGGGGCGGCTGGTGGTTCTGGGACCCGGTCGAGAATGCTTCCCTGATGCCCTGGCTCGCCGGCACCGCGCTGCTGCATTCCGCGGTCGTGATGGAAAAGCGCAACGCGCTGAAGGTCTGGACCATCCTGTTGTCGATCCTGACCTTCTCATTGTCGCTGCTCGGCACCTTCCTGGTGCGCTCGGGCGTCTTGACCTCGGTACATGCGTTCGCGACCGATCCGGCGCGCGGCGTGTTCATCCTGCTGATCCTCTGCCTGTTCATCGGCGGAAGCCTGTCGCTGTACGCCTGGCGGGCGTCGGCGCTGAAGCAGGGCGGACTGTTCGCGCCGATCTCGCGCGAGGGCGCGCTGGTGCTCAACAACCTCTTTCTCACCACGGCCTGCGCCACCGTCTTCATCGGAACGCTGTATCCGCTGGCGCTGGAGGTTCTGACCGGCGACAAGATTTCGGTCGGCGCGCCGTTCTTCAACCTGACCTTCGGACCCCTGTTCGTGCCGCTGATGGTGGCGATGCCGTTCGCGCCGCTATTGGCATGGAAGCGCGGCGATTTGCTCGGCGCGGCACAGCGGCTGACGGCGGCCGGCATAGCGGCGCTGTTCGCGATCGCGGTGCTGTGGGCTTGGACATGGGGCGGAGCCACGCTCGCGCCGCTTGCGATCGGGCTTGCGGTGTTCGTCATCGCGGGCGCCTTGAGCGATTTGGCCGAACGTACCGCATTGTTCCGCGCACCCCTGACAACGGCGATGGCTCGCGCGCGCGGATTGCCGCGCGCGACCTGGGGCACGGCGTTCGCCCATGCCGGCGTCGGTGTTGCCCTGATCGGGATCGTCTGCGAGACCACCTGGAACAGCGAATATATCGGCTCGATGATGCCAAGCGATGTTGCCAGGGTCGCCGGCTATCAATTGAGGCTCGACAGCGTCACGCAGCGGCAAGGGCCGAATTTCCGCGAGATGATCGCGCAATTCACGGTCAGTCTCGACGGCGAGAAGCTCCGCGTGATGACGCCATCGAAGCGCGACTTCACCACGCGGGGTTCGTCGACCACCGAAGCCGCGCTGCTGAGCCGTGGCGCCAGTCAGCTCTATGTGTCGCTCGGCGAAACCAGCGCCGGCGCCATTGCGGTCCGCATCTATCACAAGCCGCTGGTGCTCTTGATCTGGTGGGGGCCGGTGCTGATGGCGTTCGGCGGCCTGCTGTCGCTGTCGGACCGGCGGCTGCGCGTCGGCGCGCCGAAGCCTTCCAAGGCCGCTCGTGCGCTGCAGCCGGCGGAGTGAGCCGTTGAGGAAGCTTCTCGCCAGCGTATTTGTCGTCGCCATGATGGTCGGGTGCCCGTCCGCCCACGCGGTGCAGCCCGACGAGATCATGTCGGATCCCGTGAAGGAGGCGCGGGCGCGTGACCTGTCGCGCGAGCTGCGCTGCATGGTGTGCCAGAACCAGTCGATCGACGATTCCGACGCGCCGCTGGCGCGCGACCTGCGGCTCCTGGTGCGCGAGCGGATCGCGACCGGCGACAGCGACAGCCAGGTGATGGATTTCCTGGTGGCGCGCTACGGCGAGTTCGTGCTGCTGAAGCCGCGCTTCACGCCGCATACGCTGCTGCTGTGGCTGCTGCCGCCGCTCGCGTTGATCGGAGGCGGGCTGGCGCTCTGGTTCTACAGCCGCCGCCGCGCGAATGCCGGCAGCACCGCCGATTCCTCGCTCCTGCGCTTGACGGAAGAGGAAGAGGCGAGGCTGGAGCGGCTGCTCGCAGCCGATGCGCCGGATAAGCCGGCTTAAGCCCGCGCCATTGCAAGCGGGCGGGTTTCCGCTATGACTCCCCTGTTCAAAAACAAAACATAGCCCAGGAGGAAACCGCACATGGCCTTTTCACTCTACGACGCCAGCGTGGCGAATTACCTTCAAATCCTCGGCGGGGTCAGTGGCTTCCTCGAGCGCGGTCTGACCTATTTTCGCGAACAGAACATCGATCCGGAAACCATGGTCGAGGCGCGACTCGCGCCGGACATGCTGCCGCTGCGTTTCCAGATCATCTCCGTCGCCCAGCATTCCCGCGGCGCCATCGAGGCCGTGCAGAGCGGAGAATTTCGTCCGCCTTCGTTCAAGACGCCGTACGATTACGCCGGATTGCAGGCGCTGGTCGCACAAACCCGCGAAGCCCTGGAGGGCTGGACGCCGGATGCCGTTAATGCGCTAGGTGGCCGGGACGTCGTCTTTCTCCTCGGCGATCACAAGCTGCCCTTCACGGCAGAGGGTTTTTTGATGTCGTTCTCGCTGCCCAATTTCTATTTCCATGCCACCACCGCCTACGACATTTTGCGCACCAACGGCGTGCCGCTCGGCAAGCGCGATTTCATGGGCCGGCTGAAGATGAAGAAGTGAGGGCGCTCAACGGCCGCGAAGTCTCGTTCAGGCTCGGGCATGGCCGGTTATGGGAGTCGTTATGGTGCCGGCAGCAACGAGTTGGAGCACGACGAAGAAGCCGTGTAACGCCGTCGTCACATAGCCGACGACAAGCATGTCCGCGGCGATGAAGAGTTGCCAGAACACCAGATTGGCGGTGCCGAGCAGAACATGGATCGCTGCGGCCGTGAGGTGCCAGGCGCGCGACGGTTCGGCCCGCCACATCTGGATGCCGATCACGAAGGCCAATCCGTGCGCTTCGATGAAGCCGAGACCGGAGTGGGGGGCCGCCGCGACGATCGCGGCCACTGGCCCGAGCCCGAAAAAGACGCCGAGCACGTCGCTGCAGAATCCGCCCGCCGATGCGGCGAGCAGGAAGATGGCGTTGGTGCGAAGGAGTATTTGCCGTGATGTCGTCATTCATGATCTCCGTTTCTCGATAGAGGCGGCGCTTCGGTTGGAAGGCGCCGGGTATGAATGCCTGTCGTCACGCAGCGAGCGGGAGTTTGTCGGGCTGTTCGGCGGATTGCTCCGTGACCTCTGGCTTGATCTTGAACCAGGCGACATAGAGTGCGGGCAGGAACACCAACGTCAGCAGCGTGGCTACGACAAGGCCGCCCATCACCGCATAGGCCATCGGACCCCAGAACACCGTTGGCGCAATCGGGATCATGCCAAGGATGGCAGCGGCGGCGGTGAGCAGAATGGGCCGCAATCGGTGCTCGGTAGCACTGATGACCGCTGACCACGGATGTTCGCCGTCGGCGATGTGCTGGTCGATCTGCGAGATCAGGATCACCGAATTGCGGATCACCATGCCTATCAGCGAGATGATGCCGAGGATCGCAACGAATCCCATGGGGGCGCGTGAGATCAGCAGGGCTCCGGCCACCCCGATCAGCGCGAGCGGCGCCGTCAGGAGAACCAGTATCAGCCGCTGAATGCTCATGAGCTGGACCATCAGGATGGTCGCCATCAGGAACAACATGAGCGGAAACACCACCAGGATACTTTGCTTGGCCTTTGCGCTGTCCTCGATGACGCCACCGAGCACGACCCGATAGCCGGCGGGGAGGCGAGTGCGGAACTCCTCGACCGCGGGAGCAAGCTGTGCGGCGACCGTGGTGGCTTCGACCCCAGGAACGACGTCGGATTGCACGGTGACGGTCGGCAGCCGCTGGCGTCGCCAAATCAAGGGCGGTTCGAGCGAGTACGAAAGGCTTGCGATCTGCTCCAGCGGAACATGACGACCACCGGAAGCGGCGATCATGAGGTTGCGCAAAGTATCGACCTTGGCCCGCTCCTCAGGCACCGCCCTGGCGACGATATCGATCAGGTACACGCTGTCGCGCAGTTGCGTGATCCTGGTGCCCGAAAGAACGGCATTGATGTTGTTTGCCAGTTGCTGCGAGCTGATGCCGAGTGCCCGCGCGCGATCCTGGTCGACATCGACCTTGATCACCTTGGCGTTCTCGTTCCAGTCGTAGTTGATGTTGCGGGTGTTGGGATTTTGTCCGAGTACCTGGGCAAAGGACAGCGCCAGTTCTCTGGCCTTGTCCGGATCCGGTCCGCTGACCCGGAACTTGAGCGGCCAGCCCACGGGCGGCCCCAGTTCAAGCGGGGTTACCCGCGCCATAAGCGCGTCGAAGTCGGTCGCGACGGCCTTTTCGATCCGTGCCAGGACATGGCCGCGGACCTTGGGACCCTTGGTGACAACCACGGCCTGCGCGAAGAAATCATTGGCCAGTTGCTGATCGAGCGGCAGATAGAACCGGATCGCTCCCTGGCCAACATAGAAACTCCAGCGCTCGACATCGGGATCGGCCTTCAGCAGGTTCTCGACCCGCGCGACCACCTGCTGTGTCGCCTGAAGCGAGGCGCTGTGCGGAAGCGTCAGGTCGATCAGCAATTCCGGCCGGTCCGACTTCGGAAAGAATTGCTGCGGGACGAAACGCATCGCGCCAACCGAGCAGGCGAACAGGACCGCCGCTGACCCCAACACGAACCATTTGCGCCGCAGGGCCAGGTCGAGCGTCTGGCGGAACCAGTTCGAGAACCAGGACGAGCCGTGATTGCCATGGCTTTTCAACGTGGCCGGCAGGATCATGACGCCAGTGAGCGGCGTGAAGAGAACCGCGACAATCCAGGAAACAACGAGGGCGATGCCGACAACGGCGAACAACGAGAAGCAGTATTCGCCGGCGCCGCTCTGGGCGAAGCCGACCGGCACGAATCCGGCAATCGTGACCAGCGTGCCCGTCAGCATTGGAAACGCCGTCGATGTATAGGCAAAGGTGGCGGCCTTGATCTTGTCGTAGCCTTCTTCCATCTTGGTGATCATCATTTCGACCGCGATCATCGCGTCATCGACCAGCAGCCCGAGTGCGATGATGAGGGCGCCAAGGGAAATACGCTGAAGCGAGATGCCGGCGAGCTTCATCGCCAGGAACGTAATGGCAAGCACCAGGGGAATCGCGACCGCCACGACGATTCCCGGACGCCAGCCGAGCGCGAGGAAGCTGACCGCCAGCACGATCGCGATCGCTTCAGCGAGGCTTTCGGTAAACTCGCCGACGGCCTCATGAACGACCTGCGGCTGATCCGCGACCAGATGCATGTCGATCCCGACCGGGAGGTCGCGCGCCAGTTCCGCCGCGCGCTCCTTGGCGTTGTGGCCAAGCGCCAGCACGTCACCGCCGGTTGCCATCGAGACCGCAAGGCCGATCGCCGGCTGGCCGTTGAAGCGGAACACCGGCTGCGACGGCTCGACATAGGCGCGGCGCACCGTGGCGATGTCGCCCAGGCGGAAGAACCGGTCCTGGAAGCGGAAGTTGACCGCCTTGAGGCTTTCCTCCGAGGTGAATTCACCGGAAACCCTGATGGCGATCCGCTCGGGGCCGGCGTCGACTGTACCGCTTGGCACCAGCGCATTCTGGGTCTGCAGCGCCTGAACCAGGGCATTCGAATCGAGGCCGAGGGCTGCGATTTGCTGGGTCGAGAATTCCAGATAGATTTTCTCGTCCTGTACGCCGACCAGTTCGACCTTGGCGACGTCGCGTACACGCAAGAGTTCTGCGCGCAAGCGATTTCCGACGTCATGCAGTTCGCGATGGCTGAATCCATCGGAGGTCAGGGCGAATATCAGCGAATATGTGTCACCGAACTCGTCGTTGAAGAACGGACCGGAGACGCCTGAGGGCAGGGTGTAGCGGATATCGTCGATCTTCTTTCTGACCTGATACCAGAGCGGCTGTGTCGCCTGGCCGCTCACAGTGTCTTTCAGGGTCACGAACACCACGGATTCACCGGGCTTGGTGTAGCTCTTGACATAGTCGAGGTTGGGAAGCTCCTCGAGCTTCTTCTCGATCCGGTCGGTGACCTGTTGCAGCGTATCGCTGGCCGTTGCGCCCGGCCACATCGTCTTGACGACCATCGTCTTGATGGTGAATGGCGGATCCTCCTCGCGGCCGAGTTTGCCATAGGACCAGAATCCGGCGATCGCCGCCGCGAACATCAGATAGACAACAAAACTTCTGTGGCGGAGTGCCCAGTCGGAAAGATTGAAGCCGGTCATCGCACGCCTCCCTCGGCTAGACGAACCTTCTGGCTCTCGCGGAGCCTGTTGACACCGGCCGTCACGACAACGTCGCCCTTTGCCAGGCCACCGCTGACGATGACCCGGTCGGTTTCGTAGCGGGTGACGGCGATGGTCTTGAGCCGCACCGATTGGTCGGTGGGGTCGACGATCCACACCGCCGGCGCCCCTTCCTTGTCGAACAACGCGCTTCCGGGCAGCACGACGACCGGCAAGCTCGATGCCTTGAGATGACCGGCGATGCTGCTGCCGAAACGCATCTGTTCCGGCGGATTACTCAAGGTGACCTTGACCTGGTAGGTTCGCGTGGTCGGGTCAGCGATCGGAGAAACCTCGCGCACGACGCCGTTGGCCGATACGCCGGGATTGCTCAGCAGCAGTACCGCGACTTCCCGGGGCTCATGACCCGTCGTGTTGTATTCAAAGGCTGCTTCGGCCATCGAGAAGACCGCGTCCTTTTCGGCGGACCGGGCGACCCGCACAATCATGTGTCCGCTGTTGACGACCTGGCCGACCTCGGCGCCGACTGCCGTAACGACGCCATCGAACTCGGCATGCAACTCGGAATAGTTGACCTGGTCCCTCGCCATGTCGACGACGGTCCGCGCCTGATCGCGCTTTGCGTCCGCGGAGCGGAAGTTCTTGAGCGCGGAGTCGTAGATCGCGCGGGTGGTCGCGCCGCTCGAGAGCAGTTGCCGATGTCTGTCTTCGGTGCCCTGCGCTTCGACGAAAACGGCGTCGGCGGCGACGAGATCGGATTCTGCCGATTTCAGCTTGTTGCGGTAATCCTGTTCATCCAGACGCGCGAGGACATCGCCCTTTTTGACGACGGCGCCGACATCGACAGCGCGCGTGACCATCTTGCCGGCAACGCGAAAGGCGAGCTCGCTTTCATGGCGCGGCTTCACCTCACCGATGGCACGGCGATCGTCGTCGATCGGCTTGGGGTCGACGACGAGCGTGCGGACGGATTTCACCTCCGGGGCCTTCGGTGCAACGTCGTTGCATCCGGCGACCGGCAACATGCAAGCAAGCAAAAACAGATGTCGTCGAAGCGACATGGAACCCCTCCCTGCAGCGAAACAGAAACTTCTCTGGAATGTCTTGCCGCGGCTGCGCCTGAGCGCACTTGCGTAACGGCTGTGAAAAGTATAGTACACACTATACCTCAAAAGTAAAGTGCTCACTATACAAAAAGATAGTGCGCACTATACAAGCGGAAAAGCGAGGGTTCTCAACGCCATGGCCAAGAAGACACGCACGTCGCTGCGCGACATCGAGCAGGAAGCCGAAAAATTCATCGCACCGAAAACCGAAAAGGAGAGGGCGATCATCGACGCCGCTGTCGAGTTGTTCGGCAAGCATGGAATCGACGGCGCGACGACGGCGCAGATCGCCAGGCTCGCCAACGTCACCGAGAAGACGCTGTTCCGTTACTTCCCGTCGAAGAAAGACCTGGTGAAGCGGGTGTTCTTTCCGCTGCTGCTGCGGATCGGGCTGATGCGGAACTGGGAATCCTTCAAGGGCCTTCTGAAGGAGAAGGGCAATGGTTCGGGCTTTCGGAACTGGTACGTCGCGCTTGCGACTGACCGGCTCGCGACCGTCACCAGAAATCCGCTGCTGGCCCGCACCGTTCTGCTCGAGCTGGTGCAGAACGAGGAGCTGCGCGACGCCATGGAGCAGGTCTGGCGCCAATATATCTGGCGCCCGATGATCGAAAGCCTCAACGAACTCAAAGCCGAGGGCGACATTCGCAAGGAGGTCGACGTCGAGGTCCTTGCCCGAGCCGTGCACTGCCTCCACATCGGCTACTTCCTGACGCGCCATGTGCTCGCCCCGCAGGTGAAATGGGACGATGCGACCCAGATCGAACTGATGGCGGACATTCTCGAGCACGGTGCGGGCACGGCGGGACGGCGCAATTCGGGGCAGCGATGAGGCGGGCCTCATAGCAGCACCAGTCCCTCGATCAGGTAGATGGTAGAGACCGCGCCGATCACGTAGCGCGACCAGGTTCGGAATTGCTTCTCGCTGATCAAGTCGAGGACCAGCCGCGAGAGGTGCGTTCCGGCGATCGCCAGCGGGACCGCGATCGCGACGGCCATCAGCGATATCCGCTCGCCGCCGCCGAGCAGCAGGTGGCCGAAATAAGCGACCTTGAGGGAGTGGCTGAGGAATTGCACCGCGGCCTTGGTCGCGACCTGCTGCTTGCGGTCGAGTTGCGAGCGGACAAAAAAGACGTCGAGGATCGGCCCGGACACGCCGGCCAGGAGCTGCAGGACAGTGCAAAGCGCCCCGCAGCCATAATCGTGTCCCCGCCGTCGCAAGTCGGGCGCGAAGTGAGGCGGAAGCGCCAGCCCGATGAAGGGCGTCAGGCCAATGATAATTAGGGCTATGGACTTGCTGGCCGTGATCGCGGCCGCGCTGATCGCCACGGTTACGATGGCCGCGCTGGCGGCATAATGAGCGACGATCCGCCAGTCAGTATGCGCTCGCCATTGCCAGGCCCGCCAGCCGCTGGAGGCCATTTGCACGAGGCCGTGCAGCACCATGGCTGGCGCCAGTGGCATGAATGCCAACAGGATTCCTAGCAGTATCATGCCCCCGGCCATCCCGAAAATGCCTGAGACGAACGAGGTCGACACGATGGCGGCAGCGAAGCCGGCGGCGATGGGGAGGCTGAGCATGGGCGTCGTCCCGGTGAGATCCGATGCCGTTCCATGCGCGCTTGACGGCGTTGCCGCAAACGCGTTTAGTTCAGCCATAGGCCAAGGAAAAGTTAGTCTAACGAGGCTATCCCATGCGGCGCCTTCCTTCGCTGAACGGTTTGCGAGCCTTCGAGGCCGCGGCGCGCCATGGCAGCTTCGTGGCTGCGGGGCAGGAGCTGAACGTCACGCAGGCGGCGATCAGCCGTCTGGTGCGGCTCTTGGAAGCGCGCCTCGGATTTCCGCTGTTCGAGCGTCTGCCCAATGGCCTGGTGTTGACCGCGCAGGCGAGGGCGCTGCAGCCAAATCTCACGGCGGCATTTGACTCGATTGCCTCGAGCGTCGCGCAGGTCTCGGCGATGCGCACGACGCCTGTTCTGACGATCGGCGTCGGGCCGTCTTTTGCGACGCGCTGGATGATTCCGCGCCTTGCGAGCTTTTATCGCGCCCATCCCGACATCGAGGTGCGGCTTGCGACTGGCGGCGCGATCAATCCGTTCCGGGATGACTGGACCTGCGGCATTCTTCTCGGCGGCGGCGATTGGCCGGAACTGGCGGCGGAGCCGTTATTTTCCGCCGACCTGTTTCCAGTATGCGCCGCTTCGATTGCCCGGCGGCTCGGCAAGCCATCGGACCTGTTGCAGGAGAGCTTGCTGCAGGTGGTTCACTCGCCGGAGGATTGGCCGTTATGGCTCTCCGCCGCAGGCGTGAAACGCCGCCGTGCCGCGTTGGGGCCGAGCTTTGCCAATTACGGAATGGCGTTGCAGGCTGCGCTCGACGGCGTTGGTGTGGCGATTGGCCTGCGCCCCTATGTCGAAGACGACATCGCCATGAGCCGTCTGGTCGCGCCGTTTTCGCTGTCGGTCCCGAAGGGTAGGGCGTGGTATCTTGTGTACCGTCCGTTCCGCGAAACCGATCCCGGCCTGATTGCCTTCCGCGATTGGCTCAGGCAGAATTTCACGGAAAAACCGTAGAACTAACCGGCTGATTTACCTGCGATATTCTGCCGCATCCATAACCGCCTCCATTACAAAAGTTTAATTCGGCAGCCAGCGCGCGGTAAGGCGGCAAACCCCATCTTCAATCCTGTCAGGTGCCCCAGCCCCCGCACCGTCGAAATCAGGTTCTCTGGAGATTTTAGAAACATGACCGAACGTCCCGTCGATCTTTCCCAGCTACCGTCCTACGGTGCAGCGCGCCGTTCGCTGTTCTCCGCGCGCAAGTTCGCGCTGATGGCTTCCGTCGTCGCCGGCCTCGGCGCCGCCGTCTATGGCTTCTCGCCGCAGCAGGGCCCGCTTGATGTCTTCACCAGCGCGGCGCACGCGCAGGTCAACACCGAAGTCCGCAAGGTCGAGCGGCCGATCGGCTTTGCTGACATCGTCGAGCGCGTGAAGCCGTCGGTTATTTCGGTCAAGATCAACATCGCGGAGAAGACGGCCAAGGGTGACGACAACGCCAACAAGGACGAGGACTCGCCGTTCCAGCCGGGTTCGCCGATGGAGCGCTTCTTCCGCCGCTTCGGCGGTCCGGATGGCTTGCCGCCCGGCCTGCGCGGTGGACCGCGTGGCGGCCGTGGCCCGGTCACCGGCCAGGGTTCCGGCTTCTTCATCTCGCCTGACGGCTTTGCCGTGACCAACAACCACGTGGTCGACGGCGCCGACAAGGTCGAGATCACGATGGACGATGGCAAGACCTTCACCGCGAAGGTGATCGGCACCGATCCTCGCACCGACCTGGCGCTGATCAAGGTCGAGGGCCGCAAGGATTTCCCGTTCGCCAAGCTGTCCGATAGCAAGCCGCGGATCGGCGACTGGGTGCTCGCGGTCGGTAACCCGTTCGGCCTCGGCGGAACCGTGACCGCCGGCATCGTCTCGGCCTCCGGCCGCGACATCGGCAACGGCCCGTATGACGATTTCATCCAGATCGACGCGCCCGTGAACAAGGGCAATTCCGGCGGTCCGGCGTTCGACACGTCAGGCGAAGTGATGGGCGTCAACACCGCGATCTATTCGCCGTCCGGCGGTAGCGTCGGCATCGCGTTCTCGATCCCCGCTTCGACGGTCAAGAGCGTGATCGCCCAGCTCAAGGACAAGGGCTCGGTCAGCCGCGGCTGGATCGGTGTCCAGATCCAGCCGGTGACGTCCGATATTGCCGACAGCCTCGGCATGAAGAAGGCGGAAGGCGCACTGGTGGCGGAACCGCAGGCGAATGGTCCGGCGGCCAAGGCCGGCATCCAGTCGGGTGATGTCATCACCGGCGTCAATGGCGAGCCGGTCAAGGATGCCAAGGAACTCGCCCGCACCATCGGCGGTCTCGCGCCGGGCAATGCGGTCAAGCTCAACGTGCTGCAGAAGGGCCAGGAAAAGGTCATCAACCTCACGCTCGGCCAGTTGCCGAACACGATCGAGGCCAAGGCCGACACCGATAAGGAAGACAAGGGTGGCCTGAGCAAGGGAACCGGCGTGCCGAAACTTGGCCTGACGGTTGCCCCCGCCAACAGCGTGGCCGGCGCCGGCAAGGAAGGCGTCGTGGTCACTGAGGTCGACCCGAAGAGCGCTGCGGCCGAACGCGGGTTCAAGGAAGGCGACGTCATTCTCGAGGTCGCCGGCAAGAGCGTCGCCAGCGCTGGCGAGGTGCGTGAGGCGATCGACGCCGCCCGCACCGACAACAAGAACAGCGTTCTCATGCGCGTGAAGAGCGGCGGTTCGTCGCGCTTCGTCGCGGTGCCGCTGGCGAAGGGCTAAACGAGGACTAGATATCAGATGGAGGGTTTCGCCGGCATTCGTCGCCCCCGCCGACGTCTCCTTCCGGGGAGCGGGTCCAAAACTCGCTCCCTCTGGCAACCTTCCAGCGGAATACGCCCCCCTCCGTCGGAAGGCCCAAAGGGCGGTGAGGTCCCCCAGCTTCACCGCCCGCTTTTTTCACTTCATCGAGAGAGCCGCCGGTCGCCTTGCATGTGCAGGGCGACCGCGCCATGGTGAGAGAAAGCCCATTCCCGTGACCGCAACTGCCCCGCAAATGCGCCTGTTGATCATCGAAGACGACCGCGAGTCCGCCGACTATCTGGTCAAGGCGTTCCGTGAAGTCGGCCATGTCGCCGATCTCGCCAGCGATGGCGAGGAGGGGCTGTCGATGGCCGATGGCGGCGACTACGACGTGCTCGTGGTGGACCGCATGCTGCCCAAGCGCGACGGCCTGTCCGTGATCGGGAGCTTGCGCGAGAAGGGCAACCGCACGCCGGTCCTGATCCTCTCCGCGCTCGGCCAGGTCGACGACCGCATCAAGGGGCTGCGCGCCGGCGGCGATGATTACCTGCCGAAACCCTATTCATTTGCCGAACTGCAGGCGCGTGTCGAGGTGCTGTCGCGTCGCAATGTCGGCCCGGCCGAAGAGACCACCTACCGCGTCGGCGATCTCGAGCTCGATCGTCTCTCTCACAGGGTTGCCCGCGGCAAGGACGAGTTGACGCTGCAGCCGCGCGAGTTTCGCCTGCTCGAATATTTGATGAAGCATGCCGGCCAGGTGGTGACCCGCACCATGCTTCTGGAAAACGTCTGGGATTATCATTTCGATCCGCAGACCAACGTCATCGACGTGCATATTTCGCGGCTGCGCTCCAAGATCGACAAGGGTTTTGAGCGGCCCTTGCTGCACACGATCCGTGGCGCCGGATACATGATCCGTGATGGGATCAGATAAGATACAACAATTATTGCACTTTTTCAGGCGTATTGTTTTTTGATTGCCAATTATTTACCGCTTGTCCCAACCGTCAGTCGGCTCCGTAGCAACGCCCAAAAGTAAAAGCCCCGCCTAAGCGGGGCCTTCTTCAATCGGCTTGCCGGCGTCCGGCAGCATTTTGAGCCATACTCTCAAATCGTCCGGCAGGATGATCGTACGCCTCCCGTGCTTCTTGGCCTTGAGATCACCGCCGCTGATCGCTTCGCGAATGGAGGTCAGCCCGATCCCCGTGAGCGCGCTTGCCTCCTCGGGCGACACCGATAGCCGTTCCGAGAGCGGTACCTTTCCCTTCTGCCCGAATTCGTTCATCAGATAAGCGCCTTATCGTTTGCGGCCACAACGGTGCGGCTGGTCTCGTCGCCCTTGTGATCGACCTGCGATTCCGGCACGCGCGACAATCTCACGCGCCTCCTTGGCGTAGCTCGGTACTGAGGCCAACAAAGAGCGCATCGAAAGAGGTGATCATTCCCCACATGATGCAATTGGCCGTGCCGAAGCGAAATGGTTGTCAGAAATGCGTCGTACAATTGGATACCAAAGCGAATGAAAGGAGAGGCGCCCGCTTCCCAATTTCTTCGCCCTACTCAAGGCGATAGCTGCGACGAATTTCTGGGGCTTGGGTCGAAGCCTCTCACCACTATGAAGGTGATCAGCTGCTGATATCGGAAAATGGTTCGTCTGGACTCGAGCCTGCAACCGCACCGTTATGAGCGAAAGAAAATCGGTTAGCCTCGTTGATTTTGCAGCGGTTTGTTTGATTTCGATTGCGTTCGTTGTGTTTCGAACAGGTTGTTTCTGGTGCGAAACTGGTGCGGCCGTTGCGCCTGCAAGCGCGCTCTCGGAATGGCCGGCGCATCGGCCGTCAAGTTTCGGATCCATTCGTCGTGGATAGCGTCTGTCCAGTGCGCTCAACAAGGCGATCAACGGCGGCTTGGACAATGATATTTCTGAGGTGAAGGGGACATAGAATGCAGGCGTCGAAGACGGCGACCGAGGGCTCAACGCCATGGCGCTGCCTGAGGTCCTCGGCGAGCGCCTAACGCACGTTCAATGCGTTCGATCTTGCATAGCTGAGATCGCGCGGTATTCGGCATGGTCGGAGTCTATCCACATGCCGGCATCCGAATCTTTGCAATGATTTGGAAGTAGGCTTCACTAGCAGTCTTTCCCAGTGATTCGCACGGCTTACGATCGATTTCGTGCCGGGAACGGCAAGCAGCACACCGCCTGATTCGGCGACAGTTGAATAACTGTTCGAGAGTGTGAGCTGAATGCTAAGGTACAGACGATGCCGATACCCGTAACTGCGCAACTGCCCCCACCGGAAAGCTGGGAAGAGTTTGAGAGCATGTGCGCGGATCTGTATTCGCGCATCTGGAACGATCCCAACACGCAGAAGCACGGACGCCAGGGCCAACCGCAGGGTGGGGTTGACGTTTATGGCCGGCCTGATGGTCAGCACTATGCGGGCGTGCAGTGCAAGAAGAAGGATACTTGGCCTCTAAAAGAGCTCACGATCACTGACGTTGATCAGGAGGTCGAAAAGGCCAAGACATGGCACCCTGGCCTAACGGAATACATCGTTGCAACCACGGCCCCCAACGACGAAAAGGTGCAGAGCCACGTTCGAGACGTGACAGCTGCGCACAGCTTGCAGGGCTTGTTTCCTGTATCTGTCGTGGGTTGGAGTGAGCTAACCAGGAGGCTCACCTCCTATCCAGACCTAGTAAGGAAGTATTACCCGAACATCGCCTTCGCTGACATCGCGCGAGAGCTCGCCGATACTCTACCCGTGCTGACGGTCAAACTTTTGGCTGAGAAAATACGCGACTTGCCTGCGGTTGCTTCAGCCTCCGATGGGGCGATCGAGGTTGCCAAAACAGCCATTTATGAGCCGTCCGTCGTGAGGGCGCTCGAGCGGGACTTGGCCGCTCGATACCACCGAGCAATAAGGCGGTCCTTCTTTCCCGAAGCGGTCAAAATCGACGAGTTTCAGAGCCTCGCAGATTTCGCCCTGGACGACCAGTCTATCAATATCCAAAGTGATCTAAGGCGTCGCGTGTTGCTAAGAGCTTCTCGCAGCGCCGCCGTGCGTGGATTTATTGACAAAGCCGAAGCGTTGCTGACCGCCGCCCAAGCGATGAATGGCCCTGACTCTGATGTCATCGCCCGGGCTCGCCTAGTCCAGGCACGCGGCGATCGAAGCGCTGCGCAAGGGCCGCAGCGCCGACAGCGCAACGGCTGAAAACGCCTATGACGCGCTGAAGAAATACGCCCGCGACCTCACGCAGGCCGCGCGCGACGGCAAGCTCGACCCCGTGATCGGCCGCGACGAGGAAATCCGCCGCACCATCCAGGTGCTCTCCCGTCGCACCAAGAACAATCCCGTGCTGATCGGCGAGCCCGGCGTCGGCAAGACCGCCATCGTCGAGGGCCTGGCGCTGCGCATCCTCAATGGCGACGTGCCGGAAAGCCTGAAGGACAAGCAGCTGCTCTCGCTCGACATGGGCGCCCTGATTGCGGGCGCCAAATACCGTGGCGAGTTCGAGGAGCGGCTGAAGGCCGTGCTGCAGGAAGTCATCGCGGCCGAAGGCTCGATCATCCTGTTCATCGACGAGATGCATACGCTGGTCGGCGCCGGCAAGGCTGATGGCGCGATGGATGCGTCCAACCTGTTGAAGCCCGCATTGGCGCGGGGCGAGCTGCACTGCATCGGCGCCACCACGCTCGACGAATACCGAAAGCATGTCGAAAAGGACGCGGCGCTGGCGCGGCGCTTCCAGCCGATCTTCGTCTCGGAGCCGACGGTCGAGGACACCATCTCGATCCTGCGCGGCCTGAAGGACAAGTACGAGCAGCATCACGGCGTTCGCATCACCGATTCCGCGCTCGTTGCCGCGACCACCCTGTCGAACCGCTACATCACCGACCGTTTCCTGCCCGACAAGGCGATCGACCTGGTCGACGAGGCCGCGGCGCGGCTGAAGATGCAGGTCGATTCCAAGCCCGAAGAACTCGATTCGATCGACCGGGAAATCATCCGGCTGAAGATCGAGCAGGAGGCGCTGAAGAAGGAAACCGACGCCGGTTCCAAGAGCCGCCTGCAGGCGTTGGAAAAGGAGCTCGCCGATCTCGAGGAGAAATCGGCGGCGCTGACGGCGCGCTGGAGCGCGGAGAAGAACAAGCTCTCCGATGCGCAGAAGCTGAAGAGCGAACTCGACGCCTTGCGTATCGAACTCGCCAACGCGCAGCGCCGCGGCGAATTCCAGCGCGCGGGCGAACTCGCCTATGGCAAAATTCCGGAGCTGGAAAAGAATCTCGCGGAAATCGAAGCCAAGGAAGGCGCCGGCGAGATGATGGAGGACGCGGTGACCGCCAACCACATCGCGCAGGTGGTGTCGCGCTGGACCGGTGTTCCCGTCGACAAGATGCTGGAAGGCGAAAAGGACAAGCTCCTGAAGATGGAGGACCAACTCGGCCGGCGCGTGGTCGGCCAGGCCGAAGCGGTGCGCGCGGTGGCAACCGCGGTGCGCCGTTCGCGCGCGGGCCTGCAGGATCCGAATCGCCCGATGGGCTCGTTCATGTTTTTGGGTCCCACCGGCGTCGGCAAGACCGAGCTGACGAAGGCGCTGGCGGAATACCTGTTCAACGACGAGACCGCGATGGTTCGCCTCGACATGTCGGAATACATGGAGAAGCATTCGGTGTCGCGACTGATCGGCGCGCCGCCGGGCTATGTCGGCTATGACGAGGGCGGGGCGCTCACCGAAGCGGTGCGGCGGCGGCCCTATCAGGTCGTGCTGTTCGACGAGATCGAAAAGGCGCACCCTGATGTCTTCAACGTGCTGCTGCAGGTGCTTGACGATGGCCGCCTGACCGATGGCCAGGGTCGCACCGTCGACTTCCGCAACACGCTGATCATCATGACCTCGAACCTCGGTTCGGAATTTTTGGTGAACCAGCCGGAAGGCGAGGATACGTCCGAAGTGCGCGAGCAGGTGATGGGGATGGTGCGGGCGCATTTCCGGCCCGAATTCCTCAACCGTGTCGACGAGATCATCCTGTTCCACCGCCTGCAGAAGAGCGAGATGGGGCGGATCGTCGAGATCCAGTTCACTCGTCTCCAGAGGCTGCTGGAGGATCGCAAGATCACGCTGACCCTCGATGCTTCGGCGCGCGACTGGCTGGCTGCCAAGGGTTGGGATCCCGCCTATGGCGCGAGGCCCCTGAAGCGGGTGATTCAGCGCCATCTGCAGGATCCGATGGCCGAGATGATCCTCGCCGGCGAAATCAAGGACGGCGATCGCGTCGTGATCTCGGCCGAGGGCAATGTCCTGACCTTCAATGGTAAGGCGCCCCAGACCGCCGAGGTAGCCCAGTTCGAGGCGCCACAGCCCAAGCGCAAGCTGCATTAAAGGGGAATGACGTCGTGCTGATCGACGACGCCCCACAGCCGGCCAGCCATGTGCGCGGGCGATTAAGCTGAAGTATCCCACCAGGATAGAAGCGAGTGTAGGTGCGGGGTGGCCAGCACAGCTACGCCGAGCAATGGCAGAAAGCTCTGGAAGTCGACGCCAGTCGTTCAGCTATCGTTCTAATGAGCCAGAGGCGGAACCCGGGGAGGGTGCCCGGGTTCCTAGCCCGCCGGAACAGCATCCCTCCCTCTGGGGACCGCTCGGCATGGCTGCCCTCTTATGTTCACAAGCTAGCTGAACCGTCGGTGAACTTTTGCACTTAGGGACTAAGAACGCACGAGCAATGTGTCGCATAAGGCGCCCGTCCAGTCTCTTGGGATGCTAACGCCCCGTTCGGTCCTTGAGGAATAATGCGCAGTGCTGAGGATTGGCATCATCTCGGACATCCATGGCCTGCTGCGGCCCGAGGCTGGTCGATGGCTGGCCGGAGTAGTATATCATCCACGCCGGTGATGTTGGTCGCGTGGACGTTCTCGAGGGACTGCGTCGGATTGCGCCCGTCACCGCAATCAGAGGAAACATCGATACCGGCGAGTGGGCAAAAAATTATCCGGATACTCAGATCGTACGGCTGGGCGGGCGAAGCTTCTACGTCTTGCACGATCTTCAGGAACTGCAATTCGACCCGGCAAAGCACGGATTTGACGTGGTCATTTCAGGCCACTCGGATCGAAAACTATTGACAGGGTCCTCTACCTGAATCCCGGAAACGCCGGGCCACGGCGTTTCAAGCTGCCCGTCACATTGGCGACTCTGGAACTGACCGCACGCGGGCTTCAGCCCATCATTCACGCGGTTAGTTGCGCCAACTGATCGCACAAACGGCGCGACCGACTTTTCGAGGGCCTGTTGAACACCAGCTCACTTCGGCTGCTAAAGCGCTGGCGGAGGTGGAGCAGGGGCATTCGGTGGGCAAACTCGTGCTCGTCGCTGACTGAATATTTTCGCCGCGATTCCCGCAGCGCTCAATCGAACCCAACTCTGATGCAGCGATCTGCGAGCGAGACGAGCCAAGGCACCCTGGGTTCAAGGAAGGACGGGCTTCTCAAGGTGATGGTGCCGGATGAAAGCTTTCACGTGAGATGCTAGGCCGATCGGGATTCTTGTCGAGCAACGCCTTTTAAGGAAAGATGCTTTCCCTATGAATTCGCGAACACGGACGCCACGCGAGTTGCACTCACCATCCTTGTTGCGATTTCCGCGCTTTTGTTGCCCGTGACTTCTGTCGGGACTGAGCTGGCGGTGATCATTGCAATCAGCACCACCCGGCCGATCTACGTTCGCTTCAAGCCTCCTCGTCTTTGGTCGGCGTTCATCACCCTCACAGATGCTGCCAAGTACACCGCCAAGCTGCCCGAGGCGCTGATCCCGGTGGCCGAGAGCGGAGGCCCGGCGATACTGGCGCGCATCGGCGGCCTGCGGGGCGTTGAACCGCAACCACGTCCACGAGTTCAACCGACGCGAAAGGACCGCACCGGGCCGGCGCAAACTCAACTGGGATCAGCCATGACCGTTTTTGTTCATGCCAACACCTGCAAGCCGACCGGCGACGTTGACCACATCAAGGTGTTTGCAAACCAGGCTGCCGCGGAGACGTACAGCCTCCTTACACTGCCCCTCTCCCCGTGAAACCGGGGAGAGGGAGAACAGCCAGCCTCAGTCGATCACCTGGACGATCTTCTGCTGCTGCGGGTCAACTAGAACCACCTCGTCGCCGATGGCGAGATAACGGTAGTTGGCGAGCTCCGGATGGTTGCGCGCCAGCTCTTCCGGCACTGGCTGCAGCGACAGACAGTTTGACGCCGAGGTTCCGCCTCTGCCGCCCGAAGGCGAGGTCGACCCGACCGTCGTCGAAGAGCTCCGCACCAATTCCCTGAACCGCGTGCGCGTGTCATCGCTGATGTGGACACGGTCGCGGCCGTATGCCGCCTGGCTGTGACCCGGTCCGTCGTCGAGAATATCGACGACCTCGCGCCGCCGCGGATCGATAATGGCAACGCGGTTGTCGATCACCGTGTACTCATAGTCCCGGTATTGCGGCATGATCCGCACGATATCGGGCGGCAAACGGCGCGCCTGCACACCCCGCGGCAACCGCCTGCCGACATCGAGCTGGACATTGAGATTCTGGCTGGTGACCGTCCGGTCGCGCCGCAGCTGATCGACGACTTGCCTGCGCTGATCGTCGTTGACCGCGGTCGAGGAAGTCTGGCGGTTCGATTGATCCGGCGCCTGGCCGGTCTTCTGGGTCTGTGTGTTGTCGGCCGGTCGCGCGCTCTGCTGTGGCGAGGAGGTGGAGGGCTGGGCGGCCTGATCGCGCTGCTCCTTGCGATCGCGATCGATCTGCTGCTGGGTCTGCTGCTGCTTGGTATCGGCCGGCCTGGTGGCGTCCTGCGCGCGGTCCTGCTTCTGCTGACCTTCGCGGCCCCGCAGCTTTTCCTCTGCCTGTTGCTTCTGGTCGGTAGCCGGCTTGGCATCGCGGCCCTGCTGCAGATCCTTCTGCGCCGTGCTTGAGGGCGCGCGCTCGCCACGGCTGGGTTGATCCTGGCTCTGCCGGGTCGGCTCTTTTGACTCGCGGCTTTGCGGTTCCTGCGCCTGCTTGCTGCGCTCGGCTGGCGACGGCGCCTCACCGTGCTGCATGTCCTTGGCGCCGCCCTTCGAATCGGATTGCGCGCGCTCCTTAATGCGATCAGCCGCGCCGCCGCGATCCGGCTCCTTCGACTGGGCGGCTGGACGGTCCATTTCCCTGGACTGAGACGCCGGTGACTGGGAGCGGGGGCTCTCCTCGCGTTTCTGAGAACCTTCCGGCGATTGCGCAATGGCGGCACCGGCGCCGATCGCCAATGCCATCGCTGTCGTGTAAAGCCAATTAATCCTCATGGGAGAACCTCCTGTTGGTTCCCCCCACCCGTCTGGATTGGGTAACCTAGGTTGCCGCGTTTGGTTCCACCATGACGACGGTCAACCGGCGGCGAGGCAATCCCGACAAGGAAGCAAAATATCTCAACGTCTTTCCACCGTAACGACTCCAAGACGGTCTATCGTCCGATGGCGAAGGACGTCCCTGTCGATGGCTTCTGGTCAATCAGCGGCTCCTCGTGGCCGCTGAAAATCACCTTCTCAGTTTGCTGGATGCTTCGGCGCTGGCGCTGCTGAAACCGCACATGCGGACGATCTCGGTCGAACATGGCGAACTGCTCCACGGCTCCGCGTCGGAGGTCGACTTCGCCTATTTCCCGCGCTCCTGCATCATTTCCGTTCTCGCCAGCACCGGCCAAGGCGTGACCGCCGAGACCTCCGTCATCGGCCGCGAGGGCATGATCGGGTCAGCGCACGACGATCAATCTGGTCGGGCGCTCGCTGAAAAATGCCGGTCTCATCCAGATCGGCCGGGGCCGCAAAGTCGCCGTGATCCGGTCAAACGGACGCGAATGACCCCTTGGCGGACTTGTTGATGTAGACCTCTGGGGCGGTTGGGCCTATCTTCTTGGAAGTACCTTGGCCCTAACAGTTGAGTACGCCAATGGTCGGTATTGATCCCACTGCGACAGGCCGCGACGCCGAGCGGGCACTGCGCGAAAACGAGTGGCCCTATTGGGCCCTGGTGGCCGCCGGTTCAGACGCGGTGTATCGCATGAGTGCCGATTGGGGCGAGATGCGTAACCTCGTCGGCCGGGATTTCATTGCTGATAGCAGCAGTCCGAGCCTGAGCTGGCTAGAGAAGTTCATCCATCCAGACGACCAAGCATGTGTTAGGCAGGCCATCGATCGTGCCATTCAAGCTAAGAGCGTCTTCGAATTGGAGCACCGTGTCATTCGTGCCGATGGCTCGCTAGGCTGGATGCATTCGCGCGCGGCTCCCCTGATTGATAGCGACGAAAACATCATGGAGTGGATCGGCGCGGCGGTTGATGTCACCGAGCGCAAACGTGGGGAAGCGGCACTGCGCCGAAGTGAAGCGTGGCTCGCCGGACAGAAGGAAGCGTTTCAGGCTGCCGTGAACGGCGCACCGCTCGCCGAAGCACTCGGTATCCTTATCTGCACGGCGATCGAACAGACGGACGGGAATGCCAGATGTGCCTTCTATAGTGCCAACCGGGAAGGGACCGAGTTGCACCACGTCGTTGGGATGTCCGAGAGCTATGCCCGCCACGTCGAGGGCTTCAAAATTGGCCTAGATTCGTTGGCGTGCGGCTTGGCTGTGGCGACCGGAGAACCGGTCATCACTCCAGACGTGCTCCTGGAGCCGAGGTGGAAGCCCTGGTTATGGTTGGCTCACCAGTACGGTTTCCGCGGCTGTTGGTCATTTCCTGTCGGGACTTCGGTGGGAAAGCGCGTCGGTACTTTCGCGATGTATTTCAAGGAGCCGCGCATCCCGACCCCAGCGGACCTGCAACGGGCGGCGACCCTCACAGACACCGCTTCAATCATCATTTCCCGCCATCGAGAAGCCGAGGAACGCGAACGGGGAGCACTGGAGTTACGCGAAAGCGAAGCGCGGTTATCGGCAATCTTGAGACAGGTCCCCGGCGGTGTCAGCCTGTTCGACTGCGACGGACATTTTTTGTTGCGCGCAGGACCGCTCGGGCGGCTCTGGGATGACCTAATTCCAACGCGGAGTGCCCAGTCGCTCCGGCGCTGGAAGGGCTTCACTGACGACGGAAGGCCTCTTTCGCCGTCGGAGTATCCAGGCGCCAGAGCCTTGCGCGGAGAAGTCGTTGCTCCCGGCCTCGATTTCATCCACACGGCCGACGACGGAAGCGAGACCTGGATCCGTTGTAGCGCCGCGCCGTTTCGTAACGAGACAGGCGAAATCATCGGGGCCGTCGCGATCCTTCAGGATATTGATGAGGAGAAACGAGCGGCACAACGCCTGCGTGCGAGTGAAGCACATCTCAGGTTCGCTGTGGACCTGGCGAAGTTGGGGCTCTACGTCTGGAATCCACAGAGCAACGAATTACGCTGGGACGACAGGCTAAGAGCGATGTGGGGGCTACCGGCCGAGGCACCAATCAATTTCAACCTATGGAAGTCTTGTATCCACCCGGATGATATCGCGCGCGTCGAGGCCGCTCTTCAACGGAGTATAGATCCGCATGGCAACGGGATTTACGACATTGAATACAGAGTCGTCGGAAAAGGCGACGGTATAGAGCGTTGGATCGCGACACTTGGGCAGACCAGTTTCGAGAATAGCCGGCCGACGTTGTTAAGAGGCGTCGCGCTGGACGTCACTGATCGCAAGCGTGTTGAACAAGCTCTTGAGCATCACGTTGAAATTCGAACGCGCGAGCTGGGGGAGGCCAACCGGCAGCTACGTGCTCAAATAGAGCAACGGGAAATCGCCGAGGCCGAGTCCCAGCAACTGCAACGCCTCGACGCGATAGGGCAGATTACGTCAGGCGTCGCGCACGACTTCAACAATCTTTTGAGCGTCGTGCTCACTAACGCCCGTATGTTGTCGCGCAATCTGGAGGATCCCGGTGATCGGGAAGGCATCGAGCTGGTTCTCGGAGCGGCGCAACGAGGCGCGAATCTCACCTCGCAACTGCTCGCGTTCTCGCGCCAACAGCGGCTTGAGCCTAAAGTGGTCGATCTCAACAGCACCATCGTGAAGATGGGTGGCCTACTCAATGCCTCGCTTCGTGGAGCGATCCAACTCCGCACGAACCTCGCCGCGGACCTTTGCCCAGCCTTGGTAGATCTAACCCAAATTCAGTCGGTGATCCTCAATCTGGTTATTAACGCGAGAGACGCCATGCGGTCAGGGGGGACTCTGACCCTCGAGACTTTCAATGCCATCACCGATCAAGAGCTCTCCGGCCCGGAAGCGCCGGCTCCGGGAAAGTATGTGGGACTGACCGTCCGAGATACAGGCATGGGTATCCCCGACGATGTGCTCCCCCACGTCTTCGAGCCTTTCTTCACTACGAAAGGACCAGGAAAAGGATCGGGTCTCGGACTCGCCCAAGTTTTTGGTTTCGCCAAGCAGTCGGGTGGCGGCATCGCGCTTAAGACGCACGTCGGCGAAGGCACCTCGGTGACGGTGTTCTTACCTTGTGGCGAAGTGGTCCGACGAGTGCGCGAAAGAGAATCTGGTGCCGGGCAAATTTCAACGGTGGAGCTAAAGCCGTGCATTCTAGTTGTTGATGATGATCAGGCAGTTCTCAGGTCAACCGTTAGAGTACTTGAGGCCGTCGGATATGCGGCGGTGCCCGCTGCCAGCGGACAAGAAGCCCTTGAGCTGATTGCAAACGGTCTGAAGATAGAGCTTGTTCTTGCGGATTTCGCCATGCCGGAAATGACGGGAGTCGAGCTCGCGAAAGCGATCTGCGCGACCCATCCCAACTTGCCCGTGATCCTCGTCACCGGTTATGGAGATCGCGAGATTTTAGAGGAGTTTCGAGAAGCGCAAATACTTCGGAAGCCTTATGATGATGACGGACTGATGAAGGCGATTCTAACGGCCCTAACACCTAGGGTGATCTGCGCAGCTTGACTCCCGCCTGTGGCACCTAGCTGATCTGCCCGGGCGGTCTGACGATGTCTGCTGTTGAAGAGATAGTGTTGCAAAAGTCCTTTGCGGCATGCAACTCAAACTCTAGAGCCATAGGCGCGACGATCGAATAATAACGTGGGGAACTACGCTGTCGGGCGCTAAACTCACTAGGCGATTCCGACAACGGGCTTGCCTGAGGCTACATTGACCGGCGATTGTCCCTTATTTCGTTCTTTCGCGAAAAATTAGCCGCGCGTCCTTTTGGGACTTTTGCAACACTATCGAAGATGGAGCGGACTTAGTTCGATTACGGTCCGAGATCCGAGTTTGCCGAGTGGGCCCCGGGAGATTCGCCCCGAGCCCCTCACAGATCCGGACAGGATACTCTCGCATCGTCCGGCTGGTGCCACCGCGCGAAGGCTGCGCAAGCGGCTCCAACCGCGAGGCCGAAAGTACCGATGCGCCGGTCACCCCCGGTTTTGACATCACCTAATCCAGCGCTTTCGACGCTTCAGAAGCAGTTTGCTTGCGCTCGCCTCTCCCGACCATGCCTGCCGGGATCATTTTCCAGGCGTTTCCGCGACGCTTACCACCACAGCTTAACCGCAGCAGCTCGCGGTGGCTTGGGATCAGCGACCTGATCGCCGAACCCGAAGGACCCTCCTTCATTTCCAATACAGTTGCGCACCGCCGTTTGGACCGGCGCTACTCGTGACACAAGACCCATACCGGAAGTCGGCCTCCAGGCAATGGGATGTCGTCCCATTCCGGCCATCGACCCTTTCCAGTATCGGACGTTCATTCGGTCTCGTGGTTGTTCGGCAAGCGTCGTCGAAACCAGAGCCAGCCCGTCGCATTTTTCAGGCCGTCATGTGGTGTTCCGCTCTTGAAACCAGGGTCGCTGCTGCGACGTTATCCTTGGAAAATGTGGTATTCCTGCAAAGCAGGAAGCGCATTTGATCTCCGACTGGCAGCGGAAATGTCCTCGTCCGATGGTACAAGTGAAACCAGTGACGCAGCCCGCCGACGGCGGAGAAGGAGCAACACCTTACTGCTGGTCTTGGCAGTTGGATTTCTTATTTTTGGCGCCGCAGCGGGCGCACTGTATTATGCGTTGCAGCCGGTAACTCTCCGGATTGCCGTCGGACCGCCGGGAAGCGACGATCACAAAGTGATTCAGGCGACGGCCGGGGCCTTCGCCAGCGAAAGCAGGACAGTCAGGCTGTCTCTTATCACGACCGACGGCGCGGTCGAAGCCCTCGCCCTGCTTGCTGCTGGCAAGGCAGATCTTGCGGTCGGTCGTGGCGATCTGGAGATGCCGGCCGACGCGCAGACCGTCGCCATCGTGCGTAAGAACTTCGTTGTGCTGTGGGCGCCTTCCGGACTTGCGGACAAGAGCTCCAAAAGAAAGCCCGCGCCGAAAATCAAGGAGATCGCCGATCTCGCAGGGCACAGGGTCGGCGTGATTGGCCGGACGCCAGCGAACGCCGCGTTGCTGCGGGTCATTCTGAGCGCCTCCGGCGTGGAGGCGGACAAGGTCCCGGAAACGCAATTTGGCACGGACCAAATCGAAGAGCTGGCGCGCGACCCGACTCTCGATGCATTCATGGCGGTCGGTCCGCTCGATAGCAAAATCACCTCCGACGCCATCGCCGCGACGGCCCGGTCGCGAGGCGAGCCGAAGTTTCTCGCGATCGAGGCATCGGAAGCAATCGCCCTGAAGCACCCGCGTTATGAATCCGAGGAAATTCCACCCAGCATCTTCAATGCGAATCCGGCCTGGCCGGATGACAAGGTCGAGACTGTCAACGTCAGCCACCTGATCATGGCGCGAAAGGCTTTGTCTGAAACGACGGCTGCGGCATTTTTCCGGCAGCTATTCGCCGTCCGTCAGACGATTGCCAGGCAAGTGCCTGGCGCTGCGCACATCACCAAGCCGGACACCGAGAAAGACGCCGAGCTGCCGGTGCATCGGGGAGCGGCAGCCGTCATCGACGGCACCGAACGCACCTTCCTCGACAGGTACGGCGATTACTTCTGGTTTTCGCTCCTGCTTCTCTCCGGGATCGGTTCGGCCGGCGCCTGGTTGCGTCACTATTTGAATCGGGATGAAAGGGGCGAAAACACCAGCCATTGCAACAGAATCCTGGCCATGGTTTCCAGCGTACGCAGCGCGGAATCCAACCAGGAACTGCTGATGATGCAGCGAGAGGTCGACGCCATCATAAGTGAAACGCTCGAATGTTACGATGACGGCGCCCTCGAGGAAGAGGAACTGGCGGCCTTTGGTCTGGTGCTCGAACTGTTCAATCACGCCATCGTCGAGAGGCGCGCGGCATTGCAAGCGGACACGCTCGAATCGGCTCGCGGTGCGGCGAGAGGCCAGAGCCTCACGTCTCAACGATGACGTAGCGTGTGCCGAGAAGTTCGGGTGGTTCAACTTCTCGTCCCTCGGCCTTCAAAACAAAAGCGGTGATTGGCGTTGTGTGTTTGGCATCAGTAAATTGTACCAGACAATTGTCCCGTCAACGAGTCGGGGTAATCAAGCCCAAAGAAAACCCGGACCGTTATGCAGCAGCCATCTGCATAATGGTCCGGCCTGACCGTTTGTTGCGCGGATATTCTGTCGGCGAAAGCTGCGGCCTGTTCGGGCTGCAAAAGGCGTAATGGACCTCAGATGCTATCCGGATAACTGAGAGTTTTCATTGAATGGCTACTTCTTTTTCTTCTTGGCTGCCTTCTTTGCCTTCTTTGCCTTCTTCGCTTTCTTGGCCATGTTGCCCTCCGTGATCCCAAAAGTTGGCTCGATGCAAGTCGCCAATCGACGTGCATAGATTAAGAATACACCATAGTTGCAAGATTGATACTGCGCGCTTCGAACAGGGTAAACGACGATCACACAGTCACAACTCCGCAATCGGTCGAAGCTCTTACCTGATGCGCGGACGCCGCGCGCTTTGAGGATCAAGACGGGAAGAAGTTCGCATGTGGTCGGTAGACGAAGCCGACGACGGCGAGGATCCACCGGTCCCTGATTACATCGCGACGGAAGCGCGCTTCGCTCACTAAAATTTTGGTGGGCTCGTTAGGCGACGAGCTTGAGCTTTTGCCGCTTTCTTTCGGGCGGTTGCTCGCGCGACGTATTCTTGGGCGGCTTGATGAAGTCAGCCCAAGCCTGCAGCACCTCGCGGCGTCGCTTGATCATCTCGCTGTCCCAATACGACAGTTCAGCCTCATCGCCGATACGGTGCGACAGGCAGAACTCAAGCACTTCGCGGCGAAAATTGTGCTCCTTATTGTCAGCGCCCCAATTTCGGAAGCTCGTGCGGCAGCCATGCATGGTGGATTTGACGGCAGTACGCTCGATGGCCCCAACAAGCGCGTTCGCCCGGATCGGCTGATGTTGCTCCGCGTGGTCGGAGGGGAACACGTACTTATCCGTGCGCGGCATCGATTGGATGATCTCGATAGCCTGATCTGACAGCGGGACGAGATGCGGCTTCGGCTCTAGCTCGCCCTTGATCTTCATCTTCTCAGCCGGAACCATCCACGTCCTTGCTTCGAAGTCCAGCTCCGTCCACTCCATCAGCCGGATTTCTTGGCTCCGCGACACGGTGAGGATGCCGACTTCTGTGCAGCGCGCAGCGTTGCCGGTATCATAGCGCAGCCCTGTCATCATTTGCGGCATCTTGGTATATGGCGCGGACCGATGCCCCTTCTTGCGATTCAACTTGCGTGGCGACGGCAGCAGGTGTCTGAGGTTGCCGCGCCACGCGGCCGGGTTCTCGCCCGTGCGCAGTCTCAATGCCTTGGCAGCGTCCATCAGCCGCTCGATCCGCTGGCGCGTCCGTGACGCTGTGACCGGCTTCACGGTCCAGATCGCCTTGAGCGCCTCCAACACGTGCTCGGTGGTGATCTCCTGGAGCTTCTTGTCGTGCAGGCTCGGCACGTCCCGGACGGAGCGCTGCCACTGTTTCAACTCCTCTTCGGATAGCCCTTGGCACCAAACAGGATACTGTTCCTCGGCAAACTCCTTGAACGTCTTGCTGCCCTGAGCGGTGGCCCGCTTCTTGACGCGCGGATCGATGCCCTCGCGCTTCAACGCGACCTTATAGTCGCGCGCCTTCTCGCGCGCGCTGCTTAGGGTCAGAACGTCACCGCTTGCGCAGTCGCGGTCGCCAGCCCTGGCGAACTCCATCTGCGCCCGCTTGCCCTCGAGGTCGGTGAAGCGGAAGGCCCACACCCGTTCGCCGCTTTTGCGCACCGCCAGATAAAGCCCCCCGCCGTCCGCATGAACGCCAGCTTGCAGGGATTTAACTTGGTTCGAATTGAGTGCCACTTTAACGTTCCCCTTCTGCTTACCACCTACCGTCACGGATGCTTCGCCCGTGAGGTAGCCTTCCAAAATGGACCACTTTCGGATATGTTACCGTCACGGATACTTGGGAAGGGAGAGCCGCGTCAACTTACCAGTTTTTCGCCAGAACCGGCCGGCGTTCGGCGATGTTCAGTGAAGTTAGACGAGAGCATATGCGTCTAACATGATGAAAATAAAAGGGAATGAAAATCGTGACGATGGTCAGTGATAGCAGACATGACGCTCAGAATGGATACATGATCCGTGACGGCCTTCGGTAAACTGATCCGCACCACGGCGTTCCGGCTGACGCTGGTCTATCTGTTTTTGTTTGCGCTGTTTGCGGCGTCGCTGCTCGGCTATTTCGCCTGGAATACGCGGCGTCTGATCAACGAGCAGATCACCGCTACGGTGACGGCCGAAACCGGCGAGATGGTCGACATCTATACGCGCCGTGGCTTGCGCATACTCGTCCCCACGCTTGAGAAGCGGGCGCTGCGGCCGGGCGCCAATCTCTATCTCGTCACCACGCCTGAGGGGAAAGCGATCGGCGGCAATGTCGGTGCGCTGTCGCCGGGCGTGATGGCCTCGACCGGCTGGATGGAAACCGGCTACCGCCGGCTCGACGAGCAGGACACGGCGGAGCATCGCGCCCTGGTGCGCGTCACCGAGCTCACCAACGGATTCCGCCTGCTGGTCGGCCGTGACCTCGAGGAGCGCCGGCGGCTGTTCGGCATCGTCGCCCATGCCGCACAATGGTCGCTGCTAGTCGTCATCGTGCTCGGCATCGGCGGCGGCATCTTCGTGGCGCGGCGGGTGCTGCGGCGGATCGACGCCATGACCGGCACCACACGGCGCATCATGGCCGGCGACCTTTCCGGACGGCTGCCGGTCGGGCGCTCTGGCGACGAGCTCGATCGCCTCGCGGAAAACCTCAACGCCATGCTGGAGCGCATCGAGGCGCTGATGATGGGGCTGAAGGAAGTCTCCGACAACATCGCCCATGACCTAAAGACACCGCTGACGCGCATGCGCAACCGCGCCGAGGAGGCGCTGGCGAGTTCCGGCAGCGAGGCCGAATACCGCGCGGCGCTGGAACGGACCATCGAGGAATCCGACGGCTTGATCCGCACCTTCAACGCGCTCTTGATGATCGCACGCGCCGAGTCCGGGCAGGCGCGCGGCAACATGGACGATTTCGACGCGGCCGACGTCGCCAAGGGCATCCACGAATTGTATGAGCCGCTGGCCGAAGACGACGGCATGACCCTTCGCGTCAAGGCCGCGACCGCGCGGCTGCACGGCAACCGTGAGCTGATTAGCCAGGCGCTCGCCAACCTGGTCGAGAACGCCATCAAATACGGCAAGCCGTCGACGGTGGTGCAGCCGCTGGATCCTGCCGCCGCCGCGCGCATCAGGGAGATCGTGATAGAGGCGCGGCGTGAGAACGACCATGTGCTGCTCAGCGTCACCGACCATGGGCCGGGCATCCCCGAAGCGGACCGCAAGCACGCGGTCGAGCGGTTCGTGCGGCTCGAGGCGAGCCGGACGCTGCCGGGTTCCGGGCTCGGCCTCAGCCTGGCATCCGCGGTGGCGACCCTGCACGGCGGTGAACTCAGGCTCGGCGATTCGCATCCGGGCCTGACCGCGACGCTGGTCATCCCGGCGCTATCCGCCGCGGGTGACAGGCTTGCGGCCCAAACGCCGGATGTGCCACAGAAGGTGGCATGAATTCCTCCGCCTTGGCCGTGCGGTTCGTGAGCGGGCCGCATATCACTGCCAGCAGCACCGCCGAACAACGCCTGGGAGACTGGCTCGCCGAACTGGAGCCACAGCAATCGGCTGAGATCGGCGCGTGGCTGGATCGGCCGTTCGCCAGGGCCATCCTGCTCGGCATCGTCGAGTTCTCGCCGTACCTGTTCGACCTGATCCGCGCCGATGCCGCTCGGCTGCTCCGCCTCCTGGCATGCGACCCGGAACCGCATCTCGCCGCGCTGATCGAGAAAACCTCGCGCGACGTGCTCGCCGCGGCGGGCGAGGCCGACGTGATGCATCTGCTTCGCCGCATGAAGTCAGAGGCCGCGCTGTTGATCGCGCTGTGTGACATCGGCGGGGTCTGGCCGGTGATGCGGGTGACGGCAGCGCTGACTGACATCGCGGTGACCTCCGTGCAGACCGCCTTGCGCTTCCTGCTGCGCCAGGAGGTCGCGCGCGGCCGCATGACCGCCTTCAATCCCGACCGGCCGGAGGAGGGAAGTGGCCTGATCGTGCTCGCGATGGGCAAGATGGGCGCGGGCGAACTGAACTATTCCAGCGACATCGACCTGATCGTATTTTTCGATCCCGCCGCCACCTCGCTGGTCGCCGACATCGAGCCGGCGCCGTTCTTCGTGCGCGTGACGCAGGCGCTGGCCCGCTTGCTGCAGCAACGCTCGGGCGACGGCTACGTGTTCCGCGTCGATCTGCGCCTGCGGCCCGATCCGGCCTCGACGCAGGTGGCGATGTCGACCGAGGCGGCGCTGCATTATTACGAGCGGGAAGGACGGACCTGGGAACGCGCCGCGATGATCAAGGCGCGCGCCTGCGCCGGCGACGCCAGGGCGGGCGAGGCGCTGATCTCGGAACTTTCGCCGTTCGTCTGGCGCAAGCATCTGGATTTTGCAGCCCTCGCCGACGTCCACGACATGAAGCGGCAGATGCAGACCTATCGCGGCCAGAGCGAGATCGCGGTCGAAGGCCATAACGTCAAGGTCGGCCGCGGCGGTATTCGCGAGATCGAGTTTTTCGCGCAGACGCAGCAGCTCATTGCCGGCGGCCGTCACCCGGAATTGCGGGTGCGTCCGACGCTGCAGGCGTTGCATGTCCTGGCCACCAGCAACTGGATCACCTTTCGGGCGTTTGACGAACTGACGGCGGCTTACGAGTTCCTGCGCCGCGTCGAGCACCGGCTGCAGATGATCGCGGACGAGCAGACCCATGCGCTGCCCGAAAATGCCGAGGCCGTCGAGCGCTTTGCGAACTTCTTCGGCTATGAGAGCAGGACAGCCTTTGCGAAGGATCTGCTCGGCCATCTCAATATCGTGCGGGGGCATTACGGCAAGCTGTTCGAGGGCGATCCGGCCGGCACGGCGCAGCTGCCCCAGTTCAACTATGCTGCAGGACCTGAGGATGCGCGCCTGCTCGACCATCTGGCGATGCTGGGCTTCAAGAAGCCCGTCGCGGTGGCCGGCACGCTGCAGCTCTGGATGCAGGGAAATTATCGCGCGCTCCGCAATGAAGCGACCAAGGCCGCGTTCATCGAATTCGTGCCCGGCCTGATCGACGGCCTCGCGCATGCCGAAGATCCTGATGACGCGGTGACCGCGTTCGATCGCTTTCTCGGCGCCTTGCAGCGCGGCGGCCGGCTGATTTCACTCTTGAGAGAGAACCGCGAGCTGGTTGCGCTGGTGGCCTTGATCCTCGGCGCGGCGCCGCGGCTCGGCGACATGCTGGCGCGCCAGCCGCAGATCATGGACGGCCTGATCGATCCCCGTTTTTTCGGCGCAATGCCGGACCAGAAGGAATTGTCGGCCCGGCTGGCGGCGACGCTGAAGGACGCGGACTCCTATGAAGACTTCCTCGACCGCCTGCGGTTGTTCGGCCAGGAGAGCCTGTTCCTGATCGGCACGCGCATCCTGTCCGGCACGGTATCCGCCCAGCAGGCCAGCGTCGCCTTTGCCGACGTCGCCGAAGGCATCGTGCACACCGTGCATGGCCTGGTCAGGGATCAGTTCGCCACCCAGTACGGCCGCATCAAGGGGCAGGAGACCGCAATCCTCGCGATGGGCCGGCTCGGCAGCCGCGAGATGACGGCTTCCTCCGACCTCGACCTGATCCTGCTGTACGATTTCGACGGGGACAATCCCGATTCCGACGGCGAGCGATCGCTGCACGGCGCGCAGTATTTCGCGCGGCTGACCCAGCGGCTGATCTCGGCGTTCACCACGCGGACCAATTACGGCGTGCTCTATGATGTCGACATGCGGCTGCGCCCGTCGGGCCGCGCGGGGCCGCTGGCGTCGCGGATCGATTCATTCGCCGACTACCAGGAACGCGAAGCGTGGACCTGGGAGCACATGGCGCTGACACGCGCGCGGGTGATTTCGGCTTCACCGGTGTTTCGCGCAAAGATCGAAGCCATCATCCGCAGCGTGCTGACGCGGCCACGCGACGCGGCCTCCACCGCCGGCGACGTCGCCGACATGCGCCGGGCGATTGCGCAGGAAAAGGGCGAGGACGACATCTGGAACCTCAAGCTCGCCGCCGGCGGGCTCGTTGATATCGATTTCGTCGCCCAGTATCTGCAGCTCGTTCATGCTGCAGAAAAACCCGAAATCCTCAGCATCTCCACGCTGCAGGTGCTCGACAACGCCGCGCGCCTCGGCGTGCTGCCGCAGTCCGACGCCGAGATTTTGCGTTCGGCTGCGCGGCTCTATCACGACCTCACGCAGATCATCAGGCTTTGCGTCACCGGCAAGTTCAATCCGGAAACCTCGGGCGATAACCTCTTGCACGTGATGGCGCGCGCCGGCGACACGCCTGATTTCTCGACGCTGGAGGCGAGGGTGCGCGAGACGCAGGGCGAGGTGAGGCGGGTGTTCCTGGCGCTGGTGGGCGGAGGCTAGGGCGACTACAACGCCCGTGCCGCGTTGCCCTTGAACAGGATTGGGCCGGTCGGCCGTCCGAGGGGCGAGCCGCCTTCCGGCTCCAGCGTGATCTCGAACAGTTGATCCTGCACGGTTTCCGGCAGCGCCTCCAGGTCGAGCTGCAGCGTGCGCGACTGACCGGTGACGCCGATCGATTTCGGGCCGACCGCGCGATCCCACAAGGTCCAAACCTGCAGCGTGCGGCCGGCAGGAACCTCGATCGGCCGTAACGGTATCAGCTCGACCCGGCCGTTCGAAAACGCGTTGACGATGGCGCCTGCCTCTTTCGTCGTGTCGTTCACCAGCACGGCGACGTAAATCGGCTTGCGCTGGGCGAGCGCGAGCATGTCGTGACGAAGCTGGCGCGACGTCGCCAGCGACCCGATCATGATCATTGCAAAAAGCGCTGCCGCGAAGGCGCCGCCGATACCGAGTCCGCGCCAGAACCGGATGTTGTCCCACAGCTCGGTGCCACGCAGCGCGGCGCGTGCGGAGGGCAGGGCATCGATCGGTGCGATCTTGGTCGCATCCGCGATGCGCTGCCAAAGCGCCGGGCTCGGCGGGGTTTCCTCGGCCGTGAGATCGAGTTCCGCAAGCCGTCCCCGCCACGCGCTGACAGCCTGAGCAAACGATTGGTCGGTTGCGATGCGCCGTTCGGCGGCGGCGTGCTCCGCATCGTCCAGCAGGCCCATCACGTAATCGCCGGCCATGGCGTTATCGGCGTCGTGCGGGTTCATCCCATGCACTCCTGCAACGCAAAGAGGCTGCGCCGTACCCAGCTTTTGACCGTGCCGAGCGGAACCTTCAGCCTTCCCGCCAGTTCGCCGTGGCTCATGCCGTGAACATAGGCCAGCACCACCACGTCGCGGCGGGGGCGGTCGATCTGCTCGAGACACCGGCGCAGGGCGCTGGTTTCCGGCATCCGCGACAGGGCGGCCTCGCAGTCGACATCCCCGACGTTTTCATCTGATGCTTCATAGCGGTGTTCATCGCGATGAATGCTCAGCGCGCGGTTGCGCACCACCGCATAGAGCCAGCCGCGGGCGCTGCCGCGGCGCGCATCGAAGCCGGCCGCGCCACGCCAGATCCGGATAAAGGCATCATGCACCGCCTCTTCCGCAAGATCCTGCCGAAACAGGATACGGCGGGCGATGCCGACCATGCGCGGCGCCTCGCTGTCGTAGATCACGCGCAATGCGGCGCGGTCGCCGGCCGCGCAACGCGCCAGCGCCGCAGCAAGCCGCGCCTCGCGCTCCTGATCGAGCAGGTCGGGAGCCTGCGGGTTGGCGGTGATGGTGCCATTTCCAGTCATGTCTATGCCTTTGCATAGCTGTTCTACCTTGAGATGCGGCATTTGGATGCATGCGCCGAAAATTATTTTTGGTGTGCTGCATCCGTTTCGCCGCGCCGCCGGTACCCGCTGTGTTGGTCCCGAGAGGATCATGGAACACAGGGAGCTTTACGATGAATTTTCGCTCAATTTTCGCCGCTTCGGCCGCACTATTGCTGTCGTCCGCTGCCGCCAACGCCGCGCAGGTCGCAGCCCTGATCGGCGGCGACACCATTGCGATGGTCGATACCGCGCAGAAGAAGGCGACCGGGTCGGTCAAGGTCACCGGCATTTCCGGTGCGCTGGTAGGAATCGACGTGCGTCCGGCCGACGGCATGCTCTATGGACTGGTCGACGATGGCACCATTGTGACCATCGCGATCGACGGCAAGGCCACGACGAAGTCGAAGCTCGACACCATGCTTGCCAAGGGTGTGGCTGCGACAGTCGATTTCAACCCCGTGGCGGACCGCCTGCGCGTAATGGGCGCCGATGGCATGAACCTGCGGGCGAATGTCGAGGATGGCAAGGTAACCAAGGACGGCGACCACAAATATGCCGAGGGCGACATGCACAAGGGCGAGAAGCCGAACATCGTCGCCGGCGCCTACACCAATTCGGTGAAGGGCGCCAAGGAGACGGCCTTGTTTGACATCGATGCGACCATCGGCGGATTGATCAAGCAGGCGCCGCCGAATGACGGCGTGCTCGGCGCGATCGGCAAACTCGGGATCAAGGCGGACAGCGTCGCATTCGACATCTGGTCCGATGGCGCCGGCAAGAACGAAGCCTGGCTGATGGCGGACGGCACGCTCTACAGCGTCGACCTCGGCACCGGAAAGGCGACCGAGGCGGCAAAGATCGCCGGCGTCAGCGGCACGGTGAAGGACATCGCCATCATGGGAATGTAGGAGATTCCTGCCGCCCTCGATGCCTGGACCCTGGCGCATGCTGCGCCAGGGTCGATCCCAAGATTTATTGCCGGTTTACGGTTCTCTACCCGGCGCTACGCGAGTCACCGACCGCTTTGTCGATAGCGTCGAACAAGGCCTTTTCCTGCAATGGTTTCCGGAGGCTGGCAACCAGCCCTGCCTGATCGCGCAACGCGACGTCAGCATGCGCAGTGATCAGGATTGTCGGAATTTTTATGCCGTTGCTCACGAGATGCTGCTGAAGTTCCAAACCGTTCATTTCCGGCATCTGGAGATCGATAATCAGGCAGTCCGGAAGACCGGCCGGCAACGCCGCGAGAAATTCCTGCCCCGATCCATAGGTTCGGGCACGAAAAGCGTGCGAACGCAGCAACCGGCTCAAGGCCTTGAGCACGGCTGGATCATCGTCCACAATAGCAATCGATGTGGATGCTTCCGCCATGAAATACTATTGCGGTTGCGTAGCGCGCCCGTCGAGTTGGCCCTTGGGCCAATAGGCACGTGTTCCTTACTTCGACGGATTGAGCTTCTCGGCCATGCGGACGAGATCGGCGACGGTGTGAATGCCGAGCTTCTCCATCATCCGGCTGCGGTGGACCTTGATGGTCTTTTCGACCGTGCCCAGGTCTCCGGCAATCTGCTTGTTGAGCCGTCCCGCCACGACATGCGTAAACACTTCGCGTTCGCGCGGTGTCAGGCTGCCGACCTTCGCCTGCATCGATTCCATCTCGGAATGAAGCCGACGCAACTCGGCGTCCCTGGCTTCCGCGCGGGATATGGCCTCGAACAGATCCTTGTCCTTTACGGGCTTGGTCAGGAAATCGATCGCGCCGGCCTTCATGGCGCGCACGCTGGTGGGAATGTCGCCTTTGCCGGTGACGAACACGACCGGACGATGATAGCCGCTGGCTGCGCTCAGCACGCGATGAATCTCCAAACCATCCAGACCCGGCATCGAAACATCCAATACGGCGCAGCCGGGCACCGTCATGTCATGCTCATCGAGGAATACCCGGGGGGAAGAATACGCTTTGACCTCATATCCCCTGGCGCGGAGCAGTCGCGACAGTCCCTTGAGGACTCCCGGGTCATCGTCGACGAGGTAAATTGTGAACTTTTCCGTCATGCGGCGTCGGAGGTCGGCTGTTGGACAGGTAAGGAAAATTTCGCGATAGCGCCGCCGCGCTCATTGTTGACCAGGGTCAGCTTTCCCTGATGGGCCTGTATGATCGTCGAACACAGGGTTAGACCCAGACCGAGGCCATGGTTCTTGGTGGTGTAGAAAGGCTCGAACAGCCGGCCATTTTCCTTGGCGCGAATACCGTGTCCACGATCACTTACGGTGACGTCCACCATCCCGGCTTGGGAGCCACGGGTTGAGATCAAGATAGAGCGCTGCGCTATCGGGGTCGAGGCCATGGCGTCCATTGCATTCATGACAAGATTGAGCAGGACTTGCTGCAGTTGCACAGAATCGCCGCGTGTCGGAGATGGAGCATGATCTAGATCAAGCTTGAGGCTGATATCGCGGGCAATCAGCTCGCTGTTCAGCAGGCTAACCGTTGATCTGACAAGGTCATTGATATTGACATATTCCGCTTTCCGCTCGCCCTTTTTCAAAAGACCGCGGAGACGATGGATAACCTCGCCGGCACGATTGTCTTCATGAACAATCTCCTCAAGGGCATCGTGAATTTCGACAACATCCGGCGACTCCTGCGCCAGTAGATGAAGCGCCGCTTGCGCATTGGACAGGATCGCAGTGAGCGGCTGGTTGATTTCGTGAGCAATCGATCCGGAAAGCTCGCCAAGCACGGACACGCGCATCAGATGCTCAACTTCCTGACGTTGTAGAGCGACTTCGGCCTCGGCCGACTTCTGTTCGGTAATGTCGATGAATATGCCGCCAATATGATCCGATTGGCTGCCACCCTCTGAAGGGGAGCGGGCGCGCATGCGAACCCAACGCGCCTCTCCACCCGGCAACACAATTCGGACGTCGCCGACGGCAGGTTGCTCTGTCTCCAAAGACCTTTCAAGCGCCCGGATTGCAATTTGCAGGTCGTCCGGGTGAACGGCCGAAAGGAACGTTTCGCGGGTTAACGGCGCATCGCGCGCAACTCCAAACATCGCCCTGCAATGCTCGGTCGCCCAAAGCTCATTTCGATGCCGGTCAAATTTCCAAAGCCCAATATTGGCAGCAGCAGCGGCGAAGGTCATCCGCTCTTCGCTTTCCTTGAGAAGGTTTTCGGCGCGCAACCTTCTCCGCCGCTGAACCAGTAGCGCGCCAACGATCAATGATTGCAAGGCAACAATCAGGATGGCCGCAACGACGGCGCCTCGATGTTCGCTCCAGATCGTCGGCTCCTTGAACAAGACGGCAGTATCGGGAGGAAGCTTGCTCTCCTGGAGCCCCCACCGCGCCATCGCCCTGTGATCGACCCGATAGGTCTGTCCCGGATTTGTTTGAGGCAGGATCGTCGCAGGGTCTTTCCCGACGAGGATTTGAAGAGCCATGTCTGCCGCGCGAACACCAACCGATTCAAATGTCTCAACAAAGCCGCCGACGATGCCATTGCCAATATAGGTGTCATAGGGGGCATAGACCGGTGCCGGTGAGATCTTGGACAGAGGGCCTGCCAAGCGAGCTGGGACAAAGGCGTTGCCTTCGCTGTCGGCAAATACCGTCAGGAGGATCACAATCGAATCACGGGGAATCTTCGAGACTTCTTCAACCAGATTCGAATAGGAACGATCGAACAGGTATGTCACTTCGAGTTTTCGTTTACGATCCTCGATGGTTTTTCGAGCAGTCGACTGCCACCGCCGATCCACTTCCCCGCTTCCAGCAATGACGAATAGACGGCTGGCTTCCGGCTGCAGTCTCTCCGCGAGCGCAAGCGTCTTGTCCAGGTCAAACTCGGAAATTATTCCAGTGATGTTTGGCGGTAGCCGCAACGCACCATAGTTTTGTGGGGATACCGACGTGAATACGACGGGCGCATTTGGAGCGATGTCGTCGCGGTGCCTGACGATGAATGGCAGAGCTACGCTACCTAACGTTATCACCACGTCGGGGGGGCGTTTTTCGTACTTGGCCCGCAGGAACATCGTTATCCGGGATTCGTATCCGGGATCCGTATTTCGCGCCAGGTCAAGAAAGTCGGCATCGATTTCGAGTGGTTGTGGCGAGCGTTCCAGCAAGCGCTTTCGAGCGCCGTCGGCGATCATTGTGGTGGCGGGGAATGTGTAATTGAAGGCGTGCAGCATGAGCACGCGCCGAGGCTCAGCGGCGTGAGATTCCGGGCCGAACAGAAAAAGGAGCGCCAAGCTCCACCCTGCGATGCGCGTCCTGGTCATTTGGAAAAGGCCGCCACTCAATACGCAACAATACAAAACGAATTCACAAACGGCGGAATCTGCCCACCCGGATCAACATGCGGGCTTACAACCTTACCACGCTTTTGAGGGCGCATCCGGCCTAGCCCGTTTGGGATTTGGTAGCAGAATCAACGGCGATTTTCGCGCCCAATGGAAATAGCCGGCCGGTGCCCTCCGCTGTAAAATCCGTACACGCAGGCGCCCCAAGGTCCGCCCAGGCTGGATGCCCGATGTTGGACCACGGTCCAATAGCCTGTGACGAGCCTCCTGCGTAGCGTGCCCCCGGGCCGGATCGCGATTTTGGAGCGATCGGTCGGGAGGCAACGCGTGAGATGACAACGCTTTTCCCCGCAACCACATTCAAGGCCGACGTGACGGTTGGTGCTTCGCAGGCCGACGGAATGCTGCGGATTCCCGCGGGCACGTTCCGCATGGGATCGGACAAGCACTATCCCGAAGAAGCGCCGGCTCATCGCGTTACTGTCGACGAATTCCTGATCGACCGCACGCCGGTGACGAACCGGCAGTTCAAGGAATTCGTAAAGGCAACCGGCCACGTCACCGTCGCCGAGATAACGCCCGATCCGAAAGACTATCCCGGAATGCTTCCGCACATGGCCTATGCGGGTTCGCTGATGTTCTTGCCGCCCAACCATCCGGTCAATCTCCGCGACTTCAGCCAGTGGTGGACGTTCGCCAAGGGCGCGCAATGGCGCCATCCTTACGGACCCGGAAGCAACATCCGCGGGCTGGACGATCATCCAGTCGTGCATGTGGCATTCAACGATGCGCTTGCCTATGCGCAATGGGCTGGCAAGGATTTGCCAACTGAAGCGGAATGGGAGTTTGCGGCGCGCGGCGGGCTCGACGGCGCCGAGTTCGCGTGGGGCGATGAGTTCACACCGGGCGGCCGTCACATGGCCAATACCTGGCAGGGTGAGTTTCCACGGCAGAACGTCAATGCTGATGGCTTTGAGCGCACCTCGCCGGTCAGTGCATTCCCGCCAAACGGGTACGGCCTGTACGACATGATTGGCAACGTCTGGGAATGGACGGCCGACTGGTATTCGCCAAAGCATCAGGCGGATGCTCCGAAGGCTTGCTGCATTCCCGAGAACCCGCGCGGCGGCAGCGAGGCCGACAGCTACGACCCCAGAACCACCAATGTGAAAATTCCACGAAAGGTCATCAAGGGCGGCTCGCATTTGTGCGCGCCGATTTACTGCCGACGCTACCGGCCGGCAGCGCGACACGCGGAGCCGGTCGATACTTCCACGAGTCATCTTGGCTTTCGGTGCGTCAGGCGAGGAGCCTCTGATGCATCATAAACAGGAGAGCGTAACCATGTTGAGTTCCGTATTGCCCGACAGGCCACGCAAGACACCTGGTTGGCACAAGCAGTCCTGCGCCTCGCTGCTTGGCGCGACGATGTTGATGTCGCTGTCCGGGCCGGCCAGCACGCCGGCAACCGCACAGCCGGCACAGAAACCCAATATCCTCTTCATCATGGGCGACGACATCGGCCTCTACCAACCGAGCATCTACCATCGCGGCCTGATGGTCGGCGAGACGCCCAACATCGATCGCATCGGCAATGAAGGCGCAATATTCACGCACTACTATGCCGAGCAGAGCTGCACGGCCGGTCGCAACGCCTTTTTCACCGGCATGCATCCGCTGCGCACCGGCATGATTCCTCCGCAACTGCCCGGCAGCCCGTCCTATCTGCGGCCCGGCACCCCGGCGCTCGCGAAATTCCTGCTCGATCTCGGCTACAACACCGGCGAATTCGGCAAGAACCATCTCGGCGATCACACCGACGCGCTGCCGACCGCGCATGGCTTCCAGGAATACTGGGGCTACCTGTATCACCTCGATGCGATGCAGGGCGTGAGCTTCCCGGACATCAACAAGTCCCCCACGCAGCAGACGGTTGCCCCGCCATGCAAGAATACGCCGATCCCCGGCATCCCGGAGGTACCGGGCGCGGTCGATCCGAAAACCGCTGTTTGCCTGACGCCTCCGCGCAACGTCCTGTCGTGCAAGTCCGATGGTACAGCCAGGACTCAGCAGTGCATCGATCAAGGCCCGCTGACACTCGAGCGATCGAAGGGAGTCGACGAGGAAATCTCGGCCAAGGTCATCGACTTCCTCGATCGCAACGATCCGAAGACGACGGGCAAGCCCTTCTTCGTCTGGTACAATCCTGCGCGCATGCACATCACCACCGTGCTGAATGACAAGTACGCGGGCATGGTCGGCGAGCCGGGCGGCAAGGACTGGGGCCTCAACGAGGCCGGCATGAAGCAGCTGGATGACAACATCGGCTATGTGCTGAAGAAGCTCCAGGACATGGGACAGCTCGACAACACGATCGTCGTGTTCACGACCGACAACGGCGCCGAGACCATCACCTTTCCGGACGGCGGCACCACTCCGTTCAAGGGCGGCAAGCTGAGCACCTGGGAAGGCGGCATGCGTGCTCCGGCGCTCGTTCGCTGGCCGGGGGTCATCAAGCCCGGCACCATCAAGAACGACATCTTCGCGTCGCTCGACTGGCTGCCCACGTTTGTCAACATCGCCGGTGGCGCAAAGGGAGACGCGCTGAAGAAGCGTATCGAGGCCGGCCAATATCCCGGCATCGTGAAGACCACGCTCGATGGCGTCGATCAGGCCGAGTATCTTTCCGGACGTTCGGAAAAGTCGGCGCGCGATACCTTCTTCTACTATTCGGGCAAGGATCCGTCGGCGGTCCGCTACAAGAACTGGAAGATCTACTTCACGATGGTATCCGACGCGCCGCAGGGCTTCATAGCCGGAGCGCTTCCCTATCACTGGGCCCAGGTCGTCAATATCAAGCGAGACCCGTTTGAGACCTCCATTGGTGCGCAATACAAGACACTCATGGGCTTGGGCGGCGTGATCGGCTCACCTTCTACAGCCTACGTCTATGACTGGAACATGCTGCCCATCGGCCAGGCGCTGTGGCTGAAAGAACTCGAGAGCTATATTCCGTACCCGCCGCTGCAGGACCCGGCGAGCTACAACCTCGAGCAGGTGCTGCAACAGGTCAAGCAGGCCAAAATTGCCGGTCGCAGCGACTAGTCGCGTGCGATGAGCATGATCCGACGAAGCGGGCGCCCCACGACGGGGCGCCCGCCAACGGAATAGCGAGCAAGTGATCAAGGAGGCCACGCTGGGCCGGTCGCGACCTCCACAAGCCACGTCCACTTCCGATGCATCAAGCGAACAGAGCCAATTGCATAACAACGGGAGGAGTACGTCATGAGTAGCAAGCATTCGCCAGAAGAATCCCACGACATTGCGCCGGAATCGGGCGGCGGAATGAAACGCCGCGATCTGCTGCTGAGTGGAAGTTCTCTCATCGCCGCTTCGGCGCTCTCGGCCGTCGGCCTAACAAGTGCTGCGCAAGCGCAGCAACCAACTCCGGCACCCGCTGCGGCCGGACAACGGCCGAACATCGTCTTTATCATGGGTGACGACATCGGCTGGTTCAACATCGGCGCCTACCACCAGGGCATCATGGCCAGCCGGACACCGAACCTCGACAAGCTCGCCGCGGAAGGCATGCGCTTCACCGACTACTACGCCGAAGCGAGCTGCACGGCGGGCCGCGCCAACTTCATCACCGGAGAACTGCCGATCCGTACCGGGCTTACCACGGTCGGCCAGGCTGGCTCTCCTATCGGCATGCCGGCGCAAGCGCCGACCATTGCGACCGCGCTGAAATCCATGGGGTACACTACGGGACAGTTCGGCAAGAACCACCTCGGCGACCTCAACGAATTCCTGCCGACCATGCACGGCTTCGACGAGTTCTTCGGCTATCTGTACCACCTGGACGCGATGGAAGATCCGGCCCACCGCAACTACCCGCAAGCGCTCTTGGCCACCGTCGGTCCCCGCAACATGGTTCATTCCTGGGCGACCAACGTCGACGATCCGACGGTGCAGACGCGCTGGGGCAAGATCGGCAAGCAAAAGATTGAGGACGCCGGACCGCTTTATCCAAGGCGGATGGAGACGGTGGATGATGAAATCCTGAAAATCACGTTCGACTTCATCGACAAGGCCAAACGGGACAACAAGCCGTTTTTCGTCTGGCTCAACCCGACGCGCATGCATGTCGTCACTCACCTCTCGGAGAAATACGAGAACATGCGCAACTCTGACAACGGCTGGTCGGTTTCCGAGGGGGGGTTCGCCCAGCTGGACGATATCGTTGGCGCTGCCATGAAGAAGCTCAAGGACGAGGGCTTCGACGACAACACGATCGTCGCGTTCACCACCGACAACGGCGCGGAAAACTTTACCTGGCCCGATGGCGGACAGACGCCGTTTGCGGGCGGCAAGGGAACGGCGCTGGAAGGTGGCTTCCGTGTGCCCTGCATGATCCGCTGGCCGGGCAAGGTGCCGGCAGGAAAGGTCGAAAACGGCATTATCTCCGGACTTGACTGGTTCCCGACCTTCGTCGCCGCCGCCGGCAATCCGAATATCGCCGAGGAGTTGAAGAAGGGAAAGCAGCTCGGCGACAAGACCTATAAGGTCTACCTCGACGGCTACAACCAGATGGACCTGATTACCGGAAAGGGCCCGTCTGCCCGCCACTCGGTCTTCTATTTCACCGAGGGCACGCTGAGCGCGGTGCGCATCGACGACTTCAAATATCGCTTCACCGATCAGCCGAGCGGCTGGCTAGGAGGCACGGTCAAGGTTGATTGGCCGATCCTCACCAATATCCGCCTTGATCCCTTCGAACGCACGAACTTGCCCAACGGCGCGCAGGGGTCGTTGGCATTCTATAACTGGTTTGTTTTCGAGTTCTGGCGGTTCCAGTTCGTGCAGCAGGAGGTGGGCAAGCTCGCCCAGACTGCGATCGAGTTTCCACCGATGCAGAAGGGTGCGAGCTTCAACCTGGAAGCCGTCAAGGAGCAGATCGAGAAGGCCATGCAGTCGCACGCTGGCAAGTAGAGGGTGCGGTGAGCGGGCGCTCCCTGTCGGGGCGCCCGCTTTACGATTCCACAATCCCCGCCTTTTGATGAAAGGGAACCGACCATGTCAACGCAGCGGGCTTCCTTTGGCGTCAGCCGCCGCATCCTGCTCTCTTCCCTGGCTTTGCTTCCCGCGCTGTCTGCCGCGCTCCGCTCCACCTCCGCGCGGGCACAGGCACGCGATCCACTCCCGTCCTGGAACGAGGGGACGACCAAGGCCTCGATCCTCGATTTTGTCGCGCGGGTCACGACGCAAGGCGGGCCTTTCTTCATGCCGGTCGAGCAGCGCATCGCGACCTTCGACAATGACGGCACACTATGGGTCGAGCACCCGATGTATGTGCAACTGGCCTTCGCACTCGACCGCGTGAAGGCCATGGCGCCCATGCATCCGGAATGGAAGACCAAACAACCGTTCGCGGGGGTGCTGGACGGCGATCTGAAGGCGGTGATGGCATCCGGCGAAAAGGGATTGGTCGAACTGATTGCGGTGACGCATGCCGGCATGACGACGGCGGAGTTCGAGAAGATCGTCACGGATTGGCTGGCGACCGCGCGCGATTCCCGCTTCAAGCGGCCCTATACCGAACTGGTGTACCAGCCGATGCTCGAACTGCTCGCCTACCTCCGGGCCAGCGGTTTCAAGACTTTCATCGCGTCAGGCGGCGGCATCGAATTCATGCGGCCATGGACCGAACGGGTCTACGGAATACCTCCGGAGCAGGTGATCGGATCGTCGATCAAGACTCGATTTGAGATGAAAGACGGTGCGCCAACGCTCTTCCGGCTACCCGACATCAACTTCATCGACGACAAGGCAGGCAAGCCGATCGGCATCAACGAGCACATCGGTCGCCGTCCGATCGCGGCCTTCGGCAACTCCGATGGCGATCTCGAAATGCTGCAATGGACGACACTCGGCGCCAGCGGCGCGCGGTTCGGCCTGATCGTCCACCACACCGACGCGGAACGCGAATATGCCTACGACCGCGATTCGCATTTCGGCAAGCTCGACGTAGCGCTGGATGCTGCAGCGGTGAACAGGTGGACCGTGGTCGACATGAAGAAGGACTGGAAGCGGGTCTTTGCCTTCGATTGACGTCCGAGTTCGGTCAGCAGGATCGTTGATTAACCCGCACTCCATGCATGGACGCGCTCGCTGGAGAGGAGGCGCCGTCTGAACATGCTGTCTAACACGATCAGCCTCCTCCGGGACTACCTCTTCACCTTGCCGGTGCTCGCGAAGTTCGCGATCGGGATGGTCATGCTCGTCATCATCCCCCGGCTTTCCCGCCGATTGCATATTCCCGTACCTGTAGGCCTGCTGCTTAGCGGCGTTTTAGTTGGGCCGTATGTTCTGGACATCTTTGGCAAGGTCCGACCGATCGCAGATTTCCTGGCGGAGCTGGGCAAACTGCTGTTGATGTTCTTTGCGGGCCTGGAAATCAATCTCGAACTGTTTCGGCGCGCCCGACACCGCTCGATTGCCCTCGGCATCGCCACGACCGTAATTCCTCTGGTGCTCGGCACCATCGTTGGGCTCTCATTCGGTTACGCCGCAATTCCGGCGATCGTGATCGGGTCGCTGCTGGCTTCGCACACACTGCTGGGGCTGAGCATAGTGAGCCGGCTCGGCCTGGGCAGCCTGGAGCCGGTGACGGTAGCGGTTGGCGCCACGGTGATATCAGACACACTGTCGCTCGTGGTGTTCGCTATTTGCGTTTCGATTTACACGACCGGATTTTCTCCGTCCGGTCTGGCGCTCCTGCTGGCCGAAATCGCTGGCTATATCGCGCTGGTCCTGTTCGGCCTGAGCCGCCTCGGTGCCTATGTGCTCAAGCGGGTCGAGGATGAGGAGGACGCTTACTTTGTGCTGATGCTAGGCATCATGGCCGTCGCAGGCGTGCTTGCGGATGCGATCCAGCTGCCGGGAATCGTGGGTGCGTTCCTTGCGGGACTCGCCATCAACGCCTCGGCACAACACGCGCCAGCCAGTGTCAAGCTTGAGTTTCTGGCTAAATCGCTGTTCATTCCGATCTTCTTTGTCGTTACCGGATTCCTGATCAACCCGATCAACTTTATTTACGGGATTTTCGACAACTTCCTGCTCGTTGCCAGCATCATCGGTGCTCTGCTCGTCGGCAAGTGGATAGCCGCCTGGGGCGTGGGTCGCGCATACGGTTACAACCAAAATGAACAGCTCACGATTTGGTCGCTCACGCTGCCACAAGTGGCCGCCACGCTTGCCGCGACACTGGTCGCGCATGAAACGCTCGGTGCAGCCGGTCAACGGTTGCTCGACGATCGAATGCTCAATGTCGTGCTTGTGCTCGTGTTCGCAACATCAGTCCTGGGTCCGGTGTTGACTGAGCGGTTTGCGTCTCGTCTGACGACGGGTACCCCGAGTTGAACTCGATCGTCGATCGGGTGCGCACCAAATGTAACGCTGGCCGGTATGATGGCGCAATCTTGCGCATCCGCGGGAGAACAAAGCCGATCGGATCGCCAGGGTGGTTGATTGAGCTGACAGCAAGATGCGGCGGATGGCCAACGAGGGAGTTGGAAAATGCACGTGAGCAAACGCGTTTGGCTCGGTTCGATAGCCTCGATCGTCGCCTTGACGGTTGCGAGCGTACCAACTGCCGCGCAACAGCCCAAGAGGCCCAACATTGTCGTTATCCTCATGGACAATTTGGGTTACGGCGAGTTGGGCATTTACGGCGGCGGTATCCTTCGCGGCGCGCCCACCCCGCGCATCGACGCGCTTGCCGGAGAGGGCATGCGCCTGCTCAACTTCAACGTCGAAGCACAATGCACACCGTCCCGGTCGGCTCTCTTGACCGGCCGTTTTGCCATCCGTTCCGGCACTTACGAAGTGCCTATCGGAGGCGTTCCTGATGGATTGACGCAGTGGGAAATCACCACTGCCGAGGTGTTGTCAGCGAAGGGCTACGCAACCGGTATCTGGGGTAAGTGGCATCTCGGCAGCGCCGAAGACCGGATGCCTACAAATCAGGGATTTGATGAGTGGTATGGCATCCCGCGCACGTACGACGAGGCGATGTGGCCGTCCCTCGACGAGACGAAGAGCATGTGGCCGTCGGTCGGGAATAAGCAGGGCTGGGATGCGAAGGTGGTTCATCCCCAGCATATCTATGAAGCGCGCAGGGGTGAGCGACCCCGGCAGGTTGCGGTGCTGGACGTGGATCGCCGCCGCACCATGGATGCCGAAATCGCGGGCCGAGCGGTGGAATTCATCAAGCGCAATGCGGTCGCCGGAAAGCCGTTCTACGCCTACGTTCCGTTCGCGCAGGTTCACATGCCGACGCTTCCAAATCTGGAATTCGCGGGCAGGACCGGCAACGGGGATTGGGCTGATTGCCTGGCCGAGATGGATCACCGCACCGGACAAATTCTCGACGCGATCAGGGAAGCAGGCATCGAAAGCGATACGCTCGTCGTATTCGCCAGTGACAATGGGCCGGAGGCAACCCACCCTTGGGAAGGTGACAGTGGACCGTGGCGCGGTACATACTTCACGGCGATGGAGGGCTCACTGCGTGCACCGTTCATCATTCGCTGGCCGGGAAGGGTACCGGCGGGGCGCGTCAGCAACGAAATCGTTCACATCGTTGACCTCTTCACGACGCTCGCCCGCGTCGGCGGCGCGGAGGTCCCGACGGATCGTCCGATTGACGGCGTGGATCAGCTGGATTTCTTTTTGGGCAAACAGGAAGCCTCTAACCGCGAAGGTTTCCCGGCCTACGTCGCCGACCGCCTGTCAGCCGTCAAATGGCGAAACTGGAAAGTGCATTTGATCTGGCAAGAAAGCATGTACGCTCCGCCGCAGAAATTGCCATTGCCGAAGATCATCAATCTGCTCACCGACCGAAAAGAGGAGCGCGATGTCGCTGCGTACAACTCCTGGGTCGCCGATCCCGCAGTGAGAATCGTCGGAGAACTTGAAGCGAGCTTCAAGAAGTACCCTCCGATCAAGCTCGGCACCCCGGATCCCTACACGCCGCCAGAGCCGGCTTCCCGGTAGCGCTGGTTCGTCGCCTTGCTCGCCGACGCGGGCGGCGCTCATCACGGGGCGCGACCACCATTCGGCGGGGCGGCGGTCAGGCGGCCTTCTTCAGCGTCTGGATCGCGTCGCGGACATTGGGGTCGAGCCCGCTGCCGCCGCTGTCCAGATGCGCAAAGATAGCTTTCCGCATCCGCGGGTCCCAGAACTTCTTGATGTGGTCGGCAATGCCGGGCACGGCCTTGTCGTGGCCCTGGCTCTGAAAGAATTTTCCGATTTGATTGGCCATGTAGATCAGCCGATCAGGCGACATGGGTAGCCTCCGCAACGCCAGTGTGTTGTGTAGCCGCAATCCGCTGGGGATGCGTGAAGATCTCAAATCCATCCGCGCGCGCGATGGCGGCGAGGGTGATGCCGGCGGCATCCGCGGTGCGAACCGCCAGTGCGGTCGGCGCCGACACCGCGACCATCAGCGGCGCGCCGATGGTGGCGGTCTTCTGCACCATCTCGACCGAGACCCGGCTGGTCAGCAACACCATGCCCTCGCTGGCGGAAACGCGCTCCTGCGCCAGTGCGCCGGCAAGCTTGTCGAGCGCGTTGTGGCGGCCGACATCCTCGCGCAGCGCCACCAGGCCATGCGCCGGCGTCCAGAATGCCGCCGCATGCACCGCGCGGGTCTGGATGTTGATCTGCTGCAACACCGTAATGCTCGCCATCGCGGCCATGATCTCGTGGGGCGAGAACGCGCGTCCCCCTGCGACGATCGCGGCCGGGCGCACGGCTTCGGCGATGGACTCGATCCCGCAGATGCCGCAGCCGGTGGGGCCTGCGATGTGCCGCCGTCGCTCGTTGACGCGCTCGGCTTGTGGCGAGGCCAGCCACATCCGCAGTTCGATGCCGTCATCGAGTTCCACGGTATCGAGCGAGACGATCTCCTCGGGCGATTGGACGATGCCCTCGCTAAGGCTGAAACCGACCGCAAAATCCCGGAGGTTCTGCGGCGTGCCCATCATGACGGCATAGGTGCCGCCATTATAGGTCAGCGCAATCGCGGTCTCTTCCGGGATCAGGCGTGTGCCTTCACCAAGATGACCGTCGCGCCAGATCTGCCGATCGGCTGTGGTGACCGCTTCACGCATGCCTTACTCCGCGGCTTCCGCCGGCGCGATGCGGCGGGAGTGGCGGGCCTGCTCGTCATAGGCCTTCTGCCAATCACTTGGACCATTGGACGGCGAAATCTGCACCGCCGTGACCTTGTATTCCGGGCAGTTGGTGGCCCAGTCCGAATACTCCGTCGTGATGACGTTGGCCTGCGTGTCCGGGTGATGGAACGTAGTGTAGACCACGCCCGGCGCCACGCGATCGGTGATCTCCGCGCGTAGCGTGGTTTCGCCGGCGCGGCTTGCGAGCCGCACCCAGTCGCCGTCGCGCACGCCGCGCAGTTCGGCGTCATGGGGGTGGATCTCCAGCCGGTCCTCGCTGTGCCAGACGACGTTGTCGGTGCGGCGGGTCTGTGCGCCGACATTGTACTGGCTGAGGATGCGGCCCGTCGTCAGCAGCAGCGGGAACCGTGGCCCGGTGCGCTCGTCGGTCGGGATATATTCGGTGACCACGAACTTGCCCTTGCCGCGCACAAAACCGTCGATATGCATGACAGGCGTGCCTTCCGGCGCCTTCTCGTTGCAGGGCCACTGCACCGAGCCGAGTTCGTCGAGCTTCGTGTAGGAGACGCCGGCAAAGGTCGGCGTCAGCGCCGCGATCTCGTCCATGATCTCGGAGGGGTGGTCGTAGCGCATCTCAAAGCCCATCGCCTTGGCGAGGCCGATGGTGACCTCCCAGTCGCCGAGTCCGTTGCGCGGAGTCATCACCTTGCGGACGCGCTGGATGCGCCGTTCGGCATTGGTGAAGGTGCCGTCCTTCTCCAGGAAGGTCGATCCCGGCAGGAAGACATGGGCGTAGTTCGCAGTTTCGTTGAGGAAGAGGTCGTGGACGATGACACATTCCATCGACGACAGCGCCGCGACCACATGCTTGGTGTTGGGATCGGACTGCAGGATGTCTTCGCCCTGCACGTAGAGCCCCATGAAGGTGCCCTCGATCGCGGCGTCGAACATGTTGGGAATGCGCAGGCCCGGTTCCGGATTGAGCTTGACGTTCCACATCGCCTCGAACTGGTCGCGCACCGCGTCGCCCGAGATATGGCGATAGCCGGGCAGTTCGTGCGGGAACGAGCCCATGTCGCAGGAGCCTTGAACGTTATTCTGGCCGCGCAGCGGGTTCACGCCGACGCCGGGGCGGCCGATATTGCCGGTCGCCATGGCGAGGTTGGCGATCGCGATCACGGTGGTCGAGCCCTGGCTGTGCTCGGTGACCCCCAGACCGTAATAGATCGCGCCATTGCCGCCGGTGGCGAACTGGCGCGCGGCTTCGCGCAGGTCTTTCGGATCGACACCGGTCATGATCGCGGTAGCTTCCGGGCTGTTCTTCGGTAGCGCCACGAAGGCGGCCCATTCCTCGAACTCGCTCCAGTCGCAGCGCTCGCGTACGAAGGCTTCATCGACGAGGCCCTCGGTGACGATGACATGCGCCAGCGCCGTGAGCACGGCGACGTTGGTGCCGGGCATCAGCGGCAAATGCAGCGCGGTGAGGTGCGGCGCTTCCACCATTTCGGTGCGGCGCGGATCGATCACGATCAGCTTGGCGCCCTGGCGCAGCCGCTTCTTCAGCCGTGACGCGAATACGGGATGGGCGGAGGCCGGATTGGCGCCGATCACCATCACGACGTCGGTATGCTCGACCGAGTCGAAATCCTGCGTGCCGGCCGAGGTGCCGAACGTCGTCGACAGGCCGTAGCCGGTTGGCGAATGGCAGACCCGGGCGCAGGTGTCGACATTGTTGTTGCCGAAACCGCCGCGGATCAGTTTCTGCACCAGATAGGTTTCTTCATTGGTGCAGCGGGAGGAAGTGATGCCGCCGACGGCGTCGCGGCCGTGTTTTTGCTGGATGCCCTTGAATTTGGCGGCGGCAAAATTGAAGGCTTCGTCCCACGACACCTCGCGCCAGGGATCAGCGATGTCCTCGCGGATCATCGGCTTGAGGATACGTTCCTTGTGGGTGGTGTAGCCCCAGGCGAAACGGCCCTTGACGCAGGAATGGCCACGATTGGCCTTGCCGTCCTTGTAGGGAACCATGCGCACGACTTCCTCGCCGCGCATCTCCGCCTTGAAGGTGCAGCCGACGCCGCAATAGGCGCAGGTCGTGACCACCGAATGCTCGGGCTGGCCGATGTCGATGACGGACTTTTCCGTCAGCGTCGCGGTCGGGCAGGCCTGCACGCAGGCGCCGCAGGAGACGCATTCGGAGCCGAGAAAACTTTCGCTCATGCCCGGCGAGACGCGGCTGTCGAAGCCGCGGCCCGAGATCGTCAGTGCGAAGGTGCCTTGCACCTCCTCGCAGGCGCGGACGCAGCGCGAGCAGACGATGCATTTCGACGGATCATAGGTGAAGTACGGGTTGGACTCGTCCTTTGGCATCCAGTTGTCGTTGCTGCAGCCGTCCGACTTATCGTTGAAGGACTTGGCGAACACATGGTTCTCGCCCTCATAGCCGTAGCGCACGTCGCGCAAGCCGACTGCGCCGGCCATGTCCTGCAATTCGCAATCGCCATTGGCGGCGCAGGTCAGGCAGTCCAGCGGGTGGTCGGAGATATAGAGCTCCATCACGCCCTTGCGCAGCTTCTTCAGGCGCTCGGTCTGGGTATGGACCACAAGACCGTTCATGGCGGGCGTGGTGCAGGAGGCCGGTGTGCCGGCGCGGCCCTCGATCTCGATCAGGCAGAGACGGCAGGAGCCGAAGGCGTCAACCATGTCGGTCGCGCAAAGTTTCGGAATCTGCGTGCCGGCTTCCATGGCCGCACGCATGATCGAGGTGCCTTCGGGCACGGTGACGCTGTTGCCGTCGATGGTGAGCGTCACCATCGCCTCAGATTTCGAACGGGGCGTGCCGAAGTCGGTTTCTTGAATGAGTGACATGGCGAGGTCCTTTATTCCGCGGCCTGCAGGGTGGCCGGTGCCGGGCCAAAATCTTCCCGGAAGTGTTTCAGTGCGCTCATGACAGGGTAGGGCGTGAAGCCGCCGAGCGCGCACAGTGAGCCGAATTTCATGGTGTTGCAGAGGTCTTCGACCACGGCGAGGTTTTCGCTAGTCCGCTCGCCGCGAATGATCTTGTCGATGGTCTCGACGCCGCGCGTGGAGCCGATCCGGCACGGCGTGCACTTGCCGCAGGATTCGACCGCGCAGAACTCCATCGCAAAGCGCGCCTGCTTCGCCATGTCGACACTGTCGTCGAACACGACGATGCCGCCATGGCCAATCAGCCCGTCGCGCGCCGCAAAGGCCTCATAGTCGAACGGCGTATCGAACAGCGCGCGCGGGAAATAGGCGCCGAGCGGACCGCCGACCTGCACCGCGCGAACGGAACGGCCCGAGAAAGTTCCGCCGCCGATATCGTCGATCAGTTCGCCGAGCGTGATGCCGAACGCGGTTTCGAACAGGCCGCCATGCCGGATGTTGCCGGCAAGCTGGATCGGCATCGTGCCGCGCGAGCGGCCCATGCCGAAATCGGCGTAAGCCTTGGCGCCATTGTCGAGGATGAAGGGGATGGCCGCGAATGACAGCACGTTGTTGATGACGGTGGGCCGGCCGAACAGGCCCTTGTGCGCGGGCAGCGGCGGCTTTGCGCGGACGATGCCGCGGCGGCCCTCGAGGCTTTCCAGCAGCGAGGTTTCCTCGCCGCAGACATAGGCGCCGGCACCGACCCGGACTTCGAGGTCGAAACTGTGGTGGGAGCCGACAATGCCCTCGCCAAGATAGCCGGTACGCCGGGCGGCCGTGATCGCAGCGTTCATCGCCGCCACCGCATGCGGATATTCCGAGCGGATGTAGATGTAGCCCTTGGTGGCGCCGACGGCGATGCCCGCGATCGTCATGCCTTCGATCACGACGAAGGGATCGCCCTCCATGATCATGCGGTCGGCAAACGTGCCGCTGTCGCCTTCGTCGGCGTTGCAGACGATGTATTTGCGGTCGGCTTGGGCTAACGCCACCGTCTTCCACTTGATGCCGGTCGGGAAACCGGCGCCGCCACGCCCGCGCAGTCCGGACGTGGTGACGTCGGCGAGGATCTCGTCCGAGGTCAGCGTCAGCGCGCGTTCCAGCCCCTTGTAGCCATCATGGGCGCGATAGTCGCCGACCGAACGGGGATCGATCACGCCGCAGCGTGCGAAGGTCAAACGGGTCTGCCGCTTCAGCCACGGAATTTCGTCGGCGAGGCCGAGCTTCAACGGGTGCGCCCCGCCGGCGGTCATCGCGTCGAACACCGTTGGCACGTCGGCCGCGGTCACCGGGCCGAACGCGACGCGGCCCTGCGACGTCGCGACCTCGACCATCGGCTCGAGCCAATAGAGCCCGCGCGATCCGGTCCTGATGATCTCGACGGCGATACCGGCCTTGGCGGCCGCCCACTCAAGTGCAGTGGCCACTTCATCGGCGCCCACGGCGACCGCACCGGCATCGCGGGGAACGAAGATGCGCATGGTCATCGCTGTGCCTCCGCCACCAGCGCATCGAGACGCGCGTCATCCAGCCGTCCGACGACGCGGCCATCCAGCATCGCCGACGGCGCGGTGGCGCACAGCCCGAGGCAATAGATCGGCTCCAGCGTGACGCGCGAATCGGCGGTGGTGCTTCCGATTGATATGCCGAGCTTCGCTTCCGCGCGCGCGGCGAGCGCGTCGCCGCCGGCGGCCTGGCACGCCTCGGCACGGCACAGCTTCAGCACATGGCGGCCTGCGGGTTCGCTGCGGAAATCATGATAGAAGGTGAACACACCGTGGACTTCGGCGCGCGACAGGCTGAGCGCGGATGCGATCATCGGAATGGCGGGCTCCGGCACGTAACCGAACGCCTCCTGCATCGCGTGCAGGATCACCAGCGTTGCGCCTTCGAGCTTGCCGTGCTCGGCGATGATCTCGGCGCCGCGCGCTTCATTCCAGGGTTCGTATGCCGATGTCATTCGCGTTCTCATCAGAGGTTGTGGATTCTGATGAGTAGGGGAAACGCGAAGAATATCAATAAAGCTGTCTCATGTTGCGATTTCAAAACCCAATCAAGACAGGGGCATAGGCAAAGCCTATGGGCCAATGGCGGGAGGATTTGGGTTAACGCCTGATTATCGTCATATTCCACACCACAACGCGCCCGTCAGGTTCGTCCTGACGAGCGCGTTTTGCATGCTTAATCGCTGTTTTCAAAAGATGCCGGGCACCAGCATCGCCACCTTCTCGCGATAGCGCCGGTACTCCTGGCCGAACATCGCCACCAGATCGCGCTCTTCGAGATAGATGCCGACGAAGATGTAGGCCGTCGTCACCGCAGCGAACAGCAAATGACCGAGCGTCATCGTCGGCGTCGACCAGAAGGCAATGATGAAGCCGAGATAGATCGGATGCCGGATCAGGCGATACAGGCCCGGCGTCTTGAACTTCATGGGCTCAGTCACGCGGCCGGCAAAATGCGTCACCACCTGGGTCAATCCGAACAGCTCGAAATGGCTGATCAGGAAGGTGCTGTAGAGCACGATGAGCCAGCCCAAAAAGCCGACCGCGGTCACGACGCCGGCGAGAACAGGGGCTTCGATGTTCCAGACCACCGTCGGCATCGGCTGCCACTGCCAATACAGCAATATCAGCGAGAGACTCGCCAGCAGCACGTAGGTCGAGCGTTCGATCGCAGGCGACGCGAAGCGCGTGAACAGCTTTTTGAAGCCCTGCCGCGCCATGCCGCTGTGCTGCACGGCAAAGATCGACATCACCACCAGGTTGATCAGCAAGGCCGTCGTCAGCGAGGACGTTGAACCGGTATCGACGGTCTTGGGTACGACATATCCGGAGACGAAGCCGACAGCGTAGAGAAACGTGCCGAAGAAAATCAGATAGGCGAGGCCGCCGTAGCAGAGGGTGAGCAGCCTCGTTGCAAGGGAGGCGATGGCGGGAGGCGCCGTATTCGGTCCGGTTTGCATCGTAATCGACATTTGAAATCTCCTTGGTTTGGAATGCTGACGTCGGGAAATTGTCTTGGGCCTTGGTCAGGACGGCTTGAGGCGTCTCCGCTCGCGCAGCCGCGCGGCTCTTTCGAGCGCGTCATCGATCGGGCCGCGGTAGATGCGCTTGTTGTTCAGGTTGCGATCGCCCGCTCGGTGCAACGCGAGCAAGGCAGCTTGCCGTTCGCGGTAGGCGAGGGCGGCGGCCATCCAGTCGTTGAGAAGGCGCTTCAGGCGCGCGGTCGGCACGAGCGGGCTGACGAGGGGGCTGGTGCGGATCCTTGCGCGGGGCTGCATGGCGGCCTCGTGCGGCAACAAGCCTTCTGGTGAAAAGTCCGCCTTGGTGGGATTGAGCAACAGGCCGGTCATGGCGTCTCCAATTGAACGATGATTGACCGGTCTGTAGATTGAGCCGCCTGTTCCTGCTTGACGGATTTCTTGAGAAGACCTTTGTTTTTCCTCCGAAAGCGACTGATTTTGCTTAGTTTTGTAACGTGAACCGCCTGACAGGGGCGGAGCCTTATATCGGATTAGCGAAAGTGGTATCAAAATACCAATTTGCCGAGTTCGAGATCGACCTCAGCCAGCAGGAGCTGCGCCGGCTTGGCGCAGCGGTGCATATTGAGCCTCAGGTATTCGATCTCATCGTTCATCTGGTGCGCAACCACGACCGGATTGTCAGCAAGGATGAACTTATCGAGACGATCTGGAACGGCCGGATCATCTCCGAGGCGGCGCTCTCCAGCCGCATCAATGGCGCCCGGCGCGCGCTTGGCGACAACGGAAACGACCAGACCCTCATTCGGACGTTGCACAAGCGTGGCTTCCGCTTCGTCGGCGATGTTCAGTCCATCGACGCGCCGATGACAGATGCGGCGGCGGCGCGACTTGTTCCGGACGCGCCGGGCAACGTTCCAGGCCGCGTGTCGATTTCTTCCGAAGTGTCGCGCCTCGACGATGTCGTCTCGGAATCCGTAAAGGCGGAGGCCGTCACGCGATCGTCCATCGCCGTGATACCGTTTGGAAACATGTCGGATGACCCCGAGAACGACTACTTCAGCTATGGCTTGACCGAGGACATTATTCGCCTTCTCGCCCGTAACCGCTGGCTTTCGGTCATCTCGCGGCACTCGACGATTGCGTTCCAGGGACGCGTGGTGGATGCACGCGAGATTGGTGAGTTGCTGGGCGTCAGGTATGTGATGGTCGGCAGCGTTCGCAAGAGCCGCGATGCCGTGCGGATAACGGCGGAACTCGTCCGCGCGGCGGATGGAAAGCAATTGTGGGCCGACAAATACGACCTGCAGCTGGAGAATATCTTCGATATCCAGGAGGAGATGGCACGGCAGATCGCCGCAACGATCGAGCCCGAGCTGTCGAAGGTCGAACAGCAGCTCGCCTCCCGCAAGGCGCCGGAAAGCCTGGACGCCTGGGATTGTTATCAGCGCGGTCTATGGAATTTTTGGCGCTTCACCACGCCGGGATTTGACTCGGCCGAAACCTATTTTCAACGGGCGATTGCGGCCGATCCGAATTTTGCGCGCGGCCACGGCGCGCTCAGCTACGTCAATCTGCAACGCGCGTTCATTGACGAACCGAAAGATCGCGCAGGCCGGCTGGAAACCGCGTTGCGCCAGGCGCGCCATGCGGTGGCGCTCGACGAGCTCGATTGCTTCTGCCACTGCGCGCTCGGACGCGCATTGTGCCTGACCCATCAGAACGACGAGGCGCTGGCAGCGCTCGACGTATCGCTGGAGCTCAATCCGAGTTTTGCGCAGGCCTATTTCGCCCAAGGGTTCAACATGCTGTGGTACGGACGGGAGATCGAGGCGGAAACGCTACTCGACCGGGCGATCATGCTCAGTCCGCGCGACAGCCATATTGCGGCTTTCCACCATGTCCGCTCCTGGGCGCACTTCTCCCTGGGCGAGTATGACATAGCCGTCGAATTTGCGAGGCGGGCGACGCGGCAACCCAATGCCACCTATCAGGCTTTTGCGTCGCTTGCGGCGTCGCTCGGCCTTCTCGGGGATCGGGCGCAGGCGGAAACGGTGGCCGCGGAACTGCTGCAACGCAAGCCGAACTACAACATTGAAACGGCGCGGCAGGAGTTCTTCTTCTGCAATGATGCGGGCTTCATCGATCGGTTCACCGAAGGACTGCGTGTCGCCGGTGTTGCAAACGGCTAGCCCGTCGCCACCGCTTCGTGGTCACGGCTGCGGGCCGGACAAGTTCATTTCGCGCTCGGCCCGGAAAACATTGCTGTGCAGGTTTGCTATCCATTGCCGTCCGCTCGACGTGACATTGAGATAGCGTATGGCCGTCTGAACTTGCGGTGCGACATTGTTCCAATAGAACTGCGGATATTTGTAAACGACGTCTGCCGGCGTCTCGTAGCCGAGCGTTTTGTTCATGCCGACTTCTTCGAATTCGTAGAACAGGGCATTCGCTTTCTTCAGGTAGTTGGGGTCGCCGAGCTGCCCGATGAGGTCGGCCGCGCGCAGCAGCAGGCCCTCTTCTTCGTTTAGTTCGTCGTTTGACGATGAAGCAACATAGGGAAATCGCGTATATTCGATTGCCTTGGCGATCCGGCTCGCATCGACTTCATCGGTGGGGTCGAGCCGCTCGAAGACGAACAGCTTCGAGCGGTCCACATGGTAGGGTCCCAGCGCCGCATCGGATGAACCGCGCGCCAGGCGAATGGTTCGGCCGCTGAGATCCGCAACATAGGAATCCCCGCTATCTCCCTGGACAATTCCGCGAACATATCCGATGTCGTGGCTAAGGCACGCCAGGATGAAATTGGTGTAGTCGTCTGCCGTCGTGTGCCGCAGCATCGCCCGACCCATCAGGATGTCGTGGCCGGCAAGGGTCACGAGCATGGTGTGTTCGATGTTGTGATAGAGAGCGTCGCTATTGCCGATGCATTCCAGTGTGAGGCGGGCTGCATAGGGGAGAAATTCAGCCAGCCGGGCTTGGGAGGAGCCAAACCGGCTCCTGGTATCTGAAGCGAGGAATGAACCCAAAGCTTGCGCGACCAGTTCCGGGATTGTGATCATGGGGCCCACCAGCTCGGTTGTGCGACGCCACCGACATTATCGTATCAGCGTCGCACGATAGCACGTCGTTGGGGTAGACCGGATATCGATGACACCGCGCAAGCGGGCGCCACGCAGATCTGACGGTTGGTCAGTTGCCGTGACGTATTTTGGCGCGCCACCGCCGCCGTGACCGGGCGGCCTGAAAAGCCAAAATCAAGATTATCTTTAGATTATCTGAATACGGGCTTTAAGCGCGGCACGCCGGTCCGGGCCATATTCGCCGGCATGGAACGACGACAATTCATGGCGCTTATGGGTGCGGCGATGGCGTGGCCGGTCGCCGCATTCGCTCACGATTCGACGCGAATTTATCGCATCTACTGGCTCTCCACACAGTCACAGCCCGATCCGTTCCTGGATGGCTTCCGGGAGGGATTGCGGGCGCGGGGCTATGTCGAGGGGAAAAACGTCGTCCTGGAATTGCATTATGCGATCGGCAATCCGCAGGCGTTGCGCGAGGTGGCGTCCGAACTCAGGCGCGGCCGGGTCGACCTGGCCGTATCGAGCGGGCCGGCGACGCGCGCGATGACGGAGGTGGCGGAAGTTCCGGTCCTGTTCGCTCTGAGCGGCGACCCCGTGGAGTTGGGCCTGGTCAAAAGCCTCGGGCAGCCCGGTGGCAATTTCACCGGCTCGACCTTCCTGTCGCTGGAGCTGGCGGGCAAGAGGGTTGAGCTATTGAAGGAAGTCCTCCCGAACCTGCGCAAGCTTGCCGTTCTGTCAAATGCCAACCATCCGGGCGAACAATCGGAGTGGCATGCGACCAAGGAGGCTGCCGAAAAGCTGGGTATCGTGCCGCACTATGTGCCTTTCTCCGGCGCAAATGAATTGGATAGCGCGCTTGGAATGGCAGGAGAGGCGCATGCGGATGCGTTGCTCGTCTTCCCCGACGCCCTCACGATGGTGCACCGAGCCAAAATTGCCGACTTCGCCATCGCGCACCGGCTGCCGTCGATGTTCGGCTGGGGCGAATATTGCGACGCCGGCGGACTTCTGAGCTACGGCGCGAACCAGCGGGCGACCTATTTCTGGCTGGCGACTTATGCTGACCGGATCCTGCGCGGCGAAAGGCCCGCCGATCTCCCGGTTTTTCAGCCGACCAAATTCGAACTGGTCGTGAATCTCAGGACCGCTGAACGGCTCGGCATCGATCTGGACAAATCTTCAGTTCTTTTCCGCGCCAACCGGGTGATCGAATGACCCCGGCGCATCTCATATTGGTTCAAAACCCTTACCATCGGATTTTCCTTCGGTGACACGTCCGCGCCGCTCCCTGTTCATGAAGTACTTCGTCACGCTGTTTGTCGCAGTGGTGACGCCTCTCATGCTTGGTTCCGCGACCGAAGCCTGGTTCGCGTTTCGCGACAATCGCTTCGACCTCAATGAACTCCTTCAGGTCGAGGCCCGCTCCGCAGCCGACCGGATACAGGCTTTCACCGACGGAATACGCGATCAGCTCGGTTGGGTCGTGCAGTTTCCCTGGACCCCTGGCGAGGACGACCGGCGCAGGATCGACGGGCTGCGCCTGCTGCAGCAGGTGCCGGCGATTGTTTCGCTCTCGCTGGTCGACCCGACCGGGACTGAACGGGTCTTCGTATCCCGCGTGAGCATGAACAGGACCGGCCACGGCGCTGATATGTCGGCGGATCCCGCGGTTGTGGGGGCGCGCGCCAACCGGGTCTGGTATGGCCCGGTGCACTATCAGCGTGATTCAGAGCCTTACATGCGGATCGCGGTTGCGGGAAACCGCGCGGCCGCAGGCATCGTCGTTGCCGACATCAACCTCAAACTGATCTGGGATATCATCGCGGCGATCAAGATCGGCGACACCGGACATGCCCTTGTCGTCGACGACACAGGGCGCCTGATTGCCCACCCGGACATCAGCCTGGTGCTGCGCAGCGGTGCCGGGGCTGGCGATTTCGACCGCCTCAAATCCGTCGTCAGCGCCGCGGATGGATCGGCGGTCGCCACGACCGGCGAGGACGGCAAGCCCGTCGTTGCGCTCTCGGTGCGTGCTGCGAACGTGGGCTGGACGGTGATCGCACAACAGCCGGTCATGGAGGCGTTCGAATCGATCCGCGCCGCCCTGTGGCGCTCTCTGGTGCTCATCGGCATCGGCATCGCCTTCGCATTTGTTCTCGCCTACTGGCGAGCGTGCCGCATGTGGGTACCGATCCGGCAACTGGAGGATGGCGTTGAACGGATCGGAATGGGGCAGTTCGACCATCGCATCACGATCGAAAGCCGCGACGAACTGGAGCAATTGGCGATCCGTTTCAACCAGATGGCGGCAGAACTTGCGGCTTCGCAACAGAAGTCCGAGCGCATCAATCGTCTAAAGCAATTCCTTGCGCCCGAGGTGGCTGAACTGGTCGAACACTCCGATCAGGGGCTGCTGGACGGACAGCGCCGCGAGGTGGTCGCGATTTTTGGCGATCTGCGCGGCTTCACCGCGTTTTCCGCGCGCGCCGAGCCTGATCTCGTTATCGCCGTGCTGAGGGAGTATTATGAAGCGATCGGCACCGTGACGGCCCGCCACGGCGCCACCTTGATCCGCTTCGCCGGCGACGGCGTGATGGTCCTCGTCAACGCGCCGGTCGCGTGCGAAAACCCGGCGCAGCGCGGTATTCGGCTTGCGATCGACATGCAGGCTGCGGTGCAATCCCTTGCCAATTACTGGAACGCCCGTGACTGCGCCATTGGTTTCGGCGTGGGTATCGCGATGGGACCTGCGACCGTCGGAACGCTCGGCTGGCACGGACGCCTCGACTACACAGCCATCGGAAACGTCGTCAATCTGGCATCGCGGCTTTGCGATTTGGCGGCGAATGCGCAAATACTGGTGGATCCGGTCGTCACCGCGCATGTCAAGGATAGCATTACCCTTGCGTCCATCGGCGAGCGGGCCATCAAGGGCTACGATCGCGCATTGGAAGTTTTTGCGGTGGTTCGCGACGTCGGGCCGCTGCCGCATCTCGGTCGTCAGCTCCAGCCTGCCCACGTTCGACCCGTTGAAGCGGGATCGGGCAGACTAGCGTCGGAGCTTTCTCCGGCAGAAGCTGGCTGAATGCAGTTTCAACCCGACTGAAGCCGAAGGGAGAGGGGGCGCCACTCTTCCAACGACCTGCGAACTGCGTTGCCTCGCGCGCAAGCTCGCTGCGCTCGTCCGGGCTACAAGAAATCCTCAAGGACGGACTTCAAGGTGATAAGGTCGGAAAATGAGGTGATATGAGAACCGAATTGCCCCTGAAATCGACCCCCCCGGACGTCCCTTTTGACGTGTTGATGGCCGCCGGTCCGTGCTATTTCTGGCCGCCGTACGACCATCCCTGCCATTGAACTTCCTGGGGCTATCCTCTTGATCGACAAGCTTGAACTGTTGCTGGCGCTCGCAAAAGAGCGGCATTTTGGGCGGGCTGCGGAGGCCTGCGGCGTCACCCAGCCGACCATGTCGACCAGCCTCAAGCAGCTCGAGGAAATTCTGGGCGTCATGCTGGTGCAGCGCGGGTCGCGGTTCCAGGGCTTCACGCCGGAAGGTGAACGCACCCTCGACTGGGCACGGCGGATCGTCGGCGATACCCGTGCGATGCGGCAGGAGATCAACAGCCTCAAGGACAAGCTCTCCGGCGAGATCCGGATCGCCGCGATCCCGACCGTGCTCGGCATGGTGGCGTCGCTGACGACGCCGTTCCGCGCGCGGTACCCGGACGTGCGCTTTCGCATCCAGTCCTGCACCTCGGCCGACGTGCTGGGCCTGCTGGAAAATCTCGAGGTCGATGCCGGGCTGACCTATATCGAGAACGAACCGATCGGCAAGGTTCGCACCATTCCGCTCTACAACGAGAGCTATCGCCTGCTGACGTCGCCCGATGCCATGTTCGGCGATCGCAAGCAGGTGACCTGGAAGGAAGTCGGCCAGGTTCCGCTGTGCCTCTTGACGCCGGACATGCAGAACCGCCGCATCATCGATCGCGCGCTGGCGTCGGTCGGGGCCGAGGCCACGCCGACGCTGACCTCGAACTCGCTTGTGGTCCTCTATACGCATGTGAAGACCGGACGCTGGGCGAGCGTGATGCCGGCAAAACTCGCAGAGACCCTGGGCTTGGCGGATACCATCCGCAGCATTCCGATCGTCGATCCCGTCGTCGACTACAGCGTCGGATTGGTAATCCCGCAGCGCGACCCGATGACACCCCTGATCGCGGCGCTGGTGCAGGTCGCCCGCGAAGTGGCGCCGACGCTAAGCGTTCAGAGCGAAGCAACCGCTCGGACTTGATTCCGGGGATGGACGCCGGTTAACCGTCACGCGGCTGCTGCCTCGACCTTTTTCAGCTGTTGCGTGTCGCGCGGCAGCGTGATGCGCACCACGGTGCCGGTGCCGAGCTTCGAGCGCAGCCGCATGGTTCCGCCGTGCAGGCTGGTCAGCGAGCGCGCGATTGCCAAGCCGAGGCCCGAGCCCTGGTAGGTCTTGGTGAGCTGGCTCTCGACCTGTTCGAACGGATTGCCCAGCCGCCGCAGCGAGGCGGGTGCGATGCCAATGCCGGTATCGGCGATCATGAGCACGATCGAGTCTGAGAGCACGTGGCTCCGCACGGTTATCCTGCCGTTGTCGGGGGTGAACTTCACGGCATTGGACAAGAGGTTGACGAAGATCTGCTTGACCGCGCGGCGGTCGGCCATCACGGAAATGGTGCTTTCGATATCGGCGTCCAGCGTCAATTGCTTGTCCTCGGCGCGCCCGGACACCACGCGCACCGACTCCGCGAGTATCTTCGACAGGTCGAGCTGCTCCATGTCGAGCTTCATGCGGCCGGCTTCGATCTTCGACATGTCGAGGATGTCGTTGATGACTTCGAGCAGGTATTTCCCTGATGTGAGGATGTCGTGGCAGTACTCCTGATACTTGTCGGAGCCGAGCACGCCGAACATGCCGCTGCCCATGATCTCGGAGAAGCCGATGATGGCGTTCAGCGGCGTGCGCAGTTCGTGGCTCATATTGGCGAGGAATTTGGATTTCGCCTGGTTGGCTTCCTCGGCGCGATTCTTTTCCTGCGAGTATTTTTCGGCGAGGTCGGCAAGCTCGGCCTGCGAGCGCTTCAGGTCGATCACGTTGGCGCGCAGGCGGGCGTCGTTTTCGATCAGCTTCTGCTCGTGCTCCTTGATGCGGGTGATGTCGGTGCCGACCGAGACGTAGCCGCCGTCCTTGGTGCGGCGCTCGGAAATGTGCAGCCAGCTTCCGTCGTCGAGCTGCGCTTCGAAGGTGCGGGCTCCTGGAGCCTGTGCACCGGTCTCCTGCAGCCGGGTGCGCACTTCCGGCATGCTTCCGACCTCGATCACGGTCTCATACGACGTGCCGGGGGTGACCGCCGTATCCGGCAGTTTGTGCAGGCGCTGGAAATGCGAATTGCAGAGCACGAGGCGGTCTTCCGCGTCCCAGAGCACGAAGGCCTCCGGAATGGTCTCGATCGCGTCGCGCAGCCGCAAGTCGGCCTCCACGGTCTTCTCGGCGAGGCTCTTCTGTTCGGTGATGTCGACCGCGATGCCGATCAGGTGCAAGCCGCCGTCGGCCAAGGCCTGGCTGAGCTCGCAGCGCACCCGCAGCCAGATCCAGTGGCCGCCGGTGTGCTGCATGCGGAAGCTCTGGTCGATGTGGTCGAGTTGGCCTGCGATCATCTGGTCGGCGATCGCAAACAGGTCGATGTCGTCGGATTTCACCAGTGCGTTGACTTCGCCGAAGGTGAGGAGGTCGTTGCGGGAGTCGAGGCCGAGCATCGTGAACATCGAGGCCGACCAGAAGATCCTGCCGCGCTCCAGGTCCCAGTCCCACAAGCCGCAGCGGCCGCGGTTGAGCGCGGTGTCGATCCGGCCGCGCACGGCGTCGTTGATGAGATCGCCCTCGCGGGCGCGGGTCGACTGCCAGTGGAAGGCGAAGCCGAGGATCAGCACGACGAAGCCCGTGGTGGCCGAAAGGGTCACCGACAATGCGGCATCCGAGCCCCACAGCGGCTCGTTCTTTTCCTGGATGACGATGACCTGGCCCGGCAGCGATTTGACCAGCCGCGAGATCGCCACGGCGCCATTGCCGTTCGGCAGCGTCATGTCGCTGACGACGCCCTGCTGACCGGGGGCGGTGAGCAGTTGGGCCGTGCTGATGATATCGAGGACGCGATCGCCGTCGCCAAGGCTGCCTTCAACCGGGACGCGGGCCAGAATCCGGTGATCGGCGCCCGTGATGATGACATGGCGGCCGCTGGCGACGCCCCATGCCGGAATCAGGTCAGGTAGCAGGCTCTGCAGCCGCTCGATATTGGCGGCGCGGTCCTGCCTGATAGAGCCGAGGCGGTCGAGGCGTTCGGCCAGCAGGTCGGTGAGCGCGGAGAGGTCGCGCTTCATCGCGGCGCGTTTTTGCCGGCTCTGGTCGATCACCTGCACGAAGGCGCCGAGGCAGATGGTGATGAGGAAGGCGATGATGAGCGTCGGGACGGCGCGACGAAGCGCCGGCTCAGCGATGAGCAGCCGGTGATAGGCAGGTTTTGCGATCGATTGTGCCAATCCCTTGATCGAGTCGGATTGGACACACGCGTTCGCCGCATGCGCGCGCGCCATGCTTTAGACCCCCGCCGAAGGCTCTTTTGCACATTGTCCGGAAGGAACCCCACGTCATTCCGAATCATAGCGATTTGAATCCAGATTTTCCGGGCTGTCGAGAGTCAACGATTTGTTAATTCGAAATAAATGTTGTCCCACGCAAAATAATGGCGGCATTTCGAGTCCGAAAGGAGAACGCGCTGCCTCAATTTGAGCTGCAGCATCGCATGTTCGTTGCGGCGGTCATGCCACGACGATGCCGCGCGAGTTGTGCTCACCACCGGTAACTTGCGACGCTCTTGCCGGCATAGGAACGGGTGACGGCGGAGAACTCGCCCTCGAACGTCGCGGCGAGCGCAAAACCGTTCAGCCATTTCAGTTCGACCGAAGCCGTCGTCAGTGCCGCGTCGTGCGCGCCGGCCGCGCCGTTCACTACAAAACTTGCGCCGGGCAGCGCCTGGAATGTCGCCGAGGCCGCGTTGAGAGGATTGTAATCATGGGCCCAGGCGGCGCGACCGCGCAATGTCAGCAGCGCGCCGTTCATGGCAAAGGATTTGTCGCTGCGCAATCCGAGTTCGGTCCGCGGCGCGGTCACGTTCTTTGCAAGATACGACAATGCAAACGCATTGGTGCCGGAGACCACCGTTTCGGCGTAGGCGGGAAGGCGGGTCATGGTCACCTGCGCCGCGGCGTAAGGCGTGACGCCGAGGCCGCCGAACCATGGCGCGATGTAGCGATTGCCGCCTTCGAGACGGCCGGCGAAGGTGTCGGCGGCAAAGCGCGCGCGCAACTGGTCGATGCCTGCGATCGTGACCGTGCGGTCGGTCGTGACGTCATGCCAGCCATAGGCCGCGGCCGCGCTGACATAAGCGGAGCCGGCCGTGTGCCTGATGAATGCGCCGGCCTGGAACAGGTCGGTTCGTCCGCTGCCGCCGGAGGCGACGCTGAAATTGGTGCCGCCGCCTGCCAGTGCGAAGCCCGCGACCGTCGCCGGTGACAGCCAGTAGTCGGCACCGGCCGCGACACCAAAGATGCGGCTGGTGGCTGTGCTCGATCCGATGACCGCGTTGCCATCGGTGGTCTGGCCGCCGCCGAAGCCCGATACCCATGTGCTCCATCGAGATTCGAATACCGGCGCATGCGGGGCCTTCGTGTGCATGAGCGCGTCACCGACCGCACCGCGCAGGGGAACGGCCGCATAGGCGTTTCTGACGTCGTTCTCATCGGCGAATTCCGTCGCGCGCGATGGATCGGGACGGCGGTCGGCGGCGGACACATCCGTGATCGCGGTCATGAACTGCGTCATCGCCTGTATCATGGTCGGGTGCACCGCGGGCGCGATAAGGCCGGATGCCTGCGTCAGACCGGCCGGCGTCAATCCGCCATAGACCAGCGGAATGCTGCCGTTGCGGTTGAAGGCGTCGACCAGCCCGTTGGCGACGTTGGTCTGGTTGACGTTGAGGGCGCTGTTGGGCAGGGCAAAGGAAAGCGCGAAATTGAGATAGACGTTGTTGGCGTCGTAGCTGAGGCTCGGCTTGAAGGCGGGCGCGGGACCGCTGCTCACGAGCGATCCGAAGGTGCCGCTGACGCCGCCCGCGGCATTGACGATGACATACTGCTTGGCGACGGAGGTTCCGGCTCCCGAGACAAAGGACAGGTTGACGGTGGCGCCCGACAGCGTGGCCGTTCCCGCGACGTTGACGCGGTCGGCGCTGGTCGGGGAGACCTCGACCATGTAGGACGCCGCCGTGGTGAACGAGAGACTGCCATTCACCGTCAACAGGCCGATCGAATTGCCGGGCGCCAGTCTGCCGCCGTTGACAGTGGTGTTGCCGACGGTGCCGTTGCCGCCGAGCGTGCCGCCGGCATTCACCGTCACCGCCGACTGGGCGATGGAGCCGTTGACCGACAACGTGCCGCCATCGATCACGGTTGATCCCGTGTAGGTGCTGGCCGCAGTCAGGATCGTCGTGCCGGCCTCGACGCGCACCGTTCGCGTGCCGGCGCCGCTGCCGGTGATGATCGGTGTGAAAGTGTAGTTCGCGCTGGTGTGGTTGAATACGAGCTGGCCGTTGCCGCTACCCAAATTAACCGAGGCCGCGCTGAGCGTGCCAGGCGCGGCGGCGGCCTGGCCCACGGCGGCGCCGATATTCAGCGCGCCGCTCGAGCCGGCCTGGTTGGCGATGGACACGGCCACGGCCGACACGGCGCCGCCGTTGCGAATGGTGAGCGTCCCGGCACCGGAAGAACCGACGTAGAGATAGCCGCTATTGGCCCAGGTCGAGCCGGCGCCATCGACCGTCACGGTGCTGGTCGAGGAGGCAAAGCGGCCGACATGGCCGTAGACGTTGGACACAGCGCCGCCGTTGCTGATGTTCAGCGCACCGTTGCCGCTGGAGCCGACATAGAGATCGCCGCTATTGGTCCAGGTCGAGCCGGCGCCATCCACCGTCGCAGTGCCGGTCGAGCCGGATAGAGCGCCGATGGCGGCCCCACCGGCATTGCTCAGCGCCCCGCCGTTGCGGATGGTCAGCGTGCCACTCCCGCCAAAGCCGACGTTGAGGCCGGTGCTGGTCCAGGTCGAGCCGGCACCGTCCACTGTCGCAGTTCCGGCCGAGCCGAACTGGATGCCGAGATAGCCGGCGACGTTGCTCACGGTTCCGCCGTTGCGGATGGTCAACGTGCCGCTGCCGGAATCGCCGACGATGAGATCGCCGCCGTTGGTCCAGCTCGAGCCGGCGCCATCCACCGTCGCAGTGCCGGTCGAGCCGGAAGCACCGCCGATGGCGGCCCCACCGGCATTGCTCAGCACCCCGCCGTTGCTGATGGTCAGCGTGCCGCTGCCGGCATCGCCGACACGGAGATTGCCGCTATTGGTCCAGGTCGAGCCGGCGCCATCCACCGTCGCGGCGCCGGTCGAGCCGGAAAAACGGCCGATAAAGCCCCAGCCATTGCTCAACGTCCCGCCGTTGCGGATGGTCAGCGTACCGCTCCCGCCAAAGCCGACATTGAGATCGCCGCTATTGATCCAGGTCGAGCCGGCACCGTCCACCGTCGCGGTCCCGGCCGAGACGGACTGGATGCCGAGAATGCCCGCGGCGTTGCTCAGCGTCCCGCCATTGCGGACGGTCACCGTGCCGCTGCCGGAATCGCCGAGGATGAGATCGCCACCGTTGGTCCAGCTCGAGCCGGCACCATCCACCGTCGCAGTGCCGGTCGCGCCGGAAGCACCGCCGATGGCGGCCCCACCGGCATTGCTCAGCGCCCCGCCGTTGCGGATGGTCAGCGTGCCGCTGCCGCCATCGCCGACACGGATGCTGCTACTGGTCCAGGTCGAGCCGGCGCCATCCACCGTCGCGGCGCCGGTCGAGCCGGAAAGACGGCCGATAAAGCCCCAGTTATTGCTCAACGTCCCGCCGTTGCGGATGGTCAGCGTGCCGCTGCCGGAATCGCCGATGATGAGATTGCCGTTATTGGTCAAGGTCGAGCCGGCGCCATCCACCGTCGCAGTGCCGGTCGAGCCCGATGAGATGCCGAGATAGCTGCTGCCGACGGTGCTCACGACGCCGCCGTTGCTGATGGTCAGCGATGTGCTGCCGTTGTTGCCGAAATAAAGATCGCCGCCATTGGTCCAGGTCGATCCGGCGCCATCCACCGTCGCGGTGGCGGTCGAGAGAAAGCCGAAGTAGCTGCTCACCGCCCCGCCGTTGCTGATGGTCAGCGTGCCGCTGCCAATGGCGAGATTGCCGCTGTTTGTCCAGGTCGAGCCGGCGCCGGTTACTGTCGCGGTGCCGACCGAGCCGGCATTGGAGCCGATGACGGCCCAGCTGTTGTTGAGGGTGCCGCCGTTCTGGATCGTCAACGCGCCGGTGGCGGAAACGCCGACCGTGAGATTGGATGACTGCGCCCCGGCTGCTCCGACCACCGTTGCGTTGGGCGCGACCGTGTCGATCAACGTGCTACTTGCGTTGGTTGGAACGCCGCCCGACCAGTTGCCAGCGTTGAACCAGTCGCTCGAGGCGGCGCCGGTCCAGTCCACGGCGCGCGACGGCATTGTGGACGCCAGTACCATTCCCAGTGCAACGGATGTGGCCGAAAGGCCGTTCTGGAATTGCCGAGCGGATGAATTCGCCATATGTACCAACAGGTTCCACTGCCGGGAACCGACATGGGGCGATTCGATCTAACTAATCCTTAACCATACGGCCGGCGTCCAAGTAATATTACGGACGTGGTTGGCCTCGGCCTGGGACGTTGCTGCGCGGCAACGCGCTACACACGCGGCGGTTCGGCGTGGCTGATCACGCGCTTGATGGTCGGAAACGCGCGGCGCAGCGCGCGCTCGATCTCGTCGACGTTCTCGTGCACCTTGATGACGCTCATCGAGGGTGCTGCGCGGCAATGGAAGTTGACGATTTCGCCGGCGTCGGTGTCGCGCACCCGCACATTATGGATGTCGTGGATCGCGCCGTTGCCGGCATAGCGCGTCAGCGCGGCCTTGATGGTCTCGACGCGCGCTGGCGCGGCGTCGGTGCCGTGCGGCAGTTCCGGTTCGAGCGGTTCGATGTGGGTGTCGACCTCGACGTCCTCGCCAAAATCCTCGCGGATATTTCGCTCCAGCACGCGGGTAACCTCATGGGCCGCCGCAAGCTCCATGTCGCCGTCGACCTCGAGGTCGATGCCGACGATCAGCTTCTCGCCGAGATCGTGCACGGTGACATGATGAACGGCGAGGCCGGAATTACGGGCGATCACCATGATGCGCTCGCGCACGCTCTCATTGTCGCGGATGACCGGCACCGCGGTGAAGGTGAGGTCGGCGTCGCCGAGCGCCTCCGTGACCGCTGCCTGCGCGGTCTTCTTGATCGCCTCGACCCGGTCGATCGGATAGGTGCGCGGCACTTTTACGATGGCATCGATGAAATGCGTCGGCCCGACCATGCGAACCCGCAGGCGCTCGACTCCGACCACGCCGGGCACCGCGCGGATGGCGGCGATGGCCTTTTCCGACGCGCCCTCCGGCGCACGATCGAGTAGTGTTTCGATGGTGGAGCGCCCGAGCCGCAGGCCGAGAACCGATATCATGACGGCGACCGCAATGGCGGCGGCCGAGTCGCCCCAGAGATAGCCGAGGCCGGTCAGCACCAGCCCGATGATGACGGCGATGGAGCCGAGCACGTCGGAAGCGAAATGCAGCGCGTCGGCCGCCAGCGCCTGGCTTCGGGTCGCGCGCGCCGTGCGATGCAGCGCCCGCGCGCGCCAGAAATTCACCGCGATATCGATCACCAGCACCACGAAGGGGATCGCCGAGAGCGTCGGCGGGGCTGCGCCCTCGCGCAGGCGGCTCCAGGATTCGACCAGGATGCCGCCGGCGAGCACGTAGAGCAGCGCGATGACAAAGAGCGCCGACAGGCTCTCGAACTTGCCGTGGCCGTAATGATGTTCCTCATCAGCCGGTTGGTCGGAGACGCGCACCACCAGCCAGGTGATGACGGTGGCGATCACGTCGACGGAGGAGTGCAGGGCCTCGGAGATCAACGCGAGCGAGCCGATCGCAATGCCGACGGCGAATTTCGCCGCAGCCATGCCGGCGCTGGCGAAGATCGAGATCGCCGCGACATTGGTCTTGATGGAGGGGGGATGACTCATGGCGGGGGTTTAGCAGGGCGTCATGTAAGATTAAAGCCGACAAGAATTCGCAATTGCCAATCAGTCGCAGCAAATGAAGACCGTCATACCCCGCGCATGCGGGGTATCCAGTACGCTGCGGCTTATCGGTTCAATCACTGCCGCCTCTGGGATACTGGATCGCCCGGTCAAGCCGGGCGATGACAACCGAATGTGTGTCCACGTTCTCGCGGCGCCATGCCCGAGGTTTGCAATCTCGTGAATACGCGCATTGGACTATCCAGCCGAGATAGCTTTGGTCGCGAAGTCAGAGCCGAAGAAATGATCGCCGACGCCGCCAATCACCCACGCTATTGCGGCTTCAATTGACTGATGACGGCAGGTCCCTCTGCTGCGTCGATTTGGTAGAGGGCGGCGCCAGAAAAGCCTGCCATGAGCGGAGACGTCGGCCGCATTTGCTCTCCGCTGCTGCCGGCAAGGGCCTGATTGAGAAGATTTTGACCGGGCGCTGCCACCTGTGGCGTACCGACGCCGAAATAGTAGGTCTTTCCAGCCTCAATTTCTATTTCGGCTTCATAATCCATCATGATCGGATTGACGCAGGCTATCCGGTAGCGTCCCGGCGGTTTTTCTGAAAAGAAATAGAACCCCTTGGTTACCGAACCAGCCGGCTTGCCATCGATCTTGATTCCCGCTTCAGCGCCGACAAGTCCCTTCTCGCGCAGAAAATATAATCTCGCGAGCCGCGCATCCCGCGGCTTGGTTTGAGGCGGAGTTTCAAGCGCCACTTCGGAAACAGTCGATGATTTGCATCCACCGAACTGAGCAACAAGGCAGAACACCAAAGCCCACAACACAACACGCCGCATAACAAACCCGACTCTCATTGACTACCGACAAAAACCACAAGTTGTAAGTTGGCGCAATTGTAATTGCGTCACATCCGCTGATGTCCGCTTCAGGGCCCCATAGCTTGCCAGACGCATTGCAGCGCGGCGTTCTTGCTATCTGGACACGAGCCGGCCGCATTGTCCAAAATCGCAGGCAAAAGAACGGAGGCGACGATGGCGATTATCGATTCCCAGGTCCATGCCTACGAGGCGAACAGTCCGAAGCGGCCCTGGCACAGTGTGCCGAACTGGCCCGATCACGTCACGGGTGACGAGATGGTGGCGGCGATGGACAGGGTCGGCGTCGACGGCGCGATCTTCATCTCCGCCTTTTCGTTGTACCGCTACGACGCCAGCTATGCCGTGGAAGTGCAGCGGGCCCATCCCGGCCGGCTTGCCATCGTCAAGCCGCTCGACCCCGATGACCCTGATGTGGCCGAAATCGTCGCGGAGTGGAAGAAGACGCCGGGCGCGGTCGGCGTCCGCATCATGCTGAGGAAGGACGAGAAGCGCGCGACTGACGATCCCGGCCTCGACCGGATTGCGCGCGCGGCCGTTCGTTACGATTTTCCTCTCAACATCCTGTGCTGGGACAATCTGGACGCAGGGACCGCGCTGATCGATCGCCATCCCGATACGCGGTTCATCATCGACCATCTCGGCATCCTGCAGCCGCGCGTGCCGCCGGCGCCGCCCGAGCCTTGGACCGACTTGCCGAAGGTGCTGGATCTCGCAAAACGCCCGAACGCCGTGATCAAGGTCAGCGGCGCCTGCACGCTGTCGCGCGAACCGTATCCGTATCCGGATATTTGGGACCCGCTCGCGCGCGTGTTCGATGCCTGGGGTTTCGATCGCTGCCTGTGGGGCACGGACTGGACGCGGGCATTCGCCGTCGTCAATTACGAGCAGGCCGTCGAGCCCTTCCTCAAGACCAGCCGCCTGAGCGACAGCGAGCGGGCCATGTTGATGGGCGGTGCCTGCATCAAGGCCTATGGCTGGTCGCCGAACAAAGGATAGCGGGCGGGGCGAGCCGACTTGTCCGCCGTAGCTCGAAGCGCGAAGGCGGAGGGCGTTATCCGCCGCTTGCGTCTCAAGGAGGATGGCGGATTACACAGCGTTAATCTGCCCCACACTCCGTCACCATAATTCCCCATAATTCCCGCTTTCGAGCGGGACTTAAGACATCACAAATTCGAGCTCTCAGTCTGCTTTTGACCCCAATGGGGACGCCGGAAACGCGTCCTTGACGGCACCCTGATTCGTGTCCATATGTCGCGTAGTCGACACTTGGCCGAACGGCTGGGCGCTTAGCCTTGCCGCTGACAGGCACGCACTTTCAGGCCTTCTCCAAACATCGATCAACCGAAGAAGGTGCCGAGCCGTCGGTGTCTCGATCTTACGTGCACCGGTCACAAGGGGATATCTTTGCAGAAGACAGCTGTGCAACGGCCTAACAGGCAAGAGGGCCTGGGCTTCGTGCAACCTCCTAGTGGCGATGACGCCCTCGACGCCCGGCGTTGGACGCGCATCCTGAATAACTACAGCACCCCGAACCGGCTGCGCAGTATGGCCGAGTTGGCGATCACGGCTTTGCCGCTCATCGCGTTGTGGACCGCGGCCTGGTTCACGTTCTCCCTCGGCCATGCCTGGGCTTCGTTGCTGATCGCTGTTCCGGCTGCCGGCTTTCTCGTGCGCCTGTTCATGATCCAGCACGATTGCGGTCACGGCACCTTTTTTGCCAGCCGTGTGGCGAATGACTGGGTCGGCCGCGTCATTGGCGTGCTCACGCTCACGCCCTACGACTGCTGGCGCCGCTCGCATGCTACTCATCATGCCACCACCGGCAATCTCGATCGCCGCGGTACCGGCGATCTCGATACGCTGACCGTGCGCGAATATCGCGCGCTTTCCTGGTGGGGTCGTCTGAAATACCGTCTTTACCGCCACCCGCTGATCATGTTCGGGGTCGGCCCGGCCTATCTGTTTCTGTTGCAACAGCGGCTCCCGGTCGGCCTCATGCGCAATGGCTGGCAGCCCTGGGCCAGTACGATGGCAACCAATCTCGCGATTGCCGTCATCGTTGCGACGCTCACCTGGTTTATCGGCATCAAGGCGATCCTGCTCGTGCACCTTCCGACGATTGTTCTCGCCGCCACGGCCGGTGTATGGCTGTTCTACGTGCAGCATCAATTTGAGCACACGATGTGGGACCGCGACGAGAACTGGAACCTGCATCAAGCCGCGCTGCACGGCAGCTCGCATTACGAACTGCCGGCGCTGCTGCGCTGGTTCACGGCCAATATCGGTATCCACCACGTGCATCACCTCTCCAGCCGGATTCCCTATTACCGGCTGCCGCGCGTGCTGCGCGATTATCCTGAACTGCGCGACGTCGGCCGCATCACACTGCTGCAGAGCTTTCAGTGTGTACGGCTCGTGTTGTGGGACGAGACGCAGCGCCGCCTGGTGTCGTTCCGGGAAATCTGAGGGCGGGCCTCGCATAATCTCGAGACTGATTGCGGGTAGGGCGGATTAGCCGACTTGTCCGCCGTAGCTCGAAGCGCGAAGGCGGAAGGCGTAATCCGCCGCTGAATGAGCTGGCGGATTACGTTGCGCTAGTCCGCCCTACGCGGGCAGCGGAATACTTCACGGCGCCAAATATCACGATTGAAAAGCCGCCATTCGACATCGCATAATCTCCGGATCATCCGGAGGAACGGCGATGCAATTGCGGGTGTTTGGGCGCACGGGGATGCAGCTCTCGGTGCTGGGCTTCGGCTGCGGCGCGGTGGGCGGGTTGATGGTGCGCGGCGATGCGGCCGACCAGGCGCGTTCCGTCGCACGCGCGATCGCCGTCGGCGTCAACTACTTCGACACCGCGGTGCTGTACGGCGATGGCGAGTCGGAAAAGAACCTTGGCCGGGTTTTGCAACAGCTGAAACCGGCCAACGTCATCGTCGGCACCAAGGTCCGGCTGCCGCCTGGCGAAGTTGGCGGCATTGATGACGCCGTCAGGACATCGCTCGAAGGCAGTCTGGCGCGGCTGCGGCTTGACCGGGTCGACATCCTTCATCTGCACAATCCAATTACCGAGCAAGGCGGCGGACCGGCGCTCAGCGTCCGGCAGGTGCTCGACGAGGTGGTGCCGGCGTTCGAACGCCTGCGCGAGCAGGGGAAGATTCGCTTCCTCGGGATCACGGCACTCGGCGATACGTCCGCACTGCATCGGGTGATCGATAGCAGCGTGTTCGACAGCGCGCAGGTGGTCTACAACATGCTCAATCCATCTGCGGCCTGCGCATTGCCGGCGCGCTATCCGGCGCAGGATTATGGACGGTTGTTCGAACACACCGAGGCCGCCGGCGTTGGCGTCGTCGGCATCCGCGTGCTGGCCGGCGGCGCGCTGTCGGGCTCGGCCGAGCGTCATCCGATTGCGGGGCCGGCGCCCGAGCCGATCGGCTCGGCGATGAGCTACGATGCCGATATCGATCGCGCGCGCCGCCTGATGCCGCTGATAGAGGAGGGGTTCGCCACGAGCCTGACCGAAGCCGCCACGCGGTTTGCGCTGTCTCACCCGGCGATGGGTACGATCCTGGTCGGCATGGCGACGCCGCAACAATTCGACGACGCACTCGCAGCGGTGGAAAGAGGCCCGCTGCCGCAAGCGGCCCTCGACCGGCTGTCAGCCCTGCGGCAGGGGTTTTCCGGTGAGCCGCGATGATCGGGCAAGGGGTGTAGGGCGGATTTGCCGACTTGTCCGCCGTAGCTCGAAGAGCGAAGGCGTAATCCGCCGCTGCATTCTCACACAAGACGGCGGATTACGCTGCGCTAATCCGCCTACGCGCTGTTGTGTAGTGCGCGGTCAGGGATGGCCAGCCCCGGCAATTTCCACATCTATCACGTCGATCCGCGCGGAGGATTTGCTTTACCGGAGTTCTTCGTGGGATGTTGTTGCACTCAGGCAGAACAATGTCCGCCGTTCGGCGCCGCCGAGGACGCAGGCAAGGGCGCGGCGGCCGGGCACTTCTATTCGCTGCAATTCGCGCCCGCTGCGGTCGACGCGAATGAAGGCATCTTCTTCGAAGGCTGCGACCCACACGGCGCCTTGTTGGTCTAGGCAGATGCCATCCGGAGACTTCATGCTTCCGAAGCGGCCACGAAACTTCAAGTCGCCGTTCGGTGTGATGTCGTAATCGGCGAGGCATGCGCCATCCATTTCGGCGACGACGAGCCGACGGTTATCGGCCGAGACGGCGATGCCGTTGGGAAACCGCAATCCTTCGGCGACCACGCGGGCCGCGCCGTCCGGCATCACCAGAATGATGCGGCCGGGAGCGCCGCGATCGGGCGGCGGCGGCATATCAAAACCGAGATCGCCGACATAGGCGCGACCCTGCCCATCGATGATCATGTCGTCGATCGTGCCGGTCGCGATCGCTGACAGGTCGGCATAGAGCGAAAGCCGGCCGTCGGCATAGGTTATCAGGCGCTTGCGGAACATCGTCAGGACGACGAGCCGTCCGTCCGGCAGGATGCCTGTGCCGCAGGGCGTGTCGCCCTCGAATTTCGCATGCTGCTCGCGCGCGCCGGACGGGGAGAGGCTGAGCAGCGTCCGATCCAGGCAGTCGACGAACCAGAGCCGGCCCGCGTGCCAGCGCGGCCCCTCGAAATAACGTCCGCCATCAAGTACGCATTGCAACGTCATCGGCTACATCGTCACCACGATCTTGCCGAGGTGCTTGTTGGCTTCCATGTGCTCGAATGCCTTGCCGATCTCGGCGAACGGATAAACCTTGTCGATCGGCAATTGCAGTTTTCGCGATTCCACCGCGCCCCAGATGTCTTTCCGGACCTCGTCAAAGATCTCGCGGACTTCCTCGATGGTGCGGGTGCGGAAGGTGACGCCGATATAGTTGATGCGTCGGGCGGCGTGCAGGTCGAAATTGAAATCGGCGTGCGTGCCGCCGAGCCGGCCGACATTGACGATGCGGCCCTTGACCCTGGTTGCAGCGAGATTCTGGTTGGCGACCTTGCCGGAAACCTGGTCGACGATCAGGTCGACGCCTACGCCATTGGTCGCTTTCAGCACCTGATCGACCCAGCCGGGGTCGCTGGAATCCACCGCGAGATCGGCGCCGAATTCCTTCAGCCGGCTGCGGCGCATCGCATCCGTGGACGAGCCGATCACGAGTTTTGCGCCCTTGAATTTTGCGATCTGCATCGCCATCAGCCCGACGCCGGAGCTGGCACCCTGGATCAGCACGCTCTGGCCCGCCTGCAGCGCGCCGTTGGTGACAACGGCGTTGTGCATGGTGGCGAGCGCGACGGGGAGGGTGGCGGCTTCCTCAAAGTTCATGTTCGAGGGCGCGCGGAACAGCCGGCCATGGTCGGCCAGCGTGTACTCAGCGAAAGCCGCGCCGCCCGAGCCCATGATCTTGTCGCCGACCTTGATGCCCTTGGCATCGGGCCCAAGCTCGGCGACTTCGCCCGCCCATTCCATGCCGAGCACGGTGCCGACGCCGCCGGCCGCGCCATGCACATGGCCCTTCGTCATGCCGAGATCGGCGCGGTTGAGGCCGCAGGCATGGACCTTGACCAGCACCTGCGTGCCCTTCGGCGAAGGTTTTGCGACGTCGGCGATTTCGGCGCCATTGGCGCCGTAGACATAGGCTTTCATGGGCTCTTCTCGTTGTTGGAGGCGCACGCAGCTGCTTCTCGGTGGCTTGTCTTTTTCTGGCGTCAAGCCGCCTATTCGGCGGCCTGACGGCGGGCGCCCGACACCATGCCTTCGAGCCGGCTCTGGATGATGGCTTCTGCGTCGCGCATGATGCGCGACACCAGTTCGGCGCAGGTCGGAATGTCGTGGATCAGGCCCTGGACTTGGCCGGCCGACCAGATGCCTTCATCGGCATCGCCGGTCGCGTAGACCATCTTGCCGCGGGCGCCGGCGACGAGTTCGCGCACGTCCTCGAACTTTGCGCCTTCCTTCTCCATCGCGACCACCTTGGTCGAGATCGTGTTCTTGGCCACGCGCGAGGTGTTGCGCATGGTGCGGAAGATCAATTCGGTCTCACGCTCGTCGTTCGCAACGATGCGCTCCTTCACGAGTTGGTGGATCGGGCTCTCCTTGGTGCACATGAAGCGCGTGCCCATGTTGATACCCTCGGCGCCGAGCGCCAGTGCTGCGACCAGGCCGCGGCCGTCGCCGAAACCGCCCGAGGCGATCATCGGAATCTTGATCTTGTCGGCGGCGGCCGGGATCAGGATCAGGCCGGGCGTGTCGTCCTCGCCGGGATGGCCGGCGCATTCAAAGCCGTCGATCGAGAGCGCGTCGACACCCATCCGCTCCGCCGACAGGCCGTGACGGACGCTGGTGCATTTGTGGATGATCTTGATGCCGTGCTTCTTGAATTCGGTGACGTGTTCCTGCGGCTTGTTGCCGGCGGTCTCGACGATCTTGATGCCGGCTTCGATGATGGCCTGGCGGTATTCCACATAGGGCGGCGGCTTGATGGCGGGAAGAATGGTCAGGTTCACGCCGAACGGCTTGTCGGTCATGTCGCGGCAGCGCGCGATTTCCTTGGTGAGGTCTTCCGGCGTCGGCTGCGTCAGCGCGGTGATCAGCCCGAGCGCGCCGGCATTGGCGACGGCGGCGACGAGCTCGGCGCGGCCGACCCATTGCATGCCGCCCTGGACGATCGGGTGTTCAACGCCAACGAGTTCGGTGAATCGCGTCTTCATGTCTGCCCTCTGGTTTCCATGAGCATTTTCCATTTGGAAAATGCTCTTTCCTGTCATTTTTCGCCCACGGAGGCCCGCGCGCGTCTTTTGTGAGATTTCGAGGGGCAGGATGCCGTCACCCCCTGCAAAAGTCTACGGGGGTGGGCGGAGGTTAGGGCAACACCATCATGCAAAAGAAGGGCCTTGTTTCCGCGGGACGGATAATTTTGCTGGGAGCTCGGGCATTTCCGACATCACACGCTAAACCGGGCATGCTGCGGACACGCCAAATCGACGCTTTTGTCCCAGAGTGGATTCCGACCGGACCAGCAGACGCATCGCGTTCCTGAATTGGGACTGAGGAACTGCAATGCAGCGACACCGTTCCAAGCTCCATACGTTGAAAGAGCAGATCGCGGCCGCGAAGAAGCGCCTTGAAGTCGCAGGATCGCGTTTGCCGCCTGGTTTGCTGCGATCGAAACTGGAGCGAAAGATCAGACATCTCGAGGCCGCTTCCCACATGAACGACTGGCTCACGTCGCCCGGCCTTAGGTCGCCCACGTAGACGCTGTCAGGTCGCCTCAGTTGGCGGCGACGTTCATGCCGTGGAGTGGTTTGAAGGGCGCAGGATAGGACTCTGTCCTTCCGCGGTATAAGGATCGCAACGGCATCGAGCGCTGCTACTGCAGGCTCAAGGCTTCAGGCGTATCGCAACGCGCTACCACAAACTCGCTCGGAACTACTTCTCAGCCCTGTGCCTCGTGGCCGCCGTGGCATTCTGGCTTTAGCCGTGCGCGGTTTCCGCTTTTGGGATAACATGGCGAGCGTGTCGGCACCCGGATGACGACGGGAAACCTTGCAATGAGCTCGCAGCGAGTGTCGGGAACCGCCGTGCAACGAACCATTGCCGTCCTGGGCTCGGCGGTTTTCTTCGTGGTCGCCCCATTTACGCTGGCGGGGCTCGTTCCATGGTCGATCACGGGTTGGCAACTCCGGCCGCCGTTCCTTGGTCTGGAGCTGACGCGCGGCATCGGCGCGATAATGATTCTCGCAGGCGTGCCTGGGCTCGTCGACGCATTTGCGCGTTTCGCGCTGCAGGGTCTCGGCACCCCCGCGCCCATCGCGCCGACCCGGAATCTCGTGGTGACCGGTCTCTACCGTTATGTGCGTAATCCAATATACGTCGCGGTCGTTGCCATCATCCTGGGTCAAGCGGTGCTGATGGGCGATTGGCGCCTCATCGTCTACGGCGCGCTGCTCTGGCTCGCCTTCCACGTCTTCGTCGTGGCGTACGAAGAACCCACGCTCGAGCAGACGTTTGGAAGGGAGTACGAGGCGTTCCGCGCCGCCGTCCCGCGCTGGATACCGCGGATGACCCCATGGCGCTCGGAATGATCGGTGGCCCCCGGTAACATCTCCCCATTGACGAAGCGGTTGGGTTTCAGGCGCGTTCGCAACGCGCTACGACAAACTCGCTCGGAACTACTTTTCAGCCCTGTGCCTCGTTGCCGCCGTGGCATTCTGGCTTTGATCAATTGAGTCTGGACCCTGGTTGGCAGCGGCCGGGTTTGAAAACGTGAGTGGCCTATTTCGGAATAGTGGCGCATAAAGTGGCATGTCAGAATCACACCGCCGGTCCTGCCAGTGCGGAGCGGTTTACAACCGCACCGAGTCGATGGCCCCCGGCCGCCAGATCAGCAGCTTTGAATGCTCGGTGTGCAGCGTGACCATGGAAAGCTGGAACACGACATGGGTGCCAACCTATCGGTTGGTTGCCGGTCCCGTCAGGGATGGCGAACAAGGCTCTTAAAGACCGCACTTCAGAATCTCAATTCCGCTGCGCAACCTTGAAATCGCGAACGCCTTAATTCGCCCGGGAGGCGGGAGCGCAACATGCGGTTGCTCGCGCGGTGCACACTGACGATCACGCACTTCACGGTAAACTGAGACTCGCGACAGCGCGGTTGTGCTAACCTGACAAAACAAGTTCTGCGTATGTGCGGTCCAGGCGCATGCCGAAGGATCCAAAAAAGCTAGGCATCTTTACCGGGCGTGGTCGGCTGGTTGCGCTGGCTGTCGCAGTCGGATTGGTGCTGGGCGTGGGACCCACCTCAGCACAATTCTTTAATTTCGGCGGATATCAGCAGCGGCCGCAGCCGCAACGCGGCGGCGGCTGGTTCGGCAACGAACAGCGCGGCGGCGGCTGGTTTGGTAACGACCCCTTTGCGCCGTACCAGCAGCAGTATGCGCCGTCGCCTCGGCACGGGCGGCAAGCGCCGGCGGTGCGCGAGGATTTTTCAAAGGCGCCGCCGCCCGAGAAGCGCAACACTGTTCCCGAGCGCCACATTCTCGTGCTCGGGGACTCCATGGCGGACTGGCTCGCCTACGGGCTTGAGGACGTCTATGCCGATCAGCCCGAGATGGGCGTGATCCGCAAACACAAGATATCCTCCGGCCTGATCAGGTATCAGCCGAAGGGCAATCCGGCCGATTGGGCCGCCGCCGCCAAAGGTATTCTCGCCACCGAAAAAGCGGACGCCATCGTCGTCATGCTCGGGCTTGACGATCGCGTCGCAATCCGCGAGCCGGCAGCCGACAAATCCGACACCAAGCCCGGGGAGAAGAACGACGCCAAGGCCAAGACGGATGGCAAGCCTTCAAGCGAAAAACCTGCGGCGAAGCTGGACGGCGCGTCCAAGGCGGTGGATCCCGAATTGCCGCCAGACGATTCAGCCGACAACAGCGATGCGCGGCAGGCCATGGAATCGGAAAAGAGCGCGGGCTCGCCGAGCGGCCTCCATGAGTTTCGCGATAAACGCTGGGTCGAACTCTACAGGGAAAAGATCGACGAGATGATCCGCGTGCTCAAGGCCAAGGGGGTACCGGTGCTGTGGGTAGGTCTGCCGGCGGTACGTGGCCCCAAGGCGACCGCCGACACGGCGTTTCTGGATACGCTCTATCGCGATGCGGCAGGCAAGGCGGGCATCACCTATGTCGATGTCTGGGACGGATTTGTCGATGAAGCCGGGCGCTTTTTACAGCAAGGCCCCGATTTCGAAGGCCAGATCCGCAGGCTGCGTTCCTCCGACGGCGTGTACTTCACCAAGGCCGGCGCGCTCAAGCTCGCGCATTATGCCGAGCGCGAAATCAACCGGCTGTTGGCCGCGCGTTCCGCGCCGATCGTGCTGCCCACCGAACCGGCAACCCCCGACGCCAGTGCGCGGCCGGATCAGCCGGCGCCGCGTCCGCTGGCCGGGCCGATCGTTCCCCTGGTGGCTTCTTCTGTCGGTACGGATCAATTGCTCGGTGCTCCCGGGGCGCGACAGGTCGCGATGGATGCACAGGCAGCGCGGCTCTTGATCAAAGGCGAGGCTTTGTCGGCTCCCGCCGGTCGCGCCGACGATTTTGCCTGGCCACGACGTGAAATAGGACGCGGAGGGACCAAGGGCGAGACACCAGTGGCGTCAGCATCGCTCGATGCCAACGCGCGGGCGCCGGCGGCTTCGCCAAAGCTGAAAAAGCATCGCCGCTAGAGCCCAATCGCTTTTAGCGCGCCCGAACAACCGGTATCCGACTTCGCTCGAAAGCGCGATCGCGCTCAGCCGATGCGGACGGGCGTGCCGCAGCGATCAGATCGCCGGGCAGGAGCATCATGTCGTGGAGATCTTGCTGACGAGTTCCTGCGCGCCGAAGATCATGTTTGATATGGGGCAGCTCTGACTATTCAGTCGGCTTTTCGTCTCGTTCCAGCTCGGGTTTTTCATATAAGACCGCGTTCAACAAAGAACGGTGCACCTCGATATTTCCGTTGTAGCTGATCAATCCAAGCTTGCGAAATTTGTTCAGAAAAAAACTCACCCGGGGCCGCGTCGTTCCGATCATCTCCGCCAGGGTTGCTTGATTGATGGCAGCATCGATTGGGATTGGCTTTCCATCTTTTCCGAAATTGGCCAGCAGTAGAAGAAGGCGTGCGAGCCGCTTCTCGCTCGAATTGAATAGCTGGTCGATCAAATCCTCTTCAATGCGATTGCTGCGGGTCACCAGGTAAGTCACGAAAAGTTCTGAAAACATCGGTTCCTTGCGGAGCGCCGCCAGCATCGCCTTCCGCGTTATTGAGGTGATAAGGCACTCCTCCATTGCCCTCGCCGTTCCAATGCGGACCGCCTGACCATTCAAACATCCCTCGCCAAAAAACTGCGCCGTCTCCAACATGCCGACGACGGCTTCTTTGCCTTGCTCGGAAACAACGGTCACCTTGACCTTGCCCGATTGGATATAAAAAACCCTATCAGCCGCCTCACCTTGGGAGTAGATGATCCGGCCTTTCCGGTACTTCACTATCGTTTTGCCGGTCCCGACTTTGGCTAGAAAAGCCTGGGGATCGAACGCTCGCTTTGACGACTTCACAAGTCCCTCCATTGGAACCGGCGAAACCTAAATATTAAAAATTGTACGTTGTGGTCAATATTGACCAGCGGACCTATTTTCGGGGCGAGAAAATCACCCCGTCAGAGTCCGGTGTCCGGCAGACTGTCGCGCACCCACCTGATTCAACGGGGGTGCCGAATGCTCGGCTCTCATCCCTCATCAACCGATCCGCCGCTCAGCCCCATAGAGCGTCCGCGCTGTCAGTACTGTCAGATCCGTACGAAGCTGGTCGGCGTTGTGGCCGGCACAGCGGGTCACGAACTCCGCATCTTTGCGTGCCCAAGATGTGATCGTGTCCATCAAGTTTTGGTGGTCAGCGACCCCATGAACGGCGATGCCAGAGGGTGGCTTGAAGGCGAGCTTAGATCGCCAAACTAGATTTTGGCAATCTCATGGAAGATTAAAAATGTCTGCCGAAGTAGCACCCTCACGACCCCGGGTCCTATCGAGTTCACGGTGCGCCCGTTGCCGGGGTGTTGCTATGGTGCAGCGCATCACGCCTTCGCTACCGGGGTATGAGCATTGGACGCTGCGCTGCACAAGATGCGGCCACATCCAGCAACTGCAGGTTGTATCCAGCGCGTCGCCCGCCGAACCTCTCGATTGGTTCGATGGCAATTTGTATTCACCGACATGAGGCCCGACATGCGCAACAAGAACAAGACCGTATTTTTGACGGCGGACCATTTGGAAGAGCAGGCAGATGCGCGCGCCACTGAGGCGAAGCAATTGCCTGAGGGAGAGGCGCGACAGAATGCGCTTCGTAACGCCGCACAGTTAAGGGTGTACGCTTCCATGAAGCGCGCCTTCGCACCGCAAACCGCCAAATCGAAATAGGATCGGAACAGTTGCAGAAAGCCGGATTTTGGCCCCGAGGGTCGGCGATCGGGCCTGTCGGCTGTGATGATCGATCGCGTTGTCGAGCGAAGCGGACGCGGCTTCGCTCAAGAAAAACGCGTCGAAACTTAAGACCAGAGTCCCTTCTGGTTCATCCGAACCGAGAACCGCCAGGGCTCTAAGTCACGGCGAAGGGAGCGCGTCGCGGCGCGGCCGATCCGCCCCTCGCGATGCTCTCATTCAGTTTCTGATCGACGATCTGGACCGTACGGTCGATTTCGGCATTGGGTGCGCCGAGCTGATGCGAAATCAGCTTTACCAGCAGGTCGACGCGCTCGATGAATTGCGCACCACCAGCGACCGCCCGGGCCGCCGACGACGGCTTGAGCAGGCTTTCGGCCGCCTTGGCGTATTTCTCGAAGGGCACCTGATCGGTGGGGTCGGCGCCCAGACGCTGGGCGACGGCATCGACATGGTCATAGATCGACTGCGAGAGATTGATGTCGCCGTGCACGGCGTCGTGGATCGATTGCGGCTCTTGCGGCGTGATACACCGGTAGTTCCCCGTCAGCAGCATCGACCATTTGGCCAGCGGGACGAACATCGAATCGAACACTTTGAGCTTCACCGGAACGTCCTGTCCATCAAGCTTCACCGCATCGATGTCGGCTTCCAGCTCCCGCAGCAGCAGGTTATGTTTTTCATCCGCAAACGATGCTGCCTTGAAGTTTGTGGGCAGGCCGACATGAAGAACATTCGCCGCCTCTTCCGGCGGACGGAAGGCCTGCGGATCGGGGGAGCAGAGCGACATCAGGCCCGGCTCGAACCGTTCCCATACCCCGGCATTGGTATAGGCTTCCTCCAGCTCCATGTTCGCCAGCGCCGGGATCCGTTTGAGATAGGGCAAAGGCGGCATGTTCATGATTGAAAGGCAAGGCAGTTTCGCCTCGGCGATTTTGATCATCAGAGCCTGGATCGCATGGTCGGCGTATTGCGGTTCCTGCATCGCAAGACCAACCAGATCATAGCGCGAAGGATCGACGTCGGCGGGTTCGACCGCGTCCAGGATCCCAGGCAGGTCACGCGAGAAGATCGGCCGGTGGGCCGCCTCATCGCGCAGCTTGATGCGAACTTCGGTGCCGTCGCGATTGATGAGTTCTGCCGTCTGCTTCCGGCAAACCAGGGTCGCGTTGTGACCCGCCATCAAAAGCTTTGTCGCCAGCAATGAGCCATACGAGGCTCCAAGGATCAGAATGTTGCGCGCCATGCGCCCTCCCACAGATGATGTTTTCCGGCGCGCCACTACTCAGGCGCAGATTTGCGAGCGCCTGCTTTGGGGCAGGAGTTGAGCTGAGTATTGCGGTGCGATGCCGTCTTCCCTGGGAGTGCAGCCCCAAAAAATGCCGGCGGTGTTCGAAGCGGCCGGTCAGGCCGAGGCGGCGAGGTTGAAGGGCGTCGCTTCGTCGTCGAACGCGGTTGAGATGTCGCGAATGCTGATGACGCCGATCAGGCTGTAATTGTCGATGACAGGCACGTGGCGGATGTGATGCTTGCTCATGAGGTGACGGACATGCTCGAGCGTATCCGTCGATGTGCAGGAGACGAGCTGCTGCACCGAAATGAATTGCGAAACGCGCATGTTCACGCCGGCCGTGCCGTGTTCGGCGATGGCGCGCACCACGTCGCGTTCGGTGAACATGCCGACGGCGGTGTTGCCTTCGGTGCGGACGACATCCTTGACGACCAGTGCGCTGATATTGCTGGAGCGCATCAGTTGGGCTGCAATGGCGACGGTCTCGTTCATGCGAACCGTTGCGACACGGGCGGCTTTCTTGCGCAGGATATCTCCGACTTGCATGGCAACCTCCTTGGGGTGAATTATTACGTCAAGTCTGGTATACATAATGCCAATTGTCAACACGATTTGGAGTGGAAATAGTCCGCCGGAATGAAGATAAATAGGCAGTATTACTGACGTTCTTGAAACGCTGCAGTCCAGCCGGGGGAGGGAGGGATGTCGGTGGAGCGGTCCAGAAAGCGCTCAGGTATACCAGAGGCCGTCGAGGCAAAAGAAAACGCGCCCACCCCGGAGGATGAGCGCGCTTGTTTCGAACAACCGATCCGGTTTCGGATCAGGCCGCCAGCTGCGATTTGGCGACCACCACCTTGCGCCAGGGCTTGAGCACCGCGATCGCCAGCAGCGAGGCCAGGATGTTGGCGCCGGCCGCGACGAGGAACACCGCGTCCCAGTTGCCCGACGACTGCTGCATGTAGTTCGCCACCGGCACCAGCAGTGCTGCGGTGCCCTTTGCCGTGTAGAGCAGGCCGGCATTGGTGGTCGCGAACTTCGCACCGAACGTATCCGTGCAGGTCGACGGGAAGAGGGAGTAGATCTCACCCCAGGCGAAGAACACGAAGCCCGACAGCAGCACGAACCAGACCGGATCGTGGCCCAGCATGTAGAGGCCCCAGATGCCGATGCCTTCCATGCCGAACGCGATGAACATGGTGTTCTCGCGGCCGATCATGTCGGAGATCCAGCCGAAGAAGGGGCGGGTAAGGCCGTTGAGCACGCGATCGATGGTGGCTGCGAACGTCACGGCCGTCATCGTCACCGCCATCAGCGTGACCGGTACGCTGTCGACCTTCCAGTCGACGGCGATCGGCTTGAGGTTGGCGGTAACCATCAATCCGCCGGCGCCGACGATCACGAACATGAAATACATCAGCCAGAAGATCGGCTGACGGATCACCTCGGTCGGCTGATAATTGCGCCGGGTCTGGATGATGTTGGCGTTCTGCGTCACCGCAGGAACTTGTCCTGACTTCGGCGCGAACAGGAAGAAGGCGAGGATCACGATGATGATGCCCTGGCCGAGACCGAAATAGAGGAAGGTGGTCTGGAAGCCGGAGTCCTTGATCATCGCCTGGATCGGCGCGACCGTCAGCGCCGAACCCGCGCCGAAACCGGCGGCGGTGATGCCGGCGGCGAGGCCGCGCTTGTCGGGGAACCATTTCAGCGCGTTGCCGACGCAGGTGCCGTAGACGCCACCGGCGCCGATGCCTGCGATGATCATGCCGAGATAGTAGCCGTTGAGCGAAGTCGCCTGGGCGTTGATCGCCCATCCGATGGCGCAGAGGATGCCGCCAATGAGGACGACGATGCGCGGGCCGTATTTATCGACGAACCAGCCCTCGACCGGCACCAGCCAGGTTTCGAACAAAACGAAAAGGGTAAAGGCCCACTGGATCGAGGCGCGATCCCATCCGAATTTCTTCTGGATGTCGGGGACGAAGAAAGTCCAACCATATTGGTAATTGGCGATCATCACCATCGCGAGAACGCCGATGGTCAATTGGGTCCAGCGATAGGCATCGCTGACTCGGGCCGCCTCAACGGGCGCCGCACCATGCACTGTGTCCGTCATTTTCCCTCCATAGGCTGTTCTATCGATACCCGACAGCTCACGTCAGTTTGGTATATGTTATGCCAGTAGACAAGGGATATTTTGGCCGGCACACTGCAATTCGTCACCGCGCCGGAATGCTGCAAGCGCGAAGGAGGGGACGTGCGTGAGATAGCACGGCCCCCCGAACAGGACAAAAACACGTTTGATTTTATGGCGGTAATGTTCCGCCTGGGTTTACGCGATGGCGGCGCGGAGGCGGGTATAGCCTTGCTGGATCACCGACCAGAACAGCGCAATTAGTCCCAGGATCATGATCGTTGAGACCAGCGTGTTGGAGAAGAACACGCCGAGCGAACCTTGGGATCCCAGCAGCGACTGCCGGAATGCCTCTTCCGCCTTGTCGCCAAGCACGATCGCCAGCACCAGCGGCGCGAGCGGATAATTGCACTTCTTCAGGAGATAACCGATCACGCCGAACACCAGCATCAGCATCACATCGAACGTGGAGCTGTGGACCGAATAGGCGCCGATCGCGCACAGCACCAGGATGAGCGGCGCGATGATGCTGAATGGGACGCGCAGGATGGCCGCGAAAACCGGCACGCAGGTCAACACGACGAGCAGGCCGACGATATTGCCGAGATACATCGAGGCAATCAGGCCCCAGACGAACTCCTTCTGTTCGACGAACAGCATCGGTCCGGGCTGCAGGCCCCAGATCAGGAGGCCGCCGAGCAACACCGCGGCCGTCGGCGAGCCCGGCACGCCCAGCGAAAGCATCGGCAGCAACGCCGCGGTGCCGGCGGCGTGCGCCGCGGTCTCCGGCGCGACCACGCCCTCGATTTCTCCCTTGCCGAAATTGGCGCCGTGCTTCGACACTCGCTTGGCGATGCCGTAGCTCATGAAGGAGGCCGGCGTTGCACCGGCGGGCGTGATGCCCATCCAGCAACCGATCATGCAGGAGCGCAGCGACGTCATCCAGTAGGCAGGCAACTCCTTCCAGGTCTGCAGCACGACCCGCAAATTGATCTTGGCGCTGCCGCCGCGGAAGGCGAGCCCTTCCTCCATCGTCAGCAGGATTTCGCCGATGCCGAACAGGCCGATGACGGCGATGAGGAAGTCGAACCCGTTCAGCAATTCGGTAAAGCCGAACGTCAGCCGGAGCTGTCCGGTGATGGAGTCGAGGCCGACGGCGGCAAGCGCAAATCCGATCATCATGGCCGCAATGGTCTTGAAGGGCGGCTCCTTGCTCAAGCCGACGAAGCTGCAGAACGCCAGAAAATACACCGCGAATTTTTCGGCTGGCCCGAATCGCAGCGCGAAGCTCGCGACCAGCGGCGCGACCAGCGTGATCATGATCACCGCAAACAGCGCGCCGACGAACGACGAGCTAAAGGCCGCCGTCAATGCTTCGCCGGCCTTGCCCTTTTGCGCCATCGGGTAGCCATCGAACGTCGTCGCGACCGACCATGGCTCGCCTGGTATGTTGAACAGGATCGAGGTGATCGCCCCGCCGAACAGCGCGCCCCAGTAGATACAGGACAGCATGATGATGGCCGATGTCGGCGGCATGCTGAACGTCAGCGGCAACAGGATGGCCACGCCATTGGCGCCGCCCAATCCCGGCAGCACGCCGATCACGACGCCGAGCACGATGCCGACGACCATCACCATGATGTTGAAGGGCTGCAGCGCGACCGCAAAGCCGTGAAACAGATTGACGAGTTCTTCCATCGCGGTGATCCCCAGCGTGCGACGACGTTACAGACCGAGCCACTCTTCGACCGGCCCCTTGGGAAGCGGGACCAGAAACCAGCGCTCGAAAATGAAATAGGTGACGATGGGCATGCCGAGCGCGACCGCCAGCACGACCAGCCAAGGGTACTTGCCGAGCCATCGCATGAACCATCCGATGAAGATGATCGAGGCGAGGTACAGCCCGGTGAACGGCATGGCGCCGACATAGATCGCGGTCGGAACGACGACGCTCATGACCTGGCGAAGCTGTCCCCATTCGGCGAACAGCTCGTCATTGTCTTCGCGCAGTCCGTTCCACAGGTTTATCGCGCTGGAGGCGAGGATGAAGATTCCGATGTAGAATGGAAAGAAGCCGGCGCGCGGACCTTCCGCGCCCCAGTTGATGCCGGCCTTCACGCTGCCGACGATCACGACCACGCCGAAGAGGGCGATCAGCAACGTGATCCCTGCCTCCACCAGCCTGTGGGTGGGGCCGGTCTTGCTCGAGCTGCCTGTGGTCATCAAAACTCCATGCGAGTCCGGGCCAGCGGTCCCTTAAGGCCCGGCGTTTATGCTGCGGTTCCGGTTTGCGGGTTCAACCAGTCGATCAGTTTCCCGCCGTGGCGAGGAAGCCGGCATCCTTCATCAGGACCTCGTGACGCTTCTCCTCGACCTCGACCCACTTGGCATAGTCAGCCCCGGTCAGGAAGGTCGTGTTGAAAGCGCCGCTCTTCATGAAGTCCTGCCATTCGGGCGTGGCGCGGACCTTCTTGAACAGCTCGATGTAATATTCGACCTGGTCCTTGGTGGCCCTCGGCGACATGAAGATACCGCGCAGCATCAGATATTCGATGTCGAGACCCTGCGACTTGCAGGTGGGAATGTCCTTCCAGCTCTTGCCGTCGGCGACTTGCTCGTCATAGGCCATCGGTTGCGCGTCGAACACGCAGAGCGGACGCAGCTTGCCGCCGCGCCATTGCGCGACCGCCTCGATCGGATTGTTGACGGTCGAGTCGACGTGGTTGCCGACCAGCTGAACGGCGACTTCACCGCCGCCCTTGTAGGGAATGTAGGTGAACTTGGCGCCGGTGGCCTTTTCGACCGCGACGGTGATGATCTGGTCTTCCTGCTTCGAGCCGGTACCACCCATCTTGATGCTGCCCGGAGCAGCCGTCTTCACCGCATCGACATACTCTTTCGCCGTCTTGAACGGCTGCTCGGCGTTGACCCAGAGCACGAACTCGTCGAGCGCCAGCATCGCCACCGGGGTGAGATCCTTCCAGTTGAACGGGATGCCGGTCGCAAGAGGGGTGGTGAAGAGGTTGGACAGCGTGATGATGATCTTGTGCGGGTTGCCGCCCGCTCCCTTGAGGTCGAGGAAGCCTTCGCCGCCGGCGCCGCCCGACTTGTTGATGACGACCATCGGCTGCTTCATCAGATTATGCTTGGTGACGATGCCCTGGATCGTCCGCGCCATCTGATCGGCGCCGCCGCCGGTGCCGGCAGGAACGATGAACTCGACGGGCCGCACCGGTTCCCATGCGGCGGCTGCGGGGACAGAAATCCCGACCGCGCACAAGGCAATGATTGCGCCCCACGCCGTTTGTGCTTTGTGTTTCATTTGATTCTCTCCCGTCGATTTATGGTTGCACCGGTCTCTGCCGGCTTCCCAATGTTGTATTTACTGCCGCGGCGGCTGTCTTCTCCGATCGGTCACAGGTTGGAATTGTAAAAGGGGCCCGTCGGCGCGGCATCCGCTCCTTTCGGCCAATTGCGAATTTGCCATACACAGCAAAGGGAAGTCATGGGATGCACCCATGTTCCATCCCCGATCGGCTGCCTGTCCCGGTAACGCAAGGCCGTCCCCCCCCAGTGCGCCCCTTTTTCATTCAAGAGCGCGATGGCCTCATTTTTGTATGCGATATGCCAGGACGCAAACCCATAGTTGCCGTGGATTGCCGTTCGGGCTGATTTGTCGCAGACGTTGGTAAAGCCGGCGGCCTGGCGCAAACAAAAAAATGGCCCCGGAAACCGGGGCCATGGATCCAATCAGCGAAGGCTGAGGTCGGTCGTCTGATCGCGCCTGTGCGCAGAAACGCTTATTTTCAGGCTCAGAGACCGAAACGGGGGAGGTCGCCGTTGCGGACGGCAATGCGGCTGCTGGCGGTCAGCAGGCGGTCGATGGAGGCCATCAGACGGCTGAACAGGGTGCTGGAGGGCAGGAGGCCGATGGATGCAGTCTTGGACATGTTTGTCCCCTTTTCTTGGTGCGGAACCATTCCGCTTCGTGATCTGGGGGTAATTTACGTATACCAGATACCAGCCACAACAGGCTTGTTTGCATAGCAGCAATTGGCAGTTTGCATTGCAGCAAAATTAACGAAAGTGGCATTCCAGACAGCAAAAGGCCGCCGGAAACCGGCGGCCTTGGCATTTCAGATGACAAGGGGCCTATTCGGCCGCCTGCTTGCGCGGCGGCTCGAGGGCGCCGGAATCGTGGATCTCGGCGACCTGGTGGTCGGAGAAGCCGAGCACCTGGCGCAGGATTTCGTCGGTGTGCTCGCCGAGCAGCGGCGAACGCGTCACATCGCTCAGTGAGTCCGACAGCTTGATCGGATTGTCGACCGAGATGTACTTGCCGCGGGTCGGATGTTCGACTTCGACCACGGTGCCGGTGGCGCGCAGCGAAGGTCGCGCTACTCGCAGCCAGCGACGCGCTTGACCGCCTTCCTGTACTTCAGATGAAGCGAGCTGTTAGCCTCATCCGAAGGAGCGTTACGACCCAGGATGCGATCTGAGTCCAGGCATGTTTGGAGGTCAAGCTGGACGTGCGAGCAGGACCCCAAGGCGTTCTTTTCGGCCTCTTCCTTCGACGCTCCAAATCCAACAAAAGTCTGTACACGACCGGCCTCGGTGTCACCCGGCGATACAAGAGTGATTTCCGAAATGTAATAGGACGAGCACGAGGCAGCGGTCGCCTCGGCAGGACCAAAAAGCATCCCAAGTACGAGCACCATTTGCGCGGTAGCCTTCATAACTGCTCTCTGTTGTCTTGCCTTCTCCGGACGTGGAGGAATTTCTTCTTTCCTTTTCGGTGATCGAGCGATACGCCGAACCGCCCCGGCTATCCGTTGGAGGAACGGTGTGAAATCGGGGATGTCTGTCATCGCTACGAGTAAGGCGGCTATCCAAAAGAGATTTCCGGGAGTGAACATCGCGAGCAAGCAGAGCGTCGCAACGACTTCGTATTTGGCCTTCTGTTCCTGCGGTACTATTTTCGCAGGCAAATAGAGAAGTCGGAACATCAGGACCCCCATTGTTACGGTGAACAACAATAGGAAGAGCCCGGTGAACACCGTGAGCGTGTCGATTTGTCCGGGCTCTGTGATGAACCAAGGCAAATGCGTGGGGATTGCAGGATGCTGCGTTTCGATCATCCTTCCCTTCCGGTCCGTTCACCGGGTGAAGGCGAGCGCTGATGATGCGGGGAACTATTGACCTAGATCAAGCAGACGACCTTTATCTCCGATGCCGGCCAAATTTGGAGGCCGTCTCGGTTGGCGGCGTTTTTCATTTCAGACGTCGCCAGTGGCCCTTAGGCGACCTGCAGCTAGCAACCGCCAAGGTCAGCTTTCACGAGGAGAGCAGACCAAAGCCCTGCAAATGCAGAAAAATAGCAAGGGGAGTCTGCGGGGGCGTCTGTTGCGGGTCCGCGCGACCAACAGCTGAAAGCATTCAGAACTCACTCGCCAGCGGGAGAGCTGCAGCAAGCAGCCGCCGAACCGCTTCGGCCTTCACCCACTCCAATAAAAAGGCCGCCGAAACCGGCGGCCTTTGGTGCTGTTCGGTGGCGTCGCTTATTCGGCCGCCTGCTTCCGCGGCGGGGCGAGCGCGCCGGAATCGTGGATCTCGGCGACCTGGTGGTCGGAGAAGCCGAGCACCTGGCGCAGGATTTCGTCGGTGTGCTCGCCGAGCAGCGGCGAACGCGTCACATCGCTCGGTGAGTCCGACAGCTTGATCGGATTGCCGACCGAGATGTACTTGCCGCGGGTCGGATGATCGACCTCGACCACGGTGCCGGTGGCGCGCAGCGACTGGTCCTCGATGATTTCCTTCATCGACAGGATCGGGCCGCAGGGGATGTCGTCCTTGTTGAGGATTTCCATCGCCTCGAATTTTGTCTTCGTCATCGTCCACTGCTCGACGCGCGCGAAGATCTCGTTGAGGCGCGACAGCCGGGCCGGCGGCTTGGCGTAGTCGGGATGGGTCTTCCAGCCGGGTTCGCCGATCACATCGCAGATCTTCTCCCAGACCGGCGCCTGGGTGATGAAATAGAGGTAGGCGTTGGGATCGGTCTCCCAGCCCTTGCACTTGACGATGCGGCCGGGCTGGCCGCCACCGGAATCGTTGCCGGCGCGCGGCACGGCATCGCCGAACGGAATGCCTTCGCCGTACTGGCTGTATTCCTTCAGGGGGCCGTGGGCGAGGCGCTGCTGGTCGCGCAGTTTGACGCGCGCGAGGTTGAGCACGCCGTCCTGCATCGCCGCGGTCACCTTCTGGCCCTGGCCGGTCATGGTGCGCTGGTAGAGCGCGGTGACGATGCCGAGCGCGAGATGAAGGCCGGTGCCGCTGTCGCCGATCTGCGCGCCGGTGACGAGCGGCAGCCCGTCGCGGAAGCCGGTGGTCGAGGCCGCGCCGCCGGTGCACTGGGCGACGTTCTCATAGACCTTGCAGTCCTCGTACGGTCCGGGGCCAAAACCCTTGATCGAGGCCACGATCATCTTCGGGTTGATGGCGTGGATTTTCTCCCAGGGGAAGCCCATGCGGTCGAGCACGCCGGGGCCGAAATTTTCCACCAGCACGTCGCAGCTCTTGATCAGCGCGGTGAGGACTTCCTTGCCCTTGGGGTTCTTGGTGTCGAGCGTGATCGAACGCTTGTTGTGGTTCAGCATGGTGAAATACAGGCTGTCCACATTGGGAATGTCCTGCAACTGGCCACGCGTGATGTCGCCGACGCCGGGGCGCTCGACCTTGATCACGTCGGCGCCGAACCAGGCCAGCAATTGCGTGCAGGTCGGACCCGACTGAACGTGGGTGAAATCAAGAATACGAACGCCCTCGAGCGCCTTTGTCATCGTGTTTGCTCCGTACTGTGTCTGTCTGCCTTGCGCGTGCAGGATGAAATGGGTTGAAGTCGGTTATTTCTTCTTCAGGACGCTTTGCGGATTGAGGTTGCCGATACGGCCGCTCTCGGAACCGGCCGCCGGATCGATCACGGCGTTGATCAGCGTCGGCTTGCCGGAATCCATCGCGGCGTTGACGGCGCGTTTCAATTCGTCGGGCGAGGTGGCGTTGATGCCGACGCCGCCGAACGCTTCCATCATCTTGTCGTAGCGCGAGCCCTTGACGAACACGGTGGTCGCCGGATCCGAACTTGCGCCATTGACGTCGGTGCCGCGATAGATGCCATCATTGTTGAAGATGACGATGCAGACCGGAAGCTGGTAGCGGCAGATGGTCTCGACTTCCATGCCCGAAAAGCCGAAGGCCGAGTCGCCCTCGACCGCGAGCACCGGATTTCCGGTTTCGACGGCGGCTGCGATCGAATAGCCCATGCCGATGCCCATGACGCCCCAGGTGCCGACGTCGATGCGCTTGCGCGGCTTGTACATGTCGATCACGCCGCGGGCGAGGTCGAGCGTGTTGGCGCCTTCGTTGACGAAGATCGCGTCCGGCCGCTCCTTGACGATGGTGCGCAGCACGCCGAGCGCGCCGTGATAATCCATCGGCGAGGCGTTGCTCATCAGCTTCGGCGCCATCTTGGCGACGTTCTCGTCACGTTTCTTGGAAACCGTGCTGAGCCAGTCGGCCGGCGCGGCCGACCAGTTGCCGCCCATGCCCGCGAGCAGGGCTGAGACGCAGGAGCCGATATCGCCGACCACGGGGGCCACGATCTCGACGTTGGAATCCATTTCCTTCGGCTCGATGTCGATCTGGATGAATTTCTTGGGGTTTTCGCCCCAGGTCTTGCCCTTGCCGTGCGACAGCAGCCAGTTGAGGCGGGCGCCGATCAGCATCACGACGTCGGCGTCCTTCAGCACGGTGGAGCGCGCAGCTCCCGCCGATTGCGCATGCGTGTCGGGCAGGAGGCCCTTGGCCATGCTCATCTGCAGGAACGGGGCGCCGGACTTTTCGACGAAGGCGCGGATCTCGTCGTCGGCCTGCGCATAGGCCGCGCCCTTGCCGAGGATGATGAGGGGGCGCTTCGCAGCCTTGAGCACGTCGAGCGCGCGCTTGACGGCTGACGGGGCGGGGATCTGGGCGGGCGCTGCGTCGATCACCTTCACCAGCGACTTCGCGCCGGCAGCCGCATCGATCACCTGGCCGAAAAGCTTTGCGGGCAGGTCGAGATAGACGCCGCCCGGGCGGCCGGAGACGGCGGCACGGATCGCGCGCGCCAGGCCGATGCCGATGTCGGCGGCGTGCAGGACGCGGAAGGCCGCCTTGCAGAGCGGCTTGGCGACCGCGAGCTGGTCCATTTCTTCATAGTCGCCCTGCTGCAGGTCGACGATCTCGCGTTCGGAAGAGCCCGAGATCAGGATCATCGGGAAGCAGTTGGTGGTGGCGTGGGCCAGTGCCGTGAGGCCGTTGAGAAAGCCGGGCGCCGAAACGGTGAGGCAGACGCCCGGTTTCTTGGTCAAATAGCCGGCGATCGAGGCGGCGTAGCCGGCATTCTGTTCGTGGCGGAACGAGAGCACGCGAATGCCCTCGGCCTGCATCATGCGTCCAAGATCCGTGATCGGGATGCCCGGCACACCATAGATGGTGTTGATGCCGTTGAGCTTGAGCGCATCGATGACGAGATGAAAGCCATCCGTCAGTTCCTGCTCGGTGCCCGGTGCTTCGGACTTGGTCGCGGTATTCAGCATGGGCTCATCTCCCTGATCGTTTTGGTTCGGACGATTTTTCGTCGTCTTCTGCTGCGAAGTGGCGTCTAGTTGAACAGTTCCTGCCCGTGCGCTTCGACGTAGGCGGCAAGGCCCAGCGTGTGATCGCGCGCGCGTTTCTCGGCGAGTTCGGTGTCGCGTGCTTCCAGCGCCTCGATGATCGCCAGATGCTCGGGCAGGGAGGTCGCGGTGCGATCCTTCCGTCCGATGGTCAATTGCCGGTAGCCGCGCACGTGCAGCAGGATGTCGTTGGTCATGTCGACCAGCACCGGCGATTCCGACAGCGAGATCAGCGCCTGATGGAACGCGATATTGGCCTTGGAGTATTCCTCGACATGGTCCTGCGGCAGGCGGTCCTTGCCGAAATCCTTGAAGAAATCGCGCAGCGCCGTGATGTCCTTCTTGCGCGCCGTGTTGGTAATCAGGCGCGCGGCCATGCTCTCGAGCGCGGCCCAGGCGCGGATCATGTCGACGATCTCGGTCTTGGTGCGGCGGACCACGACGATGCCGCGACGCGGCACGGTTTTGACGAAGCCATCCTGCTCCAGCATCGCGATGGCTTCGCGAATAGGGGTGCGGCTGACGCCGAGGCGTTCGGACAGCGCGCGCTCGTCGAGCATCACCTGCTCGGGCGTCGCATAGATGTCCATCTTGAGAATAGCTTCCTTCAAGGCTTCATAGGCCTTGTTCTTGAAGCTCGTCTCAGGAGCAATCCGGACGATTGCGATATCTGCATCAGCCATGACAGGCGGCGCCTTGGTTTGTTTAGGTGCGGGCACGACTCGTCTCCTCCCTGTGTTGGAGACGTCTTCTTAGCAGAAGAAACAGCCTAATATTTTTGGCATACCAAATACCAGGATGTCAAGATGCCCGTGTTTTCGATGTTTCTGCATGATAGTTTGTCTTGACAATCTGATCTCTGGCATACCAAATACCATAAAATTAGCCCCAGGAGGAAGCCAATGTCAAATTCTGCAGATGCGGCCCGCAAGATCGTCGAGCCCAGCGCCCACCAGGCTGTCCGCCGGGTGCTCGATACGGTGAAAGCCGAGAAGCGCACCAGCCTCACCGCGCCGGAAGGCAAGCTGGTGTGCGACGCCTACGGCATTCCGGTTCCGCAGGAAGGCGTGGCGAAGTCCGCGGCCGAGGCCGCCAAGCTCGCGACCGCCATGGGCTTCCCGGTGGTGATGAAAATCGTCTCGCCGGACATCCTCCACAAGACCGAAGCCGGCGGCGTCGTGGTCGGCGTCAAGACCGCGACTGACGCGGAAAAGACCTACGAGACCATTCTCGCCAACGCCAAGAAATACAAGGCTGACGCCAAGATCGAGGGCATCCAGGTCCAGCAGATGCTGGCCGGCGGCACCGAGGTCATCATCGGCTCCATTACCGACGGCTCGTTCGGCAAGCTGGTGGCGTTCGGCCTCGGCGGCGTGCTGGTCGAAGTGCTGAAGGACATCACCTTCCGCCTCGCGCCCGCCACCAAGGACGATGCCCTGTCGATGCTCGACGGCATCCAGGCCCATGACATGCTGAAGGGCGTGCGCGGCGGCGATCCGGTCTCTCGTGACGCGCTGGCCGACATCATCGTCAAGGTGTCGCAGCTCGTCAGTGATTTCCCCGAAATCGTCGAACTCGACCTCAACCCGGTGTTCGCCACCAAGAAGGACGCGATCGCCGCCGACGTGCGCATCGTCGTCGACTTCGAATACAAGCCGCGCCCGGCGCCGCGCCCGACCGAAGAAATCGTCACCGCGATGAACCGCATCATGCAGCCGAAGGGCGTTGCCGTGATCGGCGCCTCCGCCGAGGACGGCAAGATCGGCAACTCCGTGATGAAGAATCTCATCAACGGCGGCTACAAGGGCGAGATCTATCCGATCCACCCCAAGGCCGCCGAGATCCTGGGCTACAAGGCCTACAAGAGCGTCAAGGACGTGCCCGGCGTGATCGACACGGCGGTGTTTGCGATCCCCGCGAAGTTCGTCGCCGGTGCGCTGGTCGAATGCGGCGAGAAGAAAATTCCGGGCGCGGTTCTGATTCCGTCGGGCTTTGCCGAAGCCGGCGCGCCCGAATTGCAGGCCGAGATCGTCGAGGTCGGCAAGAAGTACAACATCCGCCTGATGGGGCCGAACATCTACGGCTTCTATTATACACCGGCCAATCTCTGCGCCACGTTCTGCACCGCCTATGATGTCAAGGGTTCGGCGGCGCTGTCGTCGCAGTCCGGCGGCATCGGCATGGCGATCATCGGCTTCTCGCGCTCGGCCAAGATGGGCGTCTCCGCGATCGTCGGCCTCGGCAACAAGTCCGACATCGACGAGGACGATCTGCTCGCCTTCTTCGAGCAGGATCCGAACACCGCGATCATCGCGCAGCACTGCGAAGACTTGAAAGACGGCCGCGCCTTCGCGGAAGCCGCCAAGCGCGTCTCCAAGAAGAAGCCGGTGGTGGTGCTGAAGGCGGGCCGCACATCGGCCGGTGCGAAGGCGGCCTCGTCGCATACCGGCGCGCTCGCCGGCAACGACAAGATCTACGAGGACGTGTTCGCGCAGTCCGGCGTGATCCGCGCCCGGTCTTTAAGGCAGTTGCTCGAGTTCGCGCGCGGCGTGCCGGTTTTGCCGACGCCGAAGGGCGAGAACATCCTGATCATCACCGGTGCCGGCGGTTCGGGCGTGCTGCTGTCGGATTCGGTTGTGGATAACGGCCTGTCGCTGATGACGATGCCGGCGGACCTCGACGCCGCGTTCCGGAAATTCATTCCGCCATTCGGCGCGGCTGGAAATCCTGTGGATATCACCGGTGGCGAGCCGCCGATCACCTACGTCAACACGGTCAAGCTCGGCCTGTCGGACGATCGCATCCATTCGCTGATCCTCGGCTACTGGCACACCATCGTCACGCCGCCGATGGTGTTCGCCCGCAACATGGTCGAGGTGAAGAAGGAGATGGAGGCGAAAGGCTTCGTGAAGCCGATCGTCGCCTCGCTCGCCGGCGACGTCGAGGTCGAGGAGGCCGCCGAATATCTCTACCAGAACGGCATCCCGGCCTATGCCTATTCGACCGAACTGCCGGTCGAGGTGCTGGGCGCCAAGTACAAGTGGGCGCGCGGCGCGGGCCTGCTCTGAGTCTATCAACAACAAATGCCGCTTCGGACATCCGAAGCGGCATTTTTGTCTGACGAATTGCCGATCTCGCTAGCAGTCTGACTCACGGATGGATGCAGGTCGCGATGAAGAAAGACGTGATCCGCCGCAAGGCCATCGAGCCGAAATCCAGCGCGGACAGCGAGCCCGACGCGCGCGACAGCGGCGTCCAGTCCGTCGATCGCGCGCTCTCGATCATCGAAACGCTGGCGGAAGACGACGAAGGCTATCGGCTGAGCGATCTTGCCATCCGCACCGGGTTGTCGACCTCAACGGTGCATCGCCTGCTGGGGACGCTGGAAAACCGCCGCTTCGTGCAGTTCGACCGCACCGAATCGAAATGGCATGTCGGGGCGCGCGCCTTCACGGTGGGGGCGACGTTTGCCCGCAGGCGTAATTTCTCGGCGCAGGCGGTGCCATACCTGCGCAAGCTGCGCGACCTGACGCGCGAGACCGCCAATCTCGCCGTGGTCGACGACGAATTCATCATCGTGCTGACGCGGATGGAAAGCCGCGAGATCATGCGCTCGCTGACCAAGGTCGGCGGCCGCGTCGCCATGGTGGCCTCCGGTGTCGGCAAGGCGGTGCTGGCGACCTATTCGGATGCTGATGTGAGCGCCATCATCCGCCATCACGGCATGCCGCGATTGACGGAAAAGTCGATCGTGCGGCCGGGTGACCTGTTCAAGGAACTGGAAAGGGTCCGCCGCCAGGGATTTGCCATCGACGACGAGGAGGCCTGTATGGGCCTGCGCTGCATCGCCGCCGTCGTCTACAACGATTGCGCCGAGCCGCTGGCGGCCATTTCCGTTTCGGGCATGACCAGCCGCCTGACCGACGAGCGCCTGCCGATGCTCGGGCAGACGGTGCGCGAGGTCGCCGCGGAATTGACGGTGGCGCTTGGCGGCGTGATGCCGGAAGTGAAATCGGCCTGAGCCGGATTTGCGCCCCGCCAGGGGAAATTAGCTCTGGCGGCGAGAGCCTCGACATCGCTATATCCATCCGTCGCTGTCCACGGCGCGGTTCGAGGGACGATGTCCTCGATTCAACAATTGGGGAAAGTCATGCCTTCCGAAACGCGCTCGCCCCGTCTCGCGGTTCTGATCGACGCTGACAATGCGTCCGCAAAGATTGCGGATGGATTGTTCGAGGAGATTGCAAAAATCGGGGAGGCCAGCGTCCGCCGCATCTACGGCGACTTCTCCAATGCAAGGTCCAAGGGCTGGGCCGACATCCTGTCGAAGCACGCCATCATACCACAGCAGCAGTTCGCCTATACGACTGGAAAGAATGCGTCCGACATAACCCTGGTCATCGACGCGATGGACCTGCTTCACAGCGGCCGGTTCGACGGATTCTGTCTGGTGTCGTCAGACAGCGATTTTACGCGGCTTGCCGCCCGCATCCGGGAGCACGGCGTCGATGTGTTCGGGTTCGGCGAACAGAAGACACCGGAAAGCTTCCGGCAGGCTTGCCGACGATTCGTCTATACCGAGAACCTGCTTGGCGGCACGGCGAACACGCAGGATGCCGCCTCGAGGTCGCAGCCGCTCCAGCCCCCCGATGCAGCCACCCCTATGATCAAGAAGGTCATCGCCCAGATGGAAAGCGAAGACGGGTGGGTCGCTCTCGGGGAAGTCGGAAAACGGCTTACCGACCTCGCCCCCGATTTCGATCCGAGAACCTTCGGCTCCCGCAAGCTGAGCGACCTCGTGCGAAAGACAAATTCTTTCGAGATCGATCAGCCCAAGGGCGGATCCACGCGAATTCGGATCAAGCCTGCCGGATCGCCTCCAAAGACACGAGCTACCCGGAAACCCGTGGGATGAATCGCCGCGCCCGCGCTCCGCTCAATGCTGTTCGGCTTTCCAGTCGCGCTTGATCTTCTTGGCCGGCGACCATTTGTGGACTTCGGTCGGCCCGTCATAGATACGGAAGGCGCGGATCTCGCGGAAAGCCTGCTCGACGATCGTTTCGGTCGAGACGCCGGTACCGCCCATCACCTGCACGCAGCGATCGGCGACCCGCATCAACGCTTCCGACACGGCCACCTTGGCCATCGAACTCTCGGCCGTCCCGAGCGAGCCGGTGTCGAGCACACTTGCGCACCAGTCGATCATCAGTTCCGATTGTTTGAGATCGATTAGGTTCTCCGCGAGCATGAAGCCGACGCCTTCGTGATCGACCAGCGGTTTTCCGAACGCGTGGCGGCGGCAGGCATAGTCGGTGGCGATCTCATTGGCGCGGATGGCGAGGCCCAGCCAGCGCATGCAGTGCGACAAACGCGCCGGGCTGAGGCGGATCTGCGCGTATTTGAAACCATCGCCGGCGGCGCCCAGCATCTGGTCGGCGGAGACGCGAAGGTTCTCGATCTCGATCTCGGCATGCCCGCCCGGCATCGAACTATCGATCGTATCCAGCACGCGCAGCGTGCGGATCGCGGGATCCGGCAGATCGACAAGGAACATGCACGCGCCGTCGTCCGACTTCGCCATGACGATGCCGACCCGGGCGCCTTCGGCTCCGGTGATGAATTTCTTTCGTCCGTTGATGACCCAGTGATTGCCGTCGAGCCTGCACGTGGTCTGCATCATCGAGGGATCGGAGCCTGCGCCGCCCGCGTCTGCCGGCTCGGTCATGAAGAACGCCGAACGCGCTCGGCCCGACACCAGCGGCTCCAGGAAGCGCACCTTCTGTTCGGCGCTTCCGACCTTGCCGAGCAGATACATATTGCCCTCATCGGGCGCCATCGTGTTGCAGGCAAGCGGCCCCAGGGGTGAGAGGCCGGACCTTATCAAGGCGATCGCAGTCTCACGCTGCGTGAAATGCGATCCATCTGGCAGAATGTGCGGCGTGAGCACACCGGCCTTGCGCGCCTTGTCGCGCAGTTCCTGCACGAGGTCGTCGCTCGGCCCGTGCGGACCCGTCCGCGGATCCTTCTCGTAGGGGATCACCTCGGCGCGGATAAAAGTCTCGATCTTCGCGGCGATGGCGTCGGCTCGATCAGTCATGGATGCGGATACTCCGGTCGGTTTCCGCCTCGGCGGGTCTTGGTGTTTCGGTTACGTACGCCCGATCACGGCGCGCCAGAATGCCGCCATCCATTGACGGAGTTGGTCATATAGGCGGATGGATCGGACACGAGCAACAGGGCAGTTGGTAGTGAGCCTCGGGGAGGGCTGCCGAGTAGCGGCTCTCACCCTTTTTGCACTCCGAGGATCGCCGTATAACCGAGATCTGAAGGCGGAAGTTTCGGCTCAACGGCCGCTTCTGGCGGCGAAGCGGACATCAGGCAAGACGCCGATTTTAGTTAGGTGCCGTCTCCGGATCATGCTCAAGCAATCAGCTCAGATGGTGGGCCTTCTGGAGACTGTAAACCGGTGTGGGAATGCCTTCCATTCGCGCTTTCAACTGGAGGGACAGAAACTGGGAGTAGTGGCGTGACTGGTGCAGGTTACCGCCATGGAACCAAAGTCCCTCCTGCTGCGTCGGCTTCCACATATTTCGCTGTTCGCCTTCCCATGGGCCCGGGTCTTTGGTCGTATTCGAGCCTAGTCCCCAAACCTTACCCACCTTGTCCGCAACTTCCCTGGAGATCAGGTCCGCGGCGAAGCCGTTCATCGAACCGTAGCCGGTGGCATAAACGACGAGATCTGCCGGCAGCTCGGTCCCGTCGGTCAAGATGACGGAATGTTCCGTGAGCTTTTTGACATCGACCCCGCTCTTCAGCTTGATGCTGCCATTGGCTACCAATTCCGAAGCACCAACGTCGATGTAGTATCCGGATCCACGCCGCAGGTATTTCATGAACAAACCGGAATCGTCGTCACCATAATCGAGCAGGAAGCCTGCCTTCTCGAGACGTTTGTAGTAATCGGCATCGCGTTCCCTGATCGCGTTATAAACCGGGATCTGAAACTCGTGCAGAATCTTGTAAGGCAGTGAAGCAAAAATCAGGTCGGCTTTGGCCGTCGTCATTCCAGACTGGACCGCCTGTTCGGAGTAAAGCGAGGCCAATCCGAGCTCCATCAGCGAGTCCGACTTCACAACATGGGTCGTCGAGCGCTGAACCATGGTAACGTCCGCTCCGGCTTCCCAAAGTGCGGCACAAATATCATGGGCGGAATTGTTCGAGCCGATCACAACGGCTTTCTTGTCTTTGTATTTGTCTGGTCCCGGATGCTGCGATGAATGGTGCTGATCGCCCTTGAAAAAGTCCATGCCTTCGAATTTCGGTATGTTGGGCTTGGCTGACATCCCCGTCGCAAGTACGAGCTGTTTAGGCTTGAGGACGACTTCCTTGCCGTCGCGCTGAACGACAACGGTCCATTCGCGGCTTTTCTGGTCGTAAGATGCCTTCTTGCATTCGGTGGCGCCCCAGTAGTTGAGCTCCATCACCTTTGTATACATTTCGAGCCAGTCCCCGATCTTGTCCTTCGGTGAGAAAACCGGCCAGTTCCGGGGAAACGGCAGATAGGGCAGATGATCGTACCAAACCGGATCATGCAGACAGAGCGACTTGTAACGTTTGCGCCAGCTGTCGCCAGGTCTTTCATTTTTTTCGACGATGATCGTCGGCACATTAAGCTGGCGCAGACGGGCTCCGAGCGCGATGCCGCCCTGACCGCCACCAACAATGACGCAATAGGGCTGACGCGAGTAGCCGAGTTCGGCAGCTTCGGCCTCGCGCTCTTCCTTCCATGTCTTTCGATTGCGTTCGGCGCCGTGTTTCGCTCCCATCGGACGGTCGAAGCCCAATGGCTCTTCGTGTCCCTTGAGTTCGCTCATGGTCGTCAGCAACGTCCAGATCCGACCGTCTTTCAGGCGCATGTGGCCAAAGCCACGCGCGACCTCCGTTTCGAATTGTATCCAGCTCTCTATAACTCCATCTGTTTCGGAAGCGTCCTCTCCGTCCGCAATCTTCCAGTTCGACGGCTTCGTATCGGCGAGCCGCGCCTTGAGCATGTCGCGAACCTGTTCCTTGCCCTCCATTGTTTTGATGTTCCAGGTGAAGGTAACGAGGTCGCGCCAGTAGCAGTCCGTCTGGAAGAGATCGACGGCGCGTTCCACCTCGCCAGCGGACAGCGCTTTGTCGAGCGCGCTGAGCAGATCAGACACTTTTCCGTCCGGGGCTTTGTCGAGCATGATGTCCTCCCTTGTGCCGATGGCAGAGCTGCGCTCTTTTCTCGTTCCGGCGAACTGAAGCCGAGGCGCCGACGAAAGCGATGAGCTCGCGCGGTGTCATTCGGTCTTTCAGGACGGATCTAAATTCTAGCACTTTGCGGCGAAGAGGCGAGGGAGAAACAGCCAGTCGGGTTAAAATGCGGCCGGCAATCGGATTGGGTCCAACACCTGATTTTCAGGGAACGTCCGGTTTTTGTCGCGCAAGCGACCGCCGGGGATAAGTGATGACTAGAGCTCGATTTGCTTGCAATGTGTAGAGCATCGCCAACCTCGATCCCGAGATAACGGACGGTGCTCTCCGGTTTTGTATGACCGAGTAGAAGCTGGACTGCACGAAGGTTGCCAGTCTTGCGATAGATTTGAGTAACCTTCGTCCCCGCCATCGAATGGGTACCATAGGAGATCGATTTCAGATCGACGCTGTCAACCCAGCGATGCACCTGCGGGGAATATTGTCGGGTGGATAGGTGAGGGCGTGCATGAAGTCGGCTCGGGAAGAGATATCGAGACCAGTCGCGCGGAGAATTCGTAACCAGACTTCGAGGGAAGCCCTCGTCTGCTCCGTAATCTCGAACTGCACTGGTCGCCCCGTCTTCTTTTGGACGACTGTCGCTCTGTCCCGGACCCGACGTCCGCCAAGTGCTATGAGAGGCATCGACCCCTTCCACCGCCTGACTAGAGGGGTGTAGTCTGTTCCCGCGGGGCGTCCGGCTGGATGGCATGTCCGCAACACAGCGCAGACTGTGGAGGGAGGATCATGAAATTTCCCCGCCGCACATTTTTGCATCTGGCCGTGGGCGCTGCTGCGTTGCCGGCCGTGCCTCGTCTTTCGCGCGCGCAAGCCTATCCGTCCCGGCCGGTGCGCATCGTCGTAGGCTTTGCCGCGGGCGGCGCTACCGACATCCAGGCACGCCTGATGGGTCAATGGCTGTCGGAGCGCCTCGGCCAGCAATTCATCGTCGAGAACCGCGCCGGCGCCAGCGGTAACATCGGAACCGAAGCTGTCGCCAAAGCGCCGCCGGATGGCTACACGCTGCTGCAAATCGTGACCCCGCATGCGATCAATGCCGCGCTCTACAGCAATCTCAATTTCGACTTCATCCGGGACATCGCGCCGGTGATCTGCGCCGCGCGGCTGGCCTACGTCGTCGTGGTGCATCCGTCGGTGCCCGCCAGGACGATCCCCGAATTCATCGCCTACGCCAAGGCCAACCCGGGCAAGATCAACTATGGGTCGGCCGGCCCCGGCACCCCGCAAAACATTACGTGCGAACTCTTCAAGATGATGGCGGGCGTGGATTTGGTCCACGTCCCGTATCGCGGCGGCGCGCCTGCGGCCACCGATCTGGTCGCCGGCCATTTGCAGGTGATTTTCAGTCCGGTGTCGGAGTCGATCCAGCACATCCAGGCCGGCAAGCTGCGCGCCCTGGCGGTAACGACCGCGGCGCGTTTGGACGTGTTGCCGGACGTTCCTACGGTGGCGGAGTTCGTGCCTGGTTATGAGGCCAGCGGTTTTGCGGGCATTGGCGTGCCCCGGAACACTCCGGTGGAAATCATCGACAGGCTGAACAAGGAGCTCAATGCCGGCCTTGCCGACAGCAAGGTCAAAGCCCGGATCGTCGAACTGGGCGGCACAGTGCTGGGAGGCACGCCTGCGGAATTCGCAACGATTATCTCTGAGGCTACCGAAAAGTGGGCGAGGGTGATCAAGTTCGCAGGCATCAAGGCTGAATAGGGCAATAGCCACGGGTTCGACGCTTGGCGGGCCCTCCCGATCCGCTAAAGTAACCTCTGCAACGAATGAGCGGACGCTATTCGCCGCCACAAGAAAAATACAGGGGAGAGCCATGGGCCGGAAAATTGCGATCGTCGGGGCAGGGGCCGTCGGCGGCTATGCCGGTGCCCATATGGTGCAGGCGGGCGAGGACGTCACCTTCATCGATCCCTGGCCCGAGCATGTCGAGCATATGCGCAAGCACGGGCTGCGGGTCACCCACGCCATGGACGTTGCGGAGTTCTCGGTGCCGGTGCGCGCGCTCCACGTCACGGATGCGCAGCAGCTCGCCAAGGAGCAGCCGGTCGACGTCGCCTTCGTCTGCATGAAATCCTACGACACGGCGTGGGCCACCATGCTGATCCAGCAATATCTGGCGGCGGACGGTTATGTCGTGTCGCTGCAGAACTGCATGAACGAGGAGACGATTGCCGGCATTGTCGGCTGGGGCAAAACGCTGGGCTGCATTGCCAGCAGCATCACGGTCAACCTGCCGGAGCCCGGCCACATCCATCGCGGCGCCGGCAAGGGCGGGGCGGCGCATACCGTCTTCCGCGCCGGCGAAGTCCACGGCCGCCTCACGCCACGGGCGGAAGAGGTCTGCCGCCTGGTCGGCTATTCCGACAGCGCCAAGGTGACGGACAATCTCTGGGGCGAGCGCTGGTCAAAGCTGGTCGCCAACGTCATGGGCAACGGGCTTTCCGCCTGCACCGGTCTGCCGGGCGCAGAAATTTTGCAAAGCGAGCCGCTGCGCCGCTTCTCCACGCGGCTTGGCAGCGAAGCGATCCGCGTCGGACAGGCGCAGGGCTATCAACTGGAAGAAATCCTGCATCTACCGCCCGACACGATCGCGCGCGCCGGAGAGGGCGACGAGGCGGCGATGCGGACCTGCGACGAGCAACGTTTCAAGGACGGCAAGCGCACTTCAAGCGCGCAGCGCCCCTCGATGGGGCAGGACATGCAGAAGGGCCGAAGGACGGAGATCGAGTTCCTCAACGGCCTGGTGGTGCGCGAAGGCGAGAAGATCGGCATCTCCTGCGCCGCAAATGCCGCGCTGACCGACATCGTCAAGCGCGTGGAGCGCGGCGAGCTGAAGCCGGATCCGCGGCACATCACGGAATTGCGACTGAACTGACCAGCTTTGCGTTACAACGAGGTTCAGCAAGCTTTCCGGCCGGCACTGGGTGACTGTTCAGCGCTTCCCCGCGCGCCATCCCATTTCCCAGAAGTCGGCCTCAAGCCGGGTGGCTTCCTTGAAGATCGCGATCAGCTCTGCCTCGCGGGCCGGCGTGGCATAGAGATCGGCGAGACCTTCGAGGTGCGACCGCGCCTTCGCCGCGACTTCCTGATAGGGGGCCCCGGCATATTCGGCGATCCAGACGCTATAGGGGTTCGTTGCAGCGAGCGCATTGGGCCGCGCGGCAAGCCGCGTCGCAATCTCGGCGTAGCCGATGACGCAAGGAGCGAGCGCCACCTTGAGCGCCAGCAGGTCGCCGCGCATTCCCGCATCGAGCACGTACCGGGTATAGGCCAGCATCTCAGACGCCGGAGCGGCTTGTTCGAGGTCAGTGGCCGACAGGCCCCAGCCGGCGCAGAGTTTTACGTGCAGGTTCATCTCGACGTCGAGAATGGCCGAGATGCCGGCAGCCGCTTCGCGCATGTCGGCGAGGCTCGGCGACTTGTAGACGGCGAGGGCATAGGCGCGGGCAAACTCGATCAGGAACAGGTAATCCTGGACGAGGTAGTGCCGAAACGCCGCCTCGGGAAGCGAGCTGTCCGCCAGCGCCTCCGTGAAGGGGTGCTCGGTATAGGCCCGCCACTCGGCAGATGCTGCGGTCTTCAGTCGCTCGAAAAAACTCATGATCTTTCGTCGGCCTTTCGTTTCAGGGAGTGCGCGCCGGACTATACCGGCAATCTCCGCTTCTGGTGTGCCCGGCCCTTGATGGCGGATGCCTCGCTATGCCCCGCGATCACCCGCACGCCCTCGTCGATCCGGGTGGTGATGTTGTCCGGCGTGCAGCCCTGCAGGAAAGCGACGCCGTTGTGGCGGCAGGCGGCGAGGATACGGTCGCGCGCCGCCTGCATTTCCGGTGGATAGGGCTCGGCCGGAATCGTGCGGTAGCCGAGCGAAAGACTGAGATCACCCGGGCCGATCTCGGCAAATCCAAGCCCCGGCACCGCGAGGATCGCTTCGCAATTGGCGACGCCTTCGGGGCTTTCCAGCTTCACCCCCAGCAGCAGTTCGCCTTTCGGATTGAGCGGCCAGGGATCGCAGCGCTCCAGATATTCCTCGGTCGACAGGCCCCAGATCGGCGCCGCGGTGGTTTCCGATCCGCGCCCCCGCGTGCCGATGCCGAGCAGTTTGCGCCCGGTGGCGTCGGTCCCGCCGTCCTTGGCCCGTATCGCTCCCTCCATCCGCGCCATCGGCGACGGGATCGCGGGATCGACGCCAATCGTGTTGTGCGGATAGCGGCAGGATTCCACGAAGGCGCGCACCGCATCGGCGGTTTCCGCCTGGCAGAGCAGGATGCCATGCACACCGCGGCCGAGGATCTGGCGGAACTGCCAGGCGTTGTAACGCACATGCGCGGCGTCGATGCCATTGACCGGTGCCTCGACGATCACGGTCGGCGTGCGGTGCCCCGACCGTGTCGGCCCGGCATCGACCATGCCGCCCATATACTCGGCAAGGCCGGCCATGTCGAAGCAGCCATGCTCCATGCCGACATTCATGTAGTCGGCCCAGGTGCCGGCATCGATGCGACCTTGCGCATGGGTCAGCACATGGCCGCTGTGCGGGCCGTCATAATAAATTGCCTGATCCTGCTCCAGAAGTTCGACGCAGCGACTGATCCGCTTACCCATGATGTCCGCACCTATGCTTGGGATCGGCATCATAGCGGAGCAATCGACCGGTGCGGAGACCGACCTCAAACACCCCGGCTCGGCTTCAAACGCCCAGCCATCCCCAAGGTTTCACCGTGTGGCCGATCCAACCGACTGATCCGGCATGCTTTTTCGTCGATCATTCCACATCGCGGGAAACAAATTCAGCTTCGTTGAGATCGCCGGTCATTGCCGTGATCATCATGTCCAGCAAACAGCGAGGCGCGACATGGCGAAGATGCGAGCGATCGATGCGGCCGTACGGATCCTGGAAAAGGAAGGCGTGACCATCGCCTTCGGTGTTCCCGGAGCTGCGATCAATCCGTTGTATTCCGCGCTGAAGAAGCGCGGCTCGATCGGCCACATCCTGGCGCGGCATGTCGAGGGCGCTTCGCACATGGCCGAGGGTTATACCCGCGCCAAGGCCGGCAATATCGGCGTCTGCATCGGCACCTCGGGCCCGGCCGGCACCGACATGATCACGGGGCTTTACTCGGCGATCGCGGACTCGATCCCGATCTTGTGCATCACCGGACAGGCGCCGCGGGCACGGCTCTACAAGGAAGACTTTCAGGCCGTCGATATCGAATCGATCGCCAAGCCCGTAACGAAATGGGCGGTCACCGTGCGCGAACCGGCGCTGGTGCCGCGTGTGTTCAGCCAGGCGTTCCACGTCATGCGTTCGGGGCGTCCCGGGCCGGTGCTGATCGACCTGCCGCTCGATGTGCAACTCGCCGAAATTGAATTCGACGACGAGACCTATGAGCCGCTGCCGGTCTACAAGCCTGCCGCCACGCGCAGGCAGATCGAAAAGGCGCTCGAGATGCTCAACGCCGCGGAACGGCCGCTGATCGTGGCGGGCGGCGGCGTCATCAATGCCGATGCGTCCGCGTTACTCGTGCAGTTCGCCGAGGCCGTCAACGTGCCCGTGGTGCCGACGCTGATGGGCTGGGGCGCCATCCCCGACGATCACGTGCTGATGGCGGGCATGGTGGGCCTGCAGACCAGCCACCGCTACGGCAACGCCACCATGCTGCAATCCGACTTCGTGCTCGGGATCGGCAACCGCTGGGCCAACCGGCACACCGGTTCGATCGAGACCTACACCAAGGGGCGCAAGTTTGTGCATGTCGATATCGAGCCGACGCAGATCGGGCGCGTCTTCAATCCCGACTTCGGCATCGTGTCCGACGCCAAGGCGGCGCTCGAACTGTTCGTCACGGTCGCCAAGGAGTGGCGGAAGGCCGGCAAGCTGCGGGAGAGGCAGGCGTGGCCGGCGGCGTGCCAGGACCGCAAGCGCACGATGCTGCGCAAGAGCCATTTCGACGACATGCCGATCAAGCCGCAGCGCGTCTATGAAGAGATGAGCAAGGCGTTCGGGCGCGACACCTGCTATGTCAGCGTGATCGGCCTGTCGCAGATCGCCGGCGCGCAATTCCTCGGCGTCTACGGCCCGCGCAACTGGATCAACGCCGGACAGGCCGGTCCGCTCGGCTGGACACTTCCCGCCGCGCTCGGCGTCCGCGCCGCCGATCCTTCGCGCCAGATCGTGGCGTTGTCGGGCGACTATGATTTCCAGTTCCTGATCGAGGAGCTTGCGGTCGGCGCCCAGTTCAAGCTGCCCTACATCCACGTTGTCGTGAACAACTCCTATCTCGGACTGATCCGCCAGGCGCAGCGTGGCTTCGAGATGGACTATCAGGTGCAGCTCTCGTTCGAGAACATCAACGCGCCCGAACTCGGTGTCTATGGCGTCGATCACGTCGCTGTCGCGGAGGGGCTCGGTTGCAAGGCGATCCGCGTCACCGATCCGAACCATGCGCAGGCGGCGTTCGCGACCGCGCGGGAATGGATGGCCGAATTCAAGGTGCCTGTCGTCGTCGAGTTCATTCTCGAACGGGTGACCAACATCTCGATGGGCACCGAGATCGACAACATCGTCGAATTCGAGGAGGTGCTTGATCTGCCGCTGGACGACACGCCGGCCAAATCGAGCGCGCCGCAGTCCGGCAAGCTGCTGCCGGCGTAATCACGCCGCCTCACGCGCTCCTCATGGTGAGGAGCGCGAAGCGCGTCTCCGGATGATGCTTCGCATCGCCGGGCGAACCATGAAGCCCGTCTGTGGCCTGCATCCTTCGAGACGCCCGCTACGCGGGCTCCTCAGGATGAGGGTTTGAGCGGCGGTGATGCAGTCAGACTAACGCGAGGAGACCAGACCGTGCCAAAATTTGCCGCCAATCTCACCATGCTGTTCGGCGAGCTGCCGTTCCTCGATCGTTTCGCCGCCGCCAAGGCCGCCGGTTTCAGCGGGGTGGAATATCTATTCCCGTATGATTTCGGCAAGGCCGAACTGCGCGAGCAGTTGCACCAGCACGGCCTGACGCAAGTGCTGCACAATCTTCCCGCCGGTAACTGGGGAGCCGGCGAGCGGGGCATCGCCATTTTGCCCGACAGGGTCGAGGAGTTTCGCGACGGCGTCGCGCGCGCCATCGACTACGCCAAGGCGCTCGATTGCCGTCAGCTCAACTGCCTGGTCGGCATCGCGCCCGACGGCGCGGATACGGCCGAGCTGAACGAGGTATTGATCGGCAATCTGCGCTTCGCCGCGGATGCGCTCGCCAGGGAAGGGATCAAGCTCCTGATCGAGCCGATCAATACGATCGATATCCCGGGCTTCTATCTGAACCGGACCGGGCAGGCGCTTCAGCTCATTGCGGACGTACGCTCGAGCAACCTGTTCGTGCAGTACGACATCTACCATATGCAGATTATGGAAGGTGACATTGCGCGCAGCCTGCAAAAGCACTTGGCCCGCATCGCCCATGTCCAGCTGGCCGATAATCCCGGCCGCAACGAGCCGGGCACCGGCGAGATCAACTATCCCTTCCTGTTCCGCCATCTCGACGCTATTGGTTATCGCGGCTGGGTCGGGTGCGAATACAAGCCGAGGACGACGACGGTCGAAGGCCTCGGTTGGCACGCCGCACTGACGGCCGATACTTGAACAAGAAGCAAAAAAGAACAAAGGGGAGTTTGAAATGATCGATATCGGTTTTATCGGCCTCGGCACCATGGGGCGCCCGATGGCCGGCCATCTTCAGGCCGCCGGCCATCGCCTGTTCCTGCACGACGTCGCACCCATCGCATCGGAGCTGGTTGCGGCGGGCGGTGAGGCCTGCAAATCGGGCAAGGAAGTCGCTGAGAAGGCGGACGTCGTCATCATCATGGTGCCTGATACGCCGCATGTCGAAGCGGTGTTGTTCGCCCAGGATGGTGTCGCGGCCGGGCTCTCGAAGGGACAGATCGTCGTCGACATGAGTTCGATCTCGCCGCTTGCCACCAAGGAATTTGCGAAGAAGGTAGAGGCGCTCGGCGCCGATTATCTCGATGCGCCCGTATCCGGCGGCGAAGTCGGCGCCAAGGCGGCAAGCCTGACCATCATGGTGGGCGGGCCGGAGCGCGCGTTCAACACCATGAAGCCGGTGTTCGACAAGATGGGCAAGAACGTCACCCTCGTCGGCGCCAACGGCGACGGGCAGACCACCAAGGTCGCCAACCAGATCATCGTAGCGCTGACGATCGAGGCGGTCGGCGAGGCGCTGTTGTTCGCGTCGAAAGCAGGTGCGGATCCGGCGCTGGTGCGGCAGGCGCTGATGGGCGGCTTTGCATCGTCGCGCATTCTCGAAGTGCATGGCGAGCGCATGGTGAAGCGCAATTTCGAACCGGGCTTCCGTATCGAACTGCACCAGAAGGATCTCAACCTGGCGCTGGAGGGGGCGCGGGCGCTCGGCATTTCCCTCCCGAGCACGGCGGTGGCCCAGCAATTGTTCAGTTCCTGCGCAGCCCATGGCGGCAAGGCGTGGGACCACTCAGGCATGGTGCGCGCGCTGGAGATGATGGCGAACCACCAGGTTGCAAAAGGCTGATCGCTTAAGACTCAATTCTTCTAAGACTGGAACTCCCCTGTGACTGGAACCGCGTCGAATTTCGGCGCGGCTCTTTTTGCCGCCGCATTGGAACGGAACCTCTAATGCCTCCAGTGGTTGAGACACATCGTCAATTCACTGGAGGACATGATGACCAATCGCTTTGCTGTTTCACTGATCGCAGTATCGCTGCTCACTTCAAGCGCCGCGTTTGCCCAGTCCACCACGGTGCAGGGTGCAAACGAAGGCGCGAGGACAGGCGGTGCGGTAGCTGGCCCGGTCGGCGAGGTTGTCGGCGGAACCGTCGGCGCGGCTGTAGGACTTGGCTTGGAAATTCCGAACGCCGTGATCACCGGGCTCCCGCGGGATCGTTCGGTCGTTGTTCGCGAGCGGGTGGTAGTCGGCGAGCCGCTGCCGGAAACGGTCGTGCTGCGGCCGGTGCCGAGCCACGCCGAATATAACTATGCCGTGGTCAATGAGCGCCGTGTGATCGTCGAGCCGCGCACGCGCCGGGTCGTCAAGATCATCGACTAACGAATACGGCGTTTCTGAATGAATCCTCGCGGGGCCCATCGTCCCGCGAGGATTTTTGTGACCGGGGCTAGGGCAGCGAGCGCTGCGTTCGCCTGATCGTCCAGTCCAGCGCCGCGGCGGCCACAAGGCCGAACGATGCGGCCAGCGCGTCGACCAAAAAATCCTCCAGGCGGGCGTGCCGGCCGGGCGCCCACAGTTGCAGGATCTCGACCAGCCCGGTGAAGGCGATGACAAAGATCGCCGTGGGCAACCGGTTGCGTGTGTGCGCCAGTCCCAAAGCCAGTCCCAGCACCACAAAGGCAAGCGCATGCTCGCCGTTCTGTCCCAGGTTGGAGTGGGGCCGCTGTGCCGCCGGCCCGAGCGTGGCGAAGGCGACGGCGGCGGTAAGGCCCCAGGCGAATAGTCGAAGGATGATTGTCATGAGGGTCGCATAGCACGATTTATGTACGGGATACCCCGCGCGCGCGAACGGGTGATGCCTGTGGTTAATTGCCTTTTAGAGAGGTTCCCTTACGCCCATACCGTGCATAAAGCGCTCCCGGATCTGTACGGGATCGCGGCGGGTGGTGCCTGTGCCCGGCTTGTCGTCGATGCGCACGCCGATCAGCGTCGGGCCTGCGGCCGACATCGAAAGTTCGATCAGGCGCTCAAAATCGTCTTCGTCCGCAGCCCAGCTAGAGTTGCTGAGCCCGCTCGCGACCGCAATGGCGACGATGTCGGCGACGGCCGCCCCCGGCGTCGGTTGCGCGCCGGTGATCTGGTAGATGCCGTTGTCCATCACCACCATGGTGAGGTTTTTCGGCGCCAGCGTCGCGATGGTCGAGAGCGAACCCAGTTGCATCAACAGCGAGCCGTCGCCTTCGAGGGCAAATATGCGCCGGTCCGGCTGCGCCAGCGCGACGCCGAGCGCGATCGGGAAGGCGAGGCCCATGCTGCCGAGCATGTAGAAATTCTGCGGCCGGTGGCCGGCGGCCCACAGGTCGAAATTGGTGTTGCCGATGCCGCCGATCACGGCTTCCTCGTTCTTCAATTTCGCGATCAGCCGCGAGGTGAGATCGAAGCGGTTCATGACCTTGGTATTGCGGGCCGGATTGTCGCTGTTCATGAGATCGCTCACTTGTCGAAGACCTTGCCGCCGGTCAACAGCGGCGAGAGGATCAGCGCCACCGGCGCCTGCGTGGTGATGGCCTGCTTGATGGAGCGGTCGACGATGAACTCGAACTCGTCGAGACGTGTCGCGGTGTGGTGCTCCATGGCGAGCGAATCCAGCACCGGGCGCATCGTGCGGCACACCAGCGACTGGCCGTAATTGAATTCGCCGAGCGTGCCGCGTTCGGACACGAACATGATCAGCGGAATCTGGTAGGGGATGGCCAGCGACGCCAGCACGTTCGCCAGCGTGGCAAACCCGGACGTCTGCATCAGCACCGCGCCACGCAGGCCGCCCATCCAGGCGCCGGAGACGATGCCGACCGCTTCCTCCTCGCGCGCGGTGGGGAAGGTCGTGAAGAAGGGGTCGGCGTGCAGATTCCTGATCAGCGTCGTCAGGACGCGGTCGGGCACGTAGGGGACCAGGCAGATATCGTTGCGCTTGAGCGTTTGCAGCACGATGCCGTGCCAGCTCTTCTCAGAGGCTTCGGGCGAGGTTTTTTCCTCCGCAACCGCCATTTTTGGTCTCCTCTCCCCGCGACGGTATTTCGCTCGCGCGCATTCTTGGAGCGGCGAAACTTGACGCCATCGGCGGGATTGTCAACATGTTCCAACCGTATCCTGCTCTGCGCGTCGTGCCGCTACAGCCGGGATGCGACGATGTGAGATAAATAAGAAAAGATATCGGGAGGGGCTATGGCTGAATGTATCCGGACTGCTGCCAACACCGCGGCGCTGATCGCTGCGGCCGCATTTTCGCTGAAATTTGTCACCTGATCGTGGTCCCGAGCGGCCGTCCCGCAAGCCAGTCAAACCCTACGCTCCGCCGAACTGAAAGTTGCCAAGGAAAATGACCGTCAACAACAAGCGCGTGTTTTACGTCAAATACCTCGCCCACGAGATCTACATCGATATCCTTAAAAGCCGCGCCGACGTCCGGCTCGACCGGCTGGAGAATGACAGTCCCGATGCGGTCGCAGCGCCGATATTGTCGGCGGCGCATGCCTATCAGGTCGGTGCGGCGCGCGACGAGATCGCAAAACATTTCCATGTCGATCAGGATTTGCTGAAGCGGGCGCCCAACCTCCTGATCGTGTCCTCGAACGGCGCGGGCTTCGATCCCGTTGATGTCGATGCCTGCACGGCGGCGGGCGTGCTCGTGGTCAATCAATCCGGCGGCAACGCCAATTCGGTTGCCGAGCATGCGTTGGGGATGATGCTGACGCTGTCCAAGCGCATTCTCGAGGCCGACCGCGCGCTGCGGCGCGAGGCCAACGTCAATCGGAATTCGCTGATCGGCAACGAGGTTCAGGGCAAGACCGTCGGCATCGTCGGGATCGGCAATGTCGGCCGCCGTATCGCCGAGCTGTGCAATGGCCTGCTGCACATGAAGGTGATTGCCTACGATCCCTATCTGACCGCGGAAGAAATCGCCGCCCGCGGCGGCGAAAAGGTTGAGCTTCACGAACTGATGCGCCGTTCGGATTTCGTCTCGATCTCATGTCCCCTGTCCAAGGACAATCGCCGCATGATCGGCGCCCGCGAGTTCGCGCTGATGCAGCCGCACGCATTTTTCATCACCACCGCGCGCGGCTTCATTCACGACGAGGTGGCGCTGTACGAGGCGTTACGCGACAAGCGCATTGCCGGCGCCGGGCTCGACGTCTGGGACAAGGAGCCACCGCCGCCGGAGCATCCGCTGCTGCAGTTCGACAATGTGCTGGCGAGCCCCCACACCGCGGGCGTGACCAAGGAAGCGCGGGTGAATATGGGCAGGATCGCCGCCGAACAGATTCTCGGTGCGCTCGACGGCAAGCGCCCGCCGCGCATCGTCAATCCCGAAGTATGGCCAGCTTACGTGAAGCGCTTCGAGCGCGCGTTCGGATTTGCCCCAAAATAGACCATCACCGCCACGAAAGACGATCCCGCGATGGCCGAACCGGCAGACCGCTTTTATGAGTCCCAGGGGCTGCGGTTGCACTATGTCGACTGGGGCAACGAGACCGCGCCGCCTTTGATCCTGGTCCATGGCGGGCTCGACCATTGCCGGAACTGGGATGCGATCGCAGGGGAACTGCAGCCGCATTTCCATGTCGTGGCCCCGGATCTGCGCGGGCACGGCGATTCCGAATGGGCAAAGGGAAGCAGCTACAGTCTGGTCGATCATGTCTACGACCTCAACCGCTTGATCCGCTTCACGGAGCTGCGGGATCCCGCCATCGTCGGTCATTCACTGGGCGGAATGATCTCGCTCGCCTATGCCGGAACCTACCCGGCGCAGGTGTCGCGCCTTGCCGTGCTGGACGGAGCCTTTCTGTCAGGCTCCCGACGCACACCGATTCACGAGCAGATGTCGCGATGGATCGACCAACTCGATCGCATCGCCGAGCGCGAACCCAGCGCGTTCCGGACGATCGAGGAGGCGGCGATGCGGTTGTCGGCGCGCAACAAGCGGCTGACACCGGCGCTGGCGCTGCATCTGGCCCGGCACGGCGTTCGGCAGGGCGCCGACGGCCTCTATCGCTGGAAGTTCGATCATTATCAGCGGACGAGGGCGCCATATCGGCTGTCATCGGACGAGTATGCCGCCTTGTGGTCGCGCATCACCTGTCCCACCCTGTTGATGTGGGGCGACGAAAGCTTTCTTCCCGATCCCGAGGCCGCCGGCCTGCTGGCGCATTTCAAGCAAGCTGAACTGCAGAAGATCGCGGGCGCAGGCCACTGGCTTCATCATGACCGGCTCGACGTGGTCCTCGCGTCGCTGCGACGGTTTTTTGCAACACCACAGGCTGCGCAAAGCGCGATCTGAGAGGCAAAATGTCAGACAAGCTACGCCATGTCCGTCAGCTAAGTCCGGAATCCGCAGGCGAGGCGCCGGGGCGCGGGCGGCTTCAGGGCCGCAAGATTCTGATCGTCGGTGGCGGACAGCGGACGTTCGACGCCGCCACCGATCCGGTCGGTAACGGCCGGGCGATGTCGTTGCTGTTTGCGCGGGAAGGGGCCCATGTCGCGGTCGCCGACGTGAACCGCGCCAGCGCCGACGACACCGTCCAACGCATTATGGCCGAGGGAGGCCAGGCGTTTTCGATCGAGGCCAACATCGCGCGCGAAGAAGATGTGAACCGGATGATCGACGAGGCGATCAATGGTCTCGGCGGGCTAGACGGTATGATTCTCAATGTCGGCATCGGGGTCGGCGCGCTCGGCCTCGACGGGGTGGACCTCAAGGAGTGGAACGACACGTTCGCGGTCAACCTGACCGGCCCGATGCTCTGCTGCCGCAAGGCGCTCAAGCACATCGCCGACGGGTCCTCGATCGTATTCATCTCGTCGATCGCAGCCCTTCGTTCCGGCTCGCAACTGATCGCCTATGATGCGTCGAAAGCGGCGCTTGGCGGGTTGATGCGCAATGTCGCGAAGGAAGGCGCCAGGCGCGGCATTCGCGCCAACATCATCTATCCGGGCCTGGTCGATACGCCGCTCGGCCGGCACACCAGCGCCGGCCGGCCTTCGCGAAACGCGTCGGGCGTGCCGTTCGGGCGGATGGCGACCGGCTGGGAAATCGCCTATGCGGCACTGTTCTTCATTTCCGACGAGAGCGTTTACGTCAACGCGCAGGCGCTGGCGGTCGACAGCGGGATCACCGGGCTTTGAGGGCTGGAATCCGGAGAGAAAATCTCATTCGCCGCGGGGCCGATCGCGGCAATAAATCCACTGCCGATCTGCCTCCGGACGGAGCGTACATTGCTATTTTCCGAGGGATATCGACTACTTAGGTGCGTAAGACCATCTTCCCTGTGCGCCCTTGCCCCCGGCGCGTATGGAAGACGAAGAGATGCGACAGGTTCGTTCATTGCTGAGCAGCGCGTCCTCCCGGATCGGACGCCGGCTGTCCCTGATCGTGGCCATCGCCGCTGCCAGCCTGCCGTCTGCCGGCGCTTAAGCTATATCCCGAGTGGAAACCGGCTTCCCGTCAACGAGCTGAGCGCTCGTACGGGTGAGGTTTGCTGGCTGAATGCCCCGCGGTCTCGCGGGCAAATTCGCATGACATCGCGCGGAGCTGTAAGCTGCTGCCCGTGGGCCTGCCACTGTTCGTTTCCAGCCATCGGAGTACCCGCGTGAAGGCCGTCTACACCGAACTGCACCGCAGCCACGATCCGCAATTCTTCCTGGTGCGCGGCGTCATCCAGCGCACCACCGAGCAGCCGGAGCGCGCCGACCGTTTGCTGGCAGGACTGAAGGCCGGCAAGCACGATCTGGTTGCGCCGACGGTTTTCGGTCAGGGACCGAGGTCGCGCGTCCACAGTCCCGAATATCTTCGCTTCCTGGAGGAGGCGTGGGACGCCTGGAAGGCCCTTGGCGATTCAGGTCCCGAAATGATCGCCAACATGCATCCGGTGCGTCACGCCGCCACGTACCCGACCCATATCGTTGGCCGCCTCGGTTGGCATACGGCCGATACGGCGTGTCCGATCGGGCCAGGCACATGGGCTGCCGCGTGCGCAGCGACCGACGTTGCAACAACGGCTGCACAGTTCGTCATGGACGGCGAAGACGCAACCTATGCCCTTTGTCGCCCGCCCGGCCATCATGCCTATCGCGATCTCGCAAGCGGATTCTGCTTTCTCAACAACAGCGCAGTGGCGGCGGCTCACCTTAAGCTGAAGCATGAGCGCGTCGCGATTCTCGATGTCGACGTGCACCATGGCAATGGCACGCAGGGCATCTTCTACGAACGATCGGACGTTCTCACCGTATCAATCCATGCCGATCCCGTCTTCTTCTACCCGTACGTTTGGGGATATGCGCATGAGCGCGGCGCCGGCCCCGGCCTCGGCGCCAACCTGAACATTCCGCTGCCGAAGGGCACCGGGGATGACGACTATATAAAGGCGATCGCCGAGGCGGAAAGAACCATCCGCGCGTTTGCGCCCGGTGCGCTCGTGGTGGCGCTCGGTCTCGATGCCTCGGAGCACGATCCGCTCGCCGGCCTTGCGGTGACGACGGCCGGCTTCCGGCGAATTGGTGCTGCGATCGCCCGATTGGGCCTTCCGACCGTGTTCGTGCAGGAGGGAGGGTATCTGTCCGATATCCTCGGCGCCAATCTGACCGCGGCGCTCGGCGGTTTCGAAGAGGCGCGTTAGCCCGCACGTCGACTTCCGCCGCGCCTGCTTGCAGGTGTGGCACGATGTCCTGTTGTCCAGTGGCCAAGGGCAGATCTAGGCTCAGGGCGCGATGCACCGAAGAACGGTCCGAATGCTCTCAGCTTTGCGGGCTCTGGTGGCTCCATTCTGGAGCTATTCCCGAGAGCGGACGGCTGCGCAGCGCGATGCGACCAATAGATCGGCCTCGCCACTTCTGATTTATGTTGCCGCCACGCTTTGCGTGGTGCTGTCGATCCTCATGATCGATCTGCACCGCGACGAACTGCGAACGCTCGGTGTTGTCGGTGGAGCAGAGCGGATCAATCCGGTCTTCATGAGCCCGTGAATTACTCGCGCCGTGTCTACTCGATGACGATACGCGGCGGCGGCCGGTGCGCCGCACCGGTGACGATCGTGGTCCAGATTTCACGCGCCATGCCGACATAATGCCTGGCATGGACTCCGTCTGGCTCGATCGCGACGATCGGGCGGCCGTCGTCGGAGGTCTGGCGGATCTGCATATCGAGCGGGATTTCGCCGAGATAGGGGATGCCGCGGCGCATCGCTTCCGACCGCGCGCCGCCATGGCCGAAGATCGGCGTGACGTGGTTGCAGGTCGGGCAGCAGAAGCTCGACATGTTCTCGATCAGGCCCAGAATCGGAATGCTCACCTTCTGAAACATCGCAATCCCGCGCCGCGCGTCGATCAGGGCGATGTCCTGCGGCGTCGAGACGATGATCGCGCCGGCCAGCGGTGCCTGTTGCGCCATGGTGAGCTGTGCGTCGCCGGTGCCGGGCGGCAGGTCGACGACGAGAATATCGAGATCGTCCCACGCCACCTCGCGCAGCATCTGCGTGATCGCCGAGATCACCATCGGTCCGCGCCAGATCATGGCGTTGTCTTCCTCGACCAGAAAGCCGATCGACATCACCTTGACGCCAAAGCGCTCCATCGGCTCCAGCATGCGCGGGCCGATCTGCCGCGGCTTGCCGCGCAATCCGAACAGCTTTTGTTGCGACGGGCCGTAAATGTCGGCGTCGAGAATGCCGGTCTTCAGTCCGAGCGCGGCGAAGCCGAGCGCGAGGTTGCAGGAGGTGGTGGATTTGCCGACGCCGCCCTTGCCGGAGGCAACCGCGATGACGTGCTTGACGCCGGGAATGCCGGCGGCTTTTGACGTCGCGCGGGCCTTGAGATCGGGAGGGATGGCGGACACGGGTTGCTCACGATCCAAGCGGATCGTCCTTCTTCACGTCGCGCGCACGCAAATAATCTTCCGTCGTCATGACCGGCGGGCGCTGCGGTGCCGCATGCGGATCAAAACTCTCGTTCACGACGGCTTCGACGCGGCAGTCCGCGCACATCTTGATGACGTCGAGACGTTTGGCATTGGCGCCCTGGAACATCCAGTGCCTCTCGCCGAGTTTTGCCAGCACGCGGTCGATCGAGCTTTTGGTGCCGAAGGGCTTGCCGCAGGCGATGCAGTTGAACGGCTCTTCCTCCTTCAGGACACGTTGCGGGCTGTTCCAGGCCTGGAAATCGAGACGCGGCTCGATGGTGATAACTTTTTCGGGGCAGGTGGATTCACAGAGCCCGCATTGCACGCAGAGGCTTTCGGTGAAACGCAGCATCGCGCGATCAGGGTTATCGGAGAGCGCGCCGGTCGGGCAGGCGGTGACGCAGGCATGGCACAGCGTGCAGCCGTCGACGTTCAGATTCACCGTGCCGAAGGGAGCACCCTGCGTCAGCGGCACGACATCGACCGGCGCAGGCGCGGCGAGGTGAAGCTCGCGAAACGCCGTCTCGAGCACGCCACGTTTCGCGCCGCGCGGCACGAAGCCGGCGGGCTTTTGCGTGGCAACACCACGAGGTGCGGCATCCAGCATGGCGCGCAACTGGTCCGGATCGTCGGTCTCGATGATCTGAACGATGCCGGTGCCAAAACCTAGCGCGCTGACGACGCGATCGGCGGTTTCGACTGCGCGGCGAAGTGCGGTGATGTCGTGGCGGGGTTTTGCACGCGTCAGCAGCGCGACGCCGCTGCCGCCATAGGCGAAGACGGATGCGAGGAGTTCCGGACCGAGCTGGGTCACTTCGTTGACCCGCAGCGGCAGCACATTGGCCGGCAGGCCCTCGCCGAACCGCGCCAGGGCATCGATGAGATCTTCGCCGTGCTCGCCGTCGTGAAACAATACCACGGCATCGCTTCCACCCGCCTTGCGGTAGGTCTGCAGCAGCGTTCGCAGCCGGCGCATCAGGGCGTCCGCGTTCGGCAGCGCATAGGATGCCGCGCCGGTCGGGCAGACTGAAGCGCAGGAGCCGCAGCCGGCGCAGACATTGGCGTCGATCGCGACCGCGTTGCCATCAGGCGTGATCGCGCCGGTCGGGCACAGGTCGAGACAGCGCGTGCATCCGGTAATCGAAGAGCGCGAATGCGCGCACAGCGACGGCTCGAAATTGACGAAGCGCGGCTTGTCGAAGGTGCCGACCAGCGCGCCGGCATCCGCGATCGCGCGCTCGACGGCCGCCTTGTCGCGCGGATCGGCGCGCAAATAACCGGGGCGCAGTTCATGCGCGGGAAACAGCGGCGCGCCGCCGGAGAGATCGAGGATCAGATCGCAGGTGGAAGTCGCGCCGTTGCGCGAAGGTCCGAACACGAGTTTTGCGCGCGAGGAGGGGGAGGGCAACGCGTAATCGTCGATCGCAAGCTCGAACTGCCCGAGATGCCCACGCGCATTGCGGATCGTACCCTTCAGCACGGGAAATTCGTTGGCGCGGCGCGGCGGCACGTCGCCGGGCCTGGTCAACAGCACGGTGATGTCCAACCGATCGGCGAGACGTTGCGCCGCCTCGATGGCAATCTCGTCGCGGCCATAGATCAGCGCAACGCCGCTGCTTTCGAGTGTCACCAGCGAGAGTGGCGGCATCTCTTCGCCAGCTGCGGCAATCAGCGCTGCGGCTTTTGGTCCCGCGGCGGCAGCATCCTTCGACCAGCCGCCGGTCTCGCGGATGTTGACGAAGGTGAGCTGGGCTTGCGGAGTGCCCTCCGCGACTTCCCGAAACAGCGCCTCTTCCTGGGTGCATGCAACCGTGATCGGCGCGCCTTCAGCGAGCGCTTTCTTGAACTGGTCAAGGTCGAGGCCGCAAAGCTGGTTCGCCTGCGTGCGCCTGGCCGTGCAGCCACGACCGATCGCTTCCGCGTCGAGCGGCATGGTTTTCTCGCAACTGCAAATCAGGAGGCGAGACGTCGCCGCGCTCATTTGAAATACCTTCGACCCGATGCATTAAGCGGGCGGTTGCTTTATCCCGCAGTTCTGCGGTAACCGCTCGGGCGGACATCTGCAAGACACAAAGGCCGCTCGCGCCGCCACCTTGCGCGAGATAGCATACACCCGCGGGCTTTGAAGCAATGAGGGAATAGTTCTTCGTGATCGCTCGTCCAGGGGATACGGAACAGACGCTCGATCTGCCCCCCGGTTATACTTTGGTCGCGTTGCGCGAGCTCGGCGACGCCTTCAGTCACGCCTGCGAGATCGCGGCGGAGGCGGGGGCCGGGACACTGGTGTGGGTGCGCCGTTACGATCTGGTCGAGTTCGCGGTGGTGCTTGAACCGGACGAGCCGCTCCGTTCGGCGCGCCGGGCATTCTTTGCCGGCATGAATGCGCTGGCGGACGCGATTGCCGCCCATTGTCCGCCGGAGCGGGAGGTGAGTTTCGACTGGCCCGACGCGATCCGGTTCGACGCGGGATTGCTCGGCGGCGGGCGGCTCGGCTGGCCGGCCGAATGCACCGAAGACGACATACCTGAATGGCTCGTTTTCGGCGTGATCCTGCGCGCCGCCGACATGGCGCATGTCCCGGAAGTGCAGGCGGCCTCGGGCGTGTCGTTGCTGAGCGAAGGTTTCGAGATGGTCGATACCGACGCGATCATCGAGAGCTTCGCCCGCCACCTCATGACCGCGTTCGACCGCTGGAAGGAGCGCGGCTTCGAGGCGATCGCGCGGGACTATCTGGAGCGGCTTCCCAAGCGCAAGGCCGGCGACATCAGAGGCATCGACGTCAACGGCGATCTTCTGGTGAGCCAGCCCACCGGCGGCGGAGCGCCGGAACGGAGCAGTCTGGTGGATGCGCTTGGACGCACTGCTTGGTATGATCCGCAGGCGCGCGGTCCGAAATTCGGATGAGGCGGACATGTTGAAATTTCCGCGAACCATCAGGTTGGACCCGTCCGATACCTTTGTTTTCGAGCGGGCAGCCGAACCCGGGGAATGGGCGGTTTCCGGCGCGTTCGTGTTCTGGAACCGGGATCCGGCCGCGCTCGGCCAGAAGCAGCGCGTGGCGTTGCGTTCGGGCTTTCTCGGAATCGACAGTTTGGGATGGTCGACGCTTGCCATCGTCACCGAAGCCACGGAAGCGGAGCGGGAGACGATGATCGAGCGGCTCGCTCGCCAATTGGTGGAGAAATTCGGGGCGCCCGATGCCGAGGCTGCGCGCGTTGCCGCCGAGGAGGAGGTCGCGTTCGCAAGCTCGCTGTGCGAACATCCGCCGCAGACGCTGCTCGCCGTTCAGCGCAGCGTTGAAAATGGCGAAATCCGCGAACGCTTTCGTACCCTCAAGCCGCGCGCAGGTGCCGCAGATGCCGATCGGTTGCACGCCCATGCCAGCGCCTTTACCTTTCATGAAGTCGAAGGCGATGCTGAACCCGAAGAAGAGGTCGATCTTCTCGGGCTGATCAGGACCGATGCCAGGACGACGGATCGCACATGAGAGAATTCTGGGTCGCCTCGGGCCATCACCTCACGCGCCGCGCCGATCACGGCGGGCTGGTCGCGACGCCTGAACTCATCATGGCCTATCTGGCGCGGCCCGAATTGATGCCGCCGGCGGATGCTTGCGAAGCGGAGCGCGATCTGCATGCGGGCCTGATGGCCGATCCGTTGCGCGCGGTCTCAGCTAACGACATCGCCCGGCTTGCCGATGCCGACGCGCGCGAGAATTGGTCCTTCATGATGAATTTCCGCGACCGGCTGATGGCGGCGCCGTCGCTGGAGGCGGTCTATGTCGCACTGGCCCGAAAAGGAGCCGGCGACCTGCCGCCGATCTTTCTGTCGCAACTGTGTCACCTGATCCTGCGTAACGCGCTCGAAGGCTGCGACGACCCTTATATATTGCGTGCGGCGGAGCTGTTCTATCGCAGCCAGCTGGCGGCCGTTCACGACGGCACGCTGCTATTGGCCGATGCGGAGGTGATCGAGGCAGAGCAGCATGCCCAGCACGACCTGCATTCATCGCCGCTCACGGCCATGCTGCAACAGCCAAAGTCCTTTGGCGAGATGGACGTGATGGACGACGAAAACGCCTGGACCTACTGGTCGCGTTCGGACGCCCATGCGATGGCCATGAATCTCGGCGGCAACGCCAAGGCGCGCGCCGGCCTGTGCCGGGTCATCGAGCGGTGGATTGGCCATCTGCTCGGCGTTACCGTCAGTGTCGAAACCATCGCCTCGATCGAAGATCGCGACTGGCGCTGGTTCGTTGGTCTCGACAGCGACGCGACGCGGATCGGCAATGCGCTGTGGCGCGGCGAGCGGTTGGAGGGCGACGTTGCCGGGCGTATCGTGGCCTTGATGCGCCTGACTTTCGAAGATGGGCGGCTGGTGGATGAGCGGGTCGGCGACAGGCCGGTCTATCTCATCCTCGCCATGGGTGCGGACAAGGTGGTGAGATTGAAGCCGCAAAATCTGGTCGCGGGGTTGCCGTTGGCGGCGGCCGCGATTGTCACATGACCCACCGGAGAGAGGACGGGATTGGCCATGACTGAAGCATCCCGCGAGGTTGGCGTGGTGGTGCGTCGCCGTTCGATCGACAATCCCTGGATCGACCAGTTGTGGTCGCCGGCAATGATCCTGGACGAGGTGCCGTCAACGGCGCCGTGGACCAAGCTGTCCACTGAGGCCGATACGACGACCTATTACGCGGGCTCGGCCAGCATCGAACTCTTCAGTGCGGAAACCGCAAATTATCGCGATAACCTTGCCGATGGCGCACCGCGCATCTGGGTCGCGTTGCGGCGCCAGGACGGTGGCGCCGAACTCGAACTGACAAAGGTAACCGCCGACCCGACCGAAGGGGAGGCGATGTTCGAAAGCGGCTGCGACGTGATCGGCACTGTGCCGATGCCGCCCGAGATCGCGGCGTGGATTGCGGCGTTCGTCGATCGATTCCATGTCGAGCGCGTGTTCCACAAGCGCAAGCGGGATCGCGCGGCGGGCGATCGGCCGCGCGTGCCGGGCGACCGGCCGGATGAAGGAACGGGACGCCGATGAGTGGTCCGGACGAAGCCGAAGGCGATAAGGGCTTTCTGGCGCGATGGTCGCAGCGCAAGCAGGAAGCAAAACAGCCGGAGCCGAAGCAGGACGCGCCGGCCGCCGAAAGCGCGGAATCGTCCGGATCGCCCGCACCGCAAGGCGAAGACGTCACGCCGGAGTTCGATCTCTCGACCCTGCCAACGCTCGAGGAACTGACTGCGAGCACCGACATCTCAGCGTTTCTTCGCAAGGGCGTTCCCGAACATTTGCGAAATGCGGCCTTGCGAAAATCCTGGGCGCTGGATCCCGCGATCCGTAACTATGTCAATCCCGCGCTCGAATACGCGTACGACTGGAATACGCCGGGCGGCGTTCCCGGCGGCGGCGAACTCGGCGCCGGCGTCGATGTGGCGCGGCTGGTGTCGCAGATCATGGGCGAACCCGCGGCCGTAACGACAAGTTCCGGTGCAAGTTCCAGAGATGACGCCGCAGGCTCTCCGGCAGAGCTGACGGAACGGGAACTGTTCGCAAAACCGCAGGAAGATCTCCCGGTGCAGTCCCTTAGACAGTCCGGGGAACCGGCTGAGACGGAAGCCGTTTCAAAGGCTGACGGCGATGCCAGCGAACCCCCGCTGGCCGAAGAAACCCAGCCGGTGCAACCTGTTGCATCGCAACAGCCAGTGCGACGTCATGGCACCGCAAAACCGATTGTTTAGACAAAAGTTTTTGCGGACATAGCCAATGGCTATGTTAGAGATTCCCGGCTTGGAATAATTCTAGTTCCAAGTTGTACGCCCAAATGAGGGACAACGTGTGGGCGTGGGTGCGAGTGGGCGGGGAGAAATCGGTAGCACCATGCGTGATGCCGGACTGGAACTAGCAATCAAAGCAGCGGGAGGCGTTGCATCGCTGGCGCGAGGGATCGGCATTGCGCAGCCCTCGGTCTCGGCGTGGTCGCGCATTCCCGCCGAACGGGTTCTCGCCGTCGAGGCGCTGACGCAGGTGAATCGTTTTGTCCTGCGTCCCGATCTGTACGGATCATCCGGGGATCAGGTGACATCGAAGCCCGAAATAGACGAGATAGATCAACTGCGCGCCGCAGAATACGGCCTGTTGTCGCTGCTGCTTGGCAAGGCGCCCGATGCCGAGACGCTCAAGCGGGTTGCAACGCTGAAGGGCGATAGCTCCGAACTCGGCATGGCGCATGTCGAACTCGCCTCCGCAGCCGCCGCGACGGACGACCGCGCCGTGAGCAAGGAATTCTTCGATCTCTTCATCGGCCTCGGCCGCGGCGAACTGCTGCCCTATGCCTCCTACTATCTGACCGGCTTTCTTCATGAGCGTCCGCTGGCGCGGGTGCGTGAGGATTTGCGGGCGCTCGGGATCGAGCGCGCGGGCGCCTCTCGCGAGCCGGAAGATCACGCAGCGATCCTGCTCGAGGTCATGGCTGGCCTTGCACGCGGCGACTTCGAGGCTGAGTTCGCCGACCAGGCGCGTTTTTTCGAACGGCATCTCAAGCCGTGGGCGGCGCGGATGTTCGCCGATCTGGAAATGTCACCATCGGCGCGCTTCTACCGCGCCGTCGGCCGCACCGGCCGTGTCTTCATGGAACTGGAATCCGAGGCTTTCACGCTGTCCGAGTGACGGCGAAAGGCAACGCGAAACGGGAGATCGCAATGAGCAAGCCATCTGACAGCAAGGGCAAGTCACGGGTCACGGGGGTGGATCGGCGCAGCCTGTTTCTGATGGGCGGTTCGGCGGTCGCAGCGGCAGCCGTTGCGCCGCTCACTGGCGGTGAGGCTGTGGCGGACGAGTCGCAGGCCGAGCGCGTCAAGGCGCGCTACAAGGAAACCGATCACGTCAAGAACTACTATCGCGTCAACCGCTATTGATGGGACAACGCACATGTTGATGAAGCGAAGAGACGGATCCGCGGGCAAGGCGCGTTTGCAGGGTATCGCCGCCGGCCTCGCGTCTGGAGTTCTCGACCGCCGTACCTTCCTGCGGCGGTCCGGTCTGGCGGCCGGGGCGGGCGCCGCGATCGGCCTGATGCCGCTCGGCTCGGTACGCAAGGCGCAGGCCGGTCCTGAGAAGGTCGGCGCCCCGACCGATATCAAAAAGAACATCTGTACGCATTGCTCGGTCGGCTGCACGGTGATTGCCGAAGTGCAGAACGGCGTCTGGGTCGGCCAGGAACCGGCCTGGGACTCACCGATCAATCGCGGGTCGCATTGCGCCAAGGGCGCTTCGGTGCGCGAACTCGTCCATGGCGACCGCCGGCTGAAATATCCGATGAAGCTGGTCAACGGCGAGTGGCAGAAGGTCTCGTGGGACCAGGCGATCAACGAAATCGGCGACAAGATGATGGAAATTCGCGCCAAGTCGGGCGCCGATTCCGTCTATCTGCTCGGCTCGGCAAAGTTCTCCAACGAGGGCGGCTATCTGTTCCGCAAATTCGCGGCGTTCTGGGGCACCAACTCGATCGATCACCAGGCCCGCATCTGCCATTCGACCACCGTCGCCGGCGTCGCCAATACCTGGGGCTACGGCGCGATGACGAACTCCTATAATGACATGCGCAACTCGAAGACCATCGTCTTCATGGGGTCGAACGCCGCCGAGGCGCACCCGGTTTCGCTGCAGCACATCCTCACCGGCAAGGAGATCAACCGCGCCAACGTGTTCGTGCTCGACCCGCGTTTCACCCGCACGGCGGCCCACGCCACCGAATATGTCCGGTTCCGCAGCGGCACGGACATCGCGGTCATCTGGGGCATGTTGCACCACATCTTCAACAATGGCTGGGAAGACAAGGAATTCATCAAGCAGCGCGTCTACGGCATGGACCAGATCCGCGCTGAAGTTGCGAAGTGGACGCCGGAAGAAGTCGAGCGTGTCACCGGAATTCCCGGCGAGCAGTTGAAGAAGGTCGCCGAGACCTTTGCCAAGCAGAAGCCATCGGCTTTTGTCTGGTGCATGGGCGGCACCCAGCACACGGTCGGCACCGCCAACGTCCGCGCCTATTGCAACCTGCTGCTGGCGACCGGCAATGTCGGCACCTTCGGCGGCGGCGCCAACATCTTCCGCGGCCACTGCAACGTGCAGGGCGCGACCGATATCGGTCTCGATATCGTGACGCTGCCGCTCTATTACGGCCTGGTCGAAGGCGCCTGGAAGCACTGGGCGCGCGTCTGGGAGGTCGAATACGATTATCTGCAGTCGCGCTTCGACGAAGTGCCGGCGAAGGCGGGCCGTCCGGCCCGCAACCGCAAGCAGAACATGGAATTGCCGGGCATTCCGTGGACCCGCTGGTTCGATGCGACGCTGGCCAACCCCGATGACGTCGACCAGCGCGATGCCGTAAAGGGCGTGGTCATCATGGGGCACGGCGGCAATACCGTGCCGCGCATGACGGAGATGGTGAAGGGCCTCGAAAAGCTCGAACTGCTCGTGGTCGCCGATCCGCATCCCACCACATTCGCCGCGATCTCGCAGCGCAAGAACGGCACCTATCTGCTGCCGGCCTGCACCCAGTTCGAGACCTCGGGCTCACGAACGGCCTCCAACCGCTCGCTGCAGTGGGGCGAGCAGGTCGTCAAGCCGATCTTCGAATCGAAGGACGATTACGAGATCATCTACCTGCTTTCCAAGAAGCTCGGCTTCGCCGATCCGATGTTCAAGAACATCAAGGTAGAAAACAACCATCCGTCTGCCGAAGACCTGCTGCGGGAAATCAACCGCGGTGGCTTCTCGACCGGCTATTCCGGCCAGTCGCCGGAGCGGCTGAAGGCGCACATGAAGAACCAGGGCAAGTTCGACCTGGTGACCCTGCGCGCCAAGGCGGATGAGCCCGAAATCGGCGGCGACTATTACGGCCTGCCGTGGCCGTGCTGGGGTACGCCGCAAATCAAGCATCCGGGAACCCACACGCTCTACAACACCAACCTTCACGCCAAGGATGGCGGCGGCACCTTCCGCGCCCGCTTCGGCGTGGTCTATGAAGAGAAGCAGCCGGACGGCTCGGTGAAGAACGTCAACCTGCTGTCCGAAGGCTCCTACAGCAAGGGATCGGAGCTGACCGACGGTTACCCTGAGTTCACCTACGGCGTGCTCAAGAAGCTCGGTTGGGACAAGGATCTCACCCCGGACGAACTCGCGACCATCAACAAGATCGGCGGCAACAACCCTGATGGCGTCGGCTGGGCGGTCGACCTGTCGGGCGGCATCATCCGCGTCACGCTCGAACACGGCGTGATGGCGTATGGCAACGGCAAGGCTCGCGCGGTGGCGTGGAATCTGCCCGATCCCGTGCCGGTTCATCGCGAGCCGATCTACACGGCGCGGCCCGATCTGGTCGCGAAATACCCGACGCGTCCGGACGGGCGGCAGTTCCGCATGGCCAATCTCGGCTTCTCCGTTCAGAAGGCAGCGGTGGACAAGGGGCTTGCCAGGCAATTCCCGATCATCCTGACCTCGGGACGTCTCGTGGAATACGAAGGCGGCGGCGAAGAAACCCGGTCGAACAAATGGCTCGCCGAATTGCAGCAGGACATGTTCGTCGAGGTCAACACGTCGGATGCCGCCGAGCGCGGCATCAAGGACGGCGGTTGGGTTTGGGTGTTCGGTCCGGAAAACGGCTCGAAGGCCCGGGTCAAGGCGCTGGTCACCGACCGTGTCGGCAAGGGGGTGGCATTCATGCCATTCCACTTCTCCGGCTGGTTCCAGGGCGTCGACCAACGCGGCAACTATCCGAAGGGGTCGGATCCGATCGTGCTCGGCGAAAGCGTCAACACGATCACGTCCTACGGCTACGACCCGGTCACCGGCATGCACGAGGGCAAGGTGACCCTGTGCCAGATCCAATCGGCGTGAGAGGAGAATAGATCATGGCTCGCGTCAAATTTCTGTGTGACGCCGACCGTTGCATCGAGTGCAACGCCTGCGTGACGGCCTGCAAGAACGAACATGAAGTGCCGTGGGGCATCAATCGCCGCCGCGTCGTCACCATCAATGACGGCAAGCCCGGCGAACGCTCGGTCTCGATGGCCTGCATGCATTGCACCGATGCGCCGTGCGCCGCGGTCTGCCCGGTATCGTGTTTCTACACCACCGCCGACGGCGTGGTGCTGCACTCCAAGGATCTGTGCATCGGCTGCGGCTACTGCTTCTACGCCTGTCCGTTCGGCGCGCCGCAATATCCGAAGGTCGGCAACTTCGGATCGCGCGGCAAGATGGACAAGTGCACCTATTGCGCGGGCGGGCCGGAAGCCGACTCGACGCCGGCCGAATACGCCAAATACGGCGCCAACCGTCTGGCCGAGGGCAAGCTGCCGATTTGCGCCGAGATGTGCTCGACCAAGTCGCTGCTCGCCGGCGACGGCGCGATCATCGCCGAAATCTACAAGGAGCGGGTGATGAAGCGCGGTTACGGCTCGGGCATGTGGGGCTGGAAGACCGCCTACAGCGATTCACCGACCGGCTGATGCAACGGCCGCCGTGCTCCGGCGCGGCGGCGCATGCGTAATTCCGATAACCGAAAGGGCGTTGTGCAAATGCCAGGCTCACTTTCAATTCTCAAGCTCGCGATGTTCAGGCCCTTGCTTGCCGCGCTCGCGCTGCTGTTCGTGTTCGCGCAGCCTGCGGCGGCGCAGCTTTCCTTCAAGCCCACCGCCGAAGCCGTTCAGGAAGACAAGTTGCTGAACGCGCTGAAGGAGGGCGACAAGATCTCCGGGCGCGTATCGATCCCCGACGGAAATGCGGCCAATCTGATCCAGCCTGCGGGGCGCGACTGGCGCGACTTCCACCGTAGCAAGCTGCCGTGGATCGGCGGCATTGCCATTCTCGGAATGCTGGCCGTGCTGGCCATCTTCCTGATGGTGCGAGGCCGGATTCGCGTACAGCGGGGGTTCTCGGGGCGGACCATCCTGCGTTTTTCCAGCTTCGAGCGCTTCGTCCACTGGCTGACGGCAAGCTGCTTCATCGTTCTGGCGCTCTCAGGATTGAATGTCAGCTTCGGCCGGATCCTGATCCTGCCGCTGTTCGGGCCGGACGCCTTTGCGGCGATGTCGGCCTGGGCCAAGCTTGCGCACAACTACCTGGCATTCCCGTTCATGCTGGGTGTCGCGATCATGTTCCTGATCTGGATCAAGAATAACATTCCCGGCAAACTCGATATTGAGTGGATCAAGCAGGGTGGCGGTCTTCTGCCCAATGGCAAGCATCCGCCGGCCAAGCGCTTTAATGCCGGCCAGAAGGGAATCTTCTGGATCGTGGTGATCGGTGGCGCGCTGATGTCGGTGTCCGGCTGGTTTCTGCTGTTCCCGTATCTGCCCGGCAACGTCACGGCGCTGCAGCTCTGGACCGTGATCCATGCCGTGATCGCGATGCTCTTCATCGCCGTCATGCTGGCGCACATCTATATCGGCTCGATCGGCATGGAAGGTGCTTTCGACGCAATGGGCACGGGCGAGGTTGATCTCAACTGGGCGCAGGAGCATCACGCGCTCTGGGTCCAGGAGGAGCAGGCCAAGGCCGGCACAGCCGCCGACCGTCCGGCCCGCGCGGTGCCGGCTGAATAAATCCTGTTCGGCTCAAGTCAAAGGTGAGGAAGTGACATGAAATCCTTCGTTGCGGCTTTGGCATTCGCAGTCGTCGCTGCCGTCGGCGTCGCGATGGTGCTCAACACCATCCAGGAGCCAAGCTCGGTCGCGTTTACGACCACGGGCGCCAGGGTCGGCGATCCCGGCCATAATCTGATCGGCCCGAGCTGACGCCGGCGGTGGGCGTGCCTGACGTCACGCTGGCGTGGCCGGTCGAAATCCGCCTTCCGAAGGATCGCCGCACGCTGCGTGTTGCCTTTGACGACGGCCGCAGCTTCGATCTCCCCGCCGAATTGCTCCGGGTGACCAGCCCGTCCGCCGAAGTGCAGGGGCATTCCGAAGCCGAGCGCAAGACGGTCGGCGGCAAACGTAATGTGACCATTCTTTCCGTCGATCCTGTCGGCAATTATGCCGTCAGGATAGGATTCGACGACATGCACTCGACCGGCATCTACTCCTGGGCGTTCCTGCACGATCTCGGCGTGAATGCCGGGCGGCGTTTTCAGGACTACCTCGACGACCTCCAGGCGAAAGGCCTTGACCGCGACAGACCGGGCGTGCGCTGAGGCCGATGCGGATGCAGCAAAGGATTGCCGCGAACGCTTCGCTCGCCAAGGCAGGCCAGTCTGCGCTTCTGAGCTTTGCGGCCCTGTTGATCGCTCTGCCGATCGGTACGACGGCCGCCTTCGCGCAATTGCGCGGCCATGGCGGGCCGGTGCGGGCGCTGGCGATATCGGCCGATGGGCAAAGCGCGATCTCCGGCAGCTTCGATTCGACCGCGATCCGCTGGTCGCTGACGCGCAATGCGGCCGAGCAGGTGCTTCGGTTCCATTCGGACGCGGTCAACGCGGTCGCGATGCTCGGGGAGGGGCGCGTGGCGACCGCCGGCGCCGATGGCCGTATCGCCCTTTGGACCTTCGGCAAGGCCGAGCCCGACGCGGTGTTCGAAGGCCACACGGCGCCGATCGTCGCGCTGGCGGTGTCGCCCGATGGCGCAACGCTCGCATCAGCCTCGTGGGATCACACGGTGCGACTCTGGCCGCTCGCTGGCGGGGCGCCGCGTGTGCTCGACGAGCATACGCAGAACGTCAACGGCGTGGCGTTCACCGCCGATGGCCGCGCCCTGGTCAGCGTCAGCTACGACCTCAGCGTTCGCATCTGGCCGCTGTCGGGAGCGCAAACGCCAACCGTCGTCCCGATGCCGACCCCGCTCAACGCCGTGGCCGCCAGCGCCGACGGTGAAATCGCCGTCGGCGGTGCCGACGGCAAGGTCTATTTTCTGAGCGCAGGCGGTTCGCGGACCGGCGAGGCTGCGGCGGGACCAAGGCCGGTGATTTCGATTGCGATTTCGCCTGACGGTGCGCTGGTTGCCGCCGCGGGCATCGGCGGTACGGTCGCGGTGATCGACCGCAAGGCGCGCACGCTCACGCACACGCTGGTAGGTCCGGGCCTGCCGGTCTGGTCGGTGGCATTCCTGCCCGACAGCCGCACGCTGCTCACGGGCGGCGCTGACAACATCATCCGGCGCTGGAACGCGGCGACGGGCGAGCCGGTCGATCCGATTCTGCTGGAGACAGCGGGAGATCCGCTCGCCGCCTATGCCGGCGATCGCGGAGCCGAAATCTTTCGCGCCTGCGTCGCCTGCCATACGCTTGGCGCCGAGCAGGCCAACCGCGCAGGCCCGACGCTCGCCGGCATCTTCGGCCGGCGCATCGCCACCGCACCGGGCTACAATTTTTCCGAAGCGCTCAAGCGGCTCGATATCGTCTGGACGCCGGAGACGGTTTCCAAGCTGTTCGAGATTGGGCCGCAGGCCTATACGCCCGGCACCAAAATGCCGGAGCAACGCATCGGCTCGGAGCAGGACCGCGCCGCGCTGGTGCAATTCCTCGAGCGCGCGACCAAGCGATAGGGTCGTTCGACGCGGCGGCGATCCCGGTTTCTTTAATGCTTCACGGGAGTCGAAAAGACCAGCGACATATCCTCGTACTCCTCGATCGGAAGCCTGGTTACGCCTGCGGCGGCCGGAGATTTTTTCGACAACGCCGCGCCGGTGGTCACGGTAGAATGCTCATGGGAAATTGAGTACGAACGCATTGTGGTTGCGACAGCGAGCAGGGCGACTGCCACGAATCCGGAAATCAACAAACGCTTCATGGAAACTCCGTTGGCTCGATATGCAGTGTGATTTGCACCACCGCATTACAGCCAACGGTCACGCGCGGATGTGACCTGAGTCACCTATCACGATCTTGTTTTTGACATGGGCGCCGATTCCATCGGCGCCCTCAAATTCCGAGCCGCGATCGTTAAGGCGCCGATGCTCGTGCGAGTTGCGCGCGCGACCGTCTCCGGTCGGGTCATTGCGGCGCTGATCTCGATGGCGGATCGCGGCGCGTGCGGGCGTATCACGGCGCGCTTTGCGTATCCTTGGCGCCAAGCGCGGTCCCGTTGCCGGCCTCGCGACCGGGAACGCTGACGTGGACCTCGTGGCCCTGGCGAATCGCCAGCGACGCGGCGGTGACGGCCGCTTCGAACGCCGCTTCTTTGGTATCGTAGTCGTTCTGCGCGGTCCCGTCGTGGAGCACCGTCCAGCCGTCCGGCTTGGAGACGATCATGTATTCGGCCAATCCCATCGGAGCCTCCTTGCTGTCCTGGAGGGCAACGTTGCAACCCGTTTCAGGGTTCCGGTGGCCTGCGCTCGCCGACATGGGGCCCGAAGGGGCAGATCAGGTCTTTGGAGGACGCCCGCGTCTGGCGAACAGCAATCCCTGCGTATCAGCTGCGTTCTGGAGAATACCTGCCCGTTTCAGCGCTTCGCTTCGCGCAGGGCCACGGGGCATGGCTCGCGCTTGTTCCAGCGCCACCAGCGCCTCGATTTGCAAATCCTGCTGGGGCCGATCCTCGGCCTTTTTCTTGTCCATCCGAAAAAACTAGGAGCGGGATCATCGTCTGTCTGTTCGATAGCGGACATTGGAACCGCGATTGCTGTGGATGCGAGATTGGTGGTCTGCCCTGCCGGGAACCAAATCGCGCGCTCGCTGCTTCCAATCCCGGAGGTGTCCCATGAGCAAAGAGAAGCCCACCGACGATCCGCGTCAGCAGACGGACTGGGGATCGCACAAGCAGACCGACAAGCCCTGGAAGGGGAATCCGGAAAAGGAGCAGCGGCCGGGATCGCCAAAACCCGATCTGGAAAAGTGGCATGAGACCAACACGCATTAGCCGCCCGCATTGTGTGACGGATGGAAGCATTGCGAATGCTGGAAGAGACTGAAGGCGGCTATGGCCTTTGCGGAGCCTGCCAGCTGGCTGGATCAGGAACAGAGGTTGCCGCCCAACGTTTTCCCAAAATGGTTGGACGTAGACATGACTGAACAATTGCCTCTGCTGATCGATAGTTCGATTGAAATCGCCTGGGACTATCTCAACCGTACCGGTGAGTTGGGCGATCCGATGGTGGCCAGCCGTTTTCTCAGCGACACGATAGAGTTGATGGTGCGTCGCGGTGAGCGGCGGCGCTTGATGCTGGCCAACAAGGCAATCGCGGCCTATCAGCAATTCAGGGGGCAGCGATCCGTCCCCCCTGTGCTCGCGTCGGCTTGATGGCGGTTCGATTGTTCACGCCCGGAATGCCGCCGCGGCATTCGCCTCACGCCTCATTCGTGCGTGATGCGTTGCCACTGTACCCGCTTGGTGCGGGCGCTCAGCACTCCCGACTAGAGTTGCGCGTGCTGCCCGCCGGGCCGTGAAATTCCACTCAATGCCGCGCCGGTGCCGTTGCCGCCCTGCGCCAGCGCGATGTCGCCCAGCGCAATAATGCCGACGAGACGCTTGTCGCGATTGAGCACCGGCAGGCGACGGACCTGGAGGTCCCCCATGATCGCGCTCACCTCGTCCAGCTCCTGATCTTCGTAGCAATACTTGACCTCGGCCGTCATCACGTCGCCAACCCGGCCTTCCGGACCTCGGCCCAGGCCGACACCGCGGATCGCGATATCGCGGTCGGAGATCATGCCGACCAGGCGCTCATTGTCGGTCACCGGGAGCAGCCCGACGCCGAGAGCCGCCATGGCCTGCGCGGCGTCCTTTAACGTGTCATCGGGGGTGCAAAGCTGAACCTCAGCGGTCATCGCATCGGAAACTTTCATGTGAGGCTCTCCGTTTGGCGGTTGGTTTATCGGCTAACCGGCTTCGCCGATCGCCGTACCTGGGGGCAAATATCCCGACTCCGGCGGAGAGACTTCAGACTGAGCCGAAGTCTCTCCTGGGAAGTCACTCTTGGATTGTCCTACTGGATTGTCCTACCAGCGCTCGCCGGCGATGCCGACGCCTACGTCCACGCCGGGGGCCCGGATACCGACGCCGGCTCGCGGCTCATCGTAATCACGGTAGCGTCGCTGCTCGATATATCGCTCGCGCGGCGCATAGGCGTATGAGTCGCGCACGACCACACGGCTGCTGCCGCGGGTGCGATAGCAGCGCCCGTTGTCGTCACAGACCATGCGAACCTGCTGTATCAGGTCGGAGTTCGTGTATTCGCTGCTGGTGTAGACATCGGAAGCATTTGCGCTGCCGGCCAAGAGCGCGCCCGCGCCGGCCAGCAGGCCGATTGCGATCTTTCTCATAAAGGTCTCCTCATTCGAATGCTGCCCTCGGGGCTAAAAGCATCGCGCTGGCTTTGGTTCCGATGCGAGGCGCAATGATACCGGAGTTCCATCAGCGCGCGGTGAAGAGCTGGCGGTGATAAGGTGCCGATCGCGGCCGGTGCACTGGCCGGGGCGTCGTCGTCGCAGGGGCAACCCCGCGGCGATTCATGCGTTGGCCCACATGGAGGCATCAAGTAATGACAAATGAATCTATCCCCGTCATCTCCCACAATGCACTTGTTCTGATCGGCGACGGCCAGAAGGCGCTCTTTCTTCGCAACAAAGGCACCGCGCACCAGGTCAAGCTCGAGGTCGAGCAAATCCTGCAGCAGGACAATCCGGCAACGCGCGAGCAGGGCACCGATCGTCCGGGACGCTCCAGTTCAAGCGTCGGGATGGCGCGAAGCGCCGTAGAGGAGGTCGACTGGCACCACATCGCCAAGGAGCGGTTCGCCGGCGAGATCGCAGAAGCGCTCTATCGTCACGCCCACGACAATCGTTTCGACAAGCTCGTCGTCATCGCGCCGGCAAAAATTCTCGGCAACCTGCGCAAGGCATTTCATGCCGAGGTTACTGACAAGATCGTGGGCGAGATTCCAAAGGAACTAACTTCGCATCCGATACCGCACATCGAAAGGCTGATAGCGGCCTAGCCGCGCATCGCTGGCCAGGCGCTGGCAGCCTCACGAACATGGGGCGCCGGGCCGTTGCTATGTCACGGGGCCCGGATTGAACAACGCAAGGGAATTGGTGAGCTTCCAGTGCTCGGCCCAGGTCTCGCGGCCGCTCGCCACGTCAAGCATGAGACGGAATAGTTCCCAGCCGACGTCCTCGATCGTTGCATCGCCGGTCGCGATACTGCCGGCGTCGACGTCGATCAAATCGTGCCAGCGTTGCTTCAACTCGCTGCGCGTGGAAACCTTGATGACCGGCACGGCGGCAAGTCCATAGGGCGTGCCGCGGCCGGTTGTGAAGACGTGCAGCGTCATGCCCGAGGCAAGCTGCAGCGTGCCGCAGACAAAATCGCTGGCCGGCGTTGCCGCAAAAATCAGCCCTTTTTGGTTTACCCGCTCACCCGGCGCGAGCACGCCGGCGATCGGGCTGGTGCCTGACTTGATGACCGAGCCCATCGCCTTCTCGACGATGTTGGAGAGGCCGCCCTTCTTGTTGCCCGGCGTGGTGTTGGCGCTGCGGTCGGCCTCGCCGCCGGCGAGATAGCGGTCATACCAGGCCATCTCGCGCACCAGCGCGTCCGCAACATCCTGGCTCGTCGCGCGCGGCGTCAGCAGGTGGATGGCGTCGCGAACTTCGGTGACTTCGGAAAACATCACGGTGGCGCCGGCGCGGACCAGAAGATCGGCGGCAAAACCCAGCGCCGGATTGGCGGTCACGCCCGAGAACGCATCGCTGCCGCCGCATTGCATGCCGACCACCAGCGCCGATGCCGGGCAGGTTTCGCGGCGCCGCTGGTTCAATATCTTGAGGCGTGCGTCAGCCATCTGCACGATGTCCTCGACGATTTCGCCGAAGCCGGTCAGGCCTTCGTCCTGCATCCGCATGATTTCGTCGTCGGCGTTCATGCCCTCGGGCAGCAACAACTCGGGCTGCAGCTTCTCGCAACCGAGCCCAACGATCATCACCTCGCCGCCGAAATTGGGATTGCGGGCGAGATTCTGTAGTGTACGGATCGGGACCGCGGCGCCTGGCGCGTTGATCGCGACCCCGCAGCCATAGGCATGCGTGATCGCCACCACGTCGTCGACGTTGGGATATCCAGGCAACAGTTCCTTGCGAATCCGGTCCAGCGCGAACTCGACCGTGCCGGCAACGCATTGCACGCTGGTCGAGATCGCGAGGATGTTGCGGGTGCCGACCGAACCGTCGGCATTGCGATAGCCTTCGAACGTGTAGCCTTCCAGCGGCGGCAGGGCGATCGCGCCGCCGTTCGGCGTCGGCAGATTGTCGAACGACGGCGCGTCGGGCATCTGCACCAGCGATTCCTTGACCCAGCTGCCTTTCGCGATCGGCGCTGCGGCGCGACCGATGACCTCACCGTAACGGTGAATGGCTTCGCCTTCTCCGATATCGGCGAGGGCGACCTTGTGGCCTTGCGGGATCTGTTCGACCAGCCGCAAGCCGCATCCGAATTCGGTGCCCGCCTGCAGGCCGCCGCGGTTCGCGACGATCGCGACGTTATCGTCCGCGTGCATGCGGATGTAGAGCGGCTTCGCGGTGACGGGCTGCATGTCGAATCCTCAGTTCACGGGCGGCATCAGGCAACGCGTAGCTGCGCCGCATGATCGAGGCAATCAAGGTCAAACCGCGCGCCTGATCAAGCGGCTCTTCGGGCACAAAGCCGGCGGATATGAACTGAGCGTCCGACCAAATGGGGAATTAATCCTGCCCCGGTGAGGGACGGCGACTGGAACCAATAGTCAAATAATATTACTAGTCAGCAGCGATCTTCCGTGAAATATTGCCCGCGCTGCCGCCAATAGGCAGCTTCAAAGGTGCCTAGATACCGAATTCGGGGATGCAGGCACCCTGAACAACATTTTGGGAGAACGCGCCTCATGACCTCCAAAGCCCTTCTTGCGGCCACCGCGCTGGTCGCCATCACCCTCTCGCTCCCGGCAACCGCCGCCGAGCTCACCGTCGGCTTTTCCCAGATCGGATCTGAATCCGGCTGGCGGGCGGCGGAAACCTCCGTCTCAAAAACCGAGGCCACCAAGCGAAAGGTCACGCTCAAGATCGCCGACGCCCAGCAGAAGCAGGAGAACCAGATCAAGGCGATCCGTTCCTTCATCGCGCAAGGGGTCGACGCCATCTTCCTCGCGCCTGTCGTGTCGAGCGGCTGGGACGCGGTGTTGAAGGAGGCCAAGGAAGCCAAGATTCCGGTCGTGCTGCTCGATCGTGACATCGATCCGTCGGGCAAGGAGCTTTATCTCACCGCCGTCACCTCCGACAGCGTGCACAAGGGCGCCGTCGCCGGCGAATGGCTGGCGAAGACCGTGGCCGGCAAGGCATGCAATGTCGTCGAGCTGCAGGGCACGGTCGGTGCGAGCGTCGCGACCAACCGCAAGAAGGGCTTTGACAGCGTCGTCGCCAAGAACGCCAACCTCAAGGTGGTGCGCAGCCAGACCGGCGACTTCACCCGCGCCAAGGGCAAGGAAGTGATGGAAAGCTTCATCAAGGCCGAAGGCGGCGGCAAGGCGATTTGCGCGGTCTATGCCCACAACGACGATATGATGGTCGGCGCGATCCAGGCGATGAAGGAGGCCGGCCTCAAGCCGGGCAAGGACATCCTGACGGTGTCGATCGACGCGGTGCCGGATATCTTCAAGGCGATCGCGGCCGGCGAGGCCAACGCCACCGTGGAGCTGACGCCGAACATGGCAGGTCCGGCGCTGGACGCCGTCATGGCCTTCAAGGCGAAGGGAACGGTGCCGTCGAAGTGGATCCAGACCGAGTCGAAGCTCTACACGGCCGCCGACGATCCACAGAAGATCTATGACAGCAAGAAGGGCCTCGGCTACTGATCGGCCGGCGCTACGCCGCCGGGTCTCAAGCCAGCCCCAGACCCGGCGGCAAAAGCCTTCTCGACGAATCCGCCTCCTGAGGCGAACATGCCGGGCGTTCGCGTTGACGCGAACGTCGGTGGGAGTGATGCCGGCATGAATGCAAGTTCCGATCCTGGATCAGCGCTGCTGGAGGTGCGTGGCCTGAGCAAAAGCTTTGGCACGCTGCGCGCCCTGCAGGAGGTGGATTTCACCTTGCGGGCCGGCGAAATTCACGCGCTGCTTGGCGAGAACGGCGCAGGGAAATCCACCCTGATCAAGGCGGTGACCGGCGTGTTCCCGCGCGACGCCGGCATCGTCCGCCTCGGCGGCGCCGAGGTCGCGCCGCGCTCGGCCAAGGCAGCGGTCGATGCGGGCATTGCGACCGTCTATCAGGAGGTCAATCTGCTGCTGAACCTGTCGGTGGCGCAGAACCTCTATCTCGGCAGGCAGCCGACGCGGTTCGGGCTGGTACGCGAGGCGGAGATGCGTAGCTCGGCCATCGCGCTGCTTGCGGAGTTCGATCTGCATATCGATGTCGCCGAGCCGCTCGGAAACTATTCGGTCGCGGTTCAGCACATCACCGCGATCGCCCGCGCCGTCGACCAGTCGGCGCGCGTGCTGATCCTCGACGAGCCGACCGCGAGCCTCGATCGCCATGAGGTCGAGATCCTCTTTGCGGTGATGCGCAAGCTCGCGCTGCGCGGCATCGGCGTCGTCTTCGTCACGCATTTTCTCGACCAGGTTTACGAGATCTGCGACCGCATCACGGTTTTGCGCAACGGCCGGCTGATCGGCGAGCGGACCACCGCCGAGCTGCCGCGGATCGAATTGATCCGCATGATGCTCGGCCGCGAACTCGCCGAGACCACCAGCGAGCGCGCGGCGGCGCAGGTGCGGCAGGTCGGGGAGATTTGCGCGCGCTTCGAAAACTATGGCAAGGCCGGCTATGTTGCGCCGTTCGATCTCGTGCTTCGCCGCGGCGAGGTGGTTGGCCTCGCGGGCCTGCTCGGGTCGGGGCGGACCGAAACCGCGCGGCTGGTGTTCGGCGCCGAGCGCGCCGACAGCGGCAGCGCCACGGTCGAAGGCAAGCCGGTTCGCCTGCAATCGCCGCGCGACGCGGTCACCCATGGCTTCGGCTATTGCCCGGAAGAGCGCAAGACCGAGGGCATCATTGCCGATCTCACGTTACGCGAAAACATCGTGCTGGCGTTGCAGGCCAAGCGCGGCCTCGCAAAACCGCTGTCCCGCTCCGAGCAGGAAGAGATCGCGATGCGGTTCATCAGGCTGCTCGACATCCGCCCGCCGGAGCCGGAACGCCCGATCGGGCTGTTGTCCGGCGGCAACCAGCAAAAGGTGCTGCTGGCCCGCTGGCTCGCCACCGCGCCGCGCGTCCTGGTGCTCGACGAACCGACCCGCGGCATCGATGTCGGCGCTCACGCCGAGATCATTCGCCTGATCCGCGAACTGTGCGACGACGGTCTGGCGCTCTTGGTGATTTCTTCCGAGCTCGACGAGATCGTGACCTATTCTGACCGGGTGATCGTGCTGCGCGATCGCAGCCACATCGACGAACTGGAAGGGGAGGCCATCGACGTCTCCAACATCCTTGCGGCGATTGCCGCAGCAAGCACCGCCGGTGCGGAAGCCGGGCCGTCATGATGCCAAGCCTTTTGCAAAGACTGCTGCAAAGCCGTGGCCTTGCCCAGATTGTCGCCTTGCTGGTGATCCTCGCGGTCGATCGCGCCGTCTCGCCGCAATTCTTCGATCTGCGGATGCAGGACGGGCGGCTGTTCGGCAGCCTGATCGACGTCCTGAACCGCGGCGCGCCGGTCGCGCTGCTCGCTTTGGGCATGGTGCTGGTGATCGCCACGCGGGGCATCGATCTATCAGTAGGCGCGGTGATGGCGATATCAGGCGCCATCGCCGCTAGCCTTGCCGACGCCCACGGCCTGCCGCTGGCGCTCGCCGCAGCGCTCGGCGCCGGGCTGTTATGCGGGCTGTGGAACGGCTTTCTCGTTGCGGTGCTCGGCATCCAGCCGATCGTCGCCACCTTGATCCTGATGGTGGCCGGCCGCGGCGTCGCGCAGCTCATCACCGAGGGCCGTATCGTCACCTTCACCGCGCCCGACCTGGTCTGGCTCGGCAACGGTGCCGTGCTCGGCGTGCCGGCGCCGGTGGTGGTCGTGCTCGGCATGCTGATCGTCACCGGTGCGGTGGTCCGTGGCTCGGCGCTCGGCCTGTTGATCGAGGCGACCGGCGGCAACGCACGGGCGAGCGAACTGGCCGGGATCGGCACGCGCGGCATGATCCTTGCGGTCTATGTCTGGTGCGGCCTGTGCGCGGCGCTCGCCGGCGTCATTGCGGCTGCCGACATCATGGGCGCGGATGCCAACAATGCCGGGCTCTGGCTCGAGCTCGACGCCATCCTTGCGGTGGTGATCGGCGGCACCTCGCTGTTCGGAGGGCGTTTCAGCCTGGTGCTGGCGATGGTCGGCGCGCTGATCATCCAGGCCATGAACACCGGTATCCTGCTGTCGGGTTATCCGCCGGAGTTCAATCTCGTGGTGAAAGCGGCTGTTGTGCTGGTTGTTCTGCTGCTGCAGTCGCCGCGCTTTGCCAATGCCGGGTTCGTGCTGGGGAGGGCCCGCCAATGAGGGGGCTGCCGCCGGCCGCGATCACCGCCATGGTTTTTGTCGTTGGATTTGCGCTCTGCACGGTGCAATTTCCCAATTTCGCTTCCACCCGCGTCGCGGCCAATCTGCTGACCGACAACGCCTTTCTCGGCATCGTCGCCACCGGCATGACCTTCGTGATCATTTCCGGGGGGATCGACCTGTCGGTTGGTTCGGTGATCGGCTTCACCACCGTGTTCGTCGCGCTGGCGATCGAGCGCCTCGGCCTGCCGCCGCTGGTCGCCTTTGGCGCGATCCTGCTGCTGTGCGCCGCCTTTGGCGCGGCCATGGGCGCCATCATCCACGTCTTCGACATGCCGCCGTTCATCGTCACGCTGGCGGGTATGTTCCTCGCCCGCGGCGCCAGCTTCCTGATGTCGACGGAATCGACGCCGATATCAGCGCCGCTCTATTCGACGGTGTCGGATTTCGCGCTGCGGCTGCCCGGGGGAGGCCGGCTCACAGCCATTGCCCTCATCATGCTGGCGGTGGTCGCGGCGGGAGCCGTGCTGCTGCATTTCACCCGCTTCGGGGCCAATGTCTATGCGCTCGGCGGCAGCCGCGCGACGACCGCGCTGATGGGCATACCGGTCGGGTCCATGACGGTGCGCATCTATATGCTGTCGAGCGTCCTTGCCGGGCTCGCCGGCATTGTGTTCTCCTTCTACACCGCGGCGGGCTACTCGCTGTCGGCCGTCGGGGTCGAACTCGATTCCATCGCGGCCGTGGTGATCGGCGGCACCTTGCTGACCGGCGGGCAGGGGTCGGTGGTCGGCACGTTGCTCGGCGTGCTGATTCAGGGCCTGATCCAGACCTACATCAATTTCGATGGAACCTTGTCGAGCTGGTGGACCAAGATCGTAACCGGTATCCTGCTTTTCGCTTTCATCGCCCTGCAGCAGGCCATGCTGGGCATCGCCCGCCGCGCCGGCCCCCGTAAGGCAGGAGTCAAATCATGACGTCCCGGCTTCTCGTCATCCCGACCCGGCGCGCGCATTCCAACCACGCCGAGGTTGCCCGCAGCATCGGCATCGACATCATCGTCGGCCGTTACGCCGAAGGCGGACGCCTTCCGGGCGATGCCGAACTCACGGCGATGTTCGGCGTATCGCGGCCGGTCTTGCGCGAGAGCGTCAAGACGCTGGTGGCGAAGGGGCTGCTTACCACCAAGGCGCGGGTCGGCACCGTGGTGCGCGAGCGCGGCGCCTGGAACATGTTCGATGCCGATGTGCTGGCCTGGCATCTCGATGGCGGCATCGACCGGCGTTTTCTCAACGATCTCGCCGAAATCCGGCTCGCCGTCGAGCCGCGCGCCGCCGCGCTCGCGGCTGGCCGCCGCTCGGAGGCCGACATCGCCGAACTCCGCCGGAGCATGGCGCGAATGCGGGCGGAGGCTTCCGACTCCGTGGGCTTTGCCGACGGCGATCTTGCCCTGCACCTGGCTGTCGCCAACGCCTCCGGCAATTTGTTCATGCGATCGATCGGCAACGTCATCGAGGCGGCGTTGCGCGCTTCGTTCCTGCTCAGCGCACCGGTCGAAACGCAGGACCGCGAGACGGTGCTGTCGTGGCACCAGCGCATTGTCGACGCGATCGAGAGCGGCGATGCCGAGGCAGCCACCGCAGCCATGATCGAGGTGATCCACAACGGATTGCGCCGTCATGAGGGAACGCCTACATCGTCCGGCGCTGCGCCTGCGCCCCCCGCGGTAGTCGAGTCCGGAGAGCAGTCATGAACCCGCTTCGCGTTGCCATCGTCGGCTTCGGCAAGATCGCCCGCGACCAGCATGTGCCGGCGATTGCTGCGACCGACGGTGTGGAGCTGGTTGCCGTCGCCAGCCGCAATGCCTCGCTTCCCGGCGTGCCGCATGCGGCGACGCTCGATGAATTGTTGCGCGACGGCCCGCCGATCGATGCGGTGGCGCTGTGCACGCCGCCGCAGGTTCGCCACGCGCAGGCGGCGATGGCGCTTGCCGCCGGCAAGCATGTGATGCTGGAAAAGCCACCGGGCGCGACGGTCGCTGAAATCACCCCGCTCGTGATCGCCGCGCGCGCCGCGCAACGCACGCTGTTCGCCACCTGGCACTCGCGGTTCGCACCTGCCGTCGAGCCGGCGCGGCAATTGCTGGCCGGCCGGCAGGTCACATCCGTCAAAATCAGCTGGAAGGAAGACGTGCGAGTCTGGCATCCGGGACAGGCCTGGATCTTTGAGCCGGGCGGGCTCGGCGTGTTCGACCCCGGCATCAACGCGCTTTCGATCCTGACGCGCATCTTGCCGCAGCCATTGTTCGTAACGGCGGCCGATCTTGCATTCCCCGCCAATCGCGACGCGCCGATCGCCGCTACACTTGCGCTCAGCGATGCGCAGGGGCTGAAGATCACAGCCGAACTCGACTTCCTCCAGACCGGCCCGCAAAGCTGGGACATTGACCTCGACACCGACGGCGGCCCAGTCACGCTTTCCATGGGCGGGGCGAGGTTGCGGGCAGGGGGCAAGCAACTCGTCGATGCCGCGGATGCCGAGTATGCCGGGCTCTATCGCCGCTTCCGCGAGCTCGCCGAAACCGGCGAATCCGATGTCGATCTCGCGCCGCTCCAGCTCGTCGCCGACGCGTTCCTGCTGGGGCGGCGGCGCACCGTTGAGCCATTCGAGGACGAGACATGAACATGCCGGCCGTTCCTCGCGTGGCGCGTTCCCGCTTTGGTGTCCTGCCTGACGGCACCGAAGTCGAGTGCGTGACCCTGCACGCCGCCGATGGACTGGAAGCACGCATCATCACCTATGGCGCATCGCTGCAGGCATTGTTGGTGCCGGATGCCGCCGGACACCGCGACGACATCGTGCTCGGTCATGATACCTTCGAGGGATACCTCGCCCGCCGCCAGTTCTTCGGCGCAACCGTCGGGCGCTATGCCAACCGCATCGCCGGCGCGCGCTTTGTGCTCGACGGCGCCGAGGTGCAGCTTGCGGCAAATAACGGGGCCAATGCGTTGCATGGCGGGCTGGAGGGCTTCGATCGCCGCAACTGGCGGATTGTCAGGGTCGAGGATGGCGATCATCCGGGCGTGACGCTTGCCTACACCAGCGCCGATGGCGAGGAGGGCTATCCCGGTGTGCTGGAAGTAGAGGTGACCTGGCGCCTTGCCGGGCCGATGGAGCTCCAGCTCGACATGACGGCGCGAACCGATCGCCCCACCGTGGTCAACCTTACCAATCACAGCTTTTTCAATCTGGCCGGTGCGCGCTCGGGCCGGAATATTCTCGATCATCATCTCACCGTGGCAGCGGACCATTTCCTCGCCATCGATGCCGGCGCGATCCCGTTGCCGCAGCCGCCCAGCGCGGTCGCCGAAACCCCGTTCGACTTCCGGGCCGGCGTCGAGATCGGCGCGCGGATCCGAAACGACCATCCGCAGCTTCGGGTTGGCCGCGGTTACGATCACAATTTCTGTCTCGGCGCGCCAAGCGGCGAACCCCGCTTTGCCGCGCGGCTCGCTGAGCCAGCGTCCGGCCGCGTGCTGGAGCTGTTCACCAACCAGCCCGGGCTGCAGGTCTATTCCGGAAACTTTCTCGACGGCTCCACCGCCGGAAAGGGCGGCCGCCTCTATCGGCAGTCCGATGCCATGTGCCTCGAACCGCACGCCTGGCCGGACACGCCCAATCGGCCCGACTTCCCGACCGCCCGGCTTTCCCCGGGCGAGGTCTATCGCCACACCACGCTGTACCGCTTCACGCATGCGATTCAAGGCGCAATTCACGGCGCAATCGAGACACAATCCGCGGTAGAGTCGCCTGAGGGAGCGGGGCGATGAGCGGCGACAGCGAAATGGAAGAGGTACCGACGGCCGTTCTCTGCGGCGAGCGATGCCATCTTGGCGAGGGACCGACCTACGACGCCGCCACCGACACGGCCTGGTGGTTCGACATCATCGAACGCCGGCTGTTCGAAGCGCGGCTCGACACCGGGCGGACCACCATCCATTCGCTGGACGTGATGGGCAGCGCGCTTGGGCGGATCGACGCGCATCGCCAGCTCCTCGTCGCCGACGATGGCCTCTATATACGTGAGACGGCGGATGGGCGGATGACGCTGTTCCATCCGCTCGAGGCCGACAATGCCGCAACGCGTTCGAATGACGCCCGGGTCCATCCGTCCGGCACCTTCTGGATCGGCACCATGGGTCGCCGGGCCGAGCGGGGGCTGGGCGCCATCTATGCGCTGCATCGCGGTGAGTTGTCGCGCCTTTATGACAGCATCACGATCCCGAACGCGATCTGCTTCTCGCCGGACGGGACTACCGGCTATTTCGCGGACACCGGGAAGAATACGCTGTTCCGGGTCGATCTCGATGCCGCGACCGGCCTGCCGCGCGGCACGCCCGCCGCGCTGGTCACCCGGCGGGGCGGCGGCGGCATCGACGGCGCGGTGGTCGATGCCGACGGGCTGATCTGGAATGCGCGCTGGGGCGGCGGCTGCGTTGACGTCTATAGCCCGCAAGGCGAGCATCTGCGCTCGCTCCGCGTCCCGGCGCGGCAGTCGAGCTGCCCCGCTTTCGTCGGGCGGGATTTCTCGCGGCTGCTCGTTACCTCGGCCTGGCAGGATATGGGCGAGGACGCGAAGCGCGCCGATCCCGATCATGGCCGCACCTTCGTGCTCGATGTCGCCGCGCGTGGCCGCCCTGAACCAGACGTAAAACTAGCAACAGGTTGATGGAGGAAGACGAGGCGCGCACGAACGCGCGAGATGACTGAGTTTCAAGAACCGCATTCAGCGGTCTCACAATCCAGGAACCATAGATCGTCGATGATCAAAGGGAGTGAAGCATGACTAGTCTGAAGACCACATTGTCGGCCCTCGCGCTGGCAGCAACCATGGCCGCAACGGCGGTAACCGGCGCCGTCGCCCAGAGCAAGGGAACCGTCGGCATCGCCATGCCGACCAAATCCTCGGCACGCTGGATCGACGATGGCAACAACATCGTCAAAATCCTGAAGGAGCGCGGCTACGGCACCGACCTGCAATATGCCGAGGACGACATTCCGAACCAGCTCTCGCAGGTCGAGAACATGGTGACCAAGGGCGCCAAGGTGCTGGTGATCGCGGCGATCGACGGCACCACGCTGTCGGATGTGCTGAAGCAGGCCAAGGCCAAGGGGATCACGGTCATCGCCTATGACCGATTGATCCGTGACACGCCCAATGTCGACTACTACGCCACGTTCGACAATTTCCAGGTCGGCGTTCTGCAGGCGCAGTCGATCGAGCAGGGGCTCGGGCTGAAGGAAGGCAAGGGGCCCTTCAATATCGAATTGTTCGGCGGCTCGCCGGACGACAACAACGCCTACTTCTTCTACAATGGCTCGATGTCGGTGCTGCAGCCCTATATCGACAGCGGCAAGCTGGTGATCGGCAGCGGTCAGAAGGGCATGGACAAGGTTTCGACCCTGCGCTGGGACGGCGCCACCGCCCAGGCACGCATGGACAACCTGTTGAGCGCGTTCTACGGCCGCAAGCGGGTCGATGCGGTGCTCTCTCCCTATGACGGCCTGTCCATCGGTATCCTCTCTTCGCTGAAGGGCGTCGGCTATGGCAGCGGCAACATGCCGATGCCTGTCGTCAGCGGTCAGGATGCCGAAGTGCCGTCGATCAAGTCGATGCAGCGCGGCGAACAGTATTCGACCATCTTCAAGGATACCCGCGACCTCGCCCGCGTCACCGCCGACATGGTAGACGCCTCGCTTAGCGGCAAGGAAGTCACCGTCAACGACAGCAAGACCTACAACAACGGCGTCAAGGTGGTACCTTCCTATCTCCTGAAGCCGGTTGTCGTCGACAAGAGCAACTGGGAGAAGGTGCTGATCGACGGCGGTTACTACAAGCGTTCGCAGTTCGATTGACGCGCAATGGTGGCGTCGGCGATGGCCGGCGCCACCACCTGCCTGTGTGCGACCGCGACGAGATAGACAGATAATGGACGTGATGACGCGATGACCGCAATTCTCGAAATGCGCGGCGTAAGCAAGAGCTTTTCCGGCGTTCAGGCCCTGCGCGACGTCAACTTCACGGTTGAGGCGGGACAGATCCATGCGCTGGTCGGCGAGAACGGCGCCGGCAAGTCGACCCTGATGAAGGTTCTCAGCGGCGTCTATCCGCACGGCGATTACGAAGGCAGCATCATCTTCGACGGCGAGGAGCGGCGCTTTCGCGACGTGAACGATTCCGAGGCGCTGGGCATCATCATCATCCACCAGGAGCTGGCGCTGATTCCGCTGATGTCGATCGCGGAGAATATTTTTCTGTCGCATCCGCCGCAACGTCTCGGCGTGATCGACCGCGACACGGTCTACAGCCGGACCCAGGAACTGCTCGCCCAGGTCGGCCTCACCGAGATGCCCGACACGCTGGTGACGGATCTTGGCGTCGGCAAGCAGCAATTGGTGGAAATCGCCAAGGCCTTGTCGAAGAGGGTGCGGCTATTGATCCTCGACGAGCCGACCGCCAGCCTGAACGAGAACGACAGCGCGGCATTGCTGGATCGCCTGCTGGCATTCCGCGCCCAGGGCATCGCCTCGATCCTGATCTCGCACAAATTGTCGGAGGTCGCGCGCGTCGCCGACCGGATCACGGTGCTGCGCGACGGCCGCACGGTCGACAGCATCGATTGCCGGGCTGAGGCGGTGGAAGAGGACCGCATCATTCGCAGCATGGTCGATCGCGACCTTGCCCATCGCTTTCCGCAGCGCACCCCGGCGATCGGCGAACCGGTCTTCGCCGTTCAGGACTGGACGGTGTATCACCCGCAGCATCGGGAACGCCGCGTGATCAAGGGCGTCAACTTCGAGGTCCGGCGCGGCGAGGTGGTCGGGATCGCCGGGCTGATGGGCGCAGGCCGTACCGAATTCGCCATGAGCCTGTTCGGCCGCGCCTGGGGAGACCGGATCAGCGGACGCGTCTGGCTCGATGGACGGGAGGTCAACCTGTCGAGCGTGGCGGCGGCGATCGATGCCGGCCTTGCTTACGTCACCGAGGACCGCAAGCAGCTCGGCCTGATCCTGGACAGCGACGTCCGCAAGAACATCACGCTGGCGAGCCTCGGCCGCGTGGCGCGACAGGGCGTGATCGACGACATGTCCGAATTGCGCGTTGCGAGCGACTACCGCAACCGGATGCGGATCAGGTGTTCCGATGTCTACCAGCAGACCGGCCAGCTCTCCGGCGGCAACCAGCAGAAGGTGGTGCTGTCGAAATGGCTGATGACCGATCCGAAAGTATTAATCCTCGACGAGCCCACGCGCGGCATCGATGTCGGGGCAAAATACGAAATCTATTGTATCATCAACGAGCTTGCCGAGGCGGGCAAGGGGGTGGTGATGATCTCGTCGGAGATGCCGGAACTGCTCGGGGTCTGCGACCGCATCTGCGTAATGAATGACGGCGCCTTTGTCGGAGAATTCGCTGCCGCCGAGGCCACCCAGGAAAGGATCATGCGCGCCATCATGCGCAACAAGGAAATGGACAAGAAGGTACTTCAGGGAGATTTGCGGCCATGACCGACAAGGCGGTTGCGCTGCCCGGGCACACCGGCTTCATCAAGAACAATCTGCGCAACTACGGCATGCTGCTGTCGCTGTTTGCGATCATGCTGTTCTTCCAGGTCATGACCGACGGTACGCTGCTGCAGCCGTTGAACCTGACCAATCTGGTGCTGCAGAACAGCTACATCGTGATCATGGCGCTCGGTATGCTCTTGATCATTGTCACCGGCCATATCGACCTGTCGGTCGGCTCGGTCGCGGGCTTCGTCGGCGCCGTCGCGGCGGTGCTGATGGTGCGCTATCACATTGACTATCCGCTGGCCTTCCTCGCCTGCCTGCTGGTCGGCGCGATGATCGGCGCGGCACAGGGCTATTGGGTTGCCTATTTCAAGATCCCGTCCTTTATCGTGACGCTGGCCGGCATGCTGGTGTTCAAGGGGCTTGCGCTCGCGATCCTGGCAGGCCAGTCGGTCGGACCGTTCCCGCCGACCTTCCAGAAACTGTCCTCGGGCTTCATCCCCGAACTGTTTCCCGGCGCCGGCACGCTCTATCCGACTTCGCTGTTGATCGGTGCCGTGCTGGCAGTGGCCCTGGTCTATACCAGCGCCAAGAGCCGGGCGCGGCAGGCGTCGCACGGCATCGAGGTCGAGCCCTTCGGCTTCTTCGTCGCCAAGAGCGCGGTGCTGTTCGCGGCGATCGTGTTCTTCGCCGGCCTGATCGCCTCGCATCGCGGCCTGCCCAACGTGCTTGTCATCATGACGGCGCTGATCGCGCTCTATGGCTTCGTCACCACCCGCACCGTGATCGGCCGCCATATCTATGCCATCGGCGGTAACGCCAGGGCCGCGAGCCTGTCCGGCATCAAGACCGAACGGCTGACGTTCCTGACCTTCGTCAACATGGGGGTGCTGGCGGCACTGGCCGGCCTCGTGTTCGCGGCGCGGCTCAATACGGCGACGCCGAAGGCCGGCGCCGGCTTCGAGCTCGACGTCATCGCGGCCTGCTTTATCGGCGGCGCGTCCGCCTATGGCGGTGTCGGCCGGGTCGGCGGCGCGGTGATCGGGGCCATGATCATGGGGGTCATGAACAACGGCATGTCCATCCTCGGCATCGGCATCGACTACCAGCAGGTGATCAAGGGGCTGGTGTTGCTCGGCGCCGTCTGCCTCGACGTCTACAACCAGCGGCGCTAACCAGGACATGGATCGATAAGCGCGCAGCCAAATTCGAGTGGCTGCGAGCTTGACGAAGGCAAGGTAGTCGAATTCAGGTCGGGATGGGGCCGGATAGCGGACAGGCTGCGGTCGTCAAAAGCGACGCGAATGAGCCGAACCGGTAATGATTTGGCTACAGCTCGCTCGAAATGAACTGCTTGAATTCGGCAGTTTGCGGTCGGGCGAACAGTTCAGACGTCGGCCCGCTTTCCCAGATCTTTCCCCGATGCATGAAAACGACCTGATCCGCGACTTTGCGCGCGAAGCCCATCTCATGTGTGACGGTGATCATTGTCATGCCACTTGTCGCGAGATCTTCCATGACGGCGAGCACTTCTGCGGTCAGCTCGGGATCGAGCGCCGAAGTCACCTCGTCGAAAAGCATGACCTGGGGGGACAAGGCGAGCGAACGTGCAATGGCGACCCGCTGCTGTTGTCCGCCGGACAACTGCTCGGGATAAGAACTGATCTTGTCGGTTAGCCCGACGAGGCCCAGCACCTCGGCGGCCTTCCTCCGCGCTGCGTCCATTGCCTGCTTTTTCACCAAAGTCAGCGCCAACGTGATATTCCGCTCCACCGTGAGATGCGGGAATAAGTTGTACCCCTGAAAAACCATGCCGACATCGTGGCGCAACTGCGCCCGTGCGGCCTTGCCGGGCCTGCCGACTTCGTGGCCGCAAATTTCAATCCTGCCGGCCTGGATCGTCTCAAGCCCCGCGATGCAACGGAGCAGCGTGCTCTTGCCGGATCCGCTCCGGCCGACGATGGCCACGGTCTGGCCGCGCGCCACGTCGAGGCTCACTTCGTCCAGAACGCGCAACGTCCCGAACTCCTTGACCACGCCCGTAACCTGCACGACGGTGGCGCTAGTGGCTGGCGCGACCTGCATTGGCTCTCCTTTCGAGGAAACGGCTGGCCAGCGATAGCGGGTAGCACATCGCAAAATAGATTGCGGCCACGATACAGAAGATGATGAAGGGCTCGAAGGTCGAGTTGTTGACGATCTGGCCAGCGCGCGCGAGCTCGACAAAGCCGACCACCGAAGCCAGCGACGTATTCTTCACGATCTGGACCATGAAACCCACAGTCGGCGGAATGGCCATTCGGAAAGCTTGCGGCAATATCACATAGGCATATTGCTGGAATCGATTGAGGCCGAGACAATCGGAAGCCTCCCACTGCGTGCGTGGCACCGCCTCGATGCAGCCACGCCAGATCTCACCCAGAAAGGCGGCGGCATATAGCGTCAGGGCCAGGCCAGCCGCGACCAGCGGCGCCAGCTTGTAGCCGAGGATGCCGAGGCCGAAATAGGTCAGGAACAGCAGGATCAAAAGCGGGGTGCCCTGGATGAGCTGGATGTACCCGCCGGCGACGATGCGCAGCGCGTGGCTCGGCGAGACCCGCATCAGCGCGATAGGCAGGCCGACGAGGGCGCCACCCGCGAATGCAACCAGCGACAGCAGCACCGTCCATTGCGCCGCCATGATGAGATACCAGATGTGGTGGGCGTTGAGCTGGATCATAAGGCGGTGCCCAGCCGCCGCCGGCGCTCGAAGATGATGAGGCCGATGGCCTTGAACGCAAGTCTGTAGAGAAGCGAAAGCCCGAGATAGATAACCGCGACGATGATGTAGACCTCAAAGCTACGATACGTATCGGACTGCACGTTGTTGGCGACGGCGGTCAGCTCCTCCGCCGAGATTTGCGAGGTGATCGACGATGCCAGCATGAGAAGCACGAACTGGCTGGAGAGGGCGGGATAGACCCGCTCGATGGCGGGCAACAGAACGACGTGCAGGATGGTCTGAAGGCGCGTCAGGCCCAGGCAATCCGCTGCCTCGAGCTGGGTGTGGTGGATGGACTGGATGCCCGCCCGCATGATCTCCGTCGTGTAGGCGCCCATATTCACCACGAGCGCAATGACGGCGGATGTTTCGGCCGATAGTTTGAGGCCCATGCTCGACAGGCCGAAATAGACGATGAAAATCTGCACGAGCAGGGGCGTATTGCGGATCAGCTCCACATAGAAGCCGACGAGCAGCCGCAATGTGCGCCCGCCGTAAACCCGGACGACCGCGCACAGCGTGCCGACCACGAAGCCGAGGGCGATCGACAGTACTGTGAGCTGAATCGTGAGCCACGCGCCGGTCAGGAAGGCAGGCCATTTCTCCAGCAGGAACGAGAAGTCGAACTTGTAGAGCATAGCCGCCGGCCCTGCTGCTTAGTTGCCTGCCTTCAGTAGCTGCTCCACCGGAATATCGACGCCGTGATACTTCTTGTAAATCGCGCCGAGCTGTCCGTTCTGAAGGTTGCTCTTCACCCAGCCGTTCACCCACTCCTTCAGCTTGGGCTCGTCCTTGCGCATGCCGACGGCGAGGTAGAACGTCTGCATTGTGATGCGCGACTCCGCCGTGCGTGCCGGGTTCTTCTTGCTGATCGCCGGCAGCAGCGAGCGCGCCGTCGCGAGGATATCCACCTGGCCCGATGCGAATGCGAGCGCCATCGTGGCGTCGTCCTCGTAGCGTACCAGCTGGGCGCCTTTCGCCTGCTGGGTAAGATCGGTGTCCTGCGTCGTGCCGCGCACGACGGCGACCTTCTTGCCGGCGAGGTCCGCCATCTCCTTGAGCGGGACCGTGCTCAACGACGCCACGACCGAGGGATGATCGGCATAGGGAATCGAGAAATCGATCACCTTGGCGCGATCGGGCGTGATCGACAGCGTGGAGACGACGAGGTCCGCCTTGTCGGTCTGCAGCATCGGTATGCGCGTAGGGCCCGTGGTGGTTACGATCTCCAGGGAGACCCCGAGATCTTTTGCGAGAAGCTTCGCCGTATCGACGTCCGATCCGGTCGGCTCCAGCTTGTCGTCGGTCATGCCGAACGGAGGGATGGCCGTGTCGATGGCGATCCGGACCTTGCCCGCCTTCTTGATGTTATCGAGCGTATCGGCCTGTGCCGGTGCAAACGACAGTGACAGGGCCGCGAGCGCCAGACCTGCGATCAGGCGGCGAGAGATCATATTGGTCATGGCCGGTCCTATTGCTTCAGAATGAGATCGGGCAAGTTGTCACCGAAGTACTTCTTGTTCAGCTCGTTGAGCTTACCGTTTTTGAGATTGGCTGATATCCAGGCGTTGACCTCGTCCACGAGGCGCTTCTCGTCCTTCTTCACACCGACAGCGAGCTTGAAATTGTCGAGTACGAATTTCAGCTCCACCTGCCGCGCCGGGTTTTTCTTGTCGATCTGCGGGACGATCATTTCCGCCGTGGAGAAGATGTCGACCTGTCCAGAGAGGAAGGCCTGTGCCTCGGTGGCATCATCCTCGTAGCGGACCAGCTTCATTCCCTTCGGTCCCTCTTTTGTAAGCTGCGTGTCGTGCGTTGTGCCTCGCACCGTCCCGACGGTCTTCCCATCGAGATCGGCCAGCGACTTGAGAGCGAGGGACTTCGGGGCGGCGATGACCGTTCGCAGCACGGCATAGCCTAACGAGAAATCGATGACCTTGGCGCGTTCGGCCGTGTAGGAGAGGCTCGAAATCACGAGGTCGGCCTTGCCGGTCTGGAGGGACGGAATCCGGGAGGCGCCCGTGGTCGGCACGTGCTCGAACTCGAGTCCCCAGTCCTTGGCGAGAAGCTTTGCCGCCTCGACGTCGAGGCCGGTCGGCTGCATCTTGTCATCCGTCATGCCATAGGGCGGCACGCCGAGATCGATGGCGATGCGGATCTTGCCGGCTTTCTTGATATCGTCCAGCGCGTCCGCGTACGCGAGGGACGTGACGGCTACCAGCGCGGTGATGGCGAGTGCCATCGCAGCTACAATCCGTTTCAACATTTGCTTCCTCCCGTTTGTCTTGTTTGTTGGCGTTCGTTGTCTTGTTTTTTTTAACGTTCGGCATCCATGATCGCGAGCTTGGCCACCCGGCGCCGGAATTCCTCAGCGGTTGAGAACGTCGCGCCGAGGTAAGCTGCGATCAGATCCTTGGCGAGCCATGGCCCCACGATCTGCGCCCCAACGCACATGACGTTGACGTCGTCGTGCTCGACGCATTGGTGGGCAGAATGGACATCGTGGCACACGGCTGCCCGAATTCCCTTCATCTTGTTTGCACCGATTGACGCACCGACGCCCGTACCGCACACCATGAGGCCGCGCTCCACCTGGCCCGTGGTGATGGCAGCCGCGACCTTGCGTGCGATATCCGGGAAGTCGACCGGAGCGGGATCGAAGCTGCCGACATCCAGCACTTCGTGTCCGCTCTCCTCCAAGAAGGCGAGCACTTCCGCCTTCATGGGAAAGCCCGCGTGATCCGAACCTACGACGATCTTCATGTGGTCTTCCTGCTGTTCGCCCGTCTTTTCGTTGGTAGATTTGCCGCCGGCGAGGCCGTGGCGCTGTCGATGTCACCGACGATGGCGCGCCTCCGGTATTCGTTGCCGATTTCAAAATGCTTTCGCAGCGTCGAATCGGCGCGATCCGGATCGCGCGCGACGATCGCCTCGAAGATGCGCCGGTGATCGTCGATCAGATAGGTTTTCATCGAAGGGAACGCCTGCACGAGCTCGCGGCGGTTGCGGTGCACATGCGTCAGCAGCCCCGCCATCGAATTGTGAAGGACGGCCAGTGTTTGCGAATGCGACGCCAGCACAATCGTGCGATGGAATTCGTAGTCGGCGATGCCGCCGGCGTCAGCCTTGTCGATCGTTTCCGCGATCTTGCCGAGTGCGGTCTGCAGGCGTTCGAAATCGGCAATGCCTGCGCGCTCGCAGGCGAGTCGGATCGCCTGGCACTCGATGGCGACGCGGGCCTGCATCACGTCATCCGGCATGTCCGCCTGCTGGGCAAGCGCGAAGGTGAAGAAGTCGTTCAGGACCGAGATGTCCGGTCGTGTCACGACAGTGCCGATGCGATCCCGGATCTCGACAATGCCGAGCATCGAGAGGGCCCGCAGCGCTTCGCGGACGAGCGGACGACTGACGCCTAATTGGATAGCGAGATCGCGCTCGGAGATCAGGCGATCGCCGGGTTTCAGCGAGCCGGCGAGCAGGCGGTCGCGCAAGAAGGCGAACACCTTCTCGAATCCCTTCTCACCCTCGTCCACCCGCTTCAACTCCACCCCTGGTTCCCCCGCTGATATTACCTTGGTAAGACCAGTAAGCAGACCAGACGACGTCGTCAAGCTCCTAGGGGCTTTAGATCGGTGGGCCAGACAATCCGTCGCGAGCGCGATCGGTCAATCGGCCTGGGCCGGCATCCGCGCAGTTTCGTTGGTGCGATAGACTTCGCGCGCAGTTTCACAAAACAGCCGCGCCTGTTCGGCTTTGGAATAGCGTGCGGCGATCCGCTTGAAGCCCGAAAAGATCGTGTCGAACGATCCGCATAAGCTGTCGACGGGGAAATTGCTGGCGAACATCGCGCGCTCCGCGCCGAACATGGCGACGGTCTGCTCGACGATCCAGCGATTGTCGTCGACGCGCCACGGGCGGTTGCGCAAGCCAAGGCCGGAGATCTTGACGCGGACGTTCGGCTCTTCGGCAAGACGCGCCATGGCAGCGCGCCAGCCCGCGAGCCCTTCCGGACTGCGGTCAGCCGGCAGGCCTGCGTGATTGAGGATGATCAAGATACGCGGAAAGTCGCGCGCCAGCGTGACCGCTTCGTCAAGATTCCACCATGACGTCTGCAGGTCGAAGTGCAAGCCGTGTCTTTCTAGCAGTGCGAATCCGCACCGCCATGTGTCGTCGGACATCAGTGTCCGCGTACGCCCGACTTCGTCGGGCGACATCGGCCCTTCCGGCTTGTGCCGGATGCTTCGCACCAGCGGAAATGCCGCTTGTCCGGCGATGATCGTGGCCGCGTCGTCGCGATTGAGCCATACCTGTCCCACGATCGCGTTTGGCAGGCGATAGCGGGCGCTTAGTCCGGATGCATAGCGCGTCTCGTCGAGCGGCGTCTTCGGGTCCCATTCGGTCTCGACATAAACCGTCTCGCAGACGGCGTGCCCGGCGGCATCCTTGCGATAGTCGTCAGGCAGATAAGGTCGCTTGATTGCTGAATAGTCACCGTAGCGAAACGGGATCATGACGCCCGGGCGCAACCAGGGATGATCGTTGGCGATCGGATCCCAGAAATGGTGGTGGGCGTCCACGACCGGGCCTGTCCAGATGTTCTCGTCGCTCATCGGCGTGCCTCCGCTTGCCGGAAATCAATCAGCAGCGACCCGACGACATGGAGGGCAGCTTGGGACGCAACGGAAGGCCCATTTCGTGTTCCCATTCTACTTTGCATGGGGTTGTTTTCGATATTTTGAGTCTGGTCCCCAGGGACGTCAATCCTGCAATGGCCAGCGGCCGATGACCCGAAACCGCGAATTCGGGTCTTCCTGGCGGCACAGGGCAATCGCGTCGATCGCGAGCGGCCCGATGCCGGTCGCCGCAAACCGGTCGCGCAGCATCGTCACAACCTGCTCGCGCCGTTCCGCGGGAAGCCGTCCCGTCAGCGTCATGTGGAAGCGAAACTCTTCGAAGACGTAAGGGTAACCCCAGCGGTCGAGATAGTCGCGCTGTTCCGGCGTCAGCTTGTCGGGATTGCGCCGCGCACGATCTTCCGGGCTGAGGGGGGCACGGAACGGATCGAATGCCTTGGTCGCCTCGGCGGCGAGCAGTTCGAGCTCTGCCGACGGCTCGGCCGGGATCACCGCGATGAAACCGCTGATCGAATCGACGACCGGTTGGATCACCGGCACCGGCCGGGCCAGATCGGCGAACAATTCGCATGCCGCGGCAAGCTGCCCCTCGGCCTTGCCGTCGGCCAGCGCGATCGGCGCCTTCAGCGTGGCGTGAAAGCCGTATTTGCGGGGATCCTGCGTCAGGTCGCGCCAGTCCAATGGGAGCCCATCCGGAAAGGGCAGGTCGTCGCCGCCATGGGCGTCGTAGCCGAGCAGGGCCGCGCCGAACCGGTCGAGCGCGCTGCCCGGCGTGGCGGTGTAATAGATTGCGTAACGGGGATAGTTTGCCATTGCGCCAGAATAGGGCCCGCTCACGCGGCTGCAACTGCCTTGCGCGCCACGATGGACGAACGGACGAGGCGGTGCGCCTCCGTCAGATACACCAGGCGCCCTGCGGCAATGACCGCGACTACTCGTGGCCGTAGCGGCACCGTGTCATCGACCAGAATGATGTCGGCGCGCTGTCCCGCGGCGAGCAGGCCGCGATCGGCAAGGCCGGCGGCGCGCGCCGGCGCCGAGGAGATCAATTGCCACGCCTCGGCCAGCGGCAGCACGCCGTCGGCGGCGAGTCGAAACGCCGCCAGCAGCGGCGCCGGATAATAATAGTCGGACGCCAGCACCGAACAGAGGCCCTTGGCAATCATGTCGGAGGCGCTGGTGCATCCGGTATGGCTGCCGCCGCGCACCACATTGGGGGCGCCGAATACGATGAAATCACCGGCTTCGGCGGCCTCGCAGGCGGTTTCCTCGTTGACCGGAAATTCGGCGATGGCAACGCCCTGCGCGCGAAAGGCCTCCCGCATCGCCGGGCTCTTGTCGTCATGCGAGAGCATCCGGACATCAGCCGCGCGCGCCGCCTGCGCCAGCCGGGCGATCGACGCCGGCACGTCGTGGCCGCGGGTGACCACACTTTGCACCAGGCGATCGAACTCGTCATTGGTAAGCCCCGTACGCTCGACCATTCGGCTGCGCTTGAGCGGCTTGGTGAGGCTGGCGACCGTCGAGTCCATATGGTCGTTGAACGCGAACAGGTCGACGCGGCCTTCCGAGAGCCAGTCGATGATTTCACTTTCCGCGTCGAGATTGTAGGTCTCGTGGCGCAAATGGAAGCGGGTGTCGGCGGCGAGCTGCGGCCGCATCTGCTCCATCGCCTCCAGCAGTTTCCGCGCATTGTCCGCGCCGCGAAGGCCGGGCTCCCACGACCATGTCGTGGCGTGATAGACGGTGGTGATGCCGTTGCTGACCGCCTGCCGGTCGCTGTCGATCAGCGCCACATCGATCGGAAAATCGACGCCGGGGCGCGGCATCATCTGACGTTCGAACGCATCGCCATGCAGATCGACGATGCCCGGCAGCACCAGCAAGCCGCCGGCATCGATGCCGGGCGAGCTGTGGCTGTTGTCCGTACCCACGGCGACGACCTCTCGGCCGGCAATCCGTAGCGAGGTCTCGATGATTTCGTTGCCGAGCAGCGCCCGGCCACCTTCAATGAACAGTTCGGTCACGATGCGGCACTCTGGTTGAATGGCTGACGGCCCGATGTTTCGGCCGATTCGTACTTTTCGAGAAAGCCCTCGACATCGAGCTTGCGAAAATCGGGCAGGGCGCGGCGAAGCGTCTCATGGTCCCAGTCCCACCATGCAAGCTCCGCGAGCCGCCCGGCAATGGATTCCGAAAACCGCTGCCTGACCGGCCGGGCCGGGTTGCCTGCAACGATCGTGTAGGCGGGGACATCCTTGGTCACGATGGCGCCAGCCGCGACCACCGCGCCGGTGCCGATCGTGCGGCCGGGCAGAATGACCGCGCCGTGACCGATCCAGACGTCATGGCCGACGTGAACATGATGCTCACGCCGCCACGCAAAGAATTCGGCGTCGTCGCTCTCGCCCGGAAAATAGCTGCTGGCGCGGTAGGTGAAATGCGCCTGCGAGGCCCGGTGCATCGGGTGATTGCCCGGGTTGATCCGCGTCATCGCCGCGATCGAACAGAATTTTCCGATCGTGGTGTAGGTGATCTGCGCGTCGTTCACGACGTAGGAATAGTCCGCCATCGCGACCTCGAGCAGGATGGTCCGGGCACCGACCTCGGTGTAGGCGCCGAGCCGGCAGTCGCGCACCGACGCGGTGGGGTCGACGGCAGGTTCAGTGGAAAGCATCTTGCCGGCCATCGGTAGCGTCCATCCGCAATTGGGAGAGATCATGAGCGTCCGCTCGTCTTCGATGCGCATGATGACAGGATCGTGACGGATGCATGACGATCCGCCGCTGCTGTGGACGAGGGGTGTGGACGAACGCCGCACCGCAGCAGTCGTGTCACACAACTGTTAGATCGAGCCGTTAGCGATGCTCCACGACTGGAATTCTGGAGCAGTGCATGCTGGTGGTGGAAGGTTTGACGTGCCGGTTCGGTACCAAAGCCGCGGTGGACAACGCGTCATTCTCGATCGCGCCCGGCAGCTTCGTCGGCGTGATCGGCCGCTCCGGCGCCGGCAAGTCCACTCTGCTTCGCATGATCAACCGCCTCGCTGAACCTTCCGAAGGACGCATCCTGTTCGAAGGCGTCGACGTGACCGCACTGCGCGGCAAGGATCTGCGGCAATGGCGTGCGCGTTCCGCGATGATCTTCCAGCAGTTCAATCTGGTGGGGCGGCTCGATGTCCTGACCAATGTGTTGATGGGTCGGCTTGCAGAAATTCCGTCCTGGCGTTCGCTGACGCAGCTTTGGCCCGAAGAGGACAGGGCGCTGGCAATGTCGGCGCTGGACCAGTTCGATATGGCAGCGATCGCCGCCCAGCGCGCCGACCAGCTTTCCGGCGGCCAGCAGCAGCGCGTCGCGATCGCGCGCGCGCTGGTGCAGGAGCCCGATATTATTCTCGCCGACGAGCCGATCGCCTCGCTCGACCCGCGCAACACGCGGATCGTGATGGACGCGCTGCTGCGCATCAACAAGCATTTCGGCATCACCGTGATCTGCAACCTGCATTCGCTCGATCTGGCGCGAAGCTATTGCGACCGGCTGATCGGCATGGCGGCGGGACGGGTGGTATTCGATGGCGCGCCCGAGACGCTGACCGACCGCATCGCGCGCGAACTCTACGATCTCGAAGCCGACGATGTCATGGGTGCCGCGCCCGCGCAGGCACCCGGTGGGGCGATGCCTGAACTCGGCACAGCGGCCGCGGCCTGAGTGTCATTTCTGTACAGGGTAGCCGGTTGCAAACCTGCAATCGGCGAAGAGGCGTAACCACAACAAGAGGGCTCACCATGATCACCCGTCGTATCGTTCTGGCCGGCGCAGCCGCGCTTGTCTTCACCGCTTCCGCCTCGGCGCAGGACTGGAAGAGCAAATATCCGGAACTGACTTTTGCCGTTGTGCCGGCCGAAAACGCTTCTGGTGTCACCGAGCGTTGGACCCCGTTCGTCGCCTATCTCTCCAAGGAACTCGGCATCAAGGTCACGTTGCGCATTGCCAACGACTACGCCGCCGTCATCGAAGGCCAGCGCGCCGGCAATATCCATATCGCCAGCTACGGTTCGGCATCGTTTGCCCGCGCCCGGCTGACCGGTGTCAAGACCGACGCCTTCGCCAACGACATCAATGCCGACGGTTCGACCGGCTACTATTCCGTGTTCTTCGTCAAGGCATCGAGCGCTTACAAGAATGTCGATCAGCTGAAGGGCAAGAACCTCGGTCTCGTCGACCCGAACTCGACGTCGGGCAACAACGTGCCGCGCTTCGAGCTGGACAAACTCGGCATTTCCGACGCCGATAGCTATTTCGGCAAGGTCGTCTTCACCGGTAGCCACGAGAACGCCATGCTGGCGCTGTCGCAGGGCACCGTCGAGGTCGCGGCCAATCAGTGGACCAACGACGACGATTCCACGCTCGCCCAGATGCTGCACAAGGGCATGCTGAAGAACGCCGACGGCTCGGCAATGAAGAAGGACGATTTCCGGATCATCCACAAGTCGGCTCCGATCATCAACGGACCCTACGCCTATAATTCGGATCTGCCTGACGACCTGAAGGCGGCGATCGCCAAGGCGTTCACCGAAGCGCCGGCCAAGGACAAGGCTGCGTTCGACCGCCTGTCCGACGGTCAGAAGAAAGGCTTCAACCCAGCGACCACCAAGGACTGGGACGGCACTATCGAGCTGATCAAGTTCGTCGATGCGTTGCGTAAAAAGAAGGCGTCCTGATCGATCGGTAGAAACAAATGAGGCCGGGTCCGCGTGGCCCGGCCTTTTTTTGAACCCGGGCAGAACGCCTCCATGACATCAGCCGTATCGATCCTTCCAAGCGCGCAACTGGCCGTTCTCAACGCGGCCTATCGCGCGGCGGTGGCGCGCAAGCGGTTGCGGCTCGCGCTGGCGGCGGCGGCTTTTCTTGCCGCGCTTGTCGTCGCGGCGCTCGGCGCGGAAGTGAATCTGCGCACCCTGTTCAGCTATTTCGGAAACTTCATCAGTTATTTCGACCGCATCCTGACGCTGGAAGACGGCACCAGGGTGTGGAGCAACCCGGCCGAGTGGTTCTGGGGCTGGCGCAAATGGCTGTGGATGCTGGCTGAGACCATTCTGATCAGCTATGTCGGCACCATGATCGGGGCGGTGCTGGCCTTTGCCCTGAACTTCTTCGCCGCCCAGAACACCTCGCCGGCGCCATGGCTTCGTTTCGTCATTCGCCGCCTGCTGGAGTTCGCCCGCACCGTTCCCGGCATCGTGTTCGCACTGATCTTCGTCATCGCCTTCGGGCTCGGCCCGATGGCCGGCGTGCTGGCGATCGCCATCCATTCCACCGGGGCGCTGGGAAAACTGTTTTCCGAGATCGTCGAAAATGCCGACATGAAGCCGGTCGAAGGCGTACGTTCGACTGGCGCAAGCTGGCTGTCCTGCATGCGGTTTGCCGTGTTGCCGCAGGTGGCGGCCGGCTACGCCAGCTACGCGCTGCTGCGCTTCGAGATCAACGTTCGCGAAGCCTCGGTGATGGGCTTTGTGGGCGCCGGGGGCATCGGGCAGGAGCTCGTGGTCGCAATCCGGAAATTCTACTACTCCGACGTCAGCGCCATCCTGGTGACGATCATCGTCACCGTCTTCATCATCGATATCGCCACCGGCTGGCTGCGCGGTCGTCTGTTCGGCAAGGATGCGCGGGCATGAGCCAGTTGCCGAAGCCGGACCGGGAACAATTACGGGCGAAATATCCCGATGTGTTTGACAGGCCGGCCGCGACGCGCCTCGCCACGCCCGCGATGATCGTCGCCGCCTTCGCCGTTTTCATCTTCGGGCTGGTCGACCTCGGCTTCTCACCGGCGAAACTGTTCGCAGGGCTGAGCCAGCTCGGCTGGATCACGCTGATGATGATCCGGCCCGATCCGGGCTCATCATTACCGGCCTATCTCTCGGCGCTGGGTGAAACCCTGTCGATTGCGCTGCTCGGCACCACCATCGCCGCTGTTTTCGCGCTGCCGTTCAGTTTGCTGGCGGCGCGGAACATCATTCCCTCGGGGTGGCTACGCTTTCCGGTGCGCCGTTTTTTCGATTCCATCCGCGGTGTCGATACGCTGATCTGGGCGCTGGTGTGGATCAACGTCGTTGGCCTCGGCCCGTTCGCTGGTGTTCTGGCGATCGCGCTGTCCGACTTCGGCGCGTTCGGCAAATTGTTTTCCGAGGCGATCGAGGCCGCCGACAGGAAGCAGGTCGAAGGCATCAGGGCTTCCGGCGGCAACGTGCTGCATGAAATACGCTTCGGTCTGATGCCGCAGGTGCTGCCTGTCATCGCGGGGCAGGTGCTCTATTTCATCGAATCGAATACCCGCTCGGCCACCATCATCGGCATCGTCGGCGCCGGCGGCATCGGGCTGCAACTGGCCGAGCAGATCCGCGTGCTGGAATGGCAAAAGGTCTCGTTCCTGATCCTGATGATTCTGGTCGCGGTCGCCGCGATCGACTGGATCTCGGGCAAACTGCGCTTTGCCATCATCGGGCAGCGGGCGGTCGCGTAAACTAACTGTTCTCGATCAAAAACTCGACGCGCTCGGCGGCAAAGCGCGCGCGCTTGGTCACGAGCGGCTTATCGTCGGTACCGACGTCAGTGCTGTCAACCACCAGCACGGGACGCCCGAGCGCGAGATCGAGTCTTGCGGCGTCGGTGGCGTCCACGATCCCGGCGGTAACGCGGGTTGAGGCACGGCGGTAGTCGCGAACGCCGTAATGCGCCAGCAGCTTGGTCATTGAGCGCGCGTTGGCGAAGACTGCCCCTGCGCCCGGGAAGTGATCGGCGGAGAGCCAACTGGTGCTGACGCAGATCGGCGTGCGGTCGGCGAGCCGCACCGATTCGATCCGGATCAGGGGTGCGCCGGTCTTTAATCCGAGCTCACGGGCGAGTTCGCGCGTCGCGGGCTCTTCGGAGGCATCGATCAACTGGCCGCGCGGCTCGCGGCCGCCGGCACCGACGATTTCAGAAAATCGTGTCCGCGCGCGCAACGGATAGGCGATGCGCTGCGCCTCGACGTAGGTTCCGCTGCCGCGTTCGGCGCGCACCAGGCCGCGTTCGGCGAGCGTGGCGAGCGCCCGGCGAACCGTGTGGCGGTTGACCCGATAGGTCTCGGCGATCTCCATCTCGCCCGGCAGCTTTTCGCCGGCAACAAAGCGGCCGTCGGCGATGCCGCGCTCGATGCCGTCGGCAACCTGCCGCCACAACGCGACGCCGGAGGCGGTGTCCTGAATGCTCATGTGGCGATATCGATCATTGGAGAAAAATCACCTCATTGTCACGAAATCGTCATGGCGGTTCGGTATCGAGTTGTCTAATATCATAGACAACTTGATTCAGGCAAGGTCGATGTGATGGCAGGCGAGGAAAGTCACGGGCAAACCCGGCGCAAGGCTGCGATGGCGGTGCTGGTCCACTCCACGGCCACAGACATTGCCGGTCATCTCGAGGCGATTGCGTTGCCGGCGCATGAAGACCTGCGCGAGCCCGAAAATGGCCTGGTCATGGTGCGCGGCCGCGTTGGCGGCGACGGCGCGCCCTTCAACCTCGGAGAGGCCACGGTTTCGCGCGCCGCGGTGCGGCTTTCGACCGGAGAAGTCGGCTTCGGCTACACGCTCGGTCGCGACCGTCAAAAGGCGAAGCTGATCGCACTGTGCGACGCCATGGTGCAGTCGGATAAATTCGCGGCCGCGGTTGAAGCCGAGGTCGTGGCGCCGTTGCGTGCGGCAATGATCGAAAAACGAAACCGCAAGTCCGCGGAAGCCGCGGCGACGCGGGTCGATTTCTACACGCTGGTACGGGGCGAGGGCTGACATGACGAGCGTTGCCGAATTGCCCGCAGGATTTGCCGACAAGGTGTTGTCGGCGCAATCGGTCTTCCGGTCCGTGATGGATGCGATGGCGCGCCCCGGCAGCGTTCAACGTATCGCGTCCGCGGCCGGCACGCCGGTCGCGATGATGCGCGGCACAGCCGCCATAGCGCTGACCTTGTTCGACCACGACACGCCGGTCTGGCTTGACGGCCGGATGTCGGCGACAGCCGATGTCGCCAAGTGGCTCAAGTTCCACACCAGCGCGCCGGTCGTTGCGGATTCGTCGGTTGCCAGTTTTGCGCTGGTGGGCGATCCCGAAAACCTGCCGGCGCTCGATCGCTTCGCGTTCGGCAGCAATGAATATCCGGACCGTTCGACGACGCTGATCCTGCAGGTCGACAGCCTGACGGATGGTCCCGTTGTCGAGCTGCGGGGCCCTGGCATCGACGGCTCGGCGGCGCTGCGCGCTTCAATCCAGCCGCGTGACCTGTTCGAGCGGCTGGCCATCAACGCCGCGCTTTTCCCGCGCGGCATCGATGTCGTGCTGGTTCATGACGATTCCATCGTCGCCATACCGCGCACGACGCGGCTCGTGAGGGGAGGCTGACCATGTACGTTGCCGTCAAGGGAGGCGAGCGCGCCATCGAGAACGCCCATCGTCTGCTGGCGCATGAGCGGCGCGGCGACCGAGACGTTCCCGAATTGTCGCTGGCCCAGATCTCCGAGCAGCTTTCGCTCGGCGTCGATCGCGTCATGACCGAAGGCTCGCTATACGACCGCGAACTCGCGGCGCTGGCCATCAAGCAGGCGCGGGGCGACCTGATCGAGGCGATCTTCCTGGTGCGCGCGTTCCGCGCCACGCTGCCGCGCTTTGGCGCGACCGAGCCGGTCGACACCGGCGCAATGCAGGTGCGCCGCCGGATTTCGTCGACCTTCAAGGATATTCCGGGAGGGCAGATCCTTGGTCCCACCTTTGATTACACGCATCGCCTGCTCGACCCCCAGCTCGCCGAGGGGTTCACGCCCGAGGCTCCCGCGACGGGCGAGGTGTCCACGGGCGCGACGCCACGCGTGACCGATATTCTGGGCCGCGATGGCCTGATCGAGCCGTCGCCGGTTGCGGATGCCGACGCGTCCGTCGGTGATCTGACGCGAGAGCCGCTCAATTTCCCGGCGGATCGCGATCTGCGCCTGCAAAACCTGGCCCGCGCCGACGAGGGTTTTCTGCTGGCGCTCGGCTACTCCTCGCAGCGCGGCTATGGCCGCAACCATCCCTTCGCCGGTGAGATTCGTTTCGGCGAGGTGGAGGTCGAGTTCATGGCCGAGGATGCCGGCTTTGCCGTTCCGCTCGGTTCAATCGCGCTGACGGAATGCCAGATGGTCAACCAGTTCAAGGGCTCGGCCACCGAAGCACCGTGTTTTACGCGCGGCTATGGTCTCGCCTTCGGGCAAAGCGAGCGCAAGACCATGTCGATGGCGCTGGTCGACCGCAGCCTGCGCGCCCGCGAGCTCGGCGAGGAAGTGATCGCGCCGGGCCAGGACGAGGAATTCGTGATGTCGCATTCTGACAATGTGCAGGCGACCGGCTTCGTCGAGCATCTCAAGCTGCCGCATTACGTCGACTTCCAATCCGAGCTCGGCCTGCTGCGCAAATTGCGCAAGGAGTTTGCCGAGGCGAACGAGGCTCCGCCAATGCAGGAGGCCGCGGAATGAACGCGCCGGCTTACAATTTCGCTTATCTCGACGAGCAGACGAAACGGATGGTCCGTCGCGCGATCCTCAAGGCGATCGCGATCCCCGGCTATCAGGTGCCGTTCGCCAGCCGCGAGATGCCAATGCCCTATGGCTGGGGCACCGGCGGCGTGCAGGTGACGGCGGCGATCCTGGGTCCTGATGACGTGCTCAAGGTGATCGACCAGGGTTCGGACGACACCACCAACGCGATCTCGATCCGCAAATTCTTCGGCAAGACGGCCGGCGTGGCGACCACTACGTCTACGGCGGACGCTACCGTGATCCAGACCCGGCACCGGATTCCCGAAGCACCGCTGCATGCCGGGCAGGTGCTGGTCTATCAGGTGCCGATCCCGGAGCCGCTGCGTTTCCTGGAGCCACGCGAGACCGAGACGCGGCGCATGCATGCGCTCGGCGAATATGGTCTGATGCACGTCAAGCTGTACGAGGATATCGCGCGCTTTGGCCATATCGCGACCTCGTATGCGTATCCGGTGAAGGTGAACGCGCGTTATGTGATGGACCCGTCGCCGACGCCGAAATTCGACAATCCGAAGATGGACAATTGTCCGGCGCTGCAGCTGTTCGGCGCCGGCCGCGAGAAGCGTATCTACGCGATCCCGCCGCATACCCATGTGGTGTCGCTCGACTTCGAGGATCACCCGTTCACGCGCTATCGCTTCGACGCGCCCTGCGCGCTGTGCGGCGCCGGCGATTCCTATCTCGACGAGATCGTCACCGACGACAAGGGTGGGCGAATGTTCGTCTGTTCCGACACTGACTACTGCGAGGCGCGTCAGCAGGCCGGCCATCGCGGCAGCGAGAGCGCAGCCCCGCACAAGGAGAGGGCGCATGGCTGAGCCGCAAAATCCCGTGCAGGACGATGAACCGCTTCTGGTCGCAGATCACCTTGGCAAGAACTACGGCCGGCTGACCGCCTGCCGCGACGTATCCTTTGCGCTCTATCCCGGCGAGGTGCTGGCCATCGTCGGCGAGTCCGGATCGGGCAAGTCGACACTGTTGCAGCTGTTGTCCGCGCAGCTCGCGCCGAGCGCCGGCCATGTGTCGTACCGGATGCGCGATGGCGTGTTGCGCGATCTGGCCGCGTTAGGTGAGGCCGAGCGCCGTTTTCTGTTCCGCACCGACTGGGGTTATGTGCACCAGGACCCCGCGCAGGGCCTGCGGATGGCGGTCTCGGCCGGCGCCAATGTCGGCGAACGGCTGATGGCGGTGGGCTGGAATCACTACGGCCGCATCCGCGATAGCGCTTCATCCTGGCTGGAGCGCGTCGAGATCGATACCGCGCGCATCGACGACGCACCGCGGACCTATTCGGGCGGCATGCGGCAGCGGCTGCAGATCGCGCGCAATCTGGTCACCGAACCGCGGCTGGTGTTCATGGACGAGCCGACCGGCGGGCTCGACGTATCGGTGCAGGCGCGGCTGCTCGATCTGATGCGTAATCTCGTCAGTGAGCTCGGCCTTGCCGCCATCGTCGTCACCCATGACCTCGCCGTGGCGCGGCTGCTGTCGCATCGCGTGATGGTGATGAAGGGTGGTCGCGTCATCGAAACCGGCCTGACCGACCAGGTGCTCGACGATCCCCGTGAGCCCTACACCCAATTGCTCGTTTCCTCGATTTTGCCGGCATGAGCGCACCAATGACTGCGATGATCGACATCACCAGCGCCGAAAAGACCTTTACCATGCACCTGCAGGGCGGCGTCGAGCTGCCCGTGGTGCGCGGCGTCTCGTTCCATGTCGAACCGGGAGAATGCGTGGTGCTGTCGGGGCCTTCGGGTGCAGGCAAATCTTCGATCCTGAAAATGATCTTCGGTAATTATCGCTGCGATGGCGGCCGGATCGGCATCCGCCATCAGGGCGCGGTGATCGATCTTGCGACCGCCGAGCCGCGGCAGGTGCTTAGCGTGCGTCGTTCCACCATCGGCTATGTCAGCCAGTTCCTGCGCGCGGTGCCGCGGGTCGCCACCGTCGATGTCGTTGCCGAGCCCTTGATCGCGAACGGCACGGCGCGCGCGGAAGCCCGCGAGAAGGCAGGCGCGCTGCTGCGCCGCCTCAACATTCCCGAACGGCTGTGGGCGCTGCCGCCGTCGACGTTCTCCGGCGGCGAACAACAGCGGGTCAACATCGCGCGCGGTTTCATTTCCGATCTGCCGATTCTGCTGCTGGACGAACCGACCGCCTCGCTCGACGCGGCCAACCGCGCGGTCGTCGTCGAGCTGATCGCACAGAAGAAGCAACAGGGTGTCGCGATGGTGGCGATCGTCCATGACGACGAAATACGTCACCTGATCGCCGACCGTATCGTCGACGTCACGTCATTTGCGGCCGCCGCTTGAAGGAAGAGAAGTGAGATGACAAGGCAAGAAACCATCCTCGGTAACGCCCGCATCGTGCTGGCCGATCGCGTGGTCGAGCGCGGCTGGGTCGCGTTTGTCGACGGCCGCATCGCGGAATTCGGCGAGGGAAGCGCGCCGTCGGGCAGCGAGGACGCCGGCGGCGACCTGATCATGCCCGGCCTGATCGAACTGCACACCGACCATCTCGAAATGCATTACGTGCCGCGTCCAAAGGTATTCTGGGATCCGATCGCAGCGGTGGTGTCCTACGACGGCCAGTTGGCCACCTCGGGCATCACCACGGTTCTGGATTCGCTGCGGGTCTGGCGCGAGGACGGCGCCGAGGAAGTGGACGGCAGGGCAGGCGTGCTCGCAGAAGCGATCACATCCGCGCGCGAAGCGAACCTGCTTCGTGCCGATCACTTCCTGCACCTGCGCTGCGAAATTCCGATGCCAAGCGTGGTCGAGGAAGCCAAGGAGTTGATCGACCGGCCGGACGTGCGGCTGATGTCGCTGATGGACCATACGCCGGGCCAGCGTCAGTTCCGCGACGAGGTCAAGCTGCGCGACTATTATCGCGGCAAGGGGGGCGGCAAAACTGACGCCGAACTCGATGCGCTGTTCGAGAAGCGCTTCCACTATCAGAAGACGTATGCCGCGAACAACATGCGCGAAATCGTGGCGCTTGCGCATCAGTATGAAATCCCGCTCGCCAGCCATGATGACACCACCGAGGAAAACGTCGCCGATGCGATCCAGGATCGGGTTTCGGTGGCAGAATTTCCGACCACGATGGAAGCCGCGCGCGGGCTGCATCAGGCCGGCATCGGCATCCTGATGGGGGCACCGAATGTGGTCCGGGGTGGTTCGCATTCCGGCAACATCGCCGCCATCGATCTCGCCCGCGAGGGATTGCTGGATATCCTGTCGTCCGACTACATCCCCTCGAGCCTGCTGATGGCAGCCCTGCAATTGCCGCAGCATGTTCCGGCGATCGACCTGGCCGCCGCCGTCCGCACCGTCACCAAGACGCCGGCCGAAGCCGTGGGCCTTGCGGACCGCGGCGAAATCGCGCCCGGCAAGCGCGCCGATTTGATCCGGGTGCATGTCGCCCGCGACATTCCGGTGGTGCGCAGCGTCTGGCGGGAAGGGCGGCGGGTGGCATGACGGAGACGCTGACAACCACGACAACAGATCAGACCGCTGCCATCGGGCCGGGCCGGTTGGTGCTCGTGGTCGGCCCGAGCGGCGCCGGCAAGGATACGCTGCTCGGCCTTACCAGGACTGCCTGTGCCGATGATGGCAACGTTGTATTTCCACGCCGCGTGATTACGCGCGAAGCGTCGGCATCGGAGGAAAACGAGGAGGTTAGCACCAGCACGTTTCAGGAGGCGTTGACGCGTGGCGAATATGCCATGCATTGGGAAGCCCACGGCCACTGCTACGCGCTGGGGCGTGCGATCGACGACGAAATCCGCGTCGGGCGAACCATCGTCGCCAACGTATCGCGCACGGTCATTGGCGCAATGCGCCGTGCCTATGCCGACGTGGTGGTGGTTTTGATCACCGCGCCGCCAAACGTTCTGGCTGAACGGATTGCGATGCGCGCGCGAAGCAGCGACGGGATGGTCGAAAACCGCCTGCGCCGCACGGTGGAGGACGCTTCGGCCGCGCCCGACGTTACCATCGTCAACGTCAGCAGCGCCGAATACCATGCCCGCCAACTCGCCCGCGTCATCAAGGGAGAGAAATGGGACGAATGACTGGAGACCCGAAATGACCGTTGTCGCGACCATCGACCAGCTTGAGGCCATCTACGGCTTTCCGAACGATGCCTCGACCGTCAAGGTCGCGGACAGGATCACGCCGGCCTATCGGGCGCTGATGGACAAGTCGCCGTTCGCGGCGCTGGCAACCTGCGGGCCGGAGGGGCTGGACTGCTCGCCGCGCGGCGACCTGCCGGGCTTCGTTCGCATCCACGACGAGAAGACGCTGATGATGCCGGACCGCCGCGGCAACAACCGCTGCGATTCGCTGCGCAACATCGTGCGCGATCCGCGGGCGGCGCTGTTGTTTCTCATCCCGGGCTCCGGCAGCACGCTGCGCATCAACGGCCACGCGCATGTCTCGGCCGATCCGGAACTGCTCGCGTCGTTCAAGATGGAGGGCAAGGCGCCGCGCACCGTTATCGTCATGACGGTCGAGGAGGTCTACTTCCAGTGCGCGCGTGCCATCGTGCGCTCCGATCTCTGGAATCCCGACAAGCACGTCGATCCCAGGAGCCTGCCGACGCCGGGCCAGATCCTTGCAGAGATGAGCGACAACACGGTCGGAGGCGAAAAATATGATCGCGAATGGCCGGAGCGCGCGCGGCAGACGATGTGGTGATGCGCTGATATCGCATCGCGATCCGGCAGCAGACGCGAGCGGGAAGCCGCGGGTGTCAGGCCTGGCGGATCGCCTTTTCGGCGCATTTGAGAAAATTCCGGACCAGCGGATTGAGAGAATCCCGCCGCCAGCAAACCGCGACATCGATGGCATCGTCGACGTCGACGAAGGGCCTGAACACGACGCCGGTCGGGCATCCGAGCTGGGCGCAGGCCGGAACGATCGCCATGCCTTCGCCGGCAAGGACGAGGCTGAGCGCCGAGTGCACCGTTTCGACCCGGTTCGCGACCGTCATGCTGACCTGATGCCGCCGGAGCAGCGAATTCACAACGGAGGTCGCCGGATCTTCGGCAGGCCAGGGCAAACTTATCAGCGGGCGGCCCTGCAGCTTTCCCACCGGAACGGCTGCCGAGCGCGCCAGCTGCGAACCGGCCGGCATGGCCAGCATTAATCGCTGCTTTCCGATCGTGGAGACCTCAATCTCGCTGTGGCGAATGGCGGGCATGCAAAGCGCGACCGTTACGCTGTGATCCAGCAGCCGTGCCTCGCGCGTCGATGCGCTCAGTTCGATGAACTCCAAGTCGACCTTGGGAAGGGACCTTCGAAGTTCCGGCACCAGCCTCGGCAACACGGCGTGGGCCAGCGCGAACATGTAACCGACCGACAGTCTTCCCCGGCGCCCGGCGGCCACCGCGCGGGCGGCCTCAAAACCTTCAGCCGTCAGGGCCAGCGCTTCACGCGCGCGCGACAGCAGGGCGCGGCCGGCCGCCGTCAGCTCCATTCCCCGCGCGCCGCGGCGAAACAGCGGGGTTCCGACTTCCGATTCCAGTTTGCGGATCTGGACCGACAGGGGCGGCTGCGCCATGCGCAGGCGGACGGCCGCCCGGCCAACGCTGCGCTCTTCGGCGACGGCAACGAAATAGCGGAGACGCCGGAGGTCCATTTTTGCTATACCGAACTCGTATGGGTCAATTGTGCGATGGTATTGGACGGAAAGTCAATCTGAATGTCATCTTGGCGTCATTCGACCCTAAGGACTTTAGCGCGATGAGCGATGAACTGTGCTTGCTGCCTGCGACCGAACTCCGCGCGCGGATCGTGCGCAAGGAGGTTTCACCGGTCGAAATAACGCGTGCCGTTCTTGCGCGTGCCGAGCGATTGCAGCCCGAGTTGAACTGCTTCATCACGCTGTGCGGCGATGAGGCCATGGCCGATGCGAGGAAGGCGGAGCGTGACGTGATGGCCGGGGGGCCGCTCGGCCTTCTTCACGGCATTCCGTACACCGTGAAGGATATCGTCAACACCAAGGGGGTGCGAACGACCTTCGGAGCGGTGCCCTACAAGGACAACGTCCCTGACCACGATGCGGTCGCCGTGGCGCGAATGCGGGCAGCAGGTGCCATTCTCGTGGGCAAGACCACGACGCCGGAGTTCGGCACCAAGTGCCTGACGGACTCGCCGCTGTTCGGTCGCACGCGCAATGCCTGGAGTGGCGCGCGCTCCAGCGGTGGTTCAAGCGGGGGAGCGGCGGTTGCGGTTGCCAGCGGCATCGCGCCGCTTGCCATCGCCACCGATGGCGGCGGCTCGACGCGGATTCCGGCAGCCTGCAACGGCGTTGTCGGGCTGAAGCAAAGCAATGGTGTCATTCCCCACAGTCAGGTGCAGGACGCGTTCGGCAACCAGACCTATGTGACGCCGATGACGCGCACCGTCGCAGACACCGGCTTGATGATGCAGGCGATGTCGGGAGAAGACGCTTCTGATCCGTGGTCGATCGGATTTCCGCAGTGGAATTTTGTCGAGGGATCGGCTCCATCAGGCGATCTGCGCGGGCGCAAGATTGCATTCTGCCTCGCGCCGCTCGGCCGGCCCGTTGCGGCCGATGTCGTCGCGGCATTCAAGGTCGCGCTTGCCAGGCTGGAGGCCCTCGGGGCCGAGGTCGAGGAAATGTCCGGCGACGGATTTGAGGTGGAGCCGATCTGGCGCGCCATCAATCACACCGCGTGGCGCGCGCGGTTCGAGAAGCTTGCGGCCGATCATCGCGACGTGCTGAGCGAGACGTTCATGAAGCAACTGGCGCTGGCCACCAAGGTCAGCGGTGTTGACTATCAGCAGGCGATGTTTGACCGTACGGCGCTGTTCCGGCGGATTCAGACATTATTGCAGAGGGTCGATATTCTTGCGATGCCAACCATCACCCGGTCAGCGCTTCCGATCGACCAGGACCTGTTCGGCACGATGGAAATCGACGGGCGGGTATTCATCGACGTACGGCCGAGCTGGTTTCCATGGACAATGCCGTTCAACATGACCGGTCATCCCGCCGTCAGTCTGCCCGCCGGCTTTGACGCGGACGGCCTGCCGATCGGCATCCAGTTGGTCGGGCAATTCCGGGGAGACGTCGAATTGCTGCGCGTCAGCGCGCTGTTTGAGGCCTCGCAAGATCTTCTCGGCCGCTGGCCGAGCCTGGCTGGGTAAGCGAAGATGCGGCCACCATCGCACTTGATCGCTGACAAGGGACTGGCCGCCAACAAGGGAATCGAGACTTGAGCGTCTTCATTTTCCGCCGCTTTCTGACGCTGATAGCGACGCTGGTTGGCGCGTCGCTGATTATCTTCCTTGTGCTGGATGCCTTGCCCGGCAACGCCGCGCAGATGCTGATGGGCGCGGATGCCTCGCCGGATGCGGTCCGGGCGCTAATGGTCAAGCTCGGGCTGGATCAGCCGCTGCACTATCGCTACGTCCACTGGATCAAGGGGCTGCTGACGGGCGATCTGGGCAACAGCTATGCCTATGGCACGCCCGTTGCGGGATTGATTGCAGAGCGTCTGGTGCTGACAATTCCATTGGCGATCATGTCGATGTCGATGACGGTCGTGCTGGCCCTGTCGGCCGGCATCTATACGGCGGCAAATCACAACAAGCTCGGCGATGTCGGCGTGATGTCGCTGACGCAGTTCGGCATCGCGCTTCCCAACTTCTGGTTCGCCATTCTGCTGATCCTGCTGTTCTCGGTGAAGCTGCAATGGCTTTCGGCCGGCGGATTTGCGGGCTGGGACGAAAGCATCATTGCCGGGATCAAGTCGCTGCTGTTGCCTGCGATCTCGCTATCGGTGGTGCAGGCGGCGATCCTCGCACGCGTCACGCGCTCGGCGGTGCTTGAGGTGCTGCGCGAGGATTTCGTGCGCACCGCGCGCGCCAAGGGCTTGAGCAAGCGCGACGTATTGTGGCGGCATGTGCTGCGCAATGCGATGATCCCTGTCATGACGGTGATGGGCCTGCAATTCGCCAATCTGCTGGCGGGCACGATCGTGATCGAGAACGTGTTCTATCTGCCGGGGCTCGGCCGGCTGATCTTCCAGTCGATCGCCAATCGCGACCTGATCGTGGTGCGCAACTGCGTGATGCTGCTGGCGGCCGTGGTCGTCATCGTCAACTTCGTGGTCGATGTGCTCTATGCCTTCATCGATCCGCGTATCAAGGTACACAACCTATGAGCACCCCGCTGAGCGCCTCAGTCGAGGTTGGGGCCCCGGCGCGTCCGCGGCTTGCCAACGGGTTCTGGCGCCGCGCGCTGCGCCATCGCAGCTTTGTTGCGGGCGGCACGCTCAGCCTGATGGTGCTCTGCGCCGCCTTGCTGTCGCTGGTCTGGACGCCGTGGTCAGCCTATGAAATCGACGTGGCCGCCAAGCTGCGACCACCGTCGGCCGCACACTGGCTCGGCACCGACGTGCTTGGCCGCGATATCGTCTCGTTGCTGCTGGTCGGCGCGCGCTCCACCATCATGGTCGGCGTCATCGCGGTCGGGATCGGCCTCACCTTCGGGGTGTGCCTTGGGCTGATCGCCGCCGCGCGCAAGGGCTGGACCGAAGAGCTCATCATGCGGATGAGCGATTTCACCTTCGCGTTTCCCGCGGTGCTCTCGGCCATCATGCTGGCGGCCGTCGCCGGCCCCGGCATGGTGACCTCGATCATCGCCATCGGCATCTTCCAGATCCCAACCCTGGTCCGGCTCACCCGTGGGTCGGCCAATGCGATCTGGGCGCGGGAGTTCGTGCTGGCCGCGCGCGCCTCCGGCAAAGGCGGCTTCCGCATTACAATCGAGCATGTGCTGCCGAACGTGCTGCCGATCCTGATCGTACAGGGGACGATCCAGTTCGCGCTGGCGATCCTGGCCGAAGCGGCGCTGTCCTATCTCGGGCTCGGCACGCAGCCGCCGCAGCCTTCCTGGGGCCGCATGCTGAACGATGCGCAGACGCTGCTGTTCCAATCGCCGATGCTCGCGGTTTATCCGGGCGCTGCGATCGCGGTCGCCGTGCTTGGTCTCAATCTGCTCGGTGACGGGTTGCGCGATCTGCTCGATCCCCGGCTGGCGCGGGAGCGTTGAACATGAGCGTATCAGCTAACGCGCCTTTGATCGAAGTCAGGGATCTCGGCGTCCGGCTCAACACCAGCCGCGGTCCCGCGCAGGCCGTTCGCGGCGTCAGTTTTTCGCTGAAACGCGGCGAGACCCTGGGTCTCGTCGGCGAATCCGGCTGCGGCAAATCCGTCACCGCGCTCGCGCTGATGGGCCTGCTGCCCGACAGCGCCGTCGTTAGCGGCAGCATCCGGCTCGACGGCAGCGAGTTGGTGGGCCTGTCGGATGCGAATTACTGCAAGCTGCGCGGCAATCGCATCAGCATGATCTTCCAGGAGCCGATGACCGCGCTCAATCCGATGCACACGATTGGCCGCCAGGTGGCCGAGCCGTTGCGACGCCACACCAATTGCTCGGCGGCAGAGGCACGCAAGGAAGCCATCGCCTTGCTCGATCGCGTCGGCCTTCCCGATGCGGCGAAGCGCGTGGATGCCTATCCACACCAGTTCTCCGGCGGCCAGCGCCAGCGCGTTACCATTGCCATGGCGCTGGCCTGCCAGCCCGACGTGCTGATCGCAGATGAGCCGACCACGGCACTCGACGTCACCATCCAGGGGCAGATCCTCGATCTGATCGCAGACCTTGTTGCCGAGCGCGGCATGTCCATGATCCTGATCTCGCACGATCTCGGCGTCATCGCCGAGAATGTGCAGCGCATGATGGTGATGTATGGCGGCACCGTCGTCGAAAGCGGCGCGACGAATGCCGTGTTCACGCGGATGGGACATCCCTATACGCAGGGCCTGTTTCGCGCGCGCCCGCGCCTTGGTGCCCGGAAGGGCACGAGGCTGCAGACCATCGCCGGCACCGTGCCCGAGCTTGCCGATCTGCCCTCGGGCTGCACCTTCGCCGACCGCTGCGCAATCGTCGAAGATCGTTGCCGCGCGGCGTTGCCAGTCCCGGTGGACGTCGGCGCCGGCCATGGCGTGCGCTGTCTCAGGACGGATGTTTCGATGGCTGAGGCGGTCGGAGTGGGCGCATGACCATGCTGGACCAAGCGTCACCGTCTGCCGAACTGCCGCTGCTCGATGTGAAGGATCTGGCGCAGCGCTACACGCTGCCGCGCGAAAGCATGTTCAAGCCGGCCGGGCAGGTGCATGCGCTCAACGGCGTCACCGCGCAGGTGATGGCAGGCCGAAGCCTCGGCGTGGTCGGCGAGTCCGGATCGGGCAAGTCGACATTCGCGCGGCTGGTGATGGCGCTGGAACAGCCGTCATCGGGCTCGGTGTCGCTGATGGGTCGCGACCTGCACCGGATGCCGGCCGACGAGTTGCGCCGCGCCCGGCGTGATTTCCAGATGGTGTTTCAGGATCCCTATGGCTCGCTGGACCCGCGACAGACCATCGCGCGCATCGTCGCGGAGCCTTTGACCGCGCTCGGGCGCATGGATCGCGCCACGCTGCGTCAACGCGTTGCCGGCGTGCTGCGGCAGGTCGGGCTGCGAGACGCCGACATGGACAAGTTCCCGCACGAATTTTCCGGTGGCCAGCGCCAGCGCATCGCGATCGCGCGTGCGCTGATCACCCAGCCAAAACTGATTGTCGCCGACGAGCCGGTCAGCGCACTCGACGTCTCCGTGCAGGCGCAGGTGCTCAATCTCCTGCAAGACCTGCAGGATCAGTTCGGGTTGAGCTACATCCTGATCAGCCACGATCTCGCGGTGGTAGATTATCTCTGCGACGAGATCGCGGTGATGTATCTCGGCCGGAGTCGTCGAGCAGGGGGCCCCTGAGGATCTGTTCGCCCATTGCGCCCATCCCTACACGCGGGCGTTGCTCGAGGCCGTGCCGCGCGCCCGGGCCGGCGGGGTACGCCGCCGCCGCGGCGCCCAGTCGATCGCGTCCCAGTCGACCGGCGCGACCGGATGCGCCTACGCATCGCGCTGTCCGCTGGCCGATCAGCATTGCCGCGATACCGCGCCGGCGCTGCGCAACGTCGGCACCGCGCACCTTGCCGCATGCCACTACGCCGAGGCGGTGATGGCGCTGCCACAGGTCACGGCGGAGGGTTAGCCTTTTACACGGTACTGCACTAGATTGTCCGGGATATTTCGGGGAAACAAACATGCTGAAGAAACTGACCATTGTCGCGGTGGCCGCCGCGTTCGCCGCCGCGCCGCTGCCGAGCCTCGCGCAAGGCAAGAAGGACAGCGTCGTCATGGGCATGACGCTGGAGCCGCCGGGGCTCGACCCCACCAACGCCGCCGCTGCGGCGATTGCCGAGGTCACGCTCTATAACCTCTATGAGACGTTGACCAAGATCAACGAGGACGGTTCGGTAACGCCGTTGCTGGCCGAGAGCTGGCAGGCGTCGGCCGACCTGAAGACCTATACGTTCAAGCTCCGCAAGGGCGTCAAATTCCATAACGGCGAGCCGTTCGATTCGGCGGCGGTAAAGTTCACCTACGAACGCAACGCAGTGCCGGCCAGCACCAACAAGGACAAGAGCCTGTACCAGGCCTTTGAATCGGTCACCGCACCAGATGCGGATACGATCGTCGTCGCGGTGAAATATTCCGAACCGAACCTGCCGTTCCTGCTGGGTCAGGCGGGCGGCTCGATCGTCGAGCCGAAAAGCGCACCGACCAATGCGACGCAACCGGTGGGCACCGGACCCTATACGCTCGGCGCCTGGGCCAAGGGATCGTCGATCACCCTGACCAAATGGCCCGACTATCGCAACGCCGCCGCGATCAAGCTTTCCAAGGTCACCATCCGCTTCATCGGCGATCCCTCAGCGCAGGTCGCGGCGCTGCTGTCGGGTGACGTCGACGCGTTTCCGCGCGCCGCAGTGGCGCGCAGCGTGGCGCAGTTCAAGGCCGATCCGCGCTTCAATGTGCTGATCGGCGGCTCCAAGGCCAAGACCATCGTCGGCATCAACGAACGGAAGAAGCCGCTCGACGATGTGCGGGTTAGGCGCGCCATCCTTGCCGCCATCGATCGCAAGGCGATGATCGAAGGTGCCGTCGATGGCTTTGGCACGCCGATCGGCAGCTTCTATACGCCGGGATCGCTGGGCTATGTCGACACCACAGGCATCAATCCCCACGACCCCGAAAAGGCCAAGAAGCTGCTCGCGGAAGCCGGCGTGACGACCCCGCTTGAGCTCAGCCTCAAGCTGCCACCGCCGCCTTACGCGCGGCAGGGCGGCGAAGTCCTCGCAGCCCAGCTCGCCAAGGTCGGCATCATCGCCAAGATCGAGAACGTCGAATGGGCGCAGTGGCTATCGCAGGTGTTTGCCGGTAACGGACCGCACAATTTCGATCTCACCATCGTCTCGCACGTCGAGCCGTTCGATCTCGTGAAGATAACCGAGGCCGACTACTATCTCGGCTATAACAACGAAGCCTTCAACGCGCTCTACAAGCAGATTACGGCAACGCCGGCCGAGGCCGAGCGCGCCAAGCTGCTCGGCGACGCGCAGCGCATGCTGGCGACCGACGCGGTGGCCGGCTTCCTGTTCCAGCCGCAATGGATCACCATTGCGAGCAAGAAGCTGAAAGGCGTGTGGAAGGAAGTCCCGCAATTCGAGAACGACTTCTCCGCCTGGTCTTGGGATTAACCGCCTGGGATTAGCGGCGGGTACGACGAGCCCGTCGCTGCTTTGGCCTCCATCGCACGGCTGGTGCCGTGCGGGTGAACCGTGGCACTGCACGAGTTCAGCTGGTCGGTGTCGTCGTGTCGCGGGCGCCGGCGCTGGATCGCAGTGGGCAGCCGCACCCTTGCACCATCCACTTGCACCATCGTCGCTGATCATCCCGACGGAACATGCGAGCAGGCACTGGATCGTGGCCTGCTCCCGCGCTTGTCGATCGGCACGTTGCAATTGTCGATCCTTTGCTCGTCCATCCACTTCCTGCCCATGCGTTCTTTCCCGGTCCGTGACGGCCCGCCGGCGGGCACGGCGATCCCGCCGTTTGGTGCGGTTTGGTCAGGCTGCCTGTCCTGCGCGAAGGCCGGCGAAGCCAGGCACACCGCGAAAAGAAAACTGATCAACCTTCGGTGAATCGGTTCCATGGGTTGTCCTCCAAAAAATCTGGCGGCAGATTAAAAGATTAAACATGTCAGGATTCGCGTAGCCACCCGGAACCTGCAGACAACGTGTCGGTTGCCTCTCATCGCGTCGCGCGTACTTCACGAGAACAGGAGAGACAGATGAAAATGAAACAGCTCATGATTGCTGGTTGCTCCATCTTGGTTTTGAGCACCGGCGCGGCGCTAGCAGGTCCCTGTGACACGAGCCGCGCCGCCAACCTGAAGGATGCAGGCTCGGGACCGGCCAAGACGGGTGACAGCCAGACAACGGGTATGGCCGGCAATACCGGTCAACATCCGCCGACCGGCGCGATGAATCAAAAGACCGGAGACACAGCAGCGTCTGCGCAAGATGCGCAGCGGCAGATGCAGGGCGAGCCGACGGCAGCACAGCAGGCCGAAGGCGCAAAGGCTGGCAGCAAGACCGCAGATAAGGATTGCTGAGGTGTGAAGCTGAGGCGGTGACGAGGTGTCGCCGCTTCGGCCGGTTCTCCGATATCCCGCCGAAGTCTCCATTTGCGACAGACGCTTCGGGAGGCTGACTGAATTCCTGAACCGTGACCGACGTGTCTCATGCGTCGATCCGTCGCTTTGGTCGTTTTGTCCAAGAGCGAAGTGGCCTTGCCCAAGAGGGAAGTTTCCGGCGTCAGATGTGTCGGTATGCCTTCAACGTTTGATGTTCCGTGCTTGCGCTATGTTCGAGGTCAACCTAGTTTTGGTGGCGGCACGAACGTCGTGCCAGCACTGCTTGGGAGAACCCTGATGAGTTGGAAAACTCCGAAGATTGTGGAAGTGCCGGTGGGCATGGAAATCAACATGTACGCCTGCGCGGCGCGTCAATAGACGCGTCGAAACGGTCTGCCCGGCTCCTGCAACAGCTCGTTGCTGTGGGTCGGGCAAGCTGTACGATCCCCTGAAAATTCTCCACTGCCTCCAACAAGAGCAAAGCGTGGATCCTGCCAGAGGGGACAGGAATAGACGGCCGCGGGAAGGCGGTCCGGTCCAGTTCCTCCTTGTCGAACCTGCATTCAAAGCGCTCCGATGGCTCGCCGATGGCCTAAGCATCATGCTAGGGTATGATCTCGGCCGACTCCGCCGGACTTGCCGGTTCAACCCCGTGACCCGCTGAATGCGAATGTCTACGCGCGCAAAGACTTTCCGGGCGGCGGTCATGTTTCTTGCTGCGCTGCTGCCGGCCTGCGTCCATGCCGAGGGCATCGATACCGAGCATCTGTTCGGCTTCATGATCGGCACCGATACCGGCAATGTCGGCGAGCGGGAGTTTCAAAGCGAGACGACCGGACGCTTCGGCAGGAACGGCGGCACTTATCGGGCCGTCGGCCAGGAGTTCGAACTGGAATTTGTGCCAGCCCGGAATTTTCGGGTTGAGATCGGAAGCACGTTTGCGTCGCATCTGATCAGTGGTGTGCCGGGCCTCGACGATCAGCGCCGGCTATCGTGGCAGGGCGGGTCGGTCGATTTTCGCTACCGCTTTCTGGATCGGGAAACGGCGCCATTTGGGCTTACTTTCGCGACAGAAGCGCACGCGCATCGGGTCGATGAGACAACGGCTGACAGGGTCCGGAGTTTCGGAACGGAGTTCAGGTTAGCGTTCGACCGGGAGCTCGTGCCGAACCGCGTCATCGCGGCGTTCAACCTGATCTACGAGCCGGAGTGGACGCGTTTTGTCGGCAGTGGCGTGACGGATCGGGAATCCACTGCAGGGGCGGCGCTTGGGCTCATGGCGCAGTTGCGTCCGGGTTTCCTGTTGGGCGGTGAAGCGCGTTACTTGCGGAAATATGAGGGGATCGGCCTGGAGGAACTTGCAGGGCAGGCGTTGTTTGTCGGTCCAACGGCATACTTCCAATTGTCGAAACGCTCGCGGCTGACCGCAAGCTGGAGCGTCCAGGCGTGGGGGCGCCCGGCGGGGTCAACTGCCAGCCTTGACCTCGTCAATTTCGAACGCCAGCAGGCCCGGCTGGTATTTGGCGTCAACTTTTAGGGCTGCCGGCGCGGCCGGGTTTCCGGCTTTTTCACGGGGTAGTGAAACTTTACGCCGCCCGTTACGGTAGCTTTTTGCGTTAATCTGTTCAGGACCATTCAAGGGATATCAGGGCATGACTCCAATAGATCTGATCGTGACCGTCTGTGCGGTGCTCTCGCCGGCCACCTGCGAGGAAACCCATCTGGTCTTTTCTTCAGACGTTTCGCTACGGCAATGCGTCATGGCTGCGCAGCCGTACATTGCGCAGTGGGTGGGCGAGCATCCAAAATGGACCGCGGTCAAATGGCGTTGCGAATATCCCCGCAACAACCAGAAGGCCTCCGGCGACGCAGTTTGGTCCGCGGGCTGAATAGTCGCCCGGCAGTAGCGGCTACTTGTTGCAGTCCTTCAAATCCTTGTCCGCGATCGAAAACACAGCGTCGGCCTTGATCTCGATGCCGCGAACGAAGCAGTGTTTCGAGCCGCGATAGCCGACCTTGGCGTCATAGCGTCCCGGCTCCACCCCTGTGATGCGCAGGCGCTCGTCGTGATCGACTTCCTTGTCCTTGTCGTTCAGGGTCTGGTTGGGACCCCAGTCGCTCTTTCCGGCCGGGGAAAGCTGAAACTCCGAAATGGTCGCGGTGGTCAGATTCCACAATCGGACGCCTTTCCCCTGCGCGGCCACCTCATTGGCGCTCGCTGACAAGAGTGCCACCAAAGCCAGGGTCCATCGCATCGGGGCAATCCTTTCATCGCGGAATGTTCAGAGCCGTCATTGCTTTATCAGACGTTCTAGATTTCTTGCTTTATCGAAGTTCTTCGCTCGGTCGAGGCCGATTGGGGCGATCAACCTGGCTGAATCGAGATCGGCACCTTCGAAATCGGTATCGATGACGGTGATACCGGTCAAGTCGGCTCCCCCGAGCTGGGCTCCCCTGAGAGAAGCGCCCGTGAGGTCGCCGCGCTTCAGCGTGGCAAACTCAAGATCGACGCGAGACAGGTCGGCGCCGCGTGCGTTCAGCCCTTCCAGATTGGCGGATTTCAGGATTGTGCGCATCAGGCCCATCGATTGGTTGCGCATGTCGGCGCCCAGATTTGCTCCTGCGATCGAAGCTCCGACGAGACTGGCGCCAGTGAGATCGGCAGCGATGCGCGCGCCTGAGAGATCAGCGCCGTCGAGGCGGGCGCGAACCATCTGCGAGGCGAACAGGTTTGCGCCCTTCAGGCTTGCGCCGGTCAGGTCCGCCTCGAGCAGCCATGCCTGGTCGAGGACGGCACGGTCGAGTCTGGCGCCGGCGAGCCTTGTCTTGTTGAGCCGCGCCGCGCGAAAAATTGCGCCGGACAAATCGAGAGCGGAAAGGTCAAGGCCGGACAATCGCTTTCCGGTGAAATCGGCGGGTGCCAAGATGGTTGCCTCGGCCAACACGGCCTCGACCTGTCCGCGCGACATTTCGGCCGACACCATATCGGGCGACGACAGGTCGACGTGACGCATCATGTCCTGCGCCGTTGCCGCCATGGTCGCAAGAAAAAGACCGAGCGCGGCTGTTCCGATCGAGCGTTTCATGGTCAACCTCGCCGATGACGTAACGTAGCACGCACCTCGAGCGCTGCCTACGAGGCGTATCGTGACGGCTTGCTTGTCGAATGGCTCAATTTTCTGCACCGCAACAGCCTGCGCGTTGCATTTCATGGTGCCTCTCACCTCATGGTGCCTCTCACCGCTTGCTAAATAGTCTCCTTTTCAGCGGCGCATTCATGGCATAGCTTCACGCCTGTTAGCGGGAGGAAGACGATGACGCTTGTCGGGTCGATAGGACGGACGGTGGCCGCGCTGGCCGCGCTGGTGACGGTGGCGCACGCCGAAGACGTCAACGACTATCCGACATCGGCGCGCGTCGAATATGTTTTCGGTTGCCTGAAGGCCAATGGCGAGACGCGGCAGGCGATCGAGCAATGCTCGTGCTCGATCGACATTGTCGCATCGCTCGTGCCCTATGCACGCTATGTGACGGCGGAAACCGTGCTCAGCATGTCGCAGGTCCGGGGAAATCTGGGCGGGCAGTTCCGCACATCGGAGCAGGCGGCAAGCGCGCTCAACGAACTCAGGCGGGCCCAGGCCGAAGCGGAAGTGCGCTGTTTCTGAGGCGCTGCACGCAGGCCGGCGTCAAATCCCGGAATCGTCGATCTTCCATTCGCGCTGGTAAACGTGTCCTTCGGTATCCTTTGCCTCGGCGCGGAAAGTTTTCGTGCCGTTCGACACGTAGGTGAACCTGATATTGGGATCTTCCGAAATTGAAATGCCGCCTTCCATCGTCAACACCAGGCTGTCATCCTGCCAAAGCCGCAGTTCATTGACGAAGAAGGCCGGCACATACAGTTGCGTGACCTGGTCCATCTGCAGGCCGGAATTGTTGGGATGCCCGATCATGATCTGGGCCTCGCGCGCGCCGCTGGCGGGGCCTTCACCGGCTTTTGCGAACTGCCGGTAGCGCATCTGGCCGAGCCTGCCTTTGGCCTCGTCGGCGTTCTTGGCGGCAGGCGCCGAACAGCCGCCGGACGCCTTCACATAGGTCTTGACCATGTAAAGCTTGCCGTCGCTGAGTTCGGCCACCGCATGAACATCGGTGTAATTGTTGACGCGGACGCGGGTGGAGATCTCAGACACTTTGGCGTCCGGTCCGAGCTGGAATTTGGCCGCCATCGGCGCGGGGTTCTGGTCGATGACCAGCGTAATGCTCAGCACCTGCCTGATGTCACCGGGCGACAGCTTCGTTCGCAAGGTCACCGGTACGATTGCGGCATCCTCGGCACGGGACGGCATTTCGATGCCGATCACGTCGCCGCCATCGTTCATCGGACGGTTGTTGAAGATGTCCTGAACCAGGCCGGGCCAGGGGTCAGGCGTTGCCGCGAACGTCAGCGGCGCGCCGAACAGCAGCAAGCCAGCGACGACGAACAGGCGGAGAAAATGTCCGGGCATGCACCACCTTCGTTGGGATGGAAGCAACCAACGCAATATAGGGTAATGCGCGCGCTATTCCCATTCAATTTCCGAAAATGCTGCGGTTGCGTTGCGGGTGTTGAAGTCGTCGAACAAGTCCCAGCGGGATCGCTCGGAGCCCGCGGCAGTGGGTGCCGCCGCAATCGGCTCGCCGCGGGCGACGAGCCCGCGTACGTCAGAGGCCAGGGACTGCAGATAGCGGCGCTCGTCGGCGAGGGCAGCCGGCCATCCGCTCACAGGACCGTGACCGGGAACCACGCGTTGCGCGGGGAGCATGCCGAGCTCGTCGAGTGCGCCCAGCCAGCCGCGGATGCTGCCGTCCAGCACGGGCGTGTGGACCAGAAACACCAGATCGCCCGCAAACAGGGTTCCGGTTTTTTCATCAAGCACCGTGAGATCGCAATCGCTATGCGCGGCGGGCCACGCCCGCAAGACGAGCGTTCGTGCACCCAGATCCAGATTGAGCGTGCCGCTGACGAGCAGTGTTGGCGGCACGATGCTGACCTCGTCGATCAGCTGATCGCCCATGGTACGGCGAAATGCGTCGAGATAGAATTGTCCGCGCGTGGCCAGCGCGCGCGGCAGATTCGTGTGGCCGACAAAGGTCGTTCCGTCCTGCACGAAGGCGGCGTTTCCAAAAACATGATCGGGATGGCCGTGCGTATTGATTACGTAGCGGATCGGCTTGCCGGTCCGGGCACGAATGGCCTCCATCAATTGTCGTCCCTCGCGGAGGCTCCCACCCGTATCGATCACGGCGACCGCGTCCTCGCCAACGATGAAACCGACATTGGCAATCGCGCCGTCGTTCTCCCGCGTCATCTGCGCGGTTTGGCCGTTGTGCACGAATACGCCATCCGCAACGGAGCTGACGGGCAACTGCTGTTGCTGCGCGCGCGAGGCTGTCGCCGGTGCGAGCATCGCGAGCGCGGCAAGGATCCATGCGGCATGAGCCATATTTCGGCCTCCGTCTCACCACGAGCGCTATCGGCAACTCCATGCTTCATCGCGGGCTGCGTTTGCATCGCAGCACAGGTAACGAGGCCGCCATGGGGATTATTCCTGTTGCAGGCTCCAATTGACAAGCTTAGCATTTTGCCGGTCTGCGGCTTCAACGGAACTTCATTCGTCCGGGTTGCCGATATTTTTCCGAAATTGGCAACCATGGTGGTCCGGAAGTGCAGCAGCTTTTGAAGACATATGCCGGGCCGAAACGCTGGCTGGCGGTTTCGATACTGACGGTCCTCGCCGTACTCATCGGGCGCGATGTCGCGCGCGCGCAGATCAACGAAACCGGCGATCTGTCGATCGAACTCGTCGATCCCAAGGTGCTGCGCGTCTGCGCCGATCCGCACAATCTGCCGTTCTCCAACGAAAAGGGCGAGGGATTCGAGAACAAGCTCGCCGAATTGTTCGCCGAGAAGCTGCAAAAGAAGCTGGACTACATGTACTTCCCGCAGGCGACCGGCTTCGTTCGGATGACCCTTGGGGCCCATCGTTGCGACGTCATCATGGGCTTCCCGCAAGGCGACGACATGGTTCAGGGCACCAACCCCTATTACCGCACCGCCTATGCGCTGGTCGCCAAGCAGGGCAGCGGCCTCGAAGACGTTGCGACACTGGAAGATGAGCGACTGAAAGGCAAGCATATCGGCATCGTGGCCGGCACGCCGCCCGCCACGAACATGGCGGTCAACGGCTTGATGATGAACGCCAAACCATATCAGTTGATGGTCGATACGCGCATCGACTCGTCGGCAGAGGCCATGATCGGCGACCTGGTGTCGGGCAAGATTGACGCCGGGATTCTGTGGGGACCGATGGCGGGCTTCTACGCGAAGAAGGCGAACCCGCCGCTTCACGTCACGCCTCTCGTGAAGGAAAAGACGGGCCCGCGATTGGCGTTCCGCATCGGCATGGGCGTGCGGGGGGCCGACCAGAACTGGAAGCGGCTGCTCAATCGGCTGATCCAGGAGAACCAGCCCGCCATCAACAAGATACTGCTCGACTTCGGCGTTCCCTTGCTCGACGAGAACGACCGGCCGATCGGCGCGGAGACGGCAACGAAAGTGCCATGAAGGAAACGCTCGCAGGCCTGATCCTTGCGGCATTCACATTCATTGTCTCGACATCGGCGCAGGAAAGGCCTTCTGAGCCCGATGGGTATCGCATGGAAGATTACCGTGCGCCGGTTCCCGCGACCCTTGCCGGCGTGCGTGTTCTGACGACCGAGGAGGCCAGCGCGATCTGGCGAGAAAAGACGGGTGTATTCATCGACGTGTTGCCCCGCGCGCCAAAGCCGCAAAATCTGCCGGAAGGCACGGTCTGGCGCGACAAGCCGCGGCTCAACATTCCCGGCAGCGTGTGGCTGCCCGACACCGGCTACGGAAAGTTGGCGGCTATAACGGAAGACTATTTGCGGCGCGGCCTCGTCCGCGCGACGGCGGGCAACACCGCCGCGCTGGTGGTGGTTTACTGTCAGGCCGATTGCTGGATGTCCTGGAATGCGGCAAAGCGAATCCTGACATACGGCTATTCCAATGTAGCGTGGTATCCCGAAGGAACAGATGGCTGGGAGCGGGCTGGCCTGGACCTCGCCGAGTCGCAGCCAGAACCGCGGGCAGGTGAGGAGACTTCGTCGCGGCGCTAGGGACTATTCTATCTCCTGCTGAATCGTTCGGCCGAGGGCGAACAGACGCTGGTCGATCGCGGTCGGCACCTCGCAGACGAATTTGATGACGCGCTGCCGGTCCTCGAAGATGCGGGTCTGCCAAACGAGCTGATTGCCGAGATCGTCGACCTTCGCCTGATCGGGCGGCGTTGCGCTCTGCAGCGCCTGCAGGGCAAGCGTGTCGGCGCGGATTCTATCGGCCGCCTCTCGCTGCTTGCGGGTGACACGCTCCAGCCCGTTCAGGACCTGGGTACGTTGGGCATTGAGGGAGTCGAACAGGCCGGCAAACAGCAGCTTTCCGCTTCCGGTCTTGTCGGCTGCACCGTTCAGATATTCGGTGATCGCCTTTTGCGCTTCCTCGAGCGGGGTCCGCCTTGCCGCCAGCTTCGTGACCAGCGCGCTGACCTTGGCGTCGTCCTTCCACTTGCCGGAGACGTCGTCGAGGGGAGGCCCTGCCCAGACCGCGGCAAGCGAAATCTCGGGCACCTTGGCCTGGGCGCACGGCCAGTCGGGATAGCGCGGATCGGCGGCATGGGCGAACCTGATCGTCGCCGCAACGGCCAGCCATACTGCGATCGCGGTCCGATATTTCATGTCTCGCCTCCGGCCGGCCCGCGGCGGATCAGGCCGCGCGATGGATCGTAAGCATAAATGGCGCCGACCATGAAGGCGATCGTGCAGCCGCCGACAACCGCGAGCGAGGTCCAGTTCACTTGTCCATACAGCGCAAAACGGATCAGCTCCACGGCATGCGTGAACGGATTGAACAGGCAGACATAGTAGAGCATCGGGCTGCTCTCCAGGATGCGCCACAGCGGATAGAGCGCTGAGGAAGCGAAGAACATCGGAAAGATGACAAAGTTCATCACGCCGGCAAAATTCTCAAGCTGCTTGATGCCGGAGGAGATCAGCATCCCCAACGCGCCGAGCATCAGGCCTGATAGCACCAGCGCCGGCAGCACCGTGAGATAGCCCGCCGGCGGCGGTGCGATATCCCAGAACCAGGCGATCAGCAGGAAGGCATACACCTGAAGCAGCGAGACCGCGGTTCCCGCCAGCAGCTTGCAGGACAAGAGAAACCATCGCGGCAGCGGACTGACCAGCAATGTCCGCATATTGCCCATCTCGCGGTCGTAGACCATGGAGAGCGAGGACTGCATGCCGTTGAAGAGCTGGATCATCGCCATCAGGCCGGGCGCGATGTAGACCTCATACAGGATGTAGGTTTCGTAGGGCGGGATGATGGAGAGGCCGAGCACCTGACGGAAGCCGGCGGCGAAGATGAACAGCCACACCAAAGGCCGCACCAGCGCGGAGATGAAGCGTTCGCGCTGATGGAGGAAGCGAAGCGCCTCGCGCCACACGATGCCGTTCAGGCAGGTGAGATATTCGGCGAACGAGAAGCCGCTACGAATTGGCCTTATGGTTGCGGATGTCACGTTGGGCTCCCGCTCTGTGCGGTGGAGCCGGTCAGCCGCATGAACGCCGTGTTGATGTCGCTGCCGCCGGCATCGGCGATGACCTGCGCGACTTTGCCCTGGGCCAGAACCTGGCCCTGATGCAGGACGACGAGATCATCGTTCGAACCGATCTCGTCGAACAGGTGCGTCGCCCACAACACGCTTATTCCCTGTTCGTTAACGAGCTGGCGGACGTGGTTGAGGATATCGGCGCGCGCCTTGACGTCGAGGCCGACGGTTGCCTCGTCGAGCAGCAGCAGGCGCGGGCGGTGCAGCAGCGCGCGGGCGATCTCCAATCGGCGCATCTGGCCGCCGGAGAGGTCGCGCACCTTGCTGCCGGTGCGGTCGGCAAGGCCGAGGCGCGCCAGCACCTCGCGGCTACGTTCGCGGGCGTCGCGCCTGGCGATGCCGTGCAAGGCGGCGTGATACAGCAGGTTCTGCGTCACCGAGAGGTCGAGATCGAGCGTGCGGGGCTGAAACACCACGCCGAGCAGCCGTAACGCTTCGCCGGGCGCCTGCGCGACATCATGGCCGAAAATGCCGATATGTCCGCGCTGGATTCCGAACAGCCGCGTGATCAGCGAGAACAGCGTGCTCTTGCCGGCGCCGTTCAGGCCAAGCAGCGCCGTGAAGCTTGCCGGTGCGACGGTGAAGCCGATGTCGATCAGCGCCTGTCGGACGCCATAGGAATGGCTGACGCCGTCGATCGACAACGCCGGCATCTCCACGGCTTCGGGCCGGGAAGAGATGTCCCGCTTATCGTGACCGGCGGAAAGTGCGTCAGCAGCCGTCATGGTTGTGCAATCGTGATCCCCCAGGGCAGCTCGCCGACCTGGATCGTCTTGATGACCTTTTGCGCGGCGACGTCGATCACCGAGACGTCGTTCGAAACGCCGTTGGTAACCATCAGATATTTCTCATCCGGGGTGAATGCCAGGTGCCACACCCGCTGCCCCACCAGCAGATACTTGGTGACCTTGTGGCTGGTGGCATCGACGACCGCGACGCGATTGGCAGGGCCGAGTGCGATGAAAGCGGTCTTGCCATCCTTGGTCATGCTGATGCCGACCGGCTGGATGGCTTCGCTCCGCAAGCCTGGAATGTTGAATGTAATCTTGTCGGTCACCACCCGCTTGACCGGATCGATCACCGAAACGGTGCCGCCGATCTCCGACGACACCCACACTTCGGAATTGTCCCGCTTGAACTCGGCGAAGCGCGGGCGCGCGTCGACCAAAACGTTGGCGACGATCTGGCGCGTCGTGGTGTCGATGAAATGCGCCATGTTGGTCGTCTCGGAAGTATTGATCAGGATCTTGCCGTCCGGGCTGATCGCCATGCCCTCTGGCTCGACGCCGACCTGGATGTCGCCGAGGCGGGCGCGCTTTTCGACGTCGATGATCGTCACCGTGTTGTCGTTTTCGTTGGCGACGTAGAGGATCTTGCCGGCCGCATCGAGGGCGAACAGTTCGGGATCCGGCCCCGAGGGCAGGGAATCGACCACCTCCTGTTTCGCAACATCGATCACCTGGATGCTGTCGTCATCGCCGACGGCGACGAACACGAATTTTCCATCCCTCGTGAACTCGATGCCGCGCGGCCGCTGGCCGACCTTGATGGTCTTGGTGACAGTCCAGCTGTTCGTATCGATGACGGTTACGGTGTTGCTCTTCTCGTTGGACACATAAGCGATGAAGGCCGAGGCGGGGACCGCGGTCGCGAGCAGGAAAGCCACTCCGGAAGCCAGGCAATGACGCCACATGCGCAATCCATCCTCCTTCATTGCAGCTTGCATTTGGTTTCGGGCCGATCGACGCCAAGCGTATCGAGCTCGGACACCTGGTGCAAAAATCCCTCCTGCGGCGAAACCGAGACCACCATGCGTCCATCGACCAGCAGGATCGGCTGACGAAGCTGCAGGTTCCAGTCCCGCAGCGTCAGCCGCCGGCCCTTGAACGCCGCAATGGAAAAATCGGGCCCCCTGAGGAAATCCGATACCGCCTTTGGGTTACCGGAATTCGTGCGCGACGCCGCTTCGCCGATCATGCGTGCTGCCGTCCATGCCTGCATGTCCAGCGCCGTCATGTGTCGCGAATTCAGTTTCGCAAACCGGTTCTGGATCTGGATCGCGCCCCACTGGTCCTGCGCGGCGTGCCAACTGGTCGGAACCAGCCCCGCCGAGCCGGCAACCGGCCGCGGATCCCAGGTGCGGTAGGGCAGGTAGGACGCGAACACCTCGCTTTCGTCGGCTGCGACGAGGACGTCGTAGGCCGGCGCCTGCTGGGTGAATACCGGTATTTGCCGCTGGATCAAGGTTACGCCGCTATCGGTACGGCGGGCGCCGCCGGTATCCTCGAAGGTTCGTTCCTGAACGATCTTGGCGCCGAAGCGTGTCGCTGCACGGCGCAAGGCGTCGGCGTACAGCCTGTCCTCGTCATGCGAACCGACGACGAACAGCCAGCGCTTCCATTGCTTCCACACCAGATACTGGGCGAGCGCATCCGCCAGCATCGAGCGCGTCGGCGCGACATGGATCACATTGGCGCGGCAGTCCTGCTCGCGCAACCGGTCGTCGAGGGCGCCGGCATTCAACAGCAGCGTGCCGCGATCGCGAAGCGCGTCGGCCGCCTTCAGCAACTCGTCCGCCGGAAGGTCGGCGATGATGAAGCCGGTGCGCTCGGCGAGTGCTGACGCGGCCTTCGCGACATCCTCACCGTCCTTCAGCCGGACTTCCTCCAGCGTGAAACGTTGATTGAGGAACTTGCCCGTGGTGTTGTTGTCCTCGATGGCAAGGCGCACGCCGGCAAGGCCGTCGTTCTCCGCCGGCACTTCGAGAAGTGACAATTTGGCCTTGACGCCGGCGCGACCGAGATAGCCGATGCCGATCTCGATCGGGTCGGCAGCGAACACGGGGCTGGCCGCGGCGCTCAAGCCGATCGCAACGACCAACCATCGGAACATGGGTTCTCCCTGACAGGTCCTCTCTTGGCCGTATGGCGGACCGTTTGACCTGAACCATGACCGAATTGTTTTGGCTTGCAACCCAATTCTCTGTGGGACGGCTCCACGCCGTTTCAAGCCTTCAGACGCTCCGCGTGCCAGCGCAGATGATCGGACATGAACGTGGAGATAAAATAGTAGCTGTGGTCATAGCCGGGCTGCCGGCGCAAGGTGAGGGGGATCCAGGCTTTCTCGCACGCGGCCTGCAGCAGCTCCGGGCGGAGCTGCTCGGTTAGAAACGGATCGGCATCACCGTAATCGACCAGCAGTTCGGACACTTTGGCACCGTCCTCGATCAACGCCACCGCATCGTGCTTGCGCCATGCTTGCCGCTCGTTGCCGAGATAGCCGCCGAGAGCCTTGATACCCCATGGCACCTGCGAGGGGGCGACAATCGGCGAGAACGCGCTCGCGGCGCGATAGCGATCAGGATGGCGCAGCGCGATCGTCAGCGCGCCGTGACCGCCCATGGAGTGACCAAGAATGGATTGTCGACTGGGGTCGACGGGAAAATTCTCGGCGACCAGTTTCGGCAATTCTTCCGTGACATAGCTCCACATGCGGTAATTGCGGGCGAACGGCTCCTGTGTCGCGTCGACATAGAAGCCGGCGCCAAGTCCGAAGTCGTAGGCATTGGTGGGATCGCCGGGCACGCCGTCACCGCGCGGGCTGGTGTCGGGCGCAACAAAGATCAATCCAAGTGCGGCGCACGCGCTGCGGAATTCGCCCTTTTCCGTCACGTTGGCGTGGGTGCAGGTCAGGCCGGAGAGATACCAGACCACCGGAAGCCTGGCGCCGTCGGCGTGCGGAGGGACAAAGACCGAGAAGGTCATGTCGGTGCGGGTCTCGCGGCTGGCGTGTCGATAGACACCCTGCGTTCCGCCGTATGACGTGTTAAGCGAAACGGTTTGCATGGTCATGATGTTGCTTGTCCTGCGCCGCGCAGCACGATCACGCCACGCCGCTCTCTATTGCGAATCGCACCAGTTCGGCGGACGTGCGTACGCCAAGCTTGTGGCGCATGATCGACGAGGTGTTGGCGACGGTTTTGTAGGAGGAGTGGACCAGCCACGCGATCTCGGAGAGGCTCTTGCCTGCACTGAGCAGGCGCAAGATCTCCATCTCGCGCGCGGTTAGTCGGGAAAGCGGATTTCGGGCGAACGAGGGTCTCGCGAATGCAATGCTTCGCGCCATCGCCGGCGGCAGATACACTCCACCCTTTGCAACTTCATGGATCGCCTCGACAAGATCCTCGGGATCCCCGGCTTTGGAAACATAACCCTTGGCGCCGGTTTCGATGGCACGCGCGGCGAATACCGGATCATCGTTCATGCTGAACATAATGATACGCGCCGCCGCGTCGCGCGCGAGGAGACGCCGTGCCAGTTCATATCCGGAAACCGTCGGAAGGTTAATGTCGAGTACACAGATATCCGGATGCCGTTCGCCGAACACGCGCTCGCCACTCTCCGCGTCGGAGGCCTCCAGTATGTCGATCTCGGGATCGTCCGCGAACAGGGCACGGCACCCCGAAGCAACGATTCGATGATCATCAACGATCAGAACGCGCATTGGCACTGGTCCCGAATACCCGCGTCACTCCCGTTGCACCGCATCAGGCGAAACACCGGCGCAGACTTCGGGGCGATACCTGCCGTCGATGGTCATGCAACCCGGGCAATGTTGCTATACGGTTCGATTAGATAGACGCCTGTTTTATCTGTCAACGCTCCCTCGATGGGGAACTGAAGACGATTTCGCTCCTAGACAAACGTGAGTTCTCTCCTGGACAAAGGCTATGTGGCAAAAACTTTCCTTGCGCGCCCGGATCAACTTGCTGCTCGCGCTCGTCCTCACGCTCGGTCTGGCCATCAATGTCGCGAGGCTTGTGCTCGAGGCCGGGCCTCGCGTCCAGGCCGAAGATCAAAGCGTCATACGGCTGGCGCGTGAGTTTATCGATACGATCGTTGCGGGACTGAATGAGGCGCCGGACGCGGAAGTGCGGCTGAACCAGATTGTTCACGACCTCAACCGGCTTCGGCACGTCAGTATCACGCGGCAGGGTGAAGCGGTCGAGAGATCGGGGGCTGTAGCCAATCCGGACGACAATACCGATTCACGCTCGCCGCCGGCGTGGTTTGTCAGGCTTGTCCACCCCGAAAAGACCACCGTGAACGTGCCGATCTCGATCAAGGGAAAGCAGGGTTCGCTGCTGATCACGTCGCATCCGAACGACGAGATGACCGAGATCTGGGATGGAATTGTCACTCAGCTCCAGGTCGGTACGGTGGTTGCGATCGTTCTCTTCCTCATTACGATCAGGGTCGTGAGCCGGGCGCTTGCGCCGATCCAGACGCTTTCGGAAGCAATGACGAAAATCGAAGCTGGTGGTTATGACACGCGCGTGAAGCCGGATGGCCCACCGGAGCTCGTTGCCATTTGCGACAAGTTGAATCACCTTGCGGCCACCCTGGGCAACGCGGTTGACGACAAGAGGCGTCTGGCGGCGCGCGTCGTCTCGCTGCAGGATGTCGAGCGCAAGGAAATTGCACGTGAGTTGCACGATGAGTTTGGGCCCTATCTCTTTGCTTTGCGAGCGCATGCCAGCGCGCTGACGCGGATCGCAGATCCGAGGGATCCGAACGTGGAGGCCACGCGAAAGCACGGCAGCGCCATACTGGAACAGGTAAATGCCTTGCAGAAATCCAATCGGCGGGTTCTTGAAAAGCTGCGGCCTGCGGGGCTGACGGAGCTCGGTCTTCGCGAAGCGCTTGGCGCGCTCCTGCGTCTATGGGGGGAGTCGCATCCCGACGTCGCCATCGAAACAGCGATCTCGCAGTCGCTGGGCGACACCGGCGAGACAGCCGATTTGACGATCTACCGCACCATTCAGGAAGCTCTGACCAATGTCTTTCGCCACGCTGGCGCCACCTGTGTCAACGTCACCGTTGAACCTGTCGAGCTGCCGTCGGGATTGCCAGGACGAGGCGGCGCATTGGTGCGGGTACGCGACAATGGCGGCGGATTGAGACCGGATCACAAGCTTGGCCTCGGACTCACGGGAATGCGCGAGCGCATTTTGGCGCTGGGTGGCTCGCTCACGATTGCTTCCGGAGATAATGGCGTAACTGTGGAGGCCGTCGTTCCGAGCGACGCGCGTTACTGAGCCGGGAATTTTTCCCGCTCTGTCCGGGACGTTTTGAATGGTGCGCGATCTGATTGACATTCTAAGATCATCCGCAACCAACCGGCGGGGACCAATGCGGCCGGTATGGAATGGGGGATGAAACGGAATGGGCGCTCGATTCCTGTTTATTGGGACACTATCGCTATGTCTCGTTCCCGGGAGTGACAGTGCCCAGGCCCAAACGGCGTCAAGCGATAGCGAGGTCTTGCCGGCCATCGAGGTAACGGCTCCAGCGACGTCAGCCAAAACAACGGCCCGACCAGCACGCGGCAGCACCGCCGCATCTCGAGCCACCCGAAATGTGCGACGGGTTTTTGTCTACCCGACCGCGCCGACACCGGTCGCCGGTACGGGAATTGATGTCGACAAGGTGCCGGCAGCGATCAATGCCGTTGGTGCCGCGCAGATTGCGCGAACCGACTCGCTGAACATTACCGACGCCCTGCAGCAACACGTGCCGGGCCTCATCGTCAGCGACACTACCGGAAATCCATTTATGCCGGGCATACAGTTTCGAGGTTTTGATTCGTCTCCGGTCGCCGGTACTCCTCAGGGACTGGCGGTTTACCAGAACGGCATGCGCATCAACGAAGCGTTCGGCGACACCGTCAACTGGGATTTGATCCCGACCACTGCGATCAAGTCGGTCACAGTCGTAACCAACAACCCCGCCTTCGGTCTCAATGCACTGGGTGGAGCCGCCAACGTGCAGATGAAGAATGGCTTCAATTATCAAGGAGCCGAAATCAACACGATGGGCGGTTCGTTCGGTCGCATCCAGAGTTCGGCACAATATGGCAAGCAGATCGACAATTGGTCGGTCTACGGTGCGCTCGAAGGCGTGCGCGACAACGGATATCGCAATTTTTCGGAATCGGCGATCCGACGCTTCTACGGTGATGTCGGGTACCGGACCGATAGCAGTGAATTCCACCTCAACGTCGGCGTCGCCAAGAACAATTTTGGCGCGTCGGCAGCCGTTCCGGTCGAACTGCTCCAGAAGTATTGGGGGGCCACCTACACGACGCCGCAGACCACCGACAACCGCGTGGCCTATGCCAATCTGACCGGAAAGGTCGAGGTGACGCCGACCTGGACGCTCGACGGTTCTGTGCGCGTTCGTGCCTTCCGGCAGAAGACGGTGGATGGAAACCCGACCGAAGCGGCGCCGTGCGACGGCGATGCGACGCTGCTTTGCTTCAACGAAGAGACCACGCCGGGAGCGCCGGCGAACGGGTTGAATGGAGTCCAGCTTGCAAACCCGTTCCCCACCGGCGCGGTGCTGGGCGAGATCGATCGGACAACCACCCGTTCGACCACGACCGGGGCGACGCTGCAGGCAACCAACACCGACCAGTTGTTCGGGCACAACAACCAGTTCATGGTCGGTACCAGCGTCGATTCCGGCGTCACCCGCTTCGGGGCGAGCGGGGAGCTGGGAACGATCGGCTCAAATTACGTTGTCAGCGGCAGCGGCATCTTCCTTGGACCGTCAGGTATCCCGATTTCAATCGGCCCGGTCTCGCTTCGCGCCACCAACCGCTACACCGGCCTCTATGCGCTCGACACATTCGACGTGACGGACCGCTTCTCAATCTCGGGTGGCGGCCGGTTCAACTATGCAAGCATCAACCTGCAAGACCAGATCGGTACCGATCTCAACGGCAGTCATACGTTCAGCCGCTTCAATCCGATGATTGGCGGTACTTACAAGGTTACGCCTGAAGTGACGGCTTATGCCGGATACTCAGAAGCCAATCGTGCGCCGACCCCGCTGGAGCTCGCATGCGCCGACCCTGCGCGCCCCTGTATCGTCGCGGCATTCCTCGTCGCCGACCCGCCGCTGAAGCAGGTGGTGTCCCGCACCGTCGAAGCGGGCTTCCGCGGCACCAAGGAGCTGAATATCGGCACGCTTGGCTGGAAGATCGGCGGGTTCCGCGCGACCAACGCCGATGACATCCAGGCGATACCAAGTCCAGAGGTGCAGGGTTTCGGATATTTCCAGAACGTCGGCAGAACGCGGCGGCAGGGCATCGAGGCACAGGTGAGCCTGACATCGAAGACGCTGCAACTCTACGCCAACTGGGCTCTCGTCGACGCGCGCTTCCTCGATCCCTTGACGCTCGACTCTCGCAGTCCGTTCGCGGTCGAAGACAAGATCCAGGTCGTGCCGGGCAACCGGATTCCGGCGATCCCGCGCAACCGGGTTAAATTCGGTATCGATTACTCCGTCACCGATGCCTTCAAAGTCGGCGGCGACGCGCTGTTCGTCGCAAGCCAGTATTTTGCCGGCGATGAATCCAATCAGGCAGCGAGGTTGCCCGGGTATTCGGTTTTCAACCTGCACGCCTCGTATCAGATCAACAAGACGTATCAGATCTACGGCCGCGTCGATAATATCCTCGACAACCGCTATGCGACCCACGGGACGTTCTTCAATACCGGGGACGTACCGAATTTCGCCAATGGCGGCGCGGACTTCACCGATCCTCGCACGGTCAGCCCGGCTCGGCCGCGCGCCTTCTACGCGGGCTTGAAAGCCACCTTTTAAGCTCGGATTTAACGCGGGGGAGTGTCTGGCAATGCGCGGCAGAAGCTTGCCGGACGCCCTCGTCCGTCAGGAAGCATCCGGCAACGGATCGGCGCAGTGCGCCTTGTGGATGGCGGAGGGAACGAACCCGAAATGCTTCCGGAACACGCGGCTGAAATGCGACGAGCTCGAAAAGCCCCACGAAAACGCGACATCCGTGATTGTCTTGCCGTGCTGCGTTTCCAGCTCCTGCCGGCAGTGCAGCAGTCTCGCCCGCCAGATGTAATCGCTGACGGTCATGCCCTTGTCGCTGAACAGCATGTGCAGGTAGCGCTTGGTGCAGCCCAAGGCCGCCGAGATCTGGTCGATGCTGAGATCCGGGTCGCGCAAATGTTCGCGAATGAAAGCCTGGGCCCGAATGTACATCGCCTCGGGACCGACGCGATCGAACATCGTGTCGGCCTCGCGCAGCGGCAACAGCAAGAGATCGATCAGCGAATCAGCGACGCCGATGGCGTTGTAGGGCGACAGCTTGTTCGCCTCGTCAAACGCGGTGTGAACGAAGTCGTAGGCGATCCGGCCGGTGCCGTTACGCGCGGAGAGCTTGCACGGCAACATCTTCGCCGTGCGGAAGCCGCGTTCGTGCAGCAATTCCTTCGGCACGATCACGACCTCGTGCCGTGTTAAAGAAGGGCTGACGATCGTATGCGGACAGGAGACGTCATACGCGAGGCAATCGCCGGGCATGATGTCGATGCGCCGGCCGCCCTGCTCGAAATGGGAGATGCCGTAAGTCTGGAACAAAATCTTGACGTAAGGATGTTCGCTCAGTTTTGTGCCGGAGACCGTGTGAGCGATGCGATGCTGGCTCGCCTCGATTTGACACAGCTTCAGCTGCGAGACGGTCGTGTAGTTTATCCGCGCCTCCAGCGAAGAGGCTTCCAGCGGGTCGATATCGAACTGGCCGCAGAGATCCGTCAGTGCATCTGACCAAGTTTGGATCTGCTTCTTTGGCGCCAACCCGGAAGTGCTGAGCGAGCGGACTGTATCGGACATGGTCCAACCACCGATTCGAGAACAGGCCGCGACCTCGGCATAAGCTTCGGTCACAGGACGCTACATTTGATTCAACCTTAGGCAGTCCCAGGGAAATCCCAAAGGAAGTCGCGCAGATTCTTCCCAATATCCCTTTGACAATCCTCCAACTTAGTTTCGGCTGCGTCAAGGGGAACCTAAACCTCGGGGCTCGCGGGTGCTTGTGGGAACAAGCCCACGATTGATGCTTCGCAGCATTCGAGGACGGCTCCCAACGGCTCAAAATTAAAGTTCATTGTGTTTCGCTTTTGAGCAAACGCGGTTCGCTCTTGGGCAAGTTTCCCGTTTCCGAACGGGATAGAAATAGGGACCAAGAATGGAAAATGGGCCGTCTCGGCGGAAACCCAAAACTCTTAATCTGGGAGGAACCACTATGCGCAAGGTGCTATCCGCTGCCTGTCTCGGCGCCATGGCGACATTCGCCGTCGGCGCAGCCTATGCCAACGAAGAGCTAAGCAAGATGGCGCAGAACCCGAAAGATTGGGTGATGCCGGCCGGCGACTACGCAAATACACGCTACTCGAAACTGAACCAGATCACCGCCGCCAATGTCGGCAAGATTCAGGTCGCCTGGACCTTCTCGACCGGCGTGCTGCGCGGCCACGAAGGCGGGCCGCTCATTGTCGGCAACATGATGTACGTCCATACGCCGTTCCCGAACAAGGTCTACGCTCTTGACCTTTCTCAGGAGAACAAGATCGTCTGGAAGTACGAGCCCAAGCAGGATCCGAACGTCATTCCGGTGATGTGCTGCGACACCGTCAATCGCGGCGTGGCCTATGGCGACGGCAAGATCTTCCTGCATCAGGCCGATACCACCCTGGTCGCGCTCGATGCCAAGACCGGGCAGGTGGCGTGGAGCACCAAGAACGGAGATCCGGGCAAGGGCGCCACGGGCACCTCCGCGCCGCTCGTGGTCAAGGACAAGGTCCTGATCGGCATTTCCGGCGGTGAGTTCGGCGTGCAATGTCACGTCACGGCCTATGATCTCAAGACCGGCAAGCAGGCCTGGCGCGCCTTCTCGGAAGGGCCGGACGACCAGATCTTGGTCGATCCCGTCAGCACCACCGAACACGGTAAGCCGGTCGGCAAGGATTCGAGCGTCAAGACCTGGCAGGGCGACCAGTGGAAGATTGGTGGCGGCTGCACATGGGGCTGGATCTCCTATGATCCCAGTTTGAACCTCGTCTACTACGGCTCCGGCAACCCCTCGACCTGGAACCCGAAGCAGCGCCCCGGCGACAACAAGTGGTCGATGACCATCTGGGCGCGTAATGCGGATACCGGCATGGCCAAGTGGGTCTATCAGATGACGCCCCACGACGAATGGGATTATGACGGCGTCAACGAAATGATCCTCAGTGATCAGCAGGTCAATGGCACGGATCGCAAGCTGTTGACCCATTTCGACCGCAACGGTTTGGCTTACACGATGGACCGTGCAACCGGCGAACTCCTGGTCGCCGAGAAGTACGATCCGAAGGTCAACTGGACCAGCGGCGTCGACATGAACAAGAGCTCGCCGACCTACGGCCGTCCCAAGGTGGTCGATCAATATTCGACCGAAAAGGGCGGCGAAGACAAAAACACCAAGGGCATCTGCCCGGCCGCGCTCGGGACCAAGGACGAGCAGCCGGCAGCCTATTCGCCCGATACGCAACTGTTCTACGTGCCGACCAACCACGTCTGCATGGATTACGAACCGTTCAAGGTGAGCTACACCGCGGGCCAGCCCTATGTCGGCGCGACGCTCTCGATGTATCCGCCCCAGGGTGAAAGCCACATGGGCAACTTCATCGCCTGGGACAACAAGACGGGCAAGATCGTCTGGTCGAACAAGGAGCAGTTCTCGGTGTGGTCGGGAGCGCTCGCGACGGCCGGCGGCGTGGTGTTCTACGGAACGCTCGAAGGCTATCTGAAGGCAGTCGATGCCAAGACCGGCAAGGAACTTTACAAGTTCAAGACCCCGTCAGGCATCATCGGCAACGTCACGACTTATGAGCAAGGCGGCAGGCAGTATGTGGCCGTGCTGTCCGGCGTCGGTGGCTGGGCGGGTATCGGCCTTGCCGCAGGTCTGACCGAACCGACCGAAGGTCTCGGCGCAGTCGGTGGCTATGCCGCGCTGAGCAACTACACCGCGCTCGGCGGCACGCTTACGGTGTTCGCGCTGCCGCAGTAAAGCAGGACCACCTCGTCCGGCGCGTGGCTCGTTCCACGCGCCGGTTGATCTAGACCGAACTCGAGGATGAGCTCTTGCGTAGAATATGGTTGATTACCGCCACTCTCGTGCTTGTGGCGCCGGGATTGGTTGCCCACGCTGCTGACGATCCCAAGGCTGTCAAGTCGGAGGATGGCAAGTATCTCGACAAGGAAGGAAACCCGACTTTCAACGTCGCGGCCGACGGGACGGTCGATTGGTACAGCTATTCCGGCTTTCGTCGCTATCACTCGGAATGCCACGTCTGTCATGGCCCCGATGGGATGGGGTCGACCTACGCGCCGGCATTGAAGGATTCGCTGAAGACCATGAGCTACGGCGATTTCCTCGGCGTGGTCGCCAGTGGTCGCAAGAACGTCAATACCGCGCAAGAGAGCGTCATGCCGGCGTTCGGCGATAATCCGAATGTCGCTTGCTACATGGACGACCTCTACGTCTATCTGCGCGCCCGCGCGCATGACGCGGTCGGGCGCGTGCGACCTCCCAAGCGTGAGGAAAAACCCGACGCCTACACTCAGGCGGAGGCAGCCTGCATGGGGACCAAATGATCATGCTGAGCATGCGAGGTGCGCGTCTCGGTAGGTCCGCGCGACTTGAAGAGCAAATTTGGAGTTTAAGATGAAGACCCGCGCCGCTGTCGCATTCGAGGCCAAGAAGCCTCTTGAAATCGTTGAGGTCGATCTGGAAGGCCCGAAGGCCGGTGAAGTCCTCGTCGAGATAAAGGCGACCGGAATCTGTCACACCGACGCCTACACGCTCGATGGCTTCGACAGCGAAGGCATCTTTCCGTCGATCCTCGGTCATGAGGGCGCCGGCATCGTCCGCGAGGTCGGTCCCGGCGTGACCTCGGTCAAGGCCGGCGATCACGTGATTCCGCTCTACACGCCGGAATGCCGCCAGTGCAAAAGCTGCCTGAGCCAGAAGACGAATCTCTGCACCGCCATCCGCGCCACCCAGGGCAAGGGGCTGATGCCCGACGGCACCTCGCGCTTCAGCCATAAAGGCAAGCCGATCTTCCACTACATGGGCTGCTCGACGTTTTCGAACTTTACCGTGCTGCCTGAAATCGCAGTGGCAAAGATTCGCGAGGACGCGCCCTTCGACAAGAGCTGCTACATCGGTTGCGGGGTGACGACGGGCGTTGGCGCGGTGGTCAATACCGCCAAGGTGACACCGGGTGCCAACGTCGTCGTGTTCGGTCTCGGCGGCATCGGGCTCAACGTCATCCAGGGCGCGAAGATGGTGGGCGCCGACAAGATCGTCGGCGTTGACATCAACGATTCCAAGGAGGATTGGGGCCGCCGTTTCGGCATGACGCATTTCGTCAACCCGACCAAAGTCAGCGACATCGTCCAGCATCTGGTCGGGCTCACCGACGGCGGCGCCGACTACACCTTCGACTGCACCGGCAACACCAATGTGATGCGGCAGGCGCTCGAAGCGTGCCACCGCGGCTGGGGCGTCTCGGTCATTATCGGGGTCGCGGAGTCCGGCAAGGAAATCGCCACCCGGCCGTTCCAGCTCGTGACCGGCCGCGTCTGGAAGGGCACGGCATTTGGCGGCGCGCGCGGCCGCACGGATGTGCCGAAAATCGTCGACTGGTACATGAACGGAAAGATCGAAATCGATCCGATGATCACCCACGTTCTCAAGCTGGAGGAGATCAACCAGGGATTCGATCTCATGCATCAAGGCAAGTCGATCCGTTCGGTTGTCGTGTTCTGAAATTAGAGAAACTTAAAACACAAGGAGGATAAGCCCATGCCTGCTCAAATCCATCCATCGGTCGATAGCGGCGTAAAGAAGGGGAGCGGCAGTTTTGCCGGCGGAACCCTTGTCTGCAAGTGCACGGACAGGCCGGTCAAGGTCGCCATCAAGGGCGATGTTGCCCATAACCACGCCTGCGGCTGCACCAAGTGCTGGAAGCCCTCTGGCGCGACCTTCTCCGTCGTCGCCGTGGTCCCGCGCGACAATGTGAAAGTGCTCGAGAACGGCGACAAGCTGCAGGTCGTCGACGCATCGGCGACGATCCAGCGCCATGCCTGCAAGGCCTGCGGTACGCATATGTACGGCCGGATCGAGAACACGGGGCATCCATTCTACGGCCTCGACTTCATCCATCCCGAACTGTTCCAGGAAGCTGGATCAGCAGCTCCGGGGTTTGCCGCGTTCGTGTCGTCCGTGCTGGAGTCCGGGGTTCAACCGGGCGAGATGGACGGAATCAGGGCTCGGCTGAAGGAACTCGGGCTCGAACCCTATGATTGCCTGTCGCCACCCTTGATGGATGCGATCTCGAGCCACGTGGCCAAGGCCAAGGCCAAAGCGGCTTGAACAAGGCGGCCTGAAACGGGTACCGGCCTGATCCTGCCCGATTTCGAACCCGCGCTGATGGCGATCGCCATCAGCGCAGCTGCGCGCCGAGAGCGCCCCGAGGTCGTGCAATTCCCTCATTGATGCCGGTGGGTGAAGCAGCCTGCCGGCTATCGGAGGTGATGTAACCATCCCGAGCCGGCGGCTCTCCGGAGCGACCGGCCCCGTTCACAATTCCCTGTATCGAAGCCCTGCGAGGTCTTTGCTCAATCGCCATGCCGTCCATGGCAGGTTGCGGCGCGTGCACCATCGGCTGCACTTGACCGATCGTCTGATTTTGTATGTTGCGGCGCGATGAACTCTGTCGTGGCAGCCGCAATGCTGAAGGCGGATGTCTTTCGAAGGTGTTGACCCATCGCGCGGTTCCCTTCTATGGACGATACTGACCTGACCGCACAGACGTGACCTCGCAAGGATTCCCACGATGCCGATCGCCACAGATGCCGCATTCATTCTACCTGACGATTTCGCCGGCGCCGCCCTGATGGGGCGGATCTGGCGTCCCGATCTTGCTGGTCCGTCGGTGGTCGCGATCCGCCAGGATGGCGTGTTCGACGTCACCGACGAATTTCCCACCGCCAGCCAGCTTGCCGCCGCCGCCGATCCGGCTCGGGCGCTGCGCGCCGCGCGTGGCGAGCGGGTAGGGACGCTGCAGGATCTGCTCAACAACACGCCGCCCGACACCCGCGATCCGACCAGGCCATGGCTGCTTGCTCCGATCGATCTGCAGGTAATCAAGGCTGCCGGCGTCACGTTCGCCGTATCGATGCTGGAACGGGTGATCGAGGAGCGCGCGCGCGGCAATCCGGATTCGGCGGAGGCGATCCGGGCCGAAGTGATACGGATCGTCGGCACCGACCTGTCGCGGTTGAAGCCGGGCTCGGCCGAAGCGCAGCATGTGAAGGACGTACTGGTTTCCCAGAATGCCTGGAGCCAGTATCTCGAAGTCGGCATCGGACCGGACGCGGAGGTGTTTACCAAGGCTCCGGTCCTGTCGGCGGTGGGCACCTGCGTCGATGCGGGCCTGCATCCGAAATCGACCTGGAACAATCCGGAGCCGGAGGTGGTGCTGGTGGTGACGCGCGATGGCCGTATCGTAGGTGCCACGCTTGGCAACGATGTCAATCTGCGCGACTTCGAGGGACGCTCGGCGCTGCTTTTGTCGAAGGCCAAGGACAACAACGCGTCCTGCGCCATCGGGCCGTTCGTGCGGTTCTTCGATGAAAGCTTCACGCTCGATGACGTCAGGAAGATGGATATCTCACTGGAGGTGAAGGGGCCGGAGGGTTTTGTCCTGCATGGCGCTTCCTCGCTGACCCAGATCAGCCGGGACCCCGCTGACATCGTCGGGCAGACGATCAATGAGAACCATCAATACCCTGATGGTTTCGTGTTGTTCCTGGGCACCATGTTCGCGCCGACCCAGGACCGTTCCGCGAAGGGGCAGGGGTTCACCCACATGGAGGGCGATCTGGTGACGGTCGCCACCCCGAAACTCGGCCGGCTGACCAACCGGATGCGCCATAGCGGCGATTGCGAACCCTGGAAATTCGGCCTGACCGAACTCTTCGCCGCGTTGATGCGCCGCCGGGGGGGCGGCCGAAGCGACAATTAGCCTCGAGCCGCGACAACCAGAAAGCACTTCCGAAATGGCGAAAATCAGGATCGGTCTGGCCGGCTGCGGCTTTGTGTCCGAGCTGCATATGCATGCCTACCGGCGTGTCTACGGCGTGGATGTCGAAGTCAGGGCCGTTGCGGCAAGAGGCGATCATGTCGTCGAGTTTGCCCGCCGCCACCAGATCCCGACGGCGTATCGCAGCTTTCGCGACCTGATCGCCGACGGAGATATCGATGTCGTCGACATCTGCACGCCGCCCAATTTGCACACTTCAATGATCGTCGAGGCGATGCAGGCCGGCAAGCACGTCATCTGCGAAAAGCCGTTCGCCGGCTATTTCGGCCGGGACGGCGACAAGGCGCCGATCGGCAAGCATGTGCCGAAGGCGTCGATGTATGCGCGCGTGCTGGAGGAAATGGAAAATACCCGCACGGCGATCAACCGGACGGGCCGGCTCTTCATGTATGCCGAGGACTGGATCTACGCGCCGGCGGTGACCAAGACCGTCGAGATCCTCAAGGCCACGAAAGACAAAATCCTGTTCATGAAGGGGGAGGAGAGCCACTCCGGCTCGCATGCTGCGCACGCCGCGCAATGGGCGATGACCGGCGGCGGCTCGCTGATCCGGATGGGATGCCATCCGCTTTCGGCGGTGCTCTATCTCAAGCAGGTCGAGGCGAAGGCCCGGGGCGAGGCGATCAGCGTGGCAAGCGTGACGTGCGACGTCGCCAATGTCACGGCGTGCCTGGGTCCGGACGAACGGGCCGTGCTCAAGGCCAATCCCGTCGACGTCGAGGATTGGGGCATGCTCACGGCCACTTTCTCCGACGGTACCAAGGCCACGGTTTTTTCCGGCGACATGATCCTCGGCGGCGTGCGCAACCTGATCGAAACCTATACCAGCAGCGGCTCGCTATTCGCCAACATCACGCCGAATACGCACATGATGAGCTATCAGACCAGCGAGGAGAAGCTGGCAGGCGTCTACATCACCGAAAAGGTCGACCGGAAGACCGGCTGGCAATATGTCTGCATCGAAGAGGAATGGACGCGCGGCTACGTGCAGGAAATCCAGGACTTCATGGAATGCGTCGCCACCGGCCGGCAGCCGCTCTCGGACCTGGCGCTGGCCTATGAGACCATCAAGGTCAACTACGCCGGCTATTGGGCCGCCGAAGAGGGGCGGCGCGTTTTGCTGTGAAGTTGGGTGACTGTTGAATAACACCCATCCGGGCCACATGGTTCGAGACGCGCGGCGTCGCCGCGCTCCTCACCATGAGGATCTGGCAGATTGCGCGATGCAAGACCTCATCCTGAGAAGCGGCGCCAGCCGCGTCTCGAAGGATGAAGCCCCGACAACGCTACACCGCGTAGACCGATGATTTCGGCAGCGGGAACACCGGGTCCTGCGTCCTTATGTTGGTCGGCCAAACCACCGAGATGTGCTCGCCCGCGTTCTGCATCACCACCGGCGTCGAACGCTCGTTCTGGCCGGAGAGCGGCGTACCGGGCCGATAGAATTTCACGCCATAGCCCTGGATCGTGCCGCCCGGCGGGATGTCGACGTCGAGCGCCGCCTTGCGAATGGCCTCGGGATCGAAACCGCCGTACTTCTCCTTGGCGACGGGAAGCACGTTGTTGAGCAGGATCCAGGTCTGGTTGAAGCCCATCGAGCAGTGCGGCGGAACGTCGGTCGCGCCGGTCTTGGCCTTGTAGCGCTCCACCATGATCTTGGTGAGATCGCCGATCCCGGGCGCGAGTTTCGAAGGATCGAGCAGTTGCGCGGGCACCGGATCGATGTTGCAGAAATTGTCGATGTCGGCGGCGAACGTCGCCCGCAACTTGTCGAGCTGGCTGTAGCCCGCGCCGGCACCGAACAGCATCTTGAACTTGAGGCCGCTCTCGCGCGCCTGGCGCAGGAACAGGGTGATATCAGGGTTGTATCCCGCATGTGAGATGACATCCGGCCGGGCTCGCTTGAGCTTGGTCACCAGCACCGAGAGATCGGGGGCGGACGCCGAATAGCCCTCCCTGAGCACGATCTGGAGGCCGGCCTCCTTGGAATATGCCTCGTCGGCGGCGGCGACCCCGACACCATAGGGGCCATCCTCGTGGATCAGCGCGATCTTGACGTCCTTGGGCTCCATCCCGAGTTTCGCCTTGGCATGTTCGGCGATGAAACCCGCGAATGCCTGGCCGTACTGGTCAGAATGGATCTGCGCGCGGAAGACGTATTGCAGGTTCTTGTCCTTGAACACGGCGGTCGAAACCGCGGTCGTAATCCAGAGGATCTTTTTCTGCTGCTCGACCTTGGCTGCGAGCGGGACCGCGTGCGCGCTCGCATAAACGCCGTTGATGATATCGATCTTTTCCTGGTCGATCAGGCGCACGGCCTCATTGATCGCCACGTCGGGCTTGCTCTGGGAATCGGCGGCGACAGAGGCGACCTTGTACTTGCCGCCGACGCCGCCCTTCTCGTTGACGAGATCGATGGCAATCTGCGCGCCGATCGAGGAGGCGACCGACCCGCCCGCAGCAAACGGCCCCGTCAAGTCGTAGATCAGGCCGATGCGCACCGTCTCGGCTTGTGCTTGCGCGCGTGTCCAATCGAGGCTGAATGCGGCGGCGGCTGCCGCAGAAGTCTTCAGCAGCGTTCTGCGTGAAGTCGGCATCGTATCCTCCCACTGAATTATTGTTATCGCCGGGACCGGTTTTTCCGGCTTTCAGGCAAGTATTTGGACAATGCCGAAAGAAGTCAACCTACGGACGCGCTCCATAGGGCGGCCGTGGCTGCCGAAACGTGTAGTCACGCGGGCGAGGGCGGCAGGGCTCACCGACTAAAGTCTGAGAGATTCCTTCGTCCGGCAACCGGCCGACATATCGCGCTATCGGCGCTTGCCGCGCGCCGAAGTGCGGGTGATCCTTATCCTGCCATGGGTTCGCGGCAGGAATTGCGCGCCGCGTACGCTGAGGAATTCCAGCATGGCGCGTGCCGGCGGCAGCAAAATCTTGTCCTTTCGGGAAAGGATGAACCATTGCCTGATAACGGGAAGGCCAACCACGTCGAGCGTGACCAGCCGCCGCTCGTCGAGTTCGGTAGCAACCGTGTGCGCCGAAAGAAATGCAATTCCGAGACCCGCGATCACGGCCTGTTTGATCGTCTCGTTGCTGCTCATGGCCATGCCGATTTTCGGCCGGATTCCCGACGTTTCGAACAGTTGCTCCATCAGGCCGCGCGTGCCCGAACCAGGCTCGCGCGTCAGGAATGTTTCGTCAGCAAGGTCGTTCAGCGCGATGCGGGATTTTCGCACCAGGCGATGACTGGTCGGCGCGATGATGACATGGGGGTGATCGCCGATCGGGTGGACGTCCATGTCGATGTCGGCCGGTGGGCGGCCCATGATCGCGAAATCGAGATCATAGCCGCGTAGCGCTGTGCCGATCTCCTGCCGGTTGCCGATCGAGAGCGTGACATCGATGTTCGGATGGCGTTTCGAAAATCCGGAGATCATGAACGGCACGAAGTATTTTGCGGTGCTGACGGCGCCGATCGAGATGCGGCCCGCGGTCTTTCCCGCCATCATCTCAAGCGAGGTCTCGCAGTCCGCAATCGCCGCTTCGATACGCTCGGACAGCGAGAGCACCTCCCGCCCGGCATCGGTCAACAGCATTCCGTCACTGGTGCGCTGAATCAGCGGCAACCCTGCAAGCTCCTGCAGATTACGGATCTGCAGCGTGACGGCCGGCTGCGTGAGATGCAGGTGTTTGGCGGCGGCAGTAACCGACCGATCGCGGTGAACGGCCGCGAGCGCGCGCAGCTGGCGAATGGTCAATTCCCGCGGAAACCTGCCTGCCATGGGCGCTCATCCAATATAAGAAAAACTTTGCCAAAGCCAAAGATAAGAAAATTTCACTAATTTTGCAAACTGGGTTGTTGTTAGGGCGCGGCGTGTCGAACGGCATGGCGCATTGGAGTGGCTCCGAAGAGGGCGCCAATCGGGGAACGGCCATGGACGCACGCATAACCCTATGCTCGCATCTCGATCATGCAGGGTCGGAGACGCCGACCGGCCCCGCTGTGGCCGCTGTGATCGAGGCGATTGCCGCTGCTGCGATCGGCCTTTCCGATCTCATCGCCGACGGACCGCTGGCCGGCATTACCGGACGAACCCATGGCGTTAATTCCGATGGCGACCATCAGAAGGATATCGACCTCGCCGCCGACGCGATGATGCGCGCAGCGTTACGTGCTACCCCGGTCGCCGCCGTGCTGTCCGAGGAATTGGACCTACCTGAAGTGCTCAACGCCGAGGCGTCGCTCTGCGTCGCGATCGATCCGCTCGACGGATCGGCCAACCTCGAAAACAATATCTCGGTCGGAACCATCTTTTCGATTCGTTCGCGCTGCAACGATATCATCTCCACTTTCTTCGAGCCTGGCACGGCGCAGTGCGCCGCAGGTTTCGTGGTCTACGGCCCCCAGACCACGCTGGTGCTGGCGTTCGACGAGCGGGTCGACATCTTCATTCTGGACAAGCGTAACAGGGAATTCCTGCTGATCGCGCGTCGCGTGAGGATTGCGCCGAACACGCCTGAGTTTGCCATCAACGCGTCGAACCAGCGGCACTGGCATGGGCCGGTGCGGGCCTATATCGACGATTGCCTCGCCGGCACGAGCGGCAACGGTTCGGTCGATTTCAATATGCGCTGGATCGGCTCGCTGGTCGCGGAGACGCTTCGTATTCTGGTTCGCGGCGGCGTGTTCCTGTATCCGGCGGATGCGCGCCCGGGATATCGCGACGGACGTCTTCGCCTGCTTTACGAAGCGCATCCGATGGCGCTCGTGATGGAGTGGGCGGGCGGGGCCGCCTCCACCGGCCGCCGGCGCATTCTCGAACTTTCGGCGAAAACACCACACCAGCGGGTGCCGTTGATCATGGGATCGATGCGCGGCGTTCGCGACGTTGCCGCGATTCACGAAGGGATCGAGCCGATGTTCGACAATAGCGACGCGCCGCTGTTTGCGCGGCGCGGCCTGTTTCGCTGATCGGAAACCAGATGTCACGCAGCTATCCCATCATATCGATCACGGGATCATCCGGCGCCGGCACGACCTCGGTGAAGAAGACGTTTGAAAACATCTTCCGCCGCGAAAAGGTCGCAGCCGCCTATGTCGAGGGCGACGCCTTCCACCGCCACAACCGCATGGAGATGCGTACAAAAATGGCTGAGGAGGCCGAGCGCGGCAACAAGCATTTCAGCCATTTCAGTCCGGAAACAAACCTGTTCGAGGAACTGGAGAAGTTGTTTCGCGACTACGGCGAGTCCGGGACCGGGACTACCCGGCACTATGTCCATGATCATGACGAGGCCAGGCTGTACGGCGCAGATCCGGGCACATTCACTGAATGGACGCCGTTGCCCGAAAATTCGGATCTGCTGTTCTATGAAGGTCTGCATGGCGCTGTCGTGACCGACAAGGTCAATATCGCGCAACATGCCGATCTCAAGATCGGGGTCGTTCCCGTCATCAATCTGGAGTGGATCCAGAAGCTGCATCGCGACCGCAGCGACCGCGGCTACACCGCCGAGGCGGTAACCGATACCATCCTGCGGCGGATGCCGGACTACATCAATTACATCTGCCCGCAATTCACCGAGACCGACATCAACTTCCAGCGTGTACCGACGGTCGATACGTCGAACCCGTTCATTGCGCGCTGGATACCGACGCCCGACGAATCGATGGTGGTGATCCGGCTGAAAAATCCGCGCGGCATCGACTTTCCCTATTTGCTGTCGATGATTCCGAACAGTTTCATGTCGCGAGCCAATTCGATCGTGATCCACGGATCGAAGCTCGATCTCGCGATGCAGCTCATCCTCACCCCGCTGATCCTGCAACTGATGGAACGCAAGAGGCGCATGCTATGACCGATCTCGCTCTGTCCCGTATCGCCACCCAGCCGGTCGTCTCGCATGCGGAAATGGCGAACGCGATCCGCTTTCTGGCCATCGACGCCGTCGAAAACGCGAAGTCGGGCCATCCCGGCATGCCGATGGGGATGGCCGATGTCGCCACCGTGCTGTTTTCGCGCTTCCTCAAATTCGACGCTTCCGATCCAGCGTGGCCGGACCGCGACCGGTTCGTCCTGTCGGCCGGTCACGGCTCGATGCTGCTGTATGCGTTGCTGCATCTGACCGGCTACGCCGGCGTGACGACGGACGAGCTGAAGGCGTTCAGGCAGTGGGGATCGAAAACCCCCGGCCATCCGGAACACGGGCATACGCCCGGCGTGGAGACGACCACGGGGCCGCTGGGGCAGGGGATCGCGACCGCCGTCGGCATGGCGCTGGCGGAGCGCTTGATGAATGCGCGCTTCGGCGACGAGCTTGTCGATCACTGCACCTATGTAATTGCCGGTGACGGCTGCCTGATGGAGGGCCTCAGCCAGGAAGCCATTTCGCTGGCGGGACATCTCAAGCTCGGCCGGTTGATCGTGCTGTATGACGACAATGAAATCTCGATCGACGGATCGACTTCACTGTCATGCTCGGACGACCAGATCGCGCGCTTCAAGGCCTCGGGCTGGTCGGCGACCCGGATCGATGGCCATGACCCCGAGGCGATTGCCGCGGCGATCCGGCATGCCCGGCACGACGGCCGGCCCTCCCTGATTGCCTGCCGCACGGTGATCGGTTTCGGCGCGCCCAACCGACAGGGGACGGAAAAGGCGCATGGCGCGCCGCTCGGTGCGGAGGAAATCGAGAAGACGCGCAGCGCGCTGGACTGGCCGCACGCGCCATTTCAGGTCCCGGGGACCATAACCGATGCCTGGCGCGAAATCGGCGCACAAGGGCATGCGGCACGGCGGGCATGGATCGAGCGCAGCAGACGCCACGGTTCGATGGGACGGTCGTCGTTTCATGACGCGCTGAATCGAAAGCTGCCCTGTGGATATGCCGACGTGATGGCAGAGATACGGACCCGGTTCGGTACTGAACGGCCGAAAATCGCCACCCGGCAAGCGTCGCAATTGGTGATCGACGTGATCGCGGAAGCGCTGCCCAATCTGCTTGGCGGTTCGGCGGACCTGACCCATTCGAACCTGACGCGCGCGAAGTCGCAGCAACCGGTGCGGCCCGATGACTTCGATGGCAGTTATATCCATTACGGCGTCCGCGAGCATGCCATGGCGGCTGCGATGAACGGTATCGCGCTGCATGGCGGCTTCATCCCATATGGCGGAACGTTTCTCAGCTTTGCTGATTACAGCCGCCCTGCGATCAGGCTGGCCGCGTTGATGGCGATCCGCGTCATCCATGTGATGACACATGACTCGATCGGATTAGGGGAGGACGGCCCGACGCATCAGCCGGTCGAGCATCTGGCGTCGCTGCGGGCTATCCCGAACCTGCTGGTATTCCGCCCAGGCGACGCGGTCGAGACGGCGGAGGCGTGGGATTGCGCGTTGCGGGCTGACACAAGTCCTTCGGTGCTGTGCCTGTCGCGACAGGCGCTCCAGACATTCCGCGAAGAGATCAGCGAAACCAATCTGGTCGCGTTCGGCGCCTATGTCGTCGTTGAACCGGAGGACGGCCGCGACGTCACCTTGATCGCAACCGGCTCCGAACTATCGATCGCGCTTGAGGCGGCCAAGCTGCTGGAGAAAGACAACGTCCGCGCCGCGGTCGTCTCGGCGCCGTGCTTCGAGCTGTTTCGCCGGCAATCCCGGGAATACCGCACCGCCGTTCTCGGACGCGTTCCGAGGGTCGGTGTCGAGGCCGCGATCGAGGGCGACTGGGCGCGCTGGCTTGGCGATGGCGGCGAATTCGTCGGCATGACCGGATTCGGCGCCTCCGCGCCAGCGGAAACGCTCTATCGCGAATTCGGTATCACCGCCGATGAGGTCGCAAAGGCCGCGCTGCGCTGCATCGCGCGCTCGCGGATGGCCGCGACCTACGCATGACACCCTTACGCCGATCAATGACACGGAGGCCCGGATGGCGCGAATTACCCTGAGGCAACTGCTGGATCATGCCGCCGAGCACGGCTACGGCGTGCCCGCATTCAACATCAACAATATGGAGCAGGGGCTTGCGATCATGGACGCGGCGGCGGCGGTCGATGCGCCCGTCATTATCCAGGCCTCGCGGGGCGCGCGCTCCTACGCCAACGATATCATGCTGGCGAAGATGATCGATGCGCTGGAGGAGATGCATCCGCATATTCCGCTATGCCTGCATCAGGACCACGGCAACGAGGAGTCGACCTGCGCCACTGCGCTGCAGCACGGCTTCACCTCCGTGATGATGGACGGTTCGCTGAAGGCCGATGCCAAGACCGCGGCAAGCTACGAATACAACGTCGACATCACCCGCCGGGTGGTCGATATGGCGCACTGGATCGGCGCCTCGGTGGAAGGCGAATTGGGCGTGCTCGGCTCGCTGGAACATGGCGGCGGCGAGCAGGAAGACGGCCACGGCGTCGAAGGTGAGGTCAGCCACGACCAGCTGCTGACCGATCCCGACCAGGCTGTTGATTTTGTCCGCGCCACCAAGGTCGATGCGCTGGCGATTGCGATGGGTACGTCGCACGGCGCGTATAAATTCTCACGCAAGCCGGATGGCGACATTCTGGCGATGCGGGTGGTGGAGGAAATCCATCGCCGATTGCCAAACACGCACCTGGTGATGCACGGCTCATCCTCGGTGCCGCAGCCGCTGCAGGATGCGTTCAATGCTTTCGGTGGCGAGATGCCGCAGACCTGGGGGGTGCCGGTCGAGGAAATCGTCCGTGGCATCAGGCATGGCGTCCGCAAGGTCAATATCGACACCGACTGCCGGTTGGCGATGACCGCGGCATTTCGCAAGGTGGCGGTGCAGGCGCGAGGTGAATTCGATCCGCGCAAATTCCTGAAACCGGCGATGGATAGCTTGCGCGACCTCTGCCGCGAGCGTTTCGAGCAGTTCGGCACGGCAGGTCATGCCTCGCAGATCAAGGTCATTCCGTTGGCCGAGATGGCAAAGCGCTACCGCTCGGGCGCGCTCGATCCACGCATGGGAGGAATCGCCGATGCCGCCGAATGAACTGGTGACCGCCTCGATCCCGACCAGTCGCCGCACACCAAAAGAGGAGACCACGATGAACATGCATTCAATGACCGTTCGCGGCAAGGATCGCTACAAGTCCGGCGTCCTCGAATACAAGAAGATGGGCTACTGGGAGCCCGACTACACGCCAAAGGACACCGACATTGTCGCGTTGTTCCGGGTGACGCCGCAGGATGGTGTCGATCCGATCGAGGCGTCCGCGGCAGTGGCCGGCGAATCCTCGACCGCGACATGGACGGTGGTCTGGACCGACCGGTTGACGGCGGCGGAGAAATATCGCGCAAAATGCTTCCGCGTCGATCCCGTGCCGAATTCGCCGGGGCAGTATTTCGCCTACATCGCCTACGATCTCGACCTGTTCGAGCCCGGTTCGATCGCCAATTTGTCGGCCTCGATCATCGGCAACGTGTTCGGCTTCAAGCCGCTGAAGGCGCTGCGCCTCGAGGACATGCGGTTGCCGGTGGCCTATGTGAAGACCTTCCAGGGACCGGCAACCGGCATCGTGGTCGAGCGCGAGCGGATGGACAAGTTCGGCCGCCCGCTGCTCGGCGCCACCGTGAAGCCAAAGCTCGGCCTCTCCGGCCGCAACTATGGACGCGTGGTCTATGAGGCGCTGAAGGGCGGGCTGGACTTCACCAAGGACGACGAGAACATCAACTCACAGCCGTTCATGCACTGGCGGGAGCGGTTCCTCTATTGCATGGAGGCCGTCAACAAGGCGCAGGCCGCTTCCGGCGAGATCAAGGGCACCTATCTCAACGTCACCGCCGGCACCATGGAGGACATGTACGAGCGCGCCGAATTTGCCAAGGAGCTCGGTTCGGTCATCATCATGATCGATCTCGTGATCGGCTACACCGCGATTCAGTCGATGGCCAAATGGGCGCGGCGCAACGACATGATCCTGCATCTGCATCGGGCAGGGCACTCGACCTATACGAGGCAGCGCAGCCACGGCGTCTCGTTCCGCGTCATCGCGAAATGGATGCGGCTCGCCGGTGTCGACCACATCCATGCCGGCACCGTGGTCGGCAAGCTGGAAGGCGATCCCGCGACCACGCGCGGCTATTACGACATTTGCCGCGAGGACTATAACCCGGCGCGGCTGGAGCACGGCGTGTTCTTCGAGCAACACTGGGCGAGCCTCAACAAATTGATGCCGGTGGCGTCGGGCGGCATTCATGCCGGCCAGATGCACCAGCTGCTCGATCATCTCGGCGAAGACGTGATCCTGCAGTTCGGCGGCGGCACCATCGGGCATCCCATGGGCATCCAGGCCGGCGCTACCGCCAACCGCGTGGCGCTGGAAGCGATGATCCTCGCCCGCAATGAAGGCCGCGACTATCTGCACGAAGGCCCCGAAATACTGGCCAAGGCGGCAGAGACCTGCACGCCGTTGAAGGCGGCACTCGAGGTCTGGAAGGACGTCACCTTCAACTATGAATCGACCGACATGCCGGACTACGTCCCGACGCCCTCGGTTGCGATGTAAGGAGAGCAAATCATGCGCATTACCCAAGGCTGCTTCTCGTTCCTGCCCGATCTCACCGACGAGCAGATTTCCCGCCAGGTCCAGTATTGCCTGGAGCAGGGCTGGGCGGTGAACATCGAATTCACCGATGACCCGCACCCCCGCAACAATTTCTGGGAGATGTGGGGCCTGCCGATGTTCGATCTCCGCGACGCCGCCGGCGTGATGATGGAGCTGAATGAATGCCGCAAGGTGTATGGCGAGCAGTATATTCGCCTGTCGGCATTCGATTCCAGCCACGGCTGGGAATCGGTGCGGCTGTCCTTCATCGTCAACCGGCCGAAGGAGGAGCCCGGCTTCCGCCTCGAACGGCATGAAATGGCCGGCCGCAATATCCGCTACACGACCCGATCATGCGCCGCCGATCGCCCCGAGGGCCGGCGCTACGGTTAGGTACGCGATCGATCCGGCAGACGCGTTCTCCCTGAACGTGCCTGCGTCTGCCGGATGCACTGCTCCGTCGCTGCGGACGCGGCGACGGAGTCTTTTCCGAAACAAACGCGTGCAGCGCATTGAGGTTTGGCAGATGGACGTGGATACCACCCCCATGATTGATGCGGTTAATCTGCGCGATGAACTCGAAGCCGTCGGCATCGAGGATATTCTCGCGCAGCTCGACCGCGAACTGATCGGCTTGAGGCCGGTAAAGACGCGTATCCGCGAGATCGCATCGCTCCTTCTGATCGAACGCATCCGCAAGCGCATGGGACTGGCATCGGACGCGCCGACGCTGCACATGTCATTTACGGGAAATCCCGGCACCGGAAAGACCACAGTGGCGCTGCGGATCGCCAGCATCCTGCACAGGCTCGGCTTCGTGCGCCGCGGCCAAGTGGTGTCGGTGACGCGCGACGAGCTGGTCGGGCAATATATCGGTCACACCGCGCCGAAGACCAAGGAAATTCTAAAGAAGGCGATGGGCGGCGTGCTGTTCATCGACGAGGCCTATTATCTGCACCGGCCAGACAACGAGCGCGACTATGGCCAGGAGGCGATCGAAATCCTGCTGCAGGTGATGGAATCGCAGCGTGAGGACCTGGTCGTGATCCTCGCCGGCTACGGCGACCGCATGGAGAAGTTTTTCGCAAGCAATCCCGGCTTCCGCTCGCGGATCGCACACCACATCGATTTTCCGGACTATGCCGGCGATGAGCTGCTCGCCATCGCAGAGCTGATGCTGCGCGACATGAACTATGGATTCACGAAGGAAGCGCGTGCGGAGTTCGTTCGCTACATCGCATTGCGCAAGAACCAGCCGCTGTTCTCCAACGCGCGCTCGATCCGCAACGCATTGGATCGTCTGCGGCTGCGCCAGGCCAATCGCCTCGTCGCCAATCTTGATCATGTCCTGACAGCGGACGACATCAGGTCGATCGAGGCGTCGGACGTGCTGGCGAGCCGCGTGTTCGGGAAGGGTGGAAAATCCACCGAAGCGGGTTAGCGTCAAAAAAGGCGGCAAACGAATGTTCACCGCCCTTTTGTTGCGCCTTGTCATTGCTCCTTGGCTGCCGACGCTTAGGCTACTTGCCTTTGGTGTCGACCTTCTGCTTTTCGTCCTCGTTCATTTTCTTCACCACGGGATCGCGACTGGCTTCGCCGGTGGTCTGAGTTGTGGTGGCCGCCGGGCTTTCGTTTGGCATGGAGGTTTGCCCGGGCGGCGTCGTTGCCGGCCGCGTTGCGGTCGCGCTCGGGGGCGACGTCGTCTGAGCGGTCGCCGCCTGAGCATTCAATAGCAGCACGCTCGACAGTAGCGACACCGCGAGCGCCGTTGCGTTGGGTTTCATCGGTCTGAACTCCTCTCAGACCAAGGAAACGGCCCGTTCGGCCTATCGTTCCCGTTACGCCTCCAATTGCTTGCCGATCGGCAGGGCGCGGATGCGCTTGCCGGTCGCGGCGAAGATCGCGTTGATCAGCGCCGGCGCAAAGGGCGGCACGCCCGGCTCGCCGACGCCGCTGGGCGGCGTGTCGGGGCCGGGAGGTACGATGTAGACGTTCGTCACGCCAGGGGACTCGTCGATCCGGATCACCGGGAAATCGTCGAAATTGCCCTGTTGCACCTTGCCGTCCTTGAAGGTGATCGCGCCATGTTTGGCAAGGCTCATGCCCATGATCGCAGCGCCCTCGATCTGCGACTGGATCCGCTCCGGATTGACGTAGGTTCCGCAATCTATGGCGGTATCGACCCGCGGCACGGTGAGCTTGCCCTTGTCGTCGACGGCCACCTCGACGATGGTCGCGATATAGCTGACGAAGCTGCGATGCGCGGCGATGCCGAGCCCGTGACCCTTGGGGACCGGCCGCCCCCAGCCGCCCTTGTCCGCGACCAGTTCGACGACCTTGCGAAGGCGCGCGGTATCGATCGGATAGCTGTCATAGGGCTCGCCGTAGTTCCAGAGGTCTTTCACGGAATCGAGCTTGACGATCCGCGGAGAGCCGATCAACTCCAGCAGCATGTCCTTTGGATCGCGTTTGGTCGCCAGTGCGAGTTCGGCCACCATCGACTGCACCGCGAAGGCGCGTGGGATGTTCGATACGGAGCGGAACCAGCCGATGCGGGTATGCGCAGCCGCTTCCGGATTCTCGCACTGGACGTTGGCGATCTCGAAGGGCATGTCGACAAGCCCCATGCCGAGTTCAAACGGCGCCTGATGCACCGTCTTGTCGGCAAATGTCGAGGCGATGCTCGGCGCGACGCTGCGATGGCGCCAGGCCGTCACCTTGCCGCTCTTGTCGAGACCGGCCTCGATGCGTTCCACCGAGACGGTGTGCAGGAAGCCGTTGCGAACATCGTCTTCCCGCGTCCATTGCACCTTTACGGGGGCGCCGAGCTCCTTTGAAAGCAGGGCGGCCTCGAGGGCGTAATCGCACTTCGACTTGCGACCGAAGCCGCCGCCGAGCAGGGTGACGTTGACGGTGACATTCTCCTCGGGAATGCCAAGCGTTTTGGCGACGTCCTCGCGCGTTCCACCCGCGCTTTGCACCGGTCCCCAGATCTCCGCCTTGTCGCCCTTGACGTCCGCGACCGCAGCCGGCGGCTCCATGGATACATGGGCCAGATGCGGCAGATAGTACTCACCGACGATCACCTTGTCGGCGCCCTTCAAGGCGGCCTCCACGTCACCTTCCTTGCGGACCACCAGGCCGGGCTTCCGTGCGGCGGCCTCCAGTTCGGCCCGGTAGGCGACCGAGTCGTACTTGCCGTTGGCGCCATCGTCCCAGACGATCTTCAGGGCGTCGCGGCCCTTGATCGCCGCGCCGGTGTTGCGTGCGATCACTGCGACGCCGCCGAGCGGCTGGAATTTTGAAGGCCACGGCCAGCCCTTGACCTCCATGACTTTCTCGACACCGGAAACTTTCATTGCCGCCGCCCCGTCAAACGACGCGACCTTGCCGCCGGTCACCGGCGGCCGCGCAATGACGGCGTATTTCATGCCGGGCAGGCGGACGTCGGCGCCGTAACGCGCGGTGCCAACCGTGATGTCACGCAGATCGACCATGCTGATCTGGCCTTTGCCCAGATAGCGGAAATCTTTTGGGTCTTTCAGCTTCAGACCTTCGACACTCGGCACCGACTCCTTGGCGGCATCGGCCGCCAGATCGCCAAAGCCAATGCGCCGTCCGCTTGCACTGTGGACGACCTCGTGATTGACCGCCTTCGCTTCGGTCGCCGGCACGCCCCAGCGTTTCGCCGCTGCACCTTCGAGCATCGTGCGGGCCGACGCGCCGATCTGGCGCATCGGCATCAGATAGTGCCGCGTGCTGCGCGATCCGTCGGTATCCTGGTTGCCGAATTTGACCTCGTCGCCATGCGCCTGCTGGACGCGAACGCGCGACCAGTCGGCCTCCATCTCTTCGGCAACGATCATCGGCAGGCTGGTGCGGACGCCGGTTCCCATCTCGGCGCGGTGGGCGACGATCGTGACAATGCCGTCCGGTGCGATCGCGACAAACACGCGCGGGTCCACCACGGTTCCGTGCGGCATCTCGCCCGCACCGGTCTTATACGCGGCGAGGCTGGGCCGTGACATCACGGGGGCGGCCAAAACAAAGCCGCCGGCCAGCCCGAGGCCCTTCAGGATGCTGCGGCGTGAAACGTTGTCGACCTTGACGTATCGCGCAAAGCCGCGGAGCTTTTTGGGATTGGTGAGAATGTTCATGGTCATACCCCCGTCGAAGCAAGGTGAACCGCATTCTCGATGCGCTGGTAACAGCCGCAGCGGCAGATGTTGCCCGCCATCGCCTCGCGTATCTGATCGTGGGTGGGTTTCGGATTTTCGATCAGCAACGCGGCCGCCTGCATGATCTGGCCGACCTGGCAAAAGCCGCATTGTGGGACATTGAGCTGGCGCCAGGCCTTCTGAACCGCGTGATCACCCGTCGGATGCAGACCTTCGATCGTCGTAACCTCCCGATCGACCACGTCGGAAACCGACGTGATGCAGGCGCGTATCGCCTGCTTGTCGACGATCACGGTGCAGGCGCCGCAAAGTGCCTGGCCGCAACCGTATTTCGTACCCGTCAGTCCGGCTTCATCGCGGAGAAACCAGAGTAGCGGAAGATCGGGATCGCCATCCCAGTTCTTTTGCTGGCCGTTAATCTTCAAAGTAATCATGATCGATCCTCGCTCTTCGTAAGCTGCTGATGGTAGCTTCGACGTGCGCGAAAAACGTTACGGCTGATCGCTCAACGCCGTCGCTTCGAAATTCCTTGCTGTCTGGCTGGGATTTCTTTGAGCACCCTCCTGATCATTATTATTGACTGTTGTTCAGTAGGCCGCGCTTGGCGGATTGGCCGCCACAAGGTGTTCTACATTTGCGTCCGCATGTTTGGCGAAAGCGGGGCGTCGGCAAAGAATTGCATTCGGTCAGTAACGCTGACGCAGTGCGTGGAAGCAAGAGCAATTCATTTAAATTTGAACACGTGCGATCCATTCCTGATCGCGCTGTTTCTGGTGCGCCAGATCCAATAGTCGCGCGCAACGGACACCGGCTCTGGTAGGCGCTTCGCACTCCCTCCCGTCATTCGTGATCTTACGTGTCAAACGTGCCCACGCGCGAATGACGAATCCTGTTTGACAATCATTTTTGACGGCGCATTGTTATTCAATCCCCAGCGGCGGGCATTTCTCATCCGTTAGAACCGGGGCATCTCAGGGAGGGCATCGATGAATCGTTATTTTATGGGAACGATGGCTACACTGACGCTGGCCGCATGGCCGGCGTTCGCCCAGCCGGCACCACCTGCGCCCAGCGCGCTCGAAACTCTGGGCGCGATGCGTCCTACCGGCAGCACCGCTGACTGGCCGGAGATTCCGCAGGGCGGCGCGAAGGCCGATCAGGTCAAGAAAAATCTCACCAAGATCAAGCTGCCGCCTGGCTTCCACATCTCGCTCTACGCGCTGGTTCCGGATGCCCGGCATATCGCCGTTGGGCCGCAAGGCGTTGCGACGTTTGTGGGCACCCGCAAGTCGAAAGCCTGGGTCGTGACCGATCGGGCGCGCGGCGGCGTTGGCGACGAGGTCAAGGAGTTCGCGCCGACCTTGCCGAAAAAGATTCCGAACGGCGGATGTTTCTCGAAGGACGGCTTCCTCTACATCGTCGAGCAGAACCGGGTGCTGGAATATCCAGCCGCTGAATTTTTCTACGAGAGCCCAGACGTCGTCGCCAGCGTCGTCGTTCCTGAAGGCGAGTTGATTCCGAAATCGGAGGAAAGCTACAACCATACGGCCCGCGTATGCCGCATCGGGCCCGACAACAAGCTCTACATCCAGCTCGGGCAGCCGTACAATGTGCCGGCCAAGGAGAAGTTCGACCTGTACCGCAAGCTCGGCATCGGCGGCATTATCCGCATGGACCGCGATGGCAAGAACCGTGAGGTCTATGCGGTCGGGCTGCGTAACCCGGTCGGCATGGACTTCAACCCGAAGGACAAATCGCTCTGGACCAACGACAATCAGGTCGACGGCATGGGCGACGAAATCCCGCCGGGTGAGTTGAACCGCATCGCCAGCGCCGGGCAGGATTTCGGTTTCCCCTGGTTCGGCGGTGGCAAGATCCGCACCAACGAGTACAAGAACGATACCCCGCCCGCCAACGTGGTGTTCCCGGAGGTCGAGCAGGTCGCGCATGCGGCTGACCTCGGCTTGGCGTTCTATACCGGCGACATGTTTCCCAAGAAGTATCACGGCGCGATCTTCACGACCCAGCATGGCTCGTGGAATCGCACCGTGCCGGTCGGCGCACGACTGATGGTGACGTTCCTGAAGGATGACGGCCATGTCGCCGGCAAGTCCGAACCATTCGCCGAGGGCTGGAACGACAACGGCTACTATCTCGGCCGTCCCGTCGACGTGGCCCAGCTGGCCGACGGCTCGCTGATCGTGTCGGACGATCTGGTCGGCGCGCTCTATCGCATCTGGTACGACGGCAAGTAAGCTCTGATGTCAGGGATGGTTCCCTCCGGGCCATCCCTTTCAGTCGTCGTTTGGGCGGCGCGAGGTTCTGGATGATTTCTGCGCTTTCACGAAGGGCAGTGTTGGCTGTCAACCTGCTCGCGCCGGCAGGCCTTCTGCTGGCGGGCGGCCACGCGGGCCACGCCGGCGACGCCAAAGCTGGTGCCGCCAAAGCGATGATGTGCCAAGCTTGTCATGGCCTTGACGGACTTTCCAAGGCCCCCGATTCACCGAACATTGCCGGCCAGATCGAGCCCTATCTCGTCGCGCAGTTGCAGGCGTTCAAAACCGGCATGCGAAAGAACGATGCGATGTCGGCCGTCACGCCCGCCTTGTCCGACAAGGACATTGAGGATCTCGCAGCTTATTTTTCGGCGATCGAAATCAGCATTGGCAAACTGCCAGAACGGTGATCACGCTACTGCCTCTGGACCATCCGAAGATATCGGCTTGACGCCTCGTCCCGGCGCTATCCGCTGCAGCGCAGCTAAGACGCATTGGCGACCGACGGCAAGTCCTGCAATTCTCGATCGTCGCATGCGCGATAACGCACCGCACATCACAGAAAGCTGAGCTGTTCTGCGAAATATGCATGATGGACCGAGCTGCAGTGATGATCGCACGACGCGCGATGGACGCTTACTATTGCTGGCTTTTCCGGGAATCGCTGATGCAACTGGAAGGAGAATTGCGCGAAAGACGAATTTGTCGGTCGCCATTGTTTTGACCGACTCCCTCCATCAGTTTGCGTGATGTGCAAAACCGATCAGCCGACAATTTCGATCACAAGCACAGACGCGGAACTCGCGACAGCGATGTGTCAGGACCCGACGCGGCGCGCGCTCATCCTGTCGGCTCTCGCCACGGGGGCTTGCCTGGCGTCGTCGAACCCCTCCGTTGCTGAGGAAGATTTGCCGGGCAGCAACGAGCGGCCTCAGAAAGCCGACGTGCTGGTCTTCGCCGAAGGGGAACATGCCGGCGAAGTGATCAAGCCGCAGGATCTGAAAGCCGGTGGACCGCCGGCGCGAGCCTGGCCAAAGGATCCCGCGACATCGGTCGTCCGCAAGGGCTCGCGCCTGAACGAGGTGCTCGTCGTGAAACTGGATCCGGCGGAACTGGATGAAGAGACGCGCTCCCGCGCTGCCGGCGGCGTCGTGGCCTATTCGGCCATCTGCGTCCACACAGGTTGTCCGATCACGGCATGGGTGAAGGCGGCAGGCGGCGACAAGGACGTGTTCAAATGCGTTTGCCATAATTCGGAATACGACCCCAGGCAAAGCGCGCAAGTTATCTTTGGACCGGCGCCCCGGCGTCTGCCGGCGCTCCCGCTGGTGGCAGAAGACGGTCCACTTACGGTGGCCGCAACATTTGTTGGAAAGGTAGGTGCGCAGCAGGGCAGGTGACGGCGGGCCGCCGTCGATCCACGACAATGCAAAAACACAATTCGTGAGATGAAAACAAAGGGGAGGTTGCGCTATGGCCTTGAAGCAATGGCTTTTGTCGGGTTTGCTCGCGTCCACATGCCTCGTTTCGATCGCTGCCGCAGGGCCGATCGAGAACTACAGCCCGGTAACTGCCGATCGACTCAAGAATCCGGAACCCGGCAACTGGATGCATTATCGCCGGACCTATGACGGCCAGGGATATAGCCCGCTCGACCAGATCAACACCTCGAACGTGAAAAGCCTGACGCCGGTGTGGACGTTCTCGACCGGTGTGGTCGAGGGACACGAGGCCCCACCGATCATCAACAATGGCGTGATGTTCGTCGCAACGCCGGCGGGGCAGGTGATTGCACTCAACGCCAAGACTGGCGACGAGTACTGGCGATACAAACGCCAGCTCCCCGAAGATCTCTTTCAGTTGCACCCGACCAACCGCGGCGTGGGGTTGTGGCAAGATAAACTATATCTGGCCACGACGGACGACCACGTGGTCGCGCTGGATGCCAAGACAGGAAAAGTAGTCTGGGATACCAAAGTCCAGGACTACAAGAAGGGTCAGTACCTGACGCTGATGCCCTTGGTCGTCGACGGGAAGGTGATCGTCGGCGGTTCCGGGGGCGAGCTAGGCGTCCGCGGTTACGTCGTTGCGTACGACGCCGAAACGGGCAAGGAACTGTGGCGGACGTTCACCATTCCCGGCGCGGGCGAGCCAGGTAACGAAACGTGGAAAGGCGACGACTGGAAAACGGGCGGTGGATCTGCCTGGATGACAGGCAACTACGATCCAGACACCAAGACAGTCTATTGGGGCACCGGCAACGCCGCGCCCTGGCCGGGCGACACTCATCCCGGAGACAATCTTTACACAAGTTCAGTGCTCGCGCTCGATCCCGATAGCGGCAAGCTGAAAACCTACTTCCAGTATCATCCAAACGATTCCTGGGATTGGGATGAGGTGGACGCACCCATGCTGGTCGACCTGCAAAGGGACGGCCGCACGATCAAGAGTCTTATCCATCCGGGACGCAACGCGATTTTCTGGGTACTGGAGCGCAAGCCGGACAGCATCAAATATGTGGCCGGCTGGCCCTTCGTTCATACCGACGTCTGGAAAGGCATTGAGCCCGAGAGTGGCAAGCCGATTGTCGACCCGGCTCGCAAGCCGGTGATTGGCAAGCGGGTTGAATTCTGTCCTTCGCTATGGGGCGGCAAGGATTGGCCGTCGGCGGCGTATAGTCAGAAGACCGGATTGGTCTACGTTCCGGCCAACGAGAATTTCTGCGGCGGCTTCACCGGCGAGAAGGTGCCGTTGGTTGCCGGCCAGCTTTGGCTTGGAACGAAGGCTGAGGATATCGGCTTGACGGTTCGTCCCGGCGCTACCCACTTTGGCGAACTGCAGGCGTGGGACCCGGCCACGGGCAAGAAGGCCTGGTCGCATAATTTTCCCAAGTCACACCTGTTCGGTTCGGTGACCGCGACCGCAGGCGACCTCATCCTTGTCGGCGGCACCAATGACCGGATGTTCCGCGCCTTCCATGCCAAGACCGGCGAACTGCTGTGGGAGCAAAAGACCAACTCCGGCATCATGGGCATGCCGATCGCCTATGAGGTGGATGGTACCCAGTATATCGCCGTCCAATCGGGCTGGGGCGTCGACGCGCAGCGCATCCAGGACGCATTGGCGACCGACGGCAAGGTCCCCGGCCTGGAGAACAACGTGCCGCAGGGCGGCGTCGTGTGGGTGTTCGCCGTCAAGAAGTGACCGCGAGAAGGCAGGGTCCGCCTGGCCGCTGCAGGCAGTGGCCAGGCGCAGTTGCGATCCAGGCAACGCGGACGGCCTCGGCCGGCGTGGGTGGGTGGCGTTCCGCCAACAATCTTACGATCTTGCACGCCGGCCTGTCGCCCCGCTTTGCCCGCGGTGAGAGCTAGACACTCGCATTGACGAGCAGTGGATCGGCGGAAGTCACGAGCTTCAGTGTCCGCAGCGAAAAGGTCGATCGCGTGTGCCGGATGCCTTGAATCCGGTAGAGCTTCTCCCGCAGAAAGCGCTCGTAGTGGGTGGTGTCGGCGACCGCTACCTTGACCAGATAGTCGTATTCGCCGGTGACGAGATTGGCCTCGATCACTTCCGGGATTCTTGCAAGGGCGTCGCCGAACCGGGAGAGCACCTTGTCGTCGTGCTTGTCCAGCGTGACTTCGATGAAGACGAGATCCTTCAGGCCGATGGCGACGTGGTCGATGACAGCCGAGTAATGCTTGATCACGCCGATCTCCTCCAGGTGCCTGACCCGCGACCAGCACGGCGAAGACGACAGTCCGACGCGATTGGCCAGTTCGTTGACGGTCAGTCGTCCCTCGTTGCGGAGGATCGAAAGAATCTTTCGATCGATCAGGTCGAGGTCTGCCTTGGTTCGTGGCTTGGCCGAGGAAGATGATTTCATCGTATATCCTCATAAACTCAGATGATTCTTCTGCAGATGACGAGTATCGCATAAAATATTGGGAAATTCACCTGCTGACCCGGCGATACAGTCCTGTTCGAGGAGACCAGCAAATGCCGTCCGCCGCCTGTCGCGCTTCGTCCGTCGTCTTCAGGGCCATTGCCACGGATTCGCTTGCCGCGGCGTCCCAGCTTCTCGCCGATGTGCAGCGCTTTGGGCTTCAGATGGTCGAATTCCGGATGATGGTTGATGTGGAAGGTGGGGCGGCCATCGACTTCGGCGTCGCCGCAAGGCCGGACCACGATCCCGCGGTTCTCTGCTCCCGCTTCGCACGACATCCCGCTCTCCGTTCGGTCGAGATCGTCGGACGATCGCCGGTCAAAACCGAAGGCACGGCGCCATGAACGCGCTGCCGCTCACCTTGCACGTTCCCGAGCCGCAGCCTTGCTTCGGCAGCGCTCCCGATTTCAGCCGCTTCCATCTGTCGGAAGCGGGACGGGTTCGCCGCCCGGCGATCGATGTCGAGGCGAGCGAGATCCGCGATCTGGCCTATGAGTTGATCCGGGTGCTTGATGCCGATGGAGGGGCGGTCGGCCCGTGGTCCGACGGATGTACCGTCGATCAGCTCCGCTCCGGCCTCCGCGCCATGCTCAAGACGCGGGCTTACGATGCCCGCATGACCATGATGCAGCGGCAGCGCAAGACGTCCTTCTATATGCAGTGCACCGGAGAGGAGGCGATCTCGTGCGGCTTTCAGCCGGCGCTGCAGGCAAAAGACATGAACTTCCCGACCTATCGCCAGCAGGGGCTGCTGATCGCGCAGGACTGGCCGGTTGTCGACATGATGTGTCAGGTCCTGTCGAACGAAAAGGACCGCATGAAAGGCCGCCAGCTTCCGGTGTTCTATTCGGCGCGTGAGGCCGGCTTTTTCTCGATCTCCGGCAATCTTGCCACCCAATATGTGCAGGCGGTGGGTTGGGCGATGGCATCGGCGATGCGCGGCGACAGCCGGGTTGCCGCCGCGTGGATCGGCGAGGGAGCTACCGCCGAAAACGACTTCCACGCCGCGCTGGTGTTTGCCTCGGTATACCGCCCGCCTGTCGTTCTCAACGTGGTCAACAATCAATGGGCGATCTCGACCGCGCAGTCGGTCGCCGGGGGCGAAAGCGCGACCTTTGCAGCCCGGGCGCATGGATACGGAATTCCCGCTCTCCGCGTCGATGGAAACGACTACCTCGCGGTGCACGCGGCGGCTTGCTGGGCGGTGGGGCGGGCCCGCCGGAATCTCGGGCCGACCCTGATCGAGTGGGTGACCTATCGGGCGGCGCCGCATTCGACCTCCGACGATCCGTCGAAATATCGCCCACAAAATGATCAGGCGGCCTGGCCGCTCGGCGATCCGATCGAGCGGTTGAAGGATCACCTGATCGGGCTTGGTGACTGGAGCGAGGCGCGTCATGTCCAGCTCAAAGCCGAACTCGACGACGAGATTAGTGTCGCGGCGAAGGAAGCGCAGGGCTTCGGAACGCTGGTCGAGGGGGCGAAATGCAGCCCGGCCTCGATGTTCGACGATGTCTACAAATCGATGCCGCCCCATTTGCGCGAACAGCGCCAGGAACTCGGTTTCTGACCATGCCGTCCTTGACGATGATCGAAGCGATCCGCGATGCCATGGACGTGATGATGGCGCGGGACGACCGCGTTGTCACGTTCGGTCAGGACGTCGGTCGCTTTGGCGGCGTTTTTCGATGCACGGACGGCCTGCAGCACAAATACGGGGCATCGCGCTGTTTCGATACGCCGATCTCGGAATGCGGCATCGTCGGTGTCGCCGTCGGCATGGGGGCGTACGGACTTAGACCGGTCGCTGAAATTCAGTTCGCCGACTACATGTACCCGGCTTACGACCAGATCGTGTCGGAGGCGGCGCGCTTGCGATTCCGCTCGGCCGGCGAGTTCAGCGCCCCGATCGTGGTGCGCATGCCCTGCGGCGGCGGCATCTTCGGCGCACAGACCCATAGCCAAAGTCCCGAAGCGCTGTTCACCCATGTGGCGGGGCTGAAGACGGTCATTCCATCGAACCCGCATGACGCGAAGGGACTGCTCATCGCCGCGATCGAGGACGACGATCCGGTGGTGTTTCTCGAGCCGAAGCGGATCTACAACGGCCCCTTCGATGGCTATCACGATCGGCCCGTGGTGCCGTGGTCGAAGCACGAATTGAGTGAAACGCCGGCGGGGCACTACACCGTGCCGATCGGCGAAGCGGTCGTTCGTCGCGAAGGAACTGACGTTTCGATCCTTGCCTATGGCACCATGGTCCATGTCGCCGAGGCGGCGTGTCGCTCCGTTGGCGTCGACGCCGAGATCATCGATCTGAGGTCGCTCATTCCGCTCGACCTCGACACTATCGTTCGCTCGGTCATCAAGACTGGCCGCTGCGCGATCGTGCACGAAGCGACCCGCACGTCGGGCTTCGGCGCCGAGCTCTCCGCGCTGATCCAGGAACGCTGCTTCTATCATCTCGAGGCGCCGGTCGTTCGGGTGACGGGGTGGGACACGCCATATCCCCACGCGCAGGAGTGGGACTATTTCCCGGGGCCGGATCGCGTCGGCCGCGCGCTGATCCGGCTGATGGAGACCTGAGATGCCCGTCGAGTTCGTCAAGCTCCCTGATGTCGGGGAGGGCGTGGCCGAGGCGGAGATCGTCGAATGGCATGTGACAGTAGGCGAGGCGGTCAAGGAGGATCAGATCCTGGCCGCTGTCATGACGGACAAGGCGACGGTTGAGATCCCTTCGCCAAGGGCCGGCGTGGTCGCCGAGCTGGGCGGCGAGCTGGGCGCGCGTCTTGCTGTTGGAAGTGCTCTGGTCGGCATCAGGTTTGGCGCAGATGATGACGGCGTCGCCAACGGGCACGAAGATACCGCGCTGATGACCGATTGCGCCGGGCCGGAAGGCATCCCGGTCGGTCTGGAAGTGACGTCCCCGACCGCAGCAGATCGACGCAATGATCTTCGTCCGCGCAATAACCATCATCCTGATGGTACAGCCAGCTTCAGGGCACGATCAGTGCCCGCGCGGCCGGTTGCGTCGCCGGCACTAAGGGCGCAGGCGCGCGAGGCGGGAATTGATCTCCGCCTGGTGTCGGGTTCCGGGGCCGCCGGCCGGATTACGCGTGACGACCTCGCTGACTATGTTGGAAACCGATCAAAGGGGACCGGCGGCTCCCGGACCACGCAACGCAACGATGCTGTCGAAGAGATCAAGGTCGTTGGCCTGCGTCGCAGGATCGCGGAGAGGATGGCGGAATCCACCCGGCGTGTGGCGCATTTTTCCTATATCGAGGAGATCGATGTCACGGCTCTCGACGAATGTCGCAAGCAGCTGAACGCGCGATTTGCCGACAGCCGGCCGAAATTGACCGTCTTGCCTTTTGTCGTCGCAGCGCTCGCTCTCGCGGTCCGTGATTTTCCCCAAATCAGCGGAACCTACGACGACGACAAGGAGGTCGTCAGCCGGCACGGTGCCGTTCATGTCGGTATCGCCACACAGACCCCGTCAGGACTGATGGTGCCCGTGCTCTTCCACGCCGAAACGCTCGATCTCTGGAGCTGTGCGGATGAGATCAAGCGGCTGTCCACGGCAGCACGGCAAGGCACTGCGCGGCGGGAAGAGTTGAGCGGCTCGACCATCACCATCACCAGTCTCGGTGATCTCGGCGGCGTTGCAACAACGCCCATCATCAACCGGCCGGAGCTCGCGATCATCGGCGTTAATCGAACGATGATCCGCCCGGTGTGGCGGGATGGTCAGTTCGTTCCTCGTGAGATGATGAACCTGTCGTCTTCATTCGATCACCGCATCATCGACGGCCACGAGGCCGCGCAATTCATCCGGCGCATGAAAGAGCTGCTCGAAGCGCCGGCGCTTCTTTTGGTTGGAATCTGACATGCAGGAGAGCGCCGCAGAGGTCGTGATTATCGGCGGAGGGCCCGGCGGCTATGTCGCTGCCATTCGTGCCGGGCAACTGGGATTGCGCACCGTCCTGATCGAGCGCGCCGCCCTGGGCGGTACCTGCCTGAATGTCGGCTGCATTCCTTCCAAGGCGCTGATCCATGCGGCGGATGCGTTCCATGCCGCCAATCGCCAGCGGGAAACGACAATGTTCGGCTTGAGCGTCGGACAGGTGGAGCTTGATTTCGTACGCACCGTTTCGTGGAAGGATACGATCGTGAACCGCCTGACAGGCGGGGTTGCCGGCCTCCTGAAGCGAAACGGCGTGTCGGTGATTTCAGGCACGGCCGAGATACTGGATGGCAAGACCGTCAGGGTCGAAACAACAGATACGACGATGCGCGTTCGTGCTGGGCATCTCGTTCTTGCAACAGGCTCAGTGCCGCAGGCCGTGACTACGCTGCCGTTCGGAGGCAATATCATCTCTTCGACAGAGTTGCTCTCGCTCCCGGAAAGACCCGGGCGGCTGGTTGTTGTTGGGGCAGGCTACATCGGCCTCGAACTCGGGATTGCCTTTGCAAAGCTCGGATCTGATGTGACCGTCGTCGAGGCCGACGAGCGGATTCTGCCAAGATGGGACGCGGCATTGACGCGACCCGTGGCGCGGCGGCTCGAAGAACTGAAGGTCGGCGTCATCACCTCGGCGTATGCTCAAGGGCTGACACGCGGTGGCGAGAGCCTGTTGATCGAGCAGCGCGGGCACGGGCCGCGCGAAATACCGGCGGACAAATTTCTGGTCGCGGTTGGGCGCGCGCCCTGCACTGAGGGCTTCGGGTTGGAGCGGCTCGATCTCGCGATGGATGGAAAGTTCGTCAGGATCAATGACCGCTCCGAGACATCGATGTCGAATGTCTGGGCGATCGGCGATCTCACCGGGGAGCCGATGCTGGCGCATCGCGCCATGGCACAAGGTGCGATGGTGGCGGAGATCATTGCGGGAAAACGCCGCGCCTTCGATGCCATCGCCATTCCGTCCGTCTGCTTTACTGATCCGGAAGTGGTTTCGGTCGGACGCTCGCCGGAGCAGGCCAGGGCGGACGGTAAGGCGGACGGTTACGATATCAAGGTCGCGACATTTCCCTTCGCCGCCAATGGCCGAGCTCTGACGCAGATGGATGACGAGGGTTTTGTGCGCATCGTCGCGCGGGCCGGCGATCACCTCGTGCTGGGCGCACAGGCGGTCGGGGCGGGAGTTTCGGAATTGACGTCGTCGCTGGCACTTGCCATTGAAATGGGGGCGGTGCTCGAGGACATCGCAGGCACCATCGGCGCACATCCGACACGGAGCGAAGCGATCCACGAGGCTGCGCTTGGCGCGTTGGGACGCGGCTTGCATTTCTGATGGACGTAAAAACAAATTTGGTGGAAACGAACTTGGTAGAAGCGTCCTGCACGACTTTCAGCAGGATCAAACTCTGGAGCGCATCGTGTCGAAATCCGAACGGACTTATCGCAACTACATCGCCGGCCGCTGGGTCGATGCCGCCGATGGACGTCGTCTCGAGATCCTGGATCCGTCGGACGGTTCGCATCTTGCCGACATTGCCCGCAGCGGCAGCGAGGACGTCGAGCGCGCGGTGCAGGCCGCCCGGGCGGCGCTGGCCGGAGATTGGGGACGCATGTCGGCGACCGATCGCGGCCGTATCCTGCATCGGATCGGCGAGGGGGTTCTGAAGAATATCGATCTGCTGACGGAGCTCGAAGCACGGGACGTCGGCAAGCCGCTCAAGCAGGCGCGGGCCGACGTCGAGGCGCTGGCGCGCTACTGCGAATTCTACGGCGCCGCCGCCGACAAGGTTCACGGTGACACCATCCCTTACCGGACGGGATTCACCGCCATCACGCTTTACGAGCCTCACGGCGTGACTGCCCACATCATTCCCTGGAACTATCCGATGCAGATCATCGGACGCAGCCTCGGTGCGGCCCTTGCCATGGGCAACGCCGCTGTCGTGAAACCGGCCGAGGAAGCCTGCCTCACGGTGATCGAGTTTACCCGCATCGCGGAGGAGGCGGGATTGCCGCACGGCGCGCTCAACCTTGTCACCGGGACCGGCGAGGAGGCCGGTGCGGCATTGTCCGGCCATCCCGGCATCAATCACATTTCCTTCACGGGTTCGGTCGCGACCGGCGCGCTGGTGCAGGCGGCAGCCGCGCGGAATGCGGTGCCGGTCACGCTGGAGCTTGGCGGTAAATCGCCCCAGCTGGTCTTTGCCGATGCCGATCTCGATCGGGCGTTGCCGTTTTTGGTGATGGCGGGCATTCAGAACGCAGGCCAGACCTGCTCCGCTTCGTCGCGGATTTTGGTCGAGCAATCGATCTATGAAGAGGTCGCAGCACGCATGGCCGATGCCTACCGAAAGCTCAGGGTTGGGCCGGCGCTGTCCGACCTGGATGTCGGCCCGATGGTCTCCCGCCGGCAGAAGGACATCGTCGAAGGCTACATCGCTCTGGCCGACCGTAGCGGCGCGCGTCTCGCCGCGCAGGGCACGATCGTGGCCGAAGCGCCTGCCGGCGGCGCCTATGTCACGCCGACGCTGATCCGCGACGTTTCGCCCAGCCACCGCCTCGTGCAGGAGGAGATCTTCGGGCCGGTCCAGGTCATCATGCCCTTCGACGGCGAGCAGCAGGCGATCGAGCTGGCGAACGGTACGCCCTATGGCCTGGTCTGTGGAATCTGGACCAGCGACGGCGGGCGGCAATTCCGCCTGGCGCGCGCCATTCAGTCGGGACAGGTCTTCATCAACAACTACGGCGCCGGCGGCGGAATCGAACTGCCGTTCGGCGGCGTCAAGCGTTCGGGGCACGGCCGCGAGAAGGGTTTTGAAGCCCTCTACGGCTTTGCAACGACCAAGACCATTTCGATCTATCACGGCTGACGACTGCGAATGCCGGCGGTGATCACGCCGCCGGCATTTGCCATATGATCGGTCGGCACGCGCGCTCGATTGGCTGAGATGGATGTGGCCGGCGTCGTTGCTGCCGGAGCCGGCCTGCTCATCACGCGCACTCGCGCAACCTCGTACAGAGAACTTCAGTGATCTCCTGAGAGCCGGCCGTCCCGCCGATGTCCCGGCTCAAGACCGATTTGTCGGCCAGAGCATAAGTTACGGCCGCCTCGATACGACCCGCTGCTTCGACCAGCCGCGGGTCGGCATGACGCCGGCCAAGCCAGTTCAGCATCAGGGCTGAGGTCAGCACCGTTCCGTAGGGATTGGCGATTCCCTTGCCGGCGATATCGGGAGCCGATCCATGCGACGCCTGAAAGAAGCCGTTGCCATCGCCGAGTTCGGCAGATGGTGACATGCCCATGCCGCCGATGGTCGCCGCGCCAAGATCGGAGATGATGTCGCCGAACATGTTCTCGGTGACGATGACGTCGTAGTGCGAGGGACGATTGATCAGGTGAACGGTCATGGCGTCGATCAGCACATGCTCGGCTTCGACATCAGGGTATTGCGCCGCAATCTCATCGAACACGCTTCGGAAGAAGGCATAGCTGCGTAGCACATTGGCCTTGTCGCAACAGGTGACCCGACGACGTCCATCGCGCGGAGCGCCGCCGCGCGAGCGCGCGAGTTCGAACGCGAAGTGCACGATCCGTTCGATGCCGCTGCGGGTCTGTACCAGGGGATCGACGGCGACCTCGCCGCGAAGCAGCGTTCCTGCTGCACGCGCGGCATAGAGGCCTTCACTGTTCTCTCGAACGATGACGTAATCGATGGCGCCGGCATCGCGCAGTGGCGATCGCACGCCGGGCAGCAACTTGATCGGCCGGACATTGGCGTAGAGGTCGAGTTTCGAGCGCAGCGTCAGGGTAAAATCGAGACCGGCCTCGGTGCCGTCGGGGTGGACGACGCCGGGCATGCCGGCGGCGCCGTGCAGGATGGCGTCGGCGGCGCGGCAAGCCTCGAATGTCTGCCGCGGGAAAGACTCACCGGTTTCCAGGAAGTGTTGCGCGCCCGCCGGATGCTCGCTGAAGTGAAGCGGCAAGGTTTCCCCAAACGCGGCCTCCAGCACCCGGACCGTTGCGCTGCCGACCTCCGGTCCAATGCCGTCGCCATGGACAACGCAGATTTCGTACGTGGGCTTCATGATAGGGGTCTCGCGTCAGATGCAGCGGCCGCCGTCGACTTCCATGGCGACCCCCGTGATCATGCTTGCCTCGTCGGAGCACAGGAAAGCCGCGGCGTTGCCCATGTCTTCAGGCGTGGAGAAGCGGCCGATTGGAATCGTCGACAGGAATTTTGCGCGGATCTCGGGCGTGTCCTGGCCCATGAAGGTCTTCAGGAGCGGCGTTTCGCCGGCGACGGGATTGATCGCGTTGACCCGGATGCCGAACGGCGCAAGCTCCACGGCCATGGCGCGCGTAGCGGTAATGACCCAGCCTTTCGAGGCATTGTACCAGGTCAGGTTCGGTCGCGGACTGACGCCGCCGGTGGACGCTATATTGAGCACGACGCCAGATTTCTGCTGCTTGAAGTGCGGCACGATGGCCTTGGCGCCGTAGTAGATGGACTTCATGTTGACGTTGGCGATCCTGTCGAACATTTCGTCTGTCACCGTTTCGAGCGGTTGCGGCGTGTGTCCGACGCCGGCATTGTTGACGAGGATGTCGAGCCCACCGAACTCCCGATGGGCTTTCTGCACGACGGCCACGAAGCCGGTTTCGTTGGAGATATCCGCAACGGCTGCAATGGCTTTGCCGTCGAACGCGCCGGCCACGCGCTCTGCGGCGGCCTGATCGCGATCGGCCACGACGACGCGGGCGCCTTCGGCGACGAATTTGCGGACGATGCCCTCGCCGAAGCCGGAGCCGCCGCCTGTCACGATCGCGATCTTGTCTTTCAGTCTCATGGCGGTCCTCGCTGCTGGAGAGTGTTCAACATTGGCTGGCATCAGCCGATAGGAGAGTAACTTGTCGGGAGAGGGCACTATTGGCGGAAAGGCTGCGATCGATCCGAATGCCGCGAGTCCGCCTTGCAGAAGGGGGCTGTTGGTCCGGGGCGCTGGCCTTCCTGATCAGGACGATTCGTCGAGAACGCTCGCGCTTTCCGCCTGCGCTGTGTTGTGCCTGTCACCCCAAACGCCGCGCGACCTTTCCAGGTGCCGTCGGATGGTCGCTTCGGCCCCGCTGCGGTCCTGCTTTGCGATGTAGTCGAGCAGTTTGAAATGTTCGTTTGCGGATTGCCTGAGAAAGTCTCGCGGCGACTCGCCGCTCGCGAAGCCCTGCAGCCGTACCCGGTCCCTGAGCGTCTCGACCAACTTGGCGAGGTGGTGATTGCCAAGCGTGGCGATCAGCTGAACGTGGAATTTGAGATCCGTATCAAGGAAGGCAATCAGATCGCCGGTATCCGCTGTTTGCCGCGTTGCCTCCGCCAGCTGACGAAGCTCGTCGAGCTGTTTGCCCGACAAACCGCCCTGGGCGATGTCGCCGACGCTCGGCACCTCCAGCAGCAGTCGGACGGCGAAAATATCGTTGAGTTCGGCCAGCGACAGCGACACCACGCGAAAGCCGCGATTGCGCTCTGCCTCGAGTAAACCTTCGCGCTCGAGATCGAGCAGGGCTTCCCGCACCGGCGTCGCCGACACGCCGAGTTCAGCCGCCAACCGCGGCACCGAATAGAGCTGATCCGGTTGCATCTGCCCGGTGATGACCAGCCCGCGGATCACCTGCCGCGCCTGCTCGCGCAAGCTTGGCGCCGAAACCAGACCGGCCGAACCCTTGTGCATCGTTTCCATGCGCTCCTTCTTACACGCCGCCATGCCAATTCGCAATGTGTGATATGTGATATATTATCGTTGACGTTCGAAATGTGATGTGTGATATTTTACTCAACAAAATATTAGGGAGGTACAGATGGCGGTAGATCGCATCCTTATGATCGTGTCCGACACCGTTCGGACGGACATGCTGGGATACAACGGCGGCGGGGTCAGGACTCCCAATCTCGACCGGCTTGCCGCCAAATCGATGGTTTTCGATCGCTACTACGCGTCGAGTTTTCCAACGGTTCCTGCGCGCTACGATTACCTGACCGGCAAGCCCGCGTTTGCCGGTGTCGGCTGGGGCGCGCTGCCGCGCGCGGATCGCTCGATTGCAACCACATTGACCGACGCGGGGTACACGACGCTCGGCGTGGTCGACACGCCGTTTTATCAGGTCAACGGCTATTCATATGATCGCGGCTTCAACTTCTTCTATGACATGAAGTCCCAGCTCCTGGGGACGCCGCACTACAGCTCCTACAGCGCGCCGAACAAGACCAAGCGCCAGGGCGAAGGCAAGCTGCCGCAATGGCCGATCACAGGCAAGGTGAAGCCCGATCCGCGCGTCGGGGAGATGGATTGTCCGGCACCGCTCACCATGGTGCAGGCAGCCAAGTGCCTGGAGGAGATCTACCAGGATAAATTCTTTGCCCTGGTCGACACCTGGGATCCGCATGAGCCGTGGGATCCGCCGGCCTATTACGTCAGGCACTATCTTCCCGATTATGCCGGCGAACGCGTGCATCCGCCCTATGGCGAATGCAAGAAGCACGGCATGACCGATCGCGATATCGCGGTGGCGCGCGCGCTCTATAGCGGCGAGCTCGAACTGGTCGATCGCTGGATCGGGCATCTGCTCGACCAGCTCGCCTATCTCGGCATCGAGGATTCCACCGCCATCATCTTCGTCTCGGACCACGGCTTCCTGCTGGGAGAGCATGGGTTGATGGGCAAGATGGTCCGCAGGGCGCCCGGCGAAGCCACCTGGATGCGTTCGCCGCTCTACGAGGAGATCGCCAAGGTGCCGCTGTTGATCCATGTGCCGGGCGCAAAGCCCGGACGAACCAGCAAGCTTGCCTGCGCGCTCGACCTCGCGCCCACGATTTGCGACATGGCTGGTCTGCCGCGCCAGCCGGAGATGCAGGGACACTCGCTGCTTCCCGGCGTGCTCGGTCAGGCCTTCGAGGGGCGGGACCACGTGCTGACGGCACTGCCGCTCGCCAATCCCGGCGATACGGTTGAAGTCGTCGACGATCTGATGCGGACGGTGGTCGAATGGCAACCCGTCACCATCACCACGCAAAAATGGTCGCTGCTCTACGCGATTCCGGGCGAACCGATCGAGCTCTATGATTTGAGCTCCGATCCGAAGCAAACCACCAACGTGGCGGCAAAGCACCCCGCCGTCATTCGTGCTCTGCTGGAGATGTATGCGGACGACCTGCGCCGCGCTGGAGTCACCAACAAATACAGCGATCCTCGCCTCGCCGCCTTGCTCGAACCCGTCTCCTAGGTCGTCACGATTGCGGAGGTATCGATCGACTGGTGGAGAGCGACATGAAGGCCGACTTCACGCGAAGGCAATTCCTCGGCTCCACCGGGATGGGGCTCGCTGCCCTCGGATATGGCGCAGGCATGCCGCTGATGGCGGCGGAGGGCGAGGGGCCCACGCCGAAGCGCGGCGGCGTGCTGACCATCGGCCAGGACGAGAACCCGATCGGTCTCGACCCGCACAAGACGGCGGCATTTTCGACCGGCAACATCGCCGAGCACATCTATACCTGCCTGCTCAGGTGGGATGCGACGGCGAGCCATGTCGAGCCTGATCTTGCCGTCGCATGGGAGAATCCGGATCCGCAGACGTTCGTCTTCCATCTGCGCGACGGCGTAAAATTTCACAATGGCGACGCGCTCACGAGCGAGGACGTCAAGTTCACGTTCCAGCGCCTGGTCGATCCCGCGACGCGCTCGCCGTGGGTGTCGATCTTCTCGGTCATCAGCGCGATCGATACGCCGGATCCAAAGACGGTGGTTTTTCGCCTCGCCAATCCGTTTTCGCCGTTCCTCAACTATCTTGCCACGATCAAATATACCGCGATCGTCAGCCGCGAGGACGTCAGGCAGCGCGGCGACCTCGTCAAGGGCGGCGCCGGCACGGGGCCGTTCATGCTGGAAGATTTCCGGCCGAATTCGCTGATACGGCTGAAGCGCAACCCTGATTATTACGAGCCCGGATTACCTTATCTCGATGGCCTCGACTTCCGCATCATTCCCGATGAAGGCAGCCGCATGGCGGCCTTGCGGGCGGGCAGCGTGCAGTTGACCTGGCTGGGCCGCCCCGACTCGGCTGCGCAGATGCGTGATGTGCCAGACATCGTGGCGCCTGACCCGAAATCCTATTCGCGGCTGTTGCTGCTCGAATTCGATCAGCGCCGCCCGCCGTTCAACGATGTCCGTGTTCGCCGCGCCTTCAGCCTTGCGCTGAACCGGGAGTTGATCGTCAAGGTAGTCTGGCGTGGCCACGCCGGCCTGACGGCTGCGCTGCCACCGATGCAAGCGCCTTTCGCCGTTCCGAGCGGCGAAGTGCTTGGCTTGCCCTACGCCAAAGAAGACGTGGCTGCGGCCAAGGCGCTCATGGCGGAAGCGGGCTATGCCGCCGGCTTCGAGACGATTTTTGCCGTTTCGCCGGCCAACTACGGCGACGTTCAGATTGCCCAGATCATGCAGCAGATGGTCGGGCGCGTCGGCATCAGGATCAAGATCCTGCAGAAGGAATGGAGCAATCTCGTCGCGGACTTTCAATCGACGGAATCTCCGATCTCGATGGCAGGCCTGGTTTGGGGGCCCGATCCCGACACCAACATCTCGATACGGCTGGACTCGCGCTCCACGGTCAATCCCGGCAAGACGGCCGATCCCGTGCTGGACGACATGCTCGCCAAGGCCCGCCAGAGCTACGACGAAGCCGAGCGTGTCAGCCTCTATCGCGCGGTCCAGCAGCGCGTTGCCGACATGGCTTACGTCATCACGCCCTGCGCCGCTGCGCTGCGATGGGAGATGTGGTCGACGAAGCTGCAGGGCTACCGTGCCTTGCCATCGGCGCAGCGCGTCTATCTTCGGCAGTCCTGGCTGCGATAGGGCGCAAGACAGGGTTCGAATGGAGTAGTCGATGCTCAGATATGCCACGGGGCGCATCGTTCTCACAGTGCCGGTGCTCTTCGGAGTTTCGCTGATGAGCTTTGCCATCATCCATTTGATCCCCGGCGATATCGTGAGCGTGCTGGCCGGTCCCATGGTGGCGCCCGACTCGGAAGCAGCCCAGAACATCCGGCGTGCCCTTCATCTCGACCAGCCGCTGCCGGTCCAATACGGCCTCTGGCTGATCGGCGCGCTTCACGGCGATTTCGGCAACTCACTGGTGATGGGACTGCCGGTCGGCCCGCAGATCGCCTCGCACCTTCCGGTAACCCTGGTGCTGACCGCCTTGTCGCTGTTCTTCGCGATCATGATCGGATTGCCCGCAGGCGTCACTGCTGCGACGGCACGCGGACGCTGGCCCGATCTCGCCATTCGCGGTGTTGGGCTGCTCGGCCTCTCGACGCCGCCTTTCTTCGTCGGCGTGGCCGCGGTGTTGCTGCTCTCGATCTATCTGCCTTCGTTCAAGACCCTTGGCGCCGTCGACTTCTCTCACGATCCGCTCGGCGGAGTTCAGACCTTGCTGCTGCCGGCCTTCGTCCTTTCGCTGGCTTCCGCCACGACGATCATGCGCTACACGCGCGTCGCCATGCTCGAAGTGCTGGCGGAGCCTTACATGGCAACGGCGCGCGCCAAGGGTGCCGGTCGTCTCCGCGTGCTGGTCCGGCACGGTCTTCGCAATGCCCTGTTGCCGGTGGTGACCGCGGTCGGTGTCACCGCCGCCCACCTCATTGCAGGTGCGGTCGTGGTCGAACAGGTGTTCGGCCTGCCCGGTGTCGGCCAGCTGATGCTCAACGCGATCTATCACCGCGACTATCCGCAGGTGCAGGCCACGGTGCTGGTGATCACCACGCTCGTGGTCCTGATCAATATCATGGTCGACCTCAGTTATTATTTGCTCGATCCGAGGATTCAGCAGCATGGCTGACGCGCATCCGACAGCTATCGACGTGCCGGACCAATCGGGTGTGCCGCTGAACGCGCCGGCGATCGGCGACAAATCCGCGTCTGTTTCCGGGCCTTTCGGGTTTCGCCTGAATCTGCCGCTCCTGATCGGTGCCGCGATGGTGCTGCTGTCGATCGGGTTCACGCTCGCCGCTCCCTGGCTGACACCGCACGATCCCCTGGAGATCGCCGATGCGTCGCTCTCACCGCCGTCCAGTCAGTATCTGTTGGGCACGGATCAACTCGGACGCGACGTCCTGACGCGTATCCTCTACGCGGCGCGCAGCTCGCTCGCTGCGGCTTGCCTGAGTGCTGCGCTGGCGTTTGCGACCGGCACGATGATCGGCCTGATTGCCGGATACTCCGCCGGGCTGCTCGACGCCTGCTTGATGCGCGTCCTCGACATCCTGCAGGCCATTCCGGCACTGCTGCTGGCGATTGCGCTGGTGGCGGCGCTCGGCCCGAACCTGCCCAATCTGGTGCTCACCATGGGCCTGCTGTTCATGCCGCGTTTCGCCCGCGTCGCGCGCGCCTCGACGCTGTCGGTGCGGGAGCGGGACTACATTGCCGCGGCCATCGGGCTTGGCGTGTCCCGCGCGCGAATCCTGTACCGGCACGTTCTGCCGAACATCGCAGCACCCCTGATCGTTGAGGCGTCGTTGACGGTGACGATCGCGATCCTGACCGAGGCGTCGCTGTGGTTTCTCGGGCTCGGCGTGCAGCCGCCTGATCCGACCTGGGGCTGCATGATTGCCGAATCCACCTCGGTGATGGCGCTCGCGCCTTGGCTTGCCCTTAGCCCGGGATTTGCCATCGTGTTCGTCGTTATCGGCTTCACGCTGATGGGTGATGGTTTGCGCGATGCGCTGGATCCGCGAGGTTGATCGATGCTCGACAAATCGAAGACTGATGCGATGAGCGACATGCCGTCCGATCTTCACTGGATGTCCGCCTGGCAGATCCGCGAGGCCATCGTGACGCGGCGTCTGTCGGCAATCGAAGTCGCCTGCCATTTCATTGAAAGGATCGATAAGCTCGATCAACGCCTTCACTCCTTCTTTACGGTGTCGGGTGAAATGGCGCTCGACCAGGCGAGGGACATCGATCGACGGATCGATCGCGGCGAACCTGTCGGCGCGCTGGCGGGTGTGCCGGTGTCGATCAAGGATCAGTTCTGGACCAAGGGCATCCGCACCACTAGCGGCTCGCGGATCTATGCCGACCACGTGCCGGAGGAGGATTCGCTACACGTCGCGCGTGAAGGCGGCCGATGGCGTGATCATTGGCAAGACTGCTACGCCCGAATTTGGGACGTTCTGGCGCACCGCCGGCCGCATCGCGCCTGAATGTGTCAATCCGTGGGATCCCCGATGCACGTCTGGGGGCTCAAGCGGAGGGGCGGCGGCGAGTGTCGCAGCCGGCTTCGGCCCGCTGGCGCTTGGGAGCGATTCAGGTGGATCGATCCGGCTGCCCTCGGCGATGTGCGGGGTGCTCGGCTTGTTGCCGAGCAACGGCAGGGTACCGCGGCACGGCTCGCTCGGATCCACGCTGTTCCTTTGCGGTGTAGGCCCGATCAGCCGCGACGTGCGCGATGCCGCGAACTTGCTGCAATTGCTGGCACGGCCGTCGGCGGCAGACCCGTTGTGCCGCAGCGACGAGGCCCCGGACTATCTTGCAGGCCTCGATCGAGGTGTCGCGGGGCTGCGGATGAAGTGGTGGGAAAACGATGCCATCAGCAGGCTCGTGCAGGGCGACGTCGTTGCCGGCGTGAAGAAGGCGGCGCTCGGCTTCGAGACGCTTGGCGCGCGGTTTGCCGATCCCGTGACGCTCGACACCGCCGGGATCGACGAGGCGTGGAAGGTGCTCGATTTCGTCGATCGCTATGCAGCACTCGGGGAAAAGCTTTACGCGGATGCCGCCCTTCGCCGCAAGCTGTCTCCCTACGCCCGACTGCGTTTCGCCGAGGCCAAAAAGGTCACCGGCGCGCAGTATTCCCGCGCGATGCTCCGCCGCGCCCAATTCATCCGCTCCGTCGAAAGGGCGTTCGAGAGCTGCGACGTGTTGCTGTCGCCGACGCTCGGATATGTCGCGCCGGTGATGAAATCGGTCGGTCCCACCGAGCGCATCCCGGCGTTGGTCGCCTATACGCTGGCGGTCAATCTCGCCGGCTATACCGCAGCGTCAATTCCCTGCGGCGTTGTTGCGGGGATGCCCGTCGGCTTGCAGGTGATTGCGCCGCCAAACCAGGAGGCACTCGTGCTGCAGGTTTGCCGGGCTTTCGAACTCGCCTGGCCCTGGGCCGGACGAAAGCCGAGAGAGTGATGGAGGATTGCGCGATGATTGAATGGCGACGCGTCCTCAGCCTTTTGGTCAGGCCGCACTCTGTCGATTGGCCGACCGGAGTAGCCGAAGGAATCGTTCACTGGCCTGCGGGCCGCGAACGGACTTCGGCTCGGGCGGGGCGAGAGCCGAACCCGGCTGCCCCGTCAGCCCGCCTCTGGACGATTTCGACCGAATTTATCGTCGAAGCCGAGCTGGACGAATCCACCCGGTTTGGCGGGGCATGATCATGTCGCTGTTGCGGGTCGAAAATCTCCGGACCTATTTCGACACGCGATCCGGCGTGATGAAGGCCGTCGACGGCATCAATCTCGACGTTCGTCAAGGCTCTACGCTTGGCATCGTCGGTGAATCCGGCAGCGGCAAGAGCGTTACCGCGCTTTCGATCATGCGTTTGATCGAGCGGCCGGGCCGCGTTCTGCCCGGTAGCCATATCTATTTCGAAGGCAAGGACCTCGCCGCGATTCCCGAAAGACAGCTCGAGGGGGTTCGCGGCAATCGCATGTCGATGGTGTTTCAGGAGCCGATGACCTCGCTCAACCCGGTCCATACGGTGGGCAACCAGATCATCGAAGCCATCAGGCTGCATCGTCGCATGAGCTCACGCCAGGCTCGCGGGCGCGCCATCGAACTGCTGGAACTGGTGGGGATTCCGTCGCCCGAGCGGCGCGTCGACGCCTTTCCGCACCAGATGTCGGGTGGAATGCGGCAGCGCGTGATGATTGCAATGGCGCTTGCCTGCGAACCCAAGCTCCTGATCGCCGATGAACCGACGACCGCGCTTGACGTCACCATCCAGGCCCAGATCCTCGAACTGCTCCGCCAGTTGCGGGATCGACTGGCGATGTCGGTCATTTTGATCACCCATGATCTCGGCGTCGTCGCCGAGATGTGCGACGACGTCGCCGTGATGTATGCGGGGCAGGTGGTGGAGCGAGGCTCCGTCGAAGCCGTCTTCCGCAGCCCGCAGCATCCCTATACCGAGGCATTGCTGAGATCGATCCCGCTCCTGGGAATGACGAAGGCCGAGCCGCTCAACGTGATCCCCGGCATGGTCCCGAGCGCGCTGCGGTGGCCGGTGGGCTGTCGGTTTGCGGCGCGTTGCGGCTACGCGTCCGACCATTGTCATCGTGAACCGCCGGAGATGTTCGCCACCGGCTCGGGATACGCAGCCTGCTGGCTACGCAGCGATACTGCGGAGCGATCACAGCCGGGAGCAACCGCAGATGCATGAGCCGTTGTTGCACGCCCGTGGCGTCAAGAAATACTTCCCCGTAGGTGGCGGGCTGTTCGGGCGTGACGTGGCGTATGCGCGGGCAGTTGACGGTATCGATCTGGATGTCGGCCGGGGAGAGACGCTCGGCCTGGTCGGGGAATCCGGCAGCGGAAAGTCCACGCTCGGACGGATCCTTGTGGGTCTGATGAGGCCGAGCGCTGGAGAGCTGTCGTTCGACGGCACGCAGATTTCCGAACTGGAAGGTGCGGAATTGCGGCGCTTTCGGCGCGAGTTGCAGTTCATCTTTCAGGATCCGAGCGGGTCGCTCGATCCTCGCATGAAGGTCCGCGACATCGTAGGCGAAGGCCTCTATGCCCAGGGTATGGAGCGTGGTGCGCGTGACAGGCTGGTCGTCGAAATGCTCGACAAGGTGGGACTGCGGAGGGAGGCTGCGGAGCGCTACCCCCATGAGTTGTCAGGTGGCCAGCGCCAACGCGTCGGGATCGCCCGCGCTCTCGTGCTTCGACCGAAGCTCGTGGTCGCCGATGAGCCGGTTTCCGCGCTCGACGTTTCGATCCAGTCGCAGATCCTGAACCTGCTCGTCGAACTCAAGCGCGAACTGCGGCTGACGTACGTCTTCGTCTCGCACAATCTCGCGGCGGTGAGCTATGTCAGCGACCGCATCGCGGTGATGTATCTCGGCAAGCTTGTTGAACTCACGTCGACCGAGCGGCTTTGCCGAAAACCCCTTCATCCCTATACCCAGGCGCTATTGTCGGCGGTTCCGGAACCTATACCGGGCCGCAGCCGGCAGATCATCGTATTGCGCGGGGACATACCCAATCCGATCGCGCCGCCCTCCGGTTGCCGCTTCCGAACGCGCTGCCCATTGGCGCAACCGGTCTGCGCGGAACAAGAGCCGCAGCTGATGCCGAAATCGGTCGAAGGAGGAGAGCATCTCGTCGCCTGCCATCTGGCCTGATCCGGCGGGCGAGTTGTTGCCATATCGGCTCGATAAAGGGCGTGCCGTTCTTTTACGTCCATTCCGATCCCCCCTTCCTGCGCCTCGGATTGAACGGTATCAAGAAGTCGCTCGGGCGCTAGGCCCGACGGCATCAAGCGGCGAGGGATCGTGACATGGCTTTTGAACTGTTCGAACTTACGGGCAAGAGGGCGCTCGTCACCGGCTCGTCGCAAGGCATCGGGTTCGCACTCGCGCAAGGCCTTGCCGAACACGGTGCCGAAGTTGTCCTCAACGGCCGTGACGCGGCCAAGCTTGACGCGGCCGCGGCGAGACTGGCGGCCGCTGGACAGAAGGTATCGGTGGCCGGCTTCGACGTGACGCAAGCGCAAGCCGCCAAGGACGGTGTCGAGGCGATCGAGAAGAATTCCGGTGCGATCGATATCCTGATCAATAACGCCGGCATGCAGTTCCGCTCGCCGCTCGAGGACTTTCCCGCAGAGAAGTGGGAGCAATTGCTCGCCACCAATGTTTCGAGCGCGTTCTATGTCGGTCAGGCCGTTGCGCGTCATATGATCCCGCGCGGCCGGGGCAAGATCATCAACATCGCCTCCGTGCAAAGCGAACTCGCGCGTCCTGGCATCGCGCCTTACACGGCCACAAAGGGTGCCATCAAGAACCTGACCCGCGGCATGTGTGCCGACTGGGCGAAGCACGGCCTCCAGATCAATGCGATCGCGCCGGGCTACTTCAAGACCCCGCTCAACCAGGCGCTGGTCGACAATCCGGAATTTTCGAGCTGGCTCGAAAAGCGGACACCGGCGGCCCGCTGGGGTAATGTCGAGGAGTTGGTCGGGGCCGCGGTGTTCCTGTCCGGCAAGGCTTCGTCCTTCGTCAACGGACATACGCTCTATGTTGATGGTGGCATCACCACCTGTCTCTAGGTTCATCTGCCGGCGACCAGGTGGCCCGAATTCCGCTTCTGCCCGAGGAAACGGCGCGCCAGCTTGATGAAATTTTGCACCACCATCGACGTCTCGTCTGTTCTGAAGACGAGAAATACGTCGGCGGACGGCGGTGAGGGCCTGATGGGTCGGAATACGATCTCGTCGGTCGTGAAGCGGGCGATTGATTGCGGAACCAGCGCAACGCCGAACCCCGCTGCGATCAGGCTGGGTACCGACTGCGCGTCGACGACCTGCTGGGAGACCCGCGGCAGGAAGCCGGCGTCGATGCAGCATTTCTGTATGTAGCGCGCGAACTGGGAGCTCTCCGGCTGCAGCACGATGTGGTCCTCCGACGCAAGGTCGCCGAGGGCAATGCGCTTGCCCCTTGCGAGCGGATGGGTTTTTGGCATGGCCACCACGACCTCTTCCGGCCATGCGAGTTCGCTGCTCAAGGCGTCCTCGGCGGGAATGCTTCTATTCAGGCTGATGTTTGTCGTGCGATTGAGGAGGGCCGCGATCTGCAAGGCCGGTGCCTGCTCATGCACGGTCATCTTCACCGATGGCGCAACCTTCCGGTACGCAGCCAGCAAATCGGCCAGGCGCCCGCGCAGGATGGAGCCTGTCGCTCCGATATCGAGAGAACCGACCAGGCCGGCGCCAATCGCGCGGACCTCGTCTTCCGCCAGTTTGATCTGCTGCTGAATGGCGCGGGCGCGCGCCAGAAGCGCTTCTCCGGCTTGGGTCAACTCGACCCTGCGACTGGTCCTATAGAGAAGCTGCGCCCCCAACGCAGCTTCGAGCGACTGGATCTGCTGGCTCAGCGGGGGTTGGGAAAGATTCAGCCGCCGCGCCGCGACGGTGAAGCTGCGCTCCTCGGCCACGGCGATGAAATATCTGATCTGACGGAGATCCATAGCGAAATCCTCTTAATCGTGTCGTTCTATATATTGGACACTTGACCTGGGATGGTCAACGAATGAGGGGATGTGCTGCTTCGGTCGCCGGGCCGGGGGCGTAGCGCCGTACCGCGAAGATCGAGGCGGGCAGGCGGGGTGAGCGCGGCCGGCGGCGGCCCGCTGGGGCGGGCAACCGGTTTCGAAGCGATGTCGACGTCGCCGTCAAAAGCAATAGTGGCATCGGCCGTGAGCCGACCAAGCCGCATCGAATGGGAACGCCAACCAAGCGGGGGAAAGCCGTGCCAAACATACTCAAGTCACTGTTCTTTCAGGTCGTCATCGCGCTCGGACTGGGTATTGCCCTCGGCATGGCCTATCCCGACGTCGCGCTTCAGATGAAGCCGCTGGGCGACGGCTTCATCAAGCTCATCAAGATGCTGGTTCCCGTGATCGTGTTTTGTGTCGTCGTGCACGGTATCGCCGCCGCGGGGGATCTCTCGAAGGTTGGACGGGTCGGGGTGCGCGCCCTCATATATTTCGAGGTCATCACGACCATCGCCTTGGTGCTCGGCATTGCGCTCGCCTATTACTTCGAGCCCGGCGTTGGAATGAACATCGATCCGAAGACGCTGGATGCAAAAGCGCTGAGCGGCTTCAGTCAGACGGCAGCCCAGGTTGCCGGCGGCGGCGTCTCGGAATTCCTCATGAAACTCATTCCCTCGACGGTGGTCGGCGCGTTCACGACCGGTGACATCCTGCAGGTATTGATCGTCTCGATCATGTTTGGCTGCGCCGTCTCGCTGTGCGGCGAGCGGGCCAGGCCGGTAGCGGATTTCATCGGACGCGTGAGCGACATCGTCTTCAAGATGATGAATTTCGTCGTCAGGCTGGCGCCGCTCGGTGTCTTTGGGGCGATTGCATTTACCGTCGGCAAGTATGGCATCGGCTCGCTCAAGCAGCTCGGCGGTCTCGTCGCCCTGTTCTATGTGGCCGTAGCCATCTTTGTCGTCGTCGTCCTGGGTACGGTCATGCGCTTTTGCGGCTTCAGCCTGTTCAAGCTGCTCCGCTACTTGCGCGAGGAACTGACGATTGTTCTTGGCACGGCGGCCGGAGACAGCGTGCTTCCGCAGACCATGAGGAAGCTCGAGCTCCTCGGCATCAAGCCGTCGACCGTTGGGTTGGTCATTCCGACCGGATACTCGTTCAATCTCGATGCGTTCTCGATCTACCTGACGCTGGCCGCCGTCTTCATTGCCCAGGCCACCAACACGCCGCTGGCGACGGGTGATCTCTTGGCAATTCTCGGCATTGCGCTCCTGACCTCGAAAGGTGCTCACGGAGTTCCGGGCTCGGCCATCGTTGTCCTTGCGGCAACGCTCGCGGCCATCCCGGCCATTCCAGCCATAGGATTGGTGCTGCTGCTGTCGGTGGACTGGTTCATCGGCATCGCACGCGCGCTGGGCAACTATGTCGGAAACTGTGTTGCGACGGTTGCCGTGGCCTCATGGGAAGGCGACATCGATCGGGAAAAGGCGCATCGTGTCCTGAATGGCGAGGTCGCAGCCATCGATATGGAGACACCGATCGATTCTGTCGGTATCGATGCATCCGGAGCGCAGCTTCAGACGTCCTGAGCCCGCGCATCAGTGGGTCCGGCATGGGTCAGACAAAGGCGGTGGTGCCGGACCGGATCGTCGATGATCCCGTTCCCGGGTCTGCGACGGATGGGAGTTGAGCGATGTTGACGCTTTCGATTGCACCTTTGACAAAGGCGGGGTTTGCGCCATTCGGCGAGGTGGTCGAGACTGCGGACGTGAAGCCGAAATTGATCAATGAAGGCTTTGCGGAGCGCTTTGACGACCTGGCCGGCATTGACGTCGCCGCGGAAGGCGGAGAGGTCAACATCAGTCTGTTCACCGGCTCGGCAAGGCCGGCTCCGCTCGTCATCAAACTGATGGAGCGCCACCCGCTGGGTAGCCAGCTGTTCATGCCGTTGAACGGAGCGCCCTGGTTGGTGGTGGTGTGCACCGATCCGGACGTCCCCTCAAGCTACCGGGCATTTGCCGCATCGGGACGACAGGGCGTGAACTACGCGCGAAACTGCTGGCACCATCCGCTGCTGGTCGCCGCGGACGCCAGTCCGTTCCTCGTGATCGACCGTAAGGGTCCGGGCAGCAACCTCGAGGAAAAGTGGCTTGAAGCGGCAAACTGGCTGCGCGTCGTGCCCGATGGTGCGGCGGCAGCGAACCCGGACATCACGGCGAAGCAGGGTTAGCGGCCCGGCGATCACCAGCACAATCATCCCAAGGGGTCATCAGGAATGTCATCTCCAACCTATCACGTGCCGCCGGGCGGGCACCCGGCCCAGACCGAGCTCCTGACCGGCCGGGCAGTCTTCACGAATGCATATGCGGTGATACCAAAGGGCGTGATCCGCGACATCGTCACCAGTTATCTCCCGCACTGGGACAAGACGCGCGTTTGGGTGCTGGCTCGACCGCTGACGGGCTTTGCCGAAACATTCTCGCACTACCTCGTCGACGTGGCACCGGGGGGAGGAAGTGAATCGCCGGAGCCCGACGCGGGAGCAGAAGGGGCGCTGTTTGTCGTCGGGGGAGAGCTGTCCCTGAGGCTTGCCGGAGCCGAACACGTGCTGCAGCCCGGCGGCTTTGCCTATCTGCCTCCCGGGAGTTCCTGGAGCGTGCAGAACCGCGGCTCCAATTCAGTGCACTTTCATTGGATCCGGAAGCTGTATCAGCGCGTGCCTGATATCGCGGTGCCCGATGCCATCGTCACCAACGAAAACACCGTTGCGCCGACGCCGATGCCTCACACCGACGGCAGGTGGGCGACGACGCGTTTCGTCGATCCATCGGATATCAGACACGACATGCACATGACGATCGTGACTTTCGAACCCGGTGCGTCGATCCCCTTCGCAGAGACCCATGTGATGGAACACGGCCTCTATGTTCTGGAAGGCAAGGCCGTCTACCGGCTCAACCAGGATTGGGTTGAGGTCGAGGCCGGAGATTATATGTGGCTCCGCGCCTTTTGCCCGCAGGCTTGCTATGCCGGCGGCCCGGGACGCTTCCGCTACCTGCTGTATAAAGACGTGAACCGGCACATGGACCTGCGCGCCTTGCGATCGCCGGCGGGCTCTTAAGCCGGGCTGGTCAGCATGCAATGCTGACGACGCGGCGTGAAGCCCGCGCTCGTGGTGGGAAGCGGCTGGTCAGGCATCAACCGCAACCTTCAATGCTTCGGCCCGGATTTCCTCGACCAGCCGTTCCTTCAGCCTGACGAATTCTGGCGCGGTCTTGATCTTGTAGGATCGCGGGTGGGGCAGGTCGATCGCGATCTCGGCCTTGATGCGGCCGGGACGGGCGCTCATGACGATGACCCGGCTGCCGAGGAAAATCGCCTCCTCGATATCATGGGTGACGAACAGCACGGTCTTCTGCTCGCGTTCCCAGATGCCGAGCAGCATTTCCTGCATCAGCACGCGGGTTTGATTATCCAGCGCCCCGAACGGTTCGTCGAGCAACAGGATTTTTGGATCGTTGGCAAGCGCGCGGGCGATCGCCGTGCGTTGCTGCATGCCGCCGGAGAGTTGCTTCGGCCAGTGGTTTTCGAAGCCGGACAGGCCGACCCGTTGGATGAACCCATCTGCGATCTTGCCGCGATCCGCCTCGGAAACCCCGCGCTCGCGCAGGCCGAACGCGATGTTTTCACGCACGGTCAACCATGGGAACAGCGTGTACGATTGAAACACCATGCCGCGATCAGCGCCGGGTCCCGTGACCTCTTGCCCGTCCAGGATGACGCGGCCGCTGGTCGGCCGGTCAAGCCCGGCGATGATCCGCAGCAACGTGGATTTTCCGCAGCCTGACGGGCCGAGGATGGTGACGAAGTCGTTGTTGCCGACGCTGAGATTGGTCGGCTCCAGCGCCCGCGTCGGCGCATTGCCCTGACGCGCGGGGAAGGTACGGGAGACCTGATCGATCTTCAGCTCGGTCACGCCAATCTCCACGGAAACAGCCAGGCGTTGAAGGCCTTGAACAGGAAGTCCGACACTAGCCCGATCAGGCCGATGACGATGATGCCGAAGATGATCTGGCCGGTGTTTAGCAGCGCCTGGCTGTCGGTGATCATGTGGCCGATGCCGGACGATGAACCGATCAGCTCGGCGACGATGACGTAGGTCCACGCCCAACCCAGGACGAGCCGAAGGATTTCCGCGATTTCGGGGGCCGAGGAGGGCAGCAGCACGCGGCGGATGATGCCGCTGTCGCCGGCGCCCAGCGTGTAGGCGGCTTCAACGAGGTCGCGCCTAGTGTTGCCGACGTTCACGGCGATCATCAGGATAATCTGGAACACCGAGCCGATAAAGATAACCAGCAGCTTCTGCAGTTCGCCGATGCCCGCCCACAGGATCAGCAGCGGGATGAAGGCCGAGGCAGGCAAATAACGGGCAAACGAGACGAACGGCTCCAGGAAAGCCTCGATCGGCTTGTAGGCGCCCATCAGAACGCCGAGCGGCACCGCAATGATGGCTGCCAGCACGAAGCCGCCGATGACACGCCAGATCGTCATGCCGATGTCGAACAGGAAGCCGTGCTTGGTCAGGAGTTCAAAGCCCTCCTGCAGCATGGTCAGCGGGTTGGCGAGAAACGTTTTGGAGACGTAACCGCCAAACGTTGCCCATGCCCACAGGGCGACAAACAGGACGAAGAACGCAAAGCCATAGGCTGCGCGTTGTTTCGACGTCACGGGATCCAAGGGACGCATCACGGGGCGTGTTCCTCAAAGCGGCGCCGATCGCGGAAGGCCCCGCATCCACATGTGTGGAAGCGGGACCAGTGCGGCGCCGAACGAACCTACTTGATGAAGCTGGTGTCAACGAGGTCGTCGATTTTCGGAATCGATTTGATGATGCCGATCTCGAGCAACAGCTCCGCAGCTTCCTTGGTAAAGGCCTGGAATTCGCCCGCGAAGAACTTCTGGTTCGCGGCCTTGTCCTGCCAACGCAGATATTTTGCCGAGTTGCCGAACTGCTCGCCGGACTGCTTCACGTCGGAACCCATGATCTCGTAGGATTTGGCCTGGTCCTTTTCGATCAGGGCGACCGCCTCGAAATAGCTGTCAGCCAGCGCTTTCGCGGCCTTCGGATTTTCGGTCAGGAATTTCGGCGTGCAGCCGAACGTGTCCATGATCATCGGGTAGTCGAGCGTGGTGGCGATGATCTTTCCCTTGTCGGGTGCTGCGCGCACCGTCGAGAGGTAGGGCTCATAGGTCATGGCCGCATCGTTCTGACCGGCCACGAATGCCTGCGCGGCCGCGGCGGGCTCCAGGTTCACCACGGTCACGTCCTTGACCGAGAGACCGTTCTTCTTGAGCATCCAGGCCAGCGTGAAATAGGGCGCGGTGCCGGGCGCGGACGCAGCGACCGTCTTGCCCTTCAGATCCTTGATCGAGGCGACGTCGGAGCGCGTGGCCATGCCGTCGGCGCCGTAGCTCTTGTCGAGCTGGAAGATCTGCTTGGTCGCAACACCATTGGCATTCCAGGATATCCAGGTTTCGACCGTAGTCGCTGCACACTGGATGTCGCCCGATGCAACGGCCAGATGGCGGTCCTTCTGCGGGATCTTCTTGATCGTCACATCGAGGCCGTTCTTCTTGAAGATGCCGGCCTGGTTGGCGAGCGTGAGCGGTGCAAAGCCGGTCCATCCCGAGATGCCGATGGCGACCTTCGCGTCCTGTGCGACGGCTGGCGCGGACACCAGGAGGGCGGCGGTTGCGGCGAATATTCTATAACTTGGCATGATTGTCTTCCCTCTGTTGTTTTTTGGATTGCGTCCTGTTCGTCCTACTGCTGCATAAACTGTTGCATAAAAACTGTTGCATAAATTGTGCCGGACCTTCATTTGCCTTGATCCCCCTCAGCCGCCCTTGAAGCGGGCAACCAGTTTGTGGGACTCGCCCGGATAGACGAGGCGCACGGCGGTCAGTGTGCGCGCGCTGCGCCAGGTATGGCGGTCGATCACGAGACAGGGGGCGCCGATCGGAATGTCCAGTGCTGTTGCGGTCTGATCGTCAGCCACGATCGCACTGATCGAGTGTTCGGCTTCCGTCCACGGGACATGGTGGAGCAGCCACGTGCCGGGCGGCTCGATCGCAAAATCCGCCGTGGCGGCTTCGGGCACCGCGTCGAGATCGATCAACCTGTCCTCGATCGCGAACGGCACGCCATCGGCGCTGTGGCGGCATGAGATCGCGATCACCTTGCCGGTTTTCCCTACCCCGAGACGGGCACGGTCAGCGGCTTTGGCCGCTCGGCGCGAGCTTCGGATCAACTGGTAGCCATAGCCGCGGCCGAGCGCGGTAATCTCTGCGCGGATGTCTGGAATCGTGAGAACTGCTGACAGGAATTTAGGCCGGCGTACAAACGTGCCGGCGCGACGCCGCCGCTCGATGAGATCGGCTTGCGCCAGTTCCGACAGCGCCTTGCTCACGGTCATTCGCGAGCAGCCATAGCGCGTCATCAGTTGATGCTCGAACGGGATGCGATGACCCGGCGGCCATTCGCCGGTCAGGATGCGGCGCTCGATGTCGAGCCGGATCTGCTTGTACAGCGTCGGCGTGTCGGCGGCCTGGAATTTGTCGCGATCAATCGAGAGGCTCATGCCACGAGCCTTCGCACGGTTGCGTTGAATGCGTCGCGCGCCTTCTGGCGGAGCCGGTGACGTCCACCCTCGACGACTTTGGTTCCGCCCGTCCACACAGATGCGACGGCACCTGAGCCCGCTGCGAAAATCCAGCCGTCGAGGACGGCATCGCCGCGACGCCCGGCGAGCGAGGGATGCGTGGTGTCGAGGGTCACGATATCAGCGCGTGCACCTGCCTGGAGGCCGACGACCGGCTGCGCGAGTGCCTGGGCGCCGCCGGCCAGCGCAGCGTCGAATAGCGTGCGGCCGGTCGAAATACCGGAACCGCCGGACAACACATTACGCTCCCGATGCTTTAACCGCTGGCCGTATTCGAGCTGGCGCAATTCGTCGGCCACGCCGACCAGCACGTTGGAATCTGTGCCGATGCCGAACCGGCCGCCGGCGTCAAGGAATTCGCGGGTCGGGAAAATACCGTCGCCGAGGCTTGCTTCGGTGATCGGGCAGAGGCCTGCGGCTGCGCCGCTGCTGGCAAGTGCGGCGATCTCGGTCGCGGTGGTGTGGGTCGCATGGATCAGGCACCAGCGGTGATCGACGGGCGCATGTTCGAGCAGCCACTCAACCGGCCGCCGGCCCGACCAGGCGATGCATTCCTCGACTTCCTTGATTTGTTCGGCGGCGTGGATATGAACCGGCCCGCCTTCGGCCAACGGCGCGATGGCCGCCAATTCGTCTGGCGTCACGGCGCGCAAGCTGTGCGGGGCGACACCCACATTGGCCCCGGGCAATTCGCGGACGGCCATTTTTGTCGCGGCAACCAGTTTGGCGAACTGGTCGACCGAACAGATGAACCGGCGTTGGCCGGCATGCGGTGCGGCGCCACCAAAGGAACTGTGCGCGTAGAAACTCGGCAGCAGTGTAAGACCGATGCCGGTGACGTCGGCGGCTCGCACAATTCGTGTCGCCATCTCGGCGGGATTGGCATAGGGCGTGCCATCGTGGTCGTGATGGAGATAGTGGAACTCCCCGACACGCGTGTAGCCTTGCTCGAGCATCTCGACATAGAGCAGGGTTGCGACAGCTTCCGCATCTTCGGGGGTCATTTCCAGCGCGAAACGATACATCGTCTCGCGCCATGTCCAGAACGTATCCGCGGTGATGCCGCGTGTTTCGGCAAGGCCAGCCATGCCGCGCTGGAACGCGTGACTGTGCAGGCTCGCTATTCCCGGTATGGCCAGCTTGTGCTGTTCGTCGCCGGCTTCCGGCGCCGCGCCAACCGTCACCTTCGCGATGGTCCCATCGGTCACAACCACCTGCACGTCGTCAGCCCACCCGGACGGGAGCAGCGCTGATCCGAAATGCAGAGTGAACATGTTTCCAAACCGGGTGGACAGAACACCAACACAATAATATGTATAGACATATCGATACCCCCGTCAAGTTTCCGTCCCTTGAGGGAAATGCTGCATGGCCGAGCGCTTCGATCGAATCTGGCATAATGCCCGGCTCGCCACCCTGCGGGGGGATTTGCCCGACCTCGGCGTGATCGAGCATGGCGTGATTGCCGTGCGAGATGGCCGCATCGTCTTTGCAGGCAGCGGTTCCGACTTTCCATCCGACGCCGATGCGGCTGAACGGATCGATTGCGGCGGGCGGTGGGTCACGCCCGGACTGATCGATTGTCATACGCATCTGGTCTTCGGCGGAAACCGCGCCCACGAGTTCGAGCTGCGGCTGCAAGGCGCAAGCTACGAAGAAATCGCGCGCGCGGGCGGCGGCATTGTCTCGACGGTCGCCGCGACGCGGGCGTCCAGCGAGGCGGACCTCGTTGCCGGTGCGCTGCCCCGGCTCGACGCCCTGATCGGCGAGGGCGTGACGACGGTGGAGATCAAATCCGGCTACGGGCTCAATACGGAAACCGAGATGCGTCAGCTGTCGGCTGCGCGCGCGCTGGGCCGCAACCGGCCGGTCAGCATCCGAACATCTTTTCTCGGCGCACACGCGCTGCCGCTGGAAGCCGATGGCGACAAGGATCGATACATCGACCTTGTTTGCCGGGAGATGTTGCCGGCGGTGGCGCAGGCCGGGCTCGCTGATGCAGTCGATGCCTTCATGGAAGGCATCGCATTTTCGAAAGATCAAACGGCGCGGGTGTTTCGTGCGGCGAAGGCGCTTGGACTTCCAGTCAAATTGCATGCGGATCAGTTGTCGAACCTCGGCGGCGCGGCGCTGGCTTCGGAATTCTCTGCGTTGTCCGCCGATCATCTGGAACACACGGATGAGACCGGCGTCGCGGCCATGGCGCGCGCCAGCACGGTGGCTGTGCTGCTGCCGGGCGCGTTCTATTTCATTCGCGAGACGAAGAAGCCGCCGGTCGAACTGTTCCGTGCCCACGGCGTGAACATGGCGCTCGCCACCGACTGCAATCCCGGCAGCTCGCCGCTGACGTCGCTTCTGCTGGCCATGAACATGGGCGCGACGCTGTTTCGGATGACGGTTGCCGAATGCCTCGCCGGCGTGACGCGGGAAGGCGCGCGGGCGCTCGGTGTTCTCGGTGAAACCGGTACGCTCGAAGCCGGCAAATATTGCGATTTCGCGATCTGGGACATCGACCGGCCCGCCGAGCTGATCTACCGGATGGGCTTCAATCCGCTGCACCGCCGGGTGTGGAGGGGGCAATGAGCAACCGGGATGCACCCATTGTTGTTTCGCCCGGCAGGGTCAGCCTTGACGATCTGGCGCAGGTGCTCGCCGGCGCGGCGGTCGTGCTCGATCCAGCGTTCTGGCCGCGCGTCGAGGCAGCATCGGCCATTGTTGCGCAGGCCGCGGGGGCGCAAGCGCCGGTTTACGGAATCAATACCGGGTTCGGAAAACTGGCGTCGAAACGTATTCCGCCGGATCAGACGGCACTGCTGCAGCGGAACCTGATTGTTTCACATTGTTGCGGGGTAGGGCCGCCGACGCCCGAACCGATCGTGCGTCTGATGATAGCGCTGAAGGTCATTTCATTGGGGCGAGGTGCTTCGGGCGTTCGCCGCGAAATCATCGAGCAACTCCAGGCCATGCTGGCGCGTGGCATTTATCCTTTGGTGCCGCAGCAGGGATCGGTTGGCGCGTCCGGTGATCTGGCGCCGCTGGCGCATATGACCGCCGTCATGATCGGTGAGGGGCAGGCGCTTGTCGACGGCAAGGTCGTGCCGGGCCTTGATGCGCTGGCTGCTGTCGGTCTCGCGCCGCTGACGCTTGGGCCGAAGGAAGGCCTCGCGTTGATCAACGGTACGCAGTTCTCGACAGCCTATGCCATTTCCGGATTGCTACGTGCCCATGGTCTCGCCTGCGCGACACTGGTGACAGGTGCCTTGTCGGTCGATGCGGCGATGGACTCGACGGCGCCGTTCCGCGCCGAGATCCAGCAACTGCGCGGGCATGCCGGGCAAATTTCGGCCGGTATCGCCCTGACGGCGTTGCTGGAAGGCAGCGATATCAGGAACTCGCATCTCGAAGGCGATGAGCGTGTGCAGGATCCCTATTGCCTGCGCTGTCAGCCGCAGGTGGCCGGCGCTGCGCTTGACCTGCTGACGCAAGCCGCTCGTACATTGACGATCGAAGCCAACGCCGTCACCGACAATCCCCTGGTGCTGGTCGAGACCGGCGAGATCGTTTCGGGCGGAAATTTCCACGCCGAGCCGGTCGCCTTTGTCGCTGACCAGATTGCGCTTGTCTTGTCGGAGATCGGCGCCATCAGCGAGCGGCGCATCGCCACCCTCGTCGATCCCGCGCTGAATTTCGGCCTGCCGCCATTTCTGACTCCCGATCCCGGCATCAACTCCGGCTTCATGATCGCCGAAGTAACGGCGGCAGCCCTCTATGCCGAGAACAAGCAGCGCGCCGCGGCCTGCTCGATCGATTCGACGCCGACCAGCGCCAACCAGGAAGATCATGTGTCGATGGCGGCACATGCCGCGCGCCGGTTGTCCGACATGGCGGACAATCTTGCCGCCATTCTCGGCATCGAGCTGCTGGTTGCAGCGCAAGGCATCGGGTTGCGCGCGCCGCATACGACCAGCCCTGCGCTTGCGGCGGTCATTGCAGTGTTGCGCGAGCAGGTGCCGGCGCTCGGTGGCGATCGCTATATGGCCGACGATCTCGCCAAGGCAACGGCGCTGGTCGCAGCCGGCACATTGCCGGCCGCCGCGATGTCGGTGCTCGAGAACAACCCGTTTCCAAACCTTGCCGAGAGAGGTCATCTGTCATGAACCGCCGACTGGACAACGACCGTACGATCCGCGCGCCCCGCGGGTCGGAGATCAGTGCCAAGAGCTGGTTGACGGAAGCGCCGCTCCGGATGCTGATGAACAATCTCGATCCCGATGTTGCCGAGCGGCCGAGCGAACTTGTCGTCTATGGTGGCATCGGCCGCGCGGCCCGCGACTGGGAAAGTTTTGACCGGATCGTTGCCTCCTTGCGCAAGCTCGAAGGCGACCAGACCCTGGTGGTGCAGTCAGGCAAGCCGGTCGGAATTTTCCGCACCCACCCCGATGCGCCGCGGGTGCTGATCGCGAATTCGAACCTGGTACCGCACTGGGCGACGCTCGATCACTTCAACGAACTGGACAAGCAGGGGTTGATGATGTTCGGGCAGATGACGGCCGGATCGTGGATCTACATCGGCAGCCAGGGCATCGTGCAGGGGACATATGAAACGTTTGTCGAAGTGGGTCGACGTCATTACGGCGGCAGCCTCGCGGGCAAGTGGATCCTGACCGCGGGTCTCGGCGGCATGGGCGGCGCCCAGCCGCTTGCCGCGACGATGGCCGGGGCGTCGATGCTCGCGATCGAGTGCCAGCCGAGCCGCATCGAGATGCGGCTGCGCACCGGTTACCTCGACCGGCAGGCCGGCACGCTCGATGAGGCGCTCGCGATCATGGCGCAGGCGGCGCAGAGCAAGACACCGGTCTCGGTCGGCCTGCTCGGCAACGCCGCCGATATTTTTCCCGAACTTGTGCGCCGCGGCGTAAGGCCGGACATTGTTACCGACCAGACCAGCGCGCACGATCCGATCAACGGTTACCTGCCGAAGGGATGGACACTCGCCGAATGGGAGTCCCGACGCAACGCCGATCCGAAGGCGGTTGAAGCGGCGGCCAAGACCTCCATGGTCGGCCACGTCGAGGCGATGCTGGATTTTCACGCCCAGGGGATTCCCACGCTCGACTATGGCAACAACATCCGCCAGATGGCGAAGGACATGGGATTGAAAAACGCGTTCGACTTCCCAGGCTTCGTTCCGGCCTACATCCGTCCGCTGTTCTGCCGCGGCATCGGGCCATTCCGGTGGGCGGCGCTCTCAGGGGATCCCGAAGACATCTTCCGCACTGACGCCAAGGTCAAGGAGCTGATGCCGGAGGACAAGCATCTTCACAACTGGCTCGACATGGCCCGGGCCCGGATCAAGTTCCAGGGATTGCCGGCGCGGATCTGCTGGGTCGGCCTTGGCGATCGCCACCGGCTGGGCCTGGCGTTCAACGAAATGGTAGCGCGCGGCGAGCTGAAGGCGCCGATCGTCATCGGCCGCGATCATCTCGACAGCGGCTCGGTTGCGAGCCCGAACCGCGAAACCGAAGCGATGCGCGACGGCTCGGACGCCGTGTCCGACTGGCCGCTCATCAATGCGTTGCTCAACTGTGCCTCGGGGGCGACGTGGGTCTCGCTGCATCACGGCGGCGGCGTCGGGATCGGCTATTCGCAGCACGCCGGCATGGTGATTGTCGCCGACGGAACGCCGGAGGCCGCGCGTCGCATCGAGCGGGTGCTTTGGAACGATCCGGCAACGGGGGTCATGCGTCATGCCGATGCGGGCTATGAGAGTGCAATCGAGTGCGCCCGGGCCAACGGGCTTGATCTGCCCGGCCTGACGCGATAGCGCGCCGACCTACTTGGTGCCGTAGGTGCGGTCGCCAGCGTCGCCGAGACCCGGCACAATGTAGGCGTTGTCGTCCAGCCCCTGGTCGATCGCCGCGAGCCAGATCGGAACGTCCGGGTGAATGCCGCGTATGCGTTCAACGCCTTCCGGCGCGCCGATCAGACAGACCAGTCGAATGTCGTTCGCCCCGCGCTCCTTCAGCCGGTCGACCGCGGCAACCGCAGAGTTCGCCGTAGCCAGCACCGGCGAGATCACGATCACCAGCCGCTCGTGCAGATCGCTCGGCGCCTTGAAGAAATATTCTACCGCAGTGAAAGTTTCCGGTTCGCGGTAAAGGCCGATATGCGCGATCCGTGCGGTCGGCACCAGGTCGAGCATGCCATCCGCGAAGGTCACGCCGGCCCGCAGCACCGGCGCGAACACCAGCTTCTTGCCCGCGATCTGCGGCGACTTCATCTTTGCAAGCGGCGTTTCGATTTCGATATCGGCCAGCGGCAGGTCGCGGGTGACCTCGTAACAAAGCAGCATCCCGATCTCCTTGAGGAGTTCGCGAAACGACTTGGTTGAAATGTCTTTCTGCCGCAGCAGCGTCAGCTTGTGCTGCACCAGCGGGTGGCTAACGATCGTAACGCCGTCCATGTCTCTAACCTCGATCTAGAAAACCGTGCCGTCGCTAATCACTTTCACCGGAGGCGAGGCGTCCGCGCGGCGTTCGCGCGCCAGCCGTCGACCCGCAGCCCAGGTGCCGCCCTCGAGAATTTTTGCCAGCGGCATCGAAACGGCATCGCGTCCAATCCGCTGCCGCAGACCATCTGCGACGCGGTCGAGCAGCGCCACCGTCAGCGCGCGCCATTCCACGACAAGCGGTGACGATACCTCATGCTCTCGCTCGGCATCTGCCGAGTCGCGAAACGCCAGCACGCCGCTATCGACGAACAGCCCGCCATTGCGATATTCGGCTAGTCCCGTCAGGCCATCGATATCGGTCACGTCGATACCGGATGTCTGTAGCGGTTCGATGAGAGAATACGCCAGCCATTGCGAGAGCTTGTGCAGCGGCACCAGGCCACTGGTAGCATCCGCGGTCGTCAGCGCAGGATGCCGCCAGCAGTCGCCGAGCGCGACTCCGCCCAGCGTCAGCCGCGATGGCCAGATCGGCCCGAGTTGTTGCAGTAGTTCCGTTAAAATCGTAGGGGCAGGCAGCTTTCCACCGTCTGCCAGCATCGCAAGCCGGTCGTACAGGCCGCCGGGCCGCGGCGTGTCGCGGCTGCCGAATATTTCCGGTTTCGAGGCCACCAGCCGGCCGAGGCGACGCAGCAGGTCGGCGCGGCCGTCCATCCCGACCAGCGGATTGGTATCCGAGACCTGCATGCCGCGCTCGAGGTCGGCAACGCAAAAATTTGCGAGCATATCGGCATCGACGCGCAACGGCTCAAGGGGGGAGGCCGAGAATGCGCCGCCCGTGAATATGGCAAGGCTGGCCAGCCCCAATCCTTCCGAACGGCCGATCGCCGATCCGGTTTTTGGATCGCGGTAGCGCCACGATGGACCGGCGCCGGCATCGAGGAAGACGCTGACGATGGCCAGATCGAACTCGGCCCGGGCGCGGGCCGCGCGATCGGGCCAGCCGGTCCGGTTGGCGACAGCGGCCCATCGATCGTCCCCATTGGTGGCGAAGTGCCGCCAGCGCGAATGAAACGGCACGTCGAACGAAGGGTAGGCGTTGCGCGTCGTTTCCAGCACCAGATCGACCGCGCTGTCCATGCGATCGAGGTCGATGCGAAAGTTCGGAAGCTTGTCTTCAAGGCCGATCGCGAGCATGCGGTGAGCGCGCTCGCGGACTGCTTTCGCACTTAACAACGTCAAAGCGGCTGACGTCTCCGGATTTGCAAGGGACAAGGCCGCCGCCTCTCTCAATATTTTTCCAGCGAACGACCGACCGGGTTGTCCGGGTCTTGCTGCGGCTCCGGCGTGTAGTAACCCGCGGCCTTCTTTGCCGCGATTTCCACATGCGCGTCGGCCGGGATCATGTCGTCGGGGATCGGCACGCGCTCGACGATCTCGATGCCCTGACTGGTCAACGCATCGTGCTTCATGTCGCTCATGGAAACGAAGCGATCGATCCGCTTGAGGCCGAGCCAGTGCACCACGTCCGGCATCAGTTGCTGGAAGCGAGCGTCCTGGACACCGGCGACACATTCGGTGCGCTCGAAATACTGGGCCGCGGCATCGCCGCCTTCCTGACGCTTGCGGGCGTTATAGACGAGAAATTTTGTCACTTCGCCGAGGGCGCGGCCTTCCTTGCGATTGTAGATGATGATGCCGAGGCCGCCGCTTTGGCCTGCGCGCGCGCATTCCTCGATGCCGTGAATCAAATATGGACGGCAGGTGCAGATGTCAGAACCAAACACGTCGGAGCCGTTGCATTCGTCATGCACACGGCAGGTTATCCTGGTGCTGTGGTCCGGCAGTTTGCTGACGTCGCCGAACAGATAGGCTGTCGTACCGCCGATCGGCGGCAGAAAGACCTGCAGGTCGGGCCGTGTCACCAGTTCCGGAAACATGCCGGCGGTCTGCTCGAACAGTTGCCGGCGCAGATTGTTCTCGGTGGTGGCGAAGCGCTCTGCCAGGCCGGGCAGGTACCAGACCGGATCGATTGCAATCTTGACCACGGAGACGCTGCCGTTCTTGTGCACGACCTCGCCATCCTGCTTGAGCCGTCCGGCTTCGATCGCGGCTTGCAGTTCGGGCAGATCGAGCCGGGCGCGCGTGATGGCGATGCTCGGACGGATGTCGGTGCCCTCAGTGATCTCGCTCGCGAAGTTTTCCGCGGCGAGATGTCCCCATGGATCGAGCGAGACGATCCGCTGCGGCTCGGCCCATTGTGGAAACGGCCCGACCGTTTCAGCAGGGTGGGTGTTGGTGAGATCCGGACGTCGGATCGGGTCGAGCGCGCCGGACGAGACGGCGAGCGCACGATAGACCGAATAGGAGCCGCCATGCGTGCCGATCACGTTGCGGTCGGCCGGGCGCGAAACGGTGCCGATCACTGGTCCGCGTTCGCGGGCGCTGGGTGCGCCCCAGGTGATCGGGAATTTGAGCTTGGCACCCGGTGCCGGGTGCGACGTAATGCGAATATGATCAATCCGATTGGAACGAGTCATCGCTACGAACCCTGAAACGGCGACGGCCCGCCTGGATAGACGGGCCTGGTCACCAACGATAAAATCAGCAGCGGTTGCAGCTGAGAAAGCAGTATAGTCGGATTTGGTGCGAGCACAACGGGGATTTGAAGTCCGTTACCGCTGCACTGCATCGGACGTTAACCTTTCTGCGAAGGGCCGCGCCACCAGTTGTTGCAGCGCCTTGGTCCATCGCTGAAAACGAGATCGAGAATTGAGACCATTCGTCGTGCGCCTGACGCGCGCGGTCGGGCACGATCACGCGGCGCGCACGACCTTGTTACTTCGTGGAGCAGGAAAACACGGGGCAGCACCGTGGGTCGGGACCAGTTTTCGGAGTGAAGCTCACGTGGACGAGCGCCACCATGAACCCCGGTCAGATGCCCCACGTCGACTATCTCACAACGTCCGAATTCCGTTCTTGATGCCGTCGGCGATCTGACCAATCTGCTCCTCGTTGATGACAAGAGGTGGCGACAGGATCAACGTATCGCCAAGGGCGCGAACAAAGACCCCGTTTTCGAAACAATGGTTCGCCACGGCCCGCGCCCGTTGACCGGGAGCATCTGGCGCAGCTTCGATCTCTACGGCACCAAGCAGGCCGAGGTTGCGAATATCGCGAACCACGCCGCCGGCGCCCCTGATGTCGTGAATGGCGGCTTCCCATTTTCCGGCAATGCGCGCGACCTTCTCGAAGATTCCTTCCTCCTGATACACATCGAGGGTGGCAAGCGCCGCAGCACAGGCAAGCGGGTGGCCGGAGTAGGTGTAGCCGTGCGCGAACTCGACGGTGGCCGCCGGACCCTGCGACATGGCCTCGTGCACATGATGATGAACCAGCACGCCTCCCATGGGTACAGCGCCGTTGCTCATCCCCTTCGCGCAGGTGATGAGGTCGGGTGTAACGCCAAGCGCCTGGGCAGCAAAGGGCGCTCCCAGTCTTCCGAATCCGGTGACAACCTCATCGAAGATCAGCAGGATGCCGTGCTTGCTGGTGATCTCGCGCAGCCGCTTGAGATAGCCCTTGGGCGGCGGCAGCACGCCGCCGGCACCAGCCACCGGTTCGACGATGATGGCTGCGACGGTCGAGGGGTCGACCGAGGTGAGGAGGCCTTCCAGCGCATCCGCAAAGTCAACACCGTGTTCCGGCTCTCCCTTGGCGAACGCGTTGCGGGTGAGATCATGTGTGTGAGGAAGGTGCGACACCCCCGGAAGCAAGACGCCGAATTGGGCCCGCTGCCATCCGATGCCGGAAACCGAGAGTCCACCGAACCCCATTCCGTGGTAGCTGCGCTGGCGTCCGATCAGGCGCTGGCGATGACCCTCGCCGCGCGCCCGGTGGAAGGCCAGCGCCATCTTCAATGCGGTGTCGACCGCTTCGGAGCCGGATCCGGCAAGGAAGATGTGGTCAAATCCCTTCGGCGCGATTTCCATCACGCGATTGGTGTAGTGAAACGCGAGCGGATGGCCGAGCGAGAAGCTTGATGCGTAATCGAGCTTGCCCGCCTGGTCGCGAATGGCCTCGATGATCTTGGGATGGCAATGCCCGGCATTGACGCACCAAAGGCCGGCAATGGCGTCCAGCACGGACCGGCCTTCAGGGGTCTTGTAATGCATCCCCTTGGCCTCGACAAAGAACTCCGGCGCTGACTTGAAGCGTCGGTTCGGCGTCATCGGCATCCAGTAGGCGTCAAGGTCGTTCGGAGGAATGTCGAGGTTCGCTTGGGACATTTACGTGCTCCAGTCTTGTATGCTGTGGACGGGCGACCGGGCGCGTTAACGCGCCAAGGCCTGTTCGACGGACTTGAGGTCGAGGTCCTTGTTGATGTCGCCGACCAGGTCGTTTGTTGCGATCTCCTTCGCATCCATAGGCTGCTTGAGGATCTTCGCCCGCACCAGCCAATCGAGGTAGCTCTGGTAGACCTTGAGGTCGCTCTCACCCCAGTTCTCGCCGGGCTTGTCGAGCGTCCACTTCTCAGAGACGGTCTTGAGCAGGGTCGCTGTCCGGTCGAGCGCTGCGTCTGGAGCAAGGCCGGTCGGGACGACCTGTGGGTAGACTTCCTGGAAGATAGCGGCGGCCTGACGCGCATTTTTCAGAGTATAGGCCACGCCCATCGTGTAGGCGCGCGCCAGACGCACCAGCAGATTCCGCTTGTTTTTGATCGAGTCAGAGCTCGCCACCAGGCTGTTGGCCGGGAAAGAATCGATCAGGGGATCTTCGAGCATGCGCATGGGGACGCCAGCAAGGCCCATCAGCGTGTATTGTGTGTCCCACTGGCTGACGGCATCGATCTCCTTGCGCTGGAGCAGGACGACGCTTTGTCCCGGTTGCCCCGACACGACGATGCGGATGTCGCGATCGGGGTCGAGACCGGCATCGGAGGCGCCCGACCGGGCCAGCACGACGCCGGCCGAGGCCATGGAGGTCACCCCGATTTTCTTGTCTTTTAGATCCGCATATTTCTTGATGGGGCTGTCCACCGGCACTGCGACACCAAAAATGTTGCGGCGATAGGCGGTGTAGAAAACCTGCGTCTTCACGCCCGTCTGCTGCAGGATCGCGACCGGTTCTGGGGTGGCGACGGCGGCCAGCACCTCGCCTGTCGCAACGTTTCGGACGCAGTCCGAAGATCCCGGAAAATTCACCAGTTCGACTTCAATGCCCTCCTGCTTGAACCAGCCAAGCTTGGTGGCAACGGCGATCGGGGCGACCCCGTGTGTTATCACGCTCGTGCACCAGCCCAGGCGCACTTTGTCCAGTGCGAATGCGGGCGAGGTCGTGCCTGCAACGGCGATCAGCGAGCAAAGGGCGAGGCCAGCACCTAGACAGGTATGACGCATCTTACTCTCCAGTTCTGTTGCAGGTTGGTTGAGGTGACATCTCGTCAGGTCCGTTTGTGTCGTGAGCAGAATGCACCGATAAAGGCTGCGGCCGCGTTCTCGGAGGCTCCGAGCGAATAGCCGCCTTCCTGCACGATCAGCGTCGGAAGCTGCAGATCGGCGAGCAATTCGCCGACTCGTGCAAAGGCGTCCGTCGAGACGAGCAGGGACAGCGGGTCGTCGCGGTGGGCGTCCCAGCCGGCCGACACCACGAGCACCTCGGTCTTGTGCGCACGCGCGGCTTCGACGAGATTTCGGCAGGCGTCGAGAAAGACTTCGTCGCCGCTGCCGGGAGCAAGCGGCACGTTGAGGTTGGCGCCGTGACCCTCTCCCTGGCCGCGCTCGTCGGCGTAACCCGAGAAGTAGGGATAGTAGGTCGTCGGATCGGTGTGCACGGATGCGAACAGCACGTCCTTGCGGCCATAAAAGATCGCCTGCGTGCCGTCTCCGTGATGCGTGTCGAAATCGAGGATGGCCACTTTGCCTGTCCGTTTGCCGATGAGATCGGCGGCAATGGCGGCGTTGTTGAGGAAGCAGAAGCCGGAGGCGCGGTCGGTGAATGCATGATGTCCCGGGGGACGGCAAAGCGCGAATGCAGAGGGGGCACCATCGATAACCGCGTGCGCCGCAGACAGCGCGGCCTGCGCCGATTCGTAAACCGCACTCCAGGTGCCGGCGCCGATGGCGCAATTGAGGTCGCCGATGTACCAGCCCGCCTGGGCGTTGACCGCGCTGCAACGCGGTCTGGACGAAGGGGTAAGGGCCGATCCTTTGCCGCGGTACGGATGCGTGTTCGGCAGGACCTCCGGCCCCGCCTTGGGATTGGCGGCCCAGCGCACGTAGCTGGAGGCGAGAAAGTCGACATAGTCGGCGCTGTGCACGGCTTCGATGGCGTCGCGGCCATGGTCGGCAGGTGGCGTTTCCTTCAGGCCGGCCTCGGTCAGCCTGCGGGCAAGCACCTCCAGCCGATCCGGATTTTCGACGGGCGGGGAGAGCTTGCCGAGCAGCATGATCTGCTGGGGACGGTGCTCAAGCTGACGTTTTGAGTAATAGACCTTCATGCAAGTTCACTTCTGCGATGCGGGGAGCGCGTTGCCGGCTGGGGGAGCCTTCGGCTCGGCGATGGTCGTGTCGGCGGCGGCTCCGGGGTCAACCCGTCCAAGGCGCTCCCAGAACAGCACCCGGTTGCGGATCATGATCAGCGTCTGATTGAGTACGAGCCCGACGACCGCCAAAATGATCAGGACGGAAAACGACCCGGCGACGTCCATCATGAAATTCATGCTTTGCATCAGCATGCCGAGCCCGGCGTCCGCACCGAGGAACTCGGTGACAACGGTGCCGATCAGCGACAGCGCCATGGCGATCTCGAGACCCGCCATGATGAAGGGCAGGGCACTCGGAAGCCGCAGCATGGTGAATACCTGTCGTTCGCTGCCGCCGAGCGAACGGATGAGGTCGATGCGGTCCTTGTCTGCAGAGTTCAATCCGGAGATCGTGTTGATCATCATCGGAAAGAAAGCCACCAGCGCCGCCGTTACGATCTTGGATGTCACGCCGAGGCCGAACCAGAGAACGAACAGCGGCGCGAGCGCGACCTTCGGCATCGACTGGAACATGATGATGTAGAGGGTAGATGAAGTAGGCGAAACGCCGGTTGAGTGCGACGGCCACTCCAAGTGCGAGGCCGAGGGATCCGCCAAGCGCAAAGCCGGCAAGCACCTCGAACAACGTCACCGCACCGTGATAGAGATAGAGACCGTTGGTCAGGCCGCGCCACAGCCCTTCGGCCACGGCGGACGCAGACGGCAGGATGAACGCGGGGATCTTGAAAAGAACCGGACTTGCCTGCCAGATGACGAGCACGAGGCACAGCAGCAGGATGCTCAAAATTCGATTCTTGGCGGTGTCGAGCGAGGAGAGGTCAGGCATCAGTCCATGACTCCAGCTGTGCCGAAATGAGCGCGGATACGGCGGACGTATTCGCCAAACGGCGGGGTGGTCATCATGTCGAGCGTCCGCTCGCGAGGAAGGTTGATGTCGAGCACCTCCGCGATGCGACCCGGGCGTGGCGTCATCACAACGACTCTGTCGGCCAGAAACACGGCCTCGGAAATCGAATGGGTGATGAACAGGATCGTCTTGCTCTGGGCCGTCCAGAGGCGCTGCAATTCGACGTTCATGTGCTCGCGCGTCATGGCGTCGAGCGCACCGAAAGGTTCGTCCATGAGCAGCATCGCCGGATCGTGCACCAGGGCGCGGACAATGCCGACCCGCTGCTGCATGCCGCCGGAGAGCTCGGCAGGATAGCGCTGTTCGAACTCACTCAACCCAACGAGATTAATGAGGTCACGCGCCCGCGACAGATACTTCTTGCGATCAAGCTTCTGGACGTCGATCGGGATCAGAACGTTGTCGAGAACGGTACGCCAGGGAAACAGCACTGGCGACTGGAACACGACGCCGATGTCGTGCCGCGGCCCCTCCAGCCTGCGATCGCCGAACCAGACAGTTCCCGAACTGGTCGGGATCAGTCCTGCGAGAATACGAAGCAACGTCGATTTCCCGCAGCCCGACGGACCCACAACCGCGACGAATTCCCCGAGGTCGATATCGAGGTTGATATCCTGAAGCGCGGTCACGACCGGCCCGCGACCGCCGAACAGTTTTCCGACTTCCTTGATGCGGATGAAATCGCGTGAGCTCGATGCGCCGGCCGGGCGGTGCTCCGGACTTGCCTCAGCGGCGGATGCGCCTTTCAACAGCGTCATTGCTCAGTTCCTTCCGGCTAGAGCACCAGGGCCATGCCATCCTTGCGATGATCGGACGCGCCGAACATGATTCCCCGCTGGTGATCGATCCAGATCGCTTGCGCGCCTCCGATCGGGAAGTCGGACCAGTTGACCGCGTGTCCACGGCGGGCGAGTTCGTCGAACGCGCTCTGCGAGATTGTCTTCTCGAGCGATAGCTTTCCGTCGAAAGCGAATGAACGTGGCGCGTCGCTTGCTGCCTGGATGTCGAGCCCGTGATCGAGAATCTGGGAGAGAAAGTGCGCGTGGCCCGTGGCCTGGTAGTGCCCTCCCATCACCCCAAACGGCATGATCGGCTTGCCGTCGCGGAAGAGCAGCCCGGGAATAATGGTGTGCAGCGGCCGCTTGTGGGGCGCGATGACGCACGGGTGCGTGGGGTCCGTCCGGAATCCGCTTCCTCGGTTGTGCAGCAGAACGCCCGTCGTCGGCTCGAAAATGCCGCTGCCGAACGGCGCGAACAGGGAGTTGATCAACGACACCGCGTTGAGGTCGCGATCGACCGCGCAAACATACACGGTGTCCTTATGCTCGGTCAGGTCCCAGTCTTCAGGCAGCGAGGCCTTGCCGGGATCGATGCGATCTCTGACCCGGGCGGTAAATGCATCCGAAAGAAACCGCGCAACCGGCGTGTCGCCCTGCGTCGGGTCGCAGAAGTAGGAATCGCGGGCGCGATACGCCGCCTTGGTGGCCTCGGCAAGAAGATGGATACGATCCGCCTCGCTGTGCCGGCTGTCGCCAAGCGCCAGATTTTCGATAGCGCGCAGGATCATGAGGGCGGCCAACCCCTGTCCGGGCGGCGGACACTCGTGGACCTTGTATCCGCGATAGCTGGTCTCGACCGGCTGCACATAATCGCAGCGATGCCGGGCGAAGTCTTCCTCCTGATGCAGCCCGCCAGTCGCGCGCAGTTTGGCGGTCAGGGCCTTGGCTACCTTGCCGGTGTAGAATCCGGCCGCGCCCTCGCGACTGATGCAACGCAGGGTTTCGGCAAGCGCACGGTTGCGGAAGAGGTCGCCAACATCAGGTGCGCGACCGCCGGGGAGATACGCGGCGCGGGTCGCGGGATCTACCGAGAGCTTCTCGATTTGCCGGCCCCAATCCCAGGCGACGCGAGGCGTCACCCGCATGCCATCCTCGGCAAGGCGGATCGCCGGCGCAAGAATCTCTGAAAGTGGCTTCGATCCATGATCACGGTTCAGCGTGCACCACGCCGAGATCGCACCGGGTATCGTCACCGCATGGGCGGAGGTTGGTGGAATTTCACGGATGTCACGATCGACGTACCATTCGGCTTTTGCTGCGCCAGGCGCACGCCCCGAACCGTCGAGCGCGATCGGTGCCGCGCCGCCCATCGAGAACAGCGCGAAGCAGTCGCCGCCTATGCCGGTCATGTGCGGCTCGACAACGGCCAGTACGGCGATGGCGGCGAGGGCCGCGTCGACCGCATTGCCGCCCGACCGCAGCATATCGAGGCCGGCCATGGAGGCAGCCGGATGCGATGTGCAGATCGTGCCGTTCTCGCCAACCGCCATCGATCGGCCTTGTTTCGTGAAGTCACGCACCGCCTGGAGCCTCCATGGAAATTTGCCGGGCTGCGCGCGCAAGGCGCGGCCCGATCTCGTTCTCGAGTTGCGCGGCGGTGACCTCAGATGGCATTCCACCGCAATTGAAAGCCAGAACCGCGCCGTCAGCCGTCACGACGGGGGCGCCGACCGCGTAGACATCTGGCTGGCGATCGCCGAGGGACACACAGAAACCGCGCTTGGCAATCGACTCGAAGGCCGTGTCGATCCGCGCTCGCACGCCGCGCCACTCGCTGCGTGGCCACTGCAGTTGGATCCGCCGCAGCAACGCCCCGCGCTCATCCTCCGCCAGGGCGAATAGATAGGCGCGGCCCATGGCCGAAGTCTCGATCGGCAGCCGCGAGCCCAGGTCGAACCGTGCCGGCCGCATCTGCGGATGATGCGCCGTCTCGATGGTGAGCATGACCAGTTGGTCGCGCATGCCGACCGATGCGGGCAAGCGCGAGAAGTCCGCGATTTCCTGCAGGACGGGGCGGGCGGCGATCCGGTGAGGCATGCCGGCGAGCAGCGAATGGCACAAGGCGACGATACCGGCTCCGAGCTGGTAGTGCCCGGTGCGGGGAACGATCGACAGGTAGCCGAGCGCGGCAAGTGTCTGGCTCAAACGCGAGATCGTCGGCTTCGACAGGCCTGTGCGCTCGGCCAGTTCGCTGTTGCTCAGTGAATTTTCGCCGGGCTTGAACGCCCGGAGCACCGACAGGCCGCGCGCCACAGCTTGCACGAGCCGCACGTCGTCGGAGGAAGCCTCCAACGTGTTGGTGCTGGTCTTCCGCTCAACCGCAGTCAGTCTGGCCATGGAACCTCGATGCGCTTTTCAGAATTTAATTCCACTCTTCGAAATTAATTGAGTCAAGGGTGCCTGCGCAAAAACAAGAGGCAAAGACCGATGGGATATCAGGCACGATGTCTTCAAATCGAACGCGCCGGTGCCATTGCTCGCACCTGCGAGACAAAATTCGACGGGCATGGTCGCATTACAAATGCGAGACCGGATCACGATCGGTCGCCGCTCGGCCGCAAAGTCCGCAAGATTTCTCGGATTGCATCGAGCGCGAACCCGCGCTCGCGTGTGCAATTTCATTGAGTTGTGACCGCAGCGCAGCCGGCTCTGAAAGAGCCGTTGACGCGGCAATCCTGGCTTCGGGCGTCGGGCCGGCGCTGCGAGAAAGTTTCCAGTCATTTGCATCCGCAGGTCCAATGCCCCGGGCACAAATCTGCATACGACTGCTTTACTTTCATTTCTTAGTATTTTATCACAATGTGAGAAAAAATTGAAGAAGACTGCGAACAGGCCGATTGCAAAGGAAGGCATCCATGGAGCACACGATTATTGTTGCGACCGCCGGTCAAGGAATGTTGCGCAGCAACAACAATGGCCAGAGTTGGCATCGACTAGGCATCGGCGAACCGATCGAGTTCGACGGGATCGTGCGGTCGCTCGCAGTGGATCCCCAACGTCCGGAGCGGGTGTATGCGGGTGCCGATTGCGGCGTTTGCATCAGTGAGGACGGCGGCTGCCACTGGCGTCAGGCCAAGGGTGCGCTTCAAGGCTTAACCGTGTGGTCGATTGCGGTCGATGCGAACAACCCTTCGGTGCTCTACGCCGGAACCGGTGCGCCATCGCGCGCCGCGTTATACAAATCGATCGACTCCGGTGAGTCCTGGAGCCGATCGACCACCGATTTTCCGGAGTTCTGCGCCGGCGTTAACCGGCCCAGGTTGCTCACGGTTTGCGTCGATCCCGACGATAGTCAGCAGGTGTGGTTTGGCCTTGAGGAGGGTGGCGCATGGCGCAGCCGGAATGCGGGGAGCACTTGGGAGCGGGTCGACGGAGATGACCGCACCATCAGGCATTCCGACATCCACTCGATTGCTATCCTCCCGGCGACGTCTTCGGCACCGAAGACCACTTTCGTCCTCACGGTGAATACCGTTTATCGGAGCGTCGATGACGGAAAAACCTGGGCAGGCAATCCCTCGCGAGACCGCTTCGACGGCATGTACTACACGCGGACCGTCTTGCCGTTGCCCGCCAAGAGCGACGGGCTTTTGCTGGCGATCGGCGACGGCACGCCGGGAACCAAGACGCGCCTTTATCGGTCGAACGATCGGGGTGCAGATTGGGAGAGCGTCACCATAAAGCAGACTCCGAACTCGACGTTCTGGGCCTTTGGCGCGCATTCCTCACAGCCCGACCTGATCTATGCCGGCACGAAGTACGGACATCTCTTCACGTCCCGCGACGCTGGGCTTAGCTGGGAGAAGGAGTGGAGAGAGTTCAGCGAAATCACGGCCGTCGCCTGGACGCCGGTGAAGGCGCCGCTTGGAGCCAATCCGAAATCAGACCACTGAGATTCGGCGCGGGGCGGGGCCGTTCCCCCAGCTTCGTGTTCTCAACAGCGAAGCTCAACGCTTGATGAAACGCCGAAGGCTGCCAGGAGCATTGAAGGATGCAGAAGACACCCAACTTTATCGGATATCACATTCGCAAGTGGTATTGTCAGGTTGAGGACACCCTCGCCAATGAGACGGGACAACTTGCCGATGGATTGCCGTTGCGCAAGTTTGTGTTGGCCGCCGCCATTGCCAACCCCTACGCAGGAAATTTCAGTCAGAATCTGGATTTGATCGTAGCAGATTCAGCGGCCCTGGGTGTCGAATTTGGCCGACGCATAAAGGCGCTGTTTGGCGAAGGCCAAGTGGAAAGCTATGGCAAGGCAGCGATCGTTGGAATCAGCGGAGAATACGAGCACGGTAACGCGTTTCTAACGAGCGCTTTTGCCGATCCGGTTCGCGATGCCCTGGGTGGCGGCAAGGCATGGATACCTTCGACCGGCAAGCGCGGCACTCCCGGTGGATCGATCGACATTCCCCTGGCTCACAAGGACGCGCTCTATGTACGGTCCCACTACGACACCATGACCGTTCAGTTCGCGGATGCACCGAACGCAGACGAAATCGTAATTGCGTTCGCGTTTGCCAGCCGGGGACGCCTGCACGCGCGGCTTGGCGGTCTCGCCGCAACCGAGATTTCCGGCAGCGATGGCCTGCGATAGCAAGCGAAGTCAGACAGAAGAGCAGCATGGAAGCAGAAGTTCAATGGATAACAAGTGATGGCCTCAAGCTTCGATTGGTGGCATGGGGTCCTCGCGAGGCGCCCGCGATCGTTATGCTGCACGGATTGCGCAGTTACGCCTATACGTGGGAGCCGGTAGCCCTTCCGTTGTTGCCGCATTGGAGAGTAATCGCGCTGGATCAGCGCGGTCGTGGACACAGTGATTGGGATCCGCAACGGAACTACTTCACAGATGCCTATGTGCGCGATCTTGAAGCCCTCGTCGATAGACTATCGCTCAAGCGGTTTGTCCTGCTAGGGCATTCGATGGGCGGCGCAAACGCCCTTGTTTATGCCTCGCGTCACCCCGATCGGCTGTCGGCCCTGGTTGTCGAGGATATGGGGCCGGGTGCATCGGCAGGGGGCAGGGGAGCTGACCGCATTAAACGCGAACTGCGCGAAACACCTTCGTCCTTTACGAGCTGGGGGGAGGCCACCGCATTCTGGCGCAAAATTCGACCCGACGTTTCGGCGACGGCGCTGCAATCCCGCGTCACTCACTCGCTGAAGGAAGAGAGGAGCGGCCGCATCGCCTGGCGCTACGATGCGGAAGGTATTGCCGAGGCACGTTTGAACGCGAGACCGGAACAAGTCGTGGATCTGTGGCCACATGTCGAGGCGTTGAACATTCCGACCTTGCTGATGCGCGGAGCCAATTCGGATTTTCTGACCGCGGACATCGCGCGGGAAATGTGCCGGCGCAATCCGCGTATCCTCTGGAGAGATATCCCTTCGTCAACGCACTATGTGCACGACGACAATCTCCCCGAATTCAATTTCTTCCTCCAGCAGTTCCTGGAGGAAATCCGCCCGCAGACAAGGTCGTAGTCCCCGGCTACGCCGACGATGGCGGGGGCGGGACCAACAAAACAAGTCGATACAGGTGTCTTGATGGCAAGCATGCGCGTGATTGCAAGCGACCTCGACTTTCCGGAGGGGCCGGTCGTTTTGCCTGATGGCTCGGTGCTGCTGGTAGAAATCCGTGCGCAGCAATTGACGCGCGTATGGCCCGGTGGCCGCAAGCAGGTTGTTGCGAAAATCCCTGGCGGTCCGAATGGCGCGGCAATTGGTCCGGACGGTCAATGCTATGTCTGCAACAACGGCGGGTTTGGCTGGGTGGCTTCGCGCGGCGAGCGGCAAAGTCGAAACAGTATTCGACAAATGCGGCGATCACCAGCTGAAAGGCCCGAATGACCTGGTGTTCGACCGTCCGGCGGATTGTGGTTCACCGATCTCGGCAAGCGACGCGCGCGCGACATCGATGTGGGCGGGCTGTACTACATCGAGCCTGGCATGCGCCAAATTACCGAACAGGTATTCGGATCCTGCCTCCCAACGGGGTCGGGCTGTCGCCGGACGAGCGAACCGTCTACGTCGCGGAGACGCCGACGGCGCGCCTGTGGGCCTACGATCTTTCCGAGCGCGATCAGATCGCGCCTGCCCCGACAATCTACCGCGGAGAACGCGGTCGCCCGATTGCCGGTCTTGGAGGCTATAACATGTTCGACTCGCTTGCGGTGGAGGCAAGCGGAAACATCTGCGTCGCCACGCTGGTCGCAGGCTGCATCTCGGTATTCGCACCCGACGGCCGGTTGGTGGAGCAGGTCGAATTGGGCGATCTGCTGGTGACCAACATCGCCTTTGGCGGCCCGGAATTGAAAACCGCTTATATTACGTTATCCGGCAAGGGGCAGTTGGTCGCGGTCGATTGGCCGCGTGGCGGCCTCCCGCTCAACTTTTTAAACAAATGAAACGCCTTGTGCCAATCGGCCGCTCGGCAATTGCCGAGGTCGTGGCGCGACCGGGCAGCTTCTTTTGTCGCGATCGAAACTCGGAGCGCATCGATCCTAATTTTCCGCCACGTCTGGCTCACTCGATCTGAATTCCGGACGTTCGCGCGATCTCTTTCCATTTGTCGACATCGGAACTCATGAAGGCGCCGAACTGCTTTGGGTCACTGCCGACAACGCTGACGCCGCGTTCCTTCAATGCTTCAGCGAGCGCCGGTGCCTTGAGTACGCTGGCAAGTGCGACGTAAAGTCGTTGGACAATCTCGGCAGGCGTGTTTCGCGGAGCCAGCAGCCCGAGCCAGCCCTCGAACGTGAAGCCATCAATGCCGCTTTCCGCCATTGTCGGTAGATCGGGCGCAAGAGCGGTTCGGGAAGGCGAAAGGGTCGCCAACGGCTTCAGTTTTCCGCCGCGCACATAGGGCAGCATCACGGATGTGGTGTCGAATGCGATCTGGACCTGTCCCGAGAGCAGATCCGTGACTGCCGCCGCACTTCCCCTGTAGGGTATATGCATCAGGCTGACATTGGTTTTGCTGGAAAAGGCTTCACTGATCAGGTGATTGGTCGAGCCCAACCCGAAAGATGCATAAGTGATCTGCCCGGGATTAGCGCGCGCAAATTCAACCAGTTCTCGAACTGTCTCTGCTTTCACGGAAGGATTGGCCGCAAGCAGGAACGAGACAGCGCCGACTTGAGAGATCGGCGCGAAGTCCTTCAAGGAATCATAGGGCGGCTTGCTTCTGACCGCCGGCAACACGCTCAACTCCGATCCGGTACCGAACAGCAACGTATAGCCGTCAGGGGTTGCGCGAATGGCGGAAGCTGCCCCGATGGCGCCGCCGGCTCCCGCACGGTTTTCGATGATGATGGGCTGACCCAATTCGACCGCCATTTCCTTGGCGATCAACCTCGCTGCGGTGTCGGTGCCGCCGCCTGGCGCGAACGCCACGACCATCGTGATTGGTTTCGAAGGATACGCGGTTTGGGCCTGCGCTGCAGAAGCCACCAACGAAAGGACAAATAAGACGAGTCTCGCAGTCCGCATGGTGATGTCCTCCGATGATTGGCTTCGATTGACCTCGGCATACCCGGGAATCCATCGGGCTGGGTTGACGGATGTTAAAATTCTTATAATATAAGAAAAAATGCAATCAATAAAACGAAGCCGAATGGTGTTGCCCGGAGGGAACGAGCATGAGAGCCCGCGAGGGGACGAAGCCACGGCATGGCCGGTGGCTGGCATGTTGCGCTTTTCTGTTTTTGTTTCTGCTCGGCCTTCCGCTACCAGCGTTTGCGGCCGGTTCTTATCCTGGCCGTCCCATCACACTTGTCGTCGCGTTTGAGGCTGGAGGGTCTTCGGATATTTCCGCGCGTCTGGTAGCGCAGGAACTGACCAGGATTCTCGGCCAACAAGTGATCGTCGAAAATCGTCCAGGTGCCGGCGGCCGGCCAGGGACGCGCCGCTTGTCCGAAACCACGCCGGACGGCTACTCGCTGCTGTGGGGAAGCGGAAGCACACTCACGGTTTCGCCGATGCTGTATCCAGATCAGCAATATGTGAAGAATCTGACTCCCATAAGTCTTGGCGTGACGCAGCCCTTTATCTTCGCCGCTTCGACCGCGACGGGAGCGAAGACGGTCCAGGACATTGTAAATCTCGCCAAGCAGCGCCCGGGGAAGCTCAATTTTGCATCGGCCGGTGTTGGCTCAAGCAACCATCTTCTGGGCGAGATATTCATGGCGTCCACAGGTACGGAGTTCGAGCATGTGCCCTACAAGGGCGGCGCCTCGGCGCGCGATGCCGTTGCCAAAAACGAATCTCAATTGATGGACGAGGTTCTTTCACCGCTGATCGGGAGCATTCGCGCTGGTCATTTGCAACCGCTCTTCATCACGAGCGATGTCCGTCATCCGTTGTTTCCCGATGTTCCGACTGCCGTCGAGGCTGGCTTGCCCGACCTGGCGATCGTCGGTTTCTTCGCGTTGCTTGCGCCCGCGAAGACACCGCCCGAGATCGTGCAGACGCTCAATGCAGCCATGAAGGAAGCCCTCGGTTCGCCGAGCTTGCGCGCGGCACTGGACGCGAGCGGCTTCGATGCGGCGTACAGCACGCCGGCCGATCTCGTGCGTCTCCTTGAGAAAGGGCGTAGCCAGTATGGAGACATCATCGCGCGGCGAAAGATTAAGCTCGAGCCCGGCTTTCCGTAGCAAACCCCCGCAGCGTTAGGATGTATCAATGAAGCTTTATCTTGCTCCGCATGCTTGCTCGCTCGCGGTCGATATCGTTGCTCGCGAGCTGACGATGCCGCTATCACTCGAATGGGTGGACGTGCGAGCCAAGAGGCTACTGGATGGCGCCGACTATTTCAAAATCAACCCGAAAGGGCAGGTGCCGACCCTGGCGCTGGACGATGGACAACTGCTGACCGAAGGTCCGGTCATCGTGCAATGCATCGCCGACATGAAGGCGGGTAACAGTCTGCTGCCCCAGAACGCGACCCTCGAGCGCTATCGCGTCCTGGAGTGGCTGAACTTCATCAGCTCCGAACTGCACAAGGGGTTTACGCCGCTGTTTCGGCCGACCACGCCGCCGGCTTACCGTGAGATCGCGATAGAAAATCTGTCCAAACGGTTCGCGTGGCTCAACGAGGTCCTTTCGTCGCAGCCTTATCTCACCGGCGACACGTTCACCGTGGCTGACGCCTATTGCTACACCATTGTGACGTGGAGCCGACTGCACAACCTCGATCTGTCGCCATGGCCGCATCTGATCGATTACATCAACCGCATCGAGGCCAGAGACAGCGTGAAGGCTGCCAGGGCTGCGGAGGCGGCGGAGCTACGCCGCCGCGCCGGCTAAGCGGAATCGGACGAACGATGGAGAAAAGCTCGAGAAGACGGCCGGTCGGCTCCAACTGGGGCGCTACCCGCAGGGGCCATCGGCACGACGAGCATCGGCGAGTGTTGGAATCGGGGGGCGAATGAGCCGGTTGCTGACCAAGGATCTTCTATCGGGCCTGATGTTCATCGGCTTCGGTCTCGCGGCGCTTTGGTTCGGTCGTCATCTGCCGGTTGGCACCACCGTCCGCATGGGACCAGGCTATGTGCCTCACATGCTCGCGTATCTCATGCTTGGACTCGGCTTCATCATCGCGACTGTCGCTCTGGTTTACCCGGGTGAGGCCGTTGAAGCGCCGAGATGGAAGCCCATCACCCTTGTGACCGTGGGAATTGTCGTCTTCGCGCTGCTGTTCGAAGTAACCGGAATGTTCCCGGCTCTCGTCGCACTAATTCTGATCGCGTCAATTGCGGGTGACGAATTCAAGTTACGGGAGGTGATTGCCAATATTGTCGTTTTGAGCGTGCTATCGCTGACGGTATTCAAACTAGGTCTCGGCATGAATGTTTCGATGATTGCTGGGGTTTGGTAGATGGATCTCCTGCACAATCTCGCTCTCGGATTGGGCGTAGCGCTCACTCTGCAGAACCTGGCCTATGCGTTCGTCGGCTGTATGGTTGGCACGCTCATTGGAGTGCTGCCGGGAATTGGTCCCGTGGCCACCATAGCGATGCTTCTGCCCATCACATTTCATCTTCCACCGACCGCGGCGCTGATCATGCTGGCCGGGATATATTACGGTGCGCAATACGGTGGCTCCACTACTTCGATTCTCGTAAATCTGCCGGGCGAAGCGTCATCGGTGGTGACCTGTATTGACGGTTACCAAATGGCCAAGCGTGGGCGCGCGGGTGCGGCGCTTTCGATCTCCGCGATTGGCTCATTCTTTGCGGGCACGGTCGGTACGATCGTCATCGTGCTGTTCGCGGGAACGCTGACGCAAATGGCCCAGAGCTTCGGACCTGCCGAGTATTGCTCGTTAATGGCGCTCGGCTTGATCGCGGCCATCGTGCTCGCCAACGGGTCAATCCTCAAGGCAGTCGCCATGGTGTTCCTCGGCCTGCTGTTCGGCCTTGTCGGTACCGACATCAACACTGGTGCAGAGCGATTTACATTCGACATCCCCCAGCTAGCCGACGGCATTGACTTTGCACCAATTGCAATGGGCCTGTTTGGGATTGCCGAGATCGTGGTCAACTTTGAACGGCGGCTGGAGCGATCGGGGGTGATCAGGGTGGGTTCGCTGTGGCCGACGCGTCAAGAAGCGCGACGCGCTTATCCAGCAATCGTTCGTGGTACCTTGTTAGGCTCGATCCTGGGCGTTTTGCCCGGAGGTGGAGCCACCCTTGGTGCATTCTCTGCCTACACGCTTGAGAAGAAGATTTCACGCAATCCCGACGAATTCGGCAAGGGCGCCATCGAGGGTGTGGCAGGGCCGGAATCCGCCAATAACGCTGCTGCCCAAACATCATTCATCCCGATGCTCACATTGGGCATTCCATCCAACGCTGTCATGGCGCTGATGGTGGGCGCAATGATCATTCAAGGTATCCAGCCTGGTCCAGAAGTCATGACCAAGAGACCAGACTTGTTCTGGGGCATGATCGCATCGATGTGGATTGGCAATCTGATGCTCGTCATCATCAATCTGCCGCTGATTGGCATCTGGGTAAAGTTGCTCACGGTGCCTTACCGGTTTCTGGCACCGGCGATTCTGCTCTTCTGCTGCATCGGCGCGTACAGCCTGCAGAACAGTACGTTTCACGTGATCCAGATCGCGATATTCGGCGTGTTAGGCTACATCTTTATGCGGCTGGGATGCGAAGGCGCGCCCTTCCTGTTGGGACTGGTTCTCGGGCCGCAACTTGAAGAGTATTTTCGCCGGGCCATGCTGTTGTCGCGTGGCGATCCGCTGGTATTTCTCCAGCGACCGATCAGCCTAAGCCTGATCCTCGCGACGGCGGCCCTGTTGATCCTGATGACCCTTCCTGGCCTGCGCAAGGCGCGGGAGTCGGCGTTTCAGGAAGAGGAAACCTGACGGTCAAGCGCGAGGCTGCAGAGGGCGAGGGGGCCCGGCGTTTCCTTGCAAGTGTCCAATCGTCCCATTGTCAGTTGGAGATCAAATGAGAAGACTGAGTTTTGCTGTTGCATCGTGCTTGGCGCTGCTGGCCTGCAAGGCGGCGGATGTGCAGGCTCAAATTGCTTCTGAGTCTCCTTTGGGCGAGCGCCCACTAGCGCTGGTGGTGCCGTTTGCGGCGGGAGGTGGAACAGATATTCTAGCCAGGCTCATCGGTGACAGGCTCCGCGCATTGACCGGCAAAACAATAGTCATAGACAATAAACCCGGCGCGAATGGCCTGATCGCGAGCCAATTTGTCGAGAAGTCCATGCCGGACGGCCATACACTGATGTTTGGAAGCAATTCCACTCACGTGATCGCACCACTTCTTTCGACCGACAGGAATGCTATGGATGAGGTCAGGCGTAAATTCGTTCTGATATCGATCATCGCGCGGACACCGCTGGTCCTTGCCGTGAACGAAAACTCGAGATTCAGGGACCTCAATCAGTTTCTTGCGCAGCTGAATGCCGAGCTGACCTTCGGCACCTTCGGCGTCCACTCGTCACCTCATTTGATGGGGGCGTTGCTGGCCACCCAACGCGGTCTTCGGCTCGTCCATGTCCCCTACAAGGGTTCGGCGCCCGCAGTAACCGATCTCATTGGCGGCACGATTGACAGCGTCTTCCTGACTGTCGCGGCCGTCAGCTCCTACGTCGAAGCGAAGCAACTTCGTGCGCTGGCGGTAACGGGTACGCAACGGGTGTCCCTGCTTCCGGACGTGCCTACCTTTCAGGAAGCGGGTGTCGGGGGACTGGAAAATGATGGCTGGTTTGCTGTCTTTGCGCCAGCAGGAACGCCCGGGAACATCGTCGTCTATCTGAGAAGCAAGCTAGCTGAGGTGATGGCCGAACCGGGCATGCAAGCCAAGTTGCAGGAACTTGGTTTGCAGGATGCTGGCGTCATGTCGGGGAGGGAAACAGATAGCTGGGACAAGTCGGTTACCCTGACACAGGATATCTTGCGCAAGACAAGGATTGATATGGACGGCAGATGATTTTGAAGAGCTGTGGTCTCATGCCGCACAGAACTGAACCGGCCAAGGGGCGGCGCGGGCCAGGGAGCTCTTCCGTCGACATGGTTGAGTTCTCAGGGTAGATGCTAGTTGGCGGCGGCAAGGGTCATCGATTCATGGGCAAGAAGAAGCGGCTGGGCGTGGTGCGAACGACGAAGGCGCGGATCGTCAAGAAGGTTAAATCCAGAGCTAAACCCGTTCGCCCGCTCTCGACGGCTAGTATCGCGAAAGAGGAGAATAGCTCCAGCCTCTCGAGGATGCTGGGAACGCTGCGGCTGTTCAGCCGCACCCAGCCTGTATTGTCAGCCGACGAGATTGCTCAAGGCGCGGGAGTACCGACAAGCACAGCCTATCGCTATGTAAAGGAACTCGCCAAGGCAGGTTTGCTGGTGCGATGGAAAGGTGGCTTCGCGCTCGGACCGCGCATCATGGAGCTGGACCTCCAAATCAGGGAATGCGATCCCGCAATTATTGCGGCGGCCGGTCCCATGCATGAACTGTCCTCACAGACGGGTCTCGATGTCCTGCTTACGAAGATCTACGGCCGGTCAATCCTTACGGTGCACATCGAGTCAGCCGGTCCAGGCCGCACGCTGAATTTCGGCAGGGGGCGGCCGCTGCCTTTGTTTCGAGGTTCAAGCTCAAAGGCGATCATCGCGTTCTTGCCCGCTGCCCGACTAAGACGCCTGCATGAGGATGGACGCGCGGAAGGCGACACCGACGCGCTGGCCATGAGCTGGAACGCCTTTTACGAGTCGATGGTGGGTGTTCGAAAGGCCGGCTACAGCCTCACGAAAGGCGAGCTAAACACCGGCATTGAGGGTATCTCTGCGCCCATTTTCGCGACTGGACGCTCTGTGATCGGCAGTCTGACGTTGATCGGCGATGCTGACCGAATGTCGCTGCTTCGCGAGGAGGTGGTGATTGAGTTGTTGCAGAAGGCAACGAGCTCGATCAGCGACGCCCTGGAATAGGTCGCGAAATTCTCGTGATTTTTCCACGAAGTTTTCAGACAATACGTGCGGCGCTGGCGATGAGTTCGAAGGAGCGCAGCCGAGCTGCGTGATCGTAGACATCGGACACGATCATGAGTTCGTCGGCGCCTGTTTCCGCAACGAGCGCATCGATGCCCGAACGAACCGTATCGGGCGAGCCAACGATGGAGCGCGCGAGCATGCTCATCGCCTGCGCTTTTTCCGCAGGCGACCAGTAGCTCTCAATGTCGTCGATCGGCGGCCGGCTCAGGCCCCGCGCGCCGCGGAAGATGTTCGTGAAGGACATCTGCTGGGTCGTCGCCAGCCTGCGCGCTTCGTCATCGCTGCCGGCGGCGATGATGTTGACGCCCACCATCGCGTAGGGACGGTCAAGTTGCTCGGACGGTTTGAAGCGGCTGCGGTAAATTTGCAGCGCGGGGATCAGCAGGTCAGGAGCGAAATGCGAGGCGAAGGCATAGGGAAGCCCGAGTTCAGCCGCCAGCATCGCGCCAAAATTACTCGATCCGAGAATCCACAACGGCACTTCCGTTCCTGCCGCCGGTACCGCCTGGATGCGCTGATTGGGACCGGCTGGAGCCAGGAAGGCCTGCACTTCGAGAACGTCCTGCGGGAAGTTGTCGGCCGCTTCGGGCGTGCGGCGCAACGCGCGCAGTGTAAGCTGGTCGGTCCCCGGTGCACGGCCAAGCCCGAGATCAATGCGGCCTGGAAACAGGCGCGCCAGCGTTCCGAACTGCTCGGCGATGACGTAGGGGGCATGGTTGGGGAGCATGATGCCGCCCGCGCCGACGCGGATCGTTTTTGTTCCTGCTGCGATATGACCGATCACAACCGACGTCGCGGCGCTCGCGATGCCCTGCATGTTGTGATGCTCCGCCACCCAAATGCGGCGATAGCCCCAAGCCTCGGCATGCACCGCGATATCGCGGGCGTTATCGAGCGCGCCGCGGGCATCGGTGTCTTCAGTGACGCGGACGAGATCGAGGATAGACAGTGTCGTCATAGGGACTCCCGAACGAAACCTTTTGTGTGAATGACGCTGCCAGAGATACCGGGCCGCGTCCAAGCTTGTCCGAAACGGCAGGCTTCATTCGATTCCTGTGTCCCATATGGACACGGTCTCCATGTGGGTCAACCCGTTGAATCCGGTACGCAATTGGCCAACAGGGCCGACTGTAATCAGGGCCGGACGCGTCTTTGCGCCGACGACCGCTTCTGGTACGCCGAACTGCTCCTTGCGTTTTGGGCCTTGATGGGTTTTAAGCCCGGTGACTTCATGATCACAGGTATGAACGAGAAGCGAACTGCGTGGCTTGTCGCCTTTTAAGCAGAGTGACGTACCCCGGTAGCTCATGCGCTTCAAAACTGTTTTGAGCCTCCACAAAGGAATCCATCATGGCCAAGATGACCAAGAATCAGTTGATTGATGCAATTGCAGAAGGAACGCAGGTTTCAAAGGGAGACGTAAAGGCCGTCATCGAGCAGATGGCGACTGTAGGCTACAAGGAGCTGAATGAATCCGGCGAGTTCGTCATTCCCGGTTTCGTCAAAATGTCGGTCGTGAACAAGCCCGCCACTGAAGCTCGCAGCGGTATAAATCCTTTTACCAAAGAGCCCATGGAGTTTGCAGCCAAGCCAGCCAGCAAGTCGGTCAAGGCGTCACCTCTGAAGGTTGCCAAAGACGCTGTTTGAAGCGGACGCGTTGGTTGAGCCTGTTCGTTCGCCTGTGGGTGATTCCATCGCGCCGTAAGGAAGCGCGCCTGCTTCGTACTGCCGATGGGATTTGCTGACGAGCAAGAGGAAAACCTGCCTGAAGCAGCGCGCTATCTCTCAGGTGCAGCCGATCTTTCGGGCATGGGGAGTGAGAGAGTCGGTACTGGATAAGAGTCGGCCGTTTTTCTCCGACGAGAATGTCAGTGCCTTGCGAACAGCATCGAGTTTGTGACCGCTGAAGAACGTCCTGAACTGAGCAGTGCGCAGTATTCAACTCATAAGAGGACGACTGTGGATTTTTGCTGACCGTGATGCCTCGGCCACACCGTGTGACGGGTGCAATCATGGAGTGCAATCATAAAGTTCAAATCCTATTCGTCTCGAGTCCTGGAAGCGTGATTTCGATTTCGTGCGCTCATCGCTGCTGACGTCCTGCGATAACTCTGCAGTTTCAACGGGTGCGGGGACTCGGCAATCGACGCAATGCGGCTTTTTAATATTTGCGGGCGCGCAGTTGTGACAAAATTGGTGCGATGTCAGGGCAGACACGACGACCAGATGTCGCTTGCGCAGCAGGTGGAGCGCTCAGGGTTGGGCGGCGCATTGTTCATCATGCAACTTCGGCGCTCGCTGCATTGTTGCAATTCATAATCTCGCCAGATTAGCACACCAGTTGTTTTACGGACAAAACCAGTTGTTTGGCGACGAATAAGGCCAACTTGGGAAGGCCGCAGTCTCTGGCTGTTCAACTGTCGTTCGGTAGGTCGACTGTTTGTCAGGGGAGAAGTCATGTGGTCGCGCAGCCTGTTGGTCCAGAATCTGTTGGTCCCGAAAAAGGCCAAGCCGCACGATAACGATGCCGACAGTGCCGATGCGGTAGCCGAAAGACCCGTCTCTTCCGAGACGCAGATTGTGCCGCCGCTAAACGGCAACTTCGAGCGCGCGCTCGTCAATGCTGTCCTCTCTGGTGAGGCTGGCGCGGCCGGCAAATTTCTCGAGCACGTCTCGACGACGCTGTGGTCGATCGTCGTGAGGCTGGCAGGCGATGGAGCCGACGCGGAGGCTGCATTCCTTCACATCGTCGCATCGCTGAAGGCTGACGATTACGCGCGGCTGCGGGGGTTCGACGGACGCTCGCGGCTCAGGACGTATTTGTCGCTTGTCGCGCGCGATGTTCTCGCCGACCAGCTGGCGGGACAATTCAGCAAGATGCCGCACGAGGCGTGGGAACGATTCTCGCGTTACTTCGAGACCGACATTCGAAGCCGGATTGGCAGACAATTGCCAAGCAAGCTCGGGAGAGCTGGCCGCGAGGACGCGTATCAGGAAGTTTGCCTCAAGCTGATCGAGAATGATTTTCGTCGCATCCGCTCATACGGAGGCCGCGGCAGCTTCACCGGCTATATCCTGACCGTGGTCGATCGTATCTTGATCGATCTCGTGCGGCGTGAAACGCCTCGACGGCGTATGCCGGCGGCGATTTCCCGTTCGGCTCCGCTCGACCAGGCGATTTATGCAGCTGTGGTGTGGGAGGGTTGTCCGCTGGACGCTGATCGGCTCGCCGCTGCACTGCGCGGCAGGCTGGAGCAAGATCCGACAGCCGCTGATATCGCCGAGTCGGTCGCGCGACTTGCCGGTATCGCGAGGCTGGAACGCGCCTCGCCAGTCGCCGAGGCCATCTCGCTCGATGCGCTGCTTGGCGAAGGTGGCGGCCTTTCGATCGCGGATTCGTCGCCAACGCCTGAGGACCGCTTGCTGCTCTTAGAGGAGGAACAACGTCGTGCAGCTCTCGTCGCTGTCGTTAATGCGGCCGCGGAGAAGCTTCCGACCGATGAACGATTGTACCTTCAGATTGTATTTTCGGCGAATGAGGCGTTGCCGGCGCGCGGCATCGCGAGGCTGATGGGTTGTCCGGTCGAGGAGGTCTATCGTTTGAAGCAGCGTACCCAAAAGTGGTTGAAAGAAATTACGGTGCAATTGGAAAAAAATGCAGATATGTCCGTCTAAACATGGGTACTGGAACCCTGTCTGATGATTGAACGCCTCAGTCACGAACCGGCGTCTGCGCTCTCCGAGGACGACGGCCGCGCCGACCGGCTACAAACGCTTGAGGTGCTTCGCGCGCAACTGTCGCGGACCATTTCCGAGGGTTTGGGGCAGGGTTCCGTTGCGGGTGAATGGGGCGAGATCGACAACGCGCAGATCGCCGCGTTTCTCGACTGTTCCCTGTCGCGGGAAGAGTGGGATGCTGTCGCCACGAGATTTGCCAACGATCCGGTGGCCCGCGCGGAACTCGCTGCCGCGGTGGCATTGCTGGACGAAATCGAGGCGCAGCCGGCGACAGCTCCAGCGGGTTTGATGGAGCGGGCGGCCGGCGTTCTTGCTCCGTTGGAACAGAACCATCAGCGGGTTTCGGCAGTGGCGGTCACTCCGGTTGCTCGGTACCGGCGTTCGATTGCGTGGTCCGGCTTCGCTTTCGCTGTCCTGGCTGTGATCGCGGTACCGACTGTTTTGAAAATGGTTGGAGACGGCGCAACGATCGCGGTCAAGCCGGACGACGCAGGTGACACGATCAGCCGCACAATCGTGGTGATCCCGTCCAGTCCGACCAAGAAGAAAGATCCTCAGTCGTGCATTGACGCGAACGTGGAGGCCAGGAAGTCGACACCCGATAACATGGGGGCCGAACGTCCGGGCGAGGCGTCCAGCAAATACAATGATCCATGCGGGCCGAAGCCGGCAGGGGCCGGCACGCATGAGCGCCCCGCTTCCGCAGGATCGAACTGACCTCAACCCGATGCTTAAGTCGTCCGGGCCGCATCTCGGTTGCGGCGGTGCGTTGCATTCCAATCGCGAGAACGGGCCGAACGAGGCATCGCGATGGCTGGCGACAGACCAAAAGCGAGCGCCTGTCCGTCTGCTCTTATGTTGTCATCCAAACTCTCACGCTACAAAGGAGCAAGAGATAATGCGTTATACAACGACGAAGGCTGCGATCGGATCACGCTTGAGCATGCGCAGAGCGTTGCTGCTGTTGCATTTGACGGGTGCTGCGTTGTTCGCGATTGCCGTCGCCGGGCCTGCACGTGCGCAGAGCACGGGCATCGCCGCCTGCGACGACTTTCTGACGAAATACGATACTTGCGTTACGTCGAAGCTTCCGGAGGCGCAGCGTGCGACCTACAAGGCGCAACTCGATCAGACGCGCAAGATGTGGCTTGATATGGCCAAGAATCCGTCAGCGAAGTCGACCATGGAAGGCACGTGCAAGCAGACGATGGACGCGATGAAGACCTCGCTGCAAGGCTTCGGCTGCTCGTTTTGATGTAGCCACGCGGGCAGAAAGGCGTGCGCTGTCCATCGGTCCCGGTCTTCCGAGGAAGCGCACGTCGAAGCGAAGAACCTGGAGTTCAGCCCGCTAATCCAGAGCATGATCCGGAAAAGCATGCCCTCGGGTGACGACCCGATGGTGGACACCGGTTTTCCCTCAGCTAGCAAACACGGACGCGCGTTTGCGCGGAGATCAGGCTCAAACAACAAACTGGCGCGCGATGGGATTCATCCTGAACCCGTCGCGCTCTGGTGTGACTACCTCGCCTATCGCGATTTGATTTCGCGGCAGCGGGCCGCGCGCAGTCCCGTCAAAGCGTCGCGCCGCAGCAGTATCGGGCAGGCATTGCCAAGGTAGTAACTGTCGCCAGTCTCGCGCGCGACCTGCGCCACGACCGCAGTGCCGAGTGTGCTCCAGCAGGCCTCCGTGAGCGCTGCCGCTGCCTTGGCCTCATCCCAGTCGGGAGGCCGGCCGAGTGCGGCAATGACGGCGTCCGCAAGATCTGGATCCGTGCAGGCCGCGACATTCGTTTCGGCAGGCGCTTCGATCGCGATGGCGAAAAACGGTGCGGCGGCCGAGCGGTTGAGCTTGCGCCCGACCAGACGGGCGGCATCACGCGCGAGGTCGGCGCGCGCCGTGCCGACGCTCTGGGGCGTTGTGCGCACGAAACCCTCTAATCCCCGGCGGCAGTCGGCTGCCCCGTAAGCCTGATCAAGGCACTCGCCGAACGCGGATAGAACGATCGACGCGCGCAGGGCCAGGAATTTGGGGTTGTCGTTCAGGACCTGAAACGTCGTGGCATAGTGCTCGAGCGCCGCAAGCCGGTCGCCAAACGGACGCGCCGACGTCGCAAGTGGAGTCAATTCGCCGATCGCGGCTTGTTCGGCCAACGAAGCCCAATGAGCGTCGCGCGCCGTCGGCCTCACCGTTGTCAGGTGGCCGCGGAGCTCGCTCCAGCTCTTCGCGGCCGCCAGCGCGTCGAGTTCGGCGAACACAGGATCGGCCGAGGGAGCCGGCACGGCCTCGGCGGCGCGTTTGTCGACGTCGGAGAGCAGGGCCGCGGTTTGCGGTGGCGGCGGGCCGGCGGGCGTGGTGTGTCCACTTGAGTTGAGTACGATCTCGCCGACGACCTGGTCGTAGTAGGCCGGCGTTTGATCGCCCCCGACGCTCGCCGCCAACTGCTTGACTTCGATTTGCAGGCGCTTGGCAATCTGCACCAGCGTTAGGTCCGGCTCCGCCAGCTTGCGGAGTAGGTTTCGCGTGAACACGGAGTTCGAAGCGCGGTCGGCGTGGGACAGCCGGTCGAGCGCGGTCTGTTTGGCGCCAGCGGAGAACATGATGAATACGCCCTCGGCAGGCGTCATCGCAGCGAGCCCGCCGCTGCCCTTGAGCCCGCGCCCGCCCGGCCGCTCGAACGGATTGTTGCGGCAGGCGTCGAGCACGAGCACCGCCGTGCGTGCGCCGCGCCCCTGCAGCCGGTCGATGATCCGGTCGGCTGGAAACGCGGAATCGCGGATCAATTCTTCCTGTCCTTCGCGGACCTCCGGGATGTCCGTCGGCAGCAGGTAGTTCTGGCCGCGGATCTCGAAGCCGTGTCCGGCGAAGAAGAACAGCGCGATGTCACCCGGTTCGATCGCCTTGTCGAAGGCGAGCAGGGCCTCGCTCATGGCGCGGCGAGACTGGTTCTCGGCGAGAATCACCGAGAAGCCGAGCCCGCGCAGTGCGGTGCCGACCGCACGCGCGTCGTTGACGGCGGTTTGCAGCTGTGGAACGTTCTGATAGGCGTTATTGCCAACCAGCAGGGCAACGCGCTTCTCGGCGTGAGCGGTCGCGGCGAAACTTATCGCGATGCTCAGCGCGAGGATCGCGGCGCACAAATTTGTCTTCGACATGGATGCTCTCGTCGATGCTCTGGAGCATGATCCGGAAAAGCATGCCTCCGCACCTGATGCGGGCGGGACGCCGATTTTCCTTCGCGGCAAACGCCGAACACGTTTGCGCGGAGATCATGCTCAAAAAATAACTTGTAGCGCGATGATGATTCATCCCGAACACATCGCGCTATAGCGGGCTCGTGGAGCGCCTGTCTCCGCCGGTTGGCCAAACTGTTCAGCGGTTGAGCGCCATTATTCGTCAAGTCATTGTTGGTAAGTTCTGTGGCCGGATTATGTGTATGCTGTCGATCGGGGTGGATGAGGGCTTCGTCACCGCGCTTTTTGAGCATGATCTCCGCGCGAACGCGGTTCTCGTTTGTCGCAAAGGAAAGCCGGTGCCTAGCCCGCATCAAGTGCGGGCCGGCTTTTCCGGATCAAGCTTTAGCTAGACGATACGATAGAGAAACGTAGCCACGATCGTCCATAGGCCGAGGCCGATTGCGACATAGCCGAGCACGGTCTGATAGGGGACAATGGCGGCGCGAATCTGCTCGCCGCGCTGAGCCGCTTGAGCGTTGTGGCTGAAAATGAACTTCGTGAGCAACGCATAGCCAAGCAGCAGGCCGAGCGATGCAATTAGCACGCCGGTCGCGAGGTAGGTCAGCCACCAGACCGGCACGTAGCCAAACCAGTTCAGGTTGATGATCGCATTGATGATGGTCCAGGCGCCCCACAGGCAGGTTATGAATCCGAACCAGCCTTGGTAAGGTACCATCAGTTCGATATACGCCTTCGCGTCCGGACGCCTCGCGACGATGCTCGAAGCGGCCGCCAGGGCACCGAGCGCAAGCAAAACCAGCCCAGTTATAAGACCCGACATTGGATTCCTCTCTTTCTTGACAACAGTGCGCCATATTGCGGTGACATTTCGAGGCGGCCCGCGGCCGTCGCCACCACATCAAGATAGAGAGACGGACCGGTGAGCATTTTTCTCGGCACCGGCTGCTGTAAATTCGCGCCCCGGGTAAAGAAGCTACAGGAGATCACCGATCGCAGACTTGAGGCGCGCCGAGGACGGCCGGCCTGTGATCGTTTGCCTGGCTTCGACCTCTACGATCAGGGTGTCGCCCGCCAGCCTGACGTCGACCTGGTCGGCGTCGCGGATGACCACGCGCCGCAGTTTCGCCGCGATGATCTCGCGTGCGATCGGTGAGGTGAGCATCTCAGCCAGGGTTGCTCCGGTGACAGCGATTGCGTCCGCCATGGCGGACCATGCGGCGGCGTCAGCGGAAAGGCGCGGCGCGTCGATCGAGATCGCGAGCGCCGGGGCGCCCGCGCGCCCGAGCCTGCGCCCGAGCGACTCAGCCTCGGTCTCGGCCTGCTCTTTCGTTGCCTTCTTGACGACGAGCGGCTCGGCTTCCTGGTCGCGATACGCGTCAGCCGAACCGTTCGACAATTTGTCGCTGAATACCAGGATGCGACCCGTTTCGTAGATCCGAAGAACCGAGACGCCGTCGTCGCGCTTGAGATTCATCGAATTGTATGGAGCCTGCTCGGCGGTCAAGGCCAGGATTTCGTCGGAGCCGTCGAAGCGCAGCTTGATCGGCGTTCCCATGCGGTCGATCACAAAGCCGATCAATCCGCTGCCGGTGCTGTAATGGCCGATCCGAAGCGGCGGGCCGCTTTCCGCGGCGAGGGCGCCATGGCCTATGATCAAGGTGAGGGCAGCGCCGACGACAATCGCTCGCAAGCGTCCGGACATGGTAGACCTCACAGCATCACGACAATCCGCGGGATGCGGTGCCGCCGATGAGCGCTGCGAGAGATGAGAAACAAATGCGGAGTTTTTGCGGCCGATACTCACGTTGAACGCGGTGCAATCATTATTCAAAATTTTTCAATCAAGATGCGCCGAGGTGCTGCGATGGCTCGGAAAAATCACGCCGCTGTCCGTCTATTCCTGAGTTCGCCGCAGTGGCCGGACGCCGTGCCCGCACGGGATGCGCGCATGAACATCTAATTTGGAGCTATCTACTATGATTATCCGTGCCGGTGTCGCCGTCGTCGCGCTCTCGATCCTCTCCTCGGTCGCGCTTGCGCAATCGCTCAAGGACAAGGAGTATTTCGCGGAGCAGGAAAAGTATCTCGCGGCAGAGGTCACCTCCACCAACGAGCGGTGCGGCAACAGTCTCACGGCCAAGTTTAACTGGTTGAAGCCGCCGACGCCGGAGGATCGGAAGACCTACAGCGCCTCCGGTTACTGCAAGGTAGCTCTCGAAGCCATGTGGCGCGTCTGTGGCTCCGAGGCCGGCAAGGAAGCCGTCAAACAGAAGATCAAAAGCCTGACTTGTAGTTTTGGACCGCAGCGCACGGTTGTGCTCAAGGATGGCACGATCGACTACGAGGTCAATTTCAATTCGAGCAACGACGTGGACTACGTGTTCGAATATTTGCAGAACAATCTGTGAGCGCCCTGGAGGGGTTCAGGGCCTGCCTGGGCCCCGCCGCGCTCGACCAACGGCGGGCGCGCCGGGATTAGTGATAGTGGGTGTTTCGGTGCACCCGCTCCTCTGATCTCATCTTCGATCTATGGACTTGTCGGACGCGTTGCCATGTTGCCCCCCTGAAAGGAAGAGCTCCCCGCATCCAGAATACGGGTCGTTGCGGATCAGGTGGTCGGCCGGACCCTGTGCGGAAAGGCGAGAGACTGGAGAAAGCTCAAGACACACCAGACGGCCAGGAATGCGAGGCATTCGAGCGCGAAGCTCTTGAACTTGAAAAAAAACTCTGCAATCGCGAACGCGATCAGGAACGGAACCGCCTCTTGCTTGGCGGCGACACGAACGCCAAGGTCCTTGATAAGTGAGAACATGAGCCCATCCTCCAGTCGACGTAACATACATGGGTTAGTTCTAGTTGTATCATCTCAAGGCAAAGACCGCGATGGCGGAGCGGGAATGGGCGCGCCTCTATAAGGAGCGTCAGGGCAACTGTGCGATCAGCTCGGTAAATAGGGCGCGCGCTATGGCCTTCCGGTTGTTGCGGGTCAGCAGTGTGCAGACGAATTCCCGGGGGCCGGTGGTCGCCTTGAAATACACGGGGTCGTGCGAGACGTCGCCAAAGTAGCCGCATTTCACCGAAACGTCTCCAATTGTCTCGAGCCCCTGCCCAATCGGCTCCACTTCGTCAGAATAGCAACCGCCGGTATCGAGATGGCGCAGGATGGCGCGCGAGGTTTCGCGATCGATGACCCGGCCTTGCGCCGCGAGAATCATGAACTGGGTGATCTGTGCTGCACTCACCGAGTTCGAGGGTGTCTCGGGGAATGGATTGTCGCGCGCCGACCAGGCATCGATGCTCATCGGCCCGCCGCCATAGGTGATGCCGCCATAGGATGCGCGGCACCACAGGCCAGTGCGGTCCACCGGGCTGAATAGTCCGTGGGCGAGAACCGTCGAGGCGATGAACGGAAACTTCATCAGCACGATGGCCGTCGAGCCATTCTCGTTGCCGACCGAGATATGCCTGAAGCGGTTGAGAAGTTCGGGATTGAGATCCACCGTGGGCGGCGCGCCCGGCTGCCATTCGAGAACATTGGCGAAATCCGGATGGTGGGGCGGGGCAATGCCGAACTGGACCCAACGTCGGCGCATTTCGGTCTCGAGCTCGGCGAAGCTGGTGATGGTCGGCGTGTTGGCGAGGACATCGCGCGTATCGGCGCGTAGCTGATAAGCGGCGAGCATGCCGGGCACCTTGCCGGTGCTGGCGGCGTAGAAATTCATCCGGTCGTTAAAGCCGGCATAGCGCGGCGCCAATTTGTTGGCGGCGCCGGAAAGATCGGCGAGCGACACCGCGATATCGGCGCGGAATCGCCGGAAGGCTGGCCGGTTAAGCACTTCTTCGAGCGCCGTCTGAAGCGGCTCGTTCGTCACCGTCCCCGCCCGCCCGGCATTATAGAAATTGTTGTCGAGCTCGTCGGGCGTCGCTGGCACGGTCTCGGTCTTGATGGTGCCGGTCGTCCGGTCGAGATGCTCGCGCAGCACATGGGCGAAGACGGCACTGACCGGCGCCACTTGCAGCGTGCGGGCGCAGACATGACGCGAATTGAGCACGATGTCGGCAACAGTGGCGCCGCCAAGTTCCGCCGCCTGCAAAGGATCGCGCGAAGTCGTCATGATGGCGAGGAGCAGATAGCGCTGACCGAAAGATGTGCCGCTGAGCTCTAGCTGGAAGGTGGCGGCGCGCGGCATGCGGGCATCGACAGGCGCGGAAGGATTGCGGATGGCGGCAGCCGCCGTGACGGCGTTGTTAACCGGGGTGCTCGCCTCGCTGGCGCTCACATTCTTCCAGCGGTTGTCGAGCGTCACGTTCTGGCCATTGACAAGGAGATTGACGACGGCGGTTTTCCATGCCGCCGAAAGCGCAATGCCGCCGCCATCGCCCTCGGCGGGCGTGAGCCGCCGCTTCAGCAGCACGATCTTGCAATCGGCGGCGGGCAATGGGTTGCTGTGTCGGTGGTGCGCCAAGACATGGGCGGCGTGGCGGCCGACGGTCACCTGCTGGACCTTGACGCGGCTGCCTACGGGACCCGTGTCGATCTCGTTGTGGCGGGGCAGCGCGACGAAATCCGCCTCGGTCGGCGCTGCTCCTGGTGCGAGGCCATCGATGATGGCGATGTCGGGACTGAGGCAGCGCGGATAGTCGGGCGGCGGCGCCGTCTTGTCGTCGGTGAGATTGGCGAGGCTCGTCGGCAGGATGTGGCGCGTATCGAGCGGATGGACGCGCAGGAAAGACTTGCCGACGGAGGCCGGATTGGCGCTGAGATCGACCTCCCAGACGCCTCTCGCCTCGGTGGCGGCGCGCAGGAGCTTGAGGCCGCCATTGGGGGCGGCAGGATTCCAGTGGAACGACAAATCCTGCACCACGACTTCTGGCAGGCCGATCGAGAACATCGTCCATGTCCAGGCTGGCGCGGCGTTGCCCACCTGGGTGAAGGTGCCACGCCACACGCCCATGGCGGTGCCGACATAGACGAAATCGGCGTTCTCGGGATCGCAGATCACAGCGAAGGCAGGCGCCTTGTTACCTTCGTTGCGCAGGCCGGTCGGGTAGAACTTGCCGCGGCCATCGTACCACCACAGCGTATCCATGCGGGGCGACTCGCTGAAGCCGGTATTGGTGAGTTTCGAATGACCGGTGGTGGCGACGTAGAACGAGCCCTTGAAGCTTGCGTCATCTGCCTTGGTGGCGCGATGCACGGCGATGTCGGACCAGGCGCCGAGCCATGGAAGTTTCTTGCTCGGTGCGCCATTGGCCGGAATGTCCGAGTCCTTGGTGAGCCGTTTCGATTCCTTCTCATCGCCGGTCAGGAGATCGCGCTTCCAGCGGTCGACGCCGTCGACCTGGTAGATGAGCGCGATGGCGCGCTCGTGGAGGACGAGGAGCTTCGAATTGCGGAACGTGGTGCCATTGACAACCCCGGGATCAAGCCACTTGACCGAGATGATGTTGCCAGAATGCCGTTCGAGCTGATCCTGATCCTTGTTGGGCGAGGCACCGGCATAGGGGTCGCTGGCACTCGGCAGGCTGCGCCAGGCCATCAGGGGCGGACGAGGCGCCAGCGGGTCCCAGTCGTCGGTGAGCCAGAGGCGGAAGGTGCCAATGGCGAGCCGCGCCTTTTCGGCGATGGCGCCGGGAGCGGTCGCCGCGCTGGAGTAGTAGTTGCTCCGGGTATTCTCAAAGCGGTAGTCGCGTGTCCGCAGCGCCTCGCGCTCGACCGGCGGATCGAAGGTGCCGTTGCCGCTCCACGAAGCCTTCGTGTACTGGCCGGCGAGGAACGCGGCGCGGGCGGGCTGCGGATGGAAAACGACGCCGCCGCCGTCATTGCCCCACGGCCGGTATTCCCAGATGGTATCGCTGACTCGGCTGATGACGCCGTTATCCTGGGTTCCCGAGGCGACCGGACCAGCATGGGCCGGGTGCGAGGCGACGTATCCTGATTGCGCCACCGCGAGCCCGGTGTTGCGTGCCTCGAAGGTTGCGGGTCCGCCGCGCTCGCTCGAACGAAAGACGCCGCCGTCGCAGCCGACCCAGACATGCTGGCCGTCCGCCGAAACACGCACGGTGTGAACATCCTCGTGAACACCGACACCGACATGTGTCGAGTCGTCGCCGGGCGAGTCGTCATTGGAGGGATCGAAATCGACTTCGAGATCGTCGGCGGCGGGATCGCCGAGAACGCGGCAACGGAACAGCGCGGCGCCGCGCCCCACTGCCTTGCCACCGAAGAAAATGCGGCGATGATCGCTGGCGTCGGTGTCGATTGCCATGTCGTACCATGACTGATCGCCATCGTCGTCTTCGCCAAAGAGGGTCGGCGGCATGTCACGAACCCGGCGCGCCACAGTCCCGTCTATCCGCCACAGCCGCGGCACCATCGCCTTGCCGCTCAGCACATAGGTCACGCGCGGGTGCTCGTCCGGCCGGGCGGGGCGCGGCATCACGGCGGCAAGCGCAATGCGCCGGCGGCCGGCGTAACCCGGCAGGGCGATCTTGTCGAACGGACCGGTGTCGAGATTCTCGCAGACATAAACCGCGGTTTCGCGGTTCGTGTCGCCGAGATTGACCAGGCCGACAAAGAGTCGTGCTGGTGCGGCAACGGGAAGCGTCGCCGCCGGCACCCAGACCGCGTCGGTGGCGAAGACCCGGTCGGTATTCTCGACGTTGAAAGGCGCGATGGTGACGCGCTGCCAATTGGCGTCGCGGGCAAAAGCTCCCTGGCGTTTGAACAGACCGAAGGTGGTGGAGGCAACCAAGGTCTCCGGATGGGCCGGGTCGGGATCGCGCACAATCCGGTAGATACCGGCGCCGGTGAGGTTAGGCGCTTCGCGCTGCCAATGGTCGCCGCTTGGATCGGCGAGCACGGCGCTCACCGGCCGCGCCAGCTTCAGGATGCCGATGCCGCCGCTCTTGCCGCCGGGGGCTGCATCTTCGGCCGCATCGCCATAGTGCTGTTTCACCGGCTCGCCGGTGCCGGCATAGATCGTGTCGGCATCGGCATTGGCGCCGAATTCGACATGCAGGCAGCCGATCACCGATGAATTGCCGGAGCGGCCGCGCGCATCGCGGTCGGGCGTCGTCGCCATGCCGCCGAGCGGCGACCAGCTTTGGCCGCTGTCGCGGCTGAACCACACGCCACCATTGGCGCTCGCCGCATAGACGCGCAGGCTGCCGTCGGGATTGGCTGCGAATTTCAGATCGCGCACGCGCCCTGTCTGGCGCGGCTTCCCGCGCGGCCGGCCGCCGACAATGGCCGAAGGCCCGATTGGGAGCCATCGCTTGCGATCGAGCTCCGCTTCGCTGACGCCGGCTTCCGCGAGGGCGGCGAGCGCCGCGTAGAGGCCGCTTTGAGCTTCCCGCAACAGCCCGTCGGCGACATTGTTCCACAATCGCTGGGCATGACTGTTGCGCAGGCCGAGTTTGTCATCCTCGGAAGGCGGCGGCGAACCTGGCCAGTCATAGCGCGCCATGGAGCGGCTCCCCTCTCAACTCTCGGCGCCCTTCACGGGCGCGATGCGAACGTAGCCCTCCTCGACGGTGGCGGGCGCGTCGGGCAGGAGCGCCGTCTGGGTGGCAGCAAGGATCGGATCGTTTTTCCAGCTGTAGGTGCCCACGCGCCTGGTCCACAGCTGCTCGGCGCCGAAGGAGGCGATGAGGGGGAGGCGCACCTTGTCGCTGTCAATCAGCACCGGGCCGATCCGGGCCGAGGGCGCGATTGCCGCGAGGCCGGCATGAATCCAGTCGCGCGACAGCTGCAGCGATTTGCGCGGCAGGATACCGGAGGTGAGGTGGCATCGGCCGCCCGGATGCATGAGGAGCGTCAAGCGCACCACCTGTCCCGGTCGCACCAGGAGCTCGTCTTCCGCGACGATGTAGGGATGGGTGATCGGCCGCACCGCGAGATCGGGTGGCGAGGAACCGAGAATGCCGAGCTGGCCGCGGCCCCGGCCGGCATCGGGGGCCGAGTCGCGCACCACCTTGTCGACGATGTGGAAACGGCTGAAGTCGTCATCGACGAAGAAGCCGAGGACGCCGTCATCATCGCGGGTGAGCTCGCCGAGACGCACCGGGAAGGCGCGGTCGGCAAGCGCGTCATAGGCGGCTTGGCGCGCCGCCTGCTGGGCAACGTTGACGAAGTTCAGTTCGCCGATGTCGCCTGCGATGTCGAGGCGCAAGGTGGCGCGGACGACGGCGATCGGCCGGCCAACCAGCCCGGCGACATTCGAGGCGCCGAGCACAGCAAAGGTGTCGACGGTCCAGAGCGTCGTGTCGATGGCGCGCAACAGCGCCGAGAGGGTGCTTTCTTCCTCGGTATTCGCGGCACGGCCACTGCGCGTTTCGGCATCCTTCGCCACCACCGCCGCCGATATGAGACCGAGGAGCTGTTGCGACGGGGCAAGGCCATGCAGCGGGCCGGCATCGGGCGGCCCGTCGCGGTCGGGCGCGATCTCCCAGGTCACGCCGCCGCCGATCGGCTCGTGGAAGAGCTGGCCCAGGGAATTGCCGGCGGCATCGAAGACTTCGAGTGCCTCGTCGATATGATCGGGCAGGAGGAAACCGGCGACCGGATTGACCATGAGCGTCGGCTCGACCTGATCGATCGTCGCCTCACGCGACGTCGCCGTGAGATCGCCGGGATCGACCAGACGGAACAGCCAGCGGGCCGGGCGCAGGAGACGTGGGCGGAGCGTCGCGGCTTTCTCATCGACGATGTCGCGCGCCGGATACATCACCTTCTCCGCGGGAAGGTCGAGGGTGCGGCCGAAAGCGTCGACGATGCGAGCCCGCGTCACACGCAATCGGCCCGACAGGAGAAGTTCCGGGACACTGACCGGCGTCGGCTTGACGATGTCGTCACCGACGCGCGGCTGAAGGACGCCGTAGGGACCGACGGGCAGGCCGAGAAGCTGGTCGTGCAGGCTGTCGAAGCTCGCGGCCAGGATGTCGATACCGAGTACGGAGCCGGCGATACGGGCGAGTTGCTTCTCGACCTCCTCATCGACCTCGCCCTGATTGGTCTTGTCGCGCTCGTCCTCCGCTTTCAGCCAATCGCTGATGGCGTTGCCGAGCGTCGCGGCGACGCCGGTATGGAGCGGGCTTCGGCCGGCGATTTTCCTCGCCGTGCCGCCCGGCGGCGTATCGGCTTCGAGGTCGACGGCGCCGAGCTTCCAGCCGTCGAGCCGATCGGTGGTATCGAGTTCGACTTCCCATTCGAGCCACAGCGGCACCCAGGGCTGCGACCAGGCGGTGACGCCGACCGGATCGGAATCGACGCCGGCGACGATGCTGAAGCGATTGAGGCTCTGGGCGACAACGGCGTCGCGATAGGGCGAGTCCTTGAGCTCGCCGCCCGTCGTGATGCCGGCGGGGCTGAAGCTGCCGTCCTTCTTGAAGCGCAGCGCCGTCTCCGCGAACATGCGGTTCTTCACGGCGCCGGGATCGAAGTTGCCGGTTTTGGCCGCCGTGTCGGCCCGCCAAGGGGCGATATAGGGATCGAGCACCATCGCATTGTGGACGAGGCGGACGACTTCGGGCGGCAGGCCGCCAGCAGGGAACGGTGCGACGAAATCGGCGCCCCTCGCCAGACCTTTGAACTCATTCGAGACCTGGGCCGGCCATCGGCACTGCAGGCGGCCATCAGGCGAGCGGTGGCGGTCGAAGCGATGTCGCAGGCTGCGCTTGGCTCCGCGAATCGCCAGCATCGGCTCAAGCGGTTCGAAATAGCGCGGTGTCGGCCGCGCGATGAGGCGCGCCGCAGGCGGCTCCTTTGGGCCATTGTCAACGTCCACCTGCTCGCGTGCGAAGCGCAGAGTGTCGGTGTCGAAGGAGTTGACCTTCGCCTTGCGGCTCTTCGACCAGAAGAGCTCGGTCTTGAGGTCGCCTGCGAATTTCTCCGGGCGCTTGCCGGCCTTGCCAGTGCGGTGGGCGCGGGTGCCACGCAGTTCATCGCCGCTCCCCGCCGCGAAGACGCGCTCGGGCGGGCCGGGCTCGCCGGGGCGCGAAGAGAAGGCCGATGCACACTCGGCCTCCTCGATGGCGAGAAGGCCGTTGCTCGTCGCCATGCCCGAGAGAAGATCGTGGGTGAAGCCGGCGATCAGGCGTTCGACATCGCGGCGATCCTCGGGCTTGGCGATCGCCAGACCGGCGGCGGCGAAGATCGACGCGACATCGTCGACATGCTTGCCGCAGGCAAGCGTGATCTCATCAGCCGAAGGCCGCTGGTCCGCGATGACGCCACCCGCGACCGGCACGCCATGGACGACGCCATGGAGAAGCGATGAATAGGGTTCGCGCGCCACGGCGCCGCCGAGCTGCGCTGCGGTCTCGGCGAAAAGGCCGCCGATCGCTGCCGCCGCTCCCGACTCGACGTTCGCCACAGAGCTTGCGGCATCGAAGGCGAAGGCCTTGTGGCGCGGCTGCGAGGTCAGCGCGACAGCGCTTTGCTTGGCAAGCTTGGCCTCCCGCCGCTTGTCATGGCCACCGCGATCATCGAGATCGTCGGTGAGACGCCAGCGCAGCTTGTCGAGCTTGGCCTGCAAACCGGCATTGCTTGTCGCGACATCGAGCGGATCGCGGCTTGGCTCCGACCACCAGCCGCAGACGAGATAGGTGGCGAAGTCGCCAAGCACGCCTTCGGCCGGCAGGTCGCTCAGGGGATCGTAGAGCGCGAAGCGACTGGCGACGGCATCGTAGACACCGCTCCAATTGAGCGTGCCGCCAGCTGTGCCGGTAAGCAATGCGGGTGCGATGGTCTTGCCCGTCGGTGGCTTTGCCCCCTCCGGATTGGGCCAATCGGTGAGTGCCGTGACTTTCGTCGTGTCGGCTTCGATGACCCATCCGGTCACCGTGGCGCGCTGACCGCCGCGCGGGATCAGGAGACGGAGCACGACCCAGCGATCGGGCAGGGAGGGCAGCGAGAGACGGTTGTCGGCGCCTGGATTGCGGTCAGTCATCTCGCCGCTCAGGAGCGAGTCCGGCATGGCCCAATGGAGGTGAACGCCGGCCGGCCGTTTCTCGCCCTTGTCGAAGGGCGTCGGCATCGGATCGGGTGGCGCACCATCCGGCGTCGTCACGGCGAAAGGCAGGCGGACGAAGGCTTCATCGCCGTTCGCCGGCACGTAGAGCGCCTGAACGTCGATCGGTACCAGCACGCGGGGACGGCGCATCAATTGGCGGTCCCAGCGGGCGATGGAGATCAACGGCTCATCGGCGCGCGTCAGCGCCGACCAGCGCGGATCGGTCAACAATTCCTTGACGGTCTTGGGGTCGATGGGTGGGCTCACGGAAACCTGTCCTTGAACTTGGCGAAGAGGCCAGCGAGGTTGAAGGCGGCGGTCGGCCGGAAGACATCCTGCTTTTCCGTCGAATTAGGACTGTCGGGGTCGCCGAACACCTGGCGATAGGGGAAGCGGATCATCTGGAGGGCGAACTCGGCGCCGCTATGGACCGAGGCCTCGTTGTGGAAGGTATCGAGAGTCCGCTTGAGGTCGATGACGCCGGGCGCGCCGCCGCGGAAGGAGACCGGCATGTTCTTTTTCGGCTCGACATCCTTGGCGGTGAAGATGTCGCGGGCGCGCACCGTGGCGCTGAAACTATTGCCGTCGCCCTGCGGCGCCAGTTTGACGCCGAACTGCACGCCCTGGCGCGGCTCCTCGATGTGAACGACCTCCGGCACACCGTCGAAGAGCGCCAGCAGCACAGCGGGGGCGAGCCGCTCGAGCCGCAGGAGCTTGAGCCGGTCGGGATTGGACTCGGGGATGATGTCCTCATCATTGCCGACTTCGCGGCGATAGGCACGGACCTGGAGCGCCGGCCAACCCGAGACGGCGCGCGAGCGCAGCAACATGCCGGTGATCTGCGCCGCTTGGCCGAGCTGCAGTGCCTCGCTGCCGGGGAGCCGCACCAGCCGCTCCTGCGCATCGATCTCGTCGCAGATGGCGGGATAAAGCGTCTGGAGCTGCGCCCGGTCGCCGCTGTTGACGGTACCGACGCTGAGCGCGCCTTGCACGAGTGCGTCGGTCCAGGCGCGATCGAGATAGAAGAAGCGGATCGATTCCTTGGGGAGCAGCTCGGAGTCGGCGACGATCGTGTTGAACGGCACGCCTTCGAGGAGACGCAGCCGCGCCAGCCAATCGCGCACCGCGAGCGGCGTGATGCAGTCCTTGCCGGCATCCTGGTCGCGCTCGCTGACCACCGCCTTGTACTCGAACGACATCGCCTTGATCTCGGCGATGACGGTCGCGGCTTCGAAATATTTGACAGGCATCAGCGGGTCTCCCTCCGCTTGGCCGCCAAGTCGGCGATGATCTCATCGAGCGCATCGGGCTCGCGCGCGGCGGCGGCGCGGGCGCCGGGGCGGCGCGGCTTGGAGCCGATCGTGTCGGTGGCGATGCGCTGGACCTCGTCGTTGAGATGAGCAGCAAGATGGCCGAACTGGCCCGCCTGGCCCAAGTCGCCGCCGGTCGGCACGGCGATCGGATCGAGCCGCCGCGTTGAGCCGGTGCGCTGCAATTCGGTGAGCACGCCGGCGTCGATGGCGAGGCCGGCGGCAAGCATCTCCGGCATGCTGCCGCCAAGAAACTCGATGGGCCGGCCGGGATCGACGCTGGGCCGAATGGGGCCGAGCACGCTTTGGGTCTTGGCGGCGGTCTCGAGTACCAGCGTGCGGCCGATGAGGGGGCCGAGCGTCGCGACCACGCCGCCTTTCAGGATGCCGCCGAGCTTGTCGATCGATTGGGCGGCGACCTTGGCGAGGCGGCGGGCCCGCTCGGCGCCGAACTGCTCGCGCCGCCATTTCATCAGGGCACTGACGAACGCCGGCCGCGACAGGGCGAGAAGGCGGCCAATCTCGAAGGCGACGGCGAGCGACAGGTCCTCGCGGCCATCCGGCACGACGGCGCGCAACTGATCGCTGGCATGGGCAAGTGCCGGGCCTTGCGGCGTTGTCGCCACCTTGCGCGTCGTCGGCGAGGGCACGAAGGGGCCGCGATACCAGGCGCGCACCTGGTCGCCGGCACGGGTCACATGGGCGAGGCCGACATGGCCCGTCTCGGCGACTTCCGGTGTGGGGCGGGGCAGGGGTGCTGCGGGCGGTGCCGTACCGGCGGGCGGCGGCGCGCAGTCGGGACGTTTTTTCTGCGCTGCCTCGGCAGGGAGCGTGCCAAGCAGGCCGACATCGAGGCCGCGCATCAGCGATTCGAATGATCCGCCGCCATCGCAGGTGAAGGACCAATGGGCGAGGATGGGGAAGCGATAGACCTTCTCCAGCACGATCCCTTCGATGGGCAGGCGGAAGCCGACCTTCATGGCATCGCGCACGGCGAAGGCGGCATCCGCGGAGGCGGTGGTGAGGGCCACGTTCTCGATCTTCTGCGGTGTCGTCATCCATTCATTCGCCACGCCGGGGCTCGGCGCGGCGATCTTGGCCTGGCGGATGTCGGGCAACTTTACCGAGGCGGTTGAGCCGGCCGATACCGCCGTGGAAGCGACGGCGGGGAAATGCGCCGCGGCGACAGCGCTCGGCCGCGACGCCATGACGGCGATGTCAGGTGAGCCGCCGGTCTGGGGTGCCGCGTAGTGGGCGCGGATGTCGAAGACTTCGGCAAGGGCGAAGTATTGCAGCACCGGCGGGGTCGGCGGCGGCAGCGCATCGAGCTGACCCTCAAGATTGATGAGGCAGGCGGTGTATCGCACCGGCTTGCAGGCGATACGATCGTATTGCGGCAGGCGGTTCGCCATGATGACGGCAAGGAAACCGTCATCGTCGCCGACCGCGAGTTCGGTATCCTCGAGATCGACCTCGCGGACATGGGCGAGGAGATGGAGATCCTGCTTGCTTGGGAAGACCTTGGTGACGGTCGATTGTGGCACGGCGAGAAAGATGCCGCGCGCCACGTCGTTCGGCCCGTCGAGCTTGACGCCCGCCGTGACGCATTGGTCGACCGGTGCCTCGGCCGAAATCTCGCCCTCGCCCTCGGCGATGACGACGAGCGCCATCCAGGGAATGGATCTGTCGGCGGGATCGGGGGCGCGCTCCCAGGGCAGCGCGCGGCGCTTGATGACGATCTGCGGTAGCCGCGACTCGTAGGCGCCTTCCGAATTGGCGGGCGGAAAGACGGACAGGATCTGGTCGGGCGGCAGCTTGAAGCGGGCCGAGGTGACGCGGATATTGGCCTCGTGCGGCGCGGTCGGGCGGTTGCCGCCGGCATCGATCGCATGGGTGCCGGCGAGCACGTAGTCGCCGGCGGTGAGCGGCGGTACCGCGCGGCTGTGGAGAACAAACTTTCCGCGGCTTACCATGTCAACGCCTTCCCTGGACGAAACGCAAAGTGACGCCGTCACCCGGATTGGCGAGCGGCGGGTCGAGCAATGTTTCGGCCGATTCCTCCGTCAACTGCGCCGCCGTCGTGGCTGCCGCGGCGGGCGATGCCATGACGCCGGCGACGGCGACCGCGCCTTCGCGCAGGATTTCAACGGTGAAGCCGGTGTCGCCCGGCATGAGCGCATAGACGAGAAGGCGACGCGCGCCTTGCGAGAGGAGAATCGGGGGCTTCTCGTCGCCCGTGGCGTCGCTGGCGATCTTGGTGCCTCTGAGCGAGAGCGAGAAATCGGCGGGCTCGCCGGCGATCTCGTCAAGCATGATGACGAGCGTTTGGGCCGGATTGGTGAAGCGCGTCGTGACGAGGCGCGAATCGGCGAGGAATTCCTTGGCGGCGATCCAGCCGGTGGTGAAGGATTCGGGACCGCGGGTCATCTTGGCGGCTTCTGAGTAAACGGAGCCGCCAGCGCACAGGCTCGTGGACCAGCCGATATAGGCAAGGCTCTGGCCGGCATGCCATCCGGCAAGACCTGAAATGGTCGCGGCGGGATCGGAGGGCGACGCCCAGACGGCAATACGCTCGGTGCCCTGCGGGATCAGCTCGGCACCACTTTCCTTGGTGACATCCGAGAGGATGGCGCCGCCGGCGCCCAGCATGGCGACGCGGGCGTCGCCTTTGAACTGAAGCGAGGGACGGCGCGCGTAACCGCTGTCGCGCCGGGCATTGGGCATCGCCAGGATGGCGACCGTGCCTGGGGCGATCTGGGAGTCAGCTGTTGCGCGGACGCTTGCGAGGCCCGCACTCAACGCCTTGAGACGTTCGAGTGCCACGGCGTCAACACCGCGTCCGGTGGAAGCCGCGGGCGCCATGCGGCCCTGAAGAGTGAGTGGCACCCCGCGATTGGCGAGCAGGGTGCCCCGGCTCAGGCCGGCGCGCGTCGCGACGCGCAGGAGCTTGGCGGGAAGACCCGCGGTCAGCATCCCATCTGCCTCGCGCATGGTGGGCGGCAGGCTTCGTGGCAGCTCCTTATCTTTCACGCTCGTGCGGCGCAGCTTCACCTCGCGGCGCGCCAGAGGCGCCAGGATGCCAACGGCGCGCGGCGCCTTCACCGAACGATCGACCTCCTTCGGGGGATCGGCCCTGGTGAGCTCGACCGACTTCGCCGGTGTCTGCTCGGCAAGGCGCTCGCCCAAGGTGCCGAGGCGCGGCGGGGCGGCGCGGTCGCCCTTGAGCGCGGCGAGCGCCACTGGCGTGTTGCCGGCATCGGCGAGCCAAGGCGCGGCGGTCGTGTAGATTTTCTCCGCTGACGGATTTGGCGGCAGGAGATCGGTGAGCTTCTTGGCGCCGGTCAAAACGCGCGAGCGGTCGTCTTTCTCGGTGACGAAGGGCAGTGGATGGCGCGGGCCGGCTTCGACCTGATTGTAGTCGATCTCGGATGGGATGGTCTGCTGGAGCTGTGCCTCGGCGACGAAGAGGGCGCCGTTCAACGCGTCGATGACCTCGCCTTCAGGAATCTTCTTGTCCTCGCGCGGCTGCACCGGGCCCCAGGCACCGATCGGGAAGGAGCCGGCCGTAGTCGAGGCGAGGCGCAGCGTACCGATGCGATCGTCGCCGGGATTGCCCTTGGGGTGGAGGCGCAGCGTGATGATCGACGACATGCTTGCGGCGCCGACGGGGGCAAGCCCCAGGATGCTGCTCGGTGCCACGTCGCGCGTCTCGGGCCCGGCGATCAGCCGGTTGGCCGGCGCGATGGTGGCGACATTGAGCTCGAATTCGCTGAAGACCTCGAAGGGCTTGGCGGGCGAGCCGTCGGCGGGGCCTTTCTCTTCGCCATTGGCACCAGTGCCGGGAGCGATGGCGCCCTTGCCGGGGAGCGAGGTCAGCAGGCGGGCGACGCCGGGGCTATCGGCCTCGAGATATTTGGTGACGAAGGCATCCCAGGAAATCGGCTCGAAACGGTTCTGGTCGGAGCCGCCGAAGCGCACGGTCAGGTCGACGGGGCCGATTTCGAAAGTCACCGAGCCGTGGAAATCAGGACCGGCGACGACGATGCGGGCACCCAAATGCACCCTGATGGTGATCTCGCCGAGCCACAGGTCGATGGTGACGCCGGCCGAGATGCGGGCATGGGCATCGCCCTCATAACGGAAGGGATCGAAATAGATGATGACATTGGCGGCAAAGGAAATATTGGCCCAGGCGGGGCCGAGCTTGGCCGAGGCTTCGAGCGCGCCGCCCGCCATCAGCGCCTCCGAGGTCAGCGCAAAATAGTTCTCGCCCTTGACCGAGATGAAGGGTGTCGCCTGCCAGCGGAAACCCAGGCGGGGCACTTGCGGGTAGCCGTCGCGGTGGAAGTTCGGGTGATAGCCGCCGAGTGTCAGCACAAACTCGCCGGCATGCTCGCCGGCGAACCACATCACGTAAGCGAAGCCGCCGGTGAGACGCACCGACTCATGCAAGAGCCAAGAGTTTTCGGTCAGCTCGGCTTGGATCCACATGACGCCGTCGCGCGTCGAGAAGCGGGCGATGAGGCCCAGTTCGATCGAGACGAGGCGAAGCTGCGGACGCGGCAGCGCCATGCGGGCGAGGCCGAGCAGGGTTAGCTCGAAACCGCCACCGAAGGAGACGGCGACCACCGCCACGCCATCGACCAGCGCGAAACTGGTGAAGCTCAAGCCGGCGGCAAGCCAGAAGCGGTCGCGGCGCATCGGGAAGGTGTTCCTGACCTTGAGCAGCTCCTGCATCGGATCGGGGCTCGCCGAAGCCGCAGGGTCGAGCGCCTTGATCATCACGAAATCGGCGAAGGTCTGGAGGCTCTCTGGAAAGATCAGGTCGCGGTTGATACCGAAGCCGCCGCCGATGCCGGTGACGAAGAAGGCGGGCGGGCCGCCGATCGGGCCGGTGACGGCGCCGAAGGCGAAGAAGGCGCTGAAACGCGCGCCGTCTGTGACACCGGTGCCATAGCCGCCATATATCGACAGACCATAGGTGGCGACCCGTGCCATCAGCATTCCGACATATTCGATGTTCGGCTCGCTGCCGAATTTACGCAGGCCGCCGCTCAGCGTGACGCCGCCGATATCGGCGCTGACGGCGAGACCGGCCAGATCGACGGCCCAGCGCGAGGCATCGAAGAGCGAAGCCCCCGAGGAGACGGTGAAGGTAATCTGCAGATCGTCGACGGCGGCGACGAGGCCGGCAATCGACACGCGGCCATCGAAGAGGACTGAAATCTTTTCAAGTTGATCCTGGCGCACGGTGACGCCGAAGCCCACCTGCTCGACATAAAGCGGACCAAAGCCCTTCTGGATCGATAGCCACCACGGCCCGTCGCCCTCGCCGGCGCGCAGCGACACGAGGACCGGGCCGCTGCCGTGCTTCTGTACCGCGAGCGCCGGGCTGAAGGCGGGGGCGAGCGCGTTGGCCCCTGAGCCGGTGTCACCCATGATGCCCTGTGCCACCGCGTTGCCGCCGCCACCGGCGCCGCCGGCGCCGACCGCGAGTTCACTCAGTTGCAGCTGAACGCCGCCCGAGAATTGTGCCTCCGAGATGTCGGCATAGAAATGCGCCGCGACCGAGCCGAGCTTGAAGACGCTGTCGAGCAGCGGGCCGGATGAACGGTGGACGCGCAATCCGATGCCGTCGACCAAAAGCGACGGCTTGAACACCGGGTTCGTGCCGCCGATGTCGAGGAAGCCGATGGTTAGCCCGGCCGGCGGCGCGCCGAGGATCCAGCGCGAGTCGGCTTCGAGCGCCACGCCGATATCGCCCGTCACGATGTCAATGCGGCCATTGACGCCCAGTGTGAGCTTGACGAGGTTTCCGTCGAGTCGCGCGCCGATGGCGATGCCGCCGCCGACATCGATCGACGGTCCGGCCGCGCCCACATTGCGCAGGAGCTGCATGAAGCGTCGAAGCAACCGGTCCGGATCGAAAAGTCCGGGATCGAGCGCCGGTGGATTGACGCCGGACTGAAGGAATACGCCTTCGAACAGCGTCTTGATCTTGGTGTTGGGCTGCGTGGTGTTCGGCACGCCGGTTTCGAGGATGTCGCTCACTGCCTGCGTGGCGAAGGCGAAGCGTGCCACAAGATCGAGAGCGAAGCGGACGAGCGCCAGCGCCACGTCCTCGGGATCGCTCGACTCGGCTGCCGCATCCTTGGCGACGAGCGCGAAGGTTCCCGCAGTGGTGTTCCAGCGGGCAAAGACGCGGTCGCTGCCGGCCGCATCCAAAGCGGTGCCGGCCTCGAGACGGGCTCCGCCCAGCGGATTGCTGCCGGCGGCGAAGGCGATGAACGGGTGAAGATCGATGCCGTTCACCGGAATCGCCGCGGGGCCGGCCATCCCGGTGAATGACTTTAAACCAGTCGTGTCGAAGGCGATCGTGGCCGCGATATTTCCGGCGAAGGGCACGGCGGCGGCATTGACCTGTAGCTCGACGTGGAAGGGCGAGGTGGCGAAATCGAGGGCAACTGGCCCGGCGGTGAGCAGCAGATGATTGGCAGGCGCAGCGATGGTGATGCCGGCGGGCAGAGCGGGAGCGATGGCAGTGGCAAGCTCGGTTAGCAGCGATTGCAGGATCAACGGCAGGCGGTCGGCAAAGCGCTGTGCGGGATTGGCAGCCCAGACTTCGAGCTTCGCGCCATCGAACTTGCTGGCGGTGCGCAGATCGAGCGCGTCGCCGACGGCGCCGACGATGCGCGCAGCTGTCGCGCCGGCCGGTGGTGCGGTGAGCTTGGCGACTTCGTCCAGGGCGAAGGGTAGGACTTGCAACGCCGCGCTGGCGATGCTGCCGAGGCCGGGTGGATCGGGATAGAGGCCGATGTCGCTGCCAGCGGCGGGGCGAATGAAAAGGCGTACCGTGTCGGTGACGGTGAGATGCGCGGCCTGCCGTCCCGCCGCCGCGCCAGGGAGGCCGGCGAAGATGTCCACGGCGGGCCGCAATGTGCCGTTGCCGGCGATGTCGACGGCGATGGTGCCGCCGAAAAGCAAGCGCGGTGGGTTGCCGGGAGGCGTCGCAAGCGCAGCGCCGTCTAGCGTCACGCCGATGCGCAGCGCGCCGGAGATGCCCGAGACGGCGAGAGTGGCGCCGTTGGCGAGGTGGATTTCGCCCGAACCGCCGCTCAAGCCAAGCAAGGTTTTCAGCGCATCGAGGAAGGCGACCGCTTTCGTCGAGGCGAGCGCGCCGGAGCCTGCGCCGAAAGCTGCGGAGCTCGTGAGATAGCCGGCTGGATTGGAGAGGAGGGCAGGCGGCACCCGCACTTGGCGCGTTTCCTCGCCCGCAGTGCCGGTGAGGAAACCCAAGGCATCGAGCACCGCATCGATGAGTGGTTTGGCGGTGCGATCGAGTTCGCGCAAGGCGTCGAGACCGATGCGAATGGCGCTCGCGACGAGGATCGATGGCAGTTCGTCAATCAGGCGGGAGATATCGGGCGTCGGCCATGCCTGGATGATCGCCGGCGTTGTCTGACCGAGACGCGGCCGCTCGACGGTGACGGTTAAAGGACTGAGATTAAGACGCAGGCAGGCGCCGGGCTCACCCAGGCGCAGTTCGCCGCCGAACGAGCCGCCTGCGGTGGTGGAGGCGGTCAGCGACCAGGACATGAGGCCAATCGTTCCCGGCGTGCCGGAGAGCGATAGGTCGACGCGGCGCTGGGCCAGGTCGAGGCTGAGGCCGGAGATCGGCGCGAGGACCGCGTTGAGCGCCGCCTGCAGCGATTGGCGCGTCGCGGCGGCCGAGACGAGGCCACGGAAATGCACATCCGGCTGATGCAGGATGCTGTCGAGGGCGCTCGCCACGAAGCCGCCGGCCGTTCCGCTACGCGCGTAGACGCCGGCCACTTCGAGAAGCGTCAGGGCAGCGGCGATCTCGGGATCGGCATCGCGCGACAATTCGCGCACCGCGCCGGAGAGCAGCACACCGACTTCCGGCAGGTTGGAGGTGACGATTTCATCGCCGCGCGCTGTCGAGCCGGCTGGACGGACGATCCAGCGGTCGCGGCGGATGTCGAAGATGCGCGGCTCATGCAGGATCACTTCAGCGGTCGACGGCCCATCGCCGCCAAGCGGCAGCATGAGATTGAATTCGAGCCAGCGCAGGTCCTGACCGGAATTGCTACCGGGCCCGCCGACGAGCCAGCCATCGGCGCGACGGATTTCGAGATGCACCAGGAGCGGGCGCAGGTCGCGGATAGCGGGAGTGGTGAGATCCGCGCCGAAGAATTCGAGCGCGGCATGCCCCCTGACAGTGACACCGGTAGCGCCGAGCGAAACAGGCAGATGGATGCCGGCGCCGAGACCGGTGACACTGAGCGGCAGCGCGGCGCGGGAATTGGCGCGGGTGCTAAGGCCGGCCGCGACAATGGCGGTGAGGGCGCGGCTGATATCGGCCACGGTGAGGCGGCCGAACACCGCATGCACGTCGAGGCCGGCGCGCGGTGCCGGTACCGGATCGGCGGGCGGCGTCAACTCATCGCCAAGTGCCGCCGCATCGGCGAGCATGATGAGTCCGCGCACGAGATCGCGGCCGAGCGCCAGATCGTCGTCGAAGGGATCCTCGTCGATCTCGCCTGGGATAAGCGCGTTGAGGAGGCGCAGCGTGCTCGCCGCCGGTTCAGCCTCAAGAACCGAAAACGCCACCGGACCGGCGGCCGTGCCGAGCGTCACGAGTGCTGTGACTTCGGCAACCGCCTGAGCGGCGCGGCGCGCGGCATGGCCAGCACCACCCTCGGCGATGAGCACCAAGCCGCCGGCAAGCGGACGGAACGGTTCGAGGATTCGCTCGAGTCGCGCCGCTTGGCCGGCGACGCCATCGACATCGCCCGCAGCAAGGCGGCAGACCGCGCGCGGGCCGAGTGCCACAAACCATTCGCCGGTCGTGGCGGCGGGCAGCGCGAAGGCGCCAGGGACGAGCGAAGGCGTCGTGAGGTCGATGATGCGGTTGGCCGGTGCATTGGTCCATGGCGCGTCTGCCGGCGATCCGGCGACGGCGACATGAATGATGGTGGCGGGAAGCGCCGTGAGCGCCTCGGAGAGATCGAAGCGCGTGGCAAGCCGGTTGTAGGCGGCATCCACCAGATGCATCGTCACGCCCGGCGGATCGCTTGACGGCGCCAGGATGCGGCCGTCGGTATTGGTCCAGCGTTCGATCAGACCACCAAAACCTGCACCAAGATCGGCGCGACCGGCGATAAAGGCGGCGATCGCGGGAACGGCTTGCGCCTCGCGGCTGATCGTCTCGGCAAGCTCACCGGGCGACAGACCTGGCTCGCCGGGATTCCACTCGCGCAGTTGCTGGGTGACGGCGGAAATGAACTCCAACGGCGGTCCGTCCGGCTCGACCCACAGGGTGAGCGCGGGCGTGCCAGGAATGGCCGAGAGCGGCAGGCGATAGGGGTCATGTGGCCGGCCGCTGCCATCGATCTGGCCGAGCGTGACGTTGGTGCCGGTGAGAACGCGGGCGAGCGGCGCCAACAGGTATTCGATGCGCGAGGCTTGGCGCAGGAGAACATCCTTGGCCCAGGCGAGGATCGCCGCCTGCGGGTCGGCGATGAGATCGGCAAGGCGAAGGCGATGAGCCGCCGCAGCGCCGCCCGGCACCGAGGGAAGCCACCCCAGAGCATCAACGAATTCGACGGCCCAGGAGGCGGGCGTCATCAGGGCGAGTCGGCCGGCAACGAATTCGACGGCGTCCCACTGCGTCGGGCTAAAGCTGGCGAACCCGGCAGAGAGATCGGGAATGTCGAGGGGCAACGCCACGCCGTTGACCGCGATCGCCGGATGGGCGGCGTTCAAACCGATCTTGAGGCCCGCCGCCGGTGTCCAGCGCACGGTAAGGCCGACGCTGTCGGCGGTCAGGCCGATAGGCGGCACCTCGATGGCGGCCGGACGAATGCCGCGGCCGCGGCCGGCGATATCGGCGGTGACCGAGGTGAGGAAGGAAGCAGGTCCGCCGTCAAGATCGATCGACAGCAGGCCCAAGGCGAGGCTCGCATCGATCCTGGTGCAGCCTAATCCCAGGCTCTCATTCTTGCCCGCGGCGGCGAGCGCCAGTTCGAGCCGGTTGCCATCCGCCGCCTTCCAGGCTTGCAGTACGAGCGGGTTGACCAACACAATGGTCCAGGGATCGGCTGGCGTGCCGGTGCCCGAGATGGCGGTAGCGATATCAGAATTGTCGGCGATGAGATCGCGCAGCGGTTCCAGCACCAGGGGAACGCCACCCGCGTGATTGAGGACGAGCTCACGCCAGTAGCCGCGCACCGCTCCCAGCGGATCACGCAGGAAGGTCGCAATATCGGTTGCGTTCAATCCCGGAATGCCGGCGGGCACGGAAAGACCGAGGATCGTGCGTAGCGATGCCTGCGCCGGTCCCAGCGCGCCCAGGACTTGATCGAGCACCTCGCCGATGACCTGCCCCGCCGCCTCGATCACGGCGCCGGGCGATGAGAGGTCGAGCACCGGATAGGGGGCGTGCGTACCCAACCTGACATTGAGGAGCGCGAGCGTCGCCGCCGGGCGACGGTTCTGATCGAGGCGCAGGCCGAAGCGAATGGCATCGACGGCGAGATCGGATGTGGCAAGAAGCGCCGTGCCACCCGCCGGGGTGCGGCCAAAGAGGCCATGGGCATCGAGCGACGGCAAGGCCACCGCGTTGCGTGTGCCGAGATCGAGGCGGAAGAGCTTCGCTTCGAGACGCGCCACGGCTTGGCCGGAACTCGCCTCGATGCCGAGGAGCGGCGTGATGGCCGGGAAGCCGCTATTGCCATCGGCGACATCGACCGACAGCGTCACGCGGCCGATACCAAAGGGCAACTCGACGCGGCCGGCATTCACGCTCGCGCCGTTCTGGAGGAGAATGGCGAGTTCGCCAAGCCAGGCATCGCGCGCCGGAGCCGAACGGAACACCGATACCGCCCAATCAGCCATGGCCTTCACGCCATGCTGGGCCAGTTGATCGAGTGGCAAGGCAGGGATCAGCGTTCCGGCGGAGAGCCCGATGAGGCGGGTGAAGGCACGCACCGCGCCGCCGGCCTGGCGGGCCTGCGTCTCGAGCAGGCCCAACGCGAGATCGAGGACGATGTCGTCGAGCTCATCGACATTGGCGAGCGACAGCGTGATGTCGCGCGGCGCTGTAGCGCCGGGCAGACGCAGGCCGCGCACCGCGATGCCGAAATCGGGCGCTGTGCCATCGGTCGGTACCTGCAGCATGAGGCCGACGCCGCGCAGATGCGCCTCGCCGGGCGGCGGCGATGCGGTGGAGACGGTAATGTCACAGGTGAAGTCGATGGTGCCACCGGCTTGGCCAAGGAGAATGGGATTGGCGACGCTGTGGCCGGCGCGGGCCGCCATGAAAAGCGGCAGGTGCAGGCTCGCCGCCGCTTCCGGGCTCTGCGAACGGACCTTGACACCGAGCCCGATGCGCATGTGATCGGTGGGCTGATCGTCGACGACGGCGAAGAACGAAACCGGCGGACTCTGGCTCTCAAACAGCGGCAGCCAGATCTGGCCCCGCGCATCGGTCTCGCGAGCGCTGCCGCCGAGCAGTTCGTCGACGACTTGCAGCAGGGCTTCGCGCTGATCGTCCTCGGCAAGGATAGAGCTCAGATAGTGACCGGGCCGGGAGAGCCAATCGTCATTGAAGCCGCTGTCGGTGACAAGACCGATGGCGTGCGCCAGTTGCTCGACATCGCCAAGGTCGGAGGCGGCGAAGCTCATTTGCCCCCCCGATCCATCTCGTGGCGGGCCATCACAAGGAGCTTCACTCCGCTGCCGCTGGCTTCGAGCCCGGCGGGAATCAGTCCGGCGCCGTCCTGGTCGACCCCCGCCGCATCGGCGAGTGCTGTCATCGCGCGCAACACCGCGGTCCAGGCGAGCGATACCAGTGCCTCGCCCCAGATCTCGACGATCTCTGGCGGTCCTGCGGGGATCGTATCGGTGGCGAAGATAAGGCCGGCAGGGCTTGCGGCCGAGCCGGTGGCGAAACTCACCATGATGGTTTGCCGACCGGCTTCCTCACAGGCGACCGGTATCTGCACATGCACCAGGCCGTCCTCGATCTTGAGCGCGATCTTCGCGATCTCGACCAGCAGTTCGTTGCCGCCATCCGACCACACGGCGCGCGGCGTTGCCGCCGCGCCGGCGGCCGCCTGGAAAATGGCGTGGAACTCTTCCGGCTTGATGGCGATCTCGCCTGCCACCTCGCTCGCCTTGAGCGGCCTGCCGACACTAAGCGCGGGGCACGACTTCCCCAGCCGTGCGACGAGTTCGCTGCAGGTGCGGGAGAGCTGTTCCTGTTGGGCCTTCTGCCAGCCGGAGCGCTCGAGAACCTTGCGGGCGTCATCAAGGAGCGTGCGCGGGGCAGCCCCATCGATCTTTCGTTCGCGCGACGCCAAGCCTTTCGCAGGTTTCGAGGCGGCAGATTCCACTTGCTGTGATTTGCGCGAGGGGACCCGCGGCAACTTCCGCGCAATCTCACGTTTCGTCGAACGATCTTTCCTGCCCGGCACGGGCCGCTTCGACTTTGCCAACACGCACCTTCCAGCCATTAAGCCGTGGGTGCCCTGCCGTCCAAAGACACGCTTCAGGGCACCTCGAAAAAGGACGCCGCGCTGCATGGGCTATCGCAAGACCAGCCCACGTGTCGGGGCAAATCAGGCCCGACGCAGTGATCGTATCGAGCAACGGGTTCGCGCTTCCCGAACCCGCAGCTCTACCTGAGATTAACCCGAATCTGCTTCAACTTCTACGCGATTCGTGACTCGCGGCCTGAATAAGGCATCGTTGAAAACCATTGTTGGTCCATACAACTGCCTTCGTCGTCAATTTCCAAACGCCGATCGAGAATGCGGGCAAGCCGGACGCTGGCCTTCTTGCTTCCTTACGACAGTTTTGTTCACGGAGGCAGTCCGGTTACCGTGTGATACATGGAGCATCCTGTGACTGCCCCAACTCTGAACACGTAACCACCGCGGATCTTGTATCCGGCTGGTGCAAGCGAAAGGCGATTTCGCAAACGATCTTGTGACCCTCATCTCCCCAAGCATACGCATCGCCGCATTGGGATACGAGAGCCAGCACGACGACCAGAAGACCGCGCATTGAGGCATCCTCCTGCGATTGAGGACGATTATCGCTCCATTCTGTGATTGCGCTATGAATTGCTTCACATTAGGCGCAGGCTTTCTCCGTTGCCGGTCTACGGGCGCTCTTGGCAACGAAAAGCCTTGCCGAAAGGTGGATCAGGGACAGCTGCTACTCAAACGCCCTTGCGTGTGGAGCATCCGAAGCGAGGCTCGATGATTGGTCCAATTTGATCATGCCGCTCACGTTCTATTGAGGCACTTGCTCCACGACGTCTGGTGGACGGCTTGTCGGCAGGCATCAGGTTGTCGGTCCCTATCTGGAGGACCGCACGACGCTGAAATTCGCCCACCTCGTTGAACGCGATCTTGGTGGTTTCATCCCGCCGCTATCTTTATAAGCAAGGTGAATACAGGTCGATAGCGGAGGGTCGCATGGCTCGGAAATTGCGAACATCAGGGCATTATGGTTTGGCCTTTGCCGGTCTGATCGCAGGCATTCTCTCTTCCACCGCCGTATCGCGTGCCGAGACCAGAGTCTCGCCGTTGGCAGCGCCGACACATCCCATGGATGGCTTGACCGCGGACGAGATACGCGCGGGCATCGACGTGCTCCGTGGCGCCGGCAAATTCGGCGATGCCGCCCGCGTCGTGTTCATCACACTGGATGAAAACGGCAAGGACGAGGTTCGGGCGTGGCGGCCGGGGCAGACATTCGCGCGCCGGGCCGTGGCGACGCTACTCAACGACGGTCATCTCTACGAGGCGCGGCTCGATCTCAAGTCGCGGAGCCTGGCCAGTTGGGACGAGATCGGGGATCGGCAATCGGCACTGACCATCGATGAGCTGATGTCCGCGGGCGAGTTGCCAAAGCTCGACCCACGATGGATCGCCGCGATGGCCAAGCGCGGCATCACGGACTTCAGGAATGTGTTGTGCCTTCCGCTTACCGTGGGCCCGGTGTTCGATCCCGCCCTCAAGGGCCACCGGCTCCTGAATGTGCCCTGCGTCGATACGACAGGCGCCGGCAATAATCTTTGGGGAAAGCCGATCGAGAACCTGATCGCGCTGGTGGACCTCAGCGCCCGGCAGGTGGTGTCGGTGACTGATCTCGGCGTGTTGCCGCCGCCCGCGAATTCGCCGTCGCATGCCTATGCCGATTCCGGAAAATATCGCGCCGTGCCGAAGCCGGTCGAGATTTCGTCGCCGCAGGGCACGAACGTGACGGTTGCGGGTGGGCAGGTCCGCTGGGACAACTGGTCGTTCCACGTTCGCCTGGAGCCGCGCGTCGGCGCGGTGCTGTCGCTGATCCGCTACGACGATCGCGGTACCCAGCGCGACATCGCTTACCAGCTTTCGGCGAGCGAGATGTTCGTTCCCTATATGGATCCGGCGCAGACATGGCAGTTCCGCGCCTATATGGACATCGGCGAATACGGCTTTGGCGTGCTGTCGAGCGAGTTGCGCCCGGGCGAGGATTGTCCCGGCAACGCGCATTTCCTCGACCTGACGATCTCGGACTCCAAGGGAGCGCCTGTGGTCTCCAGGGGCGCGGTGTGTGTTTTCGAGCGGCCGACCGGGGATCCGATCTGGCGCCACAGCGAGCTGACTAACAACACCGCAGAGGTGCGGCCGAACACCGAGCTTGTCGTGCGGATGGCGCCCGTCGTCGGCAACTACGATTATCTCGTCGACTATGTGTTCGACCGCGCCGGCAACATCGACGTGAAGCTCGGCGCGTACGGCATTGACGCCACCAAGGGCGTGGCGAGCCGGAACCTAGGTGATCCGACCGCGGCACAGGATACGGCCTACGGAACGCTGGTCGACGAATGGCTCCTCGCGGTCAATCACGACCACTACATGACGTTTCGGATCGACATGGATGTCGATGGCACCGGCAATCGTCTGGTTGAGGATCGCTTCGGCGTTCGCCGGTTGAGCGGCGAGGGTCCGCGAAAAAGCCTGTGGCAGGTCGAGACGCGTCCGGTCGCAACCGAAGGACCGGTCACCACGCCATTGAATGCGGCCCAGTTCAGGATCGAGAGCGCCGGCAAGACCAACCGGCTGGGTTATCGCACCAGCTACCAGCTCATGCCCGGCCATTCCGACGTGTCCTTGCTCGCCAAGGACGACCCGATCCAGCTTCGCGCCGGCTTCAGCGGCTACACGCTGTGGGCTTCCGCCTACGCCAGGGACGAGAAATATGCCGCGGGACTCTATCCCAACCAGAACGCGGAGGTCGATGGTTTGCCGAAATGGGTTGCCGCCAAGCGCCCGATCGAGGATCGGGACCTCGTGATGTGGTACACGGTCGGTTTCCGGCACGTGCCCCGTGCCGAGGACTGGCCCGTGATGCCGGGCCTGTGGCATGGTTTCCGCTTGCGCCCGTTCAATTTCTTCGATCGCAATCCGGCGCTCGACGTGCCGCCGATCGTCGATGCCAAGGGCGCGAAATGACCGGCCGACTGCATCGGATTGGCGCGGTCGCATGCGTTCTGCTGCCGTTGCTGGTACAGGAGGCGGCTGGCGGCGCGGCGACTTCTTCCGACGTCGCGAGCGAGGAAACGTCCTTGCTCTATCTCAGTCCGCATGACTGGGAGAGGCAACCAGCCACGCGCAAGATTGCGCTCGCGGCCGATTTCATGCGGATCTTCTGCGCCGACCAGACCATGTCGCCGGCGTCGCTCGCCGATTGCCTCGACAAGGACAGTGCCAACGGCGCGCTGTTCGAGCGCGCCATCGCCTGTGCGAGCGCCTTAGCTGGCCGCTGAGAGACCGGCGCTGATCCCCTCGGCCATTTTCGTCACATCCTCCGATGTAAGGATGAGGGGCGGCGACAGGATGATGTTGTTGCCGGACACCCGGACCATCACACCGGCCTCGTAGGCGCCGTCGGCGACCTTCGCCATCGTCTTCTTGTCCGCAGCTCTCTTGCTGTCGCGATCGACAACCAGCTCGATTGCGGCCATCAATCCCTTGCTGCGCACGTCGCCGACGCTGGGATGGCGCGCTTTAAGCTGAGCAAGCGCGCCCGCGAGGTCCTTGCCGCGACGCCGCTTGCTGCCTCTTTTTGGCATCCGACGACGCGTCCTTTGTCACGGGAGCGGTTCTCGTCGCGGATGGAGGGGGCGATCTCCAACCCAGAACCGCGCGGTGCGACGCGTGGGAGCGGCATCGTCTTTTCGTTAGCAACAGCTGATTTGAGGAGTCGACCATGCGCGTTGGCGTGCCGAAGGAGATCAAGGTCGAGGAATCGCATTGGCCTGACACCGGCATCGGCGCGAGAATATGTGGTACGCAGTCAACGTTGAGCGGGCGGATGTTCTGTTGCTGGCGCACGGCGACGCGCTGCCCCGGCGATGGCTTGACCGACTGGGTTGCGCCCAGGGTCTCTCCCAGCACCACCTTGCCGTTCACGGCCGCTCCGGCGAACGCACGAATCGACAAAGCGGTGGTCGCGGGCTTCGACTGGGGCGCCCGGACCGCCGACATCGTCGCGGCGATCTGGCCGGAGCGCGTGACGTGCGCGCGCAAGCGGGGGATGGGCAGGCGATCTTCGGACTTGACAAAGATTTCTATTGTCCCTGGTTTTTGACGCCTCTAGCATTCGTCGCACGAACGACGAAAAAAAATGCACCGGGAGGAAGATGATGCGCAGCATTCGTGCACTTCTGCTGGTTGCGTGCGTTCTCATGCCGCTGCCGTTCCTGGTGGCGACTTCGGGTCATGCGCAGGGCATTCCGCAAAACATCCCCAGGAAGGAACTGCTGATCCTGGAAAACCCGGAAGGGACCGTCAAGAACGCGGGGTGGTTCAACATCTGGGCCATCAATGCCGGGTCGCAGTCGAATGGATTGCAGCAGGTCGCCCTCGATACGCTTTGGTACATTGATCCGGAAAGCGGTCTCGACGGTGTCTGGGACAACTCGCTGGCCGCCGACAAGCCGCAATACAATGCCGATTTCACCGAGATGACGGCGAAGCTCCGCAGGGGCATCTTCTGGAGCGACGGTGTCGAGTTCACTGCCGATGACGTCGTCTCGACGGTGACGACCCAGATCAAGCATCCAGGGATGCGCTTTAGCGCGGTGTTGGCGAGCAACGTGGCGTCCGTCGATGCGCCGGATCCCCATACGGTGGTGTTCAAGCTCAAGAAGCCCAACTCACGCTTCCACGCCAACTTCACGGTGCGCTGGGGGGCGGTGTGGATCCTGCCCAAGCATGTTTTCGAGAAGGTGGAAGATCCGGCCAAGTTCGATTTCAACAGGCCGGTTTCGCTCGGCGCTTATGTGCTGAACAGTTACGATCCCGACGGCAAATGGTACATCTGGCAATTGCGCGACGACTGGCAGCGCACCACGCTCGGGCGGTACGGCAAGCCTGGGCCGAAATATCTCGCCTACATTGATCCCGGCCCACCGGACAAGCGGGTCATTGCGCAGCTCAACCACGAGCTCGATGTGATCCATGACATCGCGCCCGAGGGCATGTTTGCTCTCGCCAAGCAAAGCAAGGCGACGCGGGCATGGTTCAAGGGTTTCCCTTATGGTCATCCTGATCCGACGCTCCCAGCGGTGGCCTTCAACACCCAGAACGACCTGTTCAAGAACCCCGACGTGCGATGGGCGTTGGCGCTCTTGATCGACATCAAGGCGGTGTCGATGGCGGCCTATCGCGGCGCCGCCACCATATCGGCCATCGGCGTGCCGCCGACCGGCGCCCATCCGGCAATATATCATCAGCCGATGGAAGAATGGCTCAAGGGTTTTGAGATCGACACCGGCAAGCGCAAGATCAAGCCGTACGATCCCACGATCGGCAAGCAGATCGCCGAGATGCTGCGGCCTTCGATGGGCGAGCAGATCCCGTCCGACCCCGCGGAGATCGCCCGCGCCTTCGGCGGGGGCTGGTGGAAGGCCGATCCGCAGGCCGCGCAGGAGTTGCTGGAGAAGGCCGGCTTCACCAAGCGCGGCGGCGTCTGGACCACGCCGGATGGAAAACCCTTCACCGTCCGCGTCATGGTCGAGGGCGACCTGCGCCCGGTGATGACCCGCGCCGGCACCATGATCGTGCAGCTATGGAAGCAGGCCGGCATCGATGCCAGGATCGATGTGGCGCAGGGGACGCTGACGACGCGACGGGCGGCTGGCGATTTCGACACGTTCATCGGCTGGAGTGTCGAGACCTGGGGTGGACACCCGGACCTGTCCTACTTCCTCGACAGCTGGCATTCGCAGTTCGTCGCAGAGCCAGGCAAATCCCAGCCGCTGCGCAACTGGCAGCGCTGGTCGAATCCCGCGCTGGACAAGATCATCGAAAACATCCGGATGGTGGGCTTTGACGATCCGAAGTCGATCGAGCTTGGCAAGGACTACATCAAGCTCGCGGTGAAGGAGATGCCGACCATCCCGCTGATGGCGTACAACGTCTTCACCGCGATGGACCAGACCTATTGGACGGGATTTCCGACGTCGGAGAATCCCTACACCAATCCGGTGCCGAACTGGGGCAATTCGCGCTATATGCTCGTGAAGCTCAAGCCGACCGGCTAAGACGTGATGAGGAGGCGGCGATGGCATCTCTCGGGCAGCCGGTCGCGTCTGTCCGTATGCCCCGGTCCGGCATCCTGGGAGCGCCGATGAGCGGATATTTCGCGTATATTGGCCGGCGACTGGCGCAGTTCCTGCTCGTGATCTTCATCGGCATCAACCTCGCTTATGTCATAACCCACGCCACGCCGATCGATCCTGTCGAGCAGTCGATCTCGGCAGTCACCTCCTTTGGCAACACGGCTCCGGATGCGATTGAGCAGATGCGCACTTCGCTGCGGGAGCTCTACGGACTCGGCGGTTCGCCCGTCGAGCAATATCTGGCGTTCTGGAAACGGATCCTGCGCGCCGATTTCGGTCCCTCGATGTCGGCGTTTCCAACGCCCGTCTCGACGCTGATTGGCCGTGCGCTGCCCTGGACCGCCGGACTGCTCGCGTTCTCGACCACCGTCGCCTGGGGGCTCGGCAGCCTGCTCGGCGGACTTGCCGGCTACTACCAGAAAAATCGCGGGCTGAAGCTGATGGGCATGATCGCCATGGGGCTGCACCCGATCCCTTACTACATTCTGGCGCTGGTGCTGCTGATCGTGTTCGGCTTCCTCTGGCCGGTACTTCCGATCACCGGCGGTTCGGCGATGAACCTGCCGCAGACATTCACGTTCGATTTCGTCGGCAGCGTATTGCAGCACGCCATCCTGCCCGCGCTCTCGCTGATCCTGATCGGCGTGGGCAGCTGGTTCCTCGGGATGCGCGCGCTGGTGTCCAATGTCGTGACCGAGGATTATGTCGTCTATGCCGAACTGGCGGGCGTCAGACCCTGGCGCGTCCTGTCATCGTACGTGATGCGCAACGCGCTGCCGCCGCAGCTGACCGGGCTCGCCATTTCGCTCGGCGGAATCTTCAACGGCGCCGTGATCACCGAAAAGGTGTTCGGCTATCCTGGTGTCGGCTCGCTCCTGGTCGACGCCGTCTATGCGGGGGACTACGGGCTCGTGCTCGGCGTGACCACCGTCTCCATCCTCGGCGTCTCTGCCGGCGTACTCATCATCGATCTTCTGTATCCGTTGCTCGATCCCAGGGTGAAGGTCAGCTGATGGCAGCAATGCTGCGTGACTTGTTGCGTTACCACGCCGAATTCCGGATCGGCGCTGCGCTGGTCGCCATGGTGCTGCTGTTGTCGGCGCTCGCGAGCTTCTCGCCCTATCCGCCGCAGGATGTCTATGTGGTGCCGCCGGATCTGCCGCCGTCGCTGACCTACTGGTTCGGCACCACGTCGCGCGGCCAGGACGTGTTCTGGCAGCTGACCTTTGCCATTCGCAATACCCTGCTGTTCGGATGCACGGTAGCATTGATCAGCCGTCTGCTGGCGCTCGCGGTCGGGCTGCTCAGCGGCTACAAGGGGGGCTGGATCGATCGGGTGCTGATGTCGGTAAACGACACCTTCATCGTCATCCCTTTGCTGCCGATCCTCGTGCTGTTCTATTTCGTGATGCGCGACCGCATGTCCTGGCTGCTGCTGGCGCTGATCATGGCCTGCCTCGGCTGGGCCTATGACGCGCGACTGATCCGCTCGGTGGCAATGAGCCTGAAGGCCCGCGAATTCACCCAGAGCAGCCTGTTCTCCGGCATGAGCACGCGCGAGATCCTGGTTCAGGAGCACTTGCCCTATGTGATGCCGATCGTCTTCTCGACGACCATGAACAATATGGTATGGTCGATCGGGCTGGAGGTAACGCTGGCGGTGCTCGGCTTCACCGACATCAACACGCCGACGATCGGCGGCATGATCTATTGGGCCAACCAGCACACTGCGATGGTGGCGGGGGTGTGGTGGTGGATCGCCTTTCCGACCATCGCCGTGATCATGACCTTCATTGGGCTGTTCCTGCTGGCGGTGTCGATGAACGACTATATCGATCCGCGCAGCCGTCTCCGCAACTTCGCAGGGGCGTCGTGATGCTGGCCGAGATGACGCAGGGCTACCCGCCCGACGACGCGCAGCCGATCCTGTCGGTGCGCGACCTGCAGGCGCATTTCCGGACCGATCGTTTCGGCGTCAAGCGCGACGTCAAGGCGGTCGACGGCATCAGCTTCGCGGTCCGCCGCGCCGAGATCTACGGGCTCGCCGGCGAATCCAGCTCCGGCAAGACCACGCTGATCAAGACGATCGCAGGTGCGGTCAGGCCGCCGTTGGAGGTGGTCGGCGGCCGCGTGGATTTCGCTTTCCTGCCCGGCTACGGCGGATTGCACCGCGCGCCAGCGGCGGAGGTGGCGCGGATCCGCTGGCGGCATTTGTCCTATGTCATGCAAGGCTCGATGAACGTACTGAACCCGGTGCGTCGGCTCCGATCGGCCTTCGTCGACTTCGCGTATCCGCATTTCGGCGGCAGCCGCAGCCAATTCGAGCAGGAGGTGGTCGCCCATCTGGCGCGCCTCAAGCTTGACCCGACGGTGCTGGCGGCCTACCCGCATCAGCTGTCCGGCGGCATGCGTCAACGCGCCACCATTGCGCTCGCTACCATCTGCCGCCCCGATGTCATCCTCGCCGACGAACCCACGACCGCGCTCGACGTCGTGGTGCAAAAGGAGGTGCTCGGCATGATCCGCGGTATCAGGCGCGAGATCGGCTCGTCGGTCCTGTTGGTCACCCATGATTTGGGCGTCCACGCGCAGGTGACCGACCGCCTCGGCATCATGTATGCCGGCCGCCTGATCGAGGAGGCCGCAACAGCAGAGATCTTCCGCAATCCGCTGCACCCTTACACCAGGCATCTCATTTCCAGCCTGCCTCGCATCGGCGATGACGTTTCCCGCGAGGGGCTTGAAGGCGCGCCGCCAAATCTCGCCGATCCCCCTCCAGGATGCCGATTCCATCCGCGCTGCCCACTGGCGATGGAGGTTTGCAAGCGCCAGGTCCCCGCCACGCTGGAGACCGCGCCCGCGCATCGCGTCGCGTGCTTTGCCGTCAACCGGAGCGAGGAGGCATGAGCGACCTGCTGCTCGATGTTTGCAAGGTCAGCAAGACCTTCAATCGGGGAGGACTGCTGTCGGGCGAGCGGATTGCGGCGGTCAAGGACGTGAGCTTCCAGCTCGACGCAAGGCGGCCCGAGATCTTTGCCATCATCGGTGAATCCGGCAGCGGCAAGACCACGCTCTCGCAGATGATCCTGAATATCGAGACACCAACCAGCGGCAAATTGCTGTTCGATGGCGTCGACATTGCGACGATCCGCACCAGCGCCCGTCGCTTGGCCTTCATGCACAAGGTGCAGCCGATCTTCCAGAATCCGTTCGAATCCTTCAACCCGCTGAAGCGGCTCGAGCGCTATTTGTTCATGACGCAACGCCGCTTCATGGCTGCCGACCGGAGGGTCACGCCCGAGACGGCCGTTGACGAGGCGCTGCACAAGGTCGGACTGTCGCTGAAGGAAGTGAGCCGTCGATACCCGCACGAGCTTTCCGGCGGACAGCTTCAGCGGGTCGCGATCGCCCGTGCGTTGCTGGCCAATCCGAAGCTGATCGTGGCCGACGAGCCGGTGTCCATGATCGATGCATCCTTGCGCATATCCATCGTCAACCTGTTCAAGGCGTTGCGTGACGAGCTTGGCATCTCCATCATCTACGTCACCCACGATCTGGCAACCGCCTATTATATCAGCGACCGCATCATGATCATGCAGAAGGGCAGCGTCGTCGAAAGCGGCGATGCGAGAGCGGTGTTGAACGCGCCGCAGCATCCCTATTCGCGTCAGTTGCGCGAAGCCGCGCTATTGCCCGACGTCGCGGCGGACCTCTCTGTCAGTATGACCCATCTCACCGGCCCCATGGCATCCGAGAGGCGAACATGAGAAGAGCAAACGTTCTGATGGACCGCGATTTTGCCATCGGCCACACGGACCCGCGTCTGTTCGGCGCCTTCGTCGAGCACCTCGGACGCTGTGTCTATGGCGGCATCTACGAACCCGGTCATCCAACCGCGGACAAGAACGGCTTTCGCGGCGATGTGCTGGCGCTGGTCAAGGAACTCGGCCCGACCATCATCCGATATCCCGGCGGCAATTTCGTTTCCGGATATAATTGGGAGGACGGCGTCGGCCCTGTCGACAAGCGCCCGGTGCGCCTCGACCTCGCGTGGTGCAGCACCGAACCCAACAGCTTCGGCACCAATGAATTCATGGACTGGTGCAAGGCCGCCGAGGTCGAGCCGATGATGGCGGTCAACCTCGGCACCAGGGGCGGGGACGCTGCGCGCAACCTGGTTGAATACTGCAATCATCCGGGCGGATCGGCATGGTCGGATCTGCGCCGCGCCCATGGCTGGGAGAAGCCACACAATGTCAGGTTCTGGTGCCTGGGCAACGAAATGGACGGCCCCTGGCAGATGGAACACAAGAGCGCCGACGCCTATGGCGCGGTGGCGCGCGAAGCCGCCAAGATGATGCGGTGGGTGGATCCGACCATCGAGCTTGCGGCTTGCGGCTCGTCCGGGCGAAACATGCCGTCATTCGGCCAGTGGGAAGACACCGTGATCGAGCACACCTTCGATCATGTCGAGTATATTTCGCTCCATACCTATCTCAACAATTACAGGCAGGACACAGCATCTTTCCTTGCCAGCCCCGACCTGATGGACCGCTTCATCGACGAGGTTGCCGCCCTGGCCGACGCGGTGGCGGCGAAGCGGCGCTCCAACAAGCGCATGATGCTGAGCTTCGATGAATGGAATGTCTGGTATCGAACCCGCCGCAACCGGGCCGATCGGGTCAAAGAGGGGTGGCCGGTGGCGCCGCCGATCCTGGAGGAAATCTACACCATGGAGGACGCGCTCGCCTTCGGCGGCGCCTGCATATCGCTGCTCAATCACGCCGATCGGGTGAGAACGGCCTGTCTTGCGCAGCTCGTGAACGTGATCGCGCCGATCATGACCGAGACCGGCGGCACGGCGTGGCGCCAGACCATCTTCTTTCCGTTCGCGCATATGTGCCGCTTAGGCCGTGGCAGGGTTCTGCGTACTCAGGTCGAGTCGGATGCCTACGATTCGTCCTATTACGATCCCCGCGGTGTCCACGAATTCACCTTTCCGGTGCCGAACGTGGCATATCTCAAGATCGCGGCCGTTGCGGGGGAGGCCGGCAGTCTCTCGCTCTTCATGCTCAACCGCGACCTGACACAGGAGATGGAGGTGAGCCTCGAGGCGCGGAGTTTTGGCCGGCTCGCCGTAAGCGAGGCGCTTGAAGTGCGCCACGATGATCTCCAGGTAACAAATACCAGGGACGCGCCGGCGCGGGTGACGCCCGCGCCGTTGCGAGGCGTCACCTTCGATGGGACGCGGATGCGAGCGACGTTGAAGCCGGCGTCATGGAATGTGGTCCATCTGTCGGCGAACTGAAAGCAGATCACGGTCGGTCGATCAGGACGGCTTGTGGTTTCGGGCGGTGTGCTTGCGCATCCCGCGCCTGGTCAGAGTCCGCCGCCCGGATCCACCGGCAACATGAACTGAAAGACGGCGCCGCGGGGCTCGTTGGCGCTCACCCACAAGCGTCCGTTGTGGGCCTCGATAATTGAACGACAGATCGCCAGGCCCATGCCCATGCCGTGAGGCTTGGTCGTGTAGTATGGATCGAAAACATGCTCGAGCATCTGTGGATCGAGGCCGGGCCCGGAATCAGCAACCCGGACGAGCACGGAATCCGATCCGGCCGGGGCGGTGGTAATGAGCAAGTCTCGCGCCCCATCGGGGATGGTGGCCATGGCCTGGATCGCGTTGACAATAAGGTTGAGCAAAACCTGTTGTAGCTGTACACGATCGCCCTCGATGAGCCGCATACCGTCCGCAAGTTGCGTCTTCACCGAAATCCCATTTTTGAGTGCCTCGTTACCGGTCAGAACGATCACCTCATCGACCGCCTCGTTGAGATCAAAATGCTCCTTGCGCGGCGGCTCCTTCCTGAAGAGCGCACGAAGTCGGCCAATCACTTCGGCGCTGCGGTGCGCGTCCCTGACGATTGCCTCTATTGATGTTCGCACTTCTTCCAGATCAGGTGGCTTCCGGCGGAGCCAGTTCAGGGCCGCGCCGGCGCTGATAGCGACAGCGCTGATAGGCTGGCTGACCTCATGGGCGATCGAAGAGGTGAGCTGACCCATGGTTGCGACCCGGTTCGCGTGCGCCAGATCAAGCTGCATTTCCTGATAGCGCCGCTCGCTCTCGCGCGCTTCGGCTTCCGCCTGCTTGCGTTCTGTCAGATCGAGCACGAAGGAGATGCTTTGATCAGGGGATCCCGCCACCGAGACTGAGCCGACCAGCACAGGAATCCGGCTGCCGTCTTTTCTGAAGTACTGCTTCTCGCGGGGCGCGACCTCTCCCGACAGGCGAAGCCGATCAATCCGCTGGACGTCGTGAATTTCGTATTCCGCCGGCGTCATCTCCTTCCAGCTGACCGCTCCGGACACGAGCTCCTGCCTGGAGTAACCGGTCATGCTCAGGAAGGCGTCGTTGGCGTAGCTGATGTTGCCGTTCGCGTCCCAGAACAGGATTCCGATGATGTTGGAATCGACGAGCCGTCGGATGCGGGCCTCACGTTCCTGCAGATCGAGGTAGAGCAGGGTGTTCTCAACCGAAATCGCGGCCTGGGCGGCCAACATCTCCAGCACCGCGACCCGGTCCGGCGTGAAAGCGTGCGTGGCCAGGCTATTCTCGAAATAGAGCAACCCGGTCAGCTTGGCCTGCTTCATCAATGGCACGCAGAGAATCGATCTGGGATGCCGGCGATTCACATAGTCAGCGTCGCAGAGCGGATCGGGCCGCGATGCGTCATCGAGGATGAGGGTCTTTTGCGTGCGAATGACATAGCGCAGCAACGCCTCCGGACAATCGGGACCGGAGACGGGCGCCTGGCGCACTGCGACCGCGAACTCGTCGCCGCTCGACTGGCCCTCCGCCTCGATCCGGAAGTCGTTGTGGCGTGACAGGATCAGCAGGCCGCGATCCGCGCCGGCGTTTTGCAGCGCGATCTTCATCAATGTCTCGATGAGCCTCGGCAGCTCGATCTCGCTCGATACGGCCTGCGACGCCTTGACCACTGTGGTGACGTCCAGTTGCTGGACCGAGCCGCCCGCCGTCCCGACAGCGCCACCGTCTTCCGCCACGTGTAGCCGCGGGTAAAGGCGCTCGAGCTGCCTCACCTTGGCATCGGCGCCCCAACGAAGATATCCATAGCGAGCGTCGCGCAGATAAGCAGTGGCAATCTTCTCGAACCCGCGCGCGGCATAGAAACGCCCGGCCAGCTCGTTGGCGATCGCCTCGTTATGGACAAAGCCGTTCGCATGCGCGGCGCCGATGGCCCGATCGTAGCAACGCATCGCATCGAGCTCGCGGCCTGCGATGCGCGCAATCTCCGCCTCGACGAGCGCGGCGCGGTCGGCAAAGTCCTCCGGGCAGATGTCGGCCCATTGCTGAAGCTGTCGGTGGTGGGCTGCCAGGGCCTCGAGACGCAGGGCGCGCTCCGCGGACGATGCCGCATCGCCGATCGCGGACTGCGCCAGCGCGGCATAAAAATGCAGCTCCACGCGCTCGAACAGCGTCTTCGACGTCCAGAGCAGGCCGTCCGCCTTCGTCGCCGCTGCGATAGCGGCCGGATCTTCGGCAAGAACGCGCGCCTGCAGCTTGCGGACCCAGTACCAGTAGGCGGCGTGCACCAGCTGCGGGTCCGCCTCCAGACGGCGCTCGAACTGCTCCTCGTTGAAGTCGGCGTCGTCGAAGCTGCCGAACTTGGGCGTCAGGCCGCGCAGCGTGCGGATCAGCTGAAGCTGCCCGGTGATCCTGTCGACTGCCAGGTCGACCCGTGCCCGGTGCGCGAAGTCGATGCCGGCTTCCGCCTCCCGCTGCACCTCGGCGAGTGGATCGCCGCACGCGAGAAGGTGCGTCACGAAGTGGTGGCGGGTAAAGCTCGCATAGTTGAAGTCGCCGGCTTGCTGCGCCGCGTCGAAGGCCCGCCGCAACAGCGGCCGGCCCGTCCGGATATGGCGCGTCCAGCTGCCAAAGCCCAGATAGACGCGCGCCTTGAAGCGATCCAATCCGTGTCTTTCCACCAGGTCGAGGCCGAGCTGGGCGAAGCGATACCCAGCCTCGTAGTCGCCAAAGTCAGGCCCCAGCACGGTGGCGAGGACGATGTAGGCGAGGCACGACGCATCGGAGTTGCCGAACTCCAGGCTCAGATTCGTCATTCGCGCAACGATGAGGCGGCGCAGGTTCTCGTCGATGAACCAGGCGGGCGACACCAGCACGGTGAGGACGTCCATGGTGCCGCATGCGATCGGATCGGTCATCCGCGGCAGGTTCACCAGCGCCTCGACCGGGCGCTCGCCGATGTGTCGCCACATCCGCTCATATTCCTGCCCGACCTCCTCCGATGTCGGTTGCTCCGGCCACGCGATGCCGACACGGCGCAGATAGGCGAGGCCGATTTTGACGTCGCGGTCGTTTGGCTCCATCTGCAGTCGGGTGACGGCGGCCAGATCGGGAAGGGTGACGGCACGGCCCGCCAGTTCGGCAAGGCGCGCTTTCGCGGCTGCGTTCTGGCCGGTCAGGAATTCGCACTCCGCACGTTGCGACGCCAACGCGAAGCTGAGCGCGTAATGCCGCTCCCAACGATCCTCAGCCAGCATCGCCTCGCCGGCGCTGAAGTGGGCGAGCGCCATGGCAAAGGCCGTTGCCACCTTGGCGCGCCGGCCGGCCAACAGGTTCAGATCGGCCAGCTTCTCCCGCTCTTTCGCCGCGGTGATCAAGGCGGCGCCGCGGTTGAGATGGCTTACGATTTCGAAGACGTTTTCCTCGATTACCTCCGGTGCCGCCCGCGCCGCGAGCAGTCGGCCGATCCGCAGATGGGCTGCCGGCCGTTCGTCTTCGGGGATCAGCGCGTAGGCCGCCTCCTGGAAGCGGTCGTGGACAAAGCGATAGGCACCTGCCTGGGGCTCTACCAATTCCTGACGAGCGGACGGCCACAGGGCTGCGTGGACCTGCTCCTCCGGAATTCCCAGGACGATCGACAGCATCGCGGTGTCGGCGATGTTTCCGAAACAGGCCATCTGCTGCAGGGCGGTCTGCGTCGCGGCCGGCAGCCGGGCAAGCTTCCCGAGCATGAGGTCCACGACGTTATCGGTGTATCGCTTGGCATGAATGCGATCGAGATCCCATGACCAGCATTCCGCCTCGTGGTCGAAGACGAGTAGTCCTTCTTCGGCGAGCGAAAACATGAACTGAATGGCGAAGAAAGGATTGCCGCCGGTCTTCTCGAGCACCATCTGCGTGAACGGCGCCGCCCGCTCCGGCTCGCAGCGAAGCGCGTCAGCAAGCAACTGCCCGAGATGCGCCCGATCGAGCGGCGCCAGCGTGATCTCCGTGACGATTCCGCCCGCGGTCTTAATGACGTCGAGCATGCGCGAAAGGGGACGGGCGGCATCGACCTCGTTGTCCCGATAGGCGCCGATTAGCATCAGGTGCTTCAGGTCCGACCGTGTCAACAAATCCTCCAGCAAGTCGAGCGTCGCCGCATCGAGCCATTGGAGATCGTCGAGAAACAGCACCAGTGGATGTTCGGGGCGGGCGAATACGCCGATGAACCGCTTCAACACCTCTTGAAAACGGCCTTGCGCCTGCTGCGATGGAAGCTCCGGAACCGGCAGTTGTTTGCGGATGATGAGCTCGAGCTCGGGGATGAGATCGACGATCAGCTGTCCATTTGGCCCCAACGCCTCCAGAAAGTCGCGGTGCCACCCGCTCAGCTCCGCATCGCTCTTGCCAAGCAGCGGTCGAACGAGGCTCTGGAACGCCTGCGCGAGCGTCGCATACGGGACGTCGCGTTTGTGCTGGTCGAATTTGCCCGAGGCGAAGAGCCCGCCCACCTGTACCTGCACCTTGTGCAGCTCATTGACGACTGAAGATTTGCCGATGCCGGAATATCCCGAGACCAACACCAATTCCGGCATGCCGCTGCTGACGATGTGGCGGAAGGAGGCGAGCAAGGTCTCGACCTCGCGCGCCCTCCCGTACAGCTTCTCGGGGATCAGCAGCCGGTCGGGTGCGTCGTGCTGGCCAAGCGGGAACTCGTCGATGCGGCGCTGAGACTCCCATTCGGCAAGACAGCGCCGCAAGTCCCTCTCGGCGCCGGCCGCGGTCTGGTAACGCTCCTCGGCCATCTTGGCGAGCAGCTTCATGATGATCCGCGAAACCGCGGCCGGGACATTTCCCAGCCGGTCGCCTGGCGGTGCCGGCTTTCTGGCGATGTGGCAGTGCACCCACTCCATCGGATCGGTCGCGGTGAAGGGAAGCGAGCCGGTGAGCATCTGGTACAGCGTGACGCCGAGCGAATACAGGTCGCTGCGCGAGTCGGTCGAGCGGTTCATGCGCCCGGTCTGCTCGGGCGCCATATAGGCGAGCGTGCCGGCGATCGATTCGGGGGGCGCCGGAGACTGTCGTTCACGCGGCCGGCGCGACGCAAAGCCGAAGCCGGTGAGCCGCACGCTTGTTTTGGTGCGATTTACTAGGATGTTGGCCGGTTTGACGTCCTTGTGCACGAGACCGCACTGATGGACTTTGCCCAACGCTCCAGCGATTTGAATGGCGAGGCGCAGAAAGTCTCCCATCTCCATGGGCGCGTCCATCAGTCGGGTGAGCGGGTCACCTCCAAAATCTTCAAGCACGAGAATGGTCCGGGTGCGATCCTGCAGAAGCTCCAGCGGCTTCGCTGCCCAGGCGCCGTCCAACTCTTCCATCAACTCGAATTCGTGTGCGAGGCGATCAAGGTTCTGCGGACTTGGATGCTCCGCTGCCGGGAGCACGACCAGCACGATCTTGCGCTGGCCGTCGATGCTCTCACGGCAGGCGCGGCACAACAGAAATCCTTCCTCGTCACACAGGATCTGCGGGCCGCCACGGGCCCAGCCTGCGCCCAAAAACGATGAAAGGTTCATCTCGGTAAACCATGCGCGGCCGAACTCCCGTCCCGAGCCGAAGCAGTCTCGCCGGGTTGCTCCGCATTACCCTCCTGAAGTCGCCCTTTGCGGCAATGCGCCGTTAGCAGATCTCTCTATTCGGACGTGCTTGTATGAGACACGGGACGAGCGCGCGACGCGTGACACGACGGGCCTGACCTCACGCCTTTATTCCGGCGCCTTATTCAATTGGCTATCCCGGGCGCGTTCAAAACGTATCACCTACCTCAATTTCGTCAACTTGCCACGTCGCGAGCCAAATCGGCGCATCAAATGCGGATTGCCCTGGATCTGTTCCTGTATGGCTTCACGCCGATCGCAAAGAGAACTGCCCATCGCAGGCAACCTTAAGATTGGTATAACGCTGGAGCTGCCGCCAATCTTTGTGGCCGGTGACCAGTGCCACCTTTCCGATTGGAAGTCCTGCCTCGAACAGACGGCTCGTTCCCTCGTGACGCAGATCGTGGAAGTGCAGGTCTTCGATTGAGCGCGGGAATCTTCACATTGCCAAGCGTAGCCTTGAGCGACGCCATCACAGCAGCTTTTGACCGGCGAGGGGGCTTCCCAACCTCGTGCATGTCTTCGTCGTGCAGGTCGATCAGATCGCCAAACGTGCGAACCTTCCGCACCGCGCGTGGCTTGGATGATCCGTTGCGGTCGATGTTGCGCTCCATTTCGAGCGCCCATTCTTCTCCGTCCTTGCGCCGTCGAAACGTCTCGGCCACATAACTGGTCTTGCGGCGCACCTGGGACGCGCCAGTTTCCGGATACCAATTGTGTGAAGGTCGCCACGCGTGTGCACTCCGACTTTCATGTGCACCATGTGTACACCGGGAGGTCAAAGCGGGTACAAACGTGTGCAATTTCGTCTAGTTTGGCGTGCACACGTTCGCTGTTCATCCCATTGAAGAGTAAGATAAACTGTTGAAATATCAAGACTATCTATTTTCAGTGGCGCCCATGATGGACTGGACCGACCGGCATTGCCGAGTGTTCCACCGTCTGATGAGCCGGCGCGCGCGGCTCTATACGGAGATGTTGACGACTGGCGCCATCATTCATGGTGACCGTGGGCGGCTGCTTGGCTTCGATCCGAGCGAGCATCCGGTGGCGCTGCAACTCGGTGGCTCCGATCCGGACGATCTCGCCACTGCTGCGAAGATCGGCGAGGACTTTGGCTACGACGAAATCAATCTCAATGTCGGCTGTCCGTCCGACCGGGTGAAGGATGGCCGCTTCGGCGCGTGCCTGATGGCGGAGCCGGCGCTGGTCGCCGACGGCGTTGCGGCCATGAAGCGAGCGGTCAAAATTCCCGTCACCGTCAAATGCCGGATCGGCATCGACGACCAGGATCCGGAAATTGCGCTCGACGTGCTGGCGCGCAGCGTGGTCGTAGCCGGCGCAGATGCGCTGGTCGTGCATGCCCGAAAAGCCTGGCTCAACGGATTGTCGCCGAAGGAAAATCGTGACATCCCGCCGCTCGATTACGACAGGGTCTACCGGCTCAAGGCCGCGCTGCCGGATGTACCCGTTATCATCAACGGCGGCATCGGCAGCATTGCGGAGGCGAAGCGCCATCTCGACCATGTCGATGGCGTGATGCTGGGGCGGGCGGCCTACCAGGAGCCGTGGCGATTGCTTGAGGTCGATCCGGAATTGTTCGGCGAGGCGGCGCCATGCGCCAGCATGAAGGACGTCTTCGAAGCGATGTTTCCCTACATCGAGGACCAGCTGGCGCAGGGCGCGCGGTTGCATTCGATGACGCGGCATTTTGTCGGCGCGTTCCATGGCGTGCCCGGCGCGCGCGCCTTCCGCCGCCATCTTGCGGAGAAGGGCGTCAAGCCCGGTGCCGGTGTCAACGTGCTGCGCGATGCGATCGCGCTGGTCGAGGATCGCGCGGCGGCGCTGGTTGCGGCGTAAGTCGCTACGCGGCGCGCTCTCCGGCGCGGCGCGCTTCCGAACACGCTTTCAGTCCGAAATCGTAGTTTAGATGATAATAAGGCTGCGTCATCGCGCGGCCATCGACGGCCGTTCCGGCCGGCATGCCTGCGAATTCGCGTATCAGGCTATCCTTGACGCCGAACACGACATCCGAGTCCAAATATGGATCGCCCGCCGCGAACACATGTGTCACCAGCGTCTGGTGTCCGGGCGCTGATATCATGAAGTGGACATGGGCCGGGCGCCAGGGGTGGCGGCTCTGCGCCTCGAGCATTTTGCCGACCGGCCCGTCGTGGGGGATTGGATAGGCCGCCGGCTTGATTGACCAGAACCAGAACCGGCCGTTTTCATCGGTGCGAAACCGCGCGCGCATCGCCAGCTCGCCAACCTCGTCGAGCTGCTGAACATCGTAATAGCCGTCATCGTTCGAGTGCCAGACGTCCACCACGGCGCCGGCAAGCGGTCTTCCGCCAGCCGCCGATACCGTGCCGGTGACCAATAGCGGCGCGCCTTCCATGCTGCCGGAGATATCCGCGCCCAGCGGATGCTCAGGCGCGCGCTGCACGTAAAACGGTCCGAGCACGGTCGTCTCGGTCGCGCCCTCTGGTGTCCGGTGGTTGATGGCATCGACCAGCATGGAGACGCCGAGCGCATCGGACAGCAAGATGAATTCCTGCCGCTTGTCGTCGCACATCTGCCCGGTGCGGGTCAGGAAATCGATGCCGGCCTCCCATTCCGCCTGCGTCGGTTCGATCTCCCTGACGAACGCATGCAAATGACGCACGAGGGCCTCGCTGACTTGCCGGACGCGATCGTCCTTTGCGGCCCTGACACGCTGCAAGACCGCATCGGTGATCGTGGCTTCGTCAAAGTTGCGCATGTCAATGTTCTCTTTAAGGGATCGCAGGGCTGGTTTGCGGAGCGTCGCCGCGCCAGGCCCGCGCGATCAATTCGCGGATTGCCTCTCGCTCGATCGTGCGCGGATTCCAGTACGGGTTCTTCACGGCGAGGTCGGCGGCTTGGTCGATGCCGCTCTCGGGCATGCCGATCTCGCGCAGCGATGCCGGCGCAGCAAGCTTTCGCGCCAGATCGTGCAGGCCGCACGCGGCGTCGGGCGCACCAAGCGCTGTTGCGATCCGCGTCATCGCTTCCGGCGCGGCAGGCGCATTGTAGGCGATGGCATGCGGGAGGATGACAGTGTGGGTCTCCGCATGCGGCAGATTGAACGACCCGCCCAGCGTATGGCAGAGCTTGTGATGCAGCGCCATGCCGACGGCACCTAAGCAGATGCCGGAAAGCCAGGCGCCATAGAGCGCGTCGGTGCGCGCGGTCTTGTCGTTTGGCTGGGCGCAAATTATTGGCAGCGCTTGCGCCAGCGTGCGGATACCCTCCTGCGCCATCAGCGATATCACGGGGTTGCGATCCCGCGCGTAAAGCGCCTCGACCGCGTGGGCGATGGCGTTGATGCCCGATGTCGCGGACAACCCCGGAGGCATCGTCATCGTGAGGTCGACGTCGTAGATCACGATCTCGGGAAGAATTTTCGGGCTCGACTGCGTGGTCTTGATCCCGCCGCTGGTCTGGCCGACGACCGGCGTCATCTCCGAGCCGGCGTAGCTGGTCGGCAGCACGATTTGCGGCAGGTCGGTGCGCAACGCGATCGCCTTGCCGAGGCCGGTGGTCGAACCGCCGCCAATCGCCACGAGACAATCGGCCCGCACCTCGCGCACGGTTTCCATGGCCCGTTCGGTGACCTCAACGGGCGTATGCATGACGGCGCCGGTGAAAACGCCGGCGAAGCGGTCACCGATCATTTCACGGATGCCGGCGACCAGATCATTCTGTCGCGGCGTCGCCAGCACCAGTGCGCTGGCGACGCCGAGGCGGGACAATTCGTCGGGCAATTGACGCAGCGTGCCGGCGCCGAACACCACCCGCATCGGCGCGCTCTGGTAGATGAAGTCTTGCATGGTTGCTCCTTGCGGACGAAATGGCCGGCTCCAGGATCAGGCCGCCCTGGAGCCGGACTTCCGGCTCAAGAGGCGGGCTGTGCAACCTTGCGCAAGCCGGTGGTCTCTTCAAGGCTATCAGCGGGGGCGCTAGCCGGCCGCCGGGCCAGCAGGATGATCCCCCCGGCGGCGATTGCCGAGATACCGATCGACAGGAACATCGGCGTCGGGCTCTGGTAGATCTGCTGCAGCGCGCCGGCGACGAACGGGCCGAGAATGGCGCCGACCCGCGCGACCCCGAGTTCCATTCCAACCGCGGTGGCGCGCACGCCGGTCTCGTAGGAAGCCGCGGTAAAGTTATTCAGCACGAACTGCGCGCCGATGATGAAGAAGCCGGCGGCCGCAACCGACGTGATGTTGACGATGTGGTCATTCATTACCACGAGGGAGAGCACGGCGAGGCCGCCGATCGCCCACCAGGTTGCGATTAGCCCGCGGCTGCTGCCGGACTTGTCGACCAGATGCCCAAGCGCGAGCGCGCCGACGAACGACATGATCTGCATTAGCGCGCCAAAGCCGAAGCTGGCGGCAAAGGTTTCTCCGCGCTGCATCATCACGGTCGGAATCCACCCCGACAGGCCGAAGATGCAGAAGAGGCTGAGGAACGCGGACGCCCAGATCGCGAACGTGATCCGGCGATATTTGGGCTGGAGCAGCACCGCCACCGAATTGACCGGCTTTTCGGACTGTTCGACCGCAATTTCGGCGGACTTGTAGACGGCGGCGCGCTCGGGCCGAAGCTTGCTGAGCATGTCGCGGATTTCGTCGGTGCGGCCTTGAAGGGCAAGGAACTTCGGTGATTCCGGCAACATGAAGTGCATGAAGGGCAGCAGCAGGAACGACAGCGAGCCGATCCAGTACAGCGACGTCCAGCCGAACACCGGCGTCGCGAACACGCCGGCGACACCGGCGAGCGTTCCGCCGAGCGCCCAGCCGAGGGCAACGCCCCACAAAGCAAACGTGTTCGCCACGCGCCGCGGAGCCAACTCGTTGATGTAGGTGGTCGCAAGCGGCAGCAGCACGCCAAGGCCGATGCCGGTCAGAATTCGCAGAATGCAGAACGACAGGAACGAGTCCGCCGATGTTGCGGTGAGTAGCGTAAAGATGCTGGTGATCCACAGACCGCCGAGCAGGGTGCCGCGGCGGCCGAGACGGTCGGCGATGATGCCGTGGATCGCAGCGCCGATCAGGAATCCGACCAGCCCGCTGGAGATCAGTAGTCCAGCCTGACCGGGCTGAAGACCCCAGGGCTTTGCGACATAGTGGATGACGTAAGCCGGATTGAACGTATCGTATCCGTCAAACAGCGTGAGCAGTCCCATCATGGCGCCGAGGCGCCAGTGAAACTTTCCCACCTTTGCTTCGGCGAGCTCTTCGTGAAGATCGATTACCTGCTTGCTCATGGTCGTTCCCCAAGATGATGTTCGTGCGTTGTGAGACCGCTTATTCCGCGGCTTGATGGATGCCGTGCCCGGCGACAGTGGTTTCGCCGAGGTCGAGCTTGAACAAATCGATGGCGTTGCGCCGTCCGATCTTCACGCGATCGTTCTCGCTGATGCTGGCGCTGTTGAACCAGTCGGAGGCGTGATCGACATTTTCGAACGGCCAGTCAACCGAGAACAGAATGCGGTCCGCTCCGATTTCAAGGATGGAATCGATCAGCGTTTGCGTGCGGAAATTGCCTGACGTGGTCAGGAAGAAATTGGCGTTGAAGTAGTCGCAGATCTTCTTCTTCGCCTTGTGCTTCGGGGGCGCCTTGACCCAGCCGTTGCGATGATCGACGCGCCACATGCTGTAGGGCAGGCCTTCGCCCATGTGGCCGAGGATGATCTTGAGTTTCGGATAGGCATCGAACAGGCCCGATCCCATCAGGCGCAACGCATGAACGGCGGTCTCCTGTCCGAACGCCCAGGTCGGGCCCATCAGCCACGGATGTCCTTCATAGATCGCGCAATCCTCCGGCAGCGGATTGCGCGGATGCAGATAGAAGGGCAGGCCGGTCTGCTCGACCGCCGCCCAGAACGGCCAGTATTGCGGCAGGTCGTAATAGAGTGGCTTCCTGCCATCGATCTGTGAGAAGCCGTTGACCAGCGCGCCACGGAAACCGAGCGTCTTGATGCAGCGCTCGAGCTCCTTGATCGCAAGATCCGGATCCTGCATCGGCAGTGCGGCGAAGGCCTGAAAGCGCGAAGGCCGTTTCGCAACCTGCTCGGCGAGAAAATCATTGGCCCGGATCGCAATCTCGTTGGCGCGCGTGACGTCGGGAATCGCCTGAACGGCCGGCGCGTTCAGCGACAGGATCATCATCTCGACGCCGTGCCGGTCCATCTGCGCCAGCCGCTTGTCCTGGATATCCAGGAGGCGATCCTTCAGCTCCGGCCAGTAGGAATCCGGGACGAAGCCCGCCGAGTCCATCAGCGTGTCCGGGATGGCGAAATGTTCCCTCTAGTGCGATCTTGCCCTGCATGTCGTCCTCGCTGATGTCTGATGTTGATTAGTATTGGCCGTTAGTACTGGCCTTGCGGGGTCAGCCCGAGCGCGAGCTGGCCGTACATGGTGCCGACGGCGTCCCAGTTCATGCTGATGTGGCGGCCGACGGCATTGGCGTCGCGCCAGGCGCGCTGCACCGGGTTGGAAAGATCGAGGCCGAGCCCGCCGGTCGAGGCGTTCAGCGCTTCGGTGGCGCGAATGGCCAGTGCTACCGAAAACGCCTGGCCGCGGCGGCTGACGATGCGATCCTCGAGCGAGACCGGCCCGCCGCCGCGGATCGTCGCCGCACGATCCCTGAGATCGCGCAGCAGCACCTCGCGCGCGGCATCGACGGAAGCGCTCGCTTCCGCAACGCGTAGCTGGATGGTCGGGAAATCCGCCATGCGATTGTTGTGGCCGGCCACGGCGCCGCGGGTGATCCGTCGCGATGTCACGGCAAGATAGTCCTCCAGCGCGCCGGCCGCCGCGCCAACCGCAGCCGAGGCCAGGCAGGAAGGGATGTTCGACAGCATCGGGATCGAGAAGGTGGGGTTGGCGGCATAGAGCGCGGCGCCCGGCGTCTTTCCGGATGTGGTGTCGGCGAACGACAGCAGGCGGTGCGCGGGCACGAACACGTCCGACAGCACCAGCGTCTTGCTGCCGGTGCCGCTGAGGCCGACGACGTTCCAGGTGTCGTCGATGACGTAGTCGGAAGCGGGGACCAGCAGGAAGGCCGGCGCAAACTGGCCGCTCTCGGTCTTCGACGGCAGCAGTGCCGCGCACAACGACCACTGCGCGTTATCGCAGCCACTGGCAAACGACCAGCGCCCGGTGAGGCGATAGCCGCCGTCGGCCTCGATCGCCTTGGCGGCCGGGGCGTAGGAGCCGCAGGCCACCGCGTCGGGATTGCCAGCCCAGACGTCGCACTGCGCCGCTTCGGAGAATCCCGCGATCAGCCATTGATGGGCCGCGAGCAGGCCGCCGACCCATGCCGTCGAGGCGCAGCTCTTGGCGAGCTCGATATTCAATTCGACCAGCACGTCGAAATCGTGCTCGTAGCCGCCGAACATCGCCGGCTTGACGATGTCGAAATAGCCGATGTTGCGCAGTGCCGTGATGTTCTCTTCCGGAACGCGCCCGGCCTTTTCCGTGGTGTGGGCGCGCGCCTTGATCTGTGGCGCGATCTGCGCCACGCGGCTCCGCAACTCGGCAATATCAGGGCGAAGCGACTTCTGTGCCGGCACGTCCTTCAACTGGGCGACTGATACCATTGGTTTGCTCCGTATCTTCGATGGGTTGAAAGGCGGTCGGGTGGCTGGCGCGGTTCACGCCGCCCGGCTGCAGTTCATGCAGCCTGGCTGTCGTGCGGCACCGAGAAACAGTAGGTCGCATCCTGGTAGATCAGCGGCTCGATCGGATCGCGCACGTTCACGGTCTCGGCTTCGCCGATGAAGATCGTGTGGGTGCCGTAGGGCACGGCCGCCGCCTTCTTGCAGAAGATGTTGATCTGCGCGTCGGCGAGATAGGTGACGCCCTCGGCCGAAGTCTTCCAGTCGCCGAGCCCGAACCGCTCCTCGGCCGGCAGTGCGCCGCTGAAGGCAGACGACAGGGGGACTTGATCGCGGCGCAGCACGTTGACGCAGAACCGGCGCGCCAGGAGCATGATGTCATGCAGCAGCGTTGCCTGATTGATGCAAACGATCAGGGAGGGGGGATCAAGCGACAGCGAGGTCACGGCGGTCGCCGTCATCCCGTGCCGGCGATCCTGGTCGGCCGAGGTGATGACCGACACCGCCGCGGGAAATCGCCGCAACGCGCGCTTGAACGTTTCACGCAATTCGTCGGATGCCGAATCCAGCGACATGGTTTCCTCCACGGAAGTCCGCTCTTGTTCGGCGGTTAACTTCCGCAAACAATAATTGCATTTGCAAATATCGGTCAAGAGAAATTTTCAAATGCAACAATTGCCTTGAAAAACGATTCATGTCCGGCTATTGGAAGGTTGCAAAAGTTGCACCAAGGCAGGACGCAAGACTTTGTACAGACTTACAAATTCCTTTCCATACCTGCTCAATCGCGTCGGCGTGCAGATGGGTGAGCTGTTTTCCAGGCGCATTGCCGGCTACGGCGTGACCCTGCCGATGTATCGCGTGATGGCCGCGCTTTGGGAAACCGGCGATCAGCGGCTCGGCGATCTCGCGGTCATGACGACGATCGAGATATCGACGTTGTCGCGGCTGGTCGGGGAGATGAAACGGCGTGGTCTCGTCACGCGCGCGCGGCTGAAGGACAACGGCCGCACCGTTGCGATCAACCTCACGCCGAAGGGGCGGACACTGGTTGAAGAGCTGATCCCGATCGCCATCCGCTTCGAGGAAGTGGCGGTGCGCGATTTCCCCTCGAAGAACATTTCGGACCTGAAGACAATTCTGGCGGAGATCTACGAGAGCCTGAAGTCGCTCGAACCCGAGATCGAGGAAGCGAACAAGGCGAGCAAGGCAGCAAGAAGCAGAACCTGACTTTTTCGCATTAGTCGTCCGTGAAATATCCTGAAGCGGTTGATTGGCAATAATAATTGCGAGAATTCCATCGATTGGATTTACCGGAAATTGGGGCTCTGGCGTCGATTTTCTTGCAAATTGCAGTTTGGGATTCCCTCGAATCCGAAGCCGTGATTCTCTACGCTCAAACGCAATCGGAGGGAGTTCGATGCGGCCACGGGAGCGGCGGGAAAGCGGCAAACAGGATCTGTTTCGTTCGCGGCTCGACCAGGTCATCAACATGGATCACGCACTGGCGAAGCTGGCGCGGACGATCGACTGGGGCTTTCTGGAAGAGAAGTTCGGCGCCGTGTACGCCGACGGCTCCGGGCGGCCGCCGCTGCCGACCCGACTGATGGCGGGGCTCGCGATTCTCAAGCACACCTACAACCTGAGCGACGAAGTGGTGTGCGAGCAGTGGATCGAGAACCCGTATTACCAGTACTTCTGCGGCGAAGAGTTTTTCCAGCATCGGCTGCCGCTGGATCGCTCCTCGATGACCCACTGGCGCAACCGCATGGGCGAGGAGCGGCTGCAGGCGCTGTTGCAGGAGAGCCTAGCGGTCGCAACCAAGACTGGCGCGATGAAGCCCGGCGATCTCGCCCGCGTCATTGTCGACACCACGGTGCAGCCGAAGAACATTACCTTCCCGACCGACGCCAAGCTGATGAACCGGGCCCGCGAGAAGCTGGTGAAGCTGGCCAAACAGCAGGGTGTGAAGCTGCGGCAGTCTTATGCGCGGGTCGGCAAGTTCGCCCTGATCCAGCATCAGCGTTACGCCCATGCCAAGCAATTCAAGCGCGCCAACAGGGCGTTGCGCAAGCTCAAGACCTATCTGGGCCGCGTCATCCGCGACATTGCCCGCAAGATCGACGGCAACCATGGGCTCGAGGCCAGCTTCGCTCTCCTGCTCAGCCTTGGCCGACGGGTACGAGCGCAGGAGCGCGGACAGCGCGGCCCCAAGGTCTACAGCCTGCATGCTCCCGAAGTGGAGTGCATCGGCAAGGGCAAGGCCCACAGGCCTTACGAGTTCGGCGTCAAGGTCAGCGTTGCCACCCCCCTCAAGCATAGCAAGGGCGGCCAGTTCGTCGCCCATGTCCAGGCGCTGCCCGGCAATCCCTATGACGGCCATACGCTGGCTGAGGTGATCCCGGGGATCGAAAAACTCGTCGGCACCACGATCGAGCGGCTCCACGCCGATGCCGGCTACCGCGGCCACAATGCGCCGGCCGACTACATGTTCAAAATCTACACCTCAAAACAAAAACGCCGCGTCACCCCGGCGATCAAACGCGAGATGCGCCGACGCTCTGCCGTCGAACCCGTCATCGGCCACCTCAAGGACGAGCACCGAATGGGGCGCAACTATCTCGCCCACCGCAAAGGCGACCTCAACAACGCCATCCTCGCCGCGGCCGGCTACAACTTCCGACGCCTCATCAAGTGGCTCAGGATTTTGTTGTGCCTCATCCTGACAGCCATCTTCCCGAAGCCAAAACTAGCGACTGCCTGAAAACGTAATCTTCACGGACGACGCATTAGCGCGATCGGGCTCTGCTAGCCATTAGCTGCGCATGGCGGCGCGGAAGCCTGCGAAGCTCAGCGTGCCTGCCACGGCAACGGCAATCCAGCTCGCCCAGAACGGCACATCAACGCCATTCAAGGTGACCGACCACCCCATCGCAATCCGGATCAACTGCAGAAGTGCGATCAGGGCAAAGATGGTGGCGGCAAGTGTGCAAAAGGTTCTTGTGGTCATTGCCGATCTCCGATGGTCCGCGAGAATGTGCTCGTCCCCGCATCCAAAATGGGGAGGGACCGGCGCAGCGGTCGCTCGCCTTGAGCAGGGAAGTTCTGGAGATAACTAGAGCGACCGAAGCCGTTCCAAGAGGAATTATGCTCGCTTAATCAAATTTCGCAGTCGACTGAATTCAACGCCTTACGCAAGCCACCAAACGCGCTCAGCCGACAGGGCTCGGTGTTGTTGGTGGCCCTTGAACGCTCGGAAAGGGCAGTTCGCTTGATATCGCTTGGCTTTGGCTTCGACTTAGGAGGGGCAGCGGCAGCGACCTTCTTTGATTTGGGATCGTGCCGATGGCGGTTGATAACCCTCGGGGGCTCCGAGGAACCGATGCTGGTGCCTTCCGACGGAGAAATGCGTTCGTCGACTGGAGCAGGCTGCGCTGGCGTCTCGCTGCTCGCAGCAGTAATTTCAAGTCGATCAGCCTTCGCCAACGCACCATGTGAATCGGAAATGCCTACGCCTGTCTCGGCAAGGGGCTGGACGACCGCTACTGCACTGCGCGGTGAAGTTCCGAGTTCCATTGCCGCCAGTACGCCAACACCCAATGGGATGAGGAGGCCCAGCAACACCATTCTCAGCATGATGTCCTCCGGCTCAAATTTGCGCCGCTGAAATTCTCCGATCTAATGAGGCAACTTGGCGGCGGCTGACTTAACAACCCGCCCCTCGTACAGGGTGTTTGCCGACAGGGTTAATTTGTACGCCGGCGACACTCTCTCAGGAAGTGGGCCTGGGGCTGGGTGCGCAGGCGGGTGAAAGCAGATTGCGTCAGGTGGCGACTGAAGCGGGCTTCGGACGCTTCCGCCGCGCGACCGAGACGCCGGTCAACATGATCTTCGAAGTGCGTTGACCTATCTGATGTCGCCGATCGGCCATCGCGTCCGATATCAGCGTGTCTGCTTCTGCGCCGCTCTTGGAGGCCAGGCGGACAGGATATGAGTCCACGCCCCTAGTTCGCAGCCGCGCGGCGCTTGTGGCGGCCTGCGACGTCGGGATAGCCGTGCAGCATCACCTTGTCGGCCTGCACGCCCCAGCTTTCCAGCCGATCCAGAAAACTCATGCCGAGCAGGTTGGTCTTCATCTGCCCGCGCGGCACCACCAGCGCCGGAATTGATTTCTCGACGAGCCCTCCGACCGCGAGGCGATCGAGCGTCAGGCGCGCCGCCTTGGTGTGGCCGCCCGCGGTTTCGACGTCGACATTGTATTCGAGCATCTCGATCGGCAGGCCGATCGCCTTGGCCGTCTCCCAGGTCAGCACCACCGACGTCGCGCCGGTGTCGATCACCATCGGCGCCTTGACGCCGTTGATCTTGGCATGCAGCGCGAATTCGCCGGCCTTGCCACGCGCGATCTGCACGGCGGGCGCAGGCTCCAGGCTGTGTTGCCGCAGCATTTTCGTGACCGAGTTGCTGGCGCGCACGATCTGGTCCGGATCGCCATAGGCGACGACGGCGCCGGCGGTGGCGGCGAGCATCGCTAGAACGAGCATGATGCGGATCACTGCGCGCCTCCGCCGGTTCGTCCCAGGATTAGTCTCGGGATCAGCCGTGCTCGGCGCGCGGCGGCATCTGCACGAGTCCGGCCTCGGCCATGCGTGCCGCAAGCCCTTCCATCACGGCTAATCGCTCCGCTGTCTCCATGCGGTGCCAGCGCGCGATCTCCGGCAGCGTTCGTCCGCAGCCGAAGCAGAGTTTGGTTCTGGGGTCCATCATACAGACTGCGATACACGGCGTTTCTTTGCTCATTTATCGATAGTGAAATGGTTTGCGTACCCAACGCAAGGGCTCCAGCTACAGACCGGTTCCTGCGCTCATGATCGGTTTGTGACGCGTCCGCCGCTTGTCGTCGGCGGCCGTTGCGACGGTGGGTTCCGGCTGCAGGGGCGGGGCCTCCTCGGCCATCGGCGCCAGCGCGCTCATCACGCGCTCCGGCGGGAAGGTGACGATGACTTCGGTGCCGATGCGCAATTTCGATTTCAGCGTGAAGGTACCGCCGTGCATGTCGATCAGGCTCTTTGCGATCGGAAGGCCCAGCCCCGCGCCCTGTTCGGCCGACTTGATCGAGTTGGAGCCCTGGCCGAACGAAGCCAGCACGATCGGAATCTCGTCCTCGGCGATGCCGGAGCCGTTGTCCTTGACGCTCAGATATTGGCCGCCGGAAGCGGTCCAGCCCACCTTGAGCCAGATCTCGCCGCCTTGCGGGGTGAACTTGATCGAGTTGGACAGCAGATTCAGCACGACCTGGCGCGTGGCGCGTTCGTCGCCCCAGATCCTGGGCATGCCGTGCTCGAACACCTCGTGGATGGTTATGCCGCGGTTGGTCGCGCGCAGCTTCAACAGATGATGGCAGTCGGCAACGACGTGCACCAGCGACACCGCTTCCTCGTTCAGTTCGTAGCGGCCGGCCTCGATCCGCGACAGATCGAGAATCTCGTTGATGAGATTGAGCAGATGAACGCCCGAACTATGGATGTCGGCAGAATATTCCTTGTACACCGACACCGTATGCGCGCCAAAAATTTCGCTCTTCATCACCTCGGAGAAGCCGAGGATCGCGTTCAGCGGCGTTCGCAGCTCATGGCTCATCTGCGCCAGAAAGCGCGACTTGGCGACGTTGGCGGATTCGGCGCGGTGCCGCGCTTCGTCCGAGATCGCCTTGGCCTGTTCGAGTTCGCCGATCAGCGCGTCCTTTTCGGCGCGCGCTTCCAGGGTCGCCAGCGTCGTCGAATGGAGCTGATGGGCGAGCAGGGCGAAATAGGCTTCGGCGGCGACCGCAAGCAGCGCGAGCGCGTAATTGTCGAAGGTACCGCCCATGATGAAATTGAGCGCGATCGCGGCCGTCACCGGCGCGGTCGCCGCCATCGCCGCGATCGGGAGCGTCGCCGCCAGCATGCTCGACACCGCGATCACCAGCAGCATCAGGAACATCATCATCGTGTTCGAGACGACGTCGAGGCCGGCCGGATGCAGCAGGATCGCCGTCCAGCACAGGCCGTAGAGCAGGTCGAGCAGCACGAACCGGGTTTGCCATCTGCGCGTGGCGGCCAGCGAGGGTTGCTCCCGGAGGAAGCGCCAGCAGTTGCGGATGATGGCGGCATGGATGCAGAGCATGCCGACGGTCCAGACCGCGGCCGGCACGGCGTACTTCCAGAGGCCGAACAGCACGCCGGTCGCAACCACCAGCAGCATGACGACAAAGGAGGCCGATATCCGGGTCTGGGCGTATTGCCGGAGCAATTCGGTATCGAAGGCCGGGCGGGTGCCGCTCGATGACGTTAACCGATCCCGCGCCTCGCGCACCCGCTGCGCCGCCACGCGCCGGGTGTTGACCGGCGCTGTGACCGGCGCTTCTGCCGGAAGCTGGACAACCTCAGGCTTTTCTGCGGGGTTACTCATCGAACAACACAAATCCTGCCCGCGAACCGCGCGGGCTTTTGCATTGTCTATCTGTGCCGCTAAATCATTAAGCGATGACTTAAAGAGCTAAAAATATCCGTTAACGGGAAGTTAAAATTAACCTGTTCCCGCAAGGGAACCCCGCTTCTGCAGGGACAAGAAGCGGGGCCCGTTCAGCTACTTTAACCGGTTTTTTTAACTCACCGCTCCAGCCGGGCCATCAGGCTCGACGTATCCCAGCGCTTGCCGCCCATCTTCTCGACCTCGGCGTAGAACTGATCGACCAAAGCGGTCACCGGCAGGTTGGCGCCGTTGCGGCGGGCCTCAGTGATGCAGATCGAGAGATCCTTGCGCATCCATTCGACCGCAAAGCCGAAATCGAACTTGCCCTCGTTCATGGCCTTGTAGCGGTTCTCCATCTGCCAGGACTGTGCCGCGCCCTTGGAGATGGTCTCGACCACGGCCGTAACGTCCAGTCCCGACTTCTTTGCGAAATGAAGGCCCTCGGACAGGCCTTGCACCAGACCCGCGATGCAGATCTGGTTGACCATCTTGGTGAGCTGGCCGGCGCCGGCAGGCCCGAGAAGTTTGCACATCCGCGCGTAGGCGCCGGCGATGATCGGCTCGGCCGCGGCATAGGCGTCTTCCTTGCCGCCGCACATCACCGTTAGCACGCCGTTTTCCGCGCCCGCCTGGCCGCCGGACACCGGCGCGTCGATGAACTTGAAGCCTGCCTTGGTGGCGGCGGCGTCGAGCTCGCGGGCAACCTCGGCGGAGGCAGTGGTGTGGTCGACGAAGATGGCGCCCTTCTTCATGCCGGCGAAGCCGCCGTCGGCGCCGATCGTGACCGCGCGCAGGTCATTGTCGTTGCCGACGCAGCACATCACAAAGTCCTGACCTTCGGCCGCTGCCTTCGGCGTCGGCGCGGTGCGCCCGCCGAACTTGTCCGCCCATTCCTTCGCCTTGGCGCCGGTCCGGTTGTACACGGTCACTTCGTGGCCGCCTTTTTTCACCAGATGTCCTGCCATGGGGAAACCCATGACGCCGAGACCGAGAAAAGCGACTTTAGCCATGTGTGTTACCTTGAAGTTTTGCCGGCGACATTGGGCTGGCCGGACGGGTGTTTTTGAGGGAGCCGCACCATACAAGCTGCGCAGGGCAGGGCAACGCCTTCGTTTGGCGGGCGGGGGCGGATCTGTGCTAGGATAGGACGCTGAAGAACCTCACAAAAAAGGGAGTGACATCGCATGGGCGTCAGCGTGGGCGTGCTCGACCATTTCAACATCCGGACCCGCAACCTTTCCGACACGGTCCGTTTCTATGAAGACATTCTGGGCCTGGAAAAGGGCGCCCGGCCGAACTTTGCCTTCCCCGGGGCGTGGATGTACAGCGAAGGCAAGGCGGTGGTGCACCTCGTCGATATCTCCAGGACCGAGGAACCGCAGAAGCCCGATTCCGGCGTCGTCCACCATGTCGCGTTTGCCAGCTACGGCTTTGACGGCATGAAGCGGCGGCTGGAGCAGAAGGGCATGGCATATGACTCCCGGCAGGTGCCGGGCGGCGACCTCTGGCAGATCTTCGTCAATGACCCCAACGGCGTCATGATCGAGCTGAACTACGAGGCCGCCAAGGAGCAGGGCGTCGCGGCGCCGGCCGAGCGACGGGACGACGTCGGAGCGAGGTAGCCTTTTGCGCTGAACCGCTCTATGGGTCGCATCGGACGAGCATGATCCGGAAAGGTCGGCACCGGTTTTCCCTCGCGACAAACGCGGAAGCGTTTGCGCGGAGATCATGCTCAAATCAAAGAGATAGAGCGGATGGTGTTTCGGAGAAATATCATCACGCTCTAGCGCTTTGCAACGAGGCCCGCTTTTCGGATGTGCGCCGAGGGGAAGCGGGTCGCGTCAAGAAAGCGCGTCAATACAAGAGAGTAGAGCCTGGTTCTCACTTAGAACCGAAAGGGCTTCAGGAGATCCTCGAGTGAGCGTTACGCAGCAACAGGTTCTGGATTCCCTCAAACAGGTGGCCTCGCCGCGTGGCGTGCCCTTGACCAATGCCAACGTGCTGTCGGCGATCTCGGTCACCGACGGCAAGGTGTTCTTTTCCATCAACGTCGACGCTGCGGAAGCCCGCGCCTGGGAAAGCGTGCGCGCGCAGGCCGAGGCCGCCGTGCGCGCGATCCCCGGCGTCACTGCTGCGATGATCGCGCTGACGGCTGAGCGCAAGCCCGGCTCGCCGCCACCTGCGCCTGCGCCGCATCGGCACGCGCATGGCGTGCAACCGGCTTCCGCGCACCGCCCGCCGCAAGGCGGGGCGTCGCCGATGTCGAAACAGGCGGAGATCCCGGGCGTTGCCGCGGTCATCGCGGTGGCCTCGGGCAAGGGCGGCGTCGGCAAATCGACCACCGCGCTCAACCTGGCGCTGGGTCTGCGCGATCTCGGCCTGCGCGTCGGCCTGCTCGATGCCGACATTTACGGCCCGTCGGTGCCGCGGCTGACCGGCATCAATGAGAAGCCGCAACTCAATGACGACAGGAAGATGATTCCGATTCAGCGTTTCGGCCTTGCCATCATGTCGATCGGCTTTCTGGTCGAGGAAGACACCGCGATGATCTGGCGCGGGCCGATGGTGATGTCGGCGATCACCCAGATGCTGCGCGACGTGGCGTGGGGAACGCTGGATATTCTGGTCGTCGACATGCCGCCCGGCACGGGCGATGCGCAATTGACGCTGGCGCAGAATGTGCCGCTGAAGGGAGCCGTGATCATCTCGACCCCGCAGGATCTCTCGCTGATCGACGCGCGGCGAGGACTCGCGATGTTCAAGAAGGTCAACGTGCCGGTGCTCGGCATCGTCGAGAACATGAGCTACTTCCAGTGCCCCGAGTGCGGCACGCGCTCGGACATTTTCGGTCATGGCGGCGCGCGGCATGAAGCAGAACGGCTGGGTGTCCCGTTCCTGGGCGAGATTCCGCTGCATATGTCGATCAGAACTACCTCCGATGACGGTAACCCGGTGGTGGCGAGTGAGCCGGACGGCCCGCATGCCGCGATCTACCGGGCCATCGGGACCCGGGTTCGCGACCAGCTTCAGGGCGCGATCGCCGCGGCCTGAGGCCCTTATCCGTTCCCCCTAAGACTTTGGTTTAATCAGTGCAGTCATGCCTTTGTCGCGTATTCGATAGCCAACTTCCGTGTTAAAGCCGCCCCGCCAGAGCGCCCCGGATGACGTGGAATTCGCCCGCCGGAGGACGTGCTCGAGGAATATGGGAAACGCCCCGTCGTAAGGAGAATTGAATGAAGCGTCGTGATTTTTTGAAGGTTTCAGCGGCCGGTGCTGCCGCGACAGCCGTTGCCTCGCCGGCGATCGCGCAATCATCGCCTGAGATCAAATGGCGCTTGACGTCGAGCTTCCCGAAATCGCTCGACACCATCTATGGCGGCGCTGAACAGGTGTCGAAATACGTCGCTGAAATGACCGACAACAAGTTTCAGATTCAGGTGTTCGCGGCCGGCGAAGTCGTTCCGGGCTTGCAGGCGCTCGATGCGACCTCCAACAACACCGTCGAGATGTGCCACACCGTCTCGTATTACTACGTCGGCAAGGATCCGACCTTTGCGATCTTCGCCTCGGTTCCGTTCGGCCTCAACGCGCGTCAGGCGAACTCCTGGTGGTATCAGGGCGGCGGCGAGGCACTCGGCAACGAGTTCTTCAAGAAGTTCGGCGTGATCGGTTTCCCCACCGGCAACACCGGTACCCAGATGGGCGGCTGGTTCCGCAAGGAGATCAAGACGGTTGCCGACCTGTCGGGCCTCAAGATGCGCATCGGCGGCATCGCCGGTCAGGTGTTGCAGAAGGTCGGCGTGGTGCCGCAGCAGCTCGCCGGCGGCGACATCTATCCCGCGCTCGAAAAGGGCACCATTGACGCGGCCGAGTGGGTCGGTCCCTACGACGATGAAAAGCTCGGTTTCGCCAAGGTTGCGAAGTACTACTACTATCCGGGCTTCTGGGAAGGCGGTCCGACGGTCCACTCCTTCGTCAATCTCGACAAGTGGAATTCGCTGCCGAAGAACTACCAGGCGATCCTGACCAACGCGTGCGCCAACGCCAACACCTGGATGAATGCGCGTTACGACATGCAGAACCCGACGGCGCTGAAGCGTCTGGTCGCCGGCGGCACCCAGCTTCGTCCCTTCACCAATGAAGTGCTGGAAGCCTGCCTGAAGGCCACCAACGAATTGTGGGCCGAAATTTCGGGCAAGAATGCCGACTTCAAGAAGTCGATTGACGCGATGCAGGCCTACCGCTCCGACCAGTATCTGTGGTGGCAGGTTGCCGAATACACCTATGACAGCTTCATGATCCGCTCGCGCACGCGCGGCTGATTACGCCTTAAGTCGTAGAAAGCAGCCCGGCCTTCGCAAGAAGGCCGGGCTTTTTCGTTTGTCCGTATAGTTCGGGATGGAAATCGGGAACCGGTTGTTCCATGCTGGCGGTGAAGGCCTCGCCAAGAAGGCCATGACACGCATCACCAACAGGGATGGATTCGATGAAAAGAAGAGATTTTCTTAAAGTCACAGGCATTGGCGCGGCTGGCGCCGCAACGCTGGCGGCTCCTGCTATTGCCCAATCGATGCCGGAACTCAAATGGCGCCTGACAGCAAGCTGGCCGAAATCGCTCGACACCCTGTGGGGTGCGGTAGAGGTGATGGCCAAGCAGGTTGCCGAAGCCACCGACAACAAATTTCAGATCCAGACTTTTGCTGGCGGCGAAATCGTTCCCGGCCTGCAGGTTCTCGATGCCGTGCAGAACGGCACCGTCGAAATGGGTCACACCGCGTCCTACTATTATTTCGGAAAGGACCCGACTTTTGCCTTTGGCACCGCTGTGCCGTTCGGACCCAACCAGCGCATCAACCAGGCGTGGTACATGCTGGGCGGCGGCAGGGAGCTGCTCAACCAGTTCTACAAGAGCTACAACGTCACGTCGTTCCTGGCGGGCAACACCGGTTGCCAGATGGGCGGCTGGTTCCGCAAGGAAATCAACACCGTCGATGACCTCAAGGGACTGAAATTCCGCATCGGCGGCTTTGCCGGTCGCGTGTTGCAGAAACTGGGCGTCGTGCCGCAGCAACTTGCAGGCGGCGACATTTATCCCGCGCTCGAAAAAGGCACGATCGATGCGGCAGAATGGGTCGGGCCCTATGACGACGAGAAGCTCGGCTTCAACAAGGTCGCGCCGCATTATTACTACCCCGGCTGGTGGGAGGGAGGCCCGATGCTGCTCGGCATCGTCAACCTGGACAAATGGAATTCGCTGCCGAAGTACTATCAGAGCGCCCTCGAGCAGGCAGGCCATTCAGCCAATAGCTGGATGATGGCCAAATACGATCAGCTCAATCCGCCGTCGCTGAAGAAGTTGCTGGCGGGTGGCACCAAGCTGCACAGCTTCTCGCCGCCGATCATGCAGGCCTGCCTGAAGGCGACCAAGGAACTGTATGCCGAAACGTCGGCGACCAATCCGAACTTCAAGAAGGTGCTGGAGTCGATGAACTCGTTCACGACCAACGGATACCAGTGGTTCCAGGTCGCCGAGCTCGGTTACGACAGCTTCATGGCGCGCAATCCGCAGAGCTGATCGCGTCTTATCAAGTCCGACAAACAGAAACCCCGGGGCGAAAGCGCCGGGGTTTCCGCGCCATCGACTATGTCTTGAAGCGATCGGCCGGGCTGGTTGGCTCGCCCTGGCCGGGGGCGAGCACGGGAAGTGTCATGTAAATGGTCGTACCCTTTCCCAAAGCGGAGACGAGCGTGATCCTTCCGCCGAGCTGTTGCGTCACGAGATTATGCACGATGTACAGGCCGAGCCCGGTACGGCCCTGCGCACGTCTGGTGGTGAAGAACGGATCGAAGACGTGACGCTGAACTTCCTCCGGAATGCCGTTGCCGTCATCCGAGAAAATGATCTCGACCTGTTCCATGCCGAGGCGACGCGCCTTGATCAGCATGTGTCCGCCAGGTCCATCGGTGAAGCCGTGAGTGACGGCGTTGAAGATGAGGTTGGTCAGCACCTGTCCGTAAGCGCCCGGGTAGCTGTCGAAGGTGATGTCAGAGGGTATCTCGACTGCAAGTGAACCTCGGGATTTCGGCAGACCCGGCCGCACACTGGCCACGATCTGCTCGGTCGTAAGTTTGAGGTCAAACGTGCGCCGGTCAGCGTGGCTGCGATCGGCGGCGACTTGCTTGAACGATTGAATCAGTTCTCCGGCGCGCTGGAGATTGGCGACGAGTTGGTTTGCAGCGTCGCGACAAGCGTCGGAGAACTCTGTGAGCAGGGAACGGCGCACCGGGCCCGAGACGATCTGGTCGGCGAAGTTCGCGGAGCGGTGTGCGAGCGTCGAGGCCACGGTGAGGCTGTTGCCGACCGGCGTATTGATTTCGTGTGCAACCCCCGCGACGAGACGGCCGAGTGCGGCTAACCTCTGGGTTTCGATGAGATAGCGTTGCGTTTCGCTGGCGCGCAGAGCTGCCTCGGCCAACCTCCGCTTCTCCCGGGTTTCGGCAAACAGCGCGGCAAGAACCGATGCGCTGATCGTCACAAGTAGAATGCTGAGTTGTGCCGCCTGGACGCGGTCGGCGACTGAAAGAGCCGGATTGCCGAAATAGCCAATGCCAAAGGTGGTCGTCCAAACGATTGAAAGGCTAACGATGAACGCGGCCGCCGCGGCGAAAACCGGCCGGCAACGAGCCGCGAGCCATAGCAGCGGTGCGAACAACACGGCGACCGGCCCAACGGTCGCCAAAAGCTCCGACTGCAGGAAAATGCTAAGTCCGCTCACCACGGCCAGCGCCGCGACCGCCAACGCACCTTCGACGAGCTCGCTCAGCGGCGGCCGATCGCGCGAGGCCGAGGCAAGCTCTATCAGCAACGGTGCAACCGTGATTATTCCCAGTCCGTCCGATGCGAACCAATGCTGCCAGGTCGTCAACATCGGCGTCGTCGTGCTGTGAAACAGTTTGTAAGCTAGAGTCCCGCCGATCCCAGAGACGGCGGCCCCAATGATCGCTGCCGCTGCCAATCCCAGCACGTTGCGCAGCTTGTCCAGTCTGAAATCCGAGCCGAAATATTGCTCGATGAGCCACGCCGCGAGCACAGCTTCCCCGGCATTGCATAAGGCAAAGAGAACGGCGCTCCAGAGATTCCGGTCGCCAAAGAGATTCGCTGCGATGGTTGCAGCCATGGTGCCGGCAACGACCGGCCATCGCGCCCGGGACCCGAGCGCGATCAGGGCGCCGGCGGATACACCTGCGGCTGGCCAGAAAACGGCAACACCCTCTGGTTTGGTCAGCAGAGCAAGGCTAAGCCGCGCTGCTACGAAATAAACGATGCCCACCGCGACAGCGAGCCCAATCGAGCCAACCCATCGTGTCAGGTCGATGCCGGCGGACAGCTCATGCTGAACCCGCCGTCGTAGGTTCTGCCACACCCGGTGCTCCTTCCCCACATGGTCCTATTTAGCACAGGAATCGCGTGACCTGCCGCCATTGCACGCGAGGCGGGCTCCGAAGCTCGGCAATTCGGCTAATGAGCAGCGCTGGCCATTGGATTTCAGCGCGATGCCCTGGTCTGCATGGCAAATGGAGGGAACTTTCGGTTCCTCCCGGCGTCATCTAAAGTGACGTGACAAGGCTTGGCGCGGGAGGGTGCCATGTCGAAGACCCGCATTGGAATTGCCGTTGTCGTTCTGGCAACCCTGCTGTCGAGTTCGGCCCTGGCAGGAGTGCGTCTTGGCATCAGTCCCCTTGGGGTCGCGCGCTTCGCAGTCACGCGCGTATTGTCACTGGGGGGATTACATCACGGTCGTGCCCTTGCTCGTCATGGCCAAATCCGAACGACTTCCGTCAGATCGCAAAACGTGCGCAACGCTATGGATTCCGGGCTTGGCAACCCGGCCGTGCGCAAGCAAATCGCCGCGGCTACAGCGCTGGCGGGCTGGCACGGCGGTCAAACCGCGAAGGGTTGGTGGCGACACGGCGACGGTGGATATGGATGGGTCGGGCCGCTGTTTTGGCCATTCGCCATTTACGATATCAACGACTACATCATCTGGGGTGAGGGCACCGGCTTCTGGGACTACGGTTATCCTGACGTCTATGCCGCGATCTTTGCGCCTTACGGCCGTGATGATCTCGCAGCCTATTCGGGACCGAGCCCACACGGCCGAAGGCATCGCAGAGTCCCTCCGCTACAGCAGCTATGCGGGGATGACGGCCGCGAAATTGCCGGCCTCTCCATCAATCAGATTCAGCAGGCCATACAGCCGAATGAGGCGCAGCGCGCCGCTTTGGACGATCTTGCCAACGCATGGGTCTTCGCCACCCAGATGATCCGGGCGTCGTGTCTGACGCAGACGGCGTTTACCGCACCGAACCGGCTGGCCGCCATGCACCAGCGCATCGGAGCGATGAGCCAGGCAGTGTTAGTCCTGCGGCAGCCGCTGGGGAAATTCCATGACCTGCTGGAAGAAGAACAGGAAGCACGGCTCGATGCACTCGCCGAGGATCGACGCAGGACGTCCACCGCAAGCGGGATCACGGAAGCGTCTGCACAAGGTTGCGGCGCGGCGCAACCTGCCGTGTTGCAATGGCCGGCGGACGAGATCGAGGCCAGGCTACACCCGAACGACACTCAGCGCGCGGCTCTTAAAGTGCTGCAGGACGCCAATGCCAGGGCTGTCGAGATCCTGACCGCCGAATGCCAGCCGAAAGAGGCGATCACACCACCCGCTCGCCTTGACGCAGTGGAGGTGCGGCTCGCTGACATGCAGCAAGCGGTCCATCTGGTGAGCGCCGCGCTCGAGAGCTTCTATGCCACGCTAAGCGACGAGCAGAAGGCGCAGTTCGAGGCGATCGGGCAAAAACGAACGGCGTAATTTCCCGATCGGTTGCCATTGCTGAGCCACGGCCCGATCCAGAGGAGTGGTGCGTCACCACGGTCACGGCTTCGCGAAGTTCAAGAATGACTTCTTTCCGCGTGACTGTCCCCCTCCTGCGAGGACCCTAAACCTATACAGTCAGCAGCGTCGTCGGGGTGGCTGGCCTCGCAATTCTCTTCGGGAGCTACCGGGGGGCCTGGCCAAAGCAAGAGCTGCTTGCGCATCTCGGCGAGGCGCGCACGGCAAAATTCGCGGTAAAGCACGTCAAATATAGTGGGCATGATCGAACTCCGTGTTTGATCATCGCCGTTATCACGCTTCTACGGCATCTGTTGGCGTGCAGGATGTGAACTAGATCACACGGTCGCCAAGGGATTTCGCGACGTTCGGTGATGCCGACTTTTGACCCATTCTGTAGTCGGCCTCTAGGCAATCGTGCATCTGGTCGTTTCCAATTCCAGCCCTCAGCACGACCAGACATCGGACGTTCATACGGCAGATCGGATGCCTCGCGGGTCGATACCTCGGTTCGAGGCGACGTAGTCGATCTCGCCCCGCGCAATGCCGATATCCTTGAGCTCCCAGTCCGTCAGGTCGTTCAAGGCCGTCCGCAATCTCTCGCGTTTGCGCCACTCCTGAAATGCGGTCCAATATGTTTCCAAAGGACGGTAGACCTGCCGCTTTGCAGTTGCCGGTCCCAGCCCTGTTGCACCATACGTCGTACTCATGGCGGTATTTCCGGGTGTGTTTTCTACCCAGGTGAGGGTGCCAGGGTGCGAGCGAGCCCGCTTGACATTCGGCTTACATTTTCCTCACCGGCGGCTTATTCTTTGCGTGCGGCGCTAGAGCCCCGATGATCGGAGGCCGCCTGAGGGATTGGCAGCTTGCGCTATCTCTTCGAGGAGTACGCATTCGACACTGACCGGCGCGAGCTACATCGCGGGGCCGACGTCATCTCGATTGCACCACAGGTGTTCGACCTGCTTGATTATCTGATCCGCAACAGGGAGCGGGTTGTCAGCAAAGACGACGTCATCAACGCCATTTGGAACGGTCGTACCGTCTCCGATGCGGCGCTTACGACGCGCCTGAACGTCGCCCGGAGCGCGATCGGCGATTCCGGCGAGGAACAGCGCCTCATCAAAACACTGCCACGTAAGGGCTTCCGTTTCGTCGGACCAGTGCGGGAAGCGCAGAGGCCCGAAAGCGTGGCGATCACTGACAACCCGATAGAACCGCCAAAGCCCACTCTGGCGCTCCCCGACAAACCCTCGATCGCCATTCTCCCCTTCACCAATTTAAGCTCCGATCCGGAGCAGGACTACTTCGCGGACGGAATGGTGGACGACATCACCACGGCGTTGTCGCGGTTCAAGTCGCTCTTCGTCATCGCACGCAATTCGAGCTTTGCTTACAAGGGAAAATCTGTCGACATTAAGCAGGTGGGGCGGGACCTGGGTGTCCGCTACGTGCTGGAAGGCAGCGTCCGTAGAGCCGCTGGAAAAGTTCGCATTTCAGGACAGCTAATCGATGCAACAACCGGCGCGCACCTTTGGGTCGATCGATTTGAAGGTGAGATGGAGGACATTTTCGACCTGCAAGACAGCGTAACCCAGCAAGTTGTTGGAGCCATTGCGCCGGAAATCGATCGTGCAGAGATGGAGCGAGCGAGCCGAGGAACAAGCGGCAACATCGATGCCGTGACCGAGACTTATCGGGGCCTTCCCCACATTCACTGGCCCACAAATCCGAAGAATAACGACGCCGCTCTTCAACACTTCAAGAACGCGATAGCGATTGATCCGACCTTTGCGGCCGCCTACGGCGGCGCTACGGCATGTTTATTGTGGCGACGAAACAATCGGTGGCCTGCCGACATTGCGGCTGATGATACGCAGCTTTTGAGCTTCGCCAAGCATGTTCAGGAGTTGAACACGGATGACGCACTCGCTCTGAGCACTATAGGCTATGCGCTCTTCCATAATCATTTGGACTGTGATGCGGGAATCGAACTGGTTGACCGGGCTATTCGGTCAAATCCAAACTACGCGCCCGCGTATCGACGGAAAGGATGCTTGCAAGTCTGGGACGGTGGCTCGGATGCAGCGATTGCTAATTTTGAGCACGGCATGCGTCATAGTCCGCGTGATCCACTTTCCTTCATTTCGATGATCGGAATTGCTTTTGCGCACTTCAATGCTTGCAGGTATGGAGAGGCGGCAGGCTGGGCGGACAAGTTTATCCGAGCGTCTCCTTGTTACACCGGGGGGCTACAAGTAGCGATTGCGTGCTACGTGGGTGCGGGAAGGTTGGAAGACGCTCAAAGGTTAGCGGCCGATTGCCTCCGGCTCTCGCCCGGTTGGCGTCGTGACCCAGGTGCGAGATATGGTGCACGTTCGCCCGAAGTCCGAATGAAATTTCGCGAAGCGTTCGTGAGGGCTGGGCTACCAGAATAAGTGCGACGCGCCATCTTCCGCGCATCACGCCCCAGTTTTGGATCGCGGCCCAGCCGACGTCCTGCATCGGCACCTTTCAGCCTGCCATGCGCGCCAAAGCGACGGGCGTCCACCGACGCCCATCGCTTTACGAGTTTACGCCCTTGTCACTGTTTAGGCCCGCCGAAATCGAGCGGTGGCAGTTCGATCTGCGGCACCTCGATCTTGACCTTGCTGAGATCGACGTCGAGCGGCTTGTCGAGCAGGGCGGTCACCACGACCGGGAAAGCGATCACGATCGCCACCATGATCGCCTGCAGGCCGATCCAGGGCACGGCACCCCAATAGATGTCGGAGCTCTTGACCTCCTTGGGTGCCACGCCGCGCAAGTAGAACAGCGCGAAGCCGAAGGGTGGATGCAGGAACGAGGTCTGCATGTTGACGCAGAGCATGACGCCGAACCAGATCAGCGCGGCATCCGGCCCGACGACCGGCGCAAGTACCTTCTGCGCGATCGGCGCCACCATTGGCAGGATGATGAAGGCGATCTCGAAGAAGTCGAGGAAGAACGCCAGGAAGAATATGAAGAGATTGATGAAGATCAGGAAGCCCCACACGCCTCCCGGGAGCGAGGTCAGATGGTGCTCGAGCCAGACGCCGCCGGAGACGCCGAGAAACACCACTGAGAAGCACGTCGAGCCGATCAGGATGAACACCACCATGGTGGACAGGCGCATCGTCGACTCGTAGCCCTGCTTGATCAGGTCGCGCAGGTCGGGGATGCGCACGGCTTCGAGACAGAGCCAGACGACGGCGAGATAGACCACCGCGAAGCTCAGCTTGAACAATTTGCCCTCGCCGAGCATCACTCCGATGATCGCGCCGATGCCGGTGGCGGCGATACCGATGAGGAGCATCTTGTGCCCCTTGCTGCTCAAGTCCTTGTGGTGGATCGCGGCGAGCACGATGGCGCCGATCGCCCCCATCGCGCCGGCTTCGGTCGGCGTCGCAAGGCCGAGCATCATGGTGCCCAGCACCACAAAGATCAGCACGGCCGAGGGGATGATGCCCATCAGGCATTTGCGCCAGAGCGGCCAGCCCGTCAGCGTCCGCGCTTCCTTTGGAACCGCAGGGACGTGGCTTGGCTTGAAGATGCCGAGCAGGAACGTGTAGCCGGCGAACAGGGCGATCTGGAGCACCGACGGCCCCCACGCACCGAGATACATGTCACCGACCGACTTGCCGAGCTGGTCGGCCATCACGATCAGCACCAGCGAGGGCGGCACCAGCTGGGTGATGGTGCCGGATGCGGCGAGCACGCCGGTGATGTAGCGGACGTTATAGCCATAGCGCAGCATCACCGGCATTGAGATCAGCGCCATGGCGATGACCTGCGCGGCCACCGTGCCGGTGATCGCGCCGAGGATGAAGCCGACGATGATGACGGAATAGCCGAGGCCGCCGCGGATCGGGCCGAACAACTGGCCCATCGAATCCAGCATGTCTTCGGCGAGACCGCACCGCTCGAGCACGGAGCCCATGAAGGTGAAGAACGGGATAGCCAGCAGCAATTCGTTGGAAAGCACGCTGCCGAAAATGCGGCCCGGAATGGCCTGCAGGAAGTTCAGGTCGAAGAAGCCGAGATGGATCGACAGGAACCCGAACGACAGCCCGAGCGCGGCCAGCGTGAAGGCCACCGGAAAGCCGATCAGCATGGCCAGAATCAAGCCGCCGAACATCAGCGGCGGCATCATTTCCAGCGTGATCATTGGGTCGGCCTCTCGTATTTCGCATCGATCACGACATAACCCTTCAGTGCAGCGATGCGCTTTATCACTTCGGAGACGCCTTGCAGCGCCAGGAAAAACGAAGCCCACGGGAACGACGAGCTTGATCGGCCAGCGCAGCAGGCCGCCGGCGTTGCTCGAGGTCTCGCCGACGGCGTAGGCCTGCATGAAGAACGGCCACGACAGATAGCTGAGCAGCAGGCAGGACGGGATCAGGAAGAACAGCGTGCCGATCAGATCGAGCTTGAGCTGGCCGCGCTCGGACAGCATCAGATAGAGAATTTCGACGCGCACATGTTCATTCTTCTTGAACGTATAGGAAGCGCCGAACATCACGAAGACGGCGAACATGTACCACTGCAATTCAAGCCAGGCATTGGAAGAGTAGCCGAACGCGTAGCGGATCATTGCATTGGCGGCGCTCACCACGCAGGCTGCGAGCACGAGCCAGTTGCAGACGCCGCCTAGTTTCTCATTGAGCCAATCGATAGAGTTACTCAGTGCCAACAATGGGCGCATTACGCTCTCCTCGGACGCGTCATCGACGCGCGCCGGATGTCTTCATTGATATTGCGTTGCCATCTCGCGCCGGGGGCCTGGAGCCGCCGTCCAGCACCGAACGCGCAGGTTCGCTCCCGCGCGAAAAACGCGCGAGGTCGCAACTCTTTCGCAGATGCGATTGCAACGATAAGTCCTCCCCCGTCTCGCGCTACCGCCGTCTTGACTGCAACCCTAGGGATGCAGCGGCCTGTTCCGGCCGTGCTGGCGTGAAGCAGCCGCACCATTTCAGCGCGCCGCGGCGGCGTCAATTGGAAAATGGACAGATTGACGCGGGGACCAATTGATTGGCCGGCCTGATAAATCCGCGCTTGGGTGATCGATAAATTAAATCGGCGAACTCAGCCGCCGGTCACGCTCATGTGGCGCGAGACGCTCGGGCGGTTATGCCGGCGGTCGATGATGAAGTCGTGGCCCTTCGGCTTCAGCCCGATGGCGCGATCGATCGCGGCCGACAGCAAATCGTTGTCGGCGGAGGCTCGCAGCGGTTTGCGCAAATCGGAGGCATCCTCGTGGCCGAGGCAGGTGTGCAGCGTGCCGGTGCAGGTGATCCGTACCCGGTTACAGGACTCGCAGAAATTATGCGTCATCGGCGTGATGAAGCCGAGCTTGCCGCCGGTTTCGCCGACGCGGACATAGCGGGCTGGACCGCCGGTATCGTCGTCGAGGTCGGTCAGCGTGTAGTGCTGGGCGAGGCGGGCACGCAGAAGCGACAGCGGTACGTACTGATCGATGCGCCCTTCGCCGATGTCGCCCATCGGCATGACTTCGATCAGCGTCAGCGCCATGCCCTTGCCGTGCGCCCATTCCATCAGCGAGGGGATTTCCTCCTCGTTCATGTTCTTCAGCGCCACCGCGTTGATCTTGACCGCAAGGCCCGCGTCGCGCGCGGCTTCGATGCCGGCCAACACCTTGTCGAGATCGCCCCAGCGCGTGATGGCGCGGAACTTCTGCGCATCGAGCGTGTCGAGCGAGACGTTGACGCGGCGGACGCCGCAGTCGCGCAATTCGCCGGCGAAGCGCGCCAGTTGTGAAGCGTTGGTGGTCAGCGTCAGTTCATCGAGCGCGCCGCTTGAAAGATGCCGCGACAGCGAGCGCACCAGCGACATCACGTTGCGCCGGACCAGCGGCTCGCCGCCGGTGAGACGGATCTTGCGCACGCCCTTGGCGATGAAGGCCGAGCACAGCCGGTCGAGTTCTTCCAGCGTCAGGAGATCGGCTTTCGGCAGGAACGTCATGTCCTCGGACATGCAGTAGAAGCAGCGCAGGTCGCAGCGATCGGTCACCGACACGCGCAGATACCGGATGGTCCGGCCGAACGGATCGACCATCGGCTGGAACCGCTGATCGGATGAAGTCAACAAGGAACCGCTCATAACCTGCCTTGCTGGTTTCGGCGCGGGGCTGCCCGCGACGTCGCTGGCACAATCTAGGCACCTTCCTGCGCGCCTACAATCCGCAACCTGCCGGAGCAGGGTGCTGCGCGGTCAGCGCGCAGCGGGCTGCGCCGGGGCAGGGGCAGGGGCAGGGGCCGGCGCCGCTGCCGCCTTGGGTGGCTTCGGATTCTTCGGGCGCATCGGCTTGCGCACCTTCGGTGGCGGCGCGGCCGGCGTGAGTTCGGCGAACACCGGGCTCGGCTCGATGATGGTCGTCGGCGGCGAGGCAGAATCGCCGGGATTGCGGATTACCTGGACCGGAACCGTGACCGGCTGGAACTTCGGGCTAGCGAAGGTGACAGAGAAGCCGGCGTCGGGTGCGGGCACGTCGATCGAGCAGGGGGTTTTGCAGGACGGTCCGAGCGAGGTCGTGGCATCCGCTCCCGGCGGCGCCGATTCCAGCGCAACCTTCACCATCGGCGGTGCCGGCGTGAAGGAATCAAGAGAAAACGACGAGCAGCCGGCGAGGCTCGCTCCGGCGACGGCAATCGCGATGACACGATGCATGGTCGATCACCCTGACTTTGCGGCAATCCGCCACAATCCCAGTGACAAACCATAGGAGCGCAAGAACAAAGCTGCAACCAATTAGGGCAAAATCGCTAAAGAATGATGAACGCAGAGTATTAGCGATCTAAATACCACAGATAAATCAGGTAGTTATGATCGGGATGGAGCCTTGCTGAGGCTTTCTACCGCCGCCGGCAGATCGCGCATGTGGCCGATCAGCCGGTCGGGCTTCAATTCGGCGATCGGCACATCGGTGTAGCCGAACTCGACGCCAATCACGGGAATGCCGGCCCGCCTCGCCACGCCGACGTCGGGGCCGGCGTCGCCCACCATGATGGTCGCCGCCATATCGCCGCCCGCCCGCGCCACCGTCTGCTGCAGGATGATGGGGTCCGGCTTGGAGACGCCGAACGTGTCGGCGCCGCAGATGGCGGAAAATCGTCCGCTCAGGCCCAATTGGTCGAGCAGCCGCTTCGACAGCCATTCCAGCTTGTTCGTGCACACCGCGAAGCGGAAGCCCTGTGCCGCGAGCTGATCGAGGGCGGCTTCCAGCCCCTCGAACGGCCGCGAGGCATCCGCAATGTGGGCGGCGTAATAGTCGATGAAATTCTTCATCAGCCGGTTGACGTCTGCGACGCTCATCATGCGGCCTTCCAGTTCGAGCCCGCGTTCGATCAACTTGCGGGCGCCGGCGCCGATCATGTTGCGCGCCGATTTCATAGGCACCGGCGGCACGCCTTCACGGTCGAGTGTGAAATTGAGCGCGGCGATCAGGTCGGGCGCGGTGTCGACGAGGGTGCCGTCGAGGTCGAAGACAACGGTGCGGGGAAGGGTCATGGGAATTCGCTAGCGGCAGGCAAAGCATCATGCAAGTAGGGAAGTTCAAATCCCCGGAGGAACCGCCATGCGAGAGCTTGCCGGCAAGACAGCCTTTGTGACCGGCGGAGCCGCAGGCATCGGACTTGCGCTCGGCCGGGCGTTTGCTCAATCCGGCATGAAAGTGATGCTGGCCGATATCGAGGCGGATGCGTTGCAGGCCGCCGTCAAAAGCCTGCAGGAAATCTCACCGGATATAAGCGGTACCATCTGCGATGTGGCCGACGCGGCAAGCGTCGAGCGTGCGGCGCAGGCCTCATTCGATGCATTCGGCCATGTGCACGTGGTCTGCAACAATGCCGGTGTCGCTGCCGGCGGCGGAATCGACCACATCTCGCTGGATAATTGGCGATGGGTGATCGACGTCAACCTGATGGGCGTGCTCCACGGCGTCAAAAGCTTCCTGCCGCACATCCGCGCCCATGGAGAAGGCGGCCATATCGTCAACACCGCGTCGATGGCGGGTATGCAGAGCGATTTGGGATTCAGCCCTTACGGGGCGAGCAAATTTGCCGTCGTCAGCATGTCGGAGGGGCTTGGCCTGCGGCTCAAGCCGCACGGCATTGGCGTCAGCGTCCTTTGTCCAAGCTATGTCCGCACCCGCATCGGCGAGAGCGGGCGCAACCGGCCGGAACGCTACGGCCAGTCGCAGCCACTCGATACCGCCGCTCCGGCGGGAGCCATGGTGGCTGAGATCGCGAGACAGATCGAGGCGGGGCTCGATCCTGCCATCGTCGCAACGCGCGTGCTCACCGCAATCCGGGAAGACCAACTCTACGTTTTTACGCACCCCGGCATGCGTGCCGAGGTCGAGGCGCGATTTGCCGCCATTCTGGCCGCGATGGACGGGGTTTCACCCCCATAATCTTCCTCACGCAAGACCTTAAGTGCTGTTCCCAAGGCCCAAACGACGCTAGATATGCGCCCGCGGATCGGCGGATTTCAGAGGCATTCGGCACGTGGATATGGACGAACTTAAGCGGCAGGCGGCGGCACAGGCGCTGGAGCATGTGCAGGATGGCATGAAGCTCGGGCTCGGCACCGGCTCGACCGCCAAGCATTTCGTCGATCTGCTCGGCCAGAGGGTTGCCGGCGGGTTACGCGTGGTGGGTGTGCCGACGTCGGAAGCGACCCGCGCCCAGGCCGAAGCGTGCAAAATTCCGCTGACCACGCTCGATGCGGTCGACCGCCTTGATCTCACCGTCGACGGTGCCGATGAGCTCGATGGCGCGCTGAACCTGATCAAGGGCGGCGGCGGCGCGCTGCTGCGGGAGAAGATCGTGGCGGCGGCCTCAGATCGCATGATCGTGATTGCCGACGATACCAAATGGGTCGATGTTCTCGGCCGTTTCCCCCTACCTGTAGAGGTGATTCCGTTCGGGCTGGCCGCCACCCAGCGGGCCATGGCCACGGCATTTGCTCAAAGCGGCGTTTCCGGGCAAATGGGGCTCCGCAAGGGCAGGGACGGCCACGTTTTTGTCACCGATGGCGGCCACTGGATTGTCGATGCCCATCTCGGGCGCATCACGGACGCGCCGCGTCTGGCGGGCCTGTTGAGCCTGATCCCGGGTGTCGTCGAACACGGGTTATTCATTGGCCTGGCCAGCATCGCCGTCCTGGCAGGTGTTCAGGGAATTCGCGTAGTTGAACGGCGGTAACGCCGGTAATCGAGGAGAATTGGAATGAAGAGCCTTTCACGGATTTTGTCGGCGGCCGGCCTTGCAGTGGGACTGGCCCTGACCGCCGTTCCGGCCGACGCGCAGCAGAAGAACGCGCCCGCAGCGCCCACGACCGCCCTCAAGCCGGGTTCGCCGGCGGCGATCGCTGCCGCCAAGGAGATCCTGGCGATGAAGAACGCGTCGGCGATGTACGCCGCCGCTGTTCCGAATCTCGTCGAGCAGACCAAGAACGCGCTGCTGCAGAGCAATCTGAACTATCAGAAGGATCTCAACGAGGTCGCCATCATCGTTGCGAAGACTCTTGCCGGCCGCGAAAAGGAAATCGGCGAGGGCATGGCGCAGGTCTACGCCAACGAGTTCACCGAGCAGGAGCTGAAGGATCTCGTCACCTTCTACAAGTCGCCGCTCGGCCAGAAGCTGCTGGCGAGCGAGCCCCGCGCCATCCAGTTCAGCATGTCCTATATGAACCAGTGGGCGCAGCAATTTGCCGAAGTCATCAACGGCCAGTTCCGCGCCGAGATGAAGAAGCGCGGCAAGGATATCTAAAATAAGCATAGCGTTTTCGAGCGAAGTGGGAATCGGTTCGCGTTAAGAAAACGCGTCGAAACAAAAAGGAAATCGGATCCAGACGTTGCTGGATCCGATTTCGGGGCGGGGTTGATATGGCTGAGTTCGACGTCGATCTCTTCGTCATCGGCGGTGGTTCGGGCGGCGTTCGCGCCGCCCGCATTGCGGCCGGCTACGGCGCCAAGGTCATGGTCGCCGAAGAATACCGGATGGGCGGCACCTGCGTGATCCGCGGCTGCGTGCCGAAAAAGCTGTTCGTGATCGGCTCGCACGTCCGCCACGAGATCGCGGACGCCGCCGGCTTCGGCTGGACCATCTCGGACGTCTCCTTTGATTGGCCGACGCTGGTTGCCAACAAGGACAAGGAGATCGCCCGCCTCGAAGGCATCTACGCCGCCAATGTCGAGAAATCAGGCGCGCGCATCGCAAAGACCCGCGCGGTGCTGGAAGACGCCCACACGCTGCGGCTGATGACCGGCGAAAAGGTCACCGCGAAATACATCCTGATCGCGACCGGCGGCGCGCCCAACCACGGCCGCGAAATCCCCGGCATCGAACACGTCATCTCCTCGAACGAGGCGTTTCATCTCACCGAATTGCCGAAGCGCATCGTGATCCAGGGCGGCGGCTATATCGCGCTGGAATTCGCCGGCATCTTCGCCGGCTTCGGCTCCGACGTGACCGTGATCTACCGTGGCGACAACATCCTGCGCGGTTTCGACGAGGACGTCCGCAAGCACGTGCGCGCCGAGATGGAGAAGCAGGGGATTACGATCATCACCGGCTGTACCATCGACAAAGTGGACAGGCACGGCAACGAATTCACCACGCATCTGTCCAGTGGTTCGAGCATCGCCTCCGACAAGGTGATGTTCGCGATCGGCCGGCACCCGAACGTCGCCAATCTCGGGCTTGAGAAGGCCGGCGTCGCCATCAATCCGGCGAATGGCGGCATCGCCGTCGATGCCTGGTCCAAAACCTCGGTCGACAACATCTACGCGATCGGCGACGTCACCCATCGCACCAATCTGACACCGGTCGCGATCCGCGAGGGCCACGCCTTTGCCGACACCGTGTTCGGCAAGCGCCCCGTCGAGGTCGACCACGCCACCATCCCGACCGCGGTGTTCTCGCAGCCCGAGGTTGGCACCGTCGGCCTGACCGAAGCGCAGGCGCGCGCGCAATTCAGTCACGTCGATATCTACAAAGCCGATTTCCGCCCGATCAAGGCGACGATGTCGGGCCGCGACACCCGTGTGCTGATGAAGCTCGTGGTCGACGGCACGACGGATCGCGTGCTCGGCTGTCACATCGTCGGCGACGCGGCGGCTGAAATCGTTCAGGCGGTCGCCATTGCCGTGAAAATGAAGGCGACCAAAGCCGATTTCGACGCGACCATTGCGCTGCATCCGACAGCCGCCGAAGAGCTGGTGACAATGCGGACGCCGACGGCGCGGCATGTAAGGCAGGCGGCGGAGTAGGCTTCGCCGTGCGCGTGGAGGCGTAGCCCGGATGAGCGAGGCGAGATCCGGGGTGCTCCGTCCCGCATATCGCTTTGCTCATGCGGGCTACACGTTTGAACAAATCGCGCCCAGGCGCGTTGATGCAGATGGCGAAACCTGGATCATCATCTGCCGGGCCGATGCGAACGCAACCGCTGGCGCGTGATTCGATGCAGCCGACCCAGCCGCTTATGCCGTCGGCGGGCAGGGAACCGAAGTTGCAGGACCGTCCGTCGCGAACAAGTCCGTCGAGAGCGGGACAAGTCGACGCTGCGAAAGCGAAAATTTCCCGCCGAAATTCGCTCCGAAAGCAGCGCGACGCGCTGAAGAATTAGGACCGAGCCAGCAGTCAGTTTCGCGAGTCAATATCGCGATCGAGATCGCGAAGATAAGACAGCCCGTGCACCGTGAGCCGGTGCGGGTCTTTTTCACCTTCAAGATAGATCTTCATCAGGTGCTTCGAGAGGCGCTCCCTGGTACCCTTGATCGCGGAACGATCGGCGAGGGTTTCGTAGATGCTTAGCGCGCGGTCAACGGGGAGGAGGTCCATAGGCGTGTCTCGTCGGCTGTATTGAAATGTTCAAAGAGCTAAGGCCGGCTCTCCTTGATTGTTCCGAGATGAGGTCCAGCACTGTGCTGTAATTTTGGGCCCGGGACTGCCCAAGCCGACCTTCGCGCCTGTTGGGGGATAGGACTGGGTCCTCCCACGAGCACGCCCCGGTATGAGCGTACGGACTACCGATGCCCGCCGCGCTCTGCTAACGGTGTAACCCAGCCTTCAAGAACGGAGTTATACGAACAATGATCGAAACAATCGGTATCGTAGGTGCGGGAACCATGGGCAACGGCATCGCGCAGGTGTGTGCCGCGGCCGGTCTCCCCGTGGTCATGACCGACATTTCCGATGCCGCACTCACGCGCGGCATGTCGGTCGTCTCGAACAGCCTGGAGCGGCTGGTCAACAAGCAGAAGATGACCGATGCCGACCGGCAGGCCGCGTTGGCGCGGATCACGACGAGCACGGACACCGCGAAGTTTTCGACCTGCGATCTCGTCATCGAAGCGGCGACCGAGAACGAAGAGTTGAAGGTGAAGATCCTCAGGGATCTCTGCGCAAAACTGCAGCCGCGGGCGCTGCTCGCCACCAACACCTCCTCGATCTCGATCACCAAGCTCGCCGCGGCGACCGATCGCCCGGACCGCTTCATCGGTCTGCACTTCTTCAATCCGGTGCCGTTGATGGCGCTGTTGGAATTGATCCGCGGTTTGCAGACGTCCGACGATACCCATGCCAAGGCCGAAGCCTTTGCAAAGCGGATCGGCAAGGTTTCCATAACGGCGAAAAACAGCCCGGGCTTTGCGGTCAACCGCATCCTCTGCCCGATGATCAACGAGGCGATCTTTGCGCTTCAGGAAGGCATCGCCACGGCGGAAGACCTCGACGCCGGCATGAAGCTCGGCTGCAACCATCCGATCGGCCCGCTGGCGCTCGCTGACATGATCGGTTTGGACACCATGCTGTCGGTGATGGAAGTCTTCTATCAGGGCTTCAACGATCCGAAATATCGCCCCGCGCCGCTGCTGAAGGAAATGGTCGCTGCCGGCCATCTCGGCCGCAAGACCGGACAGGGGTTTTACAGCTACGGCAAGTGAAGGTCGCGGGAGGGTAGGGTCGCCGCGAAATGGCAGCCATGCAGGAACAATCCACGAAGAACGCTGTTGGGCGCGCGTCTGCCCCGCCACCAGCGTTTTGTGGAGTAATCGATGCTAAAGCCCTTTCTTGTCGCGTCGGCGTTCCTGCTCGTCTTTTCTTCCATTCAGGCAGAGGCGCGCCCCCAACATCGGCATCACGGTTACCGGGGCTGGTGCGGCAGCTACTTAAGCAAATATCTTGGAAAACCGGATCGTCGCCTTGCGCTCGCGCGCTCCTGGGCGAGCGAAGGCATGAACGCCGGGCGCCCCGGAATCGGCGTGGTGGTGGTCTGGTCTCATCACGTCGGGATCATTACCGGACAAACACCCGACGGCCAGTGGATCGTCCATAGCGGCAACGATGGCGGCGCGGTTCGTACGCGAGCCCGATCGCTCGCCCGCGCGATAGCGTTCAGACGCGTCTAGCGAACACAACACGAGCACGCGAAGTCGTTTCAGCTTCGTAGCCCGGATGATGAGCGCAGCGACATCCGGGACCACGCCAACACCGCCCCGGATATCGCTTCGCTCATACGGGCTATAAGCTTCGCTCGCAACGCAGAGAACCTACTCCCCCGCCTCGATCCACTCCGCCGCCCCGCGCCACAGCGTGTCGCGATGTTCGGGCCGGAAGAAGCCCATGTGGCCGATCCTGCTCGCGCCGGTATCGGCGGGCGTCACCGTGACGATCTCTGGCTTGATCGTGGTAAACCCCGAGCAGAGCAGTTCGACCGCGGGCCGCGTCGCCCAGGGATCGTCGGACATGCACAGCGCGCGCAACGCGCCCTGGTATCTCGGAAAATTCTGCAGGGCTTCGAGCCTGGAATCGTCGAACAGGTAGCGCGGGCTCATCACCCAGCCGACCCATTGCAGAAACGCGTCCTTCGGCAAATCCATGCCGAGGCCGGCCTTGCCTGGCATGTAGCCGAGCGTGCGGGTGAGGGGGACGCCGATAAAATTCAGCATCGCGTAGACGCGGTAGCGCTCCGGCGAGGCCATCAGCTTCCAGTAGCCGGCCTGGGCCGCAATGAACAGCGCGCGCGAAATCTCCGAATTGTTCGGTAACAGGCCGAGCGCCTGGCCGCCGAACGAATGTCCGACGTAGGCGAAGGGGAGCGCCTTGTAGCGCTCGCGCATCCAGGCGACCGCAGCCGTAACATCCTGTGCGGCCCAGTCCGACATCGAGGCCTTGAAGCCGACCAGCGATTTCGGCTGGTTGAAGCCGGTCAGCGCCTGCTGCCTGCTATCGCCGGTGCCGCGATAGTCGTAAATCAAAACCGCGCAGCCGCGCTTGGCGAGATAGCCGGCAAAGCCCCGGTAGAGCTTGCGGGGGATCGCGGTCGCCGAATTGATCAGGACGGCGTGGCGCTTGGCCCCGCGGGGCAGAAACAGCGTCGCGGCAAGGGGGTATCCATCCGTCGCGGGCACCGTGATATCGTCGCTGAATACGTCGTCTTCCCCCGGCTCGGCCACCGTGTTCTCCTGCCAGCTTTTGCGAGCGGCGACAGCAAAAGCGAAATCGGCTTTTGCCGCAAGGGCTTGTCAGGACTACCGGAAATCTAACTGGCGGTGAGCGTAAGGCCTGTGTATAAGGCGGCCTTCACAATCGCTTGTAAGTTGCGGTTTTTGCTCAGGAGTTAACGTCATGTCCGAGCGGTGGACGCCCGATAGCTGGCGCACTAGGCCGGTGCTGCAGGTGCCCGATTATCCCGATGCCAAGGCATTGGCCGACGTCGAGGCGCAGCTCGCCACGTTTCCGCCGCTGGTGTTTGCCGGCGAGGCCCGCAACTTGAAAAAGTCGCTGGCGCGGGTCGCCGCGGGCGAAGCCTTCCTGTTGCAGGGCGGCGATTGCGCCGAGAGCTTCGCCGAGCACGGCGCCAACAACATCCGCGATTTCTTCCGCGTGCTGCTGCAGATGGCCGTGGTGCTGACCTATGCCGGCGCGCTGCCGGTAGTGAAGGTCGGCCGCATCGCCGGGCAATTTGCAAAACCGCGTTCGTCGAACACGGAAAAGATCAATGGCGTCGAGCTGCCGAGCTACCGCGGCGACATCATCAACGACATTGCCTTCACGGCGGAGTCGCGGATCCCTGATCCGCAGCGCCAGCTGATGGCATATCGTCAATCGGCGGCGACGCTGAACCTGCTTCGCGCGTTTGCGACCGGCGGCTTTGCCAATCTCGGCAGCGTGCATCAGTGGATGCTCGGTTTCCTGAAGGATTCTCCGCAGTCGCGCCGCTACAAGGAACTGGCGGACCGTATCTCGGACGCGCTGAATTTCATGCGCGCCTGTGGCCTCGATCTCGAAAGCCATCCCGAATTGCGCGCCACCGATTTCTACACCAGCCACGAGGCGCTGCTGCTGGGTTACGAGCAGGCCTTTACGCGGGTCGATTCCACCACCGGCGACTGGTACGCGACCTCGGGCCACATGATCTGGATCGGCGATCGCACCCGCCAGCTCGACCACGGCCATGTCGAATATTTCCGCGGCATCAAGAATCCGATCGGCCTGAAATGCGGTCCGTCGCTGAAGCCGGATGAGCTCTTGAAGCTGATCGATATCCTCAATCCCGACAACGAGTCCGGACGGCTGACGCTGATCAACCGCTTCGGCTCCGACAAGGTCGGCGATCATCTGGCGCCGCTAATCCGCGCCGTGCAGCGGGAAGGGCGCGTCGTCGTCTGGTCCTGCGATCCCATGCACGGCAACACCATCACCTCGACCTCGGGCTACAAGACCCGCCCGTTCGACCGGGTGCTGTCGGAGGTGAAGTCGTTCTTCGCCATCCATGCCGCCGAAGGCACGCATGCCGGCGGCGTCCACCTGGAAATGACCGGGCAGGACGTCACCGAATGCATCGGCGGCGCCCGCGCGATCACCGACGAGGACCTCAACGACCGCTATCACACGGTCTGCGATCCCCGCCTCAACGCCGAGCAATCGATCGACATGGCCTTCCTGATCGCCGAACTGCTCAAGCAGGAACGCGCTGGCAAGGAAAAGCCGATGCCGGCCGCAGCGGGACTTTGACTTGCTGCGACTCTGGCGGGCCACGATCAACACCCGAAACGGACTCGCCTTTGCGATCCGGTCGGAGCAGGCTGTCCGCGAGGAAATTTTCGCGCTGGCGCTTTCGGTGCCGCTGGCCTGGTTGATCGGCACGACCGCCATGCGCAGCCTGGAACTGGTCGCGGCCGTCGCCTTTGTCCTGGTGGTCGAACTGCTCAACACCGCAATCGAAAAGCTCGCCGACCGCCTCACCACCGACCACGATCTGAAAATCGGCCAGGTCAAGGACATGGGATCGGCCGCCGTCGGCGTGGCGCTGCTGATGGCCGGCGCATTCTGGCTGTTTGCCATCGCTGAGCGCATAGGCGGTTTCTAGATATGCGGTACTGATCTGGATCAGAACCGCATATCTAAGTTTTTGTTTTGACGCGTTTTCTTTACGCGAACCGGTACCCACTTCGCTTGAAAACGCTTTGAAGCGAGCATTTGCAGTTTGCTCTTGTGCAAGGCACCATCGCTCCCATGACCGAACCAACCTTCAAGATCACGCTGGCGCAGTTGAACCCGACGGTCGGCGATGTCACCGGCAACGCCGCCAAGGCGCGCGCCGCGCGTGACAAGGCCAAGGCCGACGGCGCCGATCTGCTGGTGCTGCCGGAACTGTTCATCACCGGCTATCCGCCGGAAGACCTGGTGCTGAAGCCCGCGTTCCAGGCCGCCTGCCGAGCCGCCGTCGAGGAATTGGCGCGCGAGACCGCGGGCGGCGGGCCCGCGGTGCTGATCGGCACGCCCTGGGTCGAAGACGGCAAGCTCTATAATGCCTGCGCGCTGCTCGATGAGGGGCGCATCTCGCTTCGTTTCAAGGCGAACCTGCCGAATTATGGCGTGTTCGACGAAAAGCGCCTGTTCGCGCGCGGTCCTGCCGCGGGTCCGGTGATGGTCAAGGGCGTCCGGGTCGGCGTTCCCATCTGCGAGGACATCTGGCTCGAAGAGTCCGAGGAGTACGAAAACATCGTCGAATGCCTCGCCGAGACCGGCGCGGAAATTCTGGTGGTGCCGAACGGCTCGCCCTACGCGCGCGACAAGAACGATCTCCGGCTGTCGGTCGCGGTCGCTCGCGTCACCGAGAGCGGCTTGCCACTGGTCTATCTCAACCAGATCGGCGGACAGGACGAATTGGTGTTCGACGGCGCGTCGTTCGCGCTCAACGCCGATCTTTCGGTCGCGGCGCAACTGCCCGCCTTCGAGGAGAGCATCGTCACGCTGCACTGGACCAAGGGCGCCGACGGCTGGCGCTGTTCCGGGCCGGTCGTACCGCTGGTCGAGGGCGACAAGGGAGATTACGCTGCCTGTGTGCTGGGCCTGCGCGATTACGTCCGCAAGAACGGATTCCCCGGCATATTGCTCGGCGTCTCCGGCGGCATCGATTCCGCGCTGTGCGCCGCGATCGCGGTCGACGCGCTCGGCGCCGAACAGGTCCGCGGCGTGATGCTGCCGTTCCGTTTCACCGCGCAGGTGTCGCTCGATGATGCCGCCAAGCTCGCGAAAGCGCTCGGCTTTCCCTACGAGGTGCTGCCGATTGCCGATGCCGTGAACGGCTTTGAAAAAATCCTGTCCGGTCCGTTCGCCGGCCTGCCGCGCGACATCACCGAGGAAAACCTGCAGGCGCGCACCCGCGGCACGCTGTTGATGGCGATTTCGAACAAGACCGGCGCGATGGTGGTCACGACCGGCAACAAGTCGGAAATGTCGGTCGGCTACGCCACGATCTATGGCGACATGAACGGCGGCTTTAATCCGATCAAGGACATCTACAAGACCGAAGTGTTTCGGTTGTCGAGCCTGCGCAACGAATGGAAGCCCGACGGTGCGCTGGGGCCATCCGGAGAGGTGATTCCGGTCAACATCATCACGCGGCCGCCGACGGCCGAGTTGCGCGAGAACCAGACCGACCAGGATTCGCTGCCGCCCTATGAGGTGCTCGACGCCATCCTCGAGCGGCTGGTCGAGCGCGAGGAGCCGCTGGCCTCGATCATCGCGGCCGGTTTCCCGGCTGACGTGGTGACGCGGATCGACCGGCTGCTCAACGTTGCCGAATACAAGCGGCGGCAGGCGGCGCCGGGCGTCAAAGTGACGGAAAAGAACTTTGGCCGCGACCGCCGCTATCCCATCACCAACCGCTTCCGCGACAACGGCAAGGCGCTGCCCGCGCCCGACGAAAAACTGGTCGCCCGCGCCGGCCGTGCGTCGGCGGAAGCGTTCGAGGGGTAAAGCGGCTCTACTGCTTCGGCGGGATGAAGGTTGGGCCCACCGTGCGGACCTTTTCCTTGTCGGCGGCGGCCGCAGTCGTATCGGCCGGGGCGGTTGTTGTAGCCGGTGCGGCGGCGGTGCCGGCAGGCGCTGCGCCCTTCTTGGGCGGTGGCGGCGCGCCCTTCGGCTGCGCGCGCTGCTGCATCCGCTTCGCGCTCTCCTCGGTGACGATGATGTCGCCTTGTTCGACGCCGGCCCGGTCGTCGACCGATTTCAGCGCTTCCGACCAGGTCTGGCCTGCGGCCTTGCAGGCGCAGGACGCGGAGAACTCGGTGCGGAATTTGAATGCGTTCGGCAGCGACGAATAAGGCTGACCGCTGATCGAGACGGCCTGATTGATGTCCTCGCCGGGATTGCGGTAGGTGAACAGCGTCGCTTCCGTCGCCGGGCAAAGCGCCTTGCAGGTCCGCTCGTCGTCCTGAAATCGCTGCTGGTAGGTGGCGAACGACACCGGGAAATAGCCGCCGTCGCAGGTGCGGACGCAGACGGTGCGGAAGGTGCCGGACGGTGCGCCAAAATCGGCGCTGGGGGGCGGCAGCGTGTTGTTATTGTTGTTGCCGAACAGGCTGTCGATGAAGTTGCCGGGACCGCGCGCGGCAGCGGCATATTGCGGGCCGCAATTGTTCTGCGCGAGCGCCGTCAGCACCGAGCGGCGCTGATTTTCGCGGTCGGCGCCGCCGATGCCGCCGCTGCGCAAGCGCTCCAGGCTGGTGGTGATCTGGTCGAGATTGGCGCGCATCTGCTGAATCTGGTTGTTGACCGGACCGCACTGGGCGGAGCGGCCGTTGAACAGCGAGAAGAAGCCCGAGCTTTCGCAGCCCATCCGCTTGGCCTGCAGCGTGACCCGATCGAATTCAGCCTGTTGCTTGGCCTGGGCCTCCTGATAGCGGCGGATCTGTTCATCCTTGGCGGGGTCGCCGGTGCCGGCGCCGCGGTCGATGGTCGCCAATTGTCCTTCGAGCCGGATGCAGATCGGATTGCCCTGCGCGCCCTGCTGCGGCGGGGCATCCTGGTTCATCTGCGCCATGGCGTCGTCGTTCGTCTGCGCCAAAGCGGGCGCGCCCGGGGCGATGCCGAGCAGGACGGCGCAGGTCAAAACCCGAAGGGACAGGGCAGCGTTGCGAATTTCCAGCATATCCGGCCACGAGAGAACTGATCCGCGCGGCTTGTCAGCCTGATATGGCGCGGCCAAGGCAGCGTTCTGCAACCAAGTTCGCATCCAATACCTGCTTCTCGGGGCAGCGTCACGTCGTTTCCGGGGCGCAGGTGTGGCACACCGGCCCTTGATTCCACGGTATAATCGGCGCTAGCGCTGGCAGGTGATGGCGACGTATTCGCCGCAGACCGACCCTGAGCACCGATCGCCGCCGCTCGGAACCGCGCCGGTGATTTCGTCGGGATCGACGCGGCGATAGGCGGTGGCTTGTGCAAATTCCCGTGACTGGCAGTAGGAGCGGGCGGCATGGGCGCCACACTTGTCGCCTCTGGCCAGACACTGGTCGACGCCATAGCCGTCCGCCTGGTTGGCGACGATGAAAACGCGGCTGTCGGCGTAAGCGGCCGAGGCGGCGAGCAGGAACGCACTGGCAATGAGTGCTGAGGAAAGTCGCATGGATGACACCGGCAGGGGATGAGGAACCGCCCTCACGAATAGGCCCAAAGCGTTAATAATGATTAACCATGAGCCCGCAGGTGGCAGGAATGGCGGGGGTCGGCGGCCTGATCGGCCCCGAATCGGGCACAAGCAAGGCCTTGACGACGTCCCACCGATACCGCAATGGTGGAACCATGAACGGTATCCTCGCCATCTGCAGCATTTGCCGCGAGATTATTAGCTAGCGATTCGCTGGCTGAGGCCGTCTTTTCTCCCAACCGAGATCACTGGACGCCCGGCCGCAACGGATGGGTATTCCATGGAACTGCGCCTCTACGATACGTTGACCAAGGAGAAGCGGCCGTTCACGCCGATCGATCCGAATAACGTCCGCATGTATGCCTGCGGACCGACGGTCTATGACTTCGCCCATATCGGCAACGGTCGCGCGGCGATCGTGTTCGACGTGTTGTTCCGCGTCTTGCGCCATCGCTACGGCGCCGACCATGTGACCTATGTCCGCAACATCACCGACGTCGACGACAAGATCAACGTCCGCGCCGCACGCGATTATCCGGGCGTGCCGCTGAACGAGGCGATCCGCAAGGTCACGGAACAGACCTATCAGCAATATCAGGACGATGTCACCGCGCTCGGCTGCTTGGCCCCGACGGTGCAGCCGCGCGCGACCGAACATATTCCGGAGATGCGGGCGATCATCGAGAAGCTGGTGGCCGGCGGCTTTGCCTATGTCGCCGAAGACCACGTGCTGTTCTCGCCGCAGGCGATGAACGAAGCCAATTCCGTGATGCCGCGCTACGGCGCGCTGTCGAAACGCTCGCTCGACGAAATGATCGCGGGCGCCCGCGTCGACGTCGCGCCCTACAAGCGCGACAACACCGACTTCGTGCTGTGGAAGCCGTCGAAGCCGGGCGAGCCGTCATGGCCGTCGCCATCGGGAATCAAGGCGGAAGGCCGCCCCGGCTGGCACATCGAATGCTCGGCGATGGCCTGGAAGCATCTCGGCGAAAAATTCGACATTCATGGTGGCGGTATCGATCTGGTGTTCCCGCACCATGAGAACGAACTCGCGCAGACCTGCTGCGCGTTTCATTCCGACCGCATGGCGAATGTGTGGATGCACAACGGCTTCCTGCAGCTCGAAAGCGAGAAGATGTCGAAGTCGCTCGGCAACTTCTTCACGATCCGCGAATTGCTGGCTGATTGGCCGGGAGAGGTGTTGCGTCTGGGCATGCTCAAGACGCATTACCGCTCGCCGCTCGACTGGACCCTGAAGGGTGCGGAAGAGAGCGCGAAGACGCTCGACGATTGGTATGCGGTTGCGGCCGACGCCGAGGGCGGCCAGCCGTCGCCGGCCATGATCGAGGCGCTCCATGACGATCTCAACACAGCGCAGGCCATGGCTGTTCTGCACGGCCTGCGCAATGCGGCGGCGTCGGGCGGCGACCTTGAACGCGGCGAGTTTGCTGCCTCGCTCCGGCTGCTCGGCTTCCTCTCGATGAGCGCCGCGGCCTGGAAGGGACGCAAGCAGCAGGAGAGCGGCGTCGATCCGCACCAAGTCGATCGCCTGATTGCGGAGCGCGCAGCCGCGCGCGCGCGAAAGGACTTCAAGGAGTCCGATCGTATCCGTGACGAACTTGCCGCCATGGGCGTCGCCATCAAGGATGGCAAGGATGCAGACGGAAAACCTGTAACCACCTGGGAGATCGCGTGATGGATAAGCCCGATACGCCGTTCCCAAAACATTGGCGCTATTACATCTTCATCAAATGGGCGCTGATCGTTGCCGCGGTCGTGCTGGCCTTGCGATTGTTCGGAGTGTTTTGACGCGATGGGACAAGCGTTACCCAAACCCGGCTTGCGGCCGTATCTGCCAGCGGATGTTCCGATGCTGGCGGCGATCTTCGTTGCCGCCATCGAGGAGCTGACCGGCGACGACTACAGCGAGGCGCAGCAGGAAGCCTGGGCTGCTTCTGCCGAAGACGAAGAAGCGTTCGGCAAGAAGCTCGCCGGACAATTGACGCTGATCGCGACCATCCAGAACGCGCCTGTTGGATTCGCCTCGCTGAAGGGCGCCGATCACATCGACATGTTGTTCGTGCATCCGAGCGTGGCCGGGCAGGGCGTCGCCTCGATGCTGGTCGACGCACTGGAGAAGCTGGCGGGCGCGCGGGGGGCGAAAACCCTGACGGTCGATGCCAGCGACACGGCGGAGCCGTTCTTCAAGAAGCGTGGCTATGTCGCCAAGCAGCGCAACACCGTCACCCTCAATGGCGAATGGCTCGCCAACACCACGATGCAGAAGACGCTGGCCGATGGATCAGCGCCGGGAGTTCCGACATGAGCCGCGAACGCCTCTATCTGTTCGACACCACGCTGCGCGACGGCGCGCAGACCAACGGCGTCGATTTCACGCTGCACGACAAGCAGATCATCGCGCAGATGCTGGATGAACTCGGCATCGACTATGTCGAGGGCGGCTATCCCGGCGCCAATCCGACCGACACCGAATTTTTCGCCGAAAAGCCGAAGCTCGACCACGCCAAATTCACGGCGTTCGGCATGACGCGCCGTCCCGGCCGCTCGGCTTCGAACGATCCGGGGCTTGCGGGGCTATTGGAAGCCAAGGCCGATGCGATCTGCTTTGTCGCCAAATCCTCGGCCTATCAGGTGCGGGTGGCGCTGGAGACCACCAATGAGGAAAATATCGCCTCGATCCGCGACAGCGTCGACGCGGCAAAGGCCGCCGGCCGCGAGGTGATGGTCGATTGCGAGCATTTCTTCGACGGCTACAAGGAGAACGCCGATTTCGCGCTGGCGTGTGCGAAGGCGGCCTATGATTCCGGCGCGCGCTGGGTGGTGCTGTGCGACACCAATGGCGGCACCATGCCCCATGAGGTCGAAACCATCGTAGGCCACGTGACAAAACATATCCCGGGCAGCCATGTCGGCATCCACGCCCATAACGACACCGAGCAGGCGGTCGCCAATTCGCTGGCCGCGGTGCGCGCCGGTGCTCGGCAGATCCAGGGCACGCTGAACGGGCTCGGCGAGCGCTGCGGCAACGCCAATCTCTGTTCGCTGATCCCGACGCTGCGCCTGAAGAACGAGTTTTCCGACGCGTTCGAGATCGCTGTCACGGACGAGAAGTTGGCGACGCTGATGAAGGTGTCGCGCACACTGGATGACATGCTCAACCGCGCGCCGAACCGGCATGCGCCTTACGTCGGCGAAAGCGCCTTCGTCACCAAAGCAGGCATTCACGCCTCGGCGATGATGAAGGATCCGCACAGCTACGAACACGTGTTGCCTGAATCCGTCGGCAATCTCCGCAAGGTGCTGGTGTCCGACCAGGCCGGCCGCTCCAACGTGATGGCCGAACTCGACCGCGCCGGAATCGTTTACGAGAAAAGCGATCCAAAGCTGGCGCGCCTGGTCGATGAATTGAAGGAGCGGGAAGCTGCGGGTTATGCCTATGAATCCGCCAACGCCTCGTTCGATCTACTGGCGCGGCGCACCCTCGGCCGCGTGCCGGAATATTTCAAGGTCGAGCAGTTCGACGTCAATGTCGAGCAGCGCTACAACGCCAACGGCCAGCGCATCACGGTGGCGCTGGCGGTGGTGAAGGTCGATGTCGCCGGCGAACGCCTGATCTCGGCGGCGGAAGGCAACGGCCCAGTGAATGCGCTCGACGTCGCGCTGCGCAAGGACCTCGGCAAGTACCAGAAATACATCGAGGGCCTGAAGCTGATTGATTACCGCGTGCGTATCCTCAATGGCGGCACGGAAGCGGTGACGCGGGTCTTGATCGAGAGCGAGGACGAGAACGGCGAGAGCTGGACCACCATTGGCGTCTCGCCCAACATCATCGACGCCTCGTTCCAGGCGCTGATGGATTCGGTGGTCTACAAGCTGGTGAAATCAGGCGCGCCGGCGTGAGGTGACGCAGGGCGTGCCGCAAGCACCGTCATTGCGAGCGCAGCGAAGCAATCCATCGTCCCGCAAAGAAAGTATAGATTGCTTCGCTGCGCTCGCAATGACGGGGAGAGAGCAGGGGGCCATTCCATGATCGACCACATCTCCGTCGGGGTCAGCGACCTCGAACGCGCCGCGCGGTTCTATGAATCGACACTGGCTGCGCTCGGCCTCTCACGCCTCGTCACCCGTCCGGCCACGATCGGTTTCGGCAAAACCTACCCCGAATTCTGGATCAACCTGCGCGCCGGCATGGCGAAGGTCGCGCCCGAGAGCGGCACCCACATCTGCCTGCGTGCCAAAGCAACCGGCGATGTCGATGCGTTCCACGCCGCGGCGCTCAGCGCCGGCGGTCGCTCCGACGGCGCGCCGGGCCTGCGGCCGCATGATCGCGTCAAATATTACGCCGCCTTCGTCATCGATCCCGACGGTAACCGCATCGAGGCCGTCACGTTTCCGGCCGAGTGAATCTGTAGGGCGGATTAGCGAAGCTCAATCCGCCGCGTCGGTGGGTTAAGCCTTCGGCTAACCCACCCTGCAAAATTGAATCGACCGACAGCCTACAGCTTCCGCGCCAATTCCGGCGCCATTTCCCTGCTGCCTTCGGGAGTGCGGGCTGCGGCGGCGCGCAGGCGCGGCACAATGTCTTCGACCCGTTCAGCCTTGAGAATGTCGATATCCATCGACGCGCGGATGAACTCGGTTTCGCGCATATGCGCCAGCAGCGCGATCAGCGGCTCCCAGAATCCGTCGATGTTGGCGAGCAGCACCGGCTTGGTGTGACGGCCGAGCTGCTGCCAGGTCATCTGCTCGACCAGTTCTTCCAGCGTGCCGACGCCGCCGGGCAGCGCGACGAACGCATCGGAATGTTCGAACATCAGCCGCTTGCGCTCGTGCATGTCGGGCGTGACGATCATTTCCTGAACGCGCGTCAGCATGTTTTCGCGGGATCGCAAAAAATCCGGAATGATCCCGGTGACCAGGCCACCGTGATCCAGCGTGGATTTGGCGATCGCACCCATCAGCCCGACCGATCCGCCGCCATAGACGAGCCGGATATTGTTCTCGGCGAAAGCCTTTCCCAGAGCGTGGGCAGCTTCGACAAAGCGGGGGCTGGTGCCGGGGCCGGAGCCGCAATAGACACAAACGGTTTTGATTTGTTCGGTTTTGATTTGATCCATAGAGATCATGTGGCACTGCACCCAGGAAAGCTCAAGTCTGGCTTGCTTCGCGGATGCAGCAGAAATAGGCCCGAAATCAAACCAAACGGGGGAAAGATTTATCTTTCAAGGCTGTACGGGAGAGTTAAACGCTCTATATGACGGACTTATGCAGATCATCAGAAACCATCTGACGGCGAGCGGTGCGCCATCTTGCGTTGGGCCGGACAGCAATGGCTGATCCTGATTCGCCCGCCGGCGCCGCCCAATCTCCGGCCAGCAGCTCTCCCGAAAAAGCGACCCTGATCGGGACGCTGGTACATTTGTGGCCCTATATCTGGCCTGGCGATCGCGCGGACCTGAAGATGCGCGTGGTCTGGTCGATGGTGCTGCTGCTGGTCGCGAAGCTCGCGACGCTGATCGTGCCGTTCACCTTCAAATGGGCGATCGATGCGCTCAACGGCACCGGCTCTGCGCCCGTCGAAGCGTCGAACTGGACGCTGTGGCTGATCGCATCGCCCCTGTTGATGACCGCAAGCTACGGCGCGGTGCGGGTGCTGATGGCGGTATTGACGCAGTTTCGCGACGGCATCTTCGCCCGCGTCGCGATGCATGCGGTGCGCAAGCTTGCCTACATCACCTTCGTCCACATGCACGAATTGTCGCTGCGCTTCCATCTGGAGCGCAAGACCGGCGGCTTGACGCGGGTGCTGGAGCGCGGCCGCACCGGCATCGAGGTGATCGTGCGGATGGTGATCCTGCAGTTGATCCCGACTATCGTCGAGGTGTCGCTGCTGATGGCCGTGCTGCTGTGGCAGTTCGACTGGCGCTACGTGCTGGTCACCGCGATCACCGTCGTGATCTACATGTACTACACCTACATCGCCACCGAATGGCGGATCGAAATCCGCCGCAAGATGAACGATTCCGACACCGAGGCGAACACCAAGGCGATCGACTCGCTGCTCAATTACGAGACGGTGAAATATTTCAGCGCGGAGCAGCGCGAGGCCGAACGCTACGACCGCTCGATGGAGCGCTACGAGCGCAACAGCGTCAAGACCTATACCTCGCTGGCGGTGCTCAATACCGGGCAGGCGGTCATCTTCACAATCGGGCTCACCACGATCATGTTGATATGCGCGCTGGGCGTGCGCAATGGCACCAATACGGTCGGCGATTTTGTTCTGGTCAATGCCATGATGATCCAGCTCTACCAGCCGCTGAATTTCATGGGCATGGTCTATCGCGAGATCAAGCAGGCGATCATCGACATCGAGAAGATGTTCAACGTGCTGCAGCGGAATCCCGAGATCAAGGATATCCCGGGTGCTGCGCCGCTCGTCGTCAGCTCCGGCAATGTGCGCTTCGACGACGTGCGCTTTGCTTATGATCCGGAGCGGCCTATCCTCAAGGGCCTCAGCTTCGAGGTGCCCGCCGGCAAGACGGTGGCGATCGTCGGTCCTTCGGGCGCCGGCAAGTCGACGATTTCCCGGCTGCTGTTCCGCCTCTATGACGTCTCCAGCGGAAAAATCCTGATCGACGGCCAGGACGTCAGGAACGTCACGCAAGCGAGCCTGCGTGCCTCGATCGGCATGGTGCCGCAGGATACCGTGCTGTTCAATGACACCATCCGCTACAACATCCGCTACGGCCGATGGGACGCTGGCGATGCCGAGGTCGAGCAGGCAGCGCAACTGGCGCAGATCGACACTTTCATCCGGATGTCGCCGAAGGGCTACGAAACCCAGGTCGGCGAGCGCGGCCTGAAACTGTCGGGCGGCGAGAAGCAGCGCGTGGCAATTGCGCGCACTGTGCTGAAGGCGCCGCCGATCCTGGTGCTGGATGAGGCGACGTCTGCGCTCGACAGCCACACCGAGCATGAAATCCAGGAAGCGCTCGAGCGCGTCTCGCGTGGCCGCACGTCGCTGGTGATCGCGCACCGGCTGTCGACCATCGTCGGCGCCGATGAAATTATCGTGCTGGATCAAGGGCGCATTGCCGAGCGTGGCACCCACATCGGGCTTTTGGCGTCCGGCGGGCTCTATGCCAGTATGTGGAACAGGCAGCGCGAGGCCGAGGAGGCGCGGGAGAAACTCGCCCAGATCGACGACGGCCGCGAGGCGCCGAACCGCGCGCCGCCGCCGGTCGACGATCCGCTCAATGATCCTCCCAAAGGGCCGGCTCCAGCCAAAGATCCCTTGGCAACTGCCGCGGAATAATCCAAATACCGCGCTACTTCCAAAGGCGGCGAAGTCGGCCAGATAACAGCGAGCCCTAATGTCGATTGCGAACTCCATCCGCGCGCAGATCCCGCCGATCCATCCCGAGGGTTATCCCTTCATCGGCGCTTTTGCGGCGGTCAGCCTGATCCTGTTCTGGATCTGGACGCCGCTCGGCTGGATCGGCACCGCCTTGACCGTCTGGTGCGCGCTGTTCTTCCGCGATCCCGTTCGCGTCACGCCGGTGCGCGAAGGCATCGTGGTGTCGCCGGCCGATGGCCGCGTCTCCATGATCGCACAGGTGTTGCCGCCGGCCGAACTCGGCCTCGGCGACCGGCCGCTGCCGCGCATTTCGATCTTCATGAGCGTGTTCAACTGCCACGTGAACCGCAGCCCGGTGGCGGGCCGGATCGACCGCATCACCTACCGGCCCGGCGCCTTCATCAACGCCGAGCTCGACAAGGCCAGCGAAGACAATGAGCGCAATTCGCTTGTCATCTCGACCACGAACGGGCGGATCGGCGTGGTCCAGATCGCCGGCCTGGTGGCGCGGCGGATTGTCTCATTCGTGCGGGAAGGCCAGTCAATCGGCGCCGGCGAGCGGTTCGGCCTGATCCGCTTTGGCTCGCGTCTGGACGTTTATTTGCCCGAAGGTTCGAAATCGCTGGTTTCCGAGGGCCAAACGGCGGTTGCCGGCGAGACGATTTTGGCCGATTTCGGCTCCAGCGAGCAGGGACGGACGTTTCGCGCCGATTAACCACCCCGGGCCGCCTGAAGGGCCAGGCCGCCGCCAATGGCGAACCGGGCCGGCGCTTGCTATATGATAGCTGGCCATGCTGACCCCAGATCCCAAATACCCTGAACTGCGCCGCCGCCGGTTTCGCCCGATCCCGGTGCGGATGCTGGTGCCCAACGTCATCACCTTGCTCGCGATCTGCGCCGGGCTGACGGCGATCCGCCTGTCGATCGAAGGGCGGATGGAGCTCGCGGTTGCCGCCATCGTATTCGCGGCCGTGCTGGACGGGGTCGACGGCCGTGTCGCGCGCATGATCAAGGGCCAGTCGAAATTCGGCGCCGAACTCGACAGCCTTGCGGATTTTGTCAATTTCGGCGTTGCGCCTGGCCTGATGCTGTACTTCTGGCAGCTCCATGAGCTGAACAATGGCGGCTGGATCGCAGCGATGGTGTTTGCGATTGCCGGCGGCCTGCGGCTGGCGCGTTTCAACGCCAGTATCGACGATCCGAACAAGCCACCCTTTGCGGCGAATTATTTCACCGGCGTGCCGGCGCCGGCCGGTGCCATCCTTGCGATGCTGCCGTTCTATCTGGCGTTTCTCGGCGTCTCGAAGCCGCCGGCCGTGCTGACCGCGTCCTACACGCTCTTGATCGGCTTCCTGATGGTGTCGCGCCTGCCGGTCTTTTCCGGCAAGACGGTGCGGATGCGGGTGCCGCCGGAAATGGTGCTGCCGGTTTTTGTCTCCGTGGTGTTCTTTGTCGCACTGCTGATCGGCTATCCCTGGCACATCCTGTCGATCGGCTCGGTGCTCTACCTCGGGAGCCTGCCCTGGGGCTGGAAAACCTATCGCGACCATGAACGCAACGCCGCCGCCGCGCAGCCGGCGCCCGTGGCGGACGCCGCGGCACCGTCATCTCCGGCGGCGACGTTTTCGCCCGTCCCTGATGATGCCGAGGACGAACGGCCGACGCGGTTGAACTGAGCATCCTCGCCACTCGCCGATATAGCTGCCATGAGCCGCCGCCGAGTTGGGTTCTATCCCAATCTCGGCTATAGGGGCTTGGCGACATACGGCCTCAAAGAGCCGGGCCGAAAATTCAGGAGAGAACGCCGTGAACAAAGCCGTTACCGCCCCGCTGCCTGCTTCCGTCCTCGAAGCGCTGGCGCGCTATGACACGCCGACGATCTGCAATGCGATGGAAATCGTCGCGCCCGAACGCCGCCTGATCGGCTATACCACCAAGCCACTGGTCTGCCCGTTTCCTGATTTGCCGCCGATGGTCGGCTATGCCCGTACCGTGACGATCCGCTCGGTGCTCAAATCCACCCTTCCTGCCGATGAGCAGTCGAAGCGCCGCATCGCCTATTACGAATATGTCGGGACCGGCTTTGGCCCGCGCATCACCGTGATCCAGGATATCGACGGCGCCGATGTCGGCTACGGCGCATTCTGGGGTGAGGTGCAGAGCAACGTGCACAAGGCGCTCGGCTGCCTCGGCGTCATCACCGACGGCTCGATCCGCGACATCCCGCAATGGGCGCCGGGCTTCCAGGCGCTGGCCGGTTCGGTCGGACCGTCGCACGCCTGGGTTCACGCCGAACACTGGGGCGGCGAAGTGCGCGTCGCCGGCATGACCGTGCATTCCGACGACCTCATCCACGCCGACCAGCACGGCGCCATCGTGATCCCCACCGACATCGCGGCGAAGATTCCCGAAGCCGCTGAGCTGTGCGGCCGGCGCGAAACGCCGATCCTGGACATCGCCCGCAGCCCCGACTTCACGCTTGAGAAGCTCAAAGAGGCGCTGAAGCGTTCGTCCGAGATCCACTGAGCGGGCGCGGCCGTCAATGCCGGTTCGCGCCGGCGGCAATAGTGGATGTCGTCGTGCAACAAAACGAAAATGGCTTCTTCAAATTCGTCTGGCGATTTAACGCGCTGGCGATAGCCGGCGCCGCCACGATCTGCATTGTGCTGGGCCTGTTCGCCGGGCTGAGCATCTTCAACGCCGAACCGCGACCGCATCGGGGCGCCAACGTTGTCAACGTCGACCAGGAGAGCAAGGCATCGGAGGAATTTTCGCTGGGCGACCCGAGCGCAATCGCCGGGATACCCTACGTGCAAGTTCCTCTTTACCGCGGACGCCATTATGGCGTGGGATCGATCTATTCGGGGGGAAGACAGCAGGCAGTCAACTTCCTTTTCCTGAACATTTCGACCAATGAGAGCCGATGGCTGTTCAGCGGCGTTGGCCAGTTGATTCTCGAGAGCCACGTGCTGTTCAACAAATTGAAAGATGCGAACGACCCATCACGCGCGGCCGTTGCGGTCGTTCATGTCGTTGTGGAGAAAGACACCGATGGCGACAAGCGGCTGACGGAGAAAGACGCCATCTCCCTTGCGACGAGCGCGACCGATGGGACAAACTACAGGAAATTGGTCGAAGGCGTTGATCAGCTCTACTCCGTCAAACAGATCGCCGATGACAAAGTTCTGGTGCTCTATCAGAAGAACCGGGAAACCGTCTCCGAGCTGTACGGCGTTCCATCCATGGCGCCTCTGCTGCAGGCGAGCGTTCCAAAGGTCAATATGAACTAGCGAAGACGTGCAAGAATGCACGCTCGAGATCGGGGAGGGAGTGATGAGGAAGCTCGTTGCCGCGCTGCTGCTGGTCATGGGTTGCGGCGCCCTTGCGCAGGCGCAAACCTATCCCTCCCGCCCGATTACGCTGGTGGTGCCGTTCCCGCCGGGCGGTTCGACCGATGCCGCCGCCCGGATCATGGCCGAGCGGATGCGCGCAACGCTCGGGCAGTCCGTCGTGATCGAAAATGTCGGCGGTGCCGGCGGCAGCATCGGCGTCGGGCGTGTCGCCCGCGCTGCGCCCGATGGCTACACCTTCGACATCGGCCAATGGGACACCCATGTCGGCAGTATCATCTACAAGCTCGACTACGACCTCGAAAAAGACTTTGAGCCGATCGCGCTGGTTTCGAACAATCCGCAACTCATGGTCGCCAAGAACGATCTGCCGGCGAATACGCTCGGCGAACTCGTGACGTGGATGAAAGCGAACCCCGGCAAGATCAACTTCGTCAACCAGAACGCGGCTGCGAACGTCACGGGCGTGCTGTTCGAGAACCTGACCAAACAGAAAGTGCAGTTCATTCCCTATCGCGGCGCAGGCCCGGCGATGACCGACCTGATCTCCGGCACGGTGGATCTGCTGGTGGTGCAGGGCGCGGTGGCGCTGCCGCAAATCCGCGCCGGCAAGATCAAGGCGCTGGCCAATCTCTCGGCCACGCGCTCGGCCTCGATGCCGGATATTCCGACCGCGGACGAGACCGGCGTGCCCGGCCTCTATATGTCCGGCTGGTTCGGCTTCTGGGCGCCAAAGGGCACCCCGAAGGATATCATCGCCAAACTCAACGCTGCGACGGTGGAGGCGCTGGCCGACCCTGCGATCCAGAAGCGGTTCACCGAACTGGGGCTCGACGTCGCGCCGCGCGCGCAGCAGACCCCGGAGGGACTGGCAGCCTTCCAGAAGGCCGAGATCGAAAAATGGTGGCCGATCATCAAGGCCGCCGGTATCGGCGCGCAGGCGCAGTAGGCGCGCTCGCTATGGTTAGCGAATCCTTGAGATCGTGCGGATACTGACCCGCAATTCTACGATCGCGCTTTAGGCTTAACCTTTACGCGTCTTTAATGGCGCGGTCGTAGGGTGCCTCCTGCGCAGCTCCGGATGAGCCGCGCGACCGGTCAGAATGGCCGGTAGTTCGGGTATGCGTCGGAGTTCAGAATGGATATCACTACGCTCCTTGGCCTGGTCGCCGGCGCCATCGTCCTGTCGACGCTGATCCTGATGGGCGGTGACTTCCGGATGTTCTACGACATTCACGCCGTCATCATCATCTTCGGCGGCTCGTTCGCAGCGACCCTTATCCGGTTTCCGCTCAGCGCGATCCTGCACGGCATGCCCTTGGGGGCAAAATTCGCCTTCACGATGAGCCGTCTCTCGGCGCGCGATCTGGTCGACGAACTGGCCCGCATCGCCGAAATCGCCCGCAAGCAGGGTCCGGTCGGCCTGGAAAAGGTCGAGACCGATGAGCCTTTCCTCGCCAAGGGAATCCGCTACGTCGCCGACGGCTACGATCTTGAATTCATCCGCGACAACATGGAGCGCGATCGCGACAATTTTCTGATGCACCTGAACGAGGGGTCGAAGATCTATCGCGCCATCGGCGACTGCGCGCCGGCATTCGGCATGATCGGCACGCTGCTCGGCATGGTGCAGATGTTCTCGAACATGTCAGACCCTTCGAAACTCGGTCCGTTCATGGCGGTCGCCTTGCTGGCGACGCTATACGGCGCGCTCGTCGCAAACCTGATCTGTCTGCCGATCGCCGACAAGCTGCATGGCAAGCTGATCGACGAGGAAACCAACCGCACGCTGATCATCGACGGCATCCTGATGATCCGCGATTCGAAGAGCCCGGCGCTGGTGCGTGAAATGCTGCTGGCCTATCTGCCCGAGAAGCATCGCCACGAGGAAGGCGAACTGGCGCCGGCCTGATCGGCACCGGCATCCAGGCGCGGAGATAGAGCATGGCCAAGAAAAAACGCGAAGAGGCACATGGCGGTCACGGCTGGTTCGTGACCTTTGCGGATCTGATGGCGCTGCTGTTGGCATTTTTCGTGATGCTGGTCGCATTCTCGACGCAGGATGCGGCCAAGCTGAAGATCGTCGCGGGTTCGATGCGCGATGCGTTCGGCGTGCAGACCGAGTCCCGATATTCCGGAATCGTCGAGGCCGACGGCCTGCCGACGCGGCCGAAGCTGAAGAATGTCGAGCATATTTCGCCTGAGGATTCCTCCAATACGCCGACGCCCGACGAGAGGGACCGGCAGCGCGAAAGCGGCGCCCGGCTGAAGGTCGATCGCGAGTTCGCGCTCGCTTCGGCTTCATTGCGCCAGGCGCTGCAGGACATGCCGGAATTGACCGAAATGTCCAAGCACATCATGTTCGAGGAAACCAAAGAGGGTCTCAATCTCGAAATCGTCGACCAGGATGGCCGCTCGATGTTCGCCGACGGCTCCAAGGTGCCCTACGACCGCACCCGCCGGCTGATCCAGAAACTGGCCGTGCCGTTGAAGGCGACGCCGCTGCGGGTCAACATTGTCGGCCACACGTCGGCCGGCTTCGTGCCGGCGCGCGGCGAATATGGCGCGTTCGATCTGTCGGCGGACCGCGCCAACGTCGTACGCCAGATCCTGGAACGCGAGGGGCTGCCGCAATCCCACATCTACGCCGTCGGCGGCAGGGCCGACAGCCAGCCATTGTTTCCCGACGATCCGACATTGCCTGCAAACCGTCGCGTCACCATCACATTGATGCGCGAAAATCCGCCGCTGCCGCCCAACCTGAAGCCGTAAGATCGCGGAACTACCATAATACCATTTCGATATTTCGATTCGCTTTGCGTGAGCTCCGCATCGCATGCGGTGCTATGCTTGTCCGACGATTGACAGGCCGCGCGGAAGCGTCGATAGCCGCCCGGATCAATTCAACGATGAGAACGTTCCTTTTCCATCATGACTGTTAGCGTCACATCGACCGAAGCCCAGGCCCATGAGGGGCAGGCCACCTCTGGCTTTTTGGCCCTGACGCTGGGAAGCATCGGCGTCGTGTTCGGGGATATCGGCACCTCGCCGCTGTATGCGTTTCGCGAGGCCGTCACCCACGCGGCGAATGGGGCGCCGGTGTCGCGCGCCATCGTGCTCGGCGTGCTCTCGCTGATCCTGTGGTCGTTGTTCATCGTCGTGACCGCCAAATATGTGCTGCTGCTGTTGCGCGCCGACAACAACGGCGAGGGGGGGACGCTGTCCCTGATGGCGCTGGGGCAGCGGGCGTTGGGCCGGCGAAGCCTCCCGTTGCTGGCGCTCGGCGTCGTCGGCGCCTCGATGTTCATCGGCGATTCCATGATCACGCCGGCGATTTCGGTGTTGTCGGCGGTCGAAGGTCTCAAGCTGGTCACGCCCGCGCTCGAACATTATGTGGTGCCGCTGACGATCTTCATTCTGGTCGTCCTGTTCTCGGTGCAGAGCAGCGGCACCGCGCGCGTCGCCTCCGCCTTCGGTCCGGTCATGGTGGTTTGGTTCGCGACATTGGCGGTGATGGGCCTCGTCCACATCTCGGACGACCCCACCGTCATGGCGGCGATCAATCCCTGGTTTGCGATCCAGTTCATGCTTTCCCACGGCACCATCGGGCTGGTGACGATGGGCCTGGTGTTTCTGGCCGTGACCGGCGGCGAGGCGCTTTATGCGGATCTCGGCCATTTCGGACGTAAGCCGATCCAGGCCGGATGGTTCTATCTCGTGATGCCGGCACTCCTGATCAATTATTTCGGGCAGGGCGCGCTGGTGTTGTCCGATCCGGCGGCGATCGAAAATCCGTTCTATCGGCTGGTCCCCGAAATCCTGCTGCTGCCGCTGGTGGTGCTGGCGACAGCGGCGACCGTGATTGCGAGCCAGGCAGTGATCACAGGCGCCTTCTCGCTGATCCGCCAGGCCGTGCAGCTCGGCCTGCTGCCGCGCTTCGAGGTGCGATACACCTCGGAAACCCATGCCGGCCAGATCTATTTGCCGCGCGTCAACCGGCTGCTGCTGATCGGGGTCGTGCTGCTGGTGCTATTGTTCCGTACCTCGAGCGGTCTGGCTTCGGCCTACGGCATCGCCGTTTCCACGACCATGGTGGTCGACGGCATCATGGGTTTTGTCGTGGTCTGGAAATTGTGGAACTGGCGCGCGGCCACCGCGGCGGCCGTGATCCTGCCTTTCGTCGTCGTCGACATGAGCTTCTTTGCCGCCAACCTCTTGAAGCTGTTCGAGGGCGCCTGGGTGCCGCTGCTGTTCGGCGTTGCCGTGGCCGTGATGATCTGGACCTGGCGGCGGGGTGCGGCGATCCTGACCGCGAAGACGCGGCGCATCGAGGTGCCGCTGGCGGACCTGATCAAGAGCCTGGAAAAGCGTCCGCCCCACATCGTCAAGGGCACAGCGGTGTTTCTCACCTCCGATCCGAGCTTCGTGCCGACTGCGATGATGCACAATCTCAAGCACAACAAGGTGCTGCACGAGCACAATGTGATCCTGACCATCGAAACCGCCCAGACGCCGCGCGTCGATCCGTCCGAGCGCGTCAAGATGGAGACCATCAGCGAGAAGTTCTCCACGGTGCGGCTGCGGTTCGGCTTCATGGAATCGCCGAACGTGCCCAAGGCGCTGGTGATCGCGCGCAAGCTCGGCTGGCAGTTCGACATCATGGCGACATCGTTCTTCGTGTCGCGGCGGTCGCTTAAACCCTCGGCGCAGTCGGGCATGCCGCTATGGCAGGATCATCTGTTCATCGCGATGAGCCGGTCGGCGAACGACGCCACCGACTACTTCCAGATCCCGACGGGACGGGTGGTCGAGGTCGGAACTCAAGTAACTATTTGATTTTCCACGAAATAGTAACTCGGTCGGGTTCCGCTATCCATGCGGGCGGCGCATACCGGAGGCCTGAATTCCGGCTAACCTGTGCAAGCGGGCCGGGAGTATAGGGCTGCCTTCCTGCATTTGTGCAGTGCGGCAAACGACCGAGGCCCCTCTCATGTCAGTCCAGTTTGCGATCCCCGCGGCGGAAACGCCTGCGGCCAATGGGCATGGCGAAGCGCATTCCACGGCTACCTTCAGGGCCCTGATGCTCGGCAGCATCGGCGTCGTTTACGGCGACATCGGCACCAGCCCCTTATACGCGCTGCGCGAGGCGGTGGTTGCCGCCAGCGGGACTTCGGCCGCGCCGCAGGCCGTGCTCGGCGTACTCTCGCTGATCCTGTGGGCGCTGATCGTGGTGGTGACGCTGAAATACGTCGTCATCCTGCTGCGCGCCGACAACAACGGCGAGGGCGGAACGCTGGCGCTGATGGCGCTGGCGCAACGCGCGGTTGGCATTGGCAAGGGCCGCGCCGCGATCGTGCTGCTCGGCATCATCTCCGGCGCACTGTTCTACGGCGACGCAGTCATCACGCCGGCGCTGTCGGTGTTGTCGGCGATCGAAGGCATCAAGCTCGTCACCGTCACCTTCGAGCACTATGTCGTGCCGCTGACAGTGATCATTCTGGTGGCGCTGTTTGCCGTGCAATCCCGCGGCACCGCGCGCGTCGCCGCGTTTTTCGGACCGGTCATGTGCGTCTGGTTCGCCGTCATTGCAGTCGCGGCCGTGCCGCAGATCATGCGGCATCCCGAAGTGCTGCTCGCGCTCAATCCGCTCCACGCCGTTTCCTTCATGCTCCATCACGGCATGATCGGTTTCGTGACGCTGGGTGCGGTGTTTCTCGCGGTCACCGGCGCGGAGGCGCTCTATGCCGATCTCGGTCATTTCGGCAAGCGGCCGATCCAGACCGCGTGGCTCTTCATCGTGCTGCCGTCGCTGGCGGTGAACTATCTGGGGCAGGGCGCGCTCCTGATCGCCGATCCCAAGGCGATCGAGAACCCGTTCTTCCTGATGTTCCCGGACTGGGCGCTGATCCCGATGGTGGCGCTGGCGACGGCGGCGACCGTGATTGCGAGCCAGGCCGTCATCACCGGCGCCTATTCGCTGACGCGCCAGGCGATCCAGCTCGGCCTGATGCCGCGGTTCGAAATTCGTCATACCTCGGAAGCCCATTCCGGCCAGATCTACATCCCTCGCATCAACATGCTGCTGTTCATTGCGGTGATGCTGCTGGTGGTCCTGTTCCGCTCGTCGAGCGCGCTGGCCTCGGCCTATGGCATCTCCGTGACCGGGACCATGGTGGTCACGGCCATGATGGGCTTTGTCGTGATCTGGCGCGTCTGGAAATGGTCGCCGATCGCGGCAGCCGCTCTGATCGCGCCGTTTTTGTTCCTCGACATCACCTTCCTCGCGGCCAATCTGTTGAAGGTGTTCGAGGGCGGCTGGGTGCCCTTGGCGCTGGGCGGCATCGTGATGCTGTTGATGTACACGTGGCGCCGCGGCAGCCGGCTGCTGTTCGAGAAATCGCGCAAGCTGGAATTCCCGCTCGCCGATCTGGTGGCGATGCTGGAGAAGCGCCCGCCGCAGCGCGTCTCCGGCACCGCGGTGTTCCTGACCAGCGATCCCGACAGCGCGCCGACGGCGCTGATGCACAGCCTGAAGCACTACAAGGTGCTGCATGAGAAGAACGTCATTCTCACCATCGAGACCGCGCCGACGCCGCGGATCGATCCGGCCGAGCGGGTGCGGATGGAGCAACTCAGCGAGACCTTCTCGCGGGTTACGCTGAAGTTCGGCTTTATGGAATCGCCCAACGTACCGAAGACGCTGGCGATCGCCCGCAAGCTCGGCTGGCAGTTCGACATCATGTCGACATCGTTCTTCCTGTCGCGCCGTGCGCTGAAGCCGGCTGCACATTCGGGCATGCCGCGCTGGCAGGATTTGCTGTTCATCCGCCTCAGCCGCTCCGCCAATGACGCCACGGATTATTTCCAGATTCCGACCGGGCGGGTGGTGGAAGTGGGAACGCAGGTCACAATCTAGGGGCTGAACCCCTACATTCCGATCGGGCGATGTCTGCGATGGCGGCCCGCCGGTTGTGCCTCACGCTTTGGCAGCGCCGATCGTATCGGCAACGCTGGCATCTCGGGCTCCAAGAGGCTTATTGCCTCCGACCGTCGAGTCCTCGGCGGTCTGATGCTCAATCTCCGCGTTCAGTTCGGCGCCCAGCAGGATGACGATCGTCGACATCCACATCCACATCATCAAACCGATTGCCGCACCTAGCGAGCCATAGGTTGCGTCATAGTGTGCGTAATTAGTCAGGTAGAACGAGAGCAATGCCGATCCCGCAAGCCAAGCCAGGGTTGCGAATACGCTGCCTACCGTAATCCATTGCCATCGTGGTGTGCGCCGGCTGGGCGCATACCGATAAAGCACGGCCAGGCCGAACAATGTCATCAGGACAAGGACCGGCCATCTGCCGTATCGAATGATCGCGTCCGTAACCGAATTCAGACCGATAGCGGCGAGGACCAGCGGCAGGGCGACGATCGTCCCGATTGCCACCAATACGGCGATCAGGCCGCCGAAGGTGAAGGCAAGGGAGACCGCGTTAAGCCGAAAGAATCCGCGTTCCTCTTTTTCCTCGTACGCTACATTGAGCGCGTCGATCACTGCTTTCATGCCGCCATTTGCGCTCCACACGGCCAGCAAGAAGCTGAAAAGGAATGCCGTTCCAAGCTTGACGTCCCCCTTGGCAAGCACGCGATCCGCTTGGTCTCTGACAATGTCCATCGCTCCCCCTGGCAAGAGGCTGCCCAGTGAGGATAGGTGCTCGTTGATCGTACTGCCCTTCGCGAACAGGGCGTAGGAGGATACCAGCGCGGTGATCGCGGGAAAGAGCGCCAGCAGGCCGTAAAATACGACGCCGGCGGCTACTGCAAGAAGGCGGTCGTTGTTCATCTGCTCATAGGTGCGAAGCAGGATATCCTTCCATCCCTTCCACGGAATCTGCCACGGCGTATCGGCGTGCCGCCCCCGTCCGGCTTCTCCGCCAATCTCGTGCGTGGAACGAGAAGCGCTCGTCGAGGCAGAGCTCCTCCGTGGGTCTTCTCGTGAATTCAAATATCTCACGTTGGGCATGGTTCGCCTTTTTTAGAGCGTGTCTTTCAATGCCCTGGACCCTTTCCCTGTTCCTAGCGCTCGAACGCTCCACTTTCGACCGAACCTACGCTCCATCCGGCGAGAGCGCCGAAACTGCGCCGAGGCGGCTGATCGACCCGGCCGAGCGTGAGCAGCTCGGCAAGCCTCTCCAGGGTCTCATTGAAGTCGGTTGGGGGGACCTGCTGTTTATCCTACTCAGCCGCTCGGCCAACCATGCCACCGACTCTTTCCAGATGCCGAGGGGGCGGGTGGTGAAGTGGGAGCGTCAGGCCACAATCTGCGGCGTAGACCCAAAGTTCCACCCTAAATTGTCGCTGGACGGCAACAGCTTCATTGTTTCTTGGCCGGAACAGAACATCTGACTCCCCACGCATCCCGGTTTGGATCAGTCTCTGAAAGCTGGGGGGCGGCGGATCGAAGTTCTACCCCCCGCTGGCCGCAGGGCGCGAATGCCCGCGGCATTTTATGTGGGACCGTGCTCGGAAGCCCGCGCTGAAGCCTTGCGTGGCAAATATTCCGATGCGATGGTCTGGCATTGTGAGGAGTAGCGCAAATGCGTTTCGTCGGCGCGAACGACCGTCCCAGCCCCGATAGTCCGGAATACTATGCACCGCGCGCGGATCGCGGCATGGCAGACCCACGATCTAGCGCGACACCGCGAATGAGCACAGGCCAGTTGCCTGCCGATTCCCCTTCGTCTCGTTTTGATGAGATGCGCGAAGAAGCCTTCGCCAAATTCGCCCGTCCGTTGGAGTCCCAGTTCGTTTACGGACGCCGTTCATCCCGCGGACTGCTCGCCACTGCGGGCGCAATTGCCGTAGCGATCGGTGCCACCGTGATCCTGGCGCTCGTTTTGTTTAACATGTTTCCAAGGTCAAAAAGTGATCCCGCGGAACTCGCCGTTTCCATTTCGACGCCTGCATCGGCGACACCGGCCCAGGCGACGTCCGAAGACTCCCGGGCACTGCTTGAAGGATTCAAGCAGTTTCAAAAGATACAAGGAAGCGACGGCCCGGCTGTTTCCGAACCCGCCGTCGCTGGAACGTCCAAAGAAGCACCCGAAAAATCCCAAGCCCTGCTTGATAAGTTCATGCAGTGGGAGCAACGGAAATAGCGTCAAGCACAGGGCGCGCTTGCCGGCGAGTTCCGAAAGCCTTCTGACCGTGTTCCAAAGTTAGCCGGGAGCGCTCAGGACGGCTCCGGCGCGGGACGCACAGCGGTTTTCAGGCCAGCTGTTGCGCCAGGATCGGCGCCGTACAGGTTCGACCCCTTGGTGCCCGGCAGGATGCCGAGCTCGACGATGCCCCATAGCGCGGGCGCAAGGCTCGCAAAAATCAGGATCGAGCCGGTCGAGAAATCTCCGCTCCGGCCGGTTCTGGGGTCGTCAAAGAAGACGATGCTGAAGCCGCCGCAGAACAGGGCGAAGGGGAGCAGCCAGAAAACCAGCAGCCACCAGCCGTTCTTGTCGCGGTCGTGCAATCGCTTGCTGCCCACGGCCAGCATCGGCCACAGGCTTAAGAGCCAAATGAACTGCGAGGTCAAGGCGATCAACAGGACGGCCGCCCCTTCGCTGTTGAGGAGAAAGGGCGCGAAGGTCAAGACCAGCACCGCCACGATCAGGGCGAGGATCGCCAGCCAATAGGTGCGGCGGCCGATGCGGCCGTCGAAGCTGAAAAGGACCTTCTGCAGTTTCATCGCATCCTCGCCAGCGGCGTCCTCTCGGGTGCTTTGATTGGTAGCTACGGCGGCAGATTCGGTTCGAAACGGAGTTCCTTCAGGCAGCGGACAGTGGATCGGGTCCGTAACTGTTCGCCCCCTTCGTGCCTGGCGGCCTTACTCTTCCGGAAGCGAATGCTCGAGGAAAAAACGTAGCATTTCCCTTGTTGCGTCCGGTCCGCGCGGATCAGTGTAGGAGCCTGCGGGGCTACCTCCGGACCATGCGTGGCCGGCTCCGTGGATATTCCAGTGCTCCAACATTCCGCGTCCACTCGCGTCGCTCAGGATGGTTCGTGTATAGGCGTGCCCTCCGGGTACTTGCCCGCGATGCACCTTCTTTTGTGTACTCGTCGTTCTCACAGACTGCTCGAGAATTTGACCGCCGTTGTTCGGGTGCACGGTCGTGTCGCGATCGCCGTGAAAAACAATGGTCGGGAGAGGTGGCCGGTCACCTGAAACTACCTTGTGACCAGACCCGCCTTGCCGCATAGCGACCAGCGCAGAGGGAAGGTCGGTAGCAACCCCGCATGCGAGGCCGGAGTGTATGCCGATTGCCGCGTACAGATCGTTGTAGGTTGCTCCCATGACGGCCGCGGCAGCCGCTCCGGCCGACAACCCGCCCACGTAGACGCGCTTTCGATCAACCAAGTAGTCATCCATGACCTGGCGCGTGATGCCTGCGATAAGCGAGGGTTCACCTCTGCCTCGCTGCTGGTCGGCTGCGCGAAACCAGTTCCAGCATTTCGACTGGTTTGCCTGGCTGGGCTGGGCTGGATAGACCACGAAGCAATTCTGTTCCTCCGCGAGAAAGTTCATCCTCGTGCCGGCGGCGAAATCATCCGGCGACTGGGTACAGCCGTGAAGCATGACGACCAGGGGAAGCGGTTGCTCCCGGTAGCGGCTCGGGATGAAGAGCCTGTAGGCCCGGCTTCCCGCGGCACTGCTGTACGTTCTTTCAATGAACCGGGCGCCCTCCGGCACGATATCCGGCGTAGATAGCGGGGCGCGCTTCATCACGCCTCGCAGTCCGATCCCGGAGCGGCCCTCTTTGCGATCCAGTAATGCGCGGAGCATGCGCGGTTGGGCTGATGTGGCTGGCTCTGACTGCGGAGGACTGTCCGTCTCCTCAACAGCATTGGCCTTCACATCAATGATGAGCGGTCCGGCAAGCGCGATGCGACTGCCGGTATCCGATGGCGCGTCTGGCGCACTCTCGCCGCGAAGCATGCGCTGAAGCAGCGCGGTGGCCTCAACGAGCTGGCCCGCGCGCGTGAGGCGTGTCGCTTCCCGAATGATGTCCTGGTTCAGCATCGCCATCACCGTGTCCTGTCGGCGAGGGCGGCCTTGACCGCCGGACTGGCATGCAACGCGCCCAGCACCGAGACGGAGGCGATGGTGGCGCGAGCAAGCTCCGGCGTGACGTCCTGGGAGATGCTGGCAAGGCCTAGCACATTGATGTGCAGCATCTCGCCGGCGCGCTGCACCGCTTCGAGATCCTCGCGGCTGTAGTTTCGCAGTCCGAGATCCAGACTTTTTCGGGCCGTTGACTGCTTTACGACGTCGGCGTGACGTTCGAGCTGGTTCCGGATCGCCGTGCGGATGAAATCGGTACGGTTCGAATAGAATCCTTCCTGAACCATGAGATCGACGTGACCAAGGTCGACATAACCAAGATTGATCGTGATTTTTTCTGTTTCAGGCAGCCTGGGTCGAAGTTCCCGCACGTTATCGGCCATTGTTGTCACCATCCATATACCATCTAATTGGATGGTATATGGATGTCTCTGGCGAGCGTGCAAGGGCCCGCCATCAGGAAGTGGGTTTTATTCCTCCCACCGCGGCCAAGGCGTTTTCCAGCGACGTGGAGCAGGGGCGGGGAAACGGCTCCGCTATCCGCGGATAGCCGCATTGGCCTTCTCGGCGGCGTTGGTCATCGCAATCTTCGCCGGTTTCGCCCCGGTGACCACTTCATTCACGCCGATCATGAAAGCGTCCAGGATCGGTCTCGATTGCGGATGGAAAAGGATCGCCTTGGCGCGGTCGACATCGGCATGCTGCAAATTGGTCAATGCCGCCTCCGCGGCTTGTGCGCCGAATGCCTTCTTGAAGCCTTCGCTCGACCAGGCCGACACGCGTGTCGTCGCCAGCCCCGCTGCGCCGGTCAGCAGCGAGGTCGGCTTGCTTGTCGCCCACAGAAGAAACAAGAAGGCCGCCCGCTTGTTTCGTGACTTGGAATTGATGCACGCTTGCCAGTGCGACATGAAGGGCACGGATGCGCGACCGGGCAGATGCGGAAAGGCAGCAAACATGGCGTGGCTGGCAACCTGGCTCTTCGATGGATTGGAAATGTCGGTTGCAAAGTTGCTGCTGTCGATCGCCATCGCCGTCCTGCGTTGAAGAAAGTCGTCCAGCACATGGTACCATTCGTAGCCGCTTACACCGCGAGATCCGGCTTGACTGAGCAGCCGGCCGTACATTTCGATGGCCGCGATGGCCTCGGGGCTCCCGAATGCGGCCTTGTTGTTGTCGATCATTGCCCCGCCATAGGAGAATAGGAAGCTCATGGCCGGCACGGACGAATTGCCGCTGGCTTGAGCCCGCATGGCGATGCCGGACATCTCGTCGGTCTTGATCGCGTTCGCGGTCACCAGCAGCTGTTCGAAAGTCTGGGGAACCTGAAGGTTTCTGGCGGCCAGCGCATCGCCATTGATGAACAAGGTCACCGCCTCTGATGTGATCGGGATGGCGTAGCGTTCGCCGTCCCGCCACAACGGAAAGGCCCGGGCCGTCTTGAGGATGTCGCTCTCGTCATACCAGCCGGTATCGGTCAGCGACTTGTCGGAATAATAGGCGTTCAGCGGCTCGAGCCATCCAGCCGCGATGCCCTGGCCATAGGTCGTGTACATGAAGACGTCGGGTGTGCTGCCGCCACGGTTGAGCTGGATCGCCAGCGCGCCCAGGTAGCTGGTCTCCAATCGAAAGTCGGTAACGACGCTGATACCGGTGAGCTTGGTGAAATCCCACAGAAGCGGAGTGATCGCGTTCGACCAGGGATGGATCGCGCCGGCGAGCGCGATCGTCTGCCCTTCAAATTGTTTCCAATCTATCGCAGCGTTGGCATAGCTCGCGGCGATATTCTCTGCGAACCCCCGCCGCGGCAGCATGGCGAGGGCCGGCAAGGCCACCCCCAATCCCTTGACGAAGCTGCGCCGGCTGGCCGTGCCTGCACGGCTCGGCGAATTTTCACTCTGCAACTTTCCATCTGGAGCCATGTGATTGCTCCTGCCGGCGGATCGGCTTTGGCCTTCAAAACACGCGGGGCGGGGCCTTGCCCGTGACGTTCGCGCCCCTTGCGTGTAATCTGCGCGGTAGAGCGTGCCGGTTCCCGTCTCACCCACGCGGACCGCGGCAATATTTTCATTATACTAGCAATGCGCTGCGTCGGCATCAGAAAACAATCGCTCACGCGAGCATCGAAGACTGGGAATACTTCGGCCCATGTCAGTCACTCTGAGCCAGTTCTCTCGGTGGTTTGCGCGTCCGCTCGCGCTGGTGATCGCAGCGCTTTTAACTGTGGTTGTCGCGACCGGGTTTCTCGGCCTCCGATATTGGCAGGAGCGACAGGCTGCAAACCTTGCGCACGAGCGCAGCCGCCAGGTGCTCGAGACGCTGGATCGGCTGAAAACGATCATCGCCGACGTGGAGGCCCAAAGGCGCGGCTATCTGCTGACGCTCGACCCGTCATATCTCAAGGCCTACGGGGTCTCCGACGAAAGCGTGCGGCGGGACGCGCAGGCGCTGCAGGCGCTGGTCTCTAGCGATCCATTGCAGAACCACCGTGCCGGACATCTGGCGCTGACCGTCGCAGCAAAGCTGCGCGAGGTCGATGATATCGTCAAAACTGCCCAAACCAGCTCCGGGCCGGCAGCGATGGCGATGATCCGCAGCCTGGACGAGATAAGATCGCAGATCGACCAGATGGTGGACCACGAGCGCTTTCTGCTCGTGGATCAGGAGAGGCGCGCCGAGGCGCTCGAACAACGCAAAGCCTGGCTGATTGCGACCGCGATCGTCATTGTCGCAGTGCTGGCAGGGATTGCGTTGGCGCTCGCACGGCTCGAGGCGATCCGGCGGCGTAAAGCGATCGCGGAGAACGTCACGCTCCAGGGCGATCTCCTGTCCCGCGACAAGAAGATCCGTCGCCTGGTCGACGCCAATATCGTCGGCATCATCATCTGGGAAGTCGAGGGCCGCATTCTTGAGGCCAATGACGAATTTCTCCGCATGGTGGGATACGACCGGGAGGATCTCACCGCGGGTCGCCTGCACCGGACAACGCTGACGCCGCCGGAATGGCGCGACCGCGACGCACGTACCGTGGCAGACCTCAAGCGGATCGGAACGGCTCAACCATTCGAGAAAGAGTACTTGCGGAAAGACGGAAGCCGCGTGCCGGTGCTGATCGGCGGGGCGATGTTCGAGGAAGGTGCAAGTCAAGGTGTTGGCTTTGTCCTCGATTTGACCGAGCGCAAGCGGGCGGTGGAGGCGCTGCGGCAGAGCGAGGAACGCTTTCGCACCCTCGTGCAGTTCTCCTTCGACGTGTATTGGGAGACCGACCCGCAACATCGCTTTATTCTACAGGAGTTCGCGGAGAGCCTTGCTGACGCTCCGGAGGTGGGCTCCGAGATCGGGAAGACGCGCTGGGAAGTGCCTTACGTGGAGCCCGACGAAGAGGCCTGGCGCAAGCACCGGGAGACGCTCGATGCCCGCCTGCCGTTCCGTGATTTTGAGCTCGCGCGGCCAGCGCCCGACGGGAGCAAGCGTTACGTGTCTGTCTCCGGGCTGCCGGTGTTTGACGAGACGGGGCGATTCGTCGGCTACCGCGGCGTCGGGCGGCACATCACCGAACGCCGGCGGGCCGAGGAAGCCTTGCACGCCATGCAGGCTGAACTCGCGCACGCCAATCGCGTCACCACGATGGGAGAGCTGTCGGCCTCGATCGCCCATGAGGTCAACCAGCCGATTGCCGCGACGGTTACCAACGCGCAGGCCGCCCTGCGCTGGCTGCGCGCCCAACCGCCCGATCTCGACGAGGTTCGCGCCTCCCTTAGCCGTATCGTCGAGGACGGCAACCGCGCCGGCAACGTCATCGGCGGCATCCGGGCCTTCATCAACAAGGTGCCGCCGCGGAAGGACCGGTTTGACCTCAACGAAGCCATCCTCGAAATGATCGGGCTGACCCGAAGCGAAATGCTCAAGCATGGCATCTCGCTGCAGACCGAGCTCGCGCCGGGATTGCCCAGGATGGAGGGGGATCGCACCCAGCTGCAGCAGGTGATCCTGAACCTGGTCGTCAATGCTATTGAAGCCATGGGCGGCATCGACGAGGGGATGCGCGAGTTCCGGATCAAGACCGAGAGGGCGGCAGCCGGCGGCGTACTCGTCACGGCTCGCGATTCCGGCCCGGGCCTGGACCCGGAGAATGTGGAGCGCGTTTTCACGGCCTTCTACACGACGAAGCCCAAGGGCATGGGTATGGGCCTCGCTATCTGCCGGTCGATGGTCGAGGCCCACGGGGGAAGGATGTGGGCGAGCGCGAATGAACCTCGGGGCGCTGTCTTTCAATTTACCCTGCCGCTGCAACGAGACGAGAGCATTCCAGCCCAGCACGTCCGGCCCAATTCAGCCGCGTGAGAGATCCGTTCCTGCTCTATGCTTGGGGCGCCCCGATACAGCGCAAGGCAGGGTCGTCAAGTGAGCCGCTTCACAAAGCTTGCGCGTGAAATGCGATAGACAGCTCCGGGAAAGCGGAACCTGATCGGGGAACAGCAGGTGGAACGCGAACTTTCAGCATTGGAAAAGCAAGCTGCCGACGCACTGCGCCGGGCAAGAAGGTTGCCTCTCGGTGCGGCCCGCAATGACTTGCGGCAGCTTGCCATGGGGCTTGTCTGGCTGCATCGGAACGGCATGGACGCGCTCATGAAACAGCGGCCGATGTCGCAGGTACCTGCGGACGACGCCGAGAGCGTCGGTCGCTAAAGTTGGTCGGCAGGCTCCAGAAGCCAACGTCACATTTTGTTCAAGAACTGCATGCAAGATAGAAACCTGATCGTCATGGCCGGATGTACGCCGTGGCTTTCCGGACCCCGGCTTCATGCCGGGGTTTTTTTGTGGCGCCTTTCTTGCTACGCACTCCGACCCGGCGGGAGGACGACGACGATCGCGCCTGGCTTCACCCGGTTCACGAGATCGATGACGTCTTCGTTGAGCATGCGGATGCAGCCGGACGAGATGGCCTGACCGATATATTCCGGCTGGTTGGTGCCGTGAATGCGGTACAGAGTATCCTTGTTGCCCTCGTAGAGGTAGAGCGCCCGCGCGCCGAGCGGATTGGCCGGACCTCCGGCAACGCGCTTCGGGTAGGGGCCGAGCCGCGCCTGGATCTCCGCCGTCGGAATCCAGTCGGGCCATTCGGCGACTTTGCCAACGGTCGCGACGCCGGACCAGGCCTGCGCCTCCTCGCCCACCGTCACGCCGTAGCGGACAGCCTTGCCTCCCGGCAGTACGTAATAGAGATATTTCGAATTGGTATCGACCAGGATCGTGCCCGGCTGCTCCCTGCGCGTGTAGTCGACAATATGCCGGCGATACGTCTCCGGAATGCTCGCCTGCGCATAAGGCGGGTGGGCGAGCAACTGCCGGTCCCTTGCGGTCAAACTGGCATTCGACGACGGCGCAAGCGTCGCTTGCATGCAGCCGCCGAGCAGCCCGGCCAATCCTATGAGTGAGAACGCTATTCCGGACTTCACCATTGCGAGTCCCCCCGAAGCGCTAGATGGGTTCATTTGCTGCTCAAATAGTGCAGAAAAAAAGGCATAAATGGAAAGAACCCGACAATAACGTGGTCCGCCCGAGCGGCTGAGCTTGGCTCGCAGGAGCCGGGTTGCGCCGTCGCGGGCGCCACCTATTCGCGGCTAACAGACTGGCGCGGAAAACCAGAGTTTGAGCTTGAGACCCGGCGAGTTATCGAGCATTTCGATCCGCGCGCCGTGAAGATGGGCGACGGCGGCGACCAGGCTGAGCCCCAGACCGTTTCCTGGCGTGTAGCGGCTGTGTTCGAGCCGGTAAAAGCGCTTGAAAACCTGCTGGTATTCGTGAGCTGGAATTCCAGGCCCGTCATCGGCGATCGAGATGACCGGCTTGCCATCGATGTTTTCGTTCGCGACCACGACTTGTCCTCCGGCGCGGCCATGCTTGATCGCATTGTCCACGAGATTGGCGATGGCATCAAAGATCAGGTCGCGATCGCCGGTCACTATCACCTCGCGATCGCCGACGACCTTGAGATGCGTGCCCACCTGTTCGGCCGCGGCATCGTACAGCTCCACAACCTCGCCGGCGATTTCCACCAGGTTCACGGTGCGGAACGCGCCCTTGCGTGCCTGGGTCTCGATTTGCGCAATGCGCGTGAGCGACGAGAATAGACGCAAAACGGCATCGAGGTCGGTGATCGTGTCGCCGATCAGCGCCTGATCGTCCGCGCTGGTGCGCCGGCCGTGATAGGCCTTCTCCAGCCGCCCGCGCATGCGCGTCAGCGGCGTCCGGAGGTCGTGCGCGACATTGTCGCTCACTTGCTTGACCTCTCCCATCAAGGTTTCGATGCGGTCCAGCATTAGGTTCAGGTTCTCCGCGACGCGATCCCATTCGTCATGGGTGCCGCGAAGCGGGATGCGCTGATCCAGGCCGCTCTGCATGATGGCCCGGCTGGTGGCGTTGATCGATTCAATCCGCCCCACGGTCCGGCGCGTCACGAGGATGCTCGCGACCCCCGCAAGCAAGAATATCAGTACAATGCCCGAGATCACGGCCGTCTTGATCTGGTCGGCAAAGCCGTCGAGCTCACTGATATCCGTTCCCACCAGCAGACGATCGCGGCTCGGAAATGTTCCAAGCATGGCCCGCAGCAGCGGCCGGTTTGCCGTATTGGGCAACGGCTCCGGCGCGCGAAACTCTATCCATCCATCGGGTGCCGTGGCCGTCGATGGCCATATCCTCAGATTGCCGGCGAGCGTGACCGAGGAAGGATCGGCCAGGATGTACACGTTGTTTGCAAAACTGCTGTCGGCGATGCGTTCCTGGATCAAGGCGATCAGCCCATCGCGCCCCGACCGCTCGTAGGCGCTCTTCAGGCTCAGATACTCGGTCACGATGGCGCGATCCGACCGGCTGCGCACATAGGAGGAGGTGGACAGGTAGACGTAACTGAAAATGGCCGACACGATCACGCCGAAGGTCCCGATCGCGATCAGCGCCAGCCTGAACGTCGATGACGTTAAGGTCTTAGCCAGGAGCACGGAGAGAGTACCCGACACCGCGAACCGTATGGATCAGCGGATAGGCCTGCTGGCCGTCGACCTTGCGACGGACGCGCCCGACATAGACGTCGATGATATTCGTGGAGGGATCGAAATGAAGGTCCCAGACGTGCTGCAGCAACATTGCCCTTGATACGACGCGACCTTCGTTGCGAACCAGATATTCAAGAAGCTGAAACTCCCGGGGAAAAAGCACAATATCCTTGCCACGCCGGCTGGCGGTCCGCGACACCAGGTCGAGTGCGAGATCGCCGACACGCAAGATGGTCTCCTTGACAATGGTGTCACTGCGTCGGCCAAGCGCCTCGACCCGCGCCAGGAGTTCGACGAACGAAAAAGGCTTGACCAGATAGTCATCGCCCCCGGCACGCAAGCCGCGCACCCGATCGTCGACTTCTCCGAGTGCGCTGACGATCAGGACGGGTGCGGCGATGCCATCATCACGGAACTGACGCATGACGGCGATGCCGTCGATATCAGGCAGCATGCGGTCGATCGTGATGACGGCATAGCCGCCGGTGGCGCCGCGACTCAGCGCTTCGTTGCCGCTGGTGGCCAAATCCACCTTGTAACCGCTGGTCGTGAGCGATTCCACGAGCTGGTCGGCGGTTTCCGGGTCATCCTCAACGACCAGAATACGCCGATGACCTCCCGTCATGGTCTTCCGTCTCCGAACGACTGCCCAGGCAGCTGGAGACTCGCTCATGTAGTCTGAAGGTTACGTGAACAAAGTGACGGTCGCCACCAACGGGGACCGGATCCCTTTTTCGGGAACACACGCTAGTGGCGACCATCACCATGTCTGGATCCTTGCGCACGGACGGCACGGACGCGCTGGGATCCGGACTCACCAGATCAATATGGCAGCGGCATTGCCTCAATCGCGATGCGCATCAGTAATAGCCGTAGTCGCCACAGATGTTCACCCATTGCGGTCCGTATGGTGTCCACGTCCTGCGCCAGCAACTGTCGTAGGCGGCGTAGGCGTAGGGCACACCAACACCAATGAACGCAAAGCGATGGTGGCGGTGATGGAAGAATCGGCCATGATGGGCAAACCCTGCATGCGCAAAACGCGGACCCGCGAAGCGGCTACCTGCGAACCCGACCCGGCTGCCTGCGAAGCCGACGCGGCTGCCTGCGAAACCCATGCCGCCGGCGCCCATGCCACCAAAATGCATTCCACCTCCACCGCCATGCATGCCGCCACCGCCACCCCCATGCATGCCACCACCGCCACCACCATGACCGCCACCACCATGACCGCCACCGCCACCGCCGCCACCGTGGCCGCCACCGCCACCGCCACCGCGAGCGAGCACAGGTGACGCAAGCGCAAGCGCCGCAATCATCGCACCCGCGGTGAGGCATTTAAGGAGCTTGTTGTTCATCCCAACCTCCGTGTCGAATGCAGCGACCGATACGGTCGCAAAAAGGAAGACGTCAGCAGACCCAAATGATCCAGTGATTTCAAATGAATAATGCGACAGTTTCTGACACGGAAGTTAGTTTCGCCGCTTCGCTGTACGAAGCATGCCGCCCGCACAGGCTGCGTTGCAGCAAGCAGCTTTGCTATGGCGGAATTATCTGACCAGGAGGTTCGATCCCGGATCAGTCGCGTGCCGTTCAATCCCGGTGTGCCGCTTCCCAATCTTTTGCAGCCTTCACCGTCTCTTCGAAAGCTGCGCCGCTTTCGAGCAGCGCGCGTTTGAGCGCGGGCTCGAGCGGCTGTTCGGCGCCGGTATCGTCGAGCGGCATCTTGTCCGCACGCACTGCCTTCATCAGCCGGGCAATCTCGCCTGCTGCGTGGGCCGGTGTGTGCATCAACACCAGCCGGCGCATCGGCATCGGATTGTTCGGCACGTGACAATTATCGCATTGCGCGTCGCGCATCCGCAGCGCCAGCGTCCTGTAGGTGAAGTCGAGCTCTGCCAGATAAGGATTTTCTTGCCGGAACAAGCCGTCGAAGAGCGTCACGCGCGGCTGGATGCGCTCGTCCTTGTCCATCCACATCCATTTGCCATCGAATTTGGGCCATATCGGATGCGTGGAGACAACAGGGCTGCCACTGCCCCGTTCGGTAAATTGCCCGATGACGATCTTCGCGGTCTTTGGATTGACCCAGAGCAGAACCGAATTCGCGGCCTGATAAACCCCCCACTTCGCCTCGTCGTGCCAGAACGGATACGGAAACTGCCCGGGAGGTAACAGGTTGCGGAAGCCTGCCCGCAGGCGGATCAGGTACAGTCGCTCGCGCTCGACATACTCGGTGCTGTACTCGCCGCTGTACATGAACAGCGAGAGATAGAGGCCGGCAAGTACATCGGGCGCAAACTGCGTGAGATTGGTGTTCTTGAGCGCTGCCCCAGCGTCCTGATTCCGGCGGCCCCACAGTAGCCTGGGTGCGAGGCTGCGCCGTAGCGCGGAGTTGCCGAACAAGCTGCGCCGGCATTGGTCGAAGGCTGCCTGGTCCGAGGGTAAAGCAGGCGGACAGACTTGCTGCAACTCGAGTGCGACCTCGGAGGCCATCTGCGCGATCTGGTCAGCAAGGTCGGGCAGATCGTCGTCGATGTCCGCGGCGTCCGTGGCAAGGAAGGTGGCGAGCAGCAGCGCGCCGCCGGTTACCAGGCGCCTTGAGATGGCGCCGAACATGGGCCTACGGCGCCGGCTTCAGGTAATTTGTCACGAGATGGTTGGCGACCTTGCGACCCATCGCGTCTCCGACCTCGAGCGAATTGCGGAAATGAATACCGCCCCAGATGCGTACCTCTTCGTGCTCCTGGGCCATCTGCGCAAAGCTGGTGAATTGGCGTGAAAGGCGTGCGTCGGAAGTATCGGTCGCGATGAATCCTTCCGTCCCGCTGCCGAAAACGGCTTCCAGAACGCCTCGCGCCGCACCCGCGTTGATCCCCGCCTGCGACGGGTATTCCGGATGCATCGGCGTGGTGTTCAGAGGCTGCCAGCCTGCGTCCCGTTCGGTCGCTTCGTTGCCATCCTGGTCGCCGTTGCGGATCGCGGTGATCGGCCGCCAAAAATTGTATTGGAACTTGGCGTCCCAATCGACAACGTAGCAATTGGCGAGAGCCATGGACATCAGTGCGAATACGCGCGCGCTTTCTGCCATGGTGAGTCCGTGACGAGCGGAAGCCTGCCTGGCGGCCTGGAACCATGAGGGCGCAAGGTTGGCCTGTGTCCAGAAGCGCACAGCGTCGGACTGCGCGTCGGCCCGCTTCGTGCTTTTCGCTCCGCCCATTTCCTTGGTTTCGTTGTAATCGCGCGCGTAAACAGCGCTGTTGAGGGCCGGGGGCGGAGCCGGTCGGAACTGACTCGCGCTTTCCATGCCCCACGGCTTGGCCGTCGCATATTGGGGAAAGAGCGGCGGTGTAGTCGGCACCCATACGCCAGGCGTCGTGAGCGGCCGGTATGTGTCGGGCGTGTTTGTCGCGTCGTTCTGACGTTCGGCGAAAATCGCGCCCGCAACTTTTTCGCCTAAATCAATACCCGCTGCCCGTGCGGGGTTGTCCGGAATGGTTTTCATCGTCTCCGCGTAGGCCGCATCGATCCGCTCCTTCTGACCGGGATACTGACGCGTGAGAATTTCGCGGGCAGCCGCCGCTGCCGCGGCCTCGGCCGAGGCGTTCGGATCAGTTGGAAGCTCCGGCATGTAACGCGAATATCGGTTCTGCACCGAGTTGACCGCGTCGGACATGGACACGTTCACCAAGGCCATGCTGCGCGTCCACGGATTGCCGACCACGTTGATCGCCTTCATGACGTCCATTGCGGTGTTGTTCCAGTCGGCGATGACGTCCGCGCGGACCGGTGTATTGGCTGAAATCAGGGCCAGGCCGACGATTGCTACTTTCAACACGTTCATCGTTGCCTCCTTCGAAAAGTTATTTTCGAAATGAAATGCCAATGTGGTGTGACCGTACCTCCCTAATCATCTTGTCGTGCGCGCAGCCGCGTCCGCGCCCGTCACGCGAAAGCGTCGCCCAACTACTAAGAGTCCATTATAAATTTAGCCAAGCAGGCCGATTGCGGCAGCATGGGCGAACGTCGAACCTATCGCTCAGGCGTGTCCGTTTTCGAAGCTGCCATCGCGGACCAGCGCTCGTCAAAACTCGCAGTTGGGATCTCGTCCGCGGCAACCGTGAGGCCCTTCGACATAGTCGTGCCGTCGGGGACGACAATACCCTCGGGCGAGTGCGACCTCATAGTAGCGGCGGTTGCGGCAACAGCGAGCAAAGCGACAGCCACGAACCCGGTAATCGTTCGATGCCTCGTCATCAGAACCCTCCTGTGGTCCCGAACGCCCCTTAGCGTGGGTCACGGGAACTTCGCGAAGGTTCAACACAGCAACGCGACAAGTATGGATCGCGTGAAGCAATAGACGGACAAGGTAGCTGTCTCAAATTCAAATCGCTGCTCAGGCTGGGCCCAGGGCGTGAACTCATAAAATTCAGAGTGGTCGACCACCTTACGCGTTGGTGCGCATTCCGGACTGATGTCGTTCTCGCCGCCGTCCACCGGGGCCAGGAACAAGTCCCTGACCTGTGTCTTCGGGACGGTGTCGGTTTCAACCACCACAATGTTCGATCGCGGCTTGATTGACGTAAAATAGTCGGCGGCCTCCTTGAGTTCCTGACCGGTGACAGCTTTGGAGGTCTTGAACCGCGCCGGCGCTGACGTAGACTCGGACGTAAGCTCCCCGCTGAGCGGCAGTAGTCCTGTGGGAGCACGCGATGGATGACGATGGGTACCATTCACCGTCCGGCGATGCGCAAGGACGCGAGCCGTCTCTACGACATTCGACGGCGATCGATCCTTGAACTCGCGCCTCCAACGATGCCCAAGGCCGAAGCGCAAGCGTGGGCGACGCAGCTCACGCTCTCCGGAATGGAGCGAAAGCTGCGTGAGCTGGAAGTGTGGGTTGCCGAGCTGGACGGCGTCGTCGTCGGATGGGGGGCTATTCGAGGCGACACGCTGGAGGGCTTGTATGTGGCAGCCGAATTTGCCGGACAGGGCATGGGCGCCGGATTGCTCGGTATGCTCGAAGGATTGATGCGCGACCGCGAGTTCCCCTCGGTGCGTCTTGAGGCAAGCTCAAACGCCCGCGGCTTTTACCTTCGTCGCGGCTACCGGGCGGCCGGGCCGCAAACGCCGCAAGGCGCCTGGCCCATGGTGAAAGAACATCTCGCCTGAAAACAGCGGCGGGAGGAGAATAATTGCGTGGGTGGCGGCGCGGCTTTGGCGGTCGTTTAAACCGTTTACGGCGCTTGATTTTCACCCCGCGAGGGGCGACTTTGGCGCCCGCTTGGCCGGGGCTGATCTGAGCCCTTGCGGCGGGTTGTCAGGAGGATATTGCGTGGCGGACCATCAGGTGCACGATTTGACCCCGGAAGACGTTTCCAAGGGGATGGCGGAAGGCCGCTATCTTCTGGTCGATGTTCGCGAACCCAACGAGGTCGCGGTGGAAGCCTATCCGGACGGTGTGGTCGTTCCTCTCCAGACCTTCGATCCGGCGGCCATTCCGGACCCGCAGGGAAAGCAGGTGGTTTTCGCCTGTCGTTCGGGCAAGCGCTCGGTGACGGCTTCGCTGGCGGCCCAGGCGGCGGGCCTTCCCTATGACAAGCATCTTGCCGGTGGCATCATCGGCTGGAAGGCAGCGGGTTTGCCGACCAGAACCGGCGGCTGATTTCCACCATGACATCCATGAATAAGGTCTTTGCCGACCTTCCGGTCACCGTGTTCGAGGCGATGTCGCAGGCCGCCCGCGACAACAACGCCATCAATCTCGGCCAGGGTTTTCCCGACGATCCCGGGCCCGAGGACATCCGCCGCGCCGCGGCCGACGCGACCGTGAACGGCTATAACCAATACCCGTCGATGATGGGCATTCCCGAACTGCGGCAGGCGATCGCAGCCCATTACGGCCGCTGGCACAAGCTCACCCTCGATCCGATGACGGAAGTGATGGTGACCTCGGGCGGCACCGAGGCGCTGACGTCGTCCATCCTCGCCGTCGTCGAACCCGGCGACGAGGTCGTCTGCTTCCAGCCGGTCTATGACAGCTATTTGCCGATCATCCGTCAGGCCGGCGGCATTCCGCGCCTGTTGCGGCTCGAGCCACCAGACTGGCGGCTGACGGAAGAGATGCTGACGAGCGTCTTCAATCCCAAGACCAAGGCGGTGCTGTTCAACAATCCGCTCAATCCGGCTGCGGTGGTCTATCCTCGCGAGGATCTCGAATTGCTGGCGCGGTTCTGCCAGCAGTTCGACACGATCGCCATTTGTGACGAAGTCTGGGAGCACGTCATCTTCGACGGCCGCGAGCACATTCCGCTGATCACGATTCCAGGCATGCGCGACCGCACCATCAAGGTCGGCAGCGCCGGCAAAATCTTTTCGCTGACCGGATGGAAGATCGGCTTCGTCTGCGCCGCGCCGCCGCTGCTGAGGGTAGCGGCCAAGGTGCACCAGTTCCTGACCTTCACGACAGCGCCGAACCTGCAGGCAGCCGTCGCCTATGGCCTCGGCAAGCCTGATGAATATTTTTACGACATGCGCAAGGAACTGGCGCGGAGCAGGGACCGTTTGACGAAGGGATTGGAGAGCATCGGCTTTCCCGTGCTGAAATCGCAGGGCACGTATTTTCTCACCGTCGACCTCTCGCCGCTCGGACTCAATGAAACCGACGTCGAGTTCTGCAAGCGCATCGTGACCGATTATAAAGTCGCCGCGATCCCGGTATCGGCGTTCTACGAGCAGGATGCGGTGACCTCGGTGGTGCGGTTCTGTTTTTCCAAGAAAGACGAAACGCTGGATACCGCGCTGGAGCGCCTGTCGGACGCGGTGCACGGCCGTCGCAAGAGGTAGCAGATGCGCGATTCAATCCGAGGCTCGCTTTGCCTGATCGGTGCGATGACGGCCGCGCTGTCGCTCTCGCCCGCGCAGGCCGAGGAGCGCACCGTGAACTTCTACAACTGGTCGAACTATATGGCCCCGGGTGTGCTGGAAGACTTCACCAGGGAAACCGGCATCAAGGTGGTCTACGACACGTTCGACGCCAACGAGACGCTGGAGACGCGGCTCCTGGCGGGCAAGTCGGGCTACGACGTCGTGGTGCCAACCGGCTATTTCCTGCAGCGCCAGATCACGGCAAAAGTCTTTATCAAGCTCGACAAGTCGAAGCTGCCGAACCTCGTCAACGCCTGGCCTGTCGTGACCGGTCAGCTCGCCACCTATGATCCCGGCAACGATTACGCCGCCAACTATATGTGGGGCACCACGGGCATCGGCTACAACGTCAAGACGGCGCAGAAAATCCTCGGGCCGGACGCCAAAATCGATAGCTGGGACATCGTCTTCAAGCCGGACAATCTCGCAAAATTTAAAGACTGCGGTATACATATGCTGGACTCCGCCGACGACATTCTGCCGGCGGCGCTCAGCTATCTCGGGATCGATCCGAATTCGACCAGGCAGGCCGATCTGGAAAAGGCCGCCGAGCTCGTCAGCAAGATCAGGCCCAATGTGCGCAAGTTTCATTCCTCGGAATATCTGGGCGCGCTGGCTTCAGGCGAAATCTGCTTCGTGGTGGGATGGTCGGGCGACGTGATGCAGGCGCGCAGCCGCGCGGCGGAAGCCAGGAACGGCATCGAGATCGGCTACACCATCCCCAAAGAGGGCGCGCAGATGTTCTTCGACAATCTCGCGATCCCCGCGGATGCGAAGAATGTCGCGGAGGCCTATGAGTTGATCAACTATCTCTACCGCCCGGACGTCGCGGCGAAAAATTCGGACTTCCTGTCCTACGCCAACGGCAATCTGGCAAGCCAGAAGCTGGTCCATCCGAAGATCCTCAACGACAGGAATATCTATCCGGACGAGGCGATGCAGAAAAAGCTGTTCGTCATCCAGGCCCGCGACCCCGCCACCCAGCGCGTCATCAACCGGCTCTGGACCAAGGTGAAGACGGGGAAGTGACGGCTGCGTTTGCGTGGGATCCTTCCGTCATTGCGAGGCGCGAAGCGACGAAGCAATCCATCTCGCAACAAGCGGAAGGATGGATTGCTTCGCTTCGCTCGCAATGACGAATCTGCAACCCGCATGAGCGCAGCGATATCCGGGGCCGGTCCCGTAAAATCCCGGATATCGCTGCGCTTATCCGGGCTACGCTCGCTCCCGACAAACTTCTGTTGCCGGAACCTGAGCGAGCACCTATAGCTCTCGCCGGGAGCATCACATGACCAACATCCTCACGTTCTTTTCAACGCGCACGCTGCTGCAGATTGTCTTCATCCTGGGATCGGCCGTGGCGCTGAAGGCCTGGAGCCTCGGCCTGTTATTCGGATAGTCGGCACCTGTAGCCGGATGAGCGCAGCGATATCCGGTGCCGGGTTAGCAAAATCCCGGATATCGCTTCGCTCATCCAGGCTGCGCTCGTGACGCTACCGCCACCGCCTGTGCAGCCACAGCCACTGGTCCGGATACTCCCGCACCCAGCCTTCGACCACTGACGTCACCGCCTGCATCGTGCCCTGGATGTCGATCTGGCCGGAGGCATCGCGCACCGGCTTGACCTCTTCGGACAGTTCGGCGCGGAAGCGGTGGTTGGGCAGGCGGATGATGCGCACGCCGTGCACGGGGCATTCGACCTGCCGGAGCAGCCGCGCCAATGTCGGATTGGCCTTGGTCTTGCGGCCGAAGAACGTCACCTCGACGCCGTTGCCCATGTACTGATCGACCAGCATCGCGACGTGCTGGCCTCTTTGCAGGGCCTCCGCAAGCTTGAGCGGCGCCTCGCGGCCGGCCGGCACCAGCGTGCCCATCTTGACGGCGCGGATCCGTTCGATGGCGCGGTCGGCGGACTCGATGTTGGGGCGGCGGAACAGGATCGCGCAATCCAGCCCATGGGCGACCGCGCCGAGCGCCGGGATCTCCCAATTGCCGAGATGGCTCGCGAAGATGATCGCCGGCTTGCCGTCGTCGCGCAGGGCATCGAAAATCTGCTTGGTCCGCGCGCCGAACTCGACGCGGCTAGGTTTGTCCGGATGATCGACGTCGTAGTCCCAGATATGGTCGAGATGGGCGAACTCGGCGCCGATGCGGCCGAGATTGTCCCAGACGCCGGCCAGAATGGTTTCGATCTCTTCCGGCGATTTCTCGGGGAAAGCTGCCGTGAGATTCTCGCGCCCGATACGGTCCTCGCGCAGCCGGCGTCCGATGAAGCGGGTGGCGCGGCCGAAGAAATTCGCGGTCTTGTCCGGATCGAAATAGCGCGTGGTGCGCAACAGCGCGATCGTTAGCGCGCCGACAGCGGCTTCCGCCACAGGCTTGGCGGCGTCGCGTAAGCGCGCCTTGGTGCGTAGGAGCAGGCGGTTCATGTTTAAGAAGCTGGCTTACACCGGTTCGCGTGTCAGGATCAGCGAGGCGTTTTGTCCGCCGAAGCCGAACGAGTTCGACATCACGGCGGTCACCTTGGCGTCGCGCGCGGTGTTGCCGACCACGTCGAACAGGATCGCCGGATCCGGAATCTCGTAATTGATGGTCGGCGGAATCCGCTGATGCTCCAGCGTCAGCAGCGAGAACACGGCTTCCACCGCGCCGGCAGCGGAGATCGTATGCCCGACCATCGACTTGTTCGACGACACCGGAATCTTCGGCAGATGATCGCCGAACACGACCGCTGTCGTGTTGTACTCCATCTTGTCGTTTTCCGGCGTCGCGGTGCCGTGTGCGTTGATGTGATCGATCTGTTCGGGTTCGAGGCCGGCGTCCGCCAGCGTCTTGCGCATGCAGCCGATGATCGGCTTGCCGTCCGGACTGGAGCGGGTACGGTGGAACGAGTCGGTCAGCTCGCCGCAGCCGGCGACCACGCCGAGGATCTTCGCGCCGCGGGCGGTTGCCGATTCATAGCTTTCCAGCACCATCGCGCCGGCGCCTTCCGCCATCACAAAACCGTCGCGGTTCTTCGAGAACGGCTTTGAGGCGGCCTGCGGCGGATCGTTTTGTGTCGACAAGGCCGACAGCAGGGAGAACCGCACCAGCGCTTCCGGGTTGACCGAGCCGTCGGTCCCCACGCAAAGCGCCGCATCCGCGTCGCCGCGGCGGATCGCCTCGACACCAAGCTGGATCGCGGTCGCGCCGGAGGCGCAGGCCGTGGAAAGCGAGATCGGCGAGCCCTTGGTACCGAAGGCTTCGGCCAGATGGCTCGCCACCGAGCCGAACATAAAACGGTGATGGTAGGAGGCGAACCGGCCGCCGCCGCTGGCGCGCAGCATATCCTCGTAGCCGAATTCGGTCTTTCCGATCGCGCGCCCAAGCTCGAGCCGCTGCGGCCATTCCACTTCGACCGGCGCCACCGCCAGAAAGAGCGGTCCGGGAAAATCGGCCTTGGCGCCGACCCCGGCCTGCTCGAGTGCTTCCTCGGTGGCCATTTCGGCCAGCCGCTCGGTCAATCCCGTCGAGCTGACGGGATCGACGCTGACGAAATCGACCGTGCCCGCCATGGTGGATTTCAGCCCGTCGATCGGGAAGCGGGTCACGGTGCGGATGCCGGATTCGCCCGCGATCAGCTTGCGCCAATTGTCCTGCTTGCCGGCGCCGAGCGACGTGACCACGCCCATGCCGGTGACGACGACGATCGGCCTGCCAAATTTATCTGATGGTGCTGACATGGTTCCCCCGATGTGCGCCGTAACTGAATACGCTCTCGCGCCGATTACTTGACGGCCTCGACCAGGGCCATGCCTTCGCCCTGCCAGTGGCCGGCCCCCACCACCACAATCTGGTCCGGGCTGCCTGCCTTTTCAACCTCGAGTCCGGTCGGATCGTTGGGCGGAAACAGCGCGCCGCGGGAGAGCGAAAGGGCGGCCAGCGCCAGCCCCAGCGGAAACTGGGTCTCCAGCGTGTGGCCGAACATCGTTCCGGTGGCGCGCACCGCAAATCCGGGGTTCTGGCGCAAGAACGCCTTTTCTTCCGAAGTCACCGGCTCGACGCCGGTCGCGCCGGTGATCAGTTGGCCGCTATCGCCGGCGACGCCGAGTTTCGGCCATATCGCTTCCAGCGATCTGGTCACCGCGCCCGGCTGCTTGCGCTGCGCGAGATCGGCGACCACCTTGGTCAGCTTCGCGTAGGGTTTGGCGCCACGCGCTTCGGCGTGCTCACGCGATTCCAGCACCAGGAAACATCCGGCGGAGCCGAGCGCAAAGCCGCTGTGGCCCTCGCGCTGCCAGACCGGCGCATATTTCTCTTTCAGATTGAAGTCGCCGAATTCGTAGAGGACGAGCAGATCGGAGCGCTCGCCATTATGGGCGGCGCCGACCAGCGCGATCTCGCTCTGCCCGGATTCGATGCGGGCCAGGGCAATCCGCGCCGCGTCGATACTGGCTGCTTCCTCGCCCATGAAGGTGCGCGACGTGCCGCACACGCCATGGACGATGGCGATGTTGCCGGCGAGCAGGTTGGAGAGCTGCGCCAGGAACAGCGTCGGCCGCAGATCGTTCATCAGCCGTTCATTGAGAAAGGCGGGGCTGGAATTGCCCTTGGCGTCGGCGGTCATGATGGCGAGATCGACCGCGAGGTCGCGCTCGCCGCCGCCGGCGGCCACGATCATGTCCATCCGGCCGAGAATTTCCTTGTCGCCCTTCACGCCGGCCGAATCCAGCGCGAGCCCCGCGGCATAGGTGCCGATGCGCTGCCAGGCTTCCATCTGACGCTGGTCGCCCTTTTTCGGGATCTGGGCGTCGAAGGAAACGGGCGCGAGCGGATGCACGATGTAGGGCGCAAACCGCTTGTCGTCGACGTTGATCGTTTTGGCGTTCAGTGCATCCCAATGCGCGTCCAGCCCCTCGCCGAGCGAGGAGACGATGCCGATGCCGGTGATCCAGACTTCCTTGGCGCCTGCGGACTTCTGCTCAGTCATGCGTTATCGCCTGCAGTGGGAAGCCGATCTCGTTGGCCTTCGCGTCCATGTGCACGCGCAGGGCCGGGTCGGGGAAGGGGGTAAGGCCGAAGGTCAATTCAGCGCTGCATTTCAGTTCCTTGCCGACGCGTCCCTTGACCTTGGTGACGGCAAAGCCGGAACCTTCGTGCTCGAGCTTCGCCTCGATCGTCAGCAACTGACCGGGACTGACGAAACCCCGCATCTTGGCTTCCTTCACGATGGCCAGGAACGGCATGCGCTCGAACTTCAGGACGCCGAGAATCAGCCAGCCGGAGCTCTGCGCCATCGCTTCGGTCAGCAGCACGCCGGGCATGATCGGGAAACCCGGGAAATGCCCCTCGAAGATGGTATGCGTGGTCGGAACCTGGGCCTCGACCGTGATCGTCTTGGCGTCGAGATTGAGGTCGACGATGCGGTCGATCAGCTGAAAGTAATCAAGGTTCATGGCGGGCGACTAAAGCGTTTTCCAGCGAAGTGGAGGCCGGTTCGCGTCAAGAAAACGCGTCAAACCAAGAATCTAGAGCCCCGTTCCGATTTGATCGGAACGGAAATGGCTCTAGGCGCCCGGCGCTGCATTCTTGGCGGCGACCAGTTCGTCGATGCGATCGGCGAGATTTTGCAGCACGAAGTACTGCTCGGTCGTGGCCTTGCCGTCGTTGACCTCCTGAGTCCATTTTTCGAGCGGCATCTTGATTCCGAACGCCTTGTCGATGGCAAAGGCGATGTCGAGGAAGTCCAAGCTGTCGATTCCCAGATCGTCGATGGCGTGGCTCTCCGGCTTGATCGTGTCGCGCGGAATGTCGCAGGTTTCCGCGATAATGTTGGCGATCTGATCGAATGTAGAAGACATCATTAAGCCTTTGATATATTGGAGATAATCCGGAACGGCCTGAGGAGGCGGGGCGCGGCGCCGCGGAGGGCCCAATTTCCTCGGCCGGAGTCGACAGCCCGTATATCGGAGCGGGGCGCTGAGTTCAATGGAGGCGGGCCGTTCCCGTGGCATTGGATTTGGCGGCAAAATGGGCGGATTCGGGGAGCTGCCCGTGCGGCGTCACCGAAAGCATGGCGCAATAGCCCCGGCGCTCAATCCGCCCGAACCATGAAACCGTCGAAATACGTCGCAAGCGCCTCATGGCCGTCAAGCGGAAGCACATGTGCGACATACTGGTCCGGCCGTACCACGACCATGCAGCCGGCGTTCCGATCGATGCCGCGCATCGCAAAGATGTCGTGGCCGCCCTTCAAATCGGGGCAGAACATCTTTTCGTAGTCGCGAAGTCCGTAACGTCCTTTCGGAGGAAGAAGGAGCGGGGGCATCGCCTCGATGGCGAGTTCCGTATGCGCTTGCTGGAACACCGCGCGGACATCGATCACTGAATCGATATCGGCGCCCGCAGGCGTGTACCTCTTCACGGGAGACTTGGGGTTCTCGCTCAAGAAGTCGCACAGGGCGTGAACGGGGGAGCCGGAGGCGGCGGGATCGCCCGCGCCTGCAAAGACAAAAATCCGGAAGCGTCCGTCCGCCCTGGCGAGATGGCCAAGATGAACCGGCTTGGCGTCCGCGAGCCGAATGACCGGCGCGGAGTGAAAGCGCGTGCCGATCGCCAGGCCCTTGGCGAGATGCTGATGATCAGGATTGGCCGTGAGCAGGGACGGACGGTAGTGCGTCGCCGTTCCCGCGGTATAGCGGCCGTGCCGGACGAAATAGTTTTGGGTTTCGGCGGCGTCCGCGCCCTTGTTGTTTCCCTTTGCGGAAGCGAGGATCTCGGCCCATTCGCGGTCGAAGTCGATCAGTTCCTTCGCAACCGCCTGCCGTTCCGCCGAATAGCTGTGCAGGAGATGCGGCGCGCTGCGCTGGCGCAGGACGGAGGCGAGCTTCCATCCGAGATTGAAGGCGTCCTGCATCGAGACGTTCATGCCCTGGCCCGCTTTCGGGCTGTGGGTATGGCAGGCGTCGCCGGCGATGAAAACGCGGGGCAGGCGCGTTCCGATTTCTTCCTCCGGCACGTCGTCGAACTTGTCGGTCAGCCGCTGGCCGATCTCGTAGACCGACCACCAGGCGATCTCCTTCACGTCAAGCGTATGCGGATGGAGAATCCGTCGCGCCTTCGCGATCAGATCATCTGACGTGATGTTGCGGTTGGCGACCCGTTCGCCGGCGTCGAGATTGGTGAGTTCGACGTAGAGCCGGACCAGATAGCCGCCTTCGCGGGGGATGACGATGATGCTGCCGTCGCTGGCCGACTGGATCAGCGACTTGAAGCGGATGTCGGGGAAGTCGGTGACGGCAAGGACATCCATGACGCCCCAGGCATGATTGGCGGAATCGCCGCGCAGCTCGCGCCCGATCGATTTGCGCACCACGCTACGCGCGCCGTCACAGCCCACGACGTAACGGGCCCTGACGGTCTCGACCTCGCCCTCATGTCCGGCATCGAGCCGCTCGAGGCTGACGGTCACCGCGTGGTCTTCAAAGCGCGCCGCAGGTGAGGTCTTTAGGTCGAGCAGGCGCCGTGAATAGTACGGTTCGAGCTTTGACGGCGATTTGCGCATGACATCGAGATAGCAATCATGCACACGCGCCTGGTTCAGAATGACGTGCGGAAATTCCGACAGCCCGTCCTCGACGTCCTGAACCCGTCCGCTGCGGACGATGTTTTCGCACTTGCCGTCATCCGGCTTCCAGAACGTCGTTTCAGTGATCCAGCACGCTTCTTTCAGCACGCGTTCGGCGAAGCCATAGGCGTGGAACATCTCCATGGTGCGGCAGGCGACACCGTCGGCCTGGCCGAGCAGCAGCCGGCTCGGCTTCTGCTCGACGATGCAGGTCTTGATGTCGGGGAATGCCGCAAGCTGCGCGGCCAGCGTCAAGCCCGCCGGTCCGCAGCCGACGATCAGCACGTCGACTTCCTCCGGGACCGGTCCGGATGTGCCCGAGGCCAAGACCCGCCCGGCCGGATCGGAGATTTCGGGGTCGCCCGGCTCGAAGCCGTTCAGATGAAACTGCATGATACCTGCTCCTCCGGTTCCCGGCCGTTCGGATATTGCTCAGCATGCTGATTATCAGTATACTTGTCAATTCCAGAGATGCCTTCAAACCTGCCTCGGAGAATTCGGTGAGAGACAATAACGAGATGCCCGGCCATCTGGCCCGCCGCTTCCAGCAGATTGCGGTGGCGGTGTTCCTGGCCGAGGTCGAGGAGGCGGGTTTCGACCTCACGCCCGTTCAATACGCGGCTCTCGCGGCCATCAGGACCAACCCGGGCATCGATCAGGTGACGCTCGCCGGCCAGATCGCCTATGACCGAACCACCATCACCGGCGTGGTGGATCGCCTGGTGCAGAAGGGCTTGCTGGTGCGTCACGCCTCTAGCCGCGACCGCCGGGCCCGCGAATTGCAGGTCACCGAGGCGGGAAAGCGAACGCTGCGCGGAATCACGCCGGCCGTCGCAGCGGCGCAGCAGACCATGTTGCGCGGGCTCACCGAGAAGGAGGGCGCCGAGTTGATGCGACTGCTGCGCAAGGCGATCGCCGCCGGCAACGAACTCAGCCGCGCGCCGTTGCGGGAGGCGGAGTTGCGGTGAGGTCGAGGGATGAGAAAGAGCGGACTAGCGACAGCGTAATCCGCCCTTGTGCTAGGTCTGTGCGGGTGAGTCCTGTTGCACGCTGGCGGGACTATTTTCAGTCGGAAACACGCTCTCATATAATGCACGGGCCTCTTGAATAAGACGAGCCGTGTCATGATCGGGGTTAGGCTTCGGGAAGCTTATGACTTCGCCCATTTGATCTCCAAGGAAAGATACGCGCGGCGAAATAGAGATGCGAATATCATGCCAGCCCGAGGGGCCGGTTTCATGCCGTTCTCAATGTCACGCGGGTCAACCGGCATGGTAGGCCCGTAGGATGGGTAGCGCGTAGCGAAACCCATCACCGTATCGGGCCGCAATTGTGGGTAAAGGGCGTGGCCTTCAGCCGGCGCTTTTGACCGGCTGCCGCAGAATCGTCTTGAGTTTCTCCGGTGGCGTCTTGCGCGGATCGCTCAGATAGATCTCGTGATGTGGCCCCGCAAACGTCACGCCCTTCGCAGGCATGATCTCGTTGTGAAGCCTGGCGAGCGTCGGGCCTTCGTCGTCATAGCTGCCGATATGCAGCGTCTGCAGGCACAGCCCTTCGTCCAATGGCTCAAGACGCAGCGAGACCGGAGGCTCCCCGAGCTTGTTCCGCGATTTTGCCAGGGCAGTCTCGTACAGGGATCGCTCAACGAAGCCGGGTATCATGATCATCATCGTCCATTGCCACAGATGCTTCCGGCGCCCGGCAAAATCGTCGGGATTGTCAGCCCACCAAAGGCCTTCGAGGGGCGGAACGACGTAATCTTTTGCCGATTTGGTCTTGCTGGCAAATTTCATCGCGTAGCTCAGGGAATACAGCCACTCGACGGCACGCTTGTAGGCTGGATCACGATTGGGGTCGCCCTTGCCGTCGATCTTGACGAATTTCATCACCGGCACGTCGACGGTAGCAAAGCTGCCATTGGGCGCGCTGTAGAGCGCTGCAAGCTTCTTCTTGAAATCGATCTTGTCCATGTTCGTCTCTGGTCCGTAATCCGCCGCTTGGTTGCAGCGAACTATCGTACAACAATCGATGCCGTGCCAACGTCGTGAACTCCGCGCCTCGATCGAAAGGGCGGATTACGCTGTCGCTAATCCACCCTTGCTACGGGGATGCAAATTGCACAGAAAAGGCCTCCCGCACATTTTCCTCCGGCCGTAACAAGCACAGAGCTTGCCGATGCCAAGCGTAGACGAAGCGATCTTACTGAACCAGTTGGCGCAGGGGATCGTAAGCGATTCAGAAGGTCTATAGACAATTTATCATAATGTAATAAATTCCTGAGCAGCAATCTGGCTGCTCCGGGTTATTTGACATGAAGCTGTACCATGAAGTGCGAGGCTGCTCGCTCGCCGTCGACATCGTCAGGCGCGAACTGGGGTTGCCGCTCGAACTCATTTGGGTCGATGTGCCGAGAAAACTCCTTCCGGACGGGTCGGATTACTACAAGGTGAATCCGAAGGGGCAGGTGCCGACGCTTGAACTACCAGACGGACAGTACCTGTCGGAAGGCGCCGTCATCATGCAGTACCTGGCTGATCAACGGCCCGACAGTGAACTTTGCCCGCCTGCCGGAAGCCTCGAGAGGTACCGGATCATGGAGTGGATGAGCTTCATTGCCTCCGACCTGCACAAGGGCGGATTTATGCCGCTGATCAAGAAGACAACTCCCGAGGATTATCGGCCGATCGCTCGACAGCTCGTGCTCTCGCGTTTGAAGTGGCTGAACGAGCATCTGGCTAGTCAAGATTATCTGACCGGTTCGAAATTCACGATTGCTGATGCGCACTGCTACACCATCGTGATGTGGACCGAGTACCAGGGAATCGACGTCTCCCCCTGGCCTTACCTCAAGGCCTATATCGAGCGCATCGGGAAGCGCGCGAGCGTGATTGCTGCAAAGACCGCAGAACGTCAGGAGGCGGAGCGTATTCAAGCCAAAGCCGCCTCATGAACGGCGCGTGTTCGCGCCACCGAAATGCCAAATGGCGTAGGCGCCGCCTCCCGCTTCACGCGAATCCCACTTCTTTCCCAACCCTCATCGCGTGCCAGAAAATCGCTCGCGGTAGTGACCAGGCGGCACCCCCAAGTGCTTTACAAACGCTCGCCGAAGAGCTTCTTCGGATCCAAAGCCGCAGCGTCGCGCAATAGCTTTGTTGCCAAGCCGGTCATTTTCGATCAACCGGCAAGCCTTTTCGAGCCGAAGGCGCACAATTGCTTGCGCAGGAGTAGTGCCGGTCTTTTGCGAGTAGAACCGTGCAAACGTTCGCGGTGCCATTGCAACTTGTTCGGCCAGACGCGCGATATTTAGCTCAGATCGCAGATTTTCAGCCATCCATTTGTGAAGCCGCATGACGCGTTCGTCACCGGCGCTTTGTTCCAAGAGAGCGCTACTGAACTGCGACTGACCACCAGGGCGTTTAAAAAAGACAACCAGCTTCTTTGCCGTGGCCATCGCGATCTCGCGTCCGACATCGCCTTCTACCATGCCTAAAGCCATATCGATGCCCGAGGTCACGCCAGCAGATGTCCACACGCGTTCATGACGCAAATAGATGGCATCGCGAACCAGCGCTATCGATGGAAATTTGTTGGCAAGTTCGTCACATGCCGCCCAATGCGTAACTACCGGCTTGCCGTGAAGCAATCCAGCACGTGCGAGAATGAAAGCCCCCGTACAGACTGACGCGACGCGAGCCACGCCGGGGGCGGCCCGTCGTATCCATGCAGACAGAGCATCCGCAGGCAGCGGCGTATCTGCGCGGTGTTCAAAATCCGAACACCATGCGCCGGGGCCGCCGGGTACGATGATCGTTCCGATTCTTCTTGAGCGTGGCGGGGGCAGTTTTCGAACGGCCAGTTCAACGCCACTGGAGCTGCGAACCATGCCGTTGGCCTGCGCGAATAGCCGCAAATCGTAGAACTGCTTCCGGCCTGCCAGACGCAATTCGTCGTTGGCAGTCGCAAAAACCTGCAAGGGGCCGGTTACGTCCAGCAGTTGGAAACGATCGAACGCGAGAAACCAGATCTGATGCATTCGTTTTGAACCTCCCGTTGAACCTCCGCGCGTGCAACCCGTTGGCAGGAATCGTGGAAGATTTGTCCTCCCGGCCATAGCGGCTGTTCTACACTATTTTGCGCCATTAGTAGTCGGGAGTAAGTGATGAACATAGGGATGCTGATCTTTCCGGGCATTACCGCGATTGACTATGTGGGTCCATCGGATCTTCTGGCGCGCATTCCTGATGCTCATCTTCACCTTGTGTGGAAGCACAGGGAGACCATTGAAACCGACTTGGGCTGGGAAATTCGTGCAACGACGTCCTTCGCCGATTGCGATCAGTTCGACATGATCGTTGTGCCGGGCGGACCCGGCATCGCCGAATTGCTGGCGGACCAGGAGACTTTGCGGTTCTTGCGCTCTCGAGCTGCAACGGCAAAGTGGATTGTCGGAATTTGCACCGGACCACTGGTGTTGGGTGCCGCAGGTCTGCTCGAAGGCTATGCTGCTACCTGTCACTGGGCCTCTCATCAATTGCTCGGAATGGTCGGCGCGACGCCTGTCGATGAGCGCGTGGTTGTGGACCGCAACCGCATAACGGGAGCAGGCATGACTTCGGGCATCGACTGCGCATTACGAGCCATCGCACTGGCAACTAACGAGGATGTCGCTCAGCGCATTCAACTCTTTGCCGAGTACGATCCCAGACCTCCATTCGATAGTGGGACGCCTCATAAGGCGCCGCCGGCAATTCTTGAGGCCATGCTTGAAAAGGTAAGACCGGTTGTTGAACATCGGCGCGCATTGCTCACGGCGTGCCAAGCGTCCAAGGAGTCCGCGCAATACGCGGATTGAAGGGCTCATTTGCTCTATCGCAACGCGCTTCAGGAGGAATTGGCGGTGGCCTACGTGATACCAAAGATTGCCGCTCGTATCGCGATATTGCCGGTCCTGGTTGTCTCACTGCTCCTCGGCGCCCCGACGCCCACAATGAGCCAAAACGTCACCGGCCCGATACGATTGTTTGTTGGCTATCCAGCTGGCGGGCCTGCCGATGTGGGCGCGCGACTGATCGCGGAAGGATTGGCTCGAGAGCTGAAGCGAGCAATAATCGTCGAGAACAAGTCTGGCGCGGGAGGTCAACTAGCCGCACTGGCGGTCAAGAGCGCGCCCGCGGATGGATCGGTCCTGTTTTTGAGCAATTTGCATGCGATGGCGACAATTCCGCTGACGATCAAAGAGCCGGGCTTTTCACCGAGCCATGACTTCAAAATGATCGGAGCGGTTGCGACATTCGAGTTGGCGTTGGCGGTGCATCCCAAAACGCAGTCCAGCAGCCTGAGCGAGTTCGCCGCCTGGCTGGTCGCCAATCGATCCGTTGCCAACGTCGGTGTCCCCGCTTCGGGAAGTGCGCCGGAGTTTGTCATAAACAAAATCGCTCGCACGCTAAATGCGGAGGCCACGCCGGTCCCATACCGGGGTGCCGCGCCTATGGTGCAGGACTTGCTCGGCGGCCAAATTGCCGCTGCTTTGTCGAGCATTTCGGACTTCCTGCCATATCATGAAGCCAACACACTGCGCATTGTGGCCGTTAGTCAGACGACGCCGCTGCTACCAGACGTTCCGTCATTCACGCAGGCTGGCATCTGGGGTTTGGATGGAACGACAGATTTTCTTGGGCTCTACGCGCCGGCAGCCACCTCGGCCGATATTGTTGAGCGCTATAATGCGGCCTTGAAGACAGTTCTTGCCCTTCCAGAAGTAAGAGCGGGCTTCGCGAAGCTCGTCATGACGCCCGCGCCCGGCACGCCCAACGAGCACCGGCTACGTTTGGAGCGAGCGTCCGAAATTCTGAGCAAACTCATTCAGGAAAGCGGATACACGCCGCAGTAGCGGCGATGCTGTCCAGGAATCACTCAGAAAGCAGTCCTTTGTCCGAAAATGACTCCGTGCCCCAAAGTCGTATCGGCGGCGACGTTCAGGTCGATCTCGCCGGCCGCATGACCTATGGCGATTATCTTCAGCTCAAGACCCTGCTGGCTGCCAAGAAGCCGTTGACCGACAAGCACGACGAGCGCCTGTTCATCGCCATCCATCACGTTCAGGAATTGTGGCTGGACCTGATGGCGGTTGAATTGAATGCGGCCATCGAATTTATCGAGCGCGATGAACTGCCGCCGGCCTTCAAGTCGATGGCGCGGATGACGCGCATCCTCGAGCAGATGATCTCGGCCTGGAGCGTACTGTCGACTATGACGCCGTCCGATTATCTCGAATTCCGTGATGCGCTCGGTCAATCGTCCGGCTTCCAATCCTGCCAATACCGCGCGGTCGAATTCCGCCTCGGCGCGAAAGACCCGAAAATGCTCCTGCCGCACCGGCACGATACCGACAATTACGAGCGCTTGAGAGCGGCGCTGGAGGCACCCGGCCTTTATGACGTTAGTCTAATGCTGCTGAGGCGACGCGGCTTTGCGATCCCGGATGCCGTGGTGAACCGCGATTTCTCGGTGCGTCATATCTTCAGCGAAGCGGTGCGCGATGCCTGGTTGAAGGTCTATCACGACTCCCGCAACTATTTCGAGGCGTACGAACTCGCCGAGGAGCTGGTTGATCTCGAGGACTGGTTCCAGCAATGGCGCTTCCGCCACATGAAGACGGTGGAGCGGATCATCGGCTTCAAGCGCGGCACGGGCGGATCAAGCGGCGTCGCCTTCCTCAAATCAGCGCTCGACCACTCGTTCTTCCCCGAACTATGGGCGGTTCGGACGGAGTTGTGAGCAGCTTGGGCACCCTGATAGGGCTAACGTTCCGCTCATCCACTGCAAATAAAGCATTTGGAATCACCATGTCTGCCTGCAATTCAGCAACATCGCCCGAATTTCCGCTCGATCTGACGGCAGAATTTTCTCACTTCCGCAACGCCGATCCCGACCGGCTGCATTTTGCCGCACACAGCCACGCTTATTGGCCTGACGTCACGCGCGATGCGCAACTGCAGGCTTGGGACGATGCAGCGAGGCTCGTCGACGAGAAATGGTCGTGCGTTCTGGGCGAAGTGTGGCCGGCGGTAGCGAACGGCCTTGCGCTCCATCTGCGCCTGCCCGATCCGGCAACGTTGGTCCCCGCGCCAAACACGCATGAATTCGTCAACAGGCTGCTGTCATCGCTTCCGCTGGATCGCAAGCCGGTTGTCGTGACGACGGACGGCGAATTTCACAGCTTTAGACGCCAGGCGGAGCGGCTCGCCGAAGACGCGCTGGTCGAACTGATTGTCATGCCGACGGAGCCGTTCGCAACATTGCCGTCACGGCTGATCGACGTGGTGTGCGAGAAGTCGCCCGACATGGTGTTCGTTAGCCAGGTTTTTTTCAATTCGGGGTATGCGTTGCCGGATCTCGATGCGCTGGTGAAGGCTGTGGCCGCGCCCGAACGCCTTGTGGTGATCGATGGCTATCATGCGTTCCTCGCGCGTCCGGTCGATCTTTCGCGCATCTCCGATCGCGCGTTTTATCTCGCCGGCGGTTACAAATATGCGATGGCCGGCGAAGGCGCGTGCTTCCTACATTGCCCGCCGGGCTTTGCACCGCGTCCGCGCAACACGGGATGGTATGCCAGCTTTGGGTCTCTTTCCGGACTGCAGGATCGTGTCCGGTACTCGTTGGATGGCGAGCGCTTCATGGGGGCGACATTCGATCCGAGCGGCCTGTATCGCATGCGGGCCATGCTGCAATGGTTTGCGGCGCAGGATCTCAATGCAGAGAAGGTCCATGCGCACGTTATGGCGTTGCAGGAGATCTTTCTCGCCGACCTCATCAAGGCGCCGTTCGGCTTGTTTGATCCTGCCCATCTCGTCTTGCCGGCGGAAGAGTTGTCACGCGGGAATTTTCTGATCTTCGACCATCCCGACGCGGCGCGATGGCAGAGGCACTTGAAGAAGAACAACATCGTGGTCGATGTGCGCGACACGCGCTTGCGTGTTGGATTCGGCCTTTATCACAATGCGGACGATGTTGTGCGTCTGGTACATCGCTTGCGCGAGGTGTAACCTGCCAAGGGCGCGCTCAGGCGAATGGTTCGCGGCGCTCGCATTTTCGGCGAAGGAGACGGGCTCAGACGCCGCAGCCATGACCCGCGCAGCACGAGTTGACCGTGTCGTCGGCATCGGCGCACCGTGCGGTTCGAGCCGCCCTGCGACGCATGGTTTCAGGCGCAGAACGAAGACGGAAAACGTCGGCTGCTTCTTGGATTGAATATCCTCATCTTGCAGGCGAGCCCGCGACAGGAAGACGCGGCCGTTGCGATTTCCGAAGCGCGGCTAAAGCAGACGCTCACCCCATGCATATTGATCACAAAGCCAGGCCTCGGGGGACAGTTGGCGAACCGGTGAGACTTCCGGAGCCTGAGCTGCCCCGAGTGTTCAAACTTCATTAAGTTGCTGGAGGTAGCAGACGATAGGCGACGTAGGGAAAAGCCGTTAGATCTCGTGAACCATTGGTGGCACAGGGACTTGAGGGACCCAAAGGTCGTGAATGACATCAAGCGAACTAAAGGCCGTAGCCCGGATGAGCGAAGCGACATCCGGGTTTTACGTCACGGTCCCGCATGTCGCATGCGCTTATGCTGGCTACGGCTGCTCACGACCGCTTCGCTTCATCCAGAAACGCCTGCACTGCCTCGAACAACTTGAGGCGATTGCGCTCCATGATGATGGTGTGCGTTCCCTCGGCCAGCGCGACGTAACGTTTTCCCGGCGCGTTCACCAGCAACGGAAACAGGGTCTGTGCCATGTAGGGCGGCGTGTCGCGGTCCCATTCCGCGTGGATCAGCAGCGTCGGCACGGTGATCTTGGCGGGATCATAATAGGGCTTGCCGGCGCCGAAGAATTCGGCGCCGTCCTGCACGACGCCGTTGGGCGCTCGAAGGACCGGCGGGCTCATCGCCGCACCGACTGGGTCGGTTGCGAATGTCGCGTCGGCCCAGGCGTCGAACCAGCCGGCGGGAATGAGATTGGCTTTCTTGTCTTCCGGCACGCCGGTGTACCAGCGCTCCTTCGCCTGATCGCGATTGACCATTCGGTACGCGGCAAGCTTGCCGGGACCTGCCTGAACCAGCGAAGGCGTTTGCCGGATCCAGGCCGGTGCGTAGAGCACGAGACGTTCGACCTTCGCGGCGTTCTGCGTGGTGTAGGTCGCCATCAGTGTCGTGCCCCACGACCAGCCCAGAAGGTTGAGACGCGGAATGTTGCGGCGCTGCAGGATGAAATCGACGGCGGTGCCGATGTCCTTGACGGCGGTCTGGCCGGTGACGATTGGCGCATTGGCTTCCGGCTTGTCGGCCATCTCGGCAGGCCGCGTTGATTTGCCATAGCCGCGCAGGTCCAGAAGCCACACGTCATAGCCGCGCGCGGCGATGTATTCCATCCACGACAAGCCATCCAGCTTGAGGTCGAACGCCGTCTCGGAAGGGTAGGTCGCGCCGTGGACGTAAAGCACGGTCTGCTCCGGCCGGAACGAGGTCATGTCCGCCGGACGTTTGTTGCGGACGTATATTTCGATGCCAGGGTCTGATGTCTTGACCATCATCTCTTCAGTCACCAGAGCCCTCGTCTGTGCCAGCGCGGGAATCGAAATGAGCGTTGCGAGAAAAAAGCTTGCTGTCGCGATTGAAAGTCTCAACGTAGCCTCCCTCGTGGTCTTCGTTTTTGTCGTGATCCAGCGTAACGGAAATCACAGCGAGGAGGCACCTAATTCTCGCTTGGTCCGATGCGGCAATAATGTTGAAGCAGGGGGGCGCGGCGCACAGGCCGGCGGCCACGGTCATTCGGGTTTTGCCTAGTTTTCCCGGTATTAATCTTCTTTTTACCATACGTATTCATGATGTCATCATTACCAGCAAAAGGTTCTTTTCATGGCCCACCGAGAAGGAAGGCCTGCCGTTCGCAGAAGCGAAAACGTGTTGAGCTTTGTGCGTCCCCCGGTATCAACCCCCGGCGCTGACGCTCTCGACCTGGTTTATCAGGCCGCCGAAATTTTCAACGACATGGAGAATAATGCGCGAGAACTCGAAGCTCGCGCTCTCGCAATGTGCAAGACCGCAGCGGAGCGTCTTAAGCTGGCTGAGCAACGAACCGAATCTGCTGAGAATTCGTTGCGAGAAGTTGTCGCTGATGCCGATCGCAAGCTTGCGGACGCCTCCAGAGCCTTGACGCAGGTTGAATTGCGCATCACGGCGGCGGTGGACGAGGCGACTGCCGCGGAAATTCGTGCGCAGGTAGCTGAGGCGGAAGCGCGTGAGGCAAAGCAGACCTTGGCGCTGGTTGAGGACGCTATTCGCAGGCGGTTGCTTTGCGCTGGCCCGGAAACTGCTCGCAGAATGTACGACGTAGCCTGATTTCGTTGCCTCGGCCCGGATCAGGCGTCCGAGGTTTTCGATCCGATCTATATTCAAGCGCTGGCGGGATGTGTCATGACCGATAGTGAAATGAAACCTGGTGCAGAGAGAAGAGTTAGAGTTGACCGACGGACCGGAGTGGACGCTCGATCGGAAGAGGAAAAGCGATCGATGGGCGACCGCCGATCGCAAATTGATCGTCGCACCAGCAGGGCAAGCCAACAGCCTTCAAACGAGCAACTTGCTCAGTTCGCGAAACGCGTCAGGCGTGCGATCAGAGACGAGGGCAGCCGCCATATTTTCGGTATTGCTTCGGGCGAGGGTGATTTCAGGTGCCATCCCGACGTCCTTCGGACCTTGGACTGGATTGAAAGCCTTGCGAATTCTTGATTCGCCGTTCTTTGCCGATTTCCGATAGCAATTTTCTGGCGAGCGCGGGTGCCATGGCACCGATCGTTTCCGAGCGCATAGGCCCCGTTAATCAACTGGGTCGCAGAGTTTCTGCAGAGAGTAGGAAAGTTTTCAAAGCAGGATAGACGCCTATAGCCGAGAGCGCGTCCACTACACTCGCGCGCGAGCTTCGAGTCTCACATGGACTAGCCAAGCGCTTATTGACGAGCACTCTATTGTAGTTGTGGATTTTCAGTGGAGAGGTGAGCAGCGATTAGCGGCTCGAATTGCCGATGTCGGTTCTTCAGGAGTTGAATGACGCCATTTCCAAGGGAACGCCCGAAAGCCGTTTGAAGGCTTTGTGGCATGCAACCGATATGCTGATAATGGGCCGCTACACTGAAAGTGAGATTTGGATCTTCGGGGAAGTGATCGGACGCCTCTCAGACGAAATTGAACTCGCCGCCCGCTCCCAGCTCGCAAAACGCCTGGCCCGAAGCGACAAAGCGCCTGTCTACATCATCAACAAGTTGGCATTCGACGATTCGATAGACGTCGCTGGTCCCATCCTTCGCTATTCCGAGCGGCTCAGCAACCAGGCCTTGGTTGCGAACGCCCGCTCGAAAAGTCAGCAGCATCTTATCGCAATCTCGCGGCGAAGGTCGATCGACGAGCCGGTCACGGACGTACTCGTAACAAGAGGTGACCAGGCAGTCGTGAACTCTGTCGCCGTCAATGCCGGCGCGCGTTTCTCAGATTCGGGCTTTCTGCATCTGATCAAGCGCTCCGAGAATGACTCCATATTGGCCGAGCATATTGGCCGGCGTCGGGATATTCCAAGACACCTGTTTCAGCAATTGATCGCGAAAGCGTCAGAGGATGTAAGAAAGAAACTTGAAATCGAGCGGCCCGAAGCTGTCAATGCAGTTGCCGATGTAGCCGGGCGGCTGCATGCGATGTTTGGTCCTGCGTCAAATGATTATTTCACCGCCAAAAAAACCGTAGGTGCGCAACACCAGCACGGTAACCTGGGTGAAGCCCAGATTCTTGAATACGCCCAGGCGCGCAAACACAATGAAGCTATCGTCGCGCTATCGTTGTCGTGCAGCATGCCAGTCGACGTTGTGGAGCGAGCGATGCTCGCCGCGGATAAGGAGGCGTTACTAATTCTGGCAAAATCCCTCGACCTTTCCTGGCCGACGACCATGGCGTTGCTGTTTCTTGGGGCCTCCGATTATCGGATTCCGGCGAAGGATATCGACAAAATGAAAGCAGAATTCGCTCGGCTGGACGTCGAGACCTCCAAGAAGGTGCTGGAAGCCTATCACTCGCGCAAGGAGTCGATGGGCTCGACGGTGGGTCACCGTCCTGCACTTCATGTGTTCTGAAATGCAACTGGCACGATCGCAAGCTCGCCGCAGCATGTGTTGACCGTTCAGAGGCCGGTCATCCTCATGAGTTCTTCGGGATAACGCGCTCCCTGCACCTTGATCGCCGCGGTCGCATCCTCAATTTCATGAAGGTCGTTGGCGGCAAGTTGCAGAGACGCAGCACCCAGATTCTCGTCGAGGCGGGCAGGTTTGGTTGTGCCGGGGATGGGAACGATCCACGGCTTCCGAGCAAGCAACCAGGCAAGCGCCACTTGGGCCGGGGTAGCGCCCTTGCGTGCCGCGATGCTGCGGAGGAGATCGACCAGCGCCAGGTTGACCTTCAACGCATCCGGCTCGAAACGCGGGATGCGGCTGCGAAGGTCGGAACCGGCGAAAGTCGCGTCTGCGCCAATCGCACCAGTAAGAAATCCCTTTCCTAGCGGGCTGAAGGGGACGAGTCCGATCCCAAGCTCTTCCAGAGTTGGTAGAATCTCGGCATCAGGCTCGCGTGTCCACAGCGAATACTCGCTCTGCAATGCGCTGAGCGGCTGAACCGCATGCGCTTGCCGAATGGAACGCGCCCCAGCCTCGGATAGGCCGAAATACCGCACCTTGCCTTGGGCGATAAGGTCCTGCACGGCGCCCGCAACGTCCTCCATCGGCACCGATGGATCAACGCGGTGCTGGTAAAGCAGGTCGATATGATCGGTCCGCAGGCGCTTCAGCATGCCGTCCGTGGCAGCCTTGATATGCTCAGGCCAACTGTTGAGCGGACCTAGCCGCTCGCCGGTCACGAGATCGATGTTGTGGCCAAACTTGGTCGCTATCACAACATCCTTGCGGAATGGCTCCAGTGCCTCGCCAACGAGAGCCTCGTTCGTGAAGGGGCCATAGGTTTCCGCGGTGTCAAAGAAAGTCACGCCGCGCTCCACGGCGGTGCGGATAAGTTGAATCATCGTCGCACGGTCTGGCGACTGTCCGTAGCCACCGGTCATTGTCATGCACCCGAGACCCATTTCGGAGACCTCGAGGCCCTGGTCGCCAAGCTTCCGCTTCTGCATTGCTGCGATTCCTTCCTTTAGGGTGTGGACTTCGCGCGGAAGTGCCGCAACAACTTCACGCGTATCGGGGATTAGCCGCGATATTGCGCGTCGCTGACCTTTTCCATCCAGTCGACATTCTTGCCGTTGAGCGACTCCGTAATCGCGATATGCGTCAAAGCGGTCGTTGCTGTCGCGCCGTGCCAGTGCTTCTCGCCAGGCGGAAACCAGATAACGTCGCCGGGGCGGACTTCCTCAATCGGTCCACCCTCGCATTGCACCCAGCCGAGACCGGATGTGACGATAAGGGTCTGGCCGAGCGGATGGGTGTGCCACATCGTGCGGGCACCGGGCTCGAAGGTCACTTGACCGCCGCTGATACGGGCAGGGTCACCTACCTGAAACAAGGGGTCCACGCGGACCGTGCCGGTGAACCATGCCTCGGGGCCTTTGCCCGAAGGCCGCGAGCCGTTGCGTTTGATATCCATTGTTCCGTTCTTTCTCTCAGCCGGTGTCGCGGCATAACCCCGACGCGCCGTCGTTAGCGCCAGGCCACCAGCAGCAGCGAGTATGGTCCTTCGCGACATTGCGGGTAGTGTATTCACGCTGGCCTTGCATTGCGAAAGCCAGGCGTCCGTTCGGTCCATCGGGCTGAACTCCGTCATTGGACGTTGGTGTCGGATGTATCGGGGCAGTTGCCAATTCTGGATTTAGAGGGGTGCCGCCGTAGAAACTAGCCGCTATAATCGGCATACACTTATAAACTGGATCGATTAATGCAGCGCGGCAATCTCGACGACCTCTCGGCCTTTCTGATCGTCGCCCGCGAGGGCAGTTTCACCAAGGCAGCTGCCAAGCTTGGCGTTTCACAATCCGCGCTTAGCTACACCATCAAGGAGCTGGAGGCACGTCTGAAGCTGCGCTTGCTGACGCGCACCACGCGCAGCGTCTCGCCGACGGCGGCGGGCGAACGACTGTTGCGAAATGTCGGTTCAAGGTTCGAGGAAATCGAAGCCGAGCTCGCAGCCTTAGGGGAGCTTCGGGACAAACCCTCCGGCACCATCCGGATCACGGCTACAGAGTATGCGACCAATGCCGTGTTGCTGCCGAAACTTGCAAAGCTCTTGCGCGAGTATCCGGACATCAAAGTCGAGATCATCTGCGACTATGGCCTGACTGATATCGTCACCCAACGCTTTGATGCCGGCGTGCGCGATGGTGAGCAGGTCGCAAAAGACATGATTGCGGTCCGCATCGGACCCGATTCGCGCATGGCGGTTGTCGGGGCTCCCGCCTATTTCCGGAACCGGCAGGAGCCAAAGCGGCCGCAGGATCTGGTCGAGCACAATTGCATTAATCTTCGCCTGCCCACCCATGGCGGGTTGTATGCTTGGGAGTTCGAAAGAGGCTCGCGCGAACTCAAGGTCCGGGTTGACGGCCAGCTAACTTTCAACACCACGACCCAAATGCTCGATGCTGCGTTCGCGGGTCTCGGTTTGACCTACTTGCCGGAAGGCTTGGTGCAACCGCACATCAACAAGGGCCGCCTGAAGCGGGTGCTCGCTGACTGGTGCCCACCGTATCCGGGCTATCACCTGTATTATCCAAGCCGGCGACAGCCCTCCGCGGCCTTTGCTCTACTCGTCGAAGCCCTGCGCTACCGCGATTGAGTTAACTGAGCAGCGTCTGTTGCGTTGTCACCGCGCCTTCGTACCCAGCAAAATTGGCGTCGTTTGGATCAGCTTGAGCGACTTCACCATTTTCTCCGTCGTTGTTTTGTACTTTTTTGAAATGCTCGGTTGCGAGATGCGACCTGTACGCATCCACATCCTGGTAAATTTCGAACACCCTGACGCGCGCGGGATTATCCTTCTCGGAAACGGCGCGGGACCAGAGCGCCCGGCTCCACGCGAATAGCGGTTTCGATTTGCTCCGTCACCGCTGCATTGTAGTCGTCAAGCTGCGCGGGTTCGATCTCGATTTCCGCCTCCTGCACGTATTGCCGTTGCATGTCATCGGCAACGGCCAGCCCGAGAATGGAAGCCGCCAGGACCGACGCAGTTAGAAGAAGTTGCTTGATGTCCACGTGGGCCTCCGACAGACGGCGCGCGAATTCTGACATTTAGCGTATGGTATACCCGCCATCTACCGCGAGCGCGTGACCAACCATAAAACTAGCGGCGGAGCTGCAAAGCCAGAGCACCGCGCTTGCAATTTCCTCGGGACGACCAAGCCGGCCGATAGGCACCTCTTTCAACATCACGTTAAGGGCATCTGCCTGAGTGGCCATCATTCTGTCGAGCATCGGCGTATGGATGATGCCCGGACATATGGCATTGATGCGAATGCCTCTTGCCGCATAGTCCAGTGCCGCGCTCTTGGTCAGCCCAAGCACGCCGTGTTTGGACGCTTGGTATGTTCCGCGCTTGGGGCCGGCCACCAATCCTCCGATTGAAGAACAGTTGACGATTGCGCCATCTCCCTGCTGGAGCATTTGGCGCAGCTCGAACTTCATGCAACTCCACACCCCGCGCAGATTGATGGACATCACCCGGTCAAAGTCTTCGCGCGTGGCGTCGGCGGCTTCCGCGACAATATTCTGAACGCCGGCATTGTTGTAGGCCGCATCAAGCCGCCCGAAAGTGGCAACAGTCCGCTCTACCATCGCTTCGACCTGAGTGTCGTCAGCAACGTCGCATTTGATCGCCAGGGTTTTGTGCCCTTGGGCGGATAATTCCTCGGCGGCAGAACAAACGGCCGTTTCATTCGCATCGGCCAACACCACTGAAGCGCCTGACTCGGCGAAAGCCTTCGCCGTGGCAAGCCCCAGCCCTGATCCGGCGCCCGTAACGAGCGCAACCTTGTTTTCAAACGATATGTTCATTGGGGGCTTCCTGTTAATCCCGGTCTATTGAGGACGCTTTGCAAAAACATCTTTCGCGATAGGCATCGCCGAAAAGACGTTCGGCCAGCCCACATAGAAAGCCAGATGCGTGATGGCCTCAGATGCCTGCGCTTGTGTCAGCCCGTTATCCATCGCCCTGTTGAGATGCGGCGTAAGCTGCGCTGTCTGTCCGTTCGCGATCAAAGCGCTGACGGTGACGAGGCTGCGGTCCCTCGGGGCAAGGTCCGGGCGCAACCACAAATCGCGGAACAGGACATCGGTCGTGTATTGAACGACCCCGGGAAAGGCCGAGCCGAATTGCTCCTGGACGAACTGTGCGCGCTGGGCTTCGGCGGCCTCGTTTATCGGCAGCAGGGTCACGGAAGCCGGAGGAAGGTGATCCGTGCCGATGTGACGCGTCGCAAAGGCATCCCTGGCGACGGCGACCGCTGACATCGCATTGCCCCAGCCAGCGTAGAAGGCGAGGTGAGTAATGATCTCCGATATCTCGCGCGGTTCGACGCCGTTATCGAGTGCAAGATTGAGATGATACGACATCTCGATGGTCTGATTGCGCGCGATCAAGGCTGCCAGCGTAACGATGCTGCGGTCCCGCGGTGCGAGGTCGGGCCGCTTCCAAACGTCACCGAGAAGCCGGTTTTGGGTGTAAGCCTCCAACGCCGGCGTTACCTTGCGCACATCCGCGAACGTCAGCATCGGCTTTGATCCCATAGGCGTGGTCTCCTCTGCGTGGGCCGATGCCATCGACATCAATACGAGCAATGAGATTGTCGTGGTTTGAAGCTTCACTGGGAATCTCCTGTAGTGAGCGCCGAATGCGGATGGCGCTCTGCAGGGGGCCCGCGCAGCGTGATGTACGTGCTGCCCTGCGACGTTACCCACGTTGAACGGAACGATCATGCTCGCCCGCCAATCGGACGATCGTCGTTCGCGGAGCTTGTTATATAAGACGGTCGGCCATGCGATTAGATGGATGAATTCGCATGGACTTATGAAAGTGGCTTATGAATATGCCCGAACCTCGCCGACGCGACTTTGGTGTCAGCGGCTGGATCGTCGCGGCGGCGTGCAAGTCTGTGGTATAATGCCATCACAGCCGGGACGAGTGCCCTCGGGTGGGTGACAGACGGCTGATTGGGCGTGCGCGATACGGCGATTTTCTGGAACAACTTCAATCTGATTTGCCCCGTCCAGTCTCGCGCGCAAAAATATTCCGCTTTCCATTCCACCCAAATCAGCGGTTATTTCCGCGCTGTCCCGTCTCGACAAGAGGGGCGTATCGCGATCGTCACGAACGCGAGACGGGATGTGGTGGACGCGGCAGCGTCAGGCGCGAGAAGTTGTTTGCAGGGCGGTTATCCGTGAGCGAGCACAGCGCGCAAGACGTACGGCGCTGATGCGTACGGCAAAACCGTGTGGTCCTGACACCCGTGGCTGGTGCCAAGCTGTCGGTGGTGATTTTGATCCGACCGGATCGATTGAGCCGTCAAGCCGGCAGCGATGGAGGCAAGACGAATTCGTCTCCAGGGAGAGCACGGCATAAGCCGTCAAACCATTGCGCAGGGAATGCCGGAGTGCTCCGGCTGTACCTGTATGCTCGTGTGCGCACTTCCTTATGCACATTGCACACGAGACCGCGGGTGCAGCAAGCACCCGGCATTCCCTGCTCCCTCTCAGGAGGGACAAGGTTCATGCAAACCTCGGGCGCAGCGCGCCGCGAGAACGCAGACAGATATTCACTTGTCGTCGCCCGGCTTGACCGGGCGATCCAGTATTCCAGAGGCAGCAGTGATTGAATCGATAGGCCGCAGCGTACTGGATACCCGCATTCGCGGGTATGACGATCTGATTTGGTGCGACGATCGTGCTTCGCTACCCCTGCGGGGTCACCGATATCCTGGCGCAGTCGCGGCGGCCCATCAGCACGCAGTCCTGGGTCTTGCGCAGATCGGCGATGCTGACCGCAAGCCAAATGCCGATCGCGGTCAGCGCCACGGTGAACGCAAGCGCTGCGACATTGGCCAGCATGCGATGACGGAAATCGTCGCCCTCATCGCGCGGCCGCTCGTAGCGGGACAGGTCGTTCGCCGCCGGCGGCACGTTGGCCTGACTGGTTTCTTGCCGTCCCCCCGGCAGCTGGGCGGAGGTGCGCGGCCGAAACTTGAGCACGACGTGCTCGTCGTCGGTAATAATGGGCCGCTGGGTTTTCACTGCCGCCGATCCGCGAAAAATCCTGCGCCTTTCATAGCACGGCGGCAGCGCTTCCAACATGAAATCTTGCCGGACGCGGGGCAGCCATCCATCCGCGCAACGTCTGATGGAACCAGCTGCCGTCGATCGGAAGCCGGTGGCGTCAGGCCTTCCGGCCATCCTGGTATGCCTGCCGTAAGCATCGGGTTGCGGCCATTTGAGGGCTCGCATCATCAAGGCCATAGTAAACCCCCCAAGGGCAATTCCTCGGGTTAGGGCACGAGGACAAAGCAGAGGGGCAAACCATGGCCAATACGCGCGACCCGATCCTCAAGCCGATCCCGATCCTGTCACTGCGTCCGACCCAGATGACGGTCGGCCTGCGAGAGGTAAAGGAGAAGCGCGAGCGCTGGCGGGAGCACAAATCGGAGAAGAAACGCGCCGAGCTGCTCGGCAAGCACATGATCCCGGTCGTGCTTGGGCCGGACGAGCACCATTACGTCGTCGACCACCATCATCTGGCGCGTGCACTGCATGATGAAGGCGTCGAGCATGTCCTGGTCACGGTCATCGGCGATCTGACCATGGTCGAGCGCGAGGCGTTCTGGACCGTGATGGACCACAAGCGATGGGCCTATCCCTATGACGCCAAGGGCGAACGCCGGCACTTCAAGGATCTTCCGAAATCGGTGTCCGGACTCAAGGATGATCCGTTCCGCAGCCTCGCCGGGGAATTGCGCCGCGTCGGCGGCTTTGCAAAGGACACCACCCCGTTCAGCGAATTTCTGTGGGCGGATTTCCTGCGCCGCAAAATCCCGCGCAAAAGCGTGGAAGAGAATTTCGACAAGGCGATCGAGAAGGCGCTCGGCTTTGCCAGGAGCGAGGATGCGGTCTATCTGCCGGGCTGGTGCGGACCCATCGATTAAACAGGCGGCTGTTTGTCCACCGAAGAGGCGGGAGGCGGTTCCTGTTCAGCCTCGTCCTTGCCGCCAAACCTCTTGTGCAACCAGCGTTCCATTCGGCCCCCAACGGTCAAGACGCCGAAGGTGATGACCAATGCGACGATCACCAATCGCCATTGTCCGAGACCGCAGACAATTCCGATGCAGGCCGCCAGCCAGGTGCAGGCCGCACTGGTGAGCCCGCGAACCCTGAAATGACGTCCGGCGTGGACAATGACCCCGGCGCCAAGAAAGCCGATCCCGGTCAGGATTCCCTGCATCACCCGGCTGCCGGCGTCCGAGACGATTTTGGCCTCGTCCGAATGGACCAGCACCAGCAGCATGGCCGTCGCAAGGCTGACCAGCGCCAGCGTCTTCAATCCGATCGGCTTTCCGTGCAGATCGCGGTTGAGACCGATCAGCCCGCCCGCGAGCGTGGCGACGCCGAGACGCAGTATGATTTCGGTCCAGTCCAGCAACGCGGGAAACCTCCGGGCCTCAGGCTGATTCTTGGGCTATTTCGGCAGCCGCCCCATCATGTAGAACTCGTCGTTCGGGCGCATCGCGGTGACGTTGGCCAGCCGGTTCGACAGCGCGAAGAAGGCCGCGATCGCTGCGATATCCCAGATGTCGTCGTCGGAAAAGCCGTGGCCGGCAATTTCCGCAAAATCCGGCTCGGAAACCGTGTTGGCCTCCTGGCTCACCTTCATGGCGAAGTCGAGCATGGCGCGCTGCCGCGGGGTGATGTCGGCCTTGCGGTAGTTGACGGCGATCTGGTCGGCGATGACGGGGTTCTTGGCTCGGATGCGCAGGATCGCGCCGTGGGCAATCACGCAGTAATGGCACTGATTGGCGGCGGACGTCGCCACCACGATCATCTCGCGCTCGGCCTTGGTCAACCCGCTGTCCTTCTCCATCAGCGCGTCGTGATAGGCAAAGAAGGCGCGAAATTCGTCCGGACGATAAGCCAGCGTCAGGAAGACGTTCGGGACGAAGCCGGATTTCTCCTGCACCGCAAGGATCCGGGTGCGGATGTCGTCGGGCAGTCTGTCGATGGCGGGCGGCTGAAATCGTTTGGGCGCAGGCTTGCTCATGAAAGGGTTCCGGCTGAGGCCGCGAGGCGGCGTTACCGGACCATATATCGTATTGCGACGAAGTGGATACCGGCCCGCGCGAAGAATTCGCGCGAACGCGCGCCGCCTCAGCGCAGCGGCTTCTTCAGCAGCGAGAACCGGTCGGGGTCCAGCCCCATCGAGGGCTGCAGCATCGGCGTTTCCACCGGCGTCATGACGCGGGCGGCGGGCCGGTCGTTGATGCCGGGATCGTTCGGCACGTCGCGGTTCGAGGTGGCGCCGCGCCAGCGGTCCAGCACGGCCGAGACGAAATGCATGTCGTGGCCGGCGGAGACCGACGGCACGGACGCGATGGTGGCTTCGCTGCGCGGCAGCTGGTGGACGGGAACCTCCTTGAAGCGCAGGCGGGTCGGCAGCGCCACGCCTTCGCCGAAGGCCAGCACTTCGCGGGTGCCGAGCGAGGGCACGAACGACAAGAGGTTCGCGGCGGCATCCGAGACCGCCGAGCGCAACAGCGCCTGGTCGCGGTCGTTGGCAAGCCGCATCGCAAACAGCGTGTTGCACTGGGAGATAATGGTGGCGTCGAGTTCTGCCGGACGCTGGGTGACGAGGCCGAGAAAGACGCCGTATTTGCGGCCTTCCTTGGCGATGCGCGAAACGGCTTTCCGGGTCGGGCCGAACCCGATGTTGCGGTCGGCCGAGGCGTAGCGATGCGCCTCTTCGCAGACGAACAGCAGCGGCGACACGCCGTCGCTCCACAGGCCGAAATCGAATGCCATGCGGCACAGCACCGACACGACGGAATCGACGACTTCAGCGGGGAAGCCGGCGAGCTGCATGATGGTCATCGGCCGGCCATTGGCGGGCAGGCGGAACAGATGGCTGATCACTTCCGCCATGGTGTCGCCGCCGACATTGGCGTTGTCGAACATGAAGGTGTAGCGAGGATCGTTGCGCACGGTTTCGACGCGCGAAATCAGCTTGTGATAGATGATGCGCGAGGAGCGGTTCTCCAGCTTGCCCATCCGCTCGTCGATCAGCGAGATCAGATCGGTCAGCCGGTAGGGCACCGGCGTATCGACGGTATAGCCGCCCGACTTCGGATCCGCGCGCTTGAGTCCGAGACGATCGGAGTTCTGATACTGGGTATAGAGGCCCTTCGCCATCGGAATGACTTCGGCGAGAACGTCGAGTTCTTCCGGCACGCCGGGACGGCCGCCGAACAGGACGTCCACAATCTCTTCGAAATTGAACAGCCAGAACGGCAGTTTCAGGTTGCGCGGGTTGAGCACCAGCGCACGGTCGCCGAAGCAGCGGCCATACTCGTTGTGGACGTCGAGCAGGAATACCCGCAGGTTCGGCCGCGCCTTGAGAATCTCGTTGAGCAGCAGCGAAACGCTGGTCGATTTGCCGACGCCGGTGGAGCCGAGGACCGCGAAGTGCTTGGAAAGCATCTCCTCGACATCGACATAGGCGATGACGGAGCGGTCCTGCTGCAGGGTGCCGATATTGATCTGGTCCGACCCGCTCGGCGCATAGACGGTGCGGAGGTCCTGGGCGGTGACGAGGTCGACGGCATCGCCGATGGTCGGATAATTGGTGACGCCGCGCTGAAACTTGGGGCGTTCGCCGCCGGAAATCTCCCCGAGCAGGTCGACCGACGCGGTCGCCAAGTATTCATCGGAGCTAGGCTGGTTCTCGCAACTTACCTCGGTGATCATCGCAATGATCGTGGTGACCGTCGCACAGCGAATACTGATGAAGCGGCCGACGGTGGCGCGCGCTTCGGAAACGGGCACCTGGCCCGACGCCAGCAGTCCAACCCGGGCGAGGGAGCCGCGCACGGAAATCACACGTCCGAAGGATGTCACGCTGCTTAACCTGGGTCTCATGAATTGGGATCTGACCGCCATTATGAACGGCCCCGACTAGCGAAACGGTTAAACAGGCGAGGTTTCGTATCAGCTAAATCCGCGGCATCTCGGTCAGAATTCGTTTTTGCAGCGGAGCTGCGTCAGCGCTGCCGAGTGTCGGTTACGCTGGAAAATAAGGGCTTTCTCACATTTCCGGCGGCGCGCGATGCCGGCTTCGGATTAATCATTGGTTTACCATCTCGCACGAGAGCCGCGGCCGGCCGGCCGCCTCCCGGTAACCTCCAATGCCGGATCGCGGATTGGAGCCGGTGCGTGTGCAAAGTAACCGATTGCTAACCGCAAGTTGTAACGCGCCTTCCATCACTACTGCGTAACACTGCCGCGGGGCGCGCGATCAGCGGTCTGAGTTCCATTGCAGGACCCCTGTCGCATTCCAAAGGCAGGTCGGGTGAGTAACGAGGGCGGTCATCAAATATCGGGCGGTTCGGCCGGTTCTGCGCAAGGAAGCAGAACGGTCAAACTGCTTGCGGTGAGCGGGATCCTGCTCGCGGCGGTGACTGCGGCCGACCCAGCGGCGTGGAGTCTTCGCGAATGTGTGCTGCTTGCGCTCGTCGCCGTCCTGGCCGTAATCGCCGGCCTGCTGGTGAGGCGCGATCGCTTGACCGATCAGCGGCTGGCGGCCGAGCGGCGCCAGCTCTCGATTGCCGTGAACAACATCCCGCAAGGCCTTGTTCTCTATGATGCATCCGCGCGGATCATCATTTGCAACCAGCCTTATCTCGACATGTTCGGACTGTCGCCTGACGTGGCCAAGCCCGGTTGCACGATGCAGCGACTGATCGCCCACCGGAAGGAAACCGGATCATTCGATGGCGACGTCGATGAATTCTGCAACGCGATCATCCAAACCGTGTCGCTCGGCAAGGCGACGCGGCAGCTTACGGAAGCCCCGGGTGGCCGGGCGATCGAGATCATCAACCGGCCGCTGAACGGTGGCGGGTGGGTCGCGACCATCGAGGACGTCACCGCGCGCCGGCGCGCGGACGAGCGGATCGCACATCTGGCGCATTACGACGGATTGACCGACCTGCCGAACCGGATCCTGTTCCGCGAGCGGCTGGAACAGTCGCTCAAGGCGATAAGGCCCGGCGAGCAACTGGCGGTGCTCTATATCGACATCGACGAGTTCAAGAGCGTCAACGACGCGCTCGGCCATCCGATCGGCGACGAACTGCTCAAGGGTGTCGCCGACCGACTGCGCGGTTGCCTCAACGACACCGATGTGGCGGCCCGGCTCGGCGGCGACGAGTTCGCCGTCATTCAGACCGCTATCAAGGACCGGTCGGAAACCACCCAGCTGGTTGATGAAATCCATTCGGCGATCAGGCAGCCCCTTGCATGTATGGGGCATCTCATCACCACCGATGCCAGCATCGGCATCGCACTGGCCCCCGGCGACGGGGTGGACCTCGACCAGTTGTTGAAGAATGCGGACCTTGCGCTCTACGGCGCCAAGGGCGACGGACGGCGGACCTACCGCTTCTTCGAGGCCGGCATGGATCAGCGCGCCAGGGCGCGGCGAAGCCTGGAGCTCGAACTGCGTCAGGCGATCAGCGACGGCAGCCTCGAGACCTACTATCAGCCGGTGGTGAATATCGAGGACGGCAAGATCTCATCCTGCGAGGCGCTGTTGCGGTGGCGGCATCCCGAACGTGGCATGATCTCGCCGGCGGAATTCATCCCGATCGCGGAAGACAGCGGCCTGATCAACCAGCTCGGCCTGTGGGTGCTCAATGCCGCCTGCGCGGAGGCCGCCACCTGGCCGGATCAAGTTCGCGTTGCAGTCAACGTCTCACCCGTGCAGTTCAGGAGCCCGGCGCTGGCGTTGAACGTGGCGGCGGCGCTCGCTGCCTGCGGCCTTCCGGCCAGCAGGCTGGAGCTCGAGATCACCGAGGCCGTGCTCATTCGCGACGACGAGGCGGCCCTCGACATGCTGCACCAGTTGCGCAAGCTCGGCGTCCGGATCGCGCTGGACGATTTCGGCACCGGCTATTCCTCGCTCAGCTATCTGCAGCGTTTCCCGTTCGACAAGATCAAGATCGACCGCTCCTTCATCAAGGATATCGCCGGTCCCGGCGCATCCTCGTCGATCGTCCAGGCCGTGGTGAGCATCGCGGCCGCCAGCGACATGACGACGACCGCGGAAGGTGTCGAAACCGAGCAACAGCGGAACCTCTTGTACATCCTCGGCTGCACCGAGATGCAGGGCTATCTGTTCAGCCCCGCGATACCGGCCGCGGAGGTTAGGCGGCTGCTGTTGACGCATAGCGGCAGGGCGATGTCGGCAGCTTGAAACGCCGGGCACAGCTTGCTATCGACGGAGAAGGAAAAACAAGAAACAGGGCAGGGTGGACCGCGATGAATCGCGACAACGCATCTTGAGCGAACCCGCGCGACTTTCCGCGCTCGCACCATTCCGTATCAGGAACTACCGTTTTCAATGGCCGGCCGATCTGCTCACCTCGTGGGCGTTCGAGATGGAAATGCTCATTCTCGGCTGGTACGTGCTGGTCGAGACCGGGTCGGTCCTGCTGCTTACTTTTTTTGCCTCGCTCGGCTACGTCGGTACGCTGGTAGCGCCGATGTTCGGTGTTGTCGGCGACCGGATCGGTCACCGCGATCTGCTGGCGATGATGCGCGCGACCTATGCGGTGCTGGCGGCCGTGCTGATGACGCTGGCGCTGTCGGGTCAACTTGCACCAGTCTACGTCTTCATGGTCGCCGCCGTGATGGGCATCGTCCGCCCGTCGGACCTTGGCGTGCGCGGCGCTTTGGTCGCGACCATCATGCCGCACGGCCAGTTGATAGGGGCAATCAGCATCTCGCGCACGACGATGGATACCGCGCGCATCGCCGGGGCGCTGAGCGGCGCCGGTTTGTTTGCCGCGCTCGGCATGGGCCCGGCCTATGTGGCAATCGTCTGCCTTTATATTACGGCTACCGCGCTGACGCTGTGCATCGTGGCGCCGGCAAAGCAGCATGCGGCGGGCGAAGCTGCCAGCGAGGCGTTGCAGCGTTCGCCGCTGCGCGACCTCAAGGAGGGGGTGGCCTATGTCTGGACCACGCCGCGGATGCAGGCCGCGCTGTGGGTGGCATTCCTCGCCAACCTGACGGCCTATCCGCTCACCAATGGCCTGCTGCCCTACATCGCCAAAGCGATCTACGGCACCAACCAGACCGGGCTTGGATATCTGTCGGCGAGTTTTGCGATCGGCTCGCTGGCCGGCTCGATCGTGTTGAGCCTGATTCGCGATATCCGGGTGGCGCGGTTGATGGTCGGCGCCACCGTCGTCTGGTACGCGACCCTGCTGATCTTCGTGCAAATGCAGACGGTGCCGACCGCGATCCTGTGCCTGGTGGTGGCGGGCTTTTCGCAAAGCCTCGCCATGATCTCGATCGCCGTCATCCTGATGCGGACCGCGAGCGAGAATTTCCGCGGTCGGGTGATGGGGGTGCGCATGATGGTGATCTACGGCCTGCCGATCGGCCTGTTGGCCGCCGGCAGCCTGATCGACGAGATCGGATTTGCGGCGACCGGAACACTCTACGCGGTGGCCGGCCTCGCCCTGATGCTGGCGGTCGTGCTGCACTGGCGCGCCGATCTGTGGCACGTGCACGCGCCGGCGAATGCGCGGTGAGTCGACCGCGCATGCGTCTCCGCCTCACTGCATCTTGATATTGGCCTCTTTCAGCACCGGCTCCCACTTCGCTGCTTCGGCGCGCATGTAGGCGTCGAAATCCTTGGGCGAGCTGCCGACCGGCGTGGCGCCCATCTTTTCCAGCGCAGTCAGGACGACCGGATCCTTCAGCGCTGCGGCAAGGTCGTCGTGGATCTTGGCGACCAGGTCAGGCGCCATGCCGGCGGGTCCGAGAAAACCCCACCAGACCGAGGCGTCATAGCCGGGGATGCCGGCCTCCGCGACGGTGGGAACGTCGGGCAATGCCTTCGAGCGCTGGGCCGTCGTCACCGCAAGCGCGCGCACCGCATTACCGTCGAGCTGGCCGACCACCTCGGGCAGCGGATTGACACTCATTGGAATCTCGCCGGCGATGACGGCGGTCAGCGCAGGGGCGCCGCCCTTGTAGGGGATCGCCTGGATCTTGACCTTGGCCATGTAGTTGAGAAGTTCGCCGGCGAGATGGGCCGAGGTGCCGTTGCCGGACATGCCGTAAGATAATGAATCCGGCTTTGCGCGCGCGGTCGCCAGCAATTCCTGCAAATTCTTCACCGGACTATTTTGGGATACCACGATCGCGAGCGGCGAATAGGCGATCTCGCTGATCGCAGTAAAATCCTTGAAGGTGTCGTAGGGCAGTTTTGGATAGAAGAACTGGTTCAGCGGATGTCCGCTTGCGACCAGGATCAGCGTGTAGCCATCCGGCGCCGATTGCGCGAGCGCCTGCGACGCGATGGTCCCGCCGGCGCCCGGACGATTTTCGATCACCGGCTGCTGCCCCCAGGTCTTCGACAGCGATTGCCCGAGCGTGCGCGCCAGCACGTCGACGGCGCCGCCGGCGGCGTAGGGCACCAGAATGCGCACGGGCCTGGTCGGGAACGGCTCCGCATAAAGGTTCGTGCCGGCCAGCGTAAACAGGGCGGCGGCGACGATGCTGCGGATGATTGTTCTGCGTGGGCGCATGAGGCGAAATCCTTCCTTGCTGGACATATCATTTGAGAAATTCTCATTTGAGAAATTCATGCGCGCTACTCCGCAGCTGAAATCATCGCGCCGCGCAACCCGGCGCGTGCGATCGCCGCGGCGACTACGCCTTCTAACTTCACCTCGTTCGTGAACTGGCGGATGAATGCCATTGCCTGCTCGCGTCCTTTGGGAATGGCGATGGCGTGCCGTTCGATCCCCCAGCGGCCTTCGAGGACCTTCGATCCCGGCAATTTCTCCGCCATTTCGAACAGCGTGGCCTTGTTGGTCGCGTAGGCATTGATCGCGCCGGTCGAAAGCATCTCGATCGCGACATCGAAGGTGGCGGCGCGAACGATCTGGGCATGCTTGAAGTCGCGCGACAGTGTGGCGTCGGAGGAACTGCCAGCGGTCACGCCGACACGCAGCCCCGGTGCATCCACCTCCGCCGGCGTTGTCAGGGCCGACCCGCGCGGGACGAGATAGCTGAGCTCGATTTCGAGAAAGGCCGGGCCGAAATCCATATCGCGCGCCCGCGCCGCCGTCGCATTGGTGAAGGCGACATCGACCTCTCCGCTTTTAACGGCGGCGAGGACTTCGGCGTTTTTGGCGAAAACGACCGGCTCATAGGGGACGCCAAGCCGCCGCGCGAGTTCCTTGCCGAGATCGTAGCCGACGCCGCGCGGCGCGCCCGATCCGGCATCCGGCAGGATCGAGGTCGGCGTGCCCGGATACAGTCCGGCCCGCAATACCCCTGATGGCGCCAGTATCAGGCGCGGTTCTTCGTCAGCCGCGACGGCAGGTCCTGTGCCGCGCCAGGCCAGCGCGCCGGCGATGATCAGAAACGCAACGATGATCCGGCGCATCCCGGGCTCTCCCTTGTCCGGCCCAGTCGCGGGGCTGCCCCGCAACCCAGATGTTTGTTGACTGGACCTGATATTTTGTACAAACGTACAAAAGTCGAGAGCGGAAAGCAAATCCCATGACGCGAAATCCCAACATGCGGGAAGCCATCCTGAGCGCGGCTGAGCTGCTGTTCTCGACGCGTGGCTTCAATGCCGTGTCGATCCGCGACATCGCGCTGGAAGCCGGCGCCAATCCGGGCAGCATCACCTATCATTTCAAGAGCAAGGACGGCTTGCTGCTCGAAATCTACAAGCGCCATTGCGGTCCCATGAACAAGCGCCGCATCGAGTTGCTGGTGGCTGCAAGGCGCGTGCGCGACGTGCAGGACCGGCTCGAGGCGATCGTGCGGGCCTATGTGCAGCCGGCGTTTTCATCGAGCAGCGACCTTGCCGGGGGCGGGGCGCGGTTCACGCGGCTGCGGGCGGTGATGTCGGCCGAAGGCAACGCCGTGGTGGGGCGCATCATCGCGGAGATATTCGACGATACCACCAACGCCTTTATCGAGGCTATCGAGGAAAGTCTGCCGCATCTGCCACGAACGACGATCGTGTGGCGGTCGCAGTTCCTGCTCGGTGCGCTCTATTACACCCTCGTCAGCCCGGAGCGGGTCACAAGGCTGTCGCGCGGCGAAGCTGATGGCGCCGACATGGCGCAAGCGATCGAGCAACTCGTCGCGTCGACGGTCGCCTCGTTGCAGGCGTCCGACGTCGATCACGTCGACAGCCCGTCCTCCCGGCCGAAGCCGACCCAGCCGTCAGCAAAAAACGCTGCCGGGAAGCGGAAAGAAAACTCTACTTCATGAATTCGAGGCGCCGTGAAGCGCGCCAAATCACTGCAGAAGGCACCATGCACAAGCCGACGATCCCCGGACCCGATCCCGATACGCGAACGCCGAAATTCAAGCTCCCGGCGCTGGCATGTGACGCGCACACCCACATCTTCGGCCCCGGTGACAAATACCCTTACGCACCGGGACGGCCCTATACGCCGCCGGACGCGCCGCTGGAAGATTTCCGGGCGCTGCACAGGAAGCTCGGGATCGGCCGCGCCGTCATCGTCAATGCCAGCGTGCACGGCACCGACAACCGGGTGGCGCTGGATGCCATCGCCGTGAGCAACGGAACCTTTCGCGCCGTCGCCAATATCGACGATACCATTACCGAGCGCGGTCTTCGCGAATTGCACGAGGGCGGTTTTCGTGGCTGCCGCTTCAACTTCGTGCGACACCTCGGCGGGGTGCCCGATATGAGGGTATTCCACCGCATCGTCGCGATGGTTGCGCCGCTTGGCTGGCATATCGATCTGCATTTCGACGCGATCGATCTGCCGGAATATGCCGAGCTGCTGGCAAAACTACCGGTCCGCTACACCATCGATCACATGGGACGCGTCAAGGCATCTGACGGCCTCGACCAGCTTCCGTTCCGGACGTTGATTGACCTGATGACGCGGGACGAGAAATGCTGGGTCAAGGTGTGCGGTTGCGAGCGGGTGTCGTCGGGCGGACCGCCGTTCCACGACGCGGTGCCGTTTGCGCGCCGCATCGTCGAGACCGCGCCCGATCGCGTGATCTGGGGGACCGACTGGCCGCACCCCAATGTGAAGGCGATGCCCAACGACGGCGATCTGGTCGACCTCATTCCCTTGTTTGCGCCGGAGCCCGAGCTGCAGCAGAAGATCCTGGTCGGCAATCCGGCGCGATTGTTTGAATTTTAAGGGAGCGCGTGCGGTGGCGGATAAACGCGAGCAATACACAATGAGCCGGCGCGGCGTGTCATTCGTGGGGATGGCTATGCTGGCGGCGGCATTGTTGCTGCCGCAAATCGCCGACGCGCAGAATTATCCGAACCGGCCGGTGCGGCTGATCCTCCCCTTCGGCGCCGGCGGCGTTGCCGACGTCACGGCGCGGCTCGTTACCGAAAAACTCGGCGAAAAGCTCGGCCAGCGCTTCGTCATCGAGAACATGGCGGGCGCCGGCGGCATCAATGCCGCACGCGCCGTGCTGTCCGCACCCGCGGACGGCTATACGCTGGCGCTGTTCTCCAACGGCACCGCCATCTCGGTATCGTTGTTCAAGAACCTTGGCTTCAATCCCGTGACCGACTTCGTTCCGGTGTCGAGCATGGGCTATTTCGACTTCATCTTCGTGACGCAAGCCGGCTCGCCATATCCGACGCTGGCTGAATTCATCAAGGCGGCCAAGGCAAAGCCCGGCAAGCTCAATGTCGGCACCATCAATGTCGGATCGACGCAGAATCTCTCGGCGCAATTGTTCAAATCGACCGCCGGTGTCGACGTCGCCGTCGTTCCGTTCCGCAGTTCGCCGGATGTGCTGATCGCGCTGTTGCGCGGCGATATCCAGATGGCGATCGAAAACTACACCGCGGTGCAGTCGCACGTTGCCGACAAGGCGGCCGTTGCGGTGGCGTCTTCGGGCACGATCCGCACCACGTTCCTGCCTGATGTTCCGACCGTGAAGGAAGCAGGGGGCGGCGATTTCGAGGCGCGGTCGTGGAACGCGATTTTTGCGCCCAAGGGCACGCCGGCGGAGGTGATCAAGACACTGAACGCCGCGCTGCGCGAGGTGCTCGAGATACCGGACTTGAAGAAGCGCGCGCTCGATCTCGGCATCGAGGCCAAGGCCAGTTCGCCCGAGGAAATCCTCGACCGGCTCAAGGCCGATATCGACAAATGGTCTGAGGTGATCGAGCAGGCAGGAATTGCCAAACAATAGTCACGCGGCCGGTGCGGCCGGCCACGTGCAACAAGCGAGGAAGGAAATCCCGATCATGAGCAATGCTGGCAAAACGGGCCTGGTGGTCACGGCGCATCCCGGCGATTTCGTCTGGCGCGCGGGCGGCGCGATCGCGCTGCACGTGAAGAAAGGTTATCGCGTCAAGATCGCCTGCCTTTCGTTCGGCGAGCGCGGCGAAAGCCAGTTCGCCTGGAAGGAGGCGGGCGCGACGATGGAGAAAGTCAAGGCCGGCAGGCGCGACGAGGCGCAGCGCGCGGCTGACATGCTGGGCGCGGAGATCGAATTCTTCGACGCCGGCGATTATCCGTTGCGGCTGACGGATAAGCATTTCGACCGCATGGTCGATATCTACCGCGAACTCAATCCGTCCTTCGTGCTGACCCACGCGCTGGAGGATCCCTATAATTTCGATCATCCGAATGCGGCGCACTTCGCCCAGGAAACCCGCGTGGTCGCACAGGCGATGGGCCACAAGCCCGGCGCCAAATACACCTACTCGGCGCCGCCGGTATTTTTGTTTGAGCCGCACCAGCCGGAGATGTGCAATTTCAGGCCGCAGGTGATCCTCAACATCGACGAGGTCTGGGACATCAAGCGCAAGACGTTCGAGATTCTCGCCGCCCAGAAGCATCTGTGGGCCTATTATGAGCGGGTGGCACTGCAGCGGGGCGTCCAGGGCGGCCGCAATACGGGCAAGCCGATGACCTATGGCGAGGCCTATCAGCGGCTGTTCCCGATGGCGATGGAGGAACTGGCATGAAGACGGTCGTCGTCCGCAACATCAAGCGAACCGAGCCTGATATCGTCAAGCGGCTGGGCGCGCTCGGCGTCGCCACCGCGCATGAAGCCTATGGCCGCTTCGGGCTGATGAAGCCCTATCTGCGCCCGGTGTGGAGCGGAGCCGAGACGGCAGGCACCGCCGTGACCGTGCTGGCGCAGCCCGGCGACAACTGGATGATCCATGTCGCGGTGGAGCAATGCCAGCCCGGCGACATCCTGGTGGTCGGCTGCACCACCGACAACACCGATGGCATGTTCGGCGATCTCTTGGCGACCTCGCTGATGGCGCGCGGCGTCAAGGGGCTCGTCATCGATGCCGGCGTTCGCGACGCCAAAGCGCTGCGTGAAATGGGCTTTCCGGTATGGTCCAAGGCGATCTCGGCCAAGGGCACCGTGAAGGCGACGCTGGGCGCGGTCAACGTGCCTGTGGTCTGCGCTGGTATTAATGTCGTGCCGGGCGACGTAGTCGTTGCTGATGACGATGGCGTCGTGGTGATCGGGCGCAAGGACGCCGCCGATGTCGTAACCAAGGGCGAGAAGCGCGTGGCCGACGAGGATGGCAAGCGCCAAAAGCTTGCCGCCGGCGTGCTCGGCCTCGACATGTACAATATGCGCGAACCGCTGGCGAAAGCCGGCCTCGTCTATGTCGACAAGCTGGAGGAAGACTGAGGTGGCGATGCGCCTGCGCACCTTGCTCGGCGACCATCCCGGCACGGCCGCGCTCAAGAACGGGTCCGTCAGGTCGGATCTGGTCGAGTTCGATTTCGCGCAGTATTCGCCGACCAACAAAGGCTTCAAGCCAATGGTCCGCGAAGGGGCGTTCGACGTCTCGGAGATGGCGATCGTAACCTATCTGATGGCGAAGTCTTTTGAGAAGCCGATGGTGCTGCTGCCGGATGTCGTGCTGGCGCGGTTTCAGCATGGCCATGCGCTTTACAACGCGAAGGCGGGAAAGCTTGCACCGCGTGACCTCAACGGCAAGCGCGTCGGCATTCGCTCCTTCACCACCACGACCGGTGCATGGCTGCGAGGTATTCTTGCCAACGATTATGCCGTCGATCTGGATTCGATCGACTGGGTGACGTTCGAGGATGCGCACGTCGCCGAATTCGTTGATAAGACCAAGCGAGCAGGCGCAGGCAGGCAGATCGTGCAGATGCTGATCGACGGCGATCTCGATGCGGTGCTCGGCGAGAAATCGGACCATCCGGATTTGAAGCCGCTGTTCGCCGATGTCGCGGCCGAAGAGAAGGCCTGGCTTGGGAAACACAAGGTGGTGCCGATCAACCACATGGTGGTGGTGAGCCGGACTTTGTCCAACCAGCACCCGGATGTGGTGCGCGAGGTGCATCGGCTGTTGACCGAATCTGCGGCCGCGTCATCCGCAGCCCCGCGTTTTGACAAAGGCGAGGTGCAGCGTTCGCTGGAACTGATTATCGATTATTCCGCGCAGCAAAAACTCATTCCGCGCGCGTTCACCGTCGACGAACTGTTCGACGATGTAACGCGGGCACTTTGGTAGCCGCGTAAACAGCCGTCATCATCCGTGAAGGCGGATGATCCCAGTACCCCGCGGCGCTTCGGCTATTCTCGACGGCGCGGCGTACGGGATATCCCGCCTTCGCGGGGTATGACGGACTAAAGAATTCAACGGTCAGGAGAAAGCAATATGACCCCAGAGCCGATTTTCGATCTCGCCCATCTCGGCCACATGGAATTGTTGACGCCGAAGCCGGACGAAAGCCTGAAATTCTTCGTCGACGTCATGGGCATGACGGTCAGCGGCCAGAAGGGCGAGTCGGTCTATTTGCGCGGCTGGGACGATTACGAGCGTTATTCGCTCAAGCTGACGGCCTCGAAAACATCAGGCATGGAGCACATGGCGTTGCGTGCCCGCAGCCCGCAGGCGCTGGAGCGTCGCGTCGCCGCGCTGAAGGGATCGGGCTTCGACATCGGCTGGGTCGACGGCGATATGGGGCAGGGGCCGGCGTTCCGCTGTCGCGACCCCGATGGCCACATCGTCGAGCTCTATTACGAGACCGAATGGTACCAGGCACCGCCGGACCTGAAGCCGGCGCTGAAGAACCAGGCGCAACGCTTTCCGGCGCGTGGCGTCAACGTCCGCCGGCTCGATCACCTCAATTGCCTTGCGGTGGACATCAAGGCCAACCGGCTCTTCTTCGAGAACTATCTGGGCCTCCGCACCACCGAACAGATCGTGCTCAACGACGGCACCGAGGCTGCGATGTGGATGACGATGTCGAACAAGAGCTACGACTTCGCCTACACCCGCGACCATTACGGCAAGGCAGGCCGCTTCCATCACGTCACCTACGCGCTCGACAGCCGCGAGGAAATTTTGCGCGCCGCCGATATCTTTCTCGAAAACGGCATCCACATCGAGACCGGCCCGCACAAGCACGCGATCCAGCAGACCTTCTTCCTCTATGTCTATGAGCCCGGCGGCAACCGCGTCGAAGTCGCCAACGCCGGCGCCCGCCTTATCCTCGCGCCCGACTGGAAGCCGATCGTCTGGACCGAGGAAGAGCGCAAGAAGGGCCAGGCCTGGGGGCTGAAAACGATCGAGTCGTTCCATACGCACGGCACGCCGCCTGTGTGAGGAAGGCGCCGCCTCCGGCGGTGAGGCGATCTGGGTGGACCGCCGGCTGCCGGGTTTCCGTTCGGAAGCCGCTGATTCCGTCCGCACCGTTGCCGTCACTGGTCCGAGCCATGACGACGATGTAGTCGGCGACGACTTCCTAGCTGCACCACTGTTTGCGACCGTTGAGGACATAGCAATCGCCGTCCTTTCGCGCTCGCGTGTTGATGGCCGCCCCGAAGAAGAAGAACCACGCCATGTCAGCCGTCCGCTACGGTTTGACCATGCTGGCGGGTGCGGGGAGGACCTACGACCCTCACCAGAAGGAGCGGGAGCTGGTTCAGGTAACTGTTACGTGTCGGCGTCTGTCCGGAAATCAGTCGCGCTAGTACCGATTTCCTTGGGGCTTACCGAGTCGAGCCCGGCCGTAGCAGCCGGACTTGTGGCGGCCACGGCTACATTCAGGGAATCAGCCACCGGTGCCATCATCATCTTCCAAGGCAGCATGAGGACATCAGCCCAGAAGACGAAAGCCTGCATAGGCCAAAACGCTGGATGCATGTACTCCTCCTCTTTTTCATTGCAATGCACGGCAGGCCAAGGTGTTCCATGTCCGGCAGATTCTCGTGCCGGACGGTGGGCTTACGCCGACATCGCCGTTAGAGGATCCGGTGCGGAAATTGGCGTCGATCTTGCTTTGGGTTTCGTGTAGCGATCTGGTCGTGCGCGCCCCGTAATCACGCACATCCCCGTGCCGGGATCGGCCTGCGATATGTCCCAATGGCCACGGTGCAGTACGCGTCTATCTCGGCCCGGCCGTCATTCGCTGATCCCGTCTCTGGCTCAGCAAGCTTGACAATGACCCGAAGCGGACAATGCTGCGCTTGCAGCTGCGTGAGTGGCGGTAGCTCGCCGAACTATCGGCGCTGCAATTCAATGTCGACCGTTCGAACCGGAGATCCGCCGGTTGCATTGAGTTGACCGTTTTTCAGTGTTCCAGACAGATGGGCGGTGCCCACTTGAACGCCGCTGCTGTTTTCAACGTTAAGCTCCATCTTGACCTCCCCCGACACTGAAACATCGCCGGCGATAACGACGTCTTTGTTTGGTGGCCGCGCGGGATACCTTGCAGAAATCTTACCGTTGCGGATAACAACGACAGTTACCATGTAGCAGCGAGCTGCCTCTTCGCGGCCGGGGCCGAGGCAGACTTGTCCAGCATACTGACCATCCTGCGTCTTTGCCGTCTGCTGCTGTTGACGGACTGAATACGCCCAATATCCGATTAGTACCGACAGGATGAACACAAAGGCGGCTCCCAACCATTTTCCATTCACCACGTTGCGCCACTTTTTGCTGGAAGTAGGCAAAGGACTGCCGGCCCCAATGATGGAATAGGTTCGGATTGGCAAAGGAATATTCTTGTATTTCTGTTCGCCCAGAAATTTGAAGGAAAGCGAAACCTTGTTACGAATTTGATCGTGAACGCTACCTGAGATGCAGACCCCTCCGGGCTCCGCCGCCGATTGGAGCCGCGCCGCAATATTGACGCCGTCCCCGAAGATGTCATGAGCCTCGACGATTACGTCGCCGATGTTGATACCCACGCGGAAGGCAATACGCTTATCTTGCACATCGCTGACTGTAAGTTCCTCGATACGGCCCTGAAACTGCATAGCAGCCCGAACCGCCTCGACCGCACTCGGAAATTCCGCCAAGAACCCGTCCCCGGTGTTCTTCACAATGCGGCCGCCGTGTTCTGCAATTGCTGCAGGAACAGCGTCTTTTAGGAGCGCGGTCAGTTTGCTATGCGTAGCCTCTTCGTCATTGTGCATTAGCCGCGAGTAGCCAGCGACGTCGGCGGCCAATACCGCCGACAACCTGCGCTCGACCCGGACGGGCGGCTCCTGCACCATGGCTCGCAATCCAACCGACGAGATATTTTACGACAGATTGGCCGATTAGCCACACGGCTAATGTCGCTCATTGGCCGCTTTTGTTGCAAAAGTCGGATGTAACCGATGGGTTTCGTTCGGTCAGGTCATTATGAGCGATCGGCTTTGATCCGCCGGCCCTGACGCCCTCTACGCAACTTCGAGCTAGGCGGCACTTGCATTCAGCAGACGGTCCGCGCAGTGCATATCATAGAACCGCGACTCGCCTTGTGATGCGGATAAGCCTCACGACGTCTCTTCGTCCTCAGTAGCCCCCCGGCTGCGGCGTCTGGGGCGGGGCGCAGTCGCGCGCAATAGCAACGCCCTCCGTTGGATGCCAGCGACAACTCCGCCAAGGAAGTCAGGTTTTCAGCTTGGTCCAGCAACCTGGGCATGCAGATAGCAAGGGCGGTACATCGCCTCCAAGTGCTTGCCTCGCAGAAAGATCATCCGTGGACTCAACCCGCCCCGATTAGCAATCCAATGCCGGACTTGCGATGGGTACATTGAATAGAGCATTCGGGTTGCCCCCGGATTGGTAATGATACGTCCGTGGGCTCCGAAATCCCACGCTGCGTGGAAGGCGAGGTTGGCGTTCCGAGTTACACAGATCCGCTCGTGAGGAATCGCGCCAAGCACAATTGTGCAGGATGAGGCGCAAAGGCCGTCAATGATTATCATTTGACCTGAGGCTCGCAATTGTTCGTATCGTTCTACGTAACGACCGATCTGTCCGCCCCGATCATCAGCAATCCGAACTACCGCATGGCTTGTACCCGCACCCGCCAACAAGAACATTGCCGCGAGCGGCCCCGTAAGCAATTTCATGCTTCCTGCCCTCCACAGATGTGATGCGTAATTCAACGGCTCTGATAGCTGCACCGGATCAAGGAAAAATTGTGGTAGGGTTCGCCACTGTTGTCACCGATCGGGGCACACCCGGTATTATGTGACCATACGACAATCTGTCGTCGGCTGTGTTTGATGGTGATCGGGTGTGGAAACAATCATGATTAGGAACGGGCTCTATTCTTTGAATGCTAGTTCCCGTGATGGTGTGGCCGAGGACGTTAGTGGCGTCCTGATATTGCGCGACGGTCAGTTGCATGGCGGCGACGCTTACGTCTATTACATTGGAACCTATGAATGCTCCGCCAGAAACTTCCACGGTAAAATAACCAGTCAAGAACATACCCCGACCGGGCGACCGATGGCGGCCCGCGTCCAACATATTGGGTTTCTTGGCACCTACAACGATGCCGGTGCCAAGGTCGATGCAATGGCCCTCCTTGGCGAGCAAAGCATTCGATATGATGCAACGCTGCGCTTGCTGGTGCCAGACTAAATCCGATATCACTCGGCCAAGCTTACAATTCGATACGGACAAGCCCGGGCGGTATGGCGATATCCGCCATACGTCGCAGCGAATGCGTCCCAAACAGCCGCGGGTCCAACCCGACACTTCCGATCCACTGACACGAGCCGGGCATATTGGCGCGTGGTCATGTTGCGGTCAGAACCGCGACGGCCGGTAAACAAGAACTCGCCTGGCCGTTTGCCGGTGGCCTTTAGTCATCGACCGCCTGCCGGGTTTGCTCGCTCAATTCAAATCTGACAGGCGCTTGGATTTCTTTTGCCGGATATTTGCGCGATCCGCTGTGTACCCGCCGGCAGCGACATCCTCGGCCCGGATGGCGACGACGTCACAGCCGCGAAGCTTGCTATCGATCGCGAGATTGAACATGGCGAGGTCGCGCGGGTGCGGCCTTCGATCTGGAGCTTCGTCCGAATCGACCAGACGTGTTTGGGTCGCAGCGGTGGTTTTGCCCCGGTCACCGATCGAGCGTGCCATTGAGAGATGGTCCTGATAGGGGTTCGGTCGCCGAATAGCGCTGCATCAGGGAATTGGACTAGAGCGTGATGACTTTCTTCGAATCGTCATCACGTTCGGGGAACCAACGCGCTCTACGGGCGGTCAGTGGATTTGATAGCTTCGGCCTCATCGTTACACTGCACATCAACGCGATTTTGAACGTGGCCGTCTGGCCCCATGATGTATGCGCGGTAATCCTGCATAGTGTGGCCTCCTAAAGCGGAGGGTGCCCTTTATCCAGCCAATGGCTGATACCCGAGGCTGCCTCTAACTGCCTGGCCTTACGGATCAGCTTCTCGCGCTCACCGCCCAGTGGGAGGCCCTGCGCTTCCTTACGCAGCTTCCGAGCATGCTGCGCGAGACGCCGATCTAATGGCATGGTTTGCTTGACGCGGCGTCTTTCCATGGCGCGCTCCTTCCTGAGCATTGCGCGACAATCCGCCCACCTGGGAATTTTGCAGCCATAAGGAATTGGTCCGCTGGTCAATTTTGACCACAGAGCGCGATGTTCATCGGCAATAGCGGTAGTGGCCGACAACTAGCTGTGGCGACATCAAATTCGCTCCATGCTCTGCTGAGCTTCTGACCCGCGCTTTGGGAAACTCTGTACACTTTGTAACTTATCGCGTGGGAAAAGCGGCAGGGCAGTGAAAACGCACCCGGAGATTTGACGGCCCCGGCGCGGGGCTGGCGTGCGCCAGAGCCGTCCCATCCTGTGCGCCCATCCAAGGCGCAAAATCAGGATAGCGAGGACAAGGCTACCAAGGCAGCGTGATGAGATCGTGATTTGAGATTGAGGTGCGCCGGCTCGGGCGACCTTTGATGGTGACCGAGATCAGCCCCGCGCTGTGTCGACCTTACAAGCGTTTCGCTCTCGTGAAGTTCCAGCCAGCCAAGGGAATCACGCGATCAAACCCGCCGAATATTTCGCGGGCAATATGCGGGATAAATAGGCACCCGCGAGCAAAATGCGAGTCTGGGTCAGACCAGCCGAAGGGTCAATTGACGCCGTCGGGTGTCCCTCGTGCCTTTCGACAAATCAGAGATCGCGGCGGACAGCTCACGCGCCTGCAGATCGCAGCGACGGCGCAATTCGCGGGCGATGTCCTCGGAAACTTCTTCTGACCAGCGCTCGGCGGTATTGAAGGCGACGACGTGGATCGGTTTACTATATTTGGCCGGTCAAAAGGTCTTGAATTACCGTTTCGAGGTCGGTGGTTTCGTGATCGGCTTCGCGCCAGGCGGCGGGAAGAACAGGAACCCGGCACATCACGCCGCTGCCGTCATACGACCGTGGCACAGCACTTGCTACGCTTGGCCTGCCGGGATTGCGCCCGACCATGGAAATACCAACGCCGCCAAGCGTTATACTCCGCACAGGCGGCGTTGTATTTTTTGGTGTCCTAATCTGACGTAGGAGTGTCCGAAAACCTCACGGTCCTGTGGCAGTTAACCGCCGGGCGGGTGCGTTACAGCCCGAGAAGGGCCCAGCCCCGTCGCTGGTCGCAGACCATCAAAAAGATGTCGCCGAGTACAAGAAGGCGTTCCAAGATCAAGGATGCTTCCGGAGAATATGCTTCAGGCCAGATCGATACGTTGCAGAAACTTTTGGACACCGCAAAATCGTTGAAGCCCGGTTTGATGCTGCCCAATAGCTGAGCTGATCTTGTTTCAATTCCATAGCCAGCTCTGTATTTACTGCCGCGTCGGAACCTTGGAGAAATAAGCCGAAGTCGATCTCTTCTGCGCCATTTCGGCGGCAAGCAGCATCGCCGCTCGCGCAGCGCCGACTCCCGCGACGCCCTTTCCGGCGATGTCGTAGGCCGTTCCGTGTGCCGGCGTGCATATCGGAAAGGGAAAGCCGCCCAGCAATGTCACGCCGCGATCGAAGCCCATCAGCTTCATCGCGATCTGGCCTTGGTCATGATACATCGTCAGCACCGCATCGAACGCGCCGCTCTTGGCGCGCAGAAACACGGTATCCGCCGGAAACGGACCTTCGGTCGCGATCCCGTCGGCGCGCGCTTGCTCGACCGCGGGCGCGATCGCGTCGATTTCTTCCCGCCCGAAATTTCCGCCATCCCCGGCATGGGGGTTGAGGCCCGCGACCGCGATGCGCGGACGTTCGAACCCGGCGGTTCTCATCGAGGCATCCGTCAGCCGCAGCGCGCGCAGAACGCGTTCCTTGGTGATGTGGGACGCCACCTCCGCCAGTGAAATATGGGAGGTGACACGCGCGTTCCAGAGCCCGTCCAGGACATTGAATTCGCTTGCCGGGCCGCGAAGCCCAACTACGTCGGCCGAAAAGCTGATCTCGTCGTCATAGACCGGGTGCGCAAGGCGCATGGCGTTCTTGTTGAAGGGCGTGAAGCAGACCGCGTCGGCCCGGCCGTCGCGTCCCATCGTCAGTGCATGACGGTAATTGGTGAGCGCAAACCGACCGCCCTCGGCGGTCGCGGTGCTTCGTGTCACCGAGGCTGGATCAAGATGACCGAGATCGATGAAGGCCGGGGCCCGCTCATCCTTTGAAAAATCGGCGTCGGGTGACGCCGACACCAAATCGAGCTTCACTGCGGCAATGCGCGCGCCGTCGTCAAGGACGCGGCGGTCGCCGATGACGACGATCCGGGCCTTGTCAACGACTTCATCGAGGGCGAGGAGTTTGGCCGTCAACTCCGGACTGATGCCGGCAGGATCGCCCATCGCAAGCGCTATAACCGGTCTCATAAATATCTCCTGCGCTCTTTTGTGGCCAATTCGTTTGGTGCGATCATCATGGCTTCAACTGTGACCGCGGCATCATCCGGCCGATCGTGCGCCAGATCACCGGCATCAGTAGCAACGCCGCGCCGAGCAGGATCAGCGTCGTCACCAATGGCTTGGCAAAGAATATTCCAAGCGAGCCCCGCGACATCAGCATGGATTGGCGAAAGGCATCTTCCGCCTTGTCGCCGATCACGATCGCGAGCACCAGCGGCGCCAGCGGATAGTGAAGCTTCTTGAACAGATATCCCAAGACGCCGAATCCCATCATCAGCACGACGTCGAGATAGGAGTTGGAAACCGAATAGGCTCCGACGGTGCAGATTATCACGATCACGGGCGCAATGATGAAGAACGGCACGCGCATCAGCGCCGCGAAGATCGGTACCGTCAGCAGCACCAGCACCACGGCGACGACGTTGCCGAGATACATCGAAGCGATCAATCCCCAGACGAAGTCTTTTTGCTCGACGAACAGCATCGGTCCAGGATTGAGACCCCAGATCATCAGGCCGCCCATCATCACGGCGGCGGTCGCCGATCCCGGGATGCCAAGCGACAGCATCGGTAGCAGGGCGCTTGTGCCGGCAGCATGATCCGCGGCTTCCGGAGCGACGATGCCCTCCGGCTCGCCCTTGCCGAAATTCGCGTGCCGGGGCGAAAGGCGCTTGGCGATGCCGTAGCTCATGAACGATGCGGCGGTCGGGCCTCCCGGGGTAATGCCCATCCAGCAGCCGATCGCCGCGCTGCGCAACAGCGCCCAGCCATATCGCGGAAGGCCCGCGACCGTGCGGAAGACTTCGCGCCACTCCACTTTGGAAGAGATCGCCTTGACGTGAAATTCTTCCTCCACGGCAATCAGCAACTCGCCGATGCCGAACAGGCCCATCACGGCGACCACGAAGCTGACGCCCTTCACCATCTCGTCGATGCCCATGGTGAGCCGCACGCTGCCGGAGACCGTGTCGATCCCGACGGCCGCCAGCGCAAAGCCGATCGCCAGCGACACCAGCGTCTTGATCGGCGGCGTGCCGCCCATGCCCACGAAGCTTGCAAACGCCAGAAAATAGACCGCGAAATATTCGGGTGGTCCAAAGGCCAACGCCACTTGCGCGACCCATGAAGCGCAGAGCGTAATGAGAACGACGCCGGCCAGCGCGCCGAAGGCGGCCGAGCCGAAAGCCGTCGCCAGCGCCGTGGTCGGCCTGCCGTCGCGTGCCATCGGATAGCCGTCAAACGTGGTCGCGACCGAGGAAGGCTCGCCCGGAATATTGAACAGGATGGACGTGCCGAGCCGCCGAACAGCGCCCCCCAATACATCGAAGACAGCAGGATGATCGCCGATACCGGCTGCATTCCGAAGGTGAGCGGCAGCAGCAGCGATACGCCGTTGGGCGCCCCGAGGCCGGGCAAGACGCCGACGAGAATGCCCAGCAACACGCCGATCACCATCAGCAAAATATGATTGCCCGACAGTGCAATACCAAAGCCATGCATGAGAGCTTCGAGATTTTCCAACGAAGCGCTCCCTAGAAGCCGAACAAGATGCCGAGCGCGCCGCGCGGCAGCGAGATCTGGAACGTCAGCTCGAATATCAAGTAGAGCGCCAGCGCCGCGCCGATTGCGGCGACGGCTGCAAGCATCAGCGATCCGCGCTTGTGCCAGGCCAGCGCGCCGAACACGTAGGAGGCGGAGGCCGGATAGATCCCGATCAGCGGAATTACCCCGACAAAGACCGCGGCCGGGACGAACAATATTCCCACCCGCTTGAGTTCGCTGGGCCCGAGCACGACGGCTCTGGCGTGCAGCCATCCCTGCACGAGATTGAACACGCTGCCGGCCAGGATAACGAGGCCGACAATGAACGGAAAGGTGCCGGACTCGACGCCGGCGGCGGACCAGCCAATGCCGTTGTCGAGGCTGGAGACGACGACGGCGGCGCCGAACGCCCCGGTGATGAGCGCCGTCACCGCTTCCAGGCTGCGTCCAGAGACCATCGTTCGAACTCTAGTTGGAGATCAGCCAGCCCTCTTCGACGGCAACCTTGCGAGTGCGTTCGATGTCTTCCTTGATGAACTTGCTGAAGGCATCGCCGATCAGGAATGTATCGGTTTGCGATGTCCGCTCGATATATTCCTTCCATTCCGGCGTGGCCTGCACCTTCTTCATCAGGTCGACATAGAAGGCAGCCTGGTCGGGGGTGACCTTTCCCGGCAGCCAGACCGTGCGGGGCTGCTGGAATTGCGGAATGGCAAGGCCGGATTCAACGCAGGTGGGGATGTCGTGCCAGTTCTGCGTTGCCGTGACTTTGGGTCCGTCCGGCAGACGCTCCGGGCTGAACGCGCATAGCGGGCGCTGGGTGCTGCCCTTCCACTGTCCGATGCTTTCGCTTGGATTGTTGACATGGGCGTCGATATGGCCGCCGGCCAGTTGCACCGCGGCCTCGGCGCCGCTCTTGAAGGGAATGTAGACGAATTTCACCTTCGCCGCCTTGTCGATCATGCGGGTCAGGGTTTCATCGGTGTCCTTTGACTGCGCGCCGCCCATCTTGAAATCGCCCGCCGGCTTCGCGGCAACGGCCTTCATGAAATCCTGCACGTTCTGGTAAGGCGCATCCTGCTTGACCCAGAGCAGGAATTCGTCCTGCACCATCGCGGCAATCGGCGTCAGGTCGGTGTAGTTATAGGCGACCTTGGAGACCATCGGCTGGTTCCAGGCATTCGATGTGCCGAACACGACCTTGTAGGGATCGCCCGCCATGGCCTTGGCGTAGGTATAGCCTTCGGCGCCGCTGCCACCGGCCTTGTTGACGACGACGATCGGCTGCTCGACCAGTTTGTATTTGGTGATGATGTTCTGGACCGCACGGGCAAAATTATCGGTGCCGCCGCCGGGGCCTGCCGTTGCAATAAATTCGATCGGTTTGGCCGGTTGCCACGCGGCACTTGCCGCTCCCGTGAGCCCGATTGCGAGACCGAAGGCGATCGCTGCGAATGTTGTCTTCCGAAACATCTGATCCTCCCGTTTATCCTGCCGTGCGTCTTTTGATTTTGTTTTTGGTCTTGGCGGCTTCTTAGGCTTTTGCGTCAGCCGACTTCATCCTTTGCAAACTCGGCCGCGGCAATCGCCCCTTCCTTGTGCAGCGCTGCAATTTCGTCGGTGTCAAAACCGTAGGCGCCCAGGATGGCACTGGTGTGCTCGCCGTAGAGCGGCGCGCCTGATCGCACTTTGCCGGGTGTCTGCGAGAACTTGATTGGCAGTCCAATCGTCTTGACGCTGCCGAGCGTGGAATGCTCGACTTCGACCACCATTTCGCGGGCGATAGTTTGCGGGTCGGCGAGGGCCTGCAGCATGTCGTTGACGGGGCCGCAGGGCACGCCGGCTTCTTCAAGCGCAGCCAGCCAGTGCTCAGCGGGCCTTGTTTTGAAGTGCTTCGTAAGCAGGGCCTCCAACTCCTTCAAATGTCCCATTCGGTCGGCGCCCGTCGCAAACCGCGGATCGCGCGCCAGTTCGGTTGCGCCGAGTACTTCGAGCGTGCGACCCCAGTGCTTTTGATTGGCGCCGCCGACTACGATCCATTTGTCGGCGGTTTCGAACGCCTGATAGGGCGCATTGAGCGGATGGGCCGAGCCCATCGCCTTTGGCGCGACGCCGGTGGCCATTGCGATGGCGGCCTGCCAGTAGGTCTGGACCAACGCGGCCTCGAACAGGGAGGTTTCGACCCATTGACCCTCGCCGGTTTTGAGACGGTGGGCATAGGCGGCGAGAATGCCCATGGCCGCGATAATTCCGGCCGTGATGTCGGACAGAGGCGCGCCGCACTTGACCGGCGGCCCGTCGGGCCGCTCTCCGGTGAAACTCATGATGCCGCTCATCGCCTGCGCCACCAGATCGAAGCCGCGGCGATGCTTGTAGGGGCCGGTGCGGCCAAAGCCAGACAGCGAGCAGTAGATCAAAGCAGGGTGCTTCTTGCGGATGTCGGCGTAGCCGAAACCGAGCCGGTCCATCACGCCGGGGCCGAAGTTTTCAACCAGCACGTCCGCGGATTCGATCAGGCGCTGCAGCACCTTCGCGCCGCCCGGCGTCTTCAGGTCCAGGGCGATGCCCTTCTTGTTGCGGTTCATCATCAGGAATGAGGCCGCCACATCGCCGATTTTGGGAGGAATCATGTAGCGGGTGTCGTCGCCGGCCGGAATTTTCTCGATCTTGATGACCTCGGCGCCCATATCGGCGAGCATCAGCGTGCAGGTCGGTCCTGCCATGACGTGCGTCAGGTCGACAACCTTCAATCCACTCAGAGGGCCCATTATTTCTCCCCGCAATCTTGTTGTTCTTGTTGCTTATTCGCCAGTCCATTGCGGTTGGCGCTTGTTCAGGAAGGCGTCCATACCTTCGCGGAAATCCTGACTTTGATAGCACATCAGGATCAGGTCCTCGTCTTCGGCCGGCTTCGGCTGCGCGCGCAGCAGCGCTTGCTTGGTGGCGCGCAGCGTCAGGGGTGCATGGCCCGCGATAAGTCGCGCCAGTTCATCCGCCCGTCGTTCGAGGGCAGGAAGATCCTCCACGACTTCGTGCAGCAAGGCGATGCCGGCGGCTTCCTCGGCTTCGATCAGCCGCGCGGTAAAGATGATCTCCTTGAGCCGCGTTGCCCCGATCAGGGCCGAGAGCCGGCCGATATTGGCCGCCGACAGGCAGTTGCCCAGCGTGCGTGCGATCGGAAACCCGAACTTCGCGGTCCTGGTGCCGACGCGCAGGTCGCAGCACGCGGCGATGCCGGCGCCGCCGCCGGTGCAAGCGCCGTTGATCGCCGCAATGGTCGGCACCTGACATTGTTCGAGCGTGGTCAGCACACGATCAATCCTGACCTCGTAGCCGATGGCGTCCTGCGGGGTGTTAAAGGCGCGAAACTGGTTGATGTCGGTGCCGGCCGCGAAGGCCTTGTCGCCTGCGCCGCTGAGGATGAGCACCTTCAGCCTGCGATCGTCGGCGGCGGCTTCGCATATCGCCGCAAGCCGCTCATACATGCCGAACGTCAGCGAGTTTCTCGCCTGCGGCCGGTTGAAAACGATGCGGCCGATGCCGTCGCGGACCTCGTAAAGCAGGTCTGCGTCGGGGGTGATGTTTTCATTCATTTTATTGACATACCCCTAGGATGAGCCCGGTTCGGCGTAGCGACATTTTTGAATGCAAAGCTTGCAACGCGCAACAAGATTCTATCGAATTTGCTTTATTTGGACCAATTTTGCATTCAAAATGGTTCCGCTGAGACTTCTAGGAGCCCTCGATAATGATGCATGACGAGGTGGTGTCCCGCCTCCGGCACGTCCTGACCGAGGGCGAAATTCCGCCGGGCGCGCGCATTCCTGAACGCGAATTGTGCGCGTCCTTTGCGATATCGCGGACCCCGTTGCGCGAGGCGCTCAAGGTGCTCGCAGCCGAAGGGCTTGTCGTGTTGCTGCCCAATCGCGGCTCGCGCGCGGCGAAGCTCACGCAGAAGGACGTCAAGGAACTGTTTGAAGTCTGTGAGGCGCTGGAGGCGGCGGCCGGCGAATTGGCGGGTCTACGGATTTCCGACGCGCAACTGCGCGAACTCGCCGACCTGCAGGCAAACATGGTCGAACATTATCGCGCGCAGGACCTGATCTCGTACTATCGCTGCAACCGGTTGATCCACGAAGCTATCGTTCGCGCGGCCGATAATGCCGTACTGGCCGGTTTCTATGAATCGGTCGCGGCGCGGATACGGCGGGCACGGTTCATCACACCGATGACACCTGAACATTGGGCGCTTGCCATCCAGGAGCACGAAGGAATCCTGAACGCGCTGCAGCGGCGAGATGCAGGCGGGCTTGCCCATATCCTGCGCAACCATCTACGGCGTAAGCGCGAGGAAGTCGTTCGGGCCGGCTTCGCCGAGGGCGAGTGATGCAAAGCGCCAAATGGCATTGCTCTTGAATTCGGATTTGGCCGATCCGGCACCCGATGGTATATTCCCTACAGTTGAAGGAGAGGCACGATGGCTGAAGCGAAACTCGCTCCGAACCTGCCGGACTGGATGCTCGAGCACGCGAACCGCTATCTTTCGAGCGGCGGAACCGACGGGCACATGTACAAGGTAACGGTGCCCCAGCGAGGTGAGCTGACGGTGCCGTCGCTGCTGCTGACCACCACCGGCCGCAAGTCTGGCGACAAGTTCATATTTCCACTGTTTTACGGAATGGACGGCGGCAATTACTTCGTAGTCGCCTCAAAGGGAGGCGCGCCCGAACACCCAGGCTGGTATCGCAACATTCTTGCGACCCCCGACGTTGAAGTACAAGTCGGGACCAAGAAGATGAAGGCGCGGGCCAGGACGACGGAGGGCGAGGAACGCCTCCGGCTTTGGAAACAGGCGCTCGAATTTTGGCCGCCCTACGCCGACTATCAGCTCAAGACTGAGCGCGAGATACCGGTGGTCGTGCTGGATCCAGTCCATTAGGGTGCGTGGTAGCCGACGCCGCAGCGACGGAACCTCGCAATTCGGGCTCGCACGCACCTCCAACCGTAGGCAATCGACATGAAGCTCGGACGCCTTGGTGTGTGGTACAGCACCGATAAGCTCGACGGATCGCAGCTGCGCGATTTCGTGCGCACGGTCGAGAATAATGGCTACTCGAACCTGTGGTACCCGGAATCGCGAGGCTACGAGTCGATGTCGCTGGCGGCCTGGCTGCTGTCGTGCAGCGAGAAGCTGACGATCGGCAGTTCGATCGCCAACATCTATGCACGCGATTCCTTTACCGCGCAGCGCGCCTTGATCTCGCTGAACGCACTTTACGGTGACCGGTTCGTTCTCGGCCTCGGCGTCAGCCACATTCCGATGGTCGAGGGGCTGCGTGGCCATCGCTACGACAAGCCGTTGGCGGCGATGAGTGCCTATCTCGACGGCATCAACAAGTCAGCGCCGGCCGGCGAATTGCCAGTCGTGGTTGCCGCACTCGGACCGAAGATGCTGGCGCTGAGCGCTGCCAAGTCGCGCGGCGCTGTCCCCTATAACGTGACACCAAGGCATACGGCTGAGGCCGCCGCGATCCTTGGGCCATCGAAGTGGCTTGCAGTGGAGCAGAAAATAACGATTGAGACCGATCCGGCGAAAGCACGGGCGCTCGGACGCAAGGAACTGTCGCGCTACATGGCGCTGCCGAACTACCGCAACAGCTGGCTGCGACAGGGCTTCACCGAGGATGAGCTGGCCGATGGTGGCAGCGACCGGTTCATCGATGCGATGGTTCTCTGGGGCGACGCCGACACGATCAGGCGTGGCCTGCGCGAGCACTTCACGGCAGGCGCTACGCATGTCTGCCTGCAGCCCGTCCACGCCGATGGCGATTTCGCCGCGCGCGACGGAATGCTGGCCGCGCTTGCCGATACCTGAAACGTGTGCTGCCCTCAGAGCAGATCGGCGACGGCGTTGCGGTAGCGGCGCATGGCCGTGACATGGTCGGTCATGCTCCGTCCGGCCATGCGCTTGTGGTGGTAGCCGCCGAAGGTGTTGTGCAGCGTGATATGCGTGACGCCGGCCTGTTTCCAGAAGCTGATCTCCTCGCGCCAGTCCTTTTCGGTACCAGTGCCGGTCGAGGTCCAGACCTCGAGGCCGACCGAGGCGGGATCGCGTCCCTCGGCTTCCACCAGCCGGCGCAGCTTGTCGAATTCGGCGACGGCCTTGGGTCCCGGCGGTTCAGACAGCATCATCCAGCCATCACCCCATTTTGCGATGCGCTGCAACGTCACGTCCATATGACCTCCGAACCACAGCGGAATTTTGCGCCGTGGCGGCCTTGGATTGATGCCGGCGTCCGGAAGTCGGTGCCACTTGCCCTCGAACGTCACGTAGGGATCGGCCCACAGGGCCTGCATCACCTGGACCTGCTCCTCGGATCGCTTGCCCCTGTTGTGGAAATTCTCGTTGAGGCCGATGAACTCCATCTCGTTCCAGCCGACGCCGACGCCGAACCGGAAGCGCCCGCCGCTGAGTACGTCGAGACTGGCGGCTTGCTTGGCAACCAGCACGGTCTGACGCTGCGCGAGGATCAGCACCTGGGTGGAGAGTTCGACCTTTTTCGTGCAGGCGGCAATGAAGCCGAACGCGACAAAGGGATCGTGGAACAGGCCGAGCCCACCCGCACGGCCGCTGGCGGGGTTCGCCGGGTTACCGCCGAGAACGTGGTCCGCCAGCGTCAGGCCGTCGTAACCTTCGGCCTCGGCGAGCTCGGCGTATTCGCGCACCATAGGGCCATCGCCGCCGATGTCGCCGAAGGGCAGAGCTATTCCGAGATGCATGGTCGTTTCCCCTTTTTGGCTGGTCGCTGCTTTCCCGCTAATCTATAGATTTCCACCATGTGTGTCCCGGCATCGGCCGGCGCCAACCAGGAGATTTGCGGTGATCAGGCTCGGATATAAGGCATCGGCGGAGCAATTCGCGCCGAGCGCGTTGCTGGGCTTTTCATGTCTTGCCGAGGAAGTCGGGTTCGATTCCGTCTTCATCAGCGATCACTTTCAGCCGTGGAAGCATGTCGATGGGCACGCTCCCTTTTCGCTGACGTGGCTGGGCGCGCTCGGCGCTCGAACGTCGCGCGTCGTCATCGGCACCAGCGTGCTGACGCCGACGTTCCGCTACCATCCTTCGATCGTCGCCCAGGCATTTGGCACGATGGGCGCCATGTTTCCAGGACGCGTCGTGCTCGGCATTGGGACCGGCGAAGGACTCAACGAAGTGCCTTCGACCGGCCAGCCCTGGCCGGAATTCAAGGAGCGGTTCGCTCGCCTGCGCGAAGCTGTCACGCTCATTCGGGCGCTCTGGACACAGGAGCGGGTCAGCTTCGATGGTCAATATTACAAGACGGAGAAGGCGACGATCTATGATCGCCCGGACACGCCCGTACCGATCTATGTCGCCGCCGCGGGTGCCCTCGTGGCGCGTTATGCCGGTCGCGCCGCCGACGGGTTTATTTGCACGAGCGGCAAGAAGCCGGAGCTCTACACCGAAACCCTGTTGCCGAAGGTCGCCGAAGGCATCGCGGCGTCGGAGGATGCATCGAAATCCTACGATCGCATGATCGAGGTCAAGGTGTCATTCGATACCGCCAAGGCGCGTGCGCTCGAGGACACGCGCCATTGGGCGGCGCTGGCGCTGACGCCTGAGGAAAAGATGACAGTCGAGGATCCCGTCGAGATGCAGCGCCTCGCCGACGCGCTGCCGCTGGAGCGCGCCGCCAGTCGATGGATCGTGTCCAGTGACGCCGACGAGCATGTCGAGCGGATCGGTTACTATGTCGGTCTCGGCTTCCGGCATCTGGTGTTCCACGCGCCGGGACCAGATCAGGCGCGCTTTCTGAAACTCTACGGTGAGAATGTGCTGCCGCGCCTTCGCAAGCGTTTCGGTTGAGCGCGCGGGACCGGCCGATGCAACGCAGCAGCGCTATCGAGCTCCTTGCCGTTCCCGACATTCCGCGGATAGTCAAGGGTGACGATCTCGTCGCCTTGATCGGTGAGGGGCTGGCGCGCAGTGGCATCGTGCCACGTGGCGGCGACGTCTTTGTGCTGACGCAGAAGATCGTGTCCAAGGCCGAAGGGCGCATGGTCGATCTCGCGACCGTCAAGCCCTCGACGGAGGCGATCGAACTCGCCGGCAAGGTCCAGAAAGATCCGCGTCTCGTTGAACTGATCCTGTCAGAATCGGTGCGGGTCGTGCGGACAAGGCCGGGTGTCCTGATCGTCGAGCACCGGCTCGGCCTGGTGATGGCGAACGCAGGCATCGACCAGTCCAACGTAGGCTCGCCCGACGATCCCCAGCGGGCGCTGCTGCTCCCGGTCGATCCCGATGGCAGCGCGGCGATGTTGAGGGAGCGCCTGTCGCAAAGGTTCGGCGTGCCCGTCGCGGTAATCATCAGTGACAGCTTCGGCCGTGCCTGGCGCCGAGGTACCTGTGGCGTTGCGATTGGTGCAGCCGGCCTGCCGTCGCTGATGGATCTGCGTGGCTCGCCCGATCTGTTTGGGCGCGAGCTCCAGGTCAGCGTCACCGGGCATGCGGACGAGATCGCTGCGGCAGCGTCGCTGGTGATGGGGCAGGGGGCCGAAGGCCAGCCCGTCGTGATGGTGCGCGGCCTGACCTGGCGCGGACCCGACAATACTGCGTCCGAACTGGTGCGCCCAGCCGCCGAGGACATGTTCCGATGAGCAAGCTCGTCGTGGCGTTGTCCGGCGGGATCGGCGGCGCGAAACTGGCACTCGGTCTGAGCCGCGTCCTGCCGGCCGACGAACTGCTCGTGGTTGCTAACACCGGCGACGATTTCGAGCATCTTGGGCTGAGTATCTCGCCCGATATCGACACGCTGATCTACACGCTCGCGGGCATCAATAATCCCGTGACCGGCTGGGGACGACGCGACGAAACGTGGTCGTTCATGGACAGCATCGGCGCGCTCGGCGGCGAGGACTGGTTTCGGCTCGGCGATCGCGATCTCGCGCTGCATGTCGAGCGCACCCGCCGCCTGCGACTGGGGCAGACGCTGTCCGAAGTAACCGCCGATATTTGCCGTCGCCTCGGCATCGGGGCCCGCGTGGTGCCGATGAGCGACGACCGCGTGCGCACCCGCGTACGCGACGAGCAGGGCTGGATCGACTTCCAGGACTATTTCGTGCGCCAGCAGTGCCGGCCGGTCGTGCGCGAACTTGCTTTCGACGGCGTGGCGCTCGCCCGGCCACAAGCCGACATCACCGCGGCGCTGCGCTCGGGCGGCGCGCGGGCGGTGGTCATCTGCCCGTCCAATCCCTTCATCAGTGTTGAGCCGATACTGGCGATCCCCGGGATGCGTGATGCGATCAAGGCGAGTGGCGCACCAGTCGTCGCAGTATCGCCGATCATCGGCGGGCAGGCGGTCAAGGGCCCGACCGCCAAAATGATGCGCGAACTCGGCCTGGAGGCCAGTGCCGCCGGCGTCGCCAAACGCTACGGCGATCTGCTGGACGGTTATATCGTCGACCACGCCGACGCCGATGGGATCGGCAATGTCGACGTGCGGGTCACGATTGCCAAGACCCTGATGAAGAGCCTGCAGGACCGGGAGACGCTGGCGCGCGTAACGCTCGACGCGGCGGACGCATTGGCGTCGCAACGATGAGCGACATCTGGGCGGTCATTCCGGTCAAGGAGTTCGATGGCGCCAAGCATCGGCTGTCGGGCCTGCTGTCGCAGCCACAACGCCGGCTTCTCGCCGACACCATGCTCACGGACATGCTCGATGCGGTTGCCGGCTCTCGGCTTCTGGCCGGCGTGATGATCGTTACGCTCGATCCAGATGCGACGGCTCATGGCAAGAAGATCGGTGCGCGGATCGTGACCGAGGGCGCGCGCGAGGGACATACCGGCAGCGTGAACGCCGGCCGCCGACTTCTCGCGGGCGAAGGACGCCTCGGCATGATCACGATGCCCGGGGACATCCCAGCCACTCGCGCCAGCGAGATAGACGCGGTGCTGTCCGCGCACCTCGCTGCGCCGTCTTTCACGATCTCGCCGGCGCATGACGATCTCGGATCCAACGCCGTCGTCTGCTCGCCGCCGGAATCGGTGCCGCTTCGGTTCGGCGACAACAGCTACTTCCCGCACCTCGGCGCCGCGAGGCTGCAGGGCATCGAGCCGACGGTGATCCGTCAGCCCGGAATCGCGATGGACATAGATCATCCGGTCGATTTGGCGCTTTTCCTGCGTCTGCCTCAATCGGCCGGCACGCGTACCCGCACGCTGCTAGAAGAACTTGGCGTGCCCGCGCTGCTGGCGGAGCGGGGTATCACCTAACCGACCGCCGCCTTCTTACGCGCCGGTGTCTGCACGATCGGCGCCAGATCGGCCGCGGTCATGGATGCGGTTCGACGTTCTTCCGGCACCGGTCGATAGAGCGTGTCGCGCTGCATCGGTTCGCGGCCGATCGAGCGGATCAGCGCCTCCATGTCATGCGGCGGAAACTCCTGGCCGTGCTGGGTGCCGGCGGCGCGCGAGATGCTCTCGTTCATCAGCGTGCCGCCGAGGTCATTGGCGCCGGACTTCAGGCAGATCGCGGCGCCCGCCGGCCCCATCTTTACCCAGGACGTCTGGATGTTCGGGATCAGCGGATGCAAGGCCAGCCGCGCGACGGCATGCATGAGCACGGCTTCGCGGAACGTCGGGCCGGAGCGCGCCATACCGTGACGATACATCGGCGCTTCCATGTGGACAAAGGGAAGCGGCACGAACTCGGTGAAGCCGCCGGTCTCCGCCTGCAGGTCGCGTAGCGCAAGTAGATGTTTCGCCCACGAACGCGAAGTCTCGACGTGCCCGTACATGATGGTCGATGTGGTGCGCAATCCTGCCTGGTGGGCGGCGCGCTGCACGTCGAGCCATTGGCCGGTGTTGATCTTGTCGGGACAGATGATGGCGCGTACGTCATCGTCGAGGATTTCCGCCGCCGTGCCGGGCAGGGTGCCGAGACCGGCCGCCTTCAGCTTGGCGAGGAATTCGGGAACCGATAGTCCGAGCGTCGCGGCACCTTGCGTGACTTCCAGCGCGGAGAAGGCGTGGATGTGCATCTCGGGGACGATCGCTTTGATCGCCCGGCAGATCGTTTCGTATGTGGAGCCGGTGTAGTCGGGATGGATGCCGCCTTGCAGGCACACTTCCGTCGCCCCGCGATCCCACGCCTCGATCGCGCGGCGTGTGATTTCCTCGATGGCGAGATTATAAGGAGAGCCGCGCAGATCCTCGTGCGTGCGGCCTTTCGAGAAGGCGCAGAACTTGCACCGGAAATAGCAGATGTTGGTGTAGTTGATGTTGCGGTTCACGACGTAACGCACGACGTCGCCACTGACCGCGCGTCGCAGCGCGTCGGCGGCCTGCGTGACATGCCGGTAGTCGGCGTCGCGCGCCGCGAACAGGCGCACGATGTCATCAGAGGCGAGCCGTTCGCCCGATGTGGCACGCTCGACAATTCCTGCAATGTTGGCATCGACGCTGCGGGCGAGCACCAGCGGCGCGTGTGGCGGCCTGGTGTTGCCGGGCGCCCAGTCATCGTCGCGCGCGAAGCCTTCCGCGTCGCTCATGCGCCGCACGTGGGTGGCGATGTCGGGAGCCAGCCACGTATTGGCTGCGCGCACATAGGCAGGGTAAATTGGCAAGCGGTTCACCAATAGCTTGCCGGCTTCCGCACTCTTGCGGGCGAGTTCGGCAATGGCAGGCCACGGCGCTTCGGGGTTCACGTGATCGGGCGTGACCGGCGAGATGCCGCCCCAATCGTTGAGCCCCGCGTCGATCAGCTTTTGATAGACTCCGGGCGACAGATTTGGCGGCGCCTGGATGTTCATGTCGGACCCGAGAACAAGACGCGCGGTCGCAATCGTCCACAGCAGGTCGTCGAGATCGGGTTCCTCGGAATCGGCGAGTTTGGTGTCGGGCTTGGCCCGGAAATTCTGGACGATGACTTCCTGGATATGACCATGGGCGGCGTGCAGATCCCGTATAGCCTCCAGTGCGTCGATCCGCTCGTCGCGTGTCTCGCCGATGCCGATCAGGATGCCGGTCGTGAACGGAACCTTCAATTCGCCGGCCAGACGCAGGTTTTCCAGCCTGACTGCGGGATGTTTGTCCGGGGAGCCGTAGTGAACGCCACCCGGCCTGCACAACCGCTCGCTGGTGGACTCCAGCATAATGCCCTGGCTCGCCGTCACCTCGCGCAGGCCGGCGATTTCCTCGCGGTTCATCACGCCGGGATTGGCATGCGGCAGCAATCCGGTCTCGCCCAGCACGAGCGCGCACATCGCGGTGAGATAGGAGATCGTCGTGTCGTGGCCGAGCGCCTTCAATGCGTCGCGCGCGGCCTGATATCGTAACTCGGGCTTGTCGCCCAGCGTGAACAGCGCCTCGGTGCAACCTGCGGCCGCACCGGCGCGCGCGATGGCGAGCACCTCGTCGGGTGAGAGGTAGACGGCCTTGCCCGCGCGCGGGACTTGCGCGAACGTGCAGTAGTGGCAGACGTCGCGGCAGAGTTTGGTAAGCGGAACGAAGACTTTGCGCGAATAGGAGATCAGCCGGCCATGGCCGGAATCGCGCAAGGCCGCAGCTTCTGCCATCAGTTCTGCCAGCGGCGCTTCGAACCGCTGTCGTGTCGCCTGTCTACCGGCCGCCGTCACAATCCATCATCTCCGCCCGTAGAGGGTGCATTTCCTGTGGGAGATGCTTGCCGCCACCCGCTGGGGGCCGCATGGTGTCGCATCGACGCCAGCAATGCAATGAAGGACGCAACAAATGCTGATCGGCTTCAACGCCCCGACCGCCGGCCCCTTGGCGGCCGCGGATAACCTTGCGAAAATCGTGGTTGGCGCCGAGACGATGGGCTTCGACTATGCAACGTTCAGTGACCATATCGTGATTCCGACCGCGATCGCGGCCGAATATCCCTACAGCGCCTCCGGGGAATTCCCCAGCGGTACCCGCGGCGAGCGGCACGAGCAGCTGACGGAGATCGCCTGGATCGCCGCGAAAACGACGCGGCTGCGTCTGGTGACATCGGTCATGGTGGTGCCGCACCGGCCGGCCGTGCTGACCGCCAAGATTCTCTCGACCATCGACATCCTCTCGGGTGGCCGGCTGACGCTCGGTATCGGCGCGGGCTGGATGCGGGAGGAGTTCGAGGCCATCGACGCGCCGGATTTCGATGCGCGTGGAACCGTAACCGATGAATATGTGCGTGCCTTCGTCGAACTCTGGACGAACGACGCGCCGAAATTCGACGGCAAGCATGTGCGGTTCGCCAATATTGGGTTCGACCCGAAGCCCGTGCAGAAGCCGCATCCGCCGATCTGGGTCGGAGGCGAGAGCGGTCCGGCGCTGCGGCGGGCTGCGCGTATCGGGGATGCCTGGTATCCGATCGGCACCAACCCGCAGAATCCGCTCGACAGCCTGCCGCGTTTCAAGGCCCAGGCGGCGCGCCTGAGCAAGATGACCGCGGAAGCGGGGCGTGATCCTAAGGCGGTCGGCCTGAGCTTGCGCGTCACGGTGTTCGGCGAGACTGCGCCACCACAGGCTAGTGATGGCGAGCATCGCTTGTTTGCCGGTCCGCCGGCGCTGGTGGCCACTGACATAAGGGCGCTGCGCGACATGGGCGTCGGCAGCCTCGATTTCGGTTTCGGCGGTTCGACAGCCGACGAAGTCCTCGCAGGCATGCAGAAATTCAGGGCCGAGGTCTTGCCGCTCGTCTAGGTTCAGCTGTCGAGCTGGCGGATCAACGTCGCCCAGCGGTCGAGTTCCGGCAGGATCGTATCGGCTTTTCCGGAATCCAGGCTGACGACCAAGCGTGAGACGCCGTCGTCGCGGTCGCGCTTGAGCAGGTCGAGGTTCTCCTTGGCACCCCAGATCGTGATCGGTACTGACGCGGGATCACGTCCCGCTTCGGCTGTCATCTCGCGGAATTTCGGCAGCAGGGCTTGTACGTCTGCATATTGGCTGCGCGCGCGGTGGGGCATCCAGCCGTCGCCGTAGCGCAAGGCGCGCCGCGCCCCGAACGGGAAGGCGCCGCCGACGATGACAGGTGGATGCGGTTTCTGGACCGGCTTCGGCCACGTCATCATAGGGTCGAAGTTCACGAACTCGCCATGGTACTCGGCCTTTGACTTGGTCCAGATCACCTTCATCGCCTCGACACGCTCGCGCGCCAGCTTGTGACGGCTTGCGAAAGCGGTGCCATGGTTGGCCATCTCGTCCTCGTTCCAGCCGTTGCCGATACCGAACAGGAAACGACCGCCCGAGACCTGGTCGATCGAAGCGACCTGCTTGGCGGTCTGGATCGGGTCGCGCTGAGCGACCAGGCAAATGCCGGTGCCGAGCAGCAGCGTCTTGGTCACCGCTGAAGCCGCACCCAGCACCACGAACGGGTCCATCACGTCGTAATATTTCTTCGGCAGATCGCCGCCGCTGGGAAAGGGCGACTTGCGCGTCAACGGAATGTGGGAGTGTTCGGGCACCCAGAGCGAATCGAAGCCGCGCTCCTCCAGAGCCCGTGCAAGTTCGGTCGGCGACATCGAGTAGTCGGTGAAAAACATGGCCCCGCCGATGCGCATCGTTGTCTCCGCTTTTTGTGTCGCTATAGATCGCTTGTCTTTGGTTTCGGCCAGCGCGCTTCCGCGCGCGGCAGAACTTGCTCGATTAGCTGACGGGTCTGGGCCAGAAGTGTGTCGTCATCACCGCCGAGTGGCCGCAAGATGAACTTCGACACGCCGGCGTCGACATATTCGGCAATGCGCGCGAGAATCGTGTCGGCGTCGCCGATTGCGAATGCGTGCGTGGCTTCACGTCCGGTGCGTTTGGCGTAGGCATCCATCGCCTTGCCGACACCCGGCGCGTTCCGGCTGCCGAAGTGGAACGCGAAACCGGCGCCATAGTGATCTTCGTCGATGGATCGGCCGGCTTCGCGGGTGGCGGCCTTGATCGCAGCCACGACGTGACCGGCCTCAGCCGGCGCTTCGCCGCCGGCCTGCCAGCCGGTGCCGATGCGCGCCGTGCGCCGGATTGCGGCATCCGTCGAGCCGCCGATCCACATCGGCAGATCGGGCTGTACGGGCTTCGGCGTGATGGTAACGCCCTTCAGCTGGTAGAAGGCGCCGCTGAAGTCGACCGACTCCTCTCGCCACAGGCGGCGAATGATATCGAGACACTCATCGGTTTTCCGGCCTCGTGTCTTGGTGTCGATGCCGAGCGCCTGCCATTCGGGCGCCAGCGGACTGCCGATGCCGAAAGCGGGCAGCAGGCGACCGTCGGACAGCATGTCGATAGTGGCGCACTGCTTGGCGAGCAGCACGGGGTCACGGAACGCCAGTGACACGACGTTCATGCCGAACCGCATCCGTCGCGTGCGCCCGGCCAGGGCCGCCATCGTGGTCATCGATTCAAGAAAGGGCTGACGGCCGACGACCCGGTCGGTCTGCCAGATCGAATCCACGCCTCCGGCCTCACACATGTCGATCCAGCGCCAATACGCGGTCGCTCCGGAAAACGGAAACTCCGCACAGCCAAGTCCGATCCCGACACCCATGCGCCATATTCCCTAGGCCGCCGCGGCTGCGGCTTTGACGCGGGGCGCCACGTCACGCACAAAGCGTTCGAGGCTGCCGTTCATCTGTTCCGGCCGCATGCCCGGCGGCACCGCCCAGCTCACGAGGTCGGTAATGCCGTATTCACGCACGAAGGATGTCAGCTCTTTCACACAGTGCTCGAGGTTGCCGACCACCCAGGTCTGCGGGATGCTGGCTTCCCGCGTGTTGCCCGCAACGCCGCCAGCGGCGCTCTCGTCCTTGTTGAAGCTGCGATAGATCTCGCCGCGATAGCGCTCGGCGGCGCGCACGGGCGGCCAGTCGCGCTCCTTGTCGTCGGTCACGAGACAGGAGCGAATGATGCCGACACGATAGGTATCGGGATTGCGGCCGGATGCTTTCAGCGTCGCGCGCCACGGATCGAGCACCATCGACCGCGCGCCCTGCGGCAGGAAATTGCTGTCATTGCGTGCCGCGCGCTGTGCACCGGCCTCCGACATCGCGGCAATCCACAGCGGCGGGCCGCCCGACTGCACGTAGCGCGGTCTGATCACCACATCGTCGAAATCGTAGCGCTTGCCATGAAAACTGAACTTCTCGCCGGTGAAACAATGGCGCAGCACCTCGATGCCTTCGTCCGTCAGTGACACGCGGCGCGAGACGGGCAGACCGAAGCCGCGGAATTCGTGCGGCGCGTAGCCCATGCCGACGCCGACCTCGATCCGGCCATTGCTGATATTGTCGAGTACTGCCAGATCCTCGGCCAGCCGCACCGGATGGTTGAACGGCAGCAGGCAGACGTCGCTCGATAGCCGCACATGTTTAGTGCGCGCGGCGATCGCGCCCGCCATCGGCACCCATGAGGGCAGGTAGCCGTCCTCGAGGAAGTGATGCTCGGTGAACCACACGAGATCCAGTCCGAGCCCGTCGAGCATGACCACCTGGTCCATGATCGCAGCGTACAGGCTCGGCATGTCCATGCCCGATTCCGGTGTGTTGCGGAAATCGTAGACGGTGCCGACGCGAAGGGGGGGACGCATGATGCTTGTTCTCCGCCGGTCAGGACCTAGTTCGGCCGAGCGGCCTGGGCCATCACCTCGATGGCCTCGGGCTGGCGTGATCGCACGCTGAGCGAGTCCGCGCCGCTGTCTTCCCAGGCGCGGTAGCGCTCGCGGATGCGCGCCGGTGGGCCGACGAGCGACTTGAGATCGACCCACTCGTCGGGCACGCTGGCGATGGCTTCGTCCTTATGGCCCGCGAGGTAGAGTTCCTGAATGCGGCTGGCGGCGTCGCCGAAGCCGCGACGGACCATGATGTCGTTGTGAAAGTTTTTGGTCCGGTGACCCATGCCGCCCACATAGAGCGCCACCTCCGGCTTGAGGCGCGTCAGCGCTCCTTTCACGTCGTTGTCGACCTCGACATGAACGGAGGCCTGGATGGTGAAATCCTTCAGGCTCTTGCCGTTGCCGGCGCGCCGGAAGCCTTCCTCCAGCCATGGGCCATACTCTTCCATGGCGCCCGGCACGAAGCCCATTGGCAGCCAGCCGTCGGCGATCTCGGCCGTCAGCTTGACCATCGTCTCGCCGCCGGTGGCGAGATAGATCGGGATGTCGGGGTTCATGTGCAGGATCGACTTCAGCGGCTTGGCCAGTCCGGCAGAGCCTTCGCCCTTGTAGGGCAGGCTGATCTCGCGGCCTTCGTGCGTCACGGGTTCTTCGCGCTTGAAGATCTTGCGCATGATCGCGACGTAGTCCTTGACCCGATAATAGGGCTTGCCCCACGGCTGGCCGTACCAGCCCTCGACGATCTGCGGTCCCGAGACACCGAGGCCTGCGATGAAACGGCCGCCACCGGACATCGCATCAATGCTGGCGGCCGACATGGCGGCGTTGGCTGGCGTTCGCGCGGCCAGCTGCATGATGCCGGTGCCGAGCTTGATGCGGTTGGTCTTGGCGGCGAGGAATGCGAGCGGCGTGATCGCGTCGGAGCCATAGGCTTCGGCCGACCAGACCGAGTCGTAGCCCAGCTCTTCCGCCCGCTGCACAAGTGCGACCGGCACCTCCAGATGTGCGCCCGAATAGCCGATTGACAGGCCCAGCTTCATCGTCAGGTCCTCCCTGGTCGGAGGATACGAAGCGCCGGGTCGCTTGAACAGTGTCGCTAGGTGCATGGACGCTGCGATGAACTGTGGCTCCCGGATGCCCTTGCCCTGTGCCATGATGGCATTTGGAAAGCGCCGGTAGAGCGCGCCGCTCGATCCGGAAGGAACCGCCGCCGTGAAATTCGCGCTGCACTTCGGTAACTTCGCGTTCCCCGACCCGGAAGGCGCGCGGCGGCTGGTGCGCCTGGCGGAGGCGGCCAGCTTCGACTCGGTGTTTGCTGTCGAACATGTCGTGATTCCCGACAATTACGCGAGCGTCTATCCTTATGCGCCGGGCGGCCGATTGCCGGGCGGTCCGTCGGTGAACTTTCCCGATCCGCTGATCTGGCTGACGTGGGTCGCCGCTGCCACCACGCGCCTGCGCTTCATGACGGCAGTGATGATTCTGCCGCAACGCAACCCGCTGGTGCTGGCCAAGGAGGTCGCCACGCTCGACTATCTCAGCGGCGGGCGGATCGAACTCGGCATCGGGGTAGGTTGGCTAAAGGAAGAGTTCGACGCGCTCGGCATTCCCTTCGAGCGCCGCGGCAGGCGCGCCGATGAGTATGTCGCGGCCATGCGCGCATTATGGGCCAGCGATGCTGCCAGCTTCGCCGGCGAGTTTGTGAATTTCGACAAGGTCAACTGCAATCCGAAGCCGGTCGCGAGATCAGTGCCGATCATCGTCGGCGGCCACTCGGAAGCGGCCGCCCGGCGCGCCGGCCGCTTGGGCGACGGTTTTTTCCCTTCGATCGGCGCCCAGGTCGACACGTTGCCGTTGCTCGACGTCGTAGCCCGTTCGGCCGAACAGGCCGGTCGCGATCCCGCGATGGTGGAATTGATCCTCGGCTGTCCCGGTGCGCTGCCCAATTCTGGCTTCGACCCGCGTGCGGCCGTCGAGGAGCGTATCGCGCGGGGCGTGGGCCGCCTCGCGCTGCCGGTGACAGCGTTTATGTCCGATCTCGAAACGAGTCTGGCCCGCTTCGGCGAGGAGATCATCAAGCCTTACGCGAACACGTGAGAGGGCGAACGCCCGGCAGCCTTGGAAGATGGACAAAGAGAAAACTGTGAGCATTCTCGTTCAGGCGCGAGAACAGGACAAGAAACAGAGAACTGATCGGGAGCCCGGGGAAATGCCTCTGCCGAGAGAAGATGTCGAAGCCACCACGCCCAAATTCCTGCGAGACAAATACGCCATCGTCGGCGTGGGCGAGACTTCCTACACGCGAGGCTCGGATAAATCGACGCGGGCGCTCGCGTCGATTGCGGTGCGCAACGCGATGGTCGATGCCGGCCTCAAACCTTCCGAAATCGACGGCATGTTGTCGTATCAATTCAACGACTCGGTGTTCTCGCCATTCGTGGCAGGCGACCTCGGTATCCGTCTCAATTTCTACATGGACGTGTTCGGCGGCGGATCGTCGACCGAGGCGCTGATCGGTATCGCGATCGGCGTCATCGAGGCCGGCATGTGCAAGACGGTGGTGATCTTCCGCTCCATGAACGGGTTTTCGCAGGTGCGGATCGGCGGCACCGGTGTGCGCTCCGCAATACCCGTCTCGGGCGACATGATGCACAGCCGCGCCTATGGCTGGCAGAGCGCAGGACAAATGTTCGCGCCGACCTTCATGCGCCATATGCACGATTTTGGTACCACCGCCGAGCAGGTCGCCCATGTTCGCGTCGCCCACAGCCATCACGCTTCGAACAACCCCAAGGCCTACTACAAGAAGCGCGTCACGGCAGAAGATGTCGTCAACAGCCGCATGATCTGCAAACCGCTACATCTGCTCGACTGCTGCGTGGAGACAGACAACGCCAACGCCATAATCGTGACCACGGCCGAGCGGGCAAAAGACCTGAAGCACCCGCTGGTGCGGATCCGCGGTGTGGTGGGCCGCTGCTCGAAGCCGCGGGTCGACATGCACTACCAGGCCGGGCCGATTTCAACCGTTGCCGGTCACTACGCCAAGGACATCCTCTGGCCGAACTCTGGCGTAAGTCCGGAGGACGTCGATCTCACGGGCTCTTATGACGCCTTTACCTTCACCACCATGCTGCAATTGGAGGATTACGGCTTCTGCAAGAAGGGCGAGGGCGGCCACTACGTCTCCGACGGCACCATCATGCTCGGCGGTAAAAGGCCGAATAACACGTCGGGTGGCCATCTCTGCGAAGGCTATACCCACGGCATCGCCATGGTGATCGAGAACGTGCGTCAACTCCGCCACGATGCGGATGATAGTTGCCCGACCGGGCCCGACGGCAGGCGGCAGCATACCTACGATTATTGCGAGGGTGGTTGTCGCCAGGTGAAAAATGCCGAGGTATCGGCCAATCTTGGTTGGGCGATGCCCGGCACGGGATCGGCGATGGTGATGCGGAGAGGATAGGGCAAATGATATCCGCGCAATATCTCGGCATGCCGCTTGAGATCAATGATCTCGACCATGAGAATCTCAACTACTTCGCCTACTGTGCGAAGCACGATTTCCGCCTGCAGCGCTGCGCCTCGTGCAAGCTGCTTCGCTACCCACCGACAACGTCGTGCCCTTGGTGTTCGGAGCTAATTTCGGAATGGGTGTCGGTCGAGGGTCGCGGCACCGTGCATTCCTACACCGAAGTCCATCATGCCATTCAACCTGCTTTCAGGCAGTACACGCCATATCTCGTGTTGCTGGTCGAACTGGACGCTCAGAGCGGCATGCCGACCAAGGAGGAGGGGCTCCGCGTGGTCGGCAATCTGGTGCGGCCGGACGGGGTACTCGCGCCGAAGGCCGAAGTCGAGCGGGTAGGCATCGGCACCCGGGTGCGCATGGTTTTCACCGATGTCGCGCCGGGACTGGCGCTGCCGCAATGGACGATTGACGAGACCGCGGCCGGCGGCGCGCCGTGGAGATACCGCGAGTAGGGGAATCCGGTCCACGCGCCGCGGCTGCAATGCCTGCCAATCCGAGGTGACGCATGGACATCCAGACCGGTCCGGACCCGTTCGTCCGCGCCGGCGAGCTCGGGGCAGAGATTGTCGCCGCGGCCGACGAGATCGAGCGCACGCGGCGCATACCCGAGGCGTTGCTGGAGCGACGGCACGCCTCGCGGCTGTTCCGCATGCTACTGCCGCGCGCGGCGGGCGGCGACGAGACGGAGCCTGCGCTCTACGTGGCGGCGATCGAAGAACTCGCCCGGCACGACGCCTCGATCGCGTGGAATGTATTAGTCGCCAACAGTTCCTGCCTGATTGCCGCCGATCTCGAGCCCGCGGCCAATCACGCCGTGTTTGCTGATCCGCGCAGCATCGTGGCCTGGGAACCGCCAAACGCTTCGCGCGCGCGAGCGGTCGACGCAGGCTATTGTCTGACCGGCAAGTGGGATTTCGCCAGCGGCACGCGGCGCCCATTTCAAGTCGTTGATCCGATGTGAGGCTGTCCCGCATCGAACCGGAGTCCATTCGGAACAACAGTTAATTTTAGCCAACAGCTTTGACAGGTTGCCCCTACGCGTCGGAACTACGAAGTTGCAAACGCGACTCTTCGAGCCTGTCCTGTCCGGCTCAATTACAGACCTCCGTCGGATGGCGCCAACCCGCAGTCCTCAAGACTGCCGAAACGCCATCGCAGCGGATTTTTTCATCTCGGTTACGTACTGGCGGACGGCCTTGCTTATTGCGCGAATAGCTTGCCAAGCCTCGGTGGCTTCCAGCCATGCCTTCGCTTGGCGGAATTTTGTGTACGCCCAGAGAAAGGCTGGAATTTTCATCAGCTTGTCCCGGGTAAGGCTGAACAGGCGCTCGACCAGCACGAGCTTTAGAAGCTCGCCGACGATCAAGGTCACAACGCTGCTCACCATCTGCCCTGTAGCCGCCAGATAAGCCGCCACCGGTTTGACCGGTTCCAGCATGATCACCGGTACCGAAAAGAGCGCCAGCGACGGGTAGGGCCGCAACGATCTGATACATTCGCGCAATCGCCTCAGCACGACATGCCTGGCAAGCCAGTCCGAGATCGGCTTGGCGATCGCCATGAAAACCGCGTCCACCAGGAAATACAGGGCAGCCAAGACATAAGTGACCGGTTTCAAGATTCGCTTCACTGCCAATTCTCCTGGCAAATTAAACCCCCGGGAGTTCGAATGGTTCACTTGCCAGTGAGACGCGGGGTCTGATTTGACGGACAGGTCAGTTCCCGAAGCGCAAAATTAAAGTTCAGGCTTCAACGGCTACCGTTAGCTGACGGATGCGAGCACGCATGGCGCTCTTGGCGCTTTTCGGACCTGCTGTTGTCAGCTGAAGATGTCTGCTTCTGAGCATCGAGCGCCATCTCTGTCACAGGCCCAACTTCTGAAAGGGACCCAAATCGGAAATGAGCCATCCGGCGGCTTACAAATCTATCAGCCTTGCTGACCAATTGACGCTCTGCCAAGGGCGCTGCGGACAAGGCTAAAGGCGCCATCAAAGAAGGTGCCGGTAGGCTCAGTGGTGATAAGGAAATGACAAGATCGATAAGGCCAACGACCCGCCCACAACGCAGCGGCGTGGCCTGTTGTTTTCCATTAGCGCTCTGGCGGGGCACATTGGAGGAGCTGTCGCTGATGTCGCCACCGAGAGAAATTAGGGCGGCAAGGTCGCTTCCGCTAAGGCGTCAGAGTCGGTTAATCTTCCTAGGCATGTTCTCTTCGTGCTTGGACTGCTGTTCGGGTTTTCCGAAGGAAGATTGATGAACGGCACGTTCCTGATCGCGCTTGGGGCGGTTTGAAGAAGCATGGCTTGGGCGCATCCGAGATCGCGAAGGCACTCCGAATCGAGAGAGCATCAATTTACCGTTCTCTTGAGGAATCAGACAGGGTGGGGTGGTGCGAATGTTTGATTGGTTCAATTCCGAGCGGCGTGAGCGCCGGAAGAAGGTTAGACAAGATCGCAAACGGCTTGAATCAAGAGCGCGGCGATTCCTAAAAAGCTATCTAGAAGCCGGTGAAGTGCGAAAGCCTGAGTTCTATCGCGCCGTTGAAGACATCAGCAAGAAATGCCGTCCGCCCGATTTAGATTTTTCCCAGCCAGATTTGAACGATGGTCAAATTGCCGAGGCTACGTCGAAAGCTGCGATGCAGATGGTTTTGGAACGTGAGAACCGCCGGGTCGGAGACTTCGTGACGGATGCCTGCGCAACGGTAGCGGTCGCATACCATCGTGCCGCTGGGGTCTACGAAGCCGACGCTGACATGCAAGAGTTAGGAACTGCCGCTGTCCACCTACTGACGATGGCAACGTCCTATACCAATGCACAGAAAGAATGATTAACGGCAACCAAATGCCAAAGCGTTATTGCGCTTCCTCTAAGGAGGCCTCAAGGCTGACAGCGTTTTGAAGCTTGGCCGGCGTAATCTCGAAGCGAGACGATGGCTATCGCCTTTCAACGGCAAAGACACCACCCGCGATGGATCGAAGCTTTTCCTCATTCCAGTTTGGGCGGCTATTCCGAAACGCCTTGAAAAACAATGAGGCGCTTCTTCCCCAAACATTCTCATAAAGCATTCCTAGAGAGCGCCAGCTTCCCAAACTGCGTGCGTCTCACGTTGCGTTCTAAGCTACTGCCTCAATAATCAATTTGAGATGGTTGCGTCTCCCCGTAACCACACCCGACTGCACAATGCCGAGGACGATGCCGCCGAGTACCAGCGGCAACATCATACGATCAGGTCGTTAGGTCCTATGAAAAACCGGACCGTTATGCAGCAGCCATCTGCATAAAGGTCCGGTCAGACTGTTCGTTGCGCGGATATTCTGCGACCAAGGCCGCTGCCGATCCGTGCTGCGAAGGGCGCAACGGACCTTAGGCGCTATCCGAATGCTAGAGGTCTGGTCGAACGACTACTTCTTTTTCTTCTTGGCTGTCTTCTTGGCTGTCTTCTTTGCCTTCTTTGCTTTCTTGGCCATGTTGCCCTCCATCATCCCAAAAGTTGTCTCAATGCAGGCCGACCATCGACATGCATGCATTCAGAGTACACCACAATATCAAAATTGATATCGCGCGCTTCGAAGAGGGTAAACGATGGTCACGCCGTCTAGCGACCGGATGATGCCCGCGTGTGATGTGTGCACACCCCGCGCTTCGACATGCTCGCCTATCCTGAGAATGTCCGTTCACCGGAGTAGACCGGAAGTCACCGCGGTCCGGCCAAACCGACGCGAATGACCGAAGCAGACATTGCTATCCGCCCAGAAATTCGACCTCCATCCGGTCAACCTGGCGTATGGGTCCAGGCGCAAGTCGTGGAAAGGCACCAACCAGCCGCGTGCCCGGCGCCAACCGTGCAATCGTCGCGAGGATTTCCTCCATCTCGACGCGGGCGAGTGCCTCACCGACGCAGCGATGCGCACCCGCGCCGAAAAGCTTGTCGTCGATCGTAAGGCCGCCCGGGCACTTGGCCTCAATTCCACCGACCCTCATCATGGCCGCCGACAAGTATTGAATGATGCGGCGACTTCCGGGTTTGGCACGTTGAGATATGCCCGCCTATCCGGAGTGAGTAGCCTCTTCAAGGAAGCGGCGCTGTACACGGTTTGCGCATAGCTTTCGATCTGACCTTCGTCAAAAGCATCAAGCAATGGCAAACGACTCGTTCTAGCGACGCCATTCCGAAATTGAATTGGCGCAACAAAATAAAATGCCTTGGAATTGACGCGCTAGGGCGACACGCGCAATCGATAGCGCCCTTTCGGCGTCCGACGTGATTGCTTCGTGAGTTCTGTTCGATGCAATAAGCTTATGGGAAACCACCCATAACGGTCGCCTTGCTTAAACCGGCAGGCGTTACGCGAGCTTTGAAATCCAAGCCGGCAACAAACTCGCTTGCAATGTTTAGTAAATGGTGCTTCACTAAACAAATCGAGCTTCGCCGGTCCTTAAGAATCCGGGAAAGCGCGAGGAAACGCTAGTTTAGTGAATCAGACCGTCACGGACTGTGTCGCACTGCTCGAAGCATTCGAGCGGGCAGGAACGCCGCGCTATGTCGATGGCCGGCTTAACGGAGGAGATGCGCATGAACCATCGTATGAAGGTGCTTTTTGCTGCATGCGGCGCCTTTGCCGCTGCGCTCGGCATTGGAGCGGCCACCACGCCCGCTTAAGCGCAGGGCAAGACCATCACGCTGTGCTGGGCCGCATGGGACCCGGCCAACGCGCTGGTCGAACTGTCGAAGGATTTTACCGCCAAGAGCGGGATCGGCATGAAGTTCGAGTTCGTGCCGTGGACCAATTATGCCGATCGCTTCCTGAACGAACTCAACTCGCGCGGTTCGCTGTGCGATCTCATCATCGGCGATTCACAGTGGATCGGCGGCGCCGCGGAGAACGGCCAGTACGTCAAGCTGAACGACTTCTTCAAGAAGGAAGGCATCAGTATGGACGACTACATGCCGGCCACCGTGGTCGGCTATTCGCAGTGGCCGAAGAACACACCGAATTATTGGGCGTTGCCGGCCATGGGCGACGCGGTGGGCTGGACCTATCGCAAGGATTGGTTTGCGCGCCCCGATGTGCAGAAAGATTTCAAGGCCAAATATGGCCGGGATATCGCTGTGCCGAACACGCTCGATGAGCTGCGCGACATCGCGCAGTTCTTCCAGGGGCGCGAGATCGACGGCAAGAAGGTCTATGGTGCATCGATCTATACCGAGCGCGGTTCGGAAGGCATCACCATGGGCGTTTCGAACTATCTCTACGACTATGGCTTTAAATATCAGGACCCCAACAAGCCGTATGCAATGGATGGCTTTGTCAACTCGGCGGGTGCCGTCAAGGGGCTCGAAGCCTACAAGGAGCTCTACAAGTGCTGCACGCCCCCGGGTGCTTCCAATTCCTACATGTCGGAAGGTCTTGATGCGTTCAAGTCCGGCCAGGTGGCGCTGCAGATGAACTTCTTCGCCTTCTTCCCAGGCCTCTACAAGGACCCCAATGTCGGCGGTGACAAGATCGGCTTCTTCTCTAATCCCGCCGCTACCACCCAGGCAACCCAACTCGGCGGACAGGGCATCTCCGTGGTTTCCTATTCGAAGAACCAGGGTGAAGCGCTGCAATACATCAAATGGTTCTCCGGCAATGATGTGCAGAAGAAGTGGTGGGCGCTGGGCGGTTATTCCTGTGCCAAATCCGTGCTGAACGACCCGAGCTTCCCGGACAGCGCGCCGTTCGCCAAGGAGTTCTTGAAGTCGATGGGTATGGTGGTCGATTTCTGGGCCGAGCCCTCCTACGCGCAACTCCTGCAGGCCGAGCAGAAGCGCGTGCATGACTACGTGGTCGCTGACAAAGGGACTGCGAAGGAAGCGCTCGACGGATTGGTGAAAGATTGGAAAGCCATCTTCAAGGAAGAGGGCAAGAAGTTCTAGGATAGCGGCCTGGAGTGCGGTTCGCTCGTACTCCAGGCCGTTCTTTCCAACAAACCAGGACACTCCTTCGAAGCCGACGATCGCGGCGCATCAGGACCAGCCGACGCCATGAATGATTTGAGTGCCTCATCGCGGATCACATACGGCGCTGTGCCCGTGAAGCCGGCCGTGGTGCGTCGGATCCAGGGCTTCTCGGACAAGGCGCTCGCATGGCTCTTCATTACCCCGACGATCGTGCTGCTGCTGGCGATCAATATCTTCCCGCTGGTGTGGACGATCTATCTGTCATTCACCAACTATCGGGCCAACCGGGCCAATGCACCGGTGAAGTGGCTGGGGATCGATTGGTACCAGACGATCCTGACCGATCCGGACATCTGGGCGGCGATGCAGGTGACGGCACATTTCGTGTTCTGGACCGTCGTCATCGAGACCGTGCTTGGGTTCGGTCTTGCCTTCCTGATCGACAAGAAGTTCCGCGGCCACGGCATGTGGACCACCATCATCCTGCTGCCGATGATGCTTTCGCCGGCCGTCGTCGGCAATTTCTGGACGTTTCTCTACCAGCCGCAGATCGGCCTCTTCAATTATGTGGTCGCTTTCCTCACGGGCCGCTCCGCATCGTCGTTCCAGATGCTAGGTGATGTGACGTTGAGCCCCTGGGCGATCGTCATCGTCGACGCCTGGATGTGGACGCCTTATGTGATGCTGATCTGCCTTGCCGGCCTGCGATCGATTCCGGACTACATCTATGAGGCGGCGGAGGTCGACCGCGCATCAAAATGGCGGCAATTCTGGTCGATCACGCTGCCGATGGCGTTGCCATTCATCATGCTCGCCGTGCTGTTCCGCGGCATCGAGAACTTCAAGATGTTCGACATGGTCAACCTGCTCACCGGTGGCGGGCCGGGGTCGACCACGGAGGTTGCCTCGATCACGCTCAAGCGCGCCGCCTTCGAGAGCTGGAGGACGGGCTATTCCTCGGCCTTTGCGATCATTTTGTTCGTGACGGTGTTTGGCCTCGCCAACATCTATGTCAAGGCGCTGAACCGGGTGAAGAGCCGATGAGCATCGCCAACACCGCCCATTCCGTCGTCGAACCATCGCCCGGCACCCGGCGACTCGCGGGTTCGCTCGTGGTTCTCTACGCCGTGATCACCATGATTCCGCTGGTCTGGATCGTTCTCACCTCGTTCAAGTCACCGGACGATGCGATCTCCTATCCACCCAAGGTCGTCTTCACCCCGTCGCTCGAAGGTTTCTGCAATCTCTTTACCACGCGCTCGCGCCAGACGCCGGAATTCATCCGCACGCTTGGACCGCCTCAGGGGCTTTGCGATGAAATTGCACGCGGCCGCAACATGGTGGTCGCCGGTCCGTCGAATTATGTGCCGCGTTTTGTCAATTCGCTGATCATCGCGTTCGGCTCGACCGTGCTCGCGGTCGCCCTCGGAACGTTGGCGGCCTACGGCTTCTCGCGATTCCGGGTGCCGCTGAAGGACGATTTGCTGTTCTTCATCCTGTCGACGCGGATGATGCCGCCGATCGCGGTCGCGATCCCGATTTACCTGATGTACCGCACCATCGGACTGTCGGACACAAGGCTCGGCATGATCCTGCTCTACACCTCGGTCAACGTCTCGCTCGCGGTCTGGCTGCTCAAGGGCTTCATCGACGAGATCCCGCGCGAGTACGAGGAAGCGGCCATGATCGACGGCTACACGCGCTTTCAGGCCTTCGTGAAGGTGGTGCTGCCGCAGGCGACGACGGGAATCGCGGCAACGGCGATCTTCTGCCTGATCTTCGCCTGGAACGAGTACGCCTTCGCGGTGCTTCTGACCTCCGGCAACGCTCAGACGGCGCCGCCTTTCATTCCGATCATCATCGGGGAGGGTGGACAGGACTGGCCTGCGGTCGCCGCCGGTACGACGCTGTTTCTGGTACCGATTGTCGTATTCACGGTGCTCCTGCGCAAACACTTGTTGCGCGGCATTACCTTTGGAGCCGTTCGCAAATGAGCCTCGATACACATTCCCCCATGCCGAGCAGCTTCGCGGACAGAATTCTGCGGCGCGGCCCGCTGGAAGCCATTGCGACGGCGATCATTGCTGCGGGCGTCGTCATGCTGATGCAGCCATTTTCGCTGACGCTCTATTCCTGGTCGTTCGCGACCACGCTGTTCGGTACGGTGATGTTCATCATTGTCTCGAAGGTCAGGGAGTAGGGCGGATGGCACAGATCCGGGTCGAAGCGCTCGACAAATCGTTCGGGGACTTCCATGCCGTCAAGGAAGCCAGCTTCACGGTGGAGGACGGCGAGTTCCTCTGTCTGCTGGGTCCTTCCGGCTGCGGCAAGACGACAACGCTGCGAATGATTGCAGGACTGGAATTGCCGACGGCCGGCACCATTCGGCTTGACGGCGAGGACGTCACGATGAACCGCGCATCGGCCCGCGATATTGCTTTCGTGTTCCAGCTCTTCGCCCTCTATCCGCATATGAATGTCCGGCGAAACATCGGTTTCCCCCTGAAATGCGAGGGCATCGGCGCGGCGGAAGCCGACCGGCGGGTTGTGGAGGCCGCACGCATCCTGCGCATTTCACATCTTCTCGACAGGCCGGTGTCGGGTCTTGCAGGCGGCGATCGGCAGCGCGTCGCGCTTGGACGCGCGATCGTGCGCAAGCCGAAATGCTTCCTGATGGACGAGCCGCTCGGAGCGCTCGATACTGAAATGCGCGAGGCGATGATCCGCGAACTGCGCGCACTGCACGACCGGCTTGGAGCGACCACGGTCTATGTCACGCACGATCAGCTCGAGGCCATGGCGATGGCCGATATGATCGCTGTGATGAACAACGGTGTCGTCGAGCAGGTCGCGAGCCCGCGCGACATCTATGATCGGCCGGCCTCACTCTTCGTTGCAGATTTCATTGGCTCACCGCCGATGAACTTCCTGCCGTTCCGCGGCAGCCTGGAAGCCGGCGTGCAGGAGATCCGGCTTGGCGAGCGCGAGGTTGCCATTCCCGCGGCGCGCGAGGGGCTAGCGGAAAGCGATCTCGTTCTCGGGGTCAGGCCCGAGCATGTGCGTTTCACCGATCGCGGCGCGGTGCGGGGCGAGATCTATGGGACCGAGTACCTCGGCACGACGCAGATCGTCACCGTGACGACGCGCTATGGCGCACTCAAGGCCCGGTCGCCCGCCAGCGTGTCGTTTCGGACCGGAGAGAATGTCGGGCTCGACTTCCGGCCCGATACGCTGTCGATCTTCGACAAGGCGTCCGGCCGGGCGATCCGTACCGTATTGCATGAGGGAGGAGTGCATGGCTGAGGTCGAGATCAGGGCGGTCTCCAAGGCGTTCAAGAAGACGCAGGCCGTCAGCGATCTGTCGCTGACCGTCGGCGACGGCGAGTTCGTTGCCTTGCTCGGGCCAACGGGTGCCGGCAAGACGACGACGTTGCGTCTGATCGCCGGACTGGAGATGCCCGACCGTGGTTCGATCCGGATCGGCGGACGCGACGTGACCGGCGACGCGCCGGCCGATCGCGACGTCGCTTTCGTCTTTCAGCAATATTCGTTGTATCCGCATCTTACCGTGTTCGAGAACATGGCTTTTGCGTTACGCGCGCCGATCCGCCGCGTACCGGAGGCCGAGATCCGCGCGAAGGTGCGGGAAGTCGCGCGCCTTCTCCACATCGAAACCAAGCTGGACAACAAGGCAACGCAGTTGTCAGGCGGACAGATGCAGCGGGTCGCGATCGGCCGGGCCCTGGTGCGCTCGCCCGCGATCTATCTGATGGACGAGCCGCTCTCATCGCTGGATGCCAAGCTGCGCGGTGAAATGCGGCTTGAACTGAAACGTATCCAGACCGATCTCGGCGCGACCATCCTCTACGTCACCCATGATCAGACCGAAGCGATGACCATGGCTTCGCGCATCGGTGTCATCGAGGCCGGGCGGCTGCTGCAGATAGGTACACCACGTGAGATCTATGAGAACCCGATCAACGCTCACGTCGCCGCGCGGCTTGGCCAGCCGGCAATCAATCTGCTGCCGGCGGCTCTGTTTGCCGGCGCGCCACGCGAGGCCATGACCATCGGCGCGCGCACCGAGCACCTGACGATCGCGCGCGGCGGCGGCGACGTACAAGCGACCGTCAAGCGGATCGAGCATCTCGGCGACCAGAGCCATCTCCATCTCGACCTTGGCGGCCAGCCCGTCGTGACGTTGTCCGACCCTGAAGCAAGGCTCGGCGCCGGGGATATCGTGTCGCTTCGTCTCAACAAGCCGCTGTTCTTTGATGCGGATGGCGGGAGGGTCGCGGCATGAGTCTCGATCGGGAAGCCAGGGAAAAACTGGTGCGGGCGCTCGCGGAATCGATGATCGGGCACGCCGAGGAATTGACCAGCCTCGACCAGGCGATCGGCGATGGCGATCACGGATTGAACATGAAGCGGGGTTTTGAGGCCGTGCTCGCGACGCTGCCCGGCCTTGCCGACAAATCATTGCCGGAAATGCTGAAGTCAATTGGAATGACGCTGGTCATGAAGGTTGGCGGCGCTTCCGGGCCACTGGTCGGCACCTTCTTCATGGAGCTTGGCAAGGCGCTTCCCGAGCAGCCGGCGCGCACCGATCTCGTCGCGGCGGCGGACAAGGCGATCACCGCGGTCAAGGCGCGCGGGCGATCGGAAGCGGGGCAGAAAACCTTGCTGGATGTCCTGGTGCCGGTGCAAGCCGTATTCGCAGGCGGCGGTGACGCCAGGGCGATTGCGGCCGAGGCGGTGCAAGCCGCCGACCGCACGACACCGATGCTTGCAACCCGCGGACGGGCATCCTTCCTCGGCGAAAGATCCATCGGCCATATGGACCCGGGGTCTCGCTCGGCGTCCCTGTTGATCAGCGCAGCAATTGCTGCACTGGAATTCGAGGCAGCTTCATGAGCAATTCAAGTCCCGGCAATGTCGGCATCGTCATTGTTTCGCATTCCTCCAAAATCGCGGAAGGCGCCGCCGATATGGTGCGCCAGATGGTAGGCAACGCCGTGCCGCTCGCCTGGACCGGCGGCGACGCCGATGGTGGGCTTGGCACAAATGTCGCCGGTATCCTCGAGGCAATCGAGGTGGCCTGGTCGCCGGCTGGTGTGGCGATTCTGGTCGATCTTGGCGGGGCGGAGACGAATTCGGAGATGGCGGTAGAGATGCTGGCTGAAGAACGGCGTGCGCGCGTCGTTGTCTGCAATGCGCCGGTGGTTGAAGGCGCTGTGATCGCAGCGACCGAATCCTCGGGTGGTTCATCGCTTGCCGCCGTCAAGCGTAGCGCGGAGGAATTCTATGCATGATGTCAACGCCAGCCGGGGGGCTAACGCCTTCGCACCGCTGACGGCCTCGGCGGTTCTCGTCAACGCCGTCGGTCTTCATGCGCGGCCGTCGGTCAAGCTCACACAGTGCGCGAAAGGCTTCGTAGCGAAGATCGAATTTGCGCTCGCGCCGGGCGGGCCCTGGACCGATGCGAAGAGTCCGGTGAAGGTGATGCGCGTGAAGGCATCGCAGGGAGCGACGCTGCATTTCCGCGTCGCCGGCCCCGATGGCAAGGCAGCGCTTGCTGCCTTGCTTGCGCTGGTGCATGACGGTTTTGGCGAGGCCTGATCGCGGTGGCAGAGATTCATCTCATCGGCCGTGCTGCCTCGCCGGGTCTCGCGATCGGACCAGTCACCATGCTGACTGCGGCTGTGGCCAGGCGGACGGCGAGCGAGGATCCCGCGCAGGAGGCGGCGGCACTGCGGGCGGCAATCGAAGGCGCGAGGGCGGAGATCGCCGAGCAAATCAAGACGATTCAGGGCGAGGTGGCCGACATTCTGGAATTCCAGGTCGCCATGCTTGAAGATGATGCGCTGGCGGTTGCGGCATATGAGGTCATCTCGGTGGGAATCACTGCCGACCATGCCTGGCGCTTGGCACTCGACGAGGAGATCGCTGGCTACCGCGCTGCTGAAGACGAATATTTCCGTGCCCGTGCCGCCGATATCGTCGACATCCGCGATCGCGTACTCGCGCATTTGAGCGGCGTGGACACGATCGCCAGGATTACTGGTGGCTCGATCGTGGCGGCTGACGACATCACGCCTTCCGCTTTTCTTGCCGCCGACTGGTCGCACGGCGGCGCCATCGCGCTGGCCGAAGGCTCACCTTCCTCGCATGTCGCAATGTTGGCGCGGGCGCGCGGCGCGCCCATGGTCGTCGGGCTTGGTCCGTTGTCGTGGAACGGGCAGCCGCCGGCGCTGGCACTGGTCGATGGCGATGCAGGAAGCGTGATCTTCGATCCCGAGCCGGAGACCCGTCGCCTGTTCGAGCAGCGCATGGCGGCTGCGAACGCTGCGCTCGCCGCCGCCGAGGCCGCGAGCCTTGCGCCTGCCTGTACGGCCGATGGCCGGCGGATCGCGGTTCAGCTCAACATCGCCGCCCCTGAAGACCTTGCGAGCCTCGATCCCGCGATTTGCGACGGCATCGGTCTCGTGCGCACGGAATTCCTGTTCGAGGCGTCTCACGGCCTGCCGGACGAGGACACGCAATATGCGATCTATCGGCGCATTCTTGAGTGGGCCCAGGGAAGGCCGGTAACGATCCGCACCCTCGATGCCGGCGGCGACAAGCCTATCGCCGGCTTGACGGTTGACGGCGAGAGCAATCCGTTTCTCGGCCTTCGCGGCATCCGCCTCTCGCTGGCGCGGCCCGAGGTGTTCCGCGTGCAACTGCGGGCGCTGGCACGTGCGGCCGTGCATGGGATGTTGAAAGTAATGCTGCCGATGATCGCGGTTCCCTCGGAACTCGATCGCGCCGGTGTCATGCTTGACGCCGAGGTCGCAGCACTGAAGGCGAAAGGGATCGCCTGTACCCGCCCGCCACTCGGTATCATGATCGAGGTTCCGGCGGCGGCGCTGTGCGCCGAGGATTTCGGCGCCGCGTTCTATTCGATCGGCTCGAACGACCTGACGCAGTACACGATGGCCGCGGCGCGAGATATCGGCGCGGTGGCCGACCTCAACGATGCAGGCAATCCGGCGGTGCTGGCGCTGATCGTCCGCACCGTTGAGGCTGCCCGCAAGCGCAGTGTCGAGGTCTCGCTGTGTGGCGACGCGGCGGCCGACACCCGCCTCACGACGGCACTGCTTGCGACCGGCTTGCGGACCCTCTCGGTGGCGCCGTTGACCGTAGCGCGGCTCAAGACCGCGATCGCAAAGGTAGGTTCATGACGGACGAAGCAGACGAAGACACGCGTGCGCCGGGCGACAGCAATGTTGCTGACTACAAGGTCATCCTGCGGCGGGTGCTCGACAACCGGCCGTCGGGGACCAGGCTCAGGCTTGCGGCGGCGCTGGGCAAGAACCGCTCCTTCGTGACGCAGATTACCAATCCGGCTTATCTGGTGCCGATTCCGGCGAAGCATGTCCCGATCATCTTCGAAGTCTGCCATCTGTCCGGCGCGGAGCGCGCGGCCTTCCTGGGAGCCTACGGACGCGCGCATCCCGGCCGGCTGCGACCATCCCATCGCGAAGCGCGCACGCGCACCATCGCGGTAACGGTGCCCGATCTGGGCGACGACAAGAAAAACCGCGCGCTCGAACAACTCGTCATCGATTTTGCGGCGCAGCTTGCGCGCTACGCCGAGAGCGTCGGCTGAGGGATTTTTCGAACCGCAAGTGAACCATCGGGAGGGCGTTTATGAAAAAGCTGATCAACGGCGCCGAGACGGTACTCGAGGAAAGTCTTGACGGCTTTGCGGCCGCGCATGCGGATATCCTGCTTCTTGGTGCCGAGCGCAAATTCGTGCGCCGTCGATCGTTGAAACCGGGCAAGGTCGCACTGATTTCAGGCGGCGGTTCGGGGCATGAACCGCTGCATGCGGGCTTTGTCGGTCGCGGTATGCTCGATGCCGCCTGTCCCGGCCAGGTCTTCACCTCGCCGACGCCGGACCAGATGGTCGAGGCCGCCGAGGCCGTCGACACCGGTGCAGGCGTTCTCTTCATCGTCAAGAACTATGAAGGCGATGTGATGAACTTCACCATGGCCGCCGAGATGGCCGGCCGGGAAGTAGCGAGCGTGGTGACGAACGACGACGTGGCGGTCGAGAAGTCGACCTACACGACCGGTCGCCGCGGTGTCGCGGGAACACTGATCGTGGAAAAGATGGTCGGCGCTGCGGCCGAGACGGGAATGCCGTTGGCGGCCCTCAAGGCGCTCGGCGACGACGTCAACCAGCGCACCCGCTCGATGGGCGTGGCGCTCACGCCGTGCACCGTGCCGGCGGCGGGACGGCCGAATTTCACGCTGGCCGACAATGAAATGGAAATGGGCGTCGGCATTCATGGCGAGCCCGGACGGCGCAGGGTCGCGCTCGTTCCCGCCGATGCGATCGCGGCAGAGCTGGGCGAGGCAATCCTTAGGGATCTTGCGCCGAAGCCGGGCAGTGAAGTGCTGCTGCTCGTCAACGGGTTCGGCGCAACGCCGCTGATCGAACTCTATCTGATGGTCAACAGTGTCAGGCGAATTCTGGACGGCGCGGGCCTCAAAGTGACACGTTTCCTGACCGGGTCCTACGTAACATCACTCGACATGGCCGGCGCCTCGGTCACGGTATCCGTGCTCGACGACCAGGCGAAGGAATTGTGGGATGCCCCGGTGCACACAGCGGCGCTACGCTGGGGCATTTGACCACATCTCGCGGCTTAGTTTTTCGTTGCAGCCGAAGAGCTGTCGGTTCCGTCCTACCTTGGTCAGTCTCCGCAACGGCGCCGCTCCTCAATGGCCTTATTTGAGCGCGATCGATCCAATAAGGGCATCTGCGCCGCCAAGGTGGCACGTCTGCCGAGAAAACCTTCATCGACGGCGAGAGAGCAAGTTTCGATAAGAATGGACCCGGTCGGAAGGTCCGCTCATGGCGCAAAGCGGACTCTTGCACTCGGTGCTAAATCACCAAGTGTGTGTTCGCCGCGCTGGGTTTCTCCGACGGAGAATCCAAAAATCGAACAGTCCGAGTAGCCTGACGGTTTTCTCCATTGGTGACAGCATCTTTGCAGCTGACAGAGCTGTACCGCTCGTCCCGAAAATCCTCGAGCGCGGTTGGCATCTTGAGGCAATCGGGAACGCATCGACAGCGTTGTGGAAGGCCGTACTCAATCTCCATGCAACAGAGGGTTATTGCCCAATATCTGAGTATATGCTCTCATATGGGTCAGGAAACGCGCGATGATCAGGCCAGATCTCATCATTTTCGACTGCGACGGCGTATTGGTCGATAGCGAAGTGCTGAGTTGTCGCTGTCTTTCGGAAACCTTGGCCGCCTATGGCATCGGTCTTGACATCGATCAGGCGCTCGATCTGTTTCTTGGACGAAGCGTGACGGCGGTGTTCCAGCATTATGAAGCGCTGGGGCGCGCAATCCCCGAGCAATTTGCGACCGAACTGAAGACGGGGGTTCGCGCGGCGTTCCTTTCCGCGCTTTGCCCGATAGAAGGTGTGAAGTCGGTATTGGAGGACCTGCGAATCCCGCATTGCGTCGCCTCGTCCAGCGACATCGACAGGGTGTCGTTCTCGCTTTCGCTGACCGGGCTTGCGCCGCATTTCGATACGCGGCTTTATACCTCCCAAATGGTGGCGCGCGGCAAACCGGCGCCCGACCTTTTCCTCCACGCGGCCGAGAGGATGCAGGTGGATCCGCACCGCGCCCTCGTGATCGAGGACAGCGTCAGCGGCGTCAAAGCGGGGAAGGCGGCCGGCATGACGGTTTGGGGCTTTGTTGGCGGCAGCCACTATCGGTCACGGGACGGCCAGGCGATCCTGCGCGAGGCGGGGGCCGATCGGGTGTTCGGGCGAATGACGGATTTTTGGCGGACGGACCGGTAGCAGATTGATGGCAGCATCCGACAACGAGAAATCGCGTCTGGACGAAGCCGCGCGGGCTGGCTGGCTGTACTTTATTGCCGGCCACACCCAGGATGAAATCGCCAAAGTGCTGAAGGTCTCGCGGGCATCGGCCCAGCGCCTGGTTTCACTCTGTCTCACCGAGCGCCTGATTACCTTCCGGCTGGAGCACCCGATAACGGCCTGTATGGAGCTGGCGGCGCGGCTGAAGGACTTGTTTCACCTCGTCTACTGCGAAGTGGTGCCAACCGACCCCGCTGCGCCGCTCTCGGCCGCCGGGATTGCCGAGCGGGCTGCGAACATCCTCGAAACGACGTTGCGTACCGAGAAGCCGACGATCGTGGCGCTGGGCACCGGGAGAGCGGTGCGGGCTGCCGTCGAGCGCGTGTCTCCGATTGACTGTCCGAACCACCAGATCGTGTCGCTGGTCGGAAACATTTCGGCCGACGGCTCTGCCAGCTTCTTCGACACCGTCGGTCGTCTCGCCGATCGGACCAGGGCGCGCCACTATCCGATGCCGCTGCCGTTTCTGATGTCGTCCGAGCGCGAGCGCGACCAGATGCTCAAGATAGATCCGATCGCCAGGGTGAGAGCGGTCGCCGCCAAGGCCGACCTGCGGCTTGTCGGGGTCGGGCAGATGGACCGGCAGGCGCAAGTCCACATTGACGGTTTCGTCTCGCGCGAAGAGCTGCTCGAGATGATGCGGCTGGGCGCCGTTGGCGAACTGATCGGCTGGGCATTTGACGAGGAGGGGCACCTGATCAAAGGTGGGACAAACCTTCGCCTCACCAGCATTCCACCGCAGGTACCTGCCGAGGCCCTGACCATCGGAGCGGCGGTCGGTCGTGCCAAGGTTTCGGCCATCAGGGCGGCGCTCAAGGGGCGGCTGCTGAACGGGCTGATCACCGACGAGGCGACCGCAGGCGCCATCCTCAAGTCGTAGCTAACCAAACCGGTCTTTCGGCCTCGTCGCGCGCGGAGGTTCCCGCCAGCCGATCCAGGCATGCGGGCCATCGAACCGTGCCCTCCCGTCTACGCATCGGTGCACAAGCGCAATTCCGATCCTTGACAACCTCTGGAGTCGGTGTGAACATAATTGCAAGGCGTGGGCATATGCTCAACGTCACTAAGGGAGGTTATCGTGAAACACGTCCTCGGCGCCCTCCTGGGCGCGGCTACCCTGTTGGGCGCAGCTCCTTCCGTCGCACAGACAACCCTGACCATCGCCACCGTGAACAACGGCGACATGATTCGGATGCAGGCGCTGACCAACGACTTCACCGCCAAAAACCCCGATATCACCGTCAAATGGGTGACGCTCGAAGAGAACGTCCTGCGCCAGCGCGTCACGACCGACATCGCGACCAAGGGCGGGCAGTTCGACGTGCTCACCATCGGCACCTATGAGGTTCCGATCTGGGCCAAGAAGAACTGGCTCATTCCGCTCGACAATCTGGGACCCGACTACGACACCGCGGACCTGCTCCCCAAGATCCGCGACGCCGCGTCGGTATCGGGCAAGCTGTACGCCGCGCCGTTCTACGGCGAGAGTTCGATGGTCATGTACCGCACCGACCTGTTCCAGAAGGCCGGCTTGACGATGCCGGAAAACCCGACCTGGGATTTCGTGATCGATGCGGCCAAGAAGCTCACCGACAAATCCGACGGCGTCTACGGCATCTGCCTGAGGGGCAAGGCGGGCTGGGGCGAGAACATGGCGTTCCTGACCGCGATGTCGAACTCGTTCGGCGCGCGCTGGTTCGATGAGAAATGGCAGCCGCAATTCGACAAGCCGGAGTGGAAGAAGACGCTGTCCACCTATGTCGATCTGATGAAGGCCGCCGGCCCTCCCGGCGCAAGCTCGAACGGCTTCAATGAAAACCTCGCGCTGTTCAACTCCGGCAAATGCGCAATGTGGATCGACGCCACCGTGGCCGCCTCCTTCGTCACCAATCCCAAGGATTCCAGGGTTGCAGACAAGGTCGGCTTTGCGCTCGCGCCGAATGCGGGGCTTGGCAAGAACGCCAACTGGCTGTGGGCATGGAATCTCGCGATCCCCGCGGGTTCGAAGAAGACCGCCGCCGCCGAGAAGTTCATCGCCTGGGCCACGAGCAAGGACTACACCAAACTCGTCGCCTCGAAGGAGGGATGGGCCAACGTACCGCCCGGCACGCGAACCTCGCTCTACCAGAATCCGGAATATCTGAAGGTCGCGCCGTTCGCCAAGCTGACGCTGGCATCGATCGACGCCGCCGATCCGAACAAGCCGAGTGTGCAGCCGGTGCCGTATGTCGGCGTGCAGTACGCGGCGATTCCGGAGTTCCAGGGCATCGGCACCAGCGTCGGTCAGCAGTTCTCCGCGGCGTTGGCTGGTTCATCGACGGTGGACGCAGCACTCGCGGCCGCGCAAAGCGCCACTGAACGCGAAATGAAGCGCGCCGGCTATATCAAATAGCGCACTGCGCCAATCTTGGCTGCCGACCGGCCGAAGCACGGACGGCGGCCACATCTCCCTTCAAGAGATAGCAGGAGGCGGCGATGGCGACGGAGCAAACCCAGGTCCTCGGTAGGGCTCTGCTGACGCCGGCCGTCGCATTGCTGTTCATCTGGATGATCGTCCCGCTGGCGATGACGATCTATTTTTCGACGCTGCACTACAGCCTGCTCGACGCGGAAACCTGGAGCTTCGTGGGGCTGGAGAACTTTCGATATTTTCTCACCGACCCCGCTTTTCTGACCGCACTGCGGAACACGCTGGTGCTGGTCGGTTCCGTTCTCGCCATCACCATCCTGCTCGGCACGCCGCTGGCCCTGCTGCTCGACCAGCAGGTGGTGGGGCGCAGCATCGTCCGCCTGATGGTAATCGCACCGTTCTTCGTGATGCCGACCGTGAGCGCGCTGATCTGGAAGAACCTCTTGATGCATCCGGTGTCCGGGCTGTTCGCCTGGGTCGCGACGCTCGTGGGCGCAACGCCGATCGACTGGTTCAACGATGTGCCTTTGTTTGCGGTGATCCTGATCGTGGCCTGGCAATGGCTGCCGTTTGCGACCCTCATCCTGCTGACGGCGCTGCAGTCCCAGGACGAAGAGCAGAAGGAAGCCGCCGAGATGGACGGGGCGAGCGCGCTTTCGACCTTCATCTATCTCACGTTGCCGCATCTCGCGCGGCCGATCACCGTGGTTATCCTGATCGAGACGATATTCCTGCTGACCGTGTTCGCCGAAATCTTTGTCACGACCGGCGGCGGCCCCGGCTTGGCGACCACCAATATCGCATTCCTGATCTACCAGCAGGCGCTGGTCCAGTACGACGTCGGCAACGCCTCCGCCGGCGGACTGGTCGCGGTCGTGATCGCCAATATCGTGGCCTTCTTCCTGGTGCGGATCGTCGGGCGGAATCTGGAGGCGTAAGCGATGGCACGCAAGGTGACGGCGAGACGCGTATGGGTGTCCACGGCTGCGGCGTGGCTGTTCGGATTTTTGATTTTCCTGCCCATCCTATGGATGGTGCTGACGAGCTTCAAGACCGAGCTCGAGGCGTTCTCGATGCCGCCAAAATTCCTGCTGTTTCACTGGACCACCGAGAATTACGCCACGGTGCAGGAGCGCAGTGACTACGTGCATCATGCGCTCAATTCGATCATCATTGCCGGTGGGTCGACGTTGATTGCGATGATCATCGCAATACCCGCGGCGTGGTCGATGGCGTTCGCGCCGACCAAGCGCACCAAGGACGTCCTGCTCTGGATGCTCTCGACCAAGATGATGCCGTCGGTCGGTGTGCTGGTTCCGATCTATCTGATCTTCCGCGATTTCGGGCTGCTCGATACGCGCGCCGGTCTGGTGATGATTCTTTGCCTCGGCAATCTGCCGATCGTGATCTGGATGCTCTTCACTTACTTCAAGGAAATCCCGAAAGACATTCTCGAAGCGGCACGGATGGATGGGGCGACCATCGGGCGCGAACTCGTCTATGTGCTGACGCCGATGGCCGTCCCAGGCCTCGCCTCGACGCTGCTGCTTAATTTCATCCTGGCGTGGAATGAGGCATTCTGGACGCTGAATCTTTCGACGCTGGAGGCCGCACCGCTCACAACGTTCATCGCATCCTATTCGAGTCCTGAGGGCCTGTTCTGGGCAAAACTGTCGGCCGCCTCAACGCTCGCCATTGCGCCGATCATCATCCTCGGTTGGTTCACGCAGCGGCAGCTTGTCCGCGGACTGACCTTCGGCGCGGTCAAATAGCAAGGGAACAGAGATCATGGGCCAGATCACGCTGCAGGGAGTCCGGAAATCGTTCGGACCGGTCAACATCATCAAGGATGCCAATCTGGATATCGAGGACGGCTCCTTCGTGGTGTTCGTCGGACCGTCCGGCTGCGGGAAGACGACGCTCTTGCGCCTGATCGCCGGACTGGAGGACGTCACCGGCGGGCAAATCCTGATCGACGGCAAGAACGTGGTGGATGTGCCGCCGGCCAAGCGCGGCCTGTCGATGGTGTTCCAATCCTATGCGCTCTATCCGCATATGAGCGTCCGCGGCAACATCGCTTTCGGCCTGAAGATGGCCGGCCTGCCGCGCCCGGATATCGACCGCAAGGTGGAGGCGGCCGCCGCCACGCTGAATCTTACTCCATATCTCGATCGCAAGCCGCGCGAGCTCTCCGGCGGACAGCGCCAGCGCGTCGCGATCGGGCGCGCGATCGTGCGCGAGCCGAAGGCGTTTCTGTTCGACGAGCCCTTGTCGAATCTCGACGCGGCGCTCCGCGTTCAGATGCGGCTGGAAGTCACCAAATTGCAGAAGCAGCTTGCGACCACCGCCATCTATGTCACCCATGATCAGGTCGAAGCCATGACGATGGCCGACAAGATCGTAGTGCTGAACGCCGGCCATATCGAACAATACGGCTCGCCGCTGGAACTCTACGAGCGGCCGGCAAATCTTTTTGTCGCCGGGTTCATCGGCTCGCCGAAGATGAATTTTGTGTCCGGCGAGGCGGCCGGCGAGGCCGGCGTCGCTACCCTCGGCATCAGGCCCGAGCATCTGAAGATCGGCAAGGAGGGAGAGGGCTGGCCCGGGACCGTGTCGGTCGCCGAGCATCTCGGCAGCGATACCTTCCTCTATGTCGACGCGGGCAAGCTCGGTCTGCTGACGGCGCGCTGTATCGGAGAATTCAATCTCAAGGCCGGCGACCGAGTATGGCTTTCGCCCGATCCAACCCGGCTGCACCGTTTCGACAAGGACGGCGCGGTGATCAGGACATGAGCGGACGGCGCGCTGCGCCGCGATAGGAAAACAGGACCAACAAAAAGATGTATCTGGAAAAATTCAAACTGGACCAGAAGACAGCCGTGGTGACCGGCGGCGGTCAGGGAATCGGACTGGCCTGCGCGGAAGCCATGGCGGAGGCGGGAGCGAAGGTCGTCATCGCGGATCGTGATTCCCAACTTGCCGCTGCTGGATGCGCGAGCCTGAAAGCGAAGGGCCTGGAGGCCGAGATCGCGATCATGGACGTGACAGACCCAAGGCGCGTTTCCGAGGTCGCCGATCAGCTGACATCTCGCTTCGGCCGGGTCGATATCCTCGTCAACAATGCCGGCATTGCGCGGAGCGAGACGCCTGCCGAGAAGGTCGCCGACGAACATTGGCTCAACGTCATCGACGTCAATCTCAACGGCACGTTCTGGTGCTGCCGCGCCTTCGGCAAGCATATGCTGGACGCGAAGTCCGGTTCCATCGTGAACATCGGGTCGATGTCCGGCTTCATCGTCAACAAACCGCAAGAGCAGTGCTACTACAACGCCTCCAAGGCCGCGGTGCACCATCTGACCAAATCGCTTGCGGCCGAGTGGGGGGCGCGCGGCGTCCGTGTCAACGCCGTGGCGCCGACTTATATCACCACCCCCCTCAACGCGTTCGTCAAAAGCAACCCGCGGATGTACGATGCCTGGATCGGCGGTACGCCGATGGCTCGGATGGGAGAGGTCGACGAAATCGCGTCCGTCGTCCTGTTTTTGGCGTCCGACGCCGCCAGCCTGATGACCGGGAGCGTTGTCCTCGTTGACGGAGGTTATACGTGCTGGTGAACTGGCGCTGATCTGTAGTGGGGTTGCAATGCAGCAGGCCTTCATCGGCATCGACGTCGGGACGTCGAGCGCTCGCGCCGGAGTATTTGACGAGAACGGAACCTTGCTGGCGACCGCCCGGCATCCGATCACGCTATGGCACGAAGCGGGCGGCGTCGTCGAACAGTCGTCGTCCGAGATCTGGTCAGCATGCGCCGCTTCGGTTCGCGCCGCGATGGGGGAGGCCGCCATTCCGCCTTCCGCGGTCAAGGGTCTGGGTTTTGACGCGACCTGCTCGCTTGTGGTGCTGGATGCCGAAGGCCGCCCGCTAACCGTCAGTGGCTCCGGTGACGAACGGCGCAATGTCATCGTTTGGATGGATCACCGCGCTATTGCGGAAGCCCGCCGGGTCAACGAGACGCGGGACGACGTGCTACGTTATGTCGGCGGCTCGATCTCGCCGGAAATGGAAATTCCGAAATTGCTTTGGCTGAAGCGGCATCTGCCGTCGACCTATCAGGCGGCCGGGCATTTCTTCGACCTCGCCGACTATCTTTCGTTTCGCGCGACCGGTTCGCTTGCGCGTTCGATGTGCACGCTGGCATGCAAGTGGAATTATCTCGCCCACGAACAGCGCTGGAGCGAGAGCTATTTCGAACGCGTCGGTCTAGGCGATCTTGCCGCCGACCAGTATGCGAAAATTGGCAGCGAGATCGTCGCACCCGGCACGCCGCTGGGAACGGGGCTATCAAAATCCGCGGCACGCGACTTCGGTCTGCTCGAAGGGACGCCCGTCGGGGCCTCGCTGATCGACGCTCATGCCGGCGGTGTCGGCACGATTGGGGGGCATGGAAAATCTAATGCGGCGGTCGATGTGTGTCGTCGCCTTGCTTACATCATGGGGACCTCGGCCTGCATCATGGCGACAACATCGGCACCGCGTTTCGTTCCGGGCGTCTGGGGCCCCTATTATTCGGGAATGGTTCCAGGCTTCTGGCTCAACGAAGGTGGTCAGTCCGCGGCCGGTGCGGCGATAGATCACCTTGTAAAATCCCATCCCGCCTATGGCGAGGCCGTGGCCGTGGCGCACGCGGCCGGCATGGAGATCCCGGAGTTTCTCGAACGGCGCATCGTCCCGCGTGCGGCAAGCCTGGGCGAGGCGGCATTGTTTGCCCGTGACATCCACGTCCTGCCCGAGTTTCTCGGCAACCGGTCGCCTTTCGCCGATCCCGACGCGCGTGCAGTTGTCGCGGGAATGGATCTCGACGTCGACATCAGCTCGATGGAACGGCTGTTCGTGGCCGGGCTCTGCGGGCTCGCCTACGGTCTGGCGGATGTCGTGGAGGCGTTTCGATCCCACGGCGTGGACAGCGACATGATGGTGATCAGCGGTGGCGCCGGGCGAAGTCCCCTGGTCCGTCAGATCATGGCCGATACCACGGGCCTGACCGTTGCCGTTCCGGAAACGCAGGAGCCTGTCCTGCTCGGCGCCGCCATGCTGGGCGCGGTGGCGGCGAAGTCTCGCGGATCGATCGGCGAGGCTATGACCGCGATGTCGGCGATCGGCCGGCTGAGCGAACCATCCGCGGCTGGAATGGCAGACTTCCATCGCACCAAGCGAAAGGTTCATGGGCTGATGCGAAAGCTCGATTCCGAAAGCCGCAATGCGATGCAGGGGATCGCATTGCGCGCCGGGCTTGAAACGAAGAAGTAGAGCGATGCTGCTGAGTTGTGGAGATGCCCTGGTTGATTTCCTGCCCGTCACGTCGATTGATGGGCGGGACGCCGCCGTGCCGGTCGCGGGCGGTTCTTGTCTCAACATCGCGGTCGGCATGGCGCGTCTGGGCGCTCCGGCCGGGTTTGTCGGCGGCATCTCGACCGATCTGTTCGGGCGAATTGTCGCCGACCACGCGCTGAATTCCCAGGTCGACCTGCGCTACGCGACGCGCAGCGCGCGTCAGACGACGCTCGCGTTCGTCCGCTATGTCGGGGGCGAACCGCAATATGCCTTCTATGACGAGGCAACCGCGTCCCGAAACTGGACCTATCGAACCGGCACTATCCCCTTCGACGAGATCGAGGCGATCCATGTCGGATCGACGACGCTTGCCAACGAGGAGGGCGCGGCCCAGGCACTTGCGATGATCGAAGATGCGGCCGGCGTAACGACCATCTCCTTCGATCCGAATTGCCGGCCTAATCTGGTCAGCGACAAGGCCCGCTACGTCGATCAGATGGATGCGTTTGCCGCAACGGCTGACATCGTCCGGATGTCGGATGTCGATTTTGAGTTTCTCTATGGCGGTAGCGATTGCGGGGAAAAAGCAAAGTCGCTGATCGCGGCCGGAACGAGCCTCGTCGTTGTCACGCGAGGGATCAGAGGGGCGCAGGCGTGGCACGGGGCGGCGGGCCCCGTCCGGGTCGAGGCGCCCGCCGTCGAGGTGGTGGATACGATCGGGGCAGGCGACAGCTTTCAGGCCGCGCTGTTATTCGCCTTGCGCGCCATCGGGCGGATCAAGCGCGGCGCGCTGGCGCAAATGAAAGCCGGCGAGCTTGATCGGGCGTTGTCGTTTGCGGCGGCTTGCGCGGCCTTCACATGCAGCCGCACCGGCGCCGATCCTCCGCGCTATTCCGATGTCGGCCCGGCATTGTCGCGCCTGTTTGTCGGATAGCAACGAGCCAAACGTGAGTTCCATGATCGCCCCTCCATTTTTGGTGAATGACCGCTTCTGGCGCAAAGCGGCCGTTCGCGAGATGGCCGAGAGCAGAATGCAGCAAATATGAGAGCGTTACTTGGGATCGTCTGGGCGAGGTCCTAGTTGCATCGTTCTTCCTGCTCTGTTCGCGCTCGTTACGCCGCTTTTCTTTCAAGTCGTGGCCGACCAGGTGCTCACGCACCGTGGTTTCACGACGCTCGATCGGTCGTTTCGTGTAGCGATCTGTACGCGTTGGGTGTCACCTTCCATCAAATGCTAACGGTTGACTGCAGGTCACGGCGGGCACGGCCGTGGCCGTGCTCTCTCAGGCAACGGCGGTCTCGGGCGGCCACACGATCGACGGGTCCGCCGGCGGCACCGAGGCCAGCAGTAACCGGGTGTAGGGATGCTGAGGATTCGCGAAGACCTCTTCGGTGTTCCCTTGCTCCACTACGTTTCCATGCTGCATCACCACCACCCGCGAGCACAGGTAGCGCACCACCGACAGGTCGTGTGAAATCAGCACCAGCGCAATGCCGTGTCGCCGCCCCAGTTCGATCAAGAGGTTGAGGACCTGTGCCTGCACGGACACGTCCAGGCCGGACACGATCTCGTCGGCCACCACCAGTCTCGGCATCACACACAAAGCCCGGCCGATGTTGACGCGCTGTTTCTGTCCGCCGGACAATTGACTGGGGAAGCGCATCATCGCGTCCAGCGGCAGCCCGACATCGTTCAACAGCTCGTGCGCGCGCTCCTGCCGTGGATGGCGTTTCGACGCCATGTGGTCGGACTCGTAGGCCTGCGTCAGCAGCCGGTACACCGAGCGGCGAGGGTTTAGCGCGGAGTGCGGGTCCTGGAAGATCATCTGCACGTGTTCACGCGTAAGCCGAAGTGCCTTGGCGCCGACTCGTTCCTGCCCTTCGATCAATAATCTGCCGCTGGTCAGCGACTCGGCACCCACGATCAGGCGCGCCACTGAACTCTTGCCGCTGCCGCTTTCCCCGACGATCCCTACGAACTCGCCAGGCTGGACCTTAAACGACAACTGGTTGACGGCCACGTTTTGTACCTTGCGCCGACCCAGAATGCCGCGGCGCGCGGTGTACCGCAGCGTTGCATCCTGCAACTCCACCAGCGACGGCGCGGCGGCATCCCCGCGCGGGGCGCTCCATCCGCTGGTGGCTGTTGCGCTGGCTTCACCGGCCGCCGTTAGCGTGCGAGCCCCGACCTCGCGCGGATAGATGCAGCGCACCCAATGGCCGCTGGCGCGCTCCGCAAGCGCCGGCGGCTGAGCCGTGCACGCCGCCTGGCTTTGCGGGCAGCGCGCCGCAAACCGGCATCCGCTGATCCCGCCCAGTGTCGACACACCGGGCATCTGCCCAGCCAGCGCTGGCAGCTGGCGCTGCGGACCGTGCACGTCCGGCGTGGCGTGATCCAGCGCCCAGGTATAGGGATGACGGGAGCGGCGCAGCACTTCTGTGGCCTGTCCGTATTCCACCTGTTCGCCCGCATACAGTACCGCGATATCGTCACACACATGAGAGGCCAGCCGCAGGTCGTGCGTGATGAGCAGCATCGCCGTCTGATGGGTTCTTCTCTGCTCGGCCAGTAGCCTGAGCACGTTCGCCTGGCTCACGACGTCCAGGGCTGTTGTGGGCTCGTCGGCCACGATTAGCGCCGGATTGGCGGCAAAGGCCATGGCGATCAGGACCCGCTGGCATTGCCCGCCCGAAAGTTCGTGCGGGTAGCGGTGGACCAGTTCAGTCGGGTTCGGCAAATGCACCGAGTCGAGCTGCTGCAGCATCAAGGGCCGTCTCTCGGCGGCGGGCACCCCAAGATGGGCCAGGTGCTCGGCGAATGTCTGGCCGATGGTCAGCACCGGATTGAGCGCGGTCAACGGCTCCTGCGGAACGAACGCAATACGCCGCCCCAACAGCCGCCGCCAGGCCTTGCGGTTCAGCGCGAGCAAGTCCGTGTCGTCGAAGACGATGCGGCCTTTCGTGACTTCGAAGCCCGTTGGAATGTGGCCGGCGATGACCCGACCGATCATGCTCTTGCCGGCTCCGGACTCGCCCACCAGGCCGAGCACCTTGCCGCGTTCCAACTTCAGGGAGACGTCGCGCAGCACCTCGACGCTCTGGCCACCGAGGCGAGCCGTCAAGGTCAGGTGGCTGATCGACAACATGTTCATTCTCCCCGCAGCCGCAGCCGGGGATCGAGCGCGACACGGATCCCATCGCCGAACAGATTGCAGCCCAGCACCGTGACGATGATGCATAGCACCGGCGTCAGCATGACCCAGACGGCGCTCTGCATGTCGTTGCGGGCATCGGCGAGCATCTGGCCCCAGGTCGTGATCTCAGGCGGTACCGATAGCCCGATGAAGGATAGCGTGGCCTCCACGATGATGGCGACGCCCATCTCGATGGAGAACAGCGTGATCATCAGCGGCACTACTGCCGGCAGCACTTCGCGCAGCATGGTGCGCAAGTGGGTGAAGCCGATCAACCGTGCGGCCAGAACGTAATCGCGGCGGCGGATCACCAGCACGTCGGCGCGAATGACGCGGCAGAACCGTGTCCAATCCACCAGCACGACGGCGAGGACTACCTTGTCCACGCCGGTGCCCAGCCCGACCAGCAGTATCAGCGACAGCACCACGGGCGGAAACGACATCCAGAGGTCGACCAGGTAGCTGATGGCGCGGTCCACGAGGCCGCCGAAATAGCCGCCCAGGAGGGCCAGTGTACTCCCCAGCAGCATCGAACCAAGCGCCGCCTCGATGGCCACGGTCAGGGCCACCCGCGCGCCGTAAATGGCACGCGACAATACGCAGCGTCCGAGGCCATCTGTGCCGAGCGGGAATTCTCCGCTGCCGCCGGCGGCCCACATCGGAGGCGTCAGCATGTGCAGTAGGTCCTGTTCCAGCGGGTCATGAGGCGCCGCCCAGGGTGCGAACACGGCCAGCAGCAGGATCACCAGCAGGATGCCGCCGCCCACCCACACTCGGCGTTGAAGGGCGAGTTGCCGGAGTGCGGCACGAGTTACCGGAAACCGCTCCCCGCGCGGGGCCGGCGGGGTCGTCAGGGCGGTTGCGGTCATAGGGTTCTCAGTCGCGGGTTCAACACGGCATACAGCACGTCGACGATGACCGTGATCACCAGCATGAGCACACAAAAAATCAGGGCGATCCCCTGGATCAGGGGCAAGTCGTTGCCCTTGACGGCTTGGACCATCAGATTCCCGACCCCGGGGAAGCCGAAGATCATTTCCACCAGCAGCGCGCCGCCGAACAGGAAGCCGAACTGCACGCCGATCATCGTGATGGTGGGCAGCGAGGCGTTCTTGAGCATGTGGCGCCAGAGGATGCGCGTCTCCGACAAGCCGCGCAGCCGGGCGACCTCCACATAGGGCTCGTTGGCGGCGTCGATCAGGCTGGAGCGCAACACCCGGATCACCAGCGGGGCAAAGCCCAGCGCCAGCGCCAGCGCAGGCAGCAGCAGATGGGACACCGCACTCAACCAGGCTTCGAACCGGCCCACCAGCAGAAGGTCGACGAGCGCAAACCCGGTGATGTCAGGTAGCGTGACGCCGTCTCCGACCCGCCCGCTGAACGGCAATACTGGCCAGAACACGCCGAATGCCAGGATGAGCAGCAGGCTCCAGAGAAAGGACGGAACCGACTGCATCAGCGCCACGATCAGGTCGGCGGCGGCTTCGTGCCTGCGCTGATGAAGCACGAAGGCGAGCACGCCGCCGGGTACGCTGATCACGAGCGCGAGCAGCAAGCCCGTCAGCGTGAGTTCCAACGTCGCGGGAACCGCGGCGAGCATCAGCTGGAGGACGGGTTGCCGAAAGTTGATCGAACTGCCCAGGTTGCCACTTACCGCCTCCCACAGCCAGATCAGAAACTGCTGGGGAATGGGCTTGTCGAAACCAAGCTGCTGCCGCAGCGCGGCCGCATCGGCGGCGGTCGCAGATGCGGGCAGCAGCATCGCAAGCGGGTCGACGGGCAGCATGCGCAACACGACGAACACCACCATCGACAACAACAACAGAGTAGGAATCGCCAGCAGCAGCCGGCGCAACACGATGGCGGAAATGATCTGGAACATGTCAATGGACCGGGGATGTCAAGTTGTCATGTCAGTCGCTGATCAGCGGTACTTGAACTCCGCAGGCAGGATGTAGCCGTTGCCGAACAAGGTCGGCTCCAGGGTGGACGAATAGGCCACCGTTTCAACCGCCTGCAGCAGCGGGATAGCCCATGACTTCTGCGACGATTCGACGTTCAGTTGCTTGTAGCCCGCCATACGCTTGCCTTCGTCGACTTCCGTCATGAGCGCATCGATGCGGGGCGACAGCGACATGTCCTTCCACGTCGAGAACCGCAGGCGTGGATCGAAGATGCGGCCGGCGTAGTTTTCCGGATCGCCGGTGCTGTTAGCCCAGCTGTACAGCAGGGGCCCGGTCAGCTTGCCGTTCTGGGCCGCCTCAATCAGCTTCGCCGGCGTGGTCTCTTCAATCGAAGCGTTGATGCCGACCGTCTTCCACATGCCCGCGATCGCACGGGCCAGATCGTAGTCGTTGGGAAATACGCCGTTGGTGGATAGCAGCGTGAATGAAACTGGATTGCTCGGCCCGAAGCCGGCGGCATTCAACTCCGCAAGGGCCTTGGTCCTGTCGAACGAATAGTTGAAATCCGCCACATAGGACGGCGTACCTTCGGGTGTCATCACCGACAGCGGCTTGGCCACGCCGCCGTAGAAGGCTTTGGACAGCGCCGCCTTGTCGATGGCCAGATGCATGGCCGACCGCACATGGTCGTTATCCATCGGCGTCACGTAGCTCGGAATCCGGATCATGTAGACCGAGGAGAACGGATAGACCTTGGTCTCGATGCCGGTCTTCTGTGCCAGCCGCTGCACCTCGCGCATCGGCAACTGGGTCGCCAGCCCGACCCGCCCGGATTCAATCAACGCGACCCGGGCCGAGGCTTCGGGGACGATTTGAAACACGACCTGCCGGATCGAAGGCGCGCCGCCCCAATACTTGTCGAACGCTTCAAGCACGATGCGCGAGCCGCGCTGGTGTTCGACCATCTGATACGGACCGGCACCGATCGGCTTGGCGTTGAAGCCTTCCGGACCGACGCGCTCCATGTAAGCCTTGGGCACGACATAGGCGGCCAGGAACGCCAGATAAATCGGAGCGGCCGGCGTAGGGCGGTTGAAGACGATGACGCCTTTGGTCGGCGAGATCACCTCGATATCGCTGACCGTATTGAGCATGCCGCCGACGATCAGCTTCTTGTCCGCCTTGCCGCGATCCGCCAGGCTGTACTTGACGTCGTCCATGGTCAGCCGCGTTCCATCGTGGAAAACGATGTCGTCGCGCAAAGTGATCTCCAGGCGGGTCGCCTTGTCGTCGGCCCACTTCCACTGCGTCACCTGGCGCGGCTGCAACGTCAACTGCGGTGAATAGCGCAAGGGCGAGTCGAAAACCGACTGGTACAGATTCTGGATGGTGGGGATGGACAAGGCGTTCGGGTCCCAGGTGGGGACGTCCACCGGATAGGCGATCGAGAGCGCTGATTTGTCGGGGGCCTGCGCACGAGCCAGCTCTGAGGGCATGAGTGCGCCAACGCCCGCAGCCAGGGAGCCCAGGATCATGCGGCGCCGCGCCGGATCCTTGAGTGCCAACGGCACATCTGCGTCATGCGGGTTGGCGGAAAAATGCAAGGGGTCTGTCATCATGCGTACCGTGGGAAGGTGGAAGAAGTGAACGAGAGATGCAGAGCGAAAGCAAAACATTTATGCGTCAGGCGGCCGAGACGAAGAAATCATTCGACAGTTGCATTGGCGAGCGCGTCGTAGCTGCGCTCGGCCGCAAACACGAACCGGACCATGCTGTCGTGGGCCGCGACGGAGTCGTGCCGCGCAAACGCCGTGTGCAGTTCCTGCAACCCGGTGACCACGACTACCTGAATGGCGGGGTCGCGCAAGGTACTCATACGCACGGTCAGCACCTGGTCGGCGCACCGCGTGATCACCGCCGCCAGGCGGGTATTGCGCACGGCGCCGAGCCAGGTGTCGCGGAAGTCGGCGTTCGCGCGGAACAAGCGTGAGAAATCGACTGTCTCCTGGGCGGCCTTGGCTTCTTCAAACGCGGCTCCCAGCTGAGCGATACCCGCGCGTGAGATGTCACGGGCGGCGAGTGCGGCGGCCCGGGGCTCGAGCAGCTTGCGCAATTCGAACACGTCCATGACGTCGTCGCGATTGAGGGTCGGGATGCGGTAGCCCCGCGCGGTGCTGACCAGACAGCCCTCGGCCACCAGTTGCAGGAGCGCCTCGCGCACGGGCATGCGGGACATGCCCAACTGGGCGGCGATCTCCATGTCGACTAGGCGATCCTCCGGAGTCGCCAGACCGGTGCGCAGGCGCGCGCGCAGCGCGTCGTAGGCGATGGCGCTCAGGCTCAGACGCCCCGGCGCATCCGGCACGGAAACGTCCTTCAACTGTGATGTCTTGCTGCCCATGGCGCCGTTTTCCGTATACGGTTTTGAGCCAAGAGACAGGGACGCCTTGGCTAAGCTGCCTTTACCCATCGCAAAACTACCAGTTTTATGGGCTCCGCCGCGTGATCCTAAGAGAACATTGACTTCAATGTCACACGAACAATATATTATTGTCAACCGCTTCACACATCTTCCGAGCCTCGGGAGACCCTGCAAAGGCCTTTCCCGATCATGAGCCCTGCAACAGCGATCGATGCCCTGGTGCAGGCGCTCGGCGATGACCTCGTGGCTACCGGCCCTAGCATTCCCGATCGCCGCCACGGCGACTGGAGCGGTGTACCTTACAGCGTGCCGCTGGCGCTGCTACGGCCCCGGAACACCGAACAACTCGCGCGGATGCTGCACATCTGCAACGAGTTCGGGCAGCCGGTCGTTCCCCAGGGGGGACTAACCGGCCTGGCCGGCGGTGCCTGCTGTGGCTCCGGCGAGGTTGCGGTGAGCCTCGAGCGGATGAGTGCGATCGAGGAGATCGATGCGGTGTCCGGTACCCTCACGGCGCAGGCTGGATGCACACTCCAGGCAGTGCAGGAAGCGGCCGAGGCGGCGGGCTTCCTGTTTGCGCTCGACCTCGGGGCAAGAGGCACCTGTACCATCGGCGGCAACCTGTCCACCAACGCGGGCGGCAACCGCGTCATCCGCTACGGCACCATGCGCGACCAGTTAGTCGGCGTCGAGGCCGTGCTCGCCGACGGCAGCGTAGTCGGCGGTCTGCACAAGATGGTCAAGAACAACACGGGCTACGACCTGCGCCACCTGCTGGCCGGGGCTGAGGGAACGCTGGGGATAGTCACCCGCGTCGTCCTGAAACTGCACCCGCAACCGAAATCCGTTTCGACCGCGTGGTGCGGCCTGCCGGACTACGACGCCGTGACCATCCTGCTGCAGCGCGCGAAGGCGGAACTGCCGGGTGGCGTCTCGGCATTCGAGGTGATGTGGCCCAACTATCTGGATTTCATGCTGGGCAAGGTCAAGGGACTTCGTGCGCCGCTATCCAGGCGCCATGCCATGAACGTGCTGATGGAGAGTGCCGGCGCCGGTGCGGTGCGCCAAGCCTCGGAGTTCGACGAATTCCTCGCTCGCATGCTGGAAGAGGGTGTGCTCGAGGATGCGACGGTAGCGCGCTCCACCTCGGACGCACGTACGCTGTGGGCGGTGCGCGATGCCACCGCCGAGTTTCCGATCCTGTTGCCCGGCATGGCGGCCTTCGACGTGAGCTTCGCGATCGCCGATATCGGCCAGGCCGCTCTCGAATGCGAGGCTCTGCTGCGCCAGCGCTGGCCCCACTGCACGGCGCTGGTCTATGGCCACCTTGGCGACGGCAACCTGCACGTGATCGCGCACGTCGCGGATGGCGTAGCGGCAGAAACCCGTGCCATCGAAGAGGTCGTATACGACCTAGTGCGCCGCTATCGCGGCGCCGTCTCGGCCGAGCACGGTATCGGCATCCTCAAACGCAACGTCCTCGGCCATACCCGCAGCCCCGCCGAGCTCGCTGCCATGCGCGCGATCAAACAAGCGCTAGATCCCAAGGGCATCCTCAATCCTGGCAAGGTGCTCTGAGCCCTCTCTCATCTTTCCTCGTTCGCAAAGGAACCCGTCATGACCGCTACCGGCAAGAAATTCCGCATCTGGGCGCAGGGAGCCACCGACAAGACGGGGCACCAGAGCTACCTAGCGCAACTGCTGCCCTATATGCAGGCCTGCGTCGATCCCGATTTCGAGATCGAATTTCACACCACGACACCATCGGTCACGACTCTACATGCACTCTCCGAGTTTCGCTTTTCGCGCGAGGTCATCCGCGGGGCGATTCGGGCCGAGAGCGAAGGCTACGACGTGTTCTTCATGAACCACTTCCAGGACGTGGGGCTGTACGAAGCCCGCGCCTCGGTCGACATTCCCGTGCTGGGTCTGGGTGAGAGCACCTTGCTCCATGCCTGCACCCAGGGACGCAAGCTCGGCTTGCTGGCCATCAACCCGGCCTTCATCCCCATCCACACCGACCAGGTCCAGCGCTACGGACTGCAGCAACGCGTGGCAGGCATCCGCGCCATTGACGCCAGCATGAGCGACTACATGGAAGCCTTCGCGTCGTCGGCCAGGAAGACCGAACTCGAGGTGATGTTCATCCGCGAGGCTCGCAAGCTTCTCGATGCGGGGGCCGACGTCATCGTGCCTACGGGTGGAATCCCGATGATGCTGTTTGGCAATGCACGTGGCGCCAATGTCGATGGCGCACCGGTCGTCAACGGCGTGACAGTCGTGATCAAGGCAGCCGAGATGGCCGTGAAACTGCGTCGCCTGGGCGGGATGGGCGTCAGCCGGGTTCCCCAGTCCGGCTTTGCCATGCCGGATGCCAAAACGCTGGACGAGTTCCTCAACCACGGCTGAATCCCAGGACCTGTCGGCTTCGGAATTCAAGGGCCGGCTGGACTTCGACGATGTGCAGGGCGAAGTGCTCAACGGGCTGCGTTGCTGCCTGTGGCACGCCAACTCATTCCCTAAGATCATCGGACTTTTTTGATCCCCGGGCCGCAAGGCGCGAAACGAACGCCACAACTGGACGCCTACGCTGTAGAAGGAGCTGTTTGAATCTCCCCTCTATCGTGGTTGTGCCTCAATTCATCGACACGCCACTCCGGATCGCGGACTGAGCGATCTAAAGCGCTAAACCTGCTTGGCTTTTTCGGAGTGTGGCTGGGGTTCCTGGATACGTATCGAACTCTGTGCGTTGCGCCGAATCAAGAAATTCGTTCAATCTTTGATGAGCTTAGAAGCTTTAGTCCGGTTCCGTTCTGAGCCAGCCGTATCCATATGGCCAATAGTGCAAACTCGGAGAGTGTTACGTCCGGACTTGGAAAGTAGCCACCAACCGCGGCAGCCCTATTGGCATCGCTCAGACGACGTCGGGCTGATGTGCATCGATTACGATGAACCCGGAGGCGCTCCGCCTCCGCCCGAACGATACAGGGGGGGGCGGCGCAGCTCGAGCGTTGGCTGCTCGTGGCAAAGTGCCTGGCGGCTTGGGAGAGTGCCTCCGCGTGTACGGGTTCTCACGACAACCACTAATCTCAAAATCTTTTAGTATCTTGTGTCTGGTACTTAACCGACCCGTTGTGTGCTGTTTGGTACAATAGGGAATGGCAACGAGGCCCGATTCGAAACCGTCATCAACGCCGCCCTGCAAGCGATGCGGCCGCGCCATGTTTTTTCTTTATCCCATTCTCGACATGCTCTCAGGTAAGCAACTCCGAACATTTCAATGCGAGTGCGGCGAACGCACCTTAATTGAATGAAGCCATTTAACTCCGGACACACTGACAGGGGGCCAGGGATGTACCTGTATTTTTCGATGTCGTGGCAGATGGTGAAGTGATTCCGGACGACGAAGGAATGAGCCTGCCCAACATAGATGCGGCGAGACGGGAAGCTGCTTGTTCTCTGGCCGAGCTCGCGCGGAATGCGCTTCGCTCAAATAAAGGTTCTCGACGCATGGCCATTTTGGTTCGCACCCGCGAAGGACCACTTTTCGAGGAATCCTTTCAATGGGAGTCAGCAAGCCTGCACTGAGCCGTCCCGGAATGTGCAACGACATGACTAGTCGGACGGGTGCCGCGGGAGCGGTACCGCGGCGCAGCTTGAACGGTGGCTCCCGGCAAAGTGCATGACCGCTTCGGCCTGTTTCGACCGCTAGTGGCCTGGTCTGGAAGTAATGTGAGACTGAGTCGGGGACCGAGCAGACGAAAAGCAACGAGCTATTAACATTTGTGGCGGCAAGGGGACGGCCACCGGCAACATTTGAGCATCAAAGCATGCGTCCCTTGGGGCGGAGCGATGTTGTTTTCGAGTTCGCTGGAACGCCCAACATGCAAGCGCTGCGGTATCCGCATGATACTAGCCAGAATATCGCCCGACGGTCCGCAATATGAAACCTGGCACTATGAATGCCCTAAGTGCGAACGCGTCCAACCCGAGCAGCGCCCAACTCCAATCGATCCAATGAAGTTGGCTAACGGTTGGCTCTCCGGTGAGTTGCGACCGCCAAAGTAAGGCGCCTCAGGGCGCGGCCTCCATCATTTGTTGAGGCTAGGCATGGGACCGAACGACGAAAAGCCAGGCCAGCGTGAAGAAGAAACCAAGCACACGGCAGAGCTTAGGCGACTGCTCGAAGATTACGCTGCCGACCTCCGGGCATTCATGGAGAAGCTTCGTCGCAAGCTCAATTGAACCCAGAGGATGACCTCAGCAGGAGATCTAGCCCGCCGCAGCTCGAGCGGTGGCGGCGGATCCAAATCCCGTTGGACGGCATAGAGCAACTTACAAAACGGATGAAAGCGGAAAAGTCGATTTGCGCCACGAGCAGCAACAGGAATAGACGCCGGATGTCAGCGGCAGACATACACGAGTCCGAAATCCGGTCACGGTCTATCAGAGTTCGAACCCAACAATTGACTGTACTGTTCCTTCACCGCCTCGTAGCATTCGCAGGCGCATTCTTTTAAGCCTTCAACGTCCATAATCCGGATTTTGCCGCGGGTGTATTTGATCATGCCAGCGGCTTGGAGTGTGTGCGCAACAGAGGTCACGCTGGTTCGCCTTACTCCCAACATTTCGGCCAAAAATTCCTGAGTAAAGGGCAGGTCATCGCTTGCTGACAAATCCCGCGCTCGCAACATCCATCGGCAGAGTCGAGCTTCGACGTCGTGGTTTGCCATGCACGCGGTAGACTGCTGGGCTTGCGCAAAAAGCGTTTGCTCATGTCGCATGACGAGAGAAATCAGCTGTTCAGATTGCATTGCTACGCTTTTGAAGGTAGCCGGATCGCAAACGATGGCATCGCCGCCCAACTGAACAATTGCACGACTCATCGCGATTTTTCCGTCCAGCGCCGAGGCGATGCCGACTGCGCCATCTTTGCCAACCATTGCAGCCTCGGTCATTTCACCCGTTTCGAGGGTGATGACGAGGGATACGACCGTGCTTGTCGGAAAGTAAACGGATTTGATGGTGTCGCCCGCCTCATAGAGCACCGTCTTCTGCGGAAGGTGTATGGCCTTGAGGTGAGGGCGAATCGAAGATGTATCGCCTGTTGATAGCGAAGCCAGAATGGCATTGCGTTCAAACATCGAGGCACTCCCGTTGGACAGGCGGGAGTGCAAGATCTCTCAGTTGCCGGCGCCCGAAGTCGCGGCCGGCAATCACCTAACGTAACACAATGGAAGCGCCAACTGAGTCCGGTACTTGACTTAGCGGCCATTTTTCGCTCCGGCGGTCTAACAGGAAAGTTCCAGTCGCGCGGAGAGGCCGCGGAGCAAGCCAAGCCCGACTAACCCGGGTCGAACGGCGGCGCGCCTTCCCTGACCGTTTGGGAGGGCACAAAGCGGCGGTTGGGGGGTGGGCAGAGCATCTCTGCTCTGCCCAAGTGTTTCAGACATCAACTCGTTACGCTATTGCCAAGGGGTAATCGACCAGAACACACAGCAAAGCTGAGGCGCTGCGCCTCAGCTGACCGAACCATGAACAAGTGTCACCCATCCATCCGGTCTGTTTTGTTACCAATCCATCCGCTGGACACACCCGCGATCTCCTCAACGCCTGCCGGCCCTAGAAGTCATGCGAGTGCAGCAGACAAAGCGCCCTTCCAGCGCGTAGCACCAACTTCCAGTTGGCAGGTTTCGCAGCCAGAGATGCGTTGCTCGCTCACAGGTCTTGCGGCGCGCCGCTCGAACGCGGCCATGCCGGCCCGATCCGGCTCGGGTGCCGCATCTCTACTTTTGAAAGAGCGGCGAAAAGCAGTCGCATCGAGTTTGTTGCTAACGATGCACCGGGTTTCTGTCTTTCCGACTGAACACAAGAGTAAGGGCTCGTTGGTGGCCGAAGGGTTCCATCTCTCAGCTAGTTGATTTCCATGGGCCTGATCGCTCTGTCAGGAAGCCGACATATTGACTAAGGTTCGTCTATCACCGTCCGGTCAAACTGGCACTCTATCGGTGACGGAGAGACGCCACAGCGCTCCCGCCAGAAGCCGGAGTCTGCTTATGATGACCATCGCGGATCCTATTTCGATTCAAACAGCGACTGCCGTACAGTGCGACGGAAAGCGATACTTTTTCGACATCCGCGACGGCAACGAAATTGCCATCGACGAGGAGGGAATGTTACTCCCGCATATCCAAGCAGCTCAGGAGGAAGCCGCGCGATCCTTAGCAGGCATAGCGCACGATGCCGTGCGCGGGAGTGCCAGCCAAGGCGTAGGGCACCGAATGGCAATTGAGGTGCGGGACGATGCCGGGCCAGTACTACAAGCCACATTCACGTTTGCGGTAGAACGGCGCAGGCAATGAGCCCGCTCAGTCGGTCGCCTCTTTCTCATTGATCTTCCACGAAAGCTCGTTTCCGCGTTGGCGTGGAAGCCCTCTGGCATCTTCGGCACGGGCGACTCGTCGACGGCCTTACAGACCGGGCCGCGCCCCCGCAGCCACAGGCGTGCGCGCCAGCCGCCGTCTGTCGGGTATGGTTCTCGCAACCCGGCGGCAGTTGTCGCAAGGGTCGCACCGTTCCATCAAAGGTCCTGCCTCATTCGTCTTCCTCGCGACGCTGCATGAACTTCGGAGTCGCGATCTCGTCATGACCGCTGCGGCTGCTGAAGAACATCAGCGCCATGAGTCCACACCCGATGACAAGGGAGAACACGGTCCCAAGACCGAGGGCAATCCAACCGTGCGTCGACATGGGAGCGTCGTTACTCGACGTCCAGACCGTGACCGCCCAAGCAATAGTCATGATGAGGATGGCGGACAGCACCGCCAGCAACACGAATTGGCCACCGCTTAAGGATCCGCGTTTCACCGGTTCTGGGGGAGGTGATCGCAAGATTGCACCTGTTTCCACCGCCTTCACGGGGAGCAGAACGGGGTCTTCAAGTGATCGTTCCGTCGCCCGTCATGGAAGACAATTGCGATTCGCAGGTCGTCCCCGCAGGCCTTTGAACAAGGGATGCCGGGACCCCGCCTTCGGCTGACTTCGCCCGGCACTCGATCTCGGCCAGCAGCTTCGGCTCGACCCCGCGGGTGAAGATCTCGACCGTGGACTGGATACCGGTACCTTGCTTCCGGTTCCAAAAGAAGCGCTCGCCAGTTCACACGGCTGGCCAATCTTTCGCCGGAATCCTGTCACCATCCTATCGCGTTCTGAATCGTTGGGGAGAAAACGACGTGGCGACAGGTACAGTGAAGTGGTTCAACGCGACAAAAGGCTATGGATTTATCCAACCCGACAATGGCGGCAAGGACGTGTTCGTCCATATCTCGGCCGTCGAGAGAGCTGGTCTAAGCAGCCTGAATGAAGGTGCGAAGGTAAGCTACGAAGTCACGGCCAACCGCGGGAAAGAATCCGCCGAAAACCTCAGGGTGGGTTGATCGTCTTAGTCAGCTAAACAGGGCCCGCCGGTCACGCTGGCGAGCCTTGCTGTTTGTCGGGTCCTTACAGACACGGTATGGCTGCCGGGCTACTCTGTAAGACCTTGGCGGCCCGAGCCCAGCCAAGGGTATCTCCGCGTGATGGCGCACCCGGTAGAAACCGGCACCTCAAGGGCCAAGCACCAGGTTCCGCGGCGTCCAGATTGGCGAACGCCCTGAGTTGATCCGGGCCGCCAGCCTGCTTGCTGGTGTTGACAGAGACAAAGACGGTCATTTCGATTCCTCGTCGTAAATTTTTGGCCTATCGTTCAGCGGTTCCTTGGTGCCGCGGTCCTTGTCGGCCCACCGATGCCTTTTCTGCTCCTCAAACTTCGCCTCGCGATCGGAGCTCTGTGTCTGAGTGAGGTTAGCCTCAGGCTCGGGCGGCTCCTGGTCGGTCGCCATGTCGTTGAGCTCGACTTCAGCGCCTAATCGGCGCACTGCGAGCCCTACGAGGCCCAGCATCACTAGAACGGCGCCGGCTACGATCAGCCAATGCGGGTATTCCATCGATGAGAAGGCGTTTGTCATTCCCCTCGCCACGAGCGGAGAACGACTTGCCGTACCGGCGCGGGCCGGTAGCGGCCCCGGTTTTCTCCGCTTAACCGGGGCCGCGCTCCCGGCTTGGGGCCTGGGAGCATTAGAGCCGGGAGCCAGAGCCAAACATTAACCGGGAACATTAGTTCCAATTTAGTCCACTAAGAACGGCGGGAGGCCGCCGGGGGCGGGCCAGTCCTCAGGTAGGCCGTCTTGCTGGTGAGTGTCCCTATGCCTGGAGCCACGGAGTACCTCCAGCCATGGTTACGGCTAACCTAATCTCACCCCCTCTGAGACTAATCCTGAGCTACGACCGCTGATGTGGATGGTGCAAAAACGTTGTTCGCGGAATTTATGCTCCCGCCGACTTCAAATCTAAACCGCCGCATTTTCTGGCTCCCAAGGCACCGGCTCATTAGCCCCAGCCGCTAACCTTCGGCCTGCTTGCCCACCTCGTTCTCACTCTTCTTGCCGCGGGCCGCTTCCTCAGGTCTTTGCTTTTGGGCATCCTTGCGCTGCCGGTCATTCAAAGTCTCTCTTGAAACGCCGTCGTCGGCCTCCGATGGCTTTTGGTTGTTGCTTACCTTCATGTCGTATTCCCTGTTCAAGGCTTCAGCGGGAGCCTCGTAAGGCCCCCCTTGACAACCGCCGTTGGCCTGAACGGTTTCATGGTGTGAGGGGACGGCGGCGCCGTCGTTTGAATTGATGAGCGGCGTTAGAGACGCGCAATCCCGCCATTTCAAAATACAAGGTCGAAGGCGAAGGCGCAGCAAAGTAGCTTTGCCTCATGGAAGCGCGTTCTGCATCGTGAGCTTGCGAGCATGCGCCGGGTCTCTTAAGGGCATCCAGACAGGGTTGCTGTCTCAACGGCGGCCTGTCCTTGTTGTGGTTTTGCAGGGTGATCGCCGATTATTTAGCTATTCTTAGGCCGACCTTCGGCCGCAAATCGGCCCGGAGCGAAGCAGCCGAGCCACGCCGCGCTGGTTACGAGGAGTGCTCCTCTGGTGTAAAGCTCGCTGCGGCTTGACGTGGGCAAATCGATAATCATCATGTCTCCACCCGGTGCGCTCCAAATCACGCGCCCACCGGCCGTGGCTACCGCTGGGAACGTTTCTGCTGCCGCCATGCCGTTCCTGAAGATCACGGCCGTGGCTGCGTCGCCGAGGGGAATTGCCGAGAGCACTCCAGCAAGCATGATGGCGATACTCAGCGATGTGCGGGGGCTACGGCGGTTGGTAGTTCGAGTTTGACCTCGTAGCAGCCAAAAACTCGCAATTAGCGGCAGCGTGCCAAGTACTACGAGCCAACCGACGTCCCACAGCAGCGGATTTGGCACATCAATCCGAACCCGATGCAGACCCATCGCCCAATGTACCAGCGTTACATCGGCAAACTGCCAAGCGGCGAATCCCAGAACGGCCCAGCCTAGAACAATGCGATCGGGAGGTCGCGCTCCCCGCCACAGCAGTACCAAGCCGCCAGCCGCAAGTAGATAGGCCGCAGCGTGAAACAGGCCATCAGCTAGTATCTGCACCCGAATATCTCTGTAGAGGTCGCCTTGCACCAGGCTCAACAAATGATGCCACTGCAGGACTTGATGCAGTAAAATGCCATCGAAGAAGGCGCCGAAAGCAAAGCCAAGGATGAATGCTCCAATCAAAGGCGCCTTCGCGTCGACGGGGGGTGCTGGTGGCCTTCGCGAGACATGAGGGGCGTTCCGAAATTGGTCGACGTCGAAACTACGCCGAGCACGGATCGTTCCATCTCTCCGGTCGGCGATAGGGATGCGCATCAACGGCAAATGCTCCCGGAACTGGGACCAGTTAGAAAGTCAAATCACCGCCCCGTGCCAGGGAGGAGCTTGACGGCGAATCTGATCCGGCGCTGTCGCGGACGCGATCCACTTCGTTACCGCTCGCACATCGTCACCGGCCTCGCGGTACGCGCGAAGTTGATGGTCGGCCGAACTGCCCCGCTCCAGGATGAGCTTACAGTGTTCAACTTCGCTCAAGCAGCCCAAGGCCGAGGCGTCATCCGACAACTGATCCACCAATGACGTCAACATGGCACTTATTTTCATGGGCCCGTCCCTAGAGGCAAAGATGCATTCGGTACCGTACCGTTGCGCCCGCCATTTGTTTTCCACGGCAATCGCTCGCTCCACGATATTGATGGGCTGCAAGAGTGCCGGCCTCTCGTACAGATGGCGGGCCAGCGTGCGGTATAACGAGGCGAGGGCGATGGCATCATCGACCAAGGTGCAGACGTCGGGTGCTCGAAGCTCCAGAGTGGGGTGACGCGAAGAGGCGCGCATGGCCCACCAGATGTAACTTTCGTCGGGGATCACTCCGGACACCTTGAGTGCCGTGACATACTGGTCGTATTGCTCCTCGTTCTCGAACGCCTCTGGCAGGCCGGTGCGCGGCAGTTCATCGTAAGCAGCAAGGCGATATCCCTTGAGGCCACTCTCCCTGGAGTTCCAGAACGGCGACGAGGTCGAGAGAGCGATGAACAGGGGAATATACGGTATCATCGCCTGCATGACGGCGAACCGTCTCTCTGCCTTGGGAAGCTGGACGTGCACGTGCATGCCGCAGAGCATATTGCGGTGGCCAATCGTCCGGAGGTCTTCGATCATCGCCGTGTAGCGGGGCTTGGGGCTCGGTTGCGACTGACGCCACACGGCGGTCGGATGCGTTCCGCATGCCATGATGGCAAGCCCATATTGAGCGGCCACGGCAGCAACTTCGCGCCGCAGGAATTTCAACTCTTCACGCGCGTCTACTGCGTCGAGATGAACGTTCGTCGCGATCTCGAGCTGCGCTTGCAGCATCTCGCGCATAGCCTGGCCGCCGGTGGACCAGTTCGCTGCTTCGAACAGCTCGTTCGGCGTCTGCGTAGCCACCTCGAGGGTTGTGGCATCAGCAAGAAAATACTCCTCCTCGATCCCAAACGAGTATTCGCAAGCGTGTTCGCGCCCGACGGCGGAGCGGATTACGAGGTGACGCTTGTCCCCGGCAAGGTCCAGACGCAGCAGCTTCATGATCTCCGGGTCAAATCGCATGAGCCTGCATCCATGCTTCGAGCAGGGCCACTTGCCACAGCCGCGAGTGTCCCTTCGGGCTCATCTCAGCTTCCGGGCTTTGCAGCAGGTGTTCAACAAATTCGCTGCGGTAAAGTCCGCGGGATCTGGCTTGGCTGGAGTTGAGAATATCTCTGACATAGGATAGGAAGGGTCCGCGCAGATACCTCAGCGAAGGCACCGGGAAATAACCCTTGGGGCGGTCGATCACCTCTGCCGGCAGGAATTTACGAGCGGCTTGCTTCAGAATGTACTTGCCGCCGCCGCCAACCTTGAGCTTTGCGGGAATACGCGCCGCGAGCTCCACCACCTCATGATCGAGGAAAGGCACCCGCGCTTCCAGTCCGGAAGCCATGGTCATATTGTCCACCCGTTTCACCGGATCATCGACCAGCATGATCTCGGTGTCGATTTGCAGAGCCTTGTCGACCGGAGTGGCCGCCGTGGTTTGGGCAAAGAAACTCTCGACGAACTCGCGACTGTGATCTTGCGAAATAAAGTCGCCGGAGAGCAGTTTGCCCAGGTCGGCGTGGCTCCAGTCGAAGTAAGCCTTCCGATATTGTTCGGCGGGATCGTTGGCTGACAGAAATGGCGGATACCAGCTGTAGCCGCCGAACACCTCGTCCGCGCCCTGGCCGCTCTGAACCACCTTCACCCGCTTGCTGACCTCTTCCGACAACAGGTAGAAAGCAACTGAGTCGTGGCTGACCATCGGCTCGGACATTGCCTTGATCGCGGCGGGAAGCATGTCCAAGGCCCGGCTCCCATCTATCATGATCTGCTCGTGGTTGGTGGAGAAGTGCTTGGCGATCAGATCTGAATAGTAAAATTCATCGCCGGAATGTGCTCCGACACTCTCGAAGCCGATCGAGAAGGTGCGAATATCTGCATGACCGAGTTCGGCCAGGAGGGCAACGATCAACGAGCTGTCTAGTCCCCCTGACAACAGGACGCCGACCGGCACATCGGAAACGCGACGTCGCTCGACTGCAGCCTTCATCTCATCGGCAACGGCCTCACTCCATTCAGCCTCCGTCATTCGGCGATCCGTGGGGCGTTCGCCAACCGAGAATCCCCAGTAGCGCTCGGTCTTTCGCGTGCCATCGGGTTCGATCGTCAACCACGTGGCCGGTGCAAGTTTCTTTACGCCGTTCAATATAGTTCGTGGCGGCGGCACAGCTGCATGGAAGCTGAAAAAGTGATGCAGCGCTATGGGATCAATGGATCTGTCTATCCCGCCGCCCGCAAGCAGAGCTGGAAGTGTGGACGCAAAGCGAAAGAAGCTCGCCCCTTCGGTAAAATAGAGCGGCTTGATGCCAAGGCGATCCCGCGCAATGACAACCCTGCCGCTGTCGCGCTCCCATATCGCGAACGCAAACATTCCCTTGAACTTGCGCACGCAGCCGGGTCCCCAGGCGTGATAAGCTTTGAGGATGACCTCGGTGTCGCCCTGCGAGAAGAAGCGGTAGCCCCTTTCCCGGAGCTCCGTTTGCAATTCCCGGAAGTTGTAGATGCAGCCGTTGAACACCACCCCTAGGCCGAGTTCGTTATCGACCATCGGTTGTTGGGAGGAGGGAGCCGGGTCCAGGATGCTGAGGCGGCGATGTCCGAATGCGATTGAACCCTGTGCGAAAAAACCCGCGGCGTCTGGGCCGCGGGACTGCATCGACTCTGTTGCCCTCGAAAGTTCCACGAGCGAGACATCCCCGCTCGTCCTGACCTCACCACAAAATCCGCACATGCCTGTTTTCCGAGCTCCGCTGCCTTTTTGTTAGACGCGGCCTACAACCCTCTGCAATCGCGCAGGTTCCTGTTTTCTTTGAGGAGCGCTTAATTCCAGTAGAGGAACAATCTCGGCTGATGTCGAAGCGAGCGCGACAAGCGCATGGTTCGGCGGCACTTCCGTCCAATCGGGCTCTTTGTCAAACGGCTCTGACACCACAATGAGACGTTCGCCGTCCTCCCGATAGTAGAGCGTATTTGCATTGTCGTTCTCGGCGAACCGGAAAGCGAAGAGGTCGTGACCATTAGCAAGGGCTGCCGTGAAGCGCATTCGATCGTGATGGCCATCTTCATTGACAAGTTCGCATAACGACAGAAGCACGCGGCGCGCGGCTTCGACCGGTTCTCGCTCTACGCCCGCGCCCATGATCGCCAGAAACACCGCTTCTGAATCGGTCGTTCCGACGCGGGACGGATAGAGCGCCTCTGGAATCATGCTTTCGACTTTGCGGCGCAGCCTGTTCCAGCTTCCAACGAAACCGTTGTGCATGAACATCCAGCGACCACACGCGAAGGGATGGCAGTTTTGTCGCGTCACTGCGGTGCCGGTGGCCGCCCGGACATGGGCAAAAAACAGATGGGAGTGCAGATGACGGCAGAGATAACGGAGGTTTTCATCCGACCAGGCAGGCCGCGTCTCCCGATAAAGACCAGGTTCGGGATGGTTGCCGTACCACCCCAGGCCGAACCCGTCGCCATTCGTCCCGGTGGTTGCTTCCAGTGCTCGCAAGCTTTGCGTTACAAGGGAATGCTCGGGTTCGGTGACGTAGTGCTCGAAGGCAGTAGTTTCGCCTCGATAGGCAATCCAGCGGCACATCACAGACTCCTCTGCTGTATAAGAGGCAGGTCTGCAGGATGCAAGGTTAGGCCTCCGCGTAATCCGCTGTGACTCGTGCCTCGCCGCTAATTCAGGACGGTGACAATGGTTCCCGCAAGGGCCGTCCTGATGGGTGCTTCATCTCAGCGCGCCGTTGTTCATTTGCTTTCCAACGGCTTTGCGTGGGCAGCGCCGGTCACGTCAATTCCGCCGGGCAAGGTACCCGAGAATGTAGCAGAGGCGGTGAGCGCCGCATCGGTCAGGGCCTCGAGACTCGCTTCGCCGTCCTTTGCGCGCTCAAGTATTTTGATGGCTATCGTCTTCCTGACTTCATGGTTGCTGAAAGAGCGTGGGAGACGCTCGCAGGCTCGTTCTAATGCAATTTCCATCTTGGCCAGTGTTCGTTTGGTAACTTCATCCAGGATCATGGCAGCACTCCATACGATCGCAGTTCTCTCCTGGTCATCCTCTCTGCGATAGCCCCGGTTGTCTGTTCGGTCTCCAACATAGGTTGGCTCCAGCGAGAAGGAAGTGTTGCCGCTACGACGTCGACGATCCGGGTCTAATCACCCAGGAACGGTCTCTTGTGCCCTGCGTTAAAAGGCATGTCGTCAATAGCCGAAATAGCCGGACCGATCGCCCGTGCAATCAACATCTACTGCTCAGTTGCTGGGCACGGAATCGACATTGCCGCTCGCCGGGACCTCGCCAGACACATCAAGAGACTGGCAGATCAAGGCGTGGCCGATCCGAGCCGCCTGACCGTTCACGGTCTTAGCTATCTGCAAAATCGGTCCCACGATGCCAAGCCGAACGCAACAAATACGCCTCGGCGGAAAGTGTCCCGGGGCCGGCGCCAAATTTAAAGCCGGATGTATAAGGACGCACCCTTGGCGTGGTTAGCTTGCTATTGAGTTGACGCGCAGGAATGGGTGTCTCTCCAGAAGGATTTGCGCACCTGCCGCTGGTCTACCTCCGAAGGCCATTTAGCTGTTTCGACAACGGGATGAATCGGGCTAGGACGGGAGCGCACCGCCCGCGCGGAAAGATCTTTAACATCGGCGCGCTTTGGTAGTTCATGGTGAGCTGGCGGCCATTTGGTTAGGAACGATAGTTCTCCCACGCGGTTCGGTCAGCGTGCCGAGACCCGGCACTATCCTCCCCCCTCGACGGCCTCAGTTCACCCCAGCTGAGGCCGCCTTTTTGGCGCGGCAGAACGCAAGGAAGGCCGTCAAGCAGGTTGTCGGGTACGTGACAGACGAAGCCCACCTGTGATGTCCGCCCATCATTTGTGGACTTCGGCGGAGGCTTGGTGCCAATCCTGAGGCTCAGGGCAACGTGGGGGGCCCGTTGCCGTCGAAGCGGAGTACCGCGACACGTGCTCTGAAATCTAGCTGAGGCAAGCGCATCGAGAGCCAGATTAGGAACTAACCGAATTTGGAAAGCATTGCACGGTCAGGCCATGTACATCTCCTGTTGGGTGGCCTGCGCACGGTCCCGCCCCATGCCCCAGACCCCAGAGACGGGGCCGTGCGCTTCAGGGTTGCGGCGACGTTGAGGGTCGGTCATCGGCTGTTGATGTCGCTGGCGCTTATATGCGGAGCGAAGGGTAGGAGAGAGACGTGAAGTGGGACTTTCGGGGATTGCTCATTCTAACGTTTTGGCTTGTTCTTCTCGCCTCAGGCTTGTGGGCCAGTGCAACCGACCAGGGCGCGACACCTATGCGCGGCGCGTGGGTAGCTCAGTCCATGAGGGCCATGGTTTACTGAATGGCGAGACCGGCCGAGACGTAGCGCGTGCGCAAGTAGAGCGCGAGTGCCACGCCGCACCAGCCATCGGAGTGATGTCTTGGACCGCTCTCACTTTCGGAACGATTGCCACCGTTCGCCGTTCCTATGCCGCAAAAGACCGGTGGAAGATGCAATGTACGGTATCGACTGGCCGATGAGCTGCGAAGATCCTCTTTTCCAGGAAGCAATGGACATAGCGATGACTTACCTGGAGCAGGTCGGCATCTTGAGACTTTTTGTTGATGCGGAAGAACTTGTTACAGGAGAGATTCTTGATGCGTGGTGCCGGGGGGTGCGGCACAAGATCGCGCTGGCAAACGCAGCAATTGTAGCAGTCGAAAAACAAGCTGGGACGTTGCCCTCGGTCTTCCCTGACGTTCGGCTGGTCCGCCCGTGAACTCGGTGCCATGCCGGCAAACGAGGCCGCAACGGTACCGGTCTGATGACCCCGCATTCAATCGCATGTCGATCTGCTGTGCCTACGCAGCGGTGATCGATCTGAAATGAGACGACAGATGAGGGATGTCCGTAACGTCGACGAACTCCGGTCCGGGATCGACTCCTGGGCAGACAGGCGACAAAATGCCTTGGCCGGACCCTGCAGCCGCGCCACTAGGAACCGATGATGAAGCGGGAGGTGCACCCCCCATGCGCGCTCAGGTCGCCATGGCGTACCGTCAGGAAGCGGGCAGGCCAGTGGCTTCGCGGTCGCCGATCGGACGCGGCTTGGGCGTAGCCTGGTGGATGGTCGGTATAACCATTGTGATTGCCCTCTCGATAATTTCCGTTCCTTTCTTCTTGCCTTAGGTCGTGTGGCACTCATCGCGTCAAGACGATGGCAGCGAGAACTGCGTTGCGCATCCTGACTACGCCGTCGCCTGTGGCCGAATTTTGGTAGCTCGGCTGCAATTTTGCGCGCATCGCTAACGGATCCGGGGCAACTTGCAAAGAGTCGAACGTTCAATGAAGGTCAGCGATGCCCACGGTCTTGATGGCTTCCGCCCATGATCGCAAAGTGAATCCCGGTAAGGGCCGCGCCAAAGGCAAAATACGTCGAAGCGCCAGCGATCAGAATGATAGTGACCGTGGCGGGGGATGTGCTGTGCCGCAGCATGTGGGAGATATCATGGACGTTCAGAACAAGAAGCGACGCCATGAACAGAGCGCCCAAGGCGGCGCCCATCCCGACGTTAAGCACTGCGTTCTTAAGTAACTCCCGATCAGCCGACATGAGCGCCTTCAGATTGAGGTACCGGAGGCAAACGCAGCGAATAAGCCGGAGTTCCGAAGTTGCTAAAGGTCTTTCTCCAATTCCGCCGGGGGAGGCAGCGAGACCGGACATCGGTGGCACATGGCTCAAAAGCAATCTCGCTCGTTCGCAGGCATCAAGCTGCGCATCACGTCAGAAGTCATCACACGGGGCCCGCCGCGTTCGTGCTCGACGAGCTGGAACAGGCACTGCAGCTTCGGCAGCGGTGCCAGGAACCAACAACACCGATCCGTGTTTGTTGGTTCACCATCGGATGGCGGAACATGGCGGATGGGGTCCCGCGCGAAGCTCATTGCAGATCGAGAACGGAGTAACTCTGGCGCTGTTGAAAACAGATGAGTTCTTCACAAGCAAGTTTAGAGAAGCGGAAAATATCCTCCAGGGATGTGTTGGCCGACGCCATCAAGCGGCGTCACGCGATCCTGTTCGTTGGCGCAGGTGTCTCGATGGCGGTAGGGCTGCCGTCCTGGCAAACTCTCGTTGATCACCTGCTGAAGGAGCTCGACCTCAATTCCGATGTAATCGACGGAATGAACGATGGTTACCAAATGCTGGCCGAGTTCTACCGCCTGAAGCAGGGTGGAATGGGTCCCTTGCGAAGCTGGCTGGATCGAAATTGGAAAGTTGCTTCGGATCGCGTGTCAGAGTCGCAGCTTCATAAGCTCATTGTGGAGCTGGACTTCCCGGCCATCTACACGACCAATTATGACCGTAACCTCGAAACGGCGTTCGAAGTCCACAAGAAGGCTTACGCCAAGATTGCGAATGCCAAGCAGATCGCGGATGCTGCGGAATGGCGTAACAAAAATCGTAAAGTACCATGGCGATTTCGATGATGATGCGTCACTGGTTCTGACCGAGACCGATTTTCTCAATCGCTTATCCTTTGACTCTCCCCTCGATATCAAGTTTCGCGCCGACGCATTGGGTCGAACCATCCTGTTCATCGGGTACAGCATGTCTGACCCCAATATCCGCCTGCTGCTGCACAACATTTGGCAGACCTGGGAAAAATCTGGTCATAAGGATCATCGCCCACGATCGTTCGTGTTCATGCCCTCGTCGAACCCCGTGCAAGAGGCGATACTGGCGCACTGGGGAATTACGCTTTTGACACCTGACAGCGGAGCAGGCGTAGATGACGCGCTAGTGCAATTTCTTGCAAACATCCAGGCAAGAATTCGCACTTCGTGAGGGCGGAAGCGCCATTCGGCCGCGTATCCCGATAGGGCGCTGTCTCAGCGGAGGGTTAGCTACGCCCCCCGGGGTTCGTCGGCTTGAAAGCTCGGACGTCCAGGCTCAACTTTCCTAGGTGCACGACTTGCGGTCGACCATCATGATGTGCCAGGCCGCCTGCTTGAGTTCATCGAGCCTGTAATCGTCGCCGGTATCGAGTTTGAGGCGGCCTCGCTCGCAAGCGACGACATCCTTATCGCCGAGCCAAAACGTGGCGCCGGTCGGCGTATGGGTGAGCTTGTCACCGTCAAGCACGAACTGCTCCGTCATCACTTTCATATGCATATTGGCGCCACCTTGGTTCGAGCATCCAGCCGCTTAACGCTGGAGACAGAATGTCGTTTCAAGATCGCGGAACGTAGCCCTGGCGCGGTCATCGATCAGATGCCAAGGCAGAGAACGCAAATGGCCAGCAGTGATGACAGAAAAGCCGAATACTCAGTTTGCGGAACGACCGTTGATCCGAGATAAGATGAAACAAACGGGTGCTTGCCGCATTGGGGCACCAAAGGAGGAAACCCATGGAGAGAAATCTTTGGGTGCTCTCGGCGGCCTTCGTCTTCCTTGGCCTAGTAGTCTGGGTATTGTCCGCCAATCCACAAAAGAGTTCATGGCGGACGGAGGCTCAATCGCTCAGTGCGGGTCCGGAACTCCGGCTGATTTCTGAACGTAGTTCCTACATGCGGACCGAGCAATGAGAAGCCGCCACTACACTATAGCTTTGCTGGCGTTTGCTTGCCTGATTGCATTGATGGTGTGGATGCTGGCTCCCCGCGTCGAGGAAGCTGGAAGAACTCCGGTGACCATTGGCAGTTCCGCTGCAACTGACCGCTGAGCCATCCGAAAAGTGTTGTCCTTTCGCAGGATGGCCGCGTTGCGAAGGTGAACTGTCCTGCCTGATTAAAGCCAAGACAAGCGACAGGCGCGCATCGGCGAGCGGCCTTGATCGGATAGACCTGTCAGTAGAGTTACCTGGGAACGATCAAACCTGATTTGCATTGGAGCGTTGAGTCCACGGTCCATATCGGCAAAATGTTGAAGAAGACGCACGATAAGCCTGGAAGGGGCAGTGACCCCTCTCCAAACAACCGTGGGCAGCGTGGATTGATCCGCTCCGTCGGTCTTGGAGCGGTGACAGGTGCAGCCGACGACGATTGCTCAGCCATTGGGACCTATGCGAGCGCGGGTGCACAATTTGGCACCTCCCTCTTGTGGACCGCTCCCATAACGTTTCCCATGATGTGCGCCGTGGTTTATCTGTCCTCCAAGCTGGGACAGGTCACCGGAAGGGGCTTGTTTCACGTCGTCAAGGACCATTACCCGCGATGGATATTGTGGCCCGCTTTGATAGGGGTCCTGATCGGGAATACGATTGAAGCTGCTGCTGATCTCGGAGGTATGGCCGCTGCGCTGGGCTTGTTCATCCCGCTGCCGATTCCACTGATCGTGGTAGCCGTGGCGGCCGGTATACTCGCGCTTCAGATCTGGGGCTCATATGAGCTGATACGCAACGTATTCCGATGGCTGGCGCTCGTTCTGTTGGCCTATATCGGCTCGGCGGTTCTGGCCAAGCCCGACATGTGGGAAGTGGTTCGAGGCTCGTTGGTGCCGACCATCCAGTTCTCCCGCGAATTTCTATCGATCCTTGTCGCCATCATAGGGACCACGCTGTCAGCATATCTGTACACTTGGCAGTCCAACGTTGAGGTGGAAGAAGAGATTGCGCAAGGACGAACAAAGCTCTCGCAGAGACAAGATGCTTCCGAAGACGAGTTACGTTCGTCGCGCATCGACATTGTCATTGGAATGGTTTTTTCCAATGTCGTCATGTACTTTATCATTCTCTCCACAGGTGCCACGCTGCACAAGGCAGGCCAAACAAACATTGAGACGGCCGCCCAGGCTGCCGAAGCGTTGCGGCCCATTTCGGGAGAGGCAGCCGGCATTCTGTTTGCGGTAGGCATTGTTGCAGTTGGTTTTCTGGCCGTACCGATCATGACCACGGGCGCGGCTTACGATCTGTGCCAGGTCATGGGCTGGAGAAGCAGCCTGCACGCCAGACCAAAAGAGGCGACGAAGTTCTATGGACTGGTTGGCGCCTTTACGGTCATTGCCGTTGCCATGAACTTTCTCGGCTTTAATCCCATGAACGCGCTGGTCTACTCGGGCATCGTGCAGGGATTTTCCACTCCGCCGCTCATGCTGCTCATTCTGCTAATGACCAGCAATAAGAAAATCATGGGTGACAAGGTCAACAGCACATCATTGAACATGCTGGGATGGGTAACCGTGATAGCGATCTTCAGCGCCAGCGCCGGGCTGGTGGCAACGTGGTTCTTGTGATGGGCATGAGGCCGGCATCCATTCGCGAGCGGCCGGAGCCCAGCCGCGGCGGCTCACTAGGTTTCGCCGAACAGACCGTTAAAGACCTGATGTGTTCTTTTCGTCATGTGATTTCCCGCTGGAATGTACGTGTGAGCGATGGGAAGGTTCCCTAGGCGTCTTGTCGGAACCGGAGCTTTCGTGAGGGGTTGGTGAACGCTTGACGCTCCGGCGGACCGTCGCGAGAGCTACGCCCCGCCTTGCGCCGGATCACCGCCCCGCGCACCGTTGGCCCGTGCAATCGAGAACAATCGCAGTGAGGCAGTCATGCCGTGGTGGGAATCCGCCGTCATTTATCAGGTTTACCCGAGGTCCTTTCAGGATACGGACGACAATGGAGTCGGAGATCTGAACGGAATCACCGGCAGGTTGTCCTATCTGGTCACTCTCGGCGTCGATGCAGTTTGGATTTCACCCATCTTCCGATCGCCAATGGCCGATTTTGGTTACGACATCTCCGATTACGTCGATATCGATCCGGTGTTCGGCAATATGAGGGACTTTGACCGGCTGATAGCTGAAGCGCACGAGCGCAGGATCAGGGTGGTCCTGGATTTTGTCCCGAACCATTCTTCTGACCAGCATCCCTGGTTCGTCGAAAGCCGCGGGTCGCGGAGCAGTCCGAAACGCGATTGGTACATCTGGCGCGACCCGGCCCCTGGGGGCGGCCCTCCCAACAACTGGCTCTCCGAGTTCGGCGGCAGCGCCTGGGAGTTCGACGAGGCTTCGGGCCAGTATTACTACCACGCGTTTCTGAGATCGCAGCCCGACCTGAACTGGCGAAATCCTGAAGTCGCCGAAGCAATGTGCGAGGTCCTTCGCTTTTGGATGCGAAAAGGGATCGATGGCTTTCGTGTCGACGTGATCTGGCATCTGATCAAGGACGCAGGGTTTCGCGACAATCCCCCGAACCCGAGCTACCGTGAGGGCAGGGCGCCGCATGAAGCGCTGGTCCCACTCAATACGACGGACCTGCCGGAGGTCCACGACATCATCGCAATGCTGCGTCGTACCATCGAGGAATTTCCGGACCGACTGCTGATCGGGGAGATCTATCTGCCCGTCGAACGTCTGGTCGCCTACTACGGACGCGATCTCGGTGGCGTCCATCTACCGTTCAATTTCGCGCTGCTCAATATTCGCTGGGAAGCGAAGTGCATCCAATCCCTGGTCGACGAGTATGAAGGCGCGTTGCCGAAGGGCGGCTGGCCGAACTGGGTGCTCGGTAATCACGATCGGCCCCGCATCGCGAGCAGGGTGGGGAAGCGGCAGGCAGGGGTGGCAGCCATGCTGCTGCTGACCTTGAGGGGAACGCCGACGATCTATTACGGCGACGAGTTGGCGATGCCTCAGGTCGAGATCCCCCGGGACCGCGTTTGCGATCCATTCGAGCGCAACGTTCCCGGAATCGGTGTCGGCCGGGATGGCTGCAGAACTCCGATGCAATGGGATGCAGGCGAGAACTCGGGCTTCAGCAACGTCGAGCCCTGGCTTCCGCTGGCAGACGGCTGGCAAACTAACAACGTCGCGTGTCTGCGGAACGAGCCTCTCTCGATCTGGAATCTCTATCGCCGTTTGCTGCAGGTTCGCAGGAAAACGCCCGCGCTTTCGGTTGGCTCCTATCGGTCCGTTCGTGTCGATAAGGATCTGCTGGTTTACTTTCGGGAGCACGAGGATGTCAGGCTGCTCATTGCGTTGAACCCGACGGACATCCCGCAGGTGCTCACCTTCGACCAGGGTGCCAGTGGGAAAATTCTGGTTTCGACCGGTGGAGACCGGGACGGCGAAACAGTGGTGGACAGCATAGCTTGGCGACGACGAGGGGCTCATCATCGAACTCCGCTGATTTGGTACTTGTCAGGGACTAGGAACAACCCGGTAAATCCCGCGTTTGACAGGTCGGGTGAGAGGAACCGAGCTGTCACGAGGAGCTTTGCGGCGCAAGTGAGTGCGAGCCAAACGTTAGTCAAACCTGCGACCCGTCCCCAGGATGCGTGGTGGCGCAACGCCGTCATCTACGAAATTGCAGTCATCTCGTTTCAGGACAGCAATGGGGACGGCCGAGGGGACCTTCCCGGACTCCTGCAACGGATCGAATATATCAAATGGCTCGGCGTAGGCGCCGTTTGGCTCACGCCTATCTACAAGACGCCAAATCAGGACTTCGGTTACGACATCGCCGACTTCTGCGCCATCGATCCCCGCTACGGCACGATGGAGGACTTCGAGCGCGTCAGGGATGCTTTGCACGAGGCCGGCATCAAGCTTATTCTGGATTTCGTTCCCAACCACACTTCCGACCAGCATGCCTGGTTCGCGGAAAGTCGCGCCTCCCGCAATAATGAGAAGGCCGATTGGTATATTTGGGAGGAGGCTGGCCCGAATGGCGGGCCACCCAACAACTGGCTCAGCCGGTTTGGCGGCAGCGGATGGGAATGGTGCGAGACGCGCAGACAATTCTACTACCATTCGTTTCTGGAAACCCAGCCCGACCTGAACTGGCGAAACGAGCAAGTCCGGGACGCCATGGCCGATACCATGCGCTTCTGGCTCGATCGCGGTGTCGATGGTTTTCGGGTCGACGCCAGCGCTGTTCTCATCAAGGACGATCTTCTGCGCGATAACCCGCCGAATCTCAAAGCCGACGCGAATACGCCGCCGCCGCAGGTCAACGTTCCCGTATTCACGGACGACAGGCCGGAGGCCATGCACTGCATAGAATTCATCCGGCAGGTTCTCGACGGGTATGATGACAGGCTGCTCTGCGGCGAAGTCCAGGGCAAGACCGACCGCATCGGTCATTTCTACGGCAATGACAAGCCGCGCCTGCACCTCCCGCTGAATTTCGCCCTGCTGGACACGGAATGGAGCGCGGTCTCGCTGCAGGCGACGATCGACGCCTACTTCAACGCGATTCCGCAAGGCGCATGGCCGGATTTTGTGATCGGCGGCCATGACAAGCACCGGGTGGCGAGCAAGATCGGCCAGGCTCAGACGCGCATCCTCGCGATGCTCCTGATGACGATCAGGGGAACGCCATTTCTGTTTGCCGGAGATGAAATCGGCATGGAGCAGGTGCCCATTCCATCAGAACGTATCCAGGACCCCTTCGAAAAACTCGTGAAGGGTTTTGATCTCGGCCGGGACCCCGAGCGCGCGCCATTGCGCTGGAACGACACCGAAGCCGGCGGATTCACCACCGGCGAACCCTGGCTGCCTCTCAGCGTAGAGCGGTCGCGCAACATCGAGGCGCAACGACGTGACGCCCACTCGCTGTTACATCTTTACCGTGAACTCATCGACTTGCGGCGCAAGGAGCCCTGCCTGCGGTACGGCGAGTATCGGCCAAGGCGTGCCCAGAACGACATCTTCTCGTTTGGGCGAATCTTGGGGGAAACCGAAATCCTGGTGGGGCTAAACCTTTGCAACGAACCGCGGCTCTGGAACTGGCAGGGCAGCGGTGTCAAGTTGATTTCCAGCCTGTTTGATCGCGGGACAGCGAAAGTCGAGGGGCCGACCCACCTGAAACCGAACGAAGGTTTGCTTCTTAAATTGAATCGGTGAGGCTGCGTTCGGGCGAATAGCTCAGTCAGGATCCATTCCTTGCACGCTGACTCGCCGGTCTTGATAGACTGAGGAACAACAATCGACAGCGAGGCTTGATCTCTGGCAAACGGCGAGAGGGAAAGACCATGAAACGTTTCACAGTGATCCTTTGCGCTACTCTCGGCTCATCCTGCTTCGCACTGGCGCAAGATGGGGCGCCAAGTGGCCGGGGCTCAACAACGGGGGATCCCGCCGCAAGTTCGGCCAACCCGAGGGCTGGCACGACGGGCTCGAACCCCAGCGGCAGCGGAACGTCGACCTCGGGAGGAAAGGACGACAATCGAGATCAGGGCCGGGACAAGATGCCCGAGAGTAATATGACGGTAAGGCCGGCCCCGGGAAAACCGGACATACCAAGTCCTGTCGGAAGGTAAGAGATCGGCCGTGCTCTTGCTCTTGTCACCTTCCAGACTTTTTCACCCGGACGTGACAGTTTGAAGCGGGCGGTGAGTCTCTATGGTCTGGTTTGAGGAGACGAAGCCGCATGCCCGGTTTTGAAATGGAAGACGTCGATGCCCTGATTATAGGCGGAGGGCCGGCCGGGTTGACCTGCGCAATCTATCTTGCGCGCTACCGCCGCAAAGTTGTCGTGGTCGACAGCAGGAACAGCCGGGCGGCGCTGATTCCCGAGACGCATAACTATCCAGGCTTTGCGGACGGGATTGCCGGTCCTCAGCTGCTCGATGCGCTTACAGCGCAGGCGAAACTCTATGGCGTTTTGATCATTCACGACCGGATCGCCGCGTTACAAGCCGTCGAGGCCGGTTTCGTGGCAACCTGCTCGCAAGGCGAAGTAAAGGCAAAGCGAGCTGTGCTGGCGACCGGGTTGATCGATCGAAATGTCTCCATGCCCGATCTGGAGGAGGCTCTCGACCACGGATTGATACGATACTGCCCGATTTGCGACGGGTTCGAAGCCTCCGATCTGCGCATCGGCGTTTTGGGCAGCGTTGACGAGGCCGCGGCGAAAGCGCTGTTTCTGCGTACCTATTCAAGACGCGTGACATTGCTCCAACTGGACGGCTCGGCGTGTAGCGAACAGTATTCCTGCGAATTGTCGGAGGCGGGCGTCCGCCTTCCGAAAGCACCCGTGCTCAAGTTTCGCCGGCAAGGAAAACAGATGATTGCATCTATGAGCGACGGAACACAGGAGATCTTTGACGTGACTTATCCGGTTCTGGGCTGTGACGTCCGCTCGGAATTGGGTAAGGACCTTGGCGCCCGCCATAACGGTACCGGGTGCCTGGAGGTCGATGCGCATCAACAGACCAGCGTGGCTGGATTATACGCCATCGGAGATGTCGTATCGGACCTGCATCAGATTGCGGTGGCCACTGGACATGCCGCGATAGCGGCCACACACGTTCACAATAATCTGCCACGTAACTTCCGCTGAGTTGACCACTTCGCCACGGTCCGAAGTCTGCCAACGTCCTGGTTCACCCGAGTGGCTCAACTAAACTACTCAGCAGCCGCGATTCCCTGCATCAGCAAATCGTCGCCAGCAGTCATGTTGCTAGTGTCCGCCCAAAATCGCCGCGTTGGACTCAATCGCCGCGCCGCCTTTTCGAATGCCTGCCGCGGCGGTCCCCCAATGCCGAAATAGCTGAAGCCGCTCCGTCGAACCTGTTCCTCATTCAGGAAATTGCGCAGGTCAATAATAATGGGACTCCGCATTGCGACTTTCAATTTGGAAAAGTCGATTTCGGCGAACTCTTGCCATTCCGTTATAATCACCACTGCGTCGGCTCCTTTCACCGCTTCAGTAGCCGAACTGCAATACTGAACCTCGGGCGGTAGCAGGGTTCGCGCACGTCCATTGGCGACGGGATCATAGGCCTTCAAAATGCTGCCCGCATCGGTCAATGCCTGCGCGAGCGGAATGGAAGCGGCGTCGCGCATGTCGTCGGTGTCGGCCTTGAAGGTAAGACCCAGTAGCGCAATGGTCTTGCCGCGCAACGGCCCATTGCAAACGGCAGCCACCTTGCGAGCCATGGAGCGTTTGCGGGCCTCGTTGGACGCCAGGACTGTCTCTATGATCCGCATCGGCGCCTCATGGTCCTCCCCCATCTTGGCGAGTGCGCGGGCATCCTTTGGGAAGCAGGATCCGCCAAAACCCGGACCTGGCTGCAGGTAACGCGAGCCGATGCGCGCATCGAGGCCGATTCCTCTGACAACGTCACCGATCCGGGCATCGACCTTCTCGCAGAGCTCAGCCACTTCGTTGATGTAGGCGATCTTGGTCGCCAGAAACCCGTTTGCGGCATATTTGATGAGTTCGGAAGACCGTCGGTCGGTCAGCAGAATGCGTTCATGCCCGATGCCGACGCTGCGATAGAGCTTCGTCAAGCAAGTGGCTGCGAGATCGCTCTGCGCGCCGATCACGACGCGGTCGGGCCGCAGGAAATCCTGCACCGCTCGGCCGGCCCGCAGGAATTCGGGGTTTGAGGCGACTTCGAATTCCAGTTCGGGACGGGAGTTGCGGATCAGGTATTCGATCGTATCGCCGGTGCCGACCGGAACGGTCGATTTCGTCACGACGATAGTGCCGGACTGCAAAAACGGAGAGAGACTTTCAACAGCCGTGTAGACCTGCGACAGATCGGCATGGCCGTCGCTCGCGCGCGCGGGGGTCCCGACGGCTATGAAGACAATGTCCGCGTTGGTCGCTGCTGCGGCCGGGTCGGATGTGAAATACAATCGCTTACGGCGGCGGCCGTCCGTAACCAGCTTCTCGAGTTCTGGCTCGTAGATCGGCATCTCACCGCGGCAGAGCGTGGCTATCTTGGCGTCATCGATATCGACGCAGGTGACGCGATGCCCACCTTGAGCGAAGCACGCTGCCGAAACCAGTCCCACGTAGCCCGTACCGAGTACCACAATTCGCATTTCCGTGTCCTTCTTACTGTTGACTCGCGAGGGTGAGCCGGCCGCGCCCTCGAGGCCGTCGACCTTGTTCGGGAACCATGACGAACTCGGGAGTGGCAGTGCGAAGCGCAAAATAGGCGATAGTAGCTTGCAGCCCTTCCATGAGTGGCACGCGGGGCCGCCAGCCGAGCTTGCGCAAAGCCGTTTCGATCACCGGTTTGCGTCGCTTGGGGTCATCCTTGGGTAACGGTTCGAAGCACAAAGGAGAGGTGGATCCGGTATGGGCCAGAACTGCCCGTGCAATCTCTTCGATGGTGACCTCGTGGGGATTGCCGAGATTGCACGGGCCGGTAATCGATGCCGGGCTCTCCATCAGCAGTTCCAGGCCGCGGACGAGATCATCCACGAAACAGAAGCTTCGGGTCTGCGTACCGTTACCGTAAACGGTGACCGGTTCGCCGCGTAGCGCCTGGACGATGAAGTTCGAAACGACGCGTCCGTCATTCTCCAGCATTCGCGGTCCATAGGTGTTGAAAATGCGAGCGACTTTGATCTCCAGCCCATAAAGGCGGTGATAGTCGAATATCAGCGTTTCGGCGGCCCGCTTGCCTTCGTCGTAACAAGCCCGCGGGCCTATGGGATTGACATGGCCGACATAGGATTCCGGCTGCGGATGAACTTCCGGGTCCCCATAAATCTCGCTGGTGGAAGCTTGAAGAATTCGGGATCCTTTTTGCCTGGCGAACTCCAGCATGTTCATGGTGCCGACGACGCAGGTTTTCATCGTTACGATTGGATCGCGCTGGTAGTGCCGCGGCGAGGCCGGACACGCCAGATTGTAGACGCGCTCGATATCGATATCGAGCTCGAGCGGTTCGCGAACATCATGTTCAATGAATCTGAAATTCGGATGATTGAGCAAAGGCCGGACGTTGCGCATCGATCCGGAGAACAGATTGTCGATGCAGATCACTTGATCGCCTCGCTGCAGAAGAGAATCGCAGAGATGCGAGCCGATGAAGCCGGCGCCACCCGTCACGAGCGTTCGGCGAGCAGGCCGCGCGCGGGTCGGGCCGTCGATGCGTGATTGAATGGTCATGTTGCCTCCGCTCTCACTTCCGCGGCCTGCATCGTACGGCCTGCGGCCGGTTGGAGCAGATTCCGCCGCCGTCGACCCGCTGCCTCGAGATAATAGGCTTCGAGTTGCCGGGCCCGATGATCGGGCGTGTGGTCGGCCAGGATTCGGCGCCGCGCCTTGTCAGCGATGGCTAGTCGACGCTCTTCCGGAATATCTCTGAGAATCTGGCTGACTTCGCGGGCATCCGACACCAAAAGGATTTCGGTCCCGGGTTCGAATATGGTCTCAATCCCGGGCCAGCGGTCCGAGATTACGGGAGTGCCACATGCGGCGGCCTCGAATAGCCGGACGCTTGGCGAAAATCCGAGAGCCCGCATATCTGCGCGCGTGAGATTGAGTGTGAAACGCTGCCGTGAATAGAATGGCGGATGCTGGTGCTGGGATAAATGCTCGATGCGTCTGACATTGTCGGGCCAGACGAGATGCTCGGGATATCTTGATCCGGCGACGACAAATTGATGATCGGCGAGCATCATTGCGGGCGCCAGCAGCAACCGCTCGAGCGATGGCTGCCGGTCGTCGCTGTAGGTGCCGAGGTATCCGAGCGACCAATGCTGCTTTACCGGGTGAGGCCGGTAAAGGTCGGGATCGGCGCTGCAGTACAGAACACGCGCCATCGGACTGCCGTAAGCGTCCTCGATCATGCCGGGCACCGGCCCACCCGAAAAGGACAGATAGAGATCGAACCGCGGAATCATGGCTGCGGAGAGATATTCAAGGCCTTGGTCAAGACCGGCCAGTGTTACGGGAGTATCGATGTCGTAGAAGGCGGTGACGCCTTGCGCGTGCGCCGTCACCCACTCGGCGATGGCGACTCCATCCGGAACATACGATCCGAGAATGACAAGGTTTGCGTCGCGAATGAGCGAGGTGTAGCGCCTCGGGATATCCTGCAGCGATTGATAGAGTTTGACAGTCCAGTTCGACGGCTTGGTCAGGTCGCGGTGACCGCGGTACCAGGGCACGTCGCGTTCCAGAAAGGTGACATGATGACCGCGGTTTGCCAGCGCCTCAATCAGTGCACGATATGTCGTGGCATGACCGTTGCCCCAAGAAGAGGTGACTGAGAGTCCGATGATCACAATATTGAGATTCATTCCGCCGCCTCGATCCTTGTGCCCATACCTTCGAGCAGTTGCTTGAACTGCCGTGCGCGCTGCGCGTAGGTGTGATGAGCCATAATGCGAGCCCGGGCGCGCTGAGCGATTGCGCGGGCGCGCGGTAGGGTGAGCGCCGCCAGATGTTCGGCCACCTCCATCCCGTTTGAAGCGACCAGAACCTCGCGGCCCGGCTCGAGAAACATGTCAATGCCTTTCCAATCATCGGTGATCAGACAGGCGCCGGCGCCGACCGCTTCAAAGACACGGGTTGGCGGTGAAAAGCCATACTTCGCCATGCTGTCGCGGTTGACGTTGAGCGTCGCCAGGCCGGAGCTGAAAAAGGCGTTGTGGTCGCTGGTGCCGACGTGGCCGAGCTTGCGAACGTTCTTCGGAGCGTGCTTTGTTTCCCAGCCTGAGCCGCCGAGCACGAAATCCTTGTTCGGCAAGTGTCTCGCGACTTCCAGGAAGAAGCGTTCTATGCGCGCCTCGCGGTCGGGCAGGCGGTTGGCGAGCAAACCTAGATCGCACGCAAATTTGGGGTTCAGTGACGCAGGAAAGTGGGTCGCGGGATCGAGCGCGTTGTAGAGCGGCACGCAATCGCGCGCCCCCGCCGCGCGATAGGCAGTTATTACGGGGTCGCCGCCGCCGTACGTAAGCACCATGTCATAGCGGGGAATGGCGTCGCGCAGGTGATGGTTTGGGTCGCTGGCGATTGCATCCAGCGTTGCCGGTGCATCCACGTCCCAGTAGATGCGGGTGGCGCTCGTTGGGCCTTGTGCGATGGCGCACTCCAGCTCCCGGTCGAACACGCCGACGCCGCTCGCCTTGATCAACAGATCTGCGGATTTGGCGGCCTGCGACAGCGCCTGCTGCCATCCCTCAGCCGTGGCCGGATAGACCGACACGCGAGCCCATGGCGGGTCGGCAATATCCCGATGCGCCTGCCGTTCGAAAGCGTCCGGCTCATAAAAGGTGATGTCGTGCCCAAGCGCCGCGATTTCCTTCAGCATGCCGCGGTAGTAGGTGGCTGCGCCATTCCAGTAGGAGGATACCAGGCTCGAGCCGAAGAAGCAGATCTTCATGACAGGGTCTCTTCCAGACGAGATGCGGAGTGGGGCCGTCGCGAACCACGGATCGAATCCACAACGTCCAGGAGCTCGAGCGCACGATGGCGGCAGGTATGACGTTCGGCGATGGTTTGAAGGCCAGCTGTTATCACCGCTGCGGCAAGTTCCGGGTCATGAAGCAGGGCTTGCAGGGCATCCTTCATCTGAGCGCCATTGGCGGCGCGCAGGTATGAGTCGGGCGGAAACAGATTTTCGACGTCGTTCCAGGGCGCCGATGCGACGGGGATGCCGCAGGCCATGGCTTCGAACATCCTGATCGTCGGAATGCCGGGCAGCGAGCGGGCGTAGGGCCCGCGGGGAACATGCACGGTAGCCCGAGCGCCGGCGAATGCGGCAGGCGCGCGATGAGCCGGCAGCCAGCCGAAATACTCGATGCCCGCTGCCTCGATTGCATGCAGCGCGTCCAGCGGATATCTTACACCGTGGACCCGGGCACGCAGACCGAGCTCGCTCACAGGTCGGAGCAGAAATTCCGAGAGTTCGGCACTGCGCTCGCCGTCGCCCCAGTTGCCGATCCAGATCACGTCGTGGGTCGGCTCGATCTCAGGCAGAGGTCGATATAGCGCGGTGTCGGCAGCTTCGTGCCAGGTGAAGACCCGGTTGGCCCAGCCGAGCCGCAGATAGATCTGGCGCAGCACCTCACCGAAGGCAAGTACGCCATCGAAGCCATCCAGATCGAAGCGTTCCAGTTCGGCCGGCGCCGTGACCGCGCGATGATGCGTGTCATGGAATAGCAGCGTGAATGACGCGCCCTGTGTCCGACGCCTGCCAAGAGCTCCGATCAGATCAGGCGAGTTCCATTCATGTGCGATCACCAGGTCGGCGCCGTCCAGAGCTAGGTCCAGATCCAGAGACGCCGTGTATGACCTGATGTCGACGCCGGTCAGCAGCGCTCGTGCTTCCTCCAGCGGCTCGATGCCGCCGTCGCGGATGGCATTCAGGCGGCTCCACCCATCGGCAGGCTCAAAAACGACGACTTGATGCCCGAGCTCCCGTAGCTCGCGCGCAATGCCGCGGAGGAAATGCGCGTTGCCATTGTTCCAGCAAGAGGTGAGTGCGTGATAGAAGAAGACGCATTTCATGCATGCACCTCGATCTCGTGAGCAGAGGCGGGGCGTGAGCGCGAAGCCAGCAGGCTTTGATAGAGCGCATGGTAAGCATTCGCCGTTTGCGTGAGCGAATAGCGCTCCGATCGCTCTCTTGCGGCCAACTGCAGTCGGGCGCGTTCCCTGTCGTCGGCACAGAGGACCGCGAGGGCCCGGTGCAACGCACGATCATCGTTCGGATCGACGAACAGCGCAGCTCCGCTCCAGAGCTCCCGGAAGGTCGGGATATCCGACAGGACCAGGGCGCATCCAGCGGAAGCAGCTTCCAGCACGGAAAGGCCGAACGGTTCGTAACGGGCCGGGCTCACGAAAATGGCTGCCCGCTGCATGCGCGCTCGCAAGGCGCTGTGCGAAAGATCGCCTATAAAGGTGACTTCGCCGGGATCATTGCTGCGGGAATCGGATCTTGGCCCCGCCACGAACACCGGCCAATCCAGTCCCTTTGAAGCGCTCGCAAGCGCCGAAACATTCTTGGCAGCGTCCCACATACGGCCGGCCGCCAGGATGAAGCGCCTCTTCGAGCTAGGCGGCGACACAGCAGGCGGTATGCCGTTCCAAATCACGACGCCGGGCAAAATCGGCCGGTACAAGGTGCAGATGACGTCGTGAAAAGCCCGGCTGGGACTTACCCACGCCTGGGCCTTATTCAAGCCGGCGGCGACGGCCCGTGTGTAGTTCTGCCATTTCGGCTCCGCCAGCCATTCGCTATCGTCGCACACGAGAGCCCAGGAGTTCACGCAGGAATGCGCGACGACAAGGACCGGCGCAAGCCAGTCGAAAGTTGCCTCGCGAAAGCCGTTGAGATGGACGATATCGGGCTGTATTTCGTCTTCGAGATCTTCGAGAAAACGGCGCGCATTTGGCAAGTCTTTCGCGCCTGGGTCCTGCCATTCAAGCGCGAGACTGCTTTCAATCAAGCGAACGCGGCCGCCCCGCAGCATCGCACGTTTTTCTCTTTGGGGCGGCGGCCCCAAGGTCACCAGATGGACCTCCATCCCCGCGGCGGCCAATGCGGACGCCAGCCCGGTCGAATAGGTCCACACGCCGCCAACCGCGTCTGAGGTCATCAGGATCTTGATGGTTGCGGACGGGCTCATGACGCGACCTGCAGTTCGAGTGCGTGTAAGGGAACCGGGCGTTGTTCCTGCACGTCGCTGAATTGATCGAACATTGCGAGGTAGTGCTTGTGCGCGCGCTCCCAGGCGAAATCATCGGGCTCGCCCCACAGCTTTCGATAGTCCGGCGAGCCGGGATAGGGATAGAGCGGAACGGGATCGTTGGCCCAGACACCAGCGTCTTGCATGCGGCGCCGCCAGCGCTGCACGACGGGATCGTCGTCCTGCGGCATTTCGATCAAATTGGCTTGTACGAAGGGCACATGACGCCGCGCCTCGACGAGCCGGTCTGCGAGCTGCTCGGTCGTCATCCTGCAGTTCTTCGCCAGCGCCGCGCGACCTTCCGGCGTCAGGCTTTCGATGCCGGCCTCGATCGACACACAGCCGGCCCGGCCGAGCAATTCCAGCATCTCCGGCTTCCAAAGGTCGATGCGGGTCTGCACCCCGAATTTCAGCCCGCGAGAAACCAATCCTTCGAGCAATTCGGGATTGGGCAGGAAAATCTCGTCAATGAAGTAGATGTATTCGACTCCCTGCCTGCGCAGCCGGTCGATTTCTTCGAGAAGAACGGAAGGCGGCCGCTTGCGATACAAATTGCGGAAATTGTCCTTGGCGCAGAACGTGCAGTGGTAAGGGCAGCCGCGCGACGCTTCGACCTCGGCGCCGGGGCCGAGAGGTTCAGCCTCGAAGCGATGATGATGGTGATGATGCCGCCGAACCATCTCGTCCGGCCAGGAGAGCGCCGGCTGGTCCTTGAATCCGACCGCCTGCGGACCGCCATGGACGCGGATGGAGCCACCTTCAGAGAAACAGAGGCCGGCAAAGTCGCGCTCCCCGTTCGCCAGACGCAGCAGCGACTGCTCGCACTCGCCCATCACGACGATATCGACGGCCAGCTTTTTCAACGCAGCCCTTGGCGTCGTCGAACCATGCGGCCCGACAGCAACGAGCGTCGGCCCGAAATTGCGCACGGCCAGGGCGAGCTCCTGCGGCACGCGGAGTTCAGGTGGTGCGCAGCGCCAGAACAGATAGGTCGGCGCTGTCGTGATGACGATCATATTGGGCTTAAAGGCGCGAAGCTGGGACTCGATTTCAACAAGTGACAGGTCGAACATGTGCGCATCCAGCAGCAGCGTCGAATGTCCGGCTTCCCTGAGGAAATGCTGGGAGATGCCGAGTTCGAGCGGCAGGTGAGGCGACCGGCATCCGAAATAGATGCTGCCGTCAAAATTCCAGTTCGGATTGATCAGGGCGACGCGAGTCATGCAAAGACCTCACGCTTGGAACGGTCGCCAAAGCGTTCGGACAGCCATTCGTGAAGCGAGATCAGGCCGTCCCGCAGCGAAGTCTTGGGCTTCCAGCCGAGTGCGGCGGACAAAGCCCGCGTGTCCGTGACGTACCAGGGCTGGTCGCCCGGGCGCCAGTCGGCGAAGGCGTATCCGATGTCTTTGCCGGTCAATTTGCTGACTAGGCCGATCAGCTCACGCAGGCTCACTGAATTCGCTCGTCCGCCGCCGAGGTTAAACACCCGCCCGCGAACCAGTGCGATGTGGTCCAGTGCCGCGAGCCAGGCATCCGCCGCGTCCGAGACGTGAAGCGCGTCGCGGACCTGATAGCGCGTCACCATAGATCGTCAGCCTGTCTCCGCGCAGCGCACTGAGAAGGAAATGCGCGATCCAGCCTTGATCCTCGGTGCCAAATTGCCGAGGGCCGTAGATGCAGCTCATGCGCATCACGACCGTCTGCAGACCAAACACGCGCGCGTAATCGCGCACGTATTGATCGGCGGTACCTTTCGAACAGCCGTAAGGGCTGTAGAAGTCCAGTGGCGCGTTTTCCGAGATTCCGTCGGCCAGCGTCGGGCTGGCGGGTTGGTAACGCTCGTCCGCGCGCACAATCTGCGTGTCGTCGATCAACCGCCCGTAGACCTTGTTGGTGGAAGCAAACAGCACCGGTGCTGATGGATTGTGAAGCCGAACCGCCTCCAGCACGTTGATCGTGCCGCGGGCGTTAATCTCAAAATCGGCGATGGGGTCTGCGACGCTGTCGGTGACGGCCACCTGTGCAGCAAGGTGAATCACGGCGCTCGCCTCGCGGACCGCGTCGATCACGGATATCGGCTCCCGGACATCGGCGATGACGATATTGATACGCTCGCCATGACGCGATTTCAGCCACTGCGCATTTTCCCGGACGCCGGCGCGAGCCAGATTGTCCAGTGCGAGAACCTTGTTGCCGCGGCCGGCAAGGCGGTCGGCGAGGTTGCAGCCAATGAAGCCACAGCCGCCTGTCACGAGAATGGGCTTGCTGTAATGATGATGCGTCATGCCACCAAACCCCGCCGTGACAGTTCTTCGGTTGCCCTCTCTGCCCGATCTTCGGCGATCTGGTCGGCTAGATAGCCGGCCAGTTCGTCGAGACCGGTATCGAATGCGACGCGCGGCTCGAACCCGAGCAACCTGCGACTCTTGTCAACATCCGCGAAGCAATGGCGGATATCGCCCGCGCGATATTTGCCCGTGATCTCCGGCGCGATCGCCGGGCGGCCCATCACGCGCGCCAGATCGCGGGCGACCGACAGGATGGTTCGGCTTTGTCCGGAGCCGACGTTGAACGCGTCGTTGCTGTGATTACTTTCGAGCGCCAGCACGCAAGCGCGGGCGACGTCATGCACGTGGACGAAATCGCGGCGCTGCAGGCCATCTTCGAACACCAGTGGCGGACGATTGTTCAAGAGCCGCGCGGCGAAGATCGCCAGCACACCGGTATAGGGATTGGATAGCGCCTGGTTCGGTCCGAACACGTTGAAGAAGCGCAAGGCAAGGGTAGGAATGCCATAGGCCTTCCCCGTGATCAGGCACATCCGCTCCTGGGCATACTTGTTCAGCGCGTAGATCGAGCTGAGCGAGGGCTGCTTGGTTTCGGGGGTGGGCAGTGGTTCGAGGAGACCACCCCGCTCATCTCCCAATTCCCACTTCGCCATCTTCAATTGATCGATCGGGCGCTCGGCCGGCGCTACGGTGAACCCCTCGGTCGAGCGGCAAAGTCCTTCACCGTAGATGCTCATCGAGGAGGCGACCACGAGACGTTCGACAGGACGCTTGGAGAGAGCTTCGAGCAAAGTCGCGGTGCCGAACTCGTTGGTTTTGACGTAAGATGCGATGTCGTACATGCTCTGGCCGACACCGACGGCGGAGGCAAGATGCAGGACCATGTCGACGCCGCGCAAGGCGCGGTCGACGGCAAGTGCGTCGGTGATATCTCCCACAAGGAGCTCGGCATCCTTGGTCAGGTAGATGGGGCGATGACGCTGTGAGCCATGAACCTGCGGAGAGAGATTGTCGAGCAGCCTCACTTCGTATCTGGCGGCGAGCAGGGCATTTGCCGCATGTGATCCGATGAAGCCGGCACCGCCCGTAATCAATACTCGTGCCATTCGTTGGCTCTCCTTGCTCGACATCAGACCGGCTTTTCAACCGATCGAAGGTGGGAGTGGAAAGCACGCTCTGATGAGTTGAGGTCGGCTGACCGCGCGCTATTCACATTTGTAAGCTAGAAGCAGCGCAACGAATGTTGGTTCCTCGCAAATGTACAAACAAAAATTCTGCTAACCTAGATCAATAACATGAGTGAATCGCGCAGACCGCGTCGCTCTCGAAGACGTTTCTCAAAGGGGCGCTTCTCAGCTCAAAAAGGTGTCCCATGTGCGAGCGGCGGAAGTTTCAGGTGTTGAGCAACCGTCGCGCCTATGTCGGCAAAGCCAGACCGCTTGCCGATGGGCGCTGGTCGTTGTGAGCCATGGACAAGCACCGGGACCTGTTCGCGCGTGTGGTCAGTTCCTGGCCAGGTCGGATCGCAACCGTGATCCGCGGTCACGATCAGAAGATCGTCGGTCTTGAGCCGCGACAGCAGCTCGGGAAGGCGACAATCAAATGCCTCAAGAGCTGCGGCATAGCCGGCGACGTCGCGCCGGTGACCAAAGACGGTGTCGAAGTCGACAAAATTGGCGAATAGCAGCCCACCGTGCGGCAAATTATCCACACCCTCCAGCATGCGATCGAACAGCGCGTCATTGCCGTCGCCGCGCTTATTGAGGCCGGTTCCACGATGGGCGAAGATGTCGTCGATCTTTCCGATGGAGACGACGGAGCGGTGCTCCGCCGCGGCGATATCCAGAATGGTCGGTTCCGGGGGCGGCACGGCAAAGTCGCGGCGGTGGGAAGTTCTCTTGAAATCACGGCCGGATGTACCGACGAACGGCCGCGCGATCACGCGGCCGATATTGAAGGGGTCGACCAGCCGGCGCGCGACCGCACAAACTTCATAAAGCCGCTCCAGCCCGAAGCTCTGCTCATGCGCGGCAATCTGAAATACGCTGTCCGCCGACGTGTAACAGATCGGCTTCCCGGACTGCATGTGCTGATCACCGAGCTGTTCGATGATCTCGGTTCCGGAGGCGTGTCGGTTGCCCAGGATGCCCGGAAGGTCAGCCTGCTCCAGGAGTTCCTCGATCAGTTCTTGCGGAAAGCAGGGCTCCGTCTTCGGGAAGTATCCCCAGTCGAACCGAACGGGCACGCCGGCAATCTCCCAGTGACCCGACGGTGTATCCTTTCCGCGGGACTGCTCGCTCGCGCATCCGTACTGCAGGCACGAATCCCCACGGTATTCCAGCCCCGGAACCTGGCGGCCCGTGGCGAGGCGGCTGGCTTCGCCAAGCCCGAGTTCGACGAGATGGGGAACGTGAAGCGGCCCTTGGCGAACGTCGTTATCCGCGTCGCCGAGGGCGCAGGCTTCGGCAATGTGGCCGATCGTATCGGCACCCTCGTCGCCATAGGCTGCTGCATCCGGCGCGGCACCGATCCCGACCGAGTCCATCACGACGATCATGGCGCGCATGTCTAGACCTTTACGGGTTCTGCCCGCGCGGGGACAAAAGGTGCAACGGGTTGTATGTCGCAATACCGCCGGATCATCTGCGCGCAAAAGCCGGCGAACTCCTGGGGGTCGAGCGGCGGGCTGGTATGGTGCGGCGCGATGCCCCGGTGTTCCGGGGTGAAGCAGAATGTCAAGGTGACCTTGAATTCCGCCAGTGCCTCCATTTGCCTGTCGAACCACTCGAGCGCATTCGGGCGAAAACTGTCGGCCCAGGAAAGGCCTGTCCTGAGATGCGTTACGCCGAGCCGGCGCATCCAGCGAACGGCTTCGTCGAGACGGTGGTCGTCAAAATGGAACCATTGGCACAGTCCCATGACATCAGTATATTTTTCGAAGGTTTTAAGTGCCGCCTTCGGCGTGCCGTCCTCGCGCAACAGTCCCATATGGAAATGCCGGTAGTAGGATGAACCCTCGGCCTCGCGATGCCGCGTGGTCGCTTCCCAGGTGGTGGGGAGGTCATAGAGACTGTACCAATGGATCCGCGGAGCCCGGCCAGCGAGCAATTCTGCCGTGCGGCGAACGCCCCAGGCCTGAACTTCTTCGGCGCCGAACGAAGATACCCCCACTTCTGTCACCCAAACCGGCAACGGCACGAGAGATTGAATCTGGGCAACCTTGTCCGGCCACTCGTCGATCTGCCACAGATTCCAGTCAAGCGGAAAGCCATGCACGGCGACGACGTCGACATGTTCGAGAACGCGCTGCGCCTTCATGTTTTCGATGAACGAAGGGTCGATCGGCGAGATGCCGCCGAGCACCCGCGGCAGCGTTGGATGGACCGCGTGAATGGCCTTTCCTGCGGCAATCGCCAGTTCCGCGAACTTCTCCCAGCCGGGATCAAGCTGAAGGTCCCAGTGCGACTTGTTATTGGGCTCGTTCCAGATCTTCGCCGCCTCGATCATCTGACGGCACCTCGCGGCAGTGCCGGGGACTCCGCCGCCGGCTTTGCGATCTTCCTGCAGAGATAGACTTCCTCCTCGGGATGGGCCGCGATCGTGAAACCCGCGCTGCGCAGCATCGCCTCCACACAGGCTCTGTTAGGCGCCCACCAGTTGGTGGGATCATCAGCGTATTTGTGCTCGATGAAATGCATCTTGGGATAACCAGGGCTGTCGAACTGCGACGTGGTCCAGAAATCGTAGTTGCGATCGATCTGGTCTACCTGATCGGAGCCGCGCAGCATGGACTGGAACAGCAGCAGGTCGCGTGCGACGTGCTCGTGAATAAGGTCCAGCGCCAGCAGGGGATGTCGCAAATGGTAGAGTACGCCCATGAAAATCACGAGATCGAATTTTTCACCGAGCTGGCCGACATCGTAGGTCGACATCTTGCGAAATTCGATCTTCAGTCCGTTGACGTCGGCCGCGAATTTCGCCTGCGCCAGATATTCATCGTCGGTATCGAGCCCGAGCACGCGCGCCGCACCGCGGCGCTTCATTTCCATCGCGTAGAAGCCTGCATTGCAGCCGATGTCGAGAACGGTCTTGCCTTGCAGATTGTCGGGGATGACGCCGGCAAAACGACGCCATTTGACCCGCGGATAGTCGCCCAGGAAGTGCGATGGCGCGGTGCTGACACCCTTTAGATCAAGGTTGTGAAACCAGGGGCCGAGCGCGTCGACGCGCCGCCGAATTTCCTCCCTCGAGAGGACGTCGGTCATGAGGTTCCTCCCGTGGCGGCGGGTGACGGCTTTTCAACTGCAAGGGCGGCCACCGATGCAGGGCCGGGCCGGCCGTCTCCGGCGGCCTGTGTGTCGGCCAGCAGCGTCATCGCTGTGCGATAGCCATTGAGGGTACCGACGTCGACATAGGACTCGCCGGCTTTGACGCCGATGCCGCGCCCACCAGCTTGGAGATAACCGTTCACCAGCGTCCCGAAATACTCGTCCCGGCAGCCGCGCTGCTTCCAGAGCAGATGCAAATCGCGGAAGCCCGCGGCAGACATCCTGAAAGCGCCCCAGATCCAGTTCGACTCCGCGCCCGGTTGCTTGACCTGGATCTCGCGCACGCGCTCTCCATCGAGCACGACCGCGTCGAAAAATTCGGGATGCTCCACCGGGAACAGAAGGAATGAAAGATCGGTATCCGGCAGAGCGCTTAGCGCGGCTTTTGGAAACCAAACCGTATCGGGAAGTCCGACCAGGATGTCTTCCTGGCTGCCCACGACGGTGCTTGCCCGGAATACGGCGTCGCACAAACCGGAAGCTTGTGGCTGCACGACATAGGCGAGTTCGGCGCCATTGTAGCGGCCGCCGAAATATTCGAGGATGTCTGATTTTCCAGGCGAGATCACAAAGCAGATCTTGTCGGCTCCGCCGAGGATCAGCCGCTCGATCAGGTATTCCGACACGGCGCAGGGCCGATCCATCCCCTTGTCGCTGCGGCTTCCGACAGGCAGCAGTTCCTTGGAGAACGCCAATGGCTGAATGCGGCTGCCACGGCCGGCCGCTGGAACGACGCCCCACATGTCAGGCTCCTTCCGCTATCGATTGTCGAGCGCCGCGGGTGGCCGCATGTTCCAGCAGGGCGACCAGCTCCGTCGCCCGTTTGCGGGAGCTGTGCTGATCCAAAGTGCGCTCGCGAGCACGCGCCGCCATCGTCGAAAGCTGGCTTCGACTGAGCTCAAGGGCGGCGAGCGCGTCCTGTGCGTCGTCCGCCAGGAGAATTTCCTCGCCGGGTTCGAAGAAGTGCTCGATACCGGCCCAGCTATCGCTGAGCAGTGGCGCACCGCAGGCCGCCGCCTCGAACAATCGGCCGGATGGGCACCATCCCATCTCGGCCATCGCGCGGCGCGTGACGTTGAGCGTCAGACGTGAGGAGGCGAAGAACGGCGCGTGCTCCGAGGGCGGCAGGTGGCGGACAAAATAGATGTTCGATGACCACGGGAAATCGGCTGGATATTGCGCGCCTGCAATCAGAAACCGGAGGTCTTGCCTGGAGCGCGCCGGGGCGACGAACAGCGTTTCGAGCGCGCGTTGGCGGTCTTCCGAATAGGTGCCAAGGTAGGAGAGGTCGGCACTGTAATGCGGTTGGGGGGGAACAGGCCGATGAACATCGGCGTCGACGTGTCCGTAAAGCGGCCTGATGTCGCGAGCCCCCAGCTTGTCACGGAATTCATCGACCAGCCGTTGTCCGCCGGTGAAGCTCAGCACGAGTGCAAACCCCCCAAGACCACTCGGCCCGATGTAGGGGACTGGCTCTCCTGTCCGCAGCTTCGCAAGAGTGACCGGCGTGTCGAGATCATAAAAGACCGGGGTGGCCCGGTCTTGGGCGAGCAGGAGTTCGGTCGCCGCAAGCGCGTCCGGACAGTAGGACGTCACGATGGCAACATCCGCTTCAAGAATGCTGTTCCCGGCGATTGATCGAACGTCGTCCCACGACGAATAAAGCACGAGCCGGCCGCCCGGAATTTCGAACAAGTCTCTGGCGCCCGCGTAATAGGGAACGTCACGCTCGAAAAAGACAACGGAATGCCCGGCACGGACGAGATACTTACACAATCCGCGCCACAAGGTCGCGTGCCCGTTTCCCCACGAAGAAGAGATGGTCAGACCGAAGACGACGATCCTCACGCCGGCACCTGTTGATTGATTTGCGCCACGCGAATGCCCGCTTCATGGAGCGCGAGCGTGCTGATGCTGGCTGGGTCGACGTCGACCGAGAGGAAGTTGTCCAGCGGAATCCGGGAATAATATAGCAGGGCCGCACGGATTGGCTCTGCGTGGCTGACGATGACGATCGGTCCGTCAGACTGAACACCGCGCAGCTTTTCCAGGTGCTCTACCATCCGCCGTTGCAAGGCGCGCATGCTCTCTCCGCCGGGAGGACGGCTTGTACTGCGTCGCGTATTCCATCGATCCCAGCGTGGATCGCCCGCGAGGTACGCAAAGGCGAGGGAGGTCCACTCGCCATAATCGATCTCGTCGACCGCAGGGACGATCTCCACCGGAAGGCCAAAGTGCCAGGCGAGGATGGAAGCGGACTGCTGGGCGCGTCGTTGCGGGCTCGATTGTATTGCCGCAGGCGTTCGTCCGATCAAGTCGGCGCAGCAGGACATCTGCCGGCAGCCACGATCGTCGAGCTGCACGCCAGGCATCCGGCCGCAGAGCCGATTGCCTAGCATGGCGTGATGGCCATGGCGTACCAGGTGGATCGTCCTCACCATGCCACGTCAAGCCTCGTCCTTGATGAACGCGCGTGTCCTGCGACGCGCCTCTTCATCGGTAAATTGCTTGGGCGGAGACTTCATGAAGTAGCTTGAGGGCCCCGTGAGTGCACCGCCGACACCGCGATCCATCGCAAGTTTTGCACAGCGGACGGCATCGATCACCACTCCGGCGGAGTTCGGGGAGTCCCAAACTTCAAGGCGCACTTCGGCGCTCAGCGGTACGCCACCGAATGTGGTGCCCTCGAGACGGATGTAGGCGAGCTTGCGATCGGTAAGCCACGGCACGTGATCGCTGGGGCCGACATGGACGTTGTCGGCTTCGAGCGGAACATCGAATTGGCTGGTAACGGCCTGTGTCTTGGATATCTTCTTCGAGGTCAGCCGCTCCCGTTCCAGCATGTTCTTGAAATCAGTGTTGCCGCCCACGTTGAGCTGGTAGGTTCGGTCGAGCCGTACACCGCGCTCGCGAAACAGGTTGGCGAGCACACGATGCAGGATCGTTGCACCGACCTGGCTCTTGATGTCATCGCCGATGATGGGAAGGCCGGCTTCCTCGAAGCGGCGGCGCCATGCCGGGTCAGAAGCGATGAACACGGGGATGCAATTGATGAAGCCGCAGCCGGCATCCAGTGCCCGCCTGGCGTACCACTCGCTTGCTCTTTGGGATCCGACAGGCAGATACGAAACCACCACGTCGGTTCGCGACTCCCTGAGCACCTCCGCAACATCTGCTTCCGGTTCCGCGGAGATCGGTACATCATCCTCAAGATACCGGCCGACGCCGTCGAGCACCGGACCGCGTCGAACGGTAACCCCCGTTTCGGCAACGGTCGTGAAGCGATGGGTGTTGTTTGGCCGCATGAAAATGGCGTCGGCAACGTCGCGCCCGACCTTGTGGGCGCTGACGTCGAACGCCGACGAAATCTCGACGTCGCTGATGTGATAGCCGCCGACGTCCGCGTTCATCAACCCAGGGACCGGCTCGTTGGACTTGGCGTCGTGATAGTAGGTGAGCCCCTGGACGAAAGAGCTCGCGCAATTACCCACCCCGACAATGCCGACGCGAACGCGCCGTCTCTCCTGAAGACGTGAATGCATCGATGGGTGCCTCCGGGGATGCTGCCGCGAACGTAAGTACGTTGCCGAACGTGCGATCGGTATGTTCGTTCCTGAAATCATCGTGGCCACCGAGGGCCATCATGAATTCAGCGAAGAAAAAATGAAAAAGCTTAACCTGGTTTAAGACGGATGCTGCAAGGCCAGGAACCAAAGCGCGGGTAGAAGATGATGAAGAAGCTCTTCAGCTTCCTGCAGATAACTGCACTCGCCAAGAACGAATGGCGGGCCGCCGCGTTGCATGCAACGGGCGGTCGATCGGTTCGTTGGCCAGTCAGCCGCCTTGTCACAAGAGCGGAGCAGTCAGATGAGCGACAGCGAAACCACGACTAATCACAAGGTAATCAAGGAATGGGCAGAGCAGCGCGAGGGGCGGCCGGCCACGGTGCGATCCACCGAAGAGGACGGACATGCCGGCATCCTTCGGATTGATTTCGGCCCGCCGGAGGATCGACTGGAGGAAATCGAGTGGGACGAATTCTTCCGCAAATTCGATGAATCCGATCTCGCGTTCCTGTATCAGGATCGTACCAAGGATGGGAAGCTGAGCCGGTTTCACAAGTTCGTACGACGCTCCGCGGCATGAGCTTTCGCTGGGACGGCAGGGCGGCTCAAGCCTTGGAGTGTTCTGATGGCGGCTGGATTTCCGCCATGCGGGCCGGCGAGTTCGAGCGCGCGTGGTCGATCACGGACCGCGACCTCGTCGCTTTTCGCCAGCGTGGCGAAGACAAGCATAGGGGCCCACGTCATCAGCAGCGCATTTGGCGCGGTGAAGAGTTGCGGAACCGACAGGTCCTGGTGCGGTGCTATCACGGTCTCGGCGACACCATTCAGTTCGCCCGCTTTCTGCCGCCGCTGGCCGCGCACGCGGGCCAGCTCACCGTGTGGTGCCAGCCCGAATTGCTGCCGCTCATCGCGCGCGTCGAAGGTGTCGACCGTGTGATTCCGTTGCATGATGGTACGCCTGATGCCGAATTCGAAGTAGATATCGAGATCATGGAAATCCCTCACGCGATCAGGGCGGGACGCGACTTGATCGAAATGCGCCGGCCCTACTTGACGCTGCCCGCCCGGGCTGCGCCGATCGGCAAGGTCAGGGGCGAGGCTTTCTCGATTGGACTGGTCTGGGAAGTCGGAAACTGGGATAAGCGACGCGCCGTCCCGGCGCAGCTTCTGAAGCGGCTCAAAGGTGATGGGATTGAGCTTTACTCATTGCAGAGGGGAGCGGCTCAAAAAGACTCTGCCGAGATCGGCGCCAACGACATCAGCACGCCAGATATCGTGGAGCTCGGTTACCGTATCAGCGAACTGGATCTTATCATCAGCGTCGACACCATGGTTGTGCATCTGGCGGGAGCGCTTGGTTGTGAACCGTGGGTAATGTTGCATGCGGATTGCGACTGGCGCTGGCCCGCCCGGGGCGGCCCTTCGCTCTGGTATCCCAGCGCCAGATTGTTTCATCAACATCTGGCGGCAGGGTGGGAGGCCGTTATCGACGACGTTCGCTCCGCGCTCGTGAACCGACTCCAGCGGAAGGTCTAGTGTAGAGCGCTTTGGGCCAGAATTCCTGCCATAATGGGCGCGAGGCATTGAAACGCCTCGCTGATTGAGAGGTCCTTAACATACGTTATTTCCCGGCGGGCCTAATCCGCTACGATCGGCTCATGCATTTCCAGATGGTGGATGATTGCCAGCGAGGCCTTTCATGAAAAAGATAGACGACCGGACAAACGCGAATATGGAAGTTGCGCTTGAGCAGGCATGCCGCGTCCTGCCATACGGTGGGGATCACCAAACGCGGAAGCGCATTGCACATAGGTTGCTTAACAGCGCGCGTCACGGAAATACCACCTTGACCGAGTTCTTGACGGTGGCAAGAGCCGCCCTCAAGGAACGTCCCATCAGAATCCGGCATAAGGCCCAGGCAACGATTGGCTCCGAGGAGCGGTCCAGGTAACCTCTTCGATCACGCCGGCGTTGTCTCCGAAAACGGTGAAGGCCAACTGTTCAAGCTGCGTATCGGCAGATGGATCTGCCAAGTGCGGCAATCGCGCGTAACAGCAACACGTCGAATCCATCGCACGATGACGTCAGCGGCGGTTGGAAGATCTATCCCGGGTGAGAGCGTTGCGCCGACCGCTCGATCGCCTCCCGCTCGCTCGCTTCTCGTGCGAGGCGCAGCGCCCTCACTTTTCTAGAATCCGCGAATGGCCGTCCCAATTGTCTTGCCTTGTTCTGGACTGCGAGCCTCGGACGCTTCAGCACGACAGAAGCGCGCGCCGATGATGCGCCGCTTTCGACGAGTTCGCAAAGAAGCTTGAGTTGTTCGACAGTCCAGCTGTATCGCGTGATGCGGGGCACGGCGGCATTTCTCCTGATCTGGAACGCTCTGTTGCAATAGGCATGCCTTGCTTCGCTGTAGGCTAGCGCCGGTTTGTCGCCTGGTCTGTCCGGCAGACGACAAAGGTTTGTTGCGTCATCAGCAGGCCGGCGCCTTGCCGAGTCCCACGCAAAAGCTTCGCTGTATCTGCGGAGCGAAAAATTCCGTTGATCTAACGAACGCAATTGTCGGCACCCGGTTTTTACAGCATCAGGAACTCGGCGCGCCAAATGGCGCGCTCGCATCCTTACTGCACCCATTCGCGACCACTGTTCCGACCAGCGGCGGCTCTTTCGTCGTGGCGGCATGATATTGCAGATAGTCGTCGTTGAAGTCTCCCAGCTTGACCAGCGCGTCCCAATCATGGATTTTCACCCGCTTCGAATCCCATTCCACCAGCCCGAGATGCCGGAGCTCCTGGATGACGCGGTTGGCGTGAACGCTGGAAATTCCGCAAGCATCGGCAACGTCGGTTTGGGTCCATGGCATGGCGAACGACCGATCTCGCGCCAGACCCATTGCTTGAAGCCGAACGGTTAGCTCGCAAACGACATGCGCAAGTCTGGCGAAAGCGTCGCGCCGCCCCAGATTGACGACCCATTCCTGGAAGATAGCGGCCTGTGCCAACGTTTCGCGCCAGAAGGCTCGAGCCAATGCCGGTGATCCATCCACTACTTCCTTGAGTGCCGTGTGGGGCACGAATGCGAGCACTGCCGGCCCAAGCGTCGCGATGCTGTGGTCGACCTTCGGCAAGTATAATGTTGAGAGATCGACGATGTCGCCGGGAACGAAGAACGAGGTGATTTGGCGGCGTGATCCTGCGACGATCTTGTGACTGTACAAGAAGCCGTCCAGCACGAGTGTGCATCGTGGCGACGGGTAGCCGTAGGAAACGACTTCTCGATCGGCCGGAAAATTGACGAGCTTCAATGGAAGATCGATGATGCGCTGCCTGTCCGGGGTCCGGAGCGCGTCGAACCGTTCAAGCCGCAACAGCAAGCGCGAATATGGTCGTCCGCTCTCCATGCCTCACCTCATGGGCAAACCGACGAAGCGAACCAGGACGTTGCGGAAGCGCAGCTAGTCCGGGATGTTGGTGTCGCTGCCCTCGAAATCCTCATTGTCGTTACGCCTGATGTGTACCTACAGTTGTCTAATAAGTAGAATGCAAGCTGTGGAGAGAGATGATTTTGTCTGGGAACGCTCAAATTGCATGAACGTTCCCAACGCGTTGAACGCTCCGCAAGAGTCAGGTACCCGACATAGAAAAACAACGGCATAGCCGCAGCGGCTGGCTGGAAAGAGAGGTTCGGCTGCGGGCTAGCGGCTGGGCAGCCGCATCCTATCGACTGAAAATTGCAGTCACGGAGCGCCCCGCCCGATAGGCCGGGCGGAGCTCTGGTTCGGCAACTTCTGTTGGTCCTGATCGGGACAAGGGGCTTGGACCCAGCCGATCAACGTGCGGCACTTCTCCAGTCAGGCGGCCGCACGTTCCCGTTCCAGGTAGGCAAGCGTCACCTTGGGCACATTCTCGTCAACCCATGCCGCCATTGCTTCCTCCTCCTTTAGGGACTGCTCCAGCATGGCGCGAGAGTTCTCGGCTCCTGCAGGCCCACACAAGGTGAGCAGGGATTTGTAGGCGGCGATCTCGAAGTGCTCGAAGGCATTGTTGGCAAAGGTGTTCTTGAGAATTTCGTCTCCGGCCATCGAATGCCCGAGCGCCATGATGTTTCCCATCACCGACTGCGCCGTGTCCTTGAGGGTCGAGGTGCTCTCGCCCATCGACGACAGGCATTTCTCCAGCCGGTTGAGCTGCTCCTCTGTTTCACGCAGATGTCCCCGCACCTTTGCCTGAACCTCGGGGTAGTCCGTGAGCCGCTCGGATTGCCGCTCCATGAGCTCCCTGGCCTGAACCTCCATCGAGTGAGCGTTACGCAAGCCCACCACAAATATGTCTCGTGCCGTTGATGCCATTTCCGTTCTCCATCTGACGCGCGTTCGGCGCTAGGGCGTCCAACCGGCATGCGCGTGAGTCGTTCCAAATCACGCCTGGCTGCGGCCGAGGAGGGGGCTGGCGCTCCGCGTACGAAGCCCAAAATGGTGGGCCCTGGGAATTCCTCCCGCTGCCAGCTGCGGGGCAATAGAGCCTTTGGCCATTATCGATAGAGTTTCGAACTTTGTCCCGAACTGGATGTTGATCTCTTTTCCGGTGTTGAGGAAATCAGCCGTGGAGCGGAGACCCAGGAAAGCTGCAGCAGAAGAGATCGATCTCTTCCATCATATCGTCGAGAGCGCCACCGATTTTGCGGTGTTCGCACAGGACGAGAACGGAAATGTAGTGACCTGGAACGTTGGCGCAGAGCGCCTCATCGGCTACTCCGAACAGGAGATTGTAGGCCAAAGCGGCGACGTGATTTTCACGCCTGAGGATCGCAGCTCAGGTGCTCCCGAGCGCGAACGCACGCAGGCCGCCCAGTCCGGCAGGAGCGAGGACGAGAGATGGCATCAGCGCAAGGACGGCTCACGCTTCTGGGGATCCGGTCTCATGATGCCGCTTCGGACCGGCGATGGCTTCGTCAAGATCATGCGCGATCGCACCGCGCAGCACCTCCAGGAAATCGAACTAAGCGAAAGCGAGGCACGCTTTCGGATGCTGGCGACCTCGATACCTCAATTGGTGTTCCGGTCAGCTGGAGACGGAGCACGACGCTGGGGTAGTCCGCAGTGGGAGATTTATGCCGGCTTGTCAGATGCCGAAAGCCGTGGCTTCGGATGGATGGAGGCCATACATCCCGATGATCGCGCAATGACTCGCGACCGCTGGGGAGAGGCGCAGGACTCGGGCGAGTATTACATCGAACACAGAATTCGCCGGCACACCGATGGCGAATACCGTTGGCATCAGACCCGGGCCAAACCGGCGGGCGCGGCATCGGCGGAATGGGTGGGCACTTCGGCCGATATACACGAAATGCGAACCCTGCAGGATCGCCAGCAAGTGCTGCTTTCGGAGCTGCAGCATCGGACCCGCAACCTGCTGTCTTTGGTACAGGCCATTGCCCGTCAGACGGTGAGGTCAAGCCCTTCGCTGTCCGAGTTCTCTCGGCAGTTTGAAAGTCGGTTGGCGGCATTGTCGCGCGTGCAGGGAGTTCTCGCCCGCACCGATCAGGGCCCGATCGAGCTCGAGCAAATTGTGCGGGCTGAACTCGAGGCCCATGGGGCTGGCGAAGGCGTAGAGATCGGCGGCCCGTCCGTCGAACTTGCCCCAAACGCGGCCCAGGCTTTGGCGCTTGCGCTGCACGAACTCGCTACCAATGCCGTGAAGTATGGTGCATTGCGGCACTCGGGAGCGCTGGAGGTAAAGTGGGATCTGCGCGAGAGCAACGGCGATAGCCGGGTCAGGCTTGAATGGCGGGAAAGCAACGTCCCGCTTCCGAAAGGGCCCGCGGCGTCCGGGCGCAAGGGGTACGGGCGCGAGCTTATCGAGCGGGCCTTACCGTATCAACTCGATGCGGTCACCAACTTCGAACTCGCCGCCGATGGTGTGCGTTGCTCCGTCGAAATACCATTGGAACGAGACAAATGAATCGGCCGGCTCAACTGTTGCGCGGCGCTCGGGTGTTGATCGTCGAGGACGAATATCTTCTGGCGCGGGATATGGCCGAATTTTTTGAGAATCTTGGAGCGCAAATTGTGGGCCCCGCCGGTACCGTTAGAGATGCGCTTGGCTTGATCGACTCGTGCGAAATTCAAGCTGCGGTTCTCGACGTTAATCTGAGAGACGAGCGGGTCTACCCGGTTGCCGACATGCTGACGCGGAAAAAGATTCCCTTCGTATTTGCTTCGGGGTATGGCAGCGAACTTGACCCGAGGCCTATGCCGGTGCGCCGAGATGCATCAAGCCGGTCGATTTTGCGGAGTTGGGCCAAACGCTCGAGGACCAGGTCAAGCGCCGCACAGGCGCGGGTCGATAACGCGACCATTGGTGATGGCGATGTGCCACGTGCTTCACACTACAATTTCCGGACTGTGCGAAGGATTGGTCGAGCCCCCGCCGTTCAATTATCTCACCTTGGAAAGTGCCTTGTTTTCCCCGGGGCCGACTGGCGGAACGAAAACACGCGCCGAAGGGTTGCGTCATCGACCCCTGCCCCGGGGCGGCCGTCGAACATCGCGGCCGGGCTACCAGTGACCGATGGAAAAATCTCCCGCTACAGTCGCCATGGTTTTTGCCGGCGGCCTCGGATTGGCCGCTTACCATGCCGGCGCCTATCAGGCGTTCTCCAGACGATCCACGCCGTTGCACTGGGTCGCCGGCTCCTCCGCCGGAGCGGTTACGGCAGCCTTGATCGCCGGCAATCGCAGCGAAAGGCGAATCGAGCGCCTTCGCGCCTTCTGGAATTTTCCGCCACCGGAGAATCATCGACCCGTCCCCTGGCGGCATCTGTATGGTTGGATCGGTGCGCTGGGCACTCGGCTCATAGGCAGCCGCGGCCACTTTCATCCACGCATGCCGTCGATGGATCCATTCGTATTCCGCAGTCTTTACGATCTCAGTCCGATGCGCGAGCGAATTGAGTATCTCATTGACTTCGATCGGCTCAACAGCGGAGAGATCCGGATATCGGTTGCCACCACGGATATCGAAACCGGCGAACCCGTGATCTTCGATTCATCGAAGACGCGAATTGAGGTCGATCATTTGATGGCGAGTTGCGGATTCCTGCCGGAGTTCGCCCCTGTGGAACTCGGCGGTCGCCTTCTCGGTGACGGCGGGTTGTCCTTGAATGCGCCGTTCGATCCCGTCCTGGATAGCGCTATGGAAGGGGATCTCCTGCTCTATGTCCTCGATCTCTACGCCCGCGACGGTGCCCCGCCGAACTCGTTGGAGGCGGCCTTGGAACGAAAGAACGATCTTCTGTTCGGCAACCAGACGTTCCTCCGGTTGAAATATTGTGCCGAACTGCGGCGGGCTCGAAGAAAGCTGGAAGATAACGCGTCAGACTCGCGGGACAGGATTATCCTGCTGAGCTACCGGCCCGGCACTGAAGAACCAGGCCCTGAGAAGTCATTCGAATTGTCCAGCGCTGCCTTGGCGCAGCGTTGGAACGCCGGCACTCTGGATATGGACTATGCGATGGACTTCAGCCCTGACGAGCAACTTGTAGCCGTGCGCCGGAAGGAAGGTGGCTCGCCGTCGCGATCCGTCGAGCCCGTTGGGCGTCGGGCGAACATGAATGGCAAGAGAGAGCCTGAACCTCCGCGTCGCGGCGAGGATTTGCCGGGCGCCGGACCACATGCCGATCCCAAACTAACAGATCCAGGCAAGACGCCAGGTACGGGAATGTTGCCGGAAACGAAAGACCCGAACCAGAGCCCCACCGGATAGCTGGTAAGCACGTTAGAACGCAAATTGCGCGTAGGCTGCAGCGGCCGTGCGACTTTCGAAGAGATATCCTGTCCTCAGCGGGCTCTCGCGAGCCCGCTTTTGCGTCCGCAAAGCTCGATCGACCGAAATGCGATGTTCTCGGTTCCGAAGAACCTTGGGGTTCGAGGAGCGTTATTCGGGGAAGGGCGCCGAACATCGAGGAAGGACCATGGCAAGAAAGCACGTCAAGCTGAACAAGCCGAGTGACGCCGATCTCTACCGCAATCCTCTGATCGGCGGATCAAAGGGTGCCACGATGGCGCAGGTGACACCGGAAGAGCTCGAGGACTTCGAAGGCGTCAATACATTCGAATTGGACATCGAAAACGACACCAATGCGCAGGGTGGCGTCGACAAGGCCGACGTGCGCAACCGCCGACGGGCTCCGCCCAGAAAAGACCGCGCCAGCGGTTCACGGACTGGATCGCCGCAGGGGCGGAAAACCCATGAGCAGCAGCTTCGCATGCTGGAAAGGAAGCCGGATCTGCCCGACGCGCGACAGCTCGAACAGGATAATGCGCGTGCAGAGGGATCCGCAAAACTGCCGCGGCATGAGGACGCAAGACAATCGGAATTCGCCGTCAGTCGCGGCGGCCTCAACCAGGAGAGCCAGCACAACAAGCACAACCACCCAGGCCAGACCGGCCACAAGCCCCAGAAGCAGTAAGGATGAACACCATGGCACGTGAAGATGGCAAGCATCTTGGACCGGCTACCAAAGGTCAGGGAAAGGGTACGGGGACGGGCGGCATGACCGACCTACAGGACGAATTGGTTGGAGAGAACACGGTGCTCTCGAACCGAGACAAAGCCCGCGATCGCGGCCAAGACACCAAGTGGGTTCAAACAGAGCAGCTCGAAGATCACGACAGCAACAAAGGACGCGGTTAGCGAGGCTGTGATCGAATCTCAGATCGGGATCGGATCGACGTTGTTGGACCAGCTGGCGCGCCCATGTCGCTGTCTCCTGATGAGGTAGCGGCGGAATGGCAGATTTAGTCCTGATCTCCAAAATTCTTGATCGCGCGCCTCAATCCGGATTTCTTCACGAGCTTGGCCGCCTTGCGGGGAGCAACCCACATTCGGCTCCTCTCCTGCTTCTCCGGCCAGTGGTTCTGCTGGCGTGTTACCTCGAGCGGAAAGATTTGGACTTCGCATACCACCTGCTGGTTCTTCCTTTGCCTGCGCTTCCGGAAGCGACCGATTTCCGCTTCGCCGATGTCTCCCCGCACGCCAGCTTCCTCGTACGCTTCGATGACCGCGGTCTGCTGAGGCGTACTGCGTCTGATCGGCCATCCCTTGGGTACCGACCAGCGACGTTTCTTTCTGGTCGTGATCAACAAAATCTCAAGATCATCATCGCGCACTCGATAAGGGAGGGCTGCAAACTGTTTAAACCTCACCGACTGGTCCTCCGAAAACGCTAGAACAAACTGCATTGGGCATGGTTCCTGAAAGATCGACCAGCGGGTTCGCGCGCTGCTCGCAAGCAATACTGGAGCTTGGACTCAATCTGATCGAAAAGCATAACCTCTCATCGGCAGGAACGGCCTTCGACTTCGACCGTTGATTAGGCACAAGGAGGCTTCAATGAGCAAACTCCCACCCGTACCCCCGGAACAGCGTAGCCCGAAAGGTCCTGGATCCGATCCCGAAGTTGACAAGGACGATGATCGGTCGACGGAAGACCGCAACCTGCGCGAACAGGGCCGTCAAGGGAATATCTATCAAAACACTCACAACCAAGGTTACCAGCAGGATCGATAGCGATGCCACGCAAAAATCCGGAGGCTGAACGGTTCGGTGGTCCCGGCTCATCAAGCCAAGACCGCTCCCATCCGGAAAAAAACAGGGAGAAGGTCCGCTCTCCCGAACCGGGCAGCCCAACGAACAGCCGATCATCCAAGGTGTCCGGGGGCGGAGGCGCACGGGACAAGCATCATTCTCACGATCCCCGCCACCGAAGCTGATCAACCGGACGCGAGCCCATCAGGGACTGGGCGAGGGGGACGGGCCTGGCGTCGAGGAGCGCTGTTGGAAGTCATTGCAGCCTTCCAACGGTCATTTCTTTTTGCAAGCTCTCGTCGGAGGAATTGAGTCCGGGGAACGATCGCCGATCCTTTGCATTGAGCGGCAAAGGATAACCCGACATGAAAAGGAATGTATCTTACGCGATCATCATCCCCATCGCCGTGGTCTGCTTTGCCGTTGTCCTGATGCTTTGGTCAATGGCAGGAACCAACGGAGGTGGCACTACTACGGGGAGCGCCTACACGCGGCCGAATGAAATGCCCGTTCAGGCGCCGACCGCACCCAGCAATGACACCGCGGCGGATAGCGCGCGGACTCCCAATACTCCGCTTAACAAGAGCCGCTAGCCGTTCCTTGGCGGGCTATCAGGACGGATGAAGTAAGCCGCGGGAAACCACTCGCGCCGGTCTCACGTCTGCCAATCCGCATATGATGAGCCACCGGCGCCAGTTACAGCGCATAGCGGCCGTGTTTTGGTACCGCTATATCCTCAAAGCGTTCGGCGAGCTGCGTGAGCGCTGATCTCATCCCGGCGCCTTGCATGGCCTGACCATGGCCGGTCACCACGGTTTCCGGTCCGAGTGCCGCCAGGTTCAACACGGATTGCCTGGCGCTCGGCCAATCCGGAGTGAAGTACATCGGCGGGCCGTGCATCTCGGGAGCCTGCGTCACCGCGGCGTAAACCGACTCCTGCTTCGTAGTGACAAAGGCGTCGCCCGCAATCAACAGGCGGTCGGCGTTCCGCCAAAGCGAAACGTGGCCGGGAGAATGTCCCGGTGTATGCAGCCAATGCCAGCCCGGCATTCCCGGGATGGAATGATCATCGGGCAGTGCCTGTAGCCGCGGGCTCACGTCGATCGGACTTGTCGGATAGAACGGGGAGAGCAGAGCCATCAGTCCGCCGCCGACACCGGGGTCAGCCGGAGGATAGGAGGTGGTCCCGTCAAGATATGGATGCTCCAGCCTGTGGGCATAGACAGGCACATCCCATTCGGCTGCGAGCGTCTCGAGCGAGCCGACATGATCAAAATGCCCGTGCGTGAGAATAATCGCAGACGGGCGGCCGGTCTGCCCAAATCTCGCCTGTGCTGCGGAGCGTATCGCAGATGCGGATCCAGTAACGCCGGCGTCGATCAGCACCCATTGGCCGTCTCCGGCGCCAGGTGGTCCAAAGAAAATGACATTCACGATGGCAATCTGGCGATAGGCGACGTCAGGTGCTATCTGGCGCGTCTTGTCGTCGCGGACCTCGTCGGCTTCAGGGTGCTCAGCGCGTGCGCTGTCGGGAAGCGGAATTTGGTTCATGCATTTCCTCGATAGCTGGGCGGCATCGCGGGACTGCATCGAATGGGCTCCCGCTGGCCCCTCCAACATGCATCCTTCCAAGTCGTTCCTACGCCTCCCTGATCAGCAGCGCGTCGGGACTTCCAAGCCAAGTCTAGCGGCCGCCGTTTGCAACCGTCCACGGCCGCAGCAATTCCGGCGTCCTCATATCGTCGGGAACCTTAAAGTCCCGAGCTGCTCCTCTTGCGGCTTTCAGGCCGAGCGGAAACCCGCTGCGAACGCTGTAATCCCTCGTAGCAGTCTTCCGGCTGCCTTTTCCGGATTGCAATCCGCTGGCACAGGCCAGATCGACCAACGTCACGGCCGCCAGTGTCGCGACCGCAAGTGCGTTTCTGCCCTTGCTCTCGTTGTCCTGCCGAACGCCGGCCGCGACGGTTGCGATATCGGCGATGTCGCCAGCTACCCTGGTCCACATCCAGGGTTCTGGATCGTGACTGCCGAGGATGGCAACGCCGGTTGCGATTTCGCGCGCGCCATAGCCTCGAATGACCGGCTCGAGATCTTTTAAGCCGGCCGCCCTGCAGATGGCCCGCGGCGCGATCAGCTCGGCAACCCCAAGCGCAATGGAGAAGTACCCGAGGCCCCTGGCCAGTCTGTCATGCGATGATTGCGAGCGCCCGGGGAGGGCTGTTCTCCGAACGACATCATGCATGGAGGCCTCCATTCATCCCGGGCTTCAACACCACCTTGATGCAGCCGTCCTGCTTGTCACGGAACGTCTTGTACATCTCAGGCCCGCTTTCGAGCGGCTCGGTATGGGTGATCACGAACGACGGGTCGATCTGGTTTTCCAGTATCCGATTGAGCAGGTCGTCAGTCCACCGGTTCACATGGGTCTGACCGGTGCGGATGGTCAGTCCCTTGTTCATGACGGCTCCCAGCGGGATTTTGTCCAACAGGCCGCCATAGACGCCGGGAATCGAGAGAACGCCGGCCGGACGGCAGACATACATCATCTCGCGAAGCACGTGCGGACGATCGGTTTCCAGCATCATGGCCTGCTTGGCGCGGTCGTACATCGAATCCACCGAACCAGTCGCATGAGCTTCCAGGCCTACGGCATCGATGCATTTTTCCGGACCCTTGCCGCCCGTGAGCTCGTTCAGTCTCTCCACGACACTTTCTTCTTCAAAGTTGATCGTGATCGCGCCGCCTGCCTTGGCCATCGAGAGGCGCTCGGGAAGACGATCGATCGCGATGACCTGTTTGGCGCCGAGCAGCACAGCGCTTCTGATCGTCATTTGCCCGACAGGCCCGCAGCCCCAGATGGCGACAGTGTCGGTCGGTTGGATGTCGCATTGAACCGCAGCTTGCCACCCAGTCGGGAATATATCGGACAAGAACAGCAGCTTTTCGTCGGGAATACCGTCCGGCACCTTGATGTGCGTGGTGTCGGCAAACGGGACGCGCAGATATTCCGCCTGGCCGCCGGGATAGCCGCCGGTCAGATGTGTATAGCCGAACAACCCCGCAGTCGTGTGTCCGAACGCCTTGTCTGCAAGATCCTTGTTGCGGTTCGTCGTTTCGCAAACGGAAAAGTTCCCACGCCTGCATTGTTCGCATTCGCCGCAGATAATGGTGAATGGTATCACCACCCGATCGCCCACCTTGAGCGATTTCCTTGCCGCCGGACCAACCTCTACCACCTCGCCCATGGTTTCATGGCCCATCACGTCCCCGGATTTCATTCCGGGCATGAAGTGGTCGTAGAGGTGGAGGTCCGAGCCGCAAATCGCGCAACTGGTTACCTTGATGATGGCGTCCCGCTCTTGCTCGATCCGGGGATCGGGTACGCTCTCACAGCGGATGTCCGTGGTGCCATGCCAAACGAGTGCCTTCATCGTGACCTCCGCTGCTTGAAAAAACTGTCGTTCTCGTTGAACATCAGCCGAACGCGTTCGTTCCTGGCATCTGTTTGTAAGGCCGCGACGCGGCGCGGCCTCACAAGTTCATGGCGACTCTGCAGGAGCGCTGTTTGGATCGGACATTTGGGCCGGATCAGGCGTCTTCCGTTTCCTCTTGCTCGGCCTCCAGATTGATCACGGAGGTCGCAAGCTCGGTCAGCGTCTTGTCGGTTGCCTCCTCCTCATCCAGCGTCTCCTGCAGCAGACCTGCCGCATCGGACATGCCGAGTTGTTCGGCCCAGGTCCGAAGGGTGCCGTAGCGGGAGATTTCGTAATGCTCGACCGCTTGCGCAGCGGCGACGAGCCCGGCATCCAGGGCCGGCATCCCGCGAAACTCCTTCATGATCTCCGCGCCCTCATCGGCGATGCCGTTGATCGCGTCGCAGGTCTTTCCACGCGCCGGCTTGCCGATGATGCGGAAGACGCGGTCGAGGCGCTTGACCTGACCCTGGGTTTCCCGGAGGTGCTTGTTGAAAGCCGCAGACAACTCCTTCGACTGCGCTGCTTTGGCCATCTTCGGCAGTGTCTTGATGATCTTGTTCTCCGCGAAGTAGATGTCCTTGAGCGCTTCATGGAAGAGATCGCTCAGCTTCTTCTGTGGTCTGCTGGTGCGGCGCGCAGCGGATGTTCGCTTCTTTGCTCGTTTCGCCATGATTTCTCCTGTCGGCCCTTTGGAAAATGCCCGTCCCGTCCATCAATGTTGCGTGACGTCGAAGGTTCCAACCTGGTTCGGCCAGCAAGATAGCTGCGGCAACGCTGTTGAAGTGGAGCCTGTGCATTCGGCGCCCGGTGGCCTTAGCGCGGGTGAGCGACGATTCGCTCCGTCTTCGCCGCGCTGGAACCAAACCACTAAGTTCGTCGTTTGCGGGCCACAGGCCGATGCGGACGTACCATCGGCATTTTGAACGCCGCCGCTTAGGTCCCTCCCAACGTGACGGCGGCGTTTTTGCCGAAATGACAAGGGGAGTTCGGCAGTTTGGAAATTCTGCGGCCGGAGTTTAGTTGGTCATTTTGCGGCGCCGGTCGTCGGCCCGCCGGGCGTTCCTGGCGTTGTTGCCGTACGAGCCGGGTTATTCGGCGTACTCGAGCTGCCGACCGTTTGGCCGGTCGAACTGCTCGCGGTTTCGCTGCTGGTCCACGGGTGCCATAGCGCCAGCAGCGCGACGACGATGATCGCAGCGATAATGGCGGCTATTGCACCCGTTCCCATTCCGCTGCGATTTCCGGCACCAGCCAGCGACCTGTTTTCAAGATCATCCCTCATGTAAATCTCCTTTGAGCCTTCATAGCAGTCCCGGTCAAATCAGGCGCTTCAAGCCGCCTAATTTGACCAAGGTCATTTCAGCAGTTCGGCATGCCGGCCGGACGCATGCTGGCGGAGCCGCTTCCCGACGAACCGGTACTCGAAGATCCGGTAGTGCCCGGCGTGGCGGAGCCAGTTGTTGAGCTGGATCCCATGCTGTTGCTCGACCCACCGGTGCCGGTACTCGATGCGGTGTTGGTCGACCCGCCGGTATTCGATCGCACCTGGTTCGTGCTCACATCCCAGCACTGGCCGCTGTTCGCGGCGGCCCCGCTCGAAGTGCCGGATGAGCCACTTGACTGTGCCGCTGCAAGGCCTGTGGTAACTAGCAGCATGGCTGTCGCTACAGCTAATGATTTCATATGTGTTTCCTCCTAGGGGCTGGATGCCCGAGATCGGAAACATGAAACATCCGTGGACGTTCCTAAAAGAATCAGGAGTTTTGCCGCTTCATTTCAGGGTGTAGAGGAATGCGGTGATGTCGCGCGAATCCTGCGGCGTGACACCCATTCGCGGCATCGCATTTCCGGGCAGGGCCTTTTGCGGATCCTGGATCCATTGCGCCATGTTTTCAGGCGAATTGCTGAAGAAGCCTGCGATGTAGGTACGGGTGCCAATGTGCAGCAGGGGAGGACCAACGTTGCCGGTTGCATCGACGATGCCGGGAATCAAATGGCACCCGCCGCAGCCATATTGTTTGATCAAAACCACCCCGCGCTTGGGATCGCCGGAAAAGTTCGCGGGACCATCTTCCGATTTCGCATCACAGCCGGCAAGGAAGAAGCAGGCTAGGACGAGCGCCAGCGCCACGGTGACTGCCTCTCCGTTGCGTCTCCTGCCCATCTCTTAAGGCTTCTGACCGGAGCTGAACTTCCTGGTAGCGGACCAAGGATCTGACGTCGTGGCCTGCTGTGATGGAAGCTGCTCCACATCCGGCGAGAGCGGCGATTGCGAGAAGGTGCGCCCCCATTGCCGGCTCGGCTCATTGCTGATTTTTCCGATATAGGTCACGATGTCCCAGATCACGGCATCAGGAAGCACGGCACCCCACGCCGGCATTCCGTTCGGCCGTCCCTGATAGATCGAGAGATAGATGTTTTCGGGCTCGGGGCCGTAAATGAAGATGTTATTGCTGAGCGACGGCCCCATGCCGCCGCCACCATTGTCGGCGTGACATCCATTGCAGTTGAAGTTGATGAAATATTGCATGCCGCGGTTGATTGCCTGCTGATCGCCCTGGGCCGGATTCTTGATTACCGGGCGGCTCGGCGATGCGCCGGGCGCGAGCCGGCTGACCGGCACTTGCATGAACACGCTTGATTGGACATTGCCCATGGTCTCGCCGAAATCGGGACGGACGGCGACGCCGGGTTGCTGGGCCTGCTGTGATCGGGGCAGGCTCTGCTGGCCGGTTGCCGGGATCGCGAACAGACCGGCTGCGAAGATCAAAAGTACAAAGTCGGCTGCGGCGGATCGTCCGTTCATCGACGCTCTCCCGCTACGGAAGAGAACCGCTTTTCCACGAGCGGAACGCCATAGCTTGCCAGCAAAGCGGTGATCTCCGCGCTATTCTGAGCGATAAAATCGTTCAATTGATCCCGCAGCGCGTGATCGCCCTTGCGCACGCCCATCGCAATGTCGAATTGAAACTGCTGCGGCGCGAATCGCTCGCCCGCCACGATGGGAGTAACTGTCAGCGGGATCCCTGACTTTTTCGCAGCAAAGCCCGCCAGCGGTCCCCAGGCCGCGGCGATGTCGATCTCGCCACGCTCCACCGCCTCGATCATTCGAGCCGGCGGATCGGGTTCGCGATAGTCGCCGTAAATCATGAAGCCACGAACGTTATCGATGATCCCCTGCTGTCCGAGGGCATGTGCCGGCGGGGTGTTGTTGCCGTCATCGCCAATCAGATGGACACCGATGGTGAGGCTGCGCAGCTGCGGGTCGTCGATGGCGTCGAGCTGAAGACGGCGCGCGGTCTGGCTGACGAAGACGTAGGTCGAACGATAGTAGGGCCGGGTGGTTTCCACGAGATCATAATGCGCCGGCACGCCCATCACCAGGTCGCAGTCGCCCGCCTTCAGCGTATGCCGGATGAAACCGCGGCGCTGCGCCCACCAGGTGTAGGCGACGGCCTTGCCAAATTTCTGCGCCACCATCTCGGCGAGCTTGTTCTCAAAGCCTTCTCCCGCGCGGTTCGAGAACGGCAGATTGTTTGGATCTGCGCAAACCCGCAGCGTACCTGGCTCGGCGGCAGCCGAGGCGGCCATCGCAACAAGAAAGACCGCGCTAACGAGGCTGCGCATTACTGTTGTCCTTTGAAGCGGCCGGACCGAGCTTGAACACCAGAAGCTCGCTGCCTCCGGCGGTATAGAACGGGAGGTCCTGCGTGGCGCCGGTGAATCCCAGCGCTGCATTGCGCACGCGCGGATCGACTTCAGCGTTCGCAACCACGCCGGGCCATCCGCCAACGCCCGACAGGATCGCCACATATTGCTGACCATCGGAGCCGCGATAGGTTACAGGCTGTCCGATAAAACCGGAGCCGGCGCGGAATTGCCACAACACATTGCCGCTTCTGGCGTCGACAGCTTTGAACAGACGATCCATCGTGCCGTAAAACGTCACGTCCCCCGCGGTGACCAGCGTGCCTGTCCATACCGGAAGCTTCTCATGGATCTCCCAGACCTTCTTCTTCGCGACGGGGTCCCATGCCATGAACTCGCCGCGATAACCACCGGGCCCGGCGTACATGTCGACAGAAGCGCCAATAAACGGCGTGCCGGCGATATAGCCGACCTCGCTCGACTTGAAATCCATGCAGAGATGCTGGTGCGGCACATATAACAGGCGGGTACGCGGCGACCAGGCGGATGGTTGCCAATCCTTGGCGCCGGGAGCAGCGGGACAGATATCATTGATGGTTTGACCGAGGATCGGGGTCTTTTCGCCGTTCGGAATGATCCTGCCGGTCTTCAGGTCGACCCCCTTGTATGAATTCACGTGGTCGTAAGCGTCGGCCGAGATTACCTCGCCGGTAGCACGATCGATCACGTACATGTAGCCATTGCGTCCGGGGTGGATCAGGACCTTGCGCGTGGTGCCGTTGATCTCGAGATCGACCAGGACATTTTCATTGACCTCGTCATGATCGAAAAGGTCGTGCGGGTTGATCTGATAGGCCCATTTCGCGTGGCCGGTATCGGGATCGCGCGCGAAAATCGCCGCGGTCCAGAGATTGTCGCCACTGCGCTGGTTGGCATTCCAGGGGCTTGGATTGGCAGTACCGTAGTAAATCAGGTTCAGCTCGGGATCATAGGAGATCCAGCCCCATACCGTGCCGCCGCCTACCTGCCACCGATCGGCGGGCCAGCTTGTGACACCAAGATCCTTGCCCTTGAGACTGTCGTAAATGGGCTTGAAGTCGTCGCCGATAAGGACTTCGCTATCAGGTCCGGTCGAATGCGCCCGCCATTTGATAGCCCCGGTATCCTCATCGAGGGCGGTGAGCCAGCCGCGAACCCCGAGTTCGCCGCCACTGTTGCCGACCAGCACCTTTCCCTTCACGACGATCGGCGCCATCGTGATGGTCTCGCCGCGGTTGATCTCGCCCAATTTGGTGTGCCAAAGCTCCTTGCCGGTCTTGGCATCGATTGCGACCGTGTGATTATCGAGCGTATTCAGGAATATCTTGCCATTGTCGAAAGCCAGCCCGCGATTGACGACGTCGCAACACGCCACGCCTTTCGCCGCAGGCTCCGGGCGTGGAGCATAGGACCATTTCAATTCGCCTGTGGTGGCATCGAGCGCAAACACCCGGTTGGGATAGGGGCCGTCATAAGGGCCGACGACATACATGTTGCCGTCGACAATGATCGGCGCCGCTTCTTGTCCGCGATCGGCACCGACCGAAAAAGTCCACGCGACCTGAAGCTGCGATGCGTTGGACGTGTTGATCTGGTCGAGTTCGCTGTAGCGCGTGTTGGCGTAATCGCGCGCGGCCATCGGCCATTGACCGGCATCTTTCATCCGCGCCGTCAGGTCGCTCGACGGCGCTTGAGCGAAAGCGGGACCTGCCAGCAATGACGTTCCCATCATCGCTATCCAGCCTGCCGCCAGTGCTGTCTCACGAAGATAGGTCCAGAACATCAGCGGCACTCCGCTCTGCCAAATTCGACGGAAGTTCCGTCCAGACGGAACCTACAATCCTTTTCGACCTGTTTCGTTCCTTCCCAGGCGCAACGCCGAAGCAGGATGATCCCGCGTTTACCTCACCGCGCTTGAGTTGACGCCGGCGCCGAGATCGACAGCGATCTGGTCTTCTCTGCCGTCGCACTTCGGGTGCCCAAACCCGGAGGTGCTCTTTCCGTCCGGACCGATGTCGTAAATGATCGCATCCTTCATGTTCGGACTGACGCCGGCCGGCACATGGTCCAGGCCGAGGAGATGCCGCACCCGCCAAGCCACATTGTGATCCGCGCAAGCGCTGTCCCCGCTTACGCCGAGCCCGCCCGCTACGCCGTTGCCGTCGTAAAGCGCCAGCCCACCGCCGAATACGACGACGCCGCCGAGCGGCTTGCCGACGAACGGATCGCTCGCGCTGCCATATTCGGAAGCCTGGCCGGCGTAAAGCGCGGCAGGGTTCGGCAGGCTGCTCAGCGCGGCGCCGAACAAATATCCGCCGGGTTGCGCTTGCGCGTACAGGTTGGCAGTTGCGACCGCCTTGTTCGGAAGGCTGAAGGCGTTCGCGGTGTGGGCTTTCTCCGCAGCGATAGCGCGGCTGCCGGGCCACTGGTCGCCGGCGTTATTGCCGCTGAAGGCGACGGCGCAGACGAGGCCGTCGCGGTTGACGACGGCAGCCCATTCGTGGTTGTCGAGGCCGCCATTGCTCGGACCGCCGCCTGGCTTGACGCTCTTCTTCAAGATATCGGCCAATCGATCATGGTCGACCGGGCATGATGGGCTGGTATTGTTCGGCGCCTGAGCGGCGATTGGCGAGGCACCGAGCATTGCAACTAGCATGATGGCGGCTGGCGAGAATTTCATCCTGTGCATCGGCCTAAGCTCCGGTGACGGTTCGCGCGGATCTCGTTTGAACAAAATCGGCGGAGCGTTGTTCCGCTTCAGTAAAGGATACCGCCCGCGCGGCTGCCCCCGACAGCGATAGCCAGCGATACGCAAAGAACAGGCCAGCGCAGGTGTAGAGTGTGCCCATTGGAATCCACATCAGCAGTCCGGCAAGCTGCTGATCTTCGAGTGGTGTGAGGCCGAACTCCGCCGCCAGAAGGCCCTGTTGCGGGAACCAGAGGCGGGGCGAGAGCGTGAGCAGGGCGCCCAGCAGACCGGAGTGGAGTACGGTGACGAACAGGCAGGCGACGCTGATCCCGTCGCGGATATGCGTGCCGCGGCCGGCGCCCCGTCCGCAAAACAGCACCCACCAGAACAACAAGCCGGTGAGAAGGAAGCTGATGTGCTGCAGGCGGTGTACGAGCCCATTCTCGAGCACCAGCCGATAGAGCGGGGGCGCGTGCCACAGCCAGAGCGCAAGACCGTGAAGCACCGTCGCCGTCACGGGGTGACTGATCGAGCCCCAACAGGCGGCGATCAGCCCTGTCGTGACCAGGCGACCCGCGGCAGGTCGCCATGATTGAGGAAGGCTCCACAGCAGGGCGCCGTTGATTCGTGCGTACGCCATCAACGGCGCGGCGACGACCATCAGCAGTTCATGTTCGATCATGTGCGCGCTGAACAACCGCTCGCCCAGCCAGTGCAGGGGAGAGGTGATGGCAAGCCCCAGCACCAGCCAGCCGGCCCAAAATGCGGCGACCTGCCCGAGGTGAACGCCTCGTCCGAATCCCGCGGCATGCCAGACGCGCTGCGTTCCCACATAGAAGCCGATGCCTATGAGATAGAGCGGGATCAGCAGCCATGGGTCGTAGCTCCAACTGGCCCATGAATTGAGCGCGCCCGATACGTCATGGGCGGCTGCAGGCGCGGCAGCGAGCGTGAGCAGAAGTGGGCAGAGCCATCTCATCGCAGGCACGGACTGATCATCAGCGCCGCCGCAAGCTGATTCAGGATGACAAGCGCGAAGATCACGCCGCTTCCGACGCCGAGCCAGGCCATGAAGTTTCGGGCGCGGCCCCCTTGAGCCTCGGCCCACTCCGCCGCCGCACCGCGGCGAATGGCTCGCAATGATATCAGGGTTCCAGATGCAGCCATGATGGCCATCAGGATCGAGAGCACAATGGTCGCCGAATTTGACTTGGCGCAAGCATGAGGCGTGATCGCATAAATGGTTTGCAGATTGATCGCCCAGGCTGCCGGACCCAGTGCCACGCCGGCCCAGTAGAGCGGAATTCTATGTGCGCCATCGGGGTTCATAGCCGCGGCGTCCAATCCAGGAGAATGTAGAGCGGTAGCCACGCGAGTACGACGAAGTTCCAATAGAACACGTTGTCCGTCACGTCGCTGAATCGTCGCGGGGTGGCATGATGGGTGAACATCAACACGGTCAGCACGATGGTGTCCCCAACATCCGTTGCGAGGTGCGTTGTGTGGAGGGCGAGCACGAACCAGACTACAGAGCCATAGGCGTCCTGATCCCATCTGGTGTTGAGATGCGCGAATTCAAATCCGCGGATCACCAGCAGGACCACCCCGATCAAGGTCATGATGACAAGGCCAATTCGCACCCTCCGCAAATCGATTTGGCGGGCCCAGCGGTTGGTGAACTGGTTCGGGATAACGCTGAGAACGAACACGGCGGTCGCGAGTGTCCCCGGCCATAGATCTGGCGGCGGGGAGTTGAGCGGCCATGTCGGGTTTACGGCGTACAGATAGAGATAGGCTGCGATCGCGACCGCAAATCCCATTCCTTCGAGGGCGATGAAGGCCATTGCGCCCCACCAGGGGCCGCTCTGCGAGCCGAAACCGCAAGTCGGCAGTTCATTGACGCTGCGAACGATGGTCTGCTTCACTCTTCGTCCTCCTTGCTGCCGGTGGGCCAGAACCAGCCAATCAGCGCAACGGCGATCGGGGGCGTGCCCCAGACCACCGCCCAGGGAGTGAAGATCGAACCTACAAGGAAAACTGTCGTTGCGACCGCTGTGAGCAGCGGCCAGATGCTCGGCTCGGGCGACGCCTCGCGTGTATGCGGCTCGGCATCCGCGACTGAGCTGAGCAAAACCTCGCGCCGCTCGACACTCAGGCCAGCAACCACGGGGAGATTTCCGCCATTTGCCCACAGCGGGTCGCGATGAGTGACGACGGGAATCCGCGAGAAATTGTAGGGTGGCGGCGGCGAACTGGTCGCCCATTCCAGCGTCGAAGCACCCCAGGGGTTGTCGCCTGCGAGTTCACCGCGACGGAGGCCGTGAATTACATTGACGATCAGCGTCACAAAGCTTGCGACGAAAACCAGGGCGCCGACGGTCGATAGCAGGTTCAGATGGTCCCATCCCATCTCCGGCGTGTAGGTGTAGACGCGCCGCGGCATTCCCATCAGCCCGAGAATATGCATTGGGAAGAATGCGATATTGAAGCCGATGAAGGCCAGCCAGAAATTCCAGCGGCCCAGCCTTTCGCCCAGCATGCGCCCGGTAATTTTCGGAAACCAGTAATAGACGGCGCCGATGAGCGGAAAAACGGCGCCGCCGATCAGGACGTAGTGGAAATGGGCGACGACGAAGTAGGTGTCGTGCACCTGCATGTCTATCGGCACCGAGGCGACCATCACGCCCGAGAGGCCGCCAAGGACAAAGATCGCGAAGAAGCCCAGCACGAACAGTAGCGGCGTGCGGTAGACCGGACGGCCGTCCCAAAGTGTCGCGAGCCAGCAGAAGATCTGCAGCCCGCTCGGTACGGCGATCAGCATGCTCGATGCCGTGAACATGCTGGCACCAAGTTGCGGCAGGCCGGTCACGAACATGTGGTGTACCCATAGCCCGAACGACAGGAAGCCGGTCGCGATCAGCGAGAGCACAATCATGGTATAGCCAAACACCGGGCGCCGCGCGAAAGTCGCGATGATCATCGAGACCATGCCGGTGCCGGGGATGAATATGATGTAGACCTCCGGATGGCCAAAGAACCAGAACAGGTGCTGCCACAGCAGTACGTTTCCCCCGGACGCCGTGTCGTAAAAATGCGTGTTAACCAGACGGTCCAGGATCAGCGTCGTCGATGCGACCATAATCGACGGCATCGCGAACAGCACGAGGAAGGAGGTTACCAGCATAGCCCAGACGAAGACCGGAATGCGGTCCAGGGTCATGCCGACGGCGCGCTGCTTGAACACCGTAACGACGATCTCGACCGCGACGGCAAGCGCCGCGACCTCGGTGAAGGTGATCATCTGCGCCCAGACATCGGCGCGTTTACTCGGGCTATATTGAAGGTTTGACAGAGGGACGTAGGCGAACCAGCCGACGTCGGGACCGACATTGAACAGGAACGCGAGCCAGAGAAAGCAGCCGCCGAATAGAAACATCCAATAGCTGAACGCATTGAGCCGCGGGAAGGCAATGTTCCGCGTCCCGACCATCAACGGAACGAAATAGACCGCGAATGCCTCCATCACCGGCACGGCAAACAGAAACATCATCGTCGAGCCGTGCATCGTGAAGACCTGATTGTAGAGGTCCGCCGACAGCAATTTTCGTTCGGCGCCTGCAAGCTGAAGCCGCATCAGCACGGCGAGTAATCCCCCGAGGATCAGAAAAGCGAAGGCCGTGAGGATATATCGTTTGCCGATCACCTTGTGATCGACCGATGTCAATGACCCGAGCCAACCCGAGGGCGTGCGCCACAGGGTCAGCAGCAAGGCCGCCAACTCGGATTGTTCGAGCTGGTTGTCGCGCAAGTCGCGGCCGGGTTCTCTGGCGATGTCGCTCACTGCAACTGCTCCAGATAATGAAGGATCGCGATCAATTCATCCGAGCGAAGCGGCATTTTCGGCATGAGATTGCCGGGCTTGATATGTTGCGGGTCCGCAATCCAGGCAGCGAGATTGCCGGAGTTTTGGGGCAGGGTGCCTGCGGCGATCGTTTCCCGGCTGGCGATATGGGTCAGGTCGGGGCCGAACTGGCCGCCGGCGAGCGTACCACGGATGGTGTGGCAAAGGCCGCAGCCGCGGCCACGAAATAACTGCTCGCCGCGGATGCTCAGTGGATCACTCGGGCTTGGCGCGCTTTGGTTCTGGTGATCGCGCCATCGTTTGTATTCGTCTGCAGGCAGGACCTTGACGGTGAACGCCATATGGGCGTGCTGCGCGCCGCAAAATTCTGCGCATTGGCCGCGGTAAATGCCGGGAGTTTTTGCGGTGAACTGCAGCGAATTCTGCTGACCGGTGATCAGGTCCATCTTGCCGGTCAGGCTTGGCACCCAGAAGCTGTGAATGACGTCTGCGGATTCCAGCTGAATTGTGATGGGCTGACCGACCGGCACGCGAATCTCGTTGGCGGTCGTAAAACTCAAGTGCGGGCTGTCGGCCTGGTACTGGACTTCCCACCACCATTGATGCCCGGTGATTTTGATGGTTACCGCGCTGGGGTCATTGGCGAACACCGTACGCTGCGCGCCATAGCTCACGACCGACAGGGCCAGGACGGTGATTGTCGTGGCAATTCCTGCAACGAGAACGACGTTTCCAGCACGGTGCTCAAATCCGGTGTGAAGATCGAGGGGCTGCTCGCGAAGCCGCTTGCGGCGGAGTAGGCCGAACAACAGCACCAGCATCACACCAACCCAGACCACGGTGGACACCGCAGTGAAAATCAGGAGGATCCGCTTGATTTCCTCCGATTGAGCGGCCTGCGCATTGAACGACGACTGCCATCCCGTACAGGAGGTGAGGACGCAACTTGCGGCAACCGCAAGACCCGATCTCAAGCAGACAGTCATCTTGTCCCGGAATCATGTGCTTTGAGCCGGCGCAACGGCGCAGAGCTACAAAGGTTCCAATTGGCGGGAACAGAGCACTAGAACGGCCATCCCCTTGCCGCTATTGCGATTGCCGCACCGCCGGCTCCCATCATCAGCAGTACGAGGAACGTCGCGATCAGCGCACCGGGCTGCGCAAACGCCGCGAATTCGTGCAACAGGATCTTCTTCATACCCGTAAACCGCGAATGGGTCAGAGTGTTCCTGCGCCGGAGGATGACGGTCACGCGACTGGGACCAACCGGCGGCCACCGGCAGGGACGGCTACCCCGATTGGCAGTTCAGAGCTTGTCAGGCGTCCAGTCGAGATCCTCATCACTCCTTCGTTCCGGATCGGCCGCACACGGCTTGATGGTAAGATCGTTTTCGAGAACAGGCGTGCCTTCGGTGTTGTCGACCAAGCCGGCCTCATCCGCTTTCTTCAGCGCCTCTTTCTTGGTAGGAAAGGTGCGGCTCAATTTCTGGTCGTCCTTGAAGACAGCATAAGCCATCATTCTCACCTCCCTTCGGCCTGAATACGTTGAACGGCATTGATCGTTCCACGCCGGTCAGGCTTGCCACGGACACTTCCGAGCCTCGGTCGCAAATAGGAACGACCTATCCTGCAGCTGGTTTGAGGGACTTCTCCAGGTAATCAAAGACAGAACATGAGTGAAATGGAACAGGCTCGAAGAGCCGGCGGAAGTGGTCGGGCGTTCACGGCTGTGGTGGTGCTGGCAATTATCGCCTGCATTGGATTGTTTGTCTGGCGGGCTGTCTCGAGCGAGCCTCCTGAAAGCCCGGTCACGGCGATAGAGAGCCGTTAGGCGGACCGCAGTCGTTTTCGGAAAATCGCCGAGCCTTCGCTGCAACAAGTTCGGCTCGAGCAAGTCTGCGCTGGAATCGGTCAGGCCTCGCGCGCTACGCGCCGATCAGGACGAAGGCGCGGCTGCCGGCTGCCTGCGCTCGCGTGCTAAGACGGATCTCAAAATGGTTCAACGTGCCCGGCAGTTGTTCCGGGTCGAGCTTGGGCGCGATCAGCGAAAGCGTCTTTTCGGCAAGCACCGCGTTGATCGCCAGGCAAGCCACTGACGGCACCAGATTGTGGGCCGGGCATATGGCGGGACCGCTGCTGAACGGGACGATGCCAAATTCGGCAAGAACATCATTCTGCGAGCGCCGCCAAATGTCCGGTGACATCTTGTTCGCAAACTCGAACCTCTCGTCGTCACGACCAAAGAACGAGGTGAAAATGATAATGCCCGTACCCCTTTCTATGAAACAATCGTCGTTCCATACTACGTCCTCGGTTGTTTCCCGCAGGATGGCCGGTGTGGTAGGCCATAGACGCAAGGCTTCGAGCACGCAGCGACGGATGAATGACTGGGAGGCTTCTCCAGGCGGCTGATCTCTCAACGCCTCCTCGCGCGCGCGTTCCATGAACTCCCGGTGACATGCCAACAAGGCAAGCGTCCGGAACGTCGTCATACCTGCCGGATCGAATGCAAACAGCCACTGTGCGATCTGGCTGCTCGGCTCGTATCGCGCGTCCGCCGGCATCATCGACGCAAGGCTGCCTCTCTCGGCATCGATCAAATATCGCTGCAATCTTTCATGCAGACGCGCGCGGCCGGTCCGATCTTGCGGCAGGAAAAACGCCCAGTTGGCGCGGGCCCGCAGGCGGTTGAACAGCGCGGTAAGGTCCTCGTCATCTCGTGCCCGGTCGCCAAGCACGATCCGGCGCACCACTCGAAACCACGCGTTCGCGAACGTCGCCCAGGCAATTTCATGCACATCCGCTCGCAGGATGGGCCGCAATTCGTCCTGGATGACCTCGTGGAAACGGGACACCAGGGGATGAACCGTGCTCGAGGTGCAAAGGGCAGCTTCATGCAGAGGCCGCAGCACGGCGCGTCGGGCCGGATCCGAAACCAGCACGTTGCCCGGCTCGAAATGATTGAGCGCGGCACGCTTTTCCTTGGTGTCCGTCCGAAATGGCCGGGGCGTGCCGTTCAGGACCTTGATCACGTCCCGGGCGTCGAGCAGCAACAACTGCGGCCGGCAAGGAATGGCGAGCAGGAGTGGAGCCGCCCCGTATTTTCGACGCAGGCGCTGCATTGCCTTGACGGCGCCGGTATCGAAGCCCATTCGCTCGGCGGCCGCTTCCATCGTTGGCCGCCGGATGAAAATCCCCTTTCCAAAGGTCGGCAGCATGACGCTGCCGAAGACGTGCAGCGTATCGATCGAATTCGCGCGGGCTACGGCGCCCCGGCAAGCCTCTCCAGCGTCCGCCCTATCGCTCATTTACCAATCCCAAGTATATGACCGTCAATTCCAGGCAACATTCAAGGTTCCAAGCCTCCTTGTTCCGTTCTGTAGGTGGACGGCGTTGGTGCAGAGGCGCGGACTGCAACGATGTTCAGGAAAATGTCATCTGGGGTTTGGCTATCATCAACCAGAATATGGCGGCGACGGCGGCGAAAGCTGGAATGCCGAAGGCAAACCAAAGCCAAAAAATCCGATGATATTGGTCAGGAAGCGGGGTGCCCTCTGCCGCGGCCTTCGCAGCGAGATCCCTCAAACGCATTTGCATCCAAACCACCGGCAGCCACAGCGCGCCTGTAATGACATACAGCACGATCGACCAAACGATCCATCCGTCCCAGAACGAATAGCCGACATTCCAAACAAGCAGCGAGCCCGTAATCGGCTGTACGATGACGGCTGTGGCGGTAAAGATGAAATCTGCAATCACAACAATCCGGGCGACGCCCGCGATAATGGCAGGCCTTCCGCCGAGGTGAGCCGCAAGCATGAAAAAGGCGATGCCCGCCCCCGTGCCGAGCAACACGGAAGCGCCGACGATGTGCAAATACTTCAAAACGAAATACTGCATCATCGATCCTCTAAAATCGCCAGAGCAACCAAATGCGCCACGATAATCGGCCAGATCTTCAGCATCGGCCCCAATGGATCGGCCCAGAGCCGAGGGACGAGGATGGTGCCGATGATCGCGTAGGTGAATGAGATGGCGATGGCCGCATAGAGCCCGTAGCGGCTGGTTGGCCGGTATGCAATCGCGATTCCGATGACTAGGTCCGCCAGCGCGCCGGCTACGACCGTAAGAACCGCAGTCGTTCCTTCCACGCCGCCCTCGCGCATGAGTCCGATACCATAGTCCCAGCCAGGCCCGAGCGAAACGAACGCGGTCGAGATCCAGAACAGACACAAGACGACAAATAGTGCCGGCTTCAGCAAATACATGCGCGCAAACCAGCGCTCCTGCACAGAAGCCGGTTCGGAGGCCAAGAACTCCGGAAGGCTCTTGGGATGGATCCCAAGCCGCTGCATATCTTCAAGGGTGCTTACGGCGCCTCGCGCGATCTCCCGCGCGGCAGTGCTTCGCACGGGAGGCCGCCAGCCAAGCAGCGAGATCATGTCGCCCAGTTTGTAGATGACGCCAGAAGCGAATTGCGGGAGGTGAAACTCGCGCGCCGGGGAGGCGCGATACCAACGGCGAAACAGCGAAACAACTTCCGAGAAAGAGTACCGATGCGGGCCCACCAGTTCGACAATTCTTCGGGTGGGCACGGCAGGGTCGAGAAAATGTTCTACGGTCCGGACGACGTCTTCCAGCAGGACGATCTGGAGCTGCCCGGTGCGGGGCATTACCGCGATCGCCGGAAGGGCGGCCAGGCCCCGCATGAGCGCGCTGGCGCCGTAGGCAGGGCGGCCGATCACAACAGAAGGCCGCAAGATGACCCAATCGAGGTCTCGCTCCATAAGAGCCTTATCGCCCGATAATTTCGTTTCGGAAAAAGCACTGGGCGTCTCCCGGTCGACGCCGATTGCGGAGAAATGGATGACGCGGCGGATTTGGAGCTGCTCACAGGCGGTGAAGAGGTTCGCAATGCCGTGGTGATGGACCATCGACGTGGAATCTGTTGGGCTGTCCTGAAGCACCCCTGCGCAATTCACGACCGCGTCCATGCCGTCGAGATGAGGTAACCAGTACGAGGGCGTTGTAGCCGCGGAAATATCAACTCGGTTAGCAGGACCGGCGCTTCTGCTCATGGAAATGACCGTATGACCGCGGGAGGACAGATGGGCGACGATCGCCGATCCTATCAGCCCGGTCCCGCCTATCAGGGCAATTTTCATCACCGTCTCCGCATTCAGAAATCATGACTGCTTTCGCGCTCGCCAGCCCCGAACGAATTCCTCCAGAAAGGGAAGAACTTCCAGCAACATGGCCGCAAACAAGAACGTGGCAACGTATGTCCAGGGCGGTGGATCGCGTTTGAGGACAAGGTCAAAGCGTGCAGCCTCGGATCCAAGTCCCCACAGGCTGACAAACTGTGACCAGTTGAAAATAATTACGATGAGGACGGCCGTGAGAGGTATCAGTTCGAGGAAGCTGTGGACGTGCTGTTCGATGGGCGTGATGCGCCGCTTTTGACTAGCGAACGTCGTGTCCCACAGGGCCGTCAACTGGTGCAGGGCAAGACCGGCGATCATCACCGCGAAAACGAGTGCGTTGATCTCCAGGAATACCGCTGCCAACAAGGGTATGCCTATTTCAGCCAACATCAGCAGATGAAGCAGGGATTCCTTGTAACCGCTCGTCAACTCAATTCGTGCGGCGCGATGGCAAAGGTAGTCAGCAAAGCCAGCCAATAACCAAAGTGGCAGGACAAAGTATAACAATATGGTTTCGGCGGCTGCGGAATAAGACATCAACTCTCCGGTATGGAGTTCTTGCCACTTAGAGGTTGTCGGGTGTGCGGATGGGAGATGATTTATCCTCGTTTCGCAACTCTTGCTCTGCCTGCTGCCAGAATTCGTCCTCCCTGCCTTTGGGCCTGCCGTTACGCTCCCAGATCTCGTAAGCGCGATTTTTGATTTCCTTTTCGGTCGGCTGGGTCATCGCCTCACCTCCTTCAATCCCGTAGTGTGGTCGTCGCGCGGCTGTTCAAGAGCAGGGCGCAAACGTTGAGTGTGCGGCCTGGCCTTTGGAGACGTTGCGATGCACTCTCCCCACGCGAGGAATGCCGTGCAGCTATGTTGTGGCGATGCGCGGCAACGAGCCGTGTGCTTCACTCGCCAGCCCTGCAGGACTACTTCCTTTTGCGAGGACAATTGCGAACAAGGAGCTGGGTTCCATCTTTGATCATCGTCGTCATCAGGGTTGTCACAGCTCTCCTTTGGATTGGAGGGGCGGGAGTCCCAGCGAATTAGTGAAGGTGGCGACCTGTCAAGACGCGCGGTTTCGTCGAAGCGTGCTGTGCGGTTGCGGGTCTTAATCCCTGTGCTGGTGAACCTCGAACGTGAATGTGACCTGCAATACCGGCCCGTCATCGTCTCTGACGTCGATGGAGATCCGGTCCCGTTGCCGTCGTGCGGCCCCCCGGATCGCATTCCTTGCCATGTCCGCAAGCGTGCGGGCCGCTCCCGCTTGGGCGGCTTCCATGCCCTCTTCGTCAGGGGCGATCTGGTCGCCTCGCACAGCGAAATAGTAGCGTGGTATCGCGACAGGATTCATTCCTAGGCAAAGACCCCGCAGCTCCGGATTATTTTTTCAAACTCGGCCACTGTGATTTCCAACCAAGGCAAGGGGAAGAAAAGCTGCCGAGAAATTTAAGGGCGTTCGGGTCGAGAGGAAGGCTGAGGCCTCAGCGCCTTGGAGGCGCTGAAACCCATCATGTCCTACGTGGCGGCGGTCCCGCATGTCTATCGAACTGCGCCGCTCCGCATTAGCGTTTTCAGCGAAGTGGATCCGGTTGCGTTAAGAAAACGCGTCAAAATCCCCGTTTCGATTCAATAAACGGAAAAGGTTTTAGCGTTTGCGGCTCTCCACACGATCGGCGGCTAGGCGGTCGAAGGCGAAGTTGGCGCTCAGCGCCATGAGCCCGCCAGCGACGGCCAGCGCGGCCAGCAAAAGCACGAGGTCGCGCTTTAGGAAATCGAACACGAATCCCCCCGGGCGGCTCAACCGGCCCCATAACGTCGAGGACGCCGCTTGGTTCCCTGAATATTCCGGCGGTTACCAAATAGAGCGCTTGAAGGAACCGTTCAGCGCCGAACCGTATCCCGCGCTCCACGTTTTCGATGTGGGGCGTAACAAGTGAGCCTGCCATGTGGATGGAGCTGGGTTTGCTAGGCGCAGCCGGACTGCTGATACCGGCAATTCTAGTTATCGCGGTCTTTAAGGCGTCCAATTTGCGGCGAGGAGGCGAGATAGAACCGTTGGAGCACCAAGAATGGGTTTCCTCTTCCGGCTTGCGATCTCCGGACTAGCACTTCTTTGAGAAGTAGCTGGTGTCAGCGTCGGCACCGTTAGGGTGCAGGCCGTTGGGCAATGGATCGAGCCGGCGCGGCCGTGACTCCCAATGTGTTTTGCCGGCATCGGGACGAACCAGTGCCTTGTATTGACGAAGATACTCCTGCGCCATTCGTGTCGCGGTGAAGCGCTTCTCGAACTGCATCCGCACTTGGCGTCGATCGAGCTCGCCAAGCCGTTCGACGGCCCTGATGGCTTCTGCTTCCCCTGACACGACAAATCCGGTAATGCCGTCGTCAATGACTTCCGGCACCGAACCGGACTTGAATGCGATAACGGGCGTACCGCAGGCCATTGCCTCGATCATGACGAGACCGAACGGTTCTGGCCAGTCGATCGGAAACAGCAATGCGGCGGCGTTCGTCAGAAACTGCCGTTTCGTTTCATCATTGACTTCGCCAGTGAGCCGTACCTGCTCTCCGTCGATCTGCGGTTCGAGCTTTTCCTTGAAATAGCCTCGCTCGCCCCGCGGTACCTTAGCCGCGATCCGAAGCGGCATTTTGGCGGCGCGTGCAATTCGGATGGCGGCTTCCGGTCCTTTTTCTGCCGTCAACCGGCCCAGGAAGGCGAGGTAGGAGCCGGCTTCGAACGAAGGGCGGAACAAGTCGTTCGGCAGTCCATGATAAACCGTCCCCAGCCAGTTTGCCTCACGCAAGGGCGCGCGCTGATTATCCGATATCGAAACGAAGGGCGCGTCGGGGAAGCGGCCGACCACGTCTGGAAAGCCCGGCAAGTCCATGCGCCCATGGCAGGTGGTCAGAAAGGGGACGCCAAGGCGGCTCAGAAGCGGCAGGTGCAGCCAATCGATATGCGCGTGAATGACATCGAATTCGCTCGCGTGCCGCGCTACTGCCTCCAGCAAGGCTGCCTGCGCAACCATCGGGTCCGTCCGCGGGCGGCCAAGGCGGAGCGCCCGCGGCCAGACGGCATGAAGCTTGGCGGCGGTTTTCGAATCTCCACTGGCAAACAGGGTCACCTCATGCCCAAGGCTTACCAGTTCGTCGACCAGCCAAGCCACCACGCGCTCGGTGCCGCCATAGAGCTTGGGAGGAACGCTTTCGGCTAGAGGCGCTACCTGGGCAATTCGCATCGGCTTTTCACCATGGAGGTCTCAGGGCTCTCGAACCCACCGGTCAGACCACCGGCCGTTCGTATTTGCACAACAGGTCGAGCCAATCCTCTAATAGTCGGCTCATCAGAAAGTTCTGCCGCACACTTTCTTTCGCCCGCGAGCCGACTTGCTCCCGGAGCCCGGGATCCTTGACGAGCTGGACAATTCTTGCGGCTGCCTGGTCGGGCGTACTTACCAGAAATCCGTTCCATTCGTCCTTGATCTGGTGCCGGATACCTCCGACGTCGCCGCCGATCACGGCAGCGCCTTTCCACATCGCCTCGGTAACGGTGAGACCAAAACCTTCCCGGGTAGACTTCTGCAGGACGACCGCGGCCGACCGCTGCAGCGCGTTCACCAGGGTCGGATCATCGACCGCAAGAACGATGATGCCGTCCTCGGCAACGCTCTCGATCGTTTCGAGGATTTTCCCACCTTCCGGATCGTCTGAGGCGTTATTGCCGACGAGCACGAGCCGACAGTCGACCTGTTCTCTGGCCTTGCGGAAGGTGTCAATGACGCCCATCGGGTCCTTCCATGCGTCGAACCTGGAAATCTGCGTCACTAACGGACGATCCGTTGGAATTTTGTAGTTGCGCAGGAATTCGCGTATCTCGCGGTCGGACAGCTCCCGGTTCTTCGCGGAGAACGGATCGATTGCCGGGGTTACGAACTGTTGGTCAATACGAAGGTCCTGGCCGTATTCAGGTAGCGAGAAGATAGCGGCGTCATATTGCTCGATGAACTGACGCAGATAAGCCCATACGGGGGCGTGCGGTGTCGAGAGGTCGACGTGACATTGCCAGAGCCACGGCATTTCGCGATCGGCGAAATGGGCGATCAGCGGCAGAGGCTGTGGATCATGCACGATGACCGCGTCGCAATCGTCCAGATGAAGCCGGGTGGCGTTCTCGAACACGACCTCTTCGTAGATCGTCCTCTCGGCATCCGAGAACTCCAGGTCCTCGCCTTGCAGCGTATTGTGAAGCTTCTTGGTGCAACCAAAGAAGCCCGGCGTTCCCTGAATCAAGTGCCAGTCGGTTTCGATGCCGGTCGCGTTCAGCATCAGGGTTAGTGGCGTGAGCAATTCGGTGACGCCTCCCCCATAGAACGTCGAACTGATATGGGCAACGCGCATCGTGCGCACCCGCTCGGCCTTGGCGGATATGCGCTCGACCGTCGCACGGCCGATCAGCGGCTCGTACTGTTCCAGCGTATGAAGCCCGAGGGTGGACCGTTGAACCGCGGAGCTGAGCATCGACATCAAGGGGTCCCTTACGGTTTTTCGATTGTGATAACGACGTCATCGTCGTGGTTGCCCTCGGCAATTTCGCAACAGCACAGCAAAGGTGACCAGCGACCTCAGGGCGTTCTTCCACTTTTTCCCTCGGAATAAGTCCGAACGCGCTTGGAAGTTGCCTCAGGCCGGCAATCCGGCAAGCCAAATTTAAACTAGATGAACGCTTATTAATCGGCCGTTCAGGAGTGGCGTGACCTTGCGCGCACGTCAGCGTTCGGGTTCTGCACCTCGCTCAGCTCTCGACAGCATTTCCGGCTTTTCGCACGGCAGCAATTGGTCGAGACGTTGATCGGGTGCCCCGTCGATCATGCGCGAGAGCACTTCAGGAGATAGCGCAGGGCTCGAGTCGTTAAGCTTGCAGATTTCTATCAACGAACAGAGAACGGCCTCTCGGATGGCCGCCCAATCGCTGCCGACGAAGATATGATTCTTGCGACGGAGCGGCACTGTTCCTGGTTCCGCGTTCAGCCGGGTTGGTCGAGTTCGATGCCGCCTTCATGCAGGAAGCGCGCAGGGCGTCCAGCGCGAGAGTGCGTAGCGGATCGCTTCGGCAATCGTGCTGCGGCCGGCTCCAACAGGAGGCTGCTCTTCGAACACGAGCCGCATCGCCTCCACGACGGCTTGGAGCGATTGAGGCGAGTTGCGAACCGAGTGTCCGCGAACGTCGGCTTCAATAGCATAGAGTTTGGCGACCTGGCCCAGCGCTTCGGTCGCGATCGGCGCATTGGTTGCCTGCGCGACTCGTAGAATCGTCGGCCATGCCGGATGTCCGACGGGCGATTTGAAGGCTACGAAAGATTGCACCGCGTGCTTCTTCAGGTGGTTCAGCATGACGCGGTTTGCCGCCGTTTCATGACGGTGCCTGGGTCCCGTGCCGCCAAAGTCGGGGTCGATGATCCCCGACGCTTGACGCGGTCTCGGAGGGTTGGAGCGCATTTTGGCCTGACGCCGAGACGACATCAATCTGGAACGTCCATCGACTATGAAGGACGGATCAGCAAGCAGGGCGACGCAGCCGTTCGGCAGGCGCTGTGCGAGGCGGCTGCAAGCCTTCTGCTGCGGGTCAGAAAATGGTCGGCATTGCGGGCGTGGGGCTGCGGATCGCCAAGCGGTCGAGCAGGTTGTGCGCGATCGTCGCGGTGGCGCGCAAGCTTGCCGGCATCCTGCACAGGATGTGGGTCAGCGAAACCGACTTCCACGTCGGCTTCGGTGCCAAGGTTACGCAACGATTGCGATTGAGGCCCGCGCCGTAGTTGTTGCACGGATGACGAGAAAGTAGCGCTGGCGTTGCAGTCAGCATGTTGAGGAGGAACAAAGATTACAGATCCGCTCGCGCGGTGAGCGTCCCCTGGCGGGGCCGCGAAACCGGGAATGTCCGCTATCTCTTGCCTGCTACCCCCTTGGGGATGAGAGCGTCGGACTGCTTGGACAGCCCTGTTTACCAACCTGATGAAGAGCATGCGACAGCCCAAGTGCTGAACACGAGGGAACGCATGGACCCCGCCTGGAGAATGCAAGTCGCGACCGTGCTGATGGCGAACGCTGCTCGCAATCGAAGCAGCGAGATAAGGAGCGCTGCTTGTTTAGAGAAATCGCAAGAAAGCGTAGCAGGGAGTTGACTTTGCACGCCCGATTAGGAAGGCAAGATAAAGCGAGATTCCTCGCTGCCGGAACTTCGTTCCTAAGTTTATGTCTGCACATTGTTTTAGGTCGCCCTCTGAGGTTCTATCGAGATTAGCGAGCGGCGCATTTTCCGATTATCATTCTCTTTCAATGCTCCGGGAGCCGTCGCTCGCGACCTGCTGAGTATCGGAGATGACCGTAGATTCGCTGGCGCAGGCATTTCTACGCTGCATCACGCGGACTGCATTTCTGGTCTTGCGCGATAACGTTCGGCTTCCAATCGTCATCTCATGGCGCGCAACGAAGACGACTTTCACATCCGTCTCGGCAAGGTCCGCGATCGGGGTGGCGGGCGGGCAACCGCGCGCCGGATTGGCGTGGCGCGCGGACGCACGACCAGCTTCGTCGGTGAGGTTCACCGGGCGATCCGGCGCGCCGGCGGCAATCCGAACCGGGACAGCGCCGGAAAGGGAGGCGGCCGGTTCAACGCGCGGGGCAGGGGCACTGCGTTGGCACAGACCCTTAAGGATCGGAATGCGTGGAGCCGGGACGGAAGCGGCGCGCGCACGCGGGCGCGGCGGGTGGCGGTGAAGGCCCGCGTGGTGAAGCTCAATCCGCAGCGCGGAGCCGCCCGCGGACGGCAGTTTGTCGGCGCCAAGGCGGCGGACGCGCACCTGCGTTATCTCGAACGGGACGGCGTAACGAAGGATGGCGAGAAGGGGCGGGTTTATTCGGCCGGGCGCGACGTGGGGGATGGCCGTGCTTTCCTGGACCGCGGCCGCCACGACCGCCATCAGTTCCGCTTCATCGTCTCGTCCGAGGACGGTGTGGAGCTATCCGATCTGCGCACCACCACGCGCGACCTCATGCGACAGATGGAAGCTGACCTCGGGACCAAACTCGACTGGATCGCTGTCGATCATCACAACACCGGCCACCCGCACACGCATATCCTTGTCCGGGGCATCACCCATGACGGCAAGACCCTGAACATCGCCGGCGACTATATCGCCTACGGCATTCGCGAACGGGCCAGCGAGATCGTTACCCGGGAACTGGGTCGCCAGACCGAGCTTGAGGTAACGAAGCAGCTTGAGCGGGAGGTGGATGCCGATCGCTTTACCCGGCTCGACCGCATGCTGATTGCCGAGCAACAGGGGAAGGAGTTTTCCGACCTGCGCCGCGACCGGGACATGCGTGACACGTTCCGCCAGAACCGGGCGCTGCTGATCGGGCGGGCACGCAAGCTGGAGCGCATGGGGCTAGCGACCGAGATCGAGACCGGCAAATGGATCGTATCGCCAAAGGCCGAGCCGATCCTGCGGGAGCTTGGCGAGCGCGGCGACATCATCAAGACCATGCACCGGGCACTGGAGCGGGATGGGCTGGCCGGGGACCGCCATCCCGGCAACTACGTCCTGCACCGCGAGAAGGCGACGGACCGCATCGTCGGCCGGGTGCTTGACAAGGGGCTTGGCGGCGACGAGATGGGCGAGCGGGTTCGGCTGGTGATCGACGGGGTGGACGGGCGCGTGCATCACATCGAGATGGATGCTGCCCGCGCCGAGGAGGCCGGCCGAGGCATGATCATCGCGGCCGGTTCTGCCCCTGCCGGACCGCGTGCCGCAGACCGCAACATCATCGACGTAGCCGGTGAAGGAGGCGTCTATCGTCCATCCCAGCATCTGGAGCGGGCGCGAGCCGCTATCGACCGGTTAGGCGGCGACCCCGAGGCCTTTGTCCGCTCACACGTCCGCCGGCTGGAGGCGTTGCGTCGGGCCGGCCATGCCGAGCGACTAGACGCCGACCATTGGCGCGTCCCCACCGATCTCCCCGCGCGCGGTCAAGCCTACGATCTCGCGCGGGACCGCGGCAACATCCACATCAGCATCCTGTCTCCTGCCAGCCTAGACAGCCAGGTTGGCCATGACGGCGCGACCTGGCTCGACCGGGAACTGGCCTCGCCCAGCCGTACCACACTTGCCATTACCGGGTTCGGCCGGGAGGTAACTGAGGCAATGGAACGCCGCAGGCGGAGCCTCGTGAATATGGGCCACGCCGTCCGGCTGAAGGATGGACGTATCCGCGTGTCAAAGGATTTTGTCGCCGATCTGGAACGTACGGAGGTCACGCGTGTCGGCAAGGCCATGGCTGCCGAACGCGGTCTGACGTTCACCGCCGCCAAGACCGGCGAATATATCAGTGGCACGCTTGTTGGATCCACCCAGCTCGCCAGCGGTCGCTTCGCCATGATCGATGACGGCGTCGGCTTCCAACTGGTGCCGTGGCAGCCCGTTCTCGACAAGCGCATCGGCCAACATATCACCGGCACGGTGCGCGCTGCTGGCGGCATCGAATGGAGTTTCGGCAGGAACCGGGGGTTGGGGCTGTGAGTGTCCCCAACATTGTGACCTGCTTATCGCCATGGGGCCAGACCGGCGGCACACGCGTCCGGTCTGAGCCGTGCGGCCGCCTTTGGCTCCTGACTGAACCGCGAGGGCATCACTCGCAGCGACACCAAGATCGGCTGGTGGTTTTGGCACGCTGTTCCGGACGTGACGTTGCCGGACCGAATTGCGTTTCTATTTCAACGCTGATGCAAGCGGCGCGATGTTTCGACGTTGCGATCATGCAGCGCAGGCGCAAGCTCTTCGGCATGAGCCAGGACGACGTCTCGAGCTTTCGCCCGCGCGCGAGGCCGCTTCTGCTCGCCACCTCTGCGAAACGTTCAAGGCGCAGATCGAAGCGGGGCGGGCCGGTTACCCACCCCGACGCGGTGACATCTCGATGTGACTCGTTGAGCTGGATCTGACCAGAGGCCGCATATGACCGACCACCAACGGCCGCTCACCGAGACCCAGGCGCTCGCGTGGCTGCACAGTCAACCGGACGGCACGATCGCGACCACGGTGTCCGATCTCGCTCGCTCTTGGGGTTGGAACCGGTCGACCACGTCGCGGCGTGTCAAGGTATGGGTCGCATCTGGTCAGCTCGTGCGCTCACCCGGCCCGGACGGTCGTTCCATATTCACAGCGAGGACATCCGATGTGCCACAGGCGTGCGACGCCGCGACCGCCCTGGCTTGCCCGTCAGCGAAATCTCTCGTCATTCCAACCCTGAGCCTGCCTGTGCAATCCGCTGCACAGGGCGACGACGCCGTGACCGGGCTCGTGCAGCACTTCGGATCACCGATTGCCGCAGTCCGAGTCACGCGTGCCGCAGGCGGCGCGGCTCTTGCGGCGCTGGCGGTGGCGGTGGCCTGGTTCGGAATGCGGATCAATGCCTGGTATGGCGGCACGCTCGGCCGTACCCCCGAGGCCAGTACCCTGCTCTCCGGCCTGAGCGTCTCGGCCGATGTTCTGGCGCTAATCCTGCCCACTACGGCCCGCACACTGTGGACCGACCGCCGGCGCATGGCGGCGGCGGTCGCCTGGGCCCTGTGGACCGTCACGGTCGTGGTCGCCCTCATGGCCACGGTCGGCTTTGCCGCGCTCAACATTGCGGACACGACCGCGGCACGGGCCGGGACCGTGACCGAGCGCGCTGCGCTCACGGCGCGGATCGAGCGACTGCGTGCCGAACGTGGCGGCATTACGGAGAGCCGGTCGGTCGCGGCGATCGAGGCCGAGCTGCAGCGCACGCAGCCAGCCGCGGCAACCGTGTGGCGGGCGACCGCCGGCTGTCGCGATGTGACGCTCCCGGCTTCGGGAGAGGTCTGCGCTCCCGTTCTGGCCTTGCGGCAGGCTCAGGCCACGGCGGAGCGGCGTGACGTTCTGGAAGCCGATCTGCGCGAAGCGGAATCGCAGTTGAGGGGTCTGCCGTCCGTCATGGCCACCGACCCGCAGGCCGACACCGCGGCCCGGCTGATCAGCTGGATGAGCTTGGGACTGATCACCGTCACCAGCAATGACATCCACCTTGCCCGTATCGCCGGTATGACGCTGGTGCCGCAGCTTGCCGGTCTCGTCCTCATGCTGGCGGCCACGCTATGGCAGTCGCGCGGGCAGGGCACCTGATCTGTCGATGCGACCGACACTCCGTCGATCAGGGCGACGATGCGATGCACCGGGATCTCGGCCTTCGGCTTCCAGGCGAGGCTGGAGCGAGAGCGCCGGCCACGGCGATTTCCGGCTGCGGTCGACGGTCATCGCAGATGTGGTCGGCGCCGGAACGTCATGGCGGCAATCCTGTAGCCATGCTGATCGCCGCTCTGATCGGGTCGTGTCGAATTGGTGCGCGGGCGGCGGCAATGCCAGGCCGAGCTCGCCTGACCGGAGCAGCCGCCACCGTCTCGGCCCTCCGGGCCCTGATCGCTTACAACGAGAGCGACCATCCAGCGGCCGTTTCGCGATGAGCGAAGACGGACTCGGGTTCAGCCTCGTGCCTTGGCGAGACGCGCTTGAACCACAAATCCGCCCCCACATCTCCGGCATCGTCATGCCAGTGGGCACAGTCGACTGGTCCTTCACGGCCGCCAGGGTTATGCCTTTAAGCGAATAGCAAGCCTTGCCTGCATAAAGGCTAGCAAACCGGACCAACGCCATCCGGTAAAGGCTGGTGCGTCCGCACCACCGCTTCGCGGCCGACGGCCTTGACCGGCTGTCGCTGGCCCGGCAGGGCCTTTCCAGGCAGGTAAGGCTTAGTGGGAAGCGGAGCGCTTCCTCGTCCTGACGCGGGTTTCGGGGGAAAGGCATCGCCCTTCTTGAGAACGCCGGTTCCGCGCGAAAACGTTTTGGATATTGGGAACCAATGGGCGGAAGCCGCCGACAGCAGGTATTTTTACGCTCCAACGCGACGGCTCGACCTCCTGACTTCCGTTCTGTGCTTACTCGTTGTTTTTTCGTTCGATGGACCTGACGAGGGAGCATCGGACGGCGGTGGAAGAGGAAAGAAAACGGCCTCGTCCGGCCGGTAATGGCGTCGTTGCCACTGAAAGCATGCTGCCTTACGAGCGAGCGGACGAGAGTCTTTCCATGTCGGCAAGCACGCATAAATCAGCAGGCAAAGCGGTCGCGCAGCGAGCGCCACCGCCGCACGACTATCTTGAAGCGACACGCCAATTTTGGCAGCGTTACGCCAAGCACCCTCTCACGCGTGAAGACGCGCGCGATATGGCGCACAACCTCATTGGATTTTTCACGGTGCTGCGCGAGTGGACGATCGCTGAGCGGCAGCGCGAGCGATGCGGCATCGCGCGTCGGGATGAGCCGCCGCGGCGCCGTGGAAGGCCGCGCAAGAAAGTATCGGCGAAAAGCAAAACATCAGGATGATGTCGAATTCCATTGCGCGTGCGGGCTCGCCCTGATTCAATCAGTGACAAAGCTTCGAGGCCGCGCATGAGCAACAAGATCAGAAAGACTAACGCGACTCCCAAGACGAACAAGGCGCTCGCCTATGCTCGCGTGTCATCGAAGGAGCAGGACACCGAAGGGTTCTCAATCGCCTCGCAGCAAAAGCTGTTGCAATCTTACGCAGCAGAGAACCGGATCGTCATCGAGAAGGAATTCATTGATGTCGAGACCGCGAAGGCCAGCGGTCGTGCGAACTTCACCGAGATGGTGAACTACATCAAGAGGCATCCAAATGTGCGCGTCGTGCTGGTCGAGAAAACAGACCGTCTGTACCGCAACCTTAAGGACTGGGTTCTGTTAGACGAACTGGATATTGAAATTCACCTCGTGAAAGAAGGCGTCGTGCTCTCGCAGGAGTCTAAGTCATCGGAGAAGTTTTTCCACGGCATCAAGGTGCTGATGGCGAAGAATTACATCGACAATCTTTCCGAGGAAGCACGCAAGGGTCAGCAGGAGAAGGCAGAGCAGGGCATTTGGCCGACAAAAGCGCCCCTCGGTTATCGCAATGTCCTCGGGGACGACGGCAAGCGTGCCATCGCCCCCGATCCGGAAGTCGCTCCCGTAATTACGAAGATGTTCGAGTGGTACGCGCCGGGCACCCTGTCCTTGGAGCAGGTGACTGAGAAGGCACTCGCCGAAGGCTTGTCATATCGCCGCACGGGTGCTCCCGTTCCAGTCAGCGCTGTCCACACTATCCTGCACAACCGCATTTATACTGGCGAGTTTGTCTGGAAGGGGCGCATCTACAAAGGGCGACACACGCCGCTGATCTCCGTTGAACTGTTCGAGCGCGTGCAGCATTCGCTTGCGGGACGGCAGAAGAAAAAGCTTCGCCGGTTGAAGAATGACTTTGCGTTCTCGACGCTCATCAGATGCGGGCATTGCGGCTGCGCCTTGACAGGCGATATCAAGAAAGGCCGATATATCTATTACCGCTGCACAGGCTACAAGGGGCGTTGCCCTGAGCCCTACGTCAAGGAAGAAGTGCTTTCAAGAACGTTTGCTGAATTGTTGCGTCAATTGGATATTGGCGAAGCTGCACTCAAACTGGTCGCCGACGGCCTCAAATCGAGCCACGTCGACCAAACCAAGGAACACGACGAGGCCATCAAACGCCTACAGGGGGAATACGACCGCATCCAAACGCGCCTTCACGCCATGTACCTGGACAAGCTCGATGGCAAGATCGAGGGACCACTGTTCGACAGCTTGTCAGTGGACTGGCGCAAGCAGCAGGATCGGTGCCTGCGCGAGATCGAGCGCCACCAGTCAGCAGATCAATCTTATCTTGTGGAAGGCATCACGATTCTCGAATTGGCGCAAAATGCACAACGCCTGTTCGAGAACGAGCCGCCGATGGAGAAGAGGCGGCTCCTGAATTTCGTTGTTTCGAACTCGACGTGGGCCGACGGAGAGCTGAAAGCTACACTCCGCGAACCGTTTGGATTTATTGCAAGAATGGCCAAGTTCACTTCGGGCGGCGGTTCCGAAAACGGAACAAGCTTCGCCGATCATTCTGAATGGCTGGGGAACTAGGATTCGAACCTAGACAAACAGAGTCAGAGTCTGTTGTGCTACCGTTACACCATTCCCCAAGAGTTGCTCAACAACATCAATATGTTAGACGTCATTTGGGCAGATGCTCGCGGGGCCCGATCCCGGAAGCCCGCGAACTGGCGTCCTTCTACCCGCTACCTCCCGCCCTTGGCAAGCGCGAGGGAATGGCGTTGTTGCAGGGGAGCCCGGCATATCCAGGGTCATTTGTGGCGGTCGCGCCGCAGTCAGGGCCGGGGCGTATGAGCCTTTATTTCGAAGAGCTTGATTTCCGCCCGACGCCGATGGGCGTGCTGAGCCTGCGGCGCCGCAGGCGGCCGATGTCCGATGTCGATGTTTACGAAATCAAGCTCGGCGACGAATTCCTGATGTCGAGCCAGTTCACCGCAGCCGAGATCGAACTGGCCCGGCTCGGGTTGGCAGCGCTCGGTCGCGGGGATCTCGACGTGGTGGTCGGCGGCCTGGGGCTCGGCTACACCGCGCGCGCGGTGCTCGATAATCCGGACGTGCGATCCTTGATTGTGGTGGATGCGCTTGCCGAGGTCATCGAATGGCACGAGCAGGGATTGCTTCCGCTCGGAAGGGAGTTGACCGCCGATCCGCGCTGCCGCCTCGTCAATGGCGACTTCTTCGCGATGTCGTCCTCCGTCGAAGGGTTCGATCACCGTTCGCAGGGGCGGCGGTTCGATGCCGTGCTGGTGGATATCGATCATTCGCCGCGCAAATTGCTGCATCCGCGCCACGCCGCGCTGTATGAGCCGGAGGGGTTGGCCCGGCTCGCCGGCCATCTGCACCCGGGGGGCGTCTTCGCGCTCTGGTCGGACGATGCTCCCGATGAGGCGTTTGAACGCGTCCTGGCCGAAGCCTTTGCAACCCAAACATCCCATGTCGTGACCTTCGACAATTTGCGCGGGGATCACGATGCCAGCAACACCGTTTATGTGGCCATGAAAGCCGAACTGCCTGGCCCGAGGGCAGTGGCCGGAGCGATGCCAGCCGGCGATTGAAGCTCTGGCCTGTCCCCGGCGCTTGATGATGGCTTACGTCCTGCGCTTGCGCGCGTGACGCGCCGGGCCGTTCGCCAGCGCGGCCGTCATCTCCGCCTGCAACAACAGCAGCAGGCAACTCGCCAGCCGCTCTTCCATCTCCCTATCGTGAATGGAGAGCGGCCCGGGATCGTTGAGGATGGCATTGACCAGCGTTCCCAGCACGACCTGAAAGCCGAAGGCGATCGCGCGCGTTTTTGCCGCCTTGTTGCCGCGGCCCATGGCATCGAGCAGGATTGGCGTGGCGTCCGCAACGTTGGCCCGAGCCAGGGCCTTGAAGGTGGACCACCGGTCCGGCCTTGTGTCGTCGTGCTGAAGGGCTGCGCGCAGCACGCCTTCGTGGTTTCGAATCCAGCCGGTGGTTCCGCGGACGAGGAGGCGGCTGAGTTCGGCGAGATCGGCATCAGCCAGCCGTTTGTCTTGCTTCATTCGCGACAGCCTGCTTTCGCCGTCACGCGCCGCCAGCGCCATCAACGCGTTGAAATAAGCCTCCTTGCTCTCGAACCGGCTGTAGAAAGCGCCGACGGTGGCACCGACCTGCCGACACAGCGCCTCGATCGACAATTCCGCAAGGCTGTGCGTGCGCAACATCTCCGCGCCAGCCTGAATCAGCGCGGCCGTGGTCTCGCGGCTGCGCTTCTGCCGCGACGGGGTGACGCCGGGAAGGTCGAGTTCGGCCGGTCGATGCATCCGGAACTTGCGTCTCCGTTCGAAATAATCATAATAATAATTCGGATTATGGTTTTTGGCAATGCGGAGGCCGCGCGTTGCCATGGCCCCGGCGAACCGGCGGACCAACCGCGGGTCACATCCAAAACGGGAGGAACGCATGGCGGCAGGCAGCGGAAAACCGTTCGGCGGCACGATCGGCAAGACGGTGGCCGGCTCAAAACCCTGGTGGCCGCAGGCGGCAAAGCCACCGCAGGGCGCGCCGAACATTCTCGTCGTGCTGTTCGACGATGTCGGATTTTCCGATTTCGGCTGCTACGGCTCGGCCATCCGGACGCCGACCATCGACAAGCTCGCCGCCGAAGGCCTGCGCTATTCGGGCTTCCACACCACCGCGATGTGTTCGACGACGCGCGCGGCGCTGCTCACCGGGCGCAACCATCATTCGGTCGGCGTCGGCTGTCTCGCCAATTTCGATAGCGGCTACCCCGGATATCGCGGCAAGATCGCGCGCGAGGCGGGGACGCTCGCGGAAATGCTGCGGCCGCACGGCTATCGCAATTACATGGTCGGCAAATGGCACGTCACGCCTTTGACCGAAAGCGGCGCCACCGGGCCGTTCGATGGCTGGCCCCTCGGCCGCGGCTTCGATCGCTTCTATGGCTTCCTCGATGCCGAAACCGATCAGTTCGCGCCGGAACTCGTCTCCGACAACACCCATGTCGATCCGCCCGGGATCTACGCGGACGGCTATCACCTCACGTCCGACCTGATCGACCAGTCGATCCGCTTCATCGCCGATCACACGGCTGATCGGCCCGATATCCCGTGGCTGACCTGGGTCGCGCTCGGCGCCTGTCATGCGCCGCACCAGGCGCCGATGGACATCATCAAGAGCTATGACGCGATGTTCGCCCATGGCTGGGACGTCGAGCGCGAGCAGCGGATGGCGCGGCAAAAGGCGATGGGGATCGTGCCTCAGGAAACCCGATTGCCCGCACGCAACGACGGCGTGAAGGCGTGGGAAGAGCACAGCGCCGACGAAAAGCGCGTCTTCACGCGGCTGCAGGCGGCCTTTGCCGGCATGCTCGATCACGCCGACCAGCATCTGGCGCGGCTGATCGCGTTCCTCGACACGGCCGGCATTCGCGACAACACGTTGGTCCTGGTTTTGTCGGACAATGGCGCAAGCCAGGAGGGCGGGCCGCTCGGCTTCGTCAACGCGATGGGGCCATATAATTTCCGGCCCGAACCGATCGCGGAAAAGCTGCGCCGGATCGACGACATCGGCGGGCCGGATTCGCACAGCAACTTTCCGCACGGCTGGGCGATGGCGTCGAACACACCGCTGCGCCGCTACAAGCAGAACACCCATGGCGGCGGCATCCGCGATCCCTTCGTGATGAGCTGGCCGAAGAAAATCGCCGCCAAAGGCGAGGTGCGCCATCAATTCGTTCATGCCTGCGACCTGACGCCGACCTTGCTCGACCTGATCGGCATCGCGCCGCCGGCCGAAATTGGCGGCGTGGCGCAGATGCCGATCGAAGGCGAGAGCTTTGCGCGCTCTGTCAGCGATCCAGCCGCGCCGTCGAAACGTCAGGCGCAATACTTTGAAATGTTCGGGCATCGCGGGCTCTGGCAGGACGGCTGGAAGGCGGTTTCCTTCCATCCCTCGGGCACGCCGTTCGAGAACGACAAATGGGAGCTGTTTCACCTGGCAAAGGATTTTTCGGAAACCAACGATCTGGCGGCGCAAGAGCCCGAGCGGCTTGAGGCGATGATCAAGCTGTGGTGGAGCGAGGCCGAGAAGCACAATGTGCTGCCGCTCGACGACCGGTTCGGCCCGCGTTTTGCGGAAAACGCCGCGCGCTTCCACGGCGCGCGCAACAAGTTCACCTTTCACGCCGGCATGGGCCACGTGCCGACCGACGTGGCGCCCGATGTCCGCAGCCGCAGCTACACCATCGAGGCCTATGTGGAGATTGCCGAGGAGGGTGCCGAGGGCGTGCTGATCGCCCACGGCGATGCGACGTCAGGCTACAGCCTCTACATCAAGGACGGCTTGCTGGTGCACGATCTCAATATCGGCGGCGGCCATGAGATCGTGACCTCAAACCGCAAGGTGCCATCAGGCGCGCACCGGCTCGGCGTGCATGTCGAGCGTTTGGTGCGCAAGGAGCCGCCAGCTAAGGGCTCCCGCACCGGCGTGACGGCCTATACGCTTCTGATTGATGGCGAGGCGGCAGGCTCGATCCAGACCCAGCTCGCCTTCAACAACTTCATCTCGTGGTCCGGCCTCGACATCGGCCGCGACCGTTCCAGCCCGGTCTCGCACTACGCGGCGCCGTTCGAATTCACCGGCCAATTGCTGCGGGTGACGGTCGACATGCATGACGACCAGAAGCTGGATGGGGAGGGCGTGGGTGCGGCGGAGATGGCGCGGCAGTAAGGTCGCCATCGTCAGGCGCAGGCGCGACACCCACCGTCATTGCGAGCGCAGCGAAGCAATCCATTGCGCGGCATAACGAAGATGGATTGCTTCGTCGCTACGCTCCCTTGCGCAAACGCTTCGCGTTTGTCGCAGGCAATGACGGGGCTAAGACCTGAGCCCGTCTACTTAATCTTCTCATAGGCCGCGGCGAAGTCGGCGAGCGGCATCGGGATGGAGATGGTCTCCTTGGCCATGTTCTGGAACGAGACCTTCAACTGCTTGCCGGATTTCAACGCGGCCAGCACGTCAGGCGAAATCTGCAAGTTGGCGTAGCAGCCGCGCGCTTCGCAGGTCTGGATCTGCAGGTCGGACGTCTTGCCGTCGTCGACCTGGAATTTGGCGCCGGCCGGCAGGTTGAGCCCGAGCGGCAATTGAACGAGCGCGATCGGTGCGCGGGTTTCGGCTGATACCCGGATATTGATCAGCACGATCAACTGGCCGGTCTTGGTCAGAACCGCGCTCTGCTCGATCGCGCATTCGAGCGGTGCGCCGCGGCTTGCGCTGCTGCATCGTGCAACCCAGCCGGGAGGCGCGGCCGTATTCGCGCTTTCGGCGGCCGGTGCCGGCGTTGCCTGCGCCATGGGCGTGGCGTTGTTCTTGGCTTTGGGCGCCTGGGCGAAGCTCTGGCCGCACAAACCCGATATCGCTGCGGCAGCGATCGCAAATTTTACTAGAACTTTCACTGAACCGGCTCCGAAATAAACTACCTTCGGATGTGTCGGTTCCCGCGCAAAGTCAAGTCATTCCGCCGCTTGCTTGACCGAGGCTTGTGCGTCCGGATCCGCCCCATGATCGGGATCGGCCGACCGGCCCCATCGAGCAAACGCATTGGAGAGCCGGTCGAGATAGAGATAGACCACCGGCGTCGTGAACAGCGTCAGCGCCTGGCTGACGATCAGGCCGCCGACCATGGCGTAGCCGAGCGGCTGGCGGATTTCCGATCCGGTGCCGGTGCCCAGCATCAGCGGCACGCCGCCGAGCAGCGCCGCCATCGTCGTCATCATGATCGGGCGGAAGCGCAACAGCGCCGCCTTGCGGATCGCGGCCTCGGGCTCGAGTTGCTCATCGCGTTCGGCCGTGATCGCGAAGTCGACCATCATGATGCCGTTCTTCTTCACGATGCCGATCAGAAGCACGATGCCGATCAGTGCGATCAGGCTGAAATCGAACCCGAACAGCATCAGGATGGCGAGCGCGCCAACGCCGGCGGATGGCAGCGTCGACAGGATCGTGATCGGGTGGATGTAGCTTTCGTAGAGAATGCCGAGGATTAGATACACCACGACGAGGGCTGCAAGGATCAACAGCGGCACGGTGCCGAGCGACTGCTGAAATGCCTGCGCGGTGCCCTGGAAGCTCGAATTGAGCGTCGCCGGCGCGCCGAGTTCGACCATCGCCTTCTGCACCGCGTCGGTCGCCTGGCCCAGTGCCACGCCCTGGGCGAGGTTGAAGCTGATCGTAATCGCCGGGAACTGGCCCTGATGGCTGATCGACAGCGGCCGCACCGGCACGCTGGTCCAGCTGGCAAAGGTCGACAGCGGCACCTGGTCGCCGGTCGTCGGCGATTTCACATAGATCTTGCTCAGCGTGTCGAGGCTGCCCTGTAGCTCCGGCAGTACCTCGAGCACCACCTTGTAGGTGTTGAGCTGGGTAAAATACTGTGTCACCTGCCGCTGGCCGAACGCGTCATAGAGCGTATCGTCGATCAGTTGTGGCTGGATGCCGTAGCGCGAGGCGGTATCGCGATTGATCTTCAGCTCCAGCGTGGTGCCGTTGGTCTGCTGGTCGGTGGCGACATCGCGCAGCTCCGGCAGCGTCTGCATCTTGGTCAGGATCTTCGGCGCCCATTCGTTCAGCTCGGCGAGGTCGGCGTCCTGCAGCGTGAACTCGAACTGGGTTCGCGTCGGCCGCCCGCCGAGCCGCACGTCCTGCGCTGCCTGCATATAGAGGCGGGCGCCTTCGACCTTGTCCAGCTGCGGACGAAGCCGGGCGATGATCTGTTGCGCCGTTGCCTTGCGCTCGTCGCGCGGCTTCAGCGTGATGAAGAGACTACCGTTGTTACCGGCCCGGCCACTGCCGCCGATCGCCATCGCGACCGAGGCCACGTCAGGGTCGGCCTGCACGATCTTGCCGAGTTCCTCCTGATGCCGCTTCATGTCGGCAAAGGAAATGTCCTGGCTGGCCTCCGAGGTGGCGGTGATCAGGCCGTTATCCTGCTGCGGAAAGAAGCCTTTCGGGATGATGACAAAGAGGTAGACCGACAGTCCCAGCGTGGCGAAAAAGATCATCAAGGTGGTGAGCTTCCACCGCAGTGCGAGGTCGAGACCTCTTTCATACGCGTGCAGCATCGCATCGAAGGCGCGTTCGCTCCACTGGTAGAACCGGCCATGCCTGGTTTCGCCATGCGCGCGCAGGAAGCGCGAGGCCATCATCGGCGTCAGCGTCAGCGATACGATCATCGAGACGAAGATGGTCATCGCGAGCGTCACCGCGAATTCGCGGAACAGCCGCCCGATGATGCCGCCCATCAATAGCAGCGGGATCAGCACCGCGACCAGCGAGATGCTGATCGAGACGATGGTAAAGCCGATCTCGCGGGCGCCCTTGAACGCGGCGGCCATCGGCTTCTCGCCTTCCTCGATATAGCGCGTGATGTTTTCTAGCATCACGATGGCGTCGTCGACCACAAAACCAACCGCAATGGTGAGCGCCATCAGCGAGAGATTGTCGAGCGTGTAGCCGAACACCCACATCAGCGCGCAGGCGCCGAGCAGCGCCAGCGGCACCGTGATGGTCGGGATCACCGTGGCCCAGAAGCTGCGCAGGAAGATGAAGATCACCATGACGACCAGCGCAATGGTCAGGAGCAGGGTGAATTGCACGTCTTCCACCGCGGCGCGGATGGTCTGGGTGCGGTCGCTGATCACCTCGATCTTGATCGCTGGTGGTATGGCGGCGACCAGCCGGGGCAGCGTCGCCTTGATCTTGTCGACGGTCTCGATGACGTTGGCGCCGGGCTGCTTGAACACCACGAGGAACACGCCGCGCTTGCCATTGGCCCAGGCCGCCTGCTTGGCGTCCTCGGGCCCGGTGACGGCCTGGCCGATATCGCGGATCCGCAACGGGCCGCCGTTGCGATAGGCAATGATGACGTCGTTCCAGTCCTTGGAATCAGGCAACTGGTCGTTGGCGTAAATGGTGTAGGCGCGCCGTTCGCCGTCGATATTGCCCTTCGGGCTGTCGACGGTCGTGATCGCGATCTGGCTGCGCACGTCCTCCAGCGACAGACCCTTGGCGACGAGCTTGGCCGGGTCGATCTGGATGCGGATCGCCGGTTTCTGCTGGCCGCCGATGATGACCTGGGCGACGCCGGAGATCTGGCTGATCTGCTGCGCGAGCTGGGCGTCGACGGCATCGCTGACCGTGGTCAGCGGCAGCGTGTCCGATGTCGCCGAGAGGAGCAGGATCGGCGAGTCCGCCGGGTTGACCTTGCGATAGGTCGGCGGCGAGGGGAGGCTCTTCGGCAATTGGCCACTGGCGGCGTTGATCGCGGCCTGCACGTCGTTGGCCGCGGCGTCGATCGGGCGGTTCAGATCGAACTGGATCGTGATCGCGGCCGTGCCGAGGTAGCTGGTCGAGGTCATCTGCGCGACGCCGGGAATCTGCGCGAGCTGACGCTCCAGCGGCTGCGCCACCGATGAGGCCATCGTTTCCGGGCTGCCGCCGGGCAGGGAGGCTGCGACCTGGATGGTCGGAAAATCGACCTGCGGCAGCGGCGCGACTGGCAGCAGCGGATAGGCGACGAGGCCCACGAACAGGATGCCGGCCATCATCAGCGACGTGCCGATCGGGTAGCGAATGAAGGGGGCGGAAATTCCCTGGCTCATTCCCTGATAACCTTGGCCTGGGTTTGATCCGAGCTGGCGACCGCCGTCGTCACCAGTGTGCCCGGCTGAACCTTGAACTGGCCCGCCGTGATCACCTGCTCGCCGGGTGACAGCCCTTCATCGACCACGGAGCGGCCGTCGATCGAGCGCGATACCTTGATCTTGCGGAGCTCGGCCTTGTTCTCCTTGCTGACCCTGTAGGCGTAAAGGCCATCGGGGCCATGCTGAACGGCATCGTCGGGGATTATGGTTGCGTCCTTGAGCGTCGCGATCAGCAGCCGGGTCGAGACCGACTGGCCCGGCCACAGCGCATGATCCGTGTTGTCGAACACGGCCTTGAGTCTGACGGTGCCGCTCGACGTGTCGACCTGGTTGTTGATCAGCGAAAGCGTGCCGGTCGAAAGCACCCGCTTGCCGTCGGTGGAGAGCGCGATCGTCTTGGGAGAGCCGGCGGCGAGCGCGGCCTTGATGTCCGGCAACTGGTCTTCGGGCGCGGTGAAGATCACCGCGATCGGCTCGATTTGGGCGATGGTCACGATGCCGGTCTGGGTCGCGGCGTTGACGATATTGCCGACATCGACCTGGCGGAGCCCGACGATCCCCGAGATCGGCGCCTTGACGGTGGCGTAATCGAGCTGGGTCTGCGCGTTTTCGAGCAGCGCGGTGTCGGCCTGAATCTGCGCCGTCAACTGCGCGACGGTGGAGCGTTGCGTATCGGTCTGTTGCCGGGTGGCGAATTCGCCGAGCTTGGTGAAGCGCTGCAGGTCGAGGCTGGCGTTGGCAAGGTTGGCTTCGTCCTGGGCTTTCTTGGCCTTGGCCTGATCGAGGGCTGCCTGGAACGGCCGCGGATCGATCTCGACCAGCGTGTCGCCCTCCTTGACGAATTGGCCTTCCTGAAACGCGATACGGTTGATCTGACCGTCGACGCGGGTGCGGACCACGACGGTGTTGAAGCCTTGCACGGTGCCGAGGCCGGTCAGGTAGACGGGAAAATCGGCTTTTGTGACCGGGGTTGTCCGCACGGGGACGGCAGCACGGGCAGGGGCTCGCTTCTGAGCCTCGGCTCGCGCCTGATGATCCTCGCCGTGGAATCGCTGCCAGCCCAGATAACCCAGCGCTGCGATCGCTACGATCAACAAAGCCCAACGGATGGTGCGTGACCTCGACATGGCAGCTCGTGGCTTGAAGGAAGTACCCAGCATCACCGATATAATGTCCGCGCGCTCGCCCTGTACAAACACTAAGGCTTGAGAATCCTAAACAATTGGAAAGGTTTGACGGAGCAGCCGAGTGGGGCCCGGTGGCGGCGCCAAAATGGCTCGCGATCTGCTGGGTATCTAGAGCAGGGTTGAACGCGGGGGCGATGTCGTCCATATCGCGCGCGTCAGGCGGCAAGCAATCGGGGGTGCTAAATGGATGAGCTGAACGGACGCATGATGGCGTGCCAGATTCTGATCACGGGACTGATTGCGCGTGTCGCGAACGATTCGTCCGACCCCTTGCGATTCCTCACCGACTTTCGCGACGAGATCAAAGCGGTGGTGAGGGGAGTCAACATCACCGGCATGGACAACACCGATCGCGTCCGTCAGGTCGCGCAAACGACGGTCGATGAATTGTTTTCGCTGATGAAGCCGCCGAGCACTGATGAATCATCGCAAGGCTAGTCGATGCAAGCGTGCATCTTTGCGCGGTAATTCTTGGTATTGTTTAGAACCATTATTAGAACGGTTATAAGCATAGATTTTAGAACGATTACAAACTGTAGATTAGAATCTCTTTTAACTCGCTCGATTCAAAGAGTGTGTTGCTGCGATCGCATTGACCCGAATTTCTTCGCTCGATAGCACCGCCAATGAGACGGTTTGTCGCGCGACGAAGAGCGCGGGCAAGCCCAGTTCATTCAGGGGCGCGCGCAGCATGAGCAAAGTAAAGGCACCGAAATCGCTACGTTTCGAGGTGGCGATCGACTCGGTCGGCCAGGTTATTGAAAACAATTCCGGCAAGACGGTTTCGGCGGTCGCAGGTCTGATCGCCGTCGCGTCGTTTTCCGGCGCCGAAGCGCAGCAACCCAACCTCCCGCCGGTGACGGTCGATGCCCCGGTCGCTCGCCCGCGTCCTGCTGCGTCAAGACCTTCGCCGGATCAGGTCCGCGCCCGGACTGCGCTGCGCCGTGCCGCGCGCCGCACGCAGCCGACGCAGGTCGCCGCCGTGCCGTTCCCCAATGCGGGCGGACTGCCTGCAGATCGCGATCCCTACGCAAACCCGGCAGCGCCCTATATGGCCAACCGGGTGCAAGCGTCCGGCAAATTTCCCGAACCGATCCTCAACACGCCGAAATCGATCACGGTGCTGACAAAGGATGTCCTAAGGGATCAGAACTCGACCACCCTCAGGTCGGCCGTATTGAACACAGCCGGTGTGACGCTCGGCACCGGCGAGGGCGGCAACGCCTTCGGTGATCGCTTTTTCATCCGCGGTTTCGATGCCCGCAATGACGTCTTCCTCGACGGCATCCGTGATGCTGGCGTCAGCGTCCGCGAGAACTTCTTCACTGAGCAGATCGAGATCTTCCGCGGTCCCGGCTCGTCCTTTGCCGGTCGCGGCGTAACAGGCGGCGCGATCAACATCGTCACCAAGGCCGCAACGACCGAAAAGAGCTTCTACAACATGGACACCACGTTCGGCACCGACCACACCAAGCGGGTGGTGCTCGACGTCAACCAGGTGATCAGCCCGACGCTGGCGGTTCGTGCCGGTGGCCTGTTCCAGGACGCCGGCGTCGCCGGCCGCAACTACATCAAGGACGACCGCGACGGCGGCTTCGTTGCGGCGAAATGGACCCCGCTCGACACCGTGAAGCTGTACGCGAACTACATTCACACCAATCTGCACGGACTGCCCGATTTCGGCGTGCCGTACTATCGGCCTGGGTCGCCTAATCCTGGTCCGGGAAATTTCTACCGCACGACGGCAGGCGGCCCCTATCCTGATTTCGGCGTCAGCCGCAACAATTTCTACGGCCTCGTCAACCGCGACTATTACAGCATCAAGCAGGACATCGGCACCGTCGGCGGCGAGGTCTCGATCACCCCCGATCTGACGCTGAGCAACAAGACCAGGCTTCAGCGCTCGGTTCTCGACTATATCGGGACGCTTCCGGAAGCCCCGGTCGACAACGGCAAAACCCTCAGCCTCAATCCGCAGAGCCGCTATCAGGTCACCGAGAACATCGCCAACCAGACCGAGGCGATCTACAAGTCCTACATCGGCGGCTGGAAGAACACGACGACGGGCGGCATCGAGGCTTCGCGCGAGATCGCCAGCATCGACAAATATTCGGGCCTCAGTTCGGAATCGCTACCGGGCGGAACGCCCGGCGGCAACATCGTCGGAGCCAGCATCTACTATCCGCAATTCACCTTTGCGACCCCTCTCATCAATCCGCAATGGACCGGCTTCCCGACCAAGATCGCCATCGATACCACCAGCGCGTATGTCATCAATACATCCAACTACAACGACTTCGTCATTCTCAATGGCGGCATTCGCTACGACGATTACAACATCAAGACCAGCGGTTTCGGCACGCAGAACAACCGGCCCAATGTCTTCAACTCGCAGGAACAGCATCACGGGCTGCCGAACTTCAATCTCGGCGTGACGCTGAAGCCGCTGCCGAATGGCAGCGTCTATGCCGCCTATGCGACGTCGTCGAACCCGGTGGGCGCCGAATTCGATGGCACCAGCGCGCAATATGGTGGTCTGGCGCCTGCGCTGAACGGAAATCCCAACCAGATCTTCGGGCCTGAGAAGAACAAGGCGATCGAAATCGGCACCAAATGGGAGCTGTTCGACCGGCGCTTGCTGCTGACCGCGGCGCTATTCCAGACCGAGAAGGAAAACGCCCGGGAATCGCAGAACGTGAACAGCGTTGCGGCTGCGAATAATATTCCGGGCTGCTCGTATAACCTGGCTCCGGGGTCGGGCAACGTGTCCTGCATCACCGCGGGCGCGGCCTATCGCATCCGGGGCATCGACCTCGGCGTCGGCGGTAAGATCACCGACAAATGGAGTGTGTTCGGCGGCCTGGTGCTGATGCAGTCTGAGGTGACGAAGTCGCTCGTTCCGTCGCCGCAACCGTTGCTCTATCCGACCAACGTTGGGCGGCCGCTCGCCAACGTTGCGCATCAGTCCTTCAGCATGCTTAGCAAATACCAGCTCACCGACGTCTGGGAAATCGGCGGGCAGGCGGTGTACCGGTCGCAGATGTATGGCGGAACGTTCCTGGCGGCGAACCAGGGCACGTCGATCCCGAGCTTCTGGCGCTTCGATGCCTTCGTGGAAGCGAAGGTTGACAAGAACTGGACGGCCAAGCTGTTCGTCGCCAATCTCACCAACAAGCTCTACTACGATGCGCTTTATCAGAGTGCGACCCCGTTCGTGTTCGTCGCCCCGGGGCGCAGTGTGAGCATGGTCCTCTCGGCACGGTTCTAGACAAATTCTAAGGATGCAGGTGGAATGCTGATCTGCATCCCCAATGTGCTGAGCAAAGATGATGTGGCGGATTTCCGCCGCATCATGGACGCCTCCGCCTGGGAGGACGGCCGCTCCACCGCGGGTGCGCAATCGGCCATGGTCAAGCGCAACGAGCAGCTTCCGCCGGACAGCGAGGTCGCGCGAACGCTCGGCAATCGCGTGCTGTCGGCGCTGACCGCCAGCCCGAGATTCATCTCGGCGGCGATCCCGCTGCAGATCTTTCCGCCGCTATTTAATCGCTACGTGGCCTCCGGCGGGCACCATTTCGGCCTCCATGTCGACAACGCGGTGAGGGGAGATCGTCTCACCGGCCAGCGGATCCGGACCGACCTGTCGGTGACGCTGTTTCTGTCGGAACCGGATGAGTATGACGGCGGCGAACTGGTGGTGGAGGACCTCTATGGCTCACATGAAATCAAGCTCGCGGCCGGGGACCTCGTGCTTTATCCTGCGTCTAGTTTGCATCTGGTCACCCCCGTCACACGAGGTATGCGTGTGGCATCTTTTTTCTGGTTGCAGAGCATGGTACGGGATGCCCACGCCCGCAGCCTGATCTTCGATCTCGATACCTCGATCCAGGCCCTGGTGGAGCGGCTTGGGCGAGACGACCCTGAAACGGTCAAATTGACCGGTATCTATCACAACCTGATCCGCTACTGGGCCGAAGTATGAAGAACATGTCTCTTTCTCGCGTGACGACATTGGCGGTGATCTCGGCGCTGGCGATCCTGTCGCTGGCGGCGCCGTCGTCGGCCCAGCAGGGCATGGCTCCCACGGCACCATCAGCACCTGTGGCCCAGCAGGCGCCTGCTGCGCCGGCGGTGCAGTCGGCTCAGCCTGCGGCGCCTTCCGATGTGGCGGCGACGCCTGCCGAACGTGAAGGAAAGCTTCTGAAGGCCGCGGCCGCCGAACTCAAGGAGTTGTCGCCTTGGTCGATGTTCAAGTCGGCCGACGTCCTGGTCAAGGCGGTAATGCTCGGTCTCGCTTTTGCTTCGCTGGTGACCTGGACCATCTTCATCGCCAAGATGATCGAACTGAGCGTGATTCAGCGCAAGCTGCGCTCGGCGCTGGCCAAGATCGTGGACGCCCGGTCGCTGGCGGAAGCGCAATTCGCGCTGGGTGCCAAGGGTAGCGTGCTGGCGTCCTTCCTGGCGGCGGCGATGCGCGAGGCGCGGCTGTCGGCCGGCATTTCGAGCGACGCCGGCATCAAGGAGCGCGCCGCATCGAGCTTTGGCGAAATCGTGCGCGCCGAGGCGCGGCGGATCCGGCTCGGCATGGGCCTGCTGGCGACCATCGGCGCGACGTCGCCCTTCGTCGGACTGTTCGGCACCGTCTGGGGCATCATGAACAGCTTCATCGGCATTTCGAAATCGCAGACCACGAACCTTGCCGTGGTGGCGCCCGGCATCGCCGAAGCGCTGCTTGCCACCGCGATCGGTCTGGTCGCCGCGATCCCCGCCGTCATCATCTACAATCACTTCGCGCGGGTTACCAAAGGCTACCTAGAACTGGTCAACCGGGCGTCAGGCGCCGCAGGGCGGCTATTGTCGCGCGATCTCGACCGCACCCATGTCAGCGGCGGGCAGCGTGCCCGTGGAGCAGCGGAGTAGGCAATGGGCGCGTCGATCGCAGACACCGACCTCGATGACGACAGCGATTTTGCGGAATCGCACGAGATCAATGTCACGCCCTTCATCGACGTCATTCTCGTCCTGCTGATCATCTTCATGGTCGCGGCGCCCTTGTCGACCGTCGATCTGCCGATCGATCTGCCGACCTCGACCGCAACGCCGCAGAAGAAGCCGGACAAGCCGACCTATGTCAGCATCAAGCCTGATCTGTCGGTTGCGATCGGGGAAAATATGGTCAAGCGCGTCGACTTGGTGCGCTCGCTCGATGCGATGGCCGATGCCAGCAAGGAGCGCCATATCTTCCTGCGCGCCGACCGCGCCGTGCCCTACGGCGAATTGATGGACATTCTCGAAATCCTGCGCGCCGGCGGCTATTCGAAGATCAAGTTGGTGGCGCTCGAAGGCGTACCAGATGGAGCGGCGTCGCAAGCGGCGGCGCCGGCAAAGCCTTGACCGGTCTCGACGAGCAAAAGCCATCCCGGCGGCTCTGGATTTCCGCCGCGGTGATCGCGCTTGCGCTTCATATCGGCGGGGCAGCACTGGCGATTGTGCATTTGCAGACCGAAGAAGCCGATGACGCCCTCGGTGCAACGGCGATCGAGATCGGGCTCGAAATGGCCGCCGTGCGTCGGGAGGTGACCGACCTCCCGCCGGGCCCGGACACCGATGCTTCCGCGGCTTCGCCCCAGCTCTCCGAACAGAAGGCCGAGGTCAAGGAAACCGAACTGCCGCAGGACAAGCCGACCGAGCCCGAAGAAGCCGACCGGGTGGTGACGGAGAACGAGTCGAAAAAGCCCAAGGAAGACGATCCGAAGATCGCAGCGGTGCAGACCTCGGCTTCCACCGAGTCGGTTGCCGCCGAGGCCACTGCGACGCCGAGTTCGGAGGCGATTCCGGAAGGGCAGCGTTCCATCGCGCCGGTGATCGGTACCGGCGAGAGCGTGCGCCGCGCGCGGGCGACCTGGCAGAAGGAACTGGTCGCGCATCTCGACAAGCACAAGCGTTATCCGAAGGAACGGCAGCAAAAATCCGCCGAGATCCAGATTCGCTTCACGCTCGACCGCATGGGCCACGTGCTCTCGACGGATATCGAAAAAAGCTCGGGCGATGTGGCCTTCGACGAGGCTGCGCTGGCGATGGTGCGGCGCTCCGATCCGGTGCCGATGCCGCCGCCATTGATCGCGGACGAGGGACTTACCTTCACCTTGCCGGTGATCTTCCGCGTCAAGAGCAAGGGCTGAAGCTGCGTAAGGCGGCTCGGGCAAAGCCGTACCCGCTAGCGGGGAAGACGCCGGCCGTCAGCGCCAGTAATAGCGGATGCCGACATAGACCACGGCAAGGCACGCAAAGATCAGCGCCACCGGAAGTCTTGGTTTGGTTACCGGGCCGGATGCGGCTGGCTTCGGCCGTGGGGGCGGCCGGCGGAACGCGGTGACGTTGCCGGTATCGGTGGCCGGCTCGCTTGCACGCGAGGGAATTTCGGGAGGTGTTCCGGAGCCGCCCATCTCGGCATAATAGCTCTTGTACATCAGCTGGATGGTGGCCTCGGAGGCGTCCGCCTCGGTCATCCTTGCCAGTAACGGCCGGTAGCTTTCCAGAAAACTCTGTGCCTCGGCGGGCAGCGCGGAAAATCCGTTGAGCTTGGCCAGCATTTTCCAGGTTGCAAAATCTGCCCTTGCGCGCGTATCGGCGCGGCGTGCAATCAACATATCGGCAGCTTTTGTCGCCATGGCCCGAGCCGTTCTTCCCCGTCCTTTATTTTCCATATGAAGTTTAAGCGTTGCCGGTGATGAAGAGAAGCGCGCTGATCACATATCCGGTCAGTGTCCGCAGTATCGCCGAAATAACATCAAGATTTAGACCGAGCTGCGCGCCGACGACGGGAAGCAGGATCAGAAGACCGAGCAGGATCAACATCCCGTAGGGTTCCAGCCGCGACAGCGGGTAAGCCAGCACCCGCGGCAGCAGCCCGACGGCGACCCGGCCGCCGTCCAAGGGCGGGATCGGCATCATGTTGAAGATCGCCAGCACGATATTGATCAGGAAAGCATTTTTGAGGTTGTCCGCCGTCCATTTGGCCGCGTCTGCCGGCACCAAAGGCAGGGCATGGAAGGCAAACGCCACGATCGTCGCCAGGATGATGTTGGTGGCGGGGCCGGCCAGCGCCACCCAGACCATGTCGAGCCGGGGATGGTTCAGGTTTCGGAAATTCACCGGGACCGGCTTGGCGTAGCCGAACAGGAACGGCGAACCCGACAGCAAAAGCACGCCCGGCAGAATCACGGTCCCGAACGGATCGATATGCTTGAGCGGATTGAAGCTGACCCGGCCGAGCTGCCAGGCGGTATTGTCGCCGAGCTTGTAGGCCACAAAGGCGTGCGCGGCCTCGTGGAAGGTGATGGCGATGAGGAGGGGAAGTACCCAGACCGAAATGGCGTATAGCGAGATGTTCAAGCGGTCTGCCCCGGTTTTGAGCTTCGAAGCCGGTAGCCTAGCACGGCGCCGCTACTGGGGAACCGTCTCCTGATATTGCGGTAAACCGTCGTCGAGCCGCACCCAGGCCATCTTTTCCGAGACCCAGATGTGCTCGGTCGGCGCAAAGGCGTGACGGTCGTCGAAGGCGGCCAGCGCGACACCCACCACGGTACCGTTGGTCCGGCGGGAAAACAGCCGCGTCCCGCAAACCTTGCAGAACACCCGATCTAGCGCCTCCGACGATGGGTAGCGCGCGGTGTCACCCTCGACCGAAAGCGCCCGCTGGTCGAACAGCGCGCGGGCAAAGAACGGCGAGCCCATCGCCCTCTGGCAGTTGCGGCAATGGCAAATGCGGACGTTGAGCGGCTCGCCTTCGGCCTTGAACCGGACCGCGCCGCAGAAGCATCCGCCTTCTCTGGTCATTGTGTCTCCGCGGCTTCGCTGTTCCGACGGTTGATATCCTGGTGAGACCCGTTATGCCTCGGCAATGGCTTCTATTTCCAATAGCCAAGCTTCGTCGAAAATACCTGCAATGATAACGGTGAGCGCGGGGGCGTGACCACCCAAAGCCTCTTGTCGCGCTTGACGGTTCTCGAGCGCGTATTTTCTGTCGGACAGGAAGATCGTAACCTTCACAAGATTGCCGATCGTCATGTCGGCGGCTTCGAGCTGTGCAAGGACGTTGGCCCATACGAGCTTCGCTTGTTCAGGAAAACTCTCCGGCACCGCGCCGCCGCGAGCCATGGGAATCTGACCGCTGATGTAAAGCCGCCGGATGCTGTTCGTTGTTTCCAGGGCTTGGGAATAACCGCCGACCGCCTCAGGGGCCGACTCGGCGTTTATCGATCGAAGTTTCAACGGCATCGTTTCTTGTCCAGCTATATGCAGCCGTCGATCGGCTAGTAGGTCGCCCGGCCGCCGGAAATGTCGAACACCGCGCCGGTCGAGAACGCGCAATCCTCCGACGCCAGCCATGCGACCATCGCCGCGAGTTCTTCGACGAGGACGAAGCGGTTCTTCGGAATTTTCGACAGCATGAAGTCGATGTGTTGCTGCGTCAGCTGATCGAAGATCGCGGTTTTCGCCGCCGCGGGTGTCACCGCGTTCACGAGAATATCGTGCTGGGCGAGCTCCTTGCCGAGCGACTTGGTCAGCGCGATCAGCCCGGCCTTCGAGGCCGAATAATGCGCGGCGTTGGGATTGCCTTCCTTGCCGGCGATCGAGGCGATGTTGACGATGCGGCCGTATTTTTGCTGCAGCATGGCCGGCACCACCGCCTTGCAGCAGATGAAGGGACCATCGAGATTGATGCGCAGCACCTTGCGCCATTCCTCGATATCGGTTTCCCACACGGTGGCGTTGACGCCGGCGATGCCGGCATTGTTGACGAGGATGTCGATCTTGCCGAGCGCCTTCAGCGTTTCGTCGCGGGTCTTCTCGACGGCGGCGAGGTCGGAGACGTCGACCTTGAAGGCGGATACGGCGGGACCGATTTCCTTCGCGGTCTTTTCCGCAAACGGCAGATCATAATCCCAGATCGCGACCCTGGCGCCGGAGGCGGCGAACCGCTCGGCGATGGCGCGCCCAAACCCTTGCGCCCCGCCGGTGACGACGGCGCAGCGGCCGTTCAGATCGATCTTGTTCATGCAGGAAGCCCTTGATTGCGTGGACGTCAGAGCATGTAGCCGCCATCGACGACGAGGTCGACGCCGGTGGTGAACGCGGCTTCGTCGCTCGCCAGATAGACCGCCATGGCCGCGATTTCCTCTGCGGTGCCCAGCCGGCCCATCTTCTGGCGGGCGATGAACATGTCTTTGCCCTGCGGGCCGACGGCCGCGGCGCGATCGAGCATCGAGGGGGTCTCCACGGTGCCGGGGCAGATGCTGTTGCAGCGGATGCCCTGTGTGATGAAGTCGAGCGCAACCGCGCGCGTGAGCAGCGAAACCGCAGCCTTGGACGCACTGTAGACATAACGGTTGGCCGGTGGTCTCAGCGCCGCGCAAGACGAGATGTTGACGATGCTGCCGCCTCCGCCCGCCAGCATCGCCGGCAGAAACGCCTTGATGGTCCGGTGCATGGATTTGACGTTGAGATCGAACGAGAAGTCAAAGTCCTCGTCCGAACAGTCCAGGATGGTTCCGTGGTGCACGAAGCCCGCCGCGTTGAGCAGGACGTCGATCTTTCCAATGCGCTTGGCGAAGGCCTCGACCTCGGCGGTGCTGCGAACGTCGAGCCGTGCCGTCTCGGCGATGCCTTCCTTGCCCAGGGTAGCGATGCCGCTTTCATTGATGTCGGTGGCGATCACCGTGGCGCCTTCGCGCGCGAATGCTATCGCACATGCGCGCCCGATGCCCGCCGCTGCTGCGGTGACAACGGCGCGTTTTCCCTTCAATCGATCTGACATGTTTTTCTTTTCCTTTTCTTCATCATTGCGAGGAACTCGCGACAAAACTGTAAAGCAATTTTGCGCTGAAGCGACGAGGCAATCCATAGTTCCTGTGCGGAGGCATGGATTGCGTCGCTACGCTCGCAATGACGGCGGTTGCCTAGTGATTATCCCGCGCCACGCCGACCGTGCCCGCAATATTTTGATAGCGCGTGGCGAGCTCCATGCACGCGCCGCTGGCCTGCTGGCCGACAGTCGAGCGATAGAGCTCCTGCCACGGCGTCTGATTGGCCGGGTAGGGGAAGCCGCCCTTGTCCTTCAGCTCGGCGCGACGCTTCTTCAATTCATCGCTCGTGATCAGGATGTTGGCGTCGCCCTTGTTGAGGTCGATGCGAACCTTGTCGCCGGTCCGCAAGATCGCAAGCCCGCCATCGGCGGCGGCCTCCGGCGAGGCGTTGAGGATCGACGGCGAACCCGAAGTGCCGGACTGCCTTCCGTCGCCGATGCAGGGCAGGGACAGGATACCGCGCTTGATCAGCGCCGCCGGGGGCTGCATGTTGACGACCTCGGCGCCGCCGGGATAGCCGATCGGCCCGGCGCCCCGGATGAACAGCACGCAGTGCTCGTCGATGTTGAGCGAGGGATCGTCGATGCGGTCGTGATAATCCTCAGGCCCCTCGAACACGATGGCGCGTCCCTCGAACGCATTCGGGTCTTTGGGATTGATCAAATAGCGGTCGCGGAATTCCTTCGAGATCACGCTGGTCTTCATGATCGCGGAATCGAACAAATTGCCGCGCAGCACCAGGAAGCCCGCATCCTTCACCAGCGGCTTGTCGTAGCTCCAGATCACGTCGCCGTCGGGCTTGGCCGCCTCGCGGCAGTTCTCGCCCATGGTGCGGCCGTTGACCGTCACGGCGTCTTCGTGGATGCGCTTGTGCGCCATCAATTCGCGCACCACCGCTGGCACGCCGCCGGCGCGATGATACTCCTCGCCGAGATAGAAGCCGGCCGGCTGCATATTCACCAATAGCGGGATGTCGTGGCCGTGTTTCTGCCAATCGTCGATCGAGAGCTCGACGCCGATATGCCGCGCCAGCGCGTTGATATGGATCGGCGCGTTGGTCGAGCCGCCGATCGCCGAATTCACCACGATGCAGTTCTCGAACGCCTTGCGGGTCATGATGTCGGAGGGCTTGAGATCCTCCCAGACCATCTCGACGATCCGTTTTCCCGTCTCAAAGGCGATCTGGCCGCGCTCGCGATAAGGCGCAGGGATTGCTGCGCAGCCCGGCAGCGACATGCCGAGCGCTTCCGCAAGCGAGTTCATCGTCGAGGCGGTGCCCATGGTGTTGCAGTGGCCGACCGAGGGCGCCGAGGACGCCACGATTTCAATGAATTCGTTGTAGTCGATCTCGCCGGCGGCAAGCCGTTCGCGTTGCTTCCAGACGATGGTGCCGGATCCGGTGCGCTCGCCGTTGAACCAGCCGTTCAGCATCGGTCCACCGGAAAGCACGATCGCGGGCAGATTGACGGTCGCCGCCGCCATCAGGCAGGCCGGCGTGGTCTTGTCGCAACCGGTGGTCAGCACCACGCCATCGAGAGGATAGCCGAACAGGATTTCGACCAAGCCGAGATAGGCGAGGTTGCGGTCGAGCGCCGCGGTTGGCCGCTTTCCGGTTTCCTGGATCGGATGCGTCGGAAATTCCATCGCGATGCCGCCGGCCGCGCGGATTCCCTCGCGCACCCGGTGGGCCAGTTCGAGATGGTGCCGGTTGCAGGGTGACAGGTCGTTGCCGGTCTGGGCGATGCCGATGATCGGCTTGCCAGACTGCAATTCCTCGCGTGTCAGGCCGTAATTGAGGTAGCGCTCGAGATAGAGCGCGGTCATTCCCGGGTTATGCGGGTTGTTGAACCACTCGAGGGACCGTAGTTTCCGGCCCTTGCCATTGGTAGCCATTTTGTTGTCGTTGTTTTTCACTGGTTCCTCCCGCACTGCAAACTCGTGGACGGCCTAAGCTACGGCAGCGATGCACCATGCCAAGAATTTCATCTGCGGCAACGCGCTTGCCTTCTTCCGTCTGAGCCATCCGATCTTAATTCGGCTCAAAAGATAGCGCTACCATTTTTTGTCCGCGCGCAATCCATGTCGGAAGCAGCGATCAGGCGCTTTGCGGTGTCGAGCTCTCGCGGACCATCAACTGAAAACCAAGGTCGAGAACCGGCTCCCGCGGGCGCCGCCCTTCGATCGCGTCGATCACCATCGTGACGGCGTGCCGGCCCATTTCGTAGCGATTGGTGCGCACGCTGGTGAGCGAGGGGACCGCAGAGGCCGTGAATTCCAGATCGTTGAAGCCGACAATGGCCAAATCGCCGGGAACCGATATCTGCCGACGCCGGCATTCGAACAGGACGCCGAGCGCGAGGTCGTCGTTGACGCAGAACACCGCGTCGATGTCGGACGTCCGGGCGAGGAGATCGGCGAACAAGGTTCCGCCGAGCGTGACGGTGGTAGGCACCGACGTGGTGACGACGAGGTTCGGATCGAACAGCGAGGCCGCTTTCATGGCATCACGATACCCGTCGAACCGCCGCTGCACGCGAGGATCCATGCGCGCGCCCAGAAATCCGATGCGGCGGCATCCTTGCTCGAGGATGTGCGAAATTGCCGCAAAAGCCGCGTCGTAATGCGAGAAGCCGACCATCATGTCCACAGGACTGTCGCCGATCTCCATGATCTGCGTAACCGGGCAATTCATGGACTCCAGGATTGTGCGCGATTCCGCGGTCTGGTTGATGCCGGTGACGATCAATCCCGCGGGCTTCTGCGCCCGAAACAGGCGCAGAACCTTTTCTTCCTGCAGGATGCTGTAGCGGGTATTGGCGAGCTGGATGGTGTAGCGGCTACCTTCGGAAGAATCGTAGATGCCGCGCAACACGTCGGCGAACACATTGTTGGTGAGGGAAGGAATCACGACGCCGATGACTTCGGTGCGGTGCGAGGCCAGCGCGCGCGCGGCGAGATTGGGTACGTAACCCAATTCCTTCACGGCGCTGTCGACGCGTTCCCGCTTGCTCAACGACAGCGCTTCGGGGTTCCTGAAAAACCGCGATGCCGTGATCGGGCTGACGCCAGCAAGCTTGGCGACCTCGGTGAGGCGGATTTTGCCAGACTTTGTCTGTTTTCGTCCCATCTTGCGCTCATATCACAACACATTAGACGTTTGAACAATTATTGACAGCGCTACCATCGGATTGCTAAAAACCGCCAAACTGCGGATGATGATGACGGTCGAATTCGGCTTCCGGCATTAGAGTCGAAAAGACAGCAGGGCGCCGCCGTCCACCTGTGGCGCCACAAAACAGAAAATGAGGGGAGAGAATTCGATGTCGTCGGTACAGATTCGCGACGTGCGGAAGTCGTTCGGCAATTTTGAGGTTTTGCACGGCGTGTCGATTCCGATCGAGGATGGCGAGTTCGTCGTGCTCGTCGGCCCCTCCGGTTGCGGCAAGTCGACCTTGTTGCGGATGCTCGCCGGCCTGGAAAACATCACCTCGGGAACCATTTCGATCGGCGATCGCGTCGTCAACAATGTCCAGCCGAAAGAGCGCGACATTGCGATGGTGTTCCAGAACTACGCGCTTTATCCGCACATGACCGTCGCCGACAACATGGGCTTCTCGCTCAAGCTGCGCGGCGCGAGTGCCGATGAAATCTCGAACGGCGTCAAGCGCGCCGCGGAAATCCTGGCGCTGACCCCGCTGCTCGAGCGCTATCCCCGGCAATTGTCGGGCGGCCAGCGCCAGCGCGTCGCCATGGGTCGCGCCATCGTGCGCGATCCGCAGGTGTTTTTGTTCGACGAGCCCTTGTCCAACCTCGACGCCAAGCTGCGCGTCGCGATGCGCACCGAGATCAAGGAACTGCACCAGCGCCTGCGCACCACCACGGTCTACGTCACCCACGACCAGATCGAGGCCATGACCATGGCCGACAAGATCGTGGTGATGCATGACGGCGTCGTCGAGCAGATGGGCACCCCGCTCGAACTCTACGACACCCCGGCCAACCAGTTCGTCGCGGGCTTCATCGGTTCGCCGGCGATGAACTTCCTCAAGGGCAAGGTGAAGTCGAACGGCAGCGCCGGCTTTGAGGGACCGAATGGCGTCAAGCTGCCGCTGGCATCGGCGCCGGCCAACTCCGATGGCCAGCCGGCGGTCTACGGCGTTCGCCCCGAGCATTTCACTATCGCGGACGACGGCGCCGAAGCCGAGATCGTCGTGGTCGAGCCGACCGGCTCCGAAACCCAGGTCTTCGCCAAGCTCGGCGGCGAGCAGGTGGTCGCCGTGTTCCGGGAGCGTCATCAATTCAACCCGGGCGACAAGATCCGGTTGAAGCCGGATCCGGCGCTCGTGCATCTTTTCGACGAGACGACGGGGAAACGACTAAACGCCTAAAAAATACATAATCAAATTTCAAAGGGAGATCGACTATGCAAGACTTTACTCGCCGCACTCTGCTTCAGGGCGGCACCGCGCTTGCTGCAACCGGTGCGCTTACGGGGTCGGCGTTGTTCGACTTTGCCAAGGCCTGGGCACAAGCCTCGCCGTGGAAGGCCGAGAAGGGCGCCAAGCTCACGGTGATGCGCTGGAAGCGCTTCGTGCCGGCGGAAGATGACGCGTTCAACGCCATGGTCGCGGCATTCAAGACCGCTACTGGCACCGAAATGAATGTCTTCAGCGAGTCCTTCGAGGACGTGCAGCCGAAGGCGTCCGTGGCCGCCAACACCGGGCAGGGTCTGGACCTCGCCTGGGGCCTGCACACGCTGCCGCAGCTCTTTCCGACCAAAGTGCTGAAGATGAACGACGTCGCCGACTATCTCGGCAAGAAGTACGGCGGCTGGACCGAAGCGGCCGCCATTACCTGCAAGCAGGGCAACGACTGGCTGGGTATTCCCGTCGCGACCATCGGCGGTTACATGACATATCGCAAGTCGGCCGTGGACAAGGCCGGTTTCACGGAATTCCCGAAGGATTTCCCGGGCTTCCTGGAAATGTGCAAGGCGCTCAAGAAGAACAATACACCGGCCGGCTTCGCGCTCGGTCACGCCTCGGGCGACGCCAACGGCTGGTTGCACTGGGTTCTGTGGGGGCACGGCGCCTACACGGTCGACAAGAACGACAAGGTCATTATCAACTCACCCGAAACCATAAAAGCGCTGGAATATTGCAAGGCGCTTTCCGATACCTTCATTCCCGGCACCGCGTCGTGGAACGACGGCTCCAACAACAAGGCGTACTTGTCGGGCGAGCTTTATTGCACCGCCAACGGCATCTCGATCTATGTCGCGGCGAAGGACGATCCGACCAAGAAAGAGCTCACCGAGGACACCTATCACGCGTATATGCCCGTTGGTCCGATCGGCAAGCCGACTGAGCTGCAACTCGCGGTTCCTATCCTGGCGTTCAACTTCACCAAGTATCCGAACGCGGCGAAAGCCTTCATCGCCTTCATGTTGGAGAAGGAGAACTATGAGAAGTGGTTGACCGGCGCGCGGGGCTATCTGACCCAAACGCTCAATGCCTACGACTCGGCGCCGGTCTGGACAGCGGACCCGAAGAACCAGGTATTCAGCCAGGCCAGCAAGCGTGCGCTTCCCGCTTCCGGCATCGGTACGCCCGGCGAGAAGGCGGCGACCGCGATCGCCGACTTCCTGGTGGTCGACATGTTCGCCAACTACTGCACCGGCCGCGAAACCGCCGCCGGCGCGATCGCGATTGCCGAACGGCAGCTGAAGCGCATTTATCGCTGACGACAACGGGGCGAGCCGCAAGCGATTGCGGCTCGCCTCTTCCTAGCCGATGCGGAAGAGGCGGCAGCACCGCCGATGATATTTGCGGGATTTTGCCAATGGCTGACATCGCACTCGAATCCAAGGCCGCCAGGCGGCCGATCCGCGAGGCCACCAGGTGGGATTTGCTCAGGGCTAATCGCAACTGGCTCGGCTTCTGGTTCATGCTTCCGGCGATGGCATTCCTGATCCTGTTCCTGGCTTATCCGCTGGGCTTGGGGGTCTGGATTTCGTTCACCGACGCGCGCATCGGGCGGCCGGGCATTTTCATCGGGATCGAGAATTACGAGTGGTTGTGGGACGACTCGATTTTCTGGCTTTCGGTATTCAATACGCTGCTCTACACGACAGTCGCGAGCGCGATCAAATTTGCGATCGGCCTCTATCTGGCGCTGCTGTTGAACGAAAACATGCCGTTCAAGGCCATGCTGCGCGCACTGGTGCTGATCCCGTTCATCGTGCCGACCGTGCTATCCGCGCTGGCGTTCTGGTGGATATTCGATTCGCAATTCTCGATCATCTCATGGTCGCTGAAGCAGATGGGATTGATCACCGACAATATCAATTTCCTCGGCGATGTTACCTGGGCGCGGATCTGTGTGATCTTCGCCAATATCTGGCGCGGCGTTCCCTTTGTCGCGATCACGCTGCTGGCGGGCCTGCAGACGGTGTCGCCGTCGCTCTACGAGGCGGCGACGCTTGATGGCGCGACCAGCTGGCAACGATTCCGGTTCATCACCTATCCGCTGTTGACGCCCATCATCGCTGTCGTGATGACGTTTTCGGTGCTGTTCACCTTCACCGACTTCCAACTGATCTGGGCGATGACGCGCGGTGGCCCGGTCAATGCCACGCATTTGATGGCGACGCTGTCCTATCAGCGCGCGATCATCGGCGGCACCCTTGGCGAAGGTGCGGCGATATCGAATGCGATGATTCCGTTCCTGCTGGCGGCGATCATGGTCTCATGGTTCGGACTGCAGCGCCGCAAATGGCAGCAGGGAGAAAACAATGACTGATCTTCCTGCAACACAGAAGCCGATCGATCTCAAAGGCGTGCTGTCCGGCACGTCGGCGGCTGCCGTGAAGGACGACCACAGCGAAGGCATGAGCTACCTGGAGTCGGTGCCTCGCCGGATGGTGACGCTCTATTTGCCGCTGTCGATCATCGTGATCGTGCTGCTGTTCCCGTTCTATTGGATGGCGCTCACCGCCATCAAGCCGGACGAGCAATTGCTCGATCTCAATACCTACAATCCGTTCTGGACCTGGAATCCGACGTTCAAGCACATCCACAAACTGCTGTTCGAAAGCTATTATCCGCTGTGGCTTTGGAACACGATGTATGTGGCGGTCGCCTCGACGTTCCTGTCGATCGTAGCCTCCGTGTTCGCGGCCTACGCGATCGTGCGCTTGCGCTATCGCGGCGCGCAATGGGTCGGCGGGTTGATCTTCCTGTCCTATCTGGTGCCGCCCTCTATCCTGTTCATTCCGCTCGCCACCGTGGTGTTTCAGTATGGTCTCTTCGACACGCCTTTCGCGCTGATCCTGACCTATCCGACGATATTGATCCCGTTCTCGACCTGGCTGCTGATGGGCTATTTCAAGACCATTCCGTTTGAGCTGGAAGAGTGCGCGCTGATCGACGGCGCCAGCCGATGGCAGATCCTGACCAAGATCGTGCTGCCGCTGGCGATCCCGGGGCTGATCTCGGCGTTCATCTTCTGCTTCACGTTGTGCTGGAACGAGTTCATCTATGCGCTGACCTTCCTCACCTCGGTGCAGAACAAGACGGTGCCGGTCGCGATCGTCAACGAATTCGTCGACGGCGACGTCTATCGCTGGGGTTCGCTGATGGCGGGAGCGCTGGCGGGCTCGCTGCCGCTGGTTATCCTTTACGCCTTCTTCGTCGAGCACTATGTGTCGGCCATGACGGGAGCCGTGAAAGAGTGAGCGCTTGAGGCCCGTGTCGTGCACTAACTCTTGACGCGTTTTCTTCACGCGAACCGGTTCCCACTTCGCTTGAAAACGCTATAGAAGAGCTCAAAAAGGAGACGGGTCTTGCACATTTTGATTCTCGGCGCTGCCGGCATGGTTGGCCGCAAGCTGACCGAACGGCTGCTGCGCGACGGCCACCTCGGCAAGCAGGAAATCACCCGCATGACGTTGCAGGACGTGGTGGCGCCCACCAAGCCTGCGAATGCCTCGATCCCGATAAGCGTCGTGGCTTCCGATTTCGCCGATGCCGGCGCGGCAGCGCCCCTGATCGCCGATCGGCCGGAGGTGATCTTTCACCTCGCCGCGATCGTCTCCGGCGAGGCCGAGGCCGAATTCGACAAGGGCTATCGGATCAATCTCGACGGCACGCGCTATCTCATCGACGCCATCCGCCATGCCGGCGGCGGCTACAAGCCGCGGCTGGTATTTACGTCCTCGATCGCGGTGTTCGGCGCGCCGTTCCCGGAAAAGATCGGCGACGAATTCTTCCATACGCCGCTGACGAGCTACGGCACCCAGAAGTCGATTTGCGAACTCCTGATCAACGACTACACTCGCAAGGGCCTGCTCGACGGCATCAGCATACGCCTGCCGACGATCTGCGTGCGGCCGGGCAAGCCGAACAAGGCGGCTTCCGGCTTCTTCTCCAACATTATCCGCGAGCCGCTGTCGGGCGAGGAGGCCGTGCTGCCGGTCTCCGAGGACGTCCGGCACTGGCATGCCTCGCCGAAGTCGGCGGTGGGTTTTCTGCTTCACGCCGGCACCATGGACCTCAACGCGATCGGGCCGCGACGTAACCTCAGCATGCCCGGCATGTCGGTGACTGTCGGCGAACAGATCGCAGCCCTCGATCGCGTCGCGGGCAAGAACGTCACGGCGCGGATCAAGCGCGTGCCCGATCCGACCATCATCGGCATCGTCTCTGGCTGGCCGCGCGATTTCGTCACCGAGCGCGCGCTCAAGCTCGGCTTCACCACCGCCGAGAAGACATTCGACGACATCATCCGGATTCATATCGAGGATGAGTTGGGCGGCAAATTCGCAGGCTAACGTGACTTCACGTTTCTTCACGCGGATGCGGTCATGAGCAAGGTAGCCTGCATCGGCGAGTGCATGATCGAGTTGAAACAGGCCCAGGGAACCGAGGCCGGCCTGTTTTCGCGTGGCTATGGTGGCGACACGCTCAACACCGCCGTCTATCTCGCCCGGCTCGGCGTCGGCGTCGACTATGTCACGGCGCTCGGCGACGATGCCTTGAGCGATGAAATGATCGCCGGCTGGGCGGTGGAAGGGGTGGGCACGACGCGAGTGGCCCGACTGCCCGGCAAGCTGCCGGGCCTCTACATGATCCAGACCGACGACAGAGGCGAGCGCCGGTTCTTTCACTGGCGCGACAGCGCCGCCGCGCGCAGCCTGATGGATTTACCGCAGACGCCGGAGATCCTGAACTCGCTGGCCGGCTACGACGTGATCTATCTCTCGGCGATCACGCTGTCGCTTTATGGCGGCGAGGGCCGGGCGCGGCTGTTTGCGGCACTGAAGGGCGCGCGTGAAACTGGTGCACGCTTTGCTTTCGATACCAATTTCCGGGCGCGGGGCTGGCCCGACCTCGACGTTGCGCGCGCCGTTTTCCAGGAGGCCTTTGCTATTGCCGATATCGTGCTGGCTTCGACCGAGGATCTCTTGCCGCTCTATCCGGCCGTAACAAACGAAGCATTGCTGGCGCGGATCCCTGGGGCCGAGGTGGTGTTGAAGCTTTCGGAACCGGCGAGCATCGTGCGCTTGGAAGGCGTTCCTTATCCGATCAAGGCCAAGCCGGTGGAGGCGCCCATCGTCGATACGACGGCGGCCGGCGACAGTTTTGCGGCCGCCTACGTGGCCGCGCGCCTTGTGGGCGCCGATCCAATTGAGGCCGCCCGTGCCGGGCATCGTCTGGCAGGCGTCGTGGTATGTCATCCCGGCGCAATCATCCCGCGCGCGGAGATGCCGCCCGGCCTCATCCCGAACCACGTCAATTCTCGCAAGGCATCGCCATGACCGCAGCCACCAGGCAGGAACAACTCGCCGCCATCTTCAAGTCAGCCACGGTCATCCCCGTGCTGACCATCGAACGGCTGGAGGATGCCGTGCCGCTGGCGCGTGCGCTGGTTGCAGGCGGGGTACGCGTACTGGAAGTCACCCTGCGAACGCCGGTCGCCGCCGATGCCGCCAAGGCGATGATCGCGGAGGTACCGGAAGCCATTGTCGGCATCGGCACGATCCTGAACGGCGACGATCTGGCGAGCGCGAGGGCGCTCGGGGCCAAATTCGGCATCAGTCCCGGCGCGACGTCGGAGCTGTTGAAGGCCGCCGCCGCAAGCGACCTGCCGTTTGCGCCTGGGATCGCGACAGCTTCCGAGCTGATGCAGGCGCTCGCGGCCGGCTTCGATCTCGTCAAATTCTTTCCTGCGGAGCAAGCCGGAGGTATCAAGGCACTGCGGGCGCTGGCCGGGCCGTTTCCAAATATCAGGGTTTGCCCGACCGGCGGCATTGGGGAAGCCAATGCGGCGAGCTGGCTGGCCGAGCCGAATGTGGTGGCGGTGGGCGGTTCCTGGCTCTGTCCGGCGGCCGATATCCGGTCCGGCAACTGGGCCGGCATAACCGCCATGTGCGTCCGGGCCCTGAAATCGCTGAAACCGGCGTGAAGTCCTTTTCCCGATAGGTTACAACGCTCCCAGGACCGACACAGGGAGAACGACCATGACAGCCAGCATCGTGGGGTGGGCGCACACGCCATTCGGCAAGTTCGACGCGGAAACCGTCGAGAGCTTGGTGGTGAAGGTTGCGACCGATGCGCTGGCCGACGCCGGTATATCGGCCGAAGACGTCGACGAGATCGTCCTCGGGCATTTCAACGCCGGCTTCTCGCCGCAGGATTTCACGGCCTCGCTGGTGCTTCAGGCCGACCCCAAGCTGCGCTTCAAGCCGGCCACCCGGGTTGAAAACGCCTGCGCCACCGGTTCGGCGGCGGTGCATCAGGGCATCCGGGCGATTGCTTCCGGCGCGGCGAAAATCGTGCTGGTGGTCGGCGTCGAGCAGATGACGCGGACGCCGGGCCCGGAGATCGGAAAGTACCTGCTCAAGGCCTCCTATCTGCCCGAGGACGGCGACACCGTCGGCGGCTTTGCCGGCGTATTCGGCAAGATCGCGCAGGGCTATTTCCAGAAATATGGCGACCAGTCGGACGCGCTGGCGATGATCGCGGCCAAGAACCACAAAAACGGCGTCGCCAACCCCTATGCGCAGATGCGCAAGGATTTTGGCTTTGAATTCTGCCGCTCCGAGAGCGAGAAAAACCCGTATGTCGCGGGCCCCCTGAAGCGCACGGACTGTTCGCTGGTGTCGGACGGCGCCGCAGCGCTGGTGCTGGCAGATTCGGACACCGCGAAGACCATGGGCAAGGCGGTCAACTTCCGCGCCACGGCGCACGCGCAGGATTTCCTGCCGATGTCCAAGCGCGACATCCTGCAGTTCGAAGGCTGCACGGTGGCCTGGCAGCGCGCGCTGGCGCAGGCCGGCGTGCAGCTCTCCGATCTCTCCTTTGTCGAAACCCATGACTGCTTCACGGTTGCCGAACTGATCGAATATGAAGCGATGGGCCTGACGCCGCGCGGGCAGGGCGCCCGCGCGATCCTGGAAGGCTGGACCCAGAAGGACGGCAAGCTGCCGGTCAATCCGTCCGGCGGCCTGAAGGCCAAGGGCCATCCGATCGGTGCCACCGGCGTCTCCATGCATGTGATGAGCGCGATGCAGCTTGTGGGCCAGGCGCCCGAGGGCATGCAACTCAAGAACCCCAAGCTCGCCGGCATCTTCAACATGGGCGGTGCGGCGGTGGCGAACTACGTCTCCGTGCTGGAGCCTGCGAAGTAGCCGCGAAACGTGCTACCGTAGGGTGGGCAAAGGCGCGCGTGCGCCGTGCCTGCCATTTAGTGCCGTCGGATGAGGCTGGTGGGCACGCTTCGTTTTTGCCCACCCTACAATTTTCCGGAGCGTGCATCATGAGTAACGAGAGTTCGCTGTCATCGGCAGAACTGAACAGCCGGATCAGGATTCTGGAAGACAATATCCGGCAGTTGATCGAACAGGCTGCCGCCGCCTCCGGCGAACGGAACGAAGCGCGCATCGCCGACCGCCTCAGCCAGCAGAATGAAGAGCTGGAGCGCCTGACCCGGGAGCGCGACGCCAGATCGCAGAAATAGCCGCCATCGCGCGCATACGGCCATACGCTGGGCGCGCCTTGATCTTCGCAAGTGCCTGCCGTTACGTGGTCCTCACAACAATGCGAGGCCGGTTGGCCGCATATCGGGGAGCAGGCTGATCCATGGGACCATTGGAAGGCATCAAGGTCATCGACATGACGACCGTGCTGATGGGGCCCTATGCCACCCAGATGCTCGGCGATTACGGCGCCGACGTCATCAAGGTGGAATCGCTCGATGGCGACGTGACGCGGCAAATCGGGCCGACCCGCCATCCCGGCATGGGGCCGGTGTTCCTCAACACCAACCGCAGCAAGCGCTCGATCTGCCTCGATCTGAAGAAGCCGGCCGGGAGGGACGCCGTGCTGCGGCTGATCAAGTCCGCCGACGTGCTGGTCTACAATGTGCGCCCGCAAGCGATGGCGCGGCTGAATCTCGGCTACGACGTCGTGTCGGAAATCAACCCGCGCTTGATCTATGCCGGCGTGTTCGGCTTCGGCCAGGACGGGCCCTATGCGGCAAAGCCCGCCTATGACGATCTGATCCAGGGCGCGACGGCGTTGCCGGCGCTGATGGCGCAGACCGCCGACGGCGTGCCGCGCTATGTTCCCAATGCCCTCGTCGACCGCATCGTCGGCCTCACGGCGGTGGGCGCGATCTGCGCCAGCCTTGTCGATCGTAACCGCACCGGCCGCGGCCAGCGCGTCGATATCCCGATGTTCGAAACCATGGCCGGTTTCGTGATGGGCGATCACATGGGCGGTCTCACCTATGAGCCGCCGCTCGACAAGGGGGGCTACGCCCGCCATCTGTCGCCGGACCGGCGGCCCTACAAGACCTCGGACGGCTATATCTGCGTGATCGTCTACAACGACAAGCAGTGGCAGAATTTCTTCGATGCCACCGGGCGCGACGATCTCCGCGTCCACCCGAAATTTGCGACCTTCGCCGGTCGCGCCATCAATATCGACGTGGTTTATGCGGAACTGGCACGCATCCTCGAGACCAAGACCACCGCCGAGTGGACTGCTATCCTCGAGAAGGCGGATGTGCCTGTGATGCCGATGCACGACCTCGAAAGCCTGCTTGGCGATCCGCATATCGTCGCGACCGATTTCTTCCCCGTCGTCGATCACCCGACCGAGGGCCGCATCCGCAACATGAGGCCGTCGGCGCGGTTTTCGGAAACTCCGCTTGAGACGAAGCGGCTGGCACCGCGCCTGAGCGAGCACGGCGCGGAAATTCTCCGTGAAGCCGGCTTTTCGCCGGATGAGATCGCAGCGCTGGTGCGCGATGGCGTCACCAAGACCGCGTCAAACACGTAAGGACGGGATAGATGGATTTTGCGCTCTCAGCCAACCAGGAATCGATCCGCGACGCGGTCGGAAAAATCTGCTCGCGCTTCGACGATGCCTATTGGCTGAAGAAGGACAAGGAAGGCGGCTATCCGGCCGACTTCCACCGCGCGCTCGCGGATGCCGGCTGGCTCGGCATCTGTATCCCCGAGGAGTATGGCGGGTCGGGGCTCGGCATCACCGACGCCGCGATCATGATGCGGACGATTTCGGAATCGGGCGCCGGCATGTCCGGTGCTTCGGCCGTGCATATGAACGTGTTCGGACTCAATCCCGTTGTCGTGTTCGGCACCAAGGAGCAGTGCACGCGGATGCTGCCGCCGATCATCGATGGCCGGGACAAGTCGTGTTTCGCGGTGACCGAGCCCAATACCGGACTCAACACCACGCAATTGAAAACCCGCGCGGTGCGCCAGGGCGACAAATACGTTGTCAACGGCCAGAAGGTCTGGATTTCAACGGCACAGGTCGCCAACAAGATCTTGCTGCTGGCGCGCACCACGCCGCTGGAAGAGGTGAAGACGCCGACGCAGGGCTTGAGCCTGTTCTACACGGATTTCGACAAGAAACGCGTCACCGTGCACGAGATCGAAAAGATGGGCCGCAAGCCCGTCGATTCCAATGAATTGTTTTTCGAGAATTTCGAAATCCCGGTCGAGGATCGCCTGGGCGAGGAAGGCCGCGGCTTCGAATACATCCTGCACGGCATGAACCCCGAGCGCATCCTGATCGCGGCGGAAGCGGTGGGGCTGGGCCAGATCGCGCTGTCGCGCGCCGCGGCCTATGCCAAGAACCGCATCGTGTTCAACCGCCCGATCGGCATGAACCAGGGCATCCAGCATCCGCTGGCGAAGAACTGGATGGAGCTGGAAGCCGCGTGGCTGATGGTGCTCTCGGCCGGCTGGCAATACGATCAGGGCTTGGCGTGCGGGCCGGCGGCCAATGCCGCAAAATATCTCGCCGCCGAGGCCGGCTTCCATGCCTGCGAGCAAGCTGTCATGACGCATGGCGGCTTCGGCTACGCCAAGGAATATCACGTCGAGCGCTATTTGCGGGAATCCCTGATCCCGCGCATCGCGCCGATCAGCCCGCAGCTCATTCTCAGCTTTATCGCCGAGAAGGTGCTCGGTCTGCCCAAATCGTACTGACCAAGTCGTACTGAAGTCGAGACGACCATGAGCTTCATCACCGGCGTCGGACTGACGTCCTACGGCAAGCACGAAGGTTCGTCTTCGCTCGATCTCATGAGCAAGGCGGCCGAGCTTGCCATTGCCGATGCCGGGCTGAAGCGACCCGAGATCGACGGCATTCTCTGCGGCTATTCGACGGTTTCGCCGCACATCATGCTGGCGACGGTGTTCGCCGAGCATTTTGGCATCCAGCCATCGTACGCGCACGCCGTGCAGGTTGGTGGCGCCACCGGTCTCGCCATGACCATGCTGGCGCATCATCTGGTCGATGCCGGTGTGGCAAAGCATGTGCTCGTGGTCGGCGGTGAAAACCGTCTCACCGGGCAGAGCCGCGACGCCTCGATCCAGGCGCTGGCGCAGGTCGGCCACCCCGATTACGAGGTGAGGCTGGGGCCGACGATTCCCGCCTATTACGGCCTCGTCGCATCGCGCTACATGCGCGAATATGGCGTCACCCAGGAAGACCTCGCCGAATTCGCGGTGCTGATGCGTGCTCACGCCGCGACCCATCCCGGAGCGCAGTTCCACGAGCCGATCACCGTCGTCGACGTAATGGCCTCAAAACCGGTGGCGATGCCGCTCAAATTGCTGGATTGCTGTCCGGTGTCCGACGGCGGCGCTGCGTTCGTGGTCAGCCGGGAACCCACCTCCGCGACCGGCATTCGCGTGCGTGGCTGCGCACAGGCGCATACCCATCAGCACATCACGGCGGCACCGCGCCTGAGCGAACTCGGCGCCGAGATCGCGATCGCCAAGGCAAAGGCCGCGGCCGGGTTAGCGATATCGGACGTGCGTTACGCGGCGGTCTACGACAGCTTCACCATCACGCTGGCCATGCTGCTGGAGGACCTCGGCCTTGCCGGGCGCGGCGAGGCGGCCGCGCGGGTGCGGGCAGGGCATTTTGGCCGCGACGGCGCCATGCCGCTCAATACCCATGGCGGCCTCCTGAGCTACGGCCATTGTGGTGTCGGCGGCGCGATGGCGCATCTGGTCGAGACGCATTTGCAGATGACGGAGCGCGCCGGCGCCCGGCAGGTCCGCGATGCGTCGGTGGCGCTGCTGCATGGCGACGGCGGTGTGCTGTCGTCGCATGTCAGCATGTTCCTGGAGCGGGTGCGATGAGCGGCAAACTCGCCGACTGGACCACGGGCGCCGAGGCCATCGTCTATCAATCCTGCGGCCCTTGCGGGAATGTGCAGTATTTCCACCGCCGTTTCTGTGTCGCCTGTGGTGCGCCGGATCCGACTGAGAAGCGTGCCAGCGGGGCCGCGACGGTTTATGCGACGTCGCTGGTGTGCCGCGCCGCGACGCCGGAGACGCGCGCGCATGTTCCCTACAATATCGTGCTGGTCGATGCGGCGGAGGGCTTTCGCATGATGGCCCACGGCGACAACGATCTTGCGATCGGTGATAAGGTCACCGCCAGCTATCGGCCGTTTGCGGGAAAGCTAGTCCCCTATTTCGAGAAGATGAGGTGAATTTCAGGCGTCAATGCTCACGCTACGAAGCAACCCAGATTACGCGGAACAGGTGAAAATCTGAGTGCTTCGATGCGTCAACATTCAGTGCCAGTAGAACACGACGCCGGCGATGACGAGCATTGCCGTCACGGCCATTGTCTGCGCAAGCGCTTCCGAGGCTGCCTTTTTGGTGGCTTCCTTCATGCCTAACTCCCTAGACTTGGGCATGAGTCATCAATGCCCGTGAAGGCCTGATGACTCTTTGATTTTACTCGGAACACCCCGCGACGAGTATTCGCTCTTTTGAGTCCCCACTCAGCGAATATCGACAGTCTCAGAATCGACCAGCATTGAGGCCGCAATTTGGCTCGTTCGCAGCCGGTTTGTGCACGAGAGAGGGAGTTTTTTGGCGCGAGTCGAACGGCCTGAGCGCAGGTCTGAACCCGTGATGGTCGCGTTTCGACGGTTGATCGGCTTCCTGCTGCGGTGCATGATCCCGCTGTCAACAAATCAGAAAATCCCCAAACCCCAAGGTGATCAATGGCCCGCGTCGAATACAGCGATCCCGCCAAGCACAACGAGCGCACCCACGAATTGCTGGGCAAAAACCGCAATGCCAACATCTTTCGGATGATGGCCCATTCGCCGAGCTACCTCGAACAATACTGCCGACTCGGCGGTGCCATCCGACACAAGGGTGAACTGGACCCTATCGTGCGCGAACTCGCCATCACCCGCACCGGCATCCTGTGCGAGGCGCCCTATGAAATCGTCGCCCACAAGCGGATCGGCAAGAACGTCGGCGTTACCGACGAGCAGAACGAGGCATTGGAGAATTGGGAAGCGGCGACATGCTTCAACGATGTGCAGCGCGCGGCGCTTGCTTTCACCGATGAAATCGTCAGGCGCCACAAACCGACGGACGCGACCTTCAACGCGATTGCCTCGAAACTGACGCCGGCCGCATTGGTCGAACTGCAGCTCTCGGTCGGCTTCTACATCATGACGTCGAAGTTCCTGGAAACGTTTGCCATCGATCTGCAGCCGGTAACAGAAGTGGTGGGCTGATCGGCGGTCGCTCTCAGCTCGCAGGCCCGTAGCGTCGCAGCGCCTCCAGCGTCAATCCTTTGCCGACGGCGCCGAAGATGTCACCTTCGACGACCCGGGCCGACGGCACGGCCTTGGTGATCGCCTTGTGGACGTGAGCGAGGTTCACCGAGCCGCCGGTCAGGAACACAGCGTCGATGTTACCGGGAGCTAATCCCGCCTGAACAAGGCAGTTGTTGATTCGCGCCGCGATGCGATCGGCCAGCTGCTTTGTATGGCTGACGAGATCGGGGCGGCTGATATCAGCGCCAAGACCGGGGCTAATCCACTCCAGCGGGATATCAGCCTGACGCTTGTCGGACAGGGCGATCTTGGCGTCTTCGACTTCCATCGCCAGGGTATGGCCGCGCTGTTCGTGCACCACGCGTATCAGCCGGTCGAGGAGTTCCGGCTCGCTGGCCTCCTGCCGCACCTGGCGGATAGCGGCCATCACGCGCGGCTCATACATGCGATTGATGCTCGACCAGGTCGCGAGGTCGTGGAAGTAGCTCGACGGCACGTCAAGCCCGGGACGCTTCATGGCGCTGCGGAATCCGAACAGTGGCATGACCACGCCGAGGCTGAGCTGGCGGTCGAAATCGGTGCCGCCGATGCGCACGCCGTCATTGGCGAGAATGTCGGCTGCGCGATCGGCCTTGCCATGGCGCTCGGGCCCCAGACGCACGATCGAAAAGTCGGAGGTGCCGCCGCCGATATCGGCGATCAGTGCGACTTCTTCGGATGTGATCTGCCGCTCATAGTCGAGAGCTGCGGCGATCGGTTCGAACTGAAACGTGACCTCGTCAAAACCGATCCCCCGCGCAATTACCCGCAGCGTTTCCTCAGCCTTGCGATCGGCGTCCGGCGCATTGTCGACGAAGTGAACCGGCCGGCCATGGACAACATTACGCAGTTCATGGCCGGTGGCCTGTTCCGCGCGCCGTTTGACCGCACCGAGGTAATAGGCGATCACATCGCGAAAGCTGACCCGTGCGCGCCCGAGCCGGGTGGTTTCGTCGATCAGCGAGGTTCCTAGCACCGACTTGAGGCTTCGCATCAGGCGGCCGGGTGCGCCTTCGACATAGGCTTCCACGGCCCTGCGGCCGATCAGAACGCCGCCGTCCACCTCATAGAACATCGCACTGGGTATAGTGGTCTGTGTGGCCTCCAGGGCCACCAGAACCGGCGCATGGCCCTCGATGGTGCCAAGCGTCGTGTTCGACGTTCCGAAATCAAGGCCGCAGATTGACATGGGTACTCCCCGAGGGAGCGTCCGTTTACACATTACAACGCCATCGATCCACCTTTATCTTGTGTCATCGCAACTGGTTGTTCGCACATATTGAATAGTTCGATTAAGGCCATCCACAGATCAATTTGTTTCCCGCGACGCCTTGATGAAATAATCTGCGATGGTCCATAAGCGGCCTCCGGCGGCGGGGGCGATTCACCGGCCGCCCTGGTTTCGGGAAAGATTTGGCCGTGGCAAATATCAATCGACAGATCGCGCAAGAACTTGGCGTTCGCGAAGAGCAGATCTCGGCGACAGTCGAACTGCTCGACGGCGGCGCCACCGTGCCGTTCGTGGCGCGCTATCGCAAGGAAGCAACGGGCGGGCTTGATGATGCGCAATTGCGCACGCTGGAAGAGCGGCTGACTTACTTGCGCGAACTCGAGGAGCGCCGGGTCGCCATCCTCAATTCGGTTCGCGAGCAGGGCAAGCTCGACGCTGCATTGGAAGCCGCGATCATGGCGGCCGACAGCAAGGGGCGCCTGGAAGACATCTACCTGCCGTTCAAGCCGAAGCGGCGCACCAAGGCCGAGATCGCCAAGGAAGCCGGGCTCGAGCCATTGTCCGAACTGTTGCTGACGCAGCCGCAGAACGATCCGCAGGCTGTGGCCGCGACTTTCGTCGACGCCGAGAAGCAGGTGGCGGATGTCGCAGCAGCGCTCGAAGGCGCGCGTGCGATTTTGGTGGAGCGCTTTGCCGAAGATGCCGACCTGATTGGAAAGTTGCGCGAGGATATGTGGTCGAACGGCCAGATGGCGTCCACGGTGCGCAAGGGTAAGAAGACCGAGGGCGAGAAATTCGCTGATTATTTCGAGTACAGCGGCGCCTTGCACAAGCTGCCGTCGCACCGCATCCTTGCGCTGTTTCGGGGCGAGAAGGAAGAAATCCTCGAACTGCAGATTCAGCCCGAGGCGAATGCGCCCGAGGCCGGCGCGCCCAGCGCCCATGAACTCAAGATCATGCAGCGTTTCGGCATTACCGATCGGAAGCGGCCGGGCGACCGCTGGTTGGTCGACACCGCGCGCTGGGCATGGAAGACCAAGATTCAGGTACACCTCAACATCGACCTGCGGATGCGCCTCTGGACGGCGGCCGAAGCCGAGGGCGTACGGGTCTTTGCGTCCAATCTGCGGGATCTGCTGCTGGCCGCGCCGGCCGGCGCGCGCGTCACCATGGGGCTCGATCCCGGTTTCCGGTCCGGCGTCAAGGTCGCCATCGTCGATGCGACGGGGAAGGTGGTGGCGACCACCGCGGTCTATCCGCACGAACCGCAGCGGCAATGGGATGCGACGCTGGCGACATTGGGTAAGCTCGCGGTCGCGCACCGCGTCGACCTGATTGCGATCGGCAACGGCACCGCCTCGCGCGAAACCGACAAGCTGGCGACCGAACTGGTCAAGCTGCTGCCCGACCTGAAAATGTCGAAGATCGTGGTGTCGGAGGCCGGCGCATCCGTCTACTCCGCCTCGGCCTTTGCGTCCGAGGAACTGCCGGAGCTCGACGTCACCTTGCGCGGCGCGGTGTCGATTGCACGGCGCCTGCAGGACCCGCTGGCCGAACTCGTCAAGATCGACCCGAAGGCGATCGGCGTCGGACAGTACCAGCACGACCTCGGCGAAACCAAATTGGCGCGCTCGCTCGATGCCGTGGTCGAAGACTGCGTCAACGCGGTCGGCGTCGATGCCAACACGGCTTCCGCGCCGCTGCTGGCGCGGGTGTCGGGCATCGGGGCCGGGCTCGCGCAAAGCATCGTGCAGCATCGCGACGCCAACGGGCCGTTCAAATCGCGCAAGGCGTTGAAGGAAGTGCCGCGGCTGGGACCGAAAGCATTCGAGCAATGCGCAGGCTTCCTGCGCATCAACGGCGGTGAAGACCCGCTCGATTCGTCCGGTGTGCACCCGGAAGCCTATCCGGTGGTGCGGCGGATACTCACCGCAGCCAAGAGCGACATCAAGGCGCTGATCGGCAATGCCGAGATCGTGCGCCAGTTGAAGCCGCAGGCCTTCGTCGACGACACGTTTGGTCTGCCCACGGTCACCGACATCCTGCGCGAGCTGGAAAAGCCCGGTCGCGATCCTCGCCCGGCCTTCAAGGCCGCGGTGTTCATGGAGGGCGTCGAGGAGATCAAGGACCTCAAGCCCGGCATGATCCTGGAAGGTACAGTGACGAACGTCGCAGCGTTCGGCGCTTTCGTCGATATCGGCGTTCACCAGGACGGCCTGGTGCACATCTCGGCGATGTCGAAGACCTTCATCAAGGACCCGCGTGAGGTGGTGAAGCCGGGCGACATCGTCAAGGTCAAGGTGCTGGAGGTCGAGGTCGCCCGCAAGCGCATCGCACTGACGCTGCGGCTCGATGACGAAGTGGGCGCCAAGAGCGATCGCGCACCAGCTCAAGGCAAGCCGCGTGAGTTTTCCAAGGCGTCGATGACGTCGTCGTCGCCGCGCAAGGCGCAGGAACAGGGCGGCGCGCTCGCCGAAGCGATGCGCCGTGCCGCCGAAAAGAACGGGCGAGGCAAGGCGGGGTAGGCCGAGTGCCTCGCCGTCGGTGGCTTCATCCTTCGAGACGCATCGCTTTGCGATGCTCCTCAGGATGAGGTCTGGCAGTATCGAACCAGGGATACGGTGTGAGACCCTCATGGTGAGGAGCACGGCAACGCCGTGCGTCTCGAACCATGTGGCCCGTGGCGGTCGGCCTAGCCCGACGTCAGCAAATTCAGCTTGGCATTCGCCAGGATCAGGCGGTCGGCGAGCAATTGCGCGAGGTTGCGCATGATCCGCTCGCCGGCGCGCGGATGCTGCTTTCGGAAACGTTCGAAATCGCGGAGCGGGATTTCGTAAGCGGTCGCGGCCATGTCGGCGAAGACGTCGGCGGAGCGGTGCGGCTCCAATAGCGCCATCTCGCCGAACGGCATTCCGGCCGTCAGCGTCGCCAGGCGGATGCCGTCGGGCAGGGTGACATGCACCACGCCGCTCCTGAGAAAGAACACCGAGGTCGCGGGATCGCCGGCGGCGATGATCTTTTCGCTCGCTTGATAGGTCCGGATCGAAGCGAGCGAGGCGAGATCAGTCAGCTCCTCGTCCGTCAGTCCCGCCAGCAGCGCCTGTTCGGAGAGCTCGGTCGCCTCGAAGAAATCGATCGTGCCGCCGTAACGGTAGACCACCTGATCTTCCGCCCATTCGATCGCGGCATCGAGCAGGTAGTAGTTGCGAATGTTGCTGAGGCCTTCCGTCCATTCCCCGATCATCTTCCATTCCGGCGACGACCGCCTGATGCCGGACAGGATCACGGTGACGTGGTGGCCTGCGAGTTCGCCGAACTCCTCGGCGAGCAGGCGGGTGCCGGCGCGGGTCATGGCCGTGACGCGGCGCAGGTCGAAAATGACGAGCTGCGGCCGCGGCTTGGCCGCAAGCTGACGCGAGACATAATCGACATTGGAAAACGACAGCGTGCCCACCAGTTCGATGACGCGAACGTCCTGGTGGTGCGCGGCCAGGATGTTCTGTTCGTGTGCGCGCCGCACGCGCCGCGACGGGCTGTTGCCGATGTCGTAATCGGCGATGATGCTGTTGCGGGCGTCGTCGCTGCGGTTGAGCATATGCAGGTCGTAATGCGCCGACAGCGCCTCGCAGACCTTGATGCCGCGCACGCTGTTGCCGTGCTTGTCGAGGTTCGGCGAATAGCTGCCGAGCCCAAGCCGCGCCGGCAGCGCCGCAAGGATGCCGCCGCCGACGCCGCTCTTGGCGGGGATGCCGATCCGGTAGATCCATTCCCCGGCGTAATCGTACATGCCGGAACTCGTCATGACGGAGAGCGTCCGCGAGATGGCGTAAGCGCTCAGCACCTGCTCGCCGGTCACGGGATTGATGCCGCGGTTGGCGAGGGTGGCCGCCATGACCGCGATATCGCGCGCCGTCACCAGGATGGCGCATTGCCGGAAATAGACCTCCAGCACCGCAGCCACATTGTCCCGGATCACGGCATTGGTGCGCAGCAAATAGCCGATCGCGCGGTTGCGGTCGCCGGTCGCGCTTTCGGAAGAATAGACGGCGTCGTCGACGTCGAGATCCCGCCCGGCAAACCGGCCCAGCGCCTGCCTGATATAGTCGAATGCCGCGTCGCCCTTGGCCTCGTGGATCAGGCCGGAACAGGCGATCGCGCCGGCATTGACCATCGGGTTGAAGGGATGGTTTTCGGCGTTGAGGCGGATCGAGTTGAAGGGATCGCCCGACGGTTCGACGCCGATCACGCTTTCGACCCGCGCCGCACCGAGCGTATCGAGCGCCAGCGCGAACACGAAGGGTTTTGACATCGACTGGATGGTGAAGGGGACCTCGGTGTCGCCGACCTCATAGACATGGCCGTCGAGGGTGGCGAGACTGATGCCGAAATGGGCCGGATCGGCCTTGCCGAGTTCAGGAATGTAATTGGCGACCGCGCCGCTGGTCTCGCCGGCGAACTCGGCGTGGCAAGCGTTCAGGAACCGCAGCAAGGGCGGCTTCGAGCTGGTCCAGGCCGCAGGGCTGGCGTTAAGCGGAGGAGGCGATTGTTTCATCGCCTCCTGTTGTGCAACGCAATCAGGGTGCGCGCAACTGGTCCGGCACCAGGGTTTGGCGCCGTATCAGCAGCAGCGCGATCAGCACGGTCGGAATCAGGATCGCCAGTCCGAGGGAAGTGATCTGCAATTGCGAGAGCGGCATGATACCGCCGCCGGGCGTGGCGATGACGAAGCCGCCGATCACGAGCAATACCCGCAGCGGCCATTCCATGAAGCCGGCGCCTCTGAGGTCGCCGACATAGGCCTGATAGCCCTGGACGCCGCCGCAGATGAACACGATTCCGAAACAGGCCAGTCCGGTAAGCCCGAGCGCTTCGAGATACGGATTATTCCCCTGCAGCAGCAGCGCGGGATTCAACACGAAGAAGAACGGGATGAAATAGATGATGCTGCCGACCCACATGCTCTCCCATCCCGTCTTCATGGCGGGCGCACCGGCGATGCCCGCCGCCGCGAAGGAGGCAATGGCGACCGGTGGCGTGATCGCCGACAGCATGCCCCAATAGAAGATGAACATGTGCACGGCCATCTTGTTGAGGCCGAGCTTTTCCAGCGCGGGTGCGACCAGGATGGCGAGGAAGATGTAGCAAGACGTGGTGGTCAGCCCCAACCCCAGCACCATGCTGGTGACGGCGCACATGATCAGCAGCAGGAAGGCGTCACCGCCGGCGATGTTGAGGAGGTCGTTGGCAAGGCTGGAAATCACGCCGGTCAGCGAGAACGCACCGATCAAAAGGCCGCATCCGGCGAGAATGGCCATCAGCTCGACGAAGGTCTTGCCGTTCAGTTCGAGGAAATGCAACCAGCGCGCGCCGCCCCAGTTCTTGCCCGGAAAGAATTCGTTGAGCGCGGCAAGCAGGCACATGCCCCACAGGAATGCGTTGAGCACGTTGAACCAGAGCATCAGGCAGGTCACGGCAACTGAAAGCGCCAGCACCGCGGTGTTGCCGCGCTTCCACGGCGCCGGTCCCGACCATTGGTGCAGGATCACCAGCAGTACCGTGGCATAAAACGGCGCGTGGCTCTCGCGCTTGAAGTACAGCAGCATGACCACGAGGATCAGGATGACGAACAGGTAGTACCAGCCCTCCTTGAAGGCATCCATGAAGCGCGGAAGTTCCTCACGCGGAAGGCCTTCGAGCTTGTGGCGGGCGGCGTAGCTGTCGACCTGGGCGAACAGGCCGACGTAATACAGAATCGACGGGATGGTCGCGGCCAGCGCGACATCCGAGTAACTGGTGTTCATGAACTGCGCCATCACGAACGCGGTGGCGCCCAGCACTGGCGGCGCCAGCACGGCGCCGGTGGACGCGCAGGCTTCGATCGCGGCGGAATAGGACGGCGTGAAGCCGGTCTTCTTCATCGCGGGAATGGTCATGGTGCCCGCGGTCAGCACGTTGGAGACGATGCTGCCGCCGACGGTGCCGAGCAACCCGCTGGCGAAGACGCAAACCTTCGCAGCGCCGCCGCGGAACGTCCCGCACATCGCGAACGCAATGTTGATGAAGAATTTTCCGGCGCCGGTCATCATCAGCGCGGTGCCGAATACCAGGAAGCCGATCACGGTGTCGGCGAAGGCCTGAACCGGAATGCCGAGCAGGCTCTCGCCCGACAGCATGTGATAGGCGGTGGTCTGCTCAAGGGTCGATTGCGTGCCGCGGAACGGTCCGAGCCATTTGGAGTCGGCGAACAATGGATAGAGGGTGAACGGGAGCACGCTCAGCAGCAGGCTCCAGCCGCCGGTGCGCCGCAGCGCTTCCATCAGTACGGCCCACATCACGAGGCCGGCCGCGATCACGTTCTTCGGGGCGCCATCGAATTCCCAGCCTGATTGCGCCGCCTTGCGGATGTTCATCATCAGCCAGATCGCCGAGCCGAGCGTCAGCAGGAACAAGACAACGTCATACCAGGGAACGCGGTCGAGGCTCGCCTTGCTGGATCCGGGAAAGATCAGGAAGGTGAACGGCAGCATCAATGCGATCAGCAGATAGAAATACTCGGTATTGAGCTGGGTATATTCGAGAAAGAACTGCAGCGAGAATTGCTGGTTGACGCACAATATGATCGTCACCGCGGCCGCGACGATCAACGTCCAGCGCCAGCCGCCCTGCAGGGTGCGGACGCGCGAAACCTCCGCTTCCTGCATGTCGGCGGCCGCCGCGAGATGCGGATCGGCGAACTCGATCTTGACGGGCTCTCTCGGATCACCGCCGAGCAACGGCGCTGCATCTGATGGTTGCGAGCTATCGGACGGAGGTGGCGACATTTCATCTATTCCAATAGCTGCTGCAATCGAGCCCGGGGCGATTCCGAAAACGGGCTATTCAAAGCCGTTCGCCATGCTGGCCTTGGTCAGCGCCGCAGCGCGCGCCTTCATCCAGCTGTCGAGAAACGCCTTGTCGTCCGAAGGCGGATTGGACTTGGTGAAATCCGTCCATGCCGCCGCCAATACCTGCTGGCGCTTGAGCAATCCCTTGTTATGGGCTTCCTGTTCGTCGCTCCACTGTCCGGCTTCCTTCAGGGCCCTGGCTGCGCCCGGATGGACCGGGACCACCCAGTTCTTGGTCTGGCGATCGGCCGCAAGACCGGTCGCGCCCGGCGCGGAGTCCTTATAAGCGTCGTAGCCCGTGATCATCGCCTTGGTGATGGCGTAGACATCATCGGCGGGCAGCGATCCATAGGCCATGAAGATCGGGTAGGGGTAGTTGCCGAGCTCAACCGGCTTGTCCTTGGAGATGCCGGCGCCGCAGGTAGCGACGTGCGGGAAGAAGAACGAGCCGACCTTTTTCACCCGCTCCCACCCGGCCTTGTCGCCAGGAGGCAGCGGCGGCCAGACGATGCCGCGCGGCGATGTCTCGAGCTCTTTCGCCGGGCCGGTAATGGTGGTGGCGAAGGCGGCGTCGACGTCGTTGTTGACCATGCCCTTCCACATCGCGCCATAGCTGGAGAACTCGACGACCTTGACATCGCTTTGCTTGAGGTCGCCGAAGGCCAGGATAGCGAGCGCGTTCTGGTTCAGCGCCGGCGAACCGACCACGAAGCCGACGCGCTTGCCCTTGAGCTGCTTGATCTCGGTCACGCCCGTATCCTTGGCGACACCAAGCGAGCCTGCGTTGCAATCGACCACGGACAGCACGAGCTGCAGGGGTTGCGGACCCCATTCCTTGGTACCGAACTCGAACACGCCTTCCTGGGCGAAATAAGTGCCGGAGCCCATCGCGGATATGGCCGCGCGCTTGGCGCGCAGCGGCGCCAGTCGCGCTACGTCGTTGCCGGCGGGCAGCACGCGAACATCGGTGCCGTATTTGTCTTTCATCATCTTGCCGACGCCGACGGCGATGTTGAAGCCCGCCGTTCCGGTGTCATATGCGGTGACGACCATGGTCGGCGGCAGCTTGACGTCGTCGGACCAGGCCGGCGAGGCCAGCAGCGAGACGCCTGCAAGGGTAATTGGCGCGAGCGCCTTCAACCGATGAATCATAGTTTTCCCCTCAGATAGTTTTCGCTGTGCGAAAGTCACTCGTTAGCGTTGATCATGTCATCGGCTGCAGGCGATGGCAACGTTAGGTGCGCAAACGTCAACAGCCGAGCTGGACAGATTGTCGCGGAATCGTCGCAAGCATGTCTATGCCGTGATTTTGTTAAGCTTCGATGATTGCGACGACCTGTCCTTCAGCGATGACGTCGTCGAGCTTGACCAGGATAGCCTTGATTCTTCCTGCCGTCGTCGACGTGACCGGAATTTCCATCTTCATGGCTTCGACGAAAGCAATCTCGTCGCCGTCGCCGATATTGCCGCCGGTTGTGACGGGGAGAGCGCACACGCGCCCGGCGACTTCGGTGACGATCTTGATGTCTGGCATTGCCGTTCTCCCGGGACCGTCTGACGGACTGGCTGTCCTGGTGAACGGCTTTTTGTTGTGGCGGCAGATTGCCTGAGGTAGTTTGTTCTGCAAGTGGAATTTTATTCCGCAGAGCGGAATGGAGCCAAAAAAATGGGAAGACGCTCGGAACGGCTAAGCAAGCAGGGAATGCTCGCCAGCGATCTCGCAGGCGAGGGTGATGTGATCCAGGTGGTGTCGCGGGCGTTCGACGTCCTGCGCTGCTTCGAGGGTCAAGACGCCAGACTGGGCAATCTGGAGATTTCCAGCCGCTGTGGTCTGCCGCGCTCAACGGTATCGCGGCTCACCCACACGCTGACGCGGATGGGCCAGCTGGTTTATCTGCCGCGCGACCAGAAATACCGTATCGGTCCAAGCGCGGTGGCGATGAGCACCTCGATGATGAAGGGGTTGCAGCTTCGCAACCTGATCCGGCTGCGGCTGCAGGACGTCGCCGATCAATTGCCCGGCACCGTCGGCTTCGTGATCCCCGATCGCTTCCATCTGGTCTATCTCGAATTCGCGCGCGCCGCGAACGCGCTCGGCCTGCACGAAGGCACTGGCAGCCGCATCTCGATGACGAACACCGCGGCCGGCTTTGCCTACACCGCCGCGCTCGATGCCGATGTCGGCGACGCCTTGATAGCCGAAATGGAGCGCGAGATCCCGGGTAACTCGGGGTTGTTGAAGACGCGCATCGAAGACAACCGCCGCCATTTGCGCGAGCACGGCTATGTCGTGGGCTGCGGCACCTGGAGCCCGCATATCAACGGTTGCGCGGTGCCGGTGTGGTCGCCGCAATATCAAACCTTCGTCGTCGCGACCATCGGCCTGCTCTCGGCGATGTTCGATGAGAAGCGGTTGCACAAGGAAGCGGCGCCGCAGATGCTCCAGCTCGGTGCGGCGCTCGGCAGCCTGCTCGAAGGCGCCGAGGGCGACATCTTCACCAACCGTATCGAAAGAAAGCCGCTTCCGGTGCCGACCCGCAATAACAACAAGATCATCAAGACGGAGGATACGAATGAACTGGAAGCCGGAGCTCGACGACCTCGCTCGGCGCGAAGCGTTCGCGCGCGAGATGGGAGGCGTTGACAAGGTCAAGCGCCAGCATGACCAGGGCCGGCTCACGGTTCGTGAGCGCATCGACGGACTGATCGACAAGAATTCCTTCCACGAGATCGGCGCGATTTCCGGCATCGCCGAATACGACGAAAACAGCGAACTCAAGCACCTGACGCCGGCCAACTGCGTGTTCGGCCGCGGCAAGATCGACGGCCGCACGGTGGTGGTGGTCGGCGACGATTTCACCGTGCGCGGCGGTTCGGCCGACGCCTCGATCTCGGCCAAGCCGTTGATGGCCGAGGAAATGGCGCACGATTTTCGCCTGCCGATCATTCGCGTGATCGAAGGCTCGGGCGGTGGCGGCTCGGTGAAAACGATTGAAACGCGCGGGGCTGCCAATCTGCCCGGCGGGGTCGGCGGCACGCGCTGGTACTGGTTTACGACCGCGAACATGGCGCGTGTTCCGGTGGTCGGTCTCGGCCTCGGCTCGGTCGCAGGCCTTGGCGCGGCGCGGCTTGCCGCCAGTCATTATTCGATCATGACCAGGAGCTCCGCGATGTTTGTCGCGGGTCCGCCGGTCGTGAAGCGCCTCGGCCAGGATTTGACCAAGCAGGAACTCGGCGGCGCCGAGATCCAGACCCGTGCCGGCGGCGTCGACGATGCCGTCGATACCGAGGAGGAGGCGTTCGAACGCGCCCGGCGTTTTCTGTCCTATCTGCCGTCATCGGTGTACGACCTGCCGCCGACCACGCCCTGCACCGACGACCCGGAACGCGCGGAAGACTCGCTGTTGAAGGCGGTGCCGCGCAATCGCCGCCAGGTCTACAAGATGCGCCCCATCATCGACGCCGTCGTCGACAAGGGCTCGTTCTTCGAGGTCAACGCCAATTTCGGCCGACCGGTCATTACGGGGCTTGCCCGGCTAGAAGGCCGTGCGGTGCTGCTGCTGGCCAGCGATCCCTTCCACTATGGCGGTTCGTGGACGGCGGAAGCTTGCCAGAAGGTGGTGCGCTGGGTCGATTTCGCCGAGACGTTCCATCTGCCGGTGGTCTATCTGATGGATTGTCCGGGCTTCATGATCGGGCTCGAGGCCGAGAAGTCGGCAACCATTCGCCACGGCGTGCGCGCGATGGCAGCGGTCAACCAGTCGACCGTTCCCTGGTGCACCATCATCATACGCAACGCTTTTGGCGTTGCCGGAGTCGTGCATCAGCCCGCCAACCGCTATTCGATGCGCTACGCCTGGCCGTCGGCCTATTGGGGCTCGCTGCCGCTGGAAGGCGGCATCGAGGCGGCCTACCGCGCCGACATCGACGCAGCGGATGACCCGGCCGCGAAGCTGAAGGAGATCGAGGAGCGCCTCAACAAGCTGCGCTCGCCGTTCCGTTCCGCCGAGAAGTTCTGGGTCGAGGAAGTGATCGATCCGCGCAAGACGCGTTCGCTCTTGTGCGAATTCGCGCGATTGGCGGAGCCAATCCGCAGCGTTGGCCCGCCGACCAACATGTCGACGCGGCCGTAGTCGGCGCACAGGCCGTAGGGTGGCCAAAGCGCAGCGTGCCCACCATTTAGATACCGCGAGTTTATAGATGGTGGGCACGGCGCAAATGCGCCTTTGCCCACCCTACGAATACTCACTCCGCCGCTACCAACGGCTTCGGCCGCGAGATCGCCAGCACAATCAGCGCTGCGACGATGCACAGCGCGCCGGCAACGAAGAACGCCGGCAGGTAGGTCTGCAGCACCGTTCGCGACAGGCCGGCGCCGAACGCTGCGACACCCGCACCCAGTTGATGGCCGGCAAAGATCCAGCCGAACACGAGGTTCGCGCGCTCCGCGCCGAACCGCTGCGCCGTGAGCCGCACCGTCGGCGGTACCGTTGCGATCCAGTCGAGGCCATAGAACATCGCAAACAGCGACAGGCCGTAGAGCGTGAAGTCGGAGAACGGCAGGAACAACAGCGAGAGGCCGCGCAGACCGTAGTACCAGAACAACAGCTTGCGATTGTCATAGCGGTCCGAGAGCCAGCCGGAGGCGATCGTGCCGACGAAATCGAAAATGCCCATCGCCGCGAGCAGGCTCGCCGCCTGCACCTGCGGAATGCCGAAATCGAGGCACATCGGAATCAAATGGACCTGGATCAGGCCATTGGTGCTGGCGCCGCAGATGAAGAAGGTGGCGAACAGGATCCAGAACACGCTCGACTTCGAGGCGTCGCGCAGGGTGCCGAGCGCCGCCGCCATGATCGGCGTGGTGTTGGGGGGAGGCGCGGGTAGCGGCTCGGTGCCTTCGTCGCCGAATGGCCGCAGGCCGACATCGCTCGGCCGGTCGCGCATGACCATGAGTACGGCGAAGGCCGCCACGCCCAGCATCACGCAGACCAGCGCCAGCGCGAGCCGCCAGCCGTAGGTCTCGGTCAGGCTCGCCAATAGCGGCAGGAAGGCGAGCTGCCCGGTCGCAACGCTCGCGGTGAGGATGCCAACCACCAGCCCGCGCCGGGCCACGAACCAGCGCGCGGCAATCGTCGCGCCAAGCACCAGCGCCGTCATGCCGGTGCCGAGCCCGATCACCACGCCCCACAGCAGCATCAGCTGCCAGACCTGCGTCATCGCCAGCGACGCGACCAGCCCTGATACGACGATGAGCAGCGCCAACAGCGTCACATTGCGCAGGCCGTAGCGGTTCATCAGCGCGGCGGCGAAGGGGGCCATCAGCCCGAACAGGATGAAGCGGATCGACAGCGCCGAGGAAATCTCCGCCGTGGTCCAGCCGAATTCCTTCTGCAGCGGCACGATGAAGACGCCGGGCGCGCCGACCGTGCCGGCCGAGATCAGGGCGGTGAGGAAGGTCACGCCGACCATCACCCAGCCGTAGTGGATGTTGCGGCGGGCGAGGGTGGCTGACAGCCAGTTCGAGATCATTGGGCCTCAGTGATTGCGGTGGGAAGATTTGCCTGGTTTGGCTTGCGTATTCTGACGTGATGGCGGTCTGACTTGAATGTCATACTTCCCTCATTTCAGGACATAACGGGGAAGCATGAGCGCCAGGATCGATCCGCGCGCGGGTCCGACTCCGAAATTAGATTATAGCTATAATATTATGCGCTGCAAAAAATCGCAACGGATCATCCCATGAAAAATCTTGCCCATTCGCATGAGAGAAATTGATCGATCAGGGGCAAGCCACCGCGCGGGGCATCGCTATTCCAGACCCTCGAGCGCCGTCTGAATAGCCTTCCTGAAGGCCACGATGTCGCCGAGCTCCTGGCCGAGTACCAACGCCAGCCGCGTCAAGAACAGGGCTTCACGCTCCGCTCCGGCTGAATCGATCGCCATCGCCAGCGTCTCATAGGCAGACTCGAAGTCTTCGAAGGGCATCGCGCTCATGGCGTCTCGCCTCCCAGGCAAATTTCTGCGGTTTTCAGTATCTCGGAGGGGACGGCAGCTTTCCATCGCCCGGCAATGTGAAGGTCGGGTCGCAGCAGATAGATCGTGCCGGGCTCGGCGGCGAATATCCGGGCGATTTCCCCGTCCTGGTCCGCAATGGTCTTTGCGCCGGGTATGGGGGTCTCCGAGCCAATCACAATTGCAGCAAACCGCTTGTCGACCCGGCGGAGATGTTCGAGCAATGCCGCCTGTTCGGCGGTGGCCAGCGCCCCGCAAAACAGGACCGCCGTCGTGCCGGTGCCGGTGTGATCGAGCAGGTGAGTTCCATCGATGAGCTTTGCGTTCGGCGCGACGCTGCCGCACACCGGCCCGCCGGCAAATCCGGCATCGCGTCCGGCATAGGGTGTCAGCACGCTGTCCGAATAGGTGTAGGGCTGCATTTGGCGCGGATTGGCGAGGCCCCGAGGAAACTCGTGCTTCAAGCTGAGGGAAAGTGCAGCCTCGCGCGCCAGTCGCCAGCCGCGCGTCGGCGGCGTCATGAAGCGTGTGCTCTTGGTCGCGTTGGCGAACACGTCGAGCGTGGCGCCGCGCCGCTCCGGTGAATAGCTGTCGAGCAGCCGGTCGTCTGCCTCGCCGTGGAGGACGAGCGCCAGCTTCCAGCCGATGTTTTCGGCATCCGCCAGGCCATTGTTCAGCCCGCGCACGCCGAAGATCGGCACGATGTGTGCGGCATCGCCGATAAAGAACACGCGGTCGTGCCGGTAGTCGTCGAGGCAGAGGGTGTTGGCGGAATAGACGCTCCACCATTCCAGTTCCCACGGTTTTGTGTGGCCGATATCGGCGAGGATCGCGCTGACGCGCGCGCGGATGTTTTCTTCTTTCAGGGCATCTGCCTCGCTCTCGCCTTCGCGGAGCTGGTAGTCCACGCGCCAGATATCGTCCGGCTGCTTGTGGATCAGTACAGTGCCGCCGGGGTTGCCGCTTGGCTCAAAGAACGCCCGCCGCTCGGTCGGGAAATCATGATCCATGCGGATGTCAGCGATCACATACCGGCCTTCGTAATTGTCGCCTTTCAGGCGCAAGCCCAGCATCGATCGGATCGGCGAGCGCGCGCCGTCGGCCGCCAGCAGATAGAGAGCGTCGAGATAGTAGGTTCCCTCCGGCGATGAAACACGGGCAGAAATCCCGTCGACGTGACGCTCGAGGCCGGTTAGTTCGCTTTGCCAGCGCATGTCGATGAGTTCACAGGCGGCGACCGTGTCGTGCAGGAACTTTTCGATGTACTGCTGCTGCAGATTGTACATCGGCAGATATTTTTCGCCCGGCGGTTGCGGCATCTCCAGCCGGAAAATCTGTTCGCCACGATAGTAGCTGCGGCCGAACCGCCAGCCGAGCGCCTTTTCGACAAATGGCGCGACCGCGCCGACCCGCTCCAGAATGTGCATGCTGGGCCGAGCGATGCAGATCGCGCGGCTGCCGTCATTGAATGTGTCCTTTCGATCGATCAGCACGCTCCTGATGCCGTAGCGCGCCAGCACCAGCGCCGCGGTCATGCCGATCGGGCCGGCGCCCACGATCAGCACGGGATGCCTTGCCGTGGCGCCGTCAAGTTCGGGAACGCGACGCGCTGCGAACCGCGGATAGTCGAAGTAGAGCGACTCCAACGCTCCCTTGCCGGCAGGTCTCATGGCGCCCTCCGTCTATTTCTTGCGGTCGAGAAATCCCTGCATCAGCCGTTGTGGCTCGCCGGTCAGGAAGGACTTTCCGAATACGCCGACGCTCAAGTTCACCGACTCCGTCAGCGGCAGTTCCTCCCATTGGCGCAGCAACGCCTTCTGCGCGCGCAGCGCTTCGGGACCACATTCGAGCAGCGCCTTGACCGTATCCTCGACCGCGGCATCGAGCCCATCTTCCTTCGCCACCACGTCGACCAGGCCCCAGGCGAGCGCGGTCGGCGCGTCGATATTCTCCGCCGTCATGACCAGCCAGCGGGCGCGGCCCCAGCCGATCAGCCGCGGCAGCAGCGCGGCATGGATCACCGAGGGGATGCCGACACGCACTTCCGGCATGCCGAACTTGGCGTCGTGAGCGGCAATCCGGAAATCGCAGGCCGCGGCGACTTCGAGGCCGCCACCGAGGCACCAGCCGGGAAGCCGCGCGATCACCGGCGACGGAAAATTGCGCGCAGCCTCGCAGAGGTCGCGCAGCCGCGTGATGAAGGCTTCGGCGGACTTCTGGTCGAGCTTCGCCATCTCCTTGATGTCGGCGCCGCCGATCATGCTCTTCTCGCTCTGGCCGGCGAGGATGACCGCGCGAATGTCCGGCTCAGTGGCGAGCTTCTCGAACCCTTCGCGGACCCCATCGGTGACGGCGGAGGAGAGGATGTTGAGGGAGCCCGCATTGCAGATCGAGAGGCGGACGACACCTCGGCTGTCACGGTCGACTCCGCAATGCGGATTGAGCATTTCCATTTTATTTTTCCCGGACTTGTTCTGGCGGTTGGCGCCACTTCCAAGGACATCCGCTGGCTTGTCAAGGGCAGGGCGTGCGAGGGGCGTTGCGCGGCGGCACGCGCCAATGTAGAATGACGATCATCATTCAAAGGAGCCGTCATGACCATAACCGAGTCCGTCGATCTGTTTTCGTTCGATACGCGGCGGCATCGGGTGGTGGAGTGGCAGGCGCCGGGGCCAGTGGCGAAAGTGGCCTCCGGGATGTCCGGGCTGGAGACGATGTGCGCGATCCGCGACGGCATCCTGCCACCGCCGCCGATGGCCCGATTGGTCGGTTTCGAGATGCGCATCGCTGAGCAGGGGCGGATCGTCATGGAACTGGATCCAGACGAGAGCCTCGAAAATACCATCGGACTACTCCATGGCGCGACCGCCGCGGCGCTGCTGGATACCGCCATGGGTTGCGCTATTGCCACCATGCAGCCGGCGGGGCAGTCCTCGGTCACGCTGGACCTCAAGCTGACCTATTTGCGGCCGTTGTCGGTACGATCGGGCACGGTCTCGGCCGAAGGCAAGGTGGTAAAACTCGGCCGCCAGACCAGCTATGCCGAAGGCTTCGTCCGCGACAGCGCGGGCAATCTTGCAGTGCACGCGACCGCCACATTCACGATGATCGGCGGTGAAAAAGCGAAATAGATGCAGCTTTTCGCGTGCGCCACTGCTATTATATGACTACAGACATTTAATGGAACGGGTGGATGCGTTATTCGAAAGAGCACAAGCAGGATACCCACGCGCGGATCGTGAAGAAGGCCTCGGTGCGGCTTCGCGAGAAGGGCGCGCACGGCATCGGCGTCGCCGACTTGATGAAGGAGGCCGGCCTGACCCATGGCGGCTTCTACGCGCATTTCGATTCCCGCGAGGCGCTGGTGGTCGAGGCCTTTGCCTACGCGATGGACCGCTCGGTCGAGCATTGGCGCGCGATCGCCGCTGAAACGCCGCCGGAGAAGCGGCTCTCGACGATCGTCGATGCCTACGTCTCGACGGTGCATCGCGATGATCCCGGCCGCGGCTGCGCGGTCCCCACGCTCGGCGCCGAGATCGCCCGTGAAAGCGCCAAAACCCGCAAGGCCTTTAGCGCCAAGCTCGAGCAGTTGATCGATGTGATGGCCGAACAGATTCTGGATGTGCCGCGAAAGGCGGCGCGCAAGCAGGCCATGGGCACGCTGGCGACCATGATGGGCGCCCTGGTGATGTCCCGCGTGGCGGGCAGCGGTGAACTCTCCGACGAAATCCTCGCCGCCGGCCGCGAGGCGGCAGTGGCACGCACCGAGGCGACGAAGACCGCCGTGAAGAAGGCGCGGGCGAAGGTGAATTAGCGCCGTAGGGTGGGCAAAGGCGCTCTTGCGCTGTGCCCACCATCTTTCCGCGATGTCATCTGGAATGGTGGGCACGCTTCGCTTTGCCCACCCTACAATTTGCCGCCAAACAGCGCGCGTTCGCTCTCCACCGTCTCGTGGATGTAATCGGCAACGGCCCTGATCCGCGCCAGATCCTTGCTGTCGGCGTGCATGAGCATCCAGAAGCTGCGCGAAATCCTGATCTCATCAGGCAGTACCGGGCGCAATTCCGGATGCGCCGTTGCCATGAAATGTGGCAGCACCGCGATGCCGAAGCCTGCGATGGTGGCGTTGAGCTGCGCGATCAGATTGGCGCTGCGGAATTTGGCGGAAATCTTTGGCGAGACCTGCGGCAGGTAGTCCAGTTCGGGCGTGAACAGCAATTCCTCGATATAGCCGACGAAGCGATGCCCTGGCAGGTCGCCTCGCGATACGATCCTCGGCGCGCGATCGAGATAGGCCGGTGCGGCATAGAGCCCGAGGCTATAGTCGAGCAGCTTGCGCCCGACGATGCGGCCTTCCTTGGGCATCGTCAGGCTGATCGCGATATCGGCCTCGCGCTTCGACAGGCTGAACAGCCGCGCGGTGGCGACGAGCTGCAAATCGAGATCGGGATACCGCTCGGTGAATTTCACCAGCCGCGAGGCCAGAAAATGGCTGCCGAAGCCGTCGGGGGCGCCGATCCGGACGGTGCCGGTCAGCTGGGCGCGCGAGCCGCCGACCGCCTCCTGGTTGGCGACGATGGTCGATTCCATCGCTTCCGCGCTGTCGGCGACGCGCTGGCCGGCCTCGGTCAGGAGATATCCGGTCTTGCGGCGATCGAACAGTTTTGCCGAGAGATGCCGTTCCAGCCGGTCGACACGCCGGATCACTGTGGCATGATCGACGGCAAGCTGCTTGGCGGCAGCGGAAACCGATCCGCCGCGGACGATCGCCAGGACAAAACGGAAGTCATCCCAGTCGATCGTCTTGGTACCTTGCGTCTTGGTGCCTTGATCCAGCATTTCCGCACATCTATGGTGCAATATATCGGACTTGTATCCTAAGAAATGCAGGTCAAAAAGGGCTCCAAGCTGATCCAGCCGGGCCTTCAGGGAGAAAATTCATGCGCTCAATCGGACATTTCATCGGCGGTAAAGAGGTCAAGGGCACGTCGGGGCGAACAGCCGACGTTTTTGAGCCGATGACTGGCGACGTCCAGGCCAAGGTGGCGCTGGCGTCCAAGGCCGAAGTTCGGGCCGCCGTCGAGAACGCCAGGGACGCCCAGATCGAGTGGGCCAACACCAATCCGCAGCGCCGCGCGCGCGTGATGATGAAGTTCCTCGAACTGGCGCAACGCGATTACGACAAGCTCGCCGACATGCTGGCGCGCGAGCACGGCAAGACCGTTCCCGACGCCAAGGGCGATATCCAGCGCGGCCTCGAAGTCGTCGAATTCGCCTGCGGCATTCCGCATCTGATGAAGGGCGAATACACCGAAGGCGCCGGCCCCGGCATCGACATCTATTCGATGCGGCAGCCGCTGGGGGTGGTCGCCGGCATCACGCCGTTCAATTTCCCGGCGATGATCCCGATGTGGAAATTCGCGCCCGCGATCGCCTGCGGCAACGCCTTCATCCTGAAGCCATCGGAGCGCGATCCCGGCGTGCCGATGATGCTGGCGGCACTGATGATCGAGGCGGGTCTGCCGCCGGGCGTGCTCAACGTCGTCAACGGCGACAAGGAGGCGGTCGACGCCATTTTGGACGATCCGGATATCAGGGCGATCGGCTTTGTCGGTTCGACGCCGATTGCGCAGTACATCTACGAGCGCGCCGCGCAGACCGGCAAGCGCTGCCAGTGTTTTGGCGGCGCCAAGAACCACGCCATCGTGATGCCCGACGCCGACATGGACCAGACCGTCGATGCGCTGATCGGCGCCGGCTATGGCTCGGCGGGCGAGCGCTGCATGGCGATTTCGGTCGCGGTGCCCGTCGGCAAGACGGCCGCCGACCGCCTGATGGAAAAGCTGATCCCGCGCGTGGAGTCGCTCAAGATCGGCACCTCGGTCGATCCGTCCGCCGATTACGGTCCGCTGGTGACGCGCGAAGCGGTCGAGAAGGTGAAGAGCTACATCGATATCGGCGTCAAGGAAGGCGCGACGCTCGCCGTCGACGGCCGTGGCTTCAAGATGCAGGGCTACGAGAAGGGGTTCTATCTCGGTGGCTCGCTGTTCGACAACGTCACCAAGGACATGCGGATCTACAAGGAAGAGATCTTTGGTCCCGTCCTGTCCGTGGTGCGCGCCCACGACTACAAGGAAGCCCTCGCACTGCCGTCGGATCATGACTACGGCAACGGCGTTGCGATCTTTACCCGCGATGGCGACGCCGCCCGCGACTTCGCCGCCAAGGTCAACGTCGGCATGGTCGGCATCAACGTGCCGATCCCGGTGCCGATCGCGTACTACACCTTCGGCGGCTGGAAGAAGTCCGGCTTCGGCGATCTCAACCAGCATGGCCCGGATTCGATCCGCTTCTACACCAAGACCAAGACGATCACCTCGCGCTGGCCGTCCGGCGTCAAGGAGGGCGCGGAGTTCTCAATCCCGACGATGAATTGACGGTATAGCCCCCGGCCGTCATTGCGAGCGCAGCGAAGCAATCCATATTGCCCCGAAAAGGAAGAATGGATTGCGTCGTCGCTTCGCTCCTCGCAATGACGACAAGAATGAGCAGCCCGGAATGCATTTCGCTCTCAATGAGGACCAGGTGGCGGTTCGCGACATGGCGCGCGAATTCGCCGCGGAGAAGATCGCGCCGCATGCACTCCGCTGGGACGAGGAGAAGCATTTCCCTGTCGATGTGATGCGCGAGGCCGCAAGCCTCGGCATCGGCGGTATCTACATCAAGGACGACGTCGGCGGCTCCGCCATGACCCGCTTTGACGCCGCGCTGATCTTCGAGGCGCTGGCGCAGGGTTGCCCGACGGTGTCGGCCTTCATCTCGATCCACAACATGGCGTCGTGGATGATCGATGCCTTTGGCAACGACACCCAGCGCCAGAAATGGCTGCCAAGGCTCTGTACCATGGACCTGCTGGCGAGCTACTGCCTGACCGAGCCGGGCTCCGGATCGGACGCCGCCGCGCTGCGCACCCGCGCGGTGCGCGAGGGCGACCATTATGTGCTCAACGGCCAGAAGCAGTTCATTTCCGGTGCCGGTGGTGGCGATCTCTATGTCGTGATGGTGCGTACCGGTGCTGACGGTCCCGGCGGCATCTCGACGCTGGTGATCGACGCCGAAACGCCGGGCGTCTCGTTCGGCGCCAACGAGCGCAAGATGGGCTGGAACGCACAGCCGACCCGCGCCGTGATTTTCGAGAATGCCCGCGTACCGGTCGAAAACAGACTTGGCGAGGAGGGCATCGGCTTCAAGATCGCGATGGCAGGCCTCGACGGCGGCCGCATCAACATCGCGGCATGTTCGCTCGGCGGCGCGCAAAGCGCGCTCGAAAAATCGCTGGCCTACATGAAGGAACGCAGCGCCTTTGGAAAACGCCTCAACGAGTTCCAGGCGCTGCAGTTTCGCCTCGCCGACATGGCGACCGAACTGGAGGCGGCGCGGACTTTTGTCTGGCGCGCGGCCGCCGCGCTCGACCGCAAGGATGCGGACGCCACCATGCTCTGCGCGATGGCCAAGCGGTTTGGTACCGATGTCGGATTCGAGGTTGCCAACCAGGCGCTGCAACTGCACGGCGGCTACGGCTACCTCAGCGAATACGGTATCGAGAAGATCGTGCGCGATCTGCGCGTGCACCAGATCCTGGAAGGGACCAACGAAATCATGCGGCTGATCGTGTCGCGCAAGCTGATCGAGGGCGCACGATGACGGCGACCGCCGCAGCCGCACTCATCGAAGGTGACCTGATTGCGCGGCGCGAAGGCGGCTGTGGCGTGATCCGCCTCAACCGGCCGAAAGCCATCAACGCCGTCACGCTCGAGATGTTTCGCGACGTCGACAAGGCGCTCGATGCGTTCGAAGCCGATCCGGCCGTCGCCGTGATCCTGCTGGAAGGTGCGGGCGAGCGCGGCCTCTGCGCTGGCGGTGATATCCGCGCGCTCTGGGAAAGCTCGAAAGTGAAGGGCGATCTCGGCAAGATTTTGTGGCGCGAGGAATACATCCTCAACGCCCGGATCAAGAAATTCCCGAAGCCCTATGTCTCCTTCATGGACGGCATCGTGATGGGCGGCGGCGTCGGGCTGTCCGCGCACTCCCGCCATCGCGTCGTGACCGAGAAGACAAAACTTGCGATGCCGGAGGTCGGCCTCGGCTTCTTCCCCGATGTCGGAGGCACCTGGCTGTTGTCGCGTTCGCCGGGCGAGATCGGCACTTACTTCGGACTGACCGGCCAGACCATGAACGGCCCGGACGCGATCCATGCCAAATTCGCCGATGCGGTGGTGCCGTCATCAAAGCTGCCGGCCTTGCGCGAGGCGTTGACGAAGGTAGGGCCCGGCACGACATCGGCCGACATCAGGAAACTGATCGACGGCTTTTCGACCGGAGAGACGGCCGGGCCGGTCGCAGCGCAGCAGGCGAAGATCGATGCGTTGCTTTCCCATGATCGCATGGAAGACATCGTCGCGGCGTTGCAGCGCGATGGTTCGGACTTTGCGCAGGCGGCATTGAAGACGCTGAACGAAAAATCGCCGCGCGGAATGGTGGTGACCCTGAAACTGCTTCGCCTGGCGCGCAAGGCCCGCTCGCTGGAGGAATGCCTGGTGCGGGAATATCGCGCCGCGCTCGAAGTCTTTGCCAGCGACGATTTTCGTGAGGGCGTGCGCGCCGCCGTGATCGACAAGGACCGTAATCCAAAGTGGTCGCCGCCGCGAATCGAAGACGTGACGCCGGAAATGGTCGCGCCTTACTTCGCAGAGATCGGCGCCGACGAGCTGAAATTCACCTGATCAAAATAAAAAGTTACAAGCGGAGGATTCGAGATGGCAAATATCGCATTCATTGGCCTCGGCAATATGGGCGGGCCGATGGCGGCCAATCTGGTTAAGGCCGGCCACAAGGTCACCGCGTTCGATCTGGTCGCGGCCTCGCGCGATCAGGCCAAGGCCGACGGTGCCGCCATCGCGGAGACTTCGGTGGCTTCCGTCAAAGGCGCCGACGTGGTCGTCACTATGCTGCCCGCGGGCAAGCATGTGCTGTCGGTCTGGAACGAAATCATCCCGGCGATGACTAAGGGCACGCTGATCATCGATTGCTCGACCATCGACGTCGAAAGCGCCAAGCAGGCGCATGCGCTGGCCGCCAAAAGTGGCATGCTTTCGGTGGACGCACCTGTGTCGGGCGGAACCGGCGGGGCCAAGGGAGCGACGCTCACCTTCATGTGCGGCGGCGAGGACAAGGCGTTCGCGGCGGCAAAACCGGTGCTGGAGAACATGGGCAAGAAGCTCGTGCATTGCGGCGGCGCGGGTGCGGGGCAGGCGGCCAAGATCTGCAACAACATGATCCTGGGCATTTCCATGATCGGGGTCGGCGAGGCTTTTGCGCTGGCGGAAAAGCTCGGCCTGTCGCATCAGGCGCTGTTCGACGTCGCCTCGACCTCCTCAGGGCAATGCTGGGCGCTGACGTCCTATTGCCCGGTGCCGGGCCCGGTGCCGGCCTCGCCGGCGAATAACGGCTACAAGCCGGGATTTGCCTCGGCGCTGATGGTGAAGGACCTGACGCTGGCGCAGGACGCGGCCAACGCCGCCGGCGCCGCGACGCCACTGGGCAAGCACGCGCAGGAGCTCTACAAGGCGTTCGACGCCGCCGGCCATGGCGGGGTGGATTTTTCCGGTATTATCCAGCACGTTAGGAGCCTCGCCGGGAAGTAACGGAGACCTGATGACGACTTTCCAGGAAGCACGCGCCTTTCTGCTCAAGCATCGAACCGATTACGATGCGGCCGTGAGGGGATTTCGCTGGCCGGACGCTGTTCCCTTCAACTGGGCGCTCGACTGGTTCGATGCTGAACTGGCGCGCAATCCCGACAGCCGGGATCGTACCGCGCTCTGGATCGTCGATGCTGGCCACAAGGAAACAAAACTTTCCTTTGCGACCTTGTCGGCCCGTTCCAATCAGGTCGCAAACTTCCTGCGCGCGCAAGGGCTGAAGCGCGGCGATCATTTGCTGCTGCTGCTCGGCAATGTCGTGCCGCTGTGGGAGACCATGCTGGCGGCGATGAAGCTCGGCGTTGTCGTGATCCCCGCGACCACGCTGCTCACCCCTGACGAATTGCGCGACCGGCTGGATCGCGGCCGGGCGAGGGCGGTGGTGGCGTCACAGGATCAGGTGGCGAAGTTCGCAGGCCTCGGCAGCGAAAATCTGGTGCGCATCGTGGTAGGCGCCACGTCCACGCATGACGGCTGGTTGCCGTTCGAACAGGCGGCGAGCGCGTCGGAAAATTTTGCGCCTGACGGGTCCACCAACGCCGACGACCCGATGCTGCTCTATTTCACCTCGGGCACCACCGCAAAACCAAAGCTGGTGCGGCACAGCCAGCGCAGCTATCCCGTCGGCGCGCTGTCGACGATGTTTTGGCTAGGCCTGCAGCCGGGCGACGTCCATCTCAATATTTCCTCGCCGGGCTGGGCCAAGCATGCCTGGAGCTGCTTCTTCGCGCCGTGGAATGCGGGGGCGACCGTGTTCGTGGTCAACCAGCCGCGCTTCGATGCCAAGGCGCTGCTTGCGACCGTCGGCCGCTGCGGCGTCACCACGCTGTGCGCGCCGCCGACGGTGTGGAGATTGTTCATTCAGGAGAAGCTCGCGGACTTCAAGGTCAGCCTGCGCGAGGTCTGTGGCGCCGGCGAGCCGCTCAACCCCGAAGTGATCGATCAGGTGAAGGCGGCATGGGGCCTGACCATCCGCGACGGCTACGGCCAGACCGAGACCACCGCGCTCGCCGGCAATTCGCCGGGCCAGAAAGTCAAAGTCGGCTCCATGGGTCGGCCGCTGCCGGGCTATCGCGTGCAGATCACCGATAATGACGGCCACATCACCAAAGAGGGCGAGGTGACGCTGGTGCTGGGCGCTGATCGCCCGGCCGGCCTGATGCAGGGCTATCAGGGCGAGGACGGCAATCTGAGCGGTGCCGACGGCGATCTCTATCGCAGCGGCGACGTGGTGTTTGCCGATGACGAGGGCTATCTGACCTTCGTCGGGCGCTCGGACGACGTGTTCAAATCGTCCGACTACCGCATCAGTCCGTTCGAGCTGGAAAGCGTGCTGCTGGAACATGACTCGGTGGCGGAAGCCGCCGTGGTGCCGAGCCCCGATCCCATTCGCCTCGCGATCCCGAAGGCCTATGTGCTGCTGGTGTCGGGCGTGGAGCGTTCGCCGGAGACCGCACTCTCGATCTTCAAGCATCTGCACACCCGGCTCGCCCCATTCAAGCGCATCCGCAAGATCGAGCTGGTGACGGAACTGCCGAAGACAATTTCCGGAAAGATCCGCCGCGTCCAGTTGCGCCGGCTCGAGCATGATAATAACCGCGCCGATGCGTTGCGCGGAGCGGAGTTCCGCGAAGACGAATTCCCGGAGCTGCAGAAGGTGCGGACCGCCGGGCTGGAGAGCTAATCAATGAATGAAGTCTGGAAGAAGCCGCCGGTCTCGTTTGAGGCCTATCAGGCCATGGTCGGCAAGGAGATCGGGGTGTCGTCCTGGCACCTGATCGACCAGAGCCGGATCAACGTCTATGCCGACGTGATCGAGGATCATCAGTTCATCCATGTCGACCCGGAAAGGGCAAAAAGGGAAACCGCGTTCGGCAACACCATCGCGCATGGTTTTCTCACCATGTCCCTGTTGAGCATCATGTCCTATGAGGTCATGCCGGTCATCGAGGGCACCGCGATGGGCGTGAATTACGGCTTTGACAAGCTGCGCTTCCTCTCGCCGGTCCGCGCCGGCTCCCGCGTCCGCGGCCGCTTCACGCTGATGGAGGCCAAGCTGCGCAAGCCGAAAGAGCTGCAATCGCGCACCAACGTCACCGTCGAGATCGAGGGCGAGGATAAGCCCGCTTTGGTCGCCGACTGGATCGGGCTGATTTATTTCGACTAGAACTGCCTGTCATTGCCGGGCTTGACCCGGCAATCCATCGCTGCTCAAAAACAGTCAAACGCGGGCTCGGTTTTACCCTCTCCCCTTGTGGGAGAGGGTGGCGCCGAACGCAGTTCGGCGACGGGTGAGGGGTTCTCTCCGCAAGCACGCCAGCCGAAAGAACCCCTCATCCGGCGCTTCGCGCCACCTTCTCCCACAAGGGGAGAAGGAAGAAGAAACCAGGAATTTCACTCATGGCAATCAGGTTTGACGGACGTGTCGCTATCGTCACCGGCGCGGGCAATGGTCTGGGACGGGCGCATGCGCTGGGGCTCGCAAGCCGCGGCGCCAAGGTGGTGGTCAACGATTTCGGCGGCGCGCGCGACGGCACCGGCGGGTCGCTGACCCCGGCCGAAACCGTGGTCGAGGAAATCCGCAAAGCCGGTGGCACGGCGATGGCGGATGGCGCCGACGTCTCGAAGTTCGGACAAGTCACGGCGATGGTCGAGCGGGCGACGAAGGAATGGGGCAGCGTTGATCTCCTGTGCGCCAATGCTGGCATTCTCCGCGACAAGTCGTTTGCAAAAATGGACATCGCCGACTTTGCCAAAGTACTCGATGTCCATCTCGTCGGCACGTTTTACTGCTGCAAGGCGGTGTGGGATGGTATGCGCGAGCGCAACTATGGGCGCATCGTGCTGACGACCTCGTCGTCCGGCCTGTTCGGCAATTTCGGCCAGGCCAATTACGGCGCGGCCAAAGCCGGCATGGTCGGCCTGATGAACGTGCTGGCCGAGGAAGGCCGCAAGAACAACATCCGCGTCAACACGATCTCGCCGACGGCGGCGACCCGGATGACCGAGGAGCTGTTGCCGCCGCAGGCGCTGGCCCTGATGCGTCCCGAGGCGATCACGCCGGCGGTGGAATTCCTGCTCAGCGAGGACGCGCCGACCCGCACCATCATGGGCGCCGGCGCGGGCTCGTTCGCCGTAATCAAGATCATCGAGACCGAAGGCATCAATCTGGCCCAGTCCGACTGGACCCCCGATGCCATCGCCGCGCATTTTGCCGAGATCGATGATGTGTCGAAGGCAAAGGCGCTACAAGGCGCGTTCGAGCAGACGCAAAAATACGTCGCGCAGGCCGCAGCAAGGGCGGGGATCAAGCTGTAGCGCACGGTCCCGTAGGGTGGGCAAAGGCGCACTTCGCACCGTGCCCACCATGCATCTGCGATGCCGGTGAATAATGGTGGGCACGCTTCGCTTTGCCCACCCTACGAACCGTCGATCCGGCTAGACTCCCGCCATGTCTTCACTTGCAAAACACGTCGCCATCATCGGTGCCGGCCCGGCCGGCCTGACGGCGGCCGAAGTGCTCGCGCAAGGCGGTGCCACCGTCACCGTGTACGACGCGATGCCGTCGGCTGGCCGCAAATTCCTGATGGCGGGCAGAGGCGGGCTCAACCTCACGCACAGCGAACCATTGCCGCAGTTCCTTGCGAGATACCGCGAGGCGACGCCGCATCTGAAAGCGGCCATCGAAGCATTCCCGCCGAGCGCCCTGCGCGACTGGAGCGAAGCACTGGGGCAGGAAACCTTTGTCGGCTCCAGCGGGAGGGTGTTTCCAAAAGCCTTCAAGGCGTCGCCCTTGCTGCGGGCATGGCTGCGGCGGTTGGATTCGATGGGCGTGCAATTGACGCTGCGTCACCGCTGGACCGGCTGGGACGATCAAGGCCGCCTCCGTTTTCAAACGCCGGATGGGCTGCAATTCGTCGAGACGAGCGCGACGGTATTGGCGCTCGGCGGCGCAAGCTGGCCGCGATTGGGCTCCGACGGCGCATGGGCGGAAGCGCTTGCCGCGAAGGGCGTGAAGATATCGCCGCTGCGACCGGCCAATTCCGGCTTCACCGTGGCGTGGTCGGATATTTTTCGCGATCGTTTCGAGGGACAACCGCTCAAGGGCGTGGGGCTGACATTCGGTGAGCTCAGCGTCCGCGGCGAAGCCGTCGTTACCCGAACCGGCATCGAGGGCGGCGCGGTCTACGCGCTGTCTGCCGAATTGCGCGAGGCGATCGACAGGGCGGGACGGGCAACCCTGCATATCGCGCTGCGGCCCGATCTCGAGATTAAAAACCTGATCGCGAAGGTCTCGGTGCCAAAGGGCAAACAATCGCTGTCCAATTTTCTGCGCAAGGCCGTAAACCTGTCACCTGTCGCAATCGGGCTGTTGCAGGAGGCCGCCAAAGCATCCGGCGCTTCGCTGGCGTCGATGTCGCCGGTCGATCTCGCAAACCTCATCAATGCCGTCCCGATCGAACTCACCGGTGTCGCCCCGATCGCGCGCGCGATTTCAACTGCGGGCGGGATCGCGTTTGACGAAATCGATACCGAATTCATGCTCGGGCGTTTGCCCGGAGTGTTTGTCGCGGGCGAGATGCTGGACTGGGAAGCGCCGACGGGCGGCTATCTGCTGCAGGCGTCGTTTGCGACCGGCGTGGCAGCGGGGCGGGGTGCGCTGAAATGGCTCTCGGAATCGTAGGGTGGGCAAAGGCGCGATAGCGCCGTGCCCACCATTTCACACTCTGCTCGTGATGGTGGGCACGCTACGCTTTGCCACCCTACGGATCAACGCAACTTCCCCCGCGCCGCGACCGGCAGCGTGCCGATGATCTCGTCACCGCGCACCATCACCACCTCGTCCATCATGTTGACGACGACGCAGACATGGTTCGGCACGATCCGCACGACGTCGCCGACGACAGGCCGCGTGTTGCTGCGGGCCAGATCGAGAAAGCCGTGCTCTTCCGCAAAGCGCGCGATCTTGGCCTCCGGGTGCTCCAGGATCAGTCCATAACCGTCTAGCCCGCCGCCGGGATCCGAGGTCAGCGTTTTGGAGCCGGCATCGAGAATGCCGCGATCCGGGCCGGCGCGGCTGACGACGGTGGCATAGATATTCAGCGCACAATCGTCCCATTCGGCGACGCCGGCCGCGACCTGCATGCGGTCGTTGTAGATATAGGTGCCTGGCCGGTGCTCGGTCGCGCCCTTGAGTTTTCCGAGATTCTTCAGGTTCGGCGAACCGCCGGTTGAAACCATTGACGCGGCGAGCCCGTGCGCGCGGATGCCGGCCAGCGCTTCGTCGTAAAACTTCTGCGCCTCGGCCCAGCCGGTTTCGGTTGGATACAGCATGAAGCCGGCAAACCTTAGCCCCTTGGAGGCTGCGATCTCGCGGGCCAGCGCAATAGCCTCGCCGGGCGTTTCGACGCCGGCGCGCTTGCGCCCGGTGTCGCATTCGACCACCACCGAGAGCGGGCGGCCTGAAGCGGCGGCGGCCTGCGGCAGGCCCGCGATCACGGTCGAATTGTCGGCGGCAACCGTCATGTTGGCCTTCGCCTGCAGCGCAGCGAGGCGCGCCATCTTCTCCTCGCCGATCAGATTGTAGCTGATCAGGATGTCGTCGATGCCGGCTTCCGCCATCACCTCGGCCTCGCCGATCTTCTGGCAGGTGATGCCCTTCGCGCCGGCCGCGACCTGCATCTGGGCGAGCAACGGGCTCTTGTGGGTCTTGATATGCGGCCGGTTGGCGACGCCGGCGGTATCGCAGGCCACCTGGACGCGCGCGATGTTGTGCTCGACGCGGTCCATGTCGATCACGGCGCATGGCGTGCCGTATTCACGAGCGATCTTGGCGGCGAGGGGGGTGGTCATCACGTGAACTCCGGTTGTCTCTCGTCATTGCGAGCCAACGGGTCGCGCGAACGCGCGCCCGATGACAGGCTCCGCGAAGCAATCCATTGTGCGGCATAACGGATAGATCGATTGCTTCGTCGCTTCGCTCCCTTGCGCAAACGCTTCGTGTTTGTCGCAGGCAATGACGTTGAAATGTCTATGCCTGTTCTATCTCTTCCCGCAACACTTCAAGTTCCAGCCACCGATCCTCGGCCGCAGCCAGTTCTTCCTGCGCCGTTGCGATCGCCGCGGAGGCCGCGTCGAATTTCTTGCGATCCTTGGTGTAGAGGTCGGGATCGTCAAGCAGCTTTTGCTGTTTCGCAATCGCGGCCTGCAATTTCGTGATCGTCTTCGGCAAGGTTTCCAGCGCGTGCTTCTCGTTGAAGTTCAGCCGGCGCTTTGATGCCGCCGAAGGCGCGGCCGGCCTGGCTTCCTTCTTTTCCTCGACGATGGCCTTCGCCGCCTCACGCGTCAGATCCTCGCCGCGCTGCGCCAGCATGTCGCTGTAACCGCCGGCATATTCGATCCAGCGGCCGTCGCCCTCGGGCACGATCACCGACGTGACCACGCGATCGAGGAAATCGCGGTCATGGCTGATCAGGATCACCGTGCCCTCGTAGTCGCCGAGCATCTCCTCGAGCACGTCGAGGGTTTCGAGATCGAGGTCGTTGGTCGGTTCGTCCAGCACCAAAAGGTTGGAGGGTTTTGCCAGCGAACGCGCCAGCATCAGCCGGCCGCGCTCGCCGCCGGAGAGCACTTCCAGCGGCGTGCGCATCTGCTCCTGCGCGAACAGAAAGTCCTTCATGTAGCTGACGACATGCTTCGGCCTGCCGCCGACCATGACATGGTCGCCACGTCCGCCGGTCAGCGCTTCGGCCAGCGTCGACTTGGGGTCGAGGCTTTCGCGGTGCTGGTCGAGCGTCGCCATCTCGATGTTGGCGCCGAGCCGGATGGTGCCGCTGTCGGGCGGGCTGCCGCCGGTCAGCATGTCGATCAGCGTGGTCTTGCCGGCGCCGTTCGGTCCGACGATTCCGATGCGGTCGCCGCGCTGAACGCGGATCGAAAAATCCTCGACGATCTTGCGGTCGCCATAGGCCTTGCCGATGTGCTTGGCCTCGATGACGAGCTTGCCGGATTTGTCGGCTTCGGCAGCCGCGAGGCTGGCATTGCCGGTCGCGCCGCGGTAATCGCGCCGCTGGTCGCGCAGCGCGTGCAGATTGCCGAGCCGCTTGACGTTGCGCTTGCGGCGGCCGGAGACGCCGTAGCGCAGCCAGTGTTCCTCGTTGACGATCTTGCGGTCGAGCTTGTGCTGGTCGCGCTCTTCTTCTGCCAGTACCTCGTCGCGCCAGGCCTCGAACGCCGAGAAGCCGCGGTCGATCTGCCTGATCTGGCCGCGGTCGAGCCAGGCGGTCGAGCGCGACAGGTTGGAGAGGAAGCGGCGGTCGTGGCTGATGATGACGAGCGCGCAACGGCGGCTTTCCAGTTCGCCTTCCAGCCATTCGATGGTGGGAAGATCGAGATGGTTGGTCGGCTCGTCCAGCAGCAGGATATCGGGCGAGGGCGCCAGCACCCGTGCCAGCGCCGCGCGGCGGGCTTCGCCGCCGGAGACATGCGCGGGGTCTTCGTCGCCATGGAGCCCGAGCTGCTCCACCAGATAGCGCGCCTGATAGTGATCGTCGCCGGGGCCAAGGCCGGCCTCGACATAGGCCAGCGTCGTCTTGTGGTCGCCGAAGTCAGGCTCCTGCGGCAGATAGCGGATCGTGGCACCCGGCTGCACGAAGCGGCTGCCGCCGTCGGACTCGACAAGGCCGGCGGCAATCTTGAGCAGCGTCGATTTGCCCGAGCCGTTGCGGCCGATCAGGCAGACGCGCTCGCCCGACGACACCGACAGCTCGACGCCCGACAACAGCGGCGTGCCGCCAAAGGTCAGCCTGATATCTTTCAACTGGATCAGCGGCGGCGCCATCGTTCAATCCTGGTTTGGCGCAGGCTGTTGCGCCTGCTGGCGCTGGATGCGTCGGATGGTCTGGTCGAGCGCCGACAGGAACGCCGAGCGATCGCGCGGGGAGTAGGACCTTGGACCACCGGTGACTTCACCGGACGAGCGCAGATCGGTCATCAGGTTGCGCACCGCCAGCGTCATGCCGATCGATTGTTCGGTGAACGGCTTGCCGTTCGGCGCGATCACCTCGGCGCCCGCTTTCACGCAGCGGCTGGCGAGCGGGATGTCCGAGGTGATGACGATATCGCCTTTGCCGGCGCGTTCCGCGATCCAGTCGTCGGCGGCATCCATTCCGGAGCCGGCTGCGATGCGCTCGATCAGCGGGTCCTGCGGCACGCGGATGAAATTGCCCGCGACCACGCTGACCGGCAGGCCGTGCCGGATCGCGACGCGATAGATCTCGTCCTTCACCGGGCAGGCGTCGGCATCGACATAGATGCGGGTCAAGTTCAATTCAGGCAATCTGCGTTAGATTCGGGGAGCGTTCTTGCCCGCGCGTCGTACCCTATTCGATGCCGGAAGGCGAGGAAAACAGGCGGTGGAACACGCTTGCCACGGTACATTCTTTGCGTACGATAAATGGCTGAAAACAACCAAGAATAAGAGGAAACCGGCATGACCATCGAGCCGTATTGCGTTCAGGCCTACAACACCGCCAAACAATCCGAAAACAAGATGCATGACGACACCGTGGCAAAGCGGTTCGGATTCTCGGGCGGGCTGGTCCCGGGCGTCGATGTGATGGCCTACATGATGCACCAGCCGGTTGCAAAATGGGGCCGCGCCTTTCTCGAACGCGGCCTGATCGAGGCCCGTTTCGTCAAGCCGGTCTATGACGGCGAACTTGCGGAGCTGACGGCGGAGGAAAGCAATGGCGTGCTTTCGATAGAAGTGCACAGCCGCGGCGAGCTTTGCGCCACCGGCACCGCGTCATTGCCGGCATCTGCGCCGGCTGTTTCGATTGCAGACTACAAGGCAGTTGCGGCGGTCGCGGAGCGCAGGCCGGTCAATGCCGCTTCCTACGAAGTCGGCAAATGGCTCGGCACCGCGCCGCTTGACTGGGCAGGCGGAGCGGCCAGTGAATATCTCAGAAATATCAGGGAAGCCGACCCGATCTACGCGAAGGAGGGCCTCGGCCATCCCGGCCTGCTGCAACGGGTGATGAACCGGGCACTGGTCGACAACGCCATTTTGGGGCCCTGGATTCACGTCGGCAGCCGCATGCAGCTCTTGTCGGCTGCGAAGGCCGGCGACGTCATCACCGCCCGCGCAAAAGTGGTCGACAATTACGACAAGAAGGGCCACCGCTTCGTCGAACTCGACGCGCTGGTCGTCGGCAACGGCCAGACGCCACTGGCGCATTGCCATCACGTCGCGATCTACCAGCCACGCGAACAGGCGGCGGCGTAGGACGCAACGCCTCGCGCTGTCATTCCCCGCGAAGGCGGGGAATCCAGTACGCCGCGGCTTCTCGGTTCTATCGCTGACGTCTCTGGAATACTGGGTCGCCCGGTCCCAGTGCGCAATTGCGCACAAGGCCGGGCGATGACGACTGTGTTTTTGGCGGGCGACGTTCAATCGCCTTACGCCGCCTTCGCCTTCGCATCCTGGATGGCCCGCCACACCCGTTCCGGCGTCAGCGGCATGTCGATATGGGTGATGCCGTATTCCGACAGCGCGTCCACCACCGCGTTGACGACGCAGACGAGGCTGCCGGCGCAGCCGGCCTCGCCGCAGCCTTTTGTGCCCAGTGGATTGGATTTTGCCGGCGAGGGATGGTCGCCGACTTCCATCGGCGGGATGTCTTCCGCGCGCGGAAGGGCATAATCCATGAACGAACCGGTGATCGGCTGGCCGCTTGAATCGTAGCTGACTTCCTCCATCAGCGCCTGGCCGATACCTTGCGCGACGCCGCCATGCAACTGGCCGGCGACGATCATCGGATTGACCACGGTGCCGAAATCATTGACGGCGAAATAGCGCACGATCCGCGTCACGCCTGTCTCGGGATCGATTTCCACTTCCGCGACATGGCAGCCATTGGGGAAGGTGGACGGCGTGTCCTTGGTGGCGTGGTCGACGTCGAGCGATAGCGGCACGCCCTCGGGCATCTTGCCTTCGCGCACGCGCTGCGCCAGCTCCATGATGCCGATCGAACGGTCGGTGCCGGCGATGGTGAAGCGGCCTTGTGCGAATTCGATATCGCCTTCGGACGCCTCCATCAGATGCGCGGCGGCCTGCTTGCCCTTTGCGATTACGAGCGCGCTGGCTTCCACGATCGCCTGACCCGTCGCCGTGATCGAACGCGAGCCGCCGGTGCCGTTGCCGAAGCGGACGAGATCGCTGTCGTTCTGCTCCATGGTGATCTTTTCGAAGGGGACGCCGAGCTGCGCCGACAGCACCTGCGCGAACGGCGTGGCGTGGCCCTGGCCGTAATCGAGCGTGCCGGTCGTCAGCTTCACCGAACCATCCGGCTCGAAGGTGATCTTGCCGAGTTCGCCGCTCGGCGGCGCGGTCACTTCCAGATAGGAGCCGACCGCGATGCCGCGCAGCTTGCCGCTCTTCTTGCTCTCCTTTTTGCGCTTGGCAAAATTGGCGTGGTCGGAAATCTCCAGCGCCTTGTTGAAGACCCCTGCGAAATCGCCGCTGTCATAGGTGACGCCGGAGGAGGCTGCGAACGGCAGTTGCGACGGCTTGATGAAATTGCGCTTGCGCAGGGTAAGGCGATTGATGCCCATCTCGTCGGCGGCGCGGTCGATCAGCCGCTCCATGTAGTAGTTGGCCTCAGGCCGGCCGGCGCCGCGATAGGCGCCCATCAGCGTGGTGTTGGTCAAAACCGTCTTTATGTCGACCCCGAGCAGCGGCGTGCGGTAAACGCTCGCAAGATTCTTGCCGGTGTTGAGCGACAGCGGCCCCGGAGCGACACCGGTGATGTAGGCACCGAGATTGCCGTAACCCTGCAAGCGCACTGCGAGGAATTTGCCCTCGGCGTCCAGCGCCAGTTCGGCGTGAATGAGCTGCGCGCGGCCATGGCTGTCCGAGAGGAAGCTGGTCGAGCGCTCGTCGGTCCATTTCACCGGGCGGTCCAGCGCCTTGGCCGCGTGCAGGATGCAGGTGTATTCGGGATAGTTGACGTTCTTCATGCCGAAGGAGCCGCCGACATTGGCGGTCAGAATGCGGACCTTGTCGTTCGGCACGTTGAGGATTTTTGCCAGCGTCACCTTGTTGCCGGAGACGCCCTGCGTCGCCACCTGCAGGGTGAAGCGTTCGGCCGCCTTGTCGAAGGCGGCCAGCGCCACGCGCGGCTCCATCGACACCACGGCGACGCGGGTGTTCACGATGTCGAGTTTTGTCACATGCGCAGCCGTGGCAAACGCCGCGTCGATCTTGGCGCTGTCGCCATAGTGATAATCGAGTGCGACGTTGTTGGGGATGTGATCATAGAGCTGCGGTGCACCGGGCTTGGCGGCTTCCGCGGCATCGGTCACAGCGGCCAGCGGCTCGATGTCGAGTTCGACGGCCTCCGCCGCGTCGCGCGCCTGCGCCAACGTTTCCGCGACCACGAAGGCGATGGGGTCGCCGACAAAGCGCACCTTGTCGGTCGCCAGCGCCCTTCGGTTGGTCTGCAGCAGCGGCGAGCCGTCCCGGCTCTTCAAGGGCAGGCCGCAGGTGAAGGGGTTGTAACCGGCCGCCTCGAGATCCTTGCCGGTCCAGACGCCGAGCACGCCCGGCATCGCCTTGGCGGCGGCCGTGCCGATCCCCTTGATGATCCCGTGGGCATGGCTGGAGCGCACCATCCAGCAATAGGCCTGGCCGGGCAGGGTGAAATCGTCGGTGTATTTGCCCTTGCCGCGGACCAGCGTGTCGTCTTCCTTGCGGCGCACAGGCTGCCCCACACCGTATTTTTGCAGTGCGATAGCGTTGTCCAAAGCGGGGGGCGACGTGTGATCTTGCATCGAAAGCACCTGAAATGCTGGATTTTCTTGGGTTTCTTGGGTTCCGCGGGGTTCCGGTCAGATAACGCACTGCATCACGTCCGACAACGCCTGATTGGGCATAGTTCTATGTGATGGGTTGTTGCGTAGCCCCTTGGCGCTGCTAAAGTTTCCGTGAACGGTAATTTTCTTCGGCGGTCCGGGAGCGGCCCGCGGAAAGACAGTTTTGATGAATGACGATACGCGGCTGCGCGAAGGTCTTGGGGCCTGCGCAAGCCCGTCAGGATCGGTTGCGGCGGCCACGGCAAACGGTGTCTATGCCGCGCTCGACCTTGGCACCAATAATTGCCGGCTTTTGATTGCCAGTCCGGTTGGCGACAGTTTTCGCGTGGTGGATTCGTTTTCGCGGATCATCCGGCTGGGCGAAGGTATTTCCGCGACCGGTTCCATCAGCGAGGCGGCGATCGACCGGGCCATCGCGGCGCTGAGCATCTGCAGCGACAAGATCCGCTACCGCAAGGCTCACCGCCTGCGGCTGATCGCAACCGAGGCCTGCCGCGCCGCCGCCAATGCCGACAGCTTTCGCGCCCGGGTCGCGAGCGAGACCGGCATCCGGCTTGAGGTGATCGATCGCGAGACCGAAGCGACGCTTGCCGTGATCGGCTGCTCGCCGCTGCTCGACGTAAAAGGGCGGGGCGCCATCCTGTTCGACATCGGTGGCGGCTCGACCGAGCTGGTCCGGATCGAGCGCGATCCCGCCGAGCAGAACGCGCCGCCGCGGATCAAGGCGTGGATGTCGATCCCGCTCGGCGTGGTCACGTTGGCCGAGCATTTCGGCGGACGTGACGTCACGACCGAATCCTATGCGCGGATGGTGCGCGAAGTCGCGCAATATGTGGCGCCGTTCGCCGCCGAGCACGGCGCGGATTTGCGCGACATGCATATGCTGGGCACCTCCGGCACCGTGACGACGCTCGCCGGGGTCCATCTCAATCTGGCGCGCTACGACCGCCGCCGCATCGATGGCATCTGGATGAACGGGTCCGACGTCACCACGGTGATCCAGCGGCTGCGCGACATGAGCTATCAGGAGCGCGCCAACAATAATTGCATCAGTGTCGAGCGTGCCGATCTGGTGCTGGCCGGCTGTGCCATTCTGGATGCGATCCGCGATGCCTTTCCGTTGCCGCGGCTGCGCGTCGCCGACCGCGGCCTGCGCGAGGGCATGCTGGTCGAGATGATGCGCGAGGACGGCGCGTTCAGGGCGTGCTAATGCGCCGCGTGGCGTGATGTGCTAGAGCCTTTTCGGTTCTGATTTGAATCAGAACCGGGCTCTGGTTTTTTGTTTAATGCGTTTTCTTTACGCGAACTGGTGTCCACTTCGCTCGAAAACGCTATAGATCGCGTCCGACATTTCAAGGCACCAACCGACATGGCAAAAGACACCACCGGACGATTGCACGTCACGGTCAAGAGCGGTGGCAAGCGCAAGCTGTCATCGAAACTCTGGCTGGAGCGGCAGCTCAACGATCCCTATGTGGCGCAAGCCAAGCGGGACGGCTACCGCTCGCGCGCGGCCTACAAGCTGATCGAGATCGACGACAAGCATCGTTTTCTCAAGCATGGCATCTCCGTGGTCGATCTCGGCGCCGCCCCCGGCGGCTGGAGCCAGATCGCGGCGAAGCGCGTCGGCGCGGTCAACGGCAAGGGCAAGGTGGTGGCGATCGATCTCCTGGAGATGCCGGAGGTCCCCGGCGTCAACTTCGCGCAGCTCGACTTCCTGGCCGAGGACGCGCCCGAGAAACTGATCGCCATGATGGGCGGGCGCGCCGACGTCGTGATGTCCGACATGGCGCCCAACACCACCGGTCACCGCAAGACGGATCAGTTGCGCATCGTCGGCCTGATCGAAACCGCGGCGGCGTTTGCAGCTGACGTGCTCAATCCCGGCGGAACGTTTCTGGCCAAGGCCTTTCAGAGCGGCGCCGATGCCGAGCTGGTCGCGCAATTGAAACGCGATTTCGCCAGCGTCCGTCACGTCAAGCCGGCCTCCAGCCGGCAGGACTCGTCGGAGCGCTACGTGCTGGCGATGGGATTTCGCGGGCACCGCAATCAGCTGTGAAGCGCAACCTTCACGATGCGATGACTGGACAGCGCCTCCCACGGTAGCGGGGTGAGGGGTAGTCACAAAGCGCTGAGCGAATCCCGTTGGAACTATCCCCTCTCGGGCGTATTCTGCGGGTCCGGCGCGGTCTGTTTATCCGCATGTAGCCCTGAACTATCGGGAATTCTGCAGCGAGCCGCGCCTCCGTCTGGGAAGGAGTGTTCCCGTGATGGAGCAGAGGGCCAGAGTTGGTAATCGACTGTTAGCTGCGTTGCCGACAGCAGACCTTAATTTGCTTGTGCGTCATTTCCGGTTGGTTGAGCTTGAACGGGACGCCGTGCTGGTGCGGTCCGGCGATCCAATCGAACGGCTCTATTTTCCCCTTAGCGGCCTGATCGCCTTCATCATGGACATGCCAAACGGCCAAACGGTCGCGACCGCCATTGTCGGCAATGAGGGAGCCGTGGGCGTCCTGTCGACATTGGGGCCCACCCGATCTCCGCTGACAGCGGTGGTGCGGGTGGCGGGCCTGGCATTGCAAATTTCGCCACCACGATTTCATGCCGCGCTCGGCCGCAGCATAGCCTTGAACGGCGCGGTTCAGACCCTCAATAGGTCACTGATGGCGCAATTCCAGCACGTCGCGGCCTGCAATGCGCTGCACTCGGTCGAGGCACGTCTGGCGAGGTGGTTGCTGCAGGTGCGCGATCGGGCTGACGGAGACGTGCTGCCGCTGACCCAGGAGACGCTTGCGGAATTTCTCGGCGTGCGGCGGACGACGGTGACGCAGGTCATTTCCAAGCTTCGCGATTCCGGTGCAATCCGATCCAATGCTCGCAGCTCGATCCAGATTGACAGGCCGCGGCTCGAAGCGGCGGCATGCGAATGCTACCAGCTCATGCGCCGCAGAATTGATCGTATCATCATGACGGAGGAGATGGAGCCATCGCCTGGGGCTGAAGTTCCCCTGTTTACCAATGTGCACGAAGTGCGGCGGCGCACGACGACGCAGGGAGTGACCAGCCAACGGCCACGGGGCCATTGACCGGATGCAGCGGCTCAACGGCTCTACGCCGATTGCAGGGCGAATGCGGCCTCGTGTATGCGCCATTTCTCTTCCGGCTCATGAACCCAGGCCTCCCGGGCAAACCATTCGTGATCGGCCTGGCAGATCGAGCAAAAGGTGCGTGCGAAAAACACCGGGCTGCACCGAAACCTCTCCCCGTCGACTTTCATGCCTGTCGGGATAGCTTGCCCGGTCCCGGGGCATTTGATCATGACCACGCCCATATTGCTCCTCCTGGATTTTTTGTGCCGGCGGCAAGTTGCTTCGCCACCGGCTGGAACGCGCCCTTCTTACGGGGAGCGCTTGTTCCAGCCGATCCCGGCGGGCTGCAAAAGGTTCGACTAGGAACTAGGCCGCCTTCTGCAGCGCGCTGGCAAAGCTTTTCTTGATTGGATCGGCCGCCTCGCTCGCGACCTTGCGCGTGAGCTCCCAAAGTTCCCGGCCCTGCGCGGCTGTAGCTGCGATGTTCTTGCTGCCATGCGCGGCGGAGAGCTGCAGGATTTCCGAGGGCGACTTCATGCCCAGGAGTTGGGCGAGAAAGTCAAAGGCGGACCTGGTATTGGTGCCGGAGAACTCGATGACCTTGGCGGCGTAGTTCGCAGCTCCCTTTGCGTTGGCGGAATAGGCTTGCAGGAGAGCGTCGTTGATGGCTCCCGAGGCCGTCTTCATCTTCTCGATGTTTTCCTTTGCCCGGGTCATGTTCTGCTCGGCGAGCCCACTAAAAATGCCCGGCACGGCAAGGAACGGCATGGCTGACGGCTTCGCGTCGGTGCTGGCTTTCGGATCGGTGTTCGTTTCTTTCGTATTGGCTTGATTCACGCGTCTTCGTCCTTTCAATTGAAACTGAATTTAACGGATGAATTCCCTCGTCATGGGGTTCCCGACATGGAATGGCCCCGTGTCTAACCAGATGTGGCTGACGTTTGCGGAAGCTTCCGTTCGCTTGCTGACTCTCACGCCAGATTCTTTTTGCGGCGCGGAATGCGCTGCGCGCCGCCATGGATTACTTCGCGGAGCCTGTCATCCGGCGCGCGTTCGCGCGACCCGTTGGCTCGCAATGACCGGGGAGAAATACGTCCTCGCCTTGCGTGCAATCACTTCGCCAGAAAGAAAAAATCCTCCCGGCCGGGCAGCGATCCATAGGTGTAGGGTTCCTGCCGTCCCGCCGTCGCTTCCATCACGTCGTCGCGAACCAGGCGGAACAGCTTGTTGATCTCGACATTGGGCGTCGCGATGCGCTGCGCGAACGCGACCGCAAACGGGCTGTTGCCGCCTTCACCGTCGAGCGCGGTCTGTCCGTGCTTGGCTGCATAGACCACCAGCGTCGCGCCTGACACCTTGACCTCGCTGAGGCCGCGGCTGACCGACCGCGTGCGGGTGCCGCCGCTGCCCTTGGCGGCGGAGGCCAGCGGCTGCACGGCGGCCGTCTTTTGCATCTGGGAAGCGAACGGATTGTCGCGGCAGGCGTCGAGCAGGACCAGCCTGAGTTTTTTGGCGCCTTCGACCGCGGTCATAACCTGATCGAGCGGCACCGCCTCGTATTGAACGTCGCGATCGACCGCGACCTTTGCTTCGATCGGGATCAGGTAATTGACGCCGCTCACCTCCATGCCGTGACCGGCGTAGTACACCACGGCCCAGTCGGCCTTTTCGGCATTGTTGGCGAATGTCTTGAGCGTATCGAGCAGGCGGCCGCGGTCGGAGTCACTGACCAACGTCACCTCCTCGAAGCCGACCGCGCGAAGCGACGCCGCGATTGCCTCGGCATCGCGCTTCGGGTTGGCGAGCGCGGGCACATGCTTGTAGCCGGAGTTGCCGATCACGAGGGCGATCCGCCGCCCTTGCTGGGCTGCCGTACCCGCTGCAACGGCGGGTACAATCGCCGCGGGCGTCGGGATCGATGTCGCGGAGGCGGCCTTCGAGGGGGCTGCCGGAATCGCAGGCTGCAGGGCGCCGGAATCGAGTGCGGCGAGGCGGGCCCGCGCGGTCTCCAGGCTCGACCTGCTGATGTTGGCGCGGTCCTCCGATTTGGAAGTGACGGCTTTCTGGAACGCATCGCGGGCGCGCGCCAGATCGCCCATTTTCTCGTAGGTCAGGCCGATGCTTGTCAGCATCGCAATGTCCTGCGGCGTACGCTTCAAGATCACGTCGTAGGTAGCCAGCGCCGCTGCGAAATCACCTTTGTAGCGCAGCGTGTCGCCGCGATAGAGATGGCCGAGATCGTCGCCGGGATTGAGCTTGATCGAGTGATCGATGTCCTTGAGCGCGCGTACCAGATCGCCCTTCTGGCGCCAGAGTTCGCCGCGGCTCGAAAAAGTCTTGTTCAGTTTTGGGTCGAGGCGAACGGCCTGATCATAGTCGGCCATCGCGTGGTCATAGTTGCCGATCTTCTGATAGGCGATGCCGCGGACGCCAAAGGCGGCCGCGTTGGTCGGGTCGAGCGCGAGTGCCTCGCCGTAGGTCGCAATGGCGAGGTCGACATCATCCATCTCGAGATAGATATTGCCAAGCGAGGTCATGAAGCTGGAGTTCTTCGGCTCGAGGCGCAACGCTTCCCTGATTTCGGTCAGGGCCCGGTCGAGTTGACGGCGATTTCTCCAGACGGATGAACGCCCGCTATACGCGGCGGCATAACGCGGGTTGAGGCTGGTCGCCTTGTCGTAATCCGCCAAAGCGCGATCATACTCGCTCTTATCCTCCCAGACGTCGGCACGGCCGGCATATCGGCCGGGTTCTTTCGGATCGAGGCGGATGGCCTCGCTGAAATCGGCGATCGCGCGGTCCCACTCGCCGCCATTTCTGTAGGCAATGGCACGTCCGGCATATCGACCGGCCTCCTTGGGATCGCGGCGAATGGCTTCGCTGTGGTCGGCGATGGCGCGAGCACGGTCGCCCATGTTCTCCCAGACGTTGGCCCGGCCGGTATAGGCGCCCGCGTTCTTGGGATCGAGGACCATCGCCTTCTCGAAGTCGGCCATGGCGCGATCGTACTGACCGTTGTTGTTCAGCGCGTCGCCCCGCTCGATATATCTGTCCGCATTGGCGGGTTCGAGGCGGATGGCTTCGGTGAAGTCGGCGAGGGCGCGCACATAATCGCCCTTTCCCTGCCACGAGAGGCCCCTCTGGGAATGGGAGCCCGCATATTCCGGGTCGAGGCGAATGGCTTCCGTGAGGTCGGCGATCGCCAGATCCAGTTCAAATTTACTCCGATAGGCGCCGCCACGTCCGTGAAACGCCGCGTCGAGTGTCTTGTCGAGGCTGATCGCCTTGCTGTAGTCGGCAATGGCCCGGGCATGCTCGCCCTTGCTGTCGAGGGCATTGGCACGCGCGACGTAGTTGGTTCCGGAATCCGGATCGAGCTGGATGGCGGCGTCATAGTCCAAGATCGCCCGGTCGTATTCCTTCTTGTTGCTCCAGGCGTCGCCGCGACTCTTGCGGGAGGCGGCGTCCTTTGGATCGATCCGGATGGCGACGTCGTAGTCGGCGATGGCGCGATCGTTGTCGCCCTTCTTGCTCCAGGCGTCGCCGCGGTTTCTGATGGCGGTTACATATTTTATATCGAGGCTGATCGCCTTGTTGTAGTCGGCAATGGCCCCGTCATAGTCGCCCTTGTTTTCGTAGGCGTTGCCGCGGCTGTTGTAAGCGGTCTTGAACTTGGGATCGAGGCGGATCGCTTCGCTATAGTCGGCGATGGCGCGATCATATTCCTTCCTGCTGTTATAGGCGTCGGCCCGGCCGCTGAAGCCATACGGATCCTTGGGATCGAGCCGGATAGCCTGGCTGTAGTCGGCGATCGCCTTGTCATGCTCTTTCTTGTAGTCCCAGCAATCGGCGCGTCCCTTGAACGAGGGCGCGTAGTTGGGGTCGAGCTTGATCGCCTCATTGTAGTCGGCGATGGCCTTGTCATACTCGCTGCGGGACAGGAATAGTTGCGCCCGGTTGTGCCAGGGGGCGCTGAGCTTCGGGTCGGTGCGGATCGACTGGCTGTAATCGGCAATCGCCTTGTCGATCTCGCCCTTTTTTTTCCAGGCAATGCCGCGCTGGTTGTAGGCCTCCGCAATGCTCCGGACAGAGCCATCCCTGGCGTTGATGACGCGGGTGCAGCCGGCGATCCGGAGGTCGTCGCGCTCGTCCTGATCGCAGTCCCGCTGGTCTTTTTGGCTCGCGGCGAACCCGGGCTCGGCAAGCGAGCCGCACACGATGAAAGCAATGGCAGCAAAAAAGGCTCGCATCGTTCTTACCAAATACCTGTGCAAGAAGATCGGGCGTAGCGCTAATGGGGGATCCTACCGGAATCTCCCGGCAAAAACGACTGTCGAAAATGATAGGTGGCCGGCCCCTCGCGCCCAGCGCATCAGCCCAGCCGCTGATCCCGCTCATCCTCGGTGCCTTCGCTGGCGGCCTTTACGAAGACAATGCGTTTCAAAGAATGGGAGCGACCGCAGCACACCAAAACGCCATGTCACCTTCCATGTTCATGCACAAACACCACGCCGCATTAGGACCGACGAAATGGTGATGCTGCGCCCGCGTGCGATTAACGGTAAGGCGGCGGTTTTTCCGGCTCTTGCATCACTGAAGGTTCGATCGATGAATGATTGAATCGCCTCAGGATTAACTGTCCCGCCATCTACCATTTGCGAGATCACCATTTATTGGCCATATTTAAAATCGAAGATATGCCTGTTAAATAAGGGCTTTTTGCAACAACGAGTTGCCGGTTTTGGTTAATCTACCTTAGGCGGGTGATGAAATTCCATCGACGCTTGCTTTGAGCGTCAGCGCCAAGCGCGCATGTATTCTTTTAGTAAAGGCGTTCTGAAATGTATTTTCTTGCAAGATTAATCACTGTGTTTATCGCTGCGGCCGCGTTCTGCGATGCGAGTGCCGCGCAATCCCGCAGGACACTGAACGCGCCGTCGGCGCCCAGCGAACAACAGATCAAGGAAAAGGTAAATGCCGGGACCGTAGGCCTTGCCGGCGGTTTGCTGGAAGGTGCCCCGATCCGTTTTGCTACCGAGATTGCGAGAGTGGTGAATGAAAGCAACCAGGTGCATGTTCTTCCCATCGTGACACGGGGCCCGACGGAAAACGTCAACGATCTTCTCTATCTCAAGGGGGTGGATCTGGCGATCATCAACACGGACTCGCTCGAAGAATACAAGCTGCAGGTCCCGCAGATCCAGCAGCGTATCGTCTCGATCATCAACTTGTTTCCCTCGGATCTGCATATCTTCGTCCGGCCGGAGATCCAATCGCTGGCGGAGCTGGCGGGCAAGAAGGTCAACTTCAACACGCAAGGCACCGCCGCCGCTTATTCCGGGCCACTGATTTTCAGCCGCCTCGGGATCGCCGTCGACAAGATGTTCGTCCCGCACCCCGTCGCGATGGAGCAACTGAGGCGCGGTGAGATTGCTGCTGTGGTCTTCATCACGTCGAAGCCTGTCGACACCTTCGTCAAGGGCAAATGGGACGCAGGCTTTAAGTTCCTGCCTGTCGAATTCGGTCCGAAATTCTCGGACTACTACGTCGCTTCCTCTCTCGAGTCGGCGGACTATCCCAACCTGATCGCGAAGGGCGAGCGCGTCGCCACCATCGCGGTTCCTACCGTTCTCGCATCTTACAACTGGCAGCCGGAGACGCCGCGTTATCGCCGGGTCGAACGCTTCGTGGAAGAATTCTTCAGCAGGATCGACAAATTGAAGTCGCCCGGATTCGATCCGAAGTGGAAAGAGATCGACGTGAAGACGGGTGTGCCAGGCATCGGACGGTCCGGGGCTGCCCAAAACTGGATTGATCGCGCAAATCCTGTCAGGCATAGCGGGAGGTTGTGATGAGAGCGCTATCGATCACGACCTCGCTCTGCCTCGCGAGCACCGCCGTTCTCGCGCAGCCCGCCAGCCCGACCGTCGTGGGCTTGGACACCTGCTTCAAGCTGGTACGTGTCGCGGAAGCGAACTGCTCGAGTCCCGCCGACGATGCGGCGCAGCGTCGGGCGTGCCTTCAGAACGCACGCAAGGTGCAGCTCGAATGCCTTGAACTCGCCGGACCGCAAGCCTCTGCGTCAGTTGATCGGCCGCAGACGGCCGCCGGTGCGATTCCGTCCGATGGGCCCGCGGTCGTTGCCGCCGGGACGAGCCCGGCGGGAAATCCGGTTGCAGGCGCCTCCGCGGACCAGAAGGAGAGCGAGTCGGCCAGAACATTGGCGGCGGCTCCTTCGGATAAATCTGTAGCTGCGACCCCGCCGGGCAAGGCGGTGCCATCGACCTCGGTGCCTTCCGGCGCACAAGGGGCGGAATGGACCGTGAGCGAAACCGCTTCGCCCTTGGATTACTCCCCTGTTGTCACGGCGACGATTCTCGCGCGGCCCGACACGAAGGATGCGCCAATGGCGCTGGTGGTTAGTTGTCGCGGACGCCGCACCGAACTCGGGTTGCGCATGGAAGGGTCCTCGCGCGCGCCGCGCGGCGGCGAAATCCCGGTCGCCTACCAGGTCAACGATCAGCCGATGGTCAAGCTGCGCTGGACTGCATCCGCGGAGGGGAGGACGGCGAGCTACAGGGAGGATGCAGTCGCGCTGTTGCAGTCGTTTTCCGACGGCGGGCAACTGAAGATCATGGTGCCTGATGGATCGGGTCGGACAAGCGAGGCGACGTTCCAACTCGCCGGATGGAACGCGATCCGCGACAAGATCGCGACGGCCTGCATGTGGACGTCGACCGCGACCAAGTCATCGCAGCGACGCTAATCAAAGCGATGGAGCGGGATACGATTCGAAGAAAAGTCATCCCGCTTCAGAACTGGAATCCTCGAGCACCTGTTTTTGTTTTTTTGGAAGGGATTTGTCATGCGTAGATGGTTTCGCCAGTTGACGGCGGTGTTTATTGTCTTTCTGTCGATGATGTCGGTCGCGCTGGCCCAGGCCGCGAAGGACGGTCTTTCGAGTCCGACCAAGCCTCATCGACTGCTCATTCACGTTGATCAGAATGATCCGGCGGTGATGAATCTCGCATTGAACAACGCCACCAACGTGATCGAGTATTACCGCACCAAGGGTGAGGACGTTAGCGTGGACATTGTCGCCTACGGTCCGGGCCTGCATATGCTGCGCGCCGACACGTCGCCGGTACTGGACCGGATCAAGCAGCTGAAGGGCATGGCGTTCCCCAGCAATGTTCAGTTCTCCGCCTGCGCCAACACCAAGGAAAACATGGAGAAGAAGGAAGAGCGCTCGATCGCCGTGCTGTCCGACGCCACGATCGTTCCGTCAGGAGTCGTCCAGTTGATGGAGAAGCAGGAAAAGGGCTGGAGCTATGTGCGGCCGTGAGCGGGATTTTCCGATCGCATATTAATCTGGGTTAGTGAAATCATTTCGAGGGATGTCATGCGTCAGTCAGGGATGTTGCTGATTTTCTTGTTGTGCTTTGGGTCAGCCGGCGCATCGGAATCAACGGCGCAGGATCGCACGGCAGTCGCGCAGGTGGATGATCGCAGCAAGGCCCCTCCGGTGTCGCCGGGCGATGCGGAACGAAAGGTTGCGCTGCTGTTGGTTGCTCCGCAAATCACGTGGTTGTCGGAATTGGCCGGCAAGGACATTGCCATCGATGAAGCCGCGTCAGCATCGAACGACGAGGCGCGGCGGGGGCTCGCGGCGATGGTCAATGCGGAATTGGCCGGAGGCCGGACGAAGGCGCTCGACCGACTGGTTAAGGGGGAAGTGTCAGCGGCAGTCCTGACGCTGTCCTACCCGGAGACGGCCGAGTGGTCTTCCGAAATCGCAGGTTTCAAGGTGTTTCGAATTCCGCTGGTGAAAAGCCCTCTGAAGTCGGGATCGGCGCCTGCGGAAGCCGCGGCGTCCGATGCGCAATCGGCGAGCATCCGGCTTTCGCTTCCGCCACCGGAAGCCCGCGTCGCAGCCGTCGACCACGAGCCGGTCGCGTCCATCGACATAAAGGCGCGGGAGCGAATGCGGGTCGCGACCGTCGTCGCGGAGCACGTGATGACGTTGCGGGATGCCGAGAAGAAAGCCTCGGCCTCGCCGAACACCGGCGAACTGTCGGTCGCGATTGTCGTGGCTGGCCCGGAGGTCAAGTCGGTAGCCGACCTCGCCGGAAAAATCATTGCGATCGATGACAGGTATTCGAACTTGCAAACTAGAATCCAGGCCGCCTTCGTCGTGGCGGGGGCGACTGACAGTCTGCTCACCACGAGCGAAACCAAGGCAGCCGATCGGCTGCTCAGCGGCAAGGCGTCGGCCGCCGTCCTGACCGTGGTCTATCCGGAAACCGGATTTTCGGCGATTGAAGGCTACAGTGTTTTTCGCATTTCACTCGAACACCGCGAGATAAAGGTGCGCATGTAGTTGCTGCCACCAGACCCCCGGTACTCCATGGAAGCGGGGGTCGAATTCGCTCAGCCCAGCCGCTGATCGCGTGCGTCCTCGGTGCCTTCGCTGGCGGCCTTGGTCGCCGCCTTGGCGGCGCCCTTGCGGCTGGAAATCTCGACAGCCTTGCGGCCTGAGATTTCGTGGCCGGCGTCATCGGGCATCTGCCAGAAGAAATACGCCGACACCGCCGAGATGACCGCGACCACGAGGAACGCGGGTGGGAATACGCCGGCGTTCAGTTCGGTGACGTGCTGGTAGAGCATGGTCGATTCCACGGAGAACGCACCGACCGCGACGCCCGCGGAAATCGCCAATTGCTGGTTGACGCTGACAAGCGTGGTGGCGCGGCTCATCTGCGCCGGCTCGACCTCGGCATAGGCGACCGTGTTGATCGCGGTGAATTGCAGCGAGCGGAAGAAGCCGCCGACCACGAGGATGATGAAGATCAGCAGCAATGGTGTCGTTACGGTGAACAAGGCGCAGGCGGCAAGAAAGACCGCGCTGACGACCGCATTGACCGTCATCAGGTTGCGGAACCCGAAGGCGCGGATGATGCGCGCGGCCAGCGTCTTCATCCCCATCGCGCCGACGGCGGAAGAAAACGTGACGAGGCCGGACTGGAACGGCGTCAGGCCAAAACCTTCCTGCATCAGAAGCGGCAGCAGGAACGGCAATGCGCCGATGCCGAGCCGGAACAGGAAGCCCCCGACGATGCTGGCGCGCATGGTCGACAGCCGCAGCAGCGCGAAATCCAGCACCGGCGAGCCGGTCCGCCTCGCGTGCATGACATAGAGCGTCATTGAGATGGTGCCGAGCGCGACGAGGCCGGCAACGACAGGCCATGGCAACAGGCCGAGGCCGGCGACCGAGAGACCGAAGGCGATGCCGGCAAGTCCGATCCCGGCCAGCACCAGCCCATAGAGGTCGAAGCGCTCGGGGTCTTCGCTCTTGATCGGGTCGATGTACTTCATCGCCATGAAGATGCCGAGCAACCCGATCGGGATGTTGATCAGGAAGATCCAGTGCCAGGAGAAATAGGTGGTGATGAAGCCGCCGAGCGGCGGCCCGATCACCGGCCCGATCAGCGCCGGCACCGTTACCCATGTCATCGCATTGACCAGCGCGCTCTTGTCGATCGAACGCAACAGCACCAGCCGTCCGACCGGCGTCATCATCGCGCCGCCCATGCCCTGCAGGATGCGCGCGATAACGAAATGAGTCACGTTCTGCGACAGCGCGCAGCCGATCGACCCGACCATGAACACGCCGATGGCGATCGAAAACACCATGCGCGCGCCGAATCGGTCCGCGGTCCAGCCGCTGGCCGGAATGAACACGGCGAGCGAGAGCAGATAGGAGGTGATGGCGAGCTTCAGCGTCAGCGGGCTGGTGCCGATATCAGCGGCGATCGCCGGCAGCGAGGTCGCAATCACCGTCGAGTCCATGTTCTCCATGAACAGGGCGGTGGCGACGATCAGCGGGATCAGGCGTTCTTTGGTCATCGAAATCGGGGACCGGAATGAGGCGGGCAAGGGGCCTGTATCATCCGGGCGTCAGGCAAGCCATTGCAGAACCGCGCATACCTCCTAAATCCTGCGTGACGCTGGTATGCACCGCGCCAGCCGCTGGAGGTCCGCATGATCTATCTGCTTGCTGCCTTGTTGCCGCCGCTCGGGCTGCTGCTGAACGGGCAGCCGTTTTCGGCGATCTTCAACCTGGTCCTGATCGTATTTTGCCTGGTTTTCGGGCTGATTTTCCACGTCCTGCTGCTGGTGCCCTCGGCGCATGCGCTGATCGCGGTTCACATGAAGCGGGAGGACCGGCGGCACCGCGAGGTGGTGGAGGCGATCCGCCAGCACGGCCCGCCGCCGGGGTACCGGTCCTAGGGCCGCCGCTAACCCCTTGGGATTGCGGCTTTTCTCGAAAAACCTGTGCATAGCTGGCAAACGCTTTGATTCGGTGTTCCGTCATGCTATCGACCACCGTCAACCCCACCGATGGGCTTCGATTCGACGGCGATGCCGATAGCATCGCCGGAGGCGGCGTTCATCCATAGAACTGATCGCGGCGGTGAGCCGCCGAAAGGAGTTGGCAATGGCGCAGGGACTTCAGGGTATCCGTGAAGCCTTCACGTTCGACGATGTGCTTCTGAAACCCGGTCTCTCGGATATCCTGCCCTCTGAGGCCGATATCCGCTCGCATGTGACCCGCGCGATCCCGCTCAACATCCCGATCATCGCGTCCGCGATGGACACGGTCACCGAAGCGCGCATGGCGATCGCGATGGCTCAGGCCGGCGGCGTCGGCGTCATCCACCGCAATTTCGATCCGGAGGGGCAGGCCGCCCAGGTGCGGCAGGTCAAGAAGTATGAATCCGGAATGGTGGTCAATCCGCTCACCATCGGCCCCGACGCGATGCTGTCGGACGCGATGACGCTGATGACCGATCACGGCTTCTCCGGCATTCCCGTGGTCACCGGCGCTTCCAAGGGTGTACCGGGAAAGCTGGTCGGCATCCTCACCAACCGCGACGTGCGGTTTGCAACCGATCCGCGCCAGAAAATCTCCGAATTGATGACGCATGAAAACCTCGTCACGGTGCGCGAAGGCGTCAGCCAGGACGAGGCGAAGCGGATGCTGCACAAGCATCGCATCGAAAAACTGCTGGTTGTCGACGATCAGTATCGCTGCGTCGGTCTGATCACCGTCAAGGACATGGAGAAGGCGGTTGCGCATCCGCTGGCCTGCAAGGACGCGCAGGGGCGACTGCGCGCCGCAGCCGCGACCACCGTCGGCGAGGGCGGTTTTGAGCGTACCGAACTGCTGATCGATGCCGGCGTCGATTTGATCGTGGTCGATACCGCGCACGGCCATTCGTCCCGCGTGCTGGAGGCGGTCAACCGCATCAAGCGGCTTTCCAACGCCGTGCAGGTCGTCGCCGGCAACATCGCGACCAAAGAGGGCGCGCAGGCGCTGATCGATGCGGGCGCGGACGCGATCAAGGTCGGCATCGGGCCGGGCTCGATCTGCACCACGCGCATCGTCGCCGGCGTCGGCGTGCCGCAGCTCACCGCGATCATGGATGCGGTGGAAGCGGCGAAGAAGGCAAACGTGTCCGTGATCGCCGACGGCGGCATCAAATACTCAGGCGATCTGGCGAAGGCGCTCGCCGCCGGTGCCGACATCGCCATGGTCGGTTCGCTGCTCGCCGGCACCGACGAGACGCCGGGCGAAGTGTTTCTGTGGCAGGGCCGATCCTACAAGGCCTATCGCGGCATGGGTTCGGTCGGCGCGATGGCGCGCGGCTCGGCCGACCGCTACTTCCAGCAGGACATCAAGGACACGCTGAAGCTGGTCCCTGAGGGCATCGAGGGCCAAGTGCCTTACAAAGGCCCGGTCGGCAACGTCATGCACCAGCTCGCCGGTGGCCTGCGCGCCGCGATGGGCTATGTCGGCGCGCGCAATCTCGCCGAATTCCACGAGAAGGCGCAGTTCGTTCGTATCACCGGCGCGGGCCTGCGCGAAAGCCACGTCCACGACGTTACCATCACCCGCGAAAGCCCGAATTATCCGGGCGGAGCTTAGTTGATTATCATGGTCGATTGGTCAGACGACAAGATTGCCGCGCTTTCAAAGCAGGATTTGAAGAATCTGCTCGCCAATGCCGAGCGGAAATCCGCCGCCGAGATCGTCGCGCGATGCAAAGCCGAGATGGACAAGCGGGACACGTCAAGGCCGCGCAAGGCATCGAAGCCGCGTACCGAGCTGAAGGAGTTCGAGCACGCGATGTCGGAACAACTCGCCGAAATCGGCAAGGCGATGGCCGCGAAATACGATCTGTCGGAGGAGACCGCGAAAGCAAGATCGGTGGGCGTGAAGGGCTTCAAGGCGCACAAACTGCTGGACTCCACTGGCTATGCAAAACTGGGCGGGATGCAACGCGACGGTTCGGTTGCGGTCGACCGCTATATTTCATACCGGCGTGGCAAGGATATCGTCTCGATCGGGGTCTTCCTGCTGAAAGACCAGCCTGTCGAAGCCCATGAGTTTCACGTGATCGCGCCCCTGGCCGTGCTCGATGGTGGAAAGCCGATCGCGGAGATTCGCCCCACCGCGACGGAAGCGCAGAAGCAGACCGCGGATAGCGGGCTTGCCTTCACGGATTTGGCGAGTGCGGCGGCTGCGTTCGAGGCGGCGCTCTCCAAAATCGCGGCCTGATATTTTGGAGTTCAGGCGGTAATTGCGATCAAAGACCGTCATTGCCTGCGACAAACGCGAAGCGTTTGCGCAAGGGATCAAGTCGGAAGCAATCCAGCTCTTGTCTGGCAAGAATGGATCGCTTCCGCCTTCGCTCGTTGAGCTTCGGCGGACAACTCGCTAAGCTCGCCTTGACGAAAACAACAAGCAAAAATCTGGAGGAACCTCATGTCCCAAGGCAAACGCATCGTTCTCGCCTCACGCCCGGTCGGTGAACCCAAGCCGGCTGATTTCCGCCTCGAGGAATGCCCGGTGCCGACGCCGGGTGCCGGCGAGGTCCTCCTGCGCACCGTTTGGCTGTCGCTCGATCCCTATATGCGCGGGCGCATGAGCGACGGGCCGTCCTATGCGCAGCCGGTGCCGATCGACGGCGTGATGGAGGGCGGCACGGTCAGCGAGGTGATCGCGTCCAATAATCCGGCCTTCGCCAATGGCGACATCGTGCTGTCGCGCGCCGGCTGGCAGACGCATGCGATCTCCGACGGCAAGGGCCTGGCAAAAATCGATCCCAAGATCGCTCCGATCTCGACCGCGGTCGGCGTGCTCGGCATGCCCGGCATGACCGCCTACACGGGGCTGCTCGATATCGGCAAGCCGCAGGCGGGCGAGACTGTGGTTGTCGCCGCCGCTTCCGGCGCCGTCGGCTCGGCGGTTGGCCAGATCGCGAAGATCAAGGGTGCACGGGCGGTCGGCATCGCCGGCGGCAAGGACAAGTGCGCTTACGTCAAGAACGAGCTCGGCTTCGACGATTGCCTCGATCACCGCGAAACCGATTTCGCCGCGAAGCTGAAATTTGCCTGCCCGAAGGGCATCGACGTCTATTTCGAGAACGTCGGCGGCGCGGTGTTCGAAGCGGTGTTTCCGCTGCTCAATGCCTTTGCGCGCATTCCCGTCTGCGGCCTGATCGCGCATTACAACGATACGCAGGCGGTGGCGCCGAAATGGGCGGCGGCGATGATGCGCAACGTGCTGACCAAACGCCTGACCATCCGCGGCTTCATCGTCAGCGATTTCGCCGCGCGTCACGGCGACTTCCTGCGCGACATGTCGCAGTGGGTGCGCGAGGGCAAGGTCAAGCACAAGGAGTTTGTGACCGAAGGCCTCGACGGCGCGCCGGCCGCGTTCATGGGCCTTTTGAAAGGCGCCAATTTCGGCAAACAGCTGGTGCGGGTCGGGCCGGACAAGGCGTAAGCCGGCCAATCATCTCGGGAGATGATGAAGCATGGCGGGTATCCTTGACGGCAAGGTGGCCCTGGTGACCGGCGGCGCTTCGGGGATCGGCCAGGCGACCGCGGTGGTGATGGCGCGCGAAGGCGCGCGCGTCGCGGTCGCGGACCGCGCCGAAGTTGACGCCGCGGCGACGGTCGCGCTGATCAATGCGGCCGGTGGCCAGGCGATCGCCATCGGCGGCGACGTGACGCACGAGGCCGACGTGGCTGCGATGGTGGCCCGCACGGTGTCAGCCTTCGGGCGGATCGATTGCGCGTTCAACAATGCGGGCATCGCGCCGCGCGCCGTCGGCCCCGCGGGCCAGCGTTTGCACGAGCTCAGCCAGCAGGCGTTCGATCGCATGCTGGCGGTCAACCTGACCGGCGTGTTCCTCTGCCTCAAGCACGAAGTCGCGCAGATGCTGGCGCAGGGCAATGGCGGTGCAATCGTCAACACAGCCTCGATCGCGGGCCTGATTGGCCTTGCGACCTCCGGCCATTACGTCGCCGCCAAGCATGGCGTGGTGGGGCTGACCAAGAGTGCCGCGATCGAATATGCCGAGGACGGTATCCGCGTGAACTGCGTCAATCCCGGCTACATCACCACGCCGATGACCAAGGAGACGGTCGAGGAACGCGGCGAGCAAATTCTGGCAAAGGTGCCGATGCGGCGCATGGGCGTTCCCGGCGAGATCGCGGAAGCGGTGGCCTGGATGTGCTCGGACAAGGCGTCGTTCATGACCGGCGCGTCGCATGTGATCGACGGCGGTTACTACGCGGCTTGAGGCTATAAAAAAGCTCCGGACGATGCCGGAGCCTTTTAAGTTTCAGACTTCAGTGGAGGTCAGTACTTCGCGATGACAGGTCCGCCGAAGCGGTAGTTGATGCGCGCGGTCACCATGTCGACATCCTGACGAATGCGCTCGCTGTGATTCAAAGCTACGATAAACGCCGGATCGTAGGTGATGCCGACATCGCGGGAGCCCATGAACAAATGATTATATTCAAGCGCGAATGACCAGTTCGGCGTGAACCCATACTCGGCTCCGACGCCGACCACGCCACCCCATCGAGTCTCACTGCCGCGGGCCGCAATGGAGCCTGTTGGCAGCGGACCCTGGGCTCCCGTGAGGAAGATTTCGTACTTGTCCTGCGTGACCGCCGCGCCGCCCTTGACGTAGAGCAGGAAAGAATTCCAGGCGTAGCCGACCTGACCGGTGAACAGGCCGATGGCATCGATCCTGGAGCGGTTGGCAAAACCAGCGAGAAAAGCGTTCTGGGTCGGGTTCGAACCCGATAGATCCGCCCAGTTGCCCTGCGCCTCCAGTCCGAACACCCAGGCCGCGCGTTGCCAGCGATAGCCGACCTGGCCGCCAGCCGTCGCGCCGCTGGCGGTATGGCATCCTTCGGGACCGGAAACCGTGAACGGGGGAATGAACCCAAGATCGATGGTGAACGGATTCGCATCCCAGCACTTGCGGCTCCATGCACCGCCGCCGTTGACGCCGAGATAAAAGCCGCTCCAGTCATAGACGGCTGCGACGGCCACCGGGGGCGCCTTGGTGTAGGGGCGGGCCGCGAGATCGGCGGCAGAGGCGCTCACGGCGCTGAAAGCAAGCAAGGAAACGGCAAGCGCAAATCTATTCATGAAAGTCCCCGGGCGCGACACGTCGCGGTGAAATCGGGAACAGCGTAGCCGATCCTCTAGAGAGGAGGCTGTTCCTTGCGAGCAACACCTGCAACTATTCGGGTTGTCTTTGGAGCGTCACTGCCGAACAAGCGAAATCGCAGGACAGACGTTCGACTGAAGCCCTAGCTCTTCGATTTCGCATTGAGCAGTTCGTCCAGCCCGACATCGATCTGGCCGGCCGCTCGGACATGGCGGACTTCAAAACTGTCGGGCTGGAAACGATACTCCACCAGCCCGACTTCCTTGGCGCCGATGACTTCCTGCATCCGGTCCGGAATGATGAAGCCGGCGGACGGCGCCCAGACGTGGCGGGTGTGGCCAAAGGTGTAATCGCGCCGCTGATGAACGTGGCCGGAGGCGACCAGCCGCAGATCGACCGCCGCAAGCATCTCGATCAAACTTCTGCGCCGTGGCTGTGGAACATAGCGGATCGCCGTTTCCGCCGTTTCGGGATCGTCGGGCGTGTTCAGATAGAGCGGCTTGTGCAGGAACAGCGCGACCGGCCTGCCGTTGATGCGCCCAAGCTCTGAAGCCAGCCAGCCGAACTGCTCGGCCTCGCTCTCGATCCCGGTGTTCATGATCAGCGAGTTCAGCCCGATGAAGGTCCAACCCGCGGCATCGAAGCGCCAGCGGTCTTCGCCAATCACGGACAGATAATTCTGTCGCTCTTTCTCGGTCGCCGGTTGCTTCGGTGCTGCACCAACCGCGGTCGGGTTATCACCGACGTCATGGTTGCCCGGCAGATGCCGGCACGGCACCGGCAGCGCGTCGTGCAGTTCCTTGGCAAATTCGAGATCGCTGCGGCTGGTGGGCCCGTCGAAGGAGATATCGCCGCTGTTGATCACGAGATCCGGTCGCGTCGCGTCGATATGCTCGCCGACGCGGTGAAAATTGTCGGTGAGTTTCTGCAGGCGGCGGGCGAGGTGGGTATCGGAAATTTGCGTCAGGCGAAATTCGCTCATGCAGTAGTCCTTTCGGTCCGACCTTAACCGGATCCGAAGTCGGAACGATGACGGGGCCCGTCACCCCAACGTCCGCCGCCAGAACGCCAGCATATCCGCCTTGAATAGTTCGGCATCGCCGTCGCGGCTGCCAATCTGCGCGCCCTTGCGGCCATAGCCGGCTTTCAGCGCGTAGATCATGAGGTCGCGATCGGTCAGCTTGCTGTCCGCGACACCCGTGAGCGGATGAATGAAGGCGCCGTCATTGGCGATATAGGCCGTCGGCGCGGCGGGGGAGACGGCTGCGTCGGGGACGTTCTCGATACCGGTGCCGCGGTCAAAACTGTGCTGCGCGCCGCCGATCAGCCGCATCGTCGCCCTTCCGCCGGAGAGGCGGATGGCCTGGCAATGGCCCTGCACCTGCATCGGCGAGCACCATTCATCGGCATCGCCCATGATGACGCGGATTTCGGTTTCATCGACGGAGGGATCGAGGAACTGGTGGCCGCTCCAGGGATAGGCGGCCAGCACGCTGCGAAAACCGGCGCCGGCGCCGACCACCGCATCGGCAAAGCGGCGCGTTGCCGCCGTCAGCACCGCCGAGCCGCCGCGACTGTGGCCCTGTGCGCCGATCCGGGAGGCGTCGATCTCCGGATGATCAGAGAGCACCATCCAGGCCGCCAGCACGTCATAGGCGCTGGCGGCAAAGGAGAACTGGGTCTGGTTGGCGACCGTCGAGGTCACGTCGCGCGCGCCAAAGCAGTCGAGCACAAAGGCCGCAAAGCCGTCGGAAACTACGGTTTCGGCATGTTTGAGGTGCGAGGCGGCGACGCCGAGGCTGCCCGGCACCACCATGACCAGCGGCAGCTTTCCGTTGCGCTTGCGCTTGTCCGAGGCCGGCAGGAACAGCTTGCCGTCGATCGCAAGTCTCGGCAGGTCGGCGGAATTGCTGATGACGTGGAAGTAGTTGGCGGGATTGGCGGTAGGAATTTCGAAATTCTGTCCCTTGCTCTGTCCGTTGGCGCCGTCGGCGAAAACAATGTCCTGATCGCGAAATCGCAAGTTGTAACCCTCCCGCGGCTGCTCTTTTTTGGCGGCCGTTAGGGATAGAGTAAAGCGCCGGTTGTTCCCGTCAAAGCAAATGTGCCACGCGGTCTCGCCGTCTTTTGCGTCTTGATGCGTACGGGCAACGCCATCTGCATGTTGGCGGGCACATCGGCGCTGGCGGGGACGGCGATCGCATTGATTGTGGCAAAGCCGATCGTTGCGGCCGGTTGTGCGAGCGCCCGTGGGCCTCAGAGCACGCGGTAGCGGATCGCGTAGGCGTCATGAAGCTCTGACGTCACCGTGCCGCCATTGGCGGGGACGATGCCGTCGGCCAGATGCCACGGCCCGAACTGGCCGGATCGCGAGGGGCTTGCCGGCAACCGCATCCGGAACGTGCTCTGGCCCTGGCCTGGCAGGTTCAACACCATCATGCGTTCCGTGGTGCGGTAATCCAGCGTCACGGTTCCCCGCAGGACGCTGCGGCCGTCCGGGGTGGAGGCCAGCGCCTCCTGAACCTTGGCCAGTTTCTGGTTCCGGTCGGTCAGCAATTCGACCTGGGTGTCGGTGGCAGCCGCGAGCGCCGCCTTCGGCAGGCGGATTTCAAATTCGACGGCGGGCTTCGCCGGATTGAGGCCGAGATAGGCCAGCGCCGCGTTCCGCATGTCCGAGATCACGAAGGCGAGCAGTACGAGCACGGCGGAGGCGGCAAGCCCGTGCTTCACCAGATCGCGCCGGCTGCGGTAGCCGCTGCGGAAATAGACGGACAGCATGATCGCGACCGCCAGCGCCGTGGCGATTCCGGCCAAGGCCGACATGATCATGCCGAGGCCGCCGTCCGGGCTGTCGCCGAACAGGCCGGTGCCGGCCCCCAATGCCCTGAGGAAGGTAGACACGGAAGAGCCGGGCAGTTCGGCCGCGTTGGCTGCGCCGGTCACGATCGGGGAGGTGATGTTCATCGCTTGCTCGCGGGTTGCTTTGGGGCCGGTTCGAGCCCAGAACCATCGGAATTCTCGATAGTTGGTCGCCAAGCCCTGAGCTGTGGTTCAAACGGCTTGAGCTGTGGTTCAAACGGCTCGGGTGGCGGTTCAAGCGGACCTGGCGACAGCGGATTTGTCAGGCGAGGGGCGGCTCGTTATTGCTTTGAGGCTTGGCGCAGGTTTCGGGGGGAGATTCTCATGTCGGTTCAAATGGTTTTGCTGCCGGTCTTTGTTCTGGTCGGGCTTACTTTCTTCCTGCTGCTGTGGATGGTGACCGCCCGCACAGGGGCGGTGAAGGCCCGGGAAACCAGCCTGAAGGACATCGCGGCCGGGCAGCCGAAATACCCGGCCCGCGTGGCCCAGATCGGCAATTGCTTCAGCAATCAGTTCGAAGTACCCCTCCTGTTCTACTTCCTGATCGCGCTGGCGCTGCCGCTGCGCCGGGCTGATCTCTTCATCGTGCTGATGTCCTGGGTATTCGTGGTGACACGATTTGCCCATGCCGGCATTTTCGTCACCTCGAACAACATTCAACAGCGCAGCCTGGCGTGGTTTGCCGGGGCGCTGGTCGTGCTGGCGATGTGGATCTATTTCGCGCTCAAGCTGCTGCTTCTGATCTAGAAAGTTTTGAATGACTCCCGCTGCCCGGCTGTCCGCCGCCATCGAACTGATCGAGACCATCGACGCGCAACGCGTTCCGGCCGCAAAAGCGCTGAAGGAGTGGGGCACCGCGCACCGCTATGCCGGCTCGGGCGACCGCGCGGCGATTGCCGGCCTGATCTGGGACGTGCTGCGGCGGCGTGCGTCCAGCGCTTGGCTGATGGATGCGGACACGCCGCGCGCGCGCGTGCTCGGCATGCTCCGGCTCGAGCGCGGCATGACGACCGAGGCTATCTCCAATTTGTGCCACGGCGAACGATTTGCGCCGGAGCCGCTGAGCGGGGCCGAGCGATCGGCGCTGACCTCGCGCTCACTCGACGATGCACCGCCGTACGTTGCCGGCGATTATCCGGAATGGCTGGACGCACACCTGGCAAAAGTGTTCGGCGACGATCGCGTGGCCGAAGCAACGGCGATGGCGAGCCGCGCGCCGCTGGATCTTCGCGTCAACACGCTGAAGGCCAATCGCGAAAAGGTTCTGCCGCGGTTGTCGCACCTCGGCGCGCAGCCGACGCCGTGGTCGCCGATTGGCCTGCGCATCGAACTCGGCGCCGACGCGCGCAATCCCGGCATTCACGCCGAGGAAGATTTTATAAAAGGCGCCATCGAAGTGCAGGACGAGGGCTCGCAACTGGCAGCCATGTTCACGGCGGCAAAGCCCGGCGAGCAGGTGATCGATCTCTGCGCCGGTGCCGGCGGCAAGACGCTGGCGCTCGCCGCGATGATGCAAGGCAAGGGCCGCCTGATCGCGACCGACCACGACAAGCGCCAGCTCGCGCCGATCTACGAGCGGCTGTCCCGCGCCGGCGTCCACAACGCCGATATCCGCGCGCCGAAAGGCGACGCTGATCCATTGGCCGACATCAGGGCCTCCGCCGATCTGGTGCTGATCGACGCGCCCTGCACCGGCACCGGCACCTGGCGCCGCAACCCCGACGCCAAATGGCGCATGCGCCCCGGCGCGCTCGAAGTCCGCTTGAAGGATCAGGCCGAAGTGCTTGATCGCGCGGCCGCCCTGGTCAAGCCGGGCGGCCGGATCGCCTATGTCACCTGCTCGGTACTCCCTGCGGAAAACGGCGACCAGATCCGCGCGTTCGTGGCGCGTCATGAAGGGTTTTCGATTCAGCCACTGAACGAGACCGCGAGCGTGCTCTGGGACAAGGCGGAAGATTTTGAAGCGGCCGCGCTGAAGTCTGACGAGGGCTGGCTGATGACGCCACGGCGAACGGGAACGGACGGCTTTTTTGTCTCGGTGCTGAAGAAGGCGTGATCGCGTAGGGTGGGCAAAGCGCAGCGTGCCCACCACCTATCCGTTGTCTTGAATGGTGGGCACGCTGCGCTTTGCCCACCCTACAAAATCTCAATCCACAATGAACAGCTTCGCTCCCGTCTTCGTCGATGACCTGTGCGCGGCGTCGCCGAAATCCGACACCTGATAGCTCATGCCCGGCTTGAGCTTGAACGTGCGCCCGTCGCGCAGTTCGGTATCGAGTTCGCCTTCCAGCACGTAGAGCACATGCCCGCGGTCGCACCAGTGATCGGCGAAATAGCCCGGCAAATACTCGACCATGCGCACGCGCAGATCGCCGATGTCGAGCGTGCGCCACAGCGCTTCGCCGGTTTCGCCGGGATGTTTCGTCGCTTCCACCTGGCTCCAGTCGGTGACGGTGAAGGGCAGTGTTGGAATTTTCATGCGGGAATTTCCTGTAGGGTGGGCAAAGCGCAGCGTGCCCACCCTCTATCGACAGCTTTCATCGTGAAATGGTGGGCACGCTGCGCTTTGCCCACCCTACGAATCCGAGCCCTAATGCGCCAGATGATTGGCCGAGCCCTGCCTGATCTTGCCCCCGGCATCAAGCCGCAGATATTCGCAGATCTGCGCGCCGCGCTCGTTCTGGTAAAGCACGACGACGCTGTCGGGGCTGACATAGGTATCGATCAAATCGAAATGCAGATTGGGCCGCAGCTGAAACGCCTTGCTCCAGTACATGCGCAATTTGTCCTTGCCGCCCAGCGTGCCGCTGGCCTCGAGCCCGAGCGCCTGAATGCGGTCGGAGGTCATTTCCGCATCTTCGGTATAAAGCGCCAAGATGCGTTCGAGGTCGTGCGAGTTCCAGGCTGATATCCACTCCCGCCCGAGCGCGGCGAGGTCGGCCGCCGCGTGGTGCTGGCTCTGCATGGGTTCCTCCGTTTCTCCGCGATGTGCGCTCTGCAAATTGCCCGATCGGCTCTTGGGCACAGTTGGAGCAAATTAGGTCAATGATACTGACCTATGTAGATTTGTCCATCCCCTTCAGAAGAATGTGGGCTGGCCCTTTCTCGCGGTTGCGAGGCCGCCCCCCGTCGCGTATCTGCTTGCCATGACAGCCCCACAGCAAGCCCGCGAGCAGACCACCACGGTGGCCTCGGCGCATGACAAGATTCTGATTGTCGATTTCGGCAGTCAGGTGACGCAACTGATCGCGCGCCGGGTGCGCGAGGAGGGCGTCTATTCCGAAATCGTCCCGTTCCAGAAGGCCGAAGCCGCCTTCGACGAGATGAAGCCGAAAGCGGTGATCCTCTCCGGCGGCCCGGAATCGGTGCACGAAAAAGGCTCGCCCCGCGCGCCGCAAAAGATCTTCGATTCCGGCGTGCCCGTGCTCGGCATCTGCTACGGCCAGATGACCATGGCCGCCCAGCTCGGCGGCGAGGTCGAGGGCGGGCACCACCGCGAATTCGGCCGTGCCGATGTCGAGGTGAAAGCAGCGAGCAACCTGTTCGAGTCCACCTGGTCGATGGGCGAGAAGCATCAGGTGTGGATGAGCCATGGCGACCGCATCACCAAAATGCCGCCGGGCTTCAGTGTGGCCGGCGTCTCGCCGAACGCACCGTTCGCCGTGATCCAGGACGAGAAGCGCAAATATTACGGCCTGATGTTCCATCCCGAAGTGGTGCACACGCCCGACGGCGCCAAGCTGATCCGCAATTTCGTCCGCAAGGTCGCCGGCCTCACCGGCGACTGGACCATGCGCGCCTTCCGCGAGGAAGCGATCGAAAAGATCCGGGCACAAGTCGGCAAGGGCAGGGTGATCTGCGGCCTCTCCGGCGGCGTCGATTCAGCTGTCGCTGCGGTGCTGATCCACGAGGCGATCGGCGATCAGCTCACCTGCGTGTTCGTCGATCACGGCATGCTGCGGCTTGATGAAGCCAAGACCGTCGTCGACCTGTTCCGGCACCACTACAACATTCCGCTGGTGCACGTTGATGCCTCAAAGCAATTCCTCGGCGAACTCGCAGGGGTCACCGACCCCGAAATCAAGCGCAAGACCATCGGCCGCCTGTTCATCGACGTGTTCGACGCGGAAGCCAAGAAAATCGGCGGCGCGGATTTCCTCGCGCAAGGAACGCTCTACCCTGATGTGATCGAGAGCGTCTCCTTCACCGGCGGCCCGTCGGTGACCATCAAGTCGCACCACAATGTCGGCGGTCTCCCTGAGCGCATGAACATGAAGCTGGTCGAGCCCTTGCGCGAATTGTTCAAGGACGAGGTCCGCGTCTTGGGCCGCGAACTCGGCCTGCCCGAAATCTTCGTCGGCCGGCATCCGTTCCCGGGCCCCGGTCTCGCCATCCGCTGCCCCGGCGACATCACGAAGGAAAAGCTCGACATCCTGCGCCAGGCCGACGCCGTCTACATCGACCAGATCCGAAAAGCCGGCCTCTACGACACCATCTGGCAGGCCTTCGCCGTGCTGCTGCCGGTGAAGACGGTGGGCGTGATGGGCGACGGCCGGACTTACGAATATGTCGTGGGCTTGCGCGCCGTGACTTCCACGGACGGCATGACCGCCGACTTCTACGCTTTCGACATGAAGTTCCTCGGCGAAACCGCGACGCGGATCATCAACGAGGTGAAGGGGGTCAATCGGGTGGTGTACGACGTGACGTCAAAGCCGCCGGGGACGATCGAGTGGGAGTAGCACGCGTGGCATAGCCGCGCTTCGAACATCTGGAAAAATTTGCGGAGCGATGTCGGATTTCCGACAGGTTCGTTCGTCGTCCCGATGAGAGGCCAAAGCGGCCCACTCAAATAGGGAGACAGACGATGCGGGTCATGGTGTTCGTGAAAGCCACCGGGGACAGCGACGCCCCGGGGCGGGGAACGCGGGAAGCTCGGCGTCGCCTAGGTTTGACCTCACAAATAGAAGCACCAGGATGCGCGTGCCGAATGGCGGAGAATGGTAGAAAGCCGACCTCCGGTTGTTGGTCACACAGACAAAGCGGCGCGCAGATTGTGTCCAGCCTCACTTCCGCGCAACGTCGGCTAAAACTATTCTGGAAAAGCTGCGGTGGAGAATTGTAACATGGCGAAGCTCGTCTTCGGAATGAACCTGTCCTTGGACGGCTACGTCGACCATCAGGAATTTGCGCCAGGTCCCGTGCTCTTTCGTCACTGGATCGAGCTAGTGCGCGGCCTGACGGGCAGCGTGTACGGCCGCCGCATGTACGAGATCATGCGCTATTGGGACGAAGACCATCCTGAGTGGACCCCGGAGGAACGCGACTTCGCGGCGGCGTGGCGGCGCCAACCGAAGTGGGTCGTATCACGATCGTTGAAGTCAGTCGGCCCCAACGCCACTCTCGTCGAGGATGACTTCGAGGCGGTGATACGTGAGCTAAAGGCTCAGCTCGTTGGCGAGATTGACGTTTCCGGACCAGACCTTGCAAGAAGCCTAACCGACCTTGGTCTTATTGATGAGTATCAACTCTACCTTCATCCCGTCGTGCTTGGTCGCGGCAAGCCATTCTTCGCTGGTCCCCGGCCACCGCTTCGCCTTGTGGCCAGCGATCAAATAGGCGAGGACGTGATTAGGTTGACATACGCACCTGCTTAATTCCACGATTCGCTCGACGGACTGCGCGGACACGTGAGGTCCGCTTGCTCGTCCGCTTTGTGAGTCTACAGCAAGCGTAGCCCGGGTGAGCGCAGCGATACCCGGGACCGCGCCACCCCGCATATCGCTGCGCTCATGCGGGCTACGAAGCTGCTCGCGGCGCCGGTCACGCCTGCTGAAACGCCGGCTGCACCCCACGCACCGCCATGTTACGACACCGTGTCGTTCCTCCGGAGTAAGCCTTCATGTCCGTCACGACCGCCACAAATCAGTTCACCCCGACCGCCGCCGAGACCGATCCGCAAGCGCTCCGCTGGATGCAGGGCTTTCCGCCGCCGCCGGATAAAACCATCATCTTCCAGGACGGATCGTTCCGCAGCTTTCCCGAATTGCGCTGGGCCTGGAGCAATATCCGCCAACTCGTGCCGACGGTGAATGTCTGGCGCGGGGCAGGGCCCGCGTCGGTGTTGCCGCGCGAGGAGCACGATATCGGCGCGTCCGCGTCGGTCACCATGGATGGGCGGCCGATGACGTTCGAGCGCATGCTCGAGGAGACCTATGCCGACGGCATCGCCGTGCTGCACCGGGGTAGACTGATCTACGAGCGTTATTTCGGTGCACTGAAGCCGCACAAGCCGCATATTTCGATGTCGGTGACGAAATCGTTCACCGGCACGCTCGCCGGCGTCCTGATCGCGGAGGGCAAGATCGATCCGCAGGCGCCGGTCACGGACTACGTGCCGGAATTGAGGACAAGCGCGTTCGGCGACGCACGCGTGCACGAGGCGATGGATATGACCACGGGCCTCGAATACACGGAAGTTTATACCGACAAGAATTCCGGCGTGTTTGGGCTGCGGCGGGCGAACGGCATGGCGCCGATCGAGCCCGGCTATGAAGGCGCGACCAATATTTTCGATTTCCTGTGCGCGCAGAAGAAGCAGGGCGAGCACGGCAAAGCGTTCGCCTACAAGACCGTCAATTCCGACGTGCTGGCTTTTATTTGCCGGCGCGCGAGTGGCATGACGCTGTCCGATCTGCTTTCGATGCGCATCTGGAGTCCGATGGGCGCGGAAGAGGACGCGCATTATCACGTCGACCGCATCGGTACCGAAAGCGGCGGCGGCGGGCTTTCGACGACGCTGCGCGACCTCGCCCGCTTCGGCGAGACGATCCGCAATCACGGCCGCTTCAACGGCCGCCAGATCGTGCCGTCGGTGGTGGTGGAAGACATCGCCCGCGGCGGCGATCCCGCAAAATTCAAACCGGCCGGCTACACGACGTTGCCCGGCGCGTCGTACCGCAATCAATGGTGGGTCACGCACAATGCGCATGGCGCCTTCATGGCGCGCGGCATTCACGGGCAGGGCATCTATATCGATCCGAAAGCCGAAATGGTGATCGCCCGCTATGCCTCGCATCCGGCGGCGGGAAACGCCGCCAACGACCCGGTGACGCTGCCGGCTTACATGGCGCTGGCGAGGGATTTGATGGCGGGAGGCTGACGCCCGGCTCCGTAGCCCGGGCGAGCGGAGCGACCTCGGGGACTGCTGTCCCGCATATCGCTCCGCTCATGCGCGCTACAACTGCTTCGTCTTAGCCCCGCACCGCGGCCTCGATCTTCGCGACCTCGATCTTCCCCATCGGCATCATGGCCTCGAAGGCGCGCTTGGCGACGTCGCCGCCCTTGGCCATCGCGTCGGTCAGCACGCGCGGCGTGATCTGCCACGAAAGGCCCCACTTGTCCTTGCACCAGCCGCAGGCGCTCTCGACGCCGCCATTGCCGACGATCGCGTTCCAGTAACGGTCGGTTTCTGCCTGGTCGTCGGTCGCGATCTGAAACGAGAAGGCCTCGCTTTGCTTGAACATGTCTCCGCCGTTGAGGCCGATGCACGGCACGCCGCACACGGTGAACAGCACCGTCAGTACCTGGCCAGCCTTGCCGCCGGGAAAGTCGGATGGTGCTTTATGAATGGAGTCGACGCTGCTGTTCGGAAACGTCTTTGCGTAAAACTGTGCGGCTGCTTCGGCGTCGTGATTGTACCAAAGGCAGATCGTGTTCTTGCTCATCGGACGTCTCCTTGATTAGCCGCGCAGGGCGGCGATGACGGCTGGTTCCAGCAAAGGACGTTCGAACGACCGGCGTCCCGACATCACCACCGAGTTTTTTTTATGCGCCCGGCAGGCAGAAAGATCGGAGATTTGTCTGGGTTCCGCTTTATTAAGCCCCGCGGCGTCGTCTCCAGCAAGTCGGCGGTGAGCCAGCCAGCCGTAGCCCGGTTGAGCGCAGCGACACCCGGGACTGCTCCCGCATATCGCTGCGCTCATGCGGGCTACGAACCCCGCTACACCGGCAACACTTCGGCGAAACGTACGTTCGGGTCGGCCAGTGCATCAGTCCGCGATGCTGATATGTGCATCCGTGATGACCTTGGTCCACCGATCGACATCGCTTGCGACGAGCTTTCTAAGGTAGGCCTGCGACTGCTGCTCGGGTGCGGGCGCCACGGCGCCAAGTTTCTCAAGCCGGCCGATCGTGTCCGGGTCAGCCATCGCCTTTGCATAGGCAGCATGGATCTTCTTCACGATGTCGTCGGGCAATCCCTTCGGGGAGAACAATGCCGTCCACGCGTCGGCCTGATAGGCGTTCAGGCCGCTTTCCCCTGACGTGGCGGTGTCTGGAAGCACCTTGGATCGCTGCGGAGAGGCGACGACGAACGCCTTGATGGTGCCAGCCGAGACTTGCGGGGCGACCGTAATCACCTGGTCGCAAGAATAGTCGATGGCTCCGCTGAGCAGATCGTTCATGAGCGGGCCGTTGCCGCGGTAGGGGATTTCGGTGGGCTTGGTTCCGACCAGGGCATTCAGCAGGGTGCAGGTGAGATGAGCGTTGGATCCGACGCCTGAATGACCGACCTTGAAATCAGGGCCCTTCGCCTTCATCAGCCCGATGAATTCGTGGAATGTCGTTGCGGGCAGATCCTTTCGGCCGAAAACCACGATCGGCGCCGAGGCCATCAGGCCGATCGGCTCGAAATCGGTTCGAGGATCGTATTTCCGTTTCTCATACAGCGCATAGGATGACGCATGGGTTCCCATGTGCCCGGTAAGCAGCGTGTAGCCGTCGGGCGCGGCTCTCATGACGCGGATAGAGCCGATGGTACCGCCGGCGCCAGCCACATTTTCGATGATGATCGGCTTGCCCAGGTGCCTGGACATGCCTTCGGCAACAATCCTGGCGATAACGTCGGTAGCGCCGCCTGCCGCAAATGGTACGACCATGGTGATGGCCCGGTTCGGGTAGTCTGTCTGCGCTGATGCCAGCGGGGCCATCAATAGGCTGAATGCCGATGCAACCAGCGTCAGAGCCGTCACCCTTCTCATTCCAGTTCCTCCCTTTATTTTGGTCGACAGACGCGACCGCGCTTATTTGTGGACCAGTGCCTGGCCGACCGGGTGATACTATGTTCGTGGCCATCCTGGCAGACCCATTGTATCGAGAAGGTTGAGATCGTCGGCGGCAATGTCACCATCTTTGCGCGAACGTAGCAGCGCGGATCAGGAGAGATATCGTGAACCTCTACGCAAAACTCCTTGCGCGCGAAGCAGAGCGGCGCCCGATACGGGTTGGATTGATCGGCGCCGGCAAGTTTGGCGCGATGTATCTTCATCAGGCTCCGCGCACGCCTGGCGTTCACATCGTCGGAATCGCCGATCTGTCGCCATCTCGTGCGATCGAGAACCTGAGGCGCGTCGGGTGGGCCGAGGAGCGGTATGGCGCCGCTTCCCTCGATGATGCGCTCAGGAATGGCACGACGCACCTCGCCGACAACTGGGAAGCGCTCGTCAAATTCCACGGCATCGACGTGATTGCCGAGTGCACCGGCAATCCGGTGGCCGCCGTCGAACACTGCCTGGCGGCGTTTTCAGCAGGTAAGCCGATCATCAACGTGACGGTCGAGGCTGACGCGTTCTGCGGCCCGATCCTGGCCCATAAGGCCAGGCAAGCGGGTGTGATTTACAGCCTTGCCTATGGCGATCAACCGGCGTTGGCCTGTGATCTCGTTGATTGGGCGAGGGCATGCGGCTTCCCGGTGGTCGCGGCCGGTCGCGGGCACAAATGGCTGCCGCAATATCGGGAATCGACGCCCGAAACGGTTTGGGATCACTGGGGGCTGACGGCCGAGCAAGCTGCGCGCGGCGGCATGAATCCCAAGATGTTCAATGCCTTCCTCGACGGATCGAAGCCGGCAATCGAATCGGCTGCGATCGCCAATGCGACCGGCCTGGAGGCGCCCTCGCAAGGCCTTGCATTCCCTCCGGGATCAGTGGACGACATTCCCACGCTCATGCGTCCGCGCTCCGAAGGAGGCGTCCTGGAAGCTCGGGGGCAAGTCGAGGTCGTGTCCTGCCTCACCGCCGACGGCGCCCAGATCCCGAACGATATCCGGAAAGGCGTTTGGGTTTGCTTTGAAGGCGACAGTGAGTACATCCGGAATTGTTTCCAGGAGTACAATGTCGTTACGGATCCGTCCGGTCGTTACATGAGTTCCTACAAGAAATGGCACCTGATTGGTCTGGAGCTCGGAATTTCGGTCGCGGCCATTGCGCTTCGCGGTGAACCGACGGGTGTCGCAACATGCTTCAATGCCGACGTGGCAGCGACCGCCAAAAGGAATCTGCGGGTGGGAGATACGCTCGATGGGGAGGGCGGGTACACCGTGTTCGGAAAGCTGACGCCCACCAGCACGTCACTGGCAAAGGGATATCTGCCGTTGGGTCTCGCTCACGATGTGCGATTGATCCGACCGGTAGCCAAGGACTCCTGCATCACCTGGGCCGATGTGGCGATCGACGCTACACTGTCAGCTGTTCGCGTCCGCAAGGAACAGGAGGCGCTCTATTCGTCGGCGGCGGTAGCGAAGCGCGCCTGATGGATTGAATGACCACGGTCGCACGTTTGTTCAACGCGAAAGCGCGCACACGCGCTAGTTTTTCTCCCTACCCAGGGGAGGAAAACCAATGACAGCCACAGCTCTTGCAAAACACGCAACGCCGCTTCGCGATGTGTTCGAACGCTATCATGTCGGCTGGGAGACCAGGAACCCGGATCTGATCGCCTCGCTCCATTCGGAAGACACGGTCTTCCATGTCCATGACGGGTCCGATGCCGTCCACGGGCGGGCGGCCTTGCGGCAGCGCTGCATTGATACCTTCGAAAAGTTCGACTTTTCGTTCGAGATGGGCCGCAGGCTCTACGGCGACGATCACTGGGTCTTCGAATGGACAATGGTCCTTGCGCTCAAGGAGCCCGGCGGCGCGCCGTTCACGGCCAAGGTCGAGATGCTCGATGTCGTGACGCTCAATTCCCGCGGCGAGGTGGTGCGCAAGGACGTCTACATGAACGGTGGTGAAGCTCAGGCCGCGTTCGCCCGGGCCGGGATAAAGCGCTAGCAAGTGCTGGATGCATCCGACGCCGGCCATATCGTGCCGCTTGAGGATTTGCGCCAAACGACAAAGTTGCCGATAGTAGGGAGCCATGCCGTTTCGGGAAACGCCTTTCAGCAGCACGATATTGCCCATCCCGGTCACGCGTCTCGGGGCGCATCCGAATGTTGTCATGGCCGTGCTGGTGGGGCGGGCGGGGCCGATCACGGTCGAGCATACAGGCGTGAGCGTCACGGGTGATGTCCTCCTCGTCCGGCCGGGGATCGTGCACAGCGTTTGGCTCGGTGGGCGAGGTGCTGATGTCGTCTACCTCAACGGACTGACATTTCCGTTCGATGCCCCGTTGGCCGTCGCGCTGAAAGGCTATTTGGAACAGCTGGCGCGCCGATCGATTGGTGGCGATTCCTGCGCGACAGAGGAATTGCGGGAACGGCTCGCGTTCGCAACCAATCCGCTTCCGGCGAAAGTGGCGGAGATCGTACGGGCGATGCAGGCCGATCCAATGCGGCGGGTGTCGCAACACGAACTGGTACGATGCCTCGACATGGAGCGGACGCGGGCGCTGCGCTGCTTCAAGGCGGCGACGGGGCTGACATTTCGCCGGTTCAAGCTGTGGTCAGCGTTGCAGCATGCTGCGCTGAGAATGGCCGAGCGCGAGCTGGTGCGGACGGCAGCGATGGATGCCGGTTTCGCCGATACAGCCCATCTTTCGCGGGTATTCAGCAGCATGTTCGGGCTGTCACCCAGCGTGGCGATTGCAGGGCTCGACGACCGGGAACGGGAATGACGGTGACAGCGCACCTAACTGTTTGGGACGGCCGCAGCGAAAAGCCGCTGAGCGAAGTAGGGTGGAATATTCCGCCGAATCCCTCTCACCCCCAGCCGGGGGTGGGATATCTGACTATGGGGCGGATGGTCATGATCTGGTTGGCTGTTGCTACGGCTTCGAATAAAGCCGTTCATCCCACCACACCGGCTCGGGCAGCGTGTAGGTGATGCTGCTGGCGTCGGGGTGGCCCGGGTTGATTAGAAAGTTGCGTTCCAGGCGCGCCGGGATCGAGGGAACGATCAGCAGTGCCGAACGCTTCTCCTCCGACCAGTCTTGGCCGAACGTCTTGCAGATCGTTTCATTTCGCGAATCCCAGCCCGGATGCGCGGCGGTCTGAAAGACTTCGTAAGTGACGCCGTTTGGGATGGTGATTTCGATGAAGTGCTGGTTGGCGGGCATCACCAGATTGGCGTGCACCAGCTTTTCCAAGAGGGCGGTGGAATAGTGCTCCGAGGTGTAGATAACCGGGCTCGTAGGCGTGTTCCAGCGTCCGGGATACAGGCGGGCGCCTTCGGAGTCATAGATCGGGAAGGCACCGTCCGGGTCCCCGATGCGATAGCATTTCAGGACTCGGTCGGTCTTCTGAACGCTCATACGCCGCCGCTATATGCGGCGCGGCCCATCAGGTTGATCACCGCATCGGCGCCGGGACCGGTCGTCAGGGCCACTTCGAGCGGAGCCTTGTCGTCCAGCATCGGGTGCGGCCGCTCGAGAAACGCGCGGACCTTGGCTTCGTCTCGGAAGACGTCGATCCCGAAGGCGAACACCTTGGCGACGCGTGCAAGACGGTCGCTTTCCGCAGGTGTCAAAAGCTGCTTCTGCTTGCGCCGGCGTTCGAGCGTCGGCTTGGGCACGACCCGATAGGTGAAGCGGCGAATATCGTTCGGGCTGACACGGCCTGCGAATTTGTCCAGCGCCGACACCGGCAAGCCCTTCTCGACGGAATAGGCCAGCGTAAGCGTCGTCTCGGTGTTCTTCGGTTTGACGCCGAGAAGTTCGGCGGCGGTTGCAGCCCGGTAGCTCATGAAGCCTCCGTATCAGGTGAGGCAAATATATGCCTCATATGAGACTACGTCAAGATCCACGTCGCCGCGCCGTCGCGGCTGGCCGAAGCCACACCCAGGGTTAAATGCATCGGCCGGGCCGACGGGCAAATCACTTCTGATTTTCCGAAATCACGTCAAGCCCGGAAATCAAAAATATTCCGCTTTCGTTCCAATCCAAATCAGCTGCACAACTTCGCCCGTCTCACGGTAGATGAGGGGCGCTTCGCGATCGTCACGAACGTGCGGTGAGATGCGGTGGACGCTGAGGGCGCGATAGACGTACGCGCCGGAAGCGTACGGCGAAGTCGTGTGGTTCGGGCGCCGCGGTGCTGGCGCTAAGTTGGCGGTTGCGCATCGATCCAATCGGATCGAGCGCGGTATCCCGCCGACGACGGAGGCAAAAGAGCCGTTCTCCGGGGAGAGCACGAAGTAAGCCGTAAAGCCATTGCGCAGGGAAGGCCGGAGTGTTTCCGCTGCCCTGTATGCTCGTGTGCAGTTTTGTTTGCGCAAATCGCACGCGAGACCGCGGGTGCAGCAAGCACCCGGTCTTCCCTGCGCCCTCTGAACAAGAGGGCGGGAAGTTATCAAGCAAACCTCGGGCGAACGCGCCGCGAGATCGCGAAGCTGTATCCACGTCATTGCGAGCGAAGCGAAGCAATCCACTTCTCTACTTGCGGCGTGATGGATTGCTTCGCTTCGCTCGCAATGACGTGGCGAGACTGCGGTGTACGATGCATGTTCGGCAGTATTAAAAGTCTTGACTTATATAAGTTCATGCCGATATTCATCGCCGGAAAGGACAAGGAGGACGGAATGGAGATCGACGTTGCCAGGGTGCTGGGGCTTGTCACACGCTCGGTGCGCAATTTTGAGAAGGACGGGAAAGCAGCGAGCGCGGTGACGCTGACGCGGCTTTACGACACTGATGTCGACGACCTCTGGGATGCATTGACGAGCAAGGAACGCATCCCGCGCTGGTTTTTGCCGGTCGAGGGAGACCTCCAGTTGGGCGGAAAGTACCAGCTCAAGGGGAATGCGGGCGGGACCATCACGGCGTGTACGCCGCCCAGGCATTTTGCAGCGACGTGGGAATTCGGCGGTGCGACGAGCTGGATCGACGTAGCGCTGGCGGCAGAACGCGAGAGAGCGCGGTTGACGCTGGAGCACACCGCGATCCTCGAGGATCATTGGAACCAGTTCGGTCCAGGCGCGGTCGGGATCGGTTGGGACCTCGCCCTCGCGGGACTTGAGCGGTATCTTGGGACGGGGGCATCCGTCGACCACGACACAGCCGAGGCATGGATGGGCTCTCCAGACGGCAAGGAGTTCATGAGTCAGAGCGGCGAATTTTGGCGTGCGGCGCATGTCGCGAGCGGCGTCGATCCGGCCTCGGCAAAGGAGCGGTCGGACCGGACCATCGCTTTCTTTCGCGGCGAGATCCCGCCTGACATGGCGCACCCGGGCACAGGAAGCTGATGCACCTCTTCGAAGTCCTCGCCGATCCGGTGCGCCGACGCATCCTCGAACTGCTCGGCCCGGGGGAAATGACGTCTGGTGAAGTGGTCGAGGCGATCGGGGCCGAGTTCGGGATCACGCAGGCCGCCGTGTCGCAGCATCTCAAGGTGCTGCGCGAGAGCGGTTTTGCAAAGGTCCGGGCGGACGCGCAAAGACGACTTTATTCGGTGGATGTTGCCGGGCTTCAGGCGGTGGATGCATGGATCGGTCAGTTCAGGAGCTTCTGGGAACCGAAGCTCGATGCGCTGGCGACGGAGATCGCGCGAGGCAAACGGGCGCGGCGAAACGCTCCAATGACCAAACGTACCGGGAAGAGAGCTTAGGTCAGATGGCGCACGAACGTGCGGCAGATCTGCCATTCTGGTCGAGGGGCTGCGGTCCGCTGCCTGTCGTGGCATGTTCGAACGGAATGTTCGAAGGCTTCACTACATTTGCGGATCGGGCGGCATGTCTGACGACTTGAACTGGCTTTCCGCCCGCGAGATGGCGCGGCGCTTCGCCGAGGGTGAGCTGTCGCCGGTTGATGTGCTGGAAGCCACGCTGGCGCAACTGCAGAGGGTCAATCCGGCTCTCAATGCCATCTGCCTGCTGGATGAACCGCTAGCGCGGCGCCTGGCCGCAGCATCGGCGGAACGTTGGCGCAGCGGTACGCCGATCGGGCCGCTCGACGGGGTGCCTGTCGCGATCAAGGACACGGCGCATGTCGCTGGCTGGCCGATGCGCTTCGGCTCCCACGCGACGCCTGCGGCGCCGAGCACGGAGGATACGCCCGGCGTCGCCCGCCTGCGTGAGGCCGGCGCGGTGTTCTTCTGCAAGACATCAACGCCCGAATTCGGCTGGAAGGGCATCACGCACGGCCCGCTGACCGGAATCACGCGCAATCCCTGGGATGTTTCCCGCACGCCCGGCGGCTCCAGCGGCGGCTCGGCGGCCTTGGTGGCGGCCGGCGTCGTACCCCTGGCGACCGGCGGCGATGGCGGCGGCTCCATCCGGATTCCGGCGGCGTTCAGCGGCGTGTTCGGATTGAAGCCGAGCTACGGCGTGGTGCCGAATTTTCCGGGACCAATGGGCACGCTCGCAGTCTATGGCGGCTTGTCGCGCGATGTCGCTGACAGCGCCCTGATGTTGAACGCGCTCACGCGGCCGGACGCGCGTGATTCCTTCGCCATTCCCTATCGCGGCATCGATTATCTCGACGGCATCGACCGCGGCGTGGGGGACATGCGGATCGCATGGTCGCCCGATCTCGGCTTCCCGGTCGCCGATCCGGCTGTCGTGGCCGGGATGCAGCCGGCCATCGACGCGCTGGTGAAGGCTGGTGCTGATGTGCAAAGTGTTTCTCTCGATCTTTCCGGTGCGCAGCCGACGCTGGAAGTGATCTGGGGCGCATCGCATGCCGCATTGGTGCGTGATTTCGACGGTGCGCAACTGGCGGCGCTCGATCCGGGTCTGCTGCGGCTGGTGATATCAGCCCAAAACATTTCCGCGATCCAATTGCAGGCGGCCTATGCCGAGATGCGCGCGCTGAGCCAGAAGATGCAGTTGTTTCACCGGGATTACGATCTCCTGCTGACGCCGACCGTTCCCATCACCGCTTTCGCTGCCGGCGTCGACACGCCCGACGCCGCGCGCTTCCCGCAATGGTTCGATTGGACGCCGTTGACATGGCCGTTCAACCTCACCCGCCAGCCTGCGGCCTCGGTGCCTTGCGGCTTTGTCGAAGGATTGCCGATCGGGTTGCAGATCGTCGGACCGATGTTCAGTGAGCAGAACATCCTGCGGGCGAGCCGCTGCGTCGAGCAGGCCTGCGCCACCGGTGCGCGGCCGGGGCTTGACCGCTGATGGCGCCCGTCAAAATCAATCCTGGTCAAATCCGCGCGTTCAAGGACGCGGACAGCTTCTACACATGGCTCGGCAAGCACCACGACAAGGAAGCCGAAATCTGGATCAAGATCCACAAGGTGGATTCAGGATTGAAATCGATCACGCCGAAGGAGGCCATCGACGTCGTGCTTTGCTGGGGTTGGATCGATGGCCTCCGCAAAGGCTTCGACGACAACAGCTTTCTGCAGCGCTACACGCCGCGCACCGGAAAAAGCATCTGGAGCCAGATCAACGTCGATAATGTCGCGCGGCTGATCAAAGAAGGCCGGATGACCGAACACGGGGTGAGGGAAGTCGATGCGGCCAAATCCGACGGGCGCTGGGCGCGCGCCTATAACAGCAAGGACATGAAGATCCCCGACGATCTCCAGGCTGCGATCGACGCCGAGCCCAAAGCCAAGGCAATGCTGGCGAAGCTCAGTGCGCAGAACCGTTTCGCGCTGGCCTTTCGCACGCACAATATGAAAACCGAAGCCGGACGCACGAAGAAGATCGCGGCCCTTGTCGCGATGCTCAAGCGCGGCGAGACGATCTATCCGCAGGGCAAGAAGTGAGTTTTGCCCGGCACACCATGCCCCGAACTATTACCGAAACTGCGGACAACGATGTACGTAATCCCAGGGAATATCGTAGACGCAGGTGTAACGGAGATCGTCTGATTGCTTGAGCGGCGGAGCCACTGCCACGGGTTCGTCAACCGCGTCAGGTGACAGACCATAGAACACGCCCCCGGTTCCAGGAAAGAAACCGCCTCGGTTATGGTGATGATGCGATCGGGGGAATGACGGGAAAGCCGGGCGAGCCGGAGCAATCCCCGCACCGCGCCCACCTGCCGGATCGGCAAACGCCTCGCTCGCCGCAAGGACAAGCGCGACTACACTGAGAGACGCGATCAACGTCGTTTTATAGGTCATGGTACTCACCCATTGGTAGGTTACTGAGCAGCATTCCCAAAACGCTAAGCCGGACCTTTCGTGCCCGCAAAGGCATACTTAATTATTAGTTAAGACGTAATCTTAACGGGAGGGCGCATTAATCTCAACTCCGCGACATCTTCTCAAACCGCTTGATCAGCCGCTCGCGCTTGAGGCGCGACAGCCGCCTGATCCAGAAAATCCCGTTGAGCTGATCGATCTCGTGCTGGTGGCAGACGGCGCGCAGCCCCTCCGATTCCTCGGTCTGCAGGTTGCCCTCGACGTCGCGATAGCTGATCCGCACCCGCGCATGACGCTCGATCTCGTCATTGACGCCAGGCATCGAGACGCTGCCTTCCTGATGCAGGATCATCTCGGGCGATGCCCAGATGATCTCCGGATTGACGTAGGTCCGTGCGCCATCGGTCGCGTCGAGGTCGAGCACCACGACCCGCAGGGAGATGCCGATGTGCGGCGCGGTGATCCCGATCCCCGGCGCGGCGTGCATGGTCTCCAGCAGGTCGCCGGCGAGGGTGCGCAGCGCGCTGTCAAACATGGTGACGGGTTGTGCCGGGAGCGCCAGCCGAGGGTCGGGATAACGGACGATGGGGCGGATGGTCATGCGGAGATTGCCGCTACGCTTCAGGACGGATCAGCTTGATGTCCTGGTCGGCAGCCCATCCGGCGACATCTTCGCGCTTGAGGGCGGTCGCCATCAGGTCCGGAAACTGGTCGGGCGTGCAGGCGAACACCGGGATGCCGAGGGCGGCGACCTTGGCCGACAAAGCGGGATCATAGGAGGGGCGCCCGGTATCGGTCAGCGCCAGCAGCACGATCACGTTGACGCCACGCACCGACAGCCGGGCCAGCCGGTCGACCAGGGCTTCCGCGTTGCCGCCTTCATAGAGGTCGGTGATCAGGATCAGATGCGCTTTGGTCGGCCGCTCGATCCGCTCTTCGCAATAGGCGACAGCGCGGTTGATGTCGGTGCCGCCGCCGAGCTGGACACCGAACAGCACCTCGACGGGATCGGCGAGCTCCTCGGTCAGGTCGACGATCGCGGTGTCGAAACACACCAGCTTGGTCGCGACCACAGGCAGCGAGGCCATTACGGCCGCAAAGATCGAGGCATAGACGACCGACGTCGCCATCGATCCCGACTGGTCGACGCACAGCACGACTTCTTCGAGATCGACGATGCGCCGCTGCTGACGCAGAAAGCCGATCAGCCGCTCGGGCACCACAGTGCGATGCTCGGCCTGATAGTGGCGGAGATTGGCCTTGATGGTGCGCGGCCAGTCGATATCGGAAAAGCGCGGACGGTTGGTGCGTTGCGACCGGTTCAGCGCGCCGCGGATCGCGTCCGCGGTGCGCCGCTCCAGCCGCTCCATCAGCTCATTGACCACCTTGGCGATCACGATCCGCGCGGTCTCCTTGGTCTTGTCCGGCATCACGCCCCGCAACGAGACCAGGTCGGCGATCAGGTTGACGTCGGCCTCGACGGTGGCGAGGAATTCCGGCTCGATCAGCATCTGGCGCAAGCCCTTGCGCTCGAACGCGTCCTTCTGGATCACCTGCACCACGGGCGCGGGAAAGAATTCGCGGATGTCGCCCAGCCATTTCGCGACGCGCGGGGCCGACCCGCCGAGGCCGCCGCGGCCCTTCTTCGGTGCGTCATCGCCGTCGCCATAAAGCGCAGTGAGCGCGTCGGACATGCGGCGGTCGCTGTCGGACAGGGCAAAGCCGCTCTCGGCATCGGGATCGACACCGAGCGCAAGCGTCCAGCGGCGATTGCGTTCGTCGGTCTCGCTCATCGTGGCCCACCTGAGTTCAGGAGTTCGATCACCCGCGCCTGATGCTTCGGCCAGATCTCGGCTGCGCCCGCGATCAGGCGATAGCCCTTGGCGCCGCCGCCGCGGCGTTCGAACAGCGCGTCCATCAGCCGCCGCCGCTCGGCGGGATCCAGCGCCGAGAAGACCCGTCGGAACAGCGGCAGGTTGGCGGTGAAGGCCTCTTCGTCGAGCGCCATCAGCCAGCCGTCGACCGCGCCGCGCAGCGCCGCATCGTGGATCAGCCGCTGGCCGGCGCCTTCGAAGAATCCCTCGAAGAATCCGGCCGCCTCGGCGACAGGCGTACCCGGCGAGAGCATCCGTGACAGCAGCTCGGAGGCTTGCTCGGCGGTGAGCAGTTCGACCTCATAGAGCAGCCGCGCGGCGGTGCCGGCGACCAGCCGCGTCGCCTGGTTGTCGCGCAGCAGCGCCTGCAGCGCGTCGCGCCAGCCGGCCACCACGTCGGCTTCGAGCTGGGCAAGTTGTATCGCGCTGTCGGCGGCGAGGATCGCGCCGCGCAGTTGGCCCGCCGCAGCCGCATCCAGGTTGCGCGCGGCGTAGGGCAGGGCAAGCGCCGCCTGCACGACGATGCGCGGCATCAGCGAAGCGAGATGCTCGACGGTGCCGGCGCGCGCCTCGCCATAGCGCAGGATGTCGGCCATCGGCGGCAGCGCGGCGAGCAAATCCTGGCAGTCGCTGGTCAGCGCCGCCTTCTCCTCCAGTGCCGCGATGCCGAATTCGGTGGCGCGCGGCAGATCGGCGATCATTGCGTTGCGCACCAGTGTGGCCAGAGGGCCGAGTTCGGCCGCGCCGCGCATCGCTTCCATCAGCCGGCCGCCGGCGGCTTCCGCGATGGTCGAGCCGTAGATCAGCTTCTCGACCAGTTGCACCGCAAATTCGGGTTCCCAGCGCAACTGCCAGTTCTCGCGAAAGGTGCCGCGGCTGCGTCCGGCATCGGTCAGCCGTCCCCAGGGCACGTCGAGCGCGTTCAGCCGGTGCAAGAGGGTCGAGCGCATCAGCCCGCTCTCGCTGCGCAGGTCGAGCGTCAGCGCGCGCTCCAGCGCCTCGGGCTTGAGACGTGTCGCCTTCTGCTGGCGCTGCAGATCCTCGAGCAGCGGCGCGAGCGGCGTGGCGGCGGGGATCGATCCGACGCCTGCGCCGATCAAAAGCTCGGCCGCGACATCGTTCCAGAGCGCGCGCTCGCCGCCGCACAGGCAGGCGATCGCGGCCTCGCGCAATTCCTCGAAGCCGGGCGAGGGGCGGTCGCGAAGCGAGGCCAGCGCGGTGCCCAGCCGCTGCGCTTCGATCACCGAGGCGGTCGAGACGAAATGCCCGCGATCGCGCAGCACATACGCGACCCGGGCAAGCCACACCGCGCCGCGATCGGCTCCGTCGCGCGTCGCCCACAGATGCGCGCACCAGCCGGGCGCGACCACGCCCGCGCCATAGCCGCTGGAGCGCGCCAGCCGCGGCGCGGTCCAGGGCGCCCAGGTCGCCTTGATCTTCGCCTTCGGTCGCCCCTTGAGCAATTCGCGATCGGCCGCGAGGCTGCGACGCTCCGCAAGCGCCGGCACATGCCAGGCGCCGCACACGACCGCGATCGCGCCCTCGCACTCCTTCGCCGTCTTCGCGATCTCGATCCGCATATGCGCCTCGCGCGCGGCTTCGCGGGGCGAGAGGGGCTTGGATTCGGCGCGCAGCGCCGTCATCGCATCGGCAACCGCGGCGAACACAGGACCCGTGGCGGGGTTCTCCTCGATCACGTCGGACCACCAGGATTCGCCATCGTCGTAGCCTGCTGCCATTGCCAGCGCGCCAATCGGATCGCGGCTGATCGGATCGTCGTCGGCGCTCGCTGCCGTCTCGTCCTCGATGCCGCCGCCGGCCACGCCCAATCGGTCCGATGCCGGGAGGTCGATGAAGCGCAACGCTGTACCGTGGCGCACCGCCCAGCGCGCTGCCTGATATTCCGGCGAGTATTCCGCGAAGGGGAAGAAGCTGGCGTTGGCCGGGTTGTCCTCGGCATAGATGAGCAGGGCCACCGGCGTCGCCATGTCGGGATCGGCGAGCATCGGTAATAGCTCCGATGCTTCCGAGGGCCCCTCGATCAGCACCGCCGCCGGCTTGAGATCGTCAAGCGCCTGCACCAGCCGCCGCGCCGATCCCGGCCCGTGGTGGCGAATGCCGAACAGGAATATTTGGCCCGTCATGGTCTCAGATCAGGTCGGTCAACGAGGCGTAATAGCCCTCGAACCCGCGCCGCTTCTTCAGCACGGTCTCGAGATATTCGCCGAGCACCGCGGTATCCTGCACCGGGTCCTTCACGACGGCGCCGAGCATGTTGGCAGCGAGCGTCTCCGGCGTCAGCTTGCCGTCGTTGAAGAACGTCGCCTGGCTGATCCCGCCGACCATTACCGCGATCGCTTCGGCCGTCGAAAGCCCGCCCGAGGGCGACTTGAGCGCCACCTTGCCGTCCTCGGTCGCGCCCGAACGCAGCTCGCGGAAGATCGCCACCACCCGCGCCACTTCGTCGGCGACGTTCTTCGGCGCCGGCAAATCGAGGCTCTGCGCCATCTCGCTGACGCGCTTGACGATGATCTCGACCTCCTGCGCGGCATTGTCGGGCAGCGGCAGCACGACGACGTTGAAGCGGCGCTTCAACGCCGAGGACAGCTCATTGACGCCCTTGTCGCGGTTGTTGGCGGTGGCGATGATATTGAACCCACGCTGCGCATAGACCGCGGTGTTGAGCTCCGGGACCGGCATCATTTTTTCCGAGAGCACGGTGATCAGCGTGTCCTGGACGTCGCTGCCCATCCGCGTCAGCTCCTCGAAACGGCAGAGTTTGCCACCCTCCATCGCGCGCATCAGCGGGGTAGGGACCAGCGCCTCACGGCGCGGGCCGTGTGCGAGCAACTGCGCGTAATTCCAGCCATAGCGGATCTGGTTCTCGTCGGTGCCCGCCGTGCACTGGATGACGAGCGTCGAATCGCCGGTGATCCCTGCGGCGAGATGTTCCGACACCCACGACTTGGCCGTGCCCGGCACGCCGAGCAGCAGCAGTGCGCGATCGGTGGCGAGCGTCGCGATGGCGGTCTCGATCAGCCGCTTGTCGCCGACATATTTCGGCGTGATCATCGTGCCGTCGCCAGCCTTGCCGCCCATCAGGTAGGTCACGACAGACCGAGGCGACAGCGCCCAGCCCGGCGGGCGAGGCCCGCCGTCGCCGGCGGCGAGTGCCTTCAGCTCGGCCGCATAGCTCTCCTCGGCGGGCAACCGTAGTTTCTCGCTCATGGCTTCACTCCATTGTCGTCCAACGCGGCGTTGAGCCGCAGCATGTCGAGGCGCGGGTCGCCCTGCAGCAGCCCTGCGCCGTTCAACCGTTCCAGCGCCTGCCGCGCGGCTGCGCGCGAGGCGATCAGGCCGAGCGCAAAGAGCTCCGTAAGCTCATCGGAAGGCTTTGCATTATCGCGCCGAAGTGCGGCAAGCAGCGCGGTGCCTGCCGGTGCGGTCAGTGGATTTTCCAGCCGCGCGGTGCCGCCCGCGATGGTCTTCGCTACGTCGAAGCTGAAGCCGCGCGTGCGCAAAATCTCCTCGGCGAGTTCAGATCGCTGGCCGGGCGCAAGGCGCGGCGTCAGCGTGGCAAGGAAGACGCTCGCATTGTATTGGCTCGCGGCTTCGGCGGCCTGGGCAACCAGCGAGTCCGTTCCGGTGCGCGCGACCAGGCCGGTCAAGGCAGCATCCGCCTGTCGATCCACGTCCCAGCTCCAGGCGTCGACCAGCTCCTGTGGGGTAAGGGTGAGCGCCCGCGCGAGGGAAGCGATATCGGCGCTCTCGAGCAGCACCGTCCGGCGATGCGCCTGCGCTGGCGTCTTGACGTTCTCGAACTGGATCACGCGCGAGCGGCGCAGCAGGCCCTTCATCTTCACCGAGAAGAAGCCCGCGAGTTCTGCGATGTCCTCGCCAACCGCGGAGCCGCGGCCGAGCCGGGCAAGCAGCGATGCCGCGAGCGCCTTGACCTTCGGCGCGCGATCGTTCGCCGCGATGCCCTCAAGGAAGGGGATATCGGCTTCCGATAATCCAGTCGCCAACAGTGAAAGCAGCGGCAGTCGCACGTCTGCATTCTCGCTGGCCAGTTTTGCTTCCAACACGGTACGCGCCGCTTCGGGATCGTGGCGCCGAAGCTCGGTCAACGCGACCTTGCGCGCCGCCGGCCAAAAGTCCTCCCAATTGTCGGCGGTGAGCCGGTCGCCGGCCTGCCGTCGTACAACGTTGCTGGAGGCCGCGATCCCGGCCCAGTCGCGCCACGGCGCGTAGACGTCCGGCGCATCCTCGTCGTTCGCCGTGGGCATCCATTCGGCGGGATGCGAGGTCCAGCCGCGCGCGGCGAGGAAATCGAGTACCTCGGTCTTGCGCTGCGTCTCCTTGAACGCTGCCAGAATACGGCGCACGAGCGGACGCAACGCCTCCGGCACGGTCGGCAACGCAAGCGCAGGAATATCAGGCAATACGCGCAGATCCGGCGGCGGCTCGGCGGTCACCGCTATGCCGAGAAACTGCCCGGACAGCGCCAGCAGGCGCAACTCCGCTTCGGCAGGCTCAGTGCCAAGCTCGCTACTCCATACCGGAGCAGCGGGCGCGGCGGCCGATCCCATGGTCCAGCGCGTCAGGACCGAACCCATCGCATCGTAGATCGCCTCAGCCATGGCCGCCGATCCGCCCCCAGGAGGTCTGCGTGGCCAAAATCGTGAGCCGGTTGCCGGACCAGATCGCGGCCGTTTGTATCAGATCGGTGCCGCATAACAGGCCATCGGCACTGCCGGCGACCGGCAGCGTGTTCGCGCCATCAGCCGACCGCCACCAGGGATGGCCGGCGTCGTCGAGCGCGATCCGCCCCGTAGGCAGCAGCACCGGAATTTCGAGCGTCCATGGCTCAGCGAGCAGGGGCCCTGTCAGGCTATCCGCGACCGCCGCCTCCGGTGTCGGCCATTCCGCCTCGATCGCATCTTCTGCGCCTTCGCGCGCGACGAGCAAGGCGCGCAGCGGCTGGCGGGACGGATAGAATGCCAGCTCGCCTTGAAACCGTTCGCCCGGCGTAAACACCGACCCGCGGCGGCCCACGCTCGCCGGAAAAAAGTCGAGCAGCATCGCAAAGCGGGGGCCATCATTGTTGAGACCAAGCAGCCATGTGGTCTGCGACACCAATCCGTCACGCCGTGTCTGCACCTGTTCGGCGAGCACTTCCCAGCGCGCGTTCACGCGCAGCGTCTCCGGATTGCTGAGCACAGCCTCGCGCGTTTCCGATGCCGCAACCGCACGCCGGATCTCGGCGTTGCGCGGCGTGGCGCGGAAGGCGCGCGCGAGCAGCACCAGCTTGCCGAGTTCGACCACCGCGCCGCGCGGCCGGTCGCCTGGCGGAAGCGCGAGCAGCCGGCCCGGCAGTTCGTCGATCCGCCCGGCCAATACCGCCGCCTTGCCGTCGACCAGCCGCGCCGCGATCCGCCGGCAGCGCGCGGTCACGTCGTCGACAAAAGCGGAAAGCCCCATGCGCAGTTGATCGCCGATCCATTGTTCGAGCGCGTCGAGTGCATCAAGGATCGCGCGCTCGGTATCCTCGCTTCGCTTGGCCGCCGCAGCTTCACGACGCGCCGCATCCTTCGGGTCCTCGACCTGTTCCGGTTCGGCCTGTTGCGCGGCGCGCAAATCCTTGCCTGCGGCCGGCGCGACATTAGGCGGGGCTTTGGGGGTGCCGGCGCCCGCCCGCCGCCGGCCGAGCCAGTCACTGACCCAGGCAGGCGTGTCGGCCGGGGCGAACGCCATGACCGCTTCCGCCTTCATCCACAACAGAGCGAGCACGTGCTTGCATGGAAATTTCCGCGACGGGCAGGTGCATTTGTTGCCGAAATCGCGCAGATCGGCCATCACGCGATAAGGATTGGCACCGGAGCCCGCGCATTCGCCCCAAACCAGGGCGCCGTCGTGGCTCGCGCCGACCCCCGACCATTTGGCAGGCTTGGCGAGCCCCGCCGCCGCCTTGAGCGAGGATTGGTCGGTGGCGAGTTGCTCGATCGCTTTCAGATCAATCGCCACGCCGTGATCCCAACCGAATCCAAGTAAGGCAGTATATATCGGGATATAGCGGGCGACAATGAACGCCCCATGTCGGTGCCATCGCGAAAACGGCGGGCGTGTGACAGGGGCAACACCTGTCTCGAACGTTCAGTTGGTCCCAACGGGCCATCGCTGGCCTGTTCCGAGCCGCTCAGCCCCTGCTTCACGCATGGGCAATCCAGCCGCGCCAGGTAAAAGCAGCGTAGAACAGCTCCACATCCCTGAATCCGGCCTCACGCAGGATTTGCGCGTCCTGTTCCGGGCTGAACAGGTTCAGGTTTGCCTCGACCGCAGCACGCGCATTGTTGGCCAGATCCGGATCGACGCCGGAGGCCATCGCATAGGCGGCATAGCGTGACAGCCATCGCGCGCGCTCAGCGTCCTGTTGCGGAAAACTGGAATGGGCCGCGACAAACGGCGCGCCGGGCCTGAGACGGCGGTGGATTTCCCGCGCCGTCCGCCGCCGTTCGTCGGCATCGAGGAAATGAAACGTGAGCAGACACGTGGCGGCATCGAACGGCCCATCGGGCGCGTCCTCGATATAACCCTGCTGTAGCTGCACGCGCGCGTTGAACTGCCCGAGCGTCTGCTCGGCAAGCTTCAGCATCGCTAGTGCGGGATCGACGCCAACGAAGTTCCAGCGCGGCTCTGCCTCCGCTAATGCCTTCAGTTCCAGGCCGCCACCGGCGCCAAGCACTAACACTTTGGCGTCTTGCGCCGTTCGTTCCGCCAGCAGGATGCGGGTCATGCGGTGAAGGTCCGCAAACCCAGGCACGAAGCGCGGCGGTCCATCCGCATAACGCCGCACCGCCTCGGGATCGGAGAAGTGGGCCAGCCAGGGCTTGACGGCCGCGTCACGATGCATGGGCGATCTCCAGACGATGACGGTTGCGCCGGTCGCCCAGGCGCTTTTGAAAGTCAGCGCTCAACATCGCAAGCGTCACATCACCGAGGCGCGACAGCAGCAGCGCTTCCGCCTCGTCGAAAGCCCGGTCGAGCGCGGCGTTCACGGCCTGCTCGACAAGACAGCCCGGTGCTTCCGTTCGGTTCCCCATGGCGAACAGCGAAGGTTGGCCAAGCGCTTCGTAGATATCCCGCAGCGATAATTTCGTGAGGTCGCAGGCGAGGGTCCATCCGCCGCCATGCCCTTTCTCCGATCGCACATAGCCCTGATCGCGCAGCCCGGACATGATCCGCCGGATCACCACCGGATTGGTATCCATGGCCTTTGCCAGCACCTCCGATGTCACCGGCGCATCCCGCTCGGCCATGTGGAGCAGGACGTGGAGCACGCCTGACAATCGACTGTTTCGTTTCATGTAACTATCGATATTACATGATAACGCGACGGGTCAAGTCGTCGTTTCCGAGACCGCCTTGCATCCAAAGAAAAAATGTCCGTCAACCTGTCGGTTCCACCCCATCCCGTTCGTCTTCCACCCAGAGAGCGCTGTGGTGGAGATCAGGAATGGAAAATTCTCGTTACCGCTGGGTGATCGTCGCGGCCGGTGGCTTGCTCGGGTGCGTCGCAATTGGCGGCATGTTTTCGCTGCCGGTGTTTTTGCAGCCGATCGCCCGGGATACCGGCTGGTCGGTCACCGGCATATCCAGCGCCATGACCATCGGCTTTCTCGCCATGGCCTTCACCAGCATGATCTGGGGCAACTTGTCGGACCGGCTGGGGCCGTTGCCGGTGGTGCTGACGGGCTCGGTCGTGCTGGCGGCGAGCCTCGGGCTGGCCAGCCTAGCGACGTCGCTGGTCGTCTTTCAGTTCGTCTTCGGGCTGATGGTCGGCGGCTCGATCGCCGCGATCTTTGCGCCGATGATGGCCTGCGTCACCGGCTGGTTCGATACCCATCGCAGCCTTGCGGTGTCGCTGGTCTCGGCGGGCATGGGCATGGCGCCGATGACGATGTCGCCACTTGCCGCCTGGCTGATCTCGCATCATGACTGGCGGACCTCGATGCAGATCGTGGCCCTCGTCGTCGCGGCGATCATGATTCCGGTCTCGCTCCTGGTGCGCCGCCCGCCGGCGCTTGAAAGCGCGCCTTCCGCGCCATCAGGCGATCCGGCGCAGGCGGAGATGACGCTGGCGCAGGCGCTGCGCTCGCCGCAATTCATCATCCTGATCGCGACGAATTTCTTCTGCTGCGCCACGCATTCCGGGCCGATCATCCACACCGTGAGCTACGCCATCAGTTGCGGCATCCCGTTGATCGCCGCCGTCACCATCTACAGCGTGGAAGGTTTTGCCGGGATGGGCGGCCGCATCGCCTTCGGCCTGCTCGGCGACCGCTTCGGGGCCAAGCGCGTGCTCGTGTTCGGCTTGCTGGCGCAGGCGTTCGGCGCGCTCGGTTATGTCTTCGTGCGCGAGCTCGCTGCGTTTTATGCGGTCGCGGCGCTGTTCGGCTTCATCTATGCCGGCACCATGCCGCTCTATGCCGTTCTCGTGCGCGAAAACTTTCCGCTGCGGATGATGGGCACCGTGATCGGCGGCACCGCCATGGCCGGCAGCCTCGGCATGGCGACAGGCCCGCTCGCCGGCGGTCTGATCTACGACACGTTTGCCAGCTACGCCTGGCTCTATATCGGGTCGTGGATCATGGGGCTCGGCGCGTTCCTGATCATCATGACGTTCCGGCCGGTGCCGGCGGCACGGGCCGCTGCGCCGGTGCCGGCGTGAGCCTCGCCGGCTTGCCTGCGGCAAACGCGAAGCGTTGCGCAAGGGGAGCGCCCAAATTTAGGGCGCTCGCTCGCGTTCAGCCGAACGTAAAGCTGTAGGCGCTCAGGCCGGCCTTGGGCGCTTTCAGGCGTAACACGTGTTCGCCACCGGGGCCGCTGTAGAGGGAATAAAGCCTGCTTCCATCGACAGTGACTGGCGGCTGCGGCGTTCCGTCGACGATCACGGACAATGTTTGCGGCGACAGGCTGCCAGCGACCAGATTGACCTTGGGCGCATTGAAGCGGAGCAGGATTTCGTCGCCGTCTGCCGACGAGGTGGCGCGATCGTCCGTCACGTTCCAGGCTCCGGAGAGGGCGAACCGGTTCGGCGGCAAATTGTCCGGCGGCGCGTAGGACCGTTCACCCCGCGCAGCGTCTTGTGTCTCGACGATGGCGCCATCGTTCTTCTCCGAGCCGAGATACATCTCGGGCGTTGCGACGGCGCTCAAGTCCGGATCGCGCGTTGGCGCGACGGGTGCGCGATCGCCGACAAGGCGCGCGATGGCGTTTTCCATCTGCTGGTAGCCGCCTTCACCAAACTGCGTCGCAACGATCGTGCCGGACCGGTCGATCAGATACGCGGCCGGCCAGTACTGATTTCCGAAGGCGCGCCAGGTGCGGTACTGATTGTCCTGTGCCACCGGATAATGGATGCCGAGGCGCCTGATGGCGGTCTCGACATTCCCACGTTCCTTCTCGAAGGCGAATTCGGGCGTGTGCACGCCGACCACGACAAGGCCTTTGTCCTTGTATTGTTCGTACCATTTGGTGACGTAAGGCAGCGTGCGCAGGCAGTTGATGCAGGAGTAGGTCCAGAACTGAACCAGCACGACCCTGCCACGGAGGCCTTCCGTCGTCAGCGGCGGCGAATTCAGCCAGGTGGAAATCCCGGAGAACTCAGGCACGGGCCGCGAGTCCTGTCGCGTCGAGTCCTGCCGCGTCGTTTCTTCGCCGAGCAGTGCGGATGGGCCAAACTGCGCGATGGCAAGAACGGCAACGAAAACGAGGGCAATCAGGCCGAGAAGCTTGCGCATTGTCATAATCCCAGTTGAAGGTTCGGATAAAGCTTCGAAAACCAGGCAGCGACGATGCTGTCGTATTGCGTGTAGAAGGCCAACGCGACGAGGAGCACCGCCACACCGAATGTTCGCTGCAAGGCCAGGGTGTAGGGCGCAAGCTTCCGCACTTGCGTGGTCGCGTATTGCCCGCCATAGGCGATCAGCAGGATCGGGATGCTAGCGCCGGCCGCGTATGTGACGAGCAGCAGCGCAGCGTGTGCCGAGTTTTCCGACGTTGCGATCAGCGTGAGAATGGAGCCGAGCACCGGCCCGGCGCACGGTGTCCAGAGCGCGCCGAGCGCCAGTCCAATAACGAGGCCGCCTGCATTGCCCGATCCGGCGCGCGAGACGACGCCATCGGCGAAAGAGAGCAGGCCGCTCGACCTCGCCATCAGCCACTCGTACGGCTGCGGCCACAGCAGCAGAACGCCGAAGCTGCCGAGCAGGATGACGGAGACCTTCCGCAAGGTGTCGTGCGACAAGCCAAGCACGGTCGAGAACGAGCCGAACAGGATCGCAAAACCGGAAAACGTCAGGATGAAACCGGCCACGAGGAAGAGTGGTCGCCGCCGGTCTTGCTGGCCAATCGAGGCGCCCAGCAAAACCGGTAGCAACGGCAGGATGCAGGGCGCTGCCGCCGTCAGCAAGCCGGCTGAAAATGCCAACGCAATCTCGATCATGTCGGACTCTCCTCGTGGGTCGCCGCTGTCACTTCACCAGCGTGAGGAGCGGTTTGCCCTTCTCGACGATGTAGGTGGCAAGTTCACTGCCAGTGACGCTGCCGAGGTTCTTCGCCGAGTGGACCGTTCCGGCAGGAATGAAGAGCACGTCGCCGGCCTTCAGCGTCACAGGCGGCATGTCCTCGATCTGATATTCGAGCTGGCCTTCGAGGACATAAATGATTTCCTCGCCGGGATGCGTGTGTTTGCCAAACGCCACGCCGGGGGCGAGGTCGACGCGGACCTGGATGGCCTCACGCCCGGGCGCGCTGAGATCGTGCCGCTGCAGGTCGGTCCGCGTCACGCCGTTCTGCGCCTGCGCGCCAAATGGCGCCAAAACGGCTCCGGCGACAAGCGCCGCCATTGCTATGATTTGCATCCTGTTCAGCTTGCTCATGTCGAGCTCCTTGGTTGGAGATTTCATCGTACTTGCGCGGATCGGCGCCGAAGGCATCAGATCGATTTGCGCAAGGATCGGAAGCCTGCGCGAACCTCTTCTGAAAAGAGTTGCGGCTGCTCCCAGGCGGCAAAGTGCCCACCCTTGTCGAGCCTGTTGTAGTGGATGAGGTTGTGATACGCGCGCTCGGTCCAACTCCGCGGTGCCTGATAGAGTTCGCCGGGAAAGACGCTTACGGCGGCCGGAACGGATAGGTTCACGGCGTTCAGGGCGCTCATCCCCTTGTTCTCCCAATAGAAGCGCGCCGCAGAAATCGCTGTGTTGGTCAACCAGTAGAGCGTGATGTCGTCGAGAACGTCGTCGCGCGTGACATCGCCGGCGGGGTGTCCGTTGATCGTACGCCCGAGCACGGCCGAGGTGATCGTCGCCGCCGGCTGGGCATCGCCGTCACCATGGTCAAGGATCCACGCTGCCAGGCCGACTGGTGAATCCGCCAGTCCGTACAGCGTCTGCGGCCGCGTCGACATCATGGCTGCGTAAGCGAAGTGTTTCGCTCTGAAGTCCTTGACCTGTTCGTAGGCGCGCCGTTCGTCGGCCGAAAGACCTGACGGCGGCGGATCGCCGTTCTGCAGTGCCTTGCCGATGTCAGCGGGAATCGTGCCGGGGAAGTTGGTGTGAATACCGAGCAGTTCCGGTGGCGCCTGCCGGGCCATCGCGTTCGAGATGATCGCACCGAGATCGCCGCCCTGCGCCACAAACCGCGAATACCCGAGGCGCTTCATCAGCACGACCCAGGCACGGGCGACCCGATCAGGACCCCAGTCCGTCGTGGTCGGCTTGGCCGAAAAGCCGTAACCCGGAATCGAGGGGATCACGAGATGGAAGGCGTCGGATGCACTCGCGCCATGCGCTGTGGGGTTGGTCAGCGGATCAATGATCTTCAGTTGCTCGATCACCGAGCCGGGCCATCCGTGCGTGACGATGAGCGGCAACGCATTTTCATGTTTCGAACGAACGTGGATGAAATGAATGTCCAGCCCATCGATCTCGGTCATGAACTGCGGCAAGGCGTTCAGCCTCGCCTCAACCTTGCGCCAGTCGTAGTCCGTAGCCCAGTAGCGCGCGAGTTCCTGCAGCGTTGCGAGCGGCACGCCCTGGGACTCATCCGTAACCGTCTCCCGGTCGGGCCATCGGGTTGCGTTGATGCGTCTGCGCAGATCGATGAGCGCCTCTTCGGGGATGTTGATGCGGAACGGGCGGACCTCGTCAGGCGCGGCGGCCAGCGCCGGATAGGCAGGAAAGAGACTGGCGACCGCCACCGCGGCGATTCCCATCGCCGCAGTGCTCAAGAGCTGGCGACGATCCGGATTGATGGCTTCGGAAGCTGATGGGGTACGCATGGTGAATCTCCCTGGTTGGGCCGTGGCCGTCACCGGCGGTCGCCGCCGATGACGGTGATCGCTTCGCCTGCTCACGCGGCCTGCTGCTGGCCGTGCTGTTCGTTGACGATGTAGTCGGCGTACCAGTCCGGCCAGTTCTCATCGTGCTTGCCGCCGTTGCGCTTCTCGTATTCGCCATGGGCGGCCGCCGCCCGGCGGAACGCGGCGGCGAGATCGGCCGAGGAGGTGAACGAGGTGCCGCTGCCGTCGATGCGGCCGGGCAACCGCGCGGTCACTTCCTGCAGAAGCCAGCCATTGCCGTCGGGATCGTTGAACGAGGCATACGAACGGTAGCTGCCGCGTGCCGGATCCGCGCCGCTCTGCCGGACCCGTCCAAACAGATACGGCTCGTCCGGGCCAATGTGCACGTCGCCGCCGGCGTGAAACGCTTCGCTGATCGCAACGCCGCGGCCGAGCAACGCACTGCGGGCAGCCTCGATGTCGGAGACGACCAGGTACAGGCCCTGTGCGGAGCCGGGCGCGGCCGAGGTGACGTTCTTGCCGAATATCACCGAGGCGTTGGAGCCGGGTGGGGTGAACTGAATCACGCGGTAGTCGTCCGGGCCGGCGAAATCGGCGTCGAGCCGCCAACCGAGCTTTGCGTAAAACTGCTTGGCGCGTTCGACGTCGGAGACCGGGATGACGACGATTTCGAGCTTCAGGTCGACCGCCGGCGCGGCCTTCGTTTCGGCGGATGTGGTGGGGGTGTCCTTGAGGTCTGACATGGTTCTCTCCTTGCTGGTTGTGGTGGCCGGGATGTTTCCGGCGCCGTGGTTCTCGTCTTGACGGGTGCAGAGGTAGATTGCTTCGATCGCCGCGCGAATACCCTCTGTTCGGCAGACACTCTTCCGCGGCGCGAACGAATGCCTGTAATCGTCGGGATCGTGCTACCAGTCGATATTTAGATCGTATACGATGTAATCGAGTGCGGTGTATAAAGCGCTTGCGTGTCCTGAAGTCAAGCCTTCCGATTTAATCGGATGCGATATATATGGATGCGAGACTTCACATGTTCGTGTCGGAAAGGACGCGCCCAATGAGATCGAATGAGGGTTCCAAGTCCGGTTTAAGCGCTGGTTCAAGCACCGGTTCCACGGACAATTCCAAAGACAGTTCAAGGGGCACTCAGAAGCCGAAGCCGCCCTCGGGCGAGCGGCGCCTTGGCGATTTCCTGTGCTTTGCGATCTATTCGGCCAACCTCGCCTTCGGCCGGGCCTACAGGAAGGGCCTTGAGGACCTTGGCCTGACCTACCCGCAATGGATCGCGGTCGTGGCCTTGTGGGAGCAGGACGGCCAGACGGTGAGCGAGCTTGGCGAGAAGATGTTCCTGGAATCCAACACGCTGACGCCGGTCCTGAAAAAGCTTGAGACCATGGGTTATCTGCGCCGCCAGCGCGATCCCGCGGACGAACGGCAGGTGCGCATCAGTCTTACCGAGGCTGGCCGGCTGCTGCGTGAGAAGGGCATGCACATGAACCTCGTTGCCGCGACCGGATTGAAACCGGACGAGTTCGCGCGGCTACAGGAAACCGTTGTCACGGTCCGCGACAATCTGATCAAGGCGACGGCGGAGCAGCCGTGACGGTACGCTCGATCGACGTCAGGATGCGATCGGCCTCCGGCGGCGCGTGTTTCCAAGGTGGCGGGCATTGGCGACTGCCGCTAGCGTCGTGGTGCAATTGAATGGGAATGAAAGTAGTCCGATGTCTGTCCGCGACGCAAACCATCCCCTCGATTATCCGATTTGGACCGCGCTGACGACCACGCAACAGGCGTTGGCCGAAGGCGATGCCCGCGCGCGGCGCTTTCCGATAGAGATCACGCCCTTCGCCGCGACCGCAGACATGTCGCCCGAAAGCTTTGCAGCGCTTGGCGCGTTGATGGCGCCGCAGGACATCGCCGTGCTGTTCACGCCGGATGCCGTGGCGCCGCCCGCTGGGTTCAAGGTCGCGCTGGCCGATACCGGCGAGCAGTTGATCGGGACGCCGGTCGAAACGCCGGCCAATGGCGTCGACATCGTCACGCTCGGTGTCGACATCGTCACGCTCGGTGTCGACGACGTTCCAGCGATGATCGAACTGACCGCGCTCACCAAGCCCGGGCCGTTCAGCGCGCGGACCCACGAACTCGGCACCTTTCTCGGCATTCGCGTTGACGGTCAGCTTGTCGCGATGGCCGGCGAGCGGATGAAGCCCGCGGGATACACCGAGATCACCGCCGTCTGCGTGCATCCATCCCATCGCGGCCGCGGCTACGGGCAGATGCTGCTCGGCGCTGTTGCACGCCAGATCGTGTCGCGCGGCGAGATTCCCTTTCTGCATGTCTTCACCAGCAATCACTCGGCAATTGCGCTCTACCGGCGGCAGGGGATGGAAATCCGCCGCCGCCTCCATGTGACGGTGCTGAAGAAAGAGGATTGATCGTCCAGCGATGCGCGCCTTGACCGATACCCTCCTCACGCGTTGCGCGTGCCGTTCGGTCCCCGATCCGGGCCGGGATCCTGGCCGGCGACCACCTTGGTCAGCCGGTCGATATAATGGATCCAACCCTTGGCATGGCTCGCCTGGTGAGCGGCACTGGGAAGCCCGCTATGAGTCATGCGCAACAGCGTGCCGCCATCATGTTCGATCAGGTCGATCTCGATCAGGCCTGACCCCGGCGGCACCTCGTCATTGCCTTCCCAGCCAAAACTGTAGGCGAGGCGATGCACCGGCACCACCTCGCGGAATGTGCCGCGTGCCGTCGCACTGCCAACGCCCTTCAGGAGGTACAGCCCGCCCGGATGCATCTCCGTCACGGCTTCGCTGCCCATCCATTGCACGATCCTCTCAGGATCCGTCAGGAAGGCGAACACGCTGGCGCGCGGTGCGGCGATCTGGGTCTCGCGCTGGACCACAAACGATTCAGGCATCAAAAGCCTCGCTGATCGGCATGAAGGGGTTGCAACCGTGCCAACATATGCCGGCGCGGGAATTTACCAAGTGCCGATGGTGATAATGAATTGTCCCCGCCATAGGATCGGACCATGCAACTGAGTTCGACGCTGACATGGCTGGTCGATGCGGCCAGCGCTTCGCCGGGCGCTGACCGGTTCCTCGCCGAACTTGGCACGCGCTTGATCGCGGACGACATGCCGCTCGCCGGCGGTGCGCTGACGCTTGCCGTGCCGCATCCGCTCATCGCCCGCCGCACCTGGCTGTGGCGGGCCGGGAACGGCGAGGTGATCGAGGCAGTGGGATTCGCGCCCGCGGGCTTTGGAGGCGCGGAGAGTTCGTCCGGCGATGCCGGCCGAAGCTGGTTGGCCGGTCTCACTGATGGTGCCGTGCATGAAGACAGCGTTGGTGTGAGCGAAGGCGGGCCGGTCCTGGGCTGGATCGGGCCGCGCCGGTTCACCGAAACGGAAGCCAATCGATTGCGCGAGGCCGCCCGCTTTGCCGCTGCTCCGCTCGCCGCGCTGTCGGCGCGGGCGACGCTGTCGAGCGCGCTCGAAGCTTATCTCGGCCGGCGCAGCGCCGCGCGCGTGCTGGCGGGGCCCCTGCGGCGCGAAGTCGGCGAGACCATTCGGGCGGTGCTGCTCTATGGTGATCTCCGCAGCTTCACCGCGCTGTCCGAGGCCGAGCCTCCCGCCGCCGTCATCGCCGCACTCGGTGGCTGGTTCGACTGCATCGGCGGCGCGGTCCACGCGTTTGGCGGCGAGGTGTTGAAATTCATCGGCGACGGCGTGCTCGCGATCTTTCCGGTCGGCGCGAAGCCGCGCGACGCCTGCGACGCTGCGCTGCGTGCGGTTGCTTCCGCGAAAGCCGGTATGGCGCATCTCGATAGGAGCCGGCGAGAGCAGGGGCTGCAGCCGCTGTCGTTCGGCGTGGCGTTGCACCTTGGCGAAATTCTGTGGGGCAATGTCGGCGCGGCCGACCGGCTGGATTTCACCGCGATTGGTCCTGCGGTTAATCTGGTCAGCCGGCTCGAAGGGCTCTGCCGGCCGCTCGGCCGAACAGTTCTGATCTCGGGCGCCGTCGCCACCGAGACAAGCGCGACGTTGGTCCCGCTCGGAACGCATGTGCTGCGCGGCATCGCATCTCCCTGCGCCGTCTACACGGACGGCTAGCGCGGTCCGGAACCCATCACGAAAACGTTAAACCGATCGGTTGACTATTCGATCCGCGTGACTATACTAAACCACATGGTTGAGTATTCGACGCATCTCGACGCTGTCTTTCATGCGCTGGCGGACCCGACGCGCCGGGCGATGCTTGGTCATCTGGCCGAGCGGGAGCTCACGATCGGGGAACTGGCGACACCGTTTCACATGAGCTTCGCCGGTGCGTCGAAACATGTGCGGGTGCTGGAGAACGCTGGCCTGGTGAAGCGCACGATCCGCGGACGCACGCATCTGTGCCGCCTCGAGGCAGCGCGGCTGGCGGAAGCAAATGCGTGGCTCAGGCGTTACGAGCGTTTCTGGAATGCAAAGCTCGACGCGTTGGAAGCCCTGCTGCTTGAAGAAGACAAGGCGAAGGCAAAAAAGGTGAAGGAGTAGAACGATGAATTCAACGACAAGGCCCGATGCCTATGGCGAGTTGATCGAGCCGACCACGCTGAGGATCCAACGACTCCTGCCCGGTCCGATCGAACGCATCTGGGCCTATCTCACCGACAGCGAATTGCGCCGCAAATGGATGGCGGCAGGCGACATGGAGATGAAGGCCGGCGCCCCCTTTGAACTCGTCTGGCGCAACGACGAATTGACCGAGCCGCCCGGCGAATGCCCGGTCGGATTCGGCGGCGAGCATCGCATGCAGAGCCGGATAACCGAATTTGATCCGCCCCGAAAATTGTCGATCACCTGGAACAGCACGGGTGATGTGACGTTCGAACTTGAGCCCAAAGGCAAGGGCGTGCTGCTCACGGTCATCCATCGGCGCTTCCCCGATCGCGCCATGCTGCTCAAGCACATGGCCGGTTGGCACATGCATCTCGATGTCCTGGTCGCCCGTGCGAGCGGCGAAGAGCCGGCGCCGTTCTGGGACGGCTGGAGCGGCTTCATGAAGGAATATGACGGCCGTCTGCCGGCCTGATGCTGCAAGTCGAAGCACCCGAGCAACAAGCATCACAACAAACAGGAGGTTAGCTATGCAGATTCACGCCGTTTCAGCGCAGGAGTGGGAAGCCGCACGCCAGCAGTTGCTGGTGAAGGAGAAGGACTTGACCCATGCCCGCGACGCACTGGCCGCCGAGCGCCGGCGGATGCCGTGGCTGGCCGTGGAGAAAAAGTACGAGTTCGAGGGACCCAAGGGCAAGGCGAGCTTGCGCGACCTGTTCGAGGGCCGCCATCAGCTGATCGTCTACCGCGCCTTCTACGAGCCCGGCGTATTCGGCTGGCCCGACCACGCCTGCCGCGGCTGCTCGATGGTGGCCGACCAGATCGCCCACCTGGCTCACCTGAACGCGCGTGACACCACGCTCGTGTTCCTCTCACGCGCGCCGCAGGCGGACATCGCACGCCTCAAGGCGCGAATGGGATGGGAGATGATCCCCTGGTACACCGTCACGGACAGTTTTGACGCCGATTTCGGTGTGGGTGAGTGGCACGGCACCAACGTGTTCTTCCGCGACGGCGACCGGATTTTCCGCACCTACTTCATCAACAACCGCGGCGACGAGCAGATGGGGGGCACCTGGAATTATCTCGACATCACGCCGCTCGGGCGCCAGGAGGAGTGGGAGGTTTCTCCCGCAGGCTATCCGCAGACCGCGACCTACAAGTGGTGGAACTGGCACGATAGCTACGTCGAAGGCGCAGCGCCCGACAAGAGGTGGGTCGAAGTGTCGGACGCCGGAGAGGCCGCATTCCGGAACCAGCAGGCGGGCGCGAAGCCGTGAGCCAGGCCTGCTCCGGCACAGCGCCGATCGGTGCTGCCGGCTGGCTGTCGCTGGCGGCCGCACCGACCTTCGCGATCATGGCGCTGATGACAACCGTCATCGGCGCTGGGGCGCCCGAAGCGTTGTGTTCGAGTGCGTCACCGCTGAGCGGAATGGTTCCGATGTACTTGCTGATGAGCGCCTTCCATGCGGCGCCCTGGCTGAAGCTGATCGCAAGCCGGCGAAGCGCGGTCGGCCGCTCCTGATTCAGCCTTGCCGAAATTCGACAAGATGCCGCCGATGTGACGTCGCGGCCCGCCGTGGCTGCGTCAGGTGACTGACGCCAACTCCGCGGGCGACGGCGCGGCGTGATCGCGCTCAGGATTTCGTGAGCACGACATGCATTGCGGCAGCGCTGCTGGTGTGCTCGCTGCAGCGATAGCCGAGCCGCACCAGATCGAGGTCCGCCAGCAGACTTTCGCCGCTTCCGAGCAGAACAGGCGAAATCGCCAGGTGCATGGTGTCGACCAGTCCTGCTTGCAAATACTGGCGGATCGTCGCGGGGCCGCCGCCCAACCGCACGTCCAGCGGTCCAGCGGCTTGCTGCGCCCGCTGCAGCGCGGCGTGAATGCCGTCGGTCACAAAGTGAAAAACAGTGCCGCCCGCCATTTCGATCGGTGGCCGGGCGTGATGGGTGAGCACGAACACCGGCGTGTGATAGGGCGGGTTGTCGCCCCACCAGCCCTTCCACTGATCGTCCGCCCAGGGACCGCGAAGGGGGCTGAACATATTGCGGCCGAGGATCCAGGCGCCGATCCCCTCAAAACCGCGCGCGGCAAAATCGTCGTCGATCCCGATTGTCCCACCGCCATTGCCGAACATCGCCTGGAACGTGCGTGTCGGGAAAACCCATTCGTGCAACTGCTTGCCGCCGACGCCCAGCGGATGGTCGAGATCCTGACCGGGACCGGCCGCATATCCGTCGAGCGATACGCTGAAGCCGTGAATGCGAAGTTTGGTCATTCAGTTTCCTTTTGCAGCCAGACCGTGAACCCATTGATGTGCCGGGCGCACGGCTTGCTGTGAAGATTTTCGGGGATCAGCCGGCATATGCCTTGTCGAGGTCGGCGATAACGATCTTTTGCATCTTCATCATGGCCTGCATGGCGCGGTCGGCCTTTTTGCGATCGGGATCGCTCAGGTAACGGCCGAGGGCCGTGGGCACAACCTGCCAGGACAGGCCGAACTTGTCCTTCAGCCACCCGCATTGCGATTCCTCGCCGCCGTCGGCGGTCAGTCTGTTCCAGAAATAGTCCACTTCTTCCTGGGTCTCGACGCTGACGAAGAACGAGATCGCCTCGTTGAACTTATACTTCGGGCCGCCATTGAGGGCGTTGAACTTCTGCCCCTCGAGTTCGAAGCTCGCCATGAAGTCGTTGACAGTTTCGACCTTGGCATTGGGAAAAATCGATTTGTAGAAGGCGACAGCATCGGGGACGTTGTTATCGAACCAGAGGAACGGCGTGATGGAAGTCATGACGGATGTCCTTATGGGCTGGGTTCAGAAGAATTAGGTGTATTTCGTGCTTTGTCCCGAGGCGGGGGCGAGATCGACAGGCAGATTAACGGGGATTATTGGCCATCTCGTCTGGAAGACGAACGAGGGGGCCGGAGTCCGACAGGGGTCTGCTTCTTTTTTTAACCCAAGGGGTTGCGCAAGGCGCGGCCCGATGACTTGCGTTCGGCGATGTCGAGCCAACCAGGTTTGACCAGCCATATGAGGGCGACAAAAAGGAATTCGCTGTCGGCGAGCGCACGATGCATTTGCACGCCTGCGTCGGTTGCTGCGCCATGACTTGACGCCGAGGCCGCAAGCGACGATTGAGAAAGCAGGCTTTCGCCAAATAGTTGCCACACGCCAACGACAAGAGGAAACCCAATGGCACGCGTGCGCTGTATCACTGAGATGGGCATGGGCGTCGACGTTCACGGACGCGATGCCACCAAGGCTGCCAAGCGCGCCGTCTCCGACGCCATCCGCCATTCCAGCCTCGGCTTCTTTCGGATGCTGGGGAAGACCGCCAACGACATGTTCGTCGAGGTCACCGTCGCGGTGCCGGACCCGAGCGGGGTCGACACTGCGGCCGTTGCCAAGGAACTGCCGTACGGCACGGTGAACGTGACGGCGGTCAAAGGCGGGCTGGAGGTGCCTGCCGAGAGCGGAAGCGATTCCATCATCATCGCGAACGCCGCCGTGATTGTGAGTTTCGACGACGGCAAGACCGGCTAAACCAGGCCGGCTAAATTCGTTTAGTGCCAATCAGGCCGGACGCCCAGTCCGCGACCAACCAGAAGACCTGGAGCACCCCATGACGACGGAAGACAGCAGCATTTACTGGAAGCGAGGGCGGGTCGAGCTGCGCGCCGCCGGATTCGATCCGGACCGCGCGGCCCAGACCAATGCGGTGGTGACGATTGCCAGCGCCTACACCAATGCCCATCGCTGCAACAACCGCGTGCGCGCCATCACCGATTTGTTGGTCGAGATCCTGGCGGAGCGCGGCGGGCAGGGGCTGATCGTCGGCGCGCCGGCAGTGTCGGATGCCCTGACGCAGGGCACGCCGACGGCGGGCTATAGCCTTGCCTCCCGCGACACCGTCGCCGACTGCTTCGAGATCGGCCACTACGCGCATCACGGCGATGCCATGATCGTGATTTCCGGCTGCGACAAAACAGGCGCGGCCGCGCTGATGCCGCTGGCGCGCACCAATGCCTTCGGGCTCGTGCTCTATCCCGGCACCGGCACGCCGGGCCGTGTCTCGTTCGGGGCATGGGCCAGCAAGGGCAACAACATCACGATCCTCGATTACGCCGAAGCCCGCGCCGCCAACGAGTCCGGCCGCCTCTCCGGCGAGGAGCTTTTGGAAGTCGAGCGCAATGTGATGCCGGGCAGCGGCACCTGCGGCGCGATGTTCACGGCCAACACCATGAGCACGATCGCGGAATCGATCGGCATGATGCTGCCGCGCGGCGCCTCGCATCCCGCCGACTACGACGCCGGCAGCGACATCCACGCCGACGTCCGCGCGCAGGCACGGGCCTCGGTCGATGCCCTGTACCGACTGATGGAGGCCGGCATCCGGCCACGCGACATCATGACCGAGCGGGCGTTCGAGAATGCGATCACGACCGTCTATGCGATGGGCGGTTCGACCAACATGTTTCTGCATCTGCTCGCGGTCGCGCGCGAGGCGCAGGTGCCGATCACGATCGAGCGCATCCAGGAGGTCGGCGAGCGCGTCCCGCTATTGGCCAACCTGCAGCCGCATGGCCCGTTCGCGATGGGCAGCCTGCATGCGATCGGCGGCGTGCCGATTGTGATGAAGGAGCTGCTTCGCGCGGGCCTTCTGCATGGCGACGTCATGACGGTGACCGGCAAGACGCTGGCGGAAAATCTCACCGATGTGCCGACGCTGGAACAGATGCCGCCGCAGGAGATCGTTTTCCCGGTGTCGAAACCGATCGCACCGGCGAACAATCACATCAGCGTCCTGAAGGGTAACCTCGCGCCGGAGAGCTGTTTGCTCAAGCTGTCGGGCAAGGCGCTTGAGAAGGGTCAGTTCCGTGGCACCGCCCGCGTATTCGAGTCCGAAGCCGACACGATGGCCGCGATCCGCGCCGGCGAAATCGTTTCGGGCAACGTGATCGTGGTGCGCAATGTCGGCCCGGTCGGCGGACCCGGCATGCCCGAAATGGTGATGCTGACGATCCAGCTACAGGGGCGGGGCCTTGGCGAAGACGTCGCGCTGATCACCGACGGCCGTTTTTCCGGCGTGTCGCACGGCATCCTGATTGGCCACGTCTCGCCGGAAGCCGCGCGCGGCGGCCCGATCGCCGCGGTGCGCGACGGCGATACAATCGTGATCGATCCCGGCGTCCGCACCGTAAATCTCGAAGTGCCAGCGGAAGAGATTACCCGCCGCATGGCCGACTGGCGCGCACCGGCTTCGGTGTCCGCGGTGCGGCCGGGATCGGTGCACGACAAGTACATCCGGCTGGTGTCGTCTGCGCACTACGGATGCGTGTTGTGAAGCAGGGCGAGTCTACGAAAATGGCAGTTGCATTCTAGGCTTGCTACAACCTTATGTTCATGATTTGTTCTAGTCTATCATGGACAAATTTGCAAGCTGTAGTGGTGCCCGCTTATTTCTCGCAGCCGTTCCTGACGCGGGCACGGCCGAGCGAATTCACCGGCTGGCGGGGGTGCTCAAACGCGCCCATAAATTCGACGGCAAACTCATCGCACCGGAGCGCCTGCACATTTCGCTGTTCTTTCTCGGCGGCATGGCGGATCGCCATGTTCGCGCTGCTTGCGAGGCTGCCACGGAACTGCGGACCGAGCCGTTCGAGGTTTCGTTCGACCGCACCGCGAGCTTTCGCGGCAGGCCGGGCAATCGTCCGTTTGTCCTGATCGGCGCGAGTGGATTGCGCCGGTTGGAGGCATTTCGCCAAATGCTCGGCGCCGCGCTGACGCGAAGCGGGTTGAGACGGCCGGCGAACACCAATTTTACCCCGCACGTCACGCTCCTGTACGACGCGCGCAGTGCCGACGAGCATCCGATTCAGCCGATCCTCTGGACCGTGACGGAGTTCGTGCTCATCCGAAGCATGAAGGGCCACGCTTATCTCGGACGCTGGCCGTTGCGGGCATGACGGGAATTGGCACAGGAAGATCGCGTGGAAGCATTCGGCTGCGCTATTCCGCCCTGGCAAGCCGCTGCGTCATCTCTTCAACGGAATTGAACAGGTGCGTCGGTCCGGCCGCCTGCAGCGCGGCGGGGAGGGCGTAGCCCCAGGCCACCGCGCCCGAATCCATGCTGGCCGCTTTCGCGGCTTCGATGTCGCGAATCTCGTCACCGATGCAGATCGTCTCCGAAGGCTTCGCGCCAAGCCTTCGTGCGACACGTCGAAATTTCCAGTGCTTGCCGAACACCGCGGCGCCGCAGTCAAAGCGGGTGATCCGGGCGGCGGTCGGCCCGAGCACCAGCCGGACGGATGCTTCGCTGTCGGAACTGACGATGGCGGTCTTGATGCCGAGGCGTTGCAGGTCGGAAAGCATCGCCGGGATGCCGGCGAATAGCGATGTTTCGCTTGCCGCCGCGAGCTTGCGCTTGCGCATGTCGCTGACGATGGCCGGCAATTGCCACATGGATACGTTGAGCCGCGCCATGATTTCGCGTGCGGACAGGCCGCGCATTTGTTCGAGCTCTTCGGCGGTGACGGGCGTGAGATCGAACCGCGCAATCACGTCGTGAAAGGAAGTGCGAAACCAATCGAGGGAGTCGGCCAGCGTGCCGTCAAAGTCGAAAATGGCAAGGCGATAGCGGGGCATGGGGAGAGGCGTCACTTGTCGTCGCCGCCGAAATACGCCGGCTTGCCCGTGGTCCAGGTCTCGCCCCAGAGCTGGCCGCCGCCGTCTACTGTCAGCGTTTCACCGGTCACGAATTTCGCGGATGGTCCGGCGAGGAAGACGCTGGCCTCCGCTACATCCCAAGGTGAGCCCACGCGCATCATCGGGTTCGAGCGCGGGTAGGCGGCACGGGCTTCCGGCGCATAGACGTTCCAGCCTTCGGTTTCAATCGCGCCCGGTGCTACGCAATTGACCCGGATGTTCAAAGGCGCCCATTCGACGGCGACGGCGCGCGAAAGCCCGATCACGCCGGATCGTGCCGCGATGGTGTGGGCGATGCCGTAGAGGCCGTGCGTCGTCACGACCACGATGTTGACGATGCTGCCGGGATGCTTGTGGTCGCGCCAGCGTTGCGCGGCGGCCTGCATCATGTACCAGGTGCCATTCAGATTGGTGTTGATGACGGCGTTCCAGCCCTTCACCGAAAAATCGATCGCAGCTTGCGGAAACTGTCCGCCGGCGCTGTTGATAAGGCTGTCGAGGCGGCCATGCGCGGCCCAGATCGTGTCGAACAGAAGATTGACTGTATCGGGCTCCCGGATATCGGCGACGTACGCGGATGCCTTGAGACCGCGGCCCGCCAGTTGGGCGGCGAGCGCATCGAGCTTGGCTCCATCGCGCCCGACCACGGCGACATGCGCGCCCAGCCGCGCGAACAGCCAGGTGATCGCCCGCCCGATGCCGCCGGCGCCGCCCGTTACGACGACGACCTGGTCCTTCAGTGCATCGGCCGCGAACATGGTCGGGTGGGCAGCAAGCTCTTCATCAGTCAGGCCGAGCTTCGCCGGAGACGGTTGATCGGTCATGAACGGCGCGGACCCTTGTTATATGCGGCATCAACCGTACATTAGCCGCGCAACAACAACCATGCAAAACGAGTTCTGATGTCCGATCTCTCCGCTTTCCCGATCACCAAACGCTGGCCCGCCAAACATCCCGACCGCCTTCAGCTCTATTCGTTGCCGACGCCGAACGGCGTCAAGGTCTCGATCATGCTGGAAGAGATCGGACTGCCCTACGAGGTGCATCTCGTCGACTTCAACAAGGACGACCAGAAGACGCCGGAATTCCTCTCGCTGAATCCGAACGGCAAGATCCCGGCCATCCTCGATCCGGACGGGCCCGGCGGCAAGCCGCTGCCGCTGTTCGAGTCCGGGGCGATCCTGCAATATCTTGCGGACAAGACCGGCAAGCTTCTGCCGGCCGATCCGGCGCGGCGATACCAGGCCATCCAGTGGCTGCACTTTCAGATGGGCGGGATCGGACCGATGTTCGGGCAGGTCGGCTTTTTCCACAAATTCGCCGGCAAGGAGTATGCCGACAAGCGGCCGCTCGAACGCTACGTCGCCGAATCCAAACGCCTGCTCGACGTGGTGGAGACGCGCCTCGCCGGCCGGCAATGGATCATGGACGATGAGTACACCATCGCCGACATTTCCATGCTCGGCTGGGTGCGCAACCTGATCGGTTTCTACGGTGCCCGCGACCTCGTCGCTTTCGATACGCTGAAGCAGGTGCCGGCATGGCTGGAACGCGGGCTCGCCCGGCCGGCGGTGCAGCGTGGGCTCGATATACCGAAGCGACCTTAAGCCGCGCGCTTGAGCAGATCGTAGACGAGGGGGTTGTCGGCGCAAGCGCCGAAGCCGCATTCCAGCAGCGTCGTCACCACGTTCGCGGCCGTGAGCGCGATCACGAGCCACACCGCGATCTGCGCGAAGGGGCCGCCGGTGGCCGGCAGCACGGCTTTGTCTTCCTCGAACTGGCGGTCGAACAGCAGGATCGCGGCAAGCAGGACGATGGCTGTGATGAAGCCGAGCAGCGCCCACGTATAGTAGTGATAGCCGAGCAGCGCCGAACCATAGCCGGCGTCGCCGGGCATGATGTGCAGCAGCACCTGCCGGGTCGACGCTACCGCGCCTGCGACCGCTGCCAGCAGCGACATCGCATAGTGGCTGGGGCGTGGGCCGAAGCGGATATTGAGGATCGGCCCGACGGCCAGCGCCGCGAACAGGATGCGCTGCAGCAGGCAGAGCGGGCAGGGCAGCTCATGAAGGATGAACTGCGCCGCGAAGGCCGCCGCCAGCACCATTGCCACCGCATAAAGGCTGAGTGCATTCAGGGTGATGGCGCGCGTCTGGGTCATGCGTGGCTCAGAACGACAGTTTCAGCGTATCGGTCGCATGGTGCAGATAGGTCGCGACGCACGCGATCAGGACGGCCCCAAACAGTCCAAGCGCCAGTGGACGCTGACCGCGCCAGGCGATCAGCACCACGATGGCCGTGGCCAGAAACAGAATGGTGAATTCCATCGGTCGTCCCCGAGGCGAGTGACGCGCCAGTCTATGATAGATTCGCTGGCGGGCTCTGCAAAAATTCGGTCTGCTCGCGGCAAGATCGACGACGCATATAGACTGACGGCATCTGCCACATGAATGTGATTGTCATGCCGTCTCGCTCTATTCCATGCTGATCCTCCCGCCCGGAGAAATCCCATGGCTACCGAAACCGTCCGTCCCGCCGCGCATCATCAGCCCTGGTACAAAATCCTCTATATTCAGGTCCTGATCGCAATCGCGCTTGGCGTCCTGGTGGGTCGCTTCTTTCCCGATTTCGGCAAGGAGCTGAAGCCGCTCGGCGACGGCTTCATCGCCCTGATCAAGATGATGATTGCGCCGGTGATCTTCTGCACGGTGGTGCACGGCATTTCATCGATGGGCGATCTGAAGCGCGTCGGCCGCGTCGGACTGAAGGCCCTGATCTATTTCGAAGTTGTCTCGACGGTGGCGCTGGCGGTCGGTCTCATCGTCGGCGAAGTCCTACAGCCCGGCCGTGGCTTCAACATCGACCCGGCGACGATCGATCCGAATTCGGTTGCGACTTATGTTACCAAGGCGAAGGAAGAGGGCATCATCGCGCATCTGCTTGCGATCATTCCCGACAGCTATTTCGGCGCGCTCGCCCGCGGCGACCTGCTGCAGGTCCTGCTGGTGTCGATCCTGTCAGGCTTTGCCATCGCATTGCTGGGCAAGGCCGGTGAGCCGATCTCCCATGCCGTGGATCAGGCCGCGAAGATGTTCTTTCGCATCATTCGCATGATCGTGCGCATTGCGCCGATAGGAGCCTTCGGCGCGATGGCTTTCACCGTCGGCGCCTACGGCCTCAATTCGCTGTGGAATCTGTTCGCGCTGATCGCGACCTTCTATCTGACCAGTATTCTGTTCGTGTTGATCGTTCTTGGTTCGATCGCGCGGCTCTCGGGCTTCTCGATCATTCGCTTCATCCTTTTTATCAAGGACGAGCTATTGATCGTGCTCGGAACCTCGTCGTCGGAAACCGTTCTGCCACAGCTGATGCAAAAGATGGAGTATCTCGGCGCATCGCGCTCGGTGGTCGGCCTTGTCGTTCCGACCGGCTACAGCTTCAATCTCGACGGCACCAATATCTACATGACGCTGGCGACGCTGTTCCTGGCGCAGGCGACTAACACGCACCTGACGATCTGGCAGGAACTCGGTGTGCTCGGTATCGCCATCATCACTTCAAAGGGCGCCTCGGGCGTCACGGGGGCGGGCTTCATCACGCTGGCGGCGACGCTTTCGATCGTGCCTGATATACCGATCCAGTCGATCGCGATTCTAGTCGGCATCGACAAGTTCATGAGCGAATGCCGGGCGCTGACCAATCTGATCGGTAACGGCGTCGCCTGCATCGTCATCAGCCGCTCGGAAGGCGAACTTGACAAGGACAAGCTGCACGAGACGATGGCGAATCCGATCGAACTGGGTGAAGCGCTCGAGCCGGGTGCGGCGTAAACGGTAACGGATCAATTTGGCGGACGGAATGACAAAACCCATCACCATCTATGGCATCAAGAACTGTGACACCATGAAGAAGGCGCGCGCCTGGCTCGACGATGCCGGCGTGGCTTACGACTTTCACGATTACAAGCTTGCCGGGGTCGCCAAGGACAAACTCAAGCAATGGTCCGACGAAGTGGGCTGGGAAACGCTGCTCAACCGCGCGGGCACGACATTCAAGAAGCTGCCGGACGGCGACAAGGAAGGCCTGAACGAACGCAAGGCGCTGGCGCTGATGCTGGCGCAGCCCTCGATGATCAAGCGCCCGGTGCTCGATCTCGGCGGCAAATTGCTGGTCGGGTTCAAGCCGGAAGTTTACGGCAAGGAAGTGCCGGCCAACGCTAGGCCTAGTCGAGGTCGATAACTTCGTCGGCGGAATGCTGGCCCGCGCGAGCCGGCACGAAAGCGCGATCGATGATCGCTCTGACCAGAATCTCGGGCTCGGCTTTCGGCCTCAGGCCCATGAGGTTGCTGATCTTGAAGCCGCCTTCAATGCTAATGCACTTGAAGGAGCCTATGATCTGTTGGACGGCCTCGCCGCTGCCAAACGGCATCAGCAGCCGTTCATAGGACACCTCCTTGCCGTCGGCATCCTGCACCGTCGAGGTCGAATAAGCCGGCCGCTTGTGCCGAAGGCACGCGCGATAAAGCTCGACAACGTTGGCATAGCGCTCGGGCCCGACTTTTTCGTCGAGAAAGCGCGGCCGTTCGGCGGGATCGATGCGCTCGTTGCCGTAGGTGGTGGCGAGCCTGGCGCCTTGATGCGTAATCAGGAAACGTGCGCCGTCGCCCTCGCCGACAACGTCATATCCCATCATGTCGACCATCTCGTCGTCGATGCGATCGAGGTGAAAATCCCGGAGCAGAGGCATGGGCTGCCGCTTGCCGGCCGCGCGCAACCATTCGTTCAGGAGGTAGCGCTGCCTGATCGATTTGACTACCGAGGGATCCGCACCCGCGAATTCCATGGCGGCCTAACCGAATTCCAGGACGTCGCCGGACGGAATGCGACCCGGCGCGCGATGGAAGAGATCGCGGTCGATGATGGTGCGCAGCTTCGGCACCGGCAGCTTGTCGTTTCCGCGCATCAGGTTCTTGATCTCGAAGCCGCCGTCCTCACTGATGGTCTTTAGCGAAGCGATGATGTGCGTAATGCTGCCGTCATCGGAGAACGGCAGCAACAGCCGCTCATAGGCGACGATTCGTCCGTAGATGTCATCGATATTGGCGATGGTATAGGCGGGAAGGCGGCGCGCGATGCATTCATAATAGATCGGCATCACGACCGGAGCGATCCTTGCGCCGAGATACTCGTCGAGATAGCGGCCCTTGCCGGTATTCCCATAAGCCGTCGACATTCGCGTGCCATCGCTCTGGATGGTCAGGCGCGGCAGCTGCGTGCTGGTATCGACGGTGTAGATTACCAGGTCGGGAAGTTCGTCCTCGATCCGCGCCGGCTGGTATTCCGACATGCGCGGTATCGACTGTTCGGGGGCGTATAGCCGCAGCCAGTTATTGAGCAGGTCGCGCTGCTTGATCGATTTGACGATCGATGGTTGGGCGCTTTGAAATTCCAAGGCGGCAATTCCTGGCTCTCTAAATCGCGTGATGATGCGCCTGAGGCGGAAATATTGTGTGAAAAGGCCCGATTGCAGCAAAACACCGTTAACGGCGGCTTGCCGGCAGGGTCCACCGGCTGAAGCGCAGGGGTGACCGGCCGAACCGGGACTGCACCATTCGACTTATGGCGCATCGGAACCGACGCTTGTGCTTTTCCTGCGTCAGCTTTCCACCTTGCCTAATCCCCGCCATTGACGGCATATTCCGGCCGGAGGCGGCAGGTTTGGACGGATTCCAGGACGTCCGGTAGGAGCCTGCCCGAATAGGGAAAAATTGGCCACGCGCGAGGGGCTTCGCGGTGATGGCTGATGGGGGAAATTTGTTTGGCTGATGAGTTCATTCTCGAAACCCACGGATTGACCAAGGAGTTCGCGGGTTTCTTCGCCGTTCGCGACGTTGCTCTGAAGGTCCGTCGCGGTAGCATCCATGCGTTGATCGGGCCGAACGGCGCCGGCAAGACGACGTGCTTCAACCTGCTGACCAAGTTCTTGAGGCCGTCGGCAGGCCAGATCCTGTACAAGGGACAGGACATCACCGCGATGGCGCCGGCCGATGTGGCCCGCCTCGGACTGGTGCGTTCGTTCCAGATTTCTGCGGTGTTTCCGCACCTGACGGCGCTGGAAAACGTCCGCGTCGCCCTGCAGCGCCAGCACGGCAGCTCATTCGATTTCTGGCGCTCCAAAAGCGTGCTCGACCGCTTCAACGGCCGTGCGCATGAGCTTCTCAACGATGTGGGCCTGAGCGAGTTTGCCAACACGCCGGCGGTCGAAATGCCCTACGGCCGCAAGCGCGCGCTCGAGATCGCGACGACGCTGGCGCTCGACCCTGAGATGATGCTGCTCGACGAGCCGATGGCGGGCATGGGCCACGAGGACATCGACAAGATCGCGGCGCTGATCAAGCGCATCTCGGCGAAGTACACCATCCTGATGGTCGAACATAATCTCTCCGTGGTTGCCAACCTGTCCGATATCATCACGGTGCTGACCCGCGGGCAGGTGCTGGCCGAAGGCAATTATGCCGAACTGTCCAAGGACGAGCGCGTCAAGGAAGCCTATTTGGGGGCCGGTCATGCCTGAGTTGAAAATGGCCGAAGCCGCCGCCAAACCGGCGGGCGCGGAAATTCTTTCCGTTTCCGACCTGCAGGCCTGGTACGGCGAATCCCACATCCTTCACGGTATCAACTTCAATGTGAAGGCCGGCGAGGTGGTCACGCTGCTCGGCCGCAACGGCGCCGGCAAGACCACGACGCTGAAGTCGGTGATGGGAATTATCGGCAAGCGTACCGGTTCGATCCGTTTCAACGGTCAGGACATCACGCGCGCCTCATCCGACAAGATCGCACGCCAGGGCATCGCGTTCTGTCCCGAGGAGCGGGGCATCTTCGCAAGCCTCGACGTGCGCGAAAACCTGCTGCTGCCGCCAATCGTGCGCGCTGGCGGCCTGTCGCTCGACCAGATTTTTGATCTCTTTCCGAACCTCAAGGAACGTCTGAGCAGCCAAGGTACAAAACTTTCGGGCGGCGAGCAGCAGATGCTCGCGATCGCCAGAATCCTGCGCACCGGCGCGCGCTTCCTGATGCTGGACGAGCCGACCGAGGGGCTGGCGCCCGTCATCATCCAGCAGATCGGCCACACCATCGCGCGGCTGAAGTCGGAAGGCTTCACCATCCTGCTGGTCGAGCAGAATTTCCGCTTCGCCTCGACGGTTGCCGACCGCTACTACATCGTCGAGCACGGCAAGGTCATCGACGGTTTTGCGAATTCGGAGCTGTCGGCCAACATGGACAAGCTCCACACCTATCTCGGCGTTTAATCGGTATTACGGCTGCACACTGGATTAATGGAGATACTATGAAACATCGGATTTCAGCTCTTTTCCTCGGCACGGCCTTGGCGCTTGCCGCAGGCGGCGGCGCCCTGGCGCAGGACAAGACCGTCAAGATCGGCGTGCTCACCGACAATTCCGGACTCTACTCCGACCTCGGCGGCGCCGGCTCGACGCTGGCGGCGCAGATGGCGATCGAAGATTCCGGGCTGGCGGCCAAAGGCTGGAAGCTCGACTTGATCTCCGCCGACCACCAGAACAAGCCCGACATCGCCACGACCATCGCGCGGCAGTGGGTCGACGTCGAGAAGGTCGACATCTTCATGGACGTGCTGAACTCCGGCGTCGCGCTGGCGGTCAACAACCTGGTGAAGGAAAAAAACTCCATCATGATCAATACCGGCGCGGCGACGTCGGACCTCACCAATGCCCAGTGCACGCCGAACACGGTTCACTGGGTCTATGACACCTACATGCTCGCCAATTCGACCGGGCAGGCGCTGGTGAAGGCCGGCGGCGACACCTGGTACTTCCTGACCGCGGACTACGCGTTCGGTCACGCGCTGGAGCGCGATACCACGGCGGTCGTGGTGAAGTCGGGCGGCAAGGTTATCGGCACCGTCAAGCATCCGCTGAATTCGTCGGACTTCTCCTCGTTCCTGCTGCAGGCGCAGGCCTCCAAGGCCAAGATCGTCGGCATGGCGAACGCCGGCGGCGACACCACCAACACCATCAAGCAGGCATCCGAATTCGGCATCGTCGCCGGCGGCCAGAAGCTGGCCGGTCTTCTGCTGTTCATCACCGACGTGCATTCGCTCGGCCTGAAGGTGGCGCAGGGTCTCAGCTTCACCGAGACCTTCTACTGGGATCAGAATGACGATACCCGCGCGTTCTCCAAGCGCTTCTCCGAGCGCATGAAGAACAAGGCGATGCCCTCGATGGTACAGGCCGGTGTGTATTCGGGCCTGCTGCATTATTTCAAGTCGCTCGAGGCGATGGGCGGCAATCCGCATGACGGCGCCAAGGTTGTCGCCAAAATGAAGGAACTGCCGACTGACGACAAGCTGTTCGGCAAGGGCTCGATCCGCGCCGACGGCCGCAAGATTCATCCGGCCTACCTGTTCGAGGTCAAGAAGCCCTCCGAATCCAAGGGGCCGTGGGACTACTACAAGCTGATCGGCACCACCCCGGCCGACCAGGCCTTCCGGCCGCTTTCGGAAAGCGCCTGTTCGCTGGTAAAGAAGTAAATGCGATTGCCCGCCGGCCAGGTGCCGGCGGGCACACCTTCGCGTCACCACGCGATTCCGTGTCCTAAACGAGATTGAGTGCGAAACCGATGCAAGCTCTTTACGCCCAGCTCTTGGTGGGACTGATCAACGGATCGTTCTACGCGCTGCTCAGTCTCGGGCTCGCCGTGATCTTCGGCATGCTCAACATCATCAATTTCGCCCATGGCGCGCTCTACATGATGGGCGCGTTTTGCGCGTACTTCCTTTTTCGCCCATGGCGCGCTCTACATGATGGGCGCGTTTTGCGCGTACTTCCTTTTGAGCCTCACCGGCATCGGATATTGGTGGGCGCTGCTGATCGCGCCCATCGTGGTCGGCATCTTCGGCATGATCCTGGAGCGGACCATGCTGCAATGGCTCGCCGGCCTCGACCACCTCTATGGCCTGTTGCTGACCTTCGGCATCGCCCTGATCGTGCAGGGCGTATTCCAGAACTATTTCGGCTCGTCCGGGCTGCCCTATGCGATTCCCGACTACCCGCAGATCGGCGAGTGGCGCGGCCTGCAGGGCGGCATGAATCTCGGCTTCATGTTCCTGCCGGTCTATCGTGGCTGGGTGGTCATCTTCTCGCTCGTGGTGTGCATCGCGACCTGGTACCTGATCGAAAAGACGCGGCTTGGCGCCAACCTGCGCGCCGCCACCGAAAATCCGACGCTGGTGCGCGCATTCGGCATCAATGTGCCGCGCATGATCACGCTGACCTACGGGCTCGGCGTCGGTCTGGCGGCATTGGCCGGCGTGTTGTCGGCCCCGATCAACCAGGTGCGGCCACTGATGGGCGCCGACCTGATCATCGTCGTGTTCGCGGTGGTGGTGATCGGCGGCATGGGATCGATCATGGGATCGATCATCACCGGATTTGCACTTGGCGTGATCGAAGGACTGACCAAGTATTTTTATCCCGAGGCTTCCAACACCGTGGTGTTTGTCCTGATGGTGCTGGTGTTGCTGGTGAAGCCAGCGGGACTGACCGGACGGGCGGCCTGACATGAGCGCATTGACTGACGACACACTGCCGGCAACGCCGCGCGCGATGCGCGACGAGATGATCGTGTTTGCGGCGATGGCGGTGCTGCTGGGGCTGGTGCCGCTGACCGGCATCTACCCGTTCTTCGTGATGCAGGCCCTGTGCTTTGCGCTGCTCGCCTGCGCCTTCAATCTTCTGATCGGCTATGGCGGCCTGCTGTCATTCGGCCACGCGATGTTCTTAGGCACAGCGGGCTATTGCACGGCGCATGCGCTCAAGGTGTGGGGCGTGTCGCCGGAAATCGGAATTGTGGTGGGCGTCGCCGGCGCTGCCGCGCTTTCGGTCGTCACCGGCTTCATCTCGATCCGCCGGCAGGGCATCTACTTCTCGATGATCACGCTGGCGCTGTCGCAGCTCCTGTACTTCATCTACCTGCAGGCCCCGTTCACCCATGGTGAAGACGGCATCCAGGGCATTCCGCAGGGCTACCTGTTCGGGATATTCAATCTCGCCAAGCCCACGGTGCTCTACTACGTCGTGCTGGCCGGTTTCCTTGGCGGCTTCCTCTTGATCTACCGCACCATCAACTCGCCGTTCGGCGAGGTGCTGAAGGCGATCCGCGAGAACGAGCCGCGTGCGATCTCGCTGGGCTACAAGACCGACCAGTACAAGCTTCTTGCCTTTATTCTGTCCGGGACGCTTGCGGGCTTTGCCGGTTCGCTGAAGGTGTTCGTGGCGCAGAATGCCTCGCTCACCGACGTGCACTGGACGATGTCGGGAGAAATCGTGCTGATGACGCTGGTCGGCGGCCTCGGCACCGTCTTTGGCCCGGTCGTTGGCGCCTTCGTCATCATCGCCATGCAGCAATATCTGGCCGGGTTCGGGCAGTGGGTGACGGTGATCCAGGGCGTCATCTTCGTCGCCTGCGTGCTGACCTTCCGCCGCGGCGTGATCGGCGAGATCGCGCATTATTTCCGGAGATCGCTGTAAAACTGCCGGTTTTGGCACATTTTTCGGTGCCACAAAGCGGTGGATGACCCGGTTCCCGGGGCCTGCCGTCGCGCGCTTTGCCCGCGAATGGTCTATGACAACCCTGTGACGGGCTGTCAGACGGCCTCCAGAACAATGGATTTTGACCAATGCTGATGCGCTGGTTTCGTGCCTTTTTGCCGAAAGAGGAGCGATTTTTTGATCTTTTTGATCGGCATGCCCAGACGGTCGTGCAGGGGGCGCTGGCGCTGCAGGACATGCTGCGGGGCGGCGACGAAACGCCGGTGTTCTGCCAGCGCGTCAACCAGTTCGAGAATGACGCCGACGGCATTACCCGCGAGGTGCTGACGGCGGTCCGGCGCACTTTCATCACCCCGTTCGACCGCGGCGACATCAAGAACCTGATCACGGCGATGGACGATGCGATCGATCAGATGCAGCAGACCGCGAAGGCGGTGGTGCTGTTCGAGGTCCGCACGTTCGAGCCGCCGATGCGCGAGATCGGGACGTTGCTGGTCGAGTGCGCCAATCTGGTCGGCCGCGCGCTGCCGCTGATGCAATCGATCGGAAACAACGTTGCGATGCTGTCCGCCATTACCGAGGAGATCGGAAAGCTGGAGGGCCGCATCGACGATCTCCACGACATCGGGTTGAAGGAGCTGTTTCTCAAGCATCGCAGCGGCAACACGATGGATTTCGTGGTGGGGGCCGAGATCTACAAGCATCTTGAGAAAGTGTCCGACCGCTTCGACGACGTCGCCAATGAGATCAACTCGATCGTGATCGAACAGGTATAGGGCGGGGCCATCACGTGGATGCCACCCTCGGTCTTCCGGTTCTGGTCTTCTTGATCGCGGTCGCGCTGCTGTTCGACTTCCTCAACGGGCTGCACGACGCCGCCAATTCGATCGCAACGATCGTGTCGACCCGTGTGCTGCGCCCGCAATATGCGGTGATCTGGGCCGCTTTCTTCAATTTCATCGCCTTCCTGGTGTTCGGGCTTCACGTCGCCAATACCATCGGCACCGGCATCATCGAGCCGAGCGTGGTCGATGCCACCGTGATCTTCGCGGCGCTGGTGGGCGCCATCGTCTGGAACCTGATCACCTGGGCGCTCGGGATTCCCTCGTCCAGCTCGCACGCGCTGATCGGCGGGCTGGTCGGCGCGGGCATGGCGAAGGCCGGGATTTCGGCGGCGGTCTGGACCGGCCTGTCCAAGACGCTGCTGGCGATCGTGCTGTCGCCGCTGGTAGGCTTCCTGCTGGCGCTGGTCCTGGTCGCGATCGTGTCCTGGGCCTCGGTGCGCTCGACGCCGTTCGCGGTCGATCGTGCGTTTCGGATCCTGCAATTCGTGTCGGCATCGCTCTATTCGCTCGGCCATGGCGGCAACGACGCGCAGAAGACCATGGGCATCATCGCGGTGCTGCTGTACTCGCAGGGCCACATCGGCAGCGACTTCAATATCCCGTTCTGGGTGGTGCTGGCGTGTCAGGCCGCGATGGGCCTCGGCACGCTGATGGGGGGCTGGCGGATCGTTCGCACCATGGGATTGCGGATCACCAAGCTGACGCCGATGCAGGGATTTTGCGCCGAAACCGGCGGGGCGGCGACGCTCTTTATGGCGACCTATCTCGGGGTTCCCGTCTCCACCACCCACACCATTACCGGCGCGATCGTAGGCGTCGGCGCGGCCCGCCGGGTCTCGGCGGTCCGCTGGAACGTGGCGAGTTCGATCGTCTACGCCTGGGTCATCACCATTCCGGCTTCCGCGATCGTGGCGGCGCTGACCTATTGGGCGGCGGTACTGCTGCGCTGATCAGGTGACAAGTTTGAGGCCGACAATGCCGGCCACGATCAGCCCGATGCTGGCGAGACGCGCGGCGGTGGCGGGTTCACCGAACAATGCGATGCCAAGGATCGCGGTTCCGACCGCGCCGATACCGGTCCATACCGCGTAGGCCGTCCCGATCGGCAGCGTTTTCAGCGCCAGTCCGAGCAAAACGATGCTTCCGGCCATGGCCGCGAGCGTCAGTACCGAAGGTACAAGCCGTGTAAAGCCCTCGGTGTACTTCAGACCGATGGCCCAGCCGATCTCCAGTAGACCTGCGGCAAACAATACAGCCCAAGCCATGACAGACCCTCCACTTACACAGGCAGGGTCGTCCCCGCGGATGATGGACTGATGGGAAGGTCGTCCTTCCGCGCTGGATATGGGGCTTGCCCCCGGGCTGCACAATCGCCAAATCGCCCTTGATCGCGCCCGTTTTCCCTGCCAAACGCTCGAGCCTCATGTCCGACATTGCTGTTACAGCCGAATCGCCGTCCCGGTCGCCGCTTGCAGATGAAGTGGCGCGGCGGCGAACGTTTGCCATCATTTCGCACCCGGACGCCGGCAAGACCACGCTAACCGAGAAGCTGCTGCTGTTCGGCGGCGCCATCAATCTGGCAGGGCAGGTCAAGGCCAAGGGCGAGCGGCGCAATACCCGTTCCGACTGGATGAAGATCGAGCGCGAGCGCGGCATCTCGGTCGTGACCTCGGTGATGACGTTCGAGTTCGAAGGCCTGGTGTTCAACCTGCTGGACACGCCGGGCCACGAGGACTTTTCCGAGGACACCTATCGCACGCTCACGGCAGTCGATTCTGCCGTCATGGTGATCGACGCCGCCAAGGGCATCGAGGCGCGTACCCGGAAGCTCTTCGAGGTGTGCCGGCTGCGCGACATTCCGATCATCACCTTCATCAACAAGATGGACCGCGAGAGCCGCGACACGTTCGATCTGCTGGACGAGATCGAAAAGACGCTGGCGCTGGATACCACGCCGATGACCTGGCCGGTTGGCCGGGGGCGCGATTTCCTCGGTACCTATGACGTCGTCAATGGCGGCGTGCGGCTGCTTGAAGGCGGCGGGGCCAAGACCGGCGCGACCGAGCAGATCGACATCGCCGATCTCGCCGGCCGCAACGCCAGTCTCGATGTCGCCGAGATCAAGGACGAGCTCGCGCTGGTCTCTGAAGCCTGCAAGCCGTTCGAGCTGGAGGCGTTTCGCGAGGGTCATCTGACGCCGGTCTATTTCGGCAGCGCGCTGCGCAATTTCGGCGTCGGCGACCTGCTGGAAGGTCTTGGCAAGTTTGCGCCGGCGCCGCGCGCGCAGGATTCGAACCTGCGCAAGGTCGAAGCGGCCGAGCCGCGCATGAGCGCGTTCGTGTTCAAGATCCAGGCCAACATGGATCCGAACCACCGCGACCGCATCGCATTTGCGCGGCTTTGTTCCGGCAAGCTCAGCCGCGGCATGAAGGCTAAACTGGTGCGGACCGGGAAGAATATGAGCCTGTCCAGCCCGCAATTCTTCTTCGCCCAGGACCGCTCGGTGGCTGATGAGGCGTTCGCCGGCGACGTTGTCGGCATTCCCAACCACGGTACTTTAAGGATCGGCGATACGCTGACCGAGGGCGAAGACATCACCTTCGTCGGCGTTCCCAGTTTCGCGCCGGAAATCGTCCGCCGCGTGCGTCTGACGGACGCGATGAAGGCGAAGAAGCTGAAGGAAGCCCTGCAGCAGATGTCGGAAGAGGGCGTGGTGCAGGTGTTCCGGCCGCGCGACGGCGCGCCGGCGCTGGTCGGCGTCGTCGGTCCGTTGCAGCTCGACGTGCTGAAAGCACGCCTCGATGCCGAATATTCGCTGCCGGTGGAATTCGAGGTTTCTGAATTCCAGTTGGCGCGCTGGGTTTCGTCCGACGATCGCAAGAAGCTGGAAGCCTTCATCGCCGCCAACGGCTCCGGCATCGCCGATGACGTCGACGGCGATCCGGTGTTCATGGCCAAGAACGAGTTCTATCTCGGCTATACCCGCGAACGGGCCGAGGGGATCAATTTTTCCAACGTCAAGGACGTGAAGAAGAAGGCCTAAGGCGGCCCGCGCTTCTGCGCCAACCTCCGCTGTCGTCCTCCGCGAAGGCGGGGGACCCAGTACGCCGCGGCCTCTCCTTAGACCACAGCCGTTTCTGACGGATCACGGAACGATCCGCCATGAACGCGGGGAAGTGAACGTGGCCTGCCTTGATACCGGCTAAAGCGGACGTCAAGTTGGTTAGACCGTAACCCGAGGGACCGGCGTATGTCCCGTCGCTTGATTGTCTTCCTGATCGTGATGATAGCGGGGTTGGGCTCCGCCACTGCCCAGCACCGGCGTCAGATCGATGCTACGCCGTTTGCGCATGCGCCCTGTAGCGTGTTCGACCTCGAGCCGTGCACGCCGACGTTCTGCAGCGTGTTCAACCACGGCCCGTGCATCCCCGAAATTTTCTATCCGTACGGCCAGAACCTGCAGCTCACGATCCAAAGCGTGCCGCCGCAGGACCAGGCGGAAAAATACCGCAAGCCCGACCACGACCTAGATACCATCGGCGACCTGTTTGCGGCACTGCGGTCCTGCTGGGCCCCGCCGCCGGCCGACACCTCGCGCGAGGGCATGCAGATGTCGGTCCGCTTCAGTTTCAAGAAAACGGGCGAGATCATCGCCACGCCGCAGGTGACGTATGCCACAGCAGGCGTCCCGGCCGACACCCGCACCACCTATCTGAACGCGATCAACACATCGCTCACGGCCTGCATGCCGCTCAAATTCACGGCCGGATTGGGCGGCGCGCTCGCCGGGCGGCCGATCGCGATCCGCTATGTCGACAACCGCGATCTGGGAAAGCAGGCGGAGAAGCCGTGACGGCGGCCGCGTGGCGCATTGCGCTCCAAGCCCCTAAAATGATACGCGAATAATCAGCAAACCAGCCGCGCAGCGGGAGGGACATATGGGACTGCTGGTGATGATCCTGGGCCTGATCCTGTTCTTCGGCGTCCACACGCTCACCATCCAGCGCAAGCTGCGCGCGCAGGTCATCGCCGCGACGGGCGAGGGCGGTTACAAGATCGGCTATGCGCTAGCCTCGTTCGCCGGCCTTGCCCTGATCATCTGGGGTTTTGCGAAATATCGCGCGACGGGCTGGATCGACGTCTGGAACCCGCCGACGGCGCTCAAGCACATCACGGTGGCCCTGATGCTGCCCGCGGTCATCATGGTGGTTGCTTCCTACATCCGGGGCCGGATCTATACGACGCTAAAGCATCCGATGCTGACGGGCATCAAGCTGTGGGCTGCGGCGCATCTGCTGGCCAATGGCGATCTCGGCTCGATCATCCTGTTCGGCTCGTTTCTCGCCTGGGCGGTGTACGACCGCATTTCCCTGAAACACCGTTCCGACGCCGGCGCGCCGCCGATCCCTGTCGGTGGGCCCGGCAACGACCTGATCGCGATCGCGGTCGGTCTCGTCGCCTATCTGGCGCTGGCGTTCGCGTTCCACCCGGTCGTGATCGGCGTCCCCGTGGTTGGAGCCTAGCATGTCGGTTCAGTCGGCCATCAAGCGCAAGACTGCGCCGGATATTCGCGCGCGCAAGAACGGCGAGCCGATCGTCATGCTGACGTCCTATCACGCGCATACCGCAGCCCTGGTGGATCGCCACTGCGACGTCATTCTGGTCGGCGATTCCCTCGGCAATGTCATGCACGGTTTCGAGACCACCGTGCCGGTGACGCTCGACATGATGATCCTGCAGGGACACGCCGTGATGCGCGGCTCGCAGCACGCCCTGGTCGTGGTGGATATGCCGTTCGGCTCCTATGAGGCCTCGAAGGAGCAGGCATTTCATTCCGCGGTGCGGATATTGAAGGAAACCCATTGCGGCGCGGTGAAGCTCGAAGGCGGCGCGCGGATGGCTGAAACCGTCGCGTTCCTGTCCGAGCGCGGCGTGCCGGTCATGGGCCACATCGGATTGACGCCGCAATCGATCAACACGCTCGGTTCGTTTCGCGCGCAGGGCCGCGACGAGGGCAGTTGGGACCCGATCCTGCGGGATGCCCAGGCGATTTCGGACGCCGGAGCCTTCTCGGTCGTGGTCGAGGCGGTCGCCGAGCCGCTGGCGCGAAAGATCACGCAGACCATCGCCATTCCGACCATCGGCATCGGCGCCAGCTCAGCCTGCGACGGGCAGGTGCTGGTGCTGGAGGACATGCTGGGCCTGTCGCCGCGGACGCCGAAATTCGTTCGCCGCTACGGCGATCTCGGCCCCGCGATCGAAGCGGCGATCCAGGGCTACGCCAGCGACGTACGCTCGCGCGCTTTCCCGGGGCCCGAGCACGTCTACGAAATGAAAAAGAGCTGACGAGGCACGCCATGGACTGGTCGCAGCACGCCATTCCGCCAATGCGGCTGGAGCCTCGCTTCGGCGACCGTATCGTTCCGGCTTTTTGCGAGCGGCCCAAAAGCATCCCGGTAATGGTAGCCGAAGCCGTGGCACGAAACCGCGATGGCGAGGCGCTGGTCTGCGGTGACAAGCGAATGACCTGGCGCGAGGTCGCGCAGCAATCGGCGCAGATCGCTGCGGGATTTCAAAAGCTCGGCCTCAAGCGCGGCGACCGCGTCGCGGTGCTGCTCGGCAACCGGATCGAATTCGTGCTGACGATGCTGGGCGCCGCCCATGCCGGGCTGGTGACCGTGCTGCTTTCGACCCGCCAGCAAAAGCCCGAGATCGCCTACGTGCTCACCGATTGCGGCGCGCGGCTGCTGATCCACGAGGCGGCGCTGGCCGATCGCTTGCCCGATGCAGGCGACATTCCCGATGTGACGCACCGCATCGCCGTCGACGATGATCCGAAACTCTCGCGCTTTTCGGATCTGGCCGATCATGCGCCGCTGGCGGCGCCGGTCGATGTCGGCGAAGAAGACACCGCCATGATCCTCTACACCTCGGGCACGACAGGGCGACCCAAAGGTGCGATGCTCGCCCATTGCAACATCATCCATTCGGCGATGGTGTTCGTGTCGTGCCTGAAGTTGACCGAGGCCGATCGATCGATTGCCGCGGTGCCGCTCGGGCACGTCACCGGCGTGGTCGCCAACATCATGACCATGGTCCGCTGCGGCGGCGCGCTGATCATCATGACGGAGTTCAAGGCGGCCGAATATCTGAAGATGGCGGCGCGCGAGCGTGTCACCTACACCGTGATGGTGCCGGCGATGTATAATCTCTGCCTGCTGCAGCCGGATTTTGACAGCTACGATCTGTCGAGTTGGCGGATCGGCGGTTTTGGCGGCGCGCCGATGCCGATCGCCACGATCGAGAAGCTCGACGCCAAGATTCCCGGACTGAAGCTGATGAACTGCTACGGCGCGACCGAGACTACCTCGCCGTCGACCATGATGCCCGGCGAACTGACCGCCAGCCATATCGACAGCGTCGGTCTGCCCTGTCCGGGCGCGCAGATCGTCGTGATGGATGCCAACGGCCGCGAGCTGCCGCGCGGCGAGATCGGCGAAATCTGGATTCACAGTGGATCCGTCATCAGGGGCTACTGGAACAATCCGAAAGCGACAGCGGAGAGTTTTACGGCCGGCTTCTGGCATTCCGGCGATCTCGGCGCGATCGACGCCGAGAATTTCGTCCGCGTATTCGATCGCCAGAAGGACATGATCAACCGCGGCGGACTGAAGATCTATTCTGCGGAAGTCGAGTCGGTGCTTTCTGGCCATCCTGACGTGGTCGAGAGCGCGATCATCGCCAAGCCGTGCCCGGTGCTGGGCGAGCGCGTCCATGCCGTCGTGGTGACCCGCAACGCGGTCGGAGCCGAAGTGCTGCGCGCCTGGTGCGCCGAACGGCTGTCCGACTACAAGGTGCCGGAAACCATGGATGTGCGGATCGACCCGCTGCCGCGCAACGCCAACGGCAAGGTGATGAAACGGCAGCTCCGCGAGGCTTTCATGCTGGCGGTTTCGTCCGCAGCGCGAGAGCAGGCTGAGACTGGCCGCTGAAGCTATCGAGGCAGTTTAGGATGGTGTCGATCGACAACGACAGAGTCGGGATGCGACACGATTGTCATGAACCAGACAAGGCTAACGGCCAACGACCAAAATGTATTCCAATAAACCCAGTTCATTTTCCTGCCCGCCTAACCAATTTTTTCAGCCGCTGATCAAGCTGAGGTTCTGCCTACGAATTCGTCCAGGTAAACAGGCACATCGTATCCGTCGATGTCGCAACGAGAGCGGATTTCTCTCGCGATATCTTGGGACAAATCGTCGCTCCAGTGCTCCAGCGTGTTGAAAGCGACCACCTCGATCGGGTCACTGAATTGTCCCGACAGAAGATCGGCAATAACCGTCTCGATGTCATCGCGCTCGGTTTGCCGAGCGATGCCATGCTGCCCTGGACCTTCCACGACCAGATAGACCGTCTGATCGGCGCCATAGGGCACACTCTGAGGAAATTCGCGCATTGCCCGATCTCCATGTAACGGAGATTCAATGACAGCGCGGGCGAAAGGTTCCCGCCGACGTTTCAAAACGTCCGGCAGATGGCAACGATGAGCGCGTCTGCCGTCGCCGTAAAGCGCTGCAGAGCTAGAGTTTCGGTGCGCTGCCCTTGGGCATCGAGCCCTCACTCGGCCCGGCTGCGAGCGCCGCGCCGTCGATCGCGGCGGCGCTGACGAACTGCTTGACGTCAAGCAGGGTGAACTGCGCAATGCCGACGCGGTCGGCCGGCGTGCCCGGGATGAGCTGCACGCTCAACACGCCATCACAATTCGCGCCCTTGGCCTCGGCCAGCATCGCGCCCGGCTCCTTGGCCTTGGTCTGCGCGCGCTTGACGACCGCTACGCAACTACCGCGGACGGTATCGCCGTTGAGCTTGACGGCGACCCTTGGGTCAAGCGGCTTGTCGATCGCTTCCAGCGCGGTCGCTTCCTTGTACTTGCCGCCGACGGACATGATCGAGCCCTTGCGGTAGATGTAATACAGGTGTTGATCGCCGACGATGGTGGGCACGCCGTATTTGCCCATGACTTCCTTGATCATGTCCGCCTTCGACGGCTGCTGGTCCTGGGCGAAGGTGAGATTGCGCGCCACGAAATAAGCGCGGTTGGCGCTCGCGGGCGAGGAGAAGTTCGTCGAGAGCATTTCGCCGTTCTGTTTCGAACTGGCGGGGAGGCTGAAATTCAGCGCAGCGACATAGCTGGCGCCACCGAATTTCTGCTGCTGGATGTCGGTCTTGGTGTCGGTGTGGCCCTTGAACAGGGAATCAAAGACGGCGCGCGCGGATTCGGCGTTCGATTCCGTCGAGATACCCAAAATGTCGGGGCGGAGTTTGTCCGAGAACGCCGTCTCGGGTGCCTTCGGCCTGATGTCGTCGGCCATGGACGCCGCGGGGAGGGATGTCAGTCCCGCTACCAAGCTCATGGCAAGCATCGAAACCAGCGCATGGCGAGGCATGAAACACCCAGGAAATCGGGGTAAGATTCGAAATGGAAGCGGGCGGGATTACGCCAAACTTTGAACCGTGATGTCAACATTGTCAGGCGATTTCGCAGGGTCCCCGGAGCCGTTGTTAACGCTTTGATCCGCCTCGCTTTGCCTTGCCACCGCCATATCGATAGGCTACGTCGCGGCGATGCGGGGATCGGGCGCACGACGCTGCCGCCCAAGGCGCGGTTCCTCGGGGATGGGATACCTTTAAGTGTCTGAATTATTTGACGAAGTTGACGAGGAGGTCCGTCGCGATCAGCTCAAAAAGCTGTGGGACCAATACTCGCTTTATATCATTGCCGGCATGATTTTGATCATCGCCGCCGTGGGCGGCTGGCGCGGCTACCAGTACCTGGAAGCCAAGAAGGCGGCCGAGGCGGGAGCTGCGTTCGACAAGGCCGTCGAACTCTCGGACGCCAACAAGCACACCGAGGCCGAAGCGGCCTTCGCCGATCTGGTTGCGAAGGCGCCGTTCGGCTATCGCGTGCTGGCGCGGTTGCGCATGGCGGCGGAAGCCGCCAACCGTGATCCGCAGGCCGCGGCAAAGATGTTCGATGAGATCGCCGCTGATCGCAGCGTCGGCGTCGCCGAGCAGGATCTGTCGCGGATTCGCGCCGCCCAGTTGCTGCTGGAAAGCACCAGCTATCCCAACATGAAAGAGCGCCTCGAGGCCGCTGCTGCGCCCGGCGCTACCTTTCGCCATACCGCGCGCGAATTGCTGGCGCTGTCGGCCTGGCGCGCCAACGACGCTACGGCAACGCGACAATGGCTGGACCTGATCGCCAATGACGGCGAAACGCCGCCGAGCCTGCGCTCGCGTGCCGAAGCGCTGCAGGCCTTGCTGCCGCCGGTCGCCAAAAGCTGATACCGGCAGAACGAATTGGGAAATCCAGTATGCGCCGCCCGCAACGTTTGATCGCAACCGCTGTCCTCATCGCGCTTTCGGGTGCGCTGGCAGGCTGTGGCAGCACTGGCAATTTCGACCCGTCCGATCTGCTCGACTTCCTCGATACTAAGAAGAAGCTGCCTGGTGACCGCAAGCCGGTGTTCCCCGAAGGCGTGCCGGGCCTTGAGCAGGGCGTGCCGAAGGAACTCTACAAGGGCTCCCGCCAGCAGGTTGACGACCCGAACGCGCAGGCTGCCGCGCCTCCGCCGGCGGAAGAGCCGAAATCGAAGCGTGGCGCGAAATCCAAGGGCAAACAGGCTGCCGCCCCCGCCGCTGCAGCAGCAGCGGACCCCGACGCCGCACCCGAGGAAGAAGGCGGCACCACCGCCGCGCCGCCGGCGCCCAAGCCGGCCAAGATCGTGCGCAAGCGCACCACCGCGCCGCCGCCGGATCAATCGGCCGCGCCTGCGCAATCCCCGCAACAATCCGCTTTCCCGGCGCCGATGCCGAGCGGTACGTTCACGCGCTGATTTCTTCTATCCGTTCGATTGACACGCCTTTGGAAAAAGGGCGTTTGGATCATTTATGTCCTTTACGATTGCCATCATCGGCCGGCCCAATGTCGGAAAGTCGACGCTGTTCAACCGGCTGGTTGGGCAGAAGCTTGCGCTGGTGGATGACGAGCCTGGGGTCACCCGCGACCGCCGCGAGGGCGATGCGCGCCTCGGCGATCTCGAATTTACCGTGATCGACACCGCCGGCCTCGACGAGGGCGCCAAGGGCTCGCTCACCGCGCGGATGCAGGAGCAGACCGAAACCGCGATCGGTCTTGCCGACGCGCTGATGTTCGTGATTGATGCGCGCGCTGGGCTAACGCCCAACGATCGCGCCTTTGCCGATTTCGCGCGCCGCGCCAACAAGCCGGTGGTGCTGGTCGCCAACAAGAGCGAAGGCAAGCACGGCGAAGTCGGCGCGATGGAATCCTACGCGCTGGGTCTCGGCGATCCTATCCAGATTTCGGCCGAGCATGGCGAGGGTTTGAGCGACCTCTACGATGCGCTACGCGTGCTGATGCCGGAGCCGGTCGAGGAGGGTGAAGAGTTCGACGACGACGACATCATCGTATCAGACGAGGAACTCGCGCAGCGTCCGATCCGCGTCGCCATCGTCGGCCGCCCCAATGCCGGAAAATCCACGCTGATCAATCATCTGCTTGGCGAGGAGCGGTTGCTGACCAGCGCCGAGGCCGGCACCACGCGCGATTCCATTTCGGTGGAGATCACCTGGCAGGGACGCGAGTTCCGCGTGTTCGACACCGCAGGGCTCAGGCGGCGTTCGCGGATCGAGGAGAAATTGGAAAAACTGTCGGTGGCGGACGCGCTGCGCGCGGTGCGCTTTGCCGAAGTCGTCGTGATGATGATGGATGCGCAGAACCGGTTCGAGGAACAGGACCTGCGGATTGCCGATCTGATCGAGCGCGAGGGACGGGCGATCGTGCTCGCGGTCAACAAATGGGATTTGATGGAGCGGAAGGGAAGTCTGATTTCCGCGCTGCGAACCGATGTCGATCATTGGCTGCCGCAGGTCAAGGGCGCGCCTGTCGTCGCGGTGTCGGGGCTGATGGGCGAGGGCATCGACCGGCTGATGACGGCGATCCAGGAAGCCTACGCGGTGTGGAACAAGCGCGTGCCGACGGCCACGCTCAATCGCTGGTTCGAGCAGGCGGTCGACGCCAACCCGCCGCCCGCGGTTTCCGGCCGGCGGCTGAAGCTGAACTACATTACACAGGCCAAGGCGCGGCCGCCGAGTTTTATCCTGTTCTGCTCGCGCGCCGACGCCGTTCCACAATCCTATCTGCGCTATCTCACCAACTCGATGCGCGAGGCCTTCGACCTGGCGGGTACGCCGATACGGATTACACTGCGCGAAAAGGCCAATCCGTTCGCCCATAAGCGCAAGCGGCCGTCATGAGCGAACAGGCGTCCACCGCTGTTGCCGACGACAAGCCGCCGGCGCGCAGCGGCGCGGCAGCCTTCATCTTCGTCACCATCCTGCTCGACATGCTCGCGCTTGGCCTGATCCTGCCGATCCTGCCAAAACTCGTGGAGAGTTTTGTCGATAACGATACCGCAACCGCTGCGCGGATCTTCGGCCTGTTCGGCACCGCCTGGGCGCTGATGCAGTTCCTGTTCTCGCCGATCCTTGGCGCGCTCTCGGACCGCTTTGGCCGGCGGCCGGTCGTGCTGCTATCGAATTTTGGATTGGCGCTGGATTACGTGCTGATGGCGTTGGCGCCGTCGCTGACCTGGCTGTTCATCGGCCGCGTGATCTCAGGCATTACGTCCGCGAGCATCTCGACCGCCTTTGCCTATATCGCCGACGTGACGCCGCCGGAACGGCGTGCCGCGGTGTTCGGCAAGATTGGCGCGGCCTTCGGCGCCGGCTTCATTCTCGGTCCCGCCATTGGCGGGCTGCTCGGTGGCATGGATCCGCGCCTGCCGTTCTGGATCGCGGCAGGTTTGAGCTTTGCGAATACGCTCTACGGCTGGCTGATCCTGCCTGAATCGCTGCCGCCGGAACGCCGCGCACCGTTCCGCTGGAAAAGCGCCAGCCCGCTCGGCGCATTGCATCTCTTGCGTTCCAACCGGATTCTCGCCGGCCTGTCGCTGGCGAATTTCTTCGGGCAGGTTGCGCATGTGGTGTTGCCCTCCACCTTCGTGCTCTACGCCACTTATCGATATGGTTGGGACACGACGACCGTCGGCCTGACGCTGGCCCTGGTCGGCGTCTGCGCCATGGTGGTGCAGGGCGCGGGCGTCGGCCCGATCGTCAAGCGCCTCGGCGAGCGCCGCGCGCTGTTGCTGGGGCTTGCCTGCGGCGCGCTGGGATTCTTCATCTATGGCGCCGCTCCGAGCGGGCCGCTGTTCTGGCTCGGCATTCCCGTGATGGCGCTGTGGGGCGTGGCGGGGGCGGCGATCCAGGCACTGACGACGCAGCTCGTAGCGCCCGATCAGCAGGGCCAGTTGCAGGGGGCGACCAACAGCGTCAACAGCATCGCCCAGATGGTGGGACCGTTTCTGTTCACGCTGACGTTTGCTTACTTCATCAGCGATGGGGCGCCGTTCAAAATGCCGGGTGCACCATTCCTGCTGGCGGCGGCGTTGCTTGGGCTGGGGCTTTTGATCGCGTGGCGGACGCTGGCGCCTAAGCGCTGAATCGTAGGGCGGGCAAGGCGCAGCGTGCCCACCATTCACGAGGAAATCCGCAGAGATGGTGGGCACGGCGCAAGTGCGCCTTTGCCCACCCTACGCTCCCCGCTACGCCGTTACTTCTTCACCAGCGGGCACTCGCTGGCTTCGAGCGGCTTGGCGGCATCTTCCGCCGAGATCGTGGCGATCTGCTTGTAGTAATCCCACGGTCCCTTTGACTCTTCCGGCTTCTTCACCTCGAACAGATAGGCCGGGATGAGACGGCGGCCGTCGGCGCGCAGCGGGCCCTTTCCGAACAGCGGATCATCCGTCGGCAATTCCTTCATCTTGGCGACGACCTTGGCGCCGTCATGCGGATTGCCGCCGAGCGCTTCCATTGCCTTGAGATAATGCAGCACCATGGCGTAGTTGCCGGCCTGCGTCATCGACGGCATCGCGTTCTTGTTGGCGAGTGCGGAGAACCGCTTCGACCAGGCGCGCGTCTGGTCGTTCTGGTCCCAGTAGAAGGATTCCGTGAACGTCAGGCCCTGCGCGGTCTTCAGCCCGAGCGAGTGCACGTCGTTGATGAACAGCAGCAGCGCGGCGAGCTTCTGGCCGGCCGCGACGATGCCGAATTCGGCCGCCTGCTTGATCGAGTTGGTGGTGTCGCCGCCGGCGTTGGCTAGTCCGATAACCTTTGCCTTGGAGGCCTGCGCCTGCAGCAGGAAGGACGAGAAATCGGCGGTATTGATCGGAGCCTTGACGCCGCCAAGCACCTTGCCGCCATTGGCGGTCACGACGGCCGACGTGTCGCGCTCGAGTGCATGACCGAACGCATAGTCGGCGGTGAGGAAGAACCAGGAGTCACCTCCGGCCTTGGTCAGCGCCTTGCCGGTGCCGTTGGCGAGCATGTAGGTATCGTAAGTGAAGGAGACAGTATTCGGCGTGCAGGCCTTGCCGGTGAGGTCCGCCGTCGCCGCGCCCGAATTGAGCAGGACGTTATTCTTTTCCTTGACGAGGTTGTTGACGGCGAGCGCGACGCCGGAGTTCGGCGTGTCGGCGATCGCGTCGACCTTGTCGTTGTCGATCCATTGCCGGGCAAGGTTGACACCGACATCCGGCTTGTTTTGGTGGTCGCCGCTGATGACGTCGATCTTCCAGCCCTTCTTGGTCAGGCCGGAATCCTCGACTGCCATCTTGATCGCAACCACCGAATTGGGGCCGCCGATGTCGGCATAGAGGCTCGACATGTCGTTCAGCACGCCGATCTTGACGGTCTTGTCCTGGGCCAATGCTGGCGTCGCGAGGCCGAGTGCGGCAAGTGCCACGGAGGCGGCGAAGCGCCGCGCAATTCTAATCGTCATGGTATTCCTCCAGAAATGGTTGTTCGCCGGCTCTCTTTGCGGAACCTGCCAGCGATCTTGCGATAGTCCTTCTCGCCGGGCCGGGCAATGCACCTATCGTAGCGCGTCCGAGGTCAGCTTGAACTTCTGGATCCGCTTACCGGTATCGACCTCGGCGGTATAGACGTTCCCCTTGGCATCCACCGCCATGGCGTGAATCCAGTGGAACTGGCCGGCATTGCGGCCGTTGCGCCCAAAACTGCCGACCACGGTACCATCGTCCCGTTTCAGCACCCGGATTTCGTTGTTCTCGCCGTCGGCGCTCAGCAAATAGGTCTGCTTCGGGTCGGGCCAGATCGCGATATCCCACACCGCGCCATTGCCGCGCGTGTTCTTTTCATAAAACCATTCCTTAACGAAGGTTCCATCTTTCCTGAACACCTGGATGCGGTTGTTGATGCGATCGCAGACATAGAGCAACCCGTCATTGGCCAGCTTCACGCAGTGCACGGGGTTGGCGAATTGCTGCGGGGCCGGTCCATTGGGATCGTAGAGCGGCTGTTTGTCGTCGCTCGGTGGTTTGCCATAGGCGCCCCAGTGCCGCTTGTAGGCGCCAGTCGTCGCATCAAACACGATGACGCGACGATTGCCGTAGCCGTCGGCGACATAGATCTCGTTGGCGTCCTGGTCGACCGCGGTCTCGGCGGGCTTGCCGAGTTGCGTGGTGTCACTGGAGCCCTTGCTCGGCGCGATCGTGCCGATCTGCATCACGAACTTGCCGTCGCCGGTGAATTTCAGGATCGCGTTGTCGTTGTCGGCGTTGCCGCCGACCCACACGAAACCTTTTTCGTCCACTTCGATACCGTGCTCGCGGCCGACCCATTCGTAGCCTTCGCCGGGGCCGCCCCAGGAGCGCAGCAGATTGCCGTCGGCATCGAACTCGAGCACCGGCGGCGCCGACACGCAGCATTTCGAGCGAGGCGGGGTCAGCGCAGCACCCTTCTCATCGTCGGTCAGCGAGCGCGGACGATGGATCACCCAGATATGGCCCTGCGCATCGACGGTGATGCCGCCGACCTGGCCGAGGATCCAGTTGTTCGGCAGTGGTTTTGGCCAGGATGCGTCGACGGCGAAAGTCGGGATGTCGCCGGCGTGTGACGGTGCGGGCGTTGCAATCAGCATTGCGGCGGTGAAGCAGGCTGCGATGGTTCTGGAGAGATTTTGGCGGGCGCGATTAAGCGTCGGCGTCATGGGTGCCTCCCGATGATTTTTCTTGGCGGGTTCTCCCGCTGGGGAGGCAGTCAATCGTGGGGAGGTCTGGGAGTCAACGGTGGACACCGTCATTGCGAGCGTAGCGAAGCAATCCATGCCTCAACAAGCGGCAACATGGATTGCTTCGCTTCGCTCGCAATGACGCGAGAAACTCGCACCCTTACTCCGGCGCGCGAAAACTCATCAGCGTGCGGGTCTTGTAGTCGTACAACTTGCCGGTCTCGTTCCACTCCGGCGCGCACATCGGCACGATGAATTCTGCCGCCTGTTCCGGCGTATCCAGCGTCGTCGGATCTTCGCCGGGAAATACGCTGGCGCGCATGCGGGTGCGGATCGGGCCGGGGCTGAACAGATTGACGCGCAGTTTCGTGCTCACGGTCTCGTTGGCCCAGGAACGCACCAGCGTATCCAGCGCGGCCTTCGAGGCCGCGTAGGGCCCTTGATACGCATTTGCCTTGCTGGCGGCGCCGGAGGTCACGAAAACGGCGCGGCCGGCGTCCGAGACCCTGAGCAGCGGGTCCATGCACCGGATGAGCTGGAAGTTCGCGGTGACGTTCACCGCCATCACGTCGTTCCAGGGTTTTAGTTCGATATGACCGAGCGGCGAGGAGGGGCCGGCGATCGCGGCGTTGCCGACGAGAATATCGATCTTGCCGTGCCGCTCGTGCAGCGCTGCGCCGAGCCGGGCGATGCCGTCGAAATCGGTGAGGTTGAGCGGCACCAGCGTGGCGCTGCCCCCGTCTTTCCGGATCTCGTCGTCGAGTTCCTCCAGCCCGCCCTGCGTGCGCGCGATGGCCACGACATGCGCGCCGGCGCGGGCGAGCGCGCGCGCCGTGGCATAGCCAATGCCGCGTGAGGCGCCGGTGACGAGGGCGATCCGGGAGGCGAGGGGTTTGGTCATGTCGTGCCACTTTCGTCATGCCCGGACTTGTTCCGGGGCATCCACGTCTTTGCGGCGGGTTTTACAGACGTGGATGGCCGGGACAAGCCCGGCCATGACGGAAAATTACTGGATTATTCGCCGTATGCGCGCCGTCAGCTCGCCTCCGCCAGCAGCGACAATTGCCGGGGCTGCGGCTCGACCTGGGTCTGGTCGGTGAGGTGGGTCGGATAGGCGCCGGTAAAACAGTGGTCCGAGAATTTCGGATTGGCGGGATCGCGGCCCGGCTCGCCCATGGCGCGGTACATGCCGTCGATCGACAGGAACGCCAGCGAGTCTGCGCCGATGATGTCGCGCATCTCTTCCAGCGAATGGGTGGCGGCGAGAAGGCCGCCACGGTCCGGCAGGTCGATGCCGTAATAGTCGGGATACAGGATCGGCGGCGAGGCGAGGCGGAAATGAACCTCGCGGGCGCCGGCGTCGCGCATCATGCGCACGATCTTCTTCGACGTGGTGCCGCGCACCAGCGAGTCGTCGATCAGGATAATGCGCTTGCCCTCGATCGCGGCGCGGTTAGCCGAATGCTTCATGCGCACGCCGAGTTCGCGCACGCTCTGAGTCGGCTGGATGAAGGTGCGGCCGACGTAATGGTTGCGGATGATGCCGAGTTCGAACGGCACGCCGGAATGCTGGCTGTAGCCAAGGGCGGCGGGGACGCCGGAATCCGGCACCGGCACCACGACGTCGACTTCGACATGGCTCTCGCGCGCGAGTTGCGCGCCGAAGGCTTTTCGGACGTCGTAGACCGAGCGGCCGCCGACGATAGAGTCCGGCCGCGAGAAATAGATATATTCGAAGATACAGGGCCGCGGCGGCTTCGGCGGGAACGGCTTGTGGCTGTGCGCCCCGGCCTCGTCGAACACGATGATTTCGCCGGGCTCGATGTCGCGGACGTATTTGGCGCCGATCATGTCGAGCGCACAGGTTTCCGAGGTCAGGATCGGGCGGCCGTCGAGATCGCCGAGCACCAGCGGGCGGATGCCGAGCGGATCACGCGCGCCGATCAGCTTCTTGTTGGTGAGCGCGACCAGCGCATAAGCGCCTTCGATCGCGCGCAGCGACTCGATGAAGCGGTCGATGAAACGGCCGCGCCTGGATTGCGCGACCAGATGCAGGATGACCTCGGTATCGGTTGTCGACTGCATCATCGCGCCGTTCTTCACGAGTTCGCGGCGCAGCGTCAGTCCGTTGGTGAGATTGCCGTTGTGCCCGACCGCGAAACCGCCGGCATTGAGCTCGGCGAACAGCGGCTGCACGTTGCGCAGGATGGTCGCGCCTGTCGTGGAATAGCGGACATGGCCGACCGCCATAATGCCGGGCAAGCGTTCGATCACTTCGCGGCGGGAGAAGGTATCGCCGACGAGACCGAGGCGGCGTTCGGAATGGAAGCGGCTGCCGTCGAAGGAGACGATGCCGGCGGCCTCCTGGCCGCGATGCTGAAGGGCGTGTAGTCCGAGCGCTGTGATGGCGGCGGCCTCGGGGTGGCCGAAGATGCCGAACACGCCGCATTCCTCGCGTAGCGTGTCGCCTTCGAGATCGTCCTGCAACTCGATGCCAAGATCTAAATCAGGATTCGGATCGAGTTGGCCGGCGGGATCGGAAGGTTTTTGCATCGCGTCCATCGCCTCTCTTTTGGCCAGAATTAGCGTGCCGCCGGTTTCTCGATCAGCTTTTTAAGGCTGTCGCGGGCAGGTTTACTGTAGCCATCGCCGGACGCAGGGGCTGCCTGGTCGGCGTCAGTTTGATCGTCTTCAGGTTTATTCTTCTTGAATCTCTTTAAGATGGTGTTCTCGGGGTCGTCCGGCAAGAGCGACATTAACCATTGCCCGGTTCCATCCAGCACTGTTCGGGACTTCGCATTGGTGATCCAGTCCGGCCGCTGCTTGTCCGGGACCAGCCAGCTGAAGAACAGGAACGCGACCACCACGATCAAAAGGCCGCGACCCAACCCAAACAGGAATCCAAGCGTGCGGTCGAGCGCACCGATCCGGGAATCCAGGATCATGTCCGAAATCCGCACCGTAATGACGGAGACCACGATCAGCGTGCCGAGGAAGGTGCCGGCCACCACCACCACGGAAGCCACCGTGTCGTTATTGAAATAAGTCTTGGCGGTCGGCAGCAGCTTCGAGAAGGCATACAGCGTCACCAGCGCCGCCGCGCCCCATGCCGCGATCGACAGGATTTCGCGCATGAAGCCGCGCACCATGGCGAGCAGCCCCGAAATCAGCATTACTCCGAGCAGGACGAGATCGAGTATCGTTATCGGCATCGGCTGGTCAGGTTCCGCTCGTAAGTTCTCAAGCAGCGAATCGGCGGTCAGGATCACCCCAAGTGAGGGGCAGACGGCGCATCCCGCAAGGCCGGATATCGCGCCATCCCGTCCGCCTTTCGCGCGCGTTGTATAGCGGCGAGGGCGGTGCGCGTCACGCCGCTTTAGCTGTTTTCACGACGGAATCGCGCCGGTGTGGCATTTTTCTCCGTCACACCCTCGCGATTGGCGTCCCGGTTGCCGGAGCCTGCGCCTCTCGGACTGCCACGTGCCGCGATATCGGCGACCAGGCTGGTCAAGCCGCCGATGCTGTTCAGCGCAAGCCCGCCATCGCCACCGACCTCGCCACGGGCCGATTCGGGCAGAACGGCGCGCCCAAATCCCAGTTTCGCGGCTTCCTTCAATCGGGCGGAGGTTTGCGCCACCGGCCGGACCGCGCCGGAGAGCGAAATCTCGCCGAAATAGACCGCATCTGTTGGTAACGGTGCGTTCACCAAGGATGACACCAGGGCGGCTGCGGCGGCGACGTCGGCCGCGGGCTCCTGGATGCGCAGGCCCCCCGCCACGTTCAGATAGACGTCGTAGCCGGACAGTTTGACGCCGCAATGGGCCTCCAGCACCGCCAGCACCATCGACAGCCGGCTCGGGTCCCAGCCCACCACGGCCCGCCGGGGGGTGCCGAGTGTGGTCGGCGCCACCAATGCCTGCAATTCCACCAGCACCGGGCGGGTGCCTTCGATGCCGGCAAAGACCGCGGTGCCCGGGCTGCCCAGATCGCGTTCCGACAGGAACAATTCCGAGGGGTTGGAGACTTCGCGGAGGCCGAGGCCCGTCATCTCGAACACGCCGATTTCATCGGTCGGGCCGAATCGATTTTTGACCGCGCGCAGGATGCGGAACTGCTGCGAGCCTTCGCCCTCGAACGACAGCACCGCGTCGACCATGTGCTCGACCACGCGGGGACCGGCGATCTGGCCGTCCTTGGTGACGTGTCCGACCAGGATGATGGCCGCACCGGATTTCTTGGCGAACCGAATGAGCGCCTGCGCCGAGGCGCGGACCTGCGTCACCGTTCCCGGCGCTGATTCCACCGTGTCGGTCCACATCGTCTGGATCGAATCGATCACGATCAGGCGCGGCACCGCGCCTTCCGACAGCGTCGATACGATGTCCTCGACCGAGGTTTCGGCGGCCAGCTGTACCGGTGCGTCCGCCAGCCCCAGCCGTTCGGCGCGCAGCCGCACCTGCGCCACGGCCTCTTCGCCCGAAATGTAAACCACGCGATGGCCGGCACGGGCCATCAGGCTGGTGGCCTGCGTCAGCAGCGTCGACTTGCCGATGCCGGGATCGCCGCCGACCAAAAGCACCGAGCCGCGGACAAACCCGCCGCCGGTGACGCGATCGAGCTCCGTCATGCCGGAGGACAGGCGCGGGGCGTCCTGGGTTTTGCCGGTCAGCGATTCCAGCGCAAACGTCCGGCCGCGGCGCTTCGAACGGATCGAGACCGGTACGCTGCCCGCCGTGTCCTCCTCGGCCAGCGTGTTCCACTCACCGCAGGACTCGCACTTGCCCTGCCAGCGGTTATACGCCGCGCCGCAGTTCTGGCAGACAAAGGCGAGGGTGGATTTGGCCATGAAGGGAGTGAGTCGCAGTCCGGATGAATGAGCAAGACTCATAGCACGAAAAGAAGCAACGCATCAGGAAGCGATAGCGGGACACGTCCAGATGCCAATAGGTCGCTCCAGACCACGAATGCTCTGTGCCGGCTGCTCGACAAGCGATACGAAGTCGCCGCTCGAATGGCTCGATTCCGTCCGTGCCTGCTGCACCAGCGCGTCGCTGACCACGATGGCGCATCCGAATTCGCGGGTCAGCGCCTCGAGCCGGCTTGCCGCGTTCACCGTGGTGCCGATCACGGCGAATTCGAGCCGGTTGAGGCCGATGTCGCCGAGCACGACCTGACCGTAGTGCAGTCCGACGCTGACCTGGATCGGCGGCTCGTTGCGGCCGCTGCGTTCTCTGTTCAATTCAGCAATCGAGCCGACCATACCCCTCGCGCAACGTAAGGCGTTCAACGCGTCGGAATCGCCGGCGAACGGCGTGCCGAATGTCGCCATCAGGCCGTCGCCGAGATACTTGTCGAGTGTTCCGCCGTGCCGAAACACTTCTCGTTCCATCCGCTCATGGAACTGTCGCAGCGTGCCGATGACCTCCGTTGGGTCTCGCCCATCGGCATAGGTAGTGAAGCCCACGATATCGGCAAACAAAACGGCGACGTCCTGAGTGTGAACCTGCGTAAGCGGTTCGTCATTGACAGACAGCTGCTCGACGACATTTGGAGAAAAATATCGCGCGAGGTTGGCCCGTTCGCGTTCGATTCCAGCGTGGCTGATCAAGAGCGCGTTCGAACGGCGCACCGCCAGTGCCAGCGTCATAGCGACGATCAGGAACACGATAATTTCCTGGAAACGCTCCGGAATGCCGATCGATGAGGGGTTGATGATGTGGAACATCCTGACGTCGGAGCCGACAGCGGCCCGCACGCTTTCCGACAAAGCGGCGTGGGTTGCGGGCTGCAGGTAGGCCCAGCCGACGCCGATCGCCCACACGGCCGAGGTCCAGAAGCCCATCGCGACCACCGTTCGCCACGAATAGGCAAGGGTGGCGGTTGCCAGAAAGACAAAGAAATAGATGAAAGTCTCGAACCGAAATTGCATGCCGACCGGCCAGTTCGCGGCGCTCAACGGATTGGGCACGACCGTGAGCAGGGTAATTAGCGCCAGATCGCAAAAGATCAGGAAAAGCTCCGGCAGCGAACGCCCCACTTTGCCGACGTTCAGTTGGGCCCAGCCGATCGCGGCAAAAAGTCCGAGCATCACGACGTAGTAGATCACGTCCCAGTTTGGGTTGATGATCGGCAAAGTAACTGCAATCACTGCCAGCGCGATCCAACGGGCCCGGACAGCGAGAAGGAGACCCTGGCGCTTGCTTTCCGCAATCGCGGCTTCGGCGAACTTCTGGGTCTCTTGTTGGGCGTCAGCTCGTCCTGCCGCCTCGCTCCGATTTTTGATTTCAGCCGTTTCCGCCAATGCGCTCAAGACATTCGTCCCCAAACTAAATGTATCGGATGATGCACCATGCCATGGCACGAGGTGCCGTTCATGCCGGCATGATACCACCGGAGGGCGTACGTCCTAGCCCTTGAAAAAATGCAGCGCGAAGCGTTCGACGTCCGACCAGGAATGCGCCAGATGCACCGCTCCAGCATCGCGCAGCTTGAGATCATGGCCTTCGCGAATGTGGCTGGCTGCGCACAGGCCGACGACCGCCATCCCGGCGGCAACGGCCGCCTTGATCCCACCTGCGCTGTCTTCAATCACAAGACACTGGTCCTGGCGCACGCCCAATTTGCCTGCGGCGAACAGGAAAATGTCCGGGTGCGGCTTTCCTCGCGCAACCATGTCGGCGCTGAAAACATGACTGCCGAATTCCGCTTCCAGGGCCAACACCGAAAGGCACAACTGCAGGCGATCAATCGAGCTGGAGGAGGCGATGCATCGGGGAATGTGAGAAAAACGTCTGATGAAGTCTGTCGCCCCGCTCACTTCCTTCAAATCTGTCCGGAAACGCTCTAGCGTCGCAAGCTTGAGCTGGCCGGAAAAATCGGCAGGCAGCGGCCGTCCGATTGCCGCTTCGATCTCCGCCACGGCTTCGTCCCACCTCCGGCCGGAATAGCGCGTGAGCGCCTCGTCCAGCGTCGTTGAATGACCGAGCCTGGTAACAGTCTCCGCCAAAACGGTATTGGCAATCGCTTCGCTGTCGGCGATGACGCCGTCGAAGTCAAAAATCAGTGCGCCCACAATTTCAATCCCGGGAAAGATCAGGGTTTCCGCATTTAACATGCGGCCGCCATGAAGGGACTCGCGCGGCTGAAAGCAGTCGAACACTTTCCATTGCGTTGTGTGTCAGCGGTCGCGCGAAAATGCCCGGGATCGCGATCCCGGGCATCACCGCTTCCTGATTGATCCAGAGCTTACTTCACCGAGACGAACGGCACCGCCGAGCCCGGCACCATGGTGGTCGGCAGCACGCCGTTCCAGCGTTCGGCCTGCACCAGGGTAACGAGGTTGGGGTTGGTGCCAAGCGCCTTGGCGCGGGCCTCGATGGCGGCGGCTTCGGCTTCGCCGGTCAGCTTGATGTTGGTGGCGCGGGCTTCGCCGTTCAGCCGTAGCGCATCGGCGGCGGCCTGTGCCTCGGCGCGGACGGCGTTGGCCTTGGCGGTCGCCTGCGTGACGGTGATCTGCGCCTGCACCTTTTCGCGCTCGGCATTCTGCTGCAGCTTCTGCACCTCGACCTCTGCCAGCATGCGCTGCTCGATCGAGTGCAGATAGTTCGCGCTGAACTCGATGTTTTCGAGCTGGACGCTCTCGATCATGATCATCGGGTCGTCCTTCAGCGATGCCGTGATGGCGTCCTTGATCGCGGAGTTCAGCGGCCCGCGCTCCTGGATCGCTTTCACCGCCGTGTAACGGCCGAACACGATCTTGACCTGCTGATTGACAGCCGGGCTGACCACCTGTTTGACCGCGGTGTCCAGTCCGCCGAACTTGGCATAGAGATCGGCCACCTTGTCGGGGGAAGCGCGCAAGGTGACGCTGATCTTGAGGTCGGCGGGCTGCTGGTCATAGGAGTAGGAGTTCATCTTGTCCCAGGCATAGGTGAAGGTCTTGACGCTGACCTTCTCCACGCTGTCGATCAGCGGGACCTTGAAGCCCAAACCCGGCTGCGCAGTGCCAATGACCGCGCCATAGCGCAGCTTCACGCCGCGCTCGGTCTGATCGACGGTGTACCAGCTTCCCGCGGCGATGATGGCGATGACAATGATGGCGACGACGGCGCCGATGATTCCCCTGGGCATTTCAGTCTCTCCAGACGTAGGTGATACGAATCCATGCCGGCATTGATCTAGGTTCACTTGCCGAGTGGATGTGACACGCGTCACTTGGTCGGTTGTTCACCGCAATTGGTTCAGATCGCGCGCCTGCTTCGGCTGGGTCTTATGAAAACGCCGTCCACAGCAGGGAGATGCCGGCGGCGAGCATGATGCCGTCCATGAGGAGGCGGAAGACGTCGGGCTCAAGACGCAGCACGAAACGTTTGGCGATGAAGGCGCCGAACATCAGCGAGGAGCCCGCAATCAGCCCTTTCAGCGCGATATCAGGCGTCAGCGCGCCGAATCGTTCGAAGGTGACCGACTTGCTCAGATAAAGCCCGAGCGAACTTGCGGCTTCGGTGGCGAGAAAGGCGCCCTTGGTCAATCCGTAAAACAGAAACAGCGGCACGCTGAGCGGACCGGTGGAAACCACGATGCCCGTGAGATAGCCGATGATGGCGCCGCCGACCGCCAGGTGCCAGAGGCGGGCTTTAAGCTGATGGCGGGTCAGCCAGTGCCGCACCGGCACCATCGCGATCAGAAACAGGCCGATCGCGATATCGACGGCGTGCGACGGCAGCGCCAGCAGCGTCCGCGCGCCAAGGGCGGCTGCCGGAATCCCCGTGATCGAATAGGCCAGGCAGGCCCGCCAGTCGACCTCGCGCCACCAGGCGAGAATGCGCGAGAAGTTCGCCATCACGGCCGCGACCGCCATGATCGGAACGGCTTCTTTCGGCCCGTATTGATAGACCAATACCGGCATCAGCATGATCGACGAACCCGTGCCGACAATGCCCGAGATGGTGCCGGCGAGCAGGCCGACAATGAGGACGAAGAGGAAGCCCAACTTGCAGTCTTTCGCGATTTCCTGATGCTGACATCATGGTGGCAGCAGGCTCAGGTTACGACCTCCTGACATCAATGGGAAAGGACCACATCGTGCCGATCAAGGGAAGCTGCCATTGCGGCAACACGCAATTCGAGGTGAGCGAGGCGCCGGCCTCCGTGACGCGCTGCACCTGTTCGCTCTGTTCCAAGCGCGGCGCGCTATGGGCCTACTACACGCCTGCGCAATTTCGCCTGACTTCGCCGCCGGAAAATGTCGCGACCTATCTGTGGGGCAGCCGCACCGTCAAACATCACTTCTGCGCCGGTTGCGGCTGCGGCACCTATTCGGAATCACCGGATTGGTCGACCGGCAAGCCGGACTTCGACAATCCGAAGGTCGGCGTCAATTCGCGGCTGTTTGACGATTTCGACCTCGACGCCGTGCCGGTCACCGTCATCGACGGCAAGAACTTATGGTGACGGGCGGTTGGCCAGCAAGACTAGGCGGCATAAAGCTCGATCGGGGTATCGAACCCCTTGAGCTGGAATGCCTTTGGTTGGCTGTCCTTCAAATCAGGCTGAGAGCGCTGAAAAACCGCCTGCGTTACGAGGATCTGGTCGGCTTTCGCAACCGACTGGGCGCGAGAGGCGGTGTTGACCACGGTACCGATGGCCGTCAGATCCCGATGGGTATGACCGAACTCGCCAAAGCTGAGTTCGCCGGAGTGAATGCCGATGCCGATCCCTAGCTCGCTTGCAGTGAGGCCATGGGCTGCAACGAGAGCCTCGCGCCGTTCGCGCCAGTTTTTCTGAATGTCGCGCGCTGCCCGCACGGCGTTCCCGGGATGCTCGGCCCGCACCATGGGGAAATTGAAGACGGCCATAACGGCATCTCCGATCGTCTTGTTGAGGAGCCCGTCATACGCCCAGATCGCGTTCGCGCATTCGTCGTAGAATGCGTCGAGCAGGCTTGAGACGGCATCCGGCGACTGCGACTGCGACAGGCTTGTGTAGCCGCGCAAATCGGCAAACATGATGGTCGCGTCGATGGTGATCTTGCGGGCTCGCATCACCTTCGTGAACATCAGCTCGCAGATGGTGCAGGTGTTCGGGTTCATTCGGCTCGGGCGAACGCCAAACGCGCGAAATGGCGCCGAGATCACACCGCGAAGCGGCACCGGAACATGCATCTGCTCCCAGCACCCTTTGCAGATTCTCGATTGTTCCAACTCCGCCATTGTCAGTAATGATCCACGAGAGCGGGAGACGTCCCGATCCTACTAGCGAGGGTCAGTGCCGGCAAGGCGACGACATCACCGCAGCGCACACCTGCCGTCTGGCGGCCGAAGGCAAAGCTGCTAGGATCGCGCCAAAACAAGCATAACGGAGGATCGCCATGGACGCCGTGACGCCGAAGGGCGCGCAGACCGCTGACACGCATTCCCATCTCGTCCGCCCCGACGGCATGGAATGGCAGAAGACGCGTTTTCCCGGCTGCGAGGCCAAGACGCTGCTGTTCGATCGCAAGACCGGCCTGATGACCGCGCTGATGCGGTTCGCGCCCGGCGCGGTGCTGCCCGACCACGAACACGTCAATATCGAGCAGACCTACGTTCTTGAAGGTTCGCTCGTCGACAAGGAGGGGCCGGCGCAGGGCATCGAATGCAAGGCCGGCGAATTCATCTGGCGCGAGCAGGGCAGCCGACATGTCGCCTGGTGTCCGGAAGGCGGGCTGATGCTCGCGATCTTCCAGGTGCCGAACAAGTTCTTCGAAGCTGACGGCCGCGTCATCGACGCCGCGGGCGAGGATTGGGATGAAACCTGGGGACACACCCGCAAGGGATGATCGAGATCCGTTATTCGCGTGATCAAGGGAGCGTTTACCATGGCCCATATCGGCCGTTCCCGGTGATCATATTAAGCCTTGCTTAGATGTTCGCTGGCTACCGTGCAACCCAAAATTGACGGTGCTGGGAATATCGATGTCGCTCTTCAATGCTTTGGATCAGATCTCGCCTGCCGTTGATCGGCAGGCCGCGACAACTCGACTGACGTCATGGCTCTATGCCGCGACGCTGTTCGTCTCGGCGCTGCTTCTGTTCTCGATCCAGCCGATGTTTGCGAAGATGGTGCTTCCGAAACTCGGAGGCGCGCCGGCGGTCTGGTCGGTCGCAATGGTGTTTTTTCAGACGGTGCTGCTGGGAGGTTACGCCTACGCCCATCTGTTGAACCGTCTGTTGCTGCCCGGGCGGGCGGTCATGTTCCATCTGCTGCTGGTCGGTGCAACCGCGATGATGCTTCCGATCGCGATTGCGCCCGATTGGGGTGCTCCGCCGCTGGATGGAACGGCGCTTTGGCTGTTCGGCCTGTTCGCGGCTTCCATCGGCCTTCCGTTCTTTACCTTGTCAGCCAGTGCGCCGCTGCTGCAAAGCTGGTTTGCCGCGAGCGGACATCGACAGGCGAGCAATCCATATGTGCTTTACGCTGCATCCAATCTTGGCTCGTTCGCCGCGCTGTTCGCCTATCCCGTCGTCATCGAACCGTTCCTGACGCTGAAAACGCAGACGGCGGCCTGGTCCATCGGGTTTGCACTGCTGGCCGTTCTCTTGAGCGTCGTCGGATTGTTTGCCACGCGCGCGGTGCCTGCCGCGGCCCAGGCCGACGTTGCGGATGATGTTCGCGCGAGTGCAGGGGAGCGGATGCGCTGGATTGCGCTGGCCGCCATTCCGTCGGGTCTGGTCATCGCCGTTACGGCGTACATGACGACCGATATTGCTGCCGCTCCATTCCTCTGGGTGGTTCCGCTTGCGATCTTCCTGCTGACTTTCGTCGCCGTGTTTAGCGAGCGGCCATGGATCGCACATGCCAGCGTGGTCAGGTTTGTCCCGTTCGCGGTGGCGCCGCTCGCGGTGAGCCTGATCGGCGGGGAGAAGGTCTTTTGGCTGACCACGATTGCCCTCAATCTCGTCGCCTTCACGCTGCTGACGCTGATGTGCCACGGCGAACTCTATGCCCGGCGTCCAAACCCCCGACGATTGACCGAATTCTACCTCTGCACCTCGTTTGGCGGGGTGATCGGTGGCGCCTTCGCGGGCTTGGTGGCGCCGCTGATTTTCAACGGCAATTACGAATATCCGATCCTGATCGCGCTGGCGCTGCTGTGCATGCCCGGCTTCTTCGCCGGCGGGCTACGCAAGGCGCTGACAGACGCGACGCCGTGGCTCCTGCTCAGTGCGGTGCTCGCGGTGATCTGGTACGCCACCCTCTTGCAGCCGCCAGCGACGCTGGAGCTGCCGTTTCAAGTGCTGCTCGCGCTGCTGGCGGCCGCGATGCTGTTTCAACGGCAGCGGCCGATGCGCTTCTTCGGCCTGGTCGTCCTGAGTTTTACAGTGACGGCCCTGTGGCGACCTGGATTAGCGCCGATCGAAACGGCTCGCAGTTTCTTTGGCGTCCATAAGGTCGCCGAGGTCGGCGACGGCAAAGCCCGCGTCCTTTATCACGGCACCACGGTTCATGGTGCCCAGCGCTTGCGAAACGACGACGGCACGCCGGTCAGCGGTCCACTGTTGCCGCAGACGTATTACTATCCGGGAGGTCCGTACTCGGAGGTGATCGGTGCCGCGCGCGCTGTTCGCGGCAATCTGGACCACGTTGCCGTCGTAGGCCTGGGCACCGGTACGCTTGCCTGCCATCGCAAGGGCGGCGAGCGCTGGACGTTCTTCGAGATCGATCCGGAAGTAATTCGCATTGCACGTGATCCGCGTCGCTTCGAGTTCCTGTCACGCTGCGCGCCCGATGCGCCCATAGTGGCCGGAGACGCGCGCCTGACATTGGAAGCATCGCATGACCGTTACGACCTGATCGTGCTGGATGCCTTCTCGTCCGATTCCATTCCGGTGCATCTGCTCACGCGCGACGCGCTTGCAGGTTATCTTTCGAGGCTTTCGCCGCATGGTGTTATCATCGCGCACATCTCCAATCGCTACCTCGATCTGGCGCCGGTGGTGGCCAACGTCGCTCATTCCCACGGGCTGGTCGCCTTTATCCGCGAAGACAACAGCGCCGGTGATATCATGGTGACATTGAAGGCGAATGCCCGCCTTGTGGTAATGGCGCGCGAGGCGGGCGATACCGGAAGCGTCGCGGCAAGCTGGACGCCGTTGCGTTCCGATCCGGCAAGCGCGTTGTGGACGGACGACTATTCCAACATTCTGGGCGTCATGCTGCGCAAGAAATTCGGCGGGTAGGGGCTTGCTGGCAGCTACTTCAGCACGATCCAAGCCGGCGCATGGTCGCTGGCGCCTTCCTCGCCGCGCACCTTGCGATCGACGCCGGCCTTGAGCAGCCGCGGAGCTATCGCCGGGCTCAGCAGCAGATGATCGAGCCGCAATCCGGCGTCGCGCGGCCAGCGGTTGCGCTTGTAGTCCCAGAACGTGAACATCGGTTTCGACGGATGGAGCGTCCGGATCGCGTCGGTCCAGCCCTGGTCCACCAGCGCCTTGAACGCAGCGCGGCTCTTGGGTTGGATCAGCGCGTCCTTGTCCCAGGACTTGGTCGGATAGATATCTGAAGCGGTCGGCGCGACATTGTAGTCGCCGGCCAGCACCACCGGGATGTCCTGCTTGAGCAGTTTGTCGGCATGCGACCGCAGCCGCTTGAACCAGTCGAGCTTGTAATCGAATTTCGGCCCGGGCTGCGGGTTGCCGTTCGGCAGGTAGATGCTGGTGACGATGACGCCGTTGACGGCGGCTTCGATATAGCGCGCCTCGTCATCATTGCGATCGCCGGGCAGCGCGGTTTGGGTCAATACCGGCTCGGCGTTTCGCGCCAGAATGGCGACGCCGTTCCAGGTTTTTTGTCCGCGCCACACCGCGCCATAGCCGGCTTTCTCGATCGCCACAACCGGGAACTCGGCATCGGTCGATTTCAGTTCCTGCAGACAGACGATTTCGGGTTTGGCCGCGCCCAGCCAGCGCAATAGGTTCGGCAGGCGGCGGTTGACATTATTGATGTTGAAGGTCGCGATCTTCATGTAGAGCTAGCCGGCATCACTATGCTTCGCCTGACACTTCGCTGATATTTGGAGATTCCATGTCGAAACTACGCTTCGCCGTTCTCGCGCTCGCCATCGGATGCTCCGGATCCGCGATTGCTCAAACCGCTGACGGGCGCGGCGCCTGCAAAGCGGACTATGACAAATATTGCGCCGGTACGCTGCCCGGCGGCGGCCGCGTCGTCGCATGTCTGAACAAGCAGCAGAATCAACTCAGCGACGCCTGCAAGAAAGTGTTGGCTGGCCGGAAGAAGCAGTAATGCACAACCTCGACATGAGGCGCCGCAACGCACCCTTGGGAATGAAGAACTAGGTGGAAGCGGCAGCAGGCTCCGCTGGCGGCGGTGCAGGAGGCTCTGCAGTGGCATTACCACCCTTGTAAATTCGCGCGTAACGCTTGCCGAGGCTGGTCAGCACCTCGTAGCCAATGGTGCCAAAATGGTGGGCGAGTTCGTCGACCGTAATGCCTTCGCCGATCAGCGTCACCATATGGCCGCGCCGCACGGCATTCTTGTCGAGATCGGTGATATCGACCGCCGTCAGGTCCATCGAAATCCGCCCCGCGACCGGGCAGCGTTTGCCGGCGACCACCACCTCGGCGCCGCGGGTGCCGTCATTGGCGCTGGCGGCGCGGAAGTAGCCGTCGGCATAGCCTGCGGAAACGATCGCTAATCTGGTCGGACGCCGCGCCGTCCAGGTGCCGCCATAGCCGACGGTATCGCCGCGCTCCACGTTGCGGATCTGCACGATGCGCGCCTTCAATTCAACAACCGGCTGCATCGGATTGTCGGCTTCGGGCGTCGGATTGATGCCGTAAAGCGCGCAGCCCGGCCGCACCAGGTCGAATTGGAATTGAGCGCCTAAGAAAACGCCGGACGAATTCGCCAGCGACGCGGGTACGCCGGAAAACACGCTCGCGATCTCGCGAAAGGCCGTGAGCTGCCTGGCGTTGGCGGGATTGTTGAGCAGTTCGGCGGAGGCGAGGTGGCTCATCACGAGCGTAATGCCGTGATCGCCGGCGGTGATTCGGGGAATGATGCCCTGCGCCTCGGTGACCGTCATTCCGAGCCGGTTCATGCCGGTATCGATGTGAATGGCCGCGCCGCCCGACCAACCCGAGCGGCGGCAAAACACGTCCCATTCGGCGAGTTCGTTGAGGTCGCCGATCACGGGCTTGCAGTCGATCCTGGCGTAGGCCTCGCCGGTGTTCTGGAAGAAGCCGTCGAGCACGTAAATTGCGGCCGCGGGCGCCGCGGCGCGAACCACGCGGGCCTCATCAAGGGTGGCGACGAAAAACGTCTTGCAACCGGCGCCAGCAAGCGCCCGCGCCACCTGTTCGGCGCCGCAGCCATAGGCGTTCGCCTTGACGACGCCGGCGCATTCGGCTGGCACCGCGGTCTTCTCGAGCTTGCGCCAATTGGCGACGATGGCGTCGAGATCGACCGTCAGCACGCCGGTGGTCGTCACGAGTGCGGCGGCCTGGTTCGCCTCCGGCGAGAGCAGGGTGCCTTGCGGGATGGATTTGGGATCGGGGGCAATGTTCATGCCCCTTTTTACGCGGCGGAACGCGGCGGTTCAACCGCAGTTCGCCTCAATAGCCGCGGTCGGGCACGTGGCCATCCTGCGCGAGATCGCTGAAGCGCGTGAACTGGCCCTCGAACTGCACTTCCACGGTCCCGGTGGGGCCATGGCGCTGCTTGCCGATGATGATTTCGGCCTTGCCGTGTACCAGCGACATGTCGAGCTGCCATTTTTCGTATTCGGGCGTGCCGATACGCGGCTCCTTGTTGGCGAGGTAATATTCCTCGCGGTACACGAAGATCACGACGTCGGCGTCCTGTTCGATCGAACCGGATTCGCGCAGGTCGGCGAGTTGCGGCCGTTTGTCGTCGCGGTTTTCGACCTGACGCGAGAGCTGGGACAAGGCGATGATCGGAACGTTGAGTTCTTTTGCCAGCGCCTTGAGGCTGGTGGTGATCTCGGTCACTTCCTGCACGCGATTGTCGGACTTCTTGCCCGAGCCCTGCAGCAGCTGGATGTAGTCGATCACGATCATGTCGAGGCCCTTTTGCCGCTTCAGGCGGCGGGCGCGGGCGGTGAGCTGCGAAATCGACAGGCCGCCGGTTTCGTCGACGTAGAGCGGCAGCGACTGCAGCTCGATCGAATAGTCGCGGATCTTCTCGAAATCGGCCTCGGTGATGCCGCCGCGGCGGATCATGCTTGAGGCGATGCTGGTTTGTTCGGCCAGAATACGCGTGGCGAGCTGTTCGGCGGACATTTCGCAGGAGAAGAAGCCGACGATGCCGCCGTTGACGGATTTCATCGTGCCGTCGGCCTGAACTTCGGCCCGGTGCGCCTTGGCGATGTTGTAGGCGATGTTGGTGGCGAGCGCCGTCTTGCCCATGCCGGGGCGGCCGGCGACGATGATCAAGTCGGAGTGCTGCAGGCCGCCCATCTTGGTGTCGAGATCGCGCAAGCCCGTGGCAATGCCCGACAGGCTGCCGTCGCGCTGGAAGGCCTTGGCGGCCATGTCGACGGCGGTGGTCAGCGCCTGCGAGAAGCGCTGGAAGCCGCCATCGTAACGGCCGGACTCGGCAAGTTCGTAAAGCTGGCGCTCGGCGTCCTCGATCTGGGTGCGCGGGGTAAAATCCACCGGCGCATCGAAGGCGACATTGACCATGTCCTCGCCGATCCGGATCAGGTCGCGGCGCAGCGACATATCGTAGACCGTGCGGCCGTAGTCCTGCGCGTTGATGATCGTGGTGGCCTCGGCTGCGAGACGCGCGAGGTACTGGCCAACCGTCATGCCGCCAATGTCGGTATCGGCGGGCAGGAAGGTTTTCAACGTGACGGGGGTAGCGACCTTGCCCATCCGGATCAGGCTGCCGGCCGTCTCGAAAATGGTCTGGTGGATCGGCTCGAAGAAGTGCTTCGGCTCCAGAAAGTCGGAAACCCGGTAGAACGCGTCGTTGTTGACCAGGATCGCGCCCAGCAGGCTCTGCTCCGCTTCGATATTGTGCGGCGCGCTCCGGTAAACCGGAGTTCCCGCGTCGGGAGCGAGTTTGAGGACGTTCGAATCAGTCAGAGCCATAGCTTGTGATGTTCTTTGGGTTTTTGGTTTTGTTAGGATCGCCGTGGACGTGGGGCAGCGATAAAGCGCCACGTGCCGACGATCCGAAAGCCCGAGTATTCCTTATGCCCGATTCACACAATGCCATGTGTGAATCCAGAGCAGGCCCCTTGACGGATTTGGACCAGAAAACGGCGCCCATCCGGCGGTGCTGGAGCGACTTCCGTGAAAATGCGGGGCAAAGTCTTAGGAGAACCTGAACCTTACCGCGATTTGAACAGACATATCCGAATGCGGGGAGACGTTTTCGACCCGCGTCTTAAGCGTTGATCAAACCAGGATCAGGTAGATGAACGCGAACAAGGCGGCGCCCACCCCGAATGCGATCAAGGCGTAGTCGATCCTGATGTCTGAATCGAACGGAGCTGGGTAGATCTGCTGGCTCATGGCGGAGACGTACGACGGGCCGCCGAGGGTTTCTGTGAAGTAGATCACACGGACGTGATTTTCTTCACCGCAGAATGGGTGGGTTACGAAATCGGGAACGGGCCGGCGAGTTTCGCGTTGCCAGCTGTAACGGACCGGAAGGACAGGCGATGGGTCAGCAAATCCAGGGTTGGCGATCGGCGAGCGGCCAGCGCTTGTGGCTGTCGATGCTGATCGACACGATGGAAGAGATTTCGCGTCCGGAACTGCGTACCGCACCCTGTGACGATCAGTTGCTTGCGGCAGTGCGCGCCCAACTCGCCCATCCGGCGTTGGTTCGTACGCCTTATGCCTCGGCTTACAGCCTCCGGAACTGACGCCACCACGATTGGGACGGACTATTCGCCCGCCAACTGCAACCGCGGCCGCCTCCCGAGTTCCATTCCGCGCAACCGCGCTTCTTCCCCGGTAATGTAATCCCGCGTCATCGGCACGATCCCCTGGCGCCTGGTGAGCTGAATCTGGAAATTCATCAAGTTCTGCTTCCGGAACGACATTTCCGACGCCGCCAGGTAAAACTCCCACATGCGGGCAAAACGCTCGTCATAGAGGCGCACTGCCTCTTCGCGCCGCGCCATGAAGCGGTCACGCCAGGCCTTCAGCGTTTCAGCATAATGCAGCCGCAGGATTTCGATGTCGCAGACCAGAAGGCCCGCCTTCTCGATCGCGGGGATGACCTCGGAAAGCGCGGGGATATAGCCGCCCGGGAAGATGTATTTCGTGGTCCATGGGCTCGTCACATCGGGACCGGTAGAGCGGCCGATCGAGTGCAGCACCATGACGCCGTCTTCGCTGAGAAGCTCGGCACAGCGCCGGAAGAAGGTTTCATAGAAGTCGATGCCGACATGTTCGAACATGCCGACCGACACGATCCGGTCGAACGGGCCGGCAATATCGCGGTAATCGCTGAGCAGGAATCTGGCCGAACCCGTCAGGTTCTTCTCGGCGGCGCGGGCGTTCGAGGCCTGCAATTGCTCAGACGAGAGCGTGATGCCGGTGACGTCGGCGCCGGACATTTCGGCCAGATAGAGGCCGAGGCCGCCCCAGCCCGAGCCGATGTCGAGCACGCGGTTGCCGCGCCCGATCAGGAGCTTGGCGGCAAGATGGCGTTTCTTGGCGAGTTGGGCATCGTCGAGTGTCGTATCCGGCGTTTCGAAGTAGGCGCAGCTATATTGCTTGTCAGCGTCGAGAAAGAGGGAATAGAGCCGCCCGTCGAGGTCGTAGTGATGGGCGACATTGTTTTTCGCCCGGCCGCGCCAGTTGAATTGCCTGGCGTGGCGGCCGAAGTAGCGCAGCCACCATTGCAGCTTGGCCCAGTGCGGCACCATTTCGGGCTGATCGAGCACGATCGCCAGCACGTCCGCGATGGTGCCGTTCTCGACCACGAACGTGCCATCCATATAGGCTTCGCCGAGGGCGAGCTCGGGATTGAGGAGAATATGGCGCTGTGTTCGTTGGGTAAGGAACCGCGCGGACACCGATGGGCCGGTTCCGTCCCCGCAGTTAAACGTTCCCCCGCTCGCGGTCGTGAAGGTCATCGTGCCGCGGCGAATGAACTGGCTCAGGAAATAACGCAGCAACCGATCCATCGAAGCTCCAATGGAACGCGACGGTTACCCCCTCCGCACTCCAGAAGGATTAGTTCCAGGAGTGTCTCAAGTGTATCATAAGTACGATGATGCCGTGGCGCTAGTGCGTTGGAGTCAAAGCGGATATTCACAAATGTCACACTCACGCAGATGCGTACTGGGCGCGCTTCCATTCGCGCCATAATCGGCTAAAAGGTGACCCCGCCGTCGGCCACGTCATGCGATGCCGGTAGCGATTCCACGTCTGGAGAAGCAGGGAATGTTGAGCCGAGCGCTCAGTTTAGCGACGGTTACGATCCTGATCGGCTGCCTCACAGCAGGCGTGGCGCGGGCGGTCGAAAATCTCGACGCCGGCAAGAGCCCCTCCCAGATCTTCTCGAACACCTGCAGCGCCTGCCACAAGAGTCCGCGCGGCCTGTTGAAGAGCGTGTCGGCTTCGTCGTTGCCGGGTTTCCTGCGCCAGCACTATACGACCGGCACCGACATGGCCTCGGTGCTTTCTTCCTATCTGATATCAAACGGGGCGGCCGACCCCCGGTATCAGAGCAAGGATCAGCCGAAGAGGGATGCCAAGCAGGACGGAAGGCCGGATCAGTTCGACCGGCCCGGTCGCCGGCAGCCACCGGCCGCACCGGCGCAGGAGGCTTCCCGGCCGGATGCCGACCGAGCCACGCCGCCGGGCGAGGGCACGCGCCCGGGCCGCGACGCGAAGCGACGGCCGCACACAACGCCTGACGCCGCCAAACCTGCAGATGGGCAGGCCCCGGTGCAGGCCGCTACCGACAGCAAATCGGGCGTCAGGCAGAAGCAGGGCAGACGTGGCAAGCCCGCCGCCGAAGAACCGCCGAAAACCGAGCAGGCCCCCCCGGGCGATGCCTCGAAGGAAGATGCGTCGCGGGATGCCGCCAAAGCTGAAACCGCCGCGACCGATCCTGCCAAGACCGACGCGATCAAGACCGACGCGATCAAGGGCGAGGTCGACAAGCCGGCCAGCGAGGCAGCGCCGTCCGCAGGCGAGTCGGCCGAGACCGCCAAGGTCGATGCTGCTGCCAAGGAGAATGCCGGAAGTGAGCCAACGCCGCTCAGGCCGGATCCGGTGCCGCCAGCTTCCGCAGCGACCGCATCTGAGCCGGCCGCGGGCGCTTCTGCAGCGTCGCCACCACCGATAACGGCTACGGCGCCCGCAGCGCCGACGGTAACGCCCGCCGGCGCGCCCGTGCCGCCAATCTCGCGCTAGGATTTTCAGATTTCCAATGCCGGCCAACGGTGTGATGTCGCTTGACCAGATCTAGAGTGCCACTCTAGAGTAATGATCCAACGGTCTTGAAAGACGGACACGAATGACCACGGCACGCGAGGATCTGCTGGCGGCGGGATTGGCGGTGTTCGACCGCGACGGTTTCGAGGGCGCGACCGTGGCCGCCATCAGAACCCGCGCGCGGGCGTCCAATGGCAGCTTCTTCCATTTCTTCGGGTCGAAGAAGGAACTGGCCGGCACGTTGTTCCTGGAAATTCTCGCCCGCTACCACGCAGCCGTTATCGCCGCAGTCGATGAATCCTGCGGGGCGCGGGAAGGCGTGGCGCGGCTGATCCGCGCGCATCTCGAATGGGTCGTCAATTCCAGGCGCGAGGCGCGCTATCTGTTCGAGATTTCCCGCAGTGAATGGTCCGAGGAGATCCGTGGCGCGCAGCGCGCACAGAATTCGCGCCTTGCGGAAGCCGTTGAGCGATGGCGCGCGCCGCTCCTCGCGCGCGGCGAATTGCTGCCGATGACTTCGTCGCTCTTCTTCAGCCAGATCATCGGACCGGCGCAGATTTTTTGCCGCGCCTGGCTGTCGGGCCGCGACCGCGCCGATCCAAGCGAACAGGCCGACATCCTGATCGCCTGCGCCATCCGCGCGGTGGTCGCGCCCGATGCGATCCACAAACCGGGAGAAACCGTATGAGTGCGAATAACGATCCCGACTTCGCGCCGATCGCGACCCGTATCCGCGACAATGTCGGCCGCCAAGGCTTCATGACCCATATCGGGGCGGAGTTGTCCGAGTTGACGCGCGGCACGTGCACGCTTGCGGTCGACCGCCGGCCGGAACTTTTGCAGCAGCACGGCCTGTTCCACGGCGGCGTCACCGCCTTCCTGGTCGACAACGCCACCACGATTGCGGCCGCAACGTCGCGGGGGCAGTCGGCGCTGACGGCGGAATACAAATTGAACCTGTTGTCGCCGGCTGTAGGCGAGCGCCTGATCTGCCGGGCGCGCGTGATCAAACCCGGGCGTCAGGTCGCCGTGGTTGCGGCCGACGTGTTCTGCGTGATCGATGGTGTCGAGAAGCACACTGCGACCGCGCTGGCGTCGATTGCCATGCTCGACGAGAAAGCGGCTGCCAGAATCCCAAGCCCGGCCTGAAGGGGCCGGGCTTGAAACGCATCACAGCGCGATAGAGCGTTTTCAAGCGAAGTGGGCGCCGGTTCGCGTGAAGAAAACGCGTCAAAAACAGGAATCTAGAGCTTCGGTTCTGATTCTATCAGAACCGATAATGCTCTAGACGCGTTACTTCTCTGTCGACGCGGGCGCCGGCGCCTCGTCGTCGTGCTGGGCTTCCGGATCGAAGAACTCGCCGGCGGCGGCGAGCGCCTCGGCGGCGGCGTCCTGGTCTTCCTGACGGGTCGAGATGTCCTCGCCGCGGTTGATGCGCTCGGCTTCGTCGGCGCTACGCGCCACGGTGACGCTGACGCTGACTTCGACTTCCGGATGCACAGCGATGGCGATCTGATGCTTGCCGATGGTCTTGACCGGCGCATCGAGCAGGACCTGGCTGCGGCTGATGGTGACGCCGTCGGCCTCGAAGGAAGCGATGATGTCGCGCACGCTTACCGAGCCGAACAACTGGCCGGTCTCGGAGGCCTGACGCAGCACGACCACGTTGCGGCCGTTGATCTTCTCCGCGACCTTGGTTGCTTCGCCCTTGGCCTTGAGGTTGTTGGCCTCGAGCTCGGCCTTCATGCCGTCGAACTTGGCGCGGTTGTCGGCGGTGGCGCGCAGCGCCTTGCCGCGCTTGAGCAGAAAGTTGCGGGCAAACCCGTCCTTGACGCGGACGACTTCGCCCATCTGACCGAGCTTGGCGACGCGTTCCAGCAAGATGACTTCCATTTTCGTTCTCCTTTTGAGTATTCCATATGCGGTTGAAGTGGATGGTTGCGGTTTCAGGATGCGGGCAGAGGCGGAGGCTTGCCGTTGCCGCGCAGATAGCGTTGGCGAAGGCCGAATACGGCGTCTGCCAGCCCGAGCGCGATCATCGCGAGTACAGGCCAGCCGAACGCGACAACGATCGCGTAGGTGCAGCAGAGCCAGAAGACGCGGCTCTTGAGTGCCTGCGTCAGCGTGTGCAGCACGGCAAAGCCGGTGAGGCCATAGGCCATCATCAGCGCGGTGGTTGCGATCTGCGCGAACATTGCGACGAGCCCGCCGATGAAGCAGAGGGCCAGCGCGACGCAGAGCGCCACCAGCGTCATCGGGGGCAATTCCGCGCTCTTCAAATCGGGCCAGGGCCGCTGCAGCCGGCCTGACGTCGCGGTGATCTTGCCCGCCAGCCAGAGGTTGAGCGTCAGCGTCATCATGGCAACGATCGTGGCCGCCGCTGGCGCGATGACAGCGAGCGCGGTGACCCAGCGTTCGATATCGCTCGACGATGCCGCATCACGCGACCCCAGGATTCGCATCAGGCCACTGCGCAGTGACCTGGTGATGGTCTCGGCGTCGCTACCGAGCGTCAGCATGGCCGAAATCGTGGTCAGTGCGGCAAAGCCTGCGATCCAGAGCAGGATGCGGCCGACCGGATACCATTCGAGTTGAGGTGCGGCCGGCGCGGCACCGTTAGCTGCGGCCGGATCGGCCGTCGGCCGTCCCAATAGCGCGAGATGGCCGAGCCACCAGGCCGGCAATGCAACGGTGATGACAAAGGCGATGCAATAGGGCAGGCCGAAAATCACGCCGAGGCCGGAAGCGGCGACAATGCCGCCGATCGTCGCGGCGATCGGTCCCCATCCCAAGGCCGCCACCATCAGCGGCAGCGGCGCCAGATAGAACAGCAGCAATGAGATCAGCGCGCCCGAGATGATCGAGGCGAACATCAGCGCCGACGCGCAGCCGGCTGCAAGACCAATGAGGACAATCGCGATCATCAGCTGTCCCGCTCCTTTCGAGCGGTTAGAGGTCGTTCGACCCCAACCATCGGCGACCGGACGACCCGGAAGCCTTATGAAGAATTGCGACCGGCGGCGCGGACGCCGCCGGTCGAAGACGTCTTAGCGAATGACGTAGGGCAGCAGGCCGAGGAAACGCGAGCGCTTGATGGCGCGCGCGAGCTCACGCTGCTTCTTGGCGGACACGGCCGTGATGCGGCTCGGCACGATCTTGCCGCGCTCGGAGACGTAACGCATCAACAGCTTGGAATCCTTGTAATCGATCTTCGGCGCATTCGGACCCGTGAACGGGCAGGTCTTGCGGCGACGGAAAAACGGACGGCGTGCACCAGCTTCAGCCATGGTTCTTACTCCTCTTCCGTCGCTTCAACAGCGGCGTCTTCGCGCGGACGGCGCGGGCCACGGTCGCCACGGAAGCCACCGCCTTCACGATCGCCACGGAAGCCGCCTTCGCGGTCACCGCGGAAGCCGCCGCCACGATCGTCGCGCTCGCGGTCACGATCGGCCTTGCGCATCATGGCCGAGGGACCTTCCTCGTGCTCTTCGACGCGGACGGTGAGGTAACGGATGACGTCTTCGGAGATCCGCTCCTGGCGCTCGATCTCGGTGACCGCGGAGGAGGGCGCATCGATATTCATCAGCACGAAATGCGCTTTGCGATTCTTGTTCATGCGATAGGTGAGCGAACGCACGCCCCAGTTCTCGGTCTTGACGACCTTGCCGCCAAGCCCTTCGACGATGCCCGTCATCTGGGTGGTCAGCTCTTCGACCTGCTGGGTGCTCGCATCCTGACGTGCGAGAAAAACATGCTCATAAAGAGGCATGGGTGTCCTTTCCTGTGTTGGCGCGGTTCCCGGCGGCAAGCCCTTCGAGACCTTCGGAAAGGACTCGATAATGCTCAGAAGGCGGAAGCACGGGACGACGGGCCAACTGGCCCTGCCACATCAACATCGCCAAAAAGGTGAGATTGCTGAGACCGTCCGTTCAGCTCCCGGCCGGGATCCACGGATGGCGCGGTTTATAAGGATTTCCAGCGCGCTGGCAAGGCTTCTTGCGGGGGATTGAGAGGGGCGCGGCCTGCCCCACGCGATGCGGGTGAGCCGGCGTGATCGGTTGACATATTTGTTTGTATAGCATACAAACAACGGGCGAGAGGGCAACAAATGGCTCCCAAATCCGTCCAGAGCGCTTCTGAAATGCTCGCCGGCGATCCCAAGCACGCCGCTCGTGCCACACGTACGGCCGGGCGCCAGATGCGGTCGCGACTGCTGGACGGCGCCAGCCGGCTGTTCAAGGAGCGGGGCCTTGCCGGAACCTCGATTTCGGACATTGCGGCGGCCGCGGACGCGTTTCCGAGCCAGATCACCTATTACTTCCGCACCAAGGAAGCCCTGTTCGTCGAAGCCGCCTCCCGCGACATGTTGTACGTGGCGCGCGCGGCCGAACAGGCCGCGTTGCTGGCCGATACGCCGCGGAATTACACACGCGCACTGGTCGAGACGGTCACGGCGACGGATTCGGTCGCCTTCTTTACCGAAGCGCTGACGCTCACGCGCCGCCGCCAGGACCTTGCGCCGTTGGTAGAACGCACCATCGAGCGGCTGCACGGCGAGGGGATGCGCGCCTATGCCGGCCAGATCGAACGGCATGGCTGGAAAAGTCTGCGCGATCCCGACGCCAGTTCGCGCCGGTTCTGGGCGCTTGCCATCGGCGTGATGGTCGAGGGCCATGCCATGGGCCGATCGGCCGAGGAAATGTGCGCCGAGATGCTGCGCGTGCTGGGCGATCAGGCGACGACAAGGATTGCCGACGACAGTACCCGACTGCGTCTCGTCGGCGACCGCGACGCTTCCGATTCGAATACAACCGACGGGGAGGGATCATCATGACCGCGCTTCGCATGCGTGCCCGCGACTTCCTGAACGAGGACCAACTGATCGCCGTGCGCCAGCGCGTGACGTGGAAGGGGATAGCCCTGATCGCGCATGCGTGGGCGCTGATATTGGGATCGATCGCGCTGGTCGCCTGGTGGCCCAACCCGCTTACCTTTCTGCTGGCGGTGGGCATCATCGGCTCGCGCCAGCTCGGGCTGGCGATCCTGATGCATGACGGCGCGCATGGATGTCTGTCGGCCGACGAAAAGGTCAACCTGACGCTGAGCCAATGGTTCTGCGCTTATCCGATCTTCGCCGAGACCCGCGCCTATCGCCGCTATCACCTGCAGCACCATGCGCGTACGCAGCAGGAGGACGATCCGGACCTGGTGCTGTCAGCGCCGTTTCCGATCACGGGGGTTAGCTATCGCCGCAAGTTCATACGCGATATCACCGGCCAGACCGGTTACCAGCAGCGCAAGGCGCAATTGCTCAATGCGCTGGGACCGAAGGAATGGCCTTTCGCGCAACGCGCCGCGCACTTCTGGGAAAAGCTTGGCCCGCAGTTTGTCGTCAACGTCGTGATGTTCGCCGGCCTTGCCGCCGCTGGCGTGTGGTGGGCCTATCCGCTGTTATGGCTGTTGCCGCTGCTGACCTGGCAGATGGTCATCACCCGCATCCGCAACATCGCCGAGCATGCGGTGGTCCCGGACTCGGCCGATCCCTTGCGCAATACCCGCACCACGCACGCGAATTTCCTGGAGCGGCTGTTCATCGCACCCTATTACGTCAACTATCACCTCGAGCATCATCTGCTGTTCTACGTGCCCTGCTACAACCTGCCGCGTGTCCACCGCATTCTCTTTGAAAGCCGGTATGCGGATCGTATGGAAGTGCAGCCGAACTACGCCGCCGTGCTGCGGCTCGCGACCGCCAAGCCAGACCAGGAGGACCGTCCCGGCAAACTGGTGAGCAGCGTGCGCCGCGCGCGGGCCGGGGCGGAGGTTGGCCATGATCAGGCCGCAGGCGGCTTTTAGAGGTGCACATCTCGTTCGCCCATGGGGTGACTTCCCTGGGCGACACTAGCCGTGAAGGAGCCAGCGAATGATCAATCTGACGACCTTGGCTGCTTACGGGGCGGTTGTGCTCGGCTTCGTATTCATTCCGGGTCCCGCCACGCTCCTCACGGTTGCACGGGCAACGAGTTCGGGCACCAAGGTGGGAATCGCTACCGGTGTCGGGATCGCGGCTGGCGACATGATTCACACCTTCATGGCGATCGTCGGCATCTCTGCGATCATCGCCACCTCGGCGTTGCTGTTCAGCATCATCAAATACATTGGCGCGGCGTATCTGGTTTATCTCGGCATTCGTGCAATTCTTGAAAAAACACCGGCCAATCTGACAGCGGGGGCACTACCAATTTCGGCCGGCAAGGCATTCAGACAAGCTATTTTGGCCGAGGTGCTAAACCCGAAAACTGCACTCTTTTTTCTCGCGTTCCTCCCGCAGTTCGTGGCGCCCGAAAACGGATCGGTGATGCTTCAATTGACGATCCTGGGCATCCTTTTTGTCCTGTTGGGGCTCGTCAGCACCGTGGTTTTTGCGGTCTGCGCGGGAGGACTGGGCAACTTTCTCCGTCGAAATCCCACCGTGCTAAAATGGCAGGGCAAGGCCGTTGGCGGCATCTATTGCGCGCTAGGTGTCCGGTTGGCGCTGCAGGAACGCTGAGCCCCCAATTTCCGACCCTCCCACGGAACGCGCCATCCCGCACCGCGGCTTGACATCCCGGCCTTGGTCAGTGTCTTACGGCCCCAATTCTCACGAGGGAGCGCCGATGACGGCTGCATTTACGTTTCCGGGGCAGGGTTCCCAGGCGGTCGGCATGGGCAAGGCCCTGGCAGAGGCCTTTCCGGCCGCGCGGGCGGTATTCGACGAGGTCGATTCGGCGCTCGGCGAGAAGCTGACCGCCATCATCTGGGACGGCCCGGCCGAAACCCTCCAGCTTACCGAAAATGCCCAGCCGGCCCTGATGGCGGTCTCGATCGCCACGCTGCGGGTGCTGGAGACCGAGGCGGGCTTTTCCATCGGGCGGGATGCGGCTTTTGTCGCCGGCCATTCGCTCGGCGAATATTCCGCGCTGGCCGCGGCCGGCAGCCTCAGCATCAGCGATACCGCGCGCCTGCTGCGTACCCGCGGCCTTGCGATGCAAAAGGCGGTGCCGGTCGGTGCCGGGGCGATGGCCGCACTGCTTGGCCTTGATTATGAGGCGGCGATGGCGGTTGCCAGCGAAGCCGCGCAGGGTCAGGTCTGCCAGGCCGCCAACGACAATGGCGGCGGGCAGGTGGTGGTGTCCGGCGACAAGGCCGCCGTCGAGCGCGCACTCGAAATCGCCAAGACCAAGGGCGCCAAGCGCGCGATGCTGCTGCCGGTGTCCGCGCCGTTCCATTGCAAGCTGATGCAGCCCGCGGCCGATGCGATGGCGGAGGCGCTGGCCGGAGTGACGATCAAGGCGCCGGCCTCGCCGCTGGTGTCGAATGTGTTGGCGGCACCGATCACCGATCCCGACGAGATCCGCCGCCGCCTGATCGAGCAGGTCACCGGCACCGTGCGTTGGCGCGAGTCGGTGGCCTACATGGCGGCGCATGGCGTCACGCGGTTCTTCGAAATCGGCGCCGGCAAGGTGCTGAGCGGGCTGGTCAAGCGCATCGCCGACGGCGCGGTCGGCGTGTCGATCGGGGGACCCAACGATATTGCGGCGGCCAAGGACGCATTGGCGGCTTCGGCCTGAAGCTTCCGGAAGGAGACATCGATGTTCGATTTGACGGGCAGGACGGCGCTGGTGACCGGCGCGACCGGCGGCATTGGCGGGGCGATCGCGCAGGCGTTGCACGCGCAGGGCGCGACGGTGGCGATATCAGGAACGCGCCGCGAGGTGCTGGATTCGTTCGCCGGCAAGCTTGGCGATCGCGTCCACGTGCTGCCGTGCAACCTTTCCGACAGCGCTGAAGTCGAGGCGCTGGTGCCCGCAGCGGAAGCTGCCATGGGGCAGGTCGACATTCTGATCGCCAACGCCGGCATCACGCGCGACAATCTGTTCGTACAGTTGCGTGACGAGGACTGGGACGACGTCATCCAGGTCAATCTGACCGCGACCTTCCGCCTCGCCCGCGCGGCAACCAAATTGATGATGCGCAAGCGCTTCGGCCGGATCATCGCGATCACCTCGATCGTCGGTGTGACCGGCAACCCCGGCCAGGCCAACTACACCGCGTCGAAGGCCGGAATCATCGGCCTGATCAAGACGCTGGGGGCGGAATACGCCAAGCGCAACGTGACCGCCAATTGCATCGCGCCGGGGTTCATCAAGACGCCGATGACGGACGCGCTCAACGACAAGCAGCGCGAGACCATCCTGACGAAGGTTCCTGCGGCGCGGCTGGGCACGCCGGAGGACATCGCCGCGGCGGCTGTCTATCTCGCCTCGAACGAGGCCGCCTACGTCACCGGTCAGACGATTCACGTCAACGGCGGAATGGCCATGTTTTGAGCCAGTTATCGCCCCGATCGATGCGGCCAAAGGCCGTTTCCCGGGGCGGTTGAGGCTTGTAGTCAAGGCTTGGGAAGTATGGTAACCGAACCCCCGACGGATGGGCAAACAAGGCCATTGCAGGATTTTGAAACCCTGTATATTGGCGTGGCAACGCCTGCCGTTCGCCGGGGCTTTGTCGGCTACCAACGTGCCGAATCAAGACTATGCGATAGCGAAGGAAGTTTAACGACCACGATAGCTCGTAGCGTTTCTGAAGCGTCTTGGGGTCGGGTCCATTGGAACAAGCACGAGGTTGAACGATGAGTGAGATTGGCGAGCGGGTTAAGAAGATTGTGGTCGAACACCTCGGTGTTGAACCCGATAAGGTTGTCGACAACGCAAGTTTCATCGACGACCTCGGCGCCGACAGTCTCGACACCGTCGAGCTTGTGATGGCATTTGAAGAAGAGTTCGGTTGCGAAATTCCTGATGATGCCGCCGAGACGATTTTGACCGTCGGCGACGCCACGAAGTTTCTCGAGAAGAACGCGAAAAGCTGACGTCCCGGGCGGGTAGTGACAGAGCCGGACGGGCCGTCGTTGAACGGTCCCCCGGTTTCTTGTTTTGGGCCGCCGGTTTCGGGCTGGAGTTTCTGACATGAGGCGGGTTGTCGTCACGGGGCTGGGCATGGTTACGCCGCTCGGCTGCGGCGTTGACACAACGTGGGCGCGTATCCTCAACGGCCAGAGCGGCGCCAGGGAGATCGATACATTTGAAGTCGCCGATCTTGCGAGCCGGATCGCTTGCGTGATTCCACGCGGCGACGGCAGTGACGGCACTTTCAATCCCGATCAGTGGATGGAGCCGAAGGACCAGCGCAAGGTCGACGACTTCATCATCTTTGCGATGGCCGCGGCGCGTCAGGCGCTCGACGACGCCGACTGGCATCCCTCGACCGAAGAAGACAAATGCGCGACCGGCACCCTGATCGGCTCGGGGATCGGCGGCCTGTCCGGCATCGCCGATACGGCGCTGCTGCTCAAGGAGCGCGGGCCGCGAAAAGTCTCGCCGTTCTTCATTCCGGGGCGGCTGATCAATCTCGCTTCCGGCTATGTCTCGATCGAGCACGGCCTCAAGGGCCCCAACCATTCCGTGGTGACCGCCTGTTCGACCGGCGCGCATGCGATCGGCGATGGTGCCCGCCTGATTGCGCTCGGCGACGCTGACGTCATGGTCGCGGGTGGAACGGAATCGCCGATCTGCCGGCTGGCAATGGCGGGCTTTTGCGCCGCGCGCGCGCTCTCGACCGGCTACAACGAGACGCCGGAAAGGGCCTCGCGGCCGTACGACAAGGATCGCGATGGATTCGTGATGGGCGAGGGTGCCGGCATCGTGGTGCTCGAGGAATATGAGCACGCGAAAAAGCGCGGTGCGAAGATCTATGCAGAAGTGGTGGGCTATGGCCTGTCGGGCGATGCCTATCATATCACCTCGCCGGCGCCGGATGGCGATGGCGGCTTCCGCAGCATGAGCGCGGCGATCAAGCGCGCCGGGATCGCGGTATCCGATATCGACTACATCAACGCCCACGGGACTTCGACGCAGATCGGCGACGAGATCGAACTCGGCGCGGTGGAGCGGCTGCTCGGCAACGCCGCCTCCAAGGTGTCGATGTCGTCGACGAAATCGTCGACCGGGCATCTGCTCGGGGCTGCCGGTGCGATCGAGGCGATTTTCAGTATCCTTGCGATTCGCGATAACGTTGCTCCACCCACCATCAATTTGGAAAATCCGTCTGTGGAAACGGCGATCGATCTGGTGCCGCAGACGGCGCGCAAGCGCGAGATTAACGTCGCGCTGTCGAATTCCTTCGGTTTCGGTGGCACCAATGCCTCCGTGATCGTTCGGCGCGTGGCTGATTAGCAGTTGTTTATAACTACTCCACCGTTTTGCCGTATTCGGCGATGACTTCTACATACGGGCGTGTGCTATCGGCTGGTCAGGGGATTGCCCGGCCGCGATTGAACCGACAGGATTCAGGTTGCATCGATGAGTGAGAGGCCGCCCATTTCACCACGGAGCCCGCGCGCTGCGTTGGAGCCCGAGCAGGTGCCGCCGCCGCCGAGGCGGTCGGAGCGCGCCCGCAATCCCTTCGTGGTGGTCGGCAATGCCATCATCACCATCCTGATCATTGCGATGATCGGGGCAGGGGCGGTGTACTATTACGGCAGGCAGATGCTGGAGACCCCGGGCCCGCTGCAGGAAGACAAGGTCGTCAACATTCCCGCGCGTGCCGGCAAGCGCGACATCGCCGACGCGCTGCTGCGCGAGGGCGTGATCAACGTCAATCCATGGGTATTCATCGGTGGCGTGTTTGCGCTGAAGGCGAGTTCCGACCTCAAGCCGGGCGAATATTCCTTCCAGAAGAAATCCAGCCTGCGCGATGTCATCGCCACCATCGTCGAGGGCAAGGTGGTGCAGCACGCCGTTACCATTCCCGAAGGCCTGACGTCCGAACAGATCGTGGCGCGGCTTACCGACAACGACATCTTCGCTGGGAGCGTGCGGGAAATGCCGCGCGAGGGCACGCTGCTGCCGGAAACCTACAAATTTCCGCGCGGCACCACGCGCGATCAGGTGATCCAGCGCATGCAGCAGACCCAGAAGCGGGTGCTCGCGGAGATCTGGGAACGCCGCAATCCGGACGTTCTGGTCAAGTCGCCCGAGCAGCTCATCACGCTGGCCTCGATCATCGAGAAGGAAACCGGCCGGGCCGACGAGCGCAGCCGCGTGGCCGCCGTATTCACCAATCGCCTGCGGCAGAGGATCAAGCTGCAGTCCGATCCGACCATCATCTATGGCCTGGTCGGCGGCAAGGGAACGCTGGGCCGCCCGATCAAGCGCTCCGAGATTACGCAGCCTTCGCCCTACAACACCTATGTGATCGAGGGTCTGCCGCCCGGACCAATCGCCAATCCGGGCCGCGCTTCGCTCGAGGCGGCGGCCAACCCGGCGCGCACGCGCGACCTGTTCTTTGTGGCCGACGGGACCGGCGGGCACACCTTTACCGAGACCTACGACCAGCATCAGAAGAACGTCGTCAAGCTGCGGGCGCTCGAAAAACAGATTCAGAACGACACCGTCGAACCGTCCGAGGATGCGCCGCCGCCCACGTCAGCCGGAGGGCCGGCCGATACCAATCCGACCGCAACCACGCCGCGGCCGGCGGGGGCGGCGAAAAAGCCGCCCGCCCGTCCTGTGGCGCCTGCGCCTGCGGCGGCGCCAGCCCGCCAAGGCGCCGCGCAGTCGACCACGACGCCGCCGGTGGTTCAGCGCTGACGCCCGGCCGGTTGAGTCCGAGTTCCGGCTACAGCCGGAACGTAATTCCACTTTGGCGGAAATCGGCTTAAGGTCGCACCGTCCCTTTCGAGTCTCGAAATCCCAGTCTTTCGGAGAGTATTACGCGATGGCGCTATCGAGCATGACCGGTTTTGCCCGGAGCCACGGCGCCAGCGGCCCCTATACGTTCGAATGGGAACTGAAGTCCGTCAACGCGAAGGGTTTTGACCTGCGCTTGCGGCTGCCGCCCGGCTGGGACGAACTGGAGGCCTTTGCCAAGAAACGCGCCGGCGAGGTGCTGTCGCGGGGTACGGTATACGCCAACCTCAACGTCAAGCGCGCCAACGCGGTCTCGACCATACGCATCAACGAAGACGTGCTCGCCTCGATCGTGAAGGTGGCGGGCGTGCTCGCCGGCAAGATCGACGCCGTGGCGCCGAGCATCGACGGGCTGCTCAGCATCAAGGGCGTCATCGAGGTCGTTGAACCCGAAAGCGACGAGACGGAAGACAAGGCGGCGAGGGACGCGGCAGCCACAGCCTTCGAGCAGGCGCTCGCCCATCTCGTCGAGATGCGCCGCCGCGAAGGCATGACGCTGGGGCAAATTCTGATCCAGCGCATGGATGAAATCGAGAAGCTGGCGAAAAAGGCCGAGGCCGCGCCCGGTCGCAAACCGGAGGCGATCAGGGCGCGCCTGGCCGAACAGGTGGCGGCCCTGCTGGAGACTTCCGAACGTTTCGATTCCGACAGGCTCAACCAGGAAGCGATCCTGATCGCGACCAAGGCCGATATCCGCGAAGAGCTCGACCGTATCGCCTCGCACGTGGCGCAGGCCCGCGAGATGATCGGCAAGGGCGGACCGGTCGGCCGGCGGCTCGACTTCCTCTCCCAGGAATTCAACCGCGAGGTCAACACCTGCTGTTCCAAATCGAACGATCTGGAATTGACCCAGACCGGGCTCGAGATGAAGAACGTGGTCGAGCAATTCCGCGAGCAGGTCCAGAACCTGGAGTAGGCGATGACGGCTGGAAGTTTCGACGGGGTGGAACGGCGAGGGCTGATGTTCGTGCTGTCGTCGCCCTCGGGCGCGGGCAAGACCACGCTGTCGCGTTTGCTGCTTGAGCGCGAGCCGGGCCTCAAGATGTCAGTTTCAGCGACGACGCGCCCGATGCGGCCGGGCGAGGTTGAGGGCCGCGACTATTTCTTCGTCGACAAGCCCAAATTCGAGACGATGGTGAAGCACGGCGAACTGCTCGAATGGGCGACCGTATTCGACAATCTCTACGGTACGCCGCGCGCACCGGTCGAAGCGGCATTGTCGGCGGGACAGGACGTTTTGTTCGACATCGACTGGCAAGGCACCCAGCAGCTACATCAGAAGGCGAGCGTCGATGTCGTCCGGGTCTTCATTCTGCCGCCATCGGCCGCCGATCTGGAGAAACGGCTGCACACGCGTGCGCAGGATTCCGACGAGGTGATTCGCGGGCGTATGAGCCGGGCCACCCATGAACTCAGCCACTGGGCGGAATACGACTATATCGTCGTCAACCACAACGTCGATGACGCGTTCGCCGAAGTGCAGTCGATCCTCAAGGCCGAGCGGCTCAAGCGTGAGCGCCGCACCGGCCTCACCGAGTTCGTTCGCAAGCTGCAGCGCCAGTTGGAAAAATAGCCGCCGCTTCCGTTTCGGTTACGTCTGCGCGCTGCGGGCGAGCCGGGACAGCATTTCCGTAACCTGCAGCTCCCGCTCCCGATCCTGGGGCACGCGATCCTGGGGCACGTGTCGGCGTTCCTGGGGCGGGCGTGGCCGCTCTTGAGGTACTCGGGTCGTCCGTTCCTGAGGTACGCGCGTCCGCTCTTGTGGTACGCGCGTCCGCTCTTGTGGCACGCGTGGCCGCTCTTGAGGCGCGCGTGCACGCTCCTGGGGTACGTGTGTCCGATCCTGGGGTAGGCGCGGATTGTACACACCTCCGGTGCGCCGCAGCCCGGCGTCCTCGTCGTGGAACATCGGTTGTGGCGAACGCCGCTTCGTCTTTGCAGTATCCCACATCGCGCGCCGCTTGCGGCGTATGGCGCGGCGCGCCCGCATGCGGCCGATCCGAACGATCGCGCTTACCGTGAGGCCGGCCAGCGCGAGGGCGGCGGCCATCACCAAAAGCAGCTTCTGCAACGACGCGGTCGGCTTTGCCGGCGCAAGGTCCACTGCGGCGGGCGCAATCTGATCAACCGCGGGCTGCTGCACTTCCTCGGCCTGCGGCGGCTGGCTTGCCGGTGGGTTCGAGGCTGCGACCTGGAGACCGGTTGGAGTTGCCAGAGATCTCGTGGTGGGAGCGTCGTTCCATCGTATCGACGACAGCGGCGCCGGCGCGAGCACGTTCGGCATGGCCGCGCGCGCGCTATCCTGCACGACAGGTGGGGGGGCGGCCGCTGCAGCCGTTCGCTCGACTCTGGCGGGCGGATTTGGCTCGGCGCGGGGTTGCTGGGAGACCCATTCGGCACGTGCGTCGGCGATCGACTTGCGGGTGATCGTTCGTTGCTGCGGCGACGCCGGCTCCTCTGCGGCCGAAGCCGGGGCCGAGGCTGGCGGCGCGGCGCGTGCGAACTTGTCGTCGGCCGTGTCGCTCTCCTCCCGGAGATACCAGCACTGACGTTTGGTGACGCGGTCGATGCGATAGTACCAATGGCTGCCCGAGGGGGTCGCGCCCTTCGGCGCGGACAGGCAACTATCCGCGGCGGCCTGGGTCGTTGCCGGCGCGGCGGCTTCCGCTGCAGTCGATAATACCTGGGCCCGGAGATCCGTCACCGCGGTCAGGTTGGCGCCTGCCACGACACCGGCAAGGAGAGCCGGGACGAATTTCACGGAACGGTTCGACATACACAACCCCGGCAACGCAACGCGACGCGACTCTTTACGCCCTCAATCTGGTCAGAGACTTGGGTGGCAATGAGCCGCAATTTCGGAGCAGATGGGGTATAATTGGGGCCGGCGGGCCGCCTCAATTTGAGGCGGGCTACAGCCATGAAAAACAGGCGTTTTTCTACTGTTTAGAGGCGGTCCAGCGTCCGGTACAGCCATCGGATCGCACGAATGAACCGGAGCCGGTGCGGCCCGAAAAACGCCCGGTACTGTTCCAACTCAAGCCCTGCACGGATCCGCCACTCCGCGTGGCGCCATTTGGGCTGACCGAGCCGGAGCTCAACTCGCCCGAAATCCTGCCGCCGGCGATGACAAATCTCTCGGTGGCGCTGCCGCAAGGCGTGCCCACGGCAACGGAGACCCATGAGCCATCGAAATTGCCACCGCCGCCGCCTTCACCACGGCTTTTTCGCGACGCGCGGGCCGGCTCGTCGGATTCGGGTTTGGCGCGACGCGCCGGCTTGGAAGATTCGACCTCGCGTGGCTTCTCGCGTGAACCGGACAGCGATTTTTCCTCGTTGCCGATGCTGCCGCCGGCGCTGCCGGATTGCGCTACCGCCGCGCCTGATATGGCGACCGAGATCACGACCGAAAGGAGGCCAATTCCGATCGAACGTTGAGCCGAATATTCCATAATGACTTGTTCCAATATTTCCCGGCCGTGGCGAGCAACCGGGCTATTGCTTCGCCGCCGTCCATCTTCCGGTGCAGCCATCGGACTGCCGGAACGTTCCGCCGCCGTTGCGGCCCGACAGGCGGCCGGTGGTGATGACCGTGATGCCATTGCCGGTGGTGGTGCCGTACACCCGCCCGTCGGGACTGACGGTGCCTCTGGCGGTCTCGCCGATGATCTTGCCGCTGGTGACGACGACCGCGTTGCTGCTGGTGCCCTGACAGGTCACGCCGACGCTGCTGACGATCCAGGCGCCATCGAAATTGTTGCCGCCACCTTCGCCGCTCTTGCGTCCGGCGCGGCGCGGTTCATCCGCCTCGGGCTCGCTGCGTCGTGCGGGTTTTGAGGATTCGGGCACGCGTGAACCGGACAGCGATTTTTCATCGTTGCCGATGCTGCCGCCCGCGCTGCCGGATTGCGCATAAGCAAGGCTGGAGCCGCAAACCAGCGGGATCAGCAGGGCAAGGATCGGGACCGAACGTCGGACGGCATTTTGCATCAGCAGGTGCTTCCAATCTCGCGAATAAAATTCAGCGGCCGGAACCATCGGCACAGACCGCGCCAATAATTCGGCAAGATTTGCCAGCCTTGCCGCACTCGTCGAGCGCCGCTTTCCTGGCCTGCGCAACGGTGTCGCGCTGAATCAGCGACCACGATTCGTCGGAGATCGCGAACGCGCCGCATCGCGAGCCGTAGAAACTCAACTCCATCGGACACTTGTTCGCGCCGCACTTGCTGCGTGCGTCGTCGATCGCCGCCCGGCGCGAAGCGTGATTCCAGGACATTCCCCATTTGTCGCCATCGGGCCCGTAGACGATCGAGGCCCACGGTTTCAAATCGTCCATCTTGCGCAGCCGGGTCAGCACGCCTTCGGTGGCTTCACCGTTCGGCGTCATCTTGACCTTCTCCTGAAACTTAGCGACCGCCAGGCGCATGCCGTTCTTGCTGTCCAGCGGCTCCGGGTCGTAATTCAGCTCGAACAGGCGGTCGCTCAATTCGCGCAGCAGCACGGGATCCTTGATCGGAATGCGGTCGGGATCGGGACGCAGCGTCGAGGCCAGCGGATCGGGCTGTGGCGCGACCGCGAGCTGTTGGGATGAAGCGACCGGGGCAGGGGCCACGAAATAGAAATTGCCGTCGATCGGCGAGGACGACACCCAGGGCTGCTGCGATCCGCCGGTCTGGCGTTTCACGGCGAGGCCGACCTGGTTGAAGGTCTGGAAGATGTCGAGCCCGGCCTGCTTGACGGTCGCGGCAAGCGCTTTGGTATAGGGGCTGTGGCCGTCGGCGCCGTCGAGCGCGACATTGCCGGGCTGCGTCGCATAGGAGATCAGCGTCCCCTCCGGCGCGCGCATCTGCGCCAGACCGCCGTCGGAGGCGCGCAATCCGCGGGCGCCGAATGGGTTGTTCCGGCAGGCATCGAGGATCACCATGTTGAGGCGCGTCCCCGAGCCCTGCATCTGGCGCAGCACGAGGTTGACGTCGACCATCTGGAAATCGACATCGGCCTCGCGCGTCGGGTTGGCGCTGACCGGAACGAGATAGTTCGCGCCGGAGACCTGCACGCCGTGGCCGGCATAGTAAAACAGCGCGACGTCGGCGCCCTGAACCTGGCGGCCGAAATTCTGCACGGCCAGATCCATCGCCGGCTTGTCGAGATCGAGCTGGGCGCGACCGCCGATCAGGGTGAAGCCGAGGGCTGCGAGCGTCTCGGCCATCAGCGCCGCATCGTTGCGGGGGTTATCGAGCCGGGTGACGTTTTGATAGGCCGAGTTGCCGATGACCAGCGCGACGCGCTTTTCGGCCGCGGCAGGTGCTGTGAGGGTGAGCGCCAGCCATGCCGCCAGGCCTGCGATTTTCCAGATTTTCCCGCCGAACCCCCCGGGCATTTTCAATAAGACCCCATAATGAAACGACGGCAGATTATCAGTCCGCGCGCGCTGCGAAAAGCGGTACGGCGTCGCAAACAGGGGCGGATAGGCTGGGCAATGTCGGTACTCCGATGCGCGCATCGTTTGATTTCGATGGATGCGGCCGGTGGCTTGATACGATAGTGCGATCTCGCGGCGCGGCGCGCCCGAAGTGATGCGATCTTCGATGCCCTCTCGAAAACAGAGGGTGCAGGGAAAGCCGGGTGTCCATGATACCCGCAGTCGTGCGCAAGAATGCACACGGCGGACCGCAAGTGCGCCGGAACACCCGGCCTTCCCTGCGCAACTGATCCGCCCATAGACATCGGGCAGACCTCGCGTCCAATGCGTATTTTGCATTGGATGATGCAGATGATGCGAATTAATCTGACAAGAAGCTTCCACGACTAATTCTCGAGGCGCTGGAAACGCAGCCAGGATCGAGCCCATCGATCGCAGCGCTTTTCCGATGCGCCTGCCCCGGCGCCGGAGATTACCGAATGAAGTGCATTCCCGTCCTGTTAGCCGTCATGTCGCTCGGACTCATCCTGAATCACGGAGTATCCGCCGCAGAGACGGCCGACCTCGTCATCAGCGGCGGGACGATCTACACCGGTGCAGATGAAGCCCCGTTCGTGGGCGATGTTGCGGTCACTGACGACAAGATCGTCTATATCGGCCCCCATGCCGGCGCACCGACCGCAAAGACGAGCATCGACGCACAGGGCATGATTGTCGCGCCCGGCTTCATCGACGTTCACACCCATCCGGAGAATTATCTCCGCTCGCCCGATGCGGCCAAGCGGCTGAACGCGCCGTGGCAGATGCAGGGTGTTTCAACCACCTTCATTGGCGTCGATGGCCGGGGGACGCCAGAGGTGGCTGCCGATCAGGCGCAGCTCGAAGCCCAAAAGATCGGCACCAACGTCGTCAGCTATGTCGGTTTTGGCGCCGTCCGCGAGGCGGTGCTGGGCGAGGATGCGCGTGCGCCGACGCCTGCCGAACTGGAGCGCATGAAGCAACTCGTCGCCAAGGGGATGTGCGACGGCGCCATCGGCCTTTCCGCCGGCCTGTTCTATGCACCGCAGAGTTTTGCCAGGACAGACGAGGTGGTTGCGCTGGCCAGGGAGGCCGCCCGGCGCGGCGGCGTCTACGACACCCACCAGCGCGACGAGAGCTCTTACTCCATCGGCCTCATGAACTCGGTCAAGGAGGTGCTGCAAATCGGCCGTGAGGCCGAAATCCCCGTGCACTTCGCGCACCTGAAAGCACTTGGCATCGATCTGCAGGGACAAACGCCGGAAGTGATCCGCCTGATCGAGGCGGCGCGGGCGACCGGTCTGAAGGTGACGGCCGACCAGTATCCATGGCTGGCTTCCAGCACCAGCCTCGACGCGGCGCTCGTGCCGCGCTGGGCGGTCGATGGCGGCTATCCGGCGATGATCCAGCGCTTCGACGATCCGACGGCGATGGCCAAAATTCGCGGAGAGATGATCGAGAATTTGCGCCGCCGTGGCGGCGCGGAATCGATCCTGCTGACCAGCGTCGACCGGCCTTGGACCGGCAAGCGGCTGTCGGAAATGGCTGATACATGGAAGATCGAGCCGATCGACGCCGCCGTCCGGATTCTCCGCGCCAATGTCAAAGATTCGATCGCCTCGTTCAACATGATCGATAGCGACGTCGATCTGGTCATGAAGCAGCCATGGGTCGTTACCGGTTCGGATGGTACCGATGGTCATCCCCGCCAGTACGCCACCTTTCCGCGCAAGTACGCGGTCTATGTGCAAGAGCGGCATGTCATCGACTTGAAGACTTTCATCCGGCAATCGACCGGCCTGTCGGCCGATATCTTCAAGCTCGATCGGCGTGGCTACCTGCGGCCCGGTTATTTCGCAGATGTCGTGGTGTTCGACCCCGCCCGCTACGCACCCAAGGCGGACTATGTGCGCCCGCGCGAGTTGAGCGTCGGCGTGCAAACCCTGCTGGTCAACGGCGCGCTGTCCGTTCAGGACGGTAAGTTGACCCCCGTCGCCGCCGGTCGGGCGCTCAAGCACACGCCGACATCAGGGACTTGCCCTTAGGAAAGCTCGCATTACGCAATTACGGTGGCAGTGCACCCAATAGACACGTCGCACCTTCGCGAGCGAAGCCCGAGCGCGATAGCGCTTATTTGAAGTCGCAGACCGTTTGGCCGTCCTTACTGACGCCTTCCGAACCGCGGAAGGAAATGTTGTTCCACCACTGCCCAAGGGCAGTCGGATCGCAGGCGAGCTTCACGCTCATGCCCCCGGCGAATTTGATCCAGTCGGCGAAGCTGTTGTTTGACACCGCGATCACCACGGGAATGTCAGCGTCCAGCGCCCGCTCGATCACGCGAGACAATCCCTTGCCGTCACGCTCGCGCTTGCCAAAACGGTTAATGATCACGAGGTCGGCGCCCGCCTCCATCGCGCCGGCGACCCGGGCGGCCGCGTCCTGTAGCCGGCCGAGGTCCAGCTTGCAGCCGCTTGCCGGGGAGGTTGCATTCTGCGCCAGCGCCAAAACCTCGCCGTTGTGAATCAGCACGGCCGAGAGGCTTGCATCGGCGCATTGGCCGGCCTGCACCATGCCGACCGCACGAAAGCCGCGGGCATTGAGGTCCGCGGCGAAGGCGCGCAGGACCGCATCGGGATCCTCATCCCGTTCGTACACAAGGGCAGCGAGGTCGCATTGGGCATCGAACATGGGCCGCCTCCGGTTGTCCTGTTACGAAGTGGGGCGCGGCGGTTCCGCCGCGCCCCCTGGTGCGATCAGGCCGCAGCTCCCGGGCCGTTGATGATCTGCAACTGGGTGAACTCGGCGAGTCCTTCCTCGGCGAATTCGGTGCCGATGCCCGACTGCTTGGCGCCGCCGAACGGGATGTTCGGGGCCATGTCGAGATGCTTGTTGATCCAGACTGTGCCAGCCTCGATCTGGCTGGCGATGGCGTGGGCACGCTGGACGTCGGACGACCAGACCGACGCGCCGAGGCCGTAGGTCGTGGCGTTGGCACGGCGGATCACGTCATCCTTGTCGGAATATTTGATCACCGGCAGCACGGGGCCAAACTGCTCCTCGTCGACCAGCTTCGAGCCTTCCTGGATGTCGCGCACGATGGTCGGCTCGATGAAATAGCCGGGGCGATCCATCGCCGAGCCGCCGGCGATGACGTTGCCGTTCTTGCGGGCATCATCGAGGAATGCCTTCACCTTCTCGTACTGCATCTTGTTCTGCAGCGGTCCGAGCTTGGTACCCTGCTTGGAGCCGTCGTCGACCACCGTGTTCTTGGCGATCGCGACCAGTTCGTTACAGATTTCGTCATAAACGGACTCGTGGACGTAAAGCCGCTTGATGGCGAGGCAGACCTGGCCTGAATTCTGGAACGCACCTTCGAAAATGCCGGGTGCGACCTTCTTCGGATCGACGTCGTCGAGCACGATGCCGGCGTCGTTGCCGCCGAGTTCCAGCGTGATCCGCTTCAATGTCTGCGCCGCGCTCGCCATCACCTTCTGGCCGGTTGCCGACGAGCCGGTAAAGGAAATCTTCCGGATATCCGGATGCTTGGTCATGGCGTCGCCGAGGTCGTTGGCGTCGGTGATCACGTTGAGCACGCCCTTCGGCAGAATATCCTTCACGATCTCGGCGAATTTCAGCGTCGCCAGCGGCGTGGTCGGTGCGGGCTTCACTACCAGCGTGTTGCCGGCAAGCAGCGCCGACGGCAGCTTGAAGCTGAGGATCAAAAGCGGATAGTTCCAGGGGATGATGGCGCCGACTACGCCAAGCGGACGGCGATACGCCTCGACGCGGCGGTCGCCGGAATTCTCGATCACGCGCATCGGCAGTTCGAGCGAACCGAGATAGCGGAAGAAGCCGGCCATGCCCATGACCTCGCCGGTGGCGTCCGCGAGCGGCTTGCCCTGCTCGGCGGTCAGGAGGCGCGCCAGTTCGCCTGTGTTGGCTTCGATGGCCTCGGCCATCTTGACGACGAGCGCGCGGCGCTGCTCGATCGGGGTCGCCGCCCAGGCCGGAAAGGCGGCCTTGGCCGCAGCGACGGCCTTTTCGAGCTGATCCCTGGAGGCGCGCGGGCACTGCGTCAGCACCTCTTCGGTGGCGGGATTGAGGACCGGCATGGTCAGGTCGCCGGGTATCATTTTGCCGTCGATGAGAAGATTGTAGTCGCTCATTGGCTTTCTCTCCCTGTCAACGGGCCGTTCACGGCCTCGTTATATTTTACCGTATATCACGTATGCGACGACCTCGCCACGGCCTAGGTGGCTGGACGAGGGCGCCGGTAACGATATATTCTATCGAATATAACGAGAAGATGATCGGGAGTTTCCGGTATGGAGATCGAGACCCAGGAGCTTACCACCTGCGAGGTGGCGGCCGATGGTTGCGCCATTTCTCTGGGGTTTGTGGATTCCAAGGGCGAGCCGGCGACGATCCGGTTGTCGGTCAACCAGGTCGGCGCGCTGGTCATGACCTTGCCCGGGCTGATCAGCAAGGCGCTGCAGACCCGCTTCGGCGACCAGAGCCTGCGCTATGCCTATCCGCTCGATTCCTGGGTGATCGAGCAATCCACCGACCCGAAGCATGGCATGATGACATTAAGGACGTCCGACGGCTTCAGCGTCTGCTTCTCGATCCCGCGCAAACAGCAGAGCGAGCTCGGCGAGGCGTTGACGGCGCCAGCCCCGAGGGCGACGACACGGTCGAACTAGCGTGGCAGCACCCCGCGACGTTGGCAGATAACGATCCCTGCAAAACATTGATCGCAATAACACAAGGGAGACCAGACATGGCTGTCACGCAGGCAATTCCGATCACGCGCCATCCTTTTGCGGATGGTTCCTACAAGAAGATGCTGATTGACGGCCAGTGGGTCGACGCGGCCTCCGGCAAGAAATTCGAGACACACAACCCGGCGACCGGCGAGTTGCTCGCAACCGTTGCCGAGGGTGACGCGGAGGACATCAACCGCGCCGTGGCGGCAGCCCGCCGCGCGTTCGAGGGGCCGTGGAGCAAGGTCCGGCCGTATGAGCGGCAGGGTCTGCTGCTGAAGCTCGCCGATCTCGTCGAGAAGAATTTCGAGGAGCTGTCGCAGCTCGACACCGTCGACATGGGCGCGCCGATCAGTCGTACCCGCGGCAACAAACTACGCGTGCTTGGCATGCTCCGCTATTACGCGGGGCAGGCGACCGCGCTGCACGGTGAGACCATCGAGAACTCGCTGCCTGGTGAAGTCTTCTCCTACACGCTGAAGGAGCCGATCGGCGTGGTCGGCGCGATCATTCCCTGGAACGGTCCGCTGGGCGCCAGCGTCTGGAAAATCGGCCCTGCAATCGCGACCGGCTGCACGGTGGTGCTGAAGCCCGCCGAGGAGGCGCCGCTCACCTCGCTGCGGCTCGCCGAGCTCTGCATGGAAGCCGGCATTCCCCCTGGTGTCGTCAATGTGGTGCCCGGCTATGGCGAGACCGCGGGTGCGGCGCTCGCCTCCCATCCCGGCGTCGACAAGGTCGCGTTCACCGGTTCGCACGTCACGGGACAGTCGATCGTGCGGGCGTCGGTCGGCAACCTCAAGCGTGTCTCGCTCGAGCTTGGCGGCAAGTCGCCGGACATCGTGTTCGCCGATGCCGATCTCGACGCCGCGGTGCCGGGGGCCGCGATGGCAGTGTTCGCCAATTCCGGTCAAATCTGCAGCGCCGGCACGCGGCTCTTCGTCGAGAGCAAGATCTATGACGAGTTCGTCGACCGCGTCGCCGAATTCGGCAAGAAACTCCAGGTAGGTAACGGCCTCGATCCGAACACCCAGATAGGGCCGCTGGTGTCGAAAGATCAGCTCGATCGCGTCTCCGGCTATCTCGACATCGGCCAGAAGGAAGGTGCGAAGGCGCTCGCCGGCGGTTCGCGGCTGACCGAAGGCGCGCTGTCGAAGGGCTATTTCGTGCCGCCGACGGTGTTTGCCAACGTGCAGGACAATATGCGGATCGCGCAGGAGGAGATCTTCGGCCCGGTGATTTCCGCGATCTCGTTCAAGGACAGCGACGATCTGATCAAGCGCGCCAACGCTACCACGTTCGGCCTCGGCTCCGGCGTCTGGACCACCAATGTCAGCAAGGCGCATCAGGTCGCGAAGGCCTTGCGCGCCGGCTCGGTTTGGGTGAATTGCTACCAGGCGATGGACCCGGCGGTTCCGTTCGGCGGCTACAAGATGAGCGGCTACGGCCGCGAGTCCGGCAAGCAGCACGTTGAAGAATATCTCAACGTCAAGGCGGTCTGGATCAAGACGGCCTGACGTTGCGCGAGAGCGGCGGCCTTTTGGCCGCCACTTTCTTTTCAGCGGTTTGCCGCCTTCTTCGATCGACCGATGTCGGTACGCAGCGCCTGCAATTCCTTGCGGACGGCGCTGGCGGCGTCGCGCTCGATCTTCCGGTAGCGCGCGACCAGCGAGACCCCGAAAGGCGTCAGCGCCGTCCCGCCTCCATTCTTGCCGCCGGTCTGCCGATCCACCGCTGGATGACGACAGATGCGGTTGATTTCGTCCACCAGGTCCCAGGCGCGCTTGTAGGACATGTTCATCGCGCGGCCGGCCGCCGAAATCGAACCGAACTCCTGGATTTTTTCCAGCAACTGGATTTTTCCCGGGCCGATCCGCCCCTCGGTATCGAGGTCGATGCGAACACTAAGCGTAGGGAGCGGAGCAACGTTGGACTTCTGCATGGAATCGCTTTCTGGTCCCGAGACCGCAGCTTGCCACTGCGGTCTGTTGCGAACAATGGCGCCTGATGCGCTGCCGGGCGGGCGATAACTTGTCGCCGCGCGCCCCCCGCAAGCTGCTTGCGGCCAGCGCCATATCCGATAGGATATAACGTCTGCGCATGAAACGCTAACTTGATGGGATCGACGGCGATGGCTCATCGTGAAGCAGTGACAGGCTACTCCGGTCAACACGTCGTTCCGGAACCGCGGTATCAATGCGCATGCTGCGCAGGATTCATCGAAAATCTTTCCAGCGAAACGATCCCGAGCGGGCTCGACCTCAAGCTTAATTTCATCTCTGACGAATGCTTGTTGATTTGCAACGCATGCACATCCCGGCTGGTTGAAGCCAATAAAATGCGACCGGCAGATCGCCGGAAGTAGGTGCGTTGCCCTAGCAAGCCCATCTGGCGGACCGTGAGCGGCGGCTATTGCGCTATTACGGTGACAGTGCACTCAAGTGAAACGTCGCTGCGATAAGTCAAGTGCACTGTCACCGTAATCTTTCGCTCTACCAAGCCCTCAGGGTATGATCTCCGGCCGCACATACCAGTCTTTGGAGGTCGCTTTTCTGTGCAGCGGGAAGGGATTGAACTGGTTGGCGAGGAAGATTTCGGAGAATCCCTGATCACACGAGCCAAAGCCAACACTCGCGCACGGCGCCAAGTAGACCCGTAACCTGCCAGCACTCATGTGGACCTGCCAATCGGCGGTCACGGCCTGCAAATCGCTCACGGTCACGTCGGGGCCCGAACTGACTGGACTCGCAGCGCCGGCGCGGTCCGTCGCCTGGGCTCGGGTCGAGTAGGTTCCTCCCGGCAGCCCGCATTCCTGATATTTGAACTTATCCTGGCTCAGAGCCGCGGGTTTTCGCGCTCGCGTCCCCAACTCGACTTCGACGTTGGCGAGCTGTCCCTCGGGATCGGATGCCGAGCCTGTTACCGTGATGCAGTCACCACTGACTGAGGCGCTGCTGACCGTGACGCTGGGTGGGATATTCGGCGGGGGCGATCCAACTGTGATCGGGTTGCCTGATATGTTCGTGGTGGCACCGTCATTGTCTTTCGCGGTCGCGACGGGCACGTAGATGGCATCCGTATGCAGATTGTCGAACGTCACGGCCCAATTGCTGGTCCCCGACGCGGCTTTCGCTGGTTGAGGAAAGCGGCCATCAAGCCGCACTGTCACACCTGCAACCGAGCCCGCGGAGGCGGAAGCCGTTCCATTCATGCTGATCGAATTTCCGGTGGCCTGAGCCGAACTGATGGAGATCGACGGGGGCGGGGTCTCGCGGAAAGGATGCGCCTTGAAGAAAGCCCATTGCAACTCGCTGGCGCTCGGCCCGGTCGGATCGGCAAATTGTCCGCTGTTGTCGCCGACCCAATAGTGAGTACCGGTGCCGATGAAATCGCCGCGCTTGCCTTCGTAAAAGACGGTCTCGACCACGGAGCGCTGCGGGCTGCCATACCTTGTCTGGGTGCAGGGCACGCCCTCAGCCGTGCAATCCAGTGTCGCGGTCGCAGAGGGGCTGAGTCCGTAACGGCGGATCCAGGCATCCCGCATGTTCTCGGAGGCCAATTTATTGACGACGCAATCGTTGCGCGAGTGAATGGCCATGATCGGAACTGGACGCTGCTCCTCGGGTTGCTGCTGCTCCGTCTTCATTGCGACCACATCGGCGGAGACCGGCTTGAAACTCCCCGGATTGGCGCAGACGAAACCCACCGCGGAGGAGGTCTCTGCGTAGGGCAAACCCTCGACGGAGCCGGCCGCGGCAAAATAGTCGCTGTGCGCGACGGCGAGCGCCACCGACATCCCGGCGCCGGAGGACAGGCCGGTCACATAACGCCGGTTGGGATCGATCTTCAACTCAGCCTCGATCTCGAGCGCGATCTGGTGCAGGTCCTCGGCCTCGCCGGCACCCTTGTGAATGTGCTGGTCGAGAAAGAAACCCCAGCAATTCATTTCCCGCATACCGTCATAGGAGGTGATGAAGGGGTAAACCGCGATGAAGTTGTCGCGCTCCGCCAGATCCTTGAAGCGCGTCTCGTTGATCATGTTGACCTCGGTCTGGCGGCAGCCGTGCAAGATCATCACGAGCGGTACCGCATCCTGCCCCGTGTAGGCGGACGGCACAAAGACCTGATAGTGGCGGTCGCGCGAACCTGCGTATGATTTTGCCGTGAACACCTTCTGCCGCAATTCGCCGGCAGAAGCAGCGCCGCTGAGCAACCAGCAAAGAACAAGCGTCAGCAATCGGCACAGGATGGGAAACATTGGACCCTCCGATCTTCAACGACACCAAAGATGCGACGCCGACGTTTGACGCGATCAAGGTTTCGGCGTCACCAGATCGATAAGCCGTTAGCAGCAATAACAGTCGCACTGCAGCGACGGCGATCCTGTGATCCAAAACACAGGTCCAAAGTATCTTTTTTGCGAGGAGATAGCGGAACAACGGCAAGCCGACAGGCGACGGAAACGCCGTGCCCAGCGGACAGCGATGCTGCGGCAAGCCGAACGGCGGCTTTCGCTTTCCCCCTACGTGCTGCAGCGATAGCTGATCGATCTTTCCAATTAGTACCATTGGTCAGTGCTGCCATGTTGCAGCAGCGAAGCCAGACACAACCTCTATCGACGTACTCGGTTGAGCCCGTTACGATGCGCTTGAATTGAAGCGGCGGGAGCTCTTTGGACTGCAGCAAGAAACCAGAACTCACACGGGGGGCGGCGATGGTGCGGGCGCGGCATGCGGTGCTGGTGGCGGCGATGATGGCGGCGATGGGCAAGCCGGTCGCGGCGGAAGTGCTCGACGCCACCTATCGCGGCACGATGGTGTGCGACAAGCTGCCGTTTGCCAGCCAGCAGGCGCGCGAGGCCATCGAGGTCACGATTTCCGGCGGGGCTGTGCGCTACAATCATGTGGTGCGGTTGCGCAATGCCGCCGTCGAAGCCGCGGCCGAGCAGGGCACGGGAACGATCGACGGCCAGAAAATCAATCTTCAGGGCACCTGGAAAAGCGGCAGCCGACAATACGAGGCGAAATACAGCGGAAACTTCGTGCGGCGCAGCGCCAAGCTCAAGGGCACGCAGACCTGGACCGACGGCGGCAAGACCGCAACCCGTGCCTGCGCGGGCGCGATCAAGCGGCCGCTGAAGCCATTCCTGCCGCGCGACAGGAAGTAGGGGGCTGCGGGGTGGGATCGTGAGGCACTCACTCCCGCGCTCGCAGGCTAGGCGAGCCCGCCGTGGCGCGCTATTCTTCTTCCACCCCACGTTGTCTCGGCTGCAACAAAAACGGGTGACTCATGGACAGCGATCCCTCACAGATCCCGGTTGAGGCGATTCCATTCGAATACGGCCTGACCCACTTTGCGCAGAGCGTCAGAGGACGAGCCAAGATCGTCGCGATCGGCTCGTCGTCGACGATAGGCCACGGCAATATCAAGCCCTATCCGGAGCGGCTGCTGTCGTTTCTCCAGGCCCAATATCCGAACGCAGAGATCACCATGGTCAACCGGGGAATCGGCGGCCAGGAAGCGCCGCTCGAGTTTCAGCGGTTCGATACCGACGTCATCGCCGAGAAGCCCGATCTGGTGATCTGGCAGGTCGGAACGAATGCGATCTGGCAAAGCCCGAGCGCTGTTCCTCCACCTCCGTCCTTCGACGAAACCACCAGCGCCATCCGCGAAGGACTGGTCAAACTGCGCAACCAGACGCAGGCCGACGTCATCCTGATGGACCTCCAATACGTCCCGGCCGTGCTGACCCCGGCAAAGAAGGACAAGGCGATCGCGATGGTCAAGGCGATCGGCGAACTGGCGCGCGACGGCGTCAATGTATTCCGCCGCTTCGAATTCATGAAGGGCTTGTCTGAGGTCGAGCAGGTTTCGTTCGACCGGATGGTCGACCCGGATGATGAGCGCAGGCTGCACGACAGCGACTGGGCCACGCATCGTGTGGCGTGGGCGATGAAGCTCGCGATCGTCGGCGGCGTCAACAAGGCATGGTCATCGGCAGCCGTGCCTTCGCGACCGTCACAGCCAAGTTAAGCGCACTGTCGCCGTCGTTCAGTTCCGCACTGTCAGCGCAATTCGCGCGCTCATCGCACTCGGCGGAACGATTTCATCCGTGACCGACAGGCTCGACCGGAGCCCGGTAGAGCTCGTTACTGTCTCCGTCGGTAACCCGCACGGCACATCCTCTCGAACATAGCTCGGGACGAACGATGCAAAGTTCGTTCACGAGGCTATCGGCTTTATCGATCGCGTAATCTGTGGTTTCGAGGATCATGCCGCCCTGGCTTTGGAACTCCGCGCCGATGACGAGATCAAAATTGAAGTATGGCATTCGAGCCCCCTGCCAAATTCCAACTTCCTGGAATCTAACCTGAGTCTGGTTGGTTCCTTCATTACAACTCTGCTTGCGATATCTGATTGCAGCCGCCTGTTGCGTTTCGGTATCGCGACCGCACCATAGCGCACATTGACGGTGCATCTGCGCGGTGCGCTCTGTTGCAGCACGCTGTCCATGAAGATCGTTCTCGATTCGAAAAACCGTTCAGCACCGTCAAGCGATCGCCCGCATTCCGTGGAATTACGGTGAAGGTGCGCTCGCCGATGATGCCTCCGAAGACGCAACAGCGTCGCTGTCGCCGCAATTCATGGCAACGGATGCGCGCCTGCACCGCCTCAGTTCTTCAGCACGGCGCGGGCGAGCGCCATTCAACGCTTCTGGTACGGGTGGAAGATGTGGTCCTTTGCCTTCACCGCCACATGGCACGCGTGTCCGCAGTCGGAGGGGCTGGGATCGGCCGTGAAATTGTCGGATGCGGCTTCGTAGTTGAACAGGGCGTATCCCCATCCGCCGCTTTGCGGAAATCTCTTGCTGTCCTTTTCGATGACGAAGGCCTGCGTGAAGACGTCTGGCACGTCTACGGCGAATGGGGCCTCCGTGCTCTTCTTCGGCTTCCACTGAAGTTTTGCGATCTTGGAGCCATCCGGGAAAGGCTGGCCGTTGTTTGGTACGCCGGCCTTGTACGCCTCGATCATGGTCGGATTGGCCACGATCACCTTGAGCACTTCATCGGTCCGGGCGGAAGAGACCACCGCCCAGTCCTCGTATCCCTTGAAATCAGAGAACGCGATTCCGCTTGGCGAATTCAGCGAGTACTTGTCCTGCGCGTAAACGGCCGCGCCGCCCACGACGACAAGCCCTGCCGCGGTTATCGCAATCCTGAGTTTGCTGTTGCGCTTCATGGGTGATCCCTTTTGGTGCCTGTTTCATCTTTGGCCACTTCGGGGTTCCATCTTAGCCATTTGGCCATGCCGGGGGTTATGCACTTTGCGGGGATCAGCCGTCCCGCTTCGTCCTGACATCGTCGCGGCGCGGGGTGAGCTTCAATGCCCGTTCTTTCGGCAAACCCGAAGTTGCCGACATGTTGTGGAATCACATACCTTCCGCGCGGGGTAGTGAAGAAAACGGGATGGAAACAATGAAGATCCATGTCCTGGAGCGCGCCCTGACGGCTGCCTGCATCGTCGCTGCCATTGCTGTTGTATGGTGGGGCTTCAAGATACTGTCTGCGTGACTTGGACGGCATCGGTGGCTCGACCGCTCCCAGGCGGGAACTCCGCTACCTAAGCGCTGGCGAGACGCCATTTCTGCAAAGCGATATGTGAACCGCTTCACTTAGGCGTGGCAAAAAGGATTCACCATTCTCAATCAGACAAAAGAAAGCCAAAATCTAATTGACGCCGATTGAGAGCTGAATCATGTTAGCGAATCATCATTGCAAGTAACGAGTATTGCTTCCGCGTAAGCCTTCTTCGAATTTTTGGGTGACGCGCGATGTATTACGGCATCTATCTCTTCGCCATTGCGCTTGTCATCATGATAGGTCAGTTGGCCTTTGCGCTCTATCAAGTGGCAAGCTTGTTGTATCTGTCATGAGCAGGACAGGGAATTTCACCTTGCCCTGCCACACAGCCGCCATCATCCACGCCGGCAGGTAAAGGCGCGGTACGATTGCCGTCGCGATGATGTGAGCGCGGCTGCCTCAGTTCTTCAGCACGATCCGCCCGACGACTTTCCCGGCCCGTAGCTCGTCGATCCATTTCTGGACGTCGGCCATCGGCTCTTCCTTCATCGGCGTCGGCTTGATCTTGCCGGCGCGGGCGAGCGCCATCAATTCCTTGGCTTCGGCGAGCGTGCCGACCATGAAGCCTTCGATGGTCATGCGCTTGTAGACCCATTGCACCATCGGCAGGCTGAAATTGCCGCCCATCAGGCCGGAGACCACGATCTTGCCGCCGCGCGCCACCACCGACACCGCAAAGGCCATCGATTTCTCGTTGCCGGCAAAATCGACGATCTCGTCGAAGCCACCTTCGGTCTCCTTGATCATGCGCCTGACGACTTCAGGCTCGGCGGGATCGTAGGCGACCGCGGCGCCGTTCTGCAGTGCGCTCTCGCGCGCGGCGGGGCTGAGATCGGCGACGGCGATCTTCTGCGTGAACATCGCCTGCGCGAACGAAAGCCCCATCATGCCGACGCCGCCGAGGCCGATCAGCAGCAGATTGCGCTGGCGCGGGCGGTCGACCAGCCGCTTCAGCGCGCCATAGGCGGTGACGCCCGAGCACATCAGGGTTGCCGCCTGATTGACCGGTAGCGGATCGTAATCCAGCAGGTACTTTGCGTCGGGCACCAGCACGTGGGTGGCAAAGCCGCCGTCGATGGACACGCCGAGGAAGCGCTGCTTGACGCAGAGGTTCTCGTCGCCGTTGGCGCAGTCGCGGCACTGGCCGCAGCCGATCCAGGGGAATACCGCCTGCTTCTTTCCGATCAGCTCCTTCGAGGCATCGGGACCGACCTCATCGACGACGCCGGCGATCTCGTGGCCGAGCGTGAACGGCAGCGTCATGCCGCGCGTGGTGTCGAGCCGCTTGCCGCCGCCCAAATCAGCATAGCCGTCCTGGATGTGGAGGTCGGAATGGCACAGCCCGCAGCGCTCGATGCGGACGAGGACTTCGCGGCCTTGCGGCTTCGGCGTGTCGACGATGGTTTCGCACAACGGCGCATCGAACTTGACCAGCGACTGGCGACGCATCAGCGCCATGGCAATATCTCCCTTGAGCAGACGTTTCTTCAGGACGTTTGAGTTCTTGTGTTTCGTATATCGGTCAATTCACGGGCCATGGCAACAAAGCCCGAGATCGGAATGGTCTCCGCCCGCCGGGTCGCATCGACCTCCGCGGCTGCCGCCAGCCGCGCCGGATCGACCGACAGCGATTTGAGGCTCTGCCGCAGCATTTTCCGGCGCTGGCCGAAGGCCGCGGCGGCCACCTGTTCGAGGGCGCGGCGGTCGCATGGCGCAGGCGTGCTGCGCGGCACCAGCCGCACCACCGAGGAGGTCACCTTGGGCTGCGGCACGAAGGCGGCGGGGGAAATATCGAACAGGATTTTGGTCTCGGCGCGCCAGTTGGCGAGCACCGCGAGCCGGCCATAGGCCTCGTCATTCTCCTGCGCGACGATGCGCTCGGCGACCTCGCGCTGAAACATCAGCACCATCATGTCGTACCAGGGCGGCCATGGCTCGATCGAAAGCCAGTCCACCAAAAGCGCGGTCGCGATGTTGTAGGGCAGGTTGGCGACGATTTTTGCGCGCTCGCCGCCGAGCATCGGGCGGGGGTCAAAACGCTGCGCGTCGGCGTGCACGATCTCGAGCCGGCCGGGATAACGTTTTGCGATGTAGTCGAGCGGCGCCAGCGCGCGCTCGTCGCGCTCGACGGCGATGACGCGCTTCGCGCCCAGCGCCAGCAACGCGCGCGTCAGACCGCCGGGGCCGGGGCCGATTTCGATGATGGTGGCGCCTTCGAGCGGACCCGCGGCGCGCGCGATCCGCGCGGTGAGGTTGAGGTCGAGCAGGAAATTCTGGCCGAGGGATTTGCGCGCCGACAGGGAATGTTCGCGAATGACGTCGCGCAGCGGCGGCAGATCGTCGATCGCGCTCATGAAGGTTTGGTCGTCGCCATCCGTGCGGCGAGCCGCAGGGCTGCGGCGAGACTCGACGGATTGGCCCTGCCGGTGCCGGCAATGTCGAAGGCCGTGCCGTGATCCGGCGAGGTGCGGATGAACGGCAATCCCAGCGTGACGTTGACGGCGTCCTCGAACGCGATCGTCTTGATCGGGATCAGCGCCTGGTCGTGATACATGCAGATGGCGCAGTCGTAGGTCTTGCGGGCCGCTGCGTGGAACATGGTATCCGCAGGCAAGGGGCCCCTGGCGTCGATGCCTTCCGCGCACAGCGCCTCAATGGCGGGTGCGACGATGTCGATGTCTTCGCTGCCGAGCGAGCCGTCTTCGCCGGCATGCGGGTTGAGGCCCGATATCGCAAGCCGCGGCCGGGCCAGGCCGAAATGCGCCCGGAGATCCGCGACCGCAATCCGGGCGGTGGTCACGATCAGCTCGCTCGTGAGCTGGGTCAGTGCCTCGCGCAGCGAAAGGTGGATGGTGACGGGAACGACGGCGAGCGCCGGCGACCACAGCATCATCACCGGCTGCGGCGCGCGGCCGCCATTGGCGGCGAGCTCGGCGAGAAATTCGGTGTGGCCGGGATGGCGGAATCCCGCGCGGTACAGCACGCTCTTGGCGATCGGGTTGGTGACGACGGCGCCGGCTCTGCCGCGCCTGACATGGTCGACGGCCTGGCGAATGGAGGCCAGCGCGGCGGTCGCGCTGGTGTCGTCGGGCTGTCCGGGCCGCGCGGTGGCGATTTCGCCCGTCGCCACCACGGGCAACGCTTTCGCGAATGCTGCGCCCGCTTCCTCAGGGACGGCATCGGCAAGCTCGACCTGCAATCCCAGGATTTTCGCTCGCTCCGCAAAGAACGCGCGGTCGCCGAGCAGATAGAACGGCGGAAGATCCAGCTCTTTGCGCCGCAGCCAGGCTGCGAGGGCAATGTCGGGGCCGATGCCCGCGGGCTCGCCGGATGTCAGCGCGAGAGCCTTGGTCTTCAGAACCTCAGTATTCAGAACATTGGTATTTGGAGGCTTGGCCATCAGAGCTTGGCCATCAACGACATTCGATCATCGCGGCTTTGCGGAGGTCGTTCAGATAGGATTTCTGTTTCGCCTCGTATTTCTGGGTGAACATCTTTTCGCGGATTTCCCGCTTCTTCGGCGTGTCGATCTTGGTCGGTTTGCGGTCGCACAATGCCACCATCTCGACGCCCTGTTTGGTGATCTCGGGCGGGGTCAGATGGCCGACCGGCGTCTTGTCCAGCAGCTCACGCAACGGGCCGGGAATGTCGGCCGAGGTCTTGGTGACGGTCTCGCGGATCGCAGCATTCTGCATCGACTTGAAGTAGGAATTGGCCTGCTCGCAGGTCTGGACGCGCTCGCGCACGGTTTCCGCTTCCTTGCGCCGCAAATCGACCGCCGCCGGCGCCGAGCCGCGCGGCACGATCAGCACGATCGGCTGCAGCTTGTATTCGAACGCCTCGGTCTGGGTCGGTTCGCCGCTTTCCTGGGCGGCGGCGGCAACGTCCTTCTCGCCGACCTGGAGGCTCTCCTTGAAGCGGCCGCGCACCAGACTGCCCCAGACCATCTCGGCCTTGAGGCGAGACTTCAGCGTATCCGGCCGGATACCCTGGCTCTCCAGGGATTTGGTCAGCTGCTCGGGCGACAGCCGCATGCGTTGGCTCATTCCCGAATAGGCTTGATCGACATCGCTAGCGGTAGGATCGACGCCGAATCTCTTGGCCTCCTTGATCTTCACCTTTTCATTGGTCAGCTCGTCGACCACTTCTTGTCGCGACATCTGCTTCCGCGTGGTCAGGAAATTGAGCTTAGTACGCTGCTCGATATCGAGACTGGTGATGGGTTCGCCGTTGACCATGCAGGCAATCGACTGCGCCAGCAACGGCGACACCCCGCCGGCCAGCACGGCAAGCGCGACGGCGCAGCAAGCGGCAAGGGGCCAAACATGGGACCAAGGTCGGCGAGAAGGGAGCTTGATGGTGGTCATGGTCATGTCAGCAGTATCAACCAATTCGTACCGCGTTGCGCTGGGTACTCTCGGGCACGGTCGGCCTCACGCTACTGAATGCCGCCGCTGCCGGCCGTCGAGGATGAATTCGCGAGGGTTCGCAGGCCGATCTGCAGCATGAACGCGTGGCTGAGCACCGGCGGCGTCGTGCCGGCGGAGTAGCTGTACGACGTGACGTAATTGGCCGCCAGCACGAAGCAGTCATCCACATAGCCGGCGCCGACGATGTACTGGTTCAGCTTGTTGGCTTCAAGATCCCACCGCGCCGCTCCCGACACCACCCAGTTCGACGCAAGCTTGATCGAGGCGCTGCCGAGCAGGCCTTCACGCCGGGTCAGGTATCCGAGCTCTGGCTGTGCGGCATAGTTGCCGTACATCATGCTCACCGACCAGCGGTCGAACGCAGCGCGTCCTTCGGCTTCGAAGCGATTGACGTTCAGCGTCGCCTCATCGATGCGCGAGCGCACGCTGAACGTATAGGTCCGGTTCGGGGAATAATTGACGCGGGCGACGTAGTCAGACCGGGTGTTCTCCAGGCCGGAATTGAGCCCGGTGTTAGTCGCATCCTTCACCGCATACGAATTCAGGCCGTACAACTGGTAGGATTGTCCGACCAGCACATTGATGCTGCCGCCACGATCGAACTGCGTGGTCGCCTGGACGCCGACATTGGCGCGTCCGCCGCCTTCGACGCGGTCGTAGCCCGAGAACTTGTCAACCGCGAACAGGTTGCTGGCGTCGAACACCATGCTCTGCGCGTCTTCGTTGGGCAGCTTGCCGGCGTAGGTCTCGTTGGGACGGGCGATGATCTGCGCGATCGGCTCGATCGTGGTGGTGCCCCAGGGCTGAACGTTGATGAAGGGATAGCGATATTCGAGGCCGACGGCCGGCATCGGACGCAGCGCCTGGGTGTCGCCGACGGGAAGGAAATTCGAAACACCCGGCTGGTTCGAAACCGAGGAATTGATGGCGTCGACGCGCATAATCGCAAACGGCGTCCAGATTTGACCGAACGGATCGGTGTACGACTTCCGCCATTGCGCTTCGGCCGTCAGGCGCGTGTAAGTGCCGGGGAAGCCGCGCAACAGGCATTGCGACGGCGTCCGCGCCAGTGGATCGGCTGATGTCGTTGTGCACAGGCTGGCGGTGTTGGCCAATGTCGTGATCGGGTCGAAGGCCGCCGTATCACGCGAGAGGTTGGTGAAGTTGGTCCTGTAGCTGACTTCGCCGCCAAAGATCGGGCGGTTGATCACGTTGTTGTAGTCGATCACTGGATAGACCACCGGAACCTGATTCTGGTTGCCGGAGAAGGAGAGGTAATAGATCGTGCGCGCGTCGAAGTAGCTGCGGCTGCCGACGCCGGTCAGATAAAGCTGCGAGATCGCTTCCGTCGGAAGGCTCAGGAACGAGCCGAGCGGGTCCTTGTACTGGGCCAGCCGGTAGTCCGAGAAGAAGTAGTAGTCCGACAGCAGGACGCCGTCCCAGCCCCAAACCCATTTGTCGTTGAGCGCGAACTGGCCTTTGGTGTCGACGCCGCCGCGGAACTGGCGGTCGCCGGGCTGACCGGCGTAGGCGCCCTGGTCGAGCTGATCGATGCCGTAGGCGCGGATCTGGTAGGAGCCGTTGATCAGGCGCTGGCGGAATTCACCCTGCAACAGCACGCCCTGCCGCGTGGTGAAACGCGGATTGAAGGTCGCGTCATAGTCCGGTGCGATCGCCCAGTAGAACGGGGTTTCCACGCCGTAGCCGTAGCCTGTGACCGTCGTGTAGGACGGCATCAGGAAGCCGGTCTTGCGCTTGACGGTCGGATCGGGCGTCGAAAAATACGGCAGGTACGCCATCGGCACGCCGAAGAACTCGAGCTGCGCGTTTTCGAAGTACAGCATCTTGTCGGTCTGGTCGTGGATGATACGCGCACCCTTGACCTGCCACAGCGGCGGCTTCTTCGGATTGTCCTTACAGGGCGCGCAGGCGGTGTACACGCCGTTCTCGAACACGGTGTAATTGCCGGCCGAGCGATCGGCGCGCGTCGCCGCCATCCGCGTGGCGTCCGCGGTATCGACGCGCAGCGAATCGACGAACCCGTCACGGTAGTCGTCGCTCAGGTCCATGATGTTGGCGTAGGTGATTTTGCCTTCCGCATCGGTAAGGCGGATGTTGCCTTCCGCATGCAGCCGCTTAGTCTTCTGATCAAAGATGACCTTGTCGGCCTCCACGCTGGTGCCGTTGTAGAACATCTGCACGTTGCCGACCGCCGACACGCGCTGGTTGTTGTAGTCGTAGTCCACCTCGACCGCTTGCACGGTCATCTTGCCGTCATTGGTGACGGGGCGCGGCGGCGGCTTGGGTGGCCGTGGATTGTAGGTGAAGCTTTGCGCCGAGGCCGGAACCGTCAGGGCAAACTCAATCGCGCCCGCCAAAACGAATCCGGCGAGCAGCGCAAACATAGAAACGCCAAAGGCGGCCAAGCGCGTTCGGGAGCGGCGCACATCGGTGCGCCGCCTGAACGCAGGCGACCTCAACTGGCGGGCGGCGACAACGGCCACTACCCGTCCTCCTGGTACAGCAAGGCCAAAAAGCCGGTGAGGCCACCCACACAGACGGGCAACCACGCCGCAGCGATCGGATGCATCAACTCAGCCTTGCTCAAATCCTCAGTAACTTTCGATAAAACGTAGAGCAGAAAGCCCGCGCCCACGCCACTCAAAACCATCTTTTGCACGCCGCCCATCCGGAAGAAGCGAAGGCTCACGGAAGCCGCCAACATCACCATTGCAGCCAGCAAAAACGGCTGTGCGATGAGCTTATGGTACTGCAAACGGTAGCCTGCGGTCGCGAAGCCCGAGCTTTCGGAAGAGCGGATATAGCCGGGAAGTTGCCAAAAGGACACGGTTTCGGGGGTGGAGAAACTGTTGCGAACCTGGGCCGGGGTGAGGGTGGTCGTGAGGTAATAGTTGTCCTGATCAACCGGAGGTTTATCCAGGGAGTACCTGCGTACCGATTTGAAGGCCCAGCGGCCTTCCTCGAGGGTGGCTTCGCGGGCTTCGATTCGCTCCTTGAACTGGAGATCAGAGTCGAACCGGAACACGGTCAGTCCCGTCAGCCGGACGCCCTGCTGTTCGCTGCGCGCCGCATTGATGATCGACTGGCCGTCGCTGTTGATCTGGTTGAGCCAGAAACCGGATGCATCCTGGATGCCGCCGCCGGGGGCCGAGCCGAACAGTTCGGCCTCCATTCGTTTGGAGAGTTCGCGTAAGTTCGCCGACATCGGGTTGTAGGCAACGGTCGCCACGATGCCGAGGATGATCGAACTTGCCAGCGCCGGCGAGATGAACTGCCAGGCGGATACGCCGGCCGCACGTGCGACCACCAGTTCGAGCCGCCGCGACAGTGCCAGATAGCAGGTCATCGCGCCGATCAGGACGCAGAATGGCATCAGCTTTTCGAGCAGTTGCGGCACCCGGTAAAGCGATGTCTGAGCCACTGTAATCGCGGAGGCCGACACCAGCCCGGAGGTCTTGCGGACCATTTCGATGTAATCGACCAGCACGAGCAGCACGAAAATGCTCGCAAACACGCCCACCGCCGCGACCAGGAAGCGGCCCGCAAAGTATCTCCCGAGCGTGTTGGTTATCATGCTCATGCTGTGACCGGCCGTCCAAACAGCCGCGCCAGCCGCGCGTTCGACCTGTTGATGGCCTCCATCAGCATAGCCGGCGGCTCCACCACGATGCCGCCGACGATCATCCACAGCCCGAGACCGATCGAACCGAACAGCATCAAATACTGGACGATAGCCATGCCCGGCGACTTCACCGTCATGACCGAGCAGGCGAATCCCGCCATGCGCAGGCCGAACACCGCCAGGATCGATCCGCCAATGGAAAAATTGCGGCTCTGGCGCGTGGTGCGCGGCGTACCGAGGAAGGCAAAGGTCAGGACTGCGAACGCGAACGGATAAACCGGCGCCAGGAAGCGGTCATGCAACTCGGCGCGAAACTGCCCGGACAATTGCTTGAAAACCGCATCGTCTTCCGAGGGCGAAACCAGCTCCCAGAGATAGCGTTCGCGAATTCCCAGTGCGACGTCGCGGCCGCGATTGGAGAATTTCGACATGTCGAAGGCATAGCGGGCGAAAGCCACCAGCGCCGGATCGCGCTTTCCCGCCTCGAAACGTTCGAGGTTGCCGTCCTCCAGCACTAAATAGGAGCCGCTCTCGTTCTTCAGCACCGTGCCATGGTCGGCGATGATGGTGACGCGCTCCTTGGGATCGCGGCGGTCATCGACGAAGATGCCGGCGAGAACGCCGCCCGGTTGCCGTTCCCGAATCCTGATCGTCAGGTTCTGGTCGAGCTGGGCGAAACGTCCGGGCTGCAGGATGTTGGTCAGCACGTCGGCCGTGATCTCGGCGTCCCATTGCTTGATCCGGCGCAGGCCGTCGGGAGCGAGAAAGGCCGCAATGAAGATGACCAGGAGCGCCACCACGCAGGTGGCGAAGAAAAACGGGCGGAACAGCCGGTACGGGGAAAAGCCCGCGGCGTTCATCACGATGATTTCGGAATCGGTGGCGAGCTTGTTCAGCGTATGCGAGATCGCGATCATCAGCGCGATCGGCGCGATGACCAGCACCAGCGCCGGAATCACCAGGCTGGTGATGCCGAGAAAGGTGATGATGGTCTGGCCCTGGCTGGTCATCAGATCGATGCCGCGCAACGCCTGCGTAATCCAGATCACGCCGGTGAGGCTGACCAGGACCAGCGCAAACGACGCGAGCGTCGTGCGGAAAATGTACCTGTCGATCGACCCCATCGTTACCGTACGATCCCGCCCCTACGCGCCCCAAAGGCTGCTTCCGACCAAACCCCTTTTACAGGGTTCCCCATTGGTCGAACCGCCTATCACCGGTCGTCTACACCACACTACCATCCCTTTGATCCGTCAACAAAATGGCCGGGCCGTGGCGTCGGGCCGATATGGTTAATAATTCACTTCTTGTGGCCTTCCGGCCACTGCGGCGCTTGGCAGCGGCGCGGGTGACAGGCCATAGTGCCGAAAACATCAGGTCCCGAGCGATTTGGGCCGTTACCGAAGAGAACATTCCATAATGCGGCCCGATTCCGGACCGCAAGACAGCCCTGAATTCTGGAGGATTTCCTATGTCCGACGCCGTCAAGGTCGGCTTTGTCGCCTTTTCCGCCGCGCCCCGTGGCGTTCTCGTGGTGTTTTGCGATGACGCATTGAAGTTCGGCGAGACGACGCGGAAGGCGCTGGGGAAGGCGGCCGATACCGTCAAGCGGGCGGCGGCGGCTAACCAGTTCAAGGGCAAGAGCGGATCGACGCTCGATATCCCGGCGCCGGAGGGAATCAAGGCGGAGCGCCTAATCGTGGTCGGTGTCGGCAAGGCGGCCGATATCAAGGAGAAGGATTTTCTCAAGTTCGGCGGGGTGACGGCGGGCAAGCTCAACGCCGCCAGCGCGGCGGTCACCGTGATCGCGGAGCTGCCTGAAGGGGCGATGCAGGGCGATTCCGCCGCCGCGATCGCGTCGGGCATCCGGCTGCGGGCGTACAAATTCGACCGCTACAAGACCAAGAAGAAAGACGGCGAGAACGACGCGCTTCGCGCCGACGTTTCGATCGCTGTCGAGGATGTAGCCGCCGCGCGCAAGGCCTTCGCGCCGGCATCCCATGTCGTGGATGGCGTGGTGATCGCGCGCGAACTCGTCAACGAGCCGCCGAATGTGCTGTACCCGGTGGAATTCGCGCGCCGCGCCAGCCAGCTCAAGAAGCTCGGCGTCGAAATCGAGGTGCTCGACGTCAAGGCGATGCAGAAACTCGGCATGGGCGCATTGCTCGGCGTCGCACAGGGCTCGACGCAGCCGGGCCGCACCGTCATCATGCGCTGGAACGGCGGCAAGAAGAGCGAGCAACCCGTTGCTTTCGTTGGCAAAGGCGTTTGCTTCGATACTGGCGGCATTTCCATCAAGGGCGCCGCCAGCATGGAAGACATGAAGGGCGACATGGGCGGCGCGGCCTGCGTGGTCGGCCTGATGCATGCGCTGGCTGCCCGTAAGGCAAAGGTCAACGCGGTCGGCGCCATCGGCCTGGTCGAGAACATGCCCGATGGCAACGCCCAGCGCCCCGGCGATATCGTCACCTCGATGTCGGGGCAGACCATCGAAATCATCAACACCGACGCCGAAGGCCGGCTCGTGCTGGCCGATGTGCTCTGGTACGTGACCAAGAAGTTCAAGCCGAAATTCATGGTCGACCTGGCCACGCTGACCGGCGCGATCATGGTCGCGCTTGGAACCGAATATGCCGGCATGTTCTCCAACAACGACGAACTGGCCGAGCGGCTGAGCAAGATCGGAAATGAGACCGGCGAGCGCGTCTGGCGCATGCCGCTCGGCCCCGAATACGACAAGCAGATCGATTCGCAGTTTGCCGACATGAAGAACACCGGCGGCCGTAACGGCGGCTCGATCACCGCCGCGCAGTTCCTGCAGCGTTTCGTCGACAACACGCCGTGGGCGCATCTCGACGTCGCGGGGACCGCGATGGGCGCGCCGAAAACCGACATCAACCATAGTTGGGGTTCGGGTTACGGCGTTCGCCTGCTGGACCGGCTGGTCGCGGAATATTACGAAGCTGCGAAGTAATCTGGTCGCTGCCGGATGACGGAAATCCTGTTCTATCATTTGCAGGGCATGTCGCTCGAAAGCGTACTGCCGCCGCTTCTGGAAAAGTCGCTCGAGCGCGGCTGGCGCGTGGTCGTGCAATCGACCTCGCCGGAGCGCACCGAGGCGCTCGATGCGCATTTGTGGACCTACAGCGACGATTCGTTTCTGCCGCACGCCACATGGCGCGCCGGCGATGCACAGGACCAGCCCATCATTCTCTCAATCGAGGAAGGCAACCCGAACCGGGCCAATGTCAGGTTCCTGATCGACAACGCGGCGTTGCCGGCCGATTGCGACAGCTACGAACGGGTGGTGCTGGTCTTCAATGGCGACGATGCAGAGGCGCTGACCGCGGCGCGCGGCGCTTGGACCGATTGCAAGGCGCGCGGGTTCGATCTGACGTATTGGCAGGCCGATGAGCGGGGCCGGTGGCAGCGGCGGCAATAGCAATGCTTGAAAAAATTTAGCGATCGCTTGGAAATTGGCGACTCTCGGGAATTAATGATAATCTGCGGTTCCTGCGCCGAGCTTTGCGGGCAGCCATGGTCGTGCCGCAAAGTGATGGTCGGACAAGTGGTTACAGTAAGGGGTGGGAGCCTGGTCTAGTGTGCGACGCGGAATGATCGATCGAAAACCACTGTTGACGTTGTTGCTGCTCGGGCCTGCGCTTGCAGGCTGCACGGGTGCGTCGGACCTTATGTCGAGGGACGCGGACTGGTTTTCGCGCACCGGACGCGTGTTCATCCGAAACGTGTCGATCGAAACGCCTCCGCTCAGCCCGGACAAGCCCGTGACGCCAGATGAACTCGTCGCCGCGGACGGCGGCTGTCCCGGAATGGCGACGCCGGGCGCTGGTGCAAACGCGCTGACAGATGGCGCGGCAGGTAGCCCGCCTCCCTCGACGACGGGGACGGTGGCGCTCGGTCATACCGAATGCGACGTCGTGCGCGGCATCGGTGCACCCGACAACGTCAATTTCTCCAGCAACGCGCGCGGTGACCGCGTGGCGGTCGTCAACTATTCGCGTGGCCAGCGGGCCGGCATTTACACCTTCACCGCGGGACGCCTGACCTCGATCGAGCGCGGGGCCGAGCCGGCGGCGCAGCCGAGAGGCGCCAAGCCGAAGAAGAAGCCGGCTGCGTAAGCCTCGCGGCCATAATGGGTTTTAGCCCGCCGCTTCGTCAAACTGAGAGCTGGCTTCCAGCCAATTTTCCTCTGCCTGCCGCAGCGCGTTTTCGGCGCCGGCGCGCGCCTTGCTGAGCTGGGCGGCCTGCTTGGGATCGCGCGTGAATAGATCCGGCAAGGCAAGCGCGGTGTCGATCTTGGCAATAATGCCGTTGATGCGCTCGATTTCGGCCTCGGCCTCGGCGATCCGCTGCTTCAGCGGCGTTCGCCTTTCGCTTTTGCCGCGCTCGGGCTTTGCGCTCTCCTTGCTACGCTCGTTGTTGCGTTCGCGCGAACCGCCGCGTGGGTCACCGATCGACAACACCATTCGCCTGTAGTCGTCGAGGTCACCGTCGTAGGTCGTCACCGTCTGATTGGCGACGACCCACAGTTGATCGGCGCAGGCTTCGATCAGGTAGCGGTCGTGCGAGACCATGATCACGGCGCCGGGAAAATCGTTGATCGCCTCGGCCAGCGCCGCACGGCTGTCGATGTCCAGATGGTTGGTCGGCTCGTCGAGGATGATCATGTTCGGGCCGAAGAATGTGGCGAGCCCGAGCAATAGCCGCGCCTTCTCGCCGCCCGACAGGCTCTTGACCAGGGTGTCGCCGGCCTTTCCGGAAAACCCGATCGCGCCGGTGCGGCCGCGCACCTTGGTTTCCGGCGCATCGGGCATCAGCCTGCGGACGTGGTCGTAGGGCGAGCCGTCGAGGTTGAGCTCGTCGACCTGATGTTGCGCGAAATAGCCGACCGAGAGTTTTTCCGCCCGTGTGACCCGGCCGGAGAAAGGCAGCAGCTTGTTGGCCAACAGCTTGACCAGCGTCGACTTGCCGTTGCCGTTGGAGCCGAGCAGGGCGATGCGATCCTCGGTGTCGATCCGCAGCGTCACGCGGTTGAGCACCGGCCTTTTCGGATCGTAGCCGACCGAGACGTCGTCGACCGCGATGATCGGCGGCGACAGCATTTTCTCCGGCGTCGGGAACGTGATTTCGCGCACATCCTGCGTCACCAGCGCGGTGACCGGCTTCATCCGCTCCAGCATTTTCACGCGGGACTGCGCCTGGCGGGCCTTGGAAGCCTTCGCCTTGAAGCGATCGACAAAGGCCTGCAGCCGCTTGCGCTCGTCGGCCTGGCGCTTGGCGTGCTTGGCGTCCAGCATTTCGCGCGTGGCGCGCTGTTCCTCGAACGAGGAATAGGTGCCTTTGTAGAGCGTCAGCTTGCCGCGATCGAGGTGCAGGATCTGGTCCACCGAGGTGTCGAGCAGGTCGCGGTCGTGGCTGATCACGATCACGGTGCGCGGATAGTTGGCCAGATGGTCTTCCAGCCACAGCGTGCCTTCGAGGTCGAGATAGTTGGTCGGCTCGTCCAGCAGCAACAGATCCGGCGCCGAAAACAGCGTCGCCGCCAGCGCCACCCGCATGCGCCAGCCGCCGGAGAATTCCGAACACGGCCGCGCCTGGTCCGCGGTGGAAAATCCGAGGCCGCTCAGGATGGCTGCCGCGCGGGCCGGCGCGGAGTGGGCGTCGATGTCGACCAGCCGCATCTGGATCTCGGCGATCCGGTGCGGATCCTCGGCGGTTTCGGCTTCATTGAGCAGCGCGTCGCGCTCCAGATCGGCTTTCAGCACGACGTTGATGAGGCTTTCCGGCCCATCGGGCGCTTCCTGCGCCAGACTGCCGATGCGCCACCGGGGCGGTAGGGTGATGCCACCCGATTCGGTCGGCAGGTCGCCGCGGATCGCGTGAAACAGCGTCGATTTGCCGACGCCGTTGCGACCGACGAAGCCGACGCGCGCACCGGGCACGATCTGCACCGTACTGTCGTCGATCAGGAGCCGCCCGGCAATGCGGACCGAAATATCCGTGATGGAAAGCATGCGGCCTTGTCACCGGAGCCGGCGCCAAACGCAACCCATTTATCGGCAAATCAGCGATCCGGCGGCCCTCAATGCAGTTCGTTGTCGCGGCGGCGCAGTTCGTCGACGAGTTCGCGCAAACGTGGCGACAGGTCAGTATCGGGGCGCAGGCTTTGCTGCAGACGTTCGCCGATGGCGTCGCAGATCGACACGCATGTCTTGTGATCGATCTGTTCGATATCGCTGTTGATTCGAGGTTGCATGTCGATCTCTACGAGTTCCACCTCACAGCGTTCGCAAGGCTTGATGATATTGATGGGTCAAGTCACAACGGCGAAATTGGTTTCCGTGCATGGACGGCATGCATTCTCCTCCAAGTAGTGGAATCCGTTCGGCAATCCGGTTCCACGGCATAAAAAAAAGCCCCGGCGCGGCGGCCGGGGCGTCAGTCAGGGGGAAGCTCAAATCAGGTTCAGTAGCAGCGGTTCACCAGCCGCCAGCGCGGACCCCAGGGGGTCGGAACCAGGCGCCGCGCGTAGCAGCCGCCATATCCGCCGCCGTAATAGGCCGGGCCGCCGATGAAGACGCGGGGTCCGCCCCAGCCGTGATGATGATGCCAGCCGCCATGATGAAAGCCGCCGCCCCAGGCCGAGGCCGATGTCGGCGCCAGCGCGGCCGCACCCAGCGAAGCCGCGGCTACTGCAACGAGCGAGAGTTTGCGTAACATGATCGTCTCCTCAAAGTTTCGGTGCCAGCTGGCACCATCAGTGAGATCGGGTCCCGTGACGTCCAGAGCCCGGCGGATGCGCGTGCCCTGCGTTCGATCGTCGTTAAGCCTACGGCCGCGAAGCTGAATGAGGACGGCACGGCGGCTTCAGACGGGGTTCACCTGCGTGAAATTGCTGTAATCTTCGCCCCCGCGGCGCGTGCGTGGCACGAAAACACGCCAAAAAGGTGTGGCAGGCGCGTCACACGGTCGCTTGCCGTCGTGAGGTGGCGCCGATATAAGCCCCGCAACTCTCCAACCAGCGTTTTTGCAAGGACGTATACAATGGCGACTGAACGCACTTTCTCGATCATCAAACCGGACGCGACCGAGCGCAATCTGACCGGCGCCGTCAACGCGCTGATCGAGAAGGCGGGCTTGCGTATCGTGGCCCAGAAGCGCATTCGCATGACCCGCGAACAGGCGGAAACCTTCTACGCCGTTCACAAGGCGCGTCCGTTCTTCGGTGAACTGGTCGACTTCATGACCTCGGGTCCGGTCGTGGTGCAGGTGCTGGAAGGCGAGGGCGCCGTCCTGAAGTATCGCGACGTGATGGGCGCGACCGATCCGTCGAAGGCGGCGGACGGCACGATCCGCAAGGTCCATGCAAAGTCGATTGGCGAGAACTCGGTGCACGGTTCGGACGCACCGGAGACCGCCGCGATCGAAATCGCGCAGTTCTTTTCCGGCAACGAAATCGTCGGCTGATTGATTGGGAAGGCGGCAAGCAATAGCCGCGCGCAACGGCTGAAGGGCCGGGGGGAGAAAACGCTGTGAACTGGCTGTGGCAAATCTTTGATCCCGCGACGATCTCGGCGTTCTTCACCCAGTTTCATACCGAGATGCAGCAACCCGCTTTCTGGGTTGCGCTCGGCAAGATCATGTGGATCAACATCCTGCTGTCGGGTGACAACGCGCTTGTCATCGCGATGGCGTGCCGGGGCTTGCCGCCGCGGCAGCGGTTCTGGGGCATGGTGCTCGGTGCCGGCGTCGCCGTCTTCCTGCGCATCATCTTCACCGGCATCGTCGTGACGCTGATGAACCTGCCGTTCCTCAAGCTGGTCGGCGGATTGGCGCTGCTCGTGATCGCGGCAAAGCTGCTCGTGCCGGAAGACGAGGACGAGGGCGACGTGCACGCTGCCGCGCATCTATGGGCGGCGGTGCAGATCGTGGCGATCGCCGACATCGTCATGAGCCTCGACAACGTCATCGCGGTCGCTGCGGCGGCCAATGGCAGCATTCCCCTGCTTGTCCTCGGGCTTGCCATCAGCGTTCCCCTGATCGTCGCGGGAGCTGCGCTGATCATGGCGTTGCTGACGCGCCTTCCGGCGCTGGTGTGGGCCGGCGCGGGCCTGCTCGGCTGGATCGCCGGCGAGGTGATGGCGACCGATCCTGCAGTGCAGCCGTCGCTGCACGCGTTCTTCAACGGTCCGGTCGGTGTCGGCCTCGATGGCCTCCTCAAATCGCTCGGCATGGCGCCGCAGTTCGCCAACAACGGGCATGGCGGCGAGGTGATCCTTGGAATCATCGGCATCATCATCGTGCTCGTCGCGGGATCGATCTGGCGAAAGCGCAAGCTGCAGGGCGCCGAGCACTCCGCCCCGGCGTAGGCAAGGACCTCCGCCGCCGACGGACATGGTGGCTGATGGGGCTACCGATTGCCTTTGCCCCCGGCCGGTTCCATACAGGTTCCCATGACCGAGCCGTTATTGGGGCGCAGCGTCAACCGACTCGAAGACGAGCGCTTCGTGCGGGGACGCGGGCGCTACATCGCCGACCTCGTGGCGCCAAACGCGCTTCATGGCGTCGTCGTTCGTTCGCCGCATGCGCATGCGCGCATCACGGCGATCAGCGTCGATGCGGCACGCCGGATGCCCGGTGTTGCGGCCGTGCTCACCGGACAGGAATTGGCCGCCGACAATATTGGACCGCTGCCGTGCGCGGTGACCCATATCCCGATGACGACGCCGCTGGTGGTGCCGCCCTGTCACGCCCTGGCGCGCGACACCGTTCGTTATGTCGGCGAGCCCGTCGCATTCGTGGTTGCGGAAAGCACTGAGGCCGCGCGCGATGCCGCCGAGGCCATCGTCGTCGACTATGTGCCGTTGCCGCCGGTGGTCTCGATCGCGGATGCGGTTCTGCCGGACGCGCCGGAGATCTGGCCGGAGGCAAAGGGCAACATCGCGTTCCAGTTCAACCGTGGCGAGATCGGCCCGGTAGAAGCTGTGATCCGCGACGCCGCCCATGTCGTGGAATGCGAACTGGTCAACAACCGCGTCGTCGCCGCGCCGCTGGAGACGCGCGGTGCGCTGGGGCAGTTCGATGCTTCGAGTGGCCGTCTGCACCTGACCGCCTCGGCCGCCGGCGCGCACGCGATCCGCGACCTGCTCGCCGACGGTGTCTTTCGCATCGGCCGGGAAAAACTTCGCGTCAGCATCCCCGACGTCGGCGGCGGCTTCGGGATGAAGAACGTGCTCTATCCGGAATGGATGCTGGTGCTGTGGGCGGCGCGCCGCCTCGGCCGCCCGGTCACGTGGATCGGCGATCGCAGCGAGGATTTTACCGGCTCCGTCCATGGCCGCGACAGCCTTATCCGGGCCCGCCTCGCGCTGGATCAAGACGGCCGCTTCCTCGCGCTCGACACAAAAGTCCTCGCCAATATGGGCGCCCATGTTTCGACGGTGGCGCCGGCCGTGCCGACGATGGCGATGGCGAGCGCGATGGGCGGCGTCTACGACATTCCGCTGATCGCCTTTCAGACCAGCGGCGTGTTCACCAACACGACGCCGATCGACGCCTATCGCGGCGCCGGCAAGCCCGAGGCGAACTATCTGATCGAGCGCTGCATCGACCTCGCCGCCCACCAGCTCGGGATGGATGCGCTGAAGCTGCGGCGCAAGAACATCTTTCGCCGCTTCCCCCATTCAAGCGCGATGGGGCTTTCGGTCGAGCAGGGCAGCTTTGCGCATGCGATCGATCACGCGGTGAAGGCCGCTGCGGGATTCGATGCGCGCCGACGAAGCTCGCGCAAGCGGGGCAGGCTGCGTGGCCTCGGCTACGCCTGCTTTCTCGAAACGTCGCGTGGCCAGCCCAATGAAGTGGCGGAAGTGCGTGTCGGTGACGATGGCCTGATCGATCTGATGGTCGGCACGCATTCCAACGGTCAGGGCCACGAGACCACGTTCGCCCAGATCGCGGCCGATGCGTTTGGCTTGCCGGCGGAGCGCTTCCGGTTTCGGCAGGGCGATACGGATGATCTCGATTCCGGTGGCGGGCACGGCGGGGCGCGCTCCATGCATCAGGGCGGCACCGCACTGTTGATGGCGGCCGAAGGCGTGATCGAGAATGCGCGGCGGCTTGCCGCGCGTCTGCTGCAGGCCGACGTGGAGGCGGTTCGCTACGAAGCCGGCATGTTGCGCGTCGCCGTGACCGGGCAGGAGATCAGCCTCGAGGAGGTGGGGCGCGCTTCGTATCAGACGCCCGGCGACGATGTCGCGCCCGGCCTCGCGCACAAGGCGACCCATTTGTGCGACCGCTACACCTTTCCCAACGGCTGCCATGTTGCCGAAGTCGAGATCGACGCCGAGACCGGCGAGGTCAGGCTCGACCGCTACGTTATCTTCGACGACTACGGCCGGCTGCTCGATCCGCGCCAGACGCTGGGGCAGGTCCATGGCGGCGTCGTGCAAGGGATCGGGCAGGCGTTGTTCGAGCACGCGCTGTTCGATGCCGAGACCGGGCAGATACTCTCGGGCTCGCTGATGGATTATGCGCTGCCGCGCGCGGACGACCTTCCCGCGTTCGAGGGCAATCTAACGGGCGACTTTCCAAGCCGCGCCAACCGGCTGGGCGTCAAGGGAAGCGGTCAGGCCGGCGCCATCGCAGCCCCCGCCACCATCATGAACGCCGTGATGAACGCGCTGACCCCGCTGGGCGTGCGGCATCTCGACATGCCCGCAACGCCCTCCCGCATCTGGCATGCGATCCGGGCGGTAGCAGCGCAATCACGCACTGGCACGACGTCCGACGACCAATAGTCCCGATGAGGGACTGAGCCAGCTCAGGCCTGACAGACAGCCGACGACCGTTGCTGCGATGGCGCCCATGACGGTGTGGGCGCAACGGTCGTATCCGGTCGTGATCCGTCGCCAGTCCTGATCGTCCGCTCCTAATCACGGCAAGGTGACGAATGACCTGATTACGCCGTCGTTGACATGCAGGTATTTACCTGCATATCATATTCTCCATACGAGCGAGACCGATGCAGGCCGACAAGGTTTTCAAAGCGCTGGGCGATCCGACACGCAGAAAGCTGCTTGATCTTCTTTGTGAAAAGAACGGGCAGACGCTGGGCCAGCTTTGCGAAAACCTCGACATGGCCCGGCAATCCGCCACCCAGCACCTCGAAATCCTGGAGGAGGCCAATCTGGTGAGCACGGTCAAGCGCGGCCGGGAAAAGCTGCATTTCATCAACCCCGTGCCGCTTCACGAGGTCTACGAGCGGTGGGTGCGGAAATTCGAACGACAGCGGCTCAGCCTGCTGCACGACCTGAAGAAAGAGCTCGAAGGAGAATAACAATGACCCAAGAGACGACCAGCTTTGTCTACGTAACCTATATTCGCTCGACGCCGGAGAAGGTGTTTGCGGCGATCACGAAACCGGAGATCGCGAGGCGTTATTGGGGCCACGAGAACGTCTCCGACTGGAATCCCGGAGCGAAATGGGAGCACGTCCGCGCCAATGATGAACGGACCGTCCAGGTCGTCGGCAAGGTGATCGAAGTCTCGCCGCCAAGCCGTCTCGTCATCACCTGGGCGAATGCGTCGCAGGCCGCCGATCCTTCCGCCTACAGCCGGGTGACGTTCGAGATCGAGGAATACGAGGACATGGTGCGGCTGACCGTCAGCCATGACGAACTCATAGCCGGCAGCGGGATGGCGAACGGCATCAAGAAGGGGTGGCCGGTCGTCCTCGCCAGCCTGAAATCCCTGCTGGAAACCGGCGAGGGACTCGATGTTTTCGCCAAGCCGAAATCGGCTTGATCCCTTGCCGCATCAATCCAGAACCGGAGAATGACCATGACCAAGCCCTATATCGGCGGATGTGCGTGCGGCGCGATCCGTTATGAGACGAGCAGCAAACCCATCGTCGAGAGCCACTGCCAATGCGGCGATTGCCAGAAGCGAAGTGGCACGGGGCATGGATCCTATCTGGTCTTCCCCCGGCGAGCCGAAATGAGCATTACCGGTGAAGCGAAAGACTGGCGGGTCGCCGGCGACAGCGGGAATGAAAAGCTCCACGCCTTCTGCCCGACCTGCGGAACGCCGGTCTACCTGACATTCGTCGCCATGCCGGAACTGATAGCGGTCCACGCGACCAGCCTTGACGACCCGAGCCAGTTCAATCCGCAACTGGTTACGTACGGCATCCGCGGCCATGCCTGGGACGCGATGGATTCATCGCTGCAGACATTCGAGCGAATGCCGCCTGGTTAGGCGTTGCCGGGAGCCATACGAACGCGGGCGATCATCTGGACAGCCGGATCGCGAATGTCGAGTGAGGTCACTACAGGCGAGGCAGTGTCATTCGGCGCGCTGATCTCGCTTTTATTGAGCCGTGCCTGCCACAGCTTCGATCTCGACACGAAAACCGTAGTGCAACGTCGGGACGGGAACGACCGCGCGGGCCGGTCGGACGGCGCCGATCCACTCGGAATAGAGTTTGTCGAAGACCGGCCAGTCATTGATGTCCGTGACGTAGACGCGAACATGAATGAGCTTGTCGACGGCGCTGTTTGCTGCCTCCAGGGCAGTCGCGAGATTGGCCAATACCTGACGCACTTGGGTCTGAAAGTCCCTGTCCGCAAGCCTCGCGCCATTGGCGGAGATCGGCAATTGTCCGGACACAAAAACAAGAGCACCGGCTCTCACCGCGTGACTGTAGTGCCCACCAGGAGCCGCCATTCCGTGAGGTTCCAGGTAGTCAATGTCACCAGCCATTGAACCTCCGCCATGTTTCAATGCTGCCGTCCGTGGTGGCATGATATTCGGAGAATTGCGCTCCGGTAGCGCAGGCGTGATTCGGGAGTATTCGAAGTCGTGTGCCGATCGGGAAGCGATTTTCAGGAGAGATGAGACGTCCGTTCGTCGCGGCGAGGATCCCATGTTCCTGATTTGCCGCGATCATGACCAAGTCTTCCTTGAGCGGGCGCCCTCCTAAGTCGCATGCGATCCCGTATCCGTAATCATGGCGCTGACGAGCAGTGCCGCCGTCTCGGCTCATCGCCATCCATCCGGCATCGACGATGATCCAGCCTTTTTCCGATTGATGGCCGACCACGGTCGTCAGCACGGAAAGGGCAATATCGTCGATCCCGCAGACGCCGACATTCGTCATGAACAGATCGAAGAACACATACACGCCGCAGCGCACTTCCGTAACGCCGTCCAAGGCGCGGGCGGATAGCGCCGTCGGGGTCGATCCGACGCTCACGACCGGGCAAGGAAGGCCGGCGGCACGAAGCCGTTCGGCCGCGCGCACGCTCAAGGCACGCTCCTGCTCCGCCAGGCGCTCCAAGGCCTGGGGATCGTCGAGTTCATAGGAATTTCCGGCATGAGTCAGCACGCCGCAAAGCGCAGCGCCACCGGTGTGAAGAATGCGACCGATCTCGATGAGACGCTCCTCCTCGGGGCCCACACCTGAGCGGTGCCCGTCAGTGTCGACTTCGATCAGGACTTCGAGAGGATCGCGGTGCGACTGCGCCTCGACGACGGCTTGCGCAGCCTCGACCGAGTCGATCAGAATTTTGAGACGGCAGCCCTGATCACGCAGTGCTTGGGCCCGGCTCAGCCTGTGCGGAGCGATGCAGACCGCGTAGAGAATGTCGTCGTAGCCCGCGGCAAAAAACTCCTCGGCTTCGCGCAGGGTCGAGACAGTGATGCCTTTCGCGCCTGCGGCGCGCTGGCTGTCGGCAACAGCGACGCATTTGGTCGTCTTGACGTGGGGACGGAAACCGACGCCCAAGGCGTTCATCCTGTCCTGCATTCGCGCGATATTGCGCTGCGTGCGCGCGACGTCGACGACGGCAGCGGGCGTTTCGATATCGGAGAAAGATGTCATGCTCAGTCCAGATATTCGCCCTTGGCGCGCAGCACTGGTACGTCGTGCTCCAGCCCTTGAGCGATCAGCGCGCTGACCGCGCCGGGCTCGAGATCCGCTCCCCGTGGCAGTTCGACACCAACCGCTGTCATTTGCCGCATGACATCCGGGTCGGCGAGTGCTGCGCGCAAGGCGTCATTTAATTTCTGACGCACCGCCGCGGGCGTTCCCTTCCGCACGAAGACCGCGTTCCAGGAGCGGAGGTTCACGCCCGGATAGCCGGCCGCTGCCGCAGTAGATACTTGAGGCGCCTGCGGCAGGGGTTGATCACTCAGCGCTGCGATTGCCTTGATCGTTCCGCCGAGCACTTGAGGCAGCGCGGTGGTGGTCTGGTCGCACATGAAGTCGACGTGACCACCCATGAGATCGTTCATCGCGGGGGCAACGCCGCGATATGGAACATGGGTGATGTTCAGTTTCAGGTTCGACAGCAGCAGAACGCAGGCGTAATGCGAAATCGATCCGACGCCGGCGCTGCCATAGGTGAGTCTCTCGCGGTTGGCACGGGCATAGATGACGAAGTCCTGTAGATTGGACGCCGGCAAGTCCAGCTTCGCGACAAGAAGCGTGGATGCCATCCCAGCGAGGCCCACCGGCTCGAAGTCGGCGACAGGGTCGTAAGGCAGGCGCTTGAAGAGCGCGACATTCGCGACATGTGTGCCGATGGTGCCAAATCCGAGCGAGTATCCATCCGCAGGCGCCTTTAGCAACTTGGTCAGGCCGATGGTGCCGCTGGCGCCCCCGATATTTTCCACGACGATGGATTGCTTCAAGTGGGCAGCCATGGCCTGAGCCACTGCCCGTCCAAGCGCGTCGCTCGGGCCACCGGCGGGAAATGGAACGATCAGCGTCAATTGCTTCTCGGGAAACCCCTGAGCAGTTGCCGCAGAGATGTTCAATGCAACCGCGAGCAAGGCCGCTAACATGCGGGATATCATGAAAAGTCCTCCAGCCACGGAATGAGCTCATCGAGATTAGCAGACTCTTTCTCGGCTGCCGGCGCGCCATCGGGACGCGCCAAGCCCACGCGATTGTGCCAGTAGGTGCGCAGTCCGACGGCTGAAGTGCCGATGAGGTCGTAGCCGGAGCCTGCGACAAACGCTGCGTCCGCGGCCGACACGCCCAGCATGTCCAGGGCCAGACGATAGGGGCGGGCGTCGGGCTTATAGAAGCCGGCCTCCTCCGCGGTGATCACGACATCCCATTGCGTGCGGAGACGGGCGGCGGCCATTCGTCCAAGGCGCGTCGAGCAATTGGTGACGACTGCCAGGCGCGTGCGTCCGGCCAACCGGTCGAGTGCAGCCTGCGCGCCGCTCCAGACGGGGAGGGATAGCCAATTTGCTTCGAGGGCGTCTGCCGCCGATGGAGCGAGACCGGTCGTGCGCGCAGCCTGGCGGACCAGATCCTCATACGGGACATAACTCCCGCAACCATATGTCAGGCGGAGATACTCGGCCCTCCAGGTTCGGCCCGATGCTTCGGATCCGGCGGAGGCATTCCAGACGCTCCAGGAATCGAGGAGCGCGGTGAGAAGATCAAAAAGAACGGCGCGCGGCATGGTCATGTCAAACCTCTATCATCCCAGTGATCAGTTGTGTTTAAGTAGGATTATCTCTTCCGTTCAGGAAAATTGAATGATTGCGCTTGAGGATTTGCGGTTTGTGGTGGCCCTGAGTCGAACCGGCTCGCTAAGCGCGGCGGCGCGGGCGCTCGATGTCACGCCGCCGGCTCTTTCCATGCGATTGAAGAAGCTGGAGGCTGTTCTCGGGGTCAACCTTGTCGTTCGCAACTCCCGGGGGCTGCGCTTCACGCCGGAAGGCGAACGACTTGTCCATGAAGGCCAGTCGCTGTTGGCGCGTGTCGATGGGCTGGCGGACAGTCTCAGCGGTGGCGCATTTGCTGGCCCCTTGCGGGTTGTCGCGCCGTTTGGCTTCGGCAGGATCCATGTCGCGCCCGTCATGGCGGCATTCATTCGCGACTACCCGCAAGTGCGTGCGACGTTGGATCTTTCCGAAGCGCCCTGGAACAGCAATGTCGAGGCTGACGTCGTCATCCATATTGGAACAGTGCGGGATTCCTCGTGGGTGGCTCATCTCCTTGCCCGCAACGCGCGCTGGGTCTGCGCCAGTCCCAGCTATCTTCGACGACATGGAACGCCGTCACACCCTCGAGAGCTGGTGCAGCATGCCTGTCTCTCGGTTCGCGAAAACGAAGAGGACGTGACGCTGTGGCGCTACAAAGACAGCCACACATCGTCCCGGCGGTCGGAGGCGCTTCGAATAAGTCCGGCACTCACGAGCAACAATGGCGAGGTTGTTCGTGAGTGGGCCGTCGCGGGGCTGGGCGTCGCTCTCAGGTCCGAATGGGACGTCGCACCATCCGTCAAACGCGGCGAACTGCGTCGGCTGTTTGCTGAATACGAATTCGAAGGGGCCGACATTCTGGCTTTGGTGCCAACGCGTCGCGGGGTCTCAGCTCGTGTTTCGCATTTTGTTGAAAGCCTGAAGACCCGCTTTCAACCGAAGCCGCCTTGGCGAAGTCTTTGACAGTATGACCAACCGCTACTCGGACTGCGCTCGAAGCCGCCTTGTTAACGCTTGCTCCTGCGGCCGTTTCCCTTCGCCGGCCAGCGCCCTTCGTTGACGACGGCGCGGACGATCTCGACCACGGTGCTGCGTACCTCGAGGAACGCCTTGGTCTGCGGCCGGTCCGCGAGCGCGACCAGAGCGCAGGAGCGCGTCAGCGGCGGATCGATGATGCGCCGTGCGTGATATTTCTCCGCCGCCAGGTCGGAGAGGACGGTTGCGCGGGAGAGGATCGCGCATCCCAATCCAGCCTCGATCGCCATTCGCAAGGCCGACAATGAATCGACTTCGAGCGTTTCACTGGGCGTGATCTGATTGCGGAGAACCTGGGTCTGGATGATGGCGCGCGATGCCGGCATCGGCGTTAGTCCAACCACGCTTCGTTGCGGAATGGCGGAGAAGGCGATCGGGCTGGATGATCGCCCGATCAGGTTCGGATGCCCGACGAGGTAGAGGTCCTCGTCGTGCAGCGCCTCGACATCCAGGCGGGCGTCCCTCGGGGGATTATAGGCCAGCGCGAGATCGACCGTGCCTGAGAAGACGCGCTCGATCAGCGCCGGCGACAGCGCCTCGACCATCGTCAGGTGGACACCGGGGGAGTTCTTTCGCACCGCCTTCATGACATCGAGGGCGACCATCGAGAGCGCGGTGTGGCTAAGGCCGATGCAGACCGGCCCGGTCGCGGCCTCGTTATAGGTCCGTACGTCCTCTTCCGCCTTGCCCAGCGCGGACAGCACGGCGCTGGCATGTTCGTAGAGCCGCCGGCCGGCCGCGGTCAGCGCGATCCCGCGCGGCCGTCGTTCCAGCAGCTTGACGCCGAGATCGGTTTCGAGGGCGGCGACATGGTGACTCAACGCCGACTGCGCGACATTGAGCGTCTCCGCCGCCCGCGACAGCACGCCGGCATCGGCGATGGCGATAAAATACCTGATCTGCCGCAATCCGAGCGCCACTGAAATCGCCCTCACATCTAATTATCAGAACGGAATGATCTTCATATTATATTTGCCAGATGTCTATGGGCGCGGCAAGCTGAGGTCATAACCAATAAAGACCACCCGGGGAGCTCGGCGCATGGACCTGCCGGATAGCGTCGTCATTAGCGAGGAGGGGCCTCGCGAAGGTTTTCAGATCGAAAAAGGCCCGATCGCGACCGCCGACAAGATCGCGCTGATCGATGCGCTTTCCATGTGCGGGCTTCGCAGGATTCAGGTCGGCTCTTTCGTCAATCCCAAGCATGTTCCGGGTTGGGCCGATGCTGAAGCGGTCATCGAAGGGTTCACCCAGCGTGAAGGCGTCGAATACTCCGCGCTGTGGTTCAACGAGAGCGGATTGCAGCGCGCGCTTGCGTTCAGGGGGAAGCTCACTCTTGCCGGTTTCATTTCGCTGAGCGCATCCGAGCCTTTCGCGATCAGGAACCTCAATCGCGACCGCGCCGGACAGATCGAGGCGATGCGCAAAAACTTGCGCGCGCACCGGGAAGCGGGCGTGCCGATCAGCAAGATCATCGTGATGGCCGCCTTCGGCTGCAACTTCGCGGGAGACATCGCGCCGGCGCAGGTCGTCGAGACGGTCGCAGACGCACTTGCCATCGCGCGCGAGGCCGGCGTGGCGGTGCAAGACGTTACGCTGGCGGATTCCATGGGCTGGGCAACGCCCGTCCGAGTAGCGGCCGCGGTCGACGCCGTTCGCGACCGCTGGAGCGATTTGCGGATCGCGCTTCATCTGCACGACACGCGCGGGCAGGGCATCGCCTGCGCCTATGAGGGCCTGCGGCTCGGAGTGATCGCGTTCGATGCCGCGGTGGCAGGGCTCGGCGGCTGTCCGTTTGCCGGCCAGCCAGGCGCGCCCGGCAACATCGCCACCGAAGAACTCGCGCTGCTCTGCGAGGAGATGGGTATCGCGACCGGCCTCAACATCGAGGCGCTGATCGAGGCCGGGCGGCTTGCCGAGCGGATCGTCGGGCACCGGCTGCCGAGCGCTGCATTGCGATCGGGAACGCTCGCCGCATTCAGGAGACGGGCTGCATGACGACTTCTTCCAAGCCGCTCGCGGGGCTGAAGGTGCTCGATTTCGGTCACACCATCATGGGGCCGTGCGCCGGCGTCGTGTTTGCCGATCTCGGCGCCGACGTGGTGAAGATCGAGCCGGTCGACGGCGATCCGACGCGGCGATTGCCGGGTTTCGCCGCCGGATTCTTCGCGACCTACAACCGAAACAAGCGCTCGATCGCCATCGACTTGAAACGATCAGAGGGACAGGCGATCGTGCATCGGCTGGTCAAGGATGCCGATGTCGTACTGGAGAATTTTGGCCCGGGCACCATCGAACGGCTGAAATGCAGTTGGGAGGATCTGCGCCAGATCAACCCGCGCCTCGTCTACCTCTCGATGAAGGGTTTCCTCAAAGGACCATACGAGAACCGCGGCGCGCTCGACGAGGTGGTGCAGATGCAGTCCGGGCTCGCCTATATGACCGGGCCGCCGGGCCGGCCGTTGCGCGCCGGCGCCCCTGTCATCGACATTCTCGGCGGCGTGTTCGGCGTGGTGGCAGCACTATCAGCGCTTCGAGAGCGCGACGCCACCGGCATCGGGCAGAAGGTCGCCAGTTCGCTGTTTGAAAGCGCGACGTTCATGCTCGGTGCGTTGGTGGTCGGCAGCGCCGTGATCGGCGGACCGCTGCCGCCGATGCCGGCCCGCAAGAATGCCTGGGGCGTATACGACGTCTTCACCGCTTCCGACGGTGGCCAGGTTTTCATCGGCTGCACGTCGGACGGACATTGGCAACGCTTCTGCGAAGCTTTTGGATTCGACGACTGGCGCGACGATCCGCGGCTTGCGGGGAATGCCAATCGTTGCGAGGCGCGCGAGTGGATGCTGCCCGAGCTGGAGCGGCGGATCACGAAATTGCCGCTCGATGAAATCCTTGAAAAGTGCGAGGCGGCGCGGGTAGCCTATTCGCGCGTCGGACGGCCCGATGAATTGTCTGGTGATCCGCATCTGCTGGCCCATGGCGGCCTGCTTGCGACGGCCGTATCCGGACTGGGCGGCGGACCGCTGGTCGGAATCCCCGCGCTTCCGGTGGAGTTCGGCGACGGGCGCGAACGCGCAAGTCTCGACCGCCAGCCACCAAAGGTCGGCGAACACTCGCGCGAGATTCTGAGCGCAGCCGGATATTCGGAGCAGGAAATCATCGAACTGCGCGCGGCGGGCGTATTGGGCGAGGCTGCGAGCGTGCCGGCATAGAAGCGAACAAGAAGAAGCGAACAAGAGCGGTCCAGCCGCCTCGCGCAACGCAACATGGTCAGGGAGGAGGCGGAGCATGATGTCCGGCAAACTGGTTCGAGCGAGGGCTCACATCCTCGGCGTGGCGACCGCGGCGCTTGCACTGGGCGCGGTCGCGTTGCCTGCAAAGGCGCAACCATATCCGTCGCGATCGATCACGATGCTGGTCGGCTATTCCGCGGGAGGGCAGGCCGACGCGTTGGCCCGGATCGTAGGCAAGCAACTCGGCGAGACCCTCAAAGTATCCGTCGTCATCGAGAACAAGACGGGGGCCAACGGCATGATCGCGGCCCAGGCGGCCGCGCGCGCCGAGCCTGACGGATACACCATTCTCATGGTGACGGATGCGATGGTCACCATCGATCCGCACCTCGCCACAAGCAACCATTTCGACCTTTCGAAGGCGATGGAGCCGGTCATCAACGTCGCATGGTCGCCGCTGCTGCTTGCGGCGGCCAACAATGTGCCGGCGAATTCGGTGGCTGAGCTCGTCGCGCTGGGCAAGCAAAAGACGCAGAATTTGAGTTTCGGGAGCTCGGGCAGCTCCACGCCGCACCGCCTCGCAGGCGAGATGCTGCAGAAATACGGCGGCTTCACCATGACCCACATTCCCTACAAGGGGACGGCGGCCTCGGTGAACGATCTGCTGGGCGGGCAGATCCCGCTGCTGTTCGGTGCACCCACGGCGGTCGAGCCGCTGGCTGCGGCGGGCAAGATCAAGCTGCTCGGCGTCACGTCGGAAAAGCGCTACCCGTTGCTTCCCGACGTGCCGGCGATCAGCGAAACTTTTCCCGAGTTCAAGATCGTCAGCTATATCGGATTCATGCTCCAGAGGAACACGCCCAGGCCGGTGATCGCTACCTTGAACAAGGAAGTGAACCAGATACTTGCGTCGGATTCGATGCGGGCCTGGCTGGACAAGCAGGGCATGGTCGCCGTCGGCGGTACGCCTGACGATTTCAGGCGCCAGATCGAGGTGGACTATCAGGCGCGCGGTGAGCTTGTCCGCGCGCTCGGCATTACCGGCGAGTGAGCGAGGAAGCGCCGTCGTCTCCTCAGGCGCTTTTTGGTTTCTTCCGGGCAGCGCGCGCCGAAACGTTCAATGCCGCGGCCTCGCGAATGAGCGCCTTCAACGCCTTTTCATCGATCTTGTCGCCGTGATGGAAATCGATCGCGCGCCTGGTGTTGCCTTCGAGGCTTGAGTTGAAGAGGTCTGTCGGATCGTCCAGCGCGGCGCCTCTGGCGAAGGTCATCTTGACGACAGCCTTGTACGTCTCGCCGGTGCAGATGATGCCGTCGTGCTCCCACACCGGAACGCCCCGCCACTTCCACTCCTCGACCACGTCGGGGACGGCCTGCTTGATGATGCCCCTGATGCGCGCCAGCGTCTCGCCGCGCCAATCGCCCAGCTCCTTGATCCTCGCATCGATGTGCCGGGAGGGAGAGTCTCCTGCTTTTGCTTCCTTCGCGCCGGTCTTCTTCATGCTTGTCGCTTTCTTCATGGCTGTTGTCGCTCCGCTCACATTCGTTCGCCGGGCAATTGGCTGGCTTGCTTTACCCAGGCGGCAAGCTGCGCTTCATCGAGCTGGTCGTCCTCGTGAATGTCGAGGTAGCGGGTGTCCTTGCCCTTGGACGCGCCGGGAGGGAGAGGGTGCAGCGACGAGCCGCGGAAGAAAGCCACTTTGACGTACTTCGTGAAGCAGTGAAAGCTGAGGAACCAGCCTTGGTCTCCAACGCCATAGAAGGGGGAATTCCATTTCACGGCCTTGCTCACGCCGGGGACGGTGCGCGCGATGAGGGCATCAAGATGGTGCCCGACATCGCGTTTCCAGCCCGGCATGGCCGCGATGAAGGCCTGCACGGGTGCGTCGCCGTCCCCCTTCGCGATCTGGGGATTGCCGCCTGAGAGCAGGACCGGCTTTGCGGCGGCCTTCTTTGCGACCTTCGCCGACTTCACCTTGGCCATTGCGGTTCGCTCCTATCCGGCGCCTCCCGCGCCGCGCAACTTGGCGGCATAGGGCAGCGCGAACATGTATAGACCCGTGAACAGGAGCAAAAACAGCGGGAGCAGTGGCGAGTAGACGACCAGGGCCGGAGGTTCCCCCAATCCCATGGCGACGAAGTTGGCGATGACGGTCGCCGTAAAGACGATCGACAGCCAGCGATGGATCTGCCGGATGGACATATTCCAGTTCAATGAGACCTCCTTTGATTTGAAACAAGCGAAGCGCGACGCGGCGGATTTCAATCCGCCCGCGCCAGGACCTCATCCAGCTTCGCAAAGAACTGCTGCCATCCGACCTTGGCGCCGCCAAAGGCCTGCTTCTGATCCGGCCGGAAGCCCGATTGCTCCATGCGCAGCAGGGTCCCCGTGCGCGTTGGCGTGAGCGTAAACGTCACCACGCTCTGCAGATCGAACGCCGCATCCGCGTGCTTGAAATTCCAGGTGTAGGAGAGCGCCTTGTTCGGCTCGATAGCGAGGACCTCGCAGTCCAGCACGCCGCCCCAGTCGCCGCGAAGATTGAAATGGTGGCCCACGACCGGCTTGAAGTCGTTCTTCATCAGCCATTCCTCCATCAAATGCGGTTGCGTGAGCGCGCGCCAGAGCTTTTCCGGCGGATGCGGCATCTCCCGTTCGACGACGACGGTGCGTGTTTCAGTCGCTGTATTGGTCATTGGTCCATCCGTTTGAGCAGGTCTTCGAGATCGTCGAATTTTCTCTGCCAGAATCCGGCCATCTCGCTCGTCCAGTCGATCAGCGGGGCCAGGGCGCCGAGCTGCGCGCTATAGTGCGTCTGTCGGCCTTCGTGGCGGTCGCGCACCAGCACCGGCCTGCTTGAGAACGCCGAGATGTTTTGAAACGGCCGGTTGCGAGATCCCGGCCCGCGCCGTAAGCGCCCCCACCGTCTGCTCTCCTTCGCGGCACAGCCGCTCGAAGATCGCCCGACGGGTCGGATCGGCAAGTGTTTTGAAGAGTACATCGTGGGCAGTTGGCATCTGGGATCGATAACCTTTGGGTTATTGGTTGATCCATAACCGCGGAGATATGCATTAGTCAAGCAGGAATTTGGAGCGGCCTAGTAGGCTTGCTCGAGGAAGCCGGCGGTCGCCATCGCGCGGGGCCGCGATGTCGCAATAGTCTGGCTATCCCGGGCCGAAATCATACTCCGATGGTTATGCATCATCTGGCCCGGCCGCCGTGCAGAGCCGCAGGCCACGGGCGTCGACGGCATGGTCGTTGGCTCGTTGTCGAAGGCGGCAGAAACGACCATGTATGGGGCAGGGAGGTGAGGCCTATGGGAGATGCCAATCGTCAGGCCCATTGGGAAAACGTCTACACGACGAAGCGCGAGACCGAGGTCAGCTGGTTTCAGCAAAGCCCGGCGCCTTCGCTCGACTTGATCGTGCAAACGGGTGCAACGAGTGAGTCCGCCATCATCGACATCGGCGGCGGCGCTTCGCGGCTGGTCGACTGTCTCGTTGAGCAGGGGTTTGAAGATGTCACCGTGCTCGATGTGTCGGGCGCAGCATTGGCTGCCGCTAAGAGCCGCCTTGAAAGCCATCTTGGCGCCGGCGCAGAGAGCGTCAACTGGATCATTGCTGATGCGACGACATGGGAGCCGGCGAGGGTCTACGACATCTGGCACGACCGGGCGGCGTTCCACTTTCTCACGGATGCGAACGATCGCGCCGCCTACATCGCCCGCCTTGGGCGTGGCCTCAGGATCGGCGGTCACGCCATCATCGCTACTTTCGCGCCCGACGGGCCTGAAAAGTGCAGCGGCCTGCCGGTCGCGCGCTACGACAGCGCGAGCCTCGGCCAGACGCTCGGCGCAGCGTTCTGGCTGGTCCATACTGAGCGGCACCGGCATGCGACGCCTTGGGGCTCAGGGCAGGCCTTCCAGTTCAGCGTGTTCCGGCGCGAGGGCTGATCCGGGCCCACGAGCGGCGCGGCTAATGCGCCATGCCGCGGGCCAGTTCCTGGCAGGCCTCCATGCAGCGGCGGCAGCTTTCCGCACAGATGCGGCAATGCTCATGCATGGATGCGTGCTTCTGGCACTCCTCCGCGCAAAGCCGGCAGGCGGCAGCACAGACGCTGAGCATGCGGCGCATCACTTCGTCGTCGGAACCGGTCCTGCGGGTCATGATGCGGCCGGTGATGTTGCAGATGTCGGCGCAATCAAGATCCACGCGGATGCACTGGGTCAGCTCCTGCACCATGCGCTCCGACAGGCAGGCGTCGGCACAGGAGGTGCAGGTCTGGGCGCAGGAGTAACATTCCTCGATGCAGCGGATCAGGGCGTCGTTGATCTGGCCCTGGGCGGCCGGGTGGGTGCCGATCATTTCGCGGGCGTGCATGGTGGGCTCCTTGCTTGAAGGCCGGCCGCAGACGCGGCGGCCGCTCATTTTAAGCCGCAGCCAGCGAAAATGTTCTGGGTTTCGGCAATATTCCGGCGTCCATCCGGCGGGTTCCGTTAACATAATCCGCTTTCGTGATGGAACCTAGCTTCCCATCATGGGCCGGATCATGCGAAACCCCCCCCGTGAAACGTTCGATCCACCTTTGCCGGCTGGTGGCGGTCTTTTTGATCGCTGGCCTCGTATTTGCCCCGCTCGCGGCGCGGGCGAACGCGAATCCAACGGCATCGATGGCCATGGCCGCCATGGCCGACGAAGCAGCGTCCGTGTCCGAAGACATGCCGTGCTGCCCGGAGAAATCGTTGCCGATGGATTGCGCCGATTGCCCGCTGATGGCGATCTGCATGGCCAAGACGTTGCAGGCGCAGCCCTCGGCCGGCGTTGCCGAAATCCAGCCGGTTACGCTTCGAATGCTGCTTCCCGGCAGCGATCCCGAAGTGGAAAGCGTCGCGTACTCACCCCCTCCAAAACCTCCCCGATCCCTGGTCCGTTCGGCGTAACGCCGAAATTCGCGCGCGGCGCTTGGTGGCGTACGCGCCCATGCTGCGTTCGCAGCTGACCAGAAGATCGAGGGTTATCTCCATGAAGGCCAATCAGTTTTCGCGCAGCCTGCGGCTTGCGCTGACCGGCGCTGCCTTGACGTGCGGCGCTACCGTCGCGTTCGCCGATATCAAGAATTACGAATTCAAACTCGTCGAACCGACCGTCAAGGCCGGTCCCGACAAGACCATCGCCGTGAGGCTCGTCGACAAGACGACGGGCAAGCCGGTTCCGGATGCGGTCATTTTCGCCACGCGCCTCGACATGGCTCCGGATGCCATGCAGGAGATGGTCACCAAGATCGAACCGGTTCCGGGAGCTGAGCCCGGCACGTACAAGTTCAGGGCCACGTTCGGCATGGCCGGCCGGTGGCAGTTGTCACTCGGCGCCAAGGTGCAGGGTGAAACCGGCACGGTCGAAAACAAGCTCGTCATCCAGGCCGACCAATGAAACGGTCGGTTCTGATTGGAATCGCCGCTGCCGTCACGGTTGCGACGGTCGCAGGCGTCCTCTCGCGTCCGTATCTCTGGCCGAGCAGCGAGACGAAGCACGCACACGTCATGGAGCGGGCGCGCGCCGAACCGGGTGCTGCGATCTACTATCAGGATCCGGACGGCAAGCCCTTCTATTCGCTGACGCCGAAGAAGACGCCTGATGGCCGCGACTACCGCGCCGTTCCTGCCGGGGCCGACGTCAGTTTCGACGATCCGGCGGATGTGGCGGCTGCGCCGCCTGCGGATCGCAAGATCAAGTATTACCGCAATCCGATGGGCCTGCCGGACGTCTCGCCGACGCCCAAGAAGGACGCGATGGGGATGGATTACATCCCCGTCTACGAAGGGGAGGACAGCGACGACGGATCGGTCAAGCTGTCGCCGGGCAAGATCCAGCGTACCGGCGTCAAATCGGAACCGGCTACCCGGCGTGTGATCCGCACCACGGTCCGCGCCCCCGGCACCATTCAGCTCGACGAGCGCCGCGTCTCTGTGATCGCGATGCGCTCCGAGAGCTATGTCCAGAAGGTCGCCGACGTCACCACCGGCACGCATGTCGTCAAGGGACAGCCGCTGATGGAAATCTACAGTCCGGCAATCTCGTCGGCGGCCGCGGAATACATCTCGACGCTCAATTCCAAGGTCACCGGCGGCGACGGGCCCTACGGCAGGGGCTCGCGCCAGCGACTGATGAATCTCGACGTGCCCGAAGCCGCCATCGCCGCCATGGAGAAAGGGCGCAACGTTCCGATCGGAATCGAATGGACGTCGCCACGCGACGGCATCGTTCTCGAACGCAACGTGACCGAAGGCATGCGCGCGCAACCCGGCGAGACCCTGTTTCGGATCGCCGATCACAGGGTGGTGTGGGCGATCATCGATGTCGCCGAGCGCGATCTGGGGGCGATGGCTGCGGGCCAACGCACGATCGTGCGCGCGCGAAGTTTCCCCGGGCGGGAGTTTGCGGGAAAGATCAACGTGATCTATCCGCAGATCACCAAGGAGACGCGAACGGCGCGGGTGCGCGTCGAATTGCCCAATCCGGAGGTGTTGCTGATCCACGACATGTATGTCGATGCCGAGATCGAGACCGGCAGCGCGGATTCCGTGCTCGCGATTCCCGAAAGCGCCGTACTGGACAGCGGCAGCCGGCAGGCCGTGCTGGTGGACAGGGGGGAAGGGCGGTTCGAGCCGCGCGAGGTCAAGCTCGGCCATCGCGGCGAGGGCTATGTCGAGGTCCGCGAGGGCCTCGCCGAGAATGATCCGGTGGTGACATCAGCCAATTTCCTGATCGATGCCGAAAGCAATCTCAAGGCGGCGCTGAAGGGATTTGCGGAAGGGACCCAGCCATGATCGCCCGCCTCATCGCGTGGTCGGCGCGCAACCTGCTGCTGGTGTTCTTCGGCACCACCTTCGCCGCCGCCGCTGGCCTCTATGCGTTGGCGCACCTGCCGCTCGACGCCATTCCTGATCTCTCGGATACGCAGGTGATCGTCTACACGGAATATCCGGGGCAGGCGCCGCAGGTGATCGAGGATCAGGTCACCTATCCCCTGACCACGGCCATGCTCACGGTGCCCCGCTCGAAGGTCGTGCGCGGGTTCTCGTTCTTCGGCGTGTCGTTCGTCTATGTCATCTTCGAAGATGGCACTGACATCTATTGGGCGCGCTCCCGCGTGCTGGAGTTTCTCAACAGCGCGGCCTCGCGGCTGCCCGCCGGCGTGACGCCGACCATGGGCCCCGATGCCACCGGCGTGGGCTGGGTCTACCAATATGCCGTGATGTCGAAGGAGCTGAATCTCGCAGACACCCGCGCCATCCAGGACTGGAACCTGAAATTTGCGCTGGCCAAGGCGGAGGGCGTCGCCGAGGTCGCCAGCGTCGGTGGCTTCGTGCGGCAATACAACGTCGTGCTCGATCCGCAGCGGATGCGCGATCTCGGCATCACCATGCCAAAGATGCGCGATGCGATCCGCGCCAGCAATGCCGATGTCGGCGGCCGTACCGTCGAACTGTCCGAGTTCGAATATGTCATCCGTGGCAAGGGCTATCTGAAGGGGATCAACGACCTCGGCAACATTGTTCTGAAGAGCAGTAACGGCACGCCGGTGTTGCTCAGGGATATCGCCCGCGTCGAACTGGGGCCGGACGAGCGCCGCGGCATTACCGAGCTCAACGGCGAGGGCGAGGTCGCCAGCGGCATCGTGCTGCAGCGTTTTGGCGTCAATGCGCTGGACGTGATTCAAAACGTCAAGAAACGGTTTGCGGAGATCGCGAGCAGTTTGCCGAAATCGGTCGAGATCGTGCCGGTCTATGACCGCTCCAACCTTATCAACGCCGCCATCGACACGCTCAAGAACACGTTGCTGGAGGAGTGCATCATCGTTGCATTGGTGTGCATCGTGTTCCTGCTGCACGTCCGCAGCGCGCTGGTCGCCATTTTGATGCTGCCGGTCGGTGTGCTGATGGCGTTCGGGGCGATGAAGCTGTTGGGGCTCGGCTCCAACATTATGAGCCTCGGCGGCATCGCGATCGCGATCGGCGCCATGGTGGATGCGGCGATCGTCATGATCGAGAATGCCCACAAGCATCTCGAACGGGCGGAGGCCGGGCAATCCCGCGTGAAAATCCTGATCGAGGCGGCGGCGCAGGTCGGCCCGGCGCTGTTCTTCAGCCTGTTGATCATCACCGTCTCGTTCATGCCGATCTTCACGCTGGAGGCGCAGGAGGGTCGTCTGTTCAGCCCGCTCGCCTTCACCAAGACGTTTGCGATGGCGGCGGCGGCGGTCCTTTCTGTCACGTTGGTGCCGGCGCTGATGGTGGTGTTCGTGCGCGGCAAGATCATTCCGGAGCACAGGAATCCGATCAACCGTTTCCTGATCTGGATCTATCGGCCCGTCATCAAGGCGGTGATGCGCGCCAAAATCCTCGTGATCCTGATCGCGGTCGGCATTCTTGCCGTCACGGTGTGGCCGGCTCGACAACTCGGCACCGAGTTCATGCCCAATCTGAACGAGGGCACGCTGCTCTACATGCCGACCACGCTGCCCGGACTTTCCGTCACCAAGGCAGCTGAATTGCTGCAGATGCAGGACCGGATCATCCGGAGCTTTCCCGAAGTGGCGTCGGTTTACGGCAAGGCCGGCCGCGCCGCGACCGCGACCGATCCGGCGCCGACCGAGATGTTCGAAACCATCATCAACCTGAAACCGAAGGCCGAATGGCGGGCAGGGCTGACGCCCGAGGGGCTCACAGCCGAAATGGACAAGGCGCTGCAGTTTCCCGGCGTATCGAATGCCTGGACCCAGCCGATCAAGGCCCGCATCGACATGCTTTCGACGGGGATACGCACGCCAATCGGCGTCAAGGTGATCGGTACTGACCTGGTCGAGATCGACCGTTTGGCCAAACAGGTCGAGCAGGTGCTGCGGACGGTGCCGGGGACGTCATCGGCTTATGCCGAGCGTGGCATCGGCGGCTACTACCTCGATATCGTTCCCGACCGCGCGGCGCTCGCGCGCTACGGCATCATGATCCAGGACGTGCAGGACGTCATCGCGACCGCGCTCGGCGGGCAAACCGTGACGACCACGGTCGAGGGCCGCCAGCGCTTTTCCGTCAACATGCGCTATCCCCGCGACCTGCGCAGTGACCCGCAGACGATCGCCCGGGACGTCCTGGTGCCGATGCCGGCCGGCGGCGCGGTACCGCTGGGGGAGGTCGCAAAAATCGCGCCGGCGCGCGGGCCGACCTCGATCCGGACCGAGAACGGCCAGCTCGCGGTCTACGTCTATGTCGATATCAGGGATCGCGACATCGGCGGTTACGTCGCCGATGCGCAAGGTGCCGTCAAAGCCAGCATCCAGTTTCCACCCGGCGCCTATTTGATGTGGAGCGGGCAGTATGAGTATCTGGAGCGGGCGGCGGCGCGGCTCAAGATCGTGGTGCCGGTGACGCTCGCGATCATCTTCCTCTTGCTCTATCTCAATTTCCGCTCGCTGACGGAAACGCTAATCGTGATGCTGTCGCTGCCGTTCGCGCTGGTCGGCGGTCTCTGGCTGATGTGGTGGCTCGGCTTCAACCTGTCGGTCGCCGTCGTGGTCGGCTTCATCGCGCTGGCGGGCGTCGCCGCCGAGACCGGCGTGGTGATGTTGATCTACCTCAACCAGGCGCTGGATGAGCGGCGGGCGCGCAGGGCGGCCGAAGGCGGCGCGCTGACGCGGAGCGACCTTTACGACGCCATCATGGAAGGCGCGGTGGAGCGGGTGCGTCCGAAGATGATGACGGTGGTCGCCATCATGGCCGGACTGCTGCCGATCATGTGGAGCACCGGCACCGGCTCGGAGATCATGCAGCGCATCGCCGTGCCGATGATCGGCGGCATGATCTCCTCGACACTGCTGACGCTGATCGTGATCCCTGCCGTGTTCGGCCTCCTCAAAGGTCTTGGATTGCCCGGCGACCCCGAACAAAGTCAGCGCACGGCGGTGATTGCGAAGCAATCGAAGGAAACCCAACGTATTGCGGAGCTCGCCGGATAAGATAAGCCACCGGAATGCAGCAACCGCTCGCGGCCCTCGACGGCAGCCGCGCGCTCTGTTCCCCATTGGAACATTTGGCGAGGGTTTCGACTTCCTTTCCTGGTACGGCAGTCGAGACGGAGAAGGCCGTTAACGGCGCCCGGGCTCTGAAAAAGACCGCCCATCATTAGGAAAGGTCGACATGCCGCGCTACTTTTTCAATGTTTATCACGACCGGCCCGAACTGGACGAGGAGGGCGAGGAATTGCCGGACGCGCAAGCGGCGTGGCATGAAGCCACGGTGACTGCGGGACAGATCATCCAGGACCTCGACGGCAGGTTGCGCCCGGGCCAGGACTGGCGCCTGGAAGTAACCGACGAATTCGCAAATCCGCTCTACGTCATTCACGTCAGCGCCGACCAGCTCAAGTAAGGCCGTGGTCCCGACCACAAGGTCAGGTTGGGACCGGCGGACGATTTGTCGACCTATTTGGGAGTACGCAAGCCCGGCGATGCGAGCCAGCGGTCAATGACGGCCGCGGCTTCGTTTGCAACCGCCACCTCCATCAGACGCTCTCGCTCGCGCCCTGGTGGCAGGCAAGCTGCTTTTTCGCGGGCGTGAAAGGCAAGCTGGTTGAGCCGTTCCTGGAGTGGAAGCGCCGGGCGGCTCCGATTGCGCGTTTTCTTCATGTGGATCTCCTTGCTGGCCTGATCCTTTCATGTTGCGGCGGGCGCATCCTTAACCTTTGTTGGGAACCGGCCTCGGGTCCGCGTCGTTTCATTCCGGTCTGAATGGAAGGAGAGGCGGCTTTGGAGCGGGAGCTGGTGTTGGCGGCCATGTTGCGGCGGCTCGATACCGTTACGGGATTGGACGAGGCGGACATTGCCGCCATCCGCGCGTTGCCGATCGTCGTGCGGCAATGGGAGGCTGGTCGTCCCATCGTATCCGACGGCGATCGTCCGACGGATTGCTGTCTCGTGATCGAGGGGTTTTGCGTGCGCGCCAAGACGACGTTCAGCGGTCAGCGGCAAATTCTTTCAATCCATATCCCCGGTGATATCCCGGATCTCCAGAGTCTGCATCTGCACAGGATGGATCACGATCTCATCCCGGTGATCCCGTCCACGCTTGGCTTGATCAGTCACGCCTCGTTGCGTGCCTTGACGCGTACCAGGCCGAACGTCGCCGAAAAGTTCTGGCGCGACACGCTGATCGATGCGGCAATATTCCGGCAATGGATCGTCAACGTCGGCCAGCGACCGGCGGACAGCCGGCTCGCCCACACCGTCCTCGAGTTGCGCCAGCGCCTTGCCGTCGTCGGCCGTACGGCGGGGGATACATTTGAAATGCCGCTCACGCAGGAACAGATTGCAGAGGCGCTGGGGATCACGCCGGTCCATGCCAATCGCATCATCAGGCAACTGCGCGAGGCGAAAATCGTCGATATCAGCCGCGGGCGCGTGGTCGTGCTCAACGAAGCGAAGCTTGCGCAATTGGCGCAGTTCGACGACCGCTATCTTCATCAAAGCCCAACGCTGTGAAGCCGCATCCGAGCGGAAATTTTGAGTGCCGGCCGCCGATACCGCCGGGATCGATGACGATGTGCATGTATTTGTCGATCCCGTGGAACGATTCAGTCTCGGGAAAATTAAGCAATGGTCCAAGGGATGGACACGTTAAACTCAAGTGGCTGCCGATGCGGTCCCGCCCCCAAGGCTCATTGACAGCCGCTTTTTTGTCGCCACCGCCATGAAGAATTTCGCCAACGCGTCCTTCCCGCCCGAGGTGATCTCGTTGATGGAGCAGGCGCTTGATGCGGCGGTGGCGTCGCTTCCCGAGCCCGTCCATTCCACCCATGTTCAATGTATCGCGGAAGCGATCCTGCGCGCCGCCGACAAGGGCGAGCGCGACCCGCAAATCCTGCAAAGGCTCGCATTGCTGGAGCTGCAGATCGTTCGGCGCTAGCCTGGCTGGCCGGCCGCCGACGAGAGACCGCGCGGTGCTCGAACACCATCACCTCGCGGCTGCGGGATCGGAGGAGCGTGGGCTCCGAAACAAAACGTGTGACGCCGTTCACCAACGTCCCTAAAAAGATCAGATAAGCTTGGTTACCCGAAGCGGCTGCGTCGGGCGTATGTCGGTTGATCCGTTTTCGATCCTATCGGGAGGAAGACGTGCCAGATCATGCAAGAAGTCATGCTGTAATTATTGGCGCCGGCATGGCCGGCCTTACGGCCGCTCAGGCGATCTCCCGGCATTTCGGCAAAGTCACGATCATCGAGCGGGACGTGCTTCCCGCCGAGGCCGCGCCTCGAAGCGGCACGCCGCAGGCCCACCATGCCCATGCGCTTCTCGCGGGCGGGCTGAAGGCCCTGCAGACCCTGTTTCCGGGATTTGAGAACGATCTGGCGGAAGCGGGCGCCGTGAAGATCCGCACGGGTAAGGATATCCGGTGGGAGCGCCCCGGGTTCGATCCATTCCCGGTTCGCGATCTCGGCATCGACGTTTTCTGCATGTCGCGCCCACTGCTCGAAGCCGTTACTCGGCGACGCGTTCAGCAGAGCCCGAATGTCAACATTTGCGAGCGTGCTCGCGTAACCAGGCTTGTCGCATCGCGGGATGCAATGCGGGTCGAGGCGGTCCGTTATGACAGCGAAGATGGGCCTGCCGTGACCCTGGAAGCCGACCTGGTTGTTGATGCTTCCGGCCGCTGTGGCCTGACGCTGAAGCTGCTCGAAGAGCTTTCTCTGCCGAAGCCCGAAGAAACCGAGATCGGCATGGATCAGGCTTACGCGAGCACCATTGTCGAACGCCCGATCGATCACGATGCCGACTGGCTGGGCAATATCATCCTGCCGTCCGCACCCGCCAGCAGCCGCGGAGCCTTCCTGTTTTCGATCGAGAAGCAGCGATGGCTGCTTTCCATCGGAGGCAATCATGGCGATGCGCCTCCGGGCGACCGCGCGGGATTCATGGATTTCGTCAGGAGCCTGCGCACCCCGACCATCTATAACGCGGTCAGGGACGCCCGACCGGTGACCGATATCGTCCGCTACCAGCTGCCTTGCAGCACACGGCGACATTTCGAGCGCCTGGAGTCTTTCCCGGCAGGGCTGCTGGCGATAGGCGATGCCCTCTGCCGCTTCAATCCGGTCTTCGGCCAGGGCATGAGCGTGGCAGCACAGGAAGCCGTGATCCTGGACCGGCTGTTGGCGGAAGATGTTCCCGTCGAGCGGCTGGCGCGTGACTTCTTCGCGGCCATCCAGGATACCATCGCGACGCCGTGGGGCGTTGCCGTCAATGATTTCGTCTATCCTGCTACGCGCGGTGTTCGCCCCGCCGACCTGGCCCAGCGCCTGCAGTATGGTGCAGCCTTGACCAAGCTCGCCGCTGACGATCCCGAGGTGCACCGGCTGACTGCGGAAGTCTCGCAACTGCTCAAGCCGCAGGCCGCGCTGCGCGAGCCAGCGCTCGCGGCGCGCGTGATGTCGCGGATGTGACTGATAACGAGGGGAAGGCCGCGCTTCTGTCCGTCAGTTCCGGACGATCGAGCCGGTGCGGCCGATCAGCCGTGCCAGCTGCTTGAAGCGGCTGCCGACACGGTCGGCGACGAGATCGACCATGCGATGCTCGAACACCAGCATCAGCTTGCGGCCGCGGGTTCGGAAATGCGTCGCGGGCAACACGCCGGTGCGTGCCGCCGAGATCAGATGCGCGACGCGGAAGGCGGCGCCGAGAACGCGGGCGCGTTCGTCCATCGCCGGCGGCACCAGTTCGCGGATGCGCGTCGGCGGTTCGTTCTCCTCGCTCAAGCCGGCGTAGCGATAGAACACCGACAGCGCGACAAAGGCGCGGCCCTGATGGCTGATCGAGCCAAAATTGCCGTTGGTGATCAGGCTCAGCGTTTCCTCGCCGCGGTGGTCGGGATGCACGCGCCAGCCGACATCGGATAGCAGGCAGGCGGCGTGGCGCAGGCGGCGGTCTTCAGCGGTCTCGCGCAGCTTCACGACCCGCACCAGCCGATCGGTCCATGCGACCAGTTCCTCGGCGTGGCGCGCGGAACGCGACAGCAGCCCGTTCAGGGTTTGGGCGGCGCAGATGAAGCCGTCCTTGGCGCGCTCCTGCGGCGGCAGCATCTCGTAGAGCAGGCCTTCGCGGACCCCGAAGGTCGAGAACACGATCGTCTTCGGCTTGCCGATGCGGATGATGTATTCGAGCACCAGCGCCGCATAGGTCAGCAGCGGACGCCGTGCATCCGCGATCACTTCGATATCGGCGAGCATGTTGGCCGCCGCAAGCCGGCGCAGGCGCCGGGCGAAATCCAGCGCGTCGGCGGCCGGTAACTCGTAGCCATGCATCACGCGCAGCGGATAGTCGCTCTGGACGATGTGGATGCGCGCCAGCGCGCGCCAGGTGCCGCCGACCGCATAGAAGGTGCGGCCTTGGGCGGCCTTGAGCTGGGCCACGTTGGACAGATCGTTGTTGACGATGCGTTCGGCGCGCTTGAGCGATTTTTGTGCGAGATCCTGCAGCGCCAGGCTTCCGAGCGGCAGCGTGACGCCGCTGTGGACTCTGTTTTTCTGCACGTCGATCAGTTCGAGCGAACCGCCGCCGAGATCGCCGACAATGCCGTCGGGATTGTGGATGCCGGAGACGACGCCGAGCGCGGAAAGCTTCGCCTCGCGCGGCCCCGACAGGATTTGAATCTCCGCGCCGCAGATGCGCTCGGCCCTGGCGATGAAGTCGGGGCCGTTCTTGGCGTCGCGGCAGGCGGCGGTGGCGATGGCGAAGACGCGCCCGACCTGCTGGATCCGACACAGCGCCCGGAATCGCCGCAGCGCCGTCAGCGCCTTGGCAACCGCATCCTCGGCCAGCAGGCCGGTGCTCTGCACCTCGCGGCCGAGCCCGCACAGCGCCTTCTCGTTAAAGATGGTGACGAGGCTGCGCGCCATCGTCTCATAGACGACGAGACGAACCGAGTTCGAACCGATGTCGATGACGGCGACGCTGGAAGCGCGCTTGCGCGGTCGCTTCACAGCCGCGGTTCCTTATGAGGATTGCTGACGCTCGTTACGGCGCGTGAGGCGGCGCGGCGAAGATTCCTTGAGAGACTTTCCACGGCCAGACAGACTCGGATTCGTCATGAAATAGTTGTGCAGATTGAACGGCTCTTCGCCTTTCGCGGCCTTCATACGCGTTGAGGACCCGTCCGGCAACAACTGCCAGCTCTGCTCGGTATCCTTCAGATTCGCGACCATGATCTGTTCGAGAACCTGCTGATGTACCGTGGGATTTTGCAACGGACAGAGGATTTCGACGCGGCGGTCGAGGTTGCGCGGCATCATGTCGGCGGACGAGATATACACAGCCGCCTTCGGGCCAGGCAAGCCTTGCCCCATACCAAAGCAGTAGATGCGGCCATGCTCCAGGAAGCGGCCGATGATGGATTTGACCCGGATGTTCTCGGAAAGTCCTGATATGCCCGGCCGCAGACAGCAGATGCCGCGCACCACCAGTTCGATCGACACGCCGGCCTGCGAGGCCTCGTACAGCGCGTCGATGACATCGGGGTCGACCAGCGAGTTCATCTTCATCCAGATCACGCCCGGCTTGCCGTGCCTGCTGTGATTGGCCTCGCCCTTGATATGTTCGATGATGCGCTTGCGCAGCGTCAGCGGCGACACCGCCATCCGCTCGATGTCGCTCGGCTCGGCATAGCCGGTGATGTAGTTGAATACCCGCGCCGCATCGCGGCCGATGATCGGGTCCGAGGTGAAATAGGAAAGATCGGTATAGATGCGCGCCGTCACCGGATGGTAGTTGCCGGTGCCGGTATGGACGTAGGTGGTCAGATTGCCGCCCTCGCGCCGCACCACCATCGACAGCTTGGCGTGGGTCTTCAGTTCGAGGAAGCCGTACACGACCTGCACGCCGGCGCGTTCGAGGTCGCGCGCCCAGCGGATGTTGGCTTCTTCGTCGAACCGCGCCTTGAGCTCGATAAGCGCAGTGACCGATTTGCCGGCTTCCGCGGCCTCGGCGAGCGTTCGCACGATCGGCGAATTGTTCGAGGTACGGTAGAGCGTCTGCTTGATGGCGACGACATCGGGATCGCGGGCAGCCTGCTGCAGGAATTGCACGACGACGTCGAAGGATTCGTAGGGGTGATGGACGATCAGGTCCTTTTGCCGGATCGCGGCGAAGATGTCGCCGCCGTGGTCGCGCACCCGCTCCGGATGGCGCGGCACGTAGGGTGTGAATTCGAGGTCGGGGCGGTCGAGCCGGGTGAGCTGCGAGAGCTCGTTCATCGCCAGCACGCCGTCGACGAGAAACACTTCGTCGTCGGCGGCCGAAAGCGCCTGCTGCACGAAGCCGCGCAGCGCTTCCGGCATCTTGGCTTCCATCTCGAGGCGGATCACCGAACCCCGTCGCCGCCGCTTCAGCGCGCTCTCGAACAGCCGAACCAGATCCTCGGCCTCTTCCTCGATTTCGAGTTCGGAGTCCCTGATAATGCGGAAGGCGCCCTGGCCCTTGACGGTGTAGCCGGGGAACAGGCGGCCGATGAACAGCCCCGTGGCCTGCTCCAGCGGGATCAGGTGCACCGCGCCGTCCTTGCCTGCAGGCATGCGGATGAACCGGTCGATCTTGCCGGGCATGCGGATCAGCGCGTTCATCGGCTTGCCGTCGGACACCCGCGCCAACTGCAGCGCGATGGTGAAGCCGAGGCTCGGGATGAACGGGAACGGGTGCGCCGGATCGATCGCCAGCGGCGTCAGCAGCGGGAAGATGTTGCGGAGGAAGTGATCCTCGAGCCAGCCGCGCTCCGCCTTGGTGAATTCGTGGCCGTCAACCAGAATGATGCCCGTCTCCGACAGGGTGGTGCGCAGATCTCGCCAGATCGCCTGCTGGTCGGAGGCAAGCTCCGAAACCGTCTTGTTGATGAGGACGAGCTGCTCGGCCGGGGTCATGCCGTCGGGGCTGCGTTCGGCGATACCTTCACGGACCTGTGCCTTGATACCGGCGACGCGGACCATGAAGAATTCGTCAAGGTTATTGGCGGAAATCGACAGGAACCGGACCCGCTCCAGCGCGGGATGGCCGGGATTGACCGCCTCTTCGAGGACCCGGCGGTTGAAATGTAGCCAGGAAAGCTCGCGGTTAATGAATCGCTCGGGGCTCGTGGCAATCGTTGGGGGAGCCTCGGAAACCGGTTCTTTTTCTTTTATTTCAATAACTTGGGCCGAATCCATAAGGCTTTGATCCATCTCGGGAGAGGCGAGCTAGTTTAAGGGAATGCAGTCCACAGCATGTGATACGCCGATGACGTTTCAATGACATTGATGTTCCGCCCGGGGCTGCCGTCAAGGCGGCAGGTAGCAGCACGCGCCGTCGATCAGGCGTTGCGCAGTACCTCCACAGCCAGCGCCCGGGTCACCGGCCGGCCCAGCCGCAGCGCCTCGGTATCCAGAAGGCCGACCGCCCGGCGGGCGGCGGCATAGGAGCGCTCGATCCGGGTGACGAGGTAGCTCACGACAGCCTCGTCGATACTCAATTGGCGATCCGCGCAGAACTTGATGATCAAGCCGCGAAACAGCAGGTCGTCGGGCGGCAATAGCGGTACGACGGGTGCGGCGCGCAGCCGCGACCGGAGATCGCGCAGCTCCACCTCGAATGCGACAGGCGGAACGCGGCCCGTGATCAGGACGTAGGCCTCATCCTCGCGCGCGAGGTTCAGGAGGTGAAACATCGCGCGTTCGTCGAAGTCGGTCGGTCTCAGGTCTTCGACCACCAGCGCGCCAGTGGCGAGCGCGCCGGGAACGGCGGCAGGGCTGAGCGCATGCGCCGATACCGAGCGCGCGCCGGCCTGTTCGGCCCAGATCGCGGCGAGATGACTCTTGCCGGAGCCCTCGGGTCCGACCAGCAGCATGATGCGGTTCGGCCAGTCCGGCCAGCTTTCGATCAGCGAGAGCGCGGCTTCATTGGCCGGCCCTTCGAGGAAATTGTCGCGGGTCAGGCTCTCCGCATGCGGCAGCGCAAAGGCAAGCTGACGGGGTTGAACGCGGACTGCCACGCAAATCTCCGGGACGGGATACTACAGTAAATACAAGATCTAGCGCGCGTCGATCGTGCTCATGTGCCGCACCCACTCGACGAGATAGAGCGAGACGGAAACCAAAGTAAAGACCGTAACAAAACCCATCAGGATCACGTCATAGGGCGCCGGCTTGAAGTTGAAACCGAGCGAAGCCAGCACCAGCGCCGCGAACGCCACCTGCGCCACCGTGTTGAGCTTTGACACCATCAGGGGTTTCATCGGGATAGGCCTGTCGAACAGCCACGACACGATCACGGCCGTGACGATCATGATGTCGCGCGACACCACCAGGATGACGAGCCAGCGCGGCACCGCGCCCCAGATGCCGAGTGCCACGAAGATCGACACGAGCAGCGCCTTGTCGGCGAGCGGGTCGAGCAGGGCGCCCAGTTCACTCGACATGTTGAACCGCTTGGCGAGAAAGCCGTCGACGGCGTCGCTCACCCCCGCGATGACGAAGATCGCGAAGGCGATCTCCATCTGGCTGGAAACGATCGCCCAGACGATGACCGGGACCAGAATGATGCGCCCCAGCGTAATGATGTTTGGAATACTCAACTCGGTCGCTTCCCGGCTCCCGGCCCAAATCCGGCCCCTGGCGGGTTCTGCCGGTTCTTATCTACATAGTATATGCGCCAAGCGCTTGCGAGCCATTGCAGGATCGCGGAATTCCTCGTAACCAGCCGTCATCATACTGGAATTTGGGCATGATCGACCGCAAAAACGGGCTCACTTACGCCGATTCGGGCGTCGATATCGATGCGGGCAACCGCCTGGTCGATCTCATCAAGCCGATGGTCCGTGCTACCGCCCGGGCGGGCGCGGACGCCGAAATCGGCGGATTCGGCGGCCTGTTCGACCTCAAGGCGGCGGGTTTCAAGGACCCGGTGCTGGTGGCGGCGACGGACGGCGTCGGCACCAAGGTCAAGATCGCGATCGAGACCGGCCTGCACGGCGGCATCGGCATCGACCTGGTGGCGATGTCGGTCAACGACCTCGTGGTGCAGGGTGCGGAGCCGCTGTTCTTCCTCGACTATTTTGCCTGCGGCAAGCTCGAACCGGAAGCGGCTGCGGCGATCGTGGCCGGCGTCGCTGAGGGCTGCCGGGAATCCGGCTGTGCCCTGATCGGCGGCGAGACCGCCGAAATGCCGGGCCTCTACAAGGGCGGCGATTACGACCTCGCGGGCTTTGCGGTCGGCGCCGCCGAGCGCGGCACGCTGCTGCCGAGCGCGGATATCGCCGTGGGCGATGCCGTCATCGGATTGGCCTCGTCGGGCGTTCACTCCAACGGTTTTTCGCTGGTCCGCAAGATCGTCGAGCAATCCGGGCTCGGCTTCGATGCGCCGGCGCCGTTCTCGCCGGTCATGACGCTGGGCGGCGCGCTGCTGGCGCCGACGCGGCTCTATGTAAAGTCCTGCCTGCGCGCGATCCGCGAGACCGGGGCCATCAAGGGCCTCGCGCATATCACCGGCGGCGGCTTCACCGACAATATTCCCCGCGTGCTGCCAAAGCATCTCGGCGTCGGCATCGATCTGGCTCGGCTGCCGGTGCTGCCGGTATTCAAGTGGCTGGCCGCGCAGGGCGGCATCGCCGAACTCGAATTGCTGCGCACCTTCAACTGCGGCATCGGCATGGTCGCCATCGTCAAGCCGGATGCGATCGAGCAGGTGACGGAAATTTTGACCGAAGGCGGTGAGACCGTTGCCTTGCTCGGCGAAGTGATCCCGGCTGCGGGTGAACATCGCGTGGTCTACAACGGTCACCTCGATCTTTCGCAATGAAGCGCCGTGTCGCCATCCTGATTTCCGGGCGTGGATCGAATATGGCCGCGCTGATTGATGCGGCGAAGGCCGCGGATTTTCCGGCCGAGATCGTCGCCGTCGTTTCCAACCGGGCCGATGCGGCCGGGCTGGAGAAGGCAGAAGCGAGCGGCATCGCGACTGTCGTCATCGAGAGCAAGCCGTTCGGCAAGGATCGCGCCGGCTTCGAAGCCGTCCTGCAGCAAGCGCTGGACGAGAAAAACGTCGATCTGATCTGCCTCGGCGGATTCATGCGACTGTTCACCGCCGATTTCGTGCAGCGCTGGTACGGCAGGATGCTCAACATCCATCCTTCGCTGCTGCCATCGTTCCCCGGTCTCGATCCGCACGGCCAGGCGTTGCAGGCCGGGGTGAAGATCTCGGGCGCGACCGTACACTTCGTGATCCCGGAAACCGACGCCGGGCCAATCATAATGCAGGGCGCGGTCGCGGTGGCCGATGACGACACGGCCGACACGCTGTCGCAGCGCATCCTCGGCATCGAGCATCGCATCTACCCGGAGGCGCTGCGTTTGTTGGCGAGCGGCAAGCTTCGTCTCGAAGGCGACATCTGCAAGTTCGCCGACAGCACCGACCGCGACGGCACCCTGATTTCGCCGCGGACGATCTGATATTATCTGGAAGTGTGCGCGAACGGGCGCGATAACCGCGCTCCGCAAATCCATCGAGGTTCCATGATCACGCTCTACGGCTCCGGGCCCAATTTCGGCCTTCCCGACGCAAGCCCGTTCGTGACCAAGGCTGAGACCTTGTTGCGGATGTCGAAACTCCCGTTCGAAAAGGCGTTGATGAGCTTTTCGAAGGCGCCGAAGGGCAAGATTCCCTACATCGAGGACGGCGGCCAGCTGCTCGGCGACTCCACGCTGATCCGCTGGCACCTCGAGAAGAAATACGGCATCGATTTCGACCAGGGTCTCACCGCCGAACAGCTCGCCATCGCCTGGGCGTTCGAGAAAATGGCAGAGGACAATCTGTACTGGGCCAGCGTCTACTTCCGCTGGATGATCGACGACAATTTCCGCAAAGGGCCGGTCAATTTCTTCAAGGGCGTGCCTGCGCCGGTCCGGCCCGTCGTGGTATCGATGATCCGTCGCCGTCTGCGCAAGACGTTGCAGGGGCAGGGGATCGGCCGTCACTCCGCCGACGAGATCACCGCGATCGGAATCCGCTCGATCGATGCGATGGCCGCCTATCTCGGCGACAAGCCGTTCTTCATGGGCAGCACGCCCGCCGGCATCGACGCCACGATGTTCGCCTTCGCGGTCAGTGCGATTTGTCCGCTGTTCGAGTCGGATTTGCAGCGGGCGGCCGCAAGCCATGACAATTTGCGCTGGTATGTCGGCCGGATGACCGCGCGATTCTATCCGGAGCTCAGCGAGGTCGCCGGATGCCAGGCGGCCGCCTGAGTTCGAGGGCAGGGCAAAACCTCCCCGATGGGGCTTCTGGCGATTGCCCAAAACTTGGTCGCGGTGTCGCGCGAGCTGTGGCAGCCGGACAACAATAGCGCGTATTCGGCAGTGCGGCGGGGGGCCAACCGATTGACCCTTCGCATGAACTGGGGGCAAATCGTTCCGGTTGATCGGGTTTTGCGCATTTTTCGAGCCGGCGCTTTTGCCTTTGGGAATGGATTGGATGCGCTGCTCTTCGCGGCTTTCGCGGGCACGAAAAATCAGGATCGGCCGTGCGCTCGCGCGGCTTGTCGCGATCGCGTTCGTTCTCATCGGCATCATGTCCGTCGCGCAGGCGCAATCGCCGACGCCGACACCCACTCCGACCCCCACGCCTTCACCGACCCCCAGTCCGACGCCGACGGTGATCAATTCGACGGTGTCGTCGGGTGCGGCGGTGACCAACCTCGGCAGCAATTTCCTGGAACGGCTGGGCAATCAGTCGAGCAACGGCTTCAACCGCCTGCAGCGGACCAATCCCGGCGGCGGCGGTGCCTCCGAGAGCACGGAAGCGCCGCGCTACCGGACCTGGTTCGAAGGCTACGGAAACTACACGAAGACCAGCGCGGTCGGCGATTTTGTCGGCGATACCAGAAAGACCTGGGGTGGCGTAGCCGGGATCGGCGCGCGGGTGGCACCGGGCATCAATATCGGCTTTTCCGTCGATCAGAGCCGCTCCGCGATCGATATTCCGCTGGCGCTGCAATCGGCGACGATTGACCTGACCCAGATCGGTTTCACGGCTTCCGTCGATAGCGGGCCGTGGACCTGGGCCAGCGCGGTGGTGCACGGTTTCGGCAACATCAATTCGCGCCGCGACACCGGGCTTGGAATTGCGACCGCCGGATACAACGCGAAGCTCGACGGCGTCCTGAGCGAGATCAGCTACTACTGGACCAGGGACCAGGGCCGCATCGTGCCCAAGGCCGCGTTCGAATATGTCCGCGCCCAGAACGGCTCGTTGCAGGAGATCGGTGGCCTTGATCCCGTGACGGCGACGGGCGCCACCGTTGAGCGCGGGCGGTTATTGATCGGCGCGGAGATCGGCCAATACTGGATATTCGACGGCAAGATTTTCGACCTGTCGGGCTACGGCAAGTTCGTCGACAACGTCGTGCAGAATTTCTCCGACATCACCGTCAGCCAGGGCGTACAGAGCATTACGTTCCAGGGTATCGGCGAGAGCCGGTACGGCGCCGATGTCGGCGCCTCGGCCTCGCTGAGCCTCACCAACACCGCGCGGCTCTACGTCAACTACGACGCCAAATTACGCGCCGCGTTGCAGTCGCATCAGGGCACGCTGGGGCTGGAGTTGAAGTGGTAGTGCCGCAAGGTGATGCGCCTGTGGCCTCATGGTTCGAGACGGCGCTACGCGTCTCCTCACCATGAGGATCTCAGACCTCATCCTGAGGAGCATCGCAAGGCGATGCGTCTCGAAGGATGAAAGCCACAGTGCCCCCGCTAGACCCGATCCACCCTGACGACACGGCCTTTTTCGATCGCAAGCGCCAGCCTGCCGTGTTTCAGCGCGATCGCGGCTTCGCCGAACAATTCGCGGCGCCAGCCGTGCAAAGCGGGGACGTCCGCCTGATCGTCGGCTGCGATCTGGTCGAGATCGTCGACGGTGGCGATGACCTTGCTGGCGACGGCATGGCGTTCCGACGTCATCCGCAGCAGCACCTTCAGGAGTTCGACCGTCGCAGCCCCGTTCGAATTGCCGCGCGGCTTTTCAATCTTCGGCAGCGTGTGGGGATCGCGGGCGAGGCCGCGCTGCACGGCGGCGATGATATCGGAGCCCCATTTCGAACGATCGAAGCCCTTCGGCAGCGAGCGTAGACCGGCGAGGCGTTCGAGACTGGTCGGGGCGTGGGTGGCGATGTCGCCGACCGCATCGTCCTTGAGCACGCGGCTGCGCGGCACGTCGCGGCCTTGCGCTTCCTGCTCGCGCCAGGCCGCCACTTCCATCAGGACCGCGAGCTCTTTCGGCTTGCGCACCCGCGTCTTGAGTCGCTCCCAGGCGCGCTCGGGGTGGAAATCATAAGTCTTCGGCGAGGTCAGGACTTCCATTTCCTCGCTGACCCAGTCGCTGCGGCCGCGCTTCTTCAGGTCGGCGTCCAGCGCTGCAAAGACGTCGCGCAGATGGGTGACGTCGGAGACCGCGTAATGCATCTGCTCCGGCGTCAGCGGCCGGCGCGACCAGTCGGTGAAGCGGTGGGTCTTGTCCGGCCGGTGACCGGTGACGCGCTCGACGAGCTGGTCATAGGCGATGCTGTCGCCATAGCCGAGCACCATGGCCGCGACCTGGGTATCGAAGATCGGGTGCGGAATGGTGCCGGACTGGTGCCAGACGATTTCGATATCCTGGCGGGCGGCGTGAAACACCTTGAGCACCGCCTCGTTCCCCATCAATTCGAAGAACGGCTTGAGGTCGATGCCGGGAGCCAGCGTGTCGATCACGACGGCCTCGTCCGCACTCGCCATCTGCACGACGCAGAGCAGGGGATAGTAGGTCGTCTCCCGCAGGAACTCGGTGTCGACGGTGATGACCTTGTGCTGAGCGAGCCGGGAGCAGGCAGAGGCGAGGTCGGAAGTGGTGGTAATCAGATCCATGAACAATCCATGACGCGTCGGACAGGCGTTCTGCCGAAAACGTTGATATGTCAAGGGTGTTGGGCCGGATTTGAGCCCTGCATTTGAGCCTGAGCACGGCTTTTTTGCGACCCAACCGCGGCCAGGCGGCTGGATACCGGCTGGCCATCGCCCGGCTTGACCAGGCGACCCAGTATTTCAGAGATGCGGGTGATGAATGGAGAGGCCGCGGCGTGCTGGATACCCGCTTTCGCGGACGCGACGGCGCCTCTCGAAACCGCTTACTCGTAGCGGACGCGCCGCGACCGCCGACGGCCCGACGGCAGCGCGAGCACGATGAGACAGAGCCCAATCATCACCATTCCCATGAATTCGAAAGCAAAGGCGTCCACGGCAATTCTCCCCCAAGTAAACCGATAGAATTGTGGGGAGCGCGTTGAGGGTTTGTTAATTTGTGGAACCGGGGGCGAAGTCCGTCGGCGGATGGTGGATGGGCGCTTAAGGATTGGGGTTAACGGGCAATAGTCGTCATGCCCTGCGATGAGATTTGCAACGCCGTCATGGCCTGCGACAAACGCAAATGCGTTTGCGCACGGGAGTGAAGCGACGGAGCGATCCGTCCCTCCACAAGTGGCGAAATGGATTGCTTCGCTTGGCTCGCAATGACGTGGAAAGATCAGCGCCTCACGTCCCGCAAAACGTCTGCAGCACGCGCTGCCCGGGCAGCGGCGGATCGGCGTAGGCCGCGAAGCCAGGCTGATCCTCGAACGGTTTTGACAGCACCATCAGCAATTCCTCGAACGGCGCGTAGTCGTCGTTCACGGCCGCCGCGATCACGGCTTCGACGCGGTGGTTGCGGGGAATGAACGCCGGATTGACGGCGCGCATCGCGGCCTGCCGCTCGGCTGCGGATTGCGGCTCGTTGGTGAGGCGCTGGCGCCATCGTGCGCCCCATTCGTCGAAGGCCATGGGATCGGTGAACTGGGCCCTGACGCTGTCGTTGTCGGCATCCGCAGCGGCATCTGCCAGGCGACGGAAGGTGAGGGTGAAATCGGCCTCGTTCTTCGCCATAACGTCGAGCAGGTCCTGCACCAGCGCCTCGTCGCCCTCGCGGGCGGTGAACAGGCCGATCTTGTTGCGCAAGCCGGCCTGATAGGCGGCGGTGAATTTTTCGGCGAACTCGCCGAGGATGAACTGCGCCTGTTCGATCGCCTTGTCCTTGTCGTCGGAGAACAGCGGCAGCAGGCATTCGGCGAGGCGCGTCAGATTCCAGAGCGCGATGCGTGGCTGGTTGGCGTAGGCGTAGCGGCCTTGTTCGTCGATCGACGAGAACACCTGCGCGGGGTTGTATTCGTCCATGAAGGCGCAGGGGCCGTAATCGATGGTCTCGCCCGAGATCGAGCAATTGTCGGTGTTCATGACGCCATGGATGAAGCCGACCAGAAGCCAGCGCGCGACCAGATCGGCCTGGCGGGAGACGACGCCTTCGAGCAGCGCGTGATAGGGGCGCTCGGCGTTCGCCACGTCAGGATAGTGCCGTGCGATGACGTGATCGGCGAGCTTCCGCACGCCTTCGGTGTCGCCGCGCGCGGCGAAGAACTGGAAGGTGCCGACGCGGATATGGCTGGCGGCGACACGCGTGAGCACGGCACCGGGCAGCATGGTCTCACGCTGAACGCGTTCGCCGGAGGTCACCGCGGCAAGCGAGCGTGTGGTCGGGATGCCCAATGCAAACATCGCCTCGCTGACGATGTATTCGCGCAGCACGGGGCCGAGCGCGGCGCGGCCGTCGCCCCGGCGCGAGAAGGGCGTAGGCCCGCTGCCCTTGAGCTGGATGTCGCGGCGGACGCCGTCCTTGTCGATGACTTCGCCGAGCAGGATCGCCCGGCCGTCGCCGAGCTGGGGCACGAAATGACCGAACTGGTGGCCCGCATAGGCCATCGCGATCGGGTCGGCGCCGTCAGGGAGGCGCTTTCCGGCGAGGATTTCGGCCCCTTCCGGGCCCTCCAGGACATCTGGATCGAGCCCGAGATGGACGGCCAGGGCCCGGTTCAGCTTGATTAGCCGGGGGGCGGCGACGGGCGTCGGGGCCACCCGGGCGAAAAAGTTCGCCGGCAGCGCCGAATAGGTGTTCTGGAACGGGAAATGGACGGTCATGACCCAAAGATAGGCGCGGGCACGCAATAGGCAAACGGTTAGGGCCGGTGCGGGCGGAAATCTCGCGTTTCGAGCGCAAAACAGGCCCTGCCATTGGTTGCCGCCCCCAGCGGTGTCGGGTAAACCCTCCCGCAATTCGCGCGGCCGTTGGCCCCGATTCTGACCTCCGACATCTGATTTTTGGGAATTCCATGCATCGCTACCGGTCACATACATGCGGCGCGCTTCGCGACCGCGACATCGGCCAAACCGCCCGTCTTTCAGGTTGGTGCCATCGTATCCGCGACCATGGCGGCGTGCTGTTCATCGATCTGCGCGACCATTACGGCATCACGCAATGCGTGGCGGACCCGGACTCGCCCGCGTTCAAGGAAGTCGAGAAGTTCCGCTCGGAATGGGTGGTGCGGATCGACGGCAAGGTGCGCCGGCGTCCCGACGGCACCGACAATCCGGAACTGCCGACCGGCATGGTCGAGGTCTATGTCAGCGAGATCGAGGTGCTCGGACCGGCGGCCGAGCTGCCGCTGCCGGTGTTCGGCGAGCAGGAATATCCCGAAGACATCAGGCTTAAGTACCGTTTCCTCGACCTGCGTCGCGAGAGACTGCACCAGAACATCATGACCCGCGGCGCGATCGTGGATTCCATGCGCAAGCGGATGAAGGAGCAGGGCTTCTTCGAGTTCCAGACCCCGATCCTGACGGCGTCCTCGCCGGAGGGCGCGCGCGACTTCCTGGTGCCGTCGCGGATTCACCCGGGCAAATTCTACGCGCTGCCGCAGGCGCCGCAGCAGTACAAGCAGCTCCTGATGATGTCTGGCTTCGACCGCTACTTCCAGATCGCGCCGTGCTTCCGCGATGAGGATCCGCGCGCTGATCGTTTGCCGGGCGAGTTTTATCAGCTCGACCTTGAAATGAGCTTTGTCGAGCAGGAGGACGTATTCGCGGCCGTCGAGCCCGTCGTCACCGGCGTGTTCGAGGAGTTCGCCAAGGGCAAGCCCGTGACAAAAGGCTGGCCACGGATTCCGTTCGCCGAAGCGCTGAAGAAATACGGCAGCGACAAGCCCGACCTGCGCAACCCGATCATCATGCAGGACGTCTCCGAGCACTTCCGCGGCTCCGGCTTCAAGGTGTTCGCGCGGATGCTGGAAGACCCGAAGAACCAGGTCTGGGCAATCCCCGGCGTGGGCGGCGGCTCACGCGCGTTCTGCGACCGCATGAACTCCTGGGCGCAGGGCGAAGGCCAGCCCGGCCTCGGCTACATCATGTGGCGTGAGGGCGGTGAGGGTGCGGGGCCCTTGGCCAACAACATCGGCGCGGAGCGGACGGCGGCGATCCGTGCGCAGCTCGGCACGAAGGAGGGCGATGCCGCCTTCTTCGTCGCAGGTGACCCGGAAAAATTCTGGAAGTTTTCAGGCCTTGCCCGCACCAAGGTGGCTGAGGAACTGAACCTGATCGACAAGGATCGGTTCGAACTCGCCTGGATCGTCGACTTCCCGATGTACGAGTACAACGAGGAAGACAAGAAGGTCGACTTCTCGCACAACCCGTTCTCGATGCCGCAGGGCGGCCTCGACGCGCTCAACGGGCAGGATCCGCTGACCATCAAGGCGTTCCAGTACGACATCACCTGCAACGGCTATGAGATCGCCTCCGGCGGTATTCGTAACCACAAGCCGGAAGCGATGGTGAAAGCGTTCGAGATCGCGGGCTATGGCGAGAAGGATGTCGTCGAGCGTTTCGGCGGCATGTATCGCGCGTTCCAGTACGGCGCCCCGCCGCATGGCGGCATGGCGGCCGGCGTCGACCGCATCGTGATGCTGCTGTGCGGCACCACGAACCTGCGCGAAATCTCGCTGTTCCCGATGAATCAGCAGGCCGTCGACCTGCTGATGGGCGCGCCGTCGGACGTCGCGATGAAGCAGCTGCGTGAACTGCACATCCGGCTCAATCTGCCGGACAAGACATAGGGCTCGGGCTAGCTCACAGTCCCGTCGAAGCCTCGATCCGGAATTGCGCCAGCGCGAGGAGCGGATCGGTCTTCAACAACTGGACAAGCTGCAGCGCCGGCACCTTGGCGCGCGGCGTCAGCTTGATGACCAGTGTCTGCCCCGGGCTCTCGAGAAAGCTGACCAGCGGGCCCCTGATCGCCTCCGTAATTGTCTCGGTTGTGCTGGTGTCCCTGATGCCTTGAGCGATCGCTTGCCGCGCGGCCTCTTGGCTGACGTTCTGGGTGCGCGCATATTGGGCGACCGCGACATCGACGCCGCCCAGATCGCGCAGCGTGAGCTCGATCGTGCCGGCTTCGATCTGCGCCGCCGCGCCCATCGCCTGGGCTGCGTTGGCCGAAAATACCTGCCGCGGTACGTTGGCGAGCGCGATCCGCGCCGATGCTTTCACGATCCCGCCGATCTCGAGCTTCGGGATGTCGACAACGAAGTTGCGGGCCGCCTCGGTCCATTCCGCGCCGATATCACCATCAGCCGAAAGCGTGTCCAGCCCGGCCGCAATGAGCGCTTTCATCGAAGGATTGGTCGCATCGACCGGCGTGGTCATTTTCGCGGTCAGGCGCACCTTGCTCGGAATGGGTCCGACGAATTGTCCCCAGTTCACGTCGAAGCCATCGAGGTTGACGAACTTGCCGGTGCTCCTGAAGGGCGCCGTGACGCCCTTGATCTCGACACCCCCGATGAGAGGAAACAGCCCCGCGATCAGTTCAGGGGTGGGCGTTTGCGCCGGATTCGCGAACTGCGCCGACATTCGCATGAAGTTGGCGATATCCAGCGACTTGAGCGCGAAGCGTCCGATTTTGACGGGCCCTTTCGGCGCGCTTGTATCGAGCCCTTCGAGCGCAAACTCGCCGATCTTGCCGTCTTCCAGGTTGAACCTGATCGCCTCGAGCTTGAACGGGCCTTGCGGTGTTTCGGCCGAAAGGCCGCGCATCTCGGCCGTTCCGATACGCATGCCCTCGTAGATCGTGGCCGCTCTATCGATCAGTTCGCGCACCTGCGTGGGTGAAGGCTGGGCGGTTCCGGCAGCCTGTATCGTCGCAAGCAGCGCCGGAAGTTGCAGTTTCGACGGGCGTACGGCGACGTCGTCGAGCGTCATCGCGTCGATGCGCATGCGAAGACCTTGCGCAGAAGTGACGGTGTAGGGGCCGGCGGTCGTCTTGCCGTAGGCGCGAATATAGCGATCGTCGTTCGCCTTTTGCGGGTCCAGGGTGGCGGCAAGCGCAGCGGCATCGAAGTCGCGCGAGGCAAGATTGGCCATTTCGCCGGTCATTTTGTCAGGCTTGCCGGCGTGTTGCGTATTGATCGTAAAGTTAACCCGCTCGACCTGCATGGTCGCGATCCTGCCGCCCTTGATGTCCTGCAGGGCCATGCCCGAATAGGCGAACTCTCCCGACATGGCGGCGCCGAAGTTGATCGTCCCCGTAAAGCTCGGTGCCGAGACCGATGCCGCCGAGATCGCGGCGAACCGCTCCAATCCGGATCGATACGCGTCGATGATGGACGTCGAAGTCGATGGCGTCTGCATGCTCGCGGGGCAGGAATAGTCCTTCACCACGAGGCGCGGCATTTTGTAGGTGAATTTCGCGTCCGTCGGGCCCGCAGCGCTGCTGCCGATCTCGATATCCGAAGCTTCGATCGTGTCGGCCGAGAAGCGGCCCGCTTCCTGCTGGCCGACCCCTGAGGCGGTGACGCCGGCGATCTTCAGGCGGAGTGGCGGCTGCGTCGCCGTTTCAGTCGCGATATCGTCTATCCGGAGCGTGCGGCTCTTCAGGTCGAACGACACCTTGCCGTGGCTTGCCTTGCCGCCGCCCGCGCGAATCTGTGCGAATGCGGCCTCGACGTCGCCTTCGATCCGGTGCTGCGTATAAAACTCGAAGCCGAAGAAGCCACCCACCGCGATCACGACCGCAGCGGCCAGGCCCATCAGTATCTTTACCATTAGTTGTGCTCCGGGCACCGACATTAGCGGGAGGCAAAATTGCCACATGTCGGTCAAGGGGATGGGGTAGGGAGGATAATATGCTACCGGCTTTGCTGCTTTGCGTCGATGCCCCCTGTTGATGGGAACGCTCTCGGATATTGCATCCGAGCGGTTGCCCGTGCTTCACATCCGGCTCAATCTGCCGCACAACTAACGGTTCGAACGAAGACCGGCCTCGGCGCGTAATTCGGGGTCGAGGAAGCCCGTGGGGGAGTGTATGTCGTCCTATTCTGAAGATCTGCGCTCTGCGGCGCTCGCGTATCACCGGCTGCCGCGCCCGGGTAAACTCGAAATCCAGGCCACCAAACCGCTCGCCAACCAGCGTGACCTCGCGTTGGCCTATTCGCCGGGCGTTGCTGCGGCCTGCACCGAAATCGCTAACAATCCGGCCGAGGCGGCGTCACTGACGTCCCGGGCGAATCTGGTCGCAGTGGTCTCCAACGGTACCGCGGTGCTCGGGCTCGGCAATATCGGGCCATTGGCCTCCAAGCCCGTGATGGAAGGCAAGGCGGTCCTGTTCAAGAAATTCGCCGGGATCGACGTGTTCGACATCGAAATCGCCGCCGACACCATCGAGCGCGTGGTCGAGACGGTGGCAGCGCTGGAACCGACCTTCGGCGGCATCAATCTCGAGGACATCAAGGGACCGGAGTGTTTTGAGATCGAGGCGCAGCTCAAGGAGCGCATGAAGATCCCGGTGTTCCACGACGACCAGCATGGCACCGCCATCATCGTGGGCGCCGCCATCGTCAATGCGTTGCTGCTGAACGGCAAGAAGCTGCCTGATGTGAAGATCGTCTGTTCGGGCGCCGGTGCTGCGGCGATCGCGTGCCTGAATCTCCTCGTCTCAATGGGTGCGCAACGCAAGAACATCTGGGTCTGTGACATCGACGGCGTGGTGCACGAGGGCCGAAACACGCTGATGGACCGCTGGAAAGCGGTCTATGCGCAGAAGACCAATGCCCGCGTGCTGGCGGACGTGATTGGCGGCGCCGATATCTTCCTGGGGGTTTCCGCGCCCAACGTGCTCAAGCCCGAGATGGTCCAGTCGATGGCGGACCAGCCGCTGGTGATGGCGCTGGCCAATCCGAACCCGGAAATCATGCCGGACGAGGCGCGGAAAGCGCGCTCCGACGCGATGATCTGCACCGGGCGCTCCGACTTCCCGAACCAGGTCAACAACGTCCTGTGCTTCCCGTTCATCTTCCGCGGCGCGCTCGACGTCGGCGCCACCAGCATCAACGAGGAAATGAAGCATGCCGCCGTCGACGCGATTGCGCAGCTCGCGCGCGATCCGCCGTCGGATGCGGTCGCCCGCGGGTTTGACAGCGGCGAGACGCAGGGCTTCGGTCCGGGCTCGCTGATCCCGAGCCCGTTCGATCCGCGGCTGATCCTGCGCATCGCGCCGGCGGTGGCGAAAGCGGCGATGGAATCCGGCGTGGCGACGCGGCCGATCACGAATTTCGACGAGTATACCGCATTGCTGGAGCGCTTTGCGTTCCGCTCCGGCCTCGTCATGAAGCCGGTGTTTGCCAAGGCGAAGACGCAGCCGGTCCGCGTGATCTATGCCGAGGGCGAGGACGAGCGCGTGCTGCGCGCCACGCAGGTCGTGCTCGAGGAAAAACTGGCGCGGCCGATTCTGGTCGGACGCCCCTCCGTCGTCGAGGCAAGGCTCCAGCGGTTCGGCCTCTCGATCAAGGCCGGGCAGGATTTCGATCTCATCAATCCCGAGGACGATCCGCGCTACCGCTCCTATGTGCAGACCTATATCGACGTTGCCGGCCGGCGTGGCGTGACGCCCGAAGCCGCGCGCACCGTGGTTCGCACCAACAACACGGTGATCGCAGCGCTTGCGGTGGTCCGCGGCGAAGCCGATGCCATGATCTGCGGCGTCGAAGGCCGCTATATGAGCCATCTACGCCATGTCCGGGAGATCGTCGGTTTCCTGCCGGGCGCCAGCGATTTCGCGGCGCTGTCGATGATGATCACCAGCAAGGGATCCTATTTCATCGCCGATACGCAGGTGCGCCCGAACCCGAGCGCCGAGGAACTCGCGGAGGTGGCCTCGCTGGCGGCAAACCACGTGCAGCGGTTCAACATGAAGCCGCGCGTCGCCTTCGTGTCACATTCCGACTTCGGCAGTTACGACACCGACTCCTCGCGCAAGATGCGCCGCGCCACCGCGCTTCTGAAGGAGAAGCATCCGGAGATCGAGGCCGATGGCGAAATGCAAGGCGATACCGCGCTCTTGGCCGCGGCGCGCAAGCTCGTGCTGCCGCATTCTAACCTGGAAGGCGATGCCAACATCCTGATCATGCCGAACCTCGACACCGCCAACGTCGCCTACCAGATGATCAAGACGCTGGCGGATGCGCTACCGGTCGGTCCGATCCTGATCGGGCCGGCGCGCCCGGCGCATATTCTCACCCCGGGGGTGACGGCGCGCGGCGTGCTCAACATGACGGCGGTTGCCGCTGTCGAAGCCCAGGAGCGCGCAGGCCGCCAGCAGCCAACCTTATTTGGCTAGATCCCGGTTCAGATTGAACCAAAATCGGGATCTAGCATTTTGTTCCGGCGTATTTTCTTCACGCGGACCGCTACCAGCGTCGCTTGAAAACGCTATGATCAAAAAAGGGCCTTGGTTCTGCTTCTATCAGAAGGTCTGGTGAGGCCCGTGCAGGCCCCTGCGCGGATGGTTTCGATTTGAGCGTTTGAAAAGCGGAGACGGAACGCCCATAATCGTTTCGCGCCGCCTGCTACCATTGCATGCCATTCAGTGAGGCCATTCCCATGCCAGCGTTAGTTACCTTCGGGCGAGTCCTGTTCGCCGTCCTCTTCATGTACACGGGAGCGACCAAGCTCTTCGCGATTCAGCAGACGGCGGACTTCATCGCAACCAAGGTGACCATCCCGGCGATGCTCGCGCCCTATGCCTCGCAGCTCGAAACCATGACGGGGATGCCGATGCCGCAATTGCTGGCGTTCGGCGTCGGCGGCTTCGAGATCCTCGCCGGGCTGATGATCGCAGTCAATTTCGGGGCGCGCTTCTTCTCGATCCTGCTGATCTTCTTCGTCATCGCGGCGACCTTCTACTTCCACGATTTCTGGAACCAGCCGGCGCCCGAAAATGCCAAGACGCTGATCGACGCCTTGAAGAACCTGTCGCTCATCGGCGCGCTGTTCATGATCGCGGGCTACGGCCGCGGGCCGCGGCCGAATGAACCGGCCTACGGGGACGTATAGTTTCAATTCATTCTAAGGCGTCGCGCCGCCATGGCGTGACGCTGACCTCGTTAGCTGCATCAAGCATCTGCGGCTGGCCGGCGCGCAAGCCGTGCGCCGCGAGGATTTGCTGCGGCGTACGGGCCGGGACGCCGGGAAAGCAGGGTTCGCCGCCGGGAAGGCGGATATGCGGCGCCACCGAGAGCCAGAACTCGTCATAGCGGTCCATGAACATGCCGAATACGCCGGGGCCGCCGATCACGGCGACGGTGCCGGCGTCGACGCCCGCATGTTTGCATGCGGCGTCAAACGACGCGCCCGCGGGATTCCACAAGAGCGCTTTCGGATTGGACGGATCGGGCGCGATCGCGTCGACCGTCCGCGTCAGGATGATGCGCCTGCGTCGCGGTGAGTTCGGCTGGTCTTCATAGGAATTGCGGCCGTGCAGGATCAGATCGGCGCGGTCGAGGGCAGCAGTAAAAAATGCCTTGTCGCCCTCGAACTTCAATTCGTCCGGCATGACATTGCGCGCGTCGGCCAGCATGCCGTCCGCGGAGACGATGACATAGCCTTCGAAACGCAGCAACGGCACGGGCTTGTGTCGCCTGGTGTTATTCCGAGATCGTCTGCACGACGCTGGAGACCGGGCGCGAACTCACGGTCGGCAGCTTCAGATCCTTGACGATGTCTTCGTCATACTGGGCGATGGTCTGCACCGGCGTCTTGGCGCGCATTGCCACCACCTTGTAGCCACCTTCCTTCAGCTTCTTCAAGAGCTCGGGCAGGGCTTCGGCGGTATGCTTCTGGAAGTCGTGCATCAGGATGATGCCCTTGCCGTGCTTCTCGACCTTGCGCATCACGTTGTCGATGATGGTTTGCGCCTTGCTTGCCTTGAAGTCGAAGGAATCGAGGTCGCAGGAGAATATCCCGATGTTGCGGGTGCCGAGATAGGTCACCATCTCCGGCGGGTGTTGCAGTGCCGGGAAGCGGAAGAACGGCGCCGGCGCCTTGCCGCCCAGCGCCCATTTTACGGCGCTGAATCCCTTTTCGATTTCGTCCTTGCGCTGCTGCTCGTTCAGCTTCTTGTTGACGAGGGCGGCATGCGACCAGGTGTGCGACCCGATGGAATGGCCGGCCGCCATCACCTGCTTGAGAATTTCCGGATAGTAGGTGGCGTGCTTGCCGATCGGGAAGAAGATGCCGGTGGTGCATTCCTCCGCCAGCGCCTTCAAGACCGCAGGCGTATTCACCGGCCACGGACCGTCGTCAAACGTCAGAACCACTTCCTTGTCGCGCAGGAAGTCGAGTTCCTTGAAATGTTCGAAGCCGAAACCGGGACCGCCGGTCGTGTCGATCTCGACGGTGCGGCCGATGCCGAGCGCGTTCGGATTGTTGCAGGGCGGACGGGTCGAGGCCGGCGCCGGCGGCGGGGCGGGGGCTGGAGCTGCCTGCGGCGGAGCAGCCGCGCCCTTGGCGGGTGGCGACTGCGACCACGCCGCGCTTGATGCCAAAAGCGAAACCGCGCCTGCAAAGATCAACCCTGCCGCAATACGCATCTTGTTTTCCCTAGATTCGAATCCCGCTCCCGGTCGCGGCATTGCCGTCGTCCGGTCTGCCTCCATGCCCCGGAGCACATAGTAACCTAGTTGGAGCAGACGCGCCAACGCAACCGCTGTGGTTACGCCCAGCCGATTTGTCGCTCATTTCAGGAGTCTTGTAGTCTTTTTGACACGCGTTTCCTTTACGCGAACCGCTACCCACTTCGCTCGGAAACGCCTTGGGTCAGCGCCCGCGCGATGGCGGTTTTCACCCGTGTATCCACGGGTTCGACGGATTCCGGGAAGACGTCGGCGATATAGCCGTCGCGGCCGATCAGGTATTTGTGGAAGTTCCAGCGTGGAACATCCTTCGGCCGCGCCTCAGCGGCCCATTTGTAGAATGGATGCGCGTCCGGCCCCTTCACGACGGCCTTCGCGGCGATCGGAAAGGCGACGTGGTGGTTCTGCGCGGTCGCAGTGATTTCGGCCGTGCCGCCCGGCTCCTGGCCGCCGAAATCGTTGGAGGGGACGCCGATGATCATCAGGCCGCGTCCGCCGAACTCGGTCCACAATTCCTGCAGCCCGCCATATTGCGGCGTGAAGCCGCAGAGCGAAGCGGTGTTGACGATCAGGATCGGCCGGCCTGCAAACTCGGAAAGCCTGATATCGCCGCCGGCCAATCCCGGAAATGAAAACGCGTAAGCCGTGATCCGGCTCATGCCGGCCTGCGCCAGGGATTGCCGGTTCGAGGCGACGGCGGCGATCGCGGCCAGCGCCGCTGATATCACGCTCCTGCGGTCCATCATGAAAAGCCTCGCGCTGCGGTTCAGCAGCGCAGAGCATAGCGCAACGCGCGGGCCGCTACCGCTCAACAAGCTGTTATGGGGTCTACCGCAGGGGCACGATGAAGTCGGTGCCTTCGCCGGTTTCGCCGCCCTGGTTGATGCCGTGATCGGACACTATGATCGAGCTGCCGGTGCTCAGGACTTCTGCGATCCGCGCCATCGCCTCGGGAGCGATGGTGATGCGGTCCAGAGCCTCGGCAGGGCTGTTCGACGCCGGCAATGGCTTGGCCTCGGCTCCGCCGGCTATCTTGCGGCGCCGTGCAGCGCGGTCGTCCTCGTCGGTCCGGGTCGCATTGCGCGCCGTGACCGGCAGCGAGACCACCGACCAGCGCAACAGGTTCGGATCCTTCTTGTCGGCCTCGGCAGTGAAGACGTGCGTGCCCAGCGGCCGGTCGCTCGGCGCGATGGTGATCGGAACGTCGAACTGCGGCTTGAAGTTCTCGCGGACATACAGCTTGGAATCCTTGCGGCTTACGAACACCGCGATCTGGCCTGGACGCCTGGGCGGTTCGGCCTTGGCAGCCTTGTCCCCGCCAGGCAGCCGCGCCGTATCCTTCTTCACGTCAGGTGCAACGGCCGGTGCAGCCGGCGCATCGGCGACCGCCTTGACGGGCTCGGCGGGCTTTTCGGCGGCCTTGGATTCAGCTGGCTTGGACTCAGTGGGCTTGGATTCAGCAGGCTTGGATTCGGGAGTCTTGGCTTCCTCGCCCTTGGTAATCGCTGCCGTCGGAGCCTCGGCGTTCACTGCGTCGGATTTCGCTTCGACTTTCGCCTCGCTGGACTCGGCGGACGGCGCGGGGGCCGCGGCCTCCTCGACTTTCTTGTCATCCGTCCCAGCCGTGCCGGTCTCGGCCGATTTGAGGTCAGTTGCCGCGGGTTCAATCGCCGGCTCGGATTGCGTCGCGTCCGGCGCATCGCTGGCAGTTGGAACCTTGGCTGCAGACGGCATTGCATCGGACATGGTCACGACGGCGTTGTTGGCTGGCAATGCGCTGCGGGCATCCGCGGTGTGGGTCTGTTCGCGCAACGGCGCCGCGTGGCCGACAGTCGGTCGGAGATCGAGGCTCGCCTCCGAATTAGCAAGACGTGCATTCGCAGGCCTGGTCGCATGGCCTGCGTCCGCGCCCTTGTCGCTCTTCACCGCGGGCGCGTCGGTCGCCGGATCGTTGGCGATGAGAGGCTGCGGCACGACCTTTTGTGCCACCAGCAACGGATGGGAGAAGCTGGCCGGCGTGATCGGGCCGGGCGTGACGATGACGCGCGCGCCCATCCTCGTCCAGTTCCACATCTTCACGGCAAAAGCCATCGGCATGCGGATGCAGCCGTGTGACGCTGGATAGCCGGGCAATACGCCAGCATGCATCGCAACGCCCGACCACGTGATGCGCTGCATGTAAGGCATCGGCGCGCCGCTGTAGATGTTGGAGCGGTGCATCTTGTTCTTCTGAATGACGCTGAACACGCCCATCGGGGTCGAGTGACCCTTCATGCCCGTCGACACCGGGCTTTCGGCGAACAGGCCATTGGCGTCGTAGACGCGGACCTTCTGCTGATCGATCGAGACGGCGATGATCAGCGGGCCCTGCGGCTTGGCGTTGGTTTCCTTGATGGCGGCCCCGGCCTTGGCCGAAGGCCGGCGGGCTTTCGGCTTGCGCGGCTGCGCCATCGGCGCCGGCCGGTAGTAGCTGGGATCGGAGTCCTGCCAGTAGAACATGGCGGCAGCATCTGCCTGCGGGGCGGCAACCAGGGTGCCGGCCGCCGTCAACATCGCAATCTGCCAAAATCGCCGTTTGGAATTGGTTGCGCCCGCAATACCCGCACTAGAAAGCCGATGCCCGCTCACGCGCTTGATCCTCAAATCCGGTTACTCGAATCTACTCTTTTCTTCCGATAATTATTTGTTGTTGCAGAGGCAAAAAGCGTTCACCAGCGTAGGCCTTCTAATTCCAGCGCTTTTCGCCCCAATCGTAGCAAAAAAGCCTCACATTCCGTTAAACGGCGGCCGGTCGGGCGCCTTCGGCCGGCACCCGGACGGCGGTCTTCCCGTGCGGCTTTCTGCCACTACATAGGCGGCGAGCCATTCAGTGGAGAAATCAATGACATCCAAGGCCATCGTTAAGTATGACAGGAAGTGGCGAAGTCTGGCCTTGGGAGTGTTGGCGCTGGTGCTTTGGCAGGCCGGCCCGGCGTCGGCGGGCGACGAACCTGACCTGATTTTCCGCCGTTCGACGGTATTCAAGCTGCTCAGCCCGAACGACAAGCTCGCGACCTACGCCGTCGACGACCCCGAGGTCGAGGGGGTGGCCTGTCACTTCACGGTGCCGGAAAAGGGTGGCTTCAAGGGCTGGCTCGGCCTCGCCGAGGAGGTCTCGGACATTTCGCTGGCGTGTCGCCAAATCGGCCCCATCAAGTTCCAACATAAACTGGAACAGGGCGACGACATGTTCCGGCGGCGCCGCTCGCTGTTCTTCAAGAAGATGCAGATCGTTCGCGGCTGCGACGCCAAACGCAACGTGCTGGTCTATATGGTCTATTCAGACAGGCTGATCGAGGGTTCACCCAAAAACTCGACGTCCTCGGTGCCGATCATGCCCTGGGGGGCCGCCGACGCCGCGATTCAGAAATGCGGTGAATTCGTCCAGTAAGTCCGATGCCAGCCGGGATCCCAGATCGGATCCGGGTTCAGGGGTTTGGGCTTACCGTTTGACCGGATTGGAATATTGGCGGACCTCCTGGCCGGGCTCGACTTTGCGGTCACGGCAACCGACCAGATGCACGAATTTTTGCGGCGCCGAGACATTGCCGCAAAATTCGCTGCCTTGCTGCGACATCGCGCCACAAAGGCTCACGGGATGCTCTGAGGTTTTTCCCTCGCGCTCCACCGGCTGGCCGGGTTTGCGGGTCGGGGTTGCACTGCCAACATCGATGTTGCCACTACCCACGACGACTATCCTTTGTTGAGGAAGGGGTCACAACGCACAAGCACGCGCAAGGTTGCACGTCGTTCGTCTGAGTCGGCCGGACCGAGGCTTTGGTTCATCCAGTCGGCCAGTGAACGAGGCCGTACTCATCCACGGAAGGATGGCCAAAGTGGCCCCAATGGCCGGTTTTCCGGGTTCAGCCTGATCCTTTCAAGCGAGGACGTCACCGCTGAATTCATTGAATTTTTCCGGCTATTGTTTCGTTCGCTCGAACTGACGAAACAATTCTCCTGGGCGATGAAACCATTTTGCGTTTTTGGTGCAGAGGTCCGGAAACAACCGATGGCTATCACGTGTTCAACGAGACGGCGGGCGCTGCCGGCCACGGACAACCGGAGACTGTCAGATGCGGACCCTCAGCTTCATCCTCGCCTTCGCCTTCATCCTGGCGGGTCCCTCGATGGCTGGTTCGTCAGACCAGAACTTGCCGGGCGTCGGCACCTTCGCCTATACCGGCTCGCCGGTTGCGTCCCCGGCGTCGCAGCCGATCGTTGTGGCCGCCAACTAAGCGTAGCGGACCTTTGAAAGGTCGCCGACAGCAAAAAGATCGTCGATAAAGGCTCTGTATGTTCGCACGCATCTGTTCTGCTGTAATCCTGTCGTTCCTCCTTATCAGCGGCGCGGCGCAGGCGCAGGTCCAGTTTCAGCCGCCGCAGACCTCGTTCCGTTCCCTGTTCAAAGTGCCCGATCCGCGCGGCGAGTTCGTGCGGCTTTGCGCGCCCCATATGGTCGGACGCTGGGCGCATCCCGAAAGCGTTTGCGGCTGCCTGCACGACTACGCCGCCGCGACCGTGGAAGATGCCGACCTGCGCGAAGCGCTGCTGCGCGGCATCAGCGAGACCGGGGTGCCGACCATCGAGACCGCGTGGGTGCCGCCGTCAAAGCAGTCCGAGATCGGCCCGACCTTCACCAAGATCGCAAAGCCGACGCTGCAATGCATGTTCGATCCGGCGACGAAGCAGTAACGCGGGCTCGCCAACCTCCATCGTTAAAGTTGTGTCGCTTGCCGACTGATACCTTGCGCCCCGGCCTCGCGGGCCGGTAGGCTTTGCGGTATCGAACGGGCAGGGGCGACGGCCATCGACGCTTTAATCTACTTTCTCCACTTGGGCCTGCTTCTGTTTTCGGCATGGCTTTGTTTTGTCATTCGGTACTGGCATGCATGGACCGTGTATGCGCTGGTGACGATCCTGCTGCTAACTCCGGTCTCGGTTGTCTCGTTTCAGTGCTTCATGGCCACGATTTGCGATTTGGGCATGGGATTGGCGGTGCTGTTCACCGGTTCATGGCCCCTGGCCTGGCTCATCGGATCGCTGCTCGGACTGGCGTTTCGTTTCCTGAACAGGCCGCCAAAGCCAAACTGAACCTTAACAACCGCCAAGGTGCAGCAATGGCCTGTCGGCGCCGTTGCCGGCTCGATATGCTGGGGCGTTTGCGCGGTGATGCGTCCGCTATGGCGCAGGGTCGTCGCCAGATACGGAAGCTGGTAGGTTGGCGCTCATACCTGCAACAAACTGTATAGGGGCAACCATGCGATTCATCCTCATCGGCCTCATCGGCGTATTGCCGTTGATTGCTTCCCCGGTTCTCGCCGCCGATGCGGCGACACAGGAAGCCAACAAGAAGGCCGTGCTCGAATTCTACGATGCGGCGCTCAATCGCAAGGATTTCGACGCCGCTGCGAAGTTCTTCGGACCGCACTACATCCAGCACAACCCGACGGCGCCTGACGGCATCGAAGGCTTCAAGGCGTTCCTCGGCTTTCTGCGCGAAAAATTCCCGGACTCGCACAGCGAGATCAAGCGTGCTTTCGCCGACGGCGATAACGTGATCCTGCACGTTCACAGCGTGCGCGAGAAGGGCACGCGCGGCCGCGCCATCGTCGACATTTTCAGGCTCGAGAACGGCAAGATCGTCGAACACTGGGACGTCGTGCAGGAGATTCCCGAAAAGGCCGCCAACACCAACGGCATGTTCTAGCGCCAACGAAAATTGCAGCTAGCGCTTCTTCGTCCCCAGCCGCTGAATGCATTTGCGGGTGCGCAGCACGCCTGAGGTCGTCATCTGCGAGCCCATGACTTCCATGATCTGCCCAGCCGGGCAGGATCCGTCGTCAACGAGGACACGCTGGCCGAGACGCAGGTCGGCTATATCCTGCTCGCGCGAAAACACTTGGGCGAGGGCGGGGCTTGTGAGCAGCCACAGGGCGAGGCCGGCGGGCAGGGCAAGGCATCGGGCGGCCTTTGTCGTCATCATTCCTGCCTCGCTCACTTGGTCTTGATCTTCAGCCCGTCGGGCCCGACATTGATCTGCAGGCCCTCGGGTTCCTGCTTGGCCTTATAGAGATTGTAGCTGAGTACGCCGACCGCGACGATCAACACGCCGATGACGAGATACAGAACGTTGCGATTGCCGGGCATTCGGTGTTTCCGCCGTGATTGAATCCGGCGTCGAGCTTAGTGACGCGCCGGCGATTCTGATAGGCCGCCGGCCGGTGTGCGGTCAGGTCGCGGCCTTCGGCCGCTTGACCATGCTGGTTCCGCCCGTGGCGCTGGCAAACGGATCGCGCGGGATGTGCTTGCCAGCGGCGGCCGGCATTCAAGCAGAATTTGGTCGGCACATGGCCGCGGACAGGCTGGCGAAGCTCCCCCCATAGAAATTGCATCTGATCCATCAGGCATAGCCCGCCCAGCCGCAGTCGCCATGACAAGCCGCATGGCGATTCATCTTGCTTCGCCCGGTGAATCGATCTACTTCACCGCCGTCGCGAAAAACGACTGCCTGACCTCGGCGTGACACGCTGGGCAGGCTGTCGAATACACGTCAACCATGCGCTTCGCACGGTTCGGCCAGCGTCTCCGAAAGCAACTGTCTGACGACACACGTCAGGCGGATGGCAGCCGTCAGCACCAACGAACGCTGACTGCGACAACAGGAGCGCGAAAATGCGAAATCCGATTACGATCATCGGTGCTGGACTTGGTGGGCTCACGCTCGCCCGCGTTCTGCATCTTCATGGCGTCGCAGCCACGGTCTATGAAGCGGAAGTCTCGGCTGACGCGAGGGGACAGGGAGGACTGCTCGATATTCACGAATATAACGGTCAGATCGCCCTCAAGGCCGCAGGTCTGTTTAAATCATTTCTTCGACTTGTTCGTCCGGGCGAAGACGCAAAACGCATTGTCGATAAAGGCGGCAATGTTTTATTTGACAGACCTGGCCGCCACACCGGCGAGTGCCCCGAAGTGGACCGGGGCGATCTTCGGAAGATGCTTATCAATTCGATCCCGACCGGAATGATTCATTGGGATCACAAGGTTACGTCTGTGGCAGCGATCGGGGGCGGACGACACCAAGTCACCTTCGCGAACGGCTCCACGGTTACTTGCGACGTTATTGTAGGCGCCGATGGTGCGTGGTCGAAGGTCCGTCCACTTCTTTCGGATTCAAGGCCCACCTACACGGGCACCTGTTTCGTCGAGATATTCCTTTTCGATGGTGACACGCGCCATAAAGCAAGCGCGGACGCGATCGGCAGCGGCACGCTCATGGCAGTTGCTCCGGGCAAAGGCATCCTGGCGCATCGCAATGCAGACGGAACACTGCACATCTACGTAGCGTTAAATAAGCCAGAAGACTGGGCCAATTCCTTCGATCTCAGCAACGCAAAAGTTGGCCTGGCTCAAATCGCTGATCAATTCAAAGGATGGGCTCCGCAGCTGACTGCCCTTATTGCGGGTAGCGACATCGATCCAGTGCTTCGACCGATCTATGCGCTCCCGGTCGGACATCGATGGAACCGGGTGCCTAGCTTAACTTTAATTGGCGACGCGGCGCACCTGATGTCTCCTTTCGCAGGCGAAGGCGCCAACCTTGCCATGTATGATGGCGCGGAGCTTGCCCAAGCGCTTCTTGCCAATCCTGATGACATCGAAGCCGCACTCGCGGTCTATGAAAGCGGCCTCTTCCCCCGAAGCGGTGAAGTTGCCCGAGAGACTGCGCAGAACCTCAAGCGGTTTTTCGACGATACCGCGCCCCAGAGCGTGGTCGCCCTGTTCAGCAAGCATCTTGCGTGAACGGAGAGACCGTATGACTCTATCTAGTTTGCAAGGCGGCCAGCGATGACTTCGCCAGCCGTTCGGCGGACGCGATCAGTTGCGGCAGGGCGTGGCCGGCAAATCCCAGCACGAATCCCGGCAGCGGGCGCGCACGAAAATAGGTTTCCGCCAGCAGCCAGCCCGCGACGCCGGCCTCGGCCTTTGCCTTGGCGGCCACTAGCGGATCGGTCGATGGATCGAACCGCGCGACCAGATGCAGGCCCTGCGAGGGCACGGGCACCGACAGCTTGCCATTCGATGCGGTCGACAGCGTCGAGGCCAACACGTCGCGCGCTTCGCGATAGATCCCGCGCACCTTGCGCAGGTTGGCCGCGAACGCGCCGGAATTGAGCATGTCTGCCACCGCGCCCTCCATCAGCGTGCCGGGAAAGCGGTCGAGCGCGGCGCGGGCCGTCGTCACTGGTCCGACCAGCCGCTCGGGCAGCGCGCAGTAGCCGATGCGCAATCCCGGAAACAGCGTCTTTGCAAATGTGCCCATGTAGATGACGCGCGAGAGGTGATCGATGCCGGCGAGCGACAGCAAGGGCGCTCCGTCGTAGCGAAACTCGCTGTCGTAATCGTCCTCGATCACGAAGGCGCCAGCATCCCTTGCCCAGTCAAGCAGTTCCAGCCGCCGCGGCATCGACATCTGCACGCCGAGCGGAAACTGGTGCGACGGTGTCACATAGGCCGCGCCCGCGGACGGCGCCAGCGCCCGGCCTTTCGCCACGATCATGCCTGATCCGTCGACCGGGACGGAGACGGGGCGCAGGCCATAATGTCCGATCGCTCGTCTCGCGGCGGGATAGCCCGGATCCTCGCACCAGATGTGATCGCCGGGCTTGAGGATAGCGCCGAGCACGATCCGCAACGCGTGCTGCGTTCCCGACGCCAGCATGATCTGGTCCGGATCGCAGCGCAGTCCGCGCGCCGACAGCAAATGATCGGCAATCGCGGCGCGCAGCTCACGGCTGCCCCTGGGGTCGCCGTATTGCAGGTGCTCGGCGCCGAAGGCGCGCATGCGCCGGCCGGCAAACGACCTGAAGCGCTGCAATGCCCTTTCATCGATATGCGTGCAGCCAAGTGCCAGCGCGCCTTGCTGCGGCGCCTCGATCTCGATCCTGGTCTTGCGGGCGTCGCTGGCGCGCGCGGGAATGCGTGCGGCGACGAAGGTGCCGGAGCCTGTGGTGGCGACCGCAAAGCCGTCCGCGATCAGCCGCTCATAGGCCGAGGTGACGGCGTTGCGGCGAAAACCGGTCTGTTTTGCCAGCGTCCGCTGCGGCGGCAGCGGCTCGCCGGGCTTTGCAATCCCGCCCGTGATGGCGTGGCAAAGCGCCTGATAGAGCCGGTGCTGTGAGGAGGCATCCGGCGTCACGTGAGGCCCATCAAGGTCGAGCGGAAGCTCCGCCTTGGGCAGCGTCGCCGGAGAATTGGTCGGAATTTTTCGCATGGAATTGGCACTATCGCAGACCAAATTGGCAGCTACAACTGGTTCGACATGCCAATACCGCAAGGAGCTGCCGTGACGATCGAAGGCGAGACCACCACTTCCTATCCATTGTCGCCGCGCAACCGCGTCAAGCGCTTGCACGAGCGTGGCTCCTATGATCGGGCGAAGATTCACGGCCTGCTGGACGCCTCGATGCTCTGCCACGTTTCCTACGTGGTCGACGGCCAGCCTTACTGCACGCCGACGTTCTTCTGGCGGGAAGGAAACACGCTGTACTGGCACGGCAGCAGCGCGAGCCGCATGTTGCGCAACCAGTCTGACGGCCAACGCGCATGTCTCACCGTCGCGCATCTCGACAGCCTGGTGCTTGCAAGATGTGGCTTCAATCACTCGGCCGATTACCGCGCCGTGATGGCGTTCGGCACTGCCCATCTCGTCGACGATCCCGCCGAGAAGGAGCGCGCGCTGGTCGCCATGGTCGACCGCTTCTTTCCCGATCGCACTGCCGGCCTGCGGCAAAGCACGGTGCAGGAGATCAAGGCGACATCCGTCATCGCGATGGAGATCGAAGAGGCTTCCGCCAAAATTCGCGCCAAGGGCGTTGGCGACGACGAGGAGGATTATGCCTTGCCCATCTATGCCGAGCGCATTCCGGTGCGCACCGTGCTGGGCGCGCCCGAACCCTGTCCGCGGCTTCTCGATGGCGTCGAGCGCCCGGCGTCGCTGCGCGGCTATTCGGAAGGCCGCCTGCTCGAAGATGCATTGCGGGATGCGCATTTTGCGCATTACGCCGGCGGCTGAGATCGGGGTAGGGTGCGCGCTCCCGACCTCTTTGAATTCGCGACTGGAGCCGCCGCATGACGACCGATACGCAACGAAAAATCCTCGACGCCGTTGATGCCGGCTTTGATGCGCAACTGGCGACGACAAGGGATTTCGTTGCGATCCCCTCGACCCGCGGCGCCGAGGGGCCGTGCCAGGACATGATCGGCGACCTCCTGCGCCAGCGCGGCTATGAGGTCGACGACTGGCATATCGACGTCGAGGATTTGAAGGATCTGCGCGGTTTTGGACCGATCGAGCATGATTTCTCGAAAGCGCGGAGCGTGGTCGGCACCTACCGGCCTTCAAACAATGCCGGCAAATCGCTGATCCTGCAGGGCCACTGCGACGTCGTTCCGACAGGCCCCCTCGACATGTGGGAGACGCCGCCATTCTCGCCGGTTATCAAGGACGGCAAAATGTACGGCCGTGGCGCTTGCGATATGAAGTCCGGCACCATCGCCGCGCTCTATGCGCTGGATGCGATCAAGGCGGCGGGCCTGAAGCCCACGGCGCGCATTCACTTTCAGTCCGTGATCGAGGAAGAGTCCACCGGCGTCGGCGCGCTCTCGACCTTGCAGCGCGGCTACCGTGCGGACGCCTGCTTCATCCCGGAGCCGACCGGCGAGACGATGGTGCGCTCGCAGGTCGGCGTGATCTGGTTTCGCCTGAAGGTGTGCGGATTGCCCGTTCATGTGGCCGAGGCCGGCTCCGGCGCCAACGCGATCATGGCCGCCTACCATCTGATCCATTCGTTGCAGAAGCTCGAAGAAGCGTGGAACGCGCGCGCCAAGGCGGATCGCCATTTCAAGGCGGTCCCCCATCCGCTCAACTTCAACCCCGGCATCATCAAGGGCGGCGACTGGGCTTCCAGTGTGCCGGCGTGGTGCGACGTCGATTGCCGGATTGCGATCCTGCCGGGCTGGTCGATCGCCGAATGCCAGAAGGAGATTCTGGCCTGCGTGTCGGCCGCCGCGCGCGACCACAGATTCCTCTCCAACAACCCGCCGCAGGTCGAATGGTCGGGCTTCTTGTCGGAGGGCTATGAATTGACGAATTCCGCCGAGCCGGAAGCCGCATTTGCAAAAGCGTTTGACGCGGTCTATGGCGGCACGGTGCCGGACCGGGCGTTCACCGCGCTGACGGATACGCGGTTCTACGGCTTGAACTACAACATCCCGAGCCTCTGCTTCGGCGCAAAGGGCGCGGCGATGCACGGCTTCAACGAATATGTCGAACTGGACTCGCTGCGGAAGTCGACCAAAGCGACCGCGCTGTTCATCGCGGAATGGTGCGGGGTGGAAAAGATCTAGTTGACCGCGATCAATCTGATGCGACGGTCCGCCCGCGCATGCTTGCCGCTGCGCCAAAGAGTTCGGAGGTAATCGACCTGAACCAGCGATGAGCGGGATCGCGATGATACCGTTCGTGCCAATATTGCGTGATCTCGATGCGTGGCAGGGCGATCGGCGTTTCGAATGCCGCCAGGCCAAGCGGCCCTGCAAGCCGCTTGGCCAGATTGGCCGGCAAGGTGGTGAGCCCGTCGGTCTCCGCCGCGACGATGGCGCCGGCAATGAAGCTTGGCACGCGCAACATGATATTCCCGGGTGCTATCTGCGAAGCGAGCACGCGCTGGGCGGTTCCGTGCGCGGCATGACCGGTCTCCGAGGCGGTGATGAGGATATGCCGCTGGGCGAGAAAGCCTGCGCGCGACCTCACGGCGGGTATTTTGGGATGTTCCTTCCGGACGACGGTGACATAGCCGTCGAAATACAATCGCTGACGCCGCAAATGGCGCGGTGCTTTTGGAAAGGCGCCGAGCGCCAGATCGGCTTCACCTGCTTCCAGTTTGAGTTCGAACTGACGTGAGTCCAGCGGCATCGCCCGGATGTTGACCCTGGGCGCGATGGCAGCCACGTGCGCGATCAGGGGAGGCAGGAAGCGGATCATCCCGACATCGGTCAGCAGCAGGCTGAAGGTGCGGTCCGATCGAACGGGATCGAACACGGTCGCGGAGGCGCGCAGACTGTCGGCGACGCCGAGCAGCGTGCGGACCTGATCCGCGATTTCGAGCGCCTTGGCCGTCGGCTGCATCGCATGTCCGTTCCGGACGAACAGCGGATCGCCGAACTGCGCACGCAGATGCCGCAGCACCTTGCTGATGCCGGGCTGCGTGGTCGCCAGCAGCTCTGCGGTCCGGGTGATGCTGCGTTCGTGCAGCAGCGCGTGCAGGATCCGCAATTCTCTCAGGTTCAACTCTGATGATGCAATATCGGCCATATCATCTATTCCCATATGGACATGGCGATAATGACGCTTGTCGGATAGGCTCCTGTCAAACAGAAACTTGAAAATGTTGCGCTTCAGGGAGATACGCCGTGAGCAAATTCATCATCGAACCGCACTTCCGGCTGCAGGAATGGGTTGCCGAGGAGAAGGGCTATTTCCGCGCCGAAGGCCTGGACTACGAATTCCGCGAATTGATCCGCTCAACGGCCGGCCAGCATCACAACAAGGTCAATGAGGGCGCCTTCCAGAGCATCGAGAAGGGGCGCGAAGCCGATGTCAGCTGCGCCTGCCATTGGACGGTGAACGTGGCGGCCTCAAACGGCCACGCCAAGCTGTACGCCGATGCTTATTCGGTCGCCCCGTCAGGGATTTTCGTTCCCGCCGATTCCCCGATACGCACTCCGCGCGATCTTGCGGGCGTGCCAATCTCGGTTGGGTTCCAATCGGGAAGCCATTACTCGACCATCCAGGCGTTGGAACAGTATATGACGGCAGCCGAGATCAACCTGACGTTCGAGGACGGCATGCTGTTTCATCGGATGGCGCAGCTGATCGAGGGCAAGAGCCCGGCGGCGGCGCTATTCAACGGGCCTTATTACCTCGCCGAGCAATTGGGCTTCCGCAAGGTGATCGATACCACCTTCATGATTGCGGCCATGATCAAGGGCACGGTCGATCCCGAAGACGTCAGGCGGTACTTCCGCGCCTTGCGGCGGGCGCAGCGCGATATCGATCTGCGGCCGGAACTTTATACGCATTACTACAAGAACGAATTCCCGGAGCGTTTCCATGCCGTCATGGATACGCGCAGCTGGGGGCCCGGCGAGCGGATTGTGTTCGAGACGTATTCGAAGGAAGTCTTTGAACAATCATTCGACTGGATCGCCGAGCACGAGATCTTTGCCAAGGGGCGGATGGGATCCGGCGAATACGACCGATCGACCATCTCGTTTGCGGCGGAGTAGGGCTCTTTCAACTCTGCCGGAGAACGCGCCATGCGAAAGCAAATCCTGGCTTGTCTGCTCACAGCCTTCGGTTTTGGATGGGGGGCTTCCGCGGCATCGGGTCAGGAGACGGTCAAGATCGGCTTGATCGTGCCGCTGACCGGCGGTCAGGCCTCGACCGGCAAGCAGCTTGATAACGCCGTCAAGCTCTATATGCGACAGCACGGCGACATCGTCGCCGGCAAGAAGATCGAGGTGATCGTCAGGGACGATGGTGCAATCCCTGATAACACCAAGCGCATCGCCCAGGAATTGATCGTCAACGACAAGGTCCAGATCATCGCCGGCTTTGGCATCACGCCGGCCGCGCTGGCGGCGGCGCCGCTGGCGACGCAGGCCAAGATTCCCGAGATCGTGATGCTGGCCGGCGCTTCGATCGTGACGGAACGGTCGCCCTATATCGTCCGGACCAGTTTCACGCTGGCGCAGTCCGCCGTCATCATCGGCGACTGGGCGGCAAAGAACGGCATCAGGAAGGTCGCGACACTGACCTCCGATTATGCTCCCGGGAACGACGCACTGCAGTTCTTCAAGGCGCGCTTCACCGCAGCCGGCGGTGAAATCGTCGAAGAGGTCAAGGTACCCTTGATGAATCCCGATTTTGCGCCGTTCCTGCAGCGGATGAGGGATGCGAGACCCGACGCGATGTTCGTGTTCGTGCCCGGCGGCCAGGGCGGCAATTTCATGAAGCAGTATTCCGAGCGTGGCCTCGACAAGAGCGGCATCAGGATCATCGGTCCCGGCGACGTCATGGATGACGACCTGCTCAACGACATGGGAGATGCCGCGCTGGGCACCGTCACCGCGCACATGTACTCGGCAGCCCATCCTTCGCCCGTCAACGAGCAGTTTGTCACGGGCTATAGGAAGGCCTTCAACTCACGTCCGGGGTTTGTCGCGGTTGGCGGCTACGACGGCATTCATCTCGCTTACGAGGCGCTGAAGAAGACCGGGGGCAAGACGGACGGCGATCTGCTGATCGCGGCGATGAAGGGAATGGCCTGGGAAAGTCCGCGCGGGCCGATCTCGATCGACCCTGAAACACGGGATATCGTTCAGAACATCTACATCCGCAAGGTCGAGAGGGTGAAAGGCGAGCTTTACAATGTCGAGTTCGAAACCTTCAAGGACGTCAAGGACGCGGGCAAGTCGCAGAAATAGCTCGGGTATCAACGCGCCCACAACGCCTTCACGATCGCGTCCAGCCCGTCGGTCAGTGCCGCCGGTCCTGGCTGCAGAATGATCGTCGACTTGATCTCGACAATGCGGTCGTTGCGCACCGCCGGAATATCGCTCCAGCCCGGACGCTGCCGGATGCGATCCGGCACGACCTTCTTGCCGCACCAGGACGCGAGGATCACGTCGGGCGCGGCTTGGCGCACCACGTCAGGCGCAATGATCCGGTCCTTGGCCGCCTGCTGAAACCGCAGTTTTGGTAACGCGTCCTCGCCGCCGGCGACCTCGATCAGTTCCGACACCCAGCCGATGCCGGAGATCAGCGGATCGTCCCATTCCTCGAAATAGACTTTTGGCTTGGGCGAGGGGCGGGGTGTCGCCGCGATATGCGCGAGGCGCGCTTCAAGGCTTTGGGCCAGTTGATCGGCGCGCTCGGCGGCACCGACGATGGCGCCGAGCGTGCGGATCATCGCGAAGATGCCCGCTATGTCGCGCTGGTTGAAGACGTGGATGGCGATGCCCGCGCGCACCAGATCGGCGACAATGCCGGCCTGCAGATCGGAGAAGGCCAGCACCAGATCGGGCTCGAGCGCGAGAATTTTCGGAATGTCCGCGGAGATGAAGGCGGAAACCCGCGGCTTCTCGCGGCGGACCTGCGGCGGCCGCACCGCATAGCCGGAGACGCCGACGATGCGGTCCTGCTCGCCGAGCAGGTACAGCGTTTCGACGGTCTCTTCGGTAAGGCAAACGATCCGGCGGGGTGGGAACTGGCGCATGGCGCCCATATGCCGAATTCCGGACGCCATGTCACGGCAGCCATTACCTCAGAGGTCATTGCCTGATTTACCGGCACCTTCCATTCTGCTTAAGAGATCGCTTCAAGGAAAAACCGGAGGACTGATGACGCCGCTCGAAAAGATCCAGTCGATGAAGATGCCGTTTGCAGAACTGAAGGGGGTGACCTTCACGGAAGCCGGAATGGATCGGGTGGTGGCGAAGATGCTGGTGCGGCCGGATCTGTGCACGCTCCATCATGCCCTTCACGGCGGCGCGATCATGGCATTCGCGGATTCGGTCGGCGCGGCCGCGACCGTCATCAACCTGCCCGCGGACGCCAAGGGCACCACCACGATCGAGAGCAAGACCAATTTCATCGGCGGTGCCAAGGAGGGGTCTACGGTGATCGCCACCGCGACCCCGGTGCATCGGGGACGCCGCACGCAGGTCTGGCAGACGCGGCTGGAGACCGAGGACGGCAAACTCGTGGCAATCGTGACCCAGACCCAGATGGTGCTGTAGCGTCAGGCCGCCTCCACCGTCTGCACGGCGTTCAGCATCCCGGTTTGCGGATGACAATCCACATATTCGAAAAGCTGTTCGTCGGCGCGGGCGACGGTGACCTCGTGGTAGAGCCGCAGCTTTGCGGCCGGCCCCAGCGTCGATAGATACTTCATGGCGGCACCGAATATCTTGACGTGGGTCGGATGCGATTCAGCCCAGCGTTCGAGCGCCGACAGGCTTTTCCACCAGCTCATGCCGTAGGACTTTTCGGTTGTCGCGCCGTCGGGGCCGAAGACGGTCATGTAGCGGTTGGCGTAGCAGCCGATCGAACGCCCCTGGTCGCGCAGAAAATCCATGCCTTCGCGCAGCACCGGCTCGACATCGCCGAGATACATTTTGCGTTCGGCCGCTTCGGTGTCGCCCCAATCCTGGCCCGACCGGATCAGGCAGAGATTGTCATGTGGGACGATGCGAATGCGCGCGCCATCGCGGACCGCACGGGCAGCGCCTGAAGGCGCCATCTCGCTGGTTTGGGACAACGGGATGCGGTCGCGCATGCCGCCCCAATAGGCGTGCTCCAAAACCTCGCCGCTCATACCGTCAGCGAGAACAGCAACGCCTTCGGGCCTGTCGAGGGATGAGAACAGCGTCTCATAGCCCTCCACGGAGGGATAAAGCGCTTCGATGAAGGTCCCGAACCCGCTGTTGGTCCGCTGCTCGCCGGTCCAGCGCGCGCGTGCGGCCGGAAACCAGCGATCGAATTTTTGACGGTCGTCCCAGTACGCCACTGTAACGACGTTGGTGAAACCGGCCTCGTCGACATAGCTCGCCCGGTCCCAATGGGTTGGGCCATCGGCCGCTGCAAATTCCGACGCGAGCCGGGCCAACGCCTGCTCCGCGGCGGCCGGGGGCGCGCCGCGGGTCTGGATGCCGAAATAGGCCATCACCACCCGCGCCACGCTTGGCTTGTGCCGCGCCACGAAGGACGGGTAGGGCGGCGCATAGTCGTCGCCGACACGGCGGTGGCGGGTGCGTGCGGTCTGCAGATGCTCGGGGATCGCGGATTCCATCGGCCTGCTCCTTGTCCGAATTGAAGCGCCTTTAGGCCTGCAGCCTGACTTCGCTCATGACCTCGGCATCGACGGGAAGTGAGAAGTGCTCGACGCGGTTGGCGCGCGTGGTGTTGAGCAACAGCCGCGTGACGTCGGGTCGCGAATAATGCCCGGCCGGGTCGGCGGCGTTCTTCGCCACCCCGATCATGCCGAGATCGATATCGGCGTACAAAATGCCTTCCTGGTCGGGCGGCAGTTTTTCGGCCAGCGAACTGCCGTCCGGTCCGTAAATCACGGCGTGGCCGCCGCCGGCATGCAGGAAGGCGTGTTTTTCGGGGGAGTCGCAGAGTTCGTCGATCATCGCCTGCGAGACGACGGCGCAGGGACCGAGGAAGAAACAGGAGCCTTCGACCGCATAGACCTTGCTGGCGGCGTTGTTGACCTCATGGCCAAGCGCATGCGCGAACGGATCGTACAGCGAAAAGCTCGGCCAGGCGCCGACATGCACCTGCTCGTTCTGGGCGTACATCGCGTATTTCGATAGCGGCTGCAGGTGCTCCCAACAGCACATCGCGCCGAGCCGTCCAACGTCGGCGCGATCGTGCACCGCGAGATCGCTGCCGTCGCCTTCGCCGAACACGGTGCGTTCGGCATGGGTCGGGCGCAGTTTCCGGCGCTTGGCGATGGTCTCGCCGTCGGGGCCGATCAGCCATTGCGCGATATAAAGGCTGCCGCCGTCGCGTTCGGACAGTCCGAGCACTGCGGTCAATTTGGCGCGCTTCACGGCTTGGCGGATCTTCTCGGCTTGCGGGCTGTTGAACGCGAGCGAATTATCAAAATAGCGCTGCACAAAGCCGCGGCCGATCGCCCAGGCCGGCGCGCCAAGCCAGATCTGCCACGGATATCCGGGAATGAAGGTCTCGGGGAACGCGATCAGCTTGGCGCCTTGCGCGGAAGCTTCCTCGATCAGTGCGATGGTCTTGTCGACGGTTGCATCGAGATCGAGAAAGACCGGCGCCGCCTGAACCACCGCCACCTTGTATTTCTGATGAACCAGACCCATCGCACCATTCCTTTCGCGTTGGCGACCGACACTCGCTCGGTCGCCAGCCTACGGCCATGACAACGCGCGCCGCTTGTCTGCAGCGGAACGAAAACTTGTCTTAACGCGCAGATCGTCGCCGGATGGCTGGTGGCGTGGCAGGAAGGAGAGCGCCGGAGGAAGGCGCTATTGGCGCAGCTGCTCGCGCCATTCGCGCGGTGAGACACCGAACCGCTGCTTGAAGATGCGGCTGAAATGGGCGAGGTCGTTAAAGCCCCACGCGAAGGCGATCTCGCCGATGTGCCGGGCCAGGTGCGCGGGGTCGCCAAGGTCGCGCTTGCAGCGTTCCAGCCGCTGCGTCTGGACGTAGCCGCGGAACGAGGTCTGTTCGGCGGCCATCAGATCGCTGGCGTAACGCGGCGAGATTCCCGTCGCCGCCGCGGCGCGCGGCAGCGATAGTTCGGGATCGGCGAGATGCGTCAGGATATGATTCTTGAGGCGATAGAGCAGCGCCGAGCGGTGGACCGACTGATCCGGCAGGCGCGCGTGCAGCCTGTCGGCAAGCGTCATCGCGAGCAGGTCGAGCGTCTGGTCGAGCAGGCGGCTTGCGGCCGCGGGATCGACCTGCTCGATCGTCCTGCTCACATTGCGCGCGAAATCATAGGTCAGTCGTTCCAGCGGACGATCGCCGGCGAACGTGGTCGCGGTCAAACCATCGAACGAGCCGACGCGCTGTTGCAGCAGCTTGCGCGGCATCTGGAAGATGGTTTGCGAAAAGCTGTCGTTGAAGCGCAGCTCGTAGGGGCGGGTGGTGTCGTAAATGACGAATTGTCCCGCGGAGACGATCGCCTCACGGCCGTCCTGGAAGACGCCGTTCACGCCGTGGTTGCCCAGCGCCATCAGCACGAAATCTTCGCTGGCGCGGGCTATTCGCGACGGCGTGCGAAATACCCGTTGCGCGGTGGAATCGACCTGCGTGAACGCCACCGGTCCGATTCTGGATTGCGACACCGCGCCCCAGAAGGCGCCGCGCATGTCCGATTTGCAGTCCAGGCCAACGAAAGTGTCGCAGACGATGTCCTGCCACACCGCCAGCCGACGTTCCGGAAGGCACGAACTCGTGTCGAGCACGACAGCCACGACGGACCTCCACGAACCATCCGAGCGTTCTTTGGACCTTGGCTCGTTCAGAAATAAGCAATCCCCATGCCCAGTCTGCGCCGGGCGGCCAGCGTTAACAATTGGTTAATGAATATGCCGGTAAGCCGCTGCAATTACTGCCATTATTTAGGGCAATATACCGGGAATTCGGGCTTGAATTTCATGCTGCGACGCACAATATTGGTGGTCTAGGGATTCGACGCCTCCTCGAGGGCTTCTCTCAGAGGAGTTTTAAGATATGTACCTCACCCACATTGCGGCCGCGCTCGCCAACTCCAGCGTGCGCACGCTGAGCCAGCAGGAAGAATTGCCGCTGTTGCGCGATCACCTGCTGCGGCTCGACCGCACCAGCCGCCATGACCGCTTCCATGGCTTCATGGACGACAGCTTCATCGAGCGATACGCCGAGAAATGCGCCAATGACGGCACGGTCATTATCGCCTTCTTCGAAAACGGCGTGGTTCGGGGCGCAGCGGAGCTGCATACGCCGGACCAGTCACCGGACTCGCTGCCCGAGATCGCGTTCAGCGTCGAAGCATCCGTGCGGCGGCGGGGCGTCGGCAGCATCCTGTTCCGCAAGCTGATCGCGGAAGCGCGCGCCAAGGGCTACAAGAGCCTGCGGATCACCACCGGTGCGCAGAACGAGGCGATGCGGGCGCTCGCCAACAAGTTCGGCGCGCAGCTCGTGTTCCGCCACGGCGAATCCACCGGCACCATCGACCTGACGAAACAGGATCAGACGGAGCTCGCGACCACCTGGGCGGATAACACGCTGAATGCCGCGCGCACGGTCGCGAATATGAACCGTGCCTATTGGCGGATGCTGATTCGGATGTCTGGCTGGAGCCGCGCCGCCTGAGCAGCGCGTTTAATCCGGGCAATTCGCTGGCTTTTGATCCAGCGAATTGCCCAAAACCTTCAGAGCCCGGTTCTGATGAATCAGAACCGGGCTCTGGTCTTTTGTTTTGACGTGTTTCTTTACGCGAACCGGTATCCGCTTCGCGCAAAAACGCTACGGGCTTCAGGTACCGGTCCGCTTGTCGTTACCGAATCGCCTGATGACGCGGCGCTCGACCACGACGGCGCGCTGGGCGCCTTGTTCGCCCGCAATGATGCGGGTGGCCGATCGCGCTACCGCGCGGCCGGTCTTTTTCACTTCAGTCAGCACTTCCTCGTAGGGCAGGCCCATCAGCGCAGCGGCGATTTCCGCCTGCTGCTGCTGGTCGTCGGTAATCCCGACCGCGGCGAAGATTGCCTCCTCCAGCGTCGGCGGATCCCGCCGGACGCGCCGTGTGCCGTATTTCGTGTTCCAGTCTTCGCTCATGGGGCCTCGCAATATGATTGCAGAGATACCTAGGTGCCCTCATGTTGCATTGCAATATGAATTTGGCATGGCAATCCAGCCATGCATCTACAATTTCTCCAGTCTGGTAGCTTCATACAGTTCGATGGTGGTGGCCTGGTCCGCGAGCGATTGCAGCGCGCGGACGAAATCGCGCGAATCGGGGACCGCAAAATGGGCCAATAGGGCGGCGCGATCGGCCCATTGCTCGAAAAACACCAGCCGCAGCGGATTTTCGCAATCGACATGGACGGCGTGGGAAATGCAGCCGGGCTCGGTCCGCGAGCGACGGACGTGCTCGAGACTAAGCTTCCTTACCTCGTCAAAACTGTTCGCGCGCGCGGTCACGCTGCCGGTCACCACGATCATGTTGTCCTCCCGTTTTTGTCGCAGCTCTCATGCCGCCGAATCGCCGGCGGCGGTCAGATCCAGCGGCTGCTGCGGCCAGCGTTTCAACGCGGCATGTCCGGCATCGGTCAGCACATAGATGCCGCGCTCGGCGCGGTCGAACCAGCCGTAGACATTATGCAGCAGGATCTTGCCGGCGTCGGGAATATCAGCCCGCAAATCCTTCACACGTCGCGGCCCACCTGACAGCGCCGAGGCGCAGGCCAGCGCCTGCTGGCGATAGGCCGTCATGATCGGCGCGCGCGTCGAGCCGCCCATCGCCGGATCGCCCTTGCGCTTCTGATGCTCGGCGACCAGCCGCGACCGCTTTTTGGGATTGCGGCGAGGGGCTGCCGTCGCAGGCTGCACGATCACCTCGACGTCGCCCGTGTTGGTGACCGCCAGCATGCCGAAACCGAGCCGGCGGCAGAGATTGCGATAGCGCGCGTCGCTCTCGCGGCCCTTGCCGCGGGCCGATAATTTGGCCGCGAGCCAGACCTCGTCGGCGGCGGCGGCGCGATCGACCGCCTGCAGGATCAGTTCCAGGTTGAAGGAAAGCTTCAGCTCGCCGATCACCACGATCGGCGGATCGCCGCCGCTCAGCGCCACCAGATCGCAGCCCCCGACCTCGCCCTTGACGGTAAAGCCGAGCTTTTCGAGGAAGCGTTTGACGGGAAGATAAAGCGCGGTTTCCAAAATTCGCTCCGGCGGCCGGTATGGCTGCGACTCAATGCCCGAACTCTAGCCGAATTCCGGCAAAGCGTTTGATTGGGCGCCAACGCAGCGGCTATTCTGGGCTAAGGGACAAGGCCATGCGGCAATTGCGGGAACCTGCGAATCGAGTGTTCGCGGGCAAATTGGCATTTGCCGAATTCGAAGCGAGCAGGGCGTGTTGCAAGGACTGTATAAGTTCCGTTTCACCACCGAGCGCGGGACGGGCTGCGGCGTGATGTTCGCCACCGCGGGCGGCAGGCTGTATGGCGGCGATTCCGGCTCTTCCTTTGTCGGCAGCTTCACCGAGGCCGACGGCGTCGTCTCGTGCGAAGTCACGATGTCGCGCCATTATCACGATGCCAAATATGTTCCGATGTTTGAAGTCGAAAATGCGGTGATGAACTTTACGGGCGCGCCCCGCGGCGAGGAAATTCATTTTGAGGGCGGCAGCGCGGCCTTACCCGGCGTCCATTTCACGACCATTCTCAGCCCCATCGATGATGCCGATGCGCCGCCGCCCGGTGCAGTCGGCCCCGACGGGATCGGCAACGGACTCTATTCCATCCACATCCGCATGCTCGACGGTATCGATGCCGGCAACAGCGGTGTGATGATGCTGCGTGACGGCCTGATCAGGGGCGGCGATGCGTTCTTCGATTATGTCGGAGCGTATTCGGCTTCGAACGGCCGATGGAAGGGGGAGATCGTCAACCGCGAACATACGCCCAGCCGCGGCGAGCGGCCGGTGTTCGGTGGTCATGAGGTCGGCATCGGCTTTTCCGGAACCTATGACGACAAAGGCGCGGAAGGCGAAGCCACCGCGCTTGCCGGCAAGCGCAGCATCCGCTTCAAGGCGGTGCTGCGAAAGCTGGTGGAGGTCGAGGGTTAAACCCTCCCGCTCACCGGCAGCAGCGCGCCGGTGACGGCGCTTGCCGCGTCGCTGGCGAGGAACAGGATCACGTCGGCCAATTCCTTCGGCGTCACCCATTTGGTGAAATCGGCTTTGGGCATGCTGGCGCGGTTGGCCGCGGTGTCGATGGTCGACGGCAGTACGGCGTTGACCGTGATCTTGCCTTTGAGTTCGGCGGCCAGGGCCTCGGTGAGGCGATGCACGGCGGCCTTCGATGCGGCGTAAGCGCCCATGCCATTGCCGGCCTGTAGCGCGCCCATCGCCCCGATATTGACGATGCGGCCGGCACCCGACGAGACGAGATGCGGGATCGCCGCGCGCGAGGCGTTCAGCGCGGTCATGACGTTGAGCGCGTACATCCGTTGCCAGGTCCTGGGATCGCCGTCCGCCACCGTCTCGAAGGCGAAGCCGCCGGCGATGTTGATCAGCGCATCGAGCTTGCCCGAAATGCGCCGCCGCGGCATCGATTGCTTTTCTGGCATGGGCCGCATCGGTCAGATCGACGCCGCCGAGTTCGAACAGATCTGCCGTGGCCGGGGCTTGCGTCGGCGCATGATCGACGCTTGCAATCCGGGCTCGGCGCGCCAGCGCTTCGTCCACGACCACCCGACCGAGCGCACCCAGCGCGCCCGTTACGACAACGACTTTTCCATCCATGAAGGGCCTCCGCCTGCCGGGTAACGGGAGCTCAGCCTATCAGGAGTTTCGCGGGCAATGCGGTGAATTTCTGCATGGAACGATCTGTCTGACGCGCCCAAATTGCCGCGGGGCCCGTCCGCGCGGCTACGTAGGACTACGGGATGGGGCGGAATCGATAAAATTTGCCGGAGTTCTGTAAGCCGTTTTCAGAATCCGTTCGGTACAACCGGCTACCAACAAAAGGCGCAGGGGGATTTGTCATGGGTTTGCCGGATCATGGTTTACCGCTTGTTCAGCTTAAGGAGCAGCGGCGCGACCTGGTCGTAGCGCTGCAAAATCGCAGCGGTCCGGTCTCGAGCTGGGAATTGATGCAGATCGCTGCGATCCAGCAGGCGATCTCGGCGTTCGAGGATGTCATCGCCGATCTCGATGCCGAAATGGAAATGGAAGCCGCGGCCTGAGCCGATAGCGCTGACGTTCCGCGCCGCCCAAGGCTTGTTTTTTGGGTGCTTTACTCGCGCGTAGCGGGTAGGATCGCGGTATGCACCGCGCTTGGGCATTCCCGTTCGTTCTCATCGCACTCTATGTGCAGCAAGCCGCTGCCGTGCATGCGCAGGTCTGCGTTGCCGATCAACAAGGCGGCCTCGTGTGCGGCGAGGGGAAGGCCGCGATGCGTGTCGTTGCCGACACCACCTCGCCTTCGAAGACTTATGCATTCGCCTGGCGCGGCGATCAGGGCCTGCCGTCAGGCCGCGATCAGCCGCCATCCGGCGTCGAAAATCTCCTGATCCGCATCAGTGACGGTGCCGTGCTGGCCAAGCTCGGCGGCGAGTATTGGGCGACCGGAGAAATGCGCGCCAACCGCCACGATCTGCTGGCGGCCTGGTCGCCGGACAGCCAAGCCGTCATCGAGGTCTCGAACAGCCGCTGGAACAGCGATTCCTTCGCCTATTATCGAATTTACGGTGAAACGGCGACCAAGCTCGATCTGCGTGCGCTGGTTGAGCCTGCCATGATGGCCCGGCTGCCGCCGCGAAATCGCCAGGGCAATTCCTTTCGCGTGCGTGAGGATCTGCCGGTGACGCTCGATGCGCGCGGCCGCGTGCGCTTTACCGCGATGCTCTATGTGCCCAAGGGCGAAACCAGCAACGACTACAAGGTCCACGTCAATGTAAGGACGACGGGCGGCAAGCCGTCCGCGCAGGTCGTGTCGCTGCGGCGGGTGAAGTCGAAATAGGTCAGCGCTGTAAATCAGTCTTCCAGATAGCGCGCTTCGAGATGGGCGCGTTCGGCTTTGCCGAGACCTAGGCCATCGCGAAGATAGCTTTCGAGATCGCCATAATCCGCCTCGATGGCCTCGAAGGCGGCGGCGAGGAACGATGCCTGCACCGAGCCGAGCACTTGCCTGATCTCGTCGGGCAGATCGGTGCTGTGATTGGGATCCCTGCGGTAGAAGCGGTTGGTCAGGAGATAGTCTTCCGAGATGATCTGCTCGGAAACGCCGAGCGTATGCAGGATCAGCGCGCACGCGAAACCGGTGCGGTCCTTTCCGGCGGTGCAATGGATCACCAGCGGCGCGCGATCCTCCAGCAGATGCGCAAACAGCGTGCGGAAATGCTGCGTGTTGTTCTGCACATAGCCGCTGTAGGAGCCGCGCATCACCTCGACGGCGTGCTCCGTCGACAGCGGCGTGCCGGCGGCCGCGATGGCGCGCAGCGCGGCTACGACGGTGGGTTCGACCGGCAGCGAATGAACTGATATTTCAGGCATGCCGCATAGCGCGGCGGCGCGCTCCTCGGTGCCGCGAAAGTCGAACGCGCTGCGGACGCCGAGCTCCCGCAGGATGGTGACATCGTCGTCGGTGAGATGGCCGAGATGGTTGGAGCGGAAGATCTGCCGCCAGCGCACGGTCCGGCCGTCGTTCGTCGGATAGCCGCCGAGATCGCGGAAATTGCTGGCGCCGGCGAGGTCGAGATGGCGGGCGGGGGGAGCTGACATTGGCTGGTTCGGACGATCTTGAGTGGCGGAGGGGCGGGAAGGGCATGTCGCCCGCTCCCGTCTCGTCTATACTGGAGTCTGCAGGGGGCGAAATATGAATTGTCTTGGGAACACGATTTTTGGCGCGGCGCTATGCGCCGTGGCTGTTGCAGCCGCACCGTCGGCCGCGTTGGCACAGTCGACTTTCCGGAACTATCGCTGTGCCGACGGGGCGCAATTCATCGTCGGGTTTTTCCAGTACGATTCCCGCGCCCATCTGCAGCTCGACGGCAAGGCGCTGACTCTGCCCAAGCGCGTGGCGCTGTCGGGCTCGCGTTATCAGGCGAAGGGCGTGACGCTGAGGATCACCAAGGCCGGGGTCGCAACGCTCAAGCATGCCAAGCGGCCAGTCACCACATGCGAGCAGACATGAAAAAGGGCCGAAACGGCGTTGTTTCGACCCTTTTTTAGTTCACCGTCCGCGCCTCACTGATCGGGCGCGTCCCTGCAAAACACCTCCCGGACATCAGTGGTCTCGCCCGCTCTTGTCGTCCTCGATGGCGGCGGCGTGGTACCAGCTGTCGCTGCAAGCTGCGAGGTTGGCCGGCGGGGCGGCAAACTCGGTCTTGGTCTCGCCGTAGCGACGTCCCCCGAGAGCCGCACGGCCCCCGGCAGGGAATTGGTAGATCTTGGCGGATCCCTGATTCAAACCCGTATTCATCATCTCCAGTTTCTCCTTTTGTCGAAGCGCCAGCCTTCATGGTGCGCCCGACTCGTTCTCTAGTGGTTACATAAGTCGATATTGTCGGTGCTCCGAGCGAGGGCAAGGTGATCAAGAGAGCGCCACTTGCTGTCTAAATCGTAGGCATTCTTGGCATTGCTACCTGCAAGGCAGCGGGCGGATGACCAACGCGTGAGCCGGCGGGGTGGTTGCGTGGATAGGTCGGCATCCCCCACGGATGCCTCGAAGGGGTGGCGCAGCTTTAATCGCGGAGCGGTCTGGAAGCGGAATTGCCGTGGAAATGGGCTGGATTCGGACAGCAAACCTGCCGCTGCGCCGCCCGATTTGTGGGCCTGCCGCGCTTCTATGTCGCAGCTTTTATTTTGGACTGTAGCCAAGTAGCCCTGTGGATAGCCTCTACCGCAGTGCAGCGATTGGCACGTTACGTGCTTAGTAAGGTGTGGCCTGACGTGGCCGGGTACACGTATGCGGAAACTTCCAGGGGGCTGGGCGTCAAAATCCAGATTTCAAGGCTTCGGTTTTCCGCATTCCACTAGCAACTCAAGAGAGGCTCAATGACCAAGTACAAGCTCGAGTATATTTGGCTCGACGGCTATACGCCGACGCCGAGTCTGCGCGGCAAAACGCAGATCAAGGAATTCGACAAGTTTCCGACGCTGGAACAGCTTCCGCTGTGGGGTTTTGACGGCTCGTCGACCATGCAGGCCGAAGGCCACAGCTCCGATTGCGTGCTGAAGCCGGTCGCTGTCTATCCGGACGCCGCGCGGGAAAACGGCGCGCTCGTCATGTGCGAAGTCATGATGCCCGACGGCAAGACCCCGCACGCCTCGAACAAGCGCGCGACCATCCTCGACGATGAAGGCGCCTGGTTCGGCTTCGAGCAGGAATACTTCTTCTACAAGGACGGCCGTCCGCTCGGCTTCCCGTCGGATGGCTATCCTGCGCCGCAGGGCCCGTACTACACCGGCGTTGGCTACTCGAACGTCGGTAGCGTTGCGCGCAAGATCGTCGAAGAGCACCTCAACCTCTGCCTCGCCGCCGGCATCAACCACGAAGGCATCAACGCCGAAGTGGCGAAAGGCCAGTGGGAATTCCAGATTTTCGGGAAGGGCTCCAAGAAGGCCGCGGACGAAATGTGGATGGCGCGCTACCTGATGCTGCGTCTCACCGAATCTTACGGCATCGACATCGAGTTCCACTGCAAGCCGCTCGGCGATACCGACTGGAACGGCTCCGGTATGCACGCCAACTTCTCGACCAAGTTCATGCGCGAAGTCGGCGGCAAGGAGTACTTCGAGAAGCTGATGGCGGCCTTTGACAAGAATCTCATGGACCACATTGCCGTCTACGGGCCGGATAACGACAAGCGCCTGACCGGCAAGCACGAGACCGCCCCCTGGAACAAGTTCTCCTACGGCATTGCCGACCGCGGCGCCTCGATCCGCGTTCCGCACTCCTTCGCCAACAACGGATACAAGGGCTATCTGGAAGACCGCCGTCCGAACTCGCAGGGCGACCCATACCAGATCGCGTCCCAGATCCTGAAGACCATTGCGGAAGTCCCGACCGGCGCCAAGGCGGCTGCGGCCTGAGGACCTGCGATTTGACCCGGGCGCGCCCGGGCTGCAAAGCTGATCCGCCAAGGCGAAACCGCCTTGGCGGATCATTGCGTTTTGATGACACGGCGCATCCTGATGACACGACGTCTTGATGAGTTTGATTCAATTCCGCGGGTTCAAGGCCGTTTCCCTGCGTTGTGAACCGCGCTAGACAACGGCCGTGGCGCTTGCCGGGGACACGGCATTGTTTGAGGGATTTTACAAAGTCAGGTTTCAGCTTGGCGCTGCGGTCGGCCGCAGCGTGATGTATGCGCGCGACGGCAGGATGCTGGGCGGCAATTCGGCCTTTGCCCATATCGGCACCTACGAAAAACGGGACGATGGCGTCGACATCGTGATCCAGACCGTCCGTCATAACCCCGACCCGAACTACCGCGCGATGGCCGGCACCGACGATGCCACGCTGCTGGCGAAGGGCAGCGCGGACGGAGACCTCTACCGTTTTGAAGGCGGCTTGAAGGAATTGCCCGGCGTGGCGTTCCACTCGCTGATGACGCCGATCGAGCAGGACGCCGGACCGATCGCCGGTGGCGTCGGCGAGGGGGGCGTCGTCAACGGCCTCTATTCCATTCACATCCGCATGCTTGACGGTGTCGAGGGCGGCCTGACCGGCGTCATGCTGCTCAATGATGGCCGCATCCTGGGCGGCGACGCCTCGTTCTATTATCTCGGCACCTACACCTCGGAGAAGGGCCGCTGGAAGGGCCAGATCCTGAATCAGGAGCACACGCCGGCCATGGGGGAGAACCCCATCTTCGGCGGCCACGAAGTCGGCATCGGCTTTTCCGGCACCTGCGACACGGAGGGCGCGCTGCTGGAGGCAACCGCGCTCGCCGGCAAGCGGAGCCTTCGCATGACCGCAGTGCTGAAGCTGATGCACCGGGTGTAGCAGACAATGAGCGACGCCATTCGCGTGCTCTCGACGCTTGCGTTGAAGGGCGCCGTCCACGGCCTGGCCGGCCAGTATCAGGCGGCCTGCGGCGCCCGTATCGACGCCGATTTCGCTCCGACATTGGCGCTGCTGGAGCGGTTGCGGGCCGGTGAGGCCGCCGACGTCGTCATCCTGACCCGTGAGGGGCTGGACGAGGTCGCCCGCGAGGGGCGGGTGGCGACGGAAAGTTGCGTGGATCTCGCGCGATCCTTTGTCGGTATCGCCGTGAAAGCCGGCGCGGCTCGGCCGGATATCTCAACCGAGGTGGCGCTGCGCGCAGCATTGCTCGGCGCGCGCTCGGTGGCCTATTCGCGGCTCGGCGCCAGCGGCATTCTGTTTGCAAAACTGATCGAACGGCTCGGCATTGCCTCCGACGTCAATGCAAGGGCGCAGATCATCCCGCAAGGCTTCACCGCTGAGAAGCTCGTGACCGGCGAAGCCGATCTCGCGGTCCAGCAGATCAGCGAGTTGAAGCAGGTCGGCGGCATCGACGTGGTTGGGCCAATTCCATACGAACTGCAAACACCCGCGGTGTTTTCCGCGGGACGCATCACGGCATCGCGCCGTGCCGCCCAGGCGGACCGGCTGTTGCGGTTTCTCGCCTCGAGCGAGGTCGCGCCTGTGCTTCGCGAGAGCGGGCTTGAGAAGTAGGCTTTGCGGGAAAGGCGGGCTCATCGCCCCTTGCTTGAATTAAACCACGAGTTGTACAGTGTCGCGGTTTATTCACGAAAGGGGAATTACATGGCAAAGAAATCGAAAGCCGATGCCGGAAAGACTCCATTCCATGCCGTTGTCGAAAAGATTCAGCGCGGCACCATTACCGACAAGGAAATTTCAGATTATTTCGTTGCGCAGCCCAATCCGCAAAAGCCGTTTGACTTCACGGTCGGTCTGAATCGCGCAGCTGTCGACTTTCAGGGCGTCGAAAAGTCGAGCAAGCTTGCCGACGCGCTGGCACAGGATGCCACGATCGGTCGCGACCGGCAGATGCGCGCGGCGGCCCCGCCCAAGGGGTTTCAGCGCAAGGCTCCCATCGTTGCCGAGGGCGATTCATGGTTTCGACTGCCCCATCTGATCATGCCGCCGACGCTGGTCGATCTGTTGCAGCAAACCTACGGCTATCCGATCACCAACATGGCGCATTGGGGCGATACCCTTGCCGATATGATTCTGGCCGGGCAATTCTGGCCTCCGCTCGTATCGGGGGAGGCTGACACCTTTCTGTTTTCGGGTGGCGGCAACGACGTGCTTGGCGGCGAGAGCGGAATCGCGCGATTCCTGAGACTGTTCGATGTCGATCACACCAAGCCTTCCGATGCGGCGTACTACATCAAGCCTGAATTCTACGACAACCTGAAGCTGATCCTGCAGAACTACGAATCGCTGATCCAGCGCGTCCACGTGCGCGCGCCGGACGTGATCATGCTCGGGCACGGTTATGATTACGTCATTCCGCGCGTCGACGGGCCATGGATTGGAAACGGCATGATGTTTGTCGGGCTCGATCCAACTTTTCACGCCAACCTCTGCCAGGCTATCGTGCGGATCATGATCGATGCTTTCAATGGCGCCTTGGCAGCGTTCGAGACGACTTATTCCAACTACCGTTATGTCGATCTCCGCGGCGCGATCGGCAAGAACCAATGGCGAGACGAGCTGCATCCGACGGCGGCCGGCGCTGCGAAGACAGCGGCACGATTTGATAGTGCTTTGCGCAAGCTGCCGAAGTCCGACACGTTTGCATCGCCGTTGATCGCTTCGCGCGCGATGTTCAGGCGAGCGGCATGACACCGACAGCGGCGGGCATCTCGCGCGCCCGCCACTGATTTTCAATCCCTGATCAGGACGACGCCGGCGATCAGAAGCGCCGCGCCTGCCAGCCGCGCAGCGCCGATGGGGTGCGGCGTCAGCCCAAACGCGCCGAAATGATCCAGCGTGACCGCGGCGAGCACCTGACCGGCAATCACCAGCGCAAACAGCGTCGCCGCCCCGAGCGAGGGCAGCAGCAGGATCGCCAGCAGGATGAAGGCGGCACCGAACACGCCGCCGGACCACGCATACCACGGCACACCGGCCGCGGTTTTCCACGATGGCACCTGCTCGCCGAGCGCGATCACCGCAACGATCATGGTGATGAGGCCGCCGGCATAGCTGATCAGTCCCGCCCAGGCCGGCGACGCAAGCGCCGTGCGCAGGCTGCCATTGAGCACCTGTTGGGTGGCGACGCTGACACCGGCGCCGAGTGCGAGGAGATAAAGGAGGAAATGCTGCACCGAAGCCCCCATTGATTCCGTGCCGGCAGAGTGATCCGGCATCGCAAGGCCTGAAGACAACGCGAATAGCCGGACCGGAACAAGAGGGCACGCAGCGCAATTGTTGCGGACGGGGGGCTCGCCAACAAGCGGTGCATTTCCATGATCCGAAAACTGCAATCGGGCGAATACCGGCTCTATTCCCGCAAAATCAACCCGAAAACGGGCAAGCGCCGCAACCTTGGAACCTTCAAATCCCGCGCGGCGGCGGAAAAGCACGAGCGCGCCGTGCAGTATTTCAAACGACATTGAACGTGCGTGAAAAGGCGGCTGGTTCCGGGCTTCCGGCGGTGCTATGCCCCGGGACAATTCCATAATGCGGGACATCTTCGTTGCTGAACGGGCTCTACAAGGTCGAGTATGGCGTGAACGATGCGTTCGGCCGCAGCATCATGTGCATGCACAATGGCAAGCTGCTGGGCGGAAATTCCGCCTTTGCCCATCTCGGCACCTATCAGGAGAGCGGCGAGGAAATTCTCGGTGAAGTCATCACCCAGCGTCACAATGACGATCCCCACTACAAGCCGCTGATGGACACCGACGTCGCCGCCATCAGCGTGCGAGGCAAGCTGCAAGGCAATAAGATTCGCTTTGAGGGCAGCGCCGCGCCGCGGCCCGGCGCCTTGTTCTGGGCCGAACTGACGCGGCTCGACGACGAGGGGTTGCCGCCGGTCGGTACCGTCGGGCAGGGTGGTGTCGTCAACGGGCTCTATTCCCTCCAGCTTCGCGCGCTCGACGGCGTCAAAGCCGGCCTGTCGGGCGTCATGCTGCTTTTGAACGGCCGCATCCTCGGCGGCGACGCTTTCTTCTATTATCTCGGCGCCTATTCCTCGGCCGACGGCCGGTGGAAGGGCGAGATCCTCAATCAGGAGCACACGCCGGCCAAGGGTGAAAACCCCGTGTTCGGCGGCCACGAGGTCGGCATCGGTTTTGCCGGTACCTGCGACGTGGCGGGTGCTGAACTCGAAGCCATTGCGCTCGCGGGAAAGCGCAGCCTTCGGCTGGCCGCCACTCTGAAGCTGATGCGGCCAGCGTAGCGTTTTCAAGCGAAGTGGACGCCGGTTCGCGTGAAGAAAACGCGTCAAAACGAGAATCTAGGGCGGTATCGCTTCTGATTTAATCAGAAGCGATACCGCCCTAGCCCTGCTTGCGCCGCGAAAAAAACCACGCGGTGATGACGATGGGCGCACCAACGGCGAGCCAGGAAAAATAGCGGCCGGCACCTTCGGAGAGCAGCGCCGTTAATAGCCCTGCGGCCGACAGCACACCGAGCAGGAGTGGGCCGCCATACACGGCGCGCCAGTTGCCGCTGGATCGTGATTTGCGTGCCGCGGTCATTCGGACGGCTGCAACAATGGCTGCCTCGCGATCGCGTGGCTGCGGTGCTTGCGGCGTTTGACGACCCATAGATAGAGCCCGCTGCCGATCACCACGATGGTCATAACGTCCAACAGTGCCCAGATGATCTTCAGCGGCATGCCGCCATAGTCGCCAAAATGCAGCGGCTGCGAAACCAGCAGCGCCTTGAGATAGACGGGAAGGTCGCGCGCATCGGACACTTCCCCGGTTTCGCCGTCCAGCAGCACCGGCTTGAGCAGCCGCGACGTCAGCGGCGTGTGGCCGCGCATGAACACCGCGAAGTGGTGCGAGCTCGTGAACGGCGTGCCTGGAAAGGCAACGAACGAGACATTCATGTCGGGCGCGCTCTTCCGTGCTTTATCGAGCGTTGCGTCAAGCGAGGCGAGGTGCACCGGCGGCGGCTTGCCGGCATAGGGCTTGACCATGTCAGCGAGTTCGTTGGCCTTCCACTGGCTCAGCATCACCTCGGCCAGTGTATTGATGACGCCGGTGGCGCCAACCACCAGCGCCCAGGCGATGGTTATGGCGCCGAGCAGATTGTGCCAGTCGAACCAGGCAATACGGCGCGACTTGTCCCGCAGCGTGCCAAACCTCAGGCGGCGCGTGAACGGCCAGTACAACACGACGCCGGAGATGATCGCGACCAGGAACAGGAACCCCATCGCGCCGAGGAACAGCTTGCCGGGCTGTCCCGCAAACATATCGACGTGAAGCTTCAGGAATATCAGCATCGGGCCGCCGCCGACCGGGCCGAGCGGCTTGGCTGTGTGGGCGTCGTAGGCCCTGAGCGTCGCCGCATCCGGATCGCCATCGACCTTGTTGTTGGTGAAGGCGATCACCGTGTTCGGTTCATCCTTGTCCCACAGGATATACTGCAGGACGCGGCCGGGATCGTGCGTGAGCGCAGTCCGGGCGATCTCGTCGATGCTCCGCTTCACCGCGCCCGGCTGGGCGATTTCGGGCTTCGGATCGTAGCCCAGCAGTTCGTCGATCTCGTGATGGAAGATCAGCGGCAGGCCGGTGACGCACAACAGCAGCAGGAACAGCGTCGATATCAGGCTGCTCCAGGTGTGAACCACCGACCAGATGCGAACGGTTCTCGCTTTCAGCGCGGCCTCCTTCCACTCGACCTTCGGCGCGTTACCATTTGTACGACAGGCTCGCCGTCGTCCGGCGCCGATCGCCGTAGAAGCAAGCGTTCGCCGACGAACAGCTCGCCACGTAGATCGTGTCGGCGATGTTGATGACGTTGAGCGCCGCGCGCCAGTTCTGCCATTCGTAGTGGATGGTGGCGTCTCCCAGCACGACGGAGGGAACGGGCATCGTGTTCGCCTGATCGGCAAAGGACGAGCCGATATAACGCACGCCGCCGCCGAAGCCGAAGCCGGTCAGCGCTCCCTCCTGGAAGGTGTAATCCATCCAGCCCGAAGTCAGTTGTCGCGGCGTGTTGGTCGGGACCTTGCCGATCAGCGCCGGGTTCAGATCCTTGCTGACGAACAGATCGTAGGTGGTGAACGCGCCGACCAATTTGAGCCCGGGGAGTGGATTGGCGACGGCCTCAAATTCGAAGCCGCGCGACGTGACTTCGCCGCTCTGGGACGGCTGCAATACATTGTTCGGATCGGTCGTCAGCGCGTTCTGCCGCTTCAAATCGAACCATGCCACACCAAAGTGACCGTTGAAGCCGTTCGGCTGGAATTTGAACCCGACCTCGGTCTGCTGGCCGGTCTCCGGCAACAGCAACTGACCGGAATTGATGCCGATGACCGGATTGTAGCTCGTTGCGTAGGAGACATAGGGCGCAAGGCCAGAATCGAAATTGTAGATCAGGCCCGCACGTCCGCTGAACTTGCTGTCTTCGCGGCTCTGACCGGCTCCGATGTGATTGTCGTTATTGGTTGCAACCCAGTCGTTGCGGCCGCTCAGCACGAGCGTAAAGCGGTCCAGTTTGATCTGATCCTGAATATAGAGGCCCGCCTGCTTCTGGGTGAGCGTCGTATCCGCAAGTGTAAAGCCGCCGAAGGGCGCGTTGTATCCGTAAACCGGATTCAACAGACTAAGTGAGGGGGCGCCGCCAAAACCCTGCCAGTCGTCAATCTTGTAATGCTTGAGATCGAGGCCGAACAGCGCAGTGTGGCGGAGAATGCCGGTGTTGAAGCGGTATTCGAGCTGACTGTCGAGATTGCCCTGATTGGCAATGCCATGGGTGAGGAAGTAGCCGCGCGACAGAGACGCTGTGGCGGGGTCCGCGTTGACATAGCCGAGACCAAACAGCGTCGACAGGGTGACGTCGACATGGGCGAAGCGGGCGTTCTGCCGAAAGGTCACGTCGTCGGACAGATGGCGCTCGAACTGGTAGCCCAGCATTTCCTGCTCGCGCGTGAACCGATCGACGCCGGGATCGCTGGCGAATAGTTTTGTCGGAATCCGGCCGAACGGCGCAGCGGTGACGGTACCGACATAGGGCAGAAAGTTGAGGCTGCGGGTCTCGTACTTCGAGGCTGACGCCAACACGGTGAAGGTCGTATCGGCGTCGGGCTTCCAGGTCAGCGACGGCGCGATGAAGTAGTTGTTGTCGGGCGTGAAATCGACCTGGGTGCCACCGTTCTGAACTTGCCCGACCAGGCGGTAGAACAGTCTTCCGTTCTCGGGAGAGGTCGCGACCGGGCCGCCGAAATCGAACGACAGATAGGCATTGCCGAAATTGTTCACCCCGGTCTCGAGATAGCGGATCGGCTCCGTCGGAGGCGTTTTGCTGATGGCGTTGACGATGCCGCTCGGGCTGGAGCCGCCATACAGCACGGCGGAGGGACCGCGCAGCACTTCGACACGGGCGAGATTGAACGGCTGCAGCTTCCAGCTTGCGTAAGACGTGTAGAACAGCTGCAGCCCGTCGAGGAACAGGCCGACATCGTCGGATTTGAAGCCGCGGATCAAAAACCAGTCGTTGCGGGTGTCGGCGCCGAAAGTCCCGGCGACAACGCCTGGCGTGTAGCGCAGGATCTCGTCGAACTTGCCGGGTTTCTGGTCGCGAATCTGTTCGCTGCCGATCACCGAAAGCGACTGCGGCGTCTGCATGATCGGCGTGTTGGTCTTGGTGCCCGACATCGAACGGCCGGCGACGTAACCTTGGACCGCGCCGCGCGGATCTTCGACGATGGTGGTTGCCTCGCGTTTCGGTTGGGCCCTTCGTGAAGCGGCCGCGGTTTGCGCTATTGGGCGCCGGCTGCGCCGCGTCGTCGTTGCGGCGGTTCGCTTTTCGGGTGAGGTGACCACGACTGACGGGAGTGATTGCGACGCGGAGCTGGAACTCGACTGCGCGAATGTCGCCTGCGGCCACAACACCAATACGGACGCGGTCGCCGACGCGGCGACCCTCAACAAATCACGAGACTTCAAAGCGTCACCCACCTGCGAGCACTTGTCGCGCTTTCAGGAAACTGGGCAGCGCAACTCCAGTGCGACGCATAACGCGAGGGACGACGATTCCTCTAATGGAAGAGTTCTTAGAGCAGCTCTTAGATCATCTCCAAAAATGAATGCAGAAAATTGCTCCTCGTCGCAACAACACGCGGTAGCTGAGAAGTCGGTACACGGCTGATATTGGTTCCGTGCTGATACGCTCGTCGTCGAAAGCACTCCGCGCCTCCCCATCAGGCTAGTTCCCGATCGCAATCAGAACTCCCACATTGGACCAAACAATCAGGAGCTCCTGCCATGACCGACCCGAGCGCAACCATCCTTTCCTCGTTCTCCTCCGCCCTTGCCGAACTCGTCGCCCGAACAAAGTCCGCGATCGTCTCGGTGCATTCGCACCGCTTGAGGGCCTCGGGCTTCGTGTGGAAACCCGGCCTGATCGTGACCGCCGACGAGGCGTTGGCTGACGAAGGCGAAGTCTCGGTCAAGCTTGCAGACGGAACGACGCGACCCGCCAGCATCGCGGGACGCGATCACACGACCGACATCGCGCTGTTGCGATTTGATGCCCAGAATATTGCGCCGGTAGCACTTGCATCGGTCGTTCCGGATCTTGGCTCGCTGTCGGTCGTGGTCGCCGCCGAGCACGGCATTCCCACCGCCGCGCTGGGTACCGTGTCGCTGGTTGGCGGCCGCTGGCGAAGCCTGCGCGGCGGTGAGATCGACGCCAGAATCGAACTCGGCGTGCGACTGCGACACAGTCACGAGGGAGGGCTTGCGCTCACCGCCTCCGGCGAAGCCATTGGCATGGCTGTCCAGGGCGTGCGACGTGTGCTTGTCATTCCGAGCGCGACAATCGGCCGGGTCGCGGGAAGACTTGAAACCCACGGCCGGATCGCGCGGGGCTATCTCGGGGTTGGGCTGCAGCCCGTCAAGCTCGACGATGGGGTCGGCGCGATGGTGATGAGTGTCGATAGGTCGGGCCCATCGGCCGCCGCCGGCATCCGGCAAGGCGATATTATCGTCGGCTGGAACGACGAGAAGCTCTCCGGGGTGCGTTCGTTGTTAAGATCGCTCGGGCCCGACAGCGTCGGCTCGGTCGTTGACGTCACGATTCGGCGCGGCGGCGAGCCGGTGCGGATCAAGCTCACGATCGGCGAAAGGGCGGACACGTGAGCGAGGAGGTTGCACCGGTCGTTGTCGTCGCCATCGAGATTTCCGATGCCGCGTTGGCGGACCGGCTTGCATCGCTGCTCGGCGGCGTTACCGGCATCCGACTGGCGGCACCGGGGGAGGCCGCCGCGGTCGCGCTCGTGTCACGTGAGGCGCAAGCGGTCATCGAACCTGACGACATCGAGCTTACGCCGCGCGAACGCGACGTGCTGGTGCTGATGGCCGAAGGCGCATCGAACAAGGCGATTGCGAGACGGCTTGGAATATCCGTTCACACGGCCAAATTCCACGTCGGATCGCTGCTCGAAAAGCTCGACGCCACCGGCCGCACCGACGCCGTAGCACACGCCGCGCGCCGCGGCGTCATCCACCTGTAACGCCGCGCGCCCGGCGGCGAGGGAGCAGTCGCAGACCCTTGGTATATAATCCTAAAGATGGCGGGATCTGCGTCGGGAGAGCGGTCCGGAACCGCTTCCACTAGCGCGCCGGATGTCCTAAGCAGCGGGCCGCAGCGATTTCCTCACTTCAGGCCCCAATGATCCGTCTCGATAACGTCAGCAAGCAAGTCGGCCACCAGATCCTCTTCATCGAAGCCTCCGCGGCCCTCCAGAAGGGCGAAAAGATCGGCTTGGTCGGCCCAAACGGGGCCGGCAAAACTACGCTTTTCCGGATGGTCTCGGGCCAGGAACTCCCCGACGAGGGCCAGGTCTCCCTCGATCGCGGCATTACCATTGGCTATTTCAGCCAGGACGTCGGCGAGATGTCGGGCCGTAGCGCCGTGGCCGAGGTCATGGACGGGGCGGGGCCCGTGAGCGTCGTGGCGGGCGAGTTGAGGGAACTCGAGGCCGCGATGGCCGATCCTGATCGGGCCGATGACATGGACGAGATCATCGCGCGCTATGGCGAGGTGCAACACCGCTTTGAGGAACTCGACGGCTATGCCCTCGATGGCCGGGCGCGCGAGGCGCTGTCGGGCTTGGGTTTCAGCCAGGAGATGATGGAGGGCGACGTCGGCACGCTGTCGGGCGGCTGGAAGATGCGGGTCGCGCTGGCGCGCATTCTCCTGATGCGGCCCGACGTGATGCTGCTGGACGAGCCGAGCAACCATCTCGATCTCGAAAGCCTGATCTGGCTCGAGCAGTTTCTGAAGGGATACGAAGGCGCGCTATTGATGACGTCGCATGATCGCGAATTCATCAACCGCATCATCAACAAGGTCGTGGAGATCGACGGCGGCACGCTGACGACCTATTCCGGCGACTACGAATTCTACGAGCAGCAGCGCGCGCTGAACGAGAAGCAGCAGCAGGCGCAGTTCGAGCGCCAGCAGGCGATGCTGGCCAAGGAAATCAAGTTCATCGAACGGTTCAAGGCCCGCGCCTCGCACGCCGCCCAGGTGCAGAGCCGGGTCAAGAAGCTCGACAAGATCGAGCGCGTCGAGCCGCCGAAGCGCCGCCAGACGGTGGCGTTCGAATTCCTGCCGGCGCCGCGCTCGGGCGAGGATGTCGTCAGCCTGAAGAACGTCCACAAGGGCTACGGCAGCCGCAGCATCTACCAGGGGCTCGATTTCATGATCCGCCGCAAGGAGCGGTGGTGCGTGATGGGCATCAACGGCGCCGGCAAGTCGACGCTGTTGAAACTGGTGGCGGGCTCAGCCGAGCCTGACGACGGCACGGTCGCCGTCGGTGGCAGCGTCAAGATGGGCTATTTTGCCCAGCACGCCATGGACCTGCTCGATGGCGAGCGCACGGTGTTCCAGTGGCTGGAGGATTCGTTTCCGCAGGCAGGCCAGGGTAGCTTGCGCGCGCTCGCCGGCTGCTTCGGCTTCTCCGGCGACGACGTCGAGAAAAAATGCCGGGTGCTTTCGGGCGGCGAGAAGGCGCGGCTGGTGATGGCGCAGATGCTGTTCGATCCGCCGAACTTTCTGGTGCTGGACGAGCCGACCAACCATCTGGACCTCGCGACCAAGGAGATGCTGATCAATGCGCTCTCCGAGTTCGAGGGCACGATGCTGTTCGTCTCCCATGACCGGCATTTTCTGGCGGCGCTTTCCAACCGTGTGCTCGAGCTGACGCCCGAAGGCATCCATCAATTTGGCGGCGGTTACACCGAATATGTCGCGCGCACGGGGCACGAGGCACCGGGATTGCGGAGCTAGCGGCTAGTTTTTCTTACTGGCGAGCGGCGCGATGGCCTCGATCTCGTTGGTCCAGATGCCGCCGGAATAGTCTTGTGGCAGCCGCGCAAATTGCTCGGGCGTGTCTATTCCGGTCGAGAACTCACCACCGCGGTACGGACCGAGCACGAACACCTCGCTGTTGGCGGCCTTCATGCGGTTGAGGAAGCGGTCCGGCCAGCCCCACATCCACGGGGCGGCGTTGATCGGCAGCATCACCATCGCGTTACGGCAGGCTTTCGGCACCACGCCGCTCCAGCCGTAGCCGATGTAGCCGAGCAGACAGCTCTTGATGTTCGCGCGCGAGATTGTTCGGACATCGGGCATGCGCGTACGCACGATTTCGACCGGCTCGTCGCCGCCATAGACCATGATCTGCGCCCGGCGTTCGGCGGGAAGCTTGTTCAGCACGGCTGCGAGATTCTCTCCCTCGGACGGGTCGCGGCTCTTTACATTGATCAACAGCCGCTGCTGCGGGAAGGCCTCCAGCACCTCGCCTAGCGACGGCATCATGCCAACGGCCTTGCCGCGAAAGGGAAAGGTCTTGCCGCCATCGGCGGTATAGCCGTGGCCGATGTCGAGCTTCTTCAAATAGGCCATGGAGTGTTCGCGGGTGACGCCCTGACCGTCGGTGCGGCAATCCAGCGTCCAGTCGTGAAACACCGCGAACTCGCCGTCGGTGGTCGGATGAACATCGAGTTCGACGATATTGGCGCCGGCCGCGAAGCCGGCCCGCATCGAACTGATTGTATTCTCCAGATATTCGTGCGTCGGTGGCAACATCCGCGCCGCGGTGCAGGTGTCGTTCTTCAGCTCGCGTTCGTCGAAACGTTGCGCCATTCCGCGATGCGCGAGAAGGACAGGTGGGCCGTCATGATGCCTGGCGAGAAGATTGGTGTTGTTTAGGTAGATCGCGGCCGCGAGCACGGCAATTGCCGCCGCGGCATATTTGAGTTTCTTCTTCAAGGCTTGCCCCCGCGTACGAGGTGCATTCGCTAGGCAGCATTTCTGTTCGATTTGCGGCGGAGAACACGGGAAAGCCGAAACGATGGCGATGACGTCCTTCCGCGCTGCTAATCCCTTATCCTCTCCACAAACGCGATCGCGCGCATCAGTGCATCCTCGAGCGCAGAGCGGTTGCCTGGAATGGATTGGTGGCTTCGTCCGGGGTCGTCAAAGCCATGTGTCGCGCCGGGATAGAGCACGACATCGACCTTGCTGCCCGCGGCGATGGATCGCTGGGCCATGTCCTGGCACCTCGCAGGCGAGACCTCTTCGTCGTCTGAACCGAGCAACAAGGCGACCGGCGCAGTTGTCGCGAGGTCAGGTGCAAGCAAGGCTTTCGGCCCGCAGCCGGGATAGAACGCCAGTGCGGCGCGATAGCCCGAAGTCTTCGCGCCCTGCCGTTGCATCACATTCAGCGCGGTGCTGCCGCCGTTCGACCATCCCTGCAGGAAGATTCGATGGGGAATGACGTCGCGCTGACTGCGCAGCCAGTTCAGCGCGCCCTCGGCATCGAGCGGCCGCACGGTCTTTTCATTGACGTCGGTGCGATCGGGATCATCATGGGTGAAGCGGTCAAATCCGTGCGCCTTGCCGCGCGGTCCAAAACTGTCCGGAAGCAGTGCAATGTAGCCGCGCTCCGCCCAATACTGGCCCCACATCATGTGCCGCTTCGACAGGCCGCTCGCATCGCACGCCGACGGACTGGCACGCGACACCAGCGTGCAGCCCTTGTTGACGTTGGCCGAGTAGGGCCCGCCACGACCGTGCAGCATGACGACGGCGGGGTGGGGGCCCCGCGTTTGCGGCCTGAAGAGATAGGCGACGATTTCGGTCGAGCCATCGGCGCTCGGAAAGAACACCGTGTCCGGAGCCGCGAGGGCCGCCGACGTTGGCAGCATTGCAAGCGTCAGGAGGGCGAGAAGCTCTATCGGTCGGTTAGCCATCTGCGCAGCATTAGCAACGTTTCGGACGGGCAATGCAAGGACGCATGGCATAGCATGCCGTACTCGGCTTGTGGAGATTGAGGCTCGCAGCTACGCTTTTCAAAAATTGGGGAGCGTAACAGCCATGAAGCAGCTCAGGATCGGCGATGTCACCATCGACGCTGTCATCGAGCGCGAGGGACCATGGCGGCGGCCGCAGGATTTCTTCCCGGCTTATGACGAGGCGGTATTCAGGCATCATCTCGCCGGGATGGAGCCGGAGGTGTTCGACACCGCGCTGGGCATGATGATGATCACCTATCAGACCTTTGTCGTCCGTACGCCGCGCTACACCATCCTGGTCGATACCTGCACCGGCGAGGACAAGGGCCACCCGCCGCCGTTCGATTTTCCCGGCAAGGAGCGCTGGCGCAACGAGCTGTTCGCGCTCGGCATATCCTACGAGCAGGTCGACTACGTGTTCTGCACCCATCTGCACATCGACCATACCGGCTGGAATACCACGCTGCGTGACGGGCGCTGGGTGCCGACATTTCCAAATGCCAAATACATATTTCACAAGAAGGAATATGCGGCGTGGGAGGCGGAGAATGCCAAGGGCGCCAACCCGCCCGGCACGGTGTTTCGCGACAATTGCCTGCCAATTGTCGAGGCTGGGCAGGCCGTTCTGGTTGACGACGATTACGCGCTCGACGATACCGTTACGCTAACGCCGACGCCGGGGCATTCGCCCTGTCACTGCTGCGTCAACATCTTCTCAAGGGGCAAGCGCGCGGTCGTGGCCGGCGATCTCATGCATCACGTCATTCAGTGCCGCGAGCCGGAATGGTCGGCGAAGCCCGACTGGGATCCGAAGCAGTCGGCGATCTCGCGGCGCAAGTTCTTTGCTTCCGTCGCCGGCACCGACACGCTGATCCTGCCGGTCCATTTTCCGGCGCCCACCGCAGGCCTGATTACCGCCGATGGTGACCGCTTCGATTATCGTTTCAAAAGGGACTGAAGATGGGAATGCAACGGACGGACGGAATGCAACGGATGGATTTCGAGACGCTGGTTCAGACCCGCAAGAGCGTGCGCGGGTTCACCAAGGAGCCGGTTGCCCGCACGAATGGCGATTTCGTGCGGTATGTCGGGTTTGCGAACTGAGAGGTTTTGTCGATGAGCAGCGATGAAGAGACCGCCATGATCCGCGAGACGGTCGCTAAATTCGTCGACCGCGAGCTGATTCCACTCGAGCCGCATTACCTGAAGTCCAAGCTGCCGGGCTCCGATCATCCGGAACTGACCATCGAGCAGAAGCAGCGGCTGCGGACGGTCTCAAAGGATCTGGGATTGTGGGGCCTCGATGCCCCCGAAGATCTGGGTGGCCACGACCTGCCGACCCGAACGATGGCGGCAGTCCACGAGGAACTTGGGCGGACCTGCGTACCCTTCGTGCTGCCACCGGACTCGCCGAATTTGCGGATGCTGCAGGCGGTCGGGACCGATGCGCAGAAACGAAAGTACATGCAGCCCTATATCGAGGGGCGCATGACGTCCGAGATCGCGATCTCCGAACCTGGCGCCGGCGGCGATCCGGCTGCGATGAAGACGCGGGCGGTGCGCGACGGCGAACAATGGGTGCTGAACGGTCGCAAGATCTGGATCAGCAATGCCCGCGCTGCCGACTTCATCATCGTCATGGCCCGCGTCGGCAACGATGCGCGGCAGGGCGGCATCACCTCCTTCATCGTCGAGAAGGGAACGCCCGGCTTCATCATCGAGCGCGAAATCCCGATGATCGGCGGCGGCTCGACCTACGAAATCGTGTTCGAGGATTGCCGCATCCCGGCAGACTCGGTACTCGGCGAAATCGGCAAGGGCTACGCGCCGATGCAATTGCGGCTGCGCACGCGCAGGCTCGAAATGGGTTCGACCTGCATCGGCATCGCGCGGCGGGCCTGCGACATGCTGTGCGAGCACGCCAAACAGCGCGAGACCTTCGGCGTCAGGCTCGCCGAGCGCCAGGCGATCCAGTGGTGGGTCGCCGACATCACCACCCGCATGCACGCCTGCCGGCTGATGGTGCTGGACGCCGCCGACAAGGCCGACCGCGGCGAGGACGTCCGCCACGAAGCCTCGATGATCAAGGTGTTCGCGACCGAGATGGCCTATGATGCCTGCGACCATGCCATGCAGACGCTGGGCGCGCTCGGCATGACGCTGGAATTGCCGCTCAACGCGTTGTGGCAGAAGGCGCGGCTGATGCGGATGTACGAGGGACCGAGCGAGGTCCATCGCCAGTCGATCGCCCGTCGCGTGCTGGGCCTGCGCGGCTAGCGCAAGCGCCTTACGCCGAACGCACCTCCGACAGGAAGCGGTTGACCTGCCCGGCGAGATCCTTCGACTGCGAGGACAATTGCTCGGCAGCGCCAAGCACCTGATTGGCGGCGGCGCCGGTGTCGTCGGCGGCCTTCTGCACGCCGGTGATGTTGGAATTGACCTCCTGGGTGCCGCGCGCGGCTTCCTGGACGCTGCGCGAGATTTCCTTGGTCGCGGAGCCCTGTTCCTCGATCGCGGCTGCAATCGCGGTGCCGATCTGGTCGATTTCGGCGATCACGTTGGCGACGTTCTGGATCGCCGTCACGGTCTGGTCGCTCGCTGCCTGAATCGAGGCGATCTGCTCGGAGATTTCGGTAGTCGCCTTCGCGGTCTGGCCGGCCAGCGATTTGACTTCGGAAGCGACGACGGCAAAGCCGCGGCCGGCATCGCCGGCGCGCGCGGCTTCGATAGTCGCGTTCAGCGCCAGGAGGTTGGTCTGCGCGGCAATGCTCTGGATCAGCGTCACGACGTCGCCGATCTTCTGCGCGCCATCGGCGAGCGAGCGAGCGCTGTCGCCGGTGCGTCGCGCATTGTCGACCGCGCGGGCGGCGATTTCGGTCGATTGCGCGACCTGGCGGCCGATTTCCGAAATCGAGGAGGCCAGTTCCTCGGTGGCGCTTGCCACCGTCTGCACGTTGGCGGAAGTCTGTTCGGACGCGGCGGCGACGATGGCCGCCTGACGATTGGTGAGGGTCGCGGTCGATGACATCGACTGTGCGGTGTCTTCCATCACGGACGATGCCGACGAAAGCCCGCCGACGAGTTCGGTGACCTTGGCTTCGAATACGCGGGTGAGTTCGTCGAGCACCTGGGCGCGGCGCATCTTGCCGTCGCTCTCGGCGGCCTTCTCGGCGGCGAGCCGTTCCGCCTCGATCATGCTGTCCTTGAAGACGGCAACGGCAGCAGCCATCGCGCCGATCTCATCGCCGCGCCCGGTGCCGGCGATTTCACCGGAGACGTCGCCGCTTGCCAGCCGCGACATCGTGGTGGTGAGGTCGACGATCGGCCTGCAGACGCGGCGTCGCACCATCACGATAAGCCCGGCGCTGGCGGTGGCAACCGCAATGAGGACCGCGAGCGCGATCAGGAAGCTGAAGCGCGCGGAGGAATAGTTGGCGCCGAGGATTTGCTCGGCATTGTCGTAGAAGGCGTTACGAACATCGACGACGGCGCCGAGGGCCACCTGGGATTCGGCATAGAAGAAGTCGACGTTATGTTCGTATTTGCCTGAAGCCGCGCCGTCCTTGACGAGCTTCAGTTCCTTGCCAAAACGCGTGACGAAGAGGTCGCTCATCTTCTCCAGCGCAGCTGCCACGTTGGCAGGCGTTGCCGGGTTGCCGCGCAATTCCAGCAGCGACATCTGGATCTGGTCGGCACGGCCCTGCGAGCGCGAATACTCCATCTTTTCCGCTTCGGTGGCGGCGCGGTTAGCGCCAACGAGGTTCTTGTGGAGGCTGGAGTTGTAACCGCCGACGTCGCGCAAATTCCAGGCGATGTTGGCATAGATCGCCTGCCGGTAGGCGTCACCGTCGAGCTGCGCCATGCGGCGCACCTGCTCGTCGAGCAGCTTGGTGGCCGCGGCGTTGAACACGGCATTGTCGGCGACGATTTTTCTGGCGGCATCCTTGCGCGGTTCGGCCGGGCCGTCCATCGCCTTGTCCATGGCGTCGCGCAGCGCGTTGAACTTCACGTTCAGATCGTCGATGCCGGTGCCTATCGCCATGGCGTCGTCGAGGCCGCCCGACAGGTTCTTGCGTACCGCGTTCATCTTGTCGCGCGCGCCATCAGTATTCTTGCGCACCTTCTCGTTGAGCTCCCTACGGATCGCGGGGTCCACCGCCGGCGGCCCGTAGAGGATGTTGGTGGCAAAGCCGCGCTCGGAGTTCATGTAGCGCGGGATGTCGCCGACCGCGCGCACCACCTCCAGCCGGCTCTGCGCCAGCGAGACCTTCTCCATGGTCTGGTACTTCGAAGCCGCCACATAGACGGCGAGCCCGCCGCCGACGGCGGAAAGCGAGACGATGGCAGCGGTGAGGAGGGTGCCGATTTTCATGGGATTTTAGACCATTTGCGCTGGCGCGGGCGTGCGGGGCCACCAGTATAGGTGGTGCAAATTAATCCAGAGTTTACAGTGGGGCGTTTCACAACGGCACCTTGCAGCTCGTCTTGGTGATGCAGCGCGCGGGGTTGCCGGGCTTTCGGGATAGAGGAGCTAAGGAAATGAAGATCGTTATCATCGGCGGTACGGGCCTGATCGGCTCGAAATTGGCCCCGTTGCTTCGGTCGCGCGGTCAAGAGGTGCTGCAGGCGTCGCCGAGCAGGGGCGTCAACGCCGTGAGCGGGGAGGGCCTGCAACCAACGCTTGCAGGCGCCGATATTGTCGTCGATGTGTCGAATTCACCCTCGTTCGAGGACCAGGTGGTGCTGCACTTCTTCGAGATGGGGACGCGCAATCTGATCGCGGCTGCGAAGCAGGCCGGCATACGGCATTGCGTCGCGCTGTCGGTCGTCGGCACCGACCGGCTCGAGAGCAGCGGCTATTTCCGTGCCAAGCTGGCACAGGAGCGGCTGATCGTGAATTCCGGCCTGGCCTACACGATCCTGCGCGCCACCCAGTTCTTCGAGTTCGTCGGCGGGATCGCGGATTCCGGGCGCAGGGATGGCGCGATTCATGTCTCCAGCCAGTTGATGCAGCCAATGCTTTCCGACGACGTCGCCGCAGCGCTCGCCGACGTCACCCTGGGCGAGCCCGCCAACGGCATCCGCGAGGTCGCAGGTCCCGAAGCGGCACCGCTTGCGGACTTCGTCGGCCGCTGGCTCCGCAAGCAGGGCGACACCAGCAGGATCGTAGCGGGCGCCGACGTGCCGTATTTCGGTGCGCCGCTTGCGTTGCGCACGCTGGTGCCGGACGACGGCGCGCGGATCATGCCGACGCGTTTCGAGGATTGGCTGGCCAGGGCGGTGGCGTAGGTCGCCATTCCGGAGGTCGCGCTATGCGCGCCTCGGACTGACGGAGGAAACGTACGGCGTATTCACTGCGTTTCTTCGGTCGCGCTCTTTGCGGCGGAGTGGGGTTGAGCTGACCCCTCGGAGCCCGTCTCGCGACAGGGCAGTTGCGTCCATGAACCGTCCGCGGCCTGCTGATAGGCATGGCAGGTAGCGACCGCGGGCGCCTCGGTTGCCTTCGCGGCAGGGGAATTCGTGCTGGAGTTCCTGGCGAGCGTCGGCGCTGCCAAAGTGAGGAGGGCGGCAGCCGCACCGAAGAAGATCGCTTGTCCTAACCGCATGGGAAATTCTCCTGATCTCGAAAGCGAATGCCTTCTTCCTAAAGAGGATTGTGGAAATTTTTGGAAATGTCGCTGAGTGTTGGCAGCGCTTGCTTAACGCTTTGCAAACGACCGGAGCCGCTGATGCGCCAGCAAGGCTGGACGAATTCTGTTCTCTCAATGAGGAACCAGTTCGTTCGGGCGTGCGTTGGTGGCATCATGCCGAAGGCACGGCGTCATGCGTCCAAAACAATCACTCTTCAATGCGCTGTTGACCCATTTCCTGATGGGCGTGGCGCTTGGGCTATCGCTGGTGCTGTTGCTCAGCCTGATCGATGCCTTCCACGTCAGGGACCTCGTCGCCAAAAGCTCCGCACCTGCTCAGACGATGCTGATACTGGTCACGACCTACGGGCTGATGTTCGGCATCGGCGCGGCGCTGACCGGTCTGGTGCTGACGCTGGAAGACGAGAGCTGACGGCGAATAGAAGGCTGCCTGCTGCCGATTAGCGGCGCAGGCGGGCGATCGTGCCGGCGATGATCTGCATGGCGACGCCGACCACCCATCCGGCCATGATCATCGATATCCATACCAAATGCGGATCGTGGCGCAGCACGATCACGCCGACGGAAGCGAACGCCGAGAACGCCGCGAGAAAGGTACCGATCGCGCTGAGCAGTTCCGGCGTATCGATCTTGCCGACCCACGTGTCATCGGCGGGCCGACCGGTCGATGCGTTGAAGGGCAATGGCGGCGTATCGATGCCGAGATAAAAGCCGACGGCGCCGCCGATCATCATCAGCAGCAGGAACGCCTGATTGGTGAGTGCGGAATGGCTCGTTCCCACCAGAGCCGCCACAAACAACCCGCTCGCCGCGCCTGCCATGGCAAGCCCAAGGCGTTCCAGAACATGGGCGACTTTTCGAACGCGGGTTCGCATGATGGTAGCCCGCCAGGTTACAAGCCAAGGTTAGGACGATTCTGGGTGAGGTGGAAGCAACCTGACGATGCAGCTATGTGCCGAATTGAGCCAGCGCAAGGCGCGGAAAGCGCGTCGCGCTGGGCTGGTCGCGAGGCGCGCGAATGCCATGGACGTGCCTGGAGCGGAGTGCGCGCTGCGGCTTCGCACTTACAGGTCGCGCAAGACGGATCCGTCCGTTTTGCAGCGCTTGTGGAGAAAAGCACTGATGTCGCGGTGAAAAGATTGGACACCCATTTCATTGACCAATTCGGCAAACCGCCGGATATTTGATGTACTGTTCGGGGTCACCGCATGAAATTGAATCCAAAGCCAGCCGTGGGCGATATGCGCAAGCGCATCACCCGTCGCTGCGTCTCGGCGGCGACCGGCGCCTGTTGCTGATCCTCCCGTAGCAAAACCCAGAGATCAAGTACGCAACAGGAGCGCCGACATTGTCGGCGAATGAAGATCCATGTCCAAAGCCTACATCATCGAAATTCACAACCGCACCGCCGGTATCGTCGCAGGCGACGAGGGCGGGTTCACCTTCTTCTCCGCCGATCGGGCTTTCGATCGTCTCGATGGCCGCGATTTCCGCTCGGCCCGCGAGGCGGAACGCGCGGCGAGGGCGGTGCTGGGCGGCAGGCAAACCAGCACGCATTCACTGTCGTGAACCGACGCCTCGATCAAGTCAGAAAGGAAGAACGCATGACCACGAGAAGAAATATCATCGCCGGCGCGCTGATTTTTGCATCGCTCGCGATATCGCCCGCCCATGCGCAGGCACAGGACAAGCCGGTCGAAATCCGTATCGGCACGCAAAAGGGCGGGTTCTTTCCGGCTGTGCGGCAGCGCCACACCGTCGAGGACGCCTTCAAGCCGCTCGGCATCGAGATCAAGTGGGTCGATTTCCAGTTCGGTCCGCCGCTGCTCGAGGCCATCAACGTCGGCAGCGTTGACTTCGGATTCGTTGGCGATTCCCCGCCGATTTTCGCGCAGGCCGGTGGCGCGAGGATACGATACGTGGCCGCCGTCAAATCGGACGGTAACAACCAGGCGATCATCGTTCCCAAGGACTCGCCGATCAAAACGATTGCCGATCTCAAGGGCAAACGTATCGCCTTTGCCAAGGGATCGAGCGCGAATAATCTGCTGGTCGCGGCGCTGGAGAAGGCCGGGCTATCCTATGGCGATATTTCGCCTGCGCCGCTCGCGCCGGCCGATGCGACGGCAGCCTTCCTCAAGGGCTCGGTCGATGCGTGGTCGATCTGGGATCCCTACCTGGCGCTCTCCGAGTTGAAGGAGAAGGCGCGGGTCATCGTTTTCGACAAGGACGTGCACAAGCCCAATGCGTTCTATATCGCGGGATCGGACTTCGTGGACAAGCATCCGGCGCTGGTGGCAAAGCTCAACGCCGTCTTTGCCTCGGAGGGACGGTGGGCGGACAGCCATCACGACGAGGTGGCGGAGGCGCAAGCCGAGGCGACCGGGGTCGATATCGACGCGGTCAAACGCTTCGTCTCTCGCTCGAGCTACCGGGTCGTGCCTGTCGATGATGAGGCCGTTAAGAGCCAGCAGGCGATTGCCGACCGTTTTGCGAAGCTCGGCCTGATTCCGAAACCGGTCAACGTGTCTGACATCATCTGGAAGTGGTCGCCGGGGTCCTGATCCAAGCGCGTCCATTCCGGTATCCGGACACGTATGGGGCGGACATGACGGGTCCGCCCCATTTTGTTGGAGGGCGTCGCGGCCGGAGATGAGTTGCGCCAAACCGCAATTGATGGCGGACTGCGGGCCACTTGCAACGCCTTCGGGAGCCGACCGTCATGAGCATCTTCGACACCCCCTTCGATCCCGCGGGCGAGGCGGCGCTCGTCACCGGCGCGGGCAACGGGATCGGCCGCGCGATTGCGCAGGCGCTGGTGGGCGAGGGCGTACGCACGGTGTTTGCGGACGTGAATCCGGAAACGGTAACTGCGGCGATCAAGGCGTCGCCGCGACCGGAACTCGCCGTGCCCTGGATCGGCGATCTCGCCGATCCTGCCGCGCGCGATGCGCTGCTGGCGGAAGCAGCCCGCGCGGTCGGGCGCGTGACGCATTTCGTGCACAGCGCCTCGCCGCCGCGGCGCGAGACCGATCACGCGCTTGGCGTCAGCACGGAGACCTGGGCGCAGATGCATGCGGTGAATCTTGAAGCAGGATTCCATCTCTCGCGCGAACTGGCGCGAAAGCTGATCGCCGGCAACCAGCCCGGCTCGTTCCTGCTGCTGACCTCGCTGCATGCCGGTACGCCGCGCAACCTGCCGCACTACTCGACATCGAAGGCGGGGCTTTCGATGCTGGTGAAGGAATTGGCCAAGACGTTCGGCCGCTTCGGCATCCGCGTCAACGCGCTGGTGCCCGGCGCGATCGCAGCCGGCGGCTTCGTCGCCGATCCCGCGCTCGCCAGACACATTCCGCTCGGCCGGCTCGGCCAGGCCGCCGACCTTGCGCCGCTCGCGCTGGCGGTGCTGTCAAACCGGATATCGGCCTACGTCACGGGCGCCGCGATCGTGATCGACGGCGGCCTGTCGCTGACCAACTGGTTCGAGCCGCCGGAGTTGGGGGATTTGTAGGGATGGAGAGGCCGCGTATCTTGTAGCCCGGATCAGCGTCGCGATATCCGGGACCGCTCCGACCACCGCCCCGGATGTCGCTTCGCTCATCCGGGCTACAGGGCTACCGAATGCCCTGATGCTTGGCGTGCCATTTCGGGCCGGGGCCGCGCATGTAGTGCAACTCGGGGCGGTAAGGGTGGCGGGCAAGGTCGACCAGCCGGTGCCAATGGACCGCGATCTCTGTCAGGCGTTGGAGCAGCGGTTGCATGACCAGCACGGCGACCTCTCAATGCAGCCTGCCGAGCACGGACGAAAACGGCAGCACGAAGATTTCGTCGTTGAGATCGTCGCTGACATGCAGCGTCCAGTCGCGCCAGTCTTCTGGGCCTTGCACCGCTATCAGCGACTGTACGACGCGGGCGGCGTGGTCGCGCACCTCAGTCAGGTTTCCGACGGCGGTGCCGCGCTGGTCGACACATACGCCCTCGGAATTGGAGTAGTGGAAATAGACTCTGGCCATACCCGACTCCCGCGATTGCGATTCGCGCTGAAAAGTAGCAGGCGGAAGACCGGCTTAATATTCGGGAAGATTGCGGACGGGATATTACGGGGGCCGGCGACCTCAGGTGGAACCGACCCGTAAACTTGTCCGAAAATTATCTATCGCAGCGGGAGGAACGAGACTTTCGGTTCGGCCGTTTCCACGGGAAGCCGCGATGCGCCAAACGCTGCGGCGTGGACTGGTGGAACCCGGGGAGAGCGACATGATGTCGGAAATGCAGATCCACACGATTGCGCGCCAGATGATGGAGAAGCACGGTCTCACCGCGATCGCGCAGGCCGCCCACAATGCGCTGGCTTGCGAGACCAAGGGCGATGCCGAGGAAGCCAGGGAGTGGCGGCATATCGAGGACGCCATGAAGATGATGCGGGGACCGCACCAGAGCTAGGATTGGCGCGGTCACTTGTCCCGGCCGCGGTGCGGCCCAGGCGATGCGGAGCATCGTCCGGTAACGCCGCTCCGCTGAGCCGGGACCCATCTCTAGCGTGGACCCCGGATCAGCAGCGCATGACGCCGCAAATATAGCGCCCGGAGATGCGCGTGAACGCGCCGTTGGCGCCGCGCAGCATCCGGGGATCGCAAGTACCTACCGCAGCGGCATCGGCGGGCGCACCACCGGCTCGCCGTCATCGGCGATCGTTTGCTTGGGCGGCCCGGGCGGTAACGGTGCAGCGGCTTGCGCCGGCGGGAGCGGCGCTGCGGGAGCGGCGGCAATCGGCGCAGGCGAATAGGAATAAGCCGGCTTCGGCTTGCGCACGGGCGGCGGGACGGCCGGCCGCGGCGTCAGCGCCGACACCCTGGGTCCCTGATTCGGCTCGGCAGGCCTGGTTTCGGTCGCTTTGGCCTCCGAAGCTTTGGCAAATTCACGCGCCATCTGCGCCTGACTCGCCCTGAGCTGCGCGACGGTGGTTTTCAGCTCCTGGACCTGCTGGTTCATCGCGGCGAGATCCTGCGCCATCGATTGCAACTGGGCCGATTCCGCTGAAGGAGCAGCCGCGGCGGTGGCGGCCGGTTCGGGCTGAGCCGGTGCTGATGCCGCCGCCGGTTGCGCGTCAGCCTGATCTGCTGCGGTGGCCTCGGTGGCGGGGGCGATTGGTTGCTCCGGGACGGCAGGTTTGGTTGCCGAAGGCAATGCAGCCAGCACGAAGGGCGGCGCCCACTCGGCGGCCATCGCCTTGGCCTGATCGCCATAATGCTGCCAGGCGGCGGCGGCCATGGCGCCGCACAGGCCGAGCAGCGCCATGATCACGCGCTTCGTCCATTTGCCCATCGACTGTTCGCCGGGAGGCCTGAGACCCTCCACCTTGATTTCGCTTGGACTGACATTCTCGACATGGATATCGCGCGCGTCGGGGTCGCGAAACGTCGGTTCAATCTGGGGAATTGGCGCGCTGACCGAAATCTGGGGTGCCGAAATCTGGGGTGCAACGTGGACTTGCGGCGCCGCGGCTGGATCGTGCGCCAGCGGGGGCACTTTTTCGGCATGCGCGTGCAGCAGCGTTTCGATCGCAAAGACGTCGTGCGGATCGGTGTCTTTCAGCGTTGGCGTGGTTTGCATTGGCGGTCCCTTGCTCAGTCCAATGTCACCCGCATCGAGCGGCGAGCATTCTTTGCGGCGTGGAAAACCCTCTGCCCAGAAAGCCTTGTCCAAGCCGCCACACGGCCAGCGAGGTTTGACCAAAGCAAGGCAATCTCGTGGAGAGGTTGGGGCCGTAGGTTCCAGGGGGTTGGAACTGGAGCGCAGGGAAAGCGCGAAGGAATGGGGATTTTCCAAAGCTGGCGCAGCAAGCGCCGGGTGCGCGGTCGGCCGCGTCTTAGAAAGCAACGCCTGCGATGTCGGCGCGATGCCTGGCGTGCCATTTCGGGCCGGGGCCGCGCATGTAGTGGCGCTCGGGACGATAGGGGTCGCGGGCGCGCTCGATCAGGCGGTGGCAGCGCGCCACGATCGCATCGAGGCGGCGGAGCAGCGGCATGAAGGGCGGACGCGCCGGCAGCATGGCAACCTCTCAGTGCGGTTTGCCGAGGACGAAGGCGAACGGCAGAACGAAGATCTCGTCGTCGAAATCGTCGCTGACATGCACGACCCAGTCGCGCCAGTCTTCCGCGTCGCGTCCCATGATCAGCGACTGGACGATGCCGGCTGCGCGGTCGCGTGCCTCGGCGAGGTCGCTCACCGCTTCGCCGGATCGATCGATCCGCACTTCGCGGGAATTCGAGCAGTGAAAATAGACTTGCGTCATGTTGGCCTCCTGTAGGCAGCTACTCTTATTGGTACGAAGCTAGCGCCAGAAGGTTCTGCCCATCCGTGATGCACCTCACATCCAGTCGTTAAGATTTTATTAATGCTGTAGAGGTCAAACTTTAGGCATGGAATCGCAGCGGAACCGGACCTCCCGAGCCGGCAGTTGCAAGAGAAGGCCGGCGGCGTAATGCCCGCCGGCCTTTTCTCTTGATCAGCAAAGCCCGGATGAGCCAGCGGGTCGCGCGAATGCTCGCGACGAGCGCACCCGCCGTGATGACAGGCTCGGCGATATCCGGGGGCGGTGTTCGAGTGGTCCGGGATATCGCCAACGCTCTTCCTGGCTACGGTGTGTTCGCGACAGCGCAAGACGCGCCAGGCCGGGGCCTTGCATGGGAGGGGCCCGCATGGTTCGACTGCATCATCCAATGTCTTAAGGTGCAGGTGTGATGAGCAACCGCATTCTCGTCTTTTACGGTTCCTACCGCTCCGACCGCATGGGCATCCGGCTGGCGCAATTCGTCGTCGAGGGGTTTGCCGCGCGCGGCGACGATGTCGAACTGATCGACGCCAAGGCGATCGGCCTGCCGATGCTGGACCGGATGTACAAGGAACATCCAAAAGGCGGCGCGCCGGACGCGCTCGAAAAATTAGCCGAGCAGATCCGCACCGCCGACGGCTTTGTCTTCGTCACCGGCGAATACAATTGGGGCATGCAACCGGGGCTGAAAAACCTCACCGACCATTTTCTCGAAGAATGGTTCTGGCGCCCGGCCGCGATTGCGAGCTACTCCGCCGGCCGCTTCTCCGGCGCGCGTGCGGCGCTGGCATGGCACGGCACGCTTTCGGAAATGGGCATGGTGGTAATTTCGAGCTCGATCGCCGTCGGGCCGATCGCGCAGACGCTGACCGACGACGGCAAGCCGACCGGCGAGGGCGGCAAGGCGCTGTCGCACGCGTTTCCGCGCTTTGCCGATGATCTCGAGTGGTGGATGGAGGCGGCAAGGGCGCAGCGGGAAAAGAAGAAGCCGCCTTATTGAGAGACGGATGTGGTAGGCGCGCGCTCCATGCCTCGATTGGAACGCAATGATGGCGAAAGTGCACCCACTTTTCGCCACGCCTGGACAGCAGATTGCGCTTCGCCTCTGCCATCTTCCGCCTTCTTTCTCGAGCTGCCGAGGGCGGCTCATCCGCTCCCGCGTACCGGAAAAACTGATGTCGCCAATGAAAGCGCGCTGCGGTCTGCTCGTTCTTGCCGTGATCGTCGCGACGGGCGGATCGGTGGCCGTCGCGCAGAATCTCGATCAGGGCAAACCGGCGCCAAAACTGTTCGCCGAAAGCTGCGTGTCCTGCCATCGCAGTCCGCGCGGGCTCTCCAAGGGCCGCTTTCACCTCACGCTCTATCTGTTTCTGCAAAAACACTATTCCAGCGGTTCCAGTTCGGCCTGGGCGCTGACGTCCTATCTGGAATCGATCGACAGCGGAAAGCGCGTCGCGACGAAACGGCCGGCTGCGAGCACGGCGCGGTCATCGTTGCGCCCGCCGGCGCCGGTTCCGGCGCGATAGGTCCGCGCGATCAGCCACGACTTGCTCACGGCTACGCTGCGAAATCTCCCCAAGGCCGTCATCTTTTCGACCTTTGCCGGCCTAGCATATTGGGCGTGCGTGTGGCGGGGAGTAACGACGATGGTGGTGGCCGAGCTTAAGACCAAGGTAGAAAAGTACGAGACGAAAGCCTCGCGCTGCGAACAGCAGGCGCGGGCAGCAACGGATAAGGCCGAGCAGACCTTTTACGAGGTGCTGGCCGGCTACTACGGCAGCTTGGCAACGGATTTTCGGAGAATCCTCGAGAAGCGGGTAATCGCGTAGGCGGTCGCCGGCGCGGTCATAGCCCGGATGAGCGTCAGCGAAGTCCGGGGCGGTGTTGGCGTGGTCCCGGATGTCGCTAGCGCTCATCCGGGCTACACGTGCTACGTCCGTCGACCGGATATCGCCTTGCCCCGTTGCGTCAGCTTCACCATCACCTGTAGCGCGTGATTGGTCGGGGTTGGAATGCCGAGTTCGGCGCCCTTGCGCACCACATAGCCGTTGAGAAAATCGATCTCGCTGGGCTTGCCGCGCGCCAGATCCTGCGCGGTCGACGACATCTGGTTCGGCATGATGGCCGGGATGTTCAGGATATGCGCGAGGAGATCGTCGCCGATCGATACGCCGCAGGCGCGGGCGACGGTTATCGCCTCCTGCACCGCGCACGTGACGACATCCCGCGTGCCTTCGACTTCCAGCATCGGCCCGTAGGAAATATCAGCCACGGCGGAAAGCGCGTTGAAGGCGCAGTTGATGGTCAGCTTGCTCCATAGCGTCTTGTCGATGTCATCGGCGATCGTGATGCCGATGCCGGCGGCTGCAAGCGTTTGCGCCAGCGCTTCGCTCGCGGCGGAGGGGCCGATGGCGAGGTCGCCGCCGCCGTGATGCCTGACATGGCCGGGCCCGGCCATCTCGCTGCCGACATAGACGACGACAGGAATGACGGCGTGGCCGGTGACGGCGGCAAGACGCGGCGCATTGTCGACGCCGTTCTGCAGGCTGAGAACGGAAGTTTCCGGCCGCAAGTGTCCGGCCAGCGACCGGCCGGCCTGCTCGGTATCGGCCGACTTCACGCAAACCAGCACCAGATCGGGCGAGGCAAGCGCGGTTGCGTCGGTCGCGGCTTTGGCGGGCAGGTGGCCGTTGAAGGTCTTGGTGTCCAGCAGCAGGCCGTGGGCGTTGATGGCGTCGACATGCGGCTGCCGGCCGATGAACGTCACGTCATGCCCGGCCCGCAGCAGCAACCCCCCATAATAACATCCGACCGCTCCAGCACCGACGACTGCGACTTGCATGATCTTCTCCGTTCGGCAGGCCCTGCTGCTAACCGGTTGGGCTCTCACCTTTAATTGAGTGCGGGGAACTGCATTGTTGCAATGCAGTACCGTGATATCGCACTGCAACAAAAAGGGTGTAGGCTGCCGCTTCGAATCCTACCCCGGAGAATTGAAGTGCAGAAGACTTACCTATCCATCGCAGCCGCCGCCCTGATCTCGATCGCGGGTGCCACTGCCGGCTTTGCGGCGGAGTTGCCGACCTTTGAAGCGAAGGGTTTGCCGATCTCGGCGGTGCAGGTTGGCGTGCTAGGCGCCGCTGATGTCAGGGAACAGTCCCCGGTGTCGACCGCTGCAGCCTCGCCGCATCAACTCAGCGTCCTGACCCCGCGGACGACACGGACGGCCGAGACGGCCGCGCCAGCCCCGACCACCGGTCGCGCCATTCGCTAACGGCATCCACATCGCCACTTGCGCAAAAAGCCCGCGATTTCGTCGCGGGCTTTTTTGTCTCTGCACGCACGGGGGGAGTTAGCGGGTGTTCGCGCTGCCTTCTTTCAGGTAGCATTGTCGCATGAGTGAAACCGAGACCTTGTTTGCGGCCCTGCGGCAGTCGTCCGACGAAGCCGTTGTCGACATGCTCGAGCGTATGGTGCGGGATGCCCCGGATCATGCCTTGAACAAGATAAACGCGCTCGATCTCGCAGGCACGGCGGGCATCGACGAAGAGCGGGTCATCGCAGCGCTGCTGAATGCGGTGGGCCTCGGCATGTTCGAGATGACCTGGAACGTGATGTGCCCGAGCTGCGCCGGGGTTCTTTCCGCCAACAAAAGCCTGAAGACCCTGGATCGGGCGCAGTACCATTGCGCGTTCTGCGCCGCGGGCTACGAGACGACGCTCGATAATCTGGTCGAGGTGACCTTCACGGTGAGCCCGCGCGTGCGGAAGATCGCGGCTCATAATCCCGACGAACTGTCCGCGGCCGAATATTATCGCCAGATCTTCTGGAGTTCGGCCATCGATCTTCCAGCCGATCTGGAGAAGCTGCTGGACGACGTCACGCTCGAAATCGTCGACTTGCCGGCAGGCGAAAGGGCCATTCTTTCCTTGCAGGTGCCGCAGGGCACGTTGATCGTGTTCGACCCCGTGACGCATGCGGCGCAGTTCCTGGAGGTCAGCGGCGAAGAGACCGGCGAGCGCCAGAACCTGTCGGTGATCTTCAACAAGATCCAGGTTCCCGTCGACAATGTTACCTTGCGCCCCGGCCCGCTGCGCCTCGCCCTGGACAACCGGACCGACAGTCGTGTGTTGCCGGCGGTATGGGTCACGAACCCGGCGCTGGATGACCTTCTGAAGCGACGCAAGTCCGTTCTCACGGCAGCGCGTCTCCTCACCAATCAGACTTTTCGCGATATCTACCGAACCGACACGCTCGCTATCGGCCAGCGCCTGAAGATCCTGAGTCTGACGTTCCTGTTCAGCGATCTCAAGGATTCCACGGAGCTCTATGAGCGCGTCGGTGACCTCACAGCCTTCGATCTCGTCAACGAGCATTTCAGGCTGCTGCAGGAGATTATCACGTCCGAACGGGGAGCGGTCGTGAAGACCATCGGCGACGCGATCATGGCGACCTTCGAGACGCCCGACCGCGCCATTGCCGCGGCGATTCGGATGCGCGAGGCGATGAGCGATCTCGGCGCCGAGCGTCAGCATCAGAGTCTGCGCCTGAAGATGGGCATCCATGAAGGCTCATGCCTCGCGGTCACCCTCAATGGCCAGCAGGACTATTTTGGCCAGACGGTCAATATCGCCTCGCGCGTCCAGGGTCTTGCGGCCTCGCGTTCGATCGTGGTGACGGAATCGGTGGTGGAGAACGCGCGTGCTCACGCCCTGCTCGAGACTAGCGGGCTGAAGCCAACGCCGAGACGCGTGGCTCTGACCGGCATCGCCGACAAGGTGTCGGTCTACGAGATTTCCTGACGTAGCTGGCTACAGCTAATCCTGTGTCGCAATCACCACACTCGAACGGAATCGCGCTTAGGAACCCGCATCCGAGTGCCTCCGGCCACGCTTCCGCCCGGATTCGGTCCCGCCATTGCCGCGTGTTGGTTTTCGGCTTGGGCTGGGGCGCGAGCGGGGGATTGCAACATGTCTTCCATTGGCTGCACCAGTACATCGTGCGTCGACGTCCGAGCAGGCCGTACTCGACTTGAAGCGTTGATCCCGGCCGCGCGTGCAGGAACATTCATACGGCTGCTTGCTGTCTCGCTCGCAGCCGCATCGCTTGCGGCCTGCGCGCAGTCCTCGGTCGTTACCCAAAAATCCGAACTTCGTGCCAGCAGGCAGGCGTCGCTGGATCAGGAGCGAATGGCAACGCCCATGATGAAGAGGCGCGTGGCCGCGGTGAAAAAGCGTACCTCGGTCGCATCGCGCAGGGATGCGGGCGATAACAGGACGCCCTCGCATGGGGTGGCCAGTTTCTACACCGAGGGAACGAAGACCGCGAACGGCGAAAAGTTCAACACGCTCGATATGACCGCGGCCCATCCGACGTTGCCCTTCGGCACCAAGTTGCGCGTGACCAACGTCGCGAGCGGCCAGTCGGTGACGGTACGCGTCAATGACCGCGGTCCCTATGTTCGGGGGCGTGTTGTCGACGTCTCCTATTCCGCGGCCGACGCGCTGGGAATGGTGGGGAAGGGTGTTGCCAAGGTCAAACTCGACGTTGTGGAGTAGCTGACGGGAAGCACGGGGGGCGGTAGCGAGTAGCCCGGATGAGTGAAGCGAAATCCGGGCTACTTGCTACCCAGGATGTCCGATAGGGCCGACAGCAGCCGGTCGATCTGCCCGTCGGTGCCCACGGTGATCCGCAGATAGTCGGAGATGCGAGGCGCGGAAAAATGCCGGACGATCACCGCCCGTTGGCGCAGCGCGGTGGCCAACGCCCCGCCCTCGTGCGCCGGATGCCGCGCGAAGACGAAGTTGGCGCAGGACGGCAGCACCTCGAAGCCAAGCCGGACCAGGCCGCGGTTCAGCCGCTCCCGGCCTTCGATCACGCGCGCGCGGCTCTGCTGAAAATAGGCTTCGTCCTCCAGGGAGGCGATGGCGCCGGCCTGGGCGGGCCGGCCGAGGGGATAGGAGTTGAAGCTGTCCTTTACCCGGGTGAGCGCCTCGATCAGGTCGGCGTCGCCGATCGCATAGCCAACCCGCAAACCCGCCAGGGCCCGGGACTTGGACATGGTTTGAACGACCAGAAGATTCCGGTGGGAGGCCACCAGCGGTATCGCGGTCTCGGCGCCGAAATCGACATAGGCCTCGTCGATGACCACGGGCGCTTCGGGATGTTGCTCCAGCAGGGTGACGATCTCGGCCCGTGACAGCGCAACGCCCGTTGGCGCATTCGGATTGGGGACGATGAGCGCGCCGGCCGACCGGCGATAGTCGGAACTGCGGATCTGCATGGCCTGATCGAGCGGCACGGTTTCGTAGGCGATGCCGAACAGGCGGCAATAGACCGGGTAGAAACTGTAGGTGATGTCAGGGAAGAGCAGCGGCGCATCATGCTTCAGCAGCGCGACGAAGGCGTGGGCCAGCACCTCGTCCGAGCCATTGCCGACGAACACCTGCTCGGGCCGTACCTGGTGATAGGCGGCCAAGGCAGCCCGCAGCGCAGTGGCCTGTGGGTCCGGATATAGACGCAGCGTATCGATCGCCTCGCCGCGGATCGCTTCCAACGCGCGTGGGGAAGGACCAAACGGACTTTCATTGGTGTTGAGCTTGACCAGATCCGCCATGCGGGGCTGTTCGCCCGGCACGTAGGGCTTCAGGTCGTGCGTCAAGCTGCTCCAGAAACGGCTCATTTTTCTCTCCGCCCTACGGGCTGATGGCGATGCATTCGAATTTGCGCTTCGGGTGAGCCAGCTGCTCCGCGCTTTCGACGATGCGCATTTCCGTTGTCGCGCTGGCCGCGGTGCGTTCCAGCACGGCGAAGATGGCGGATGCGGCATGGCTCAGCGCCTCCGGCGTGTCGGCACCGCGGAGGCGCGCTGACACCAACAGCGCGGCAAACAGATCGCCGGTGCCGTTCGGGCTGATCGGCAGTTTTGGCGTGCGCACGCGCCAGGCGTTGGCGCGTTCGACCGCCAGCGCCTCGATCTCGCCCGCAGGCGTGTCGGCCAGCTCGGCGCTGGTGACGACGACCGTCCCGCGCGCCATGAACGCGCGCGCCGCCTTGAGCGCCTGGTCGATCGTCGCGGTCTTGGCCCCGCTCAGCCATTCGAACTCGAAATGATTGGGCGTGATGATATCGGCAAGCGGGCACAGCAGATCGCGCACCAGCGGCGGGATGTCGGCGTGGACGAACAGACCGCGGTCGCGATCCCCGAGCACGGGGTCGCAGCAATAAAGCAGCGCGGGATTTTTGGCTTTGGCGCGCGCGACAAAATCCGCGACCACGGTGGCGTTGTCGGCCGAGCCGAGATAGCCCGACAGGATCATCGTGGCGGTATCGACCGCGCCGCGCTCTTCGATCCCGCGCAAGAGATCGGCGACCAGCGCTGCATCGAGCACACGGCCGCGGATGGTCGGGTAGCCCGGCCGGTTGCTCAAAAGCGTGGTCGGCACCGCCACCACATCGATGCCGTGCATCTGCATGGGAAAGACCGCGGCGCTGTTGCCGACATGGCCGAAAGCGACCTGCGACTGTATCGAAATTATGTTCATGGTTAAGTCTGGGAATTATCTGATTTGCCGGGGCGGGAACCTTCCGAGGTTAACACATTGGTTATTTGTTTGCGGGCATTTTCACAACCTCATTCAACAGGGAGGCACCATGTCTGACGTCACCATTCCCGGCGGCAAGATCCGTTCTTTCGTCGAGCGGATCGAGAACATTGACGGCGAATTGGCCGAACTGAACGAGCAGAAGAAGGAAGTGTTCGCGGAGGCCAAGGGCGAAGGGTTCGATGTGAAGATCCTCAAGGAGATCATCAAGCTGCGCAAGCAGGACCAGGATGAGCGCGATGAGCGCGAAAGCCTGCTCGATCTCTATATGCGGGCGATGGAAACCGCGCCGCCGGAGAAGGTAGCGAAGGCGGCGTAAGCGGAACGACAATACGATCGTAGCCCGGATGAGCCAGGGGTCGCGCGAAGGTGCGCGCCGCCGGTTCATTCGGGCTACGTGTTTTTGTGCTCACGGTGCATGCATGCACCGGCGCGAACAAACGCCTTGTTAAGAATTCACCCGCGCTGATTTGCGCGACTCCGATTCGTTCTTTGCGAACAGAATGGAGTCGGATGGAGAACAAAGCCGCGTCTGCGCCGCGGGCGGCGTCAGGACACCGGCTCACCGATCGCGACTTCGCTGCGCGGGCACCGAAACCGTCGGTCGCGTCATTCAGTGAGTTTCCGCGCGGTCGGCGCCCGAGGCGGCGCCGACATGCGCGCACTTTTCTGAAAGCTTGCGGGAATCCCGCGATGCCGTCGCGGGCTTCCCGTCGTGGCTCGTCTCCGGAAAAATCTTGGGTTGAATGTGAACCAGTTCACGTGCGCGATGGATACGGGCAATTATGCTGCCTGTGGTTGAGTGCAACGTGCCGATCCTCATTGATAGGGAGACGGGCCATGCGTGCGATCATTATTTTCAAAATCATTTTCACGATCCTGACGGCGACCTGTGTCGTCACGTCTGCAGCCGCTTGCCCGGGAGGCTACCGCCCGTGCGGCGGCGCCTGCTGCCCCGGCTAACGAGCAATTTGGACGAGCGCCTGGGACAGAGGAGGCGGTCATGCGCATCAGATATCTGGTTGCAATAGCGGCAGTCGTGGTGGCAGCGCCCCTGGCGGCGCATTCCTTTCAGAGGCCCAGCGGCGATCAGCTCGGCGACACACTCCGGGAATTGGGATTCATTCCGAGGAGTCCGCCGACCACGTTGATGACGCTCGGTTCGATCTACTACATCGATCCGGACGGGAAGCATTTCTTTCCGATCTGCATCGCCGAAAAGGACGACCTTGGCGATTCCGTGCGCTCGTCTCGCAGCATAGAGCTGCAGCAAAAACTCGAGCGCAAGGGACAGGCCGCGACGGGGATCAGCGTCGATATCGGATGGCTGCTCAAGGGTAGCACCGACAACAACTATGTCGTGAAGGTGAACTATTCGCTCACCGACGTCCACGTGGAAGAAATTGCGCTCGGCGCCAATTCGCAGGTCTACGGCAGGCTGATGAACCAGCCCCAGTGCAGCAGGATGGCAAACCAGTATCTGCGCGCCGCCGGCTATGTGTGCCAGGTGGCCAGCATCCTGTCGGCGACCGCCGAGTTCAAGCTGGACAGCGACAGCCAAAGCAAGCTGTCGACAACGTCGAGCGCGACGGTCAACGAGGTCAAGGACATCATGAAGCAGGCGGTCGAGGCGCAGGGTAATCAGGACGTGGTCAGCAAGGAAGGCCGGCTGCTGGCAGGGAAGGCCTTGCAGTATGGCGCGGCGTTGACTCCGATGTGCGTCGCACCGGCGACGGCCCGGTTTGCCCGCGCCGTCCCCAGCACGACATTCGGACGTGTCTGGAACTACGTGCTGTTCAATATTCTCGAGCCGATGCTTCCGGTGAAGGCCGACGGCACCGAAGTGCCCCCCGGGGTGTGAACGAGACGAACTAACGGGCCGCGCGACGCGCGGCCCGTTCACGCTTTCCGCGCCGCCCGGATCAAGGACCCATCACGGCCTTTTTGTCGCGACGGACGGGCAGGCGGGAAGGAGAACAGCGCGTAGCCCGGATGAGCGCAGCGATGTCCGGGGCGATTGTAAAGGTTGTCCCGGGATGTCGCTCTCGCCCATCCGGGGCACTTGCTATCACCCAAACAGCGCGACGTAGATCACGTAGAGCCAGCCCAGGATACCGTGGATGATCGCCCAAAGGATCGAGTGGTTGTTGGTATAGGAGATCGCGATGGCGAGTGCTGAGCCAAAACCCACGCCGTATTTCGCGCCCTCGACCCGAACCCCGTAATACCGATTTTCGTTCATGGCGATCCTTCCCGCTATCAGGGTGAGTTAGCGTAGCGCGCCGGCCACCGCGCGTGAATGGCGAATTGGTCCGGCAATGCGCCCGTCAGCCCTGCATGGGTGTGGGTTGAACCGCGGTTCGGGCCAAGTTAAGCGTCCGCGATGAACGAGCCGACCGGCGGCGCTGATATTCCAACCCAAAAGTCCGATGCGAAGCCGGCCCTGCTGGGGGTCGCGTGTGGCGCAGGTGCTGCGCTGTTCTGGGCGCTCGGTTTCGTGGCGACACGGCACGGGCTGAAGGTTGGCTTCACGCCGCCGGATTTGCTGATGCACCGCTTCCTGTGGTCGGGCATCGCGTTTCTGCCGCTCGTGCTGCGCGCGGGCATCGGCAATCTCTGCGGCATCGGATGGGGCCGCGGAATGGTGCTGATGGTGCTGGGCGGGCCTGTCATGTCGCTCATCAGCTATACGGGATTCCTGTTCGTGCCGCTCGGCCATGGCAGCGTCATCCAGCCTTCCAGCGCGACGCTCGGCGGCCTGCTGCTCGCCGCGGTGTTCTTGCGTGAGCGGGTCCCGCTGTCGCGCGTGTTGGGGGCAGTCGCCATCGTCGGCGGTCTTGTGGTGATCGGGGCCGAGTCGATCGGTCATATCGGCCCCGACGGCGTGCTTGGCGATTTGCTGTTCGTGATGACCGGATTCATGTTCGCGGTGTTCGGCACGCTGCTGCGGCATTGGCGCGTCAACGCGTTCTCGGCGGCCACCGTCATCAGCGTGCTGTCGCTCGCGCTGCTGCCCCTCTATGCGGCTTCCGGCGGCTTCGCCCGCGTCGCGGCGCTCGGCCTCGGTGAAAACGCACTGCAGGCGCTGGCGCAGGGCATCCTGGCCGGCCCCGCCGCGCTATATCTGTTTGCGTTCTCGATCCAGACCATCGGCGTCGCTCGCGCCGCGGTGTTCCCGGCGACCGTGCCGGCGCTGACGATCCTTATCGGCTGGCTCGTGCTCGGCGAGCAGCCAACGGCGCTGCAGGCGGCGGGGCTGGTCACGGTGCTGTTCGGATTCTATCTGGCGCAGCGGCAGCGAGCGTAACCCGCTGTTTTGTTGCCAACGCTGCGCGCCTGCTAATTTCGGGAAAGATCAAAAAACGCGGACATTCGCAACGTCGGGTTACGGCGAACGTGGTCGGCTAATTCCCCTTACGCTCGATGACCTCAAGTGAAGAATAGGCTAGCTTTGCTCGAGACGACTATCCTCCAGCCGCTCGAGCTTGCGCCATGCATGTTCTCCGACCCCAGTTTCGCATCGAGGAGAGCCGCGCGCTTGCCTTCGCGGCCGAGCGCGGCTTCGGCACGATCGTTGCCGCGGATGAACGTGGCCCGCGCGGGTCCCACGTGCCGTTCGTGATCCAGCAGCGCGACGATCGCGTGATCGTCCAAATCCATCTTACAGCCAGAAATCCACTCGTCGAACTCGCCGACAGCATCAGGCGCTTTCTCCTGATCGTCGCCGGCGACGACGCCTATATCTCGAACGACTGGTATGCCTCGCACGACAACGTCTCGACCTGGCTCTACGAGGCCGTGCATCTCTCCGGCGTCGCGCATCTGCGTGAGGGAGGCGAGAACCGCGGCCACGGCGACGCGTTGCTCGCGGTCTCCGAGGCGCGGCTGCCGAAACAGCCCTGGGAGCTCACCCAGATGGAACCCACCAAGCGCGAGACGATGCTGGCCTCGATCCGGGTCATCGATCTCGTCGTCGACCAGATCGAGGGCCAGTTAAAACTCAACCAGCACAAGAGCGATGAGGATCATGTGGCGGTTGCCAAGCAGTTGGCCCGCGCCGCGGAGACGGGCAGCCGGCGGCTGGCCGAGAGGATGCGGGCGTTGCGGCCGGGACTGAGGTATGACGTTGAGCAGTAGCGCGGATGAGCCAACGGGTCGAGCAGGGTATCCATGCTACGCGAACACGAAACAAACGCGTTGTTAAGAATTGGCTCGCGCTGATTTGCGCGATTCCGATTCGTTCTTTGCGAACAAAATGGAGTCGGATGGAGAACAAAGCTGTGGTGCTGTTTGTTTGTCTACTCGGCGGATTATCGGCTACAGTTGTGATCGTCCGGCAGCGCAGGGCGTGAATTCATGGTGAAGAAAACCGGCAAGCGTGCATCGCGACCCACGATCATGGCGATCGACATCGGCGGTTCGCGCGTGAAGTTCATGACCGACAAAGGGCGAACCAAACGCGCGTTTGCGTCCGGTCCCGATCTCTCCGCGAAAGCGATGGTGAGGCAGGTCAAGGCGCTGACGAAAGACTGGTCCTATGACGTCATCTCGATCGGATATCCGGGGCCTGTGATCAACAACCGGCCCTTGTCGAAGCCTCACAATCTCGGTCTCGGATGGGCCGGCTTCAATTTCGAAAAGGCGTTCGGCCGCCCGACGAAGGTCATCAACGATGCGCTGATGCAGGCGGTCGGCAGCTATCAGGGCGGCCGGATGTTGTTCCTCGGCCTGGGAACGGGTCTTGGTTCCGCGATGATCGTGGATGGTATCCTGGAGCCGATGGAGCTCGCCCACCTGCCGTACCGCAACGGCAAGACGTTCGAGCAATGCGTCGGCGCCGCAGCCCTCAAGCGCGTTGGCAGGAAGAAATGGCAACGCGACGTAGATGACGTCCTGAAGCGTCTGCTCGCTGCACTGGAGCCGGATTACGTCATGCTGGGCGGTGGAAATGCCGACAAGATCGACAAGCTGCCGCGCAAGATCCGCCTCGGCGCCAATACCAACGCGTTCGAGGGTGGATTTCGGCTGTGGAAGAAGGGAGCATTCAAACCGGCCAGCGTACGGCGATAGAGAATGCCCGCCCTGGCGGCGTCAGCGCATTTGGGTGTCAGTTCGAGGGACGGCCGTGGACGCAAGCGCGAGGCAAAAGGCCCGCGTTGGCCCAATTAGCATTGCCGCGATTTAACTGGTGCATTTTGCGGGATCAGCGCAACACGCCGGCAGCGCTGGGGCGCGCGAGGACTTCCTTCTATTCAAACGATGCCGGATACCGAGATCACCGAGGAGTGCCGCGCCCTGATCGCGAGCGTGTTCGAGCTCCCGCCTGGACGGCGCCTGCCGAGCGGCAACTGGCGGATCGAGATCGACGCGACAACGTTGCAGTGGCTGCAAGGGTTGCGACTGCAAGACGAGTCGATATCGGACTGCATCATTCGCATCGTAATCATCGCCTTGCATAAGCGCGGCTTGCGATAGTGAGGCAAGGGGCGAGTAGGGCCGCGGGTTAGCCAACGGGTCGCGCGTATACGCGATCGATGATAAACTCCGGTAACCCGCCGGCTTGGTCACTTGGAATGGCGGAATACGCTTTCCGGCTTCGCTCTTCGAGCTACGGCGGACAGGTCCGCTAGCTAATCCTGGGCTTGCTTCCCCTTGACATGTCAGCGCTCCGCCGTCCGAATGGCGGATAGCGCATAAGCGCGCGTCGTGGTGTCGCACCCGGCGCAAAAAAACAAAGCGGGAGGATTTGCGAATGTTTCGCCATGTCAGAAATTTTCTGCTTGCGGCGCTTGCGGCCGCAAGCCTGTTCGGTGCCGGAAACGTCCAGGCGGCGTTCCCGGAGCGGCCGGTCACGCTGATCGTGCCGTGGGCCGCCGGCGGCGGCACCGACGCGGTCGCGCGCCAGATCGCCCTCATGCTGGAACGCGATCTCAAGCAGCCGGTGAACGTCGTGAACCGCACCGGCGGGTCGGGCGTGGTCGGCCACCAGGCGATTGCCACCGCAGCACCCGATGGTTACACGTTCGGCCTCATCACGCTCGAGATCACCCTGATGCACTGGGCGGGGCTCACCGATCTCACCTTCGAGAAGTTTACGCCGCTCGGGCTGGTCAACCAGGACTTCGCCGCGATCCACGTCAAGGCGGACTCGCCCTACAAGAACGTCAAGGAGCTGTTCGCGCATATCAAGGCGAACCCGAACAAGGTGGTGGCCTCCGGTACGGGGCAGGGCGGAAGCTGGCATGTCGCGCTCGCCGGCCTGATGCAGGCCGACGGCGTTTCGCCCACCTCGATCCGCTGGGTGCCGTCTACGGGTGCGGCGACCGCGCTGACCGATCTCGCCGCCGGCGGCGTCGACTTCGTCGCCTGCTCGATGCCGGAAGCCGAGGCGCTGATCAAGGCGGGGCGTATCCGCAGCCTGGTGTTCTTCTCGCCCAAGCGTGCGCCGAACTTCCCTGACGTGCCGACCACCGAGGAGGCGACGGGTCACAAGTTTCACAAGGGAGTGTGGCGCGGCTTTGCGGCGCCCAAGGGCCTGCCGCCGGAGATTGCCAAGACTTACGAGACCGCGATCAAGAAGGCCTGGGACAGCGACGAGTTCAAGGAGTTCATGACCCGGCGCGGCTTCGACATGATCTATCAGGATGCGGCGAAGTACGGCGAGTTCATGAAGGCGGACGACGAGGACAACGGCAAGGCGCTGAAGTCGCTCGGGCTGGCGAAGTAAGTGAAGTGAGTAGGGCGGGTTAGCCAACGGGTCGCGCCTTGCGCGGACCCGTTGGGCAAATCCGCCCTGGCTTGCTTCGCTCGTTGAGCTACGGCGGACAAGCCGGCTGATCCACCCGATGCGCAGCGTGACCGTCATGCGAAAATCGTCGGATCAATCCCCAGACAACGGCAGCCGTGGCTGCCGTCGCGATCAGATGTTTCAAGGTGTGTCCGGTGACGAAACCGAAAGCGTTCGCGATCTCGTGGTCGAGCACCTCGGCCAACTTGGCCAGGATGTACAGCACCATTGCTGTACCGAATGCGATGCGATCGGTGCGCGGGACGCGATGGATCGCTTGCCACAGCGGGATGAGGATGAGAGCAAGCCCTTGCAACAGGAGATACGGTCGCAGGTCACCCGCGCCGTTCCTGTCTGACATGGCCCACCATGCGACGCTGGCGATGGCGTAGAGGCTGAGAACGATCGCGTCGAACCCAGTCTTGGATCCGCCCTGAATGTCTCCGCGGACGCCGGCGAGCAGGCCGGCGCAAACCAGCGCGATCGGTAGCCTGTCCCAGATCAGGCGGGCATTGTCGGGGGCGAGATGATAGAACGCGGACCCGAAAGCGGTCAGGAACAATCCGATCAGGAACAGCCTGTAGCCGGGCCATCCGGCGCGCAAATGGTCGCTGGCGCGTCGGGGTCGCAATGTCCGCCAACCCCAGATCGCGACCAGGGCGAACCCCGCGTTGGAAAACACATCGGCTGCATGAGGAATGCCGAAGGTGGCGGACTGGTCGGCGAATTCGTTGTAACGCGCCGGCTGCGCGATGCGTCCGTGCAGCGCCAGGATCACGATCGTGCCGACGGTGATGATCGTCGGAGCGTGCTTGATCCATGGGGCCATGGGATGGCCCTGGCCGATCGAGACGTCCATACCGGGGGCGGGTTGCATTGTCGGCCTCTCGCATTATTGAGCGTTGCTCAAGTATGTGTAGTCTGAAAATGAACAATGTTCAATAAGAATTTTCGATAGGTCCTTTGGCTACCGGGGATGACCGACCTTGTCGTCGATCCGGCGGGGCGTATCCGTAGTCTCGTGTTCTTCTCACCCAATCGCGCGCCGAACTTTCCGGACGTGCCGACCACTGAGGAAGCGACGGGTCACAAATGGCACAAGGGTGTGTGGCGCGGCTTCGACATGATCTATCTGGACTCGGCTGGCTTCGCGGAGTTCATGAATGAAGTGAGTTACAACAAGCGTAGCCCGGATGAGCCAACGGGGCGCGCTAATGCGCGCCCGACGAGGAGCGCAATTGCGCGCGTGTAGCGCGGATGAGCGAGCGATATCCGGGGCGATACTAGAATTGTCCCGGATGTCGCTCTCACTGGTCCGGGCAGTGCTTGCTTGAGGGACATGCCGTTGTTGTTATCCGCCGATGATTTTGAAAACAGGCTCAGCACCGTTCGCGAGGCGGCGGCCGGACCGGTCGAGGGAATCTTCGGGCCCGAGTCCCTGACGTGGCGGGTTGACCGCGAGGCGGCGGTTTTCCTTGGCGCCGGGCGGGCGCTGTTGCTCCAGTTGGCGCACCCCTGGGTCGCCGCCGCCATATCGGAGCATTCCAAAACCTTTGCCGATCCGGTTGGCCGGTTTCACCGGACCTTCAACATCACGTTCACGATGGTGTTCGGCACGCTCGATCAGGCGCTGGCCGCAAGCCGCCGGCTGCATCGGCGTCACGCCGTGGTGACCGGAAGTTTGCCACAGGCGGCAGGCCGCTATGAGGCCGGCTCGAGCTACAGCGCCAATGAGGTCTCGGCGCTACGCTGGGTTCACGCCACGCTGGTGGAGACCGCCTTGCTGACGCATGACCTCGTGTTGCCTGCACTCACCAACAGCGAGCGCGAACAATACTGGACCGAGGCAAAGCTGTACGCGGCGTTGTTCGGTGTTCGCCCGGCCGACTTGCCTGCGGACTGGACGTCGTTCACCGCCTACACGGAGGCGATGTCGCAGTCGGATAGTCTCGCGGTCAGCCCCGCCGCGCGCGACATTGCGGAGCAAATCTTTTCCGGGCGCGCCACAGGACTGCGCGTGCCCAGATGGTATCGCGCGCTGACGGCCCATTTGTTGCCGGTGCGGTTGGCCCGGGAATTCGGATTTGAGTTCGGCGAACGCGAAGCGCGCAGCATGAAGGCGGCGCTGGCGTGGATCCGCCGCATCTATCCCCGGCTTCCCATGCGCCTGCGCGCGGTGGGCCCTTACCAGGAGGCGCTGGCGCGCTTGCAGGGCGACAAGCAGCCGGACCTGGCCGTGCGCTGGCTGAACCGGCTTTGGATCGGCCGGCCGATGATGGAATGAGTTTGGCGCAGGGTGGGTAGCCAACGGGTCGCGAATGCGCGCCCGGCGACGAGCGCAAATGCGCTCGCGCAGTGCGACGAACGCAATGGCGTTCGCGCAGTGATGACAGGCTCCGCGATATCGGAGCGCAACACGAAGTGAACCCGTTGTTAAGAATTCCCGCGCGCTGATTTGCGCGATTCCGATTCGTTCTTTGAGAACAAACTAGAGTCGGACGTAGAACAAACCAGATGGCGGATTGCACATTCGGCTGATCCGTCCTGCGAGCTGATCAACCTGTTCGACGACTACGGTCAACGCAAGGCCGAGCCGGCATACCGCGTGCGTGTCTCGCAACGGAACCCAAGGGTAACGGTAGCTCGTTCCTCCGGTCATGGCATTGGCCGCTGAAGATTCTACCTGAGATATTTTTTGAATGAGGCGCCCGCTTGGTCGGGTGTACGATTGATGTCGGTTGCCCACTACAGGAGGTAAGCCATGAACAGGCTCTATGCTCTCGCGTCGGTTGGGTTCTGCGTCGCTTCGGCAGCCCTCACCACCACATCGGCATCGGCGCTTCCCACCGAGGAAATCCCGAAGGCCGAACCAGCGTACATCGCGAAGGTAAAGACCGCGGCTCCGGCGTCGGTCGTGAACAATGCGACCATCACCATGCCGCAGCCGGATGGGTCTTCCAGGACGGTCCAAACCGGATCGAACGGTTTCACCTGCTTTATCGGCAATGACGGAACGCCCGAATGCGATGACGAGAACGCCATGGAATGGCGCAAGGCGCTGATGGCCAAGCAGACCCCGCCGAACAAGATTGGCTTCATTTTCATGCTGGATGGTGACACCGGCACGAGCAATCATGATTCCGCCGAACGGCACACGCACACGCATTGGGTCCAGACCGGGCCGCATGTGATGATCGTCGGTGGCGCAGTACGCGAGATGCTCAGTGCCTATCCGCGCGATCTGGATGTCAAGGACCCGACCCAGCCCTACGTCATGTTCCCCGGCAAACCCAACGAGCACCTGATGATCCCGGTGCATGCGGAGCCGCTTACGACGGGCAGTGCGCGGTAACGCGCGTGAACTTCGCCGTGCCTGGGGCCACGGGCACGGCGGCTCCGCGATGCCAGCAGTGATGCAGCCGAGCAGGGTGGGTTAGCGCTGCATAACCCACCGCCCTGTCGCGAGCGAGCGGCGGAGTACGCTTTCGCTCATCCGTCGCCGCGCCCGCGGCCTATCGGCAAGAATGGGTCTGGCCGTCGTAGCCCCGGTAAGTCTTGGACGACGGATTGTAGGTGCGGAACTGGGTGCAGAGCATGGCCATGGTCCGCTCGCGCGGCTTCTGGACTGCCTTGCCCGGTTGCACCGACTTGGCCGGTTGCACCGATTTACTGAGCTCTGCCGCTGTGCCGGGGACGGCGCTTGCTGATTGCCTGGCGACAGATTGCCTGGCGACGGATTTCTGCTGCAAGGCAGGCTTCGCGAGCGCAACCGCTGTTTTTTTCCTGGCAGGCGCCAGCTTCTGCTCGACGATCGCTGGCTTCGCGGCCGGGACGGCCGGCTTCTGCTCGATGATGGCAGGTTTGGCGTCCACGGCAGCCGACTTCTCGACCGCTGCGGGCTTGTCCTGCGCGATGGCTGGTTTCGCCTCTGATGGAGCCGGCTTCGGCTCGATGATGGCAGGCTCGGCGTCCACGGCAGCCGACTTCTCGACCGCTGCGGGCTTGTCCTGCGCGATGGCCGGTTTCTCCTCGGGGGGCGCCGGCTTCTGCTCGACGACGGCAGGCTTGTCGTCCACGGCAGCCGACTTCTCCTCGACGCCAGCGGGTTTGTCCGGCGCGATTGCTGCTTTTTCCTCCGCGGGCGCCGGCTTCTGCTCGGCGGTGGCGAGCTTGTCGTCCGCGGCCGGCGGCTTCTCTTCCGCAGCGGCTGCAGGTTTTTCCTGCGCGGGCACGGATGCCTGCGCTGCGGTCTGGCCCGGATTGTCCGTGGCCGAATTCTGCGCGAGCGCTTGCGCGCTCATCGCCATAAACAAGACACAACAAAGTACACCGGCGCGCTCGGCGGCGGCGGTCGATAAAGCCAAAAAACGCATGGATTGTTACTCTACTGGTTGTCCCCAATGAAAGTTCCACACTCATTTGCGGCAAGTCTGTGAACAGTGCGGCGCTTTCGCGCGACGACGCGCTTAAGACCGAGAGTGTGTGCCGGCCGCCACACCGCGCGTCTTGAGAGGCGAGCGTCAAGACAGCGAAAGCATGCTGGGTGTGCAGCTATGCAAAGAGATTTGCTCGCTCCACAACCAAAGCGAGCACACCGCCCCGGACATCGTTGCGCTCATCCGGGCTACTCACTACTCACTCCGGGCCGGCTGCAGTGCCGCAATGGTTTCCCTGACCAGGCGCTCCACCGCGACGTGGTCGTCATGCGGCGTGTAGGCCCAGCCGAGTTTGACGATCACGAGGTCGCGGGAGGGGATGACGATCGTGTACTGGCCCTGGCTGCCGATGGCCATGAAGCTGTCGGCGGGGAAGCCTGCGGCGATACGCGCGCGGGCGGCGGCGGAGTTGCCGCGCTGGGTCCAGAACCCCGCGCCGTAGCCGTATTCGTCGGCGCTTAGCGGGGTGAGCGTCGCCGAGTAGTCGACCCAGCCTTCGGGCAGCAGGCGCAGGCCGCTCTCCGCCACGCCGTCCCGCAGATACAGCAGGCCGAAGCGCGCCCAATCGCGGGCGCTGGCCCAGAGATGAATCGTGCCAAGCGGGACGCCGGCGCTGTCATATTCGAGGGTGGCGTGCTCGAAGCCGAGCGGCGCGAACAGTTCGCGCGCGATGAATTTTTGCGAAGACGCCGCGTCACCGCCGGCCGCATCGCGGATCATCCGCGACAGCAGGATGAAATTGCAATTGGTGTAGCGCCACTCGGCTCCTGGCCTGGCGCGCAGGCGCGCATTGGCGGCGAAGGCCGATTGATCGGCCATGTCGAACTCCATTTGCGTGTCGGCATCAAAGAGCGTGGTAAATCCCGTTTTGAGCGACTGGCCGCAGCCGATGCCGCTCACCATGCGCAGCAGCTGGTCGGCAGTAATAGTGTGGCCCGGGTCTGAAGGCGCCGACCATTCAGCGATGGCGGCCGGCGCCTTCATATCCAGCTTTCCGTTCCGCACGAGAATGCCGAGCAGCGCGTTCGTCACGGACTTGGTCATCGACCAGCCGATCAGCGGCGTCGCCGGCGTGACGCCGGGCGCATAGCGTTCGCCGACCACGCGGCCGCGATGCAGCACCACGACGGCCTTGGTGAAGCGGCGCGGCCCGGCTTCGGATTCGGCAAACGCATGATCCAGCGCCTCGGACAATCCGTCGTTGGCGGGGGCGACAATGCCGGCGCCTGCAATCGACGACGGCGACACGATGCGCGGTTCGTCGGCCTTGCTTGGAGCGAAGCGTGCCTCGCGCCCGGGATGCAGGACGCGGCATCCGAACGGCCCGTCATGGACCGCGCGGCTGTGCAGAAGACCGGCCAGGTGGGCGCGGACCTCCTGCCGCTCGCGATCAATTTCGTATCGGAGGATGGCGCCGACCGGGCCGAGCTTGGGCTTGATCGCCTCATTGAAGAATTCGGTGGGGTCCAGCCCGCCGACGAACGTCGCCGAGCAGAGCTGATGGCTGGTAAAATGAACGGGAACGCCGGCCACGCGTGCGGGGCCTTCGCAACTAACGAGCGCGGCGGCTGCCGCGCCAATGCCAGTAAACGTCAACGCGAGCCTCCAGTTTTTCCGCAAGTAGATCATCCACGTCGCCCATCAGTATTGCGCGGGCGATTGCTTAGGCGGCATCATGCGCTGCCGTCTGTCGGCGCGCCGACACAGCGCGAAATTACGAAAGGCAGGAGGAGCGATGAACGAGGTCGTCAGATCGGCTGCGATCACATCGGAGCAACTCGCCGTTCTGAAAGGCAGCGAATGGTTCGGCGCGCTGGAGCCTGCGTTTCAGGAGGCCATGCTGGCATCGTCGCGCGTCAAGCAGCTCGGCGCAGGCGAAACCGTGTTCCACCGCGGCGACGCCTCCGACGGCATTTATTGCGTCCTGTCCGGCGCCGTCTGCTTCGGCGCCATCGCGCCATCGGGCAGGGGATCGATCGTAGCCCTTGCCGAAGCGCCGCAGTGGTTCGGCGAAGTCGCGTTGTTCGATGGCGGCGCGCGCACCCATGACGCCTGGGCCGACGTTGCCTCGACATTGCTGCATCTGCCGTTGCGTCACCTGACGAAAATTCTCGCCGAGGATCCAGCGAGGTGGCAGCAGCTCGGCCGATTGCTGGTGCGAAAGCTCCGGATCGCGCTCTCGCTGCTCGAGGACATGGCGCTGGAGCCGCCAAGAGTCCGGCTGGCGCGATGTCTCATCCATCTGCTTGAAGGCTATGGTGCGCGCAAGGCCGCGCCGTCGTGCCACGTGCGCGTCTCGCAGGAGCGGCTCGGGATGATGCTCTCGCTCAGCCGCCAGACGGTGAACGAACTGCTGCGGCACATGGAGCAGGAGGCGATCATCCAGTGCGAGCGGGGCGGGGTGCGCGTGCTTGATGCGGGGAGGCTGAGGGAGGTGGCGCAGGGCTCGGAATAAGCTTTGTGGCGACTTCGAGCGTATCCCGGAATGACAAACAACAACGGCGCGTCTCGCGCTTGCGAGACGCCAGCATTCTTTGGCTGACGCGACCACTCCCTTGGGAACGCCTGTTTCGCTGCGGCGTTCCAACTCAAGAGGAGGAACACGCCATGAAACTGAGAGGATTGTTTATCGCAGCAGCCTTGCTGCTGCTGCCGACCGCCGCGTTGGCGGCGCCAGGCATCGTCACCACCACGGTAAGCCTCAAGGCAGGGCCCGGTGAAGGCTTTCCAACGGTCGACCGCATTCCGGGCGGCGACCGTGTCAACATCCACGGCTGCTTCAGGGGCAAGGCCTGGTGCGATGTGAGCTGGTCGGATGATCGCGGCTGGGTGTCGTCGCGATATCTCGAATACCTCTACCGCAACCGCTACGTCTATCTGCCCGACTATGTCGACGAGATCGACGTTCCCGTCGTGCCGTTCGTGCTGACCTCGTACTGGTCGAGCTACTATGCGGGACGTCCCTGGTATCACCGCCGCGCCCACTGGGGCGGCTACTGGCAATCGAATGAGCGTTTCGCGACGCGGCTGACGATCGACCGTTCGGCGGCCAGGATCGGCCGCGCGGCGGCAGCGCGCGACGCGGCGCGCCCCGAGGCAGGGACGCGTGCAAATGCGCGTGTCGGTGTCGAGGAGAGGTCGCGTGCCCGCGTCGAGGAACGGTCGCGCGCCGGCGTGACCGAACGCGTGACGCGGGAGAAAGACATCGCACCGCGCAGCGCGCGCGAGGTGCGCGAACGCGCGGCGGTGCAGCCCCGCATGACGCGGGAAAACGCGCGGATGACGCGTGAGAACGTGCGCGAGCAGCCGATGAGCCGCGCCCGCACGCAGACCCCGCCGATCATGGCCCGCGGTCATGACGAACCGCGCGCGGCTGCGCCGCGAATGGAGCGCGCCGCGCCCCACATGACGCAGCCCAATGCCGCGCGTGGCGGCCCGCCGATGAACGCACGCGCGCAGCAGATGCCGGCCCCGGCGGCCCCGCGCGCAGCAGCGCCCGCGATGCCGCAGGGCGGCGGCGCACCGCACATCAACGCCGCACCGCGCGGCGGTGGCGGCGGAGGACCGGGCGGTGGCGGCGGCCACGGTCAGGACAAGCGCTAACGAAGGAAAAGCCCGGCCTTGAGCCGGGCTTTTTCTTGCTCGACGAGCGAGCAGGCGGGACTGGTGACGGTGCTGTCGGGGTTCTATCTGGCGCAAAGGCAGCAGCAGCTTCCTGGACATTCGTGGTGTTGCCCTGACGATCATTATCCACGCCTCCGCGATCTCGCGGCGCATTCCGCCCGAGGTTTGCGATTTCGTTGCCCTCCGCTTGAAGATGAGGGCGCAGGGAAGACCGGGTGCTTGCCGCACCCGCGGTCTCGCGTGCCGATGCACATGGCAAAAAGCGCACACGAGCATACAGGTTCGGCGGGAGCATCCCGGCCTTCCCTGCGCAATGGTTTTACGGCTTACTTCGCGCTCTTCCCGGAGAACGGCTCTTTTGCCTCCGTCGCCTGCGCTTCTTATCGCAAGCTTAGCGCCAGCACCGCGGCGCCCGAACCACGCGACTTCGCCGTACGCGTCGGGCGCGTGCGTCTCGCGCGCCACCTGCGTCCACCGCATCCCACCGCGCGTTCGTGACGTGCGCAACGCCCCTCTCATCGGGTGAGACGGGCGGAGTCAAACCACTGATTTGCCCGACAACGAAAGCGAAATATTTTTAGCAGGAGGTCTGGACAGGTTTTGGGTGATTTGCCCGTCGTGTTGTTTTGCCGCATGTGGCGCGGCCAGATTTGACTTGCGCGCCAGGCAAATCAGCCGGCAGCGGAGGCGGATTACACTCGGCGGGCTGCTTGCGGCTGGGGCGGATAGGTCAGGCCAGTTGACGATACACGCCGCGCTTTCCAGACCATGATGGCTGACGTTGGGCGCGCTTGATGCTACCATGCCGCACGCTCGGATCGTGCGGGTTATGCCTTCTTGCAGGTGTGTAAGCCGTTTGCAGGTATGCAAACCGTTCATCGGCCCTGTCTTAAGTCCGGTTCTGCGAGAGAACGTCATGAACCGGCGATCGGAGCCACAATCTCCCACATACTTCGTCCGTCTGCGGCGAAGCGTTAGAGCATGATCGCGTCGGCGTTCAGCGCCTGCGCGAAGTTCGACATCAGCAAGGACAACGATACGTGTCTTGCGTGCAAGCACGTCGTCTCTAACTCCGCGGTGGTTCGCGGCATAGGCGTGAGCCGCCGCTTGATCCAGGGAGGAACCAATGAAGTCCATCAACCCAAGCAAATACGCGACATCAGCCGCAGCGATGACACTTGCGAAAGCAACGCTCTTCGCCGGGGCACTGGTAGCCATTGTTCCTGCGGTTGTTCTGGGAGAGCCGATTGAAAAGAAGGGGACTACGCCCTACGTGACGCACTTCATTTTTAAGCCGTTGATGAGCATTGACATCGCCGGATTAGGTACGGCCACCACGCTGGAGGCGGTCGGGACCACCCAAAACTTGAAGGGAGAGAAGATGCTGGACAAGATGTCGGCCCATTGCACGGCGTTGAACGTGGCGTCCGGCGAAAAGAAATACATTGATGGCGCCTGCGTGCTGGCCGACAACGACGGCGACAAGATTTTCTCGACCTTCGATACCCGCGACCTCGATAAGTCGCAGCCGAAAATGGATTGTGGCACCCACATCATCACCGGCGGTACCGGGAAGTATAAGGGGATCACCGGGAGTGAGCCATTTGCCTGCATAACCATGCCTGCGCCATCTGGCCCGGGCGGCTATTTCGCGATGGACATCCCGCATAACACGACGTGGGAAATCAAGTAAGAACCTCGATTTCCCTGGCACCGGGGGGCAGCGAGCGTAGCCCGGATGAGCCAACGGGTCGCGCGAATGCGCGCCCCGCGACGAGCGCAATTGCGCTCGCACGGTGATGACAGGCTCCGCGATATCCGGGCTGCTCGCTGAGTTCAGTCCAACCGCGAAGGAGCGTCCGATGAAATCGCTTTTGCTGCTTACGGCGAGCGGTCCGCTGCTCATTCTCACATCGCACGGGTCCTTACGCGATCAGAAGCTTCTTGAGGTGCTCAAGCACAAAGGGATCGGCAAGTTCGTCGCGTTTGAGGTTCCGTTGTCGCTAGCCAAGGAGCGCTACGGCGGGCATTTTCAAGCGGTCGAAAGCAATCTGCACGAGACTGATGATTTGAGGATCCTCGACTTCAACGGCCAGCGGATCTTTCAGCTCTTCCGTTTCGATGAACTCGGTCCGCCGATCCTGCAAGAACAGCGAGCGTAGCCCGGATGAGCCAACGGGTCGCGCGAACGCGCGCCCCGCGACGAACGCAATTGCGCTCGCACGGTGATGACAGGCTCCGCGACAATCCGGGGCGGTGTTAGAGTGGTCCCGGATGTCGCTTCCGGCTAGGCTCTTCGAGCTACAGCGGACAAGCCACTCATCCGGGCTACTCGCTGCTCTATCGCTTCGGTCCCTTTTGATAGACCCCTGAAAACGACACGTTTGCGCCGCCGCAATGGAGATTGTCGCCGACGACCAGGTGCTTGCCGACGAGCTGCATGGTGACCTGGCAGTCGAGTTCGTCCGTCCCGTCGCCGAACTTCATTTTATCGGCAGAAGGTTTTGCGTCGTAATCGAGCTCGCCGGCATGGGTGCGGCTGCCCGAACCCCATGTGGCCTCGCCCTTGATGGCGAGCCCGCCGGCCTCTTTCGATTTCGAGATGCTGATAACATTGTCTTGGGCGCGCCATTCGCCGAGCCAATCCCGCATCTCCGGTGGTCGGATGTCCGCCTGCCACACAAGCCGGTCGGTCTCGATCCAACCGACCGTTTCGGTACCCTTGCGAGGCTGAAACCAGCTGCATGCGAACTTGCCTGATGTCCGGGAAACAATGACTTCATCGTTGCGAATGACATAGGTTTTCAGACGGCAGGCCTGGTCGTCGGGGCAACGCTCGTTGTCATCGCCGTGGAAATAGACCCTGTCGCCGGCCGCGCCCTTGATCTTCGCCAGCCTGTAGTTCGTGCTCTCGCGTGGAAAATATCCGTTCCGGCAAATGTTGTCGGCGTTGCCCTTGAGCTGGGCGGATGCGGGCGAGGTCTGGAAAAGGCTCCATGCGAGGAGTCCGAGCGAAGCTTGGACAAGGCGTCTCATTGGATTTTCATCTTCGGATTATTCTCAGCGTGAAAGACGGCCGCGTGGTTGCGCGGTGATTCCATTCTAATTTGGCCCGTCAGAGCGTCGCAGATCAATCGCATAGAAGCATGATCAAAAAGTTTGTTGCCAGCGAGTAGGGTGGGTTAGCGAAGCGTAACCCGCCGACTTGGTCACTTGGAATGGCGGATTACGCCTTCGGCTAATCCGCCCTACGCTTGCTGCACACCAATCCGCCTTTCGGGCTGTCCTTCTTCAACAACCATAGGTACAGTGTTCGCAAAGCGTCGTTTGGCTGGGTGAGAGGCTAAAGTGCTAGATGTATTCATAAGCTATTCAAGCGCAGATCGGAAATTTGTAGAAACGTTTTGCAGTCGCCTCAAAAAGTCGGGCGTTACCTATTGGTTCGACAGAAATGAAATCAAGCCGGGCGACTATCTGCGGGACAAGGTAAATGCTGGTTTAGATGACGTAAGATATTTGATCGCTATCCTGAGTTCAAGCTCGGTCCAATCTGAATGGGTCAAGCGAGAAATAGACGCCAGTATGATGCGAGAGCTTTCAAGGAAACAAATCGTTCTCATTCCTCTCCTTATCGGCGATATCAAAATTGAGGATATTCCCCCCGACTTGCGGGGGAAAAGTTATGTTGATTTTCGCGATGGAAGTGGCCTCGCCGAAGCTGAATTTGGTAGGTTGCTCGCGCTTCTCAAGCCAGAGATTCATCGGCAGAAGGAGTTGGTATCAGAGCTCCGTCAAGGTTTGCCGAATACACGACGAAGGGTTTCTAAACTTCGAGATTTTGCTCTTCAGTACCCCGACCAAAGAATCCAAATGGCCGCCCTTACTGGGTTAGAGAAGGTGGGGACTCCCGAAGCTATTGTCGTCATCACCCAGCGCTTATTAAATGACTGGGGAGTAAACACACTGAATCATTCCATGAAGAGGTTGGCTAAATTAGGAGATGTTGGCGGCTACGTGGCCCTATCTGCTGCTATTTTCTGGGATGAGCGTAACACCTCGACAATACTCGAATTTCTAGTGAGGGCTCATAGAAAGGATCATCCTCTAGTCGCCTATTTGAAGGAGCATTCGAGAGATGGCGCCATTCCGCTGATCAGCATTTACGCCGGTATTGCTGATCATGCATCCAAGGAAATCTCGGCAGCTTTGCGATATAGTTCTCAGTATTGGTACTCCGACCAGAAAGCACCGTTCTATTTACCGCGCCTGCCTCGATCGTTGGTTTCCGAATCGAAACGCATAGTTGACAGTGCTGTCCCTGGGTTATCTGATATGATTGCTCGTGAAATGACATTTCGCGGATTCAGCGAAGAAGAAGATGCTTCTCACGTCGGTCCCGCTCATTTTCTTATTGATGACTCCGTTTTGGATCGAGCGATCTTGAACAAGAAGTTCTTCGAGTAATGAACAGTTTGTTGAGGTAGTAGTCAGTGGTATCGTGTCCCCATTGATAATGGCTTGCGACAGCCGTCCACCTTTTGGGCTAACGACCCGCTTGTCTTGCGGCTTTATCGATCCAGCTTCCGATGCTCCGATCGCCTCCGTCGATCTCATAATCGTATTCGGCTGCGTTCGCTGCTAACGGGACAACATGGTCTAAGGGAGGGTCGTCTAGCCAAGCTGGCTTTTTTACTGGCAGAGTGTAGTCATCGTAGCGGGTCCACTGCTCGACCAATCCACCATCGCTATCCAGCACAAGCTTCATCTCGTAAAGAAAATACTGAGGTGGGAAGCGTTTATTCGGCTGTAGCTTTGCAACTCCCATGTGGGCGAGAGGGTTAAGGCCGAGTGGATGGGGACCCTTCGTTTGGTGATGGTTGATGCTATTGATATGGACGGTCAGAAGCCCACGACCGTCGATGACTGCTCTCGCAATCTCGTATTTCACCCAGCGCCTGTCCCAAGTTAATGAGCCGGCCAAGACACAGACGGCAGACGTGCGGAGTACGCCTGAACGGATGAGTTGCTTGATACTCTCGGGGGCCACAAGTTTCCGGGCTTCCCAAAGACTGCTGTCGTAGAAGCTGCGGCTCAATGCGCTATTCGGATGGGTAATTTTCCAGGCGTTTCGCACGTTGTTCACGCGCATGATGTCCTCAAAGTGGAAGCTAAAAAACACCTTGCGCTTCGTCTCGGGGACAACTGGCTTGGGTTTCGGCGGCGGATACAACTCATTGAACGGAGTTGGTGCCGTGGGTGCTACAAGATTGAACTGCGAGCCGAACGCGTTGGGCGGTGGCGGCGGAGCGAAAAATGGTGGCGGCGACGTCGTCAAATTGGCAAGGGCGTTGAATGTTGGTCTTACCGGTGCCGCGGGAGCGGGATTTCCGAACAGACTTGCAAGGCTTGAGCCGTATGCGTCGGGGCTGACGGGCAGCTTCGGTTTGTCCATCAACAGATCAGCTATTGCACGGGCCATAGGGCTGATCTCGGGCTTGGATGTCGGAGGCGCAACGTAGTCGAGGAGTGAGTTTCGACGCGGTTCAGCACTGAGCGCTGCCAAGAGTCCGAAGTTCTTCTGGTCGAAGGGGTTGTTAGCCATAGACCAAAGCCCCAAGCACCGCCAGGACAACGCCGACAGCTAGTGGCGAGTAGAACCAGACAATCGACCATGAAGTGGCGGCGCTCAAAAATGACTGGATAGGCGCACCTTCCGGATTCATGTCAAAAGACGGTATCGTGTCCCAGCTTTCCTTGCGGACCCGACTGAATACGTCTCGAAAGCGGCGCTCGACTCGGAGACACTGGGCGTCAGCTATAGCGAACGCGATGACGGGAAGGAGGGCGAGAGCCGCCACTGCCGGGCGGTGCAAAGTGAAAGCGAATCCGATGACGGCAGTGGTGACCGTGATGCAATAGGATTTGAATGACGCGCCATAGCTCGCCATTCGAGTGATAAGGCTCTGCAGCATCTCGAGATGCTTGACGCGCAGCTCTGCGATTTTCTCAGCTGCAATCGTCATGCGTCTTCTCTCACGAACACCCCGTCGTGCTGCCACACGTATCGCACTTCATGCACGTGCCATTCCGCACCAGCGTGAAGTTGCCGCACTCCGAGCACATCTCGCCTTCGTAGCCTTTGGCCTTGGCTTCCGCGCGGCGTTCGGCCTTGGACGGGGCGACCGCCACGGCGGCGCTGCCGGCCTTGCTCCACTGCATGGCTTCCAGCTTTTCCGTCGGCGACAGGTCGTGGCTCGTTTCCTGCTTCAGTGCCACCGCGCCTTCGACGGTGTCGCTGTTGCGGGCGCTGGGGCCGTGGCCGGCGATCGCGGTGACGTTGCCGGAACCGCGGGTGTCGACGTCGACGCCGCGCATGACGACCAGATTATCCGTGCGCGAGCGGGTCAGGCCCTTGGACAGATACTTGCTGCTCGGCTGCTCCGGCTGCTTGCCTTCCTCGACGCCTTTGCCCATCGCGTCGAAGTTGGACTCGCTGGGATCGACGTGCGCGAGGTCGAAGCGCGACATGTAGCTGACCGCGAGTTCGCGGAACACATAGTCGAGGATCGAGGTCGCATACTTGATCGAGTCGTTGCCCTGCACGGGGCCCGCCGGCTCGAAGCGGGTGAAGGTGAAAGCGTCGACATACTCTTCCAGCGGCACGCCGTATTGCAGGCCGAGCGAAACCGCGATGGCGAAGTTGTTGATGAAGGAGCGCAGCGCCGCGCCTTCCTTGTGCATGTCGATGAAGATCTCGCCGAGACGGCCGTCGTCATACTCGCCGGTGCGCAAGTACACCTTGTGGCCGCCGACGACCGCCTTCTGGGTGTAACCCTTGCGGCGATCCGGCATCTTCTCGCGATCGCGCATGACCACGATACGCTCGACCAGCTTTTCGACGATCTTTTCCGAGACCTGGGCGGCACGCGCGGCCATCGGCTTGTCGTAATACGCTTCCGTCGCATCTTCCTCGTCGTCATCGTCGCTGATGAGCTGCGAGTTCAGGGGCTGGCTCAGCTTCGAGCCGTCGCGGTAGAGGGCGTTGGCCTTCAGCGCGAGCTTCCAGGACAGCAGGTAAGCCGCCTTGCAATCCTCGACGGTGGCGTCGTTCGGCATGTTGATGGTTTTCGAGATCGCACCCGAGATGAACGGCTGCGACGCCGCCATCATGCGGATGTGGCTCTCCACCGACAGATAACGTTTTCCAATTTTGCCGCAGGGGTTGGCGCAGTCGAACACCGGATAGTGCTCGGCCTTGAGGTGCGGGGCTCCCTCGACCGTCATCGCGCCGCAGATGTGCACGTTGGCGGCCTCGATCTCGCGCTTGCTGAAGCCGAGCGCCGAGAGCAGGTCGAAGCCGGGGGCTGCGATCGCTTCCGGCGCGATGTTGAGCGTCTCGCGCAGAAAGTCTTCGCCAAAGGTCCACTTGTTGAAGGCGAACTTGATGTCGAACGCGGTCGGCAGCGCCTTTTCCACTTTTGCAAGAGCTTCGTCGGTGAAGCCTTTGGCTTTCAAGGTGGAAACATTGATGCCGGGCGAATTGGAGAGCGAGCCGTGGCCGACGGCGTAGGCCTCGATCTCCGCGATATCGGCTTCACTATAGCCGAGCGTCCGCAGCGCCACGGGGACGGCCTGGTTGATGATCTTCCAGTAGCCGCCGCCGGCGAGCTTCTTGAACTTCACCAGCGCGAAATCAGGCTCGATGCCTGTGGTGTCGCAATCCATCACGAGGCCGATGGTGCCGGTCGGCGCCACGACCGTCGTCTGCGCGTTGCGGTAGCCGTTGAGTTCGCCGAGTTCGAGCGCGTTGTCCCAGGCGGCCTTGGCGTGCGTGATGACGTCAGCCTGCGGGCACGAAGCGTGATCGAGCGGCACGGGACTGACCGCCAGCGCCTCATAGCCGCGGCTCTCGCCATGCGCGGCACGGCGATGGTTGCGGATCACGCGCAGCATGTGCTGGGTGTTCTTCTTGTAGCCGGGGAAGGGGCCGAGCTCCTTGGCCATTTCGGCCGAGGTGGCATAGGCCACGCCGGTCATGATCGCGGTCAGCGCGCCGCACAGCGAGCGGCCTTCCTTGCTGTCGTAAGGCAGGCCCATGGTCATCAGCAGGCCGCCGATGTTGGCGAAGCCGAGGCCCAGCGTGCGGAACTCGTAGGAGAGTTCGGCGATCGCCCTTGAGGGGAACTGCGCCATCATGACGGAGATTTCCAGCACGATGGTCCAGAGCCGGCAGAGGTGCTCGTAGGATTCGACGTCGAACCGCTTTGTGGTGGTTGAATAGAACGTGATGAGGTTGGCCGAGGCGAGGTTGCACGCGGTGTCGTCCAGGAACATGTATTCCGAGCACGGATTTGACGCGCGGATATCGCCTGACGACTTGCAGGTGTGCCAGTCGTTCATGGTGGTGTTGAAGTGCAGGCCGGGATCGGCCGAGGCCCAGGCGGCGTGGCCGATCTTTTCCCAGAGCTCGCGGGCCTTCAGCGTCTTCGTCACCTTCTTGTTGGTGCGGCCGACCAGGTTCCAGTCGCCATCGGTTTCAACGGCGCGGAGGAAATCGTCCTTCAGCGAGACCGAGTTGTTGGAGTTCTGGCCGGATACCGTGAGGTAGGCTTCCGAATCCCAGTCGGTGTCGTAGGTCGGGAAGTCGATCTCCTTGTAGCCTTGCTTGGCAAACTGGATCACCCGCTTGATGACGTTGTCGGACACCAGCGCACGGCGCGCGAGCTTGATCTCGCGGCGCAGGGCAGGGTTCTTTTCGGGATCGAAACAGTCGTCGCCCGAGCCTTCGCAATTCACGCAGGCCTTCAGCACGGCCTTGAGGTGCTTCTGGTTGATCTTGGAGCCGGTGACCAGCGCCGCAACCTTCTGCTCCTCCTTCACCTTCCAGTCGATATAGGTCTCGATATCGGGGTGATCGGCATCGACCACGACCATCTTGGCCGCGCGGCGCGTGGTGCCGCCAGACTTGATCGCGCCCGCGGCGCGGTCGCCGATCTTCAGAAAACTCATCAGGCCGCTTGAGCGGCCGCCGCCGGACAGCTTTTCGCCTTCGCCGCGCAGCCGGGAGAAGTTGGAGCCGGTGCCGGAGCCGTATTTGAACAGGCGCGCCTCACGCACCCACAGGTCCATGATGCCGCCCTCGTTGACGAGGTCGTCACCCACGCCCTGGATGAAGCAGGCATGCGGCTGCGGATGCTCGTAAGCCGACTTCGACTTTGTGAGTTTGCCGGTGAAGGGATCGACGTAATAGTGGCCCTGGCCGGGGCCGTCGACGCCGTAGGCCCAGTGCAGTCCGGTGTTGAACCACTGCGGCGAGTTCGGCGCGACCATCTGTTTTGCGAGCATGAAGCGCAGCTCGTCGAAGAACGCCTGCGCGTCTTCCTCCGTGGAGAAATACTTGCCCTTCCAGCCCCAATAGGTCCAGCAGCCGGCGAGGCGGTCGAACACCTGTTTTGCGCTGAGCTCGCTGACGAAGCGCTCGGATTCCGGGAGGAGAGCCAGCGCCTCGGTGTCGGGCACCGAGCGCCACAGCCAGGACGGCACGGTCTCTTCCTCGACCTTCTTCAGGCGCGCGGCGACGCCGGCCTTGCGAAAATACTTCTGCGCCAGCACGTCCGAGGCGACCTGCGACCAGAACTGGGGCACTTCGACATTTTCGAGCCGGAACACGATCGAACCATCGGGGTTGCGGATCTCGGATGTCGTCAGCCTGAAATCAATCCCTGCATAGGGTGACTGGCCGGAAGTGGTGTTGCGCCGTTCGATTCGCATAGTCGTGCCCCGTCTTCTTGCCCGGTCCGCTTTTTCGCGGTTGCCGGATGTTTTCAATCAGCGAACCGCCGCCCCACATTTTCGCGTGAAGATGTGGCCCCAACGGCTTCGCCAGCTCGACCGGTGGACCCGGCCCTGTTTCTGTCTTCGCCACCCCAAGGGGTTCGTCCCGCCCACCAGCGAGGCCAACCCCTCCACGCGTTACCTGGGCCAGTTTCAGCCCGTTTTTCGTCGCCCCGGATCACCTCGTTTCAAGGCAGACGAACCCTCTATCCGTGCCTCAACCGGCCAACGGAGCGATGGTTCTGGAACCCATTTGGGAGCGACCGGCGGGACCCAAAACTCACTCGCGCCGAACAGGAAGAAAGCTAGGCCAAACCCGTCGGGCCCGTCAAGGACTAGTACGAGTTCCTGAATCAAATACTAAATATGGTGGAAAGTAAGGGATAACAGGGGGCGATGCCGCCCCTGTGATGGCCCCAAGTATCAGTGAGTCCTCAGGGATTCCCAAGGGAAAAAAATTATCCCCACCCTGTGGAACGAGGCTTCGCCCACTGTTCACAGGGCAGGAATTTTTTCAGCCCCAGGGATTGCGTTGCCGAGACTCACGTAAGCGCACGGGGCGCGCTTCCGTAAGGCTACGGGCAGGGGAGGTCTGGCATGCCCGCGCATCCGTGGCGGCGCGGGCGGATACGCGCCATGGTGGGCGCTGATTCCATCTCTTTTTCGTCCCTTGCCGGGCTCCATGACAGAATCAAAACCCACCGCGCCGGCGCGGATCGCGCCCGCCGGGCTCATGTTCCTCGCCATCACCTCGGTGGGCTGGGGCTTTAATTGGCCCGTCACAAAATACCTCCTGAGCGAGCTGCCGCCGCTGACCTTGCGCGGCTCGACCGGCATGGTCGGCGCGCTGCTGCTGGCGGTGCTGGCGCTGGCGCGTTCCCAGAGCCTGAAGGTCGAGCGGCAGCTGTGGCCGCGGCTGATGCTGGCGGCGCTGCTCAACGTCACGGGCTGGATGGTGCTGATGGGGCTGGCGCTCTTGTGGCTGCCGGCGAGCGAGGCGGCGCTGATCGCCTACACCATGCCGGTGTGGGCTTCGCTTTTGGCCTGGCCGGTGCTCGGCGAGCGGCCGACGATCTTACGCACGGTAGCGCTGGTGATGGCGTTTGCCGGCCTTGCTGCCATCATGGGCGGCAACGGCATATCAGCCACGACCGAAAAACTGCCGGGCATCGTGATGGCGCTCGGCGGCGCGCTCGGCTTTGCGCTCGGCACCGTGCTGGCGAAGCGGCTGCCGGTGCCGCTGCCGCCGATACCGGCCGCGGCCTGGCAGATCGGACTCGGATGTTTTCCGATCGTCATCATCGGTCTCGCCTTCGAGACCACGCATATCGAGAAGGTGACAGCGCTCGGCTGGTGGCTGCTGGTCTATTCGACCGTGATCCAGTTCTGCATCGCCTATGTGAGCTGGTTTGCGGCACTGGCCCGCCTGCCGGCCTCGGTGGCGGCGATCGGCACCATGGCGGTGCCGGTCATCGGCGTCGTCGCATCCGCGATGGCTCTCGGCGAGCCGCTCGGGCTGACCCAGATCGTGGCGCTGGTGTTCACGCTGGCCGGGGTGGTGCTGGCGACAAGGTCCTGAGTAATTCTCTCCCTTTCAATCCCATTCCTGGCGACCAGCGGAGGGCGAAATTGCGGCGCTATGTGATTGTAACGCCTATTAATATACTGTATGCCACGGGCGAAATTTGCGGCCCGGCTGGGGTCGGGTCGTTCGGGATAATTCCGGCATCATCCGTGAAAGAGAGAGTATGGCGCGCAATATTTTGATCCTTGGGGCCTCGTATGGCTCCTTGCTGGCGACGAAGCTTTTGATGGCGGGTCACAACGTGACCCTGGTTTGCCGGAGGAAGACGGCAGACCTCATCAATCGCGACGGTACCGAGGTTCGCATCAAGCTGCGCGACGAGGCGGTGCACCGCGCGATCTTCTCGCGCGATCTGCCCGGCAAACTGGATGCGACCACGCCCGCCGAGGTCGATCTTTCCCGCTACGATCTGGTCGGCCTTGCGATGCAGGAGCCGCAATACACCAACCATACGATCCGGGTTCTGATGATCAAGATCGCCGAGGCCAAGCTGCCTTGTCTGTCGATCATGAACATGCCGCCCTTGCCCTATCTCAAGCGCATCCCCGCGCTGGCGGACATGGACCTCGAGGAGGCCTACACCAATGCGTCGGTATGGGAGCGGTTCAAGCCGGGACTGGTGTCGCTGTGCTCGCCCGATCCGCAGGCCTTCCGGCCGCCGGAAGAGGCGGCGAACGTGCTTCATGTCGGCCTGCCGACCAACTTCAAGGCCGCGGCCTTTGAGGACGCGCAGCACAACGAGATGCTTCGCGAGCTCGAAGCCGATATCGACGCGGTGAAGCTGGATGGCCATGACGTTCCGGTGAAGCTCAAGGTGTTCTCTTCGCTGTTCGTCCCCTTGGCCAAATGGTCGATGCTGCTGACGGGAAATTACCGCTGCATCACGCCGCATGAGCCGCAGTCGATCCGCGACGCCGTGCACGGCGATCTGAAACTCTCGCAGTCGATCTATGACCATGTCGACGGTATCGCCCGCCGTCTGGGCGCCGACCCGGCGGATCAGGTGCCGTTCGAGAAATACGCCAAGGCGGCGGAAAGCCTGCTCAAGCCGTCATCGGCGGCCCGTGCGGTTGCTGCTGGCGCGCCCTTCATCGAGCGCGTCGACCTGCTGGTGAAGCTGGTTTCCGATCAGCTCGGCGCGCCCAGCGCCGAGATCGACCGCACGGTGCAGACCGTCGATCAGAAATTGAACGAGAAGATCGTGGCGGGTGGCTCCGGCTCGCAGTGACGGGTTTGCGATCGCGGCGGATGCGGCGCTGGCGCGCTCCAACCGCGACATCGCCCGCATGGAGGCCATTCTCAAGGAGATGCGGGAGGCGATCGGCGATCGCGAGCACGGCGCCGAGCGTCATTTCGAGGCCGAGCGTCAGCTGATCCACGTCATCGCCAAGGTGGCTGACAATGAGCACGCGCTCAATTCAACTTGGAGAAGCCTGCACGCATTTCAGCCGCGCACCCCGATAGCTTCCCGGCGGATCAAGCCTTAGACGTAAACCTGCTTCACCAATTCGGGCAGGATTTCCTTGAGCCGCCGGTGGCTGATGAGCGGGGTGGCGGCGATCTCGGCAAGCCGGCGTTCAATATGGGGCCATTGATTTGTCTCGCGCGGGTCGGTGTCGTCCTTGGCGAGATTGCAGGGGTAACAGGAGAGCACGCGATTGCCCCGGCTATTCTGCCCTCCCTTTGAAAGCGGGATGAAATGGTCGATGCCGGCTCTGACTTTGCCGTCCCATTTAATTCTTGGGAGTCCAATGTTGCAGTAGGCGCATCGTCCACCCCAATCGACGTAGCAGCGCTTGTAGTTCAAATTGGGCACGGTCATTGGCTCTTCCGAGGATCCTTATCTCCAAGGTTTTCCTTCTCCGTACACTAACTCGGCACTCAAAACGAGCTGGCGCGGAGAAGCTTGCGCCTTGTGCCAGCTTACCCCGTTGAGATCGAACGCCTGGCCGCCTTCGATCAGGTTCAGCGCCGTTGGCGGCGCCCACCGTTTGCTCATCAAGATGCCGATCAGGGCCTGGTCGAATAACCACCCATAATCTCCGCGCTATTCCCTCGCGAGTAGGATAAGCTCAAGCGATATTTTTAAAGTATATTGGAGGTAACATGCTGAATTTGTGGAGAATAGCAGCCGCGATATTATTGTCCTTCGCACTCATGGGCGCAGCGTCCGCGCAAGTCGTGGCGCTAGGCGCAAGCAATACTCAAGGCCACGGTGTTGGCGCGTCCGAGTCTTATCCGGCGCAACTACAAGCAATGCTGCGGGCCCGGGGGTCCGGCCTGCGTGTCACGAATGCAGGCGTATACGGAGATACAACGGACGGCATGCTGGCTCGACTGTCGAGTGCCGTTCCTGATGGTACCAAAATCGTCATCCTGCAATTTGGAGGCAACGATCGGGGCAAAATTTCCCCCGCCATGCGCCAGGCGAACATCGCCAATATTCAGCAGCAACTTCGCAAACGTGGAATCAGGATCGTCCAGGCTGATGGATTGGTATTATCCGCTCGGGCGGCTGGCCTGGTTCAACCGGATCATGTTCATCTAACTGCGGAGGGTTACCGACGAGTTGCTGCTCAGTTGCTTCCATCGATTCATTGATCGCAATTTCGAGTGTCTTCAAACCACAAGGCCCGGGTGCCCGCGGGAAAGCGTTGCCCCAAAGCGCGGTGTTGCAATTCGATTACGCCGAAGATTTGAGAAAAAACGGCAAGCTACGCGAGGCACTCGGCCCGCTGAGAAAAGCGCACGAACTACAGCCAGACAACCTGAATTTTGCTGTTGCCCTGGCAGAAATGGAATTGATCGAGGGGCGCGAGACTGAAGCCCGTCGACTGGCCTCAATAGTCAAATCGCGGCTGCGCAGCGGCGAAAAGATACCACCAAACTTCAAGACCCGATCGGATGCCCTGATCGCTCGTTTGGAAGCAAAAATTACTCTGGAATAGTTTGAGCAAGGTGGCTCATGTCGCCTCATGGCGCTTTCGGAGGTGCCGTAATGCCCGACTTATGCCGTGCCGCCCGTCAGGGCGCGGCGGATCATGTTGGCGAGTTGAGACTTCCGATACGGCTTGGTCAGCAGCAGCACGCCGGGATCGAGGCGGCCCTGATGCACGATGGCGTTGTCGGTATAGCCTGATGTGTAGAGCACCTTGATGCCGGGCCGGAGCTTCAGCACCTTCTCCGCCAGTTCACGGCCGGACATGCTGCCGGGCATGATCACATCGGTGAACAGGAGATCGAATGCCTCGCCGCCATCGATCAGGTTCAGCGCCGCCGGTCCATTGGCGGCGCCGACCGTGCGGTATCCGAGGCTCTGCAATTGCGTGGTGACGAAATTGCGCACCAGCGCGTCGTCTTCCACCACCATGATGGTTTCGTCGCCATGCGGCAACGCCGGCGGCGCCGCCGGCGCGGTTTCGACCTGGCCGCGGGCCGGCGGAAGATAGAGCTTGATCGTGGTGCCGTGGCCGATCTCGCTGTAGATCCGGATGTGTCCGCCCGATTGCTTGACGAAGCCGTAGACCATGCTCAGGCCGAGGCCTGAGCCTTTGCCGACCTCCTTGGTGGTGAAGAACGGCTCGAACACCTTGTCCAGCACGTCCCGCGACATTCCGGCGCCGGTGTCGCTGACCGCTAGCATCACGTAGGGGCCGGGCTTCACGCCGGGATTTCCTTGCGCATAGGCTTCGTCGAGCACGACGTTGCGCGTCTCCAGCAGCAGCTTGCCGCCGTTCGGCATCGCGTCGCGGGCGTTGATCGCCATGTTGAGCAGGGAGTTGGCGAGCTGCGAGGCGTCGATATGGGCGGTCGCCACTTCCTGCTCGAGGATCGAGTTGACCTCGATCTGCTCGCCGAGCGTCGGACGAAGCAATTTTGCGATGTCAAGCACGGTGGCGTTGACGTCGACATTGCGCGGCTGCAGCGGCTGGCGGCGGGCGAAGGCGAGCAGATGCTGGATCAGCTCGCTGCAGCGTTCCGCCGCCTGGTCGATCAGTTCGGCGGTCTTCTGCAATTCAGGCTCATGCGCGAGGCGCGCGACCAGCGTTTCGGTGGTGCCGGTGATCACCGTCAGCATGTTGTTGAAGTCGTGCGCGACGCCGCCGGTGAGCTTGCCGATGGCGTCAAGCTTTTGCGATTGCAGCAGCTTGTGCTCGGTTTCGCGCGAGGCGGTGGCGTCGTGATAGACCAGCGCTGCGCCGCTGATGGCACCCGCGCCATCGCGAAGCGGCCGGCCGCTGATCATGAGGTGAACGGGTGGATTGCCGCTGACGGGGCGAACCACGAGTTCGGTGGCGTCGAACGCTTCGCCGCGCAGCGCGCGCGAGGCGGGCATGTCCTGGACAAGCAGCGGCGTGACGCCGTCGGAATGAAAAACCGTGCTGAGCGACCGCAGCAGTTCGACCGTCATTCCCGGCCGGTAGCGCAGCATCTTCTCGGCGGCCGGGTTGGAGAGCAAGACCTCTCCCTTGGGGTCGATAACGAGCACCGCCTCCGCCATGCTGTGAAAGGTGCTGCGCAGCACGGCCGCCGAAAGCCTGAGTTCGTCATGGGCTGCGACCAGATGCTCGGTGCGCTCGGCGACCGCCGCCTCCAGCGCCTCGTTGGTGGCCCGGGTGGCGCTGAGCGAGTCCTGCAGTTCCCGGCGCGAGCGGCGGGCCGCCAGCGTCAGTACGGTGGCAAGGATCAGGATCAGTGCAACGCCGGCGAGATCGATCGCCAGCAGGAACGTCCCGTTGGTTTCTGATTCGGCGCGCTGCGCGAAGAGCAGCCTGCGCTCTTCCGCCACTGCCTTTTCGAGGTTTCCGGCGATCGCGGCCGTCGCCCCACGGTCCTCCTGGCCGACGAGTGCCGCCACGGCGGCGGCATCTCCCGCGGTCCGGAGCCTGATCAGCTCGCCATCGATTGCAACCTGGCGCTCCATCAGCGCCTTGGTCTCCTCGATCAGCTGCTTTTCGGTGGGATTGCCCTTGACGGCTTCGATCAGTGCCGCGAGCGCCGGCAGGATCGCGTCGCTGGCCTCGCGGTAATCCCTGGCGAATTGCTGATCGCCGGTAAGTGCGAAGGCACGCGCCGCGCTTTCCGCCCGGCGCAGCTGCGGGCGCATATCGGAGATTTTCGCAAGGATTCCAAGCGCACGATCGACGGAAGCGTTATCGGACCGCGACTTGAGATCCAAACCGATCGAGGCAGCGCCGATAATGAGGAGGATAGCGAGGCCAATTCCAAGGATGATACGCTGCGAGGGCATTGCCAGTTGCTTACTTCACTATTTCGAGTGGCGCACGGAAGCTTTCGGTGTGGTGATGCACTGATTGACCGAGGTCAACAGCGCATCCGGCGTGAAGGGTTTGCGCAGGCAGCACGCCGCGCCGAGCTCGATGGTCATCCGCAGGAAATCCGGCGCGCGTTCGGCGTTGGCGAAAGCGTAGCCCGACATCGCGATAACAGGCACGTCCGGCCTGCGCTCCTGGAACATCCGGATCGATTCGAAGCCGCTCATATGCGGCATGAACACGTCGATCAGCATCACGTCGAAGTCGCAGACTTCGAGTGCGCGCATTCCCGCTTCACCACCGTCGGCAACGGTGACCTTAAAACCCTTGCGGGTCAGACAAGCCTCGATGGCAACACATACCACCGGGTCGTCATCGACCACGAGAACGCGCGGCACGATGATTCCTTCTTCCTCGGGCGGCGGCCAGGAGGACCAGCACATCCCATGTGACGATTAAGTCGTAACGCCGACAGGTCGTCTGTATGGTAGAGTGCACATAAAAGTTGTTGAGGGCAATTCCGTTTCGCTGTGTCAGAACGAGAACAAATGTACTTCCGGTTCCGGATCTAAGCATATCATGCCCCCGATCAATCGCGCGGGGCGGCTGTCGCCGCTCGGGCTCGTCTTGCTTGCCATTACGTCGGTCGGGTGGGGCCTCAACTTCCCAATCGTGAAAAATTTACTGACCGAATGGCCGCCATTGTCCTCGCGCGGCCTGTGCGGCATCGCCGGTGCCGCTGCGTTGGCGCTGTTTGCGCTCGCGCGGCGGCAGAAATTGCGCGTGCCGCGGCCGATATGGTTGCGGTTGCTGCTGGTCTCGATGCTGACGATCGGGGGCTGGGTTGCGTTCATGGGGCTCGCGCTGCTGTGGCTCAACGCCAGCGAGGCCGCGGTGCTCGGCATGTCGATTCCGGTCTGGGTGGCGATTCTGGCATGGCCGATCCTGGGTGAACGGCTGTCCCCGCTGCGCGCCGTCGCGCTGGCGGTCGCGCTGGGCGGCATCGCCGTGCTGATCGGTGGCAACGGCATCGACGCCAGCGTCGGAAAATTGCCGGGCATCGCGTGTGCGCTGGCAGGCGCGCTGTGCGTCGGCCTCGGCACCGTACTGACCAAGCATTTCCCGCTGGCGATGCCGCCGCTGTCGCTGGCCGCCTGGCAAATCGGGCTCGGCTGCCTGCCAGTCGCGATCGTTGGCCTTGCGGTCGAGCAGCCGCAGCTGGCCGCGTTGTCAGCCGTCGGCTGGGCGTCGCTAATCTATATGACGCTGATCCAGTTCTGCCTGTGTACCGTGTGCTGGTTTGCCGCGCTCGAGCGGCTGCCGGCGACGACAGCCTCGATTGGAACCTTGCTGGTTCCGGTAATTGCGGTGCTGGCCGCAGCCGCGGTTTTGCATGAGCCGCTCGGGCTGCGCGAACTTGGCGCACTGGTGGTCACGCTCGGCGGCGTCGCGCTGGCGCTGCGCGCGTAATCTTGCAACGAAAAAGGGCGGCGCACCGAAATGCGCCGCACTTCGAATTCATGACATCGTGCTACTGCGCCGGGCAGGGATGCCGTAGCCCGTCATTGCCGAGATAGGTTCCCGACGCCGGATCGTAGGATCGGTACCTCTGCGTGCAGTACGCCACGGCATCATCGTCGGTCGGAGGAGCCGCTGCGACCACGCCCTCGTCGTAATATCCGTACGAGTCATCGTAGTAGGAGGGGCTGCCGTAATAGCCGTAGCTCGACCCGATGCCGATGCCCGCGCCGACCGCGACGCCCGGCCAGAAGCCGCCGCCTCGGTGATAGTGGCGATAGCCGCCGCCGTAATAGCGGCCGCCGCCGCCTTGATAGACGCCACCCGCGACGCGACCTCCACCCACGCCGGCAACGGCGCCAGACCTGAAGCCGCCACCGCCGCCGGGTGCAACGGCCACGCCGCCGCCTCTAAAGCTGCCACCGCCGCCGGGTGCAACGGCCATGCCGCCACCTCTAAAGCCGCCACCACCGCCGGGTGCGACGGAGCCGCCGCCACCGCCTCTAAAGCCACCGCCACCGCCGATAGCTGCGCCGCCGCCGCCGCCGGCCCTGGCACCGCCGCCGCCACCAACACCGCCTCGGCCCTCCTGCGCCTGAGCGGCGCTGAGGCTTGGCGCGACCATCGGCAAAAGCAGTGCCATCGCTGCCGCAGTACTCAAAACTTTCAGATTGATCATTGTTGGCTCCATTTGCGGGATATAGGTCCTAACCCGTTCAGCGGGCGGACGTTCCCGAGCCCGCGTATTGATTGCGCGCGAGCTGAACCTGTCAGACCGCAACTGTACGCGGAATGAACGGATTGCGCCGATTCCGCGACATGCCCCGAGCGCGTACCGGTGTGCCAAGGCTGCAATACAAGGCTGCAATATCAGCCTTTGTCTGGACAATCCGCCGCACCGGTGGCATCAGGGCTTCACGACATCTCGAACCGGCCGAGCCCTCATGAAGCTGTTTCTGCTGAAATTTTTCACCTGGTGGAGCGGCCAGACGTTCGGCACGCAATTGTGGACGTGGCGATTCGGCGAGCTGGTCGGCCAGGACGAGCAGGGCAACAGCTACTATCGCACCAAGGGCCGCAAGATCGATCCGACCCTCGGCTTCGAGCGGCGCTGGGTGATCTATAACGGCTACGCCGAGGCGAGCCGGGTGCCGCCGTCATGGCATGGCTGGCTGCATCACACCGTCGATGTCGCCCCGACCGAGGAGAGCTACACGCCGCGGGAATGGGAGAAGCCGCATGTTGCAAACATGACCGGCACGCCTGCGGCCTACCGTCCCTCCGGCTCGACGCTTGCCAGCGGCCGCCGCCCCCAGGCGACCGGCGACTACCAGGCCTGGACGCCGGGTAGCTGAAGCGATTGTCATCGCGCGTTTCGCGGTCGCACGCGGTTGCACGCGCCTAGACCACAGCCATCAACCCTGTGAATAACGGGATCAGCGGGGACATCCGCCGCCACCGTCTTGTGCCGTCCGCGTTTTCGCGGCTCAATGGGGACATCTTACGGAGATGGGAAACCATCGCGTCGGTGTCGGGATCCAGTCGCGACTGCCCCGATTTGCAGCGGTCACCGAGTAGGACACGGCCGGGAAATAGGCCCCTGGTGCAGAGGTTCTGAAATCGCCCGCTAATGTGTGGCTGCCGTAGGACAGGAAAGGCCGTCTGGGAAACCAGGCGGCCTTTTTCTTCTTTGTGCGGCGACAGCTGCGTGTCCCGGAACGCGGTACCGCGTGGTGCTTACGTCAGCCGCGCGGCGGCGCGCTCGATCATCTCGCCGCGGCGGATTTGCGCCGGCGCAATTCTGTCTTTCATGATGGCGAGGACTTCCGTCGGCGCGGTGTCCGGCGAGCCGGAATTGAACGGCGGCGCGGGATTGTATTCGAGGCGGAGCTGGATCGCCTCTGCGGTCCGCCTGTCGTGCAGCAGCGAGACCAGCGTCAGCGCGAAATCGATGCCTGCGGTGACGCCGCCGCCGGTGACGCGGTTGCGGTCGACGCAGACGCGCGTCTTGGTCGGGATCGCGCCGAACGCGCTCAGAAAATCCATCGCCGTCCAGTGCGTCGCCGCGCGATAACCCTTGAGAAGGCCGGCGGCGCCGAGCACCAGTGAGCCCGTACAGACCGAGGTGACGTATTTTGCACCAACGGCCTGCTTGCGCAGGAAGGCGAGCATCTCCTCGTCGTTGACCATGTCGTCGGTGCCCGAACCGCCGGGCACGCAGATGACGTCGAGCTGCGGGCAGTCCGCAAAGGTCGTTGTCGGCGTCAGCACCAGCACGGAATCGCTCGTGACCGGCTCGATCCGTTTCCAGATCAAATGCACCTTGGCGCCGGGCAGGCTGGAGAACACCTGCAACGGACCGGTGAAGTCGAGTTGGGTGACCTTGGGGAACAGCGCGAGACCGATCTGCAGCGGCGTGGGCGTGGGAGACGGCGCGGACATCGTGACCTCCGGAAAATTTGGCTTGACGAACCGCATCCTGACATGGTCGCTTCATGTCAGAAATGGCATATTTCCCTCATTTCAGGACATCAGCCAAAAAGCGAGCTGCATGATGATCGGCGTTCTCGTGTTTCCGGGTTTCCAGTTGCTCGACGCCGCCGGCCCGATTTCGGTGTTCGAGATCGGCGCGCGCTTCGCCGAAAACGCCCCCTCGATCAGGGTTGTGGCGGTGACGCCGGGACCGGTGCGCTCATCCTCGGGCGTCGAGATGCTCGCACGCGGGCTAAGGCCGTCGGGCGCGATCACCAGCTTGATCGTGGCGGGGGGCGAGGGCGTTCGGCAGGCGGCGACCTGCGCGAAGACGCTCGGTTTCGTGCGCGCTATTGCCAAACGCGGCGTTCGCATCGCCAGCGTCTGCTCCGGCGCTTATATCCTCGCCGAGGCCGGCCTGCTCGATGGCCGCCGCGCCACCACGCATTGGCAGCGCACCCCGCATTTTCTCAAAACCTATCCGCAGGTGAAGCTCGAGTCGGACCGCATCTTCGTCCGCGATGGCGACATCTGGACGTCCGCCGGGATATCGGCCGGCATCGACCTGTCGCTGGCGATGATCGCGGAAGATTACGGCGACGAGATTGCGCAGAATACCGCGAAGCAACTGGTGCTCTATCACCGCCGCAGCGGCGGCCAGTCGCAATTCTCGTCGCTCCTGGAATTGAAGTCGCCGAACGGCCGGTTCGGACCTCTATTGGCCTGGGCGCGCGAGCATCTCGATGCGCCACTCACGGTCGAGGATCTCGCCGAGCAGGCCGGCATGAGTTCGCGGCATTTCACCCGCGCCTTCATGGCGGAAACCGGCACCACACCGTCAAAGGCGGTGGAGCGGCTGCGCATCGAGGTGGCGCGGCAGCGCGTGCAGTCCTCCAGCGAGGCGATCGAGCGGGTTGCCGAAACCACCGGCTTTCGCGATCCCGAGCGGATGCGCCGCGCCTTCATTCGCGCCTTCGGCCAGCCGCCGCAATCGCTGCGGCGGGCGGCGCGAGCAGGGTAGGGGCATTGGAAAGCCGCTAACGCCGCCGCGGCAAGCGCCAAGATCCGAGCTTATGATTTCACCTTGATGTAGCTGGTCGGAACGGCGGTGGTGAACTTGAGCTCCTCCATCGCGATGGACGAGTTGACGTCGGAGAATTCCAGCCGCTTGATCATCCGCTGATAAACCGCATCGTAGGTTTCGATATCGGGCACGACGATGCGCAGGAGATAGTCGGTTTCACCGGTGAGCCGCCAGGCTTCGACAATCTCGGGGATATCGACGATCACCCGGCGGAATGCCTGCAGCCATGCGGCCTCGTGGCGCGGCGCCTTGACCGACACGAACACCGTCATCGGCACATTGACCGAGCGTCGGTTCAACAGCGCCACGCGCCGGACAATGACGCCGTCCTCGTCGAGCCGCCGGATCCGGCGCCAGCAGGGGGCGGGGCTCAACCCCACCTTTTCGGCAATCGTGGCTACGGGAACGAGAGCGTCGGTTTGCAGGATATCCAGGATTCGGCGGTCGATCGCATCCATCGCGTCGCCTTTCATTTAGGCTGAGTGTCTATTTCTTATTCAAACAGAATATTGAGAGTAAATATCTCATATTAGCAAATCTTAGCAATAGCATTGCTCATTCTGACCTGGTTTCGAAAAAATTCGATACCAACGTTGCATCCCCGGCTTGCTATCGTTTGCGGCACGGATTCGAACCAGCAGAGGCGGACGGCAATGCGAACGATCGGGCTATTGGGCGGCATGAGCTGGGAGAGCACGGCGGTGTACTACCGGCGGATCAACGAGCTGACACGCGATCGCCTCGGCGGCCTGCATTCCGCCGAAGTGCTGATGCGCTCGGTCGACTTCAACAAGATCGTGGCGCTGCAGCAGGCGGATGCCTGGGACAAGGCCGGCGCGGTGCTCGCGGGCTTCGCGCGAGATCTCGAAGCCGCCGGTGCGGCCTGCATCGTCATCTGCACCAACACCATGCACAAGCTGGCCGACACCGTGCAAAGCGCCGTGACGGTGCCGCTGTTGCACATCACCGATGTCACCGGGCAGGCGGTCAAGGCGGCGGGCGTGAAGCGGCCGTTGCTGCTCGCGACCCGCTACACCATGGAGCAGGACTTTTATCTGTCGCAACTGCGGGACAAGCACGGCATCGCCGCGATGGTGCCGGATGCCGAGGACCGCACGACCGTTCACGACGTCATCTTCGGCGAACTCTGCCGCGGGATCGTGCTGGAACAGTCGCGGCAGCGTTATCTCGACGTGATCGCCAAAGCGAGGGCGGCCGGCGCCGACGGCGTGATTCTCGGCTGCACCGAGATCGGTCTCCTGATCGGCCCGGAGCATTTCGACCTGCCGACATTCGATTCCACGCTGCTGCATGCCGATTCCGCCGTCGACTTTGCACTGGAGCAGAACGACGCGCCCCGGCGCAACGCCGCATAACCCGGCCATGGCGCCTGCATCCGCCCCACTTCTCCATCGGACGCTTTTCACGTTAAGAGGTGTCCTCGCTATCCCCATCCTGCGGCCTGCGGATGGCCGCGGTATCCTGGAACCCTGTGTTCGATGACCATTGCCCGAACCCCTTCACTTGCCCATTGGGGCGCGTTTAACGCGCTGGTGGAGAACGGCCGGGTGATCGGATGCGAGCCGTTCGTGCAAGACGCGCTGCCGTCACCAATGCTCGCCGCCATGCCGGAGATGGTTCATTCACCCCTGCGGATTGCCCGGCCGGCGATCCGCGAAGGCTGGCGCGAAGGACGGCCGCGCAGCGGCGCCGATCGCTTTCGGGAAGTGAGCTGGGACGAGGCGCTCGATCTGGTCGCCGGCGAACTGACGCGGGTGCGCGGCGCCTACGGCGACACCGCTATTTTCGGCGGCTCCTACGGCTGGTCGTCGGCGGGACGACTGCATCACGCGCGCACATTGGTACGTCGCTTCCTGTTTCTCGGCGGCGGCTGCGTCGATCAGATCGGAAACTACAGTTGGGGCGCGGCGCAGTTTCTGCTGCCACATGTGATCGGCACCTACCAGCCGGTGACAGGCCGCGTGACCGACTGGAGCTCGATGGTCAAGCACACCCGGCTGGTGATCGCATTCGGCGGATTGCGCCTCGAGAACAGCCAGGTGACGTCGGGAGGCACCGGCTCGCACGTGCTGGAATCATGGCTCGGCCGGGCCAAAGCTTCCGGCATCGAATTCGTGGTGATCAGCCCCAACCGCTCGGATGCACCCGGGTTTCTCAACGCCGAGTGGCTGGCGATTCGTCCGAACACCGACACCGCGCTGATGCTGGCGCTCGCCCATACGTTGCTGGTCGAACAGCGGCACGACGTCGCATTTCTGGATCGCTATTGCACCGGCTTCGAGACGCTGCGCCGCTATCTGCTGGGCGAGGATGATGCCACGCCCAAGGATGCGGACTGGGCCTCGGCAATCTGCGGCATCGATGCGAACGGCATTCGCAATCTCGCGCGGCGCGCAGCTGACACCCGCAGCCTGATCACCTGCACATGGTCGTTGCAGCGCGCCCATCATGGCGAACAGCCTTACTGGGCCGCGATCGCGCTCGCCGCGATGCTCGGCGGCATCGGCTTGCCGGGTGGCGGTTTCGCCTTCGGCCACGGCTCGCTCAGCGGCGTCGGCGTGCCGCGCGCGGACTTGCCGGGCCCGGAAGTCTCGATGCCGCCGAATCCGGCCCGCAGCGCCATTCCTGTCGCGCGCATCGCCGACATGCTGCTCGCGCCCAATGGCGCTTACGAGTTCAACGGCCGTCGCGAGATCTATCCCGACATCCGTCTGGTCTATTGGGCCGGCGGCAATCCCTTCCATCATCATCAGGATCTCAACCGCCTGCGCAAGGCCTGGCAGAAGCCGGACACCATCATCGTCCACGACAGCTGGTGGACGCCGACCGCGCGTCATGCCGATATCGTGCTGCCGGCGACGACCTCGCTGGAGCGCAACGACGTCGGCGGCTCCTCACGCGACCCTTACGTGTTCGCGATGCACCGCGCCATCGCGCCGCTCGGCGACGCGAGACACGATTTCGAGATTTTCCGCGACCTCGCTGGCCGCCTCGGCTACGAGGATGCCTTCACCGAGGGCCGCGACGAGATGGCCTGGTGCCGCTGGATCTATGAACGCGTGCGGACCGGCTCCGCCAAAAAGAACATCGCGCTGCCGGACTTCGACACCTTCTGGGCCGACGGCTTTGTCGAGTTGCCGCCGCCCGACGAAGATTTCGTGCTGTTCGACGATTTCCGCCGCGATCCGCAGCTTCATCCGCTCAAGACGCCGTCCGGAAAGATCGAGATCGCGTCGCAGACTATCGCCGGCTTCGGCTACGCGGACTGCCCGCCGCATCCGGCGTGGCTGCCGCCGGCGGAATGGCTCGGCAGCAGCACGGCCGAGCGTTGGCCGCTGCATCTGATCACCCATCAACCGGCTGGCCGGCTGCACAGCCAACTGGACCCGGCATCGGTCTCGCGCGGCTACAAGCTGCACGGACGCGAGCGGATTCGCCTGCATCCGCAGGACGCCGACCCGCGCGGCATCAAAACCGGCGACGTGGTCCGCGTATTCAACGATCGCGGGGCGTGCCTCGCGGCGGCGCAGGTCGACACCGCCATGCTGCCGCGGGTGGCGATCATGGCCACCGGCGCCTGGTTCGATCCGGCGCTGGCGGCCGGAGAGCCCGAGCGGCACGGCAACCCTAACGTTCTCACCCTGGATATCGGCACGTCCCGGCTGACCCAGGGCCCAAGCGCGCTCAGCGCACTGATCGAGATCGAGCGCTGGGATGCCCTGCCGCCGCCAGTGGAGGCGTGGTCCCCGCCGCGGCTCGCCACGATCGCAACTGACAATCGCAACTGACAACCGCTAGACTGCGGGAAATTGAAAAGGAGACATGAAATGTCGAACAAGAAGCTGACCGGTTCATTCGTTGCCCTGATCACCCCGTTCAACAAGGACGGGTCGGTGGACTTCGCAGCGTTTCGGACCCTGCTCAAATTCCACGAGGACAACGGCACCAGCGCAATCCTGATCATGGGCTCGACCGGCGAAAGCTCGATGCTCTCCCCGGAGGAGAAGAAGCAGATCATCGTCGAGACCGCGAAAATGAAGACCAGCCGCATGCCGATCTTCTTTGGCTGCACCGGCAGCAATACCGAGACGACGATCGCCAATGTCAGGTTCGCCAAGGACAACGGCGCCGACGGCGCCATCCTTGCGGCTCCCGCCTATATCTGCGCCCCCGAGGCCGACATCGAGGGCTTCTTCCTCGATGTTGCCGATGCCACCGACCTGCCGCTCGGCATCTACAACAATCCGCCGCGGGTGAAGAGCGATCTGCACTGGGATCATCTGCTGCGCATCTTCAAGCACCCGAACTACGTCGTGCACAAGGAATCCACCGGACGCGTCGGCCAGGTCGCGCAGGTGCTGGCCGGCAAGCCCAATGTCGCCGTGATGTGCTGCGACAGCCCCAATCTGGGCCTGGTGGTGCCGACCATGAGCCTCGGCGGACACGGCACCGCCAACATGACCGGCAATATCGCGCCAGCCGAACTCGCCACCATCTCGACGCCTTGGACCAGCTATCGCGAGGCCGAAGGCTTCAAGAATGCCTATCTCTCGCTGTTGCCGCTGCTGCACTACACGTATTCGGCGATCAATCCGGTGGCGGTGAAATCGCTGATGAAGGCGCTGGGCATGCCGGCGGGCGATCTGCGCAAGCCGCTGACCAATCTCGAAGGCGAGGCACTGGCCAAGGGCATTCGCATCGTTCAGGAGCTCGGCCTCGACAAGCGCTACGGCTACAACATCAAGCCGCTTTCGGCCGTCGCAGCCTGAACCAGGGATCGACGCAACCATGGATCTCGGTATCCGCGGCCGCAAGGCTCTGTTGAGCGGCGCCAGCCGCGGAATGGGCAAGGCGTGCGCCATGGCGCTCGCCGAGGATGGAGTTGACCTCTTCATCGTGGCCCGCACCCGCGACGTTCTGGAAAACACCTGCGCGGAGATCCGCGCCGCGACCGGCGTCACGGTGACGCCGGTGGTGGGCGACATCACCACGGCGCAGGGACGCGCCGATGCGCTGGCGGCCTGTCCCGCGCCCGACATCCTGCTCAACAATGCCGACGGCCCGCAGCCGGGCGATTTCCGGAGCTGGACGCGTAATGATTGGATCGCCGCGTTCGACGCGATGATGCTGTCCCCGATCGAGATGATGCGCCTGACGGTCGACGGCATGATGGAGCGCGGCTTCGGTCGCATCGTCAATATCGTGTCGCGCAGCGTCAAGATTCCGCAGATCGAACTCGGCCTGTCGAACGGCGCGCGTTCGGGCCTGGTGGGTTTCGTCGCCGGGCTGTCGCGTCAGACCGTTGCGCGCAACGTCACCATCAACAACCTGCTGCCCGGCATCTTCGACAGCGATGCGCAGGTCCGGCACATCGAAGGCATGCTGGAGCCGGGCGGCAAATCATTCGATCAGATCTGGCACGAGCGCGCGGCCGCCAACCCGGCCAAGCGCTACGGTCGGCCGGCTGAGCTCGGCGCTTATTGTGCATTCCTGTGTTCCGCACACGCCGGCTTCGTCACCGGCCAAAATATATTGATCGACGGGGGAAGCTACCCAGGAACCTTCTAATCGCAAACGCTGAGAGGATCCTTCGTGAGACATCTTAAATTCATTGCCGCACTGGGCATCGCCCTGTTCGGGTTTACCCCGGAATCCGTGATCGCCGACACCTATCCAGCTCGGACCGTCACCATCGTCGTGCCGTATCCCGCCGGCGGTTCGGTCGACGGCGTCGCTCGCATTATCGCGCAGAAGCTGAACGAGACGCTCGGGCAAAGCTTTATCGTCGAAAACCGGGCCGGCGGCGCCGGCGGCATTGTCGGCGCGAACTACGTCGCCAAGGCGGCGCCCGACGGCTACACCTTGATGCTGACGGCCTCGATCCATGTGGTGACGCCGTTCCTGCGCAAGACCGTCCCCTACGATGTGGTCACGGATTTCACGCCGATCACGCTGGTGGCGTCCGGACCGCTGGTCGTCAGCACGACACCGGGCGTGCCGGCCAAGACGCTGAAGGAATTCTTCGATCTCGTGCGCAAAGACCCGAACAAATACACCTTCGCGACCTCGAGCTTCGGATCGGCCGGCCACCTCGCGCTCGAACTGCTCAAGCGCGATGCCGGCGTCGAAACGCTGGTGATCGCCTACAAGGGCGCGAGCCCGGCCTTGACCGACTTGATGAGCGGCCAGGTGCAGTTGATCGCCGATCCGATGCTGTCCTCGCTGCCACTGGCGAAAGCCGGAAGCATCAAGGCCCTGGCCATCACCAGCACCAAGCGCGTCGCGATCGCACCCGAAATTCCCACCATCGCCGAATCCGGCATGAAGGGCTTCGATTTCGCCTCGTGGTACGGCTTGTGGGCGCCGAAAGGTCTTCCCGCCGATCTGGTGACGAGGATTCAAGGCGACGTGGCGAAAATCGTCGAGAGCCCGGACGTCAAGGAACGGCTCGGGGTGCTTGGCTTCGAACCGATCGGCTCCACGCCGGACTATTTCACCAAATACATCAAGGACGAGATGGCGAAGTACGAGCAGATCGTCAAGGACGCCAACATCAAAGCCGAATGACGGCAACGAGAGCCTGATCGCGTCATGCGGATCGAGCTCTCGATGTCGGTCTCGAAGTATTCCGGACGACGCCATGAAAGTTATCGTTCTCGGCGCCGGCGTGATCGGCACCGCCTGCGCCTACTATCTGTCCAAAGCCGGCCACGAAGTGACGGTGGTCGACCGGCGATCGGGGCCGGCGCTGGAAACCAGCTTCGGCAATGCCGGCGGGGTCTGTCCCGGGTTCGCCGGTCCATGGGCCGCGCCGGGCATGCCGCTCAAGGTCGTGCGCTGGCTGTTCGCGCAGCATGCACCGCTGATGCTGCGTCCCCGGCTCGACCTTCGGCAATGGCGGTGGCTGGCCGCCTTTGTCGCCAACTGCACCAGCGAACGTTTCGCGGTCAACAAGGCGCGGATGCAGGGCATCGCGCATTACAGCAAGGCCTGCCTGGTGCAACTGCGCGAGGAGACCGGGATCGCCTATGATCACGGCAGCGGCGGCGTGCTGCAGGTGTTCCAGACCGAGGACGAACTCGCGGCGGCTTTGCGCGCCACCAAAGTCCTGCAGTCCTTCAATGTCGCGCATCGCATTGTCGATGCCGCGGATGCCGTCGCGATCGAACCGGCCCTGGCCAAAACATCGGTGGCGCTGGCCGGCGGGCTGCACCTGCCCGACGACGAGACCGGCGACTGCTATCTCTTCACCACGCGGCTGGCGGAGCTGCTGCGCAGTCGCGGCGTCACGTTCCAGACCGACACCGTGATCCGCGCGATCATGACCGAAGGCGACACGGTCACCGGCGTCGCCACCGATCGGGGCGTGCTGCAGGCGGAGCGTTATGTGGTGGCGCTGGGGAGCGAGGCGCCGATGCTGCTGCGTCCGCTCGGCATCGACATTCCAGTCTATCCGGTCAAGGGTTACGCCATCACGGTCGACGTGGCAGACGGTGAAAGTGCGCCCCGCTCCTCGGTGATGGACGAGCACAGCAAGGTCATGGTGACCCGCCTCGGCAATCGCGTTCGCGCCGCCGGCGTCGCCGAAATCTCCGGCTACGATCGCGCTGTCGACAAACACAAGGCAGCGAGCGTGATGCATGCCGCCCGCGCCCTGTTTCCGGATGCCGGCGACTATGGGCAGGCGGCGTACTGGGCCGGCCTGCGCCCGATGACCCCGGACGGACCGCCTTATCTCGGCGCAACGCCGGTCCGCAACCTGCTGCTGAATCTCGGCCAGGGATCGAACGGCTGGACGCAGGCCTGCGGCTGCGGCCGGATCGTCGCTGACATCGTCAGCGGGCGCGCACCGGATATCGATCTCAACGGACTGATGCTGGCGGGGCGATAACCGAGCCTGGGCTGGTGGAAAGGCCCGTCATCGGCGGAAGTCCACCCGGCCCAGCGAAAAGTAACCGTCTATTCGCTGATCGCTCACCACCAGGCCGACCCAGGGCACCGTGATTTCCGGGTTGTTCAGGTTGATATACTTGCCCACCAGCCGCTGTGGACCTTCGCGCCGCGCGTCGATGAGTCCCCGGCGCTTGCCGGAATCCCAATCGAACAGCAGGTACACGCTGTCTCCCGCGATTTTTGCTTCGCCCCGGCCCTGTTTCCATTTGTCGGGGGTATCGCCCGGTATGGTGGGGTCCGCTGCACCGTTCCAGCGGCTCGACCACTCGCCTTCGATCGCGCCGCGCTGGTAACTCGCTTCTCCAACGCTCCATGGCTTTGCATTCTCATCGGCGGCGGATTCTTCCGGCACCGTGTTGCGGGCGAACTGCGTCACGTCATCGTCGTTGGGGGTTGGAACATCCATGACGCCGAATGGATTTCGGGTTGCCGGATCGTTTTCGGATGTGACGTTTCGCTTTGCGCTTTCGGAATTCATTGATGTCTCCAACTGCAATGGCCTGCTTCGCTTCGAACGGCATGGCCGGCTTCGTGAGCGTTGCGATCGCAGAATGGAGACGTGGCGGCCACCCGATTTCCGGGAGAACCTTGCGGGTTATGTCGAAGCTCTCCGGCGCTCGATGATTCCGCGCCGTTCGCCGGGCTTACGCAACGTCGGCTTGCGCGCTCGGCGTCTCTTCAGTGAGCAAGGCATCGAGATCGACGAGCTGCGGATCGTCAGCCTCGGGTTCGCCTAACCCTGCGCTGCCGTGAAGATGCATCAGGGTCTGCACACGGCGGGCGTTGAGATGGTCGACGTGCTGATGCTGCAGCGCTATCGGCAGCAGCGCCTTGGGCAGTCCGACCAGCGCAAAGGCCGGAACTCGGCGTATCTCGCCGTCCTCGCGCCAAAGCAGGGGATGGAGGGTGTATATCAACTGCCGATCAATCTCGGGCGATAGCAGTTGCTCCGACTCTGACAGCGTGGGGTCGGCCAGGTTGGCGTTGCCCGCACGGGTGCGCACGGCCGCGGATCGCAGCTCCCAGCATATCAAGTCCGCGGCTGCGAGAACCTCGCGGCGCACGGCATCCACGTTGTTCGAAAACCTGGTTGCGTCCGCTATCGACAGCGCAGCTTTGGTGACAGCCTCGACCAGCGCCGTGGCACTTGCGTCAAATCCCGGCGCAGCGCGCTCGACGGCCGTAGCCATCGCTTCGATCTGGTCCGCCATCGTGTCGCGGTCGCGCTGTGCCTTGGCATCGGCCAGTGCGCGCTCGGCTGATGCGACCTGCTCGTCGTGTTCCACCAACGCGGCGCGCCACGTCTTGGTGCGCTCTTCGACAGCACGCATGTCGGCCTCTGCCCGATCGAGCCGGGCAGCGGCAGCTCCTGCCACCGCCAGCCGTTCGGCTGCGGCGCGTTTCTCTCCGAGTTCCGTTTCGGCAACGCTTAAGCGGTCGGCCAGCTTCTGCCGGACCGCCAATTTCTCCTTCAGCGCGTTCTCGAAGCGCTCGATCGGGTCGAGTTCCCGCTTAAAAAATTCGCGCTTAAAAAATGCCATGGCAATACCCCCGCGCGTCACGATCATCCGCCGAATCAGCAGGCAGATTCGTTATTTGCGAAGACTAGCCCGAAAATGGGAGAGATTGCGGCTTGATGACGGCCGATAAACAAGATGGTGGCCGGGAAGGGGGTGGCCATCACCTCCGGTGCGCATTTGCCAAGCTAATGCGGCGTGTCGGGGTTCCAGCCGAGCAGGGCTAGCATCACGAAGAATCCGACGACGTAGGCCACCGCCACGGGCCAGCCCTGGCTGACCCAGCGGCCGACCGACTTGGCTTCCGGATACATGTTCGACAGAGCGACGTCGGCGGATGAGCCGCGCCTTCATCCGCGATTCCGGCCAGCCGCCGCAATCGCTGCGCCGCGCGGCGCGAGCGGGGTAGGCTTGGAACATGTTCCCGGAAAGCGGGAGCCCTCTGTGGCGCATGGCAAATATTGCCAACCGCGAAGTGAGGTCAAATCGTATCGCTCGAGACACCGTTCGGCCTGCCGACGAGCTGATAAACATCCAGGCTATCGTGCTTGCCCTTGACGAGATGCGATCCACGGCTGACGAGATGGAAGCCGTCGGGCAAAGCTTCAAAAACCTTCCGGCTGACCAGGGTGATCGACTCGGCGTCAGGATCAATCGACTTGCCAAGGCTCTCCAGCCGTTGGGTCGCGTTCACGGCGTCGCCGACGATCGTGTAATTGATCCGGTTGGGTGCGCCGATGTCGCCGACCACTACCGTTCCCATATGGATGCCGATCCGAATGCGAACCGGCTCGAGTCCCGCAGCGGTCCGTCGCTGATTTTCCGCGGCTATCTCAAGCTGTATGGCAACGGCTGCCCGGCAAGCCGACGCCGCCGGGTTCTCTACCCGCCCCGGAGCACCCCAGAAGGCCATGACGGCATCCCCGATAAATTTGTCGATGGTGCCGCCTTCCTGTTCGACGCAGGCGGCGACGAGAGCGAGGTGGTGATTGATGTATTCGGCGACCTCGCGGGCGCTCAGCTTCTCGCATGCCGAGGTGAAACCGACGATGTCGGTAAACATGATGGCGAGGGTGCGTTCCTCGGTACCCGCGCCGACCCGGCCTTCCTTGACGAGCCGCGTTACCAGCGTGCGTGGAACGTAGCGGCCGAAGGCGCGCAGGCCGTCCAGCATCGCGTTGAAGGAATGCGCGAGGTCGTTTATCTCGCGAAAGCGGCTGTGCTCCAAGGGAGCGACCTTGTCGAAGTCCAGGGTACCTATGGCGGCGGCGCCTCTCGCTGCCCGGCGGATCGGGCCTGAGATTGTCCTGGCCATCAGTGCGGCCGCAACCAGGGATGCCCCGAGCATGACAAGCGCAATGATCGATGCCCAGTAGAACAGCCGAAGCGGCGCGTCGACGGCCCGCGCCAGAAAGTAGGCGCCTATCGTGATCGGCAGATCGCCGTAGCCGGTGATGTCCCGCGTAAAGAGGAAATAGGATTCCCCATCGACCGCCTGCTGACGGGCCACCGCTCCGGGCGGCGGCGTTATGCCGGCCTTGTCGAGCGGTTGCGCGCTCGAATAATTTTCGATGACCCGATCCCCAAACGTTCGGAGCAGGTGCAGTGGAGCGTCTTCCGACGCATGCCGGATTCCATCAAGCATCGCCTGATGCGCAAGAACGCGGTCTTGCCCGTACAGCATGAATGCGAGGGATCGCGGCGGCTCGCTCAGTTCCTTTACAAGGATCGAAAGGGCCTGCGTTGAGACTGCCAGGGCTACGAACCCCAAGTAGAGATCTCCTTTTCGAATAGGCATGCGATAGTTCAGAGAAGTCGTCTGTGTCTTCTCGCGATAAACCGGCGGTCCCCAATAGGGGTCTTGGTGGAGCCGGATCTCGTCGGCAATCTCAGCAAGCTGGCGATCTCCTGTGATGTCCGGATGGTCCAGTTGAAGAGTCGTGTTGGGCACACCGCGCACGACGCGTAATGCCTTCCCGCTCGGATCGGCGAGGATCAGTCCCCCGATCTGGGGCGCCGCGGCCATGGTGCCGCTGATAAAATCGTCCAGCGCAGGGTCGAAGAGTTTATAGCGACCGTCGCGGATTGCATCCGCAATGAAAGTGGCCTGATCGACGGCCGCATCAAGGTGCCGTCGCAGCGCCATCTCCTGTATGGAAAGTCCTCGCGTGATGAGGCGGGTGGCGAACTCCTGCACGATGGCGCGGCCGGTGACCCAGTTCACCGCCACAATCAAGCCGGCCGACAGCAACACCAGCAGTCCTATGCTCAGCATCAGCGTCGGCATCAGCGCCAGGTTGCCGGGTTTCGGGTCCCCGGAAGCGATGCGTTTGGGTGTGGGGGCTGTCATCGACTTCACAGCATTTGATCGCTGTCCTCTCGCGCGTGCGCGCCATCACAAACATTCGACGGATCGTACCATCCCGGTCACGGCATGCGCGGCAACCGATATCCACAACGCTGCATGAACGGCATCGGCATCATTGTTGCTTGGGTGCTGGCAGTTGGTTTGACGCAGATCAATGGCCGGTTTGAACCGGTAATCGCCGTCGAAGCGCGCGCCGATTGGCGCGTTCCTTCAATTGCGTTTCCAAAGGTTAGCCAAGCCGAGAACGTTTAGCGCGGCGCGTCGGGATGCCAGCCGAGCACAGCGAGCATCACGAAAAATCCGACGACGTAGGCGACCGCGACGGGCCAGCCCTGACTGACCCAGCGTCCGACCGATTTCGCTTCCGGATACATGTTCGACAGCGCGACGCCAGCTGAAGAGCCGAACCAGATCATGGAACCGCCGAAGCCGACGGCATAGGCAAGATAGCCCCAATCGTAGCCGCCTTGTTTCAGCGCAAGTGCGGTGAGAGGAATGTTGTCGAACACGGCGGAGACGAATCCGAGGCCGAGCGCGGTCGGCCATGACGCCGCCGGCAGCTTCTCGACCGGCATCAACGATGCCGCCGTTACCAGTGCGAGCAGGAAGATCGTACCCTTGAAGGTTTCGGGCATCACCTTCCAGTCCGGTGCGCGCAATCCGGCCGTCAGCAGAACGACCGCCCAGACGGCGATGCCGAGGACGGGCAGGGCATCGAGCAGGGCCGGGAACCTGACGTTGGCGGTGATGTTCGCGGCCAGTGCGGCAATCAGAATGGCGGCGACGATGAAGACCCGCGCCGGGTCGATCGTCAGACCTTTCGATGCGTCCTTCTGGATCGGCGAGTAGCGCTGTTGCTGAATCGAGGCGGGCACGGCGAAGATCAGCATGGCGACGATGGCCGCGACATAGGCCTCCACCACCGCGAGCGGACTGACGCCCGCGATCCACATCATGGTGGTGGTGGTGTCGCCGACGACGCTGCCGGAACCGCCGGCGTTCGAGGCCGCGACGATGGCGGCGAGATAGCCGATGTGAACCTTGCCCTGGAATACGTGCCGCGCAACGGTGCCGCCGATCAGGGCGGCCGCGATATTGTCGAGGAAGCTCGACAGCACGAACACCAGGACGAGCAGCACGACGCCGCCCTTCCAGTCGTCCGGCAACAGCGCCGGCATTTTGTCCGGTACGCGGCTTTCCTCGAAATGCCGCGACAGCAGCGCAAACCCCATCAAGAGCAGGAACAGATTGGCGAGCCCGACCCACTCATGCGCCATGTGGTGGCCGAGGCCGGCCAGGCCCGTGCCGTGCTTGAAGCCGGTGAAAATCAGTTTGTAGACGACGATCGCGGCAAGGCCGGCGAGAGCGACCTGAAGCGTCCTGTGATGGAACAGCGCGACCCCGAGCAACGTCAGCGCGAACAGCATGAAGTCGACGGGTATTCCGAACACAAGTATCGGCTCCATCGCTTGGCCTCGGTACGCGCGCTGAACTGGTACTGTAGCGTTATTTCAGCGCCCTCAGCCATGCGGCGATTTCGCTGACCGCGACGTTGGCCTGCTGCAGCAGCTTGCCCATGGTGAAGAAGCCGTGGAATTGGCCGGGGAAGTGCCGATAGGTCATGGGCACGCCGGCTTCCTTGAGCCGCGCGGCATATTCGTCGCCCTCGTCGCGCAAGGGATCGGCGCCCGCGGTCAGCACATAGGCCGGCGGCAAGCCGGCCAGCGTTTTCGCGCGTGCGGGCGAGGCCTTCCAATGGTCGATGTCGGCCGCGCCGTTGAGATAGTGGTTGCAGAACCATTTGATCACGGAGTGCGTCAGCAAGATGCTGGTCTCGGGCTCGCTGTGCGAAGGATGCTTCATCGCAAAATCGGTGGCGGGATAGATCAGCACCTGGCCGGCGAGTTTTGGGCCGTCGCCGTCGCGCGCGGCCAGCGCCACCACGGCGGCGAGATTGCCGCCGGCGCTGTCGCCACCGACCAGCAGGTGCCCGGCGTCGATGCCGAGCTGTGTGGCGTTGGCGGCAATCCATTTGGTTGCGGTGATCGCGTCGTCGGCGGCGGCGGGGAATTTGTGCTCGGGCGCGAGGCGGTAATCGACCGAGATGACGATCAGCTCGCCTTCATGGGCAAGCTTCTGGCAGACCACTTCATGGGTATCGAGATCGCCGATTACCCAGCCGCCGCCGTGAAAGAACACCAGGCACGGCGCAAGGCCGTTGTTCTTTCGCAGCGTCGTCGGGGTGTAGATGCGCGCCGGGATCGCGCCGTGCGGCGCAGGGATCGACAGCGGCTTGTTCGATTCGAGCGCGGGCGGCTCGGGGTTCATGACGTCGCGGGCGTTCCGGTAATACTCGCGCGCCTCCGGTGCGGTCAGCGTTTCGTAGGCGGGACGGCCAGCTTCCTGAAAAGCCTTGTAGATGGCAGCGGCATCGGGATCGAGCGTAACTGGCATGGCGGCGAAGACCTCGTGCGTTGATTGAAAGCTCAGGCGGCGGTTCGGCCGCCGTCGACGGTATAGGCGGAGCCGGAGACGTAGCTCGCCTCGTCGGAGGCCAGGAACGCCACGATGGAGGCGGTTCCGATGACGCCTGCCGCGCCGGTTACGACGGCAACCCGGCCATCGAGGCGAATTCGATCGGGCATGTCTGGGTTTCCTCTCACTCCTCCGGTTATCCCGGATTTTGGTGGTTTTCGCGCCAAGAGCGGGCACCTCGCCCGAACGGAAGCGACTATTTCATCTGAAACGGGGCATGACTAGATCACGGCACACGATCCGAAACCCGGTTTCCGCCTTTCCGAGCCATGATCGAGTGCGGCGGGAAGGGGGCAAGCCGCCCTTTCCGCGCCGTATTCGCCGTGTTAACCGGGAGGGACGCGAGCGGCGGACAAGTCTGTATGATGTCGCGAGCCCGATTCGCCTGTAAAAGCCGCGAGATGCTTCGAACCATTGCCCTGACCGGTCTTGCGGCCCTGATCGCCGCCAATATGACGTCGCTTGTGCCGCCGGCGCAGGCGCAGATCGGCAATATTTTTTCCGATCCGCCGCTGCGGCCGCCGGGTGCCATTCCCCGCGGTAACCAGCCGCAGCAACCATTCCCCGACGATGACGAGGAAGTGCCGGAACTGCCGCGCGGCCGGCTGTTGCCGACCCCGAACCGTCCGCCGCCGGGGCAGGGCGCGCCGCCGCCGGGAAGCTTCCAGTCGCAGCCGCTGGCGCCGCCGCCGGGAACGACCGTAGCTCCCCAGGGCACGCAGCCGGGTGTCGCGGCTCAGCCGCCGCAGCCGGGCCAGCCGGGCGTTGCCAACGTGCCGCCGGGCCAGCGCCAGCCGCCAGCCAAGGGCGTGCCGCAATCGCCGGCGACGCTGCAGCCCGGTGACGAGGTCGTGTCCGAGCCGCCGGCCACCAAGATCACTAACAAGAAGGCGAGCTTCTCCGGCCTCGACAAGATCACCGGCCGCATCATCAATTTCGACGAGGATATCGGCGAGACCGTGCAGTTCGGCGCGCTGCGCGTGAAGACCAGCGCCTGCTACACCCGGCCGTCGACGGAAGCTGCCAACACCGATGCCTTTGTCGAGGTCGACGAGATCACGCTGCAGGGCGAGGTGAAGCGGATCTTCTCGGGCTGGATGTACGCGGCAAGCCCCGGCCTGCATGGCGTCGAGCACCCAGTCTACGATATCTGGCTGACCGACTGCAAAGGCCCCGACCAGACCATCGTCAGCGCACAGCCCGATCCGCCGAAGCCGACCGCGCCGCCGCCGGGCGCAAAGCGTCCGCCGCAGCCGAAGCAGGCGGCTCCGCGCCCGCCGGGACAGCCGCCGCAGCCGCAATTCCAGCCGCAGCAGCCGCAACAGGCCCCGCCGCCGCCTCCGCCGCAGCAGCGGCCGGGTGGACTGTTTGGCGGATTGTTCGGGAATTAGACGCAATCGAGAGCGTAGCCCGGATGAGCGAAGCCATATCCGGGGCTTTCCTCGCCGCGCGATTCCCGGATGTCGTTCCGCTCATCCGGGCTACGGGCTCCGTGCAATATTCGCGAGAGCGTCGGCACCGCTGATGCTGGGCGGTAATCGCATGAAATCTGCAGGCTCCCCCGCGATCGCCTTGTCGAGCAACGCGCGATAGCGGCGCCTCGAAATTTCGACCGCGCCGAAGCTGCGCAGATGCTCGGTGACATATTGGGTGTCGAGCAGCTCGTATCCGCCCGCGATCAGCCGCGCCACCAGATGCACCAGCGCCACTTTCGAAGCGTCGCGGGTACGGTGAAACATGCTTTCGCCGAAGAAGGCGCGTCCCAGGCTGACGCCGTAGAGGCCGCCTGCGAGGTCGCCGTCCTGCCAGACCTCGACGCTGTGGCAGTGCCCGAGCTCGTAGAGTCCGACATAGAGATCGCGGATGCGCTTGTTGATCCAGGTGTCGTCGCGGCCCGGCTGTGGCGCCGCGCAGCCCGCGATGACCGCCTTGAAGGCGGTATCGACGGTCACGCTGAAGGTATCCGAGCGCACGGTGCGGGCCAGCCGCGAGGCGACACGGAAGCCTTGAAGCGGAATCAGGCCGCGCATTTCCGGCTCGACCCAGAACAGCGTCGGGTCACCGGCGCTCTCGGCCATCGGGAAGATGCCGCAGGCATAGGCCCGCAGCAGCACCTCGGGGGTGATTTCGGAAACGGCTGACTCGCGCGATGTCATGCGCGACAGAATAGCAGGACGACGCGGGCCTATGCTACGCTTCCGAAAAACGGCGGCGGCCTGAACTCGGGCGCCGGGAGGAAAAGAGGGACGCGTGAAAATCACCTGGAAGACCATTGCGCCGCTATTGGTCTGGCTGGCGCTCTATCTCGTGCCGGTTCCGGCCGGCCTCAACGCCAATCAGTGGCACTATTTTGCGATCTTTGCCGCTGTCATAGCCGGGCTCATCCTGGAATCGATGCCGGTCGGCGCCGTCGGCATCATCGGTCTGACATTCGCGGGGATCTCGGGATATGTCGAGCACGATCCCAACAAGGCGCTGCGCTGGATGCTGGGCGGGTTTTCCGAAAGCACGGTGTGGCTGATCGTCGGCGCCTTCGTGTTCTCGATCGGCTACCGCAAGAGCGGGCTCGGCCGAAGGCTGGCGCTTTTGCTGGTGCACAGCCTCGGCCGCCGCACCATCGGGCTCGGCTATGCGGTCGCCTTCTCCGATCTCGTGCTGGCGCCGGCGACGCCGTCCAACACCGCACGCAGCGGCGGCACCGTCTATCCGATCGTCAGCAACATCCCGCGCATCTATGGCTCCGAACCGGGCCCAACCGCCGGCAGGATCGGCACCTATGTGATGTGGACGGCGTTTGCGACGACCGCGGTGACGAGTTCGCTGTTCCTGACGGCGCTAGCGCCGAATGCTGCCGCGCTTTCCATCGCCAAGAAGATCTCCGGTGTCGAAGTCAGCTGGTCGCAATGGTTCATCGGCTTCGCGCCGCTTGGCATCCTGCTGCTGATCCTGGTGCCGCTGCTCAGCTACCTGGTCTGCCGGCCCGAGGTGAAGGAAAGCCCCGAAATCGTCGAATGGAGTGCGAACGAGCTCAAGACGATGGGGCCGCTGTCGCGCAACGAATGGATCATGGCGGCCCTGGTGCTGCTGGCGATGTTCCTGTGGATCTGCGGCTCCAATCCAACCATCAGCCTGCCGGTGCTGGGATCGAACTTCATCAACCCGACCATGGTGGTCTTTGTTGTGATCTCGCTGATGCTGCTGACCGGCGTGATCGAGTTCGAGGACATCGTGCGCGAAAAGAGCGCGTGGGAAGTGTTCTTCTACTTCACCTCGCTGCTGACGCTGTCATCGGGCCTCAACGAAATCGGCTTCATAAAATGGGTGACCGAGGGTTACGCCAAGGAACTGGCGGGCCTCGGGCCGACGGTGGGACTGATCCTGCTGGTCTCGTTCTTCTTCTGGGTCCACTATTTCTTTTCCAGCATCACCTCGCACGCGGCCGCGGTGTTGCCGGTGGTGCTTGCGGTCGGCCACAGCATTCCCGGATTGCCGATTCCGACGTTGACGCTGCTGTGCGTCTATTCGCTGGGCCTGATGGGGGTGATCTCGCCCTACGCGACCGGGCCGGCGCCGATGTATTACGGCAGCGGCTACATCGGGAAGGGCGATTTCTGGAAGTTCGGCCTGATCTTCGGCGTGATCTATTTTGCCGGCCTGCTGCTGATCGTGCTGCCGTGGCTGCGGGTGGTGTGATGCGATACTTGTAAATCGCGCTTGATCGATGCGTCTCAATCGATGCCCGCTGTTGAATTGCGACAGAATTCGACAGCGTGACCAAATGACGAGGGTGCCAATGACAGGCATCGCCAGACTGTCTCGTGTATGGCAGACTTCCTCCTCAAAGCTCGGTCTGGCCGGGCGGAGAGGTGCCTGTCAGCCTGACTTGCCTTCCCTTGTTGATGGCGGAGGCCTGCGTTGAGCCAAACTTCTGGGTTCCAGAGTGGGGAGCACGACGGCCTCCAAGCGCTATGGGAGGACGGGGATCGGGCCTTCTTCCGATTATGGCGTTCGGGCACCGACGGGAAGGGCCGGTCGGTATTGGCGGTTCGGCCCGTCGCGGAGCGCCCGCATCCCACCGTTGTTGATCGTCTCACACATGAATATGGATTGAGGGACGAGCTCGACAGTGCATGGGCGTTGCGGCCGCTCGAGCTGGTCAGTGAGGCCGGCCGGTCCATGCTGGTGCTCGAGGATTCCGGCGGCGAGCCGCTGGGGCGCCAGCTCCACGCGCCCATGGAACTGGCGAGATTCCTGGGTCTCGCCGTCCAAATCACGGCGGCGGTCGGCAAGGTCCATCAGCACGGACTTGTGCACAAGGACATCAAGCCGCACAACATCATCGTGAATCGCGCCGGAGACGTCAAACTCACAGGCTTCGGCATCGCGTCGCGACTCCCGCGCGGGCGCCAGTCCCCCGAACCGCCTGAAACCATCGCCGGCACTCTCGCCTATATGGCGCCCGAGCAGACCGGGCGAATGAACCGGTCTGTCGACTCCCGGAGCGATCTCTATGCACTGGGGGGCACGTTTTACCGGATGCTTACAGGCTCGCTGCCGTTTAGCGCATCCGATCCGATGGAGTGGGTGCACTGCCACATCGCGAGGCGACCCACCACGCCCGCCGAGCGGCTGAAGGACGTGCCCGGCGTCGTGTCGAAGATCATCATGAAGCTGCTCGCCAAGACGGCCGAGGACCGCTATCAAACCGCCGCTGGCCTGGAGAGCGATTTACGGCGCTGCCTCGCTGCACGCAAAGCTCAACGCTGGATCGAGGAATTCCCGCTCGGCGTGCAAGACGTGCCAGACCGGCTCGTGATTCCGGAAAAACTTTATGGGCGCGAGCGTGAGATCGAGACCCTGCGCGCTGTCTTTGATCGCATCGTCGAGAGCGGGAGGGCGGAGCTGGTGCTGGTCTCCGGATATTCCGGTATCGGCAAGTCCTCCGTCGTCAATGAACTGCACAAGGCCCTTGTTCTGCCGCGCGGGCTCTTCGCCTCCAGCAAGTTCGACCAGTACAAGCGCGACATCCCATTTGCGACCCTGGCGCAAGCCTTTCAGCGCCTCATTCGGCCACTTCTCGGCAAGGACGAAGCCGAACTGGCGCCCTGGCGCGACGCGCTTCTGGAGGCTCTCGGTCCGAGCGCTCGGCTCATGGTCGATGTCGTTCCGGAGCTGAAGCTCATTATCGGCGACCAACCGCCTGTCCACGAGCTTTCGCCCCAGGCCGCGCAATGGCGTTTCAAATTGCTGTTTCGGCGCTTTATCGGTGTCTTCGCCCGACCGGAGCATCCGCTGGCGCTTTTCCTCGACGACTTGCAATGGATCGACGCGGCGACCCTCGATTTGCTGGAGGACCTGCTAACACGCTCTGACGTGACGCACCTGATGCTGATCGGCGCTTATCGTGACAACGAGGTCGATCCCACACATCCCCTGAGGCGCAGGCTCGACGCCATCAAGACCGGCGGCGGGAAGGTAGCGGAGATCACCCTTGCGCCGCTCGCCGGAGAGCATTTAGGGGAGCTGATCGCGGACGCTCTTCGCTGCGAGCCGGCGCAGGCCGCGCCGCTTGCGCAACTGGTGCACGGAAAGACCGGTGGCAACCCGTTCTTCGCCATTCAATTCATTTCTGCACTTGCCGACGAGGGGATGCTTTCCTTCGATTATGATACTGCGCGCTGGTCGTGGGATATCAAGCGCATTCATGCCCAGGCCTACACCGATAACGTGGTGGATCTCGTGGTCGGGAAGCTCGCCCGCCTGCCGGCCGAAACGCAGGAAGCATTGCAGCAGCTCGCCTGCCTCGGAAACAGCTCTGAGAGCACCACCGTTTCGATCGTGCTCGGAGCTCAGGAGGAACAGGTTCACGCGGCTCTATGGCCGGCAGTCGCCCAGGAGTTGGTCGAGCGCCTGTCGGGCGCTTACCGGTTCGTCCACGGCCGTGTTCAGGAGGCGGCCTATTCGCTGATTCCGGAGCAACAACGCGTCGAGGCGCACCTCCGCATCGGAAGACTGCTTTTGGCCCACACACCTGCCGAGAAGCAGGAAGAGGCAGTCTTCGACATCACCAACCACTTCAACCGCGGCGCAGCCTTAGTCACCTCAAAAGATGAGCGCGAGCAGCTCGCCGAGCTAAACCTGATTGCCGGCCGGCGGGCGTGGGCTTCGACGGCCTACACATCGGCGCTTAACTATCTCGCCGCGGGCTCGGCGTTATTGCCGGCCGACTGCTGGGAGCGCCAGCATCCGCTTGCCTTTTCTCTAGAACTGCATCGGGCCGAATGCGAATTCGTGACCGGCGCCGTTCCGGACGCGGAGCGGCGTTTGTCTGCCCTGGCCGAGCGCTGCGCGACGGTCAGTGAGCATGCCACCGTCGCGCGCCTGCGGGTGGACTTGTATATGGCACTTAGTCAGCCCGACCACGCGGTCAGTGTCGGTCTTGGCTACCTGCGACGGCTCGGTATTGATTGGTCGGGCCATCCGGGCGACGATGAGGTGCGACGGCAATATGAGGGCGTCTGGTCCCGACTCGGGAGCCGGACCGTCGAGGAACTGTTCGACCTGCCGCTGATGACTGATGCAGGCGCCCTGGCGACCTTGGATCTTTTAATAGCGCTCATGCCGGCGGCGTTCTTTACTGATGCGAACCTTCGCTCGCTGGTGGTTCTCAAAGCTGTGGATCTCAGTCTCGAGTGGGGCCACAGCGACGCTTCGTGCGTGCCTTACGTCATGTTCGGTGCGATCGCCGGCGCGCGTTTCGGCGACTATCAAGCGGGGATTCGATTCAGCAATATCGGAATCGATCTGGTAGAACGGCGGGGACTTTCCCGCGTTCAGGCCCGGACCTATCTGAACTATGGTAACCTCGTCCTGACATGGACCAAGCATCTCCGGCACGCCCGCGATGCGTTTCGTCGCGCCTTTGAGACCGCGAACGGCAGTGGCGACGTCACGTTCGCGTCCTTCAGTTGCGCCAGTTTGAACGTGAATTTTCTTGCGGCGGGCGACCCGCTTTCAGAGGCGCAGCGTGAGGCCGAGTACGGCGTGCAATTCGCCGAGAAGGCGCATTTCGGGTTGCTGGTCGACATCATGATGCCGCAGCTCGGATTGATCCGGATGTTGCGGGGCTTGACGCGGCGATTCGGCACACTCGACGATGGACAATTCGACGAGCTTGCGTTCGAGCAGCGCCTCTCTGCCGATCCGGCGTTCGCGGTGCCTGAGAGCTGGTATTGGATTCGCAAGCTGCAAGCACGGTTCTTTTCCGGTGAATATGCGTTAGCCATCGACGCGGCAGCGAAGGCGCGCCGGCTGCCGTGGTCACCGCCGCAGTTGTTCGAGACGGCAGAATACGAGTTCTATGCCGCGCTGTCCCACGCCTCGCGCTGGGATTCGGCGCCGACCGACCAGCGCCAGCAGCACCGTCTGGCATTGTCCGCCCACCACGGGCAGCTCGAAGTCTGGGCGCAGAATTGCCCCGACAATTTCCGTGATCGTGCGGCGCTGGTCGGGGCCGAAATTGCTCGCATCGAAGGCCGTGACGTTGACGCAATGCGCCTCTACGATCAAGCTATCGGCGCGGCTCGCGCAAGCCGCTTCGTCCAAAACGAGGCGCTCGCCAATGAAGTGGCTGCACGCTACTACGCAGGACGCGGGTTCGAGAAGATCGCGAATGCCTATCTGCGCGACGCGCGATACTGCTATGTCCGTTGGGGGGCGGATGGCAAGGTGCGGCAACTCGATGAGATGTATCCGCACCTGAAGGAGGCAGACCCGGCGCTCGTTCCGGCCGGTGCGATCGGGGCGTCGGTTGAACATCTCGATCTCGCAACTGTGATCAAGGTGTCGCAAGCAATATCCGGTGAGATCGTTCTCGAAAGGCTGCTCGACACACTCATGCGCACTGCGATGGCTCAGGCAGGTGCCGAGCGGGCTGTGCTCATTCTGGCTTCGGGAGCCGAACCGCGTATCGTCGCGGAAGCCACAACAAGCGGCGATGCCGTGACGGTGCGTTTGCGCGACGAGCCCGTGACCGCGGCCATGCTCCCGGAGTCCGTGCTCCGTTACACCCTGCGCTCGCAGGAGAGCGTCATTCTCGACGATGCCTCGGCGCAGTCCCCGATTGCCGCGGATCCGTACGTCCGTGAGCACCAGGCCCGTTCAGTTCTCTGCCTGCCGCTGCTCAATCGGGCCAGGCTGATCGGCGTGCTGTACCTTGAGAACAATCTGGCTGCTCGGGTGTTTTCACCAGATCGGATTTCTGTATTGAAGCTGCTGGCCTCGCAGGCCGCGATCTCACTCGAGAATACCGACCTGTACCGCGATCTCGCCGAACGCGAAGCGAAAATCCGGCGCCTGGTCGACGCCAACATCATCGGGATCTTCGTCTCGGATATCCAAGGTCAGGTGATCGAGGCCAATGACGCTTTCCTGCACATGGTGGGTTACGACCGTGAAGACCTCGCCTCGGGGCGCGTGAATCGGACAAACCTGACCCCGCCGGAATGGCGCGATCGCGACGTACGGACAGTGGAAGAGGTGAAGGCCACCGGATCCGTGCAGCCTTTTGAAAAGGAGTTTTTCCACAAGAATGGTAGTCGTATCCCCATCCTGATCGGCGTCACCGCGTTCGACGAGCGACGAATCCAGGTGGTCGGCTTCGTACTTGACTTGAGCGAGCGCAAGCGCGCGGAAGCCGAAGCACGCGACAGCGAGCGCCGCTATCGCGAAGTGCAGGCGGAGCTGGCGCACGCCGGCCGCGTCGCAACGATGGGGCAGCTCACGGCTTCGATTGCTCATGAAGTGAAACAGCCCATAGCCGGGAGCGTTACCAACGTTCAGGCGGCGCTGAACTGGCTTAATCATTCAACGCCGAATTTGAAGGAGGCGCGGCAGGCGCTTGCTTGCGCCGTCAACGATGGCATTCGGGCGGCGGAGGTCATCGACCGGATCCGTGAACTCGTAAGGAAGGCGCCGCCGCGGAAGGATCGCTTTGAGATCAACGGAGCGATCCGTGAGGTGATTGAGCTCACCCGTGGCGAAGCGGTCAAGAACCGCGTCTCGGTACAGATGCAACTCGCGGAAGGCTTGCCGCTCATAGCTGCAGATCGGGTGCAACTACAGCAAGCGATTCTGAACCTGATCATCAACGCTATCCAGGCCGTGACCGTCACCAGCGACGGGCCCCGCGAATTGCTGATCAGGACCGGAAGAGCGGACGGCGGTGGCGTGCTCGTCGAGGTGCAGGATTCCGGTCCCGGACTGCCGCCTGGGACCCTCGAAGATTTCTTCGAGCCCTTCCACACGACCAAGCCGAACGGTCTGGGACTGGGGCTCTCCATTTGCCGCTCGATCATCGAAGCGCTTGGGGGGCGAGTTTGGGCCAGCGCAAACATGCCTCGCGGTGCCAACTTTCAATTCACGGTGCCAGCCTGCTCCGATCGCGCTTCGTGATGCCGTGGTTGCGGGTGGTGTGATCGAATGAACGCAGTGTTGATCGTCGTTCCGGTGTTCGCGTTGATCGCGGCCGGCTATGCGGCGGTGGCGCTGCGCTTCATCTCTCCTACGGCGCACAAGGGCATTTCCGAGTTCGCCTTCAGCATCGCCATTCCGGCGCTGCTGTTCCGGATCGTGGTCGTCGCGGAATTTCCCGCCGTCAACGCCTTCGCGGTGTGGAGCGCCTATTATGGGGCAACGGCGGCGACATGGATCGTCGCGCTTCTGGCGTCATCCGTTCTTCGGCAATCCCGGGCCGACGGCGTGGTGCTCGCGATCGGCTCGATCTACGGCAACATCGTGATGCTCGGCCTTCCCCTGACGTTGTCGGCTCTGGGCAGTCAGGCGGCTGGTTCGATGGCATTGATCCTGTCGGTCAACACGCCGCTGCTTTGGCTTTGCGGCACGCTGCAGATGGCATGGGCCGAGCGGAAGTCTTCCGAGAGTGCGCCGCTTCTGGTCCTGCGGGCTATCAGCGAGATCGCGCGCAATCCAATCATGCTCGCGCTCGGCTTAGGCTTTCTCTGGCGCCTCACCGGATTGGGGCTGCATCCCGTCGCGGACAAGACGCTCGAACTGCTGGCGCAGGCCGGTTCGCCCACGGCGCTGATCGCGCTCGGCATCAATCTGTTCGGATTCAGGATCAAAGGCCAGGCGCTCGCGATGGCCGTGATGTGCGCGCTCAAGCTGCTGGCGATGCCGGCCATCGCCGCGATCCTTGCGTTCTACGTGCTGGCGCTGCCGCCCATTTCCGCCGCTGTGGTGGTCCTCTTTGCCGCGATGCCGACCGGCGCCAATGCCTACATCTTCTCGGCCCAGTACGGACGGCTGACCGAAGCCGTCTCGGGCGCGGTGGCGCTTGGCACGGTCCTGGCCGCGGTAACGTTGCCCGTCATCGTCGCATTCCTGACGGTCGCGCTGCGCTAGGCGTGGGATGACTGTCGCGATCCTAGTCCTCGTAGCCGAACAGCCTGGCCGGATTTGTCACCAGGATCTTCCGCAACTCGGCCTCGTCAGGCGCGTAGCGATAGAGCACTTCGAGCAGGTCGGCGTCGTTGGGCGGCTGCACCACCGAAACCGGATGCGGCCAGTCGCTGGCCCAGACGCAACGGTCGGGGGCGGCTTCGATATAGGCGCGCGCGATCGGGATAACGTCGTCCCAGGGCGGGCCTTTTTTCGACGTCTTTTCGCCGAGCGACAGCATCACCCAGAAATTGCCCTTCGACAGAAGCTCCAGCATCTTCTGCAAGTTCGGGTCTTCCTTGCCGCGCACGGGGTCGGGGCGGGCCATGTGGTCGATCAGCACCGGCAGGTCGAGGTTTTCGTATTTGGCGGCGCTGGAGACGATGCCGTCCTTCTCCGGCTGGATCTTTACGTACCAGCCGAGTTCGCGCATCCGCGCGATCGCTCGCGCAAAATCCTTGTCCGAGAGCACCGCGCCCAGTTCCTGCCGGAAACTGAAGCGGGCGCCGCGCACGCCGGCGTCGTTCAGTTTGGCAAGATAGGCATCGTCGGCTTCGGCAAACACCAGCGCATTGGCGCAAGCGCGATAGTTCGGCCCCATCGCCGCGAGGGCGTCGAGCACCACGGAATGATCGGCGCCATAGGTCGTGGTCTGCACGATGATGCCGCGTTCAATGCCGAGCGCCTTGTGGACGCGAAGCGCGGCCTCCCAGGTCGCGGTCGGCATCTGGTAGGCCGCACCCGGCCGTACCGGATATTTGTCCAGCGGGCCCAGTACGTGAAACTGGCTGTCGATGCTTTTTGCCGGCGGCAGTTTTGAGGGGCGGCGCGGGTTCGGATCGAAGGGGAGATAGGTCGGCATGTCAGGTTCCTTGACTGGTCGCGATCAGCCGATCACGGCGGTGAAATCGCATTGCACGAGCGCGCCGTTTTCCATGTCCATCTGCAGCGCATGGCGGGCGGGGCGGGAATGCTCGTCGGGAAACATTTTCAACCATTCGGTGTTTACCGGCGCGCGCTGGGTGCGATCCTGCAACCACACCGTCATCTTGATGATGTCGGAGGTCGCCCCGCCGCCGGCTTCCACGATCGCCTTCATGTGGCCGAACATGTTGGCGCACTGGTCCTCGATCTTTTCCGGCATCTTGCCGGTCGCGGGGTCGCGGCCAAGGATGACGCCCGACATCAGGAGATTGCCGATGCGGCAGGCATTGGGAATGGGATTGGCGTGCTTGAACTCGCCGATATGAATGCTCTTGCGCCTTGTCATCGCTTCTCTCCCTCAGACGTTTCTTGTTCAGACGAACTGGCAGGACACCGATCCGAACTGGCCGTAATCGGCATGAAACGTGTCGCCCCTGATGATGTCGACCGGGCGTGTAAACGATCCCGCCAGCACCACTTCGCCGGCGTCGAGAAACTCGCCCTGGGCGGCCAGCCGGTCGGCGAGCCAGGCCACGCCGTTGGCGGGATGATTGAGAACGCCGGCGGCGATGCCGGTCTCCTCGATCTGGCCGTTGCGAAACAACAGCGCGCCAATCCAGCGCAGATCGAAATCGAGCGGGCGAATGGGGCGGCCACCGACGACCAGTGCCGCGTTCGCGGCATTGTCGGAAATGGTGTCCATCACCTTCCGCGGCGCCTTGGTCTCGGGATCGACGCGATGCATCCGCGTCTCCAGGATTTCCAGCGCCGGCGTGACGTAGTCGGTGGCGTTGAGCACGTCGAACAGCGTGCACTCGGGACCTTCCAGCGGCGTCTTCAGCACGAAGGCCAGTTCGACCTCGATACGGGGCGCGTGGAAACGGTCGAACGGGATCGGCGATGCATCCGGATAGAACATGTCGGCGAACAGCACGCCATAGTCCGGCTCGGAAATGCCGACGGCGTTCTGCATCGCTTTCGATGTCAGGCCAATTTTATGGCCCTTGACGATGCGGCCGCGGGAGAGCTGCAACCTCGTCCAGGCGCGCTGAATGGCGTAGGCGTCTTCGATCGTGAGATCAGGATATTCGCGCGTGAACGCAGGTATCAGCGACTTGCTGCGTTCGGCGTCATCCAGGCGCTGCGCCAGCCGTTCGACGGTTTGTTGATCGAGCATGGGCTATTGCTCCTCCGTCACGGTGTTGCGGAGGAGGCCGATCCCTTTGGATTCCACCTCGACGATGTCGCCTGGCTTGAGCCAGCGTGGCGGTGTGAACCGGGCGCCGGCCCCGGTCGGGGTGCCAGTCGCGATCATGTCGCCGGGTTTCAGGGTGGCGAAGGTGGAGAGGTAGGCGATCAGGCAATCGAACGGAAACATCAGCCGCTCGGTGGAATCGCTCTGGCGCACCTCGCCATTGACGCGGGTAATAATTTCATGAGGTCCGCGCGGATCGCATTCGTCCGAGGTGACGATCCACGGCCCGATGCTGCCTGAGCGGTCGAAATTCTTGCCTTGCGTAACGTTGAACTTGCCGTGGTGCAGCCAGTCGCGCACGCTGCCTTCGTTGCACAGCGTCATGCCGAAGATGTGTTCGAAGGCGCGCTCGCGGGGGATGTGCCGTCCTTCCTTGCCGATCACGATGACAAGCTCGCCCTCGTAGTCGAGCTGTTCGGAAATCCTCGGCTTTTCGATCGGCTGACCGGAGCCAACGACGGAGGAGGGGTTGCGGACAAACAGGCTCGGATATTTCGGCAGGTCCGAATTGTCCTTGTACTCGGCGTTGCGGTCTTTGTAGTTGACGCCGATGCACCAGAGTTTTTCCGGGTTCGGAATCGGCGGCAGCAGTACGAGATCGTCGAGCGCATGGCTCGGCTTGAGGTCGGCGACCATTTGGCGCGCAACTTCCAGGCCGTCCCTGGCGATCAGGCTCCGAAGGTCCGGGCCTAACTGTTGGGTGAGGTCGACCACGCCGCCGGCCACGGCCGCGCCGAAACGCGGCTTTCCTTCCACCAGATAACTCACCAGTCGCATGGTCGTCCTCTTCGAGAATTCTGCTTCGATCTGCGTCCGACGTCAGCAAGCTCGCTACGGGTTGCTGCCACCGCTAATCGGTCGATTTCGGGGTTTGGAAGACGCCGCGTAGCGTCACGATCTCGCCGAGCCGGGCGTAGCGGGGCCCACCGATGCGGGCGATCGGGTCGAGCGCTTCGGTCTCGACCTTGCCGTTGTTCACGAGACCGTCGCGGATGTGGAACATCACGACCTCGCCGACGATGAGCCGGCTGCGCGCCTCGCCGAATTCGAGACATTGCCGAAACACGCATTCCATCGCGACCGGCGCGGCGGCGAGCCGGGGCACCTTGATGCGCTCGCTGGGACGCGTTTCCAGGTCGAGCTCTTCGACCTCGCTGACTTCGGGCGGATGCTCGACCGAACTGTCATGCACCGCACCCATCAGCGGCGTATCGGCGATGTGGATGACGTACTCCTCGGTGTCGAGGATGTTGTGCGCCGTATCCTTGTAGTCGGGGCCCTTGCGGCCGACGCTGATGGCCAGCATCGGCGGCTTCTGCGAGACGAAGGTGAAGGCGCTGAACGGGGCGAGGTTGAGCACGCCCTTGCGCGACAGGCTCGTCACCCAGGCGATCGGACGCGGCACCACGATGCCGGTCATCAGCCGGTAGATCCGCTCCGCGCCGAGATCGCCGGGATCGATCTGCATGGATCAGTCAGCCTTGATGTTCGCCTTGCGGACCACCGGAATCCACTTGGCATCTTCGCGTTCGAGATAGCTGGTGAAATCCGCCGGCGTCATCGCCACGGCCTCGGCGCCGAGCGCGTTGAACTTCTCGACGATGGCGGGATCTTTCAGGATCTCCGCGAGGGTATCGTGGAGCTTGGTCACGATCTCGTCCGGCGTGCGCGCAGGCGCGAACAGGCCGGTGAAGGTCTGGCCGTCAAATTCCTTGTAGCCGAGTTCGGTGAAGGTCGGGACATCCGGAAGCCAGGAGGCGCGGTGGCTGCCGGTGACGGCAAGCGGGCGCAGCATGCCGCTCTTGATGGAGGGCAAACCGACCGAGATCTGGTCGAGGGCGAATTGCACCTGACCGCCGATCAGGTCGTTGAGGGCAGGGGCGTTGCCGCGGTAATGCACCGTCAGCCATTCCAGGCCGAGCGTCGACTGCATCAGCTCGCTGAGCAGATGGTTGGTGGTGCCCTGGCCGGGGGAGGCCATCGTCAGCTTGCCGGGATCGCGGCGGGCAAGCGCGATGAATTCGTTCAGATCCTTGGCTGCCACCGAGGGATGCACTTCGAGCACCAGCGGCGTCATCGTGATCGAGGTGATGGGGACGAAATCCCGCTTCCAGTTATAGGCCTCGCGCTTGGCGATTTCGGGCGCGAACAGTACCGGGCCGTTGGCGCCGACGAACAAGGCGTAACCGTCGGGAGCCATTTTCGCGAACGCCTCGCCGGCGATCAGGCCGCCTGCACCGGCCTTGTTTTCCACGATGAAGGGTTGGCCCAGCTTCGCCTGCAGCCTGTCGGCGATGACGCGCGCCGCGCTGTCGACATTGCCGCCTGCCGGATAAGGGACGATCAGGCGCACCTGCCGCGCCGGCCATTGCTGGGCGTCGGCCGGCGTGTTCAGGGTTAGCGCTGACAGTACCGATACGGCGACGCCTGCGATCGCGAAAAATTTCATCGCATTCTCCCGAAAAGCGGCACATCGGCCGCTACATTCTTGTTTTGCGCGAGCCCCGTCCCAGCGGCATGCGCATTTATTGTTCCGCGCCGCGATGTTGCGCGTGCCCCTTCCACTGTCGACTAAATTGTGGTGTTTCTGTCCACATTGTGGACAGCGGACAACGCGTATGACAAACGGCCGGTTAAGGGGGCGCGCGCGAGGGCCGCGGCAGGGCGGGCAGGCGATCCGCCGGGCGGTGGCGGTGCTGCGGACGCTCGCGGTTGGCGGGGAAAGAGGCGTACCCCTGGCTGAGATCGTGCATGCGACCTCGCTCGCCCGCCCGACGGTGCATCGCATCGTGCATGTGCTGATCGAGGAGGGGATTGTCGAGCGCAGCGAGCGAACGGGAAATTACGTCGTCGGCCGCCAGGTGCCCGAACTGGCGCTGGCGCGTCCCTCGCGTTCGCCATTGCTGATTGCAGCCGAACCGCATCTCGCGGAGGCGTCGGCGCAACTCGGCGATACGCTGTTTCTCACGGTGCGCACCGGGCTCGACACCCTGTGCGTGGCGCGTCGCATCGGCGGCTATCCGATCCAGGTATTGTCGATTGAGGTCGGTGTGCGGCGTCCGCTGGGCGTCAGCAGCGCAGGGGTGGCGATACTGGCTGCCATGCCTTCTGCGGAGGCACGCAAGATCGTGTTCGCCAACGAAACAAGATTTGGCGCCTACCGAACCGATACGGCCACCGTACTCGGCCAGATCCAGCTTGCACGCCGCCGTGGCTACAATTTGCGTGATGTCGGCCTCGTGCAGGGAACGAAGTCAATTTCAGCCTGGATACGGACGCCGGACGGCCAGCCCGCCGCCGCAATCACGCTCTCCGCCATACGAAACAGGCTAAGTCCTCGTCGCGCGATCGAGGTGGCGGACGTTCTCGTCGCCGCCGCACGCGCGATCGAGGCGGCGACGCCGAGCGGTTCAGCGTAAATCCAGCGCTAGAAATCCAAGGCTACTGGAGCTGAAGCAGGCACCGAGATCTGGATCGATACGCGCCACAACGGCCGTCAGGTTGCCTGCATTATTCCGGGGAAGCTAACTTGGGTGGCTTGCTAGTACCAACCAATCAGCCAATTCAGGATGACAAGTGCCGTCCCTAACGTGACGAATACGAACAAAGAGATTACCAGCCAATCGCGCTTTGAAAGTCTGTCCATGCTCTACCCGTGATGCCCCCTCAATTGGCCGTAGCCGCTTTCTCGCCAATCGGGATCCATTTCTCAGCATAATAGGCCTGCGCGCAGAGAGCCAGCCCGTCACTTCGTACGGTTGAAGACCACGTCGAACTTTTGCTTTACGACAACCTGGTCGTAGACGCCTCTCAGGCTGTCGCTGGCAGCATCATAGTTGAGCGTGTAGGTTGACCCGCCATAGCCCGCAGCGCGCAATTCAAAGTATAGCTTTAGTGCGTTGCCATCCCGGGTCGCTTCTGCTCGGTAGAAGGGCAGCGGCTTTGGGTTGGCATAGCTAGCGTCAAGCCTGCCGCTGTCATCGACCGCATCGATACTGATTACATAGGGTCCTTGAGTCCTCGTCCACCGGCCCACCAAGACGCTGAACGCCGGAGCCGAATTGGTTGCCGGGACTGGAGGCGACTGCGCCAATGCAACACCAGAAGTGACCACAACAGCGCTAGAAAGTGCGATCAGGCCAATTCTAACGGCAACCTTCTTCATGGTTCGTCTCCCGCGGCATGAAGCCGGGGCCATGATACCACGGCGTACATCTGCACGGACAGTTAGGACGCACCGTCGAAAAGTCCAAGACTAGCCTGCCGCGGCGTTGGTCGATTTCGGCGCCGCCGCCGGGACGCGGCGGAAGCGCAGTACGATCCTGGTGCCGTGATGGTTGGGATCGCGCTCGGCACTGGCGTCCAGTTTGGCGGCCATCGCGGTCACGATGCGTTGTCCCATACCGGTGGAGCGCGGATCGGCCTTGGCGTTGAGACCGACGCCGTCGTCTGCGATCGCGACCATGATGTCCTCGCCCTCAGGCTTCAGCTCGACGTGAATGGGCCCGGCGCCGTCGGGATAGGCGTACTTGACGGCGTTCATCACCAGCTCGTTGACGATGATGCCGATCGCCACCGCGCGGTCCGGGTCGATCTCGATCGGTTCGGCCGTGAGCGTCAGCCGTGACATCTTGTTGCCTTCGGCCGAACGCCGGAGGTCTTCCAGCAGGGCTTCGAGATACTGGTTCAGCAACACGCTCTTGAGATCGTGCGAGGTGTAGAGGCGGCGATGCACCTGGGCGACCGCGGCGACGCGGCCCATCGCATTGGTCAGCGCCGCCTTGACGTCGTCCTGGGTGGTCGAATTGGCCTGCAAATGCAGCAGTGAGGCGATGATCTGCAAGGAGTTGCCGACGCGATGGTTGACTTCGCGCAGCAGCACTTCGCGTTCGGCGGCGAGCGCCGCATAGCGGTCGCGCGAGCGGTGAACCTCGGCTTCGGCCTCGTCGCGGGCGCGCTGCAGCTCGGCCTGCCGCAGGGCGCCGTTGACGGCGACCTGGAGCAGCGGAATGAAATCGCCCCTGACGTCCTTGACCAGATAGTCGGCGGCGCCGGCCTTCAGCGCCGTGACGGCGATCGCCGAATCCTGCGAGGCCGTGACGAACACGACCGGCGGCGCATTCGGGGTCGCCATGATCCGTTCCAGCGTTTCGAGACCATCGAGGCCCGGCATGTACTGGTCGAGCGCAATCACATCGATGTCGCCTTGCGCCAGCCGCGCCAACCCCTGCTCGCCGCCCGCCGCGTGGACGACCTTGAAGCCTGCCCGCGTCAGGCCGCGGTCGACCAGCCGGGCGAGGCCGGCGTCGTCATCGATGTACAGCAGTGTCGGCGTCGCGGGTTTCATATGGCGGCCGGGGGGACCTGAATGACGGAGAAGAACAGACCGAGCTGGCGAATGGCGTTGGCGAAGCTTTCGTAGTTCACGGGCTTGGTAATGTAGACGTTGCAACCGAGTTCGTAGCAGCGCTTGATCTCGTGGGAATCATCGGTCGTGGTCAGCACCACGACCGGCGTAGCCTTGAGATATCTGTTTTCCTTGACCCGCTTCAGAATGTCGATGCCGGTCGTGTCGGGCAAGTTGAGATCGAGCAGGATCAGGAGCGCGTTGCCTTTATGGTCCAGGCCCGTTCCATCCTTGCCAAACAGGTAGTCTAGCGCGGCTGTACCGTTGGTGAACGGGATTATCTCATTGCTGACACCGGATCGGCGGATATTCCGCTCGATCAGGCGGGCATGGCCCTCATCGTCCTCGATCATGATGATAGTGACGGGATTTGTCATGTCCGTGTGTTCCGGTTAGCGATTGGCCAATTGATAGGCAGCGTAATCGTGAATGTGCTGCCCTGGTGAAGTTCCGACGCGACCGACATGGTGCCTCCCAGGCGACGCACCAACGCGCGGACATGGGCAAGGCCGATGCCCTGTCCCGGTTTGTCCTGGGTTCCGGCGCGGCGGAACAATTCGAAAATGCGCTGATGGTCTTTGGGATCGATGCCGCGTCCATTGTCCGCTATCTCGAAAATCGCAAAACCGAGCTTGGTGCGGCCGCGCACCGAGATTTCGCCGGGGACTCCGGTCTTGAGGTATTTGAGCGCATTGTCGATCAGATTGGAGAAGATCTGCTCCAGCGCAAGGCGATCGCTGACGATATTCGGCAGCGCGTCGATCCGGATCTCGGCCTGGGCTTCCGCAGCCTGGTGCGCCACGGTGGTCACGACACCCTCGATTAGCCCCTTGGTATCGATCCAGACCGGCTCGAACTCGCGCCGCCCTTCGCGGGTGAGACTGAGGATCGCCGATATCAGCCGGTCCATCTTGCCGATCGACGATTTGATGAAGCTGAGCGCCTCGGAGAAATCTTCCGAAAGCTGCTTGTCGGAGCCTTCGAGCACGGGTTCGGCGGTATCGGTGGCGTTTTCCGGCGCTGACGGTGCGGCGGACTGCTCGCGGGAAAGCGCTGCGATCCGCTTGAAGATGTCGCCGCGCAATTCCTCCAGCTCGCTGGTGAAACCCATGATGTTCACCAGCGGCGAGCGCAGGTCGTGGCTGACGATGTAGGCGAAGCGCTGGATCTCGTCATTGGCTTCGCGCAGGTCGGCGGTGCGCTCGTCGATCGTGGCCTCGAGGTTGACATGACTGTCTCGCAGCCTGGCGTCCGCCTGGTCGCGCGCGCGCGACGAACGCTGGACCAGGAAGATCGCGATGCCCGCCAGCGCGATCACGAGGCCCGAGCCCGTTACCGTCACGAGCGAGGCCAGTTGCTGGGTGCGGTCGGCGGTTGCAGTACGCATTATGAACAGCCGATCTTCCTCGGCTCGCATCGACTGCGCCCCGTCGCGGATCGTGGTATTGAAATTGCCTGCAGCGGCTTCACGGACCAGAGCGGTGGCCTTGGCGGTCTCGCCCTGTTTGACGAGGTTCATTTCCGTCTCGAATTGCTTCAACCGAATTTCGATTGCCGACCGCAATTTCTTCGAAAGCTCGACCTGAACGGGATTGTCGCTGATCGACTGCGTCAACTGCTCCAGGACGGGAAGGACGTTCGCCACCGCGGCCTCATGGGCGCTTAGGAATTCAGGTCCTGAAGTGAGCAGGTAGCCGCGCGCGTTGCTCTCGGCCCGACGTACTTCGAGCAGCAGTAGATTGATGTGATTTTCCACCTCGACGGTATGAACCACCAATGCGCTGTCTTTTCGGGCTTCGTTGACCAGCACCACGGAGGTCGCGCTGATCGCCACCAGCACCAAAAACGCCGTGGCGAGCAGCAGGATTTGTCCCAAGGCGCGTCGTCGGCGCTGAGCCTCAGCGGTCACAATGGTCGTCATGAAACGGAATAATCCCACCCTGCCAGAAGGGATCCAGCCGTCATCAACGCCGGTGGAAACAGCAGGTTCCATTCCGGCATCAGGATTTTTTCATGTTCGGGACGCGGCGTTCTCGTTCAGGTCTTGCCGTCCACCGGCTGGCCGGCGAGATACTGCTCGAGCCAGTGGATGTGGTAGTCGCCATTGATGATATCGGCCTCCCGGACCAGCGCCCGGAACAGCGGCAGGGTGGTTTCGATCCCGTCGACCACCATCTCGTCAAGCGCCCGGCGCAGCCGCATCAGGCATTCGGCGCGGGTCTTGCCGTGCACGATCAGCTTGCCGACCAGTGAGTCGTAATAAGGCGGAATGACGTAGCCTTGATAAACGGCCGAATCGATCCGCACGCCGAGCCCGCCAGGCGGGTGGAATTGCGTGATCCTGCCGGGTGACGGGCGGAAGGTCTGCGGGTTCTCCGCATTGACGCGGCATTCGATGGCATGCCCGATGATGGCGATCTCTTCCTGCTTCGCGGGCAGGTCGCCGCCGGCGGCAATGCGGATCTGCTCCAGCACGAGGTCGATGTCGGTGATGCTCTCGGTGACGGGATGCTCGACCTGGATGCGGGTGTTCATCTCGATGAAGTAGAACTCGCCATCCTCATAGAGAAATTCGATGGTGCCGACGCCGAGATATTTCATGTCCCGCATCGCCTTGGCACATGTTTCGCCGATCCTGGCGCGGGCGGCGGCGGCGAGAACCGGCGACGGGCCTTCTTCCCAGACCTTCTGGTGACGGCGCTGCAGCGAACAGTCGCGCTCGCCGAGATGGATGGCGCCGCCGCGGCCGTCGCCGAGAATCTGGATCTCGATGTGGCGCGGCTTCTGCAGGTATTTTTCGAGATAGACCGAAGCGTCGCCGAAGGCCGACTTGGCCTCGTTGGATGCGGTCGACAGCGCCATCATCAGCTCGTCGGCGGTGCGCGCCACCTTCATGCCGCGTCCGCCGCCGCCGGCGGCAGCCTTCACCAGCACGGGGAAGCCGATCGCCTTGCCGATCGCCATAGCGTCGTCGTCGGGCGTGACCGCGCCATCGGAGCCGGGCACGACCGGGATGCCGAGACGCTTGGCGGTCTTCTTGGCCTCGATCTTGTCGCCCATCAGGCGGATATGCTCGGCCTTCGGGCCGATGAAATGCAGATTGTGCTCGGCAAGGATTTCGGCGAAGCGGGCGTTCTCCGACAGGAAGCCGTAGCCGGGATGCACGGCATCGGCGCCCGTGATCTCACAGGCCGCGAGCAGTGCGGGGATGTTGAGATAGGAATCCTTTGACGGCGGCGGCCCGATGCAGACGCTCTCGTCGGCGAGCCGAACATGCATGGCGTCGGCGTCGGCGGTGGAATGCACCGCGACGGTGTTGATGCCGAGCTCTTTGCACGCGCGTAGCACGCGGAGCGCGATCTCGCCGCGATTGGCTATCAGAATCTTATCGAACATCGCAGCGCCTGACGTTGACGAACTTATTCAATGATCACGAGCGGCTCGCCGAATTCGACCGGCTGGCCGTCCTCGACGAGAATTTGCGTCACCGTGCCCGCGCGTGGCGACGGGATCTGGTTCATCGTCTTCATCGCTTCGATGATCAGCAGAGTTTGCCCGGCCGATACCTTGCTGCCTACCTCGATGAACGGCTTGGCGCCGGGCTCGGGCGACCAATAGGCGGTACCGACCATCGGCGAGGGGACCGCGCCTGGATGCTTGGCGAGATCGGCGGCCGCTGCCGGTGCGGCGGAGACGGCTGCCGCGGCACCCATTGGCTGGAAGCCAGCCGGCATCGCTGCCGACACGGTGATGTTGCGCGCGACACGCACCCGCAAGCCGGCGCGCTCGATTTCGATCTCGGTCAGGCTGGTCTCATCCAGCAGCAGCGCGAGTTCGCGAATGAGCGCGCTGTCGTCGCTCTTCAGGTTTGCGGCTGATTTGTCCGCTGACTTGTTGTCGGGCTGGCGGGCCATGCTCTTGATCCGGAATTCTCGATGTGGGTGACGGCTTAAGCGTCAGGTGTGGTGTCGTTCGATGTCAGGTTTTGAAGTCAGGATTTGGCCTTGGCGCCGAGTTTGGCGGCAAGGCCATTGATTGCGAGCCGATAGCCATCGATGCCGAAGCCGCAGAGCGAGGCAAAGGCGGCCATGGCCGTGTAGGAATGATGACGGAAGCTCTCGCGGGCGTGGATGTTGCTGATATGCACTTCCACTGTCGGGATTTTTACCGCGACCAGCGCATCGTGCAACGCGATCGAGGTGTGCGAATAGCCGCCGGCGTTGATGATGATGCCGACCACCTTTTTGGCATGCGCCTCGTGGATGAAGTCGATCAATTCGCCTTCGCGGTTGGACTGGCGGCAATCGGCCTTCAAACCGAATTGCGCTGCGGCTTCCACGCACAGCTTTTCGACATCGGCGAGCGACGCATGGCCATACTTTTCCGGCTCCCGTATCCCCAGCATGTTGAGGTTCGGGCCGTTGAGGACATAGATCGTCGCGGCAGAGGCTTGGGCGCTTCCTTGGGCCATCCGGATTCCAGCAAAGAGGGGCGGGGCAGGTCGCGGGGTTATAGGTAACAACGCGGCGAAGGGGAAGCCTTCCGGCCTGCCGGAATGCCGCCCAAATGCCTCATCCAGTTCGTGAAAAGCCGCGTGGAACCTATGGAAATCGTTCGTTAACCAATTTTTGGACGAGGGGCCAAGAAAAAGGGGTGGGCATCTCTGCCCACCCCCGATTGCTTCTCAGCGAAGCTGCGACCCGAACGCGTTAACCCTCGATGATGTAGACGATCTCGTGGGTCTGCGGACGGACGATGACGTAGCGGCCGTGCACCAGGATCACCTCGTAACCACGCCACTCCGGATAGATCTCGACGATCCGGGGCGGAAGCGGGTGGAAGCGAACGCCGGTGGGCACCACGGTGCCGACCGAAACGTTGAAGTTCACGTTGGTGGTTTCCTGGATCTTCTCCGACCGGATGGCGGAGACGATCTGGGTGCGCTTCTCGGCCGGCGGGGCAGCAGTCGCTGTTGTCGCGGCGTTGCCCGTCGTGGTCGGCGACTTGGTGTCGCTTGCAGCGGCGCCCGACTTGGTGTCGGTCGTGCCCTTGGTTTGGGCGTTCGTGTTGCCGGTCTTGCTGTCGTGACCCTCGGCCTTCATTTCCTTGCTGCCCTTGGCCGAATCCTTGGTCGAGTCGGTCTCGGAATGCATGCTCTTGGACTTCTCGCCCTGCATCCGGTTGCTGTCCTGAGCGCTCTTGCTCGGGGCCATCTTGTCGGACGAGTCCGAGGCCTTTGAGCCAGGCTCCGCACCCTTCTCGGCGCCCTTCATGCCGGACGGGCCGCTATCGCGTTGCATTGCGCCGCCCGACGAGGCACCGCCGCGGTCAGAAGAAGGCGCGCTCTGCTGCGCCGTGGAACCTGCTGATCCCGGTGCGGCACCCTGCGCATTCGCAAAGCCGGTTCCGGCAATCAGGGCCGCCGCGGCGACCGAAATCAAAAAGCGATTAGTCATTACGATGTCTCCTCACGTGTTTCTGCATTGCCCGACCGACAACGAAAGGAATTGCGCGATGTTCCGGAACATTGGTGGTTCGGCCGACTTTGTTTTGTGAATGCGGAATGAACCGTCGCGCCAGAGAAAGCCTCAAACAAAAAGGCCGGCTGTTGCGCCGGCCTTTCGTATCGATCGTTGAAGCGTAAGGCGCTGTTTCAGCACGTCGCCTTGCCGCAACGGGCGTTGCCGATCTTTTCCCGCAGACTTTCGACGCCGACCGCGCCGATCACAACCTGCTTGCCGATCACGTAGCTTGGCGTGCCGTTCATGCCCATCGCCTCGGCGAGCTTGAAATTTTCCTCGAGCGTGTTGCGCACTTCGGCGCTCGAGAGGTCCTTCTCCAGCTTCGCCATATCGAGGCCGACTTCCTTGGCAACGGCCATCGCGCGCGCCTTGTCGGCGGCGCCGCGGCCGGTAAGCAGTTTCTGATGGAAGTCGAGATATTTCTTGCCGGTCGGATCCTGCATGCGCACCGCGACGCCGACCTGGGCGGCTTCGACCGATCCCGCGCTCAGCACAGGAAATTCCTTGAGCACGACCTTCAGCTTCGGATCAGCCTTCATCAGCTCCATCATGTCGGTCATCGCGCGCTTGCAGTAGCCGCAATTGTAATCGAAGAACTCGACGAACGTGACGTCGCCGTCCTTGTTGCCGAGCGTGACGTTGCGCGGCGAGTTGAAGATCGCGTCCGCATTGTCGGCGACGCCGGAGGCGTGCTTGGCAGCTTCGGCCGCGGCCTGACGCTTGCTGAGTTCGGCCATCGCCTCTTCGAGCACTTCGGGGTGTGCGATCAGGTAATTCCGGACGATGGTCTCGATGTCGCCGCGCTGGGTGTCGCTGAAGCTCTGCGCGGAAGCGGACATCGGCGCGCCGCAGAGCGCCAGAGCGAACAATGCGGGAATGAGAAGACGGAACGAGGGCATCGGTAAATCCTTATGCGGTTCCCGGGCAATTCTGCTGAAGGCCGGCTCCTGGAGAATATCCTGGTCGCGGGTGACCAAGTCGTTGGTGATCAAGTCCGATTATAGCCGAACGCGGCTGATTTCTAGTTGCTCTTCTGGCCCGGCAGCGGCTTGGCGCTCACAATGTCGTCAGCCTTGACCCACCCGGGCGTTCCGATGGCGAAGCGCGTTTTCGCGCGCGATGCAAGATCGCGTGCCGTCTTGTTGTCGCCGCGAAGGTAGGCGGCCTGGGCCGATGCCAGATCGGCCTGCGCGTAATCGCCCTTGCGGCCATAGGCCATTGCGAGCTGCATGTAGCCGATCGGCGCTTCGGTCTCGCGCGCAACCGCCGCGCGCAGGATGGCGATCGCCTCGTCGGTGTAGGCGTTGTTGCCGGTTGCCACGAGGGCCTGACCGAGCAGCATCTCGACGAGCGGCGCGCTGTTGGAGAGCGCGACCGCCTTGCGCAACGGGGCAATCGCCTCCTGCGGCTTGCCGCCCTCCAGCAGCGCCTGGCCGCGCACCTCGTAGAAATACGGATTGTTGGGCTGCTGCTGGATCAGGGCGTCAATCTGGGCGAGCGCGCTGCGCAGGTCGCCGTGCAGATAGGTCGAGATGGCGTGGGCATAGCGCGCGGGCAGGCTGTTGTTGGACAACGGATAGCGCCGGTACACGGTCTCCTGTCGCTCCATGAAGGCCGAGATCTTGGCGCGCGCCATGTCGTGGCGCAGCTGCAGGGCAGCGTCGTCCTTCTTGTCCCAGTAAGGGCTCGATCGCGCCAGTTCTTCGAGCGCGGAGACGCGCTGGGCCGGCATCGGATGCGACTGAACGTAGGGATCCGCGCCGCGCGCCGCAAACAGGCTCTCGTCGGTGAAGCGCTTGAAGGTCTCGTACATGCCCCGGGAGGACTGGCCGGTGGCGTTCAGAAACTTCACGCCGGCCTTGTCGGCGTTCTCCTCCTGCTGGCGCACGTAAGACAGCAGGTTGCGGCGGATCACTTCTCCCGGTGCGGAGAACATGGCCGCTCCGGCGTTCGACAAGCCGCTGTTGCTGCCGCCGCTCTTCGCGCCCGCCACCATCGCGCCGGCGCCGAGCAGCATGGCAATGATCATCTGCGTCTGGGCCTGCGCCATCTGCTCGCGCATCTTGGCGAGATGGCCGCCGGCAAGATGGCCGGTCTCGTGCGCCATCACGCCGATAATCTGGTTCGGCGTCTCCGACTGCAGGATCGCTCCGTAGTTCACGAAGATGCGGCGGCCGTCGGCAACGAAGGCGTTGAAAACGCCCTGGTTGATGATCACCATCTGGATGTTGTGTTTTTCCAGGCCGGCGGCGCGCAGGATCGGCCGCGTATATTCGCGCAGCAACTGCTCCGTCTCGGTGTCGCGGAGCACCGGTGGGCCCTTGTTCTCCTGCGCCACAGCCGCCATCGGCGCAACGGCAAGTGCGACAGCCGCCATGAGCGCGGTCAACTTCAGTGGCTTCTTGCGTAAGGTGATGCGGAGCAGCATGAGCGATCTTTGGCGATTGGCGATGGGTCCGGATCTGCCGGACGCCCGGTTCGGTTTCCGGTTCGATCAGAAACGGGTCCTGGTTTGTTGTTTCAACGTGTTTCTTTCACCCGAGCCAAGGTATCACGCGTGAACCCCGGGTATCACTGCGTGAACCCCGGGGTATTGCTACGCGAACCCGGTATCCCTTCGCTGGAAAACGCTATAACAAGCCACCGAATACGGCCAGTCTGGGGCGGTAGCCGGTTCGGAACCTGAATTCGGCCGCGGCCCGTGCAAATAGCAGATATCGATGCTGGAATCGACACTTAGAGACCGCGCAACGGCGCTACTGACCCCCTCGGCACGGAGCGACGTTCCGCCCTTCATGGTGATGGACGTGATGGCGGCCGCGGCCCGCATCGAGGCGGCCGGCGGCAATGTCATCCACATGGAAGTGGGGCAGCCGGCGGCGTCGGCGCCGCAAGTCGCAATCGCGGCCGCGCATGCCGCGCTCGATGCGGCGCGGATCGATTACACGTCCGCGCTCGGCATTCCCACGCTGCGCGCGCGAATCGCAAAACACTACCGCGATACTTACGGCTGTGCGGTCGATCCCGAGCGCATTGTGATCACGACCGGCTCGTCCGGCGGTTTCATCCTGGCGTTTCTGTCGATGTTCGAGCCGGGCGACCGGGTGGCGGTCACGGTGCCGGGCTATCCGCCATACCGGCATATCCTGACGGCGCTCGGCTGCGAGCCGGTGCTGATCGAGACATCGAGTGCGACGCGGCATGCGCTGACGGGCGAAGCGTTGCTGGCCGCGCATCGCAAGGCGCCGCTGAAGGGCGTGCTGGTCGGCAGCCCCGCCAATCCGACGGGAACGATGATGTCGCGCGAGGCGCTCACCGGCCTGATCAACGCGGCGGAAGGCGCGGGCATCCGCTTCATTTCCGACGAGATCTATCATGGCCTCGACTATGCGTTTCCGGCGGTGACGGCCGCGGAGCTTTCGCCACATGCGCTCGTGATCAACTCGTTCTCGAAATATTTCTGCATGACCGGCTGGCGGGTCGGCTGGATGGTAGTGCCGGAGCCTTTGGTGCGGCCGATCGAACGGCTGCAGCAGAACCTGTCGATCTCGGTGCCGACGCTGTCGCAGATCGCGGCCGAAGCGGCATTCGAAGGCCGCGAAGAGATGGAAGCGATCAAGCGCGGCTATCAGGAGAACCGCCGCATCCTGATCGAGGGACTGCCGAAGGCCGGCCTCAGCAAGTTCCTGCCCGCGGACGGCGCCTTCTACCTCTACGCCGATGTTTCGGATTTCACCGCCGACAGTTTCGAATTTGCCGGCCGCATGCTGGAGAAGGCGCATGTGGCGGCAACGCCGGGCGTCGATTTCGATCCGATCCACGGCCGCAGCTTCATTCGCTTCTCCTACGCGCGCTCGGCCGACGAGATGCGTGAAGCGGTGACGCGCATCGCGCGGTGGCTCGGTTAGTACCGACCGGTCAATCATCCAAATCATACATATCTGAAAATCGGGAGCCATCCGTGTCCACCAGAACCATGCCTGAAGCTGTTGTGCCGTCGCATTTCCCGCTCGCCGCCCTGCTGTGGCCGCATCGTGCTGATGGATCGTCGGGTCTGTTGCGCAGCGTGATCCTGGTCGCGCTGGGGACGGCGCTGCTGACCTTGTCGGCCAAGTTCAATCTGCCGTTGCCCTATGTGCCGATGACGCTGCAGACACTGGCCGTGCTGGTGATCGGCGCGGCCTACGGCTGGCGGCTCGGCAGCGTTACGCTCATGGCCTATCTGGCCGAGGGGGCCATTGGATTTCCGGTATTCGCAGGCCCGGTGGGCGGCCTTGCGCCGTTGATCGGTCCGACGGCCGGATATCTCTTCGGCTTCGTGGCGGCGGCCTTCGTGACGGGATGGCTGAGCGAGCGCGGTTGGGATCGATCGGTGCTCCGGCTGTTCGTGGCGATGGCGTTCGGACACATTCTGATTCTCGCCGCCGGATTTGGTTGGCTTGCGTTCGGCATGAAACTCGGCGTCGAAAAGGCGTGGCTGGTCGGCATTGCGCCGTTCATCGCGGCGTCCTTGATCAAGAATGCGCTCGGCGCGGCACTCGTGCCGGCGATCCGGCGAATTTTCGACGCGCGCGGTTAGACAAGTCGCGTCGACGCAACACCATTGACTCCGTTGGCTAAAGGATTTTGGCTACGTGCGACGGATTGGCGCGTGCGTGACCGGTCCGCGATACGGACGGGGAGTAAACGTCATGGCGGCAACGATTGCGGCTGAAGCGCCCGCGAGTGCAGCAAAGCCCTGGTATCGGGTTCTCTACGTTCAAGTCTTGATTGCGATCGTGGTCGGCGCGCTGTTCGGCTGGCTGTGGCCTGCGCTCGCGACCAACGACTGGATCAAGGCGCTCGGCGAAGGCTTCATCAAGCTGATCAAGATGGTGATCGCGCCGATCATCTTCTGCACGGTGGTATCCGGCATCGCGCATATACAAGATGCCAAAAAGGTCGGTCGGATCGGCATCAAGGCGCTGGTCTATTTCGAGGTGGTCTCCACCTTCGCGCTGGTGATCGGTCTTATCGTCGGTAATGTGGTCAGGCCCGGCGCGGGTTTCGGCGGCGCCATGGCGAACGCGCAGGCGGTAGCCGGCTATGCCAAGCAGGCGGAAGCGCAGAAGAGCGTCGATTTCTTCCTGCATATCATTCCCGATACCGTCGTCGGCGCCTTCGCCCAGGGCGAAATCCTCCAGGTCCTGCTGTTTTCGATCCTGTTCGGCTTTGCGCTGATGGGTCTCGGCGAGCGCGGCCATACGCTGCGCGCCTTCATCGACGATGCCGCCCATGGCGTTTTCGGCGTCATCGCCATCGTGATGAAGGCAGCCCCGATCGGCGCGTTCGGCGCGATGGCGTTCACCATCGGCAGGTTCGGAACCGGCGCGATCCTGAACCTGATGGGCCTGATCGCGACCTTCTACGTCACCGCGGCGCTGTTCGTGTTCGTGGTGCTCGGCGTAATTGCGCGGATGGTCGGTTTCTCGATCTTCAAGTTCCTCGCCTACATCAAGGACGAGCTCTTGATCGTGCTTGGCACCTCGTCCTCGGAAAGCGCGCTGCCCTCCTTGATGGAAAAGCTCGAACGGCTCGGCTGCTCCAAGTCGGTGGTAGGCCTCGTGGTGCCGACCGGCTATTCGTTCAACCTCGACGGCACCAATATCTACATGACGCTGGCGACCCTGTTCATTGCGCAGGCGCTTGGCTTCGATCTAACGTTCGGCCAGCAAATCACCATCCTCCTGGTGGCGATGCTGACCTCCAAGGGGGCGTCCGGCATTACCGGTGCCGGCTTCATCACGCTGGCCGCGACGCTCGCCGTGGTCGATCCGCGGCTGGTGCCGGGCATGGCCATCGTTCTCGGCATCGACAAGTTCATGAGCGAGTGCCGCGCGCTGACCAATCTGTGCGGCAACGGCGTCGCCTGCGTGGTGGTGTCGTGGTGGGAAGGCGAACTCGACAAGGACAAGCTGCACGCCAATCTGAACAAGCAGGTTGATCCGTCCGACATGGAGACCGCGATCACGACGGGCTGACGATCAGCTCGACGCAATAAAAAAAAACCGCCCGATTTTCGCCGGGCGGTCTTCTTTTTTGGTTCGATTCCTTACTCGCCGCTGCCGAAGCGCCGCGACCACCAGCCCGCCTTGCGGGGCGCGTCGTCGGCCGATGCGGCCGGCGCCGGTTGGGTCGGGGCAGGCGCCGCGGGAGCCTCGACCGGCTCCGGCGCGCTCTGGCTGACCGAGGGCGCCGGCTCGGCCGGAGCGCTGGTCACGAAGCTGACCTTCTCGCGCACGGTCGAACGCCTTCGCGCCGCGGCCCGCTCGGCCTCTTGCCCGGTTTCTTCAGCTGACGGCGCGGGCGCGCTCTCGACCGGCTCGGGCCGGGCGTAGGCCGCAGGCTGCATCTCCGCCGGCTGCGAAACCGGTTCGGGCGCAACGTCGGCCTGTACCAGCGATGGCGCGGGCTCGGACGCGCCGCCGTCGAAATCGGCAACCGCGCTGGTCACCTCGGAAGCCGGCGCCGGCCCGAGTTCGTCCGCGATCGATCCGGCAAGGCCGTCCTCCAGCTCGGTACCACGCCGGCGGCGTCCGCCGCGACGGCCGCGACGGCGCGGGCGCCGCTCGCCATTGGCAGGCTGATCGCCGCGGGCCATGCCGGGCTGTTCGTCGCCTTCGTCCTCGTCGGCTTCGCCGTCCTCGGCGGTTACGCCTTCAACGGCATCGCCTGCGACGCGCATCGCGTCACCGTCCTCGCGCGGCGCGGCGCCGTCACGGGGCTCGCCACGGCCGCGCCGGCGTCGGCGCCGCTTGCGGCGGTGGCCGTCTCCTTCGCCTTCGCCCGACGCCGCTTCGGCGGCATCATCGGCCAGCCCTTCGGTCTCCTCGGCTTCGACCTCGGATTCGGTTTCGATGTCGAACGGCTCGTCGTCGTCATAAGCCTCCTCGACCTGGGGCGGGAAGGCGGCAGCCTGCGCCACCAGCAGCGCCTTGGCGGCTTCCAGCGTGTGCACCTGTTCGCCGCGGTCGATAATGAACGACTGCTGGCCGGCGACGGTTGGATCGGCGCTCACGGCGAGCGACACCTTGAAGGCGTTTTCGAGATCGCGCAGATGGCCGCGCTTGTGGTTCAGCACATACAGCGCGACGTCGGTGCGGGTGCGCACCACCAGATTGTGGGTCGCACCCTTCATCAGGATTTCCTCGATGCCGCGCAGCAATTGCAGCGCGACCGACGAGACCGAACGCACATGACCGCTGCCGCCGCATACCGCGCAAGCATCGGTCGAACTCTCCAGCACGCTGGCGCGGATGCGCTGGCGCGACATTTCAAGCAGGCCGAAATGCGAGATGCGTCCGACCTGGATGCGCGCGCGATCCTGCCGCAGGCAGTCGGAGAGCTTGCGCTCGACCGCGCGGTTGTTGCGCTTCTCGTCCATGTCGATGAAGTCGATGACGATCAGGCCGGCGAGATCGCGCAGGCGCAATTGCCGGGCGACTTCCTCGGACGCCTCGAGATTGGTCTTGAGGGCGGTGTCCTCGATGTGATGTTCGCGGGTCGAGCGGCCGGAGTTGACGTCGATCGAGACCAGCGCTTCGGTCTGGTTGATGACGATGTAGCCGCCGGAGCGCAGTTGTACGGTCGGCGAAAACATCGCGTCGAGCTGGCTCTCGACGCCCATCCGCGAAAACAGCGGCTGGCCGTCGCGATACTGCCTCACCGCCCGCACGTTCGAGGGCATCAGCATCTTCATGAAGTCGCGCGCTTCCTGGTAGCCGGCCTCGCCGGCGACCTGGATTTCGTCGATTTCCTTGTTGTAGAGGTCGCGCAGCGAGCGCTTGATCAGCGAGCCTTCCTCATAGACGAGGGTGGGGGCCTGCGACTTCAGCGTCATGTCGCGCACGGTTTCCCACATCCGGATCAGATATTCGAAGTCGCGCTTGATCTCGGGCTTGGTCCGCGAGGCGCCGGCGGTGCGCAGGATGATCCCCATGCCCTCGGGCACGTCGAGGTCCTGCACCACTTCCTTCAGTCGCGAACGGTCCTGGGCCGAAGTGATCTTGCGGCTGATGCCGCCGCCACGGGCGGTATTGGGCATCAGCACGGCATAGCGGCCGGCCAGCGACAAATAGGTCGTCAGCGCCGCGCCCTTGTTGCCGCGCTCTTCCTTGACGACCTGTACCAGCATCACCTGGCGGCGCTTGATGACTTCCTGAATCTTGTACTGGCGGCGCGGGCGGAACGGGCGCTCCGGAACTTCCTCCAGAACGTCGTCGCCACCGACGGATTCGACGACTTCCTCTTCGGCGTCCTCGCCGTCGTCCTCATCGTCGTGGCCATCGTCGCCTTCGGGCGCGCGGGCGAGTTCGTCGGAAGAAGCAACCGCGTAGCCTTCGCCGGCGTGCTCGATATGCGGCGCGTCGTCGGCATGGGCCGCGTTTTCTTGCGCGTGTTCCTCGTCATGATGCTCATCACGAGCGTGTTCAGCCGTCGCCTCGGGGGCGGCCGCCTCGACCGCCGCAACGGCGGGCGCGCCGGATTCCAATTCCCCGACCGGTGCTTCGCCCGCGGTATCCGTCCGTTCGTCAGGACCTTGGGCTGCGTGATCGTGGTGACCATCGTGGTCGTGGTGATCATGCGAATGATCGTGATCATGCGCGGCGTGATCATGCGCATCATGGTCGTGATGCGCCGTATCCTCATGATGCCCGGCATCATTCTCATGATGCCCAGCATCATTCTCATGATGCTCAGCGTCGTGCGGATGCACTTCGCCGGCATACGCGCCTTCGTGCTGATGCGCCTCGCCTTCATAGGGCTGGGCCGCCTGCGCGGGATCCTGGCCGGCGGTCTCGACGACGTCGCTCTGGACGCGGTCGCCATGGCCGCGGCGGCGCGCATTGCGGTGGCGCGAGCGGCCACGGTGGCGGTTGGAGGAGCGGTTCTCGCTCTCTTCCTCGGCCTCGCGGTGGGCACGCTCGTCGGCTTCGATCAGCGCCTGACGGTCGGCGACCGGGATCTGATAGTAGTCCGGATGGATTTCGCTGAACGCCAGGAAGCCGTGGCGGTTGCCGCCATATTCGATGAACGCCGCCTGCAGCGACGGCTCTACGCGCGTGACTTTGGCGAGATAGATATTGCCGCGGAGCTGCTTGCGCTGGGCGGTCTCGAAATCAAATTCTTCGACGCGGTTGCCGCGGACCACAACGACCCGGGTCTCTTCCGGGTGGGTGGCGTCGATCAACATCTTGTTGGGCATTTTGGAACTCTTGACGGCGGCGGGCGCGGTGCATGGCGCGCGCAAATTGCGCGGCCCGGTGACGCGACGGTCCACCTGATTCGGGGGTGAGGGGAAGGCCAAAACGCAATTCTTGGCGCCGCGCCGAACGGGGAGCCACCAGAGCGAGGCGACGTGCGAAGCTTTCGCTTCGCGTCGGCGCGATCGTTCCCTGGATCCTCGTCGGCAACACAGTCTGGCGCATCAAGCGTCGGCCCGTCTAAACATGTTGGCGGAAAAGATACCGCCGTATCTATCGCTGAAGACCCGGTTCGGCGCCTAAACGCCCGCCGGCCATCGCATATCGGACCGTTTTGGGTCCGGATAATCAGTTTTGCCGTGTCTTAAACCGTCCCTGGAAAAGGTACCTGGGACCGGACGCCGCTCGGGCTCGAAACCGTCACTCCGTGTCAGCCGCGCGCGGCGCTGGCTGTGGAGGGATCGGGAAAGACGCAGGTTCCTTCGGCTTCGAAGGTTCCGGCGCTGCACCGGGAGGCTGAACGCGACACAACCGGGAGTATTAGCCGTCAGCACCTCGTACATACGTGGATTGGCGGCTGCGTGCAAGGGAAGCGCAAGGGAACCCCCAAGGGCCCCCCATATCGAGCGTCGCAGCCCAGCAACACTTGCTCCTTTTCACAGATTCGCCCTTAAGGTTCGATTAACCCTGTCCTTCTAATGCGGTAAGGGAGGGCTCCTCCGGAGGCACCGAATCGTTGGCGAGCCGCGCAAATCACCTTGTTTTGCTGGGATGTGGCCTATTGTGCGCCGCAGCATTCTTGTGCACCCAAATGGTCGGCCCCAGCGCGGCCCAAGCGCCGGCTTATCAAGCACCGGCTTATCAGTGGCCACCGGCCCAAGCCGCCATTCCGAGCCCGGCGGGGGTATCGAATTTCCCGATCGCGTCTGACGCTCGCCTGGCCGGCGATGCCAAACAGACCCGTTTCATCCTCGATCTCGACAAGGCGGTCCAGTTTCGGGCCTTTGCCCTGGCGGACCCGTATCGCGTGATCGTCGATCTTCCCCAGGTCAGTTTTCAGCTTCCGGCCGGAGCCGGTGTCGCGGGGCGGGGATTGGTCAAGGCGTTCCGCTACGGCCTCGTGATGCCGGGCGGATCGCGGATCGTGTTTGATCTGACCGGACCGGCCAAGATCGCCAAATCCTATGTGCTGGAGGCGGCCAACGGCCAGCCGCCGCGACTGGTGCTCGAATTGGAAGAGGTTGACCGCACCGCCTTTGTCCAGTCGCTGGCGCCCGAAAACCGTCCCGAACTGAGGCCCGCGATCGCCGAGGCCAACGCCGCCGCTGCCCGGCCGGATGCGCCGGCCGCGCCGAAGCCTGCACCCGGGCCGCCGGATAAGCGGCCGGTGGTCGTGATCGATCCCGGCCATGGCGGCGACGACAACGGCACCCAGGCCGGCGGCGGCGACATCATGGAAAAGAATCTGGTGCTGGGCTTTGGCCTGGCGCTACGCGATCGAATCGAGAAATCGGGCAAGTATCGCGTCGTCATGACCCGGACGGACGACACCTTCATTCCGCTCGGCGACCGCGTGAAGATCGCGCGCAACGAGTCGGCGGCACTGTTCGTCTCGATCCATGCCGATGCCTTGCCGCGCGGCGAGGGCGATGCCCAGGGCGCCACCATTTACACGCTGTCCGACAAGGCCTCCGACTCCGAGGCCGAACGGCTGGCGGACGCCGAAAACAAGTCGGACGCGATTGGCGGGGTCAGTCTCGCCGACGAGCCGACCGAAGTCGCCGATATCCTGATCGATCTGGTGCAGCGGGAGACCAAAACCTTTTCAAACCGCTTCGCCCGGGTCTTGATGGGCGAGATGAAGAATACGGTCCGGATGCACAAGCATCCGTTGAAATCGGCTGGATTCAGGGTCTTGAAGGCGCCGGACGTGCCCTCGGTTCTGGTCGAACTCGGCTATGTCTCGAATAAGGGCGACCTTGAACATCTGGTGTCAGAAAACTGGCGGAACCGGACGGTCGGATCGATGGCGCAGGCAATTGATACGTTTTTAGCCAAACGGCAGGCAACTGCCGGACCGGGCAAGTGAAAAGTCCGGTGCGCATCGCCTAAGGGCAGGCTGAAAAGCGTCCCCTCCGGTGGCCCAAGCCCTAGTTTGGCCACAGCGGCAACGGTATAGAAAATTGGCTGTGGTCTTCGGAATCGGTATTGTCCGCCGGACCTTTATTGTTCGACCGCGTAGCGGCAACTCGTTCGGCGGGATTGCCGTATCAGGATAGGCGCCGCAGATTCCGGCGCACAGGGTTGGAACGGAACTTCGATAATGCGATTGCTGGTCCGGTTTTTGGGTTTCCTGTTCGCCGCCGGGACCGTCGTGTTCCTGGTCGGCGTGGCCGGAGTCGCGGGCGCGATCTGGCATTTCTCCAAGGACCTGCCCGACTACTCACAGCTTCAGGATTACGAGCCTCCGGTGATGACGCGCGTGCATGCGTCCGATGGTGCGCTGCTCGGCGAATATTCCAAGGAGCGCCGTCTCTATCTGCCGATCCAGGCGGTGCCAAAGCTCGTCATCAACGCGTTCCTGGCGGCCGAGGACAAGAACTTCTACGAGCACGGCGGCATCGACTTCACCGGCATGGCGCGCGCGGCCGTGGTGTATGCGCAGAACTTCGGCTCCAACAGGCGCCCGCAGGGTGCTTCGACGATCACCCAGCAGGTCGCAAAGAACTTCCTTCTGACCAACGAAGTGTCGTTCACGCGCAAGATCAAGGAAGCCTTGCTGGCGATGCGCATCGAGCGCGCCTATTCGAAGGATCGCATCCTCGAGCTCTATCTCAACGAAATCTATCTCGGTCTTGGCGCCTACGGCATCGCGGCCGCGTCGCTGGTCTATTTCGACAAATCCGTGAACGAACTCACGATCGCGGAAGCCTCGTATCTGGCGGCGTTGCCCAAGGCGCCCGCGGTCCTGCACCCGGTTCGCAACCGCGATCGCGCGGTCGAGCGGCGCAATTACGTGGTCGATCGTCTGCTGGAGAACGGCTGGATCAAGCAGGCCGACGCCGACAAGGCGCGCAAGGAAGCGCTCAACGTCACCAGCCGCGGCAACGGCGCGCACATCTTCGCCGGCGAATATTTCGCCGAGGAGGTCCGGCGCGACATCTTCGAGCGCTACGGCGAAAAGAAACTGTACGAAGGCGCGATTGTCGGTTCGCGCCACGCTCGACCCGAAGATGCAGGTCATGGCGCGCAAGGCCATGGTCGCCGGTCTCGTCAAGTATGACGAGGCGAGCGGCTGGCGCGGCGCGCCGTCCAAGCTGGACATTTCCGGCGACTGGGGCGTGAAGCTCGCCGACGTCAAATCGCTCGGCGACATCTCGCCGTGGCGGATGGGCGTGGTGCTGGAGACTTCCGACCAGTCGGCGCGGATCGGTTTTCAGCCAGGCCGCGAACTCGGGGGCGCCATCAGCAAGGTCAGGCAGACCGGCATCGTCACGCTCGACGGCGTGCGGTGGGCGAAGGCCGCGTCGGGTCCTGCAAAGGGCAGGACACCGACCTCGGTCGCGCAGGTCCTTGCGGCCGGCGACGTGATCTATGCCGACCCGCTGTTCGACAAGGATGGCAAGCCGATCGAAGGTCAGTATCGGCTGCGTCAGTTGCCGGAAGTTTCCGGCGCGATGGTCGCGATGGACCCCTGGACCGGCCGCGTGCTGGCGATGGTCGGCGGCTTCTCGTTCGACCAGAGCCAGTTCAACCGTGCCACCCAGGCCTATCGGCAGCCGGGTTCGTCGTTCAAGCCGCTGGTCTATTCGGCGGCGATGGACAACGGCTACACCCCGTCGACCGTCGTGGTCGACGCGCCGATTGAAATCGATCAGGGGCAGGGCGGCGGCGTCTGGCGCCCGGAAAACTATTCGTCGGGCAAATATCAGGGACCGGTCACCCTGCGCAATGCGCTGAAGAATTCGCTGAACACCGTGACGGTGCGGCTGGCGCAGGACATCGGCATGCCCTTGATCGGCGAATATTCCAAGCGCTTCGGCGTCTACGACGATCTGCCGAATTATCTGTCCTATGCGCTCGGCGCCGGCGAAACCACGGTCATGCGGATGGTCACGGCCTATTCGATGTTCGCCAATGGTGGCCGCCGCGTGAAGCCGACGCTGATCGATCGTATTCAGGACCGCTACGGCCACACCATCTTCAAGCATGACGCCCGCGAATGCCGCGGTTGCGACGCGCCTGGCGGCTGGAAGAGTCAGCCCGAGCCGCAGCTCGTGGACCGCCGCGAGCAGGTGCTCGATCCGATGACGGCCTACCAGATCACCTCGATGATGGAATATGTGGTGCAGGCCGGCACCGCGACGGTGGTCAAGGAAGTCGGCAAGCCGATCGCCGGCAAGACCGGCACCACCAACGATGAAAAGGACGCCTGGTTCATCGGCTTCTCGCCGGACCTCGTGGTCGGCATCTATGTCGGCTTCGACAAGCCGCGCAATCTCGGCCGCGGCATGACCGGCGGTCATCTGGCCGCGCCGATCGCCAAGGACTTCCTGAAGCTCGCGCTCGCCGACAAGCCTGCGATTCCGTTCAAGGTGCCCGCCGGCATCAAGCTCGTCCGCGTCGACCCCAAGAGCGGCATGCGCGCCGGTCCGGGCAGTGGCGGCCTTCTGGAGGCCTTCAAGCCGGGCACCGCGCCACCGGATAACTACTCGGTCATCGGCGTGGCCGATGCGGACGGCCGGACGCCGCAGGGATACCAGCAAGGGTATCAGCCCGACGCGGGCAATATCATGCGTCAGGGAACCGGCGGGCTGTACTGATCCGCACGGAGTGTTCACAACCTAAGGGCGTATCTTCGGACATCACGTTATAATGTTTGCGCCCGGCGGATCTGAGCGATCCGTGTCGCGGGAGAGGGAATGTCCGATGGACACGAGGACGAGCGCCGGCTGTTTCGGTGCTAAGGTTGGAATGGAACTTCGATAATGCGCTTTCTGGTCCGGTTTTTGGGTTTCCTGTTTACTGCCGGGACGGTCCTGTTCCTGGCGGGCGTGGCCGGCGTCGCAGGCGGGATCTGGTATTTCTCCCGGGACTTGCCGGACTATTCGCAGCTTCAGGATTACGAGCCGCCGGTGATGACGCGCGTGCATGCGTCCGATGGTGCGCTGCTCGGCGAGTATTCCAAGGAGCGGCGGCTCTACCTGCCGATCCAGGCGATGCCAAAGCTCGTCACCAACGCGTTCCTCGCAGCCGAGGACAAGAACTTCTATGAGCACGGCGGCATCGACTTCACGGGCATGGCGCGCGCGGCCGTGGTGTATGCCCAGAACTTCGGCTCCAACAGGCGCCCGCAAGGTGCCTCGACGATCACCCAGCAGGTCGCGAAGAACTTCCTTTTGACCAATGAAGTGTCGTTCGCGCGCAAGATCAAGGAAGCCTTGCTGGCGATGCGCATCGAGCGCGCCTATTCCAAGGACCGCATCCTCGAGCTCTATCTCAACGAAATCTATCTCGGTCTTGGCGCTTACGGCATCGCGGCCGCATCACTGGTCTATTTCGACAAGTCGGTGAACGAACTCACGATCGCGGAAGCCGCGTATCTGGCAGCCCTGCCGAAAGCGCCGGGAACGTTGCATCCGGTCCGCAACCGCGACCGGTCTACCGAGCGGCGCAACTACGTGATCGACCGCCTGCTGGAAAACGGATGGATCAAGCAGGCCGATGCCGACAAGGCCCGCAAGGAACCGCTGGTCGTGGCCAGCCGCGGCAACGGCGCGCATACCTTTGCCGGTGAGTATTTTGCCGAGGAAGTCCGGCGCGACATCTTCGAGCGCTACGGCGAAAAGAAACTCTATGAAGGCGGCCTGTCGGTTCGCACCACGCTCGATCCGAAGCTGCAGGTGATGGCGCGCAAAACCGTGGCCGCCGGCCTCGTGAATTTTGACGAGGCCCAGGGCTGGCGCGGAGCGATGAGCAAGCTCGACATATCAGGCGATTGGGGCGTGAAACTCGCCGACGTCAAATCGCTCGGCGACATCTCGCCGTGGCGGATGGCCGTGGTGCTGGAGACATCCGACCAGTCGGCCCGGATCGGCTTCCAGCCCGGCCGCGAACTGGGGGGCGCGATCTCCAAGGACCGGCAAACCGGTCTCATCACGCTGGAAGGTGTCAAATGGGCGAGGGCGGCTTCCGCTTCGGCTCGCGGCAAGACGCCGGTCTCGGTCTCGCAAATTCTTGTCCCGGGCGATGTGATCTACGCCGATCCGCTTTTCGGCAAGGACGGCAACGCGGTCGAAGGCCAGTATCGCCTGCGGCAATTGCCTGAAGTGTCCGGCGCGATGGTCGCGATGGATCCGTGGACCGGCCGCGTGGTTGCGATGGTGGGTGGCTTCTCGTTCGACCAGAGCCAGTTCAACCGCGCGACCCAGGCCTATCGGCAGCCGGGATCGACGTTCAAGCCGCTGGTCTATTCGGCGGCGATGGACAATGGCTACACGCCGTCGACCATCATGATCGACGGGCCGATCGAGATCGATCAGGGGCAGGGCGCCGGGGTCTGGCGTCCGGAGAACTTTTCGGTGGGCAGTTACCGTGGCCCCATTACCCTGCGTGAAGCCCTCAAATGGTCGATCAATACCGTGACGGTGCGGCTGGCGCAGGATGTCGGCATGCCCTTGATCGGCGAATATGCCAAACGCTTCGGCGTCTATGAGGAATTGCCGAACTATCTTTCCTATTCGCTCGGCGCCGGCGAAACCACGGTCATGCGGATGGTCACGGCCTATTCGATGTTTGCCAACGGCGGCCGTCGGGTGAAGCCGACCCTGATCGACCGTATCCAGGACCGCTACGGACGCACGATTTTCAAGCATGACGCGCGCGAGTGTCGTGGCTGCGACGCGCCGGGCGGCTGGAAGAACCAGCCCGAGCCCCAGCTTGTCGACCGCAGGGAGCAGGTGCTTGATTCGATGACGGCCTATCAGATCACCTCGATGCTGGAGGGGGTGGTGCAGGGCGGCACGGCGTCGGTCATGCGCGAGGTCGGCAAGCCGATCGCCGGCAAGACCGGCACTACCAGCGACGGAAAAGACGTCTGGTTCATCGGCTTTTCGCAGGATCTCGTCGTTGGCCTCTATCTCGGCTATGACAAGCCCCGCAGCCTGGGCAGGGCCGCGCAAGGCGGCCATACCGCCGCTCCGATCGTCAAGGATTTCATGAAGCTCGCGCTCGCCAACAAGCCGGCGACCCCATTCAAGATTCCCGCCGGCATCAGGTTGGTCCGCGTCGATGCCAAGAGCGGCACGCGCCCCAGCCCCGGCGGCGAGGGCGGCCGCACCATCCTGGAAGCGTTCAAGCCGGGCACCGTGCCGCCGGATAATTACTCCGCCGTTGGCGTTGCCGACCAGGATGGACGCGTGCCGCAGGAAATCCCGCCCGACGCGGGCAGTATCATGCGTCCCGGAACCGGCAGGCTTTATTAGCCGATTGCGCTTTGCGACGTACGCCGCTACATCCGTCGCATCATAATTCAGTAGCGGTTCCGACCGCAGACAGAAGAGACCATGCGCGCCGAAGTCGAACGCCTCGTAGAAGAGATCAAGCAGTCAGTCGGGCTGCTGAGGAGGCATCTTTGACGTCGAGAAATCCACGGCTCGCCTCGCCGAGCTGAACAAACTCGCCGAAGATCCCAATCTCTGGAACGATCCCCAGAAAGCCCAGAAGCTGATGCAGGAGCGCACCTCGCTGGTGGATGCGCTCGAGGGCATCGGCAAGGTCGAGAATGAGCTCGACGACAATGTCGAAATGATCGCGCTCGGCGAGGCCGAGAACGATGAAAGCGTCGTGGTCGAGGCGGAGATCGCGCTTAAAGCCCTGAAGAAGGAAGTCGCGCGCCGCGAGCTGGAAGCGCTATTGTCGGGCGAGGCCGACCGGTTCGATTCCTATCTCGAAGTGCATGCCGGCGCCGGCGGCACCGAGAGCCAGGACTGGGCCGCGATGCTGCTGCGCATGTATACGCGCTGGGCCGAGGAGCACGGCTTCAAGATCGAGTATCTGGAAGAAACCCCCGGCGAAGAAGCCGGCATCAAATCCGCGACCATCCAGATCAGCGGGCACAATGCCTATGGCTGGCTGAAGACGGAAGCTGGCGTGCACCGCCTGGTGCGAATCTCGCCGTTCGATTCCAACGCGCGGCGGCATACGTCGTTTTCGTCGGTGGCGATTTTTCCGGTGGTCGATAACAGCATCAAGATCGATATCGCCGAGTCCGACGTGCGCACCGACACGATGCGCTCGGGCGGCGCCGGCGGCCAGCACGTCAACAAGACCGAATCCGCGGTGCGCCTGACGCATATTCCGACCGGCGTCGCGGTGGTCTGCCAGGCCGGCCGTTCGCAGCACAAGAACCGCGCCCAGGCCTGGGACATGCTGCGCGCACGGCTCTACGAAATCGAGTTGAAGCGACGCGAGGAACAGGCCGCCGCCGACCAGGCTGCCAAGACCGACATCGGCTGGGGCCACCAGATCCGCTCCTACGTGCTGCAGCCCTACCAGATGGTGAAGGACCTGCGTACCGGCGTGCAGACCTCGGATACGTCGGGCGTACTCAATGGCGACCTCGACGAATTCATGGCGGCGACCCTGGCGCAGCGCGCCTTCGGCACCACGCCTGGCGCGATCGAGGATGTGGATTAATCCATGACCAAAGTGGCCTTCATCGGGCTGGGGCGCATGGGCCATGGCATGGCCGGCCGCTATCTCGATGCAGGTTTTTCGGTTGCGGTGTGGAATCGCAGCAAGGCCAAGGCGGAAGACCTGATCGCGCGCGGCGCGCACTGGGCCGCCTCTCCAGCGGACGCTGCCGATGGCGCTGATGCCGTCGTGACCATGGTCGCCGACGATGAGGCGTCGCGTACTGTCTGGCTCGGCAAGGATGGCGCGGCTGCAACGATGAAGGCGGGCAGCCTCGCGATCGAATGCTCGACGGTCTCGCATCAGCATGCGCTCGACATGGCGCGCGAACTGCGCGGCCGAGGCCTCGTCTATATCGATTGTCCCGTCACTGGCCTGCCGCAAGCGGCGGCTGCCGGAAAGCTGACCTTGCTGGTCGGAGCTGACGCGGCCGATCTGGATCGGGCAAGGCCTTATCTCGCGCCGATCGGCGACGTGGTCAGGCATTTTGGCGCGGTCGGCACCGGCACCGTCTTCAAGCTGATCAACAACCTGATGGGCGCGGTGCAGATCGCGAGCCTCGCCGAAGGCGTCGCGATGGCCGAGCAGGCCGGGCTCGACATGAACCTGGTGGCGGAGGCGCTGGCGACCGGCGCGGTGGCGAGCCCGCAGGTGATCCGGCATTCCAAGCGCATGGTGGCGCGCGATTTTTCCGGCGCGTCGTTCACGGCTGCGCTGCGCCACAAGGATGCGGCCTATGCGGTGAGGCTGGCCGAAACGCTGCTGCCCGGCGTGCCCGTCAGCCGCGCCGCGCTTGCCGCCTATGAGAGGGCGAAGGCAAACGCGGCCGACGATGACGAAGGCAAGATGATCGAGATCGTGTCGCAGCCGAAATAATCATCGGAAATCGGGTGGACGGCGGCGTGCGTCCGGTCTAGCTGGTTGCGCGAGTTGACTAGGTTCCTGTGAAATGACAGTTGGCGACGGCCGGATCGATGCGCGCGACTGGTCGCTGCTCGCCGCATTGTCGGTGCTGTGGGGCGGATCGTTCTTCTTCAATGGCGTGGTGCTGCGCGAGCTGCCGCCGTTCACGCTTGTGCTATTGCGCGTGCTGCTGGCCGCCATGATCCTGCTGCCGGTGCTCTGCGCGCAGCGACTGCTGTTTCCGAAGGGTTGGATGGGCTGGAGGCCGTTCTTCCTGATCGCCTTGTTCAACAATGTGCTGCCGTTCTCGCTGATCGTCACCGGACAGATGTACGTCGCGAGCGGGTTGGCTTCGATCCTCAATGCCACCACGCCGCTGTTCACGGTGGCGGTGATGGCGGCGGCGGGCGAGGAGAAGCTCGTCGTCAGGCGGGTGGTCGGTGTGATCGTCGGCCTTGTCGGCGTGGTGATCCTGCGCGGCAGCGGACTAGGCTTTGCCAGCGGGCAGGGGCTCGGCGTCCTGCTGTGTCTCGCGGCGGCGCTCAGCTACGGCATCTCCGCCCTGATAGCTCGGCGCGCGCTATCGGATTCGCCGCCGCTTGCCACCGCCACGTTTCAATTGATGGCATCGAGCCTGATGATGGCCGTCGTCGCCGGCATTTTCGAGCACCCGTGGCAACTGCCAATGCCTGATACGGTGACATGGCTTGCGGTGCTCGGCCTTGCCGCGTTGTCGACGGCGCTGGCCTATATCGTTTTCTTCCAGGTGCTGCGGCGCTCCGGCGCCACCAACGTCATGCTGGTGACGCTGCTTGTGCCGGTCACGGCCATCCTGCTCGGCTCGCTCGTGCTCGGTGAGCAGATTTCGCCGCGTGAAATCGCGGGCGCTCTGGTGATCGGCAGCGCGCTGTTGTTGATCGACGGCCGCGTGCTGAAGTTTCTGGAACGTTAGTTCGCTGCTGCAGGCGACGCGAGCCAGCTTGACATTTGCCTATTTGGCAATACGATTTGCCTTATAAGCAAATGGGAGGGCCGCGTGGTTTCGGCAGATTCTGGCCGGCGTACGCGCGAGGCGGCGCGTCTTGCCGCAATTGGAGCCGTCATTCGCAGGGCCCGTTCGGCGCGCGGTTTGACGCTCGATGAACTCGCCGGAATGGTCGGGCTATCAGTGACATTTCTCTCGCGGATCGAGCGCGGGCTCATCGCGTGTTCGATCGGTAATCTCCTGGAAATTGCCGGCGTCCTTCAGGTGCTGCCGGCCGAATTGTTCGCCGACATCGAAGGTGAGGACCGGACGCGCGCTTTTCGCGTGGTGCGGTCAATCGATGCCGTTCCATCGAAGGACGCGGACGCCAATTATGCCTGGCGCAAGCTCGCTTCGGGCATCGGCGAGCAGCGGCTGGAAACTTTCCTGCTCGAATTGTCGGCAAAACCGCGCAAGCCGACGCTGGTCGCGCATCCCGGCGAAGAAATGTGCTTTGTCCTCGAAGGCAGCGTTGAATTTCAGGTGGGCGACGAAACCATCGCGCTGGAGCGCGGGGACTCGATTCACTTGCGCTCAGACGTACCGCATATGGCATGGGCGCGCGGGTCCGGCAGTGCGCGCCTGCTCATGGTGACATCAATCGAAAATCAGTCGGCCATCGCGGTTGAGTGGTGGAGCAACATTGCGGGCAGGAAAAGCGAACGAGAGAGCACGGCAAAAGGGAGAGCAAAATGAGTGCTGTCACGAGCAAGGAGATTCCCGATACGGCGGCCGCAAATGCGGAATTGACGACCGCGCGCGAAGCGTCGCGAAAGGACCACAAGCCCTACGAGGCGCGCCATTTCGAGGAAGTCGATTGGGAGACAATCCGGTGGCCGGGCGAAACAGGCAAAATGCTTTTTCATCCGCGACTGGAACGTCCGACCGAACCGAACGCGGGAATTCTGCGGCTAGAGCCCGGCGCCTATCACCCCGAGCACTATCATGGCTTCGCGCAGGTCTGGCATATCCTGAAAGGCGAGTTTTCAATCGACGGAACGCTGCATGGTCCGGGGACGGTGCTGTTCCATCCCGATCCGCACTTCGAGGGCGAATTCCGCACCGAAACGGGCGGGGAGATATTCATCGTCCAGTATCCCGGTCCGACCACCGGCGAGCGCCCGATCTATGGCGGCCGGTTCAACATGGCGGAACGCAAGGCGGTTGCGAGCGAACGCATCGATCTCTGAACCGGCGGATCACCCGATCTCAGGGAGGAAGCGAATTATCGCGCAGGCTGGCTGGATGCCGATGTCTTCTTCCAGTCGGCGAGCCAGTTTGTGAACCTTCCGCTGTCGCGCTCGCCGCCGTGCCAGGCCGCGTTCACGGTGCCGTCGTCGGCGATCATGATGACGGCATCGAGCCCCTTGGAACGGCGCAGCGTGTCGATTGCCTGCTGCGGCGTCTGCGCAATCGGTCCGGCGACGTTGAAGGACGTGTTGACGGACAGCTCGACGCCGATATGGCGGCCGAGCGCCTTGAGATAGGCAAAGGTGAGCGGATCGTCTTCGGCGCGCACGATCTGGATGCGGCCGGTGCCGTCGGCGTGAATGACGGCTGGAATTTTTTCGCAGGCATTCGGCTTCGAATGCGCCGTCAGCACCATGTAATTGTAGGCGTTGTAGTCGGCATCCGCAGCGCCGGGCAGCAGTTCGAAATATTCCCGCGCGGCCTCCAGCGTCGCCATCGGCGCCAGCGGGCGAATGGCCTCGCGGTATTTGACGCGCTCGTTGAGCCGTTCGCGCGCTCGCGCGTCGCAGGGGTTCGCGAGGATCGAGCGGTGGCCAAGCGCGCGGGGACCGGTTTCGGCCCCGCCTTGATAGATCGCGATGACGCCGCTTTGCGCCACCATGAACGCCATCAGATCGGCGATGGCGTCGCGGCCTTCAGCCGTCGAGATATCGCCGATGCGTTGCGAGGCGATGTCGTCGGCCGCGAGTGCGCTGACGATGTCTTGCTGCGAGGGCGGCGTGCCGCAATAGAAGGCATGCGTCATCGGCGCACCGCGCGGGGCGCCGGCGAGATGGGCGAACAGCCAGGCGGCGCCGATGGTGACGCCGGGATCGCCGGGGACCGGCGGCACCCACAGCTTCAGGCGCGCGTTGCGTTGCTGCGCCTCGGCGAACCAGGCTGCGTCGAAATGTTCGAGCAGCCGCATGTTGCCGACCGCATTCAGCGCGACGCCGCCGGTCAACACCAGCCGGTTCGCGCCTGATACGCGCAACAGGTGATCGACGACATGGATCATGGCGTCCTCGAACACCAATTGGGTCGCAGCGGCCTTGTCGAGGCGGTCCCTGGTATCGGCGCGGTGATGGATGTCCTCGACCCGCAGCACCGCATCCGGATTCCAGAGCTGGTCCGGCCTGAGCGGTTCGCCGAGTATCTCGGTGAGCGCCTGCTTGTAGGGGTGATCGAAGGGATCGCAGTACCAGTTCGCCATCGCGCGGTTGAGCCGGACTTCGCCGCCTGTGCCGAAATGCAGCACATCCCGCAGCCGCGCATAATAGGGATTGCTGGCGCGGTCCATGTCGCCCCAGGCGGCGGCGCCCATGTAGCGGCCCTCGCTGGAAAGCCAGGTCCAGCCACCCTGTGTCGATGAGATCACGCTATAGAACGCGCCGAGTGAATCGAACATGCTGTCGTTGCAGTAGAGGCGGCGCATCCCGCCGTTCTCGACCGCATAAAGCGAGATCGAGCCCTGATCGCCGGTGCCGTCGAGCACCGCAACCGCCGTCGGCTCGCCGTCATCGGCGAACGGTGAGGCGGCGTAGGAAAACCAGGCGTGGTTGTCGTGATGCGGCAGGCAGATCAGCGGCACGCGCCCGGTAAGCCCGAGCTGGCGGGCGAGGATCTTCGGCGTCCGCGTCATCTGGTCGAGGCGGCGGCCGTCGAAGCCGGCGGCTTCCGTGGTACGTACGAGCTTGAAACTCTGCGGCAGTTCCTCGATCACCGAGCGCGCCAACGTACCGGCCAGCGTCGGATAATCCCAGCTCGTGAGCCAGGCATCGATGTCGCCGATATCGCGGCCCATCTGCCGCAGCGTCGCCACAACAGCGTCGATCGACAGTTTTGGATACTCGGTCGTATGCTTGTTGCCGGAAAAGCGCTCTTCCTCGTTGTTGACGATCAGCCGTGGCCCGCGCGCCCGCGTCACCTCGACCAGCGCCAGACCTGAATTATGCGTGCCGGGTGCGCCGAGGCCAGCGAGATAGACCGTTTCGCCGCGCGCGAGCTTGTCGCGCACATGCGCGATCCGCGCATCGGCGAATTCCGAGCCGAGCTGGTGAAATCCCGCAGCCCCCATGGTTTTTGCCGCCAGCCAGCGCGCGAAGCGGAAGCCGATGCCGGCGAGCCTGGGATGCCGAGGACCAATTCGTATCTCTGGTTTCAACCTGTCCAACCTCTGGGCCTTGCACGCATGCTAATGATGCGAACCTGCATCAATCACAATTGCCGTCAGGCAACAATGCTGTTTCGTCATACGGAATAAGCACATGCTTGCAAGCGTTGATGCGACTTGCGAGACTTTGCCCGCAACAAGACTGAAAAAATGAGGGAGAAAACGATGCCGGTTCGCCTGCAGAACCTTGTGGCCGTGACAGTGTTCGCCGTCGCCGCAACGGTCGCCACCACGGCCCAAGCGCAGAAGAAATACGATCCCGGCGCCAGCGATACCGAAATCAAGATCGGCAACATCATGCCCTATAGCGGCCCGGCGTCGGCCTACGGCACGATCGGCAAGGCGCAGGCGGCCTATTTCAACAAGATCAACGCCGAGGGCGGCATCAACGGCCGCAAGATCAATTTTGTCAGTTATGACGACGCCTTCAGCCCGCCGAAGGCGGTCGAGCAGGCGCGCAAGCTGGTGGAAAGCGACGAGGTGCTCTTGGTCTTCCAGCCGCTCGGCACGCAGTCGAACTCCGCCATCCAGAAATACATGAACGCCAGGAAGGTGCCGCAGCTCTTTGTGGCGACGGGTGCCACGAAATGGGGCGATCCGCAGAATTTTCCGTGGACCATGGGCTGGCAGCCGAACTACCAGAGCGAAGGCCGCATCTACGCCGCCTACATTCTGAAGAATTTTCCAAACGGCAAGATTGCAGCGCTCTGGCAGAACGACGATGCCGGCAAGGACCAGATGAAGGGCTTGCGCGATGGCCTTGGCGACAAGGCCGGCATGATCATATCAGACAAATCCTACGAGGTCTCCGATCCCACCATCGATTCGCAGATCGTCGCGCTGAAGGATTCCGGCGCCGACATCATGATGACCTGGGCGGCGCCGAAGGGCGCGGCGCAGGCTATTCGGAAAGTTGCCGAGCTTGGATGGAAGCCGGTTTATTTCCTCGGCAATGTCTCGACCTCGGTGGCGGCGGTGCTCAAGCCGGCCGGCCTCGATAACTCGAAAGGCATTATTTCAACCGCCTATCTGAAGGATCCGACCGATCCGTTGTGGAAGGACGATCCGGGCATCAAGGCCTGGCTTGCCTTCATGGACAAGTATTTCCCTGACGGCGACAAGACCAACATCAACAACGTCTACGGCTATGCGACGGCGCAAACCATGGTGCAGGTGCTGAAGCAATGCGGCGACAACCTCACGCGCGAGAACGTGATGAAGCAGGCCGCGAGCCTGAAGGATTTTACCAGCGACGCACTGCTGCCGGGCATCAAGGTCAACACGGCCGCCAACGACTTCTTCCCGATCGAACAGATGCAGCTGATGAAGTTCAACGGCGAAGCCTGGGAAGTGTTCGGCGACATCATCACCGGCGAGGTGGGGCACTAAGGAGAGGCACCACAGCGTGGTGCCTCTCGACAAGTCACTATCCGGGAATGTCCGGCTCCACGAGGGACGCGAGCTGGGCGAGCGACTGTTGCCAGCCGAGATAGCAGGCTTCGACCGGAATCACCGTCGGCAGATTTGTCTGTTCGATGTTGATTTCGGTTCCGACCGAAACCGCTTTCAGGGTCACGGTGACCTCAATGACGCCAGGCAAATTGGGATCGTCGAAACGATCGGTGTAGCGGATACGCTCGTTAGGCACGATTTCCAGATATTCCCCGCCGAACGAATGGCCCGTATTCGTGGTGAAATTCGAAAACGACATCCTGAATGTGCCGCCAACCTTGGCCTCCAAATGGTGGACCTTGCAGGTGAAGCCGTAGGGCGGCAGCCACTTGGCCATGGCGTCCGCATCGAGGAAGGCACGAAAAACCTTTTCCGGCTTGGTGGCGAGAACACGATGCAAACGAACGGTGTTGCCTTGGGACATGACGTTATTTTCTCCATGACTGAGCGGAGTATATCGCAGGATTTGTTTGGGTAACTCAGTCTCTGCCACAAGGACGCCCGGCCTCACCGCGAGCCGACAAGGAGCGAAAAAAAATCACTGATGCGGGCGCGCGCCGGTTCCATCTTGGGCGACTGTGGAACGGCGAGGGTAGGATAGCGGACTATTCCGCGTGCGATCGACAAGCGAGCAAGCCGTTCTGACGGCGCGATGCTAGCCCGAGCTCAGCCTGACGCCTGCGCGCAAAAACTTCTGCGGGTCGACGGCATCGCCGTCGATCCGTGTTTCGTAGTGCAGGTGCGGGCCGGTGGAGCGACCGGTGGAGCCGACGGCGCCGATCACCTGTCCGATCTTGACGACGTCGCCGACCTTGACGTGAATTTCAGAGAGATGGCCGTAACGGGTCGACAGGCCGTTGCCATGGTCAACCTCCACCATACGGCCATAGCCGCCCGTCCATCCCGATGACAGCACCTTGCCGTTCGCGGTGGCGCGGACGGGATCGCCGGTGGCGGCGCGGAAGTCGAGGCCGGTATGCATGGCCGGGCGACCGAGGAAGGGATCGCTGCGGACACCGAAGCCCGAGGTAAATTCGACCTCGCCGACAACGGGCTTGCGATAGGGCACCAGCGCCAGCGTCGCGTTGAGACGCTGCACCTGGGTGCGGGTGAGGTTGATCCGGTAGAGCTGGCGCTCGAACGCGCCGGCGTCGGCCGAAAGCTTCACCGGCACGAACGGGCCGCCAATGGCGGAGCGCGGGGTGGCGGCTTCGAGCTGCGCCATGGTCGAGGCCGAGATCGCTGAACACGCCGCGCATCCGGCGGAGGCGCGATTCCATTCCATCCTCGACTGAACTCAAGGCCGCCATCTGGCGTCGCTCGACGGAATCGAGCGAGGTCTGCAGGCGGACCAGCACGTTGTCGACGCCCTGAACCTTGGCAAACTGATTTGGCTGCGGCTTGACGACGGTGGGCGCGCGCGATTCCAGCCGCGCTTCGCGATCCGGCGGTGCCACGAAGATCACGGTGTCGCTGATCGGGGAGGGTTTTAGGGTGCCGGAAGGTGGCGTCTCCGCGGCCGCGCCGCGTGCCGCGGGCCTGATCGAACCGGTGGCTGCAGTATCCGGGATCGCGCCGAGAGCAGTGGCGCGCGATTCGAGCGCGGTCTGGCGCCGCATGATCTGGTCGAGCTTCTGGTCGAACTGTTCCTGGTCGAGCAGCTGGCGGCTGGTGGTGCGGTCGACCTTGGAGCGCAGTTCCGCGATGCGGTCTTCATAGGCGTATTGCATTTCGGCCTGACGGGCGATCAGCCGGGTCAGGACGTCGTCGCGAAACGCGAAATAGGTGGCGGTCGCTGCCGACCACATGCCGAGCAACACGATCGTGCCGACAACGATCCAGAACACGACGGGGCCGAGCCGGACCTGCTTGCCGGCATGCACGATGGTGTAGCCGTCACCGTCTATCGCTGCGGCCTTTGCCACGTAGTTGGCGGGACGGCGGGGCGGTGTCCGGCCATGGTCGTGAGGATGGTGGTGGTCGGCATAATGGTGACCGGAACGGTACGACATCGGCACTCCCGCGCCGGTCGGAGATGAGTTCCGTACGGCTCAATTGTCTGCCGATTTGACCCTTTCATGGTTAATTTTTGGAAAATGGAGCCTGCCAAATCGCCTGCCAAGTCACCCACCAGGTCATATGGCCCGGACGGCGGCCAGCACCTCGTCGGCATGGCCGTCGACCCGCACATTGCGCCAGATTTTGGCGATCCGCCCATTGGCGTCGATCAGAACCGTCGTTCTAATGATCCCCATGAAGTTCCTGCCGTACATCGATTTTTCGCCCCATGCGCCATAGGCCTCCAGCATCTCATGTTGCTCATCCGAGATCAGAGGAACCGAAAGCTGGTGCTTGTTACGGAAGGATTCCTGGGCCTTGACGGTGTCTGCCGAGATGCCGAGTACCGCGGCTCCCTCGTCGGCAAACGCGCTCTCGAGCCGCGTGAAGTCGATCGCTTCCCGCGTGCAGCCGGGGGTGTCGGCCCTGGGATAGAAAAACAGCACCAGTTTCCTGCCGGCATAGTCGGCCAGCGAGACGCTGTCGCCGCCATCGCGGGGCAAATTGAAGGGGCGAGCCATCGCGCCTTCGACCAGTTCGGTTCCCGCATCCGGCTCAGGCGGAGCCGATAGATTGGATTTTATTAACTGTTTCGATGCCGGCTTGTGCGACGCTTTTGCTGACGTGGTTTTGGCCGTCTTGTCCGGTTTCGTGACGGTCGTCTTGGTGGCGGTTTTGGCTGCCTTGCTGGCTACCTTGGCGGCCGGCTTTTTGGCCGATGTCATCCCGCTGCGGAGGGCAGCTTTGCTGGGGGTCTTGATGGGGGACTTGATAGGGGTCTTGGCCGCGGCTGGTTTACGGGCGGGCGTCTCGCGGCTTTTGGGGGCTGGCTTGGAGGATTTCTTGCGCGTTTTCTTGGACATACGCCTTCCTTTCGTCGCTTTCCGCAGATCAACCATTAGGGTATTGCGGGTCTCGCCTTTGACCGCCGGATTCGCTCCGGCTGCTGGGCAAGTTTGATGACCCGGGAGTATGGTTACAAGGAATTCGACGCTACCCCCGTCCGCTCGTCGATGGGACCACCCAATCAATCCTTGGGCCCGACCACGAGTAACAGTATTAATCGAGGATTGGCAGCGATGCCGGCACAGGAGCGCTCGATAACGATCGAAGAGCGGGCCCTTGGCGGCAATCAACCTCAGCGCCGGCACCGAGAGGCAATGGCTAGGAATACTTCGCCCAAGGGGTCGAATCCGCGTGCCGAGGCCCACAGCTCGCAGTGGGATGATGCGGCTGGCTGGGATCAAGAGCCCGACGAGGCGGCGCGCCATCGGACAAAGCGGCTGCTCTCCCGCTCCAGTTCCGGCATGGACCGTCTGAACGACAAGTTTGCAGCGCTGCAGCGATGGCTGACCGGCGAACGCTGGGTCAAGCGCGTGGCAATTGTGATCGGCGTACTGGCGGTGATTTTCACCGGCTGCTTCGGCGGGCTGTGGTGGCGGCTCGGCGCCGGGCCCATCAATCTCGACGTCGCAACGCCCTGGCTGGCAGCGGCGATCGAGGAAAATATCGGCCACGGCAATACGGTTGCAGTCGGCGGTACACAGATCGAGCGCGCCGGGCGGATTCGAATCGCGGTGCGCATCCGCGACATCGTGGTGCGCGACCGCGACCAGGTCATCGTCGCCACCGCGCCGAAGGCCGAGGTGAAATTATCAGGCACGGCGCTTCTGATGGGGCGGCTGCGCGCTGAAAGCCTCAATCTGGTCGACGCCGAACTTGCGGTGCGAATCACGCCGGACGGCCAGGTGACGGTGTCCGCCGGCGATACCGCCAAGCCGCTGGCGACGGGTGTCGCCTCCAAGCGCGATGCCGGCATGGCGCCGACATTCCCCCGCCAGGCGCCTGCGCCCGCCCAAGGCGCGGCGGCTGCAGTTCCCGACACGATGCAGAACGGATTGCTGGCCGGCCTCGACTGGCTCGACAGCCTCAGCCTGACCGGCCTCGACGGACAGAATCTGAATGAGATCGGCCTCAAGAACGGCAATCTCATCGTCGACGACCAGCAGCGCGGCAACAAATGGACGTTTGAGAATATCAGCCTCAGCATGCGCCGGCCGCGCAGCGGCGGGGTCGCGGTGAGCCTTGGCGAGGAGGGCGCGCGCCCGTGGTCGCTCAAGGTCGTGGTCGGGCCGCAGCAGAACGGCGTGCGATCCGTCGATCTTCACGCCGACAAGTTGCCGGCCGCCAATATCCTGCTGGCGATGCGGGTCAAGGATCTCACCTACAGCGCCGAGCTGCCGCTTTCCGGCGAACTGAAAGGCGAACTGGGCCGCGACGGCCTGCCGACCTACTTCCGCGGCAAGGTCACGGCGGGCGCCGGGCATCTCATCGACAGCGATACGCCTGACTATCCGATGCCGATCGATTCGGCAGAGATGAGCGTCGAATGGGATGCCGGACGGCGCGTGCTGGTCGCGCCTTTCAAGGTCGTTTCCGGCGCGAACCGGATCACGTTGCTGGGTCATCTCGAACCGCCGAACGGGGCCACCACTGAATGGCAGGCCGGCCTTAGCGGTGGCACGATCCTGCTGGCCGGCACCGACAACGAACCGCCACTGATCTTCAACCGCATCGCGATCGGGATGAAGTTCGACACCGACCGGAAGCGCGTGCTGCTCACCCAGGCCGATATCAGCAATGGCGAGATCGGCATCGCCGGCACCGGCAGCATCGACTATGCCAACGAGGCGCGTCTGCAGCTTGGTTTCGCGGGTACGCCGATGTCGGCATCGGCGCTGAAACGGATATGGCCGATCCTGATCGTGCCCGAAGTGCGCGAATGGGTGATCGAGCGGATCGAGAAGGGTACGCTTCAGCGCATCGAGGTCGGCGTCAATTCGCCGGTGCGTAATCTGCCGCGCAAGGGGCCCCCGATTCCGGATGATGGTCTCGCCGTCAACATCGTTGCGTCGGGCGTCACGGTTCGCCCGGTCAACGGCATGCCCGCGGTCCGCGATGCGGATTTGAAAGCGCGGGTTACCGGGCGAACGGCAACGGTGACGATCGGGCAGGGAATTGCCGACACGCCCGCCGGGCGCAAGATCAACATTTCCGATTTCTCGTTCGAGGTGCCGGACATGGCGCCGAAGCCGTCGCCCTCGCGGGTGAAGTTCAGGGTGGATTGCCCGGTGCCGGCGGCGGCCGAGATCCTGGCTTCCGACCGCATCAGCGATCTCTCCGGCACGCTGATTGATCCGAACGCCAGCAAGGGGACGGTTGCCGCCACCATCACGCTCGCCATGCCGGTCACGGGATCGATGACCAAGGCCGACACCACCTACACCGTCATGGCGGATCTGGTCGGGTTTGCCGCCGACAAGCTCGTGATGAACCAGAAGCTGGAATCCAATACGTTGAAGCTGGTCGCCAACAATGCCGGCTACCAGGTCAAGGGTGACGTCAAGATCAACGGTCAGCCGGCCTCGCTGGATTATCGCAAGGCGAACGAGGGCGACGCCGACATCAGGCTGCAGGCGACGCTGGATGACGCCAGCCGGCAACGCCTCGGGATCGATCTCGGATCCGCCGTCACCGGCGCCATTCCGATCAAGGTGATCGGCAAGATCGGCGAGAATGACAGCCGCGTCGGCATCGAGGCCGATCTGACCTCGCTGCGTCTCGACAACATCCTGCCGGGCTGGGTCAAGGTGCCCGGCAAGTCGGGCAAGGCGACGTTCATCGTGGTGAAGAAGGAACAATCGACGCTGTTCCAGGACATCGTGGTCGAAGGCGGCGGCGTCTCGATCAAGGGATCGCTGGAAGTCGATCAGAACGGCGACCTGTTGAACGCGAACTTCCCGACCTACGCGCCGTCGGACGGCGACAAGACCTCGCTGAAAGCCGAGCGCGGCGCCGACGGCGTCGTCAAGGTCATGATGCGCGGCGACGTGTTCGACGGCCGCGGATTCCTCAAGTCGGCGATAACCGGCAAGGATGCCGATCCCAAGAGCAGGTCGAGGAACATCGACCTCGACATCGACCTCAAGCTCGGCGCGGTGCAGGGATTCGGCGGCGAGGCGTTGCGCAGCGTCGATAGCAAGTTCTCCCGCCGCAACGGTATCGTGAAAAACTTCACGCTCTCCGGCAAGGTCGGGCGCGACACTACTCCGGTGACGGCGGACTTGCGCGGCCGCGGACAGGGGCGGGGACGCGACGTCATTGTGCTGCAGACCGATGACGCCGGCGCTTTCTTCCGCTTCACCGATATGTATTCCAAGATTATTGGCGGCCAGCTCGAACTCGCATTGGAGCCTCCGACCGTCGAACCCAGCGCCAAGGAAGGCCTGATCAACGTCCGCAGCTTCTCCATCAAGGGTGAAGCTTCGCTCGACCGCGTCGCCGCGGGAGGGTCTACCGGCACCCAGAGCGGCGTTTCCTTTTCGGCATTGCGCGCCGAGTTCACCCGGCAGAGCGGACAACTCGCGATCAGGGATGGTGTCGTGAAGGGGCCGATGATCGGTGCGACCATCGAAGGCAATATCGATACCGTCGCCAACCAGGTGCGCATGAGCGGCACCTTCGTTCCGATGTACGGGCTGAACAACATGTTCGGCCAGATTCCGGTGCTCGGCCTGTTCCTCGGCAACGGCAACAATGAAGGCTTGATCGGCGTGACCTACGAGGTCGTCGGCACGCCGGGGCAACCAGTGCTGCGCGTCAATCCGATTTCGGCGATCTTTCCCGGCGTGACGCGAAAGATCATGGAATTCAACACCGGCAAGCAGAACAACAGCCCGATCGAACTGCCGCCGAATAACTAGCGCCGCAGCGCCGGAACGACCAGAAACGGGATCATCCCGAGCACCACGGCGACCAGCGCGAAGACGATCACGGGATCGTAGCTGTGGGTCCAATCGTGGATCAGGCCGCCGGCCCAGGCGCCGAGCCCCGAGCCAAGACCGCTACCGATCGAGATCGTGCCGTAGATCGTGCCGACCCGTTCGCCGCGAAAGATCTTCATCGCGGTCGCCGTGATCAGCGGGCCGCGCGAACCGATCATGCTGCCGAAGGTCACGACGAAGGCGCCGAGCAGCCAGAAGTTCGGATAGAACCGCAGCAGCCAGAGCAGGATGATGCCTAGAATCGAGACGGCGTAGCTGAGCAGCACCGATGGCCTTCGTCCGATCACCGTATCGAGTTGCGTCACGCCCAGCATACCGAACAGCAGCACCACGCCGGAAAAGCCCCAGGCGGTCGCCGCCTGCAGCGGCGGAAACCCAGCGTCGATCAGATAGGCAACGATCTGCGCGGCAAGCGCATACATCCCCACCGCCGTGAAGAAGAAGGTTGCAAACAGCGCCCAGAATGCGTGGTGGCGCATGGCGCTCGCGAGCGTCCAGCCCGCGTCGACGAAACCGGAATCGGCTTTTCTGGCGATGTGCGGCGAGCCCCTGGAAAACAGCCGCCACGGCAGCAGCAGCAACGGCGCCAGCAGGCACAGCGCGACGATGCCGAAAATCTGGTAGGCGCCGCGCCAGCCGAGATGATCGATCAGCAGTTGCGAGGCGGGTAGCACCACCAGCACACCCGCGCCTGCCGCGGAATAGACCACCGCCATCGCCGTCGGCAGGCGTGGGCCGAACCAGCGGCCGAGCAGGATCGAATTTGGCACGTTGCCGATGAAGGCGATGCCGATCCCGACGGCGAGCCCTACGCTCAACTGGAATTGCCACAGCGCCTGCGCCAGCGAGGCGACCAGGAACGCACCGCCGAGCAGCAACAGTCCCAGCGAATAGACGGTGCGGGGGCCGTAACGGTCGAACAGCCGGCCGACCACCGGGGCCGTCAGTCCGCCCGCCAGCCAGGTCAGTGAATAGACCGAGACCACCTGGGCGCGGTCCCAGCCGAAATTCTCCGCGATCGGTTTGAGGAAAACCGTAAAGCTCTCGCCGAGGCCGCGGCCGACAAGCGCCAGCGTAGAGCAGAGCGCCAGCACGTTGAGCGCAACCCGCCCCGGCTTGAGCGGCCTGGCCAACGCATCTCCCTCTGGCGTCTTGCTGTCCATGGGACGCAGGGAGCGCGTTTCCGCAGCTCCCGCAAGCATCAAAAGCGAATGCGCCTATGCAGGCCCGATCAGGTGGGTTTCAGCAGGACGTGCTTTTTCTTCCCCATGGAAAGCTTGATGACGCCTTCCGGCGTGAGGCTGGACGACGTCAGCACCATCTTCTCGTCGGTGACGGCGTCGTCGTTGACGCGCAAGCCGCCACCCTTGATCTGGCGCCGTGCCTCGCCGTTCGAGGCCACGAGGCCGGCCTTGACGAAGGCGCCCAGGACGCCGATGCCGGCCTCTAGCTCGCCGCGCGAAACTTCCACGGTCGGCAGGCTCTCCGCGATCGCGCCTTGCTCAAACGTTTGCCGGGCGGTTTCGGCGGCCGTGTTGGCGGCGTCGCGACCGTGCAGCAGCGCGGTCGCTTCCGTCGCCAAAACCTTCTTGGCTTCGTTGATCTCGCCGCCCTGCAGCGCCGCCAGCTTTGCGATCTCGCTCATCGGCAGGATCGTGAACAGCTTTAGAAACTTGACGACGTCGGCGTCCTCGGCGTTGCGCCAGTATTGCCAGAAATCGTAGGGCGAGAATTGATCCGCATTGAGCCACACGGCGCCCTGCGCGGTCTTGCCCATCTTGGCGCCTGACGCGGTCGTCAAGAGCGGCGTCGTCAGCGCGAACAATTGCTCCGTGCCCATGCGGCGGCCGAGATCGACGCCGTTGACGATGTTGCCCCATTGATCGGAGCCGCCCATCTGGAGGCGGCATCCGGTGCGCCGCGCCAGTTCGACGAAGTCGTAGGCCTGGCAGACCATGTAGTTGAACTCGATGAAGCTCATCTCCTGCTCGCGTTCGAGACGCAGCCGCACCGAGTCCATCGTCAGCATGCGGTTGACGGAGAAATGCCGGCCGATATCGCGCAGCATCTCGATCCAGTTCAGCTTCGTCAGCCACTCGGCATTGTCGAGCATGATGGCATCGCTCGGGCCGGAGCCGTAGCGAAGTACCTTCGCGAACACGCCGCGGATCGAGGCCTTGTTGGCCTCGATTTCCTCGATCGTGCGGATGGCGCGCGATTCATCCTTGCCGGAGGGGTCGCCGACCATGGTGGTACCGCCGCCCATCAGAGTGATCGGCTTGTTTCCGCTCTGCTGCAGCCAGTGCAGCATCATCATGGTGAGGTAGTTGCCGATATGCAGCGACGGCGCCGTGCAGTCGTAGCCGACATAGGCAGTCGCCTGGCCCTTGGCGGCAAGCGCGTCGAGGCTCTCGAAATCGGAGCATTGGTGGATGAAGCCGCGTTCTTTTAAAATGTTCAGGAAATCTGATTTAAATGCGGTCATGGGCGGGCTGCTTTGATCATTCTATTTTCACTGTAATTGTAACTGTTTGCGGAACCATGGCGGAACGGGCTGCCGCAAATCCGGCCGCTGTGGCATTATAAGATGTCCGTGTTTGGCACAAGCTGGTCGTCGTCGGCGGGACGGATCGAGCAGGGCGTTGCAAAGGCACGATTTGCGATGATGTTGACGGCACTTGGTCTGATGAGCGGCACCTCGCTTGACGGGGTGGATGTCGCTTTGATTGAGACCGATGGCCGCCGGGTAAACGCCCTGGGGCCGTCCGGATACCGGCCCTACACCGACGCGGAGCGCGGCCTGCTGCGCCAGGCGCTATACGAGGCCGCCGACCTGCCGGATCGCGAGGCGCGGCCCGGCTGCCTGCGCGAGGCCGAGCGGGTCGTCACGGCTGCGCATGCCGAGGCGGTGGCCGCCTTTACCGCGCAACACCGGATGCGCTTCGACGATATCGACATCGTCGGCTTTCACGGCCAGACCGTGCTGCACCGGCCCGAGAAAAAGCTGACGGTCCAGATTGGCGACGCAGCCGCTCTTGCCAGGCTGATCCACGTTCCGGTCATGTACGATTTCCGCGCTGCCGACGTCGATGCCGGCGGGCAGGGCGCGCCCTTTGTGCCGGTCTATCACCGCGCGCTCGCCCAATCGCTGGATTGGGAGGGGCCGACCGTCGTGGTCAATATAGGCGGCGTCGCCAACATCACCTATATCGACGGCGACACGCTGATCGCCTGCGACACCGGCCCGGGCAACGCGCTGCTCGACGACTACATGTTCCGCTGGCTGAACCAGCGTTTCGATAACGAGGGCCGCACCGCCGCGCTGGGCAAGGTGGATGCGGCCTGGATCAACCGCGCGCTGCAGATGCCGTTCTTTTCGCTGCCGCCGCCGAAATCGCTCGATCGCAACGACTTTGAGAGGTTGAAGCTCGGCGACATACCGCCCGAGGACGGCGCGGCGACGCTGACCGCGTTTACTGTCGCCGCGATCACTCGCGTGGTGCCGCTGCTGCCGAAGGAGCCCAAGAACTGGATCGTGGCCGGTGGCGGCGCCCGCAACCTCACCATGCTGCGGATGCTGCGCGAGTGCCTGGAGCCTGCGACCGTCCGGGCCGCGGACACGCTGGGCTGGGCGTCCGACGCCATCGAGGCGCAGGCCTTCGGATTCCTTGCGGCGCGCGGCCTGAAAGGCCTGCCGCTGAGCTACCCCGCCACCACGGGGGTGCCGTTCCCGATGACCGGGGGCATCATCGCGCGGCCTTGAGGTCAGATACCCGTCGGCGGCGCGCCGCGGGCTCACAACACAAAACATCGAAAACAACCCCATGCAAAGTAGAACCGGGGCGGCCGTTGCGGCGGCCCGGGCCGCGCGCACCCCGGGGAGGGACGGCGCGTACACGCCTTGTTGTTCGGCCAGGGTCGGCGGCCGGTTGACAGATTGATGCACTTGCATCTAAATAGATGCAGATGCATTAATTGGAGGATACCATGCCCGCCAAATTGAAACTGATCAGCCACAAGCTTTGCCCCTATGTGCAGCGCGCCGTCATCGCGCTCACCGAAAAGGGCGTTCCGTTCGAGCGGATCGATATCGATCTCGCGAACAAGCCGGACTGGTTTTTGAAGATTTCGCCGCTCGGCAAGGTGCCGGTGCTGCTGGTCGAGACCGCGGACGGCGAAGCGGCGCTGTTCGAGAGCAACGTTATTTGCGAGTACATCGAGGATACGCAAGGCGGCGCAAGACTGCATCCGCTGGATACGCTGCAGCGCGCGCAGCACCGCGCCTGGATGGAGTTCGGCTCCGCAATTCTGAGCGAGCTCTGGGGCCTGGAGACGACGGGCGATCCCGCGGTCTTTGAAACCAAGCGGAAGGCCGTTGCCGCGAAGTTCGCGCAGGTCGAAAAGACGCTCGGCGCGGGACCGTTCTTTGTGGCCGCGGATTTCAGCCTGGTGGACGCGGTGTTCGCGCCGATCTTCCGTTACTTCGACGTGTTCGATGAATTGATCGATCTTTCGGTGTTTGCCGATACGCCGAAGGTGCGCGCATGGCGAAAGGCGTTGGCGCAGCGGCCGAGCGTGCGCACGGCGGTCGGGCCCGACTATCCGCAATTGCTGCACGCGTTCCTGGTGCGCCATGACGCGCACATGCTGAAACTCGCAGCCTAGGCACCGCGATGTCGCCGCAGATCGCCTGGGTCGCGCTCGTCACCGCCGGCCTTCTCGACGTTGGCTGGGCGATTTCGATGAAATACGCCGACGGCTACACGCGCCTCGGCTGGAGCATCGTCTCGCTGGTCTTGCTGGCGGCGTTCGTTTTCCTGCTTGGGCGCGCGCTGCAGGTGCTGGAAATCGGCGTTGCCTACACGGTGTGGACCGGCATCGGTGCGGTCGGCACCTTGACCATGGGCGTCTTGCTGTTCGGTGAGGCGCTGAGCCCGATGAAGATCGCAGGCATCGTGCTTGTGCTGATCGGGATCGCGGCGCTGAAGTTCGCGCCGGCGTAGGTCCTTAGAGCGTAGGGCGGATTTGCGAGGCGCAATCCGCCGTCTTCGTGAACATCGGTGGGTTACGGCTTCGCCTAACCCACCCTACAGAGCATCGACAATGCTAGCGGACGTTCGCCAGCCGCATGTCGAGATAGCCGGTCACCGTCTCCATCAGCGGCTCCAGCTTGCCGTCGAAGAAGTGGTTGGCGCCGGGGATGATCTGCTGGTCGATCACGATGCCCTTTTGCGTCTTCAGCTTCTCGACCAGCGTGTTGACGTCTTTCGGCGGCACCACCGCGTCCTTCTCGCCATGCACGATCAGGCCCGAGGACGGGCAGGGCGCGAGGAAGGAGAAGTCGTAGAGATTGGCGGGCGGCGCGATCGAGATGAAGCCTTCGACTTCGGGCCGGCGCATCAGGAGCTGCATGCCGATCCAGGCGCCGAACGAGAAGCCGGCAACCCAGCAGGCGCGCGCTTCGGGATTGATGGTCTGTGCCCAGTCGAGCGCGGAAGCCGCATCCGACAATTCGCCGGTGCCGTGATCGAACGAACCCTGGCTGCGGCCGACGCCACGAAAATTGAATCGCAGCACCGAGAAGCCGCGATGCGCAAACGCGTAGTAGCACTGGTAGACGATCTGGTGATTCATCGTGCCGTGAAACTGCGGGTGCGGATGCAGGATCATCGCGATCGGCGCGTTCTTCTGCTTGGCCGGGTGATAACGGCCTTCGAGGCGGCCCGCAGGGCCGGTGAAAATGACTTCAGGCATTCATGATCCTTGGAAGTGTTCCTTGGCAACGGCCGTGATCAGGTGGAGAAGGAATGCGATCAGGCGTCGTTGGGTGGTGCGCAAACGGCGCTCCCGTGAAACTGGTGGCGGCGTTCTAGCATGAGGCGAGGGGCAAAAAGCAAGCATCTTGAACATCTGGAAGGCAGTTCAAGGCGTTAGGCTTTGATTGTAAGAGACGGCGCGATCCCCAATTGCGATAAGGCATCTTGCGCCGGCGTGAGGCCGACGCTCGCTGGAGCTGCTCTGCCGATATAGGTAATATTGTACTGAAATGCCTGACCGGGTCTATCTCGACTGGAATGCGACGACGCCGCTTCGCCCTGAGGCCCGGCAGGCGATGGCGGCTGCCTGGGAGGTGGCCGGCAATCCGTCCTCGGTCCACGCCGAAGGGCGTCAGGCGCGCCGGCTGGTCGAGGACGCGCGTGCCGCCATCGCGGCGGCGGTCGGCGCCCGTCCGCAGGATGTGGCGTTTACGTCGGGTGGCACCGAGGCAAACGCGCTGGCGCTGACGCCGGGGCTACGACGGGGCGCGGGCGAACCGGTCCGTCGGCTGTTGGTCTCGGCCATCGAGCACACGTCGGTGCTGTCGGGGGGGCGTTTCTCGCCGGAGGCGGTCGGGACCATCCAGGTCACCGGATCCGGCCTGATCGACCGCGACCATCTGCGGAGGCTTGTTGCCGATGGGCAGCCGGCGCTTGTCTCGGTCATGCTGGCCAATAACGAGACCGGCGCGCTTCAACCGGTCGGCGAAGTCGCTGACATCGTGCATGAAGCAGGCGGGCTGCTGCACGTCGATGCAATCCAGGCGCTGGGAAAAATACCGTTTGATTTGAAATCGATGAAGGCCGATCTGGTTACGCTTTCTGCGCACAAGATCGGCGGTCCCAAAGGCGTCGGCGCACTGGTTCTGGCCGAGGACGTACAGGGGCTGGAGCCGCTGCTGCGCGGCGGGGGTCAGGAGCTGGGCCGCCGGGCCGGCACCGAGAATGTCGCAGGGATCGCGGCGTTTGGCGCTGCCGTGCGGGCCGCCATGGCCGCCCTGGAGGGCGATGCCGCCCGGCTGCGGGGCTTGAGGGACCGCCTTGAGGCAGGCCTGAAGCAAACTCCTGATATGATCGTGTTCTCCGAGGACGTGCCGCGCCTGCCCAACACCACCCTGTTCACGGTTCCCGGGCTCAAGGCCGAAACGGCCGTAATTGGCTTCGATCTGGGCGGTATTGCGGTATCCTCGGGGTCCGCCTGCTCGTCCGGCAAGGTTCAGCCCTCGCACGTCCTGGCCGCCATGGGGGTTGGCGGGGAACTGGCGCAGGGAGCGGTGCGGCTCAGTCTGGGCTGGTCTACCTCTGAGGCGGGCATTGATTTGGCCCTTCAGGCTTGGCGAAAGCTCGCCGATGCCTTACTTAGAGGGCGACGAAACACGGCTTGAAACGTTCTAAGTATGTTTCGCCGGAACGCATCGTCACTGATTTGGAATTGTTCCACCGCGGTCCTTGAAACCGCGAGCGGAGGATGGAATGCCAGCCGTACAAGAGACGGTCGAGCGCGTGAAGCGCATCGACGTCGACCAGTATCGATATGGGTTTGAGACGCTGATCGAGTCCGACAAGGCCCCCAAGGGTCTATCGGAAGACACCGTCCGCTTCATTTCTGCGAAAAAGAACGAGCCGGCCTGGATGCTGGAATGGCGTCTGGAGGCCTATCGCCGCTGGCTGACCATGACCGAGCCGACCTGGGCCCGCGTCAACTATCCGAAGATCGACTACCAGGATCTCTATTACTACTCGGCGCCGAAGCCGAAGAAGCAGATCGGCTCGCTGGACGAGATCGATCCGGAAATCCTCAAGACCTATGAGAAACTCGGCATCCCCCTGCGTGAAGTCGAGGTGCTGGAAGGCGTCGTCAAGCCGGCAGGCGAGCGCAAGATCGCGGTCGACGCCGTGTTCGATTCGGTTTCGGTGGCCACCACGTTCCAGAAGGAATTGAAGGCGGCCGGCGTGATCTTCATGCCGATCTCGGAAGCCATCCGCGAGCATCCCGAACTGGTGAAGAAGTATCTCGGCACGGTCGTGCCGACCTCGGATAATTACTTCGCGACGCTGAACTCGGCGGTGTTCTCCGACGGCTCGTTCGTCTACGTGCCGCCGGGCGTACGCTGCCCGATGGAGCTGTCGACCTATTTCCGCATCAACGAGCGCAACACCGGCCAGTTCGAGCGCACGCTGATCATCGCCGACAAGGGCGCTTACGTCAGCTACCTCGAAGGCTGCACCGCTCCGCAGCGCGACGAGAACCAGTTGCACGCCGCAGTCGTCGAACTCGTCACGCTCGACGATGCCGAGATCAAGTACTCGACGGTGCAGAACTGGTACCCCGGCAATTCAGAAGGCGTCGGCGGCATCTACAATTTCGTCACCAAGCGTGGCGACTGCCGCGGCAACAATTCAAAAATCTCCTGGACCCAGGTCGAGACGGGGTCGGCGATCACCTGGAAATATCCGAGCTGCATCCTGCGCGGCGACAATTCACGCGGCGAGTTCTATTCGATCGCGATCTCGAACGGTCACCAGCAGGTCGATAGCGGCACCAAGATGATCCATCTCGGCAAGAACACGACGAGCCGGATCATCTCCAAGGGCATCGCGGCGGGCGTCTCGCAGAACACCTATCGCGGCCTCGTCACCGCGCACCGCAAGGCGACCGGCGCGCGCAACTTCACCGCCTGCGACTCGCTCCTGATCGGCGACAAGTGCGGCGCGCACACGGTGCCCTATGTCGAGGCGAAGAACTCGTCCGCGACCTTCGAGCACGAGGCGACGACCTCGAAAATCTCCGAGGACGTGCTGTTCTACTGCGTGCAGCGCGGGCTGAGCCAGGAAGAAGCCGTCGGCCTCGTGGTCAATGGTTTCGTGAAGGACGTGCTGCAGCAACTGCCGATGGAGTTTGCAGTTGAGGCGCAGAAGCTGATCTCGATCTCGCTCGAAGGTTCGGTTGGATAGGCCTCATTCTGAGGAGGCCGCACAGCGGCCGTCTCGAAGGATGAGAGGAAAGATTGTTGGCCACGTTCTTCGAGACGCGCCTGCCGGCGCTCCTCAGGACGAGACGCAAAAAACGGAAAAACGAAATGTCATTGCTTGAAGTGAAAGATCTGAAGGTTCGCGTCGAGGATCGCGAGATCCTTCACGGACTGACGCTCACGGTAAACCCGGGCGAGGTGCACGCGATCATGGGGCCGAACGGCTCCGGCAAATCGACGCTGAGCCACGTCATCGCCGGCAAGCCAGGCTACGAAGTCACCGGCGGCGAAATCCTCTTCAAGGGCGAAGACCTGCTGGAGATGGCGCCGGACGAGCGCGCCGCCAAGGGCGTGTTCCTGGCGTTCCAGTATCCGGTCGAGATTCCGGGCGTCGCGACCATGACGTTCCTGCGCACCGCGCTGAATGCCCAGCGCAAGGCGCGCGGCGAGAGTGAATATTCGACGCCGGACTTTCTGAAGAAGGTGCGCGAGGTCGCGAAGTCGCTGAACATCCCGCAGGACATGCTGCGCCGCGGCGTCAATGTCGGGTTTTCGGGCGGCGAGAAGAAGCGCAACGAGATCTTGCAGATGGCGCTGTTCGAGCCGGCCGTTTGCATTCTCGATGAAATGGATTCCGGCCTCGACATTGATGCGCTCCGCGTCGCGGCCGATGGCGTCAACGCGCTGCGTTCGCCGGACCGTGCGATGGTGGTCATCACGCACTACCAACGGCTTCTCAACTACATCGTGCCTGATTTCGTGCACGTGATGTCGAAGGGCCGGGTCGTCAAAAGCGGCGGCAAGGATCTGGCGCTGGAGCTCGAGGCTTCCGGCTACGCCCAGTTCGAAGACGCAGCCTGATCGCGAACGGATTTGTGATGAATTTAGCTTTGGCAAAGAACGAGACCGGACGCGCGCTGAGCGACAGCTTTGCCATCGCGCGCGACCGGCTGCCGGGCACCGGCTTGGTCGCCGAGGCGCGAAGTGCCGCCTTCGAAGCCTATGACCGTGTGGGCCTGCCGCACCGCCGGCTCGAAGACTGGAAATACACCGATCTGCGCGCGCTGATGCGCGAAGTGCTGCCGCTAGCAGCTGCGCCGGATGCTGCCGCGCTGACACGGGCCGCTGCGGCCGTGAAGCTGCAGGCGATCAAGGACGTGCGCCGGCTGGTGCTGGTGGATGGCGTGTTCGCACCAAAACTCTCCGAACTGGATGGGCTCGAGAAGGGATTGACCATCCGCACCCTGCGCGAAGTGCTGGAGACCGGCGACGCCACGCTGCAGTCGCAGTTGCTCGCGCCCGACAACGCCAATCCGTTGGTGGCGCTCAACAGCGCCATGATGACCGATGGTGTGGTGATCGAGATCGCCAACGGCGTCGTGCTGAAGCAGCCGCTGCAAATCATTCATGTTGCGGGTGGTGCCACGCCCGCGGCGATGTTCACCCGCTCGCTGCTGCGGCTCGGCAAGGATGCCGGCGTGACGCTGGTCGAAAGCTACATCGCGGCTGATGGCGCGAAGACTTATCAAGCCCACGACTCGCTGGTCATCGCGATTGGTGACAATTCGCGGCTCGACCATGTTCGACTGGTCGAGGATAGCCGTGAGGCCGTCAATATCTCCTCCGCCGTAATTACGCTGGGCGCGCATGCGCATTTCAACACTTTTGGCATGACCTCGGGCGCTGCCGTCAGCCGCTATCAGGCGACGATTGCTTTCGCCGGCGAGGGCTCCCGGGTCGAGACCAACGGCGTCAATCTGCTCAATGGCCGCCAGCACGCCGACACCACGCTGTTCATGGACCACGCGGTGCCGCATTGCGCTAGCCGCGAGGTGTTCCGCGCCGTCGCCGACGATCGCGCCCATTCGGTGTTCCAGGGCCGCATCATCGTGCGCCCCCACGCGCAGAAGACCGACGCCAAGATGATGACGCGGGCGCTGCTGCTGTCCGACGAGGCCGAGGCCGACAACAAACCGGAGCTCGAAATCTTCGCCGACGACGTCACCTGCGGCCATGGCGCCACCACCGGCGCGCTCGACGACAGCCTGCTGTTCTACCTGCGTGCCCGTGGCCTTTCCGAGAAGGAAGCCCAGGCGCTGCTGATCCAGGCCTTCGTGGGCGAGGCGATTGAATCGATCGTCAACGATGATCTGCGCGAACTCGCGATTGCAGCCGCGCAGCGTTGGCTGGAGGCAAGGGGATGACCAAGGGGATGACGATGCATCCGGCGGTTTCCAACGGTGCATATGACGTCGCCCGCGTGCGGGAAGATTTCCCCGCGCTGGCGATGAAGGTTTACGGCAAACCGCTGGTCTATCTCGACAACGCCGCTTCCGCGCAGAAGCCGACCGCCGTGCTCGACCGCATGACGGAAGCCTACAGAAGCGAATACGCCAACGTGCATCGCGGCCTGCATTACCTCGCCAATGCCGCGACCGAGGCGTATGAGGGCGGCCGCGCCAAGGTGGCAAAATTCCTCAACGCCGCGCGTACCGAAGAGGTCATCTTCACCCGCAACGCCACCGAGGCCATCAACCTCGTGGCGTCGTCCTGGGGCGAGCCCAACATCAAGGCGGGCGACGAAATCGTGATCTCCATCATGGAGCATCACTCGAACATCGTGCCCTGGCACTTCTTGCGCGAGCGCCATGGCGCCGTGATCAAATGGGCGCCGGTCGATGACGAAGGCAATTTCCTGATCGAGGAGTTCGAGAAGCTTCTCACCGATCGCACCAAGCTGGTCGCGGTCACGCAGATGTCGAACGCGCTCGGCACCATCGTGCCGGTCAAGGACGTGGTGCAGCTGGCGCACGCCCGCGGCATCCCGGTGCTGGTCGACGGCAGCCAGGCCGCCGTGCATCTGGCGATCGACGTGCAGGATATCGACGCCGACTTCTACGTCTTCACCGGCCACAAGCTGTACGGCCCGACTGGCATCGGCGTGCTCTATGCCAAGCATGAGCACCTGGTCGCGATGCGTCCCTTCAACGGTGGCGGTGAGATGATCCGCGAAGTCGCCCGCGACTGGGTCACCTATGGCGACCCGCCGCACAAGTTCGAGGCCGGCACCCCGGCGATCGTGGAATCGATCGGGCTGGGCGCTGCCATCGACTACGTCAATTCGATCGGCAAGGAGCGCATCGCCGCCCACGAGCACGATCTCCTGACCTACGCCCAGGAGCGCCTGCGCGAAATCAACTCGCTGCGCCTGATCGGCACCGCGCGCGGCAAGGGACCGGTGATTTCCTTCGAAATGAAGGGCGCCCACGCCCATGACGTCGCGACCGTGATCGACCGGCAGGGGATTGCGGTGCGCGCCGGCACCCATTGCGTGATGCCGCTTTTAGAGCGGTTCAATGTCACAGCCACCTGCCGCGCGTCGTTTGGAATGTATAATACCCGTGAAGAAGTCGACCATCTGGCACAGGCGCTGATCAAGGCGCGGGAATTGTTCTCATGAGTGATACGGCCGAAGTCAAAACCGCCAACATGGAAACCCAGTCGGCGCTGCCGCCGGAGGAGACCGAGCGGCTCGGGACCGAAATCGTCGCCGCGCTAAAGACGGTATTCGATCCGGAAATCCCGGCCGACATCTACGAGCTCGGCCTGATCTACAAGGTCGACCTCAAGGACGACCGCGGCGTCGACGTGACGATGACGCTGACCACGCCGAACTGTCCGGCGGCTGGTGAATTGCCGACCATGGTGGAGAACGCGGTTGCCAGCGTTCCGGGCGTCGGTGTCGTCAATGTGAACCTGGTGTGGGACCCGGCCTGGACGCCGGATCGGATGTCGGACGAGGCGCGCCTCGTCCTCAATATGTGGTGAAGGGATCCGTTGCCGAAATTATCCGGTGTCATCGAGACCGCGCTTTACGTTGATGACCTCGACCGCGCCCGCGCATTTTACGAGAAGGTGCTCGGGCTTGTGCCGCTGACGGCCGACTCGCGATTTCTTGCCTACAATGTCGGTGGCCGCAGCGTATTGCTGATCTTTCTCCGCGGTTCGACACCCGAGCCGATCCAGCTCCCCGGCGGCACCATTCCGCCGCATGACGGCAGCGGCCCTGTTCATATGGCCTTTGCCATTGCGGCGGCCGAACTGCCGGCATGGGAAAAGTCGCTGGGTGAGCACGATGTCGCGATCGAAGGCAGGACAGATTGGCCGCGCGGCGGGAAGAGTATCTACTTCCGCGACCCGGACAATCACCTGCTGGAATTGGCGACACCGGGAATTTGGGCGATTTACTAGGAAATTGACGGTTCGTTTCGACGGGTTCTGATCGAGTTAGTGACGAGAGACCTTCACAGGGGGAATTTCGTTGTTATTTTAATGGCAAGATAGTTCGTCGCCACAAGCGACGCCGGAGATCGACTGCAATGGATACCACCGTCCAGTCTTCCAAGCCGAAGCCGCGGCCGCGCCCGCAGGTCATGAAACTGACCGAGGCGGCCGCCCAGCGGATTACGGAGCTGACCAAGCGCGCCGATTCCGAGATCGTTGGGCTTCGCGTCGGGATCAAGAACGGCGGCTGCGCCGGGCAGTCCTACACGGTGGAATATGCCCATGAGGTCCGGCCGACCGACGAAGTGGTCGAGGACCGGGGCGTGAAGATCCTGGTCGATCCCAAGGCGGTCCTATTCCTTCTCGGCACCGAGATGGACTACAAGGCCGACAAGATGCAGGCCCAGTTCATCTTCAACAATCCGAACCAGGTCTCCGCCTGCGGTTGCGGCGAATCGGTGCAACTGACGCCGGCGAAGGTTTAAGATCGGGCCAAGCGCACAGACCTCATCCTGAGGAGCGCGCATCGCGCGCGTCTCGAAGGATGGCCGCGGGCGACGTTCGGGGCTCTCATGGTTCGAGACGGCGCTGACGCGCCTCCTCACCATGAGGGATGTAGACGGGGGCTGCCGCAGTGGACCGCGATTTCCTGATTGACCTGTTCGCCGATTTCGGCCCGATCACCATCCGCAAGATGTTTTCGGGCTACGGCATCTCCGCCGACGGCACCAACTTCGCACTCGCGCTGCGCGCCGGTCTGTATTTCCGCGCCGACGACCAGACCATTCCGCAATTTGAAGCGGAGGGATCGCAGCCGTTTCAGTATCAGACACGGACCAAGACGGTCACGGTGAACTCGTACTGGCAACTGCCCGCGCGCCTGTTTGACGATTCCGAAGAACTGGCCGATTGGGCGAGGACCGCGCTGGCCGCTGCGCAACGCGCGGCTCTACGCAAGCGACCAAAGCCGCGTAAGGCAGCGAAGTCGAAGGTTGCTAAGAAGGCTGCGCGCAAGCCGGCGGCTAGTCGTAAGGCGGCGAAGAAACGGAAGGCTTAAGCCACCTGGCTGCGGGTCTCGGCGGCGTATTCCGGATCGACTTCGCAGATCACGCGGTTGCGGCCGTTACGCTTGGCGGCGTAGAGGCAGGCGTCGGCGCGCTCGATCAGCGAATCCGTATCATCGTCCGGCTTCAGCATGGAGACGCCGACGGAGATGGTGACGCGGCCGAGAATTTCGCCTGTCGATTTCTTCTTCAATTCCTTCGCCATCACGGCGCGGCGAATGTGGTCGGCGACCGTCAGGGCTTGACGCAGCGCCGTGTTGGGCAGCACCACCGCAAATTCCTCGCCGCCATAGCGGGCGGTGATGTCCTGGCCCTTGATGGTCTGCTTCAGCGACAGCGCAACCAGCCGCAGCACCTGATCGCCGGTGAGATGGCCGTAGGAATCGTTGAACGACTTGAAATGATCGATGTCGAACATCAGGAGCGACAACGGCTCACCGCTCGCCAGCGCCGCCCGAACCGCCATGTCGAACGAGCGGTCGAAATATTTGCGGTTGCCCAATCCCGTCAGCGGATCGGTCAGGCTCTCGGCACGGATCGCCTCAAGGCTGTGCTGAAGATTACTGATCTCGGTCTTCGACAGCGTCAGCCGGTTTTCCAGCGCCTTATTGGTCTCTTGCATTTCGCGGGTCGATTTCATCAGGCCGTCGACGACTGCCTTGATCTGATCGCGGTTCTTTGCATTCCTGAGCTTCTCGTTCGCGCCGGTCAGCTTGGCGTCGTAGCTCTGCGACATGCCGAGCGCATCCGTGATCAGGGTCATCACGTCGTCGATTTCGCCGATCACGCGCGCGCCGACCTTGTCGATGCGGTCGGAAGCCTTGATGTGCGAGAGATAGGTTTCGTAGATCTGTTCGAGATCGGACTCGCTCATTCTGCCGTTGCGCGCCAGCGTCTCGTTGATGATCTTGTTGAGGGGAGCGTTGTATCCGGTCGCGTAGACGTACCAGATCTCGTAATTGCGCGGGACGGCGGTCTGTCGGAGGGATTTGATCTGGCCCAGGGCGACTTCGGCAAACGCCAAAGTGCGTTCGTGTTCGTCCAGCAGCTTGACCACTGATCCGTCCCCAATATCGAGCAGCGCCGCTCGTTGCCGTGCCGCAATGAATAAATTATCTGCGGCAGGTTAATGGAGGAGAATGAACGGCCGGTAAATGTTCCGGCCGTTGGGTCGTGCAGGCTTCGTTCAGACGCGGGCGCGAACCGGCCGCAGCAGGAACGCCGGAAGATGCGAGTGATCGGCGGGCTCCGATTCAGCGTCGCGCTGGGCGCGGCGCGGTTCGGGGCGACCGATCGAAGGCACGCGCGAGGACTGTGCAGGGGCGGGCGGTGTGAAGGGCGCAGCCGCTGCTTGCGGGTGCGGGCCGGCGTTGCGGCCGGCGCCCTTGGCATGCCGCGGTTCGCGGTCGCCGCTCCTGTCGCTGCGCTTATCAGCGCTCTTATCAATACCTTTGGCGGCGCGCGGCTCGCGTTCGCTGCCATCGTTGCCCCTCGCGGCTCGCGGCTCGCGCTCACGCCGCGGCTTGCGGCCGCCGCGCGAACCTTCCCGGGAACCCTCGCGTGAGCGATGTTCGCGCGGCTGATCGGTCTCGCCGGACGAATCCGAACTCACGGCATAGTCGCCTTCGGCGGGGGGAATGTTTTTCCCGATCAGCCGTTCGATCGCGGCGATCGATTTGTTGTCGAGCGAGGTGACGATTGAAATCGCGGTGCCAGCGCGGCCAGCGCGGCCGGTACGGCCGACGCGATGTACATAGTCGTCGGCATGATGCGGCACATCGAAATTGAAGACGTGGCTGACGGCGGGAATGTCGAGGCCGCGGGCCGCGACGTCGGAGGCCACCAGCAACGGGATCTCGCCCTTGCGGAATTGATCAAGTGCGGCAGTACGCGCCGATTGATCCATGTCGCCATGCAGCGCGCCGACGCTGAAGCCGTGCTTCTGCAGCGATTTGTAGACGACGGCGACTTCGCGCTTGCGGTTGCAGAAGATGATCGCGTTCTGAAGATCCTTGGCGTCGCGCAGCAGGCGGCGCAGGATCTCGCGCTTCTCGTGTACCTCGCGTCCGGAGGGGACCTGGAATTGCGACACGCCCACTGCAGTGGTCGCCGGCTTCGAGACTTCGATCCGCTCGGGATTATGCAGGAAGGCTTCGGAGATGCGGCTGATTTCCGGCGGCATCGTCGCGGTGAAGAACAATGTCTGCCGCGTGAACGGCACCAGCTTGCAGACGCGTTCGATGTCGGGGATGAAGCCCATGTCCAGCATGCGGTCGGCTTCGTCGATGACCAGCAATTCGACGCCGGTGAGCAAGAGACCGCCGCGTTCGGTGTGGTCGAGCAGGCGGCCGGGGGTCGCGATCAGGACGTCGACGCCGCGGGTCAGTTTGGTGTCCTGGTCGCCGAACGAGACGCCGCCGATCAGGAGCGCGACGTTGAGTTTCTGGCCGATGCCGTATTTATCGAAATTCTCTTTGACCTGGGCCGCGAGTTCGCGGGTCGGCTCGAGGATCAGGGTGCGGGGCATTCGTGCCCGGGCGCGGCCCTTTTCCAGCATGGTGAGCATGGGCAGGACGAAGGCAGCGGTCTTGCCGGTGCCGGTCTGGGCAATGCCGAGAACGTCGCGGCGCGCCAGAACGTGGGGGATCGCCTGTTCCTGGATGGGGGTAGGGGTCGTGTAACCGGTGGCCGCTACAGCGGCGAGAACCTTATCGGACAGGCCGAGATGGGAAAAAGACATTGAGCCTCTAGTCGACACCGCCGTTCGGAATCGAGGGTAAAAAGGCTGTCGCGTTTTGCCCCGAAACGGCGCGCTTTTGAAAAGCTGGGGGCTCTGACTTACGCAGACGAGCGGCTAACCTAGAGAATCGCGTTTCGATCCAAGGCCGCGTTGAGCGCGAACATAGGGGCGAAATGGCCAAAGTCAATCTGGGAACGGCCAAATCCCCGAAAAAGCTTAATGTTCTCGCACAAATAACGGCGAAAACCGTCATTTGGCGGTCAAGTGAGTCGATGCTGGGTGGGCGGTGACGGGAGACTGAAGCGCCGCCGATTGAGCGTCGCGCGCCCTGAACGCGCCCGGGGGCATCCCCTCGATCGCATGAAAGACCCGATAGAACGTCGCCAGACTCTCGAATCCACAGGCGCGGGCGACCTCGGCGATTGGCCGCCCCGGTGCTTCACGGAGCAACCGGCCGCTTAGGCGGATGCGCTGTGCGGTCACGGTCTGGGCGAAGCTCTGGCCTGTGCCCTCGAACAGCATGTGCATGTGGCGGACCGAAACCCCAAGCAGGTCGGCGACCATCGCGGGCGAGAGGCTCGCTCGCGACAAAAGGCGCGTGATCGACCGGCGCGCCAACGACAGCCGGGCCACGCGCAATGCCCGTAGCCCGCGTCGGCTTCCTGCCGCGATCATGCCGCGCTCGATCAGCGCCAGCTCGGCCAGCGCATTGACCAGCGACGTTGATCTCGCCGTATCACCATCCTCCACCGCCTCCTTGAAGTCGGCGGAGCTGGCTTCCACGAGGGAGGCCCATCCGCGATCGCCTGATGCCTCCCGGACGACGTCATGGCAGGCTAAACCGCGGGCCGGCAGGTCAAGGCCGTCAGCGGCGGGAGGTGAGCCGACAGCCGCTGATCCCGGATCACAATCGAGTTCGTGCTTGCCGTGCATAGCGAAAGACACCTCTGCCTGCGTAAGAACGCGTGGACTCGCTTTTCCCAGAGGTCGCTCAGCCCGTCCTGAAACGAGGGGTGAAAACTTCTGAAATCTTTCTGAAATTGAGCGTATTCGGCCGCCAGGAGAGGGCTGTTCGGCCTTTTCCGGCGGTTGCCGATCCGTGATACGGAGGTCGTGGCCCGGCGCGCCTGACTGATGCGGCGCGACGACGGGAGCCGGGTGATTGAACCGCTGCGGTAGGCATGCCGACTACGTCATGAAACGGCCGCAGCGCCGGGATTGGTCGTGCCAGGGGAACTTTGATGAGGCGTTGGATTTCCAGATTTTTGGCGGCGGTGGGAATGGTTGCTGCCTTCGCGGTATCCGCCGTGCCCGCGCACGCGGAAAAGCGCGTTGCGCTGGTGGTCGGCAACAACGACTACCGGAACGTGCCCAAGCTGCAGAAGGCGGTGAACGACGCCCGCACCATGGGCGATACGCTCAAGCAGCTCGGCTTCACCGTGATGGTGGCGGAGAACCAGAACCGGCAGGCGTTCAGCCAGACGCTGCTCGCGTTCGACAATGCGGTCGAGGCCGGCGACACCGCGTTCTTTTTCTTCGCCGGCCATGGCTTTGAAATCGCCGGCCAGAATTTCCTGCTGCCGACCGACGTGCCGGCGGCGACCGAAGGCCAGGAAGAGCTGGTGCGCGACGCCTCGGTCCTCGCCGACCGCATCATCGAGCGGCTGCAGAACCGCAAGGTGCGGACCGCCATCCTGGTGTTCGATGCCTGCCGCAACAATCCGTTCGAGCGTGCCGGCACGCGTGCGATTGCCGGGCGCGGCGGGCTGGCGCCGATGACGCAATTGCCGGAAGGCGTGTTCTCGATCTTCTCGGCCGGGCCGCGGCAGACCGCGCTCGACCGGCTCTCCAATGACGACGCCAATCCCAATTCGGTGTTCACGCGCACCTTCGCCAAGGAGCTGACGCAGCCCGGCGCGAATCTCGTTCAGGTCGCGCAGCGCACGCGGCGTCTGGTCAGCGAAATGGCGGAGACCGTCCGCCACAAGCAGATCCCGGTTTATTTCGACCAGATGGTTGACGACGTGTTCCTGAACGGCCTGGCGAAAGCCCAGCCCGAGGTCGCGGTGAAGCCCGCCGAAGCGCTGCCAAAGCTGGCGGCCTTGCCGCCGGTGCAGCAACTCAAACCGCAGAACGATTCCGTCAACGCGCCGATCGCGATGTTCTCGCGCCACAATGGCGGCTGGACGGTGGTGTTCTCGATCGCCGATCCGACACTCGGCATTTCCTGGCGGCTGGGGGAGGTCGGCGATTTCCGCGAGACCGGCTTCATGGATACGCTTGACCCGCGGACCCGCAAGCGGATGCCCAACCCGTCGGTCGAACTGCCGGCAGATGCGCCGGCGGCCATGATCCAGGTGCGCTATGTCGACACCAATGGCGAATTGCAGGGCCCGTTCCCGATCCGCTTCGATCCGGAAGCCGCTTTGATCCGCGACCAGCGCAAGATCCTCGACATGACCGCGACAAGCTGGCTGTCGTTCCGCGAATTCAACGGTCTCCTGGTCTACTACACGCATCTGATGTCGTATCGCTGCGCCATCCGCGAAGTGCGCGTCGGCATCGACTCTACGGTGCCCGACAAGGTGCTGAAGATGCCGCCGTGCGATCCCCGGGACCCCAGCGCGATTCCGCACGAAGCGACGCCGTATTTGAAGCTCGCGCCGCAGACCAGGTCGGTCTCGGTGGAATTGACGTACCGCGACGGCAGCGTTTCGGAGATCAAGAGCTTTCGGCGGTAGAGTTTTCGTCGCACTAACGGTATCCAGTACGCTGCGGCTTATCGATTCAATCACTGCTGCCTCTGTTGCGCGCCGTGTTCGCTCGCGGATAACCGCCCTGCAAACACGCTTCGCGCCTGACGCTGCCGCGTCCATCGCATCCCGTCCCGCGTTCGTGACGACGCGCGATCCGCCCCTCTTGTCGAGATGGGACGGCGCAGAAAAAGCCACCGATTTGGGGGGAGGGAAGGCGGAATATTTTTTGCGCAGGAGGCGGGATGACCCAAATCAGCCAGAAATTATTCAACAAAATGCCGTTTGCGCACAACGATACTGGGAGCCTTCGGAAGGCGGGGTGTGCCGGGAGATGAAGGCGCACGGTTAGATAGTGTTTAGTCAAGCAAGGTGTATGTACGTGCGTATCTCGGATGATTGTTTGAAAGCCGAGCCGATCGCTCCGGGGACGCGTCCGCCGGCATCGCTGCAGTTCTTTGTTGCCGATCATTCTCGAATGGCAGGCGTGCGATGTCAGAACTGACCGTCACCGTCGCACGGCCGGGAATTCCGGCATTTATCGGCGCGTGGCCGCAATCCCGGTTCTGGCTTCTTTGCGTCGATCTTTACCCGGCGCTGGCCGCCGCGTCGCTTCCATGGTCCACAACGGCGGTTTCCGTTTTCATGGTGCTGTGGTTGATCGCGGTTCTTCCCACGATCCGCTGGCCGGCGTTTTTCGAGGCGCTGCACGCACCGGCCAGCTACCTGCCGCTGGCCTTCTTCGCACTGGCGTGTGCAGGCCTGCTCTGGACCGCGGACAGCTGGCCGGTCGGATTTCAAGGCCTCCTGCCCGTTGCAAAGCTGCTGGCCGTTCCGCTTCTTCTCTATCACTACGAGCGCTCCGAGCGCGGGCATTGGGTGTTGTTCGCTTTCCTGGCTGCCTGCGTCCTGCTCATGGGATTGTCATGGGTGACATACTTCGCCGACTGGAAACCCTCGCCCAATGGGCTCGCTGGAGTCCCCGTCAGAAACTACATCGATCAAAGCCACGAATTCGCGTTGTGCCTGTTTGTGATGGCGCCGCTGCTGCTGTCATTCGCAGCCAACGGTCATCGTGCGTGGACCTTCGCCTGCGCAGCCGTCATGTTGGGTTTCTACCTCGACATGCGGTTTGTCGCGACATCGCGCACGGCATTCGTCTACCTGCCGGTGTTGTTGATCCTCTTTGCCGTCAAATATCTGAACCGGAGACATGCGATTTATTTTCTGCTGTTTGCGGCAGTCGTCGAGTTCGGAGTTCTGCTCTCATCGCCCTATCTGCGTGACCGGGTCGTGCGCACCGTGCAGGACTACAAGGTGGATCGCGATACCAATGCCTACAAGGAGGCGGATCGCGATACCAGTACCGCGACTTCGAACGGCCTGCGACTGGCGTATTGGCGCGTTTCCATCCGGTCGATTTCCGAGGCGCCGGTTTTTGGCCACGGCACCGGATCAACCCAGCAGCTTTTCAGCCGCGAAGCCGAAGGCAAGAGCGGCGAATGGGCAAACATCATCCGCAACCCTCATAACCAGACGCTTTACGTCGCGATCCAGTGGGGCGTGCTGGGTTGCCTCGTGCTCTATGCGATGTGGTACTTCCATCTGCAGCTGTTTCGCGGATCCTTTTTTGCATCATGGATAGGCCTCGTGATCGTGGTTCAGAACTTCATCAGCTCGCTGCTCAATTCCCACCTGTTCGATTTTCACGAAGGGTGGGTATACGTGCTGGGCGTGGGGGTCGCGGGCGGTATCGTCGCTCGCGCGCAACGCGTGTCCGGCTCTGCGCGAGCTCGAAATTGGCAAGCGTGATTTCGGCGAGGCGGCTCGCCCAAGAAGAGTGCGCAAGACAAGCGCGCTTCGGTCGTGGCGGTCGATCGCCGGATCATGAACTACTGGTGCTCGCGTCCCTCCACCAGGGTTATTAGCCCGTTTCGCAGCCCAACAAGCACGAGCTCAACGTCGGATGAAACGCCGAGCTTCGATTTGATGGCGTAGTGATAGTTCGAGACCGTCTTCGGGCTGAGATAGAACGCGGCGGCTATCTCTTCGGCCGACCGGCCATCGAGTAACATGCGTAGTATCTCGAATTCACGAGGGGAAAGACTGTCAATGACACTTGCATCCTCCTGTAATCGGCTCCGTGCAATGGCCTCGCTGATCTCGGGGCAGATTGCAACACGGCCGGCAGCCACGTCGCGCACCGCACTAACGAGTAACTCGGGCGGGCTACTCTTTGTGACAAAGCCCTTTGCACCGGCCCTGAAGGCCTGGAGAGCGAATGTAGCGCTCAAGTGCATGGTGAAAACCAGCAGGCGCGCCGCTGGATCCCACTGACGTATCTGGCGAATGGCATCAATGCCTCCGCGACCTGGCAATGAAACGTCCATCACCACAACGTCGGGCTGTTTGCTCTTGTAGGCTTGATAGGCGCCCGCCGCATCGGCGGCCTCGGCGACGACAGTAATGCCTTCATGCTTTTCAAGAAGCCGATGGTATCCCTCACGCACAACCGCGTGGTCATCGACAAGCATGACACTGATACTTCGCGGCCTCATAATGCTGGACCCGCGGTATTCGTAATAGGAATCGTGACGCTGAGGATGAGGCCCTTCTCCGGCCTCGACACAACGCTCATCTCCCCGCCCAGCGCGAGCGTTCTCTCGCGAATCCCGATCAGCCCAAGGCCAAAACCCAGCCTCTCCCTTGATCTCGTGCGCCAATCCCTCACCATCATCCTCAACGGTCGCCTCGACCAAGCCAGCGCCAGACCGTGGCTCACCGCCTTGAGCAAGGTCGATGCGCACCACGGCACGCACGTTGGCCGCCTGCGCATGCTTCGATGCGTTTGTCAGACCCTCCTGAACGATATGAAAGATGTGACCGGTAATCGCCAGGGGTAGCTCGTTCACGTCGCCGTGCGCCTCAAGCAGGAATTGGGTCTTCCCGCAACCGAGGCGATTATGATCGGCGATTAATCCCTCAAGGCTCGCGAGCAGACCGGTATCGTCGATCTCCTGCAGTCTCAACTCCTGCACGGTACTGCGAAGCCCCTTCATGATATTGCCCGCAATTTCCGTAAGGGCCTGAGCTTCGGGAACGAGAGATGGACAATCAGTCGAGGCGGTAATTTTGATCGAAGCTGCCGTCGCACTCATGGCGCTGAGGTTCTGGGCCAGCTCGTCATGAAGCACCCGTGCGAGGTGACGCCTTTCCTGCTCGCGGGCTTCCACCAGACGTCGCGCAAGGTCGGCACGCTCGGCGGTCGCGACTTCCAGGGTGTTCGCCAGATCGTTGAAGACGTCGCTTATCCTTTGCATCTCGGCAAGCCGGAACGGCGGGAGCCGGCACTTCAGATCGCCCGCGGCCAACCGGTTGAGGCCGCTAACGACATCTCTCGTCGGTCGCAGCGCGCGCTCGACGACAAAATACACCAAGATGCCCAGAGCGCCGATCGTCGCGGCGGAGAGGCCGAGCATCCGCGAGATTTCAGACCAGGCGCGCGCCGTCACGGCTGACGGGTTCGAGCTGACGACGACCGTGCCATGTACGAGACCCCGGTGCGTGACGGGACGCTCGTAAGTCATCCGACTGCCGGCTGCCCGCTGATAGAAAGCCGAAAACCATGCCGGTGCCTCGGCCACCTGATCGTGGAAACCCAGACAGCGGGAGATGGGATCCTTCTCGGGTTCGTTGAACTGCAAGCACTGACCCGGGCTCATCAGCTGATCGAGAAAGGCATCCATCAGACGAAAGCGCCCTTGCAGATTAATGCGGTTACCGAAGATGTTGGTCAAAAGCGGCGCTTCCAGATACCTGCCAACAGTATCTGCTACGGCCCGATTGGCCTTCAACGTCTCCTCTTCTGCCTGGTGCACGGAGAGAGCCGCTCCACCAAGAAAACAGAATAGCGCGACGGCCGCTACTTGCTTCAAGAGCGACCATTTGAGATCGAAGACCGGTCGGTGCCGAAGAGCCCTTGTCTCCTGCATGGCGGGGACCCGTGACGCTTTCTTCAGACTACAACATTCAGCCGCCGCTCGATACTGCCCGGTTCGACGTCGGGCAAATTGCCCAAGACGTCGCAGGGAGTTCGCTCTGTTTCCCTGAATGACGGTGTGTCAGATCATGGGCAAGCGGCGCACACCGATCGCGCGGAAAAATTGAAACGAGGGTCAATTCGAAATCGTGGTGCAAATATCTCTATCAAGAGGAGATTGCCATGAGGAAAATATTCCGGATAGCTGCTGCCATCGCGCCGGTGATGGTAGTCGGCTTCAGCGCAGGATCTGCGGAGCTTCCTACCTTTGAGGCGAGGGGCTTTCCGATCTCGCGGCACCAGGTTGCGGTGCTGGGGGCGGCCAACGTTCAAGAGCAATCAGCCGTTGCCACGCTCACATTGAGCGAAATGCCAGCCTCTCCGCATCAGATCGCGGTCTTGACGCGGCGGCAAAGAGTAAACGACCAGCAGACTGCCATGAGCGGCGAGCGAGCGACTATAGGTTCAGCCCGGCTCTCACCGGTTGTCGCGATCGAGCGGCCGCACTAAGCCGCGCTCCTGCGGCGTCTGGCCTGCCATGAGCCGCCGCACGGAGCCTTTCGGTTTTGAGCCTCAGAGCCAAGCTTCTATCTTTTGCGTTCTCCGTGCGAACCGGCAACGAGCCATTGAAAATCTTGAGCGTCGTGTTTTCGGCAATGTTTGTCACCGTCTCTGATGCCGGCATTGGAAGGAGAGCTGTAGTGTCAGCACTTTTGGGGCAGAAAGACATCACGATGTTGACCAGTCCCGGTGGACGCAGGCCGACACACCCTTGCCGGTTGATCGTGGCGCTCATGGGCGGAGTGAGTGCGGTTGCTTTTCTCGCGCTCGGCACGGCCTATGCGCATGACCCGAACCGACCAGAGCTCAACGCGTGGTTCAAGAGTCTCAAGAACAAGGTAGGTGAGCCGTGCTGTGACACCGGAGACGGCCAGCACGCGGAGGCCGAGTGGGACATGGCAAAGGGTGGGTACAGGGTCTTACTGAAGCATCCGCACAGGCCAAACGAACCAGGACAATGGTTTGACGTGCCGTATTCCGCCGTGATCGATCAGCCGAACCTCAGCGGCATCGCAATGGTTTGGTGGTGGCCGTCCTACTCCATGGATGGAAGTATGACCCCCAAGTGGCGTTGTTTCATTCCGGGAGCAGGGGGCTGATTCTGCGAGGATCGGCACATCCTTTGGGCCACATCCGGAGTCTTGCACCGCAACAAGACACGCACCCAGCCGATCACTTTGTCGGTGCGCGCGAGCCCCATCGGGGCTGTCGAACCCTGCTATTTCGAGTTGTGCGGCGCTTCATTCGGCTAACTTTGTGAACGACATCACACATGCGGCCGGCGATCGAATGTAAGGTTCGCGCGAAGGGTGTAGGCTGAATTCGATCAACTTCGCTAACCCATCGGGCGCACCAACGGCACCCTCAGCGGTCCGTCCATCATGGAGAGGGACAATGGTCGATGTGGCAGTAGCAAAGCGGCTCGTCGAGGTCATCATTGCCAATTTGCCGGCTCCTGTCCCCGGGAAGAGGCCGGTCCACACGATCGGCGTAGGCGTGAAGGGCGAGTTCGTAGCGTCGGACGTGGCGCGCACCTATTGCGTCGCGGAGCACTTCAACGGTCAGACCATCCGCGTGTCGGCGAGGTTCTCCAACGGGTTGGGTGGCCTGGAGCAGCATGACGGATGGTCCGATGTCCGTGGCATGGCGGTGCGCTTCCACCTGCCGGACGGGACGGGAAGCGACCTGATCGCGACGACGCTTGGTGAATTTTTCGTCCGCAATGTCCCGGACTTTTTTGAATTCGCTGAGGTCGCGAAGCTCGAACCATATCGAAGACGACACTGGCTGCTAAAGATTGCAGATTATCTGCGGCTCAAGGTACCTCCCCGCAACCCGTACCCGAACGAAACCCAGAGCGTCGACGCGGGAGCACTCCGTTATGCCGACCGGCACCGGTTCTCCCAGTTGGGCATATTCCAGGTCGCTTCGATCGGCGCACCGGAGAGCTATGCCCGCGCAAGCTACCACGCCGTCCATACCTTCTGGGTGACGGCCCCCAATGGCGTTCGCCGCCCGGTTCGCTTTTCCTGGCAGCCGGTCGCCGGCGTTCGCAACATCGCTGCTGAGGACGTATCGCGCGACAAATATCTGTTCAAGGAAATCGAGGACCGGCTGAAGCGGTGGCCGGCCCGATTCATGCTGATGATGACCATCGGCGAAGCGGGCGATGCGCTCGACGATCCCACGAAGCCCTGGCCAAGCACACGGATCCGGATCGCCATGGGTACTCTTACACTCACCGAGGTCCCCACGGATCAGGAAGCGGCTGGCGAGCGCATCAGTTTCAATCCCTGTCGCCTCGCGCCCGGCATCGAAGTCTCCAATGATCCGATCCTCGAGGCCCGCCGGAATGCCTACGAAGTCTCGCGCGAAATGCGCGGTGGATGTCCCTTCACGTGGAGGCCGGACAATGCCAATCCCAAGTGACGAAGGGCGGATCGATCGCTTTGTGGACCGGTTGCCCAAGACTCGCTTCTTCGAGCTCGTGGCCTCATGGATCCTGGTGCCGTTGTGGGCGCGATTGACGCCGGTGAAGCCTCTGCCCGGTGGTCCCCACCCGTCGTTTCGGCACGGTGACAACGTCCAGTGCATGATGAATCTGATCATGCCGCTCAAGAACAAGTCACCGGTCGGGCGAGCGCTGGCCGCGCTGGCGATCGCGCAAAACAAGGATGCGATCTACGCCGGATTGAACAATGTCGGCACGGTGCATTTCGCGCGCTTCGTCATCGTCGGCGACAACATCTGCATGTTCTCCGTCTATGACGGGGATTTTACCAATTACATTCGTGATTTCATCGCGACGATCGGCAGCGTGTTCAACGCCGTGGTCGAACTTGTCGAAGGCGGAGAACAAGTGACCCCTTGCGAAAAGAATGTCGAGGCATTCATCCAGTGGGTGCACGAGCGCGACCTGTACCAGGTACCGGACACCGCCACCGACTTTCTGCGAGACCAGGAAGCCTTGATTGGAGACAACGCCGTATTTCCGGTCAATGACGATCTGACTCTCCTTCCGCGCAAACTGATCCTGCAGCTTCGCGCCAACGCGAACGTTTCGCTCGGCAATGGCTACCGGGCTTACCCCGGATTTTCAGTGGCTCAGGTTCGCAAACAATTGGGGTTAGGCTGGTGAGCGCTATGTTCGACCTCGCTGATCTGCAGGGCAATATCTTGCGTGGCTACACCAAGATGCCGTACGTGCGCTACCTCATCCTTGAAGTCGCGGATCGCATTGCGGCACGGCGCTGGCTCGCCGCCTGCATATCCGGCCGCGACCACGACGTTCCGCAGATCACAACAGGAAATTGGGGGGCAGCCAAGCCGGACACCTGTTTCAACATTGGCCTGACCTACGAGGGATTACGCGCCCTCGGCACGCCGAGTTCTTCGCTTGAGATGTTCCCCAACGAATTCATCGAGGGCATGACCGCACGCGCCTTGAAGCTCGGAGATGTGGGGTGGAGCGCGCCGGAAACCTGGCCATCGCCCTTCGATGAGCCCGAACGGATCCATCTCATCGCAACGATCTACGCGGGAGATGTCAAGCAACTGGACCAGGTTCAGCAGCGCGCCCTCGACCGAAACGCCCTGACGCTGCTCGGCACACGCCAGGGATATAATTTCGCGGACGACTTTGTTCACTTCGGGTATCGCGACAACATCATGCAACCGAGATTCGAGGGGGTTCACGACCCGGAGCGCTATCCCGACGGACAACCCATGGCCCCGCTCGGTACCGTGTTGCTGGGACATCCGACCAACCTGGAAGGTTTGACGTGGCGGGTTCCTCAACCCGAAATCCTGGGGCACAACGGCACCTTCAACGCCTTTCGCGTGCTGAAGCAGGACGTGGTCGGCTTCGAGGAGTATCTCGATCAGGCGGCATCCTATTTGCTCACGCACCCGAAGGTCGACGAATTGCTGCCGCCCGGGGCTGAAGTGAAAATCTGCCAGGTTCTCTCAATGGCACCCCCGTCGCGTCATGACGCCTTGCGCGAGATCGTCGCCGCCAATCTGTGCGGCCGATGGCGCGATGGCACGCCGCTGGCACTGTCGGCAGATGCACCTGATCCCGACGTCAACAAGGCGAATTTTGACTACGTCGGCGACTCGCGCTGCCCTTATGGGGCCCATATCCGGCGGTGCAACCCGCGCGGCGGGCATATCGTACAGCGGATAGCGAACAACAGTCGGCGCCTTGTACGGCGTGGCATGCCCTATGGACCAAGCTATGATCCGGCGAAGCGTAAGCGGGACGAGACCGAACCGGAACGAGGCCTCCTGGGCAACTTCATCGGAGCCAGCCTCGGCGCGCAGTTCGAGGCCATGTCCTGCGACTGGCTCAACCTTGGCCTGCAGGATCCGCGCATCACCGGCTCGAACGACCCGATCACCGGCACCAACAATCCCCACACCAGCTGGTTCGACCTGCCGCTCGCATCCGGCGACACGATCCCGCTGCGCGGATTGCCCGAGTTCGTCACCACACGGGGCGGCGCCTATACGTTCCTGCCGAGCCTCTCTGCGATCCGTTATCTGGGATCGCTGTGATGCAAGACGCCCAAACAGGCCGAGGGCTTTTAGCCGGCCCTCGCAAGGCGTGATTCACTAGTTCAGCTCTCTCACCAGATCATCGGCCTCGCGCAGATCGCGGGAAGTTTCCGCGGATGCAAATTTCGCCCGGGTCGATATCAGCAGGTCGCGTGCTTCGGCGCGTCCGGATGCGCTCCCGCTGGCGCTGACCAGGCGCGCGATGCTGATCGCCGTGCGCAATTCCCAACCGACCGCGCCGAGCTTTCTGGCGGAGGCAAGCGAGCGTTTGAACAAGCGCATGGCGGCCCGGTCGTCCCGCATTGGTTCGCGACACAGCAGCGAGCCGTGTATCCGATAAATTTCGGGAGCAGCCCAGCGCTCGCCGGTTTGCTTCACCAGGGACTCAGCCGAAGCAGCAAAGCTTCGGGCCCTTTCTAGCTCCCCGATCCGTCCGAATTCCGTGGCGAGCAGAATTCGATAGAGCGGAATTTGAATGCACCTATTCTCGGCGGGTAGTAAGCGGAGCAGACCGCATAGCTGTTCGAGCACCTTTGGCGCCGGGCCTCGTGCGGCCAATGCCGCAGTCGCCCACAACGGACCGATGGTCCGGTACATTGGATAATCGTATTCATCAGCGACCTTCAGGCCGCGTTCGACGCTGGCAAGGTTGGCCGCAAGATCGCCTTCATACCAGTGATCGGACACGCCAAGAATGGAGGCAAATGCGAGCATGAACGGGTGCCCGATCTCGTTCGCGAGTTGCCGCGCCGTCTCACAGCACTCTCTGGCCCGAGTGGGCCGACCCAACAGCCATTCGATGTGCCCGGAATAGACGAGCGACACGATCAATGGATCATGCTGATAGATCTGGACGAGCTTGCCGTGCTCGCGAGGATTGTAGCGGGCGCTGATCAGAGCCGCGAGCTCACTTGCCTGCTCCAGACGACCGAGAAAGAAGTTGGCGATCACGGCAGCAGCGTACGCCATGAGGGCAGCCTCGTCGTCGCGCCACTCCTCTGCCCGTCGGACGAAATCCTGCGCATGCGCGAGGCCCTTGGTGAGCTCGCAGTTGACCAGTTTGGCTATGATACTTCCCCACAGCACCGTCGCCTTCTCGCGAATGGTGCCATAGCTCGCGCAAAGCTTGAGTGCGCGACTGTAGGGCCCATAGACGTGCGGATCGGACCATCCTGTGGTGGCGATGTACGCCATCGCCAGGTTGGATTGCAGTGCCATTTCAGCTTCGAAGCGCTGTGGTGAAGCGGGCAGCTTCGGAATTAGCGAGAGGCCCTCGCGAAGATGCGCCACCGCCTCCTTGTTGGCTGACCGGCGGAGCGCCGATTTACCCGCCTGAAGCCAGGCCTCAATCGCTTCAGCAATGTTGCCTGCGCGCGCATAGTGATAGCCGAGCACGGCGGGCTGGCTGCTCTCCCTGATCGCGGCCTCCTGAAGCAGCCACGAGGCGACGCGCGCGTGGAGCTCGCGCCGCTCTTCCATGAGCAGCGAGGAGTAGGCGGCTTCCTGTATCATCGCGTGCTTGAACGTGAACATCTCAACCTGAGATTCGATGCGGTACACAATCCCGGCGCTCTCCAGTGCCTCCAACGCATGTTGCAGCGTTTGGCCTCTGCCTGGAAGCACGTTCAAAATAGCGTCATGAGTGAACTGCCTTCCGAAAACGGAAGCGATCTGCGCGACGCGCTTGGCAGGACCGAGACGATCAAGGCGCTCCATCAGTGAATCGTGAATACTTGACGGCACTAATGGCTTGGGCAATCTTTCGCTCAACGCCAGGGCGTCGGCGTCGCGCCCGCCTGCGCGGGAATCGATCACGGCCCGCGTAAACTCCTCGACGAAGAGCGGCACGCCATCGGTTCTTTCCACGATCTGGCTGGTAATCCGGCGCGATACGATATCGCCGCCTGCGACGGCTGCGACCATTTGCTCGCATTCGTGCGGCGCCAGCTTTTGCAGGGCAATCCTTCGAACGGCCAAGCCTGACAACCAGTCCGCCTCGTAGTCATCGCGATGCGTGATCAGGATCATGATCCGCTCGCCAGAACAGCGAGCAATTATGCGTACCAGCAATGCGGTGGTGGTCGGGTCCATCCACTGGACGTCTTCGATGATCCCCAGGATGGGCCGCTTGCGCGAGGCCGCGATAAGAACGTCGGTGAGCATCTGAAAAGCACGCTCGCGCTCAAAGGGAGAGCCGAGATCCGCGGGTTCGTAGTCCGGGCAGGCCGGTATCGATAGGATCGCTCCGTAGTATCGAAGTGCGTGCGCGACATTGGGGACGGCTCTTGTCAGGAGCGCGCGCAATTTCGCCAATGCAAGTTCCGGGTCGTCGGTTTCCTGGATGCCGGTTGCGCGCCTAAGCCTCTCGATTTCCGGGGCGAACGGCGTGTTGACGTGGAATGGCGAGCATTGCAACGACAGAACATCACGCGCAGACCTATCGAGATCACTGCGGAACTGGCGGATCAAGCGTGACTTGCCGATGCCGGGTTCGCCGGAAATGACGCCGACCTGTCCCGAGCCCGATACACTCTGCTGCCACATCTCAGCAAGCAACGCGCTTTCGCTGACCCGGCTGATCATCGGGGCGAGGGGCGCCCTCCGCGCCCTATCGAACCTGCTTTCGCTGGGCCTGAGAGCTTCCGCACGCCAGGCTTCGACCGGCTCCTCCACGCCCTTGAGCGGCCGCCTGCCAAGCGGCGCGTAGCTGAATGTGCCGCGCGTCAGCTCGTAAGTGCTGGAACCGACCACGACACCATTTTCGCTGGCGAGCCCTTGCAGGCGGGCCGCGACGTGTGCCGAACTGCCGAACACCTCCCGCCGATCGAGAGGCTCGCCAGGCACGCTGCCGACGACGACCACTCCGGTGTTGACGCCGATGCGCACGCCGAGGTGGACGAAGCTGCCGTCCGACAACAGAAACTTGTGTTCCTTGATGGCCGCGGCGATCGCCAGCGAGGCCCGAACCGCGCGTTCGGGATCATTTTCATGGGCTTGCGGCACGCCGAAATATGCCAGCAATCCGTCGCCGATCATTCTGGCAATGTGACCGCCGTAGCGGCGGATCTGCTCGTCGCAGATATCGCGGTAGGTTCTGATAACCGCGAAAAACTCCTCGGGATCGATCCGCTCACTCAGGGGCGTCGAGCCAACGATGTCGACAAATGCCACGGTGAGCTGCCGGCGTTCGGCGTGCAGAGCTTCATTCTCGACATTCGGCGGCGCCTGCGTCCGCTGAAGTCCACCCGAACGATCGGGCTTCGGTTGGCTGCTCATGTCCCACCATGTTCAGTTTCCGACGCACCTGTCGCAAGACAAGATAGACGTCGAGCCGCATCCGGTTGACGCTGTCGAGCGGCCTGTGCTCGGGCTGAAAGTTCCGGGGATTGAACACCATGTGCTCGCAGTCGTACAGCTGATTTTGCGCCGGAAAACCCTGCTTTTGAATGGCAATGCTTCCCAGCCATGTCTCAAGGTGCCAGCACCGGACATAGCGGGCCCACTCGATCACTTCGTCGGCGTCGGCGAATAGCGGCCGCGTTGAACGCTCGGCCCCATGTCGATCATGCCCAGATCCACAAGCGTGCGATGGAAGCGGCGCTTCCGTTCGGAAGGCGATGCAAAGTAGGTTTCCCGGCAATGGTCAAGCAAGCTGGCGCGAGTGGCAAATATCGGATCAAGCGGCAGACCTGCTTGCTGGAGCGCCACGGTCCCCAGAAAAGCAATATCCAGGTCCGCACCCGGTCCGGAAGCAAGGCGATCAGGGGAGATGTTTAGCGCCTCCATCGCATAAAATGTGCGGAACGCGCGCCGTGCATCGTCGGGGAGTTTGAGTTGCCGATCAATGCGCTTCGTTACCACGGGCTGATGGTCTCCGTAGTGCACGATGAGAACAGGACGTTTTGGAAAATTCGTTGCCAGCGCAAACTTGAGCCGTTTCCAGGTCGAGGCCGTCTCCGCAAGCCTTGCGTAATACTCGGCATATTGAACATCGGGGAGGCTTGATGCGGCAAAGGCACGTTCGTTCTCGAACTGTCCGGGTGCCGCCAGCCTTCGATTGTGGGGGCCGTGATTGAAGTTAGTCAGCGCGTATAGAAAGCGGGGCGCCGGGTCGTCGGCAATACCCTTCGCATGGGCCGCGAACGCCGCTTCCAGAAAAATTGCATCGGAATTTGTCGTCTCGAACTGGCGGACGTCGAACGGTGGAGGGAAATCGTCCGCAAAGATGCGTTCGCCAATGCCTATCGAACGATAAAATTCATCGTAGTTGAGAAAGCTGCGACGGCAACTCGACGCGAGCATGGTCCTGTAGCCAAGCGCAGCCAACGAATGGGGAAGACTGTTGTGAAATCGGCCCGCGCCCTGCTTGAAAAGGTAATAGGCTTTTGAGCCGAAGCTTGCACTTGAAAGACCGGTCAAGAGGCTAAATTCAGATTGCCACGAACCTCCGCCGAAAATGTCGACGTTGAGGATTCCATGGAGGCCATTCTTTGGGGAGAGAAACGCTTCGACAGTGGGCTCGATCGGAAGTCCAAAAATGCGAGGATCGAAGATCGATTCATGCTGGATGACGATGATGTCGGGGTATTCGACGGTGCGCGCCGGTACGGCCGCCATTAGCGGCAACGGGTCATTTGCAATATCGCTCAGAGCCAATCGGCCGGCTTGCCGCCAGGAATGTGGATCGATTAGCGAGGCCATGAAGGTCGAGTAAAAGCACCGCCGTTGGGCCATGATCCGCCGGAAGGAAATGCCGCCGCCGCTTGTCCTGAAAGCCGTTACAACGCAAATAAGCGTAGCGCTGAATAAAAAAACTCTGACGTCTAGAGGAACGGACGGCCCGGTTCCATGGATCATGGTCGCGACTGCAGCCAGGATGAGTACGGCAGCCCCGGTCAGAACGGCGAATACGGCGCGCGGGTACTGCGATATGAAAAAGGGAACTGTGCCTGCAAACATCAGCGGCAAGTCCGTTACGATCAGCTTAAGCGCGCTGTAATTATGTTTGGTGGTTGATGCGGCGGTGATGGCTGCGGCCAGCACACCGGCCAGCAATATCGCCCTGTCGAAATCGCCAACGATGAATGAGATCGCGGTCGCGCTAAGGGAAAGCGTCGAGATCGCGAATGGCAGGTGCTCGGCGCTGCGTTCGGCCAGCAGAATGACACCGATAGCCGCCAGCAATATCAGGGTCAGAGTCATGTGGGCAAGGTAGCCGGAAGTGAGCGGAATTCAACCCGCGTCACCTGCTGGCAGCTTGCGATTTGATCGAGACGCCGAGTCGCATGGCCCGCTTCCGGATGCGTTCCGGTGATCGATCCATCGCCTTTGCTATCTGCTCAAGCGCCTTTTTGGATTTGGCTAACTCCAGCAGGCGGCGATCGTCCTTGAAGGACCAGGATTTCCGAACCATCGCCAAAAAGCTTTCTCTGCAGACAAACTCTCCGCAGACAAACTGCAAGATGAGTACCCAAGCAGTGAGTAGGTCGCCGGAACCTCTCAAAGGTTCATTGAAGAGGGCGTCTGCGCCTTGGGGAGCAAGTCTTGCTCAGGCTCTCTTGTGTAGAACCGCCGCTCGCCGTCAGGCATTTTGTTAACCGTAGCTCTGTATCTTCGTGGCAATCGCGGATTGCCCCCAAGGCCCCGCGGGATCTAGTAACCGCGTAGGAGGCCCGCCAACTCAACCTGGCGGGCTTCTTTGGTTGCGGGACCGTCGTGGCGGTTCGCGGCTGCCTTGGCGGCGACGGAATCTTGCGAGGAGCGGGGCAGTCCCGGCATCAGGCCATGCGGTGTATCGCCCGCGTGGCCTTTGTCTTGGGGGCGGGTCCGCCTCCAGGGCACGAGGCCCCCTGATCGCGCAGTACGCAGGGCTAAACTCGGGGACTGGCCAATCTGCGCGACTGGGTTTGTATGGATCAGGGCCCGAAGACGGCGGAGAACCCCGTCAAAACGCGCCACGTGGGGGTCGCTTGAATCCCGTTGTAGTCGTTGACGACCGGAATGCCGACCAGCACGTAGCCCGACCAGTTCTCGATCGTCAGGCGCAGACCCGGCGAAATGAAAATCGTGTTGCCGCCTGAATTTGGATCGGCGATTCCGAAGGTTCGCTGCTTGTCGTGCCACTCTCCATTGATCTCAAGCAGAGCGTCCAAGGCAACATGCCCGTGCGGAGCGGTCACCATCGGAGCCTTGGTCGCCATCCGCGAGTGATCATGGCCGGCATGCGCAAGGGCGTTGCGCGGGTCATGCGAATGCGGCTCGCTCGCGGTTTCGCCGAACAGTCGGTAGGCCAACGCGCCGTTGTAGAGAAGTCGGTTGCCGAGATTGGTGTCTTGCGTCCCGGTCCCGGTTGCAATCGCGAGTATGTTGGCGTGAAAGCTCAAGGCGGGAGTCAAGCGCTGGCTGAAAGCGGCGCCGAACAAGCCATCCCAAGAGCCCGATCCAGGTTGGAACTCGGCCTCGAAGATTTCTCCGAACGGGTCAACCAGGTTGGTTGCGCCGGTCGGCGCCTTGAAGCCGAACAGTGCCGCCGCCTGCGTTCCGCTCGCTTGATTGTTCAGGAAGCGATACTGGCCCAGCACGGTCACATCGCCGAAACCCGACGTGTTGCCGCGGTCACGCACTGTGGCGGGATCGGCCGGGTCTTCCTGCACGCCTTCGAGAATGCCGGTGCGGCGGACCAATGGCAGGCGCACCGACACCGTCAGGTCGTTGGTGATGCCATAGGCAAACGCAAGCGACCGACTTTCGACCGATTGCAGTCCATGGACGTCGTTACCAATATTGGCGAGCAGAGTTGGATCGCTCAGTTGCTTCAGCCGCAAATAGTCGACGAACAGGGAAAAGGCGAACTGGCCTTGATCGAGTGTACCGGCGCCGATCGTGAAAATGCCGCCGGCACCGCCAATGCCGCCGATGCCTGGATGATGCGCCGAGGCAGTGCTCGCGCCGATGGTCATCGATACTACCAGCGCTGCAGTGAACGAGCGTCGCTTCCTCATTGCCAGCTCCGTTCACGTCGTCCGCGACGGGCGCAAGGGATTCGAAACTACGTGGCCATCACCAGGGATCGACGTTCACTGACAATGTGAGTATCCGGCGCGGCGCTTGCACTCTCGGAATAACGCACGTCCTATGTGACGATAGTCGATCTCCGTGCGACTGCGACCAGTCGTCAACCGCGGGGATTTTCTTTTTTTGAGCTTGTCACCCAAAAGATACATGTCACCGTTGACCGCGCCGACGAGGTGATTGAATAGCCCTTTGCTGCCGCCTACAGGCAGGCCGCGTGGCCTTTGCCTTTGGGGGGGGCGGGGCCGCCTCTAGGGTTACAAGGCGGCCCCTGACCGCGCAGTACGCTGGCTAAATTTGGGGACTGGCCAATCTGCGCGACTGCAGCCACGCTAGACTTGTTTGGATCGGCCGCAACGAAACTCGCATGTTAAGCTTGATGTTGGTCGCGCAGGTTAATTCTGGAACCCGGACAGTATCAGGCGAACAGGTCGGCGCCGCTTTGCGTGAGCACCACCAGGGTGCCGGCAACAAAAAGCCCCGAACGATGTCGGGGCTTTGTGCGAGATGCTCCGGCGAGCGGTGAGATCAATACCTGGCGACCACCTGACCGCCGAACTTGTAGTTGACGGTCAGCCGCACCGTGTCCTCGGTGAAGCGCTGGCTCTGCGTGATGCTCGTGGTTGGAAAGCCTCCGTTCGTGCTAAAGCCCGTCACGGACGAACGTCCCAGGTCAATGTGGAGATATTCGACGCCGACATTCCAGTTGCCCGCGAACGCCTTCGAGATGCCAGCACCGGCGGTCCAGCCGACCTTGACCTCTGAGCTATTGCCCGCGAAGGAGACGCCTGCGCAGCCGCCACCTCCGGGTGTACAAAAGAAGTTGATGCTGCTTTCGGTGTTGCCGTAGGCCAGACCACCGGTGCCGTAGGCCAGCCAGTCGCCCATCGCAAAACCGGCCTTGCCGCGGACCGTTCCGAACCAGGTGATTTTTGCAGACAGGCCCTCAGTCGTATCGGCCGCTGTGGCGGCAAGTGTCGTTAATGCGTTCCGACGGGCGGTGAAATCTGCGCCCTGGATATCGGCGACCACACCCAATACCCAGGTGCCAAATTGACGGTCGTAACCGATCTGCAAACCTCCGAACACGCCATCCGGGTTGAGGTTCGGAAACTGGTTGCCACTGCTGAAGCCGGGGAAGCCTGTGGTGAGAAAGGTCGTGATGTTTCCGGCATTTCCCGGATTCACCAGGGAAAGGCTTGGATCGGTGTTTCCACCCCAGCCATAACCGACGTTGCCGCCAACGTAAAACCCGGTCCAATCGTAGACCGCAGCCACGGCCGGCGGTGCCTTGGTGTATGGGCGGGCAGCCAAATCCGCAGCCTGGGCGCCGGAGGCGCTGCTGAGCGCGACCGCTGCAGCAATCAAAATACGCTTCATTTCAACATTCCTAACGCGTCAAATCTCGATGTGAGAGAGTAGACCGGTTCGGCCGGTAAAACTGTAGCGCGAGGAACACACGGTGGAACAATACACTCGTCATGGTGGCAGTGCCGGCTCCATAAGGGTTTGGACGGGCGTTGTTGCATCGTCGGCGGCAGGCCTGCCGGAATGATGCTCGGCTGTTTGCTCGGACGGGCGGCATCGATGTCGTGTGCTTTGAGGAGCTGGCGATTTTCGCGGCGACACCGTGTATCGCTCGACGCTGAGGTGATGGACAAACTCGGGCTGGTCCAAGGCTTCGTGAGACTGCTTCCTGAAATTGGCGCGTCAGCGCCGGCAGCGGATCGACGGGATGGATTGGATGCGCCGCTTCGATCTGACGGCGTCCCACGCCAGTGTGGGGCCTAGCCCACCAAATGAGGCGTTGGCCCACGGGCTCCGATATGTTTTGATAATCGCAAGCGAGTTCGGGCGACGACCTGAATAGCAGGCCGTGCAAAACGGCCGGTGGCGGTGCATCGACCTGCCATCGAAGAAGAAAAAACGGGAGGATACGGCAGTGCAAATGCCCGCCCGAACGCTGCTGGCCAAGATCTGGGACCAGCACGTCATCTGTCGCGTCAGCGACGACACCGATCTGCTTCATGTCGATCGTCATCTGTTGCACGATCTGGGCGGCTCGCGTGGCTTGCTCGATCTCAAAAGCCGCAACCTGCCGGTACACAATCCGGAGCTGACCTTCGCAACGCCGGATCATGCGATTTCGACGGCGCGCGGGCGGGCCGGCACCAGCAAGGTCGGGCTGGAATTGCTGGCGGGCCTGCGGGCCGAGACGTCGGCGACCGGCATCCGGATGTTCGATGTCGACGAACCCGGGCAGGGCATCGTTCATGTGATCGGGCCCGAGCTTGGCCTCAGCCTTCCGGGCTGCCTGATCGTCTGCGGCGACAGCCATACCTGCACCCATGGCGGACTGGGGGCGCTGGCGTTCGGCATCGGCTCCAGCGAGCTGACCCATGTGCTGGCGACGCAGGCGCTGATCCAGCGCCGGCCGAAAACCATGCGGGTGCGGTTCGAAGGCCGGCTGCCGGCTGGCGTCACGGCCAAGGATCTCATCCTCGCCCTGATCGGTCATGTCGGCGCCGCGGCCGGCACCGGCTACGCGGTCGAGTATGCCGGCAGCGCCATTCGCGATCTGCCGGTCGAGGGCCGGCTCACCATCTGCAATCTGTCGATCGAACTCGGCGCCAAGATGGGCCTGATCGCGCCGGACGAGAAGACGTTTGAATATCTGCGCGGACGGCCCTATGCGCCGCAGGGTGCGATGTGGGAGCAGGCGGTTGCGGCGTGGCGAAAACTGCCGAGTGATCCCGATGCGGTGTTCGACAGCGAAGTCGTCATCGATGTCGAAAAAATCATTCCGCAGGTGACCTGGGGCATCAGTCCGGAACACGTCGTCGGCGTTGATGGCCGCGTGCCCGATCCGGGCGAGGTCGCTGACCCCGCGCGCCGCGCCGCGATCGAGACGGCGCTCGACTATATGGGACTGGTCGCAGGCGCACCGATCGCCGGCACACCGGTCGATTGGGTCTTCATCGGCTCATGCACCAACAGCCGGCTCAGCGATCTGCGGGCCGCCGCCGAGATCGCCCGCGGCCGCAAGGTTGCGTCGGGCGTCCGTGCCTGGGTCGTGCCGGGTTCGGAGACCGTCAAGCGCGATGCGGTCGCCGAAGGGCTGGACAAGGTCTTTACCGATGCAGGCTTCGAATGGCGCGAGCCCGGATGCTCGATGTGTCTTGCCGCCAACGGTGAAACCGTGGCCCCCGGTCAGCGTTCGGTCTCGACGTCGAACCGCAATTTTGTCGGCCGCCAGGGTCCGCGGGCACGTACCCATCTGGCAAGCCCGGCCAGTGCGGCCGCAGCGGCCATCGCCGGCGCCATCGCCGACGTGCGAACGATGGGGCGCTGACATGCCGAAACCGTTCAACACCCTGACGGCGATCGCCGCCCCCATCATGCGCGGCAATATCGATACCGACGTCATCATCCGCATCGAGCGGCTGGTCGGAAATTCCATTCGCGGAACGCTCGGCAAATGGGCTTTCGGCGCGCTTCGCTATCTCCCCGACGGTTCGGAAAATCCTGAGTTCATCCTGAACCGTGAGCCTTATCGAAGCGCGGAAATTCTCATTACCGGTCCAAATTTCGGGTGCGGTTCCTCGCGCGAAGGCGCGGTCTGGTCGTTGCAGGAAATGGGCATCCGCGCCGTCATCGGTTCGAGCTTTGGCGACATCTTCTTTGCCAATTGCTTCCAGAACGGCATCCTGCCTGTTGTCGTCGACAAGGCGATTGTCGATGGCCTTGCTGCCGAGGTGCAGCAGACCCAGGGTGCCGGGCGTATCAGCATCGACCTGCAGCAACAGACGATCATCTCGCCTTCGGGACAGCGGCACGATTTTGCAATCGATCCGCGCCGGCGCGCGGGCCTGCTGGAGGGGCTCGATGAAGTCGCGCTGACATTACAGCGCGATGACGAGATCCGCGCCTTTCAGGCGGCCGACCGGGCAGAACGGCCCTGGATCCACTTTGCAAAGAAAACGGCAGGGAACGCGGCATGAAGGACCGGTCCAACATGATCAAGGTCGCCGTGGTCGGCGGCGAGGGTATCGGCCCCGAAGTGACCGCGCAGTCGCAGCGGGTGCTCAACTGGTTTGCCGCCAAACGCGGCGTTCCCATGGTGTTGCGCGAAGCGCAATACGGCATCATTCCCTATCTCGCGACCGGCAAGGTGATGCCGCCTGACACCGTCGAAGCGATGGAGGAGGCCGACGCGATCCTGTGGGGCGCGACCGGCGGCCCGGAGACGAAGGAAGTGCCCGCAGCGGCACGCAAAGCGGGCAGTCTGCTCGGCCTGCGCAGCAAATACGATCTTTACGCCAATCTCAGGCCGATCGTCGCCCATCCGGCGCTGGCGGAGTCGGCGCCGCTCAAGGCCAGCGTGCTGAGGGACGTCGATTTCGTCATCATCCGCGAACTGACCAGCGGCATCTATTTCGGCGAGCCGCGCGGCATCGAGACGCTTGCCGACGGGCAACGCCGTGGCTTCAACACCGAGCAATACACGACCGATCAAATTCGCCGCGTGGCGCGTTCCGCCTTCGAGCTGGCGCGGACGCGTAGGAACAAGGTTTGCTCGGTCGACAAGGCCAACGTGCTTGAAACCAGCGTGGTGTGGCGCGAGGAAATCATCGCCTTGCACGCCGCGGAATTTTCCGATGTCGAGCTCACACATATGTATGTCGATAACGCCGCGATGCAGATCGTGCGCGAGCCCAGGCAATTCGACGTGATGGTCACCGGCAATATCTTCGGCGACATCCTGTCCGATTGCGCGGCGATGGCGTCCGGCTCGCTCGGCATGCTGCCATCGGCCTCGTTGGGTCCGCTCGACAAGTTCGGCCGGCGCAAGGCGCTTTACGAGCCGGTCCATGGCAGCGCCCCCGACATCGCCGGCAAGGGCATTGCCAACCCGCTCGGCTCCATCCTCAGCGTCGCCATGATGCTGCGCATGACGCTCAGCCGGCCCGAGGATGCGGACCTGCTGGAAGGGGCCGTGGCAAGCGCCTTGTCGGGCGGCGCGCGAACCGCCGATATTGCCGAGCCGGGAGCGAAGCGGCTGTCAACGCAGGAAATGGGCGATGCGGTGCTGAACGCGCTGGAGAAGGTCGCCGGCAAAGAAAAGGAGCGCGCCTGATGGCACATTTCACCAGACGTTCGGCGCTCACGGTCATCGCGGCCGGTGGCGCTTCCATCGCCTCCGGCAGGGGGTGGGCCGAGGACAAGCCCGGCCGCGTCATCTATCCCGTCGCCGTGCCGGTCTATCAGACGCAGTTCCTCGCCGACAGATTGGGATACTTCAAGGAAGCCGGTCTCGACTGCAAGCTGATCCAGGGTGGCAGCGGCGTCAAGACGCGCGAAATCATCGCCTCCGCGCAGGGCGACATTGGCATCGGCGATATCACCCATCCGATGCAGCTCTCTAATCGCGGCCGCAATGGCCGCGTGCTGATGCCGGTCGATACCCGTTCCTCTTCGGTGATGTTCATCATCCGAAAGGATCTTTGGGATCAGGGCATCACCTCGCTGGAGAAGCTGACGGAATGGAAGCGACCCGACGGGCGAAAGCCGATCGTCTCGGTGTCGTCGCTGGGCGGCACCAACCACGTCTGGTCGTCCTATTACATGGAGACGATGGGGCTCGACCAGAAAGTCACCTGGATCGGCACGGGCAATGTCGACACCATGCTGGGCTCGCTGAAGACCAAGCAGGTCGATGTCCTCGTCAGCTCGCTGTCGTTGCTCAACGACTCGAAAGAACAGGGCTGGGGCACGCTGCTTTTCGACGGCACCGATGAGACGATCTGGAACAAGTACATCGGTGGCAAGGTGCCGGTTACGGCACATTTCACGCTGCAGGCGACCATCGACAAGGACCCGCCCAAGATGCAGGCCTTCGTCACCGCGATCTGGCGCGCGACGCAATGGATCAGGAAACATTCGCCCGACGAAATCTACGACACGATCGAGCCTTATGTCGGCAGTACTTCGCGCGCCGCCAACATCCTCGAGATCACCGCGCTGCAAAAGGTCACCGACTATGAATCGTCGATCGATGCGGCGGCTTTCGCCCGCGGCGAAAAGGTCTGGTTCCGGGAAATGACCGGCATCAAGCCGCTGACGCCGGCCGATCTGGTCAGCCCGACCTTTATCGAGGCAGCGCGAAAGGCGTATCCGGCTTGAACGTCCAGAACCTTTCGACTGGCCTGCCGGATGGACAATCCAGTGTCCAGCGCATCGACGTCAGGGGATTGAGCAAAACGTTTCAGCTTGCGGGGAACGCGATCGAGGCGGTGCGGGACGTTTCCTTCGGTGTCCGCCGCGGCGAGTTCGTAGCACTTCTGGGGCCGTCCGGCTCCGGCAAGAGCACCGTTCTCAACATGATCGCGACGCTGATCAAGCCGACCAGTGGTCAAATCCTGATCGACGGTGTGCCGGTCGTTGCGGGCAAGGCGACGCCCAATGTCGGCTACATCTTCCAGCGCGATACGCTGTTCCCCTGGCGCACCGTCGCCGACAACATCGGCTACGGCCTCGAACTGGCGGGCGTTCCGGAAACCGCGCGCAAGCAACGCATCGCGGCCTGCGTGGCGCAGGCGGGCTTGCAAGGCTTCGAACAGGCCTATCCATCCGCGCTATCGGGCGGCATGCGTCAGCGTGCGGCGCTGATGCGGACGCTGGTGGTGGAGCCGCAAATATTGCTGATGGACGAGCCGTTCGGCGCGCTCGATACCCACACCAAGATCGACATGCACGACGTGCTGCTGCGGATCTGGGAGCGCGAGCAGCAAACCGTTCTGTTCGTGACCCACGACCTCGGCGAAGCCTTGACGCTGGCCGACCGCATCATCCTGTTCTCGGCGCGGCCGGGCCGGATCAAGGACATGTTCGAGGTGGACTTTGCGCGACCGCGCGATGCGGTCAAGGTGCGTGAGACGCCGCGCTACGCCGAGCTGTTCCAGCACATCTGGCACTCGCTCGGCGAGGAGTTCGTCAAGGGACGCACGCCATGAGAACACGTCGTATTGGCAATACGCTGGCCTGGCAGGTGTTTATCTGCGTGGCTGTATTGTCGATCTGGCAATGGGGATATGACCTCCATGCCAAAGTCCCGTGGCTGGTGCCTGATCTGCTCGATCCCTATTTCGTGTCAAAGCCCTCGCAGATCTTCGAGCACTTCCTGATCCTGAGCTGCCTCAAATCCAAGCTCGGCGTGTTCAATGGCTGGTTCAATGGCGACTTTGCCAAGTGCATGGTGCGCAACGAGAACAATCTCTGGATCGCGACTGCGATCACGCTGAAGAACACGTTCTTCGGCTTTGTCACGGGGGTGTCGAGCGGCTTTGTCGCAGGGCTTATCCTTGGACGTTCGGACCGGCTCAGCGCGATCTTCCAGCCTTTCATTACGGCGGTGAATTCGATTCCCCGGATTGCGCTGGCGCCGATCATCGTGCTGGCGTTCGGGATCGGCGACACCTCGAAAATCGTGACCTCGTGGATCGTGGTGGTGTTCCTGGTGTTCTTCAACACCTTTGAAGGCGCCCGTTCGATCGACGAAGGCTTTATCAATGTCGCGCGGCTGCTGGGCGCGAGCGAATGGCAGATCACCCGCACCGTCGTGATCCCCTCGACCATGGCCTGGGTGTTTGCTTCGCTCTCGCCGGCGATCTCCTTTGCGCTGATCGGCGTCATCGTCGGCGAATTCATCGGCGCGGAGCGCGGGATCGGCCGGCTGATCATCGAGTCCGAGGCCCGGGCGGAAGCCTCGGGGATGATGGTTGCGGTGATCGTGCTGATGCTGGTGGGGGTGGCGCTTTCGGCCATGATCTGGCGGTTGCAGGCCCATCTGTTGCGCTGGCAGCAACACAATATGGTTGAGTAGGCTTGATGGTTGAGTAGGCTTGGCTCTATCGATGCGAGGGAGCGAGCGATGAAAACACGTTGCTGCATCGTGGGCGGCGGCCCGGCCGGCATGATGCTCGGGTATCTGCTCGGACGTGCCGGCGTCGACGTCGTGGTGCTGGAAAAGCACGCGGACTTTTTCCGCGATTTTCGCGGCGATACCGTGCATCCCTCCACGTTGCAGGTGATGGACGAGCTCGGGCTGATCGACGGCTTCCTGAAGCTGCCGCATCAGCGCCTGCAGAGGATGGAGGGGATGTTCGGCGGCGAGACGGTGCGGATCGCGGATCTCGGCCGGCTCAACGTCAAATATCCCTTCATCGCCTTCATGCCGCAGTGGGACTTTCTCAATTTCCTGCGCGAGAGCGGCAAGCGGTTTGCGTCGCTCAAGGTGATGATGTCGACGGAAGCGGTCGATCTCATTCGTGACGGCGAGCGCGTCACGGGCGTGAAGGCGAAGACGCCGGATGGCGTGATCGATATCGCGGCCGACCTGACCATTGCCTGCGACGGCCGCCATTCCCTGGTGCGCGAACGCGCCGGGCTCGAAGTCGAGGAAGTCGGCGCGCCAATGGATGTGCTGTGGTTTCGCGCCGGCAAGCGGGAAGGTGAAAGCGAAAACCTGTTTGCGCGGGTCGATCCCGGCAGGATGATGGTGACGTTCGATCGCGGCGACTATTGGCAATGCGCATACGTGATTCCAAAGGGGCAGTATGACGCCGTGCGGGCGAGGGGGCTGCCGGCGCTGCTCGACGACATCGCGCGGATGGCGCCGATCCTGAAATCGGGGCTATCAGAGGTGAAGAGCTGGGATGAGGTGAAGCTGTTGACGGTTGCCGTCAACCGGCTCAAGCGCTGGACCCGGCCGGGGCTGTTGTGCATCGGCGACGCCGCACATGCGATGTCGCCGATCGGCGGCGTCGGCGTCAACCTCGCGGTGCAGGATGCGGTCGCGACCGCCAATCTGCTGGCGGCGAAGCTGGCGGACGGCTGCCCATCCGAGGACGAACTCGACGCGGTACGCCGGCGCCGTCAGTTTCCGGTCAAGATGACGCAGCGGATGCAGGTCGTCGTGCAGAACAATATCATCAACGCCGCGCTGAAGCCGGGCAACGCGCCGCTAAAGGCGCCGCTCGTTTTGCGGCTGGTCACCGCCGTGCCCTGGCTGCAGGGCATCACGGCGCGGTTTGTGGGGTTAGGCGTACGCCCCGAGCATGTGCAGTCGCCGGGTGGTTAGTTGAGTCGACCCCACAGCAAAAAGCCCCGGCTTGCGCCGGGGCTTTTGTTTCTCAGAGCTTTGCGACGATCAGTACCTCGCAACCACGGGGCCACCCCAGCCGAAGCGGTAGTTGAGGCCGACCTTCACGAGGTCGACGGTCTGATTCACGTCATACCGGAAAGCAACGCAGCCGCAGCCCGGCAGCGCCTGGAGCGTCTCGGTTTCCCTGCCGAAGTCCATATGGTTGTACTCGGCCTTCACCGACCAGTTGTTGGCGAAAGCGTATTCGATACCAACACCGACCATCCAGCCCCAGCGAGTCGAGTCGGTCGCCTGAGCGCCGATGCCTGTACCGGTGAAGGAGGTGAAGAAGCGCTCATCGGCGAGGGCTGCACCGCCCTTTGCGTAGAACAGGGCTGGCCCGGAAGCGATACCGACCCGGCCTGCAAATGTGGCGAGCGCGTCGATGCGTGAATTGTTATTCACGATAGCAGTCAGTGTGCTGAGGTTGGAACCGCGCAGCTCGGTCCAGCTACCATCGACTTCCGCGCCGATCACAAACATACCGGTCTGGTAGTTGACGCCAGCCTGTCCACCAACCAGCCAGCTGGAGCCGGAATGGCCGCCGGCGGAGACCGGGCAGGGGGCTCCGCATCCGCCGCCGCCGATGAGGCCTACTCCGGTCCAGTCATTGTCGAACCAAGCGCCACCGCCGTGGATACCGATGTAGAAGCCGGTCCAGCTGAATACGGGGACCGGGGGAACGACGGGCTGGGCCTTGACCGCCATGTCGGCGGCGGAGGCAGTGCCGGTGAACAGCGCGAAAATCGCAGCGGCTGCCAAAGCAAGCTTTTTCATTGAGAGCGCCCCTTGGTTGGACAAATTCATTTACGGGTAACCAAATTCGAGTCTCAGCATAGGCGGAAACTGGCCACCCGTCCGTCACCCAACTGCCACAGGTAAGTACAATCGACGCTGGCAATTGGGTTCCCACTCGCGGAACCGGAATCCCGTGAATCCCGTGGCCGGGCAGGCTGGGCCGCCCCCAGGTCACCCCCGACGCCCACCCCTGCGGTTGAAGCCGGGCGGAGCGCCGAGCAAAGCCGCCGTTGGTCCTGTGGCCCCGCCCGATGCCGCAGGAAGGTCACTCCCGCAAACGCAACAAAAAGCCCCGGACGATGCCGGGGCTTTAAGCTGTTGAGGGCTATCAGGTAGCCGGATCAGTACTTGGCTTAGTACTTGGCGACGACCGGGCCGCCGAAGCGATAGCTGATACCAGCGCGCACGGTCTGATACACCGGATGGTCCTCGTAGGTGAATCCTGGGAACGAGAAGGTGGAGCGGTCCCGGTAGCTGCCGAAGTCGGTGTAGCGATACTCGACACGGGCCGACCAATTCGGCGCGAAGCCATACTCCCAGCCCGCGCCCACGGTCCAGCCGGTACGGGTAGTCGAGATTCGTTCGAAGAGGGTGTTCGCGAAGACGTAGGTGTGATCGATGTCCGCGAAGGCCGCACCACCGGTCACGTAGAGCAGCGAGTTGTTGAAGGCAACACCGGCACGGCCACGGATAGAGGCCTGATCGCGCAGCCGATAGTCCGTTCCGTTAGTATTTACCAGGCGATAGCCGCCCTTGATGTCGGCGCCTTCAACGTCACCTTCAAGACCGAGTACGAACTGACCGAACTGCCAGTTGTAGCCGGCGTGAACGCCGCCAACGACGCCATTGGTGTTGTAGTTCTGGTTGAAACCAGAGGGCAGGCCCGTAGCGGTGAAGAATTCAGTGGTGCGGTTGTCACCCCAGGCATAACCGACCTGTCCGCCGATGTAGAAGCCGGTCCAGTTGTAAACGGCGGCAACAGCCACGGGAGCCTTCGTGTACGGCCGAGCGGCCAGATCCGCGGCCGAGGCACTGACGGTGCCGACGACCAAGGCAGCGGCAGCAATAGCGAATTTTTTCATTAATTTCCCCAATCCAGTACAAGTCGCGCGAGCAACTGATGTGCACGCAACATAGACTAGGAACCGCAGCGGGGCTGTCACCTGCACGCCACAGTCGTGCAAGTTCGACACGATTACACCAATAGATTGCCGGGGGATGGCCGCTATTCGGCTCAAAAGGTTCACGATTGGGCCGTTTGGTCGGCACCGGGACACTCCCTTGCCCACGAATCGCTTTCCTCAGCGTTACGGGCAGCCTAACAAACGGTCCCCCTATCCCATAACCGAATACCCACCATCGACGGGAATCGCCGTGCCGGTGACGAAGTCGGACGCGGGCGAGGCGAGGAAGACCGCGATTCCGGCAAAATCATCGATGGCGCCCCAGCGCGCCGCAGGCGTCCGCGCCAGCACCCGGTCGTGCAGGCCGTCGATCTCCTTGCGGGCGCGCTTGGTCAGATCGGTATCGATCCAGCCCGGCAGCACCGCGTTGGCCTGGATGTTGTCGGCCGCCCAGGCGCAGGCGCAGGAACGGGTGAATTGCACGATGCCGCCCTTGCTGGCGGCATAGGCCGGCGTGAAGCTGGCCCCGAAGATCGACATCATCGAGCCGATATTGATGATCTTGCCGCCGCCGGCCGCCTTCATGGCGGGATAGACCGCCTGCGAGCACAGGAAGGCGCTGGTCAGGTTGGTCTGGATCACGCTGTTCCACTCGGCGATTTCGAGCGCATGCGGCGGCTTGCGGATATTGATGCCGGCATTGTTGATGAGGATGTCGATCCGGCCGAGCTCGCCGGCGACGCGGCCGACCATGGCGGCGACCGCTTCCTTGTCGGTGACGTCGGCGGTGATCGCAATCGCCTTGGCGCCGCCTTGCTTTAGCTCCGCGACCGCGGCGGCCGACTTGGCCTCGTTGCGGCCTACAACCGCGATCGCCGCGCCGGCTTCTGCCAATCCCCTGGCCATGCCGAGCCCGATGCCGCCATTGCCGCCGGTGACGATGGCTACCTTGCCGGTGAGATCGAAGGGTCGTGCTGTCATGGTGATTGTCCGTTGTTGTTTGGGTAGGGTGGGCAAAGCGAAGCGTGCCCACCATCCGTGCCGCTGGAGAGATGGTGGGCACGGCTCAAGCGCGCCTTTGCCCACCCTACGAATTAACGAATCTAGCGGTTGCCTTGCCAGATCAGGATCAGGCCGACGGCGCCGAGCAGCGCGCCGTATCCGGCCCATTGCAGTTGATTGATCATGAAGCTCGACGGCGGCCAGCGAATGGCGCCGGTGCCTTGCCCGATCCACAGCAAGCCGATGGCGAGCGCCAGAAAGCCGATGATCGAGAGCGATCTGGCCATGGATTCCCTCCTGTTGCCGTCTCAGACCCGCGGCTTGTCGTGCGGCCGGCTTAAGGAAACCGTTGCCCGCGGCGGCCGTACTTCCGATCGAATACAAAGCCGGCCGGCTTCGCAAGGCCGGAAGTCGTTGCACTGCGATCTCAGGGGCCATCATGAACCGCCGGACGGTCATTCTCGCGCTTGCGCTTCTCCTGGGCGCGATCGGCACCTACGCGTCATGGCCGCGGCATGCGGATTTGCGCGGCTTCGAGCCGGCTGAGATCGCACGGCTGGAGACGGCGATGTGGCGCGATTATTACGAGAAGCGCTATGCCGCGCTGTTCGGCCATCTCTACGAATTGTCGCGGACGCAGTTCGGCTTCTCGCCGCTGGACAGTTTTCGGATCGCGCTGGCGGCGGCGCAGGCCGCGAAAGCGTTCCAGCCGACGCGCTCCCGCGAGGCGGCCGACGCCGCGCTGCCGCCGCTCGTGACCTACTACCGCCTGCTCGCATCCGCCACATCAGGCGGCTTCGATGTCGCGGAGGCGGCGCGGCTCGAGCTCGACTGGTGGCAGGCGAGGCGCGAAGCCGTGGGCCCAGAGCAATACGGCGTGACGGTCGCCCGCGTCGCCGCCATCACCTATGGCAAGTCGGCAGACCACCCGTCGCTGCTGATATCAGGCATCGGCCGCGCCGAGGCGATGGCCTATCGCGACGCGCGCGGGCAGGCGATGACGGATCCGGACTGGTCCGAGATCGAGTGCCGGTTGCGCCGTGCGTACCGGTCGCTGCAGGCGGCAGTGGTGCCAGGCGGCGGCTCGTGAAGGCACCGCCGGCGACAAGTTGGCGCGGCTGTCTGCAGACGCAAAAAAGCCCCGGACGATGCCGGGGCTTTTGAGCCGCTGATTTAGCAGAGATCAGTACTTGGCGACGACCGGAGTGCCACCCCAGTTGAAACGGTAGGACAGAGTCGATGTGACAGTTTGGGTGAACATTCTGTCGCGGCTTACGTTGCCGGTGAGCACACCCGTCGCAGTGACAAACTCAGCGTTATCGCGGCGGTCGAACTCGGAGAACCGGTACTCGGTCTTCCAGGTCAGGCCCGGAATCCATCCAACCGTGTGTTCGATACCAGAACCGAGAAACCAGCCCTTGTTCGTGCCACCCGAGAGGCCGACGCCGGTCGGAACGTTCGCAGTGGTCAGGTAGCTACCGAAGCCGGTGCGATGAGCCTCGGTGTAGCCACCAGAGAAATAAGTGAGAGTCTGGGGATTGACGAGCCAGCCGATGCGACCGCCGATCGCCCAGTACCAGTCGACCTTCTCCGTGTTGCTGACCAAGCCAACAGCGGCGCCGTTACCGGTGAAATCGCCCCTCATGTTAGAGAAATTGTAATCGCCGAAGGCGCCGACAACGAACTGGTTCGAACCCATCGGGAACTGATAGTCGCAACCTGCCTGCAGGGTGCCGATCCAGCCCCGGCCACCTTGGTCCACTGAGCGGTTGAAGGCGAGGCCGGTCGGAATGTTAACCTGCTGCGTTTCGATGTCGAAAAGACCATAGCCGCCACCGCCGCCGACGTAGCAGCCGGTCCAGCTCGGGGCGACGGCAATAGGCGCAGCCCGCAAGGGAGCCTTCGCGGCCATATCGGCGGCAAGAGCCGGGCCAGTGAAAGCCGCCGCGGCGGCCAGAGCAATCACCAATTTTTTCATGTCCAATCCCTCGATCTAGAAGCGCCCCGTTGGACCGCTCTGATGGTGTGCGCGAGCACCGATTCCCAAAACCCAATACGGTGACTATACGCAGTCCCACCCAAAAAGCTGTTGCGGGAGGAACACACTCGTCCACAAAGCTACTTATCCGATCAGATCGGCCCGTCCTACACGTAATCGTACAGGTACGGGGGTAAGGGGGCTGAGCCGGTCGGAAATACAAAAAAGCCCCGGACGATGCCGGGGCTTTTGAGCTTTTATGTAGCAGGGATCAGTACTTGGCCGCCACCGGAGCGCCGCCCCAGTTGAAGCGATAGACCAGCTCGCTGCGCACGCTGTGCTCGCGGAATTTTTCGGTGATCGAGACGCCGGTCGGAAGGCCCGTGGCAGCAACGTTGACGCCAACGTTGACCGCATCGAACTCCGAATAACGATACTCGGTCTTCCAGAAAAGGCCGGGGAGGAAGTTCAAAGCATACTCGTCACCTGCGCCGATGAACCAACCACCCCGAGTGGCCCCAGGCAGGTTCCAAAGCGGCGCCGCGGCACCGAACTGCGTCAAGTTGGTCGACTTCCAGTGGGCCTGCGTATAACCGCCCGAGAAGTAGGTCAGCAACTGCGGCGTGATCAAGTAACCGACGCGGCCCCCCACCGCCCATTGCCAATCTTGCTTCTGCGATCCGACGCCCCTCACGATGGCAACGCCGTCGAAACCAATGTCGCCCTTTACATCCATGAAGTCATAGTCGCCGAAGACACCGACCACGAACCGGTCGAACTGGTAGTCGCAGCCCGCTCCTACGGTGCCGAACCAGCCGCGCGCTCCGCTCGACTCATTGAAGGACCTCGGAAGACCAGTGGCCGTGATGAATTCGTTGTGATCGTTGTTGGTGTAAGCACCGCCACCGCCGGCACCAACGTAGCAGCCCGTCCAGTTGGCGACGGGTGCTGGAACTGCGGCCGGAGCCTTGGTGTAAGGACGAGCCGCAAGATCAGCGGCCGAGGCCGATCCGGTGAATGCCGCCACAGCGGCCAGAGCGATCACCAATTTCTTCATTTCCAATTCCTTTAGTCCAGAAGCGTCGAACTCGACTGCTATCTAGAGGTGCTTTCGTACCGATCGCCGGAGCCCAGTACCGCGTGTATGTTCAGTACCGTGAATATACGCAGTTCCACCTAAAATGCTGTTGCGGGCGGAGCACACTCGCCCGAAAACGAAAGCCGCGGAAATGCCTGAAAGATGGGCAGAATTCGGCGCGATCCGGCCTTGTCGGCCGGAAAAGTCCGGAAAGCACCGGAAATCCAGGATTTACACGTCCAGCAGGTCGTCGCTGGCGAATTCCGCCTTGTCGGAGATGAAGGCGAACCGGGCCTCGGCCTTGGTTCCCATCAGCCGCTCGACCGAATCGGCGGTGCCTTCGCGGTCATCGGCCAGCAGCACGACCTTCAGCATGGTGCGTTTGGCCGGGTCCATGGTGGTTTCCTTGAGCTGCGCCGGCATCATCTCGCCGAGCCCTTTGAAGCGGCCGACATCGACCTTGGCGTTGGCGTTGAACTCGCTCTTCAGGAGTGAGTCCTTGTGGGCCTCGTCCCGAGCGTAGACCGTCTTGCTGCCATGCGTGAGGCGATAGAGCGGCGGCACGGCCAGATAGAGATGGCCTTCGTCGATCAGGCGCGGCGTCTGGCGATAGAAGAAGGTGATCAGCAGCGAAGCGATGTGCGCGCCGTCCACGTCGGCGTCCGTCATGATGATGATTCGGGAATAGCGCAGGTCCTCTTCGCGGTAGTGCGCGCCCGTTCCGCAGCCGATCGCCTGCATCAGGTCCGAAAGCTGCGCGTTTTGCATCAGCTTGTCCTTGCCGGCGGAGGCGACATTCAGAATCTTTCCGCGCAGGGGCAGGATCGCCTGGGTCTTGCGGTCGCGCGCCTGTTTTGCACTTCCGCCTGCCGAGTCGCCCTCAACGATGAAGAGCTCGGAGCCTTCGGTGGCGGAGTTGGTGCAGTCCGAGAGCTTGCCGGGAAGGCGGAGCTTCTTCACCGCGGTCTTGCGTGACGTTTCCTTTTCGGCGCGGCGGCGCAGCCGTTCGTCGGCGCGCTCGATGACGAAGTCCAGCAGCTTGTTGGCCTGCAGCGGATTGCCCGACAGCCAGTGGTCGAACGGATCCTTGATGGCCTGTTCGACGATCTTCTGCGCTTCCGCGGTGGCCAGTCGGTCCTTGGTCTGGCCCTGGAATTCCGGCTCGCGCACGAACACCGACAGCATCACGGCAGCGCCCACCATGACGTCTTCCGAGGTGATCGGCGCGGCGCGCTTGCCCTGACCGATGCGCTCGGCGTGGTCTTTAAGGCCGCGCAGCATCGCGCTGCGCATGCCGGATTCATGCGTGCCGCCGTCGGGCGTCGGCACCGTGTTGCAGTAGGAGGAGAGAAAGCCGTCGGCGTCCGCGGTCCATGCCACCGCCCATTCGCAGGCGCCATGCGCGCCGTTGCGGCCGGATTTGCCGGAGAAGATATCCGGGTGCACCAGCGTGTCGGCGTGGACAGCGGCGGCGAGATAGTCCTTCAGGCCCCCGACGAAGTGGAATTCGTCCTCGGCGGGCACCTCTTCGATGCCCTTCAACAGCGCGGGATCGCAGCGCCAGCGGATTTTCACGCCGCCAAAGAGATAGGCCTTCGAGCGCGCCATCTTGAACAGCCGCTGCGGCTTGAACGCGGCTTTGGCGCCGAAAATATCGGTGTCGGGTTTGAAGCGAATTCGGGTGCCCCGGCGGTTGTTGATCTTGCCGAGATCCTGGAGCTTGCCTTTGGGATGGCCGCGCTCGAACGACATCTTGTAGAGCTTCTGCTCGCGCGCGACCTCGACCTCGAGCAGCGAGGAGAGGGCGTTGACCACGGAGACGCCGACGCCGTGCAGGCCGCCCGAGGTCTCATAGACCTTGGAGTCGAACTTGCCGCCGGAATGCAGCGTGCACATGATGACTTCGAGTGCGGATTTCTTCGGAAATTTCGGATGCGGATCGACCGGGATGCCGCGGCCGTTGTCGGTGATCGTGAGGAATCCGTCGGCGCCGAGTTCCACCTCGATAAATGAGGCGTGTCCCGCCAGCGCCTCGTCCATCGAATTGTCGATGACTTCGGCGAACAGATGATGCAGCGCCTTTTCGTCGGTGCCGCCGATATACATGCCGGGACGCCGGCGTACCGGCTCCAATCCTTCCAGCACCTCGATGTCGGCCGCGGTATAGCCGGCCTCGGCATTGGACGCCCGCGACGCGGCCTTGGGCGCCGCGCGGCCCTTCGGTTCCGTCCCGAAAAGGTCGTTGGGGGATTTGGCTTTTGTAGCTGATTTCAATGACTTGGACATGGCTCTTTAGGTGTTGCGCGCGAAGCCGCGCGAGCGAATCGGTCGTTCTGACTATGCCACGGATGGGCTCAAAAGGTGACGGTGGGGCAAAGCGCCATGCGCTTTCTTCCCGTGTTGCACCGAATGGCGAGCGTGTATCAGCCCCGTGCGGCGCTGAACAGATGGCCGCAACGCCCCCTCCATGGTCCAGACAGATCACGGTTTTCGCTGGCGTCGATGGCCGTTGCGGCGGCCGGGATTTGGGCTATCACAACCCGTGCCAGCCTTTGTGACTTGAAGTCACGAAAGCGGCTGGCTTAGCTGTCGCAAGCCTTGAATCAGGCGAAAAAATTCAACGGCGCAACGCGGCGGGGAAGGCACTCGAGACATGCAGGATTTTGCGCGCGCCCTGGCCGATTTCGTGCGCGAGCATCAGGCGTGGGCCGCACCGATCGTCATGGTGCTGGCGTTCGGCGAATCGCTCGCCTTCATTTCTCTGCTGGTTCCAGCATGGGGGGCGCTGGTGGCGATCGGCGCGCTGATCGGCGTCAGCGGCATCAGCTTCTGGCCGGTCTGGCTCGCCGGCGGCATAGGGGCGGCGCTCGGTGACTGGGTCTCGTACTGGTTCGGCTTTCGATACAAGGAGCAGGTCGCCCAGATGTGGCCGCTGTCGCGCTATCCGGAGATCCTGCCGCGCGGCGAGGCCTTCGTGAAAAAATGGGGCGTGCCGTCGATCTTCATCGGCCGGTTCTTCGGACCGCTACGGGCCTCGGTGCCGCTCGCCGCCGGCATTTTCGAGATGTCGTACTGGCCATTCCAGATTGCCAATTTCGTCTCGGCCCTGGTCTGGTCGGCGGCCCTATTGCTGTTCGGCGACGTGATGGCGCATATCGTCGAGTGGCTGTGGCGGGCGGCGTAGGGACAAGACCGGAATAAGCGCGCCGTGCGGGTGTTAGCCCCAAAGATACGATCGACCGACCGGAGCGCTCGCGTTTGCCATCGATCACTGTCATCGCGCGGCCGGTAATACAGCGGTAGATGCGGCAATTACATCAAAAGAAGTGCAAACCCGCTGTCGCACACATCGCATTCGCCGTCGCATACTTCATCTCACTGGGAGGACATCACCATGGAACTGACACGACGACACGCACTCGCCGGCGCCGCGGCGCTCGCCGCCACGCCGCTTTTGCCCTCCGCCGCTGCCAATGCCGCTGCGCCGCTGGCCGACAAGCAGGCGCCGAGCTTCTATCGTTACAAGGTGGGCGACGTTCAGGTGAACGCGATTTTCGACGGGTCGAGTACGTTCGATCTGGCAGATAATTTTGTCCTGAACGCCAAGAAAGACGAAGTAAACGCCGCGCTCGACAAGGCGTTCTTGCCGAAAGACAAGATGACGCTTTTGTTCACACCTCTTGCGATAAATACGGGCGGCAAGACGATTGTCATCGACACCGGAAACGGCGGCGCGGCCCATGCGGCAAGCAAGGGAGTTGCCGGGCAGTTCGTGACGAATCTCACCGCGGCGGGAATTGATCCCAAATCAGTCGATACGGTGGTGATCTCGCATTTCCATGGCGATCACATCAACGGCCTGCTCAATGCCGACAATACGCTGGCATTTCCCAATGCCGAAGTGTTGGTGCCGTCCGTTGAATGGAAGTACTTCATGGACGACGGTGAAATGAGCCGGGCGCCCGAAGGCCGAATGCAGACTGTTTTCAAAAATGCTCGTCGCGTTCTTGAAGCGGGCCTTAAGAAAAAAGCGACGCCCTATGAGTGGGGCAAGGAGATCGCGCCAGGATTGCTCGCGGTTGAGACTATCGGTCACACACCGGGGCATACATCCTTTGTTCTGTCATCGGGGTCCGACAAGGTGTTCATCCAGTCGGACGTGACCAATCATCCTGCGTTGTTTGTCGTCAATCCGGGCTGGCGGGCGTTCTTCGATCAGGATCCTGCGCAGGCCGAAACCACACGGCGCAAGATTTATGACATGCTGGTCGCCGAGAAAATGCGCGTTCAAGGCTTTCACTACCCATTTCCGGGTCTCGGCAATGTGGTGAAGGAGGGAAGCGGCTACCGGCTGGTCCCGGCGCAATGGAGCCCGGTGATCTGACGCCAGACCCTGCCGTAATGGCAGTCATAACTTGACGTCAGGCGGGCGCGGCCTTATAGCCGCGCCCATGATCAACGCTTCGACCATGTCCGCCGCTCGCCGCCGCCGCATTATCGCGGTTCGGGCGGTTGTCTGCGTTTAAGATCATCGCCCCTGCCGCCGGATCCGGTCCCGCGGCTTCTTCCTTTTTCCAAAAACGCGGACTGAACTGGCGGCTCCTACGTCAAGCAGGAGTTTGAGATGTATACGCCTCCACCGTTCAAGTCCGACCGCACCGCGAGCCTGGCGTTCGCGGAAGCGCGCGGCTTTGGGCTTTTCTGCGCGTGGGACGGCAACAAGCCGGTCGCCTCGTCGCTGCCGTTTTATCTGACCTCGGCCAATGACGGCACGCCGCGCGCCGCCTTCCACGTCGCGCGTCACAATCCTCTGGTAAAGCTCGCGGACGGGACCACGTCCTGGCTGCTGGCCGTCAACGGCGCGGATGCCTATGTGTCGCCTGACTGGTACGTCTCGCCGGACCAGGTACCGACCTGGCTCTACCAGGCGGTGCATCTGACCGGCCCGGTGCGGACGATGTCCGAGGACGAACTTGCCGCGCAGATCGAGGCGCTCAGCGCCAAGTTCGAGGAGCGGCTGTTGCCGAAAAAGCCGTGGCTGTCGTCGAAGATGACGGCCGGGCGGCTGGAAGTGTTGAAGAAAGCGATTGTGGGCCTTGAGATGACGGTTGAAGAGGTTGAGGGCAGCTTCAAGCTGAACCAGCACAAGTCCGAGACCGACTATGCAGCGATTGCGGGATCGCTTGGCTCGCAGGCCGACGCCGGCGCGCAGCAGATCGCGTATTTGATGAAAGCCGCGCGGCCCAAGGCCTTTGCAGACCAGGAGGCCTTTGCCGACGAAACGAACCAGCCCGAAAGGACCGTGCCATGACCCTCACCGACAGCCACCAGCCCAAAACCGTCGGCGGCGCGACCAAGCCCGCCGTGTTCGTGGACGGCGCGTCCGGGACCACAGGGCTCGGCATTCAGGAGCGCCTGCGCCTGCAGAACGATGTCGTGGTGAAAAACATCGCCGAGGAGAAGCGCAAGGATCCTGCCGCCAAGCGGGCGCTCCTGAGCGAGGTGGATCTCGTCATCCTCTGTCTGCCTGACGATGCCGCGAAGGAAACCGTTGCGTTGATCGACAGCATGGGCGCTTCGGCGCCCAAGGTGCTGGATGCATCGACCGCGTTCCGGGTCGCTCCCGACTGGGCCTACGGCTTTCCGGAACTCACGCCTGACCAGGCCGACAAGATCCGGACTGCGCGAAAGGTCTCCAATCCCGGCTGCTACCCAACCGGCGGGATTGCGCTGCTGCGGCCGCTGGTCGATGCGGGTCTGTTGCCGGCGGACTATCCGGTCACCATCAACGCGGTGAGCGGTTATTCGGGCGGCGGCAAGTCGATGATCGCGAGTTTTGAGGATGGCAGCGCGCCGTCCTTTGAATTGTATAGCCTCGGCTTCGAGCACAAGCATCTGCCGGAGACGCAGCTTTACTCACAGCTGACGCGGCGGCCGATCTTCGTGCCGTCGGTCGGCAATTACCGGCAGGGCATGCTGGTCTCGGTGCCGCTGCACCTCGACACGCTGACGGGCAAACCCGGCGGCGCCGACCTGCACGCGGCGCTGGCGACGCGCTACGCAGGAAGCAAGTACGTCTCGGTGATGCCGCTCGAGAACGCGGCGACCGAGGGCGGGCGGATCGAGCCCGAGGCGCTCAACGAGACCAACAAGCTCGAACTCTATGTCTTTGCCAGCGAGAAACATCGCCAGGCGGTGCTGGTCGCGCGGCTCGACAATCTGGGCAAGGGTGCGTCCGGCGCGGCCGTGCAGAACATGCAGCTGATGTTGGGGCTTGCCGACAAGTAGTAGCTGATCCCGCGTTCTCGCGAAGAGAGCACGGTGGACGAGGACGCGTGCGTTCGCAGACGTGATGCGCGCGGCACGGCCGCTGGCTTTCGCCGCCGTTGCGGTACAAGACAAGCGAACGGTTTCGCCTGAAAGGAGCGTGCGATGGGCACGAAGAAGATCGGCATTCTCGGCGCGTCCGGCTACACCGGAGCCGACGCGGTGCGCCTGCTGGCGCGGCATCCGAATGCCGAGATCACCGCGCTCACCGCCAACACCCATGCCGGCAAGGCCATGAGCGATGTGTTTCCGCACTTCTTCATGCTCGACCTGCCAAAACTCGTTGAATGGGAAAAAGTCGACTGGAGCAGTCTCGACGCGGTGTTCTGCGGGCTGCCGCACGGCACCACGCAGGAAATCATCGCGGCGGTTCTCAAAGCCAACCCCAGGATCAAGATCCTCGACATGTCCGCCGACTTCCGGTTGCGTGACAAGGACACCTATGCGCAGTGGTACGGCCATGAGCACCGGGCGCTGGAGCTGCAGGGCGAGGCGGTCTACGGCCTGACCGAGTTCTACCGCGAGAAGATCACGAGCGCTCGGCTGGTCGCCTGTCCCGGCTGCTATCCGACCGCGGTGCTGCTCGCGCTGGTGCCGCTGGCAAAAGCAAAACTGATCGACGTCGACGACATCGTCATCGACGCGAAATCAGGCGTCACCGGCGCCGGCCGCGGGCTGAAGCAGAACACGCTGTTCAGCGAGGCGGGCGAGGGGCTGTCGCCCTATTCGGTCGGCACCCACCGGCACGCGCCTGAAATCGAGCAGGAGATCGGCGTCGCCGCCAGCTCCGCGGTAACGATCAACTTCACGCCGCATCTGATCCCGATGGCGCGCGGCGAACTCTGCACGTCCTACGTCAAGCTCAACGGTGCGACGCCGGACGATTTGCGGGCGGCGCTGGAGAGGGCCTACGCCAACGAACCCTTCGTGCATGTCGCAAAGAAGGGCGTGCTGCCGCAGACCCAGAATGTGCGCGGCTCGAACTATGTTCAGATTGGCGTTGTCGCCGATCGCATCAAGAACCGGGCGATCGTGATTTCCACGCTCGACAATCTGGTAAAGGGTTCGGCTGGTCAGGCGATCCAGAACATGAACCTGATGTTCGGTCTGCCCGAAACGGCGGGGCTGGAGCAGATCGCGCTGTTTCCGTAACGCGAGGTGCCGCGGTGGACGAGGAGACGCTGCAATTCTATCGCGGCAATGCCGAGGCCTATGCCGGGCGCGAGATCACCTCGCGTCGGGCGCGGCTGACGGCGTTCCTGGCGCAACTTCCGCCGGGCGCGACCATTCTCGAACTCGGCTGCGGCGCCGGTGCCGACACCGCGGAAATGCTGGCGCGCGGGTACCAAGTTCGCGCGACCGACGGGTCGCCGGAAATGGCTGCCGTCGCGTCAAAGCATCTCGGCCACGCCGTCGAGACGCTGTTGTTTCATAACCTCGACGCGGTCGAGGCCTATGATGCTGTCTGGGCCAACGCCTGCCTGTTGCATGTGCCGAGGCCGGAGCTTGCGGATATTCTCGCGCGGATCCGGCGCGCGCTGAAGGCCAAAGGCGTCTTCTACGCCAGCTACAAGGCGGGCGACGCCGACGGCCGCGATACACTCAATCGCTATTACAATTATCCGTCGCCGGATTGGCTGCGCGCGACCTATGCCGACGCGGGCAAATGGGATTCGCTGTCGATCGAGAGCGGCGAAGTCAAAGGGTTCGACGACAAGATGGCGTCGATGCTGTTCGTGGTTGCCAAAAAGGGCGGCTGAAGAACGGCTTCCAAGTCCGCGATATTGCCCGGATATTGCCGCAGTTCGTCGCGTGAGAAATGCCCGGAGGATGTGGCTCCCTGGCTACAGCTTTAAGATACGAATCCGTTAAGGACAGGGGAGCACCGGCAGCACGTTTGTCGGAATGTGCTGGGAATGCCGGACTGGGAATGCCGTAAATGAAGTTGAAGAAGTACTTGCTGGCCACCGCTCTCGTTGGCCTGGGATCCGCCCCCTCGATCGCCGCAGACCTCGCCGCCCGGCCTTACACCAAAGCTCCAGCACTCGCTGCCGTCTACGACTGGACCGGCTTTTACCTCGGCGTCAACGCCGGCGTCGGAATTGGCCGTGATCGCTTTCAGCACGACTGGCTTGGCTTGGGAGGGGTTTATTCGTTCTATGGCTCGCCGCAGGGTGGCTTCGGCGGTGGCCAGGTCGGCTACAACTGGCAGACCGGTTCCGTACTCGGGCCGATCGTTTTCGGCGTCGAGGCGGATATTCAGGGCGCCAACCTGAGCGACGACCGCACCCGTTTTGTCGTAGGCCCCCTTACGACAACCTATAGCCAGAAGCTCGACTGGTTCGGAACCGCCCGCGGACGCATCGGCATCGCGAACGGTCCGGTGCTGAGCTATGTGACCGCCGGCTTCGCCTTCGGAAACGTCAAGACCAACGCGACCCAGTCGGGAGGCGGGCAGACGTCAACCTTCGCTACCGACCGCACGCAGGGTGGATGGGTCGTCGGCAGCGGCGTCGAGGCCGCGCTTGGCGGCAACTGGACCGGAAAGATCGAGTACCTCTACCTCAATCTCGGCAACAAGACCGACGCTTCCACGCTCTTTGCGACGGCCCCGATCAATAGCGAGATTCGCGAGAACCTCTTTCGGGTCGGTCTGAACTATCGGATCGGCGGCAAGCCTTCTGCGCCGGTCGCCACGGCCAACTGGGCCGGTTTCTATCTCGGCGGCAACTTCGGTTCCGGCACCGGGCGGGATCGCAGCTCGATCAGCATTCCGACGCTGCCGCTCCTTGAGACCTTCAACCTCGCGCCCGACGGGATCAATGGCGGCGTGCAGGCGGGTTACAACTGGCAGGCCGCAAATTGGGTGTTCGGTCTGGAGGCCGACATTCAGGGCAGTACCCAGAAAGACAACAAGACCTGCATGGTCTTCTGTATGCCGGGTACGGTTTATGCGGCGTACGACGCCACGCTGCCGTGGTTCGGCACGGTGCGCGGACGGCTGGGTTATTCGGTCGGGTCGACCCTGTTCTACGCGACCGGCGGTCTCGCTTACGGCAGCATCAAGACGAAGATCAACACGAGCACGTTGCTCGGCCCGGTCACGCAATCCTTCTCGCACACCAATGCCGGCTGGACGGCGGGCGCGGGCATCGAAACGCCGTTCACGCTGCTGGGATTGCTGGGCCCGAACTGGACGACCAAGGCCGAATATCTCTACGTCGACCTCGGCTCGACCTCGGATACCTTCATTTTCGGCGCCGTTCCTGCGACCGCCACCCGATCGGTTACCGAGCACGTCTTCCGCACCGGCATCAGCTACCACTTCAATTCGCCGGTTGTTGCGAAGTACTGAGCGCTGTTTCAGAGGCGCGAATGAAAAAACCCCGGGGCCGAGCCCCGGGGTTTTGCTTTGGATTTTGTGTTTACTGAGAGTCTCAAACCACCTGGAAGATCGCCAGCGCCAGCACGGCTTGTGCGAGGAAGCCGAGCGTGTCGACGATCAAATGGGCGGCGCGCGCCCCGACGGTTGGTCCCGCTTGGCGGTGCTGTGTTGCCAAACTATCAGCAACGATGAGATCGGTTCGCGTGCCAAGCTCTGAGAACGGCACCCTCTTCATCGGCTGTGAGACCGGTGACCGGTCCGCCTGCGGTGCGCGCCCACAACAACGTGTCGCGGTCCACGGGGATGAAGCGTGCGCGGTCCGGAACTTTTCCGGCGATGCCCCGTGCGGCGCACGTTACGTCATGGCCCAGAGCGCAGGCATGGGCGGCAATTGCGCGCCCGAGAAACTGCGTGCCGCCAAGGATCAACAGACGCATTTGTACACCGAAAGAAAATCGCTGATCGGGCAAAACATCGTCAGGATCCCGGGCGCGCCCTTCGGCGCCCCGGATGTCGATGCGGAGATGGATGCCGGAGGGCTAGTCGCCTCACATCACCTTGAAGATCGCCAGCGCCAGCACGGCCTGCGCCAGGAAACCGACGGTGAAGGCCAGCGTGCGGAACACCGGCAGGCCGAGCGTGTAGACGATCAGATGCGCGACGCGGGCCCAGAAATACACGGCGCAGGCATAGACAGTCCATTGGGTGGAATAGTCGAGGTCGTTGAGGATCAGGACCAGCGGCGCGAAGATGATCAGGTTCTCGATCGCGTTGTCGTGCGCGAACATCAGCCGGTTGGCCCAGTCTGCGTGCGGCTTGTCGTTGCGCGAGGGGTTGCCCATGGCGCCGGTGAGGCCGCGCACCTGACAGCGATTGATGATGTAGGGAACCCACAGCAGCCCGGTCAAAATCACGGTCAGAGTCAGCCAGAACAATTCACGAGTCATTGGTTTCCCCCTCAAACGAATTCGAATCCCGGCACGGGATGGCTGATTATACCGGACAACGCGAGTCGGCGCTATGCGCGGACCTTGACGTAGCTGCCCGGCGCGTCCTCGATCGGCGGCATCTCCTCGGAGCCGACGGCGCGCGCGGGCACCTGCTCGGCGTCGAGGCTCTCCAGCCATTGCCGCCAGTCGGGCCACCACGAACCCTTGTGCTCGGTGGCATTCTTAAGCCAGTCGGCGAGGGTGACGTCCCTGATGTTGTCGTTGGTCCAGTACTGGTACTTGCCGCCGGCCGGCGGGTTGACCACGCCGGCGATGTGGCCGGAGCCGGACAGCACATACTTCACCGGACCGCCGAAGAACTGCGAGCCGTAGAGCACCGAGTCCGCCGGCGCGATGTGATCCTCCTTGGTCGCCAGATTGTAGACGGGCACCTTGACCTTCGACAGGTCGAGCAGCGTGTTGTCGAGCACCATGCTGCCGGTGGAGAGGCGGTTCTCCAGATAGCAGTTGCGCAAGTAAAAGGAATGGTTGGCCGCCGGCATCCGCGTGGCGTCGGAATTCCAGTGCAGCAGGTCGAAGGCGGAGGGCGCCTGTCCCTTCAGATAGTTGCTGACGACATACGACCAGATCAGGTCGTTGGAGCGCAGCATGTTGAAGGCCATCGCCATCTTGCTGCCTTCAAGAACGCCGGCGGCATGCATGTCGCGTTCGAGCGCCGAGATCTGGTCTTCATCGACAAACACCAAGAGATCGCCGGCATGGGTAAAGTCGACCTGCGCCGCGAAGAACGTCGCCGACGTCACACGCTGGCGCCGCTTCTCGGCGAGCCAGGCCAGCGTCGAGGCGAGCAGGGTGCCGCCAACGCAGTAGCCGGCCGTGTGGACCTTCATCTCGCCCGTCACCTTTTCGATGACGTCCATCGCGGTGAGCGGGCCTTCCTTCATGTAGTCGTCAAAGGTCTTCTTGCCGAGTTCCTTGTCGGGATTGACCCAGGAGATCACGAACACGGTGATGCCCTGGTCGACGCACCATTTGATGTAGGATTTTTCCGGCTTGAGATCGAGAATGTAGAACTTGTTGATCCAGGGCGGCACGATCAACAGCGGCGTGCGCAGCACCGTCTCCGTGGTCGGCGTGTACTGGATGAGCTGCATCAGCTCGTTCTGGAAGATCACCTTGCCGGGCGTCGTCGCCATGTTGATGCCGACGACGAGGTTCGACGGGTCGGATTGGCGGATGCGCAGGTTGCCGCGGCCGGCTTCGATGTCTTCGGTTAGCATCTTCATGCCGCGAACGAGATTGTCACCGTTCGAGGCCAGCGTCTCGCGCAGCACTTCCGGATTGGTGAGAACGAAATTCGACGGCGCGATCGCGTTGGTGATCTGCTGAACGTAGAACTCGGCCTTCTTGCGCGTGTGCGGATCGAGGCCTTCGGCGTTCTTCACAAGTTCCTGTGCCCACTGCGTGGTGAGCAGATAGAGCTGCAGCACGAAATCGAAAAACTGATTCGATTTCCACTCCGGATCCTTGAAGCGCTTGTCGCGCGGTGATGGCTCGATCGCGGGCTTGGCCGCTTCGCCCGCCATTCGGCGCGCGGCCTGGCCCCAAAGATCGAGATAGGCCTTGCCCATCTTGGTCTGCAGATCTGCGGCGCGCTGGTTGTCGGAGAGCCAGTATTCCGCGACCACAGAGAACGTCTTGATGACCTCACCGATTTCGCTGGGCGGCTTGTCCTTCGGTTCCCCGCCCTCGCGGGGCTTGAGATAGGCCGCGAGCGCCTGGCCGCTGGTCTCCATCGCCTTGGCGATGTTCATGGCGAAGGCTTCGGCGTTGAAGGTTTTCGCAAACTGCGTTTCGGTGTTGACGTCATTCATATCAAGGACACTATAGCTTCATTTCGCGTTCGTCACCGCGTGGATTGCTGGCAAGCGGGTTGGGGTTAACCCTGTTGCACTGCGATAAAATTTGCGTGTTCAGGCCCATTGAAAGCCGCACCGGTTGGAATAGTTCTTTGGGCTTTAATCGTTTCGAGCGACAATGGTTTGAACGGTTCTGGTGAAATCAACGCCGCGGGACGATTCAGCGCGTTGCAAGGCTCGTACCAGCGCATAGATACCATCGCGATGCGGGGCGCGCAGGTAGTTGGGGATTTCCGGACGGATGCCGGCAGAACGAACGATAAGGTTGTGGTCGATTGCCGCGCTGTTCGCGACGGCATTGGCGCTCGGCGGCTGCTCGACACAGATCGCGGATATGCCGGGCGTTGGCCTGCCGGCTGGCGCGCCCGAGCGTCCGAAGGAAGCCGGTGGCTATCTACCGGTGCATGACCTTCCGCCGGATCGCAACGAAGAGGCGATGAAGCCGGCCGAACTGGCTAAAATCCAGTCAGAATTGACGGCCGCCCGCGACCGTCAGGCGACGGCTTCTACGCCGGCAAAGCCCCCGGCCAAGAAGTAAAGTCGTTTCGACGCGCTGTCCCGGCGAGCCAGCCGCCCCCCGCTAGGTCCGGGGCGGGGTTGCTTGAAAACGCCATAAAAACTGGCGCTGCCGGGCTCCCGTGGTAAAAGAACCCAATTCAACCGCATTGCGGGTCCAGGTCTCAAGGACCTCGCGCCTGAATTCGCTCTAAATCCTTGATTGAGCGCGACTTCTGATCGAAACCCAATCCGGTTTCGATAGCCGCGAAGGTTCCCCCGATTCTGTCCTGCCGGTTGTCGGAGCAAGGGTCCCATGGAAGATTTTTATCGCATTCGCCGTCTGCCGCCTTACGTGTTCGAGAAGGTCAACCAGGCCAAGGCGGCCGCGCGCAATGCCGGGGCCGACATCATCGACATGGGCATGGGCAATCCGGACCTGCCGACGCCGCCCCATGTGCTGGAGAAGCTGAAGGAGACGCTCGGCAAGCCGCGGACCGATCGCTACTCGGCCTCACGCGGCATCAACGGCCTGCGCAAGGCGCAAGCTGCCTATTACGGGCGGCGCTTCGGCGTAAAACTCAATCCGGACACCCAGATCGTGGCGACGCTGGGCTCGAAGGAGGGGTTTGCCAATGTGGCGCAGGCGATCACCGCGCCCGGCGACGTCGTGCTGTGCCCCAATCCGAGCTACCCGATTCACGCCTTCGGCTTTCTGATGGCGGGCGGCGTGATCCGCTCGGTGCCCTCGGAACCGACGCCGCAGTTTTTCGAGGCGGTGGAACGCGCGATCATCCATTCGATCCCGAAGCCGATCGCGCTGATCGTCTGCTATCCCTCCAATCCGACCGCCTATGTTGCCGACCTCGATTTCTACCGGGATCTGGTGGCCTTCGCAAAGAAGCACGAGATCTTCATCCTGTCGGATCTGGCCTACGCCGAAGTCTATTTCGACGACAACAATCCGCCGCCCTCGGTGCTGCAGGTTCCCGGCGCCATGGACGTCACCGTCGAGTTCACCTCGATGTCGAAGACGTTCTCGATGGCGGGCTGGCGCATGGGCTTTGCCGTCGGCAACGAGCGGATCATCGCGGCGCTGGCGCGGGTCAAATCCTACCTCGACTACGGCGCGTTCACGCCCATTCAAGTCGCCGCCACCGCCGCGCTGAACGGGCCGGACGACTGCATCAAGGAAATGCGCGACACCTACCGCAAGCGCCGCGATGCGCTGGTCGAATCGTTCGGCCGGGCGGGGTGGGAGATTCCGCCGCCGCAGGCCTCGATGTTCGCCTGGGCGCCGCTGCCCAAGACCTTCGAGGGCGTCGGCAGCATGCAGTTCGCGACCCTGATGGTGGAGAAATCCGGCGTGGTGGTTTCGCCCGGCGTCGCCTTCGGCGAGCATGGCGAGGGCTATGTCCGCATCGCCATGGTGGAAAACGAGCAACGTATCCGCCAGGCCGCCCGCGGGGTGCGCCGCTTCCTTGAAAGCGGCATTGAAACGTTGCACAACGTGGTTCCTCTCGCCAACCGGCGCTAATTCCTTTTATTGCAGGTTATCTCATTCATGGTCGCACCCCTGAGAGTAGGTATTGCGGGGCTCGGCACCGTTGGCGCCGAAGTCGTCCGCCTCATCGAAGCGCAGTCGCGGACGCTGTCCGAGCGCAGCGGGCGCGGCGTGCGCGTCGTTGCCGTCACGGCGCGCTCAAAAGCCAAAAAGCGCTCGCTCGACCTGCGCGGCATCGAGTGGGCCAAAAGCCCGCTGGCGCTGGCCAACGACCCCAACGTCGATTGCTTCGTCGAACTGATGGGTGGCTCCGGTGAGCCGGCGCTGTCGGCGATCGAGGCGGCGCTGAAATCCGGCAAGTCGGTGGTGACCGCCAACAAGGCGCTGATCGCCAAGCACGGATTGCGGCTGGCGAAGGCCGCCGAGAAGCATGGCGGCGCCCTGAACTTCGAGGCGGCGGTAGGCGCCGCCATTCCGGTCATCAAGACCCTTCGCGAAGGACTTGCCGGCACCGGCGTCAACCGCGTCTACGGCATCCTCAACGGCACCTGCAATTACATCCTGACCCGGATGGAGCAGGAGGGGCTGTCGTTTGCCGAATGCCTGAAGGACGCGCAGCGGCTCGGCTATGCCGAAGCCAACCCGTCGTTCGACGTCGATGGCCATGATACCGCGCAGAAGCTTGCGATCCTGGCCAGCCTCGCCTTCGGCACCAAGGTGGCGCAGAGCGCGGTGTATGTGGAAGGCATCTCCTCGATCGCGCCGGAAGATCTTCGCGCGGCCGAGGAACTCGGCTACCGCGTCAAACTGCTGGGTGTGGCGGTGCGCACCGCCAAGGGTATCGAGCAGCGCGTGCATCCCACCATGGTGCCGAAATCGTCGGCGATCGCGCAGGTGATGGGCGTCACCAACGCCGTCACCATCGACGGCGAAGGCATTCCGCCGATCACGCTGGTGGGACCCGGCGCCGGCGGTGCCGCGACGGCGTCCGCCGTCGTGGCCGATATCGCCGACGTGGCGCGCGGCATTCGGGCAAAGCCGTTCGGGCGCCCGATGGAGCGGCTGCGCGACACCAGCAAGGCGCCGATGGAGCGCCACGAGGGCGGCTACTACATCCGCCTGATGGCGCGCGACCTGGCCGGCACCGCCGCCACCATCGCCACCCGCCTCGCCGAACAGAAGATTTCGCTGGAGTCGATCGTGCAGCGCCACCCCGAAGGTGTCGACGCGAACGGTGCAGCGAAAAAGGCCGCACCGGTTCCGGTCATCCTGATTACCTACGCAACTTCCGAGGACGCGGTGTATCGTGCGCTCGAAGCCGTTCAGCGCGACAAGGTGATCAGCGGCCGGCCGCAGGTGATACGGATCGAAAAGAACTAGACCATGATCCGAACGGATCGCGCGCCAAACGTTTGATTTGCGGTCCGAGAGGCCCGTGCAGGTTTAAAGGAGTAAGCCAATGTCGACCCATATTTCCGTTCCGCCGCAATTGCTGCTCGAGCGCATTCTTACGCTCGAAATCGTGCGCGTGACGGAGCGCGCCGCGGTTTCGGCGGCGCGGCTGCGCGGCCACGGCCAGGAGAAGCCGGCAGACCAGGCCGCGGTCGACGCGATGCGCCGCGAACTCAACAAGCTGCCGATCGAAGGCACCATCGTGATCGGCGAGGGCGAGCGCGACGAGGCGCCGATGCTGTTCATCGGCGAGAAGGTCGGGCTGAACGCGGGTCCCCAGGTCGATATCGCTGTCGACCCGCTCGAGGGCACCACGCTCTGCGCCAAGAACATGCCGGGCGCGATCGCGACCATGGCGATGGCCGATGGCGGCACGCTGCTCCATGCGCCCGACGTCTACATGCAGAAGCTCGCGGTCGGTCCGGGCTACGCCAAGGGCGTGGTCGAGCTTGACGCGTCGCCCGCCGACAATGTCCGGCGGCTCGCGAAGGCCAAAGGCGTCGAGCCCGGCGCGATCACGGTGCTGGTGCTTGATCGCCCGCGCCACGCCGACATCATTACCGGCGTCCGCAGCACGGGTGCCGCGGTGCGGCTGATCACCGACGGCGACGTGGCTGGCGTGATCCATTGCGCCGATCCCGATAATACCGGCGTCGATATGTATATCGGCACCGGCGGCGCGCCCGAGGGCGTGCTGGCCGCGGCGGCGCTGCGCTGCATCGGCGGCCAGATGCAGTGCCGGCTGATCCTCGACAGCGACGAGAAGCGGGAGCGCGCACACAAGATGGGCGTGACCGATCCGAAGATGATTTACGGCATCGAAGACATGGTGCGGGGCGACTGCCTGTTCGCGGCAACCGGCGTCACCACGGGCTCGCTGCTGTCAGGCGTCAAGTTCCGCAAGGATGTGATCGAGACCGAAACGGTGGTGATGCGCTCGGTCACCGGCACGGTGCGCTACATCAAGGCGGAGCACCGGCAGCTGGATAAGTTTCATCTGGATTGAGGCCCGCCGTCATTCCGGGGCGCGAAGCGAACTATGGTGCGCAATCGCGCACCTGAGAATCTCGACGTTCCCCGGGGTGCAATTGCACCCCTGAGGTCTGGTGCTGCGCATCATCCCGGAACGACTGCGGCAGAAAAACAAGAACAAGGGGAGGCTCGCATGTCCGACGTGTCCGCGGTGAAGGCGCTGGTGTTCGACGTGTTCGGCACCGTCGTCGACTGGCGCACCAGCCTGATCAACGATTTCACCAAATGGTCGGAGACGTCAGGCATCAATGCCGACTGGACCGCTTTGGTCGATGGTTGGCGCGCGGTCTATTCCGCCTCGATGGATGAGGTGCGCAAGCACCCGGAACGCGGCTATCAGATCCTGGATACGCTGCATCGGCAGTCGCTGGAAAAGCTGGTCGCGCAGTTTGCGATCAAGGGATTGAGCGAGGCCGATCTGCACTACCTGACGATGGGCTGGCATCGCCTGCATGCCTGGCCCGACAGCGTGCCGGGGCTAACGCGGCTGAAAAAGAAATACATCATCTCGCCGCTCTCCAACGGCAACGTCGCGCTATTGACCAACATGGCAAAGTTCGCAGGGCTCCCGTGGGACCTCGTCATGTCGGCGGAATTGTTCGAGCACTACAAGCCCGATCCCGAAACCTATCTCGGCGCCGCCAAACTACTCTGCCTGCCACCGGACCAGGTGATGATGGTCGCCGCCCACAACAACGATCTGAAGGCCGCGCAGAAGCTTGGCCTGAAGACCGCCTTCGTCGCGCGTCCCACCGAATACGGCCCGCACCAGAAATACGATTTCGAGGCCAAGGGCGACTGGGACATCGTCGCCAAGGATTTTGGCGGCATCGCCGATCGGCTGGGGTGCTGAGGTCGCTCGCGTCCTGGGCGCGGCGCAGCGTTTTACACGACGCGTGGGAGAGCTGGGTACGTCATGGCGTGCCTGATGCGGAGCGTGACCGGCGCGATGTGTGGCGCATACGCTGGACGATAACCTCGCTATCGGTGACCCGGTAAAAAATCAGATAGGGATAAGGGCTGAGAGTGAGGCGCCGGACGCCTGGAAGGTCGGTCGCTTGCCCCGCGTAAGGGTGCTGCGCGAGCAAACGGAAAAGAGTTTGAATCCGCTCGCGAACATGGTTTGCCCCTTGGGGCGAATCCGCCTCGATGTAGTCGAGCGCCTTCGCGATCTGCGTCGCCTCGCGCCGTGTGACGCGCAGCCTCACACAGGGCGCTTTGCCAGGATCGAACGCATCTCTTCGTCTGTGGCGAACTCACCCCGCGCGATCTCGTCATCAGCTTCGGCAAGGTCGGCGCGTTCCTCCGACGTCAACCGAATAACGGGTTGCTCCTCGCCGGCCACCTGTAGAAGTAGGCGCGCAAGCTCGTCCTGCACCTCGGGGGGGAGGGCGCGTACGCTATCGACCGCATGTTCAAGCAGTTTGGTCATAGTCGAAAGATAGACCTTTCGAAGGCGGGGCGGAAGGACGTATGCGCCTTATTTTGCCCTGACGCTACGATCAATGCCGCCGGAATCGACTTGCCGACAAGCCACGTCAGCGTTTCGGCGTCGCCAATCGCTCCCTTGCACGTGGCGAAGACCTCGACTGCATTTCCACGGCCCGAGCCAGACGTTCAACCGCGGGAACAATCGTCTGGCGTGCGTGGCCACTGAAGCCAAGCACAAGTGCGGACCGCGGCGCCGCTGCGAGATATAGCCGGCTCATGGGCCGGACGACGACACCGTGTTGGTGGCCAGCGCGCTCGATGGCGGTGTCCGAGAGGCCGCGCCGCGTGAAGGCCACGAGATGCATGCCCTGGTCCGGAGCGTTGACCGTGAGATCGGTACCGAGTTGGCGCTTGAGAGCGGCAACCAGCTCGTCGCGCTGCTCCCTGTACAGCACGCGCATGCGACGAATATGCGCGGCGAAATGACCTTCTTCCATGAAGGCGGCCACCACGGCCTGGCTTAAGGTCGATGGCTGCCGGTCCATCAAATAGCGGGCGGCAACGAACGACCGCTGCAGCGCGTGCGGGATGACGGCGTAACCGATCCGCAGGCCTGGAAAGAGCGCCTTGTTGAGCGTGCCGATATAAATGACGCGCTCACCGTCATCGAGGCCTTGAAGCGAGGCAAGCGGCCGGCCGCCGTACCGGAATTCGCTGGCATAGTCGTCCTCCACGATCCATGCATTCCTCTTCCGTGCCCAGGCCAGGAGTTCAAGGCGGCGGGCCATCGAGAGCACGACCCCCGTTGGAAATTGGTGGGAGGGCGTCACGAACACCGCGCAGGCGTTCGGCGCCGATTGGATGCCTGCGCCGACGTCGATGCCTTGCCCGTCGACGGGTATCGGATGGACTGTCGCGCCAGCGGCCAACAGAGCCTGTCGCGTCAGTGGATAACCGGGATCTTCAACCCAAACCTCCTTGTTGCGGTTCGGAAGGATCCGGATGACGATGTCGATCGCCTGCTGCGTTCCCGCCGTAACCACGATCTGATCGGGGTCGCATTTCACCGCCCGAGCGGCTCGCAGATATTCGCAGATGGCCTTTCGAAGTTCGATCGTTCCGCGCGGGTCGGAATATCCAAAATGGTTTGCATCCAGCGAACGAAAGGTACGTGCGCTGAGCTTGCGCCATAGCTCCAGCGTTCGGTCGTCGATCAGCGTGCGTCCCAGGTTGAACGGCCGCTGATCGCTCTGCACCGTGACATCGACAAAATCGCCGAGGGGCTGCATCTGCGTGGCGTTGGACGGGATCGCCGCAGCAGGCTTCTTGCGTCGCTGTGAATTTCCCTCGATCGGCTCGGGAAGGTCAGGCGAAATATAGGTGCCTGACCCATGCCTGCCGGACGTGTATCCTTCGGCGAGAAGCTGCTCGTAGGCGGCAACTGCGGCGGAGCGCGACACACCAAGCTGCACGGCCATCTCCCGCGTGGATGGCAGCTTCGTTCCCGGCCGCAAGCGTCGTGACAGGATCGCCGCGCGAAGCTGCAGATAGAGCTGGCGGAATAGCGGCGTGTCGCTCTCGCGAACGACCTCGAACGCATAAAGGTCTGCCCAGCTTTGTCGGCTTTTCATGTCGGCATCCGGATCGATATCGGTGCGAAAGTGGTATCGTAGTCTTTCAATAAGTGGATCTTTTCGACAGACCACTATGCAGGCTATGCCGGCGTGGAGGGTGATTCAAGCCGGTGCGATCGCCGGGTTCGCGCTTTCAATCGATTTCACGGAGATCGGCATGAGTTCGCCTCAACTGCGTCGCGCCGATCGCGCGATGTCCGAGCAACGGGCATATGAAATGCTTGAGCGCGGGTTCAGCGGACGGCTCGCGACCGTCGGTGCGGATGGCTATCCCTATTGCGTTCCGCTGCTCTACATCTGGATGGACGGGGAAATCTACCTTCACACCGGCAGCGCCAGGGGGCATTTGCGGGCGAACGTCAAGCGCGAGCCGCGCATCTGCTTTGAGCTCGACGAGCCGGACCAGGTGTTCGACTACGGCCGCTTCGAATGCGATTCCGGTCTGGCGTACCGAAGCGTGATCGTGTTCGGCAAGATTCGGATCGTCGAGGAGAGGGCGGTCAAGCAACGTTTCTGCGAAGTGCTGATGGAAAAATACGGCAAGCCGGATAGCACGCGGCCTAAAGGCTTTTTCCCGCGCATCGACGCGATCACGGTTTACGCCATTGCGGTCGAGCGAATGACGGGCAAGGAGATGGCCTTACCCGCGCTCTCCGAGCAGTGGCCCGCGAAAGACAGAACCAAAACGCCGAATGCGCGCCCGTAACGGATTAGCACCCATCCTATGGGCGTCGTTGCTATCCCGCGCCGCCCTGGATCACGCCGAACCAGCCGAGCCCTCTATACGTCTCGTAGCCCGGCGTGGCGTGGAACGCGACCAGCGCGCCGGAGCGGTCCTGATGGAAGCCGGAGCGCCGCCCCTCCAGTGGAAGCGAGAGGCGTTCGGTGAGCAGGCCCTGGCCGTCGGACGCCGCGATCACCCGGAAATTCGAATCGACCAGCAGCACGCGCGCCTTGTCGGCGGCGCCGACGCGCACGCCCTGGACGATTGCACGGGCTTGCGGCTCCCAGTCGAAATGGACCGCCAACACGCCGGTCGGCTTGCCGTTGGCCTTGCCGCCGGCACGAACGCTGGCGCAATAGGTCACGACCTGGGCGTTGCCGAGCAGGGGCTGGCACTCGACGTCGCCGACGGCGTATTCGTCGCCGGTTCGCAGGCCCCGCGCCGCGCGAAACCACTTGGTTGACGCCACGTTCTGGCCCACGACGTTGAAGCGATCGGCGCGGCCGTTGGCGCGCACCGTGCCGTCGAGATCGCACAGCCAGAGATCGAGGTAGACGGTGTAGGCGCCGAGGATCACGGCCAGCCGTTCCGAGACATGGGCTACGGCCGCAGCCTCCGGCGCCGCCGCGCAATCGACGACGGCGGAGTCGGTCGCCCACCAGCGCACGTCGCAGGTGCGCTCATAGAGGTTGCGGTCCATCAGCTCGATGGCATTCAGCGACAGATCGACCATGCGCTCGCCACGCGAGCGGTCGGCCATCTGCGCGATCGAGTTCATCAGATTGCCGGTCCGGTTGGTGAGCTGGCTTTCAAGTTCGCGGGCGATGGTCTCGACCTGCTGGCCGACATTGCGGACTTCCTGCGCCACCACGGCAAAGCCCGCGCCCTGGGCGCCGGCGCGCGAGCTCTCGATCAGCGCGTTCAGCGCCAGCATTTTCATCTGGTTGGTGATCTTCTGGATCGACTTGGTCTTCTCGCAGGCGACCTGGTTGACCTCGGCGGTCAATCTGGCGATCAGCGCGGAAACGTCGGCTTCATCCTCCGCGCCTGCTGCATTGGCGGGCTGTTTTGCGGTCGTTGCGGTCTGGGAGCGAAGCGCGACGGACATTGGCGGGAATTCCTCAGTCTTTGTGCGGATGTCGATCTTCTGCGGATCGGCGGGACTCAACGACAGCGTGTCTGCCTCCTTTGTCGGGGATCATGGCTAACGATTGGTTTATGTTTCGCCGTCCCGCGGGTAGTATTACGGGGACAAGTTGCATCTTCTTTGTGCAAGTCGTTTTTGTCGGCATAGGCTCAAAGCCCACCTGGCCGAAATTGTGTCAGCCCGGCCACAACGATTCGCGGCACAGCCGCACCACGCCATCGCCCTGGCTTTGCGTTTGCCGCAGGGCGGCTTTGCCCCTATGTCTCGAAGGCATCATGACGCTTCCCGCATCCGCCATTCCCGTTGAACTGCCGCCAGCGTTTCTCGGCGTATCACGTTCAGCAATGGGCAAATTGTGGCGCGACCGGCTCGACGCCAGGGGGGCGGCGCGGGCGCTGGCGATCACGCAGCGATATCAGTTGCCGGAGATGCTGGCGCGCGTGCTGGCGGGCCGCGATGTCGGGATCGACGAGGTCGAGGACTTTCTTGATCCGACCATCCGCAAACTGATGCCCGATCCCCACACCGTGACGGCGATGGAGACGGCGGCGGGGCGCATTGCCGACGCGGCCTTGCGCGCCGAGAAGGTCGCGATCTTCGGCGATTACGACGTCGATGGTGCGACCTCGGCGGCGCTGCTGGCCTGGCATTTGCGCCATTGCGGGCTCGATCCCTTGATCCACATTCCCGACCGTATCTTCGAGGGATACGGGCCCAACGTCGAGGCAGTGCGGGGGCTTGCCGCCAAGGGCGCGACGCTGCTCGTTACCGTTGATTGCGGCACCACCAGCCTCGAGCCGCTGGCGGAAGCACGGAAGCTCGGCATGTCGGTGGTCGTCATCGACCATCACCAGACCGGCGACGAATTGCCGGAGGTCGATGCGCTGGTGAACCCGAACCGGCCCGACGATCTCTCTGGCCTCGGTCATCTCGCCGCCGTTGGCCTCGTGCTGATCACGCTGGTGGCGGTGAACCGGGAATTGCGCGGCCGCGGCTTTTGGAATGCCGAACGGCCCGAGCCGGACCTTTTGGGCATGCTGCACCATGTGGCGCTCGGCACCGTCGCCGACGTCGCGCCGCTGACCGGGCTCAACCGCGCCTTCGTCGCCAAGGGGCTGATTGCGATGCGCCGCCGGGACCACATCGGCCATACCGCGCTGATGGATGTGGCGCGGCTGAACGGGCCGCCCGAAGCCTGGCATCTCGGCTTCATGCTGGGGCCGCGCATCAATGCCGGCGGCCGGATCGGGCGCGCCGATTTAGGCGTGCGGCTTTTGCTGGAGGGCGACGTCTCGGAGGCCGCGCGGATCGCCGCCGAACTCGACCGGCTCAACAGCGAGCGCCGCATTATCGAGCAAGCGGCGGAGGCGCAAGCCGAAGCCGAAGCGCTGGCGTCGCTCGGCCTCGAGGACAAGGGCGCGGTGATCGTGACCGCCGCCGAGGGCTGGCACCCCGGCATCGTCGGCCTGGTCGCCTCGCGGCTGAAGGAGAAGTTTGCACGTCCCGCCTTTGCCATTGCGCTGGAGCCGGGCGGCATCGGCACCGGCTCGGGTCGCTCGATCTCCGGCGTCGATCTCGGAAAAGCCGTGCGGCAGGCGGTGAAGGAAAAATTGCTGATGAAGGGCGGCGGCCACGCCATGGCCGCGGGCGTGACGCTGCGAAAAGAGAAGCTCGCGGAATTTCGCGCCTTCATGGAAAGCGCGCTGGCCGAGGACGTCGCCAATTCCCGCCACGAGAACGAGCTGTTCATCGACGGCGCCGTCAGCGCGCGCAGCGTGACGGTGGAATTCGCCAACATGCTGAACCGCGCCGGACCGTTCGGGGCGGCCAATCCGGAGCCGGTGATCGCGCTGCCGGCGCATCAGCTGGTCTATGCCGACGAAGTGGGCCAGGCGCATCTGCGCGTGCGCTTCAAGTCCGGCGACGGCGCCATGGTCAACGGCATCGCGTTCCGCTCGATCGGCCAAAAACTCGGCCACGCGCTGACGCAGAACCGTGGCCAGCCCTTGCATGTGGCGGGCTCGCTCGCGGTCGATCGCTTTCAGGGGACGGAGCGCGTGCAGTTGCGCGTGGTCGATGTCGCGGTGCCGGATCAGGGACCGGCCTTGATCCGGTAGTTCAACAACCAAGAGCAACAAACGGGAGAAGACATGACGGGACAGGTTCAGGGCAAGGTCGCGCTCGTGACGGGCGGCGCATCCGGCATCGGCGAAGCGGTTTGCGAGTTGCTCGCGCGCGAAGGCGCTTCAATTGCCGTGACCGATGTCGACGATTTGAAAGGTCCCGAGGTCGTCGCGCGGATCAAGAAGGCGGGCGGGGAGGCGAGCTTTTGGCATCACGACGTCACCAGCGAGGAGCGCTGGATCGAGGTGGTGGCCGATGTCGTGAAGCGCTACGGCCGGCTCGACGTGCTGGTCTCGAACGCCGGGATCGGCATTGCCGTGCCGACGATCACCGAGATGTCGCTTTCGGACTGGCGGCGGCAGACCGCGATCAATCTCGACGGCGTGTTCCTGTCGGTGAAACACAGCCTGCCGCCGATGCGCAAGACCGGCGGCGGCTCCGTCATCATGATGTCGTCGCTCGCCGGCCTGCGGGGTGCAGCCGGCCTTTCCGGCTATTGCGCGACCAAGGGCGGCGTGCGGCTGTTCGCGAAAGCGATCGCGATGGAGTGCGCCACTTTCGGCGACGGCATCCGCGTCAACTCGGTGCATCCCGGCATCATCGACACGCCGATCTGGGGCAAGATCCCGACCGAGGCGGCGGGCGCCGGGCAGAACGCCCCGATCGATCCCGAGGAGCGCGCGCAAATGGCGACGCCGCTGGGGCGTGCCGGGCAGGCCGCGGAGATTGCGCAGGGCGTGTTGTATCTGGCGTCGGATGCCTCGCGCTACGTGACGGGGACGGAGCTCGTCATCGATGGCGGAATGTTTGCGGGCGGGGTGGCGCGGAGGTGAGGGCGCTCGTCATTGCGAGCGTAGCGAAGCAATCCATCTTTCTTCGCGCAGAGGCATGGATTGCTTCGTCGCTTCGCTCCTCGCAATGACGGTGAACTAGTTCCCTTGCCTCAACCGCGCCAGCACCTTCAGCCCGCCATAACCGTCAGCCGGCAGCAGCCCCATCTTGGTCTGGTAATCCTTCACGGCCTTCATCGTGTCGTTGCCGACGCGGCCGTCGGTGCCGCCGGTGTCGAAGCCGGCTTTTGTCAATCGCGTCTGCACTTCCTGCACTTCCGCAAGCGTCAGCGCGCGTTCGGAGCCGGGGAAGGGGTGAATGAACGGTGGCGCCCCGAGAATACGATCGCCGAGATGGCAGATCGCCAGCGCGTAGTTCATCGACGGGTTGTAGCTCTTCACCGAATAGAAATTCGGACCCAGCAGGAATGCAGGTCCGCCGGCGACAGGCACCCACATCTGAGCCGATGCGTTCGGCTGCGGGAACGGCTTGCCGTCGGCGCGCGTGACGCCGGCGCTGGACCATGCCGCATAGGTTCGGCTGCCGCTCGATGACCCGCCGGAGTTGCTGACCTCATAGCCCCAGTGCTCGCCGCGGTGATACTTGCCGCGGTTGAGCAGATAGCGCGCGCTGGAGCCCAGCGCATCGTCGGGCTTGCCGAACGGCGAGACGCGGCCGTCCTTGTCGTAGTCCATGCCGACATTGAGCCAGACTTCCGGCATCCATTGCGTATGGCCCATGGCGCCGGCCCAGGAGCCGCGCATTTCTTCCGGTGTGCCCCAGCCGCGGTCGACGATCTTCAAGGCGTTGATCAGCTCGGTTTCCCAATAGGCGCGGCGGCGCGGTTCGTTCCAGGCCAGCGCTGCAAGCGCCGGAAAAATCGGACGCATATGGTTTTGCTGCACCAGGGGATCGCCATAGGCTGATTCAACACCCCACAGCGCCAGCAGCGTGCCGCGCTCGACGCCAAAATCCTGCTCGATCCGCGCGAACAGCGCCTCGTGTTTCTTCAACGCCTCGCGGCCGTTGATGATGCGCCAGTCCGAGGCGCGGCGGTTGATGTATTGCCAGATCTGCTCGTGGAATTCCGGCTGCTTCTGCATCTGCCGGAACACGCTCATGTCGGGCTCGATGCGGCCCATCACCCGGGTCCAGGTCCCGTCCGAAATGCCTTTTGCCAGTGCGCGCGCGCGAAAATTGTCGCGCCACGCGTCGAAGCCGGGAGGTGCCGCGGCAAACGCAGTCAGTGGCGCGGCGAGCAGGGCGCCTGCGCCGATGCCGGCCTTCAGCAGGGCGCGACGGGTGGGGGCGTTCCGGGAATCAGGCTGTTTCATCCAGCCATTCTAGCGGCGTGGCGGGCCTGCGCCAAAAGCCATGACGCCGCGGGAACCGCCGATTTCGTTACAAATCCGTAGCGATTTTGGCGAGCCAGCGGCGGATCACGGCCTGTGCCTTGGTGGTGAGCCCGGCCGCCAGCCTCCGCTCGATCGCATCGGCGCGCCGCCGGCACTGCTCGAGCAGGGCCGCGCCCCGTCGCGTCACCGTCCACTGCAGCACCCGGCCATGGATCGGGTGCGGGGCCTTTTTGATGGCGCCGTCGCGCTCCAGATTGCGGATGATGACGCCGATGGTCTGCGGCGTCTGCAGCGCCACCCGCGCGAGGTCAGCGCCCGACAGGCCGGGATAGGCGCGCAGCATGGTCAGCACCACGAATTGCGGCGAGGTGACGCCGAGGTCGGCCAGCGCGCGCTCCATCGCCAGCCGCGTCGCGGCCTGGGCCTGCCGCAGCAGGTAGGCGAGGTAGCCTTGCTCGCCGCGCTTGCCCTGACCGGGCGGCGGCGGGCGGATCGCGGCGCGCACGGGATTTTCGGCGGATGGCTTCCGACGTCTGGCCGGCGTTTTTCGCAACGCCATTTGTCGGCGATTATTCGGCTCTTCGGCCCGCGCTTTTTGCGGCCGATGCGATCCCGGCCTAGCCGAAGTCCCGATCTTGCGCTGCATATCAGTGCTCTTATAATAAATCAGAGCCCTAATAACATAAGGCAATCGCAATGTCACACGCCCGCAAAGAGTACAAGGATTTCATGTCGCTGACGCCGGACGCCTACGCGGCCGTGTTGGCGCTCGGCCAGGTCGCGGGCAAGGCCGGCATGGACAAGCAACTGCTCGAACTGATCAAGCTGCGCGCCTCGCAGATCAACGGCTGCGCCTTCTGCGTGCAGTACCACATCCTGGAAAGCGAGAAGCTCGGCGTGCCCACTGACAAGCTCAATCTGGTGGTGGTCTGGCGCGAGGCGCCGCAGTTCTCGCAGCGTGAGCGCGCGGCACTGGCATGGACGGAGGCGCTGACCTTGCTCGCCGACGGCGTCAGCGACGAGGTCTATGCGCAGGCGAGCGCGGAGTTTTCGGAACAGGAGCTCGCCTATCTCACCTCCGCGGTCGCCTCGATCAATGTCTGGAACAGGTTCGGCGCCGCGTTTCGCTGGACGCCGCCGGCACGGAAGACAGCGGTCGGCGCGGCAGCTTCGTAAGAACCGGCATGACGAGGGCGCCGCTCGCTCGCCTGCGTGGCGGCTCCTAAAATTTGGAGCTGCTATGCAACGGTCGGGAGGAGCCGCCCCACTTCTTCCTGCAGATCTGCGATCGCCCCACGATCCCCGGAGAGGTGTCGCAGCAGGCATCGCTGGAATAGCCCATCAAACAGCGCATAAAGGGCCCCCCGGGAGACGGCAGGCTGTCGACCACCGAGTAAGGCAAAGCGCGACGAGATGCGCCACACCATGTCTTCCAGGCTCTTGTCGATCTCGGTTACGTCGTTGCGAAAGGCCTCTTCAAACAGAGACTGCGAGCGAAGGTCGTACCAAAGGCGATGCATCTGCGCCTCGTCGCGAACCGTCTCGCCTAGTTTTTCCAGAAAACCCTTCATCAGTTCGTCGCGGCTTTGCGCCGCCGACGTGATCAGGTCGTACCGCGTAACGCACTTCGCCTTGTAGTGACGAACGCAACAGCAGATCAGGTCGACCTTGTCGGTGAAGTAGTAGTGCAGCACACCGTGCGTAAACTCCGACTTCTGTGCGATCTCGCGCAGGCTGGTCCTCGCATAGCCGAGCTCAGCAAGGGTTTCCAACGCAGCCTCGGCAAGTTCGACTCGTCGTGCACTGAATTTATCGACACGCGATCGCTCGATTCGATCGGAAGGTTTGTTTAGCCGGCTCGGCGTTTCAATTTTCCGCTGCCTCTCCGCAGATTGCTTGCGCACGTCCAAAACTCCGAATCGCCGAGTCACTTCGGCGGCAATAGTGCCCTGAAGAGCCTCCCAAAATTATCCTCGCCCCTCCCTGTTAAGGATTGCTTGACAAGTGTCAAGATTTTTGACAATCGTCAAGATAATCTTGGACAACTGTCAAGTTTTCGAGAATTCACGGCCGGAAGAAGCTGTGCATCGGGAGAAAGTGCTGGCGGCGTGCCTCGGCAGCCCGCGGCGCATCACAACGGAAATCACAAGGGGAGGAGCTACGATGAGTGCGAACAATCTGGCTGGCCGCAAGGCTCTGGTCACTGGCGGCGCGCGAGGCATCGGCGCTGCGATAGCAGAGGCGTTGGCGAACGCCGGTGCGGCGGTGATGATCGGCGATATTCTCGCCGATCTCGGCAAGGACACGGCTGGCCGTCTTGCAAAGACAGGCGCCAAGACCGGCTTCGTAGAGCTGAATGTCACCGACGACGCGCAATGGGAAAAGGCGGTTGCAGCCACCGTCGCCACGCTCGGTGGCTACGACATCCTGATCAACAATGCAGGCATCGAGATTACCTCGCTCGTGGTCGATCTCAAGGCTGAGGATCTGCGCCGGATGTGCGACGTCAACATCGTCGGCACCGCTCTCGGCATGAAGCACGCGTTTCGCGCGATGCGACCTGGCGGAAGTGCAGGTGCCGGCGGCGCCATCGTCAATATCGCGTCGGTCGCGGCGACGATCGCTTTCCCGGCGATTGCCGGGTACTCCGGGACCAAATCGGCTGTTGACCGCATGACGCGGATCGCCGCGGTCGAAGCCGGCAAGCTCGGCTATGGCGTGCGGGTCAACTGTCTCTATCCCGGGCTTGTGCCCACCGACATGGGAATGCAACTGGCCAACGACATCGTTGCCGCAGGACTTGCGCCTGACGTCGGTGCCGCCGTCGGCTCGGTCGTCGAGCAGACACCGCTTGGCCGGTTGGGTGAGGTTGGCGACATGGCCGACGCCGCTGTTTTCCTTTGCTCCAACGAGGCGCGCTTTATCACCGGCGCCGGCCTGCCGGTCGACGGCGGTATGGGCACGTAGATTACCAAACGCCAAGAACAAGAATTCGGACAGAAATTCGGGAGGATATGAACATGAGCGAGAAAAAGCCTGTCGTCGTCTATGGCGTCTCCGGCTACACCGGGCGTCTGGTTTGCGAATATCTGCGGGAATACAACATTCCCTTCATTGCCGCCGGCCGCGACGCCGCCAAAGTGAAAGCCGTCGTCGAGAAAATTCCCGGCATCGAAACCGCGGACTATGAGATTGCCGAGGTTGAGCACACGGTCGAAGCGCTGACCAAGCTGTTCAAGGGCGCGAAGTTCGTCAGCAATATGGTCGGCCCATTCATCAAGTATGGCCCGGAAGTTGTCGAAGCCTGTCTTGCCGCCGGTTGTCACTATTCCGATACGACCGGCGAGCAGGACTGGGTGCTGCTGGCGCAGGAACGCTGGGGAGAAAAATTCGCGGCAAAAGGATTGCTGCTCGCGCCCAACATCGCGCAGATGTACACGACGGGTGAAATCGCAGCGAACATCTGCCTCGAAACGCCCGGGCTCGATACGCTCGACATCCTGGTACTGTGGAAGGGGTTTCCGACCTATGCCTCGACGCAGACGATTTTCACCATCCTCAAGGCGAACTGGTACTACCTCGTCCAGAACAAATTTGTCGAATGGGATGTGACGGCCAATTTCGAGGTCAACGTTCCCGGTCAGCACGAGGGCGCCATCGCGGTGCCGTGGGGTGGCACTGCGCATCCGGTCTGGTTCAAGAACGATCCGCGCGTGTCGAATTGCAGGGTGCTCGGCGGCGTCATGCAGCGCGACGTCATGTTGGGCGTGGTTCAGACCCAGCAGATGGTGAAAGAGAAAATCAAGCCGCTCCCGCCCGACCAGCAGGAAAAGGCGCTGGCTGACATCGCGGCAACGGTGCAGGCCACCATGCCGCCGCGCGAAAATCCGCGCATCAACACCTCGATCGATTCGGTCTATGCATCGGGACCGCTCGGTCGTGCCCATTGCGTGATCCACGGCAACTGCAATTACAAGCAGACTGGAATGCTGCAGGCCTATGTCGCCTTCTCGCTGCTGCAGACGGCTCCCAGGAAGGTCGGCTTTGCTTCCGCCTGTCAGGCGTTCGGGCATCGGGAACTGTTAGGGCAGTTGCGAAGCTTCGGACTGGTGATGAACCCAATTCTGACCGTTCACAATTGACGCAGCCGGGTGACGCGTGCGACCGCGCCACCCGCCTTCTTTACGGGAGGTGGTCCATGCGGCTTGTCGATTATCTGGATAAGGGCGCCTCGCTTGGTGTTGATGCGCCATGCCTGACCATGGACGGAAACGACCTGAGCTATGGCGACGTGCAGCGCCTTAGCTATCGGATCGCGCACGGACTCGCCAATTCCGGCGTTGCCGCCGGGGAGAAAGTCGCGATCCTGTCCGGCAACGATCCGATCGCCTTTGCCTGCGTATTCGGTATTTCGCGCGCCGGAGCCGTCTGGTGTCCGATCAATCCACGCAACGAGGCGGCGGAAAACCAGTTCATCCTCGATGCGTTCGATTGCAGCCTGTTGCTGTTTCACAGCAGCTTCGCGCCGATGGTCGACAAAATGCGGCCTGATCTGCCGAAGCTGCGCAAGCTTGTATGTCTCGATACCGAGACGTCTTTCGCGCCGTCGTTCGAGCGCTGGCTTGCCGATGTCGATGACCGGCCATTTCAGCGCGATCCCGTCGATGATCTTGCGCTCATACCCGGCACCGGCGGAACGACCGGCAAACCCAAAGGCGTGATGCTCTCGGGACGCAACATCGAAACGATGACCGCGTTGACCCTGATGGGCTATCCGTTCAAGGGGCGCCCGACCTATCTTGCGCTCGCGCCGCTGACGCATGCCGCCGGTGTACTGTGTTTTCCGATCATGACGCTCGGAGGACGGGTGGTGATCATGCATCACCCGGACATCGGCGAATTCCTACATCTGATCGCGCGCTACCGGGTCACGCACACATTCCTTCCGCCAACCGTCATCTACATGCTGCTGGATCATCCGGAGCTTGGAAGCGCCGATCTCAGCTCGCTGCAATGCTTCTGGTACGGCGCGGCCCCGATTTCGGTGGCGCGCCTGACCGAGGCGCTGGAACGGATCGGCCCGATGGCCCAGCTCTTTGGGCAGACCGAAGCGCCGATGATGATCTCGATGATGCCGCCTGAGGACCATTACAATGCCGACGGTTCGATCGCGACTGGACGTTTGTCATCGGCGGGCCGTGTCGGGGCGCTGGTTCAGGTTGCGATCATGGATGGCGACGGCAATATGATGCCTACCGGAGAACGCGGCGAAATCGTCGTTCGTGGATCGCTGGTGATGGATGGGTACTACAAGAACGCCGAAGCAACGGCGGAGGCCTCCGTGCACGGTTGGCATCATACGGGTGACATCGGATACCTCGATGCGGACAATTTCCTCTACATCGTCGATCGCGCCAAAGACATGATCATTACTGGCGGCTTCAACGTCTATTCCGTCGAGGTCGAGAACGCTCTTCAGGCCCACGAAACCATTCAGGATTGTGCCGTCATCGGTTTGCCGGACGACAAGTGGGGTGAACGCGTGGTTGCTGTGGTGCAGCCGAGAGCAGGGCGCACTGTCGATATTGCCGCGGTATCGGCCTTCGTGAAGCAGCGGGTCGGAAGCGTTAAAACGCCAAAGCAGATTGAAGTCTGGGATGACCTTCCGCGCTCCAAGGTCGGCAAGGTGCTGAAATCCGAGATCCGTACCAGGATGCTGACAAGCGGAAAAACATGACGATGGCTGGGCGCGGATCAGCCGTTCCTAGGACGCGATCAGGGCGCTGCAGGGGTTAACCCAGATCCGGCCGACGCGAACGGCGACGAGGGTCGCGTTCCTGGGTGACGCGGGAACAGGTTCGGCGCCGCGTTTCGCCGGACGCCGCCGGCGCGGAAGGGCGGGACATCAAGGTAACCCGGAGCCGACCTTCATCCGCTCGTATCGATCGAAGCCAACAAGAAAGCCTCGGCGAGGCCGAGGCTTCAGCTGTTAAAGCGGATGGGCCGATAAAAGTCAGTATTTCGCGACCACTGGGCCACCGAAAGTGTAGTTCACGCGGACAGTGGCGATGTCGACATCCTGCTTAATACCGTCCGTGTAAAGGAAGCCGCCGCCGAACGCAGGGACAGCAACGAAGTTGAGGCTGTGCGTCCCCATGAAAAGATGATCGTATTCGACTGCGACCGACCACTGCGAGGCGAAACCGAATTCGATGCCGGCTCCAATCACACCGCCCCAGCGGGTTTCACTTGCCTGAGAGAACGTCCCCCCAGGTCCAACGCCAACTCCTCCTCCTATGGCAGCTACAGTGGTGTTTGATATCCCGGCATATTTGTCGTGGGTGAGGGCCGCGCCGCCCTTCAGATACGCGAGCACGTTGTTCCAGGCATAGCCAATCTGGCCGGTGAAGATACCGATGGAATCGATTTTGGTCTGGTTTACGAAGGGCACACCGCCGAAGGTGCCAATCGCGCGGGTGTTAGATCCCTTCAGATTAGCCCAGTCGCCCTGGGCTTCTATCCCGAACACCCAATTTGTCGCTTGCCAGCGATAACCGATCTGGCCACCGGCCAAGGCCCCCGTCGCATCGTGGCAACCCAATCCGGTCGGCACCGGAACGCCGCCGGTCCAGCAATTGTGGCTGGACGCGCCGCCACCGTTGAGGCCGATATAGAAGCCACCCCAATTGTAGATTGGTGCAACCACAGGAGGCGCCTTGGTATAGACCCTCGCCGGCAAGTCGGCGGCATTTGCCGCGCCTGCGAACGTGACCACCGAAGCAAGCCCAATCCCGATGATTGCAGCACAACGCATTTCAAATCCCCAGCGCAAGTAGTAACGCGTTCTGACATAGACCCACCAAGCGCGCCAGAGTGCCGCACTTTCAGATTGAAGCTTTCGGTGAGGTGTTGTGAAAATGCCTCAAGCGACCAGCGGAAACGTCCGGTGCTGGCCCATCGCGACATACTGCGCTTCCGCACGAGCTTGGTCGCTATAGGAGCAAAGCGGACGTAGTCACCAGTCACATGACGCCGCCGGGTTTATAGGGACACGGCCTAGTTCTCGCGGCCTTCCGCCGGGCTACGGCGAAGCACATCTTCCGGCAAAACGTGCACCACGGCGGCGACAGCCGGAGGATCGGTGCCGATCTCGCGGCCGCGGGCGCGGATCAGCCGTTCATAGGACGCGATCAGGGTGGTGTAGGGGTTGACCCAGATCCAGCCGTCGCGCGTGAATACCTGCACGTCGAAGTGGAGATGGTACGAAGTGCCGTTCGGGAAATCGAGATAGTTGGAGACCACGCCGATCTTTTCGCCCTCGGCGACCCGGCGGCCGTTGAGAATGCCATCCGCATCCATGGCTGACGGGTTCATATGCATGTAGCGAAAGCGGATGTGCTCGTTGCTCGTGTTGATCTGCAGCGTTGCCGCCTGCTGCTTCGGTGAGCGGATCAGCATGCCGTCACGGACGGCCACGACGGCCTGCTTCCTCGGATGGCAACTGCTTTCGCTGTTGCTGTTCGGCGGGCAGGGGGCGGGGCGGATGTCCTGGCCCTGATGGCCGAAGCCGGCGGCGCATTGCCCGACCTGGAAGCTGCGGGCTTCGCAAAAATTGTCCCGCCACGGATAGACGCCGCGGCCCGCTTCCGAATTTTTTCTGGCGATGGATTGCGAGCGGATGGCGGCCGGGACTTTATCGAGCGGAAAACGGATTTGCGAATAGGCGGCGAAGTCGGCGCGTCCGCCGCGCCGGCGCACGCTGCTGCGGGCGATGATGTCGCCGCCCGGGTAATAGGTGAAGTCGGGCGAAACCGCCGTCGGCCGTTCGGCGATCTCGGACGAAATGTCGTGGCGCGGCTGCGCCGGTTGTCCGCCGGCGATGCGCAAGGCTTTCAGAAAGCGCTCGGCGATGGGATAGGCCTCGCGGCAGGCCAGGCGGCGCGCCCGCGGCGCCGAATCAAGACACTGGATCGACACTACATAGGGCACGCCGAAGCGCGTGAAGGCGTAGCGTACATAGCCTTCACGGATGAAGCGGCGCATGTCGGGGAACTGCGTCGCCAGCGCCTTGACCGGCTCGCCCCTGCCGCCAAGCGGATCGGCGAGGTCGTAAATGAGGATCGAGCCGGTGATCTGCACTTCGACCGGCTTGGCGAAGGTTCGCGAGCCACCCGCGCCGGGCTGCAGCGAAAACACCGCATCGTAGCCGGCCGGACCGGCGTGGAACAGATCTGCGCGACTGAAATCGGCCTGGTAGCGCGACAGTGGAAGTTGTGTGCCGTCGGCCTGGTCTTCGAGGTAACCCGCGGTATCGAACGGCAACAATACCGGCACCGGACTGCGTCCGATCCCGGCGAACAGGCTTGCGTTGATGGCGTTCAGTTGCACCAGCGCAGGCGTTGCGCGCGGATCCCATGCCGGCACGCGCCGCTGGCCGGCGAACGTAAATCGGGAAGCAATCGCCGGGCGGGTCCCGATCTCGGTGCGGAGCTGATCGACAACCGCCCGCCATTCGGCGCGGACGGCCGTGATCGAAGGCGTCCGAAACTCTTCGGCGGCAACGCCGGCGAGCCCGGCTGCAAGCAAACAAAGGACTGCCAGCCAACGCCTGAGCAAGCGGACAGCCATCGTATTCAATGCAATCGCCCCCCGGCGAGCCCCTTAATTCCAGTGCGCGACCTTAATCCTTTGCGCGCTCGACGTAAGAGCCGTCCTCGGTCATGACCACGATCCGCGTTCCCGTCCCGATGTGCGGTGGCACCGCGGTGCGAACGCCGTTGGAGAGAATAGCAGGTTTGTAGGAGGAAGACGCGGTCTGGCCCTTGGTGACCGGCTCGGTCTCCACAACTTCCAGCGTCGCGCGCTGTGGGAGCTGGATGGCGACCGGATTCATGTCGTGAAGCGACAGCTTCACGGTCATGTTCTCCTGCAGATAGGGCGCGGACGAACCGACGATTTCCTTGGAGATCTGGACCTGGTCGTAGGTCTCGGCATTCATGAAATGGAAGCCGTCGGCATCTTCATACAGATAGTTGAAATTGTGATCCTCGACGGTCGCCTTCTCGACCTGGTCGGTGGTCTTGTAGCGTTCCGAAATCTTCACGCCATCGCCGATCCGGCGCATTTCGATCTGGCTGACCGGGGTTCCCTTGCCGGGATGGATGTTTTCGGCGGTGAGGACGACGTAAAGCCTGCCGTCCTGCTCGATGATGTTGCCCTTGCGGATAGAACTGGCGATGACTTTCAAAGCTGTTTTCCTGAATTTCTGGCCTTCGGCCAATCCGGACATGGGCGTCCGCGGGGCCGATCGGGCGGTTTCGGGCTGCAACATACTGATTTTGCCCGTCGATGCCAGCGTTTTGCCGCCATTCCCGGAGGAATGCCTCAGGCCATAACGGCCCTATTTTGCTGGGCTTATTGGCGGCGCCGGTCGGGGAACTCGACCGCCTTGGCGTTGTGGTCGGCGAAATCGATGGGAATCGAGAATTGCCCGGTTTTCGTATCGAAGACACAGCGCCAGCCGTCGATCCAGGGCAACGGCTTCTCCTCACCCTGTGAATCGAACGAAAGGGTGAGCACGATATAGCGGCTGTCAGGCCAATGCTTTCCCATCCCGGCGTAATTATTGTCCATCCCCTGGACCAGATGTACCTGCAAGTGATTGAGCGAATCGCGATCGCTGGATTTCCGATGCATCTTCCTGGACAGCGGCTGGCTGAAGAAATATTCCCAGGCCATGTCGCCCAGGGGTTTTGGCGTTGCCGGTGAAAATTGGTCGCCAGTTCGCCGGTACAGAAACAGCGTGTGATAGCCTGCGCCGAGCTTCTGCATCCGCACCAGCCATTGGCTGTTGCGGCTAAATCGAAACCCGGCGGGGTACCCGGCAAGATCGGGGTCTTCGTTGCGGTTCAGCAGAGCGCCGTTCTGATGCTTCCCGTCGAAGGTCCAGAACTGGTACACGCGATCGTATTCGTCCTTCTTCTTCGAAAATTGTTCGACACTGACCTGGCCATCGGGCGAGGTGAACGTGTGGTCGGCATCCGGCAGCCGTTCCAATTCGCTGCCGGGACCGTCCGCGCTGGCCGGCGCCGCCGTGACCAGCGCCACTAACAAAAGGATTGCAGTTCTTCCCAACCAGCCGCCAGACATGCTCGTATCCTGTTGCAAACTCTGGCCGTTGGACTGCTGAGCCGGCCACAAGGTTCAGCGTTGGGGCGTCGGTATTGAGCGGAATGGACAAGGTGAGCGAGTTTCGCCATGACAAGATGGATTAAGCGCGGGACGTTGCCGCCTGCCGGCGGCATCACAGAGAAAGTCCAACAATTTCAATGGTATTTATAGATCCCTTGACTGCCTTTTTAGCCTCGGCGGAGAGCGCTCCGTGGCTGGGCAAGGACCGTTGCTGATGGCCGCGACCGACCAGCCGTCGCCATGGTGGTCGCCCGCGCGGCACGCCGATCGAAAGCCGTTCCTGATGGCGCGAGGCGCGATCACCAGCGCAGTGCGGGCCTGGTTCGACGAACAGGGATTTGCCGAGGTGGAGACTGCCATCCTCCAGATATCGCCGGGCAACGAGACGCATCTGCATGCGCCGCGAACCGAGCTGACCAGCGGCGATGGCTCACGCGCGACGCGTTATTTGCGAACCTCGCCGGAGTTCGCCGCCAAGAAGCTGCTCGCCGCCGGTGAAGCCAAAATATTCGAGTTCGCACGCGTGTTCCGCGACCGCGAGCGCGGCGATCTGCATCTGCCCGAATTCACGATGCTGGAATGGTACCGCGCGGACGCAAGCTATGACGCGGTCATGGCCGATACCATCGTCGTGATCGCACATGCGGCGCAGGCGACCGGCATCGGCACGTTCTCGTTCCGGGGCCGAACGGCCGATCCCTTCGCCGAGCCGGAACTGTTGACGGTGGCGGCGGCGTTTGAGCGCTTTGCCGGGATCGATCTGTTGGCCACGATTCCGAATGGCGAGGGCGACCGTGCGGTGCTCGCCGCGGCGGCAAAAGGGCGGGTACGGGTCACGGATGACGACACCTGGTCGGACATTTTCAGCAAGGTACTGGTCGAGCATGTCGAACCGAACCTGGGGCAGGGGCGTTTGACCGTCCTGTTCGAATATCCGTCGCCGGAAGCAGCCCTGGCGCGGACGAAGGCGGCCGATCCGCGGGTCGCCGAACGGTTTGAGGTCTATGCCTGCGGCGTCGAGCTTGCCAACGGATTCGGCGAATTGACCGACGCGGCCGAGCAGCGCCGCCGTTTCGCCGCAGCCATGGACGAGAAGGCGCGGCGTTATGGCGAGCGCTATCCGCTCGACGAGGATTTTCTCGCAGCCGTTGGCGCGATGCCGCCGTCGAGCGGTGTCGCGCTCGGTTTCGATCGGCTGGTGATGCTGGCAGCCGGCGCGCTGCGGGTCGATCAGGTGGTGTGGACGCCACCGGCAGGAGAGCCATGAACAGGATCGATCCGAAACTGGCGGCCACGCTGCGGCAGCCCGCCGAGCTCGTCGAGCGCGGGTTGGCGAAGCCGACCGATCTCGCCGACCTCGAACGGGTCGCCGCGCGCTATGCCATCGCCGTGACGCCTGATATCGCCGGCCTGATCGACGCTGAAAACCCCGACGATCCGATCGCGCGGCAGTTCATTCCGAGCGCGCTCGAACTGGTGAGCGCATCGGGCGAAAACGCCGATCCGATCGGCGATGACGCGCATTCGCCCGTTCCCGGCATCGTCCACCGCTATCCCGATCGCGTGCTGTTCAAGCTGGTGCATGTCTGCGCAGTGTATTGCCGGTTCTGCTTTCGCCGCGAGATGGTCGGGCCGGGCAAGGCAACGGCGCTGTCGGAGGCGGCCTATCGCGACGCGCTGGACTATATTCGTGGCCACGCGGAAATCTGGGAAGTCATCCTGACCGGCGGCGATCCGCTGATGCTGTCGCCACGGCGGCTGGCCGAGATCATGGCGGACCTCGCAGCCATCGATCACGTCAGAATCGTCCGCATCCACACCCGCGTGCCCGTCGCGGCGCCGGCGCGCATCGATGGCGAGATGGTCAAGGCGTTGCGGGTTGACGGCGCGACGACCTGGATCGCCGTTCATGCGAATCATCCAAGCGAATTGTCGGGCGCGGCGCGCGCGACCTGCGCGCGGCTCGCGGATGCCGGCATCCCCCTGGTCAGCCAAACGGTGCTGCTCCGCGGCGTCAACGACGATGCGGCTGTTCTGGAAGCCTTGATGCGGGCCTTCGTCGAAAACCGGATCAAGCCCTACTACCTGCATCATGGCGATCTGGCGCCGGGGACGGCGCATCTGCGCACGACCATCGCGCAAGGCCAGGAACTGATGCGCCGCCTGCGGGGCCGCGTTTCCGGCCTGTGCCAGCCGGATTATGTGCTCGATATTCCCGGTGGCCATGGAAAGGCGCCGATTGGCCCGCATTATTTGTCGCAGGCAAATTCGCAGGGATGTGAACAATCCCCGGGCGAAACGGGGTATCGTGTCGTCGACTATTGCGGCGACGTTCACCTCTATCCGCCAAAGCCCTGACCTGCGATGGCGGAGGACGGCGAGAGCAAGCGGGAGCCGCCGGAAGATGAGGGCAATCGCGGCATCGAAAATGCCATGATGCTCGGCTTCTTCGTGGTGGTGGTGGCTGCCGGAATCTGGTTGCTTGCCACCATGGCCGATGTACGAAAGGCGCAGGACTGCGCCGGCCAGGGACGCCGCAACTGCGCAACGATCGACGTGCCGGCGCGGTAACAAGAGACAGGAAACGGGAGATCCAAGATGCGAACGACAATCCTCTCGATAGCACTGGTGGTCCTGATCGGCGGGGCGGATGCGTTCGCGCAGGGGTCATCGACCGCGCCGAAAAATTCGGGCGGAGGTGGAGGCGGAGGGGTGATACAGGCGCCGGTCGGCCATCGCCAGCCGCGCGCCGGCGATGTGCCCAGCGAGAAAAACCTGAGCGATCCGAACGATCCCCTGAGCAAGGAAAACGCTGCGCTCGACCGCAAGATCAAGAGCATCTGCCGCGGCTGCTAGGGCGCGCCCCCAAATCTGATATGGGAGATCGCAATGCCCGCTAAAATGTTGCGAATGATCGCGGTTGCCGCTGTCTGCTTCTGCGACGGCGCATTTGCCGTTGCTTCCGGGCAGCCGCGTCATGCGCCGGCGTCCGTTCAGGGATCGACTAGCTCTTCGCAGTCCATGGATACGCTCAAGACAACCCGGTATGCGAAACAAGGCGCCGTTCGGGCGCCGGCAGCCGGCCGCGATCCCTATGTCGACCCAGCTGCGCCATACAAAGCCAATCGCCTGTCCTCGCCACGGGCGACCGAATCGATCCTCAATGTTCCCGGGCAGACAACCGTCCTGACGCGGGAAGTGCTCGACGACATGAAGGCCACGAGCGTCAGGGACGCCTTGCGTTCAACCGCGGGCGTGACGGTTGGAAGATAAAGGGAGCGGCCTTGTGCGCCGGTCGCTTTCGTAGCCGCACAGCGATGTCCGCTTGCAGGGGAAATCCGACATCCAAAATCAATGACATCACGCCCGCTTTTGGCCGAAGCGGACGGCAACGCTGGGGCAAGTTAGTTGCCTTTGGCGACCGCCAGGCCGAGACGGGCCATTCTGGGGTGGAGACGCGCCTGGGCTACCCCGCTCCGAAGACAGCGGATGGAACATAAGGCCGGAATTTGGCTTCAAAGCGAAAGGACACGTAATGGCAAAGAGCACGATTTGCCTCTGGTACGACAAGGACGCCGAGGCTGCTGCCCGCTTCTATGCCGAGACCTTTCCCGACAGTTCGGTGGGTGCCGTCCACCGTGCACCTGGTAACTACCCGTCCGGCAAGGAGGGCGACGTGCTGACGGTCGAATTCACAGTTGCCGGCATCCCCTGTCTCGGCCTCAACGGCGGCCCAATGTTCAAACATTGCGAAGCCTTCTCGTTCCAGATCGCCACCGACGATCAGCACGAGACCGACCGCTACTGGAACGCCATCGTCGGCAATGGCGGCCAAGAGAGTGCGTGTGGCTGGTGCAAAGACAAGTGGGGCGTCTCCTGGCAAATCACGCCGCGCGTGCTGACAGAGGCGCTGGCGGCCGGCGGCGCTGAAGCAAAGCGCGCGTTTGATGCGATGATGGGCATGAAGAAGATCGACGTCGCCGCGATCAAGGCGGCACGGCGCGGCTGACGACCCATCAAGGATTTTGCGGATCCTCAGCGCCAGTCCTCGCGATCTTTCCTTTGTTCCAAGGGACGCCCGTTGGGGGAGGGCGGACGCCGGGTTTATGAGGACAGGCCCTAATAATCGAGATCCGACAAGAAAGTGGTGTTCACGATTTCGAACTCGGACTCTCGCCAGTTCTTAAATAGCGCCGCGCGCGCCGGATGATGTGTTGCCAAATCTGACGTGTTGCATTTCACGGCGTGATGATCGATGCCTGAAATCTCAAGCAACTCATCAAAGCTTGCCTGACGATCCTCGCGATTCTCAATTTCGGCGAAGTAGATGGTGTGGTCGTGCTTTCCCATCGCCCAACAAAATTGAACGCGATCCTGGTCAGCGGCGGCATATGCCAAATGAGGGGCAAGCAGAGCTGCTGTCAGCAGCAATCGAATGATCGGGGCAACCCTGTTCATGGTTCTTGGCGTCATTGCGCGATTCCAAACGTTGTTTGAGGCGTCCGGGCCCGAGGCCGCCACGGCGTGGTGACGGGCCTGACCTTGGCAGCAACCTATATTTCGGCGCGCGATTTCTTCATGTGAGGTACGCCACAGGCCGGTCGATTCTTGCCAAGAATACGACGGTGCTTGTTGTGGGTAATCATCCATTTGCATGAGGTGGAAGCCGGGTTTCTGTCGCGCACTGATGGAATCGAGATGAAAGTTGCAGCGAAAGCCGATGTCAGCCGCTACCGATGGATTTCGTTCGCCATTTCGCGCACATTCGCCAGCGATGATGGCGAGGTTTCAACGGGCTGGGTTATGGAGCCAACGACATGGATGAAGTCGAGATCGTCGATTACGATCCCCGATGGCCGCTCTTGTTCAACGAAGAGGCCGGGCGGTTACGGGCGGTCCTTGATTCATCGCTGATTGTGGGACTCGAGCATTTCGGAAGCACTGCGATTTCCGGCCTGTCTGCCAAGCCCATCATAGATATCCTGATCGCGGTCCGGTCATTGGCTGCCGCGCAGGCCACCTTCGTTGAAGCGCTCCGAAATCTTGATTACGTATATTGGGCCGACAATCCGAAGAAGGATCGAATGTTCTTCGTCAAGGGGATGCCGCCCTTCGGCTCAAAGCGCTCCCATCATGTGCATGTCACGGAGCCAGATGGAGAGATGTGGCGGCGGTTGGCGTTCAGAGACTATTTGCGCGCCCATCCAGAGGAAGCTGAGACTTACGAGCGGCTCAAAAGACGACTCGCCGCCGAACATCGGACAGATCGCGAGGCCTATACCGACGCAAAATCTGCCTACGTGGAAAGTGTGTTGCGGAAGGCGAGCAAGTAGGGATGTCGGTTGTTGGGCACTCAGCGGACATGGTTCGCCGAGGGCGCTTCGGGGAGGGTCATTCACATTCCAGATCGTGCCGTGCCGCCGCCTCCATGAAAACGGCAGCAGGGCGCGCAGATTGCGTGCCCTGCTTCATGGTCATTCGCCCAACTAGGCCGAACGCTCTTCCGGCAAATTGCGCGATTGCGCATTCCTTCGCGTCGCCACCGCATCGGCCAGCACGTCCAGCGCGGACACCGTCGTCTCCCAGTCGATGCAGCCGTCGGTGATGCTCTGCCCGTAGGTCAACTGCTTGCCCGGCACCACGTCCTGGCGGCCGGCGACCAGATTGCTCTCGATCATGACGCCAGTGATACGCTGCTCGCCGTTCGAGATCTGCTGGGCGATGTCGGCCACGACCAGCGGCTGGTTCTCCGGCTTCTTGTTGCTGTTGGCGTGGCTGGTGTCGATCATGATCCGCGGGGCCACGCCGGCGCGGACAAGTTCGAGGCAGGCGGCATCGACGCTTTCCCGGTCGTAGTTCGGCTGGTGGCCGCCGCGCAGGATGATGTGGCAGTCCTCGTTGCCGGTGGTTGCCGCGATCGCCGAGCGGCCGCCCTTGGTCACCGCCATGAAATGGTGCGGGTGCGAAGCCGACTTCACGGCATCCGCGGCGATGCGGACGTTGCCGTCGGTGCCGTTCTTGAAGCCGACCGGGCAGGAAAGCCCCGACGCCAGCTCGCGATGGATCTGGCTCTCGGTGGTGCGCGCGCCGATCGCCGCCCATGCCATCAGGTCGGCGATGTATTGCGGCGTCGTCATGTCGAGGAATTCCGTTCCCGCCGGCAGGCCGAGATTGTTCACTGCCGACAGCACGTTGCGCGCCAGCCGCAGGCCCCTGTTGATATCGAAAGAGCCGTCGAGGTTGGGGTCGTTGATCAGCCCCTTCCATCCGACCGTTGTGCGCGGCTTCTCGAAATAGACGCGCATCACGATCTCGAGGCGGTCGGCAAGCTGTTCGCGCAAGGCGGCGAGACGCTCGGCGTACTCGACGGCTGCCACGGGATCGTGGACCGAGCAGGGGCCGACGACGACCAGCAGGCGGTCGTCGGTGCCGTTGAGGATGGCGTGGATGGCGTTGCGCGCCGCCATCACCACCCGCGTCGCAGTCAAGGTGCGCGGGATCTCGCCCATCACCTCCTGCGGCGTACTCAGCTCTTTCAGTTCGCTAATTCGAAGGTCGTCGGTGGTGCTCAACACGGCTATGGCTCCTGTTCGTTGGGAACCTGCCGGCCAATAAAAAAGCCGCCAGGTTTGGCGGCTGTTCGGACATCTTGGCTTCAATTCGTCAGATTGAGCACGATCCTCCCACCGCCAGCGAGCTGTCGTAGCTAAAATACCAATAGCTGTTGGCGGCGATCATGATCATGGCAGGCTCTATAGCCCAGCCATTCGGCCTTGTCACCCTCATAATCGGCGGCGGGTGAGACGTCAGGATTTGCGCGCGGCGAGCGCCATGCCGACCAGCGACGCGCCGCCGAGCACGAGGTTGATCCCGACCAGGAGGCCGATCGCCCATTGCGCCGAATCCGGCAGGCCAGCGACGATGATGAAGGCGATCGCCAGGTCCATCACGCCTGAGATCAACAGCCAGGACCAGCGTTCTGACAATTCGCGGCGGTGCTCCAGCGCGTACATGATGGTGACGACGCCTTCGGCGAGAAAATACGCGCCGACCACGATGGTGAGCGTGAGGACGCCCTGCTCGGGCTTTGCGAGCAGGATGCCGCCGGCGAGAACGGCCAGCGCCGCCGAAAACAGCGACCACCAGAAGCCCGGCGTCTGCCGCGCCCAGTAGGTGACGAACAGCCCGGCAATGCCGCTGATCAGAAACATCCAGCCGAGGAAGATGGTGACCGCAAGGCTCGCCAGCGGCGGCACGATCATCGCAGCGAGGCCGAGCAAAGCGAGCACGATGCCCTCGAACAGGAAGGCCTTCCAGTGCGCCTTCACCCTGGCGTTCATTTCGGACTGCAATTTGCGGATGTCTGGCGGGATATCCTGGGGGCTATCTTGGGGAAGGGTCATTGGAAGCTCCCGATGCCTGCCGCGCCGATGGAGTGTCCAATATAGCCCGTGCGCCGCCTGCGGGTAAAATTTGTTCGCACGCCTTTTTGAGCGAAATTAACGACGGAAGGATGACATTCAGCCTGGCTCGGGCGCGGACGAAAATCCCTCCGAGGACGTCCTGATGCGGTTGCGGCCGAACACGTAGACCGCCGACGTCGCCAGCAATAGCGCCAAGCCGATCAGAATGGAGCTCAGGCCGAGCGGAATCAGAAGCAGCGACGCGTTGCGCTCGGGATTGACGAACCAGTGATGGAGCGACGTCAACACGAAAGCAGCCCCGGCGAAGCCGGCCCCGCTGCCCACGAGCAGCAGGGCCCACATTCGCCGCAACTGGCTCAGCCGCTCACGCGCGATCTCGGTGCGCGGCGCATGGTGGCGGCCGACCCGCCGAACCAGCCGCACGGCAAATCCGATCGAACTGAACCCGATCAGCAGGCTCGCCGCCCCGAGCAGCATGCGCGTGGTGGGGCCGAGATCGGGATGTTTCTGCAATGTCAGCAGCGGAAAATCGAATGCGGCATGCAAGGCGACCGGCGCGAACAGCGCCAGACACCAACTTGAAATCCGCGCCCAGTCGCGATGATGGCGGTGTGCGCCCAGCGCCGTTCCGGCGCGCGCGATCGCGATATAGGCGCCTGCGATAATGCCGAGCGCACCGTGAAACGGTACCGTCAGCACGCTGCGCAAGGCGGCCAGCGAACGCCACATGTCGGAGTGCTGTACGAGATAAGCGAGGTTTTCGTAAGCCGCGAAGCCGAGACCTGCCGCCGCGCCGTAGACCACGGTATCCATCGGGTCCGCAAACGTACGCCGCCGCACCGACACGGCGATGATCACGAGGACCTTCACGATCTCTTCGGGCGCGGCGACGCCGAAGACCGAACGCAGGCCCTGCGTCATCCAGGGGTTTCCCGGCACCGCGAGGATCGCGGCAAACGGGGCGCGCGCAATTCCCAACAGAGAAATGCTGGCGGCGCCAAGTAAGAAAGCGAGCCATACCCGCGTGGGCGGGCCGGGACGCTCGTCGGCGGCAATGACGAGCCAGAGCACCAGCAACGCCGGCGCAATGGCGGCAACGCCGATCGATGTGGGGAGGGCCTGCAGCAACAACATGTCGGGAACTTTACCTCGTCAGGTGCTCAAATGACCCTAAATTCAGTTGTTTGCAAGAAACCCGAACGCGACTCGTTGTCGCCAAGAACGATTCGAAGCCCGAGCCTACTGGATCCACTGGCTCGCAGCGGCCTTGCCGCCGATCTTGCCATGGACCATCAACAACCCCGCCAGCGCGACCAGTGCAAAGCCGGCGCCGGCCAGGAATGTTCCCTGCGGCCCCGCGATGTCCCAGAGCGCCCCGGCAATGACGCTGGCTGCGAGCATCGCCAGTCCGCCGAGCAGGTTGAAGAATCCATAGGCCGTGCCGCGAAGCTCGGCCGGCGCGGTATCGGCCACGAGCGCGGCCAGTAACCCCTGCGTCAGCCCCATATGCAGGCCCCAGAGCACGACGCCCAGCGTAACGCCGCCAATGGACGGCAGCAGGGCCAGCGCGATATCAGCGGCAACCAGCACCAGAATGCCGCCCGCCAGCACGGCCGTGCGGCTGATTCGGTCCGAGATGACGCCGGCGGGATAGGCCGCGACGGCATAGACGACATTCATGGCCACCAGCACGGCGGGCACGAGCGTGATCGGCAGCCCGACATTCTGGGCGCGCAGAACCAGGAATGCCTCGCTGAAGCGCGCCAGCGTGAATACGCTCGCCACCGCCACCACCCACCAATAGGCCGGTCCGAGATTCCTGATCTCAGCCAGGCTTATGGGATTGCGCACGGCGCGCAGCGCCTGCGGCCGGTCCGGCTCACGCACGGCGAAGACGATCAGCGCCAGCGCCAGGAAGGCGGGGATCACGGTAAACCAGAACACAGCCTTGAAGTTGTCCGCCGTCCACCACATCAGGACGATGGCGAGTAGGGGGCCCGTGAAGGAGCCGACCGTGTCCAGCGATTGGCGCAGCCCAAAGCCCGCGCCGCGCAGATGAGCCGGCGTGAAGTCTGCCACCAGCGCGTCGCGGGGGGCGCCGCGAATGCCCTTGCCGATCCGATCGACGAAACGCGCAGCGACCAGCCACGCGATGGTTGGCGCAAGCGGAAACACCGGCCTGGTGAGGGCCGCGAGACCATAGCCTGCGGCTGCGAGCCATTTGCGCTTGCCGAGCCAGTCCGAGAGCGCGCCGGAGAAGATTTTAACGATGGAGGCGGTCGCCTCGGCAATGCCTTCGATCACGCCGACCGTCACCATCGATGCGCCAAGCACCGTGACCAGGTAGATTGGCAGCAGGGCGTGGATCATCTCCGACGAGATGTCCATCAGCATCGAGACAAACCCCAGGGTCCATACGCCTGCCGGAATATCCCTGATCGAATAGGCCGGCTTGGTTTCAGCAGCCATGTCGCCTCACGCGCCCTCTCATCGTGCCAACAGCAACCGGCACGCTTCGACAAACACCTCGGCCCCTGTGACGATGTCGGCGTCAGCGGTGTTCTCGGTCCAGTGGTGCGAGATGCCGCCGATCGAGGGCACGAACAGCATGCCTGCCGGCATGACGGTCGAGAGAACCTGGGCGTCGTGACCGGCGCCGCTCGGCATGCGGAGTGACTTGCCGCCGGCACAGGCTGCGCTGGCTTGTTCGATGGCCTGCTGGAAGGAGACATCCATTAGCGCCGGTGTGCCGGTGCGAATGCGTTCCACCGCGACGCTGCAGCGGCCCTGTTTGTCGACCTCCGCGGCCATGCTGCGGAGCAGATCCTCCAGCCGCGCAATCACGCTCCCGTCGTCGTCGCGAATCTGGAACAGCATTTCCGCAGCTCCCGGGATGATGCTCGGCGCGCCGGGATCGAGGGTGATGCGGCCGGTGGTCCACACCGTGCGCGGACCGCAGGCCGCCGGGAAGCGCTCGTCGATATCGACGCAAAATCTGGCAAGCGCGAGGCCCGCGTCCCTGCGGATGGCCATCCGCGTGGTGCCGGCGTGGTTTTGTTCGCCCGTAAACGTGATGCGGTATTGCCAGATCCCGACGATGGACGTGACTACCCCAATTTTGAGGCCGCTGCTTTCGAGCGTCTCGCCCTGTTCGATGTGGGCTTCGAGATATCCGATATGCCGCCCGTGTTCGCACCGCGCGCGGGCGCGGCCGGCGAGGCCGGCATCGCGCAGCGCGTCTCGCATGGTCTTGCCGCTGTTGCGGTCGCGTGCTGCGTCGATATCGGCTTCGGTGACGCCGCCGACATAGGAGCGGCTGCCGAGGAAGTGTCCGAAGTGCCCTTCCTCGTCGCACCACGATGCAACTTCAACCGTGCCGTTTGTATTCGGATCGCGATTGATGATTCGGGCGGCTTCGAGTGCATAGACCACGCCGAGCGGCCCATCGAGCCAGCCCGCGTGGTTCTGGCTTTCGAGATGCGACCCCGCCAATATCTTCGGCCCGCCTTTCGCGCTGATGCCGAGGATGTTGCCGATGCCGTCGATCTCGCCGGTGAGGCAGGCCTCGGGAAGGCGCTGCACCAGCCACGCCAGCGAGTGCAGATGCGGTTCCGAGAATGTCGGTTTGTGAACGCCGGTCTTGTAGGTGCCGATGGCACGCAGCGCATGGAGGTCGGCGAGGACGCGGGCGCCATCGGCGCGTGAGAGATTATCAGCCATGGATTCACATACCGGTCCGTAGTTCTCCGGGGTAGAACAAAGTTCCTGATGTGTCCGGAATAGAACAGAGTTCCGGGAACGCCGCCAACCGTGTTGATCTATCCTGCTGACAGCAGCGCCAATGCGATGACAACAAGACGAGCGCCGCCACCGCGCCAGCGGTTATCTTCGCTTTCTCCTTTAACGTGTAGCCGCGCATTTTTTTCCGCAAAAAGTGTGATGGGCGTTCAGGCCCTTGCGGAAGGATATTCGATCAATCAGTCGCAAAAGGAAATAGTTCGCGTCTCGCGAGCAGGGAACGGCCCCAGTACCATGGGAACACCGCGGCGGTTTCGGTCGGTCGTCGGCCGCGGCCGCGCGCAAATCGAAAGGCCTTGCTTTAGACGGGATGAAAAGCCGCGTTGCCGGCGTTAGGAGAGTTCGCCTCGCCGCATGCCGACGACCATGGCGCGACCTTCGGCCAGGCGGTTCTTCATCGTGGCGACGACCTCATTGGCAAGCAACTCTCAGTCTACGCTACGATCACTGTTCCCCAAAGGGCCAGGAACACATTGCCCACCGTCGGCACTGCACTCTTTGCGACTTCCTGGATCGAAGCGAGCGCCGGTGTTGCCGTTCCTGCGCCGGCGACGACACAAGCGTGAGGAAATGATCGCGTCTCGTTCGCAGCGTTGATTCAAATCAACGTTCTGTAAAAGCCGAACTAAAGACTCGATCCGATCGACAGCCGGGAGGTTCCCATGGCGGCTCGCGCGAAGATCTGGTTCTTCTGTCTGCTTCTCCTTTCATCCACCGCGCTGGCGCAACAGCCATCCGCAATTCAAGTGGGTGTCGTGCCGGCGGAAAAGATCGCACTGGCCGACACAAATCGCTTCGTGGGCAGGATTGAAGCCATTGAGCGCGTCGACGTACGCGCGCGCGTCACCGGCTTTCTCGAAAAGGTCGATTTCAAGGACGGCGACCGAGTGAAGGAGGGCGCACCTCTCTATAAAATCGAGAGGGGACCGTTCGAGGCCGCCGTTCAGCAAGCTAAGGCGACGGTCGAGAAGACAAGGGCTCTGCTGGAAAATGCCAACTTCCAGAAGCAGCGCGCCGACGAGTTGATAAAGACCAACGCGATTTCCCAGGCCACGCGCGACGACCGCAATGCGGCGTCGCGTGAAGCCGAAGGCAACTTCGTGGCTGCGGAGGCCGATCTGAAGACGGCCGAGATCAACCTGGCCTATACCGACATTTCATCGCCGATCGACGGTCGGGTCGGCCGAACGGCTGTGACGCGCGGCAACGTCGTAAGTCCCAATTCGGGCGTGTTGACCACGATCGTCAGCACCGATCCGATGTACGTCGTCTTTCCGGTCAGCCAGCGCGAGTTTCTGCGGTTGAAAGAGGAAGGTCGCGGCGCCAGGAAGCAATCGGCAACAGACTTCACAGTGAGCGTTCAGTTCTCGAACGGCGTAGTATACGGCGAAAAGGGACAGATTGATTTCGTCGATGTCAAGGTCGACCGGGCGACCGATGCCGTGACGGTGCGCGCCAGGATCGCAAATCCGAATGGCGAATTGGTCGATGGCCAACTCGTTCAGGTCGCCGTCGAGAGCGGCAAACCGGAGGAGCGCGTCGTCGTTCCGCAGGCCGCTCTGATCGCGGATCAGCTTGGCACTTATGTGTTCGCGATCGAAGACGGCAAGGCCGTCGTCAAACGGCTGAAGCTCGGGCCGACCAAGGGTGGCTCGGTCGTGGTTCTCGAAGGATTGGCGGGCGGCGAGATGGTCGTCGTTCAGGGGACGCAAGGCCTGAGGCCTGGCGCCGTCGTGACGGCTTCGCCAGCCCAGACCCCCGTTCGCGGTCTTTAGTCATGTTGTCGTCCATCTTCGTCGAGCGTCCGCGTCTGGCTGTTGTCATTGCGGTCGTTACCGCCATCGCCGGGCTTGTGTCGCTGCTTGTGATTCCGATCGCGCAGCTTCCGAACATCGTTCCGCCGCAGGTCTCGGTGACCGCCGTCTATCCGGGCGCATCCTCGCTGGTCGTCGATTCCACGGTCGCCCAGGTGATCGAATCCCAGGTCGTCGGCGTCGACAAGATGATCTACATGAAGAGCATCTCAGGCAACGACGGCAGCTACTCATTGTTGGCCTCGTTCGAGCTCGGCACCGATCCCGACATCAACACGGTCAACGTCAACAACCGCGTCCAGATCGCACTCGCCAAGATGCCGGAGGAAGTCAAGCGGTCGGGCGTCACGGTGAAGAAGAAGTCGTCCGCGCTTCTCGCCGTTATCGCGGTGTATTCGCCGACGCAGGCTTACGACGAGCTGTTCCTGTCCAACTACGTTACCATCAATCTGCTTGACCAGATCCGGAGCACGTCGGGTGTCGGCGACGCCCAATTGTTCGGACCGCAGGACTATTCGATGCGGATCTGGCTCAAGACCGATCAATTGACCGGACTGGGGCTGACCACCGGCGACGTGATCTCGGCCATCCAAACGCAGAACGTGCAGGCGGCCGTCGGGCGGATCGGTGCGCGCCCGGTTTCCGACGACCAGCAGCTCCAGCTCAACATCCAGACCAAGGGAAGGCTCTCCTCGACCGAGGAGTTCGAGAAGATCATCATCCGGAGCAATCCCGACGGATCGGTCCTGCGTCTCGGCGATATCGCCCGCCTGCAACTCGGCGCCGCCAATCTGGACCGGTCGACGCGCCTGAACGGCGCCGCGGCCACGCTGATCGGAATCTACCAAGCCCCCGGCGCGAATGCGCTGAGGAGCGTCGACGCGCTCAACAAGCTGATGGCGGACAATGCCAAGTCGTTTCCGGAAGGCGTCGCCTGGAAGATCACCTACGATCCGACGGTCTTCGTCAGGGCCACGATCGAGAAGGTGAAGCATACCCTTCTCGAGGCCGCCCTCCTGGTGCTGCTGGTGGTCTTCATTTTCTTAGGCAACATCCGCGCCACCCTGATCCCGATGATCGCCGTTCCCGTCAGCCTGATCGGCACCTTCGTCGTGCTAAACGCCATTGGATATTCCGCCAACACGGTATCGCTTCTCGCCATGATTCTGGCGATCGGCATCGTGGTCGACGACGCCATCGTCGTGGTCGAAGCCGTCGAACAGACGATGGAGGCGCATCCCGAACTGTCGCCCGGAGAGGCGACCAAACTCGCGATGCAAGGCATCTTTGCGCCGATCATCGCGATCACCCTGGTGCTGCTCGCGGTGTTCGTGCCGGTCGCCTTCATCTCGGGCATTTCCGGCGAATTGTTCCGGCAGTTCGCGGTCACGGTGGCGGTTTCGATGTTCCTGTCCGCCATCAACGCGCTAACGCTTTCGCCGGCTCTCTGCGCGATCCTGCTGAAGCCACATCATGGGCCGAAGCGCGGCTTGATGGGAATGCTGAGCCGGGGAATCGACAAGGTCCGCGACGGCTACGGTTTGGCGGTTGCGCGGCTGGTCCGGCTTGCGATCATCGGGATGGTCGTCGTTGTGGCGGCGCTGGCCAGCATCGGGCTGCTTGCGAGGGCAACTCCGACCGGCTTCCTCCCGTCCGACGATCAGGGCGCATTCTTTGTCGTCGTTCAATTGCCCGACGGTGCCTCGATCGGGCGCACCTCCGACGTGGTGCAACAGGCCGAGGACATCCTCAAGAAGGAGCGTGCGATCGCCGACGTGAGCTCGATTATCGGATTGAACTTCGTCGACAACTACTCCCAGCCGAACTCCGGCTTCCTGGTCGTCACGCTCAAGAATTTCGAGGAGCGCGTCGAAGGCAGCCAGACATCCGACGCCATCATCGCGCGGCTCGCCGGCGCGCTGCGCGGCGTGAAGGGCGGCAGTGCCGTGCCATTGGCGCCGCCGCCGATCATCGGCCTCGGCACCGGCGGCGGTTTCAGCTACGTGCTGCAGGACCTGCGCGGCGGCGAACCCGCCGACATGGCCCAGGTGCTGCGCGGGCTGGTGGTCGCGGCGAACCAGGACCCACAGCTCTCGCGGGTGTTCACGACCTTCTCGGCGACCAACCCGTCCGTATTCCTGGACATCGACCGCGACAAGGCGCGTATCCTCGGCATCGAGATCAACTCGATATTTCAGGCGCTGCAGACCTCGCTTGGCGGGTTCTATGTCAACGACATCAATCTGTTCGGCCGCACCTGGCAAGTCCAGGTGCAGGCCGAGAGCGAGGACCGCTCTTCGGTCGAGGATATCTACCGCATCAATGTGCGCAGCAAGGACGGACAGATGGTGCCGCTGCGCAGCCTCGTTGAGGTCCGCATCGAACTCGGGCCGCAAGGACTGATCCGCTACAACAATACGCGCGCCGCGACCGTTCTGGGCGGGCCGGCGCCCGGCATCTCCTCGGGCCAGGCGCTCGCTGCAATGGACGCGGTGGCGGCAAAGACCTTGCCTTCAGGATATCGGGGATCGTGGACCGACATCTCGTTCCAGGAAAAGCGGGCGGAAGGGCAGACCCCGATCATCCTCGCGTTCGCGTTGCTGTTTGCGTACCTCTTCCTGGTCGGGCTGTACGAGAGCTGGACCATACCGGTGCCGGTCTTGCTGTCGGTCTCGGTCGGCGTGGCGGGTGCCTATCTTTCCATCGTACTCGCGGGCCTGACGCTGGATCTGTACGCACAGATCGGAATGATCGTTCTGATCGGCCTGGCGGCGAAGAACGGCATTCTGATCGTCGAGTTCGCCAAGGCGCGGCGCGAGCAGGGTCACCCGCTGCATGACGCCGCCGTCGAAGGCGCGCGGTTGCGGTTCCGACCGGTCATGATGACGTCTTTCGCCTTCATCCTGGGACTCGTTCCTCTCGTCATCGCGTCCGGCGCCTCCAAGCTCGCGTTTCGCAACGTAGCCACCCCCGTCTTCGGCGGCATGCTGGCGGCGTCGCTCATCGGCGTCTTCGTCATTCCTCCGCTGTACGTTTTGTTCCAGGGTTTTCGTGAACGGATCAAGGCGCGGTTTGGGAGCAAGCCAGGTTCTCACACAACGGCCGCAGACCATTGAGTCTTGTCGCAATTTGGGCTTCGGAGAGGGCGAGCCAGGATGTCTCAAAGCACTGATAGCCGAAGAGCAGTGCCGCGCTCGAACGCGATCTCCCTGATGGCGACGACGCCCTCATTCGCACGGGCTTCCGGCCACGTTAGTCTCAAGTTCGTGAGCGACGTGCTGACCTATCGCGGTCGCGATTATTCATTCCGTATGTTCGGCGCGGGCCTGGGGATCACGCCGGGGCGAGCGCCGGCCGGTTCTAAGGGTGGGCTTCTGGAATTCGTGACGTTCGCGACTTTGCCGGTATGTATAGTTCTGTCGGCGGAGGATGGCCACCGCTGGATCTTACCCCGTCCTGAATTAGACGCATAGGCCCGCCGGTTCACGCTGGCGGGCCTACAGCGCCCTCTGCTGGCTTTACGGGATAAGGTTGAGCGGTTAAGACCCTGGGGTGGGGTCGCAATCGTGCAACGTCTGAAATTCCTGGATGGTCTGAGAGGATGGGCGGCAGTTTCTGTGCTGCTTTATCACGTCTTCTGCGATGGGATCCCGTTCGACGCAGCACTTGGAAGCCAGCTTAAATTGTTCATGCCGTTTAATGGCGGAGTTGGCGTTTTTATCTTCTTTCTCGTATCCGGCTTTTCGCTTTCCATCGATTATCTGGCGCGCGGTGATCTGCGCTCGTGGCTGCGAACAACTTTCGGGCGCTACTTCCGGTTAGCCATTCCAATATTCTTTGCGTGCCTGGCCGTTCATATCGCGATGAAACTTGGAGCGATTGCGCCTCCATCCGAGCGACTGCCGAGATTCCAAGAATTTCTAACCTTTACCCCAACTTGGGAACATCTTGCTCGCTTCTCACTCTACGGCGTGTTTTTCGACTACCGCGATAGTTACATCGGGCCATTGTGGACAATGCGCTACGAACTGGCGGGCTCATTCATTGCGCTATTGTCGGCTCTGGCCTTCCGGCATACGAGATGGCGGTTCGGCTCCTTTTTGGTGATGGCGGTGATAATTCTCAAGGTGGCGCCAGACGACGACTACAAAATGCTCGCTCTTTTCCCGGTCGGATGCGCTTTGGCAGATTGCCATCTTCGTGGCTGGTTCAGCTTGATCCCGAATCCTCTCGGCGTCGCCCTATTCTGCTCCGGTTTTGCCATCCCCATTTTCGTGCCCTATAGCGTGGCCGCGTGGGGGTCTGCTGCAACGCTTCTCATTCTCGGCAGCATATCAATCCCAGCCACGCGCGCCTTTCTTGAAAGCAGATTGTCCAGTTGGCTAGGAGTTATCTGCTTTCCGCTCTACCTGATACACGGTCCCGTAATCTGGCTTTTGGGCGAGCCGCTCATGAGGAGTTTGGGGCACGGTATCGCAGCAAAGATAGTCATCGAATTTGCGGTTATCGCAGCTTCGCTCGTTGCGGCACGGTCGTTTTTATGGACAGAGCGTCTCGCTATAGCGACAGCCAGATATATCGGAGCTGCAGGCGCCAGTGTTCTCCTCGTCAGCCGCGCCGGTCAATCCAGCCGCGAATTTGAGCGGCAGTAACGGCCCGGCGCATGTCGCCCGGAAGTGTCGCGCGTCGGGCCGCGTACGGGCTCAGGTATCCGGCGAAAAGTAGGATCGCAGCGTCAGCCGAACTGCGATGTAGAGCGCGGCGCAACTAGCGATCACGATGCAGGCTGTATCCATTTGTCGCCCCTCGTTCGTGCGCGCTTATTGTCCATTTGTTGGACAGCGCAGCCGGTAAGGGAGTTAAGCCATTGAGACTGTTGGCGCTCCCTAGCGGACTGCCAGATTCGTTTTTCGTCAATGGCTTGCGGTGACTGACGGCGCTTAACCGCACTAATCGAAGCTTCGGGCGTTTCCAGCGAGTGACTAACGCGAGAGATCAGCCGCATCACAAATGACAAGCGCAGGCTGAAGCGATAAGATCAAATCGTGGGAGTGGCGATCACGGTTTACTTCACCCATCGGCACCGTGCATTTCAGTTAAGTACCCACAATCGGCAAAATGCTGATCGAACAAAAGATTTAAACCGAATTGAGATTCGCCAACGTCGACCGAACTGGAGGGAATTCTAGGTGTGCGCAGCATCACAGACTGTTGCGAAGACAATAGCCACGATCGTCTCGGAGACCACCATCACCGAGAGGTTGACCATGCCGAAGAAAACGATCGTAGAGCCAAAGTCGCAGATCGCTCCAAAGTCATTGGATGATACGGAACTCGACACCGTTTGTGGCGGTACCATGCTTCAAAACGCGTTCAGCAATGTCGTCAAGTCCATCGGCGAAGGGCTGTCGGGAATGGCGCGCAAGGGCTGAGGCAACTAAGGCGATGCGCCCCGGCAATCGATCCTTCCGTGCCGTCGTTTACAAGTTCATGCCCTAAGGAAAGAACACGATTGTCGCGTCGTCGGTGGTCTGCCCGATTTCTCTGAGGTCATGCTGAGGTGTTTGTGGAATTGCCGTCGAATTGCCGGGCAAGACGAGCATCGCATGCGTGGGTGAACCGGCAAGATCGCTAAGAAGGCCCTCGAGTTGGTATTTAAACTGATACCAGAGAGAGTGTTTCAGATGCACTGCCCAGCGCGGAGGGGGTGTCACAGACCATTCGTCGCCGCCACCCCAAGGATTTGGCATATGTATCGAAAGGCCCATAGTGTCCACGTACTCAGCCGTGACCCATCCCATCGTGGTCCCGTAATCGACGTCGTCGATTTGGAAATCCCATCGAACGCGCAATCGTGCTCTCTTACTAGAAGTCGGATGTTTGAGCCAATCGTCATAGCCGTCCCATGAGAATTGGGGGGCGCGCGTCAAGGTCGCCGTGCCCCAAGAAGCACCTGCCATCGCGCTTGCAAAGCACTGCTCTGCTGCTTGAGTGAACTGCGCAGATGCGCTGAAGCGACGGCCGGGCGTGTTGAACTCGCCGCCGAGCAGGCTGCGTGCCTGACCTCGCAACGACTGGTCGTCGAGTTCGATCGGCAAATCGGCGTTCGGAGTCCATACCCGGGCGAAGCGCACCATCCGGCCTTGCAGGTCGGGGCCGTCGAACAGGAACAGCTCGACGAATGGACGCCAATTGTTAAGCCACACTTTGGATACCCTACGATTGATCCAGAGGTTCTTCAAAATCCTCTCGGGCCAGACGAGTTCGTCTTGCCACGGATTGAGCCAGGCGGTCAGACTTAGTGGAGGATCGGCGGAAACAATGATGGCCGGATCCATTAACCCGGCGGGCGCGACGACACCTGGTTGGTAGTCGAGTGTCAGCTTGTAGGCGAAGTCTGGGCCGAGAACGAGGTCAACGGCGTCCCGACCTTCTCCCCACAGCGCGAACTGCTCGAGTACCGTGAGGAGTTCTTTACGCTGTTCCACGGTCTGGGCGGCTCGCGCCCGAGCGCCCAGAACCGCCAGAAACTCCGGGACCGAGGCAGACTTGCCAACAAGGGCTTGCACCCATTCCGGGGGATCCCGGATGAGATCCCGGGGCATCGAAGTTCTTTCTTGCGCAGGGGGAACGCGACGAAAATGTGCAACGCCATCACGGAATTCCGACTCTTCGTGTTCACCGACGCTTCCGGTCTGCATAGCTTGATCCTCCGCAAGCATTCCGGCCCCTCGTAGATGAGACTAGCACAGCACATCGGCCCAGAGTGTGAACTGACTGACGCTTGAAGTGGCATACTGCATATTGCATTTCACTAACGAGCAATCGCAGAGCATCTTGCCCTAAGGTTGCATCAGGTGAAGTATGGTCGCCGGTACAGAGCAGCGAGTGCGGCTATGGTTGAGTGGCTTAAGCTGGGCGCAATCTCCCTTCTGCTTTCGACGCTGTTGACCGGCGTGATGTTCGCCCTCTTTTGCTGCTCGCGCGCTAACCAGTCCCCATGCGGGTATGCGAGAACTTAGGCCGCACGTCCGCGCCCTTCTTGCCGCAGCGCGTACAGGTGAAGTTTGGCTCGATGTCGGAGAGCCGGACATCATCGGCCCAGCCGTCAGCGTTGGTTTCGACGTGATGGCTGCAGCGGTGATCGCGGCAATAGATCAGCACATCGCGGACGCCGGATGCGCGCATTTCGCCGAAGGTGATTTTCTGCGGGTGGGTTGTCACTGTCGCCTGCCCAAAACCCGGCCGCTGCTTGATTTTCTACACACTCAGACACGCCAAGGTGTCGCAAGCATAAGCAGCGTCTGCTGTCCGGGGGCATTTGCCCGCATTACTATCCTGCCGAGACTGGGCGGCATGTGCGAAGGGGCACGATTTCGGGCGTGTCCCCATCAAGAGAAGAAAGACGCCGCGCTCGGCTTGGTATTTGGCTTCGGCGCGGGTGCTTTCCCAACCTCGCAAAATAGTCTTGCCTGTACGGTCACATACCCGCCATTCCCACTTGCGCCGTCGAAATGTCAGCATCGCTTCGAACATAGAGGACCGCTACGTCTTACTTTCTGAATTGGGCCTGAGGGCAGTCGCCGTCTGTAACAAGCTACCAGTACAATGGGTACGTTTTGAACGCCGTATTTCTACGGGCTCCCAAAGGGGACTCTTGGTCGCGCGGTTGGCATAACGTAGCTCTCCCATCCAACTACGGACGGGTAGTTTGTTTTCGGCTTTTTAAGGGAGGATACAATATGCGACTATCTTACATATTGGGTTTCTTTCTGGCGCTCTCATTGCCTGCGGCGGCCGCTGACGCAGATCAAAACTTGAAGCAGGAGTTAACCAAAGTCGCTTCAGCATACACAGAAAGCTTCAATAAGAAGGATGCTGCCGGTATCGCTGCGCTTTACGGAAGTGGCGGCGTGCTCGTCAATACAGCAGGACTACAAACGGACATCACCAAGCTCTATGAAGGCACATTCAAGGCCGGATTTGATCAAAACGAGGCAACAGTCGATCAGGCGTGGCCGCTGGGAGCAGACACGGCTCTCGCTGTGGGCGAATACCGATTAACTGGGAAAAACCAGAGTGGTGCAGCTATTGAAAATGCTGGCCGCTGGACTTCAGTTTATGTTCGTGAGGGCGGAAATTGGAAAATCCGCATGCTCACCGCGTTCCCCAAGCCACCACCGCCGCCACAACAAGCAGCAAAGTAACTCTCAGCCAGATTAACGACCGGCGGTGAAAAGCGGCGGTGCCAACCAGCACCGCCGTTTGTGCGATCAGCCCTTCAGTGCAGAGCGCGACGAGTTACAGCTCTATCGATTCGTCGTGACCCTGCCGACGTTGCGCCCGCTGCCGTCATAGATCGTCGTCGTGTTGCCGCTGGTGGACTCCCGGCTGATGACCTTGCCTCGCGCATCGTAGTTCGTCGTCGTGCCGCTGCTGTCGGCCGCTGACCGGCCGATCAAATTGCCTCGTGCGTCGAAAAATTGCCTCGTGCGTCGAAGTAGGTGCGCTGCTGCTGTGCCGACGCTCCGGCGGTCATCGTCACGAGCACGAGCAGCGCAAGCAGGATGATCATGGGGTTTGTCATCCAAAAAGCGTAGCACAGTCCCGCGCCATGACGAATGTCGAGGCGGATTGATGGGGTGCGAAAAACCCCTTCTAATTGGGTTGCGAAAAACCCAATTCATGGGGAGAGCCATGCCAGACCCGCACGACGTCCAGTGCCTTAGCGATCAACTTCACATCTGGGCCGAAGCACGGCTGCGCGAGGGCGCGTGTGCGTCCTGCATCGTGGTGGCGATGACCAGTGAAGCTTTTCATCTGGCGTATTCGGTCGGTGCCCTCGACGTCGCCAAGACGGTCGCCGAGCGCTACGCCCACGGCCACCCAGGACCGATCGCCAGCTTAGCGGGGTGGGTGGCGCTCCCTAGCGGAATCGAACCGCTCTCTCCACCGTGAAAGGGTGGTAATTGGGTTCGTCGCCGTCCATTGATGTCCAATCATTGTTTAATGACACCAGGTACTTAGTGCGGTATAGTCCGCCGTCGTCCAGTCGGAGGTGTTGCCGTTTGCTGGACATTTGCTGGACATTAACGGCGTTCGCAACGGTGGCAAGGTCGATATGGCTCGTTCGGTCAGAGACGCATCGCTGGACACAAGGACGGCGCGCAGCCGTCTAAGAGCGCGAGGGAAGCCGTACTGGCGGCAATTGGAGCCTGGCCTGCACATCGGCTACCGCAAGCCCCTCAGCGGCCCGGGGAAGTGGGTTGTGCGCCACCACCTCGGCGGCAAGAGCGACTATGCGACCGAGACATTCGGTACCGCAGACGATTTCTCGGACCCCGACGGCATCGCCGTCCTCAGTTTCTGGCAGGCCCAATCAAAGGCGCGAGAACAAATGGTCCGCCGTGCCCATGCCGGTGCAACAACCGATGTTCAGCGGACTGTCGCCTCCTCAATCGAGGCTTACGTTGAGTTCCTGCAGAGCAATCGGAAGTCGGGAAGGGAGGCACGGTACGCCGCTGATGCTTTCATTTTGCCGGTGCTGGGCAAGATCAAGCTCGATGAGCTTACGGCAATCCAGGTGCGGAAGTGGCACGCCAATCTAGCGAAGGCGCAAGCGCGCGTACGGACGGCCAAAGGCTCTGAGCAAAAATTCCGGGACAACGAGGAAGATCCCGACCGCGAGCGTCGGCGCAAGTCGACGGCAAATCGAATTCTCACAATCCTGAAGGGAGCGCTAAATCGGTCATGGCGCGACGGTCACGTCGCCAATGATCGCGCTTGGCGGCGCGTTGAACCCTTCAAGAACGCCGATTCGGCGCGCGTTCGCTATCTTTCGCTCGATGAAACCACGCGCTTCCTCAATGTGGCCGGCGAGGACTTTCGAAAGCTCGTACGCGGCGCGCTTGAGAGCGGTGCGCGCTATGGGGAGCTGTGCGATTTTCTGGTTGCGGATTTCAATCCCGATGCCGGTACCCTCACAGTGCCAGACCCAAAGGGAGGCAAACCGCGGCACATCGTGCTGAGTGATGACGGGATAGAGTTCTTCGACCAACTCACGGCCGGCCGAGGAGGTTCTGAGCCCATGTTCCTGAAGGGTGACGGTGCAAGATGGCTCTCTGATCATCAGGCTGAACCGATGCGCGAAGCGAACAACCGGGCAAAGATTTCCCCACCGATTAACTTCCACGGACTGCGCCATACCTGGGCCAGTCACGCCGTCATGAACGGCATGCCGCTGATCGTTGTAGCGAAGAATCTCGGTCACTCGACCACACGTATGGTCGAAAAGCACTACGGCCACTTGGCGCCGTCGTATGTCGCACAGGCGGTGCGTGCGCATGCGCCACGCTTTGGCGCGGAAAACACCCAGAGCAACGTAAGAAAGCTGCGAAGAAAGCCTGCTCCTTCATCTACAAATGCAGAATAGATCACATGTCGAAAAAGCCTCCAAAGCCGAAGGAAGACGACGACTTGGACGGCGTTCGGCGCGCACTCGAAGTCTTCGATAGGCGTGCCAAAATCGGCAAGTATAAGATGGACAAGCATATTAGCCGCATCCAGAAAGCGCGGAGTCTTCCTGAAGACCACTATGCGGTCCGACGAGCGCTCTATCGGTCTGCTCATAGTGCGCTTGGCCAAAAGTTTCAGAAGACGATCGGTCGTCCGCGCGATGAAGCAGCGACGCAAAAGTTTTTTTCTGCCCTTCAGGGGATAGTCGAGCTCAATCGCCGCATTCAAGACTACGAAACGGCGAGCGCCTTCAGTGTCACCAGTCGGCGCGATCTCAACGGCGGACGGACGGTTCCGTCGCCAGCAGATCTGGACGAGCAAATCGGCAAAACGGAAGGGAATATCGAAGCGATAAAGACTAGCTGCGCCAGGACCGTGTCGTTGATCGAGGAGTTTACCAGGGCGACTCACATTCCGAAGTCAGAGAAGCGTAGCAGCCGAATAATCTTTTTCACGTATTACTTCATCGAGCGGTTTGCTCTTGAGTGGCGCGGAATCGTAGGGGCGACGCCTTCAACGGAGGATCTCTCCGACATGACTGCGCTCATGGCTGCAACCCTTTCAGACCTCAAATACCCGCTCTTGCCGTCGCATCTCGAGCGGAATGAGTGGCTGAGCGATAGAATCCGGACGCAACTATTTCCGGAATCGAAGTCGTAAATGCACCGGGTTCAATTCCAGATTCGCAAGTAGACCGCGCACGGCCGTTCGTACACGTTGAAGCACAACGACGAACGGAGAGCGCACGATGGAAATCAAGCCCGCGTACGGAATCGAAGAACTAGCTAAGGCTGGTCCGCTCAGGCGAAGCTCGCTCTTCAACGCCATCAAAGAGCGGAAGCTGATTGCGCAAAAGGCTGGCCGGCGCACGATCATCACGCATGAAAACTACATCGCATTTCTTAAGGCCCTTCCAGTTGTCGGCGAAGTTGCGGAAGGCAAGCAGGCCGCCAAGGGCGGGGCTGCGTGATGCGTCCGCCCCGCGCACCCCACAAAGCCGACCGCGACCTGCTGCTTAGATTGGTCACCCCACTCAGCGTGTCGAAGACCCGCTTGAGGCGAGACGGATGCGGCGACTGGAACATCGTCGGCCGTCGCGGGCATATCTCGACCGACGGCACCGCCATGTACGTCTACCTGGCGTGCAAGACCATGCGCCGGTGGGAAGCCGCGAAGTCCGCTCTGAGTCTGACCGTTGTCCAGGATGGTGACCTAGAAGGAATTGTGCTCCTGCACGACCTCCCGTCGGAGTCGCTAGCCGAGACTCTTCGGCGCCTGCTGGGGTTGAGAAAATCAGTACGCCCCTCCGACAAGCAGCGCGCCACTCTCGCTCGCTTCCAATTCCGCCGCGACAAAGTGGGGGTTTCCAGCCGTTTCAGCGCAATTGCTGAGGGCGCCGCTACCCCACTAGCCCCGACGATGCCGGAGCGCGTGAAAACGCCATTTGAAGAATGGAGACGCTGAGTATGAGTAATATCCTCCCTTTTCCACTGTCGCGCAGATGGGTGTTCATAGAGCGCCAAGCGCGCCGAGCATCCGAGCTTAACCAGGATGCCGGCGAACGCCACATCGGCTATCAGTTGGAAGTGCAGGCGACCGCTATGCGGCGCAAGGGCATCGACGAAACCCTGATTGCTCGCGAGCTCCACTGTATGGAGGCTGCGATCAGGGTCTCGCTACAGCGGCTCTTAATGGGCGGTGCCGCATGACGGTGTTTCACAAAGTCGGGCCAGGAGGCCGGTCTACGAACGCCATAGCCGGGAAGCGCTTGCGTAGAGCGCTGGGGCTGCCTCAGAACGTCGGTTTTTGCGTCCCTCTACCCCGCGACTTGTTGTGTAGTCCCGCGTGGCGCGCGATGTCTGACCAGTGCCGAAGATTGATTGACGCCTTGATGATCGAACATGCGGACCATGGTGGATTCGCAAACGGCGACCTGAAGTGTCCCTATGACTCGCTCGTGGCGCGAGGCGTGCGTCGCGGCAACATCTTGGGCGCCGTTCTCGAGGCGAGGGCGCTCGGGATTCTCGATCCGACGCGCGGCGTGCGCTCTTACGGCTCGCGAAAAGCACCATCGGTGTATCGACTGACGTGGCTCGGGACGCCGGACGGTCTCACTCCCACCAACGAATGGCTCGCCATCAAGACCGACGAGGAAGCAGAGATCCGCGTCGCAAATGCAATGGATGCCCTGAAGCAGGAGAGGGCTCGGAAGGCCGCAGAGCGAGTGGCGCGAGCAGGCAAGGCAGACCGACGGAGGGCGGCATGAAGAGAAAATCCCCAGTTCCTTTTCGTGCAGTTTCCAGTGACGGTTTTGGAACTACTTGGTTACAAAACCGCAACTTGGAAAAAGGCGAAACGCCAACGAATACAAGCCTCCTCTCCAAGTTACACCTGGTGGAACTGCTATCTTATATCTTCCCTGTAAGGGGGAGCGCATGACGCCGCTCCCCCGCAGCCTCGTCGTCGCCACGGCCGCCCTCAAGCGCGCTGTCGCCGAAGCCCGCCTCGCGTACCAGTTCAGCCAAAGCTCCTACACCTCCGGCTGCCTCAGTGCCTGTCTCGCTGCGGAGCAAGCAGTTGCTGTTCTGCATGCCGTTCTGGAAGAGCAGTTTGAGGGAGAGGGCGGGTGACCGTGGCCATCGCTTACCGAGAGCTACTGTGTGGGAAAAAACGAATTCGCTTGCGACAGTTGCTGGTCAGGTCGCTCGCCACGGCGAGAACCAGCAGGAGATTCCGAAGCATAATAACCTGGGGGTCACCAGCAAGGCGAACTCTGACCTCGCCGAGAAGCCCGCCTACCGCGCACAGGCCGACGCCTCGAAGATCGAAGCGCAGGCCAAGCGCCGAATCGCCGACGAGTACGACGCAGCGCAGGCGCGGGGCGAGGTTGCCACCGCTCGCGACGGCGACCACAGGCGTTCTGACAGGGAGCGCCCGCCAACCGCCGCCGACATCGGCCTTTCCCGCAAAGAAATCCACGAAGCCCGCATCATCCGCGATGCCGAGAACGCTGACCCGGGCATAGTCCGCCGCAGCCGGAAAGTGGGCAGGAAAACCAAGGTTTTGAGTTCTTCAGTGAACGTCCAGGAGACGTCAGCATGAATCTAATCAGCGCCCTCAACCAAGCCATGCAAGTCATGGCTGCCCAAGGCGGTCGACTCAAGGTGGCCGCCGACGAACTGAGCGAGCTGATCGGCGAGCACCCCGAATTACACCCGCAACTCGCTGCCGCGTTTGTCGTGCTGATGCTGGAGCCCGGTCTGTCCGCCCATCGCGCAGCATGGGAACAGGACCAAGACACCGACATGTTTGATGCCATCAACCGGCTATGCCGGCCTTGAACAGGAACGACGATGACACCGTGGCCTAGACAGGGTACGCCCCCAAGGACCTACGCCAGTAACTGCCCCCTTGATGCACTGTTGGCCTGCGCCGCTCCAGCGGCTCACTCACCGCGCAGCAAGCAGAGCCGCGCCACCGCTCACCAGATCGACGGGAAGCGGCCTTCTGCAATCGCCGCCCATGCGCCATCGATCGCAGGCAGGTCTTTCTCGACTCCCTGCTCAGCCAGCGCACCACGTGGCACGGCAGGGGCAGGGTGGGGCATTCCGCGAGAAAATTTCATAGGGACCGGTATGGAGGGATGCGGCACGCGAGGGCCGACCTTGCGCATAAAAAGCATATTTGGGCCGCCAAGAATCGTAGTTTTGTAGTCAGAGGAGAGGGCCGTGGTAGCGCTATATAAGGCCCGAACTGGTTTCGCGGGACGGCCACTTGCCCTCCGCCGCTGCGTTCTCGAGATCCTTTCCCGCCGCGACCGGCTGACCGCGCACGACGTAGCTGGTTGCGCATACGGTCATCGGCTCATCGTCAGGCCGGGACACCGCCGGCATGTCACGGTCGCGCAGTTGGTCTCGGTGCGGCGGGCGCTTCGTGCCCTGGTTGCCAAAGGCCGGGTTGATGTCCTGCATCGCCGTCGGCACTGGAAAATCTTTGTTTTGCGGCAGGAGGTCAAACGATGACCGACACCGAGATCGCCGGACTAGATCCTATCGGGGCCGCGCTCAAAGTTCTGCGGCCGACTCAATCGGCGCGCTCGGCAGCGGCGGCTTCGATACCACACTGTGGCGCGCCCGCTCGCGTGTTAATGCGCTTCTAGAGCTGAGCAGCGCAACCGCGATATCATGCCGACGTCAACGGCGTAGTACTTCGCGATCTCGGCCAAGGTCTCGCCGGCCGCGCGGCGCTTAAGCGCTTCCTTGCGCTGGTAGTCCAACAGCTTCGGCTTGCGGCCGAACTTCACGCCCCTCACCATGGCGCGCTTGCGGCCGTCTCCCGTGCGTTCCTTTATCAACTCTCGCTCAAATTCCTAGATCGCGGCCAGCAGCGTTGAATTTAAACGCCCTTGCGGCGATATGGTGTCAGACAACGGATCGCCGAGGGTCCGGAACGCGGCGGTGGCGTTGCCGAAGCGGTTCTCGACGATTGCGGTCGCACTGGACATTTCCGGTCAAGCCAGCATCCAGGGGGAGGTGGTGGTCAACCTCCGCAAAGAGAGGCAGCCTGAAGGCATCGCTAAGGCTACGGCAGCGGGCGTCTACAAGCGCCGTCCAACATCGATTAATCCCGCCAGGTGCAACAGTTCAAAGCTGATGGCTCGCGCGTCTGTGCGCTCTGGAGGCCTAAACATATGGGATCGTCACGGAAATGCCGGGATGGTGCCATCGGACGGTACCCAAAGAACTATACCTCGTTTTAAGGAACATTTACGGAGCCTACTCATGTCTAAGGGGCTTGGTCGGATACAGCGTGGATGCCTGCGGGTGATCGAGGAGTACGAGGCTGCGGGCAAAAGGCCGACCATGCTAAACATTGCTTCTGAAGTTTATCGGGTCAGCCCGGACCGGTTGAGCGACGCGCAACATGTTGCAACCAGGCGGGCGCTGACGAGTCTTTGGCAGAAGGGCCATGTTTCCGGACAAGGGGATATTCAGTTCGCCCCCCCGGAAAGGCCGCAGAAGAGGCTCACTGATGAGCCTTTCCGTACAGATGGAGGATGACGAGTTCCAGCGGGAGCGCCTTGCCAGCCTTCTGAAAACCGAGGGACTTGAGGTGGGGAGTGTGCAATGGAGAGGTCGCGGAACTGGTGCTCGCTTCAACGTGCTTTCATGACCGATGTAGAGCTTGGTGGAGAGGAATCCGGCGTCGTTCTCGAGTTCCATCCCCAAGCTAAATTTCCGGCAGGGTGGCCGCCAAGCTAGAACTTCAACGTTGTTCTAATTCCGAGCACGGCGGCGTTCTTTAGCAGTCGGCCCGGAAAAGCTCCCGACGGATTTGTCGCCCCGCCGCCTGGATGGAGGATGTACTGGAAGTTCGGCTGCACTGTCCAACCCTCGCGGATCTGGTACTGGTAGACGGCGGTTAGCAATCCTTCAAATGAACGTTGCGGCCAAGTGGGGCTTGCGAAATTCCGATAATCACTATCGAGTTGTTGAGCCCGCTTCGAAATGTGTGCGTAGCCAGCTGCGATGCCGAATTTATCCTCGGGGCGTTTTTCGTTCAGGCCGATAAACTCGATGCCGGCGTCAGCGTAGAGATCGATCAGGTTGCGGTCAGCAGGTGCTCCCGAAATCCTGCCAAATAGGCCGATACCGCGGTCGTCGCTATTCGGCACTCGATAAATCTGCTGCTCAAAGACTCCCCATGCCCCTGTATCACCCGAAAGCTTCAGAGGTTGGCCGCTGCTGGTCGGCGCGGCCAAAGAAACTCCGTTGGAGGCATATCGCTGGTCCGCAAAAACGCCGAAGTGCCGCCACCCTCCAATTTTGATTTGCCCAGTGAGGTTAGGATCGCCCTTCTTATTATTCCAGGCATACTGCAGTTGACCCAATAGCAGGGGTGGATCGTTGATCCGAAAGTTCAGCCCGTAGCGATTGCGTAACTGGGGATCATCTGCTCCGGGACCCGCCTGATCACCGTCGAAAACCCCTCCTAATACGGATAACTGTTCCGTCATATTGATCAGCACGCGGCTTCCCATAGCCGCTAAAGGCGGAGAGGGGCCGCCGCTTGGCAGGTTAGTTGAGGTAATGGCCGGCCATCCCATCGATGCGTTCGTGAGCACATCCGTGTATTTTGTGTTGAAGAACTCGCTGTCAGCCGCAAGCTGGCCGACTTTCACCGAGACCCGTTTGTTGCCCCACTGCTTCTCGAAATAGGCTTCGTACAGGCGGGTCGAGGGTAGCGCCTCTATACCACTCACGACGAACAGGTTCTGAAGGCTGCCACGCGATAACCCACCACCGTGAATCTGGAAGATGTTGGCGTGAAACGTAAACTGGTCCACGCCGATCAACTTTTGCAGATCGAGGTCGATCGCGAGGTTAAGCCGGCCTTCGTAGACGGCCCCCTTTTTCAAACCGCCAGAAACATTGCCTAACGTTTCGCCGATATACGTCGCCGCGAACTTGACTCCATATCTTTCAAAAGGATTTGGCAGCACACCGAGCGTTTTTTCTTCGATCGTGCTTTCGCCCGTGTCCGGATCGGCGGGCTTGTCGTCATCCGACTTCTTGTCTTCCTGCGCAATGGCAGCCTGGGCGAAAGTGATGACCAGAAAAAATGCGAAGAGCCCAGAGCGCATGCAAGAAGTTCCTGCGGACACCGTCTGTGACTATTGTGGCCCTTAGGGGCCGCGAGTCTAAACGAATTTGGGCGCCGTGATAATGGCCTTCTCCTTCCTGCGTGTAAAGAATATGACGGATCGACATGAGTCAGTTTTGAACAGTCAACAGGGCTGGAGCCGAGACTGCTTGTCTTTGCGTACTCACCGGGCGGGTTCACAAGAGAAGCGCTTATCGAGGCCGGCTGCTTCGCGACAGCCTGGTCTCGATGACGCGGAGCATCTATCGCATTATCAGTCGATGCTGCGGTTTTTAGCAACGCAAGCTAAAGCACCTCCACGAGAACCTGGGCCAACGCCACGATCCGTGATTCCCAAACTGCGCGCGGCGCCATTTTGGCAAGCGCGAGCAAGAACAGCTGCGCGCAGGAAGATTAAAAGTCGACCGAACGATCCCGCTCGTCAGCGAAACCAAGCCACGCAAGCGGGAGTGCCACGGCACATAGAGCCGCCATCGAAGGAATGCTCTTCCTCCAAACTTGGCGTAGAGTATTCCCGATAACAGGGTCAGCAAGGCCGTCAAGCAACCTGAGCCAAACGCGTAAATGGATTGGCCGGTGCCCCTGCCAGACCGGCTGGTATAAGCGTCTGCATCATGCGCATCGAGGCAAGATGAAGCAGGGCAAAGGTTAAGCCGTGCAGCGGCTGGATGATTGAAAGCGCCAAAATGGAGGTAGTCTCGCCGGCGATAGACCAGCGCACAAAGCCGGCTGCAGCGGCCAAGACGGCCGCGCCCCGGGCACCGAGCCTGTTGAGTAGAGCTGGGCCTATCAAAAAGAACACGACAACTTCCGCGGCTACGGCTTCCGACCAGAGGATGCTTATGGCTGAAGGATCCATCCCGGCAGCACTCCACCAAATGACGGCGAACGCGTCGTGCATCGCATGGCTGCCATAGATGAAGGATGTAACCAGGATCATCATCCGAAAGCGGGGGATCCGAAGGAGATCACCGAGCTCGCCGATCACTGAAGACCCACCGGTGAGTGGCAAAGAGCGGGGCACGACAGGCGGTAACAATGCAGTTGAGGCAGTTGCGACGACGAGGAAAGCCAAGTTCATCCAGATGATAGGCGTAACATCATTCGGCTGATGAGCTGCCCGACCGTGAGTGTGCCAAATATAAAGGCCAACGACGCCGAGCCCCGGATCCAGCCGTACTCAAATTCCTTCCCGGCTGACTGCGGTCTTGCTGCGTTGACCGACAAGGCATTAGCCAGGGAAGTTGTGGGAGCAAGAGAAGCGGCCTGGACCACAGTTATGAAGAGCAGCAACGCAAAGGAGTACGCCCACAATAAAGCGACTGACGACGCGGCGGCCAATGCAGTACAAATTGCGAGAGCAAAGCGCAACGAAGCTGCTCGATCTGCAACCATCCCAACCATTGGTCCGGCGAGAAGACGTGTCAACATCGCGGCAGCGAGAACAATGCCGATCTGCTGCGGGCTTAGGGCTCTCGTTTCAAAAAATCTAGGCCAGAACGGCGACGCAACGCCAAAGGCGGCGTACAAGGCCGCATAAAGAAGGATGTAGGCGGCCGGTGCACCAATGCGCATTCTGATCTCGAAAGAGGTATTCGCCAGGGCGTTCAGTTGAGAATCAGTTCTGGAGGAAGGCCAAAAGGTTGGTCGTCGCCCATGCTGCAAGGCCATGGTGTTGGCGCCTCACTAGCTCGTGGCTGAATTGCCCTTCCTTGAGCTGGCGCTAGCCCATCAATTTCGAGCTCTTCCCGCCCTTCGGGCCAATCCGCTCCTCAACGTTAGTTCCTGGTGACTTGTTCCGGTGCCGGCGTCTTCGCTGAGCCTAAAGGAGACGGGGCCGAAACCCGGAATAGCGGACTGCGCTCGCGGGTCGGATCCTGCCGGCCGAGCACCTGCTTGCGCGTAGTCCTCGGACACCAATGCAGCAGCCGAAGCTCAGCACGATGCTCACGGGTACCTGCCAAAGGCTTAGCCCAGCTTAAGGCAAGGACCTACCAAGCTCTCCGGCGGCGCAGCTCTGGAACGAGCGCCGCCCCTTGACGTTCCTAACGTGCCGAACGCCAATTCAGGCGCCCGGGAAAGTCCTTCATGGCAAGCAGTCGCGCCGGGTCCCTAGCTCAAGCGTCGGCGGTTTAATTCGCTTTACTGGCTGCGACGGAGGAAGAATGAGGATTGCCCCAAATCGCGCCGCGCTTCGAAAGCGTGCCGCCACGGCTGTGGCGGAACGGAGCGCGGAGTTTCCGGTTCATTTTTGACCGAGGAGCTGATTATGCAAGGTCATCAGGTCACCCTGCGAGCGGGATTCCATCACCTCCGCGGAACTCGTTCCGTGCACGCCCGGGCCTTGCGCCTTTCTCCGCATGTCCGCGACCCGATTCCGCATCACATGCTTTCTTGCCCTGTTTGTCAGTGGAGACGCGTAGGTAAGAGATAAATTTTCTCTCAGCCATGACCAAAAGCCCCATTGCGTACGTCGGCCCATACTAAGTTGCAATTTGGAATTACGCCGCTTTCATTGATTTGCTCAGCTCATTACTGGCACTTCAGCTCACATCCTGCATCCGCCCGAAGACCACATCGCGGCGATGGATAGTGGGCTGCGCGACGTCAGTCGCAAGCGCAGGATGCCTCGGGAGGGCGCGCGGGGCGGCGAGGGCGGGGGTGGGGAGTCCCCGGGGGCGTGATGCGGGATTGAATCGCACCAAGTACTGCCTACCGGTTTCAACTCAGCTCGATGTCTATTGCAGCGCCCGCCAAACCGTCGCTTCACCGCACCCGTATTCGCGCGCCAGCTCGGCCATTGTCTCGCCGGCAGTGTAACGCTCGGCGATACGCCTGCGCTGACTGGGATCGAGGACAGATCGGCGGCCAAACTTAGTGCCTTTGCGTTTCACGCGTTTAATACCTTCCTCACAGCGCTCCCGAATCAATTCGCGCTCGAACTCGGGCAACACCGCCCAGGACGGTAATCATCAACTTGCCGGCTGGGGTAGCGGTGTCGCACCAGCTTTCTCGGAGTGAGACGGATTGAGCGCCCTTCTCGTCGATGACCTCGTGAAGGATGTTCCAGAGATCGCGCACCGAGCGGGCTATGCGGCCCACCTTGGTGATCACGATCGTGTCGCCCGCCTCGATAGAAGCACCTGGAGACGGAAGCTCGTAGACATTGCCGCCAGTCTCTGCGGTGGCCTATATCGCTTTGATCGGAGCCGGCGTCGGGCTGACTCAGCGCGAGCCGACTATGTATTAATTTCCTGGGCACGAGGGCCGTTCTTTGGCCTAGACGGCCCGCGTTTTCGGAATCGCAGCGATGATTTTTGAGCGGCATGCGCTGCATGGCGCTCTCGGGGGGGGGCGGACAGTGGGCGTGGGGGAGATCCGCGGGCGGTGATGCGGGATTGAATCACGTCAGGTACCGGTACCGGTTACTGCGCTCAGTCCGATCTGCAACGAGAGCTGACCAACCTTTAAGTTGATAGGCCATCAGGCGCGTGCCTTCTGCGGGTGTCCAATGGCCTCCGTGAAGTTCCTTGCGGCCCCGTCGCTTGAAGCGCAGTGTATTTGTATGTTGCGCCGCGAAGGCTCGCGCACCACCACGCGACGATGGCCGCGTGCTGGGCCTTTGTTCTGCCGCGACGACCTGGTGCACGCGCGGATCGTACTTCGCATAGCGCAAATCAGTTGTCTTTATGCCAGACGGCAGTATGGTTGAACTCGCCCATTGATGCCCGCCGTCGTTTTCCGATGACTATTGCAGTGCAACGAACCGACCCAACCGTTGTCGGCCGTCTGCGGCTTTGAGGGAAAGTGGCAAACACCATCCGTGAAAATTGGAAATTGCAACCAAGAAACAAACGGGGGGAAATATGAATAATGTGAAAGGGCTTGCGGCCTTCGCCGCGATGATCGGCGCTAGCCTGTTGTCCGGCGTCGCCATTGGACAGGAAGTCAAGCAAGATCAGAAATCGATATTGGGGAACGCCAACGTTCCTCCGGTCACCCAGGAGCAGCTCAACGCGGCGGACAAGAACGCCAACGATTTTCTGCTCACCAACGGCAATTATGCCCAGACGCGCTTCTATCTGGGCAAGCAGATTAGCCGCGACAATGTGAAGAACCTGCACGTCGCCTGGATCTTCCAGACAGACGTCAAGGAATCGCTCGAGACTTCGCCGATCGTCGTTGACGGCGTGATGTTTGTCACGACCTCATTCAGCCATGTCTACGCACTTGATGCCAAGACCGGCCAGCAGCTCTGGCACTACGCGCACAAGATGGGGCCGATCACCGTCTATTGCTGCGGTCCCAACAATCGCGGCGTTCAGGTCCTCAATGACCGGGTCTACCTGGCAACCCTCGACTCCAAACTGATCGCGTTGAATGCCAAAACCGGCGAAGTGGTCTGGACCACCAACATCGCCGATCCCGAACTCGGATACAGCGAGACGATGGCGCCGACCGTGGTCAACGATAAGGTGCTGATCGGCACCAATGGCGGTGAATACGGTATCCGCGGCTTCGTGCGCGCCTATGACGCCAAGACCGGCAAGCAGCTCTGGAATTTCCACACCATTCCGGAGAATTCCGTCGGTGTTTGGGCGACCAAGGATGCCACCGGCCGCGACATGCATCGCGATATCCAGGCGGAAAAGGACACGCTCGCCAAGATTGGCGATCCCTATGCCAAGCTCGGCGGCGGCGTATGGCAGAACCCCGCGGTCGATCTTGCGACCAACCGGATCTACTTCGTCGTCGGCAATCCGTCGCCCGACCTCGACGGATCGAACCGGCCCGGCGACAACCTCTACACCAACTCGCTGGTCTCGCTGGATCTCGAGACCGGCAGATATGTCTGTCACTTTCAGTACATCGCCCATGACGTGTGGGACCTCGACGCGGTCAGCCCGGCAGTGCTGGTCGACGTCAAGGACAAGGATGGCAAGACAATTCCCGGCGTCATCCACGCCGGCAAGACCGGCCACATCTATGTGCACGATCGCAAGGACTGCAGCCTGATACGCTTCTCGGATGCGATGGTGCCGCAGGAGAACATGTGGGTCTTGCCGACCAAGGAAGGCGCGCGCATGCTGCCGGGCGCCAATGGCGGCGTCGAATGGTCGCCGATTGCGACCGACCCGGGACAGGAGTTGGCCTACGCCATCAACCTGCACCAGCCGATGACCTATCACGTCGAGACCTCGCCTTATCCGAACGGCAAGCTATGGCTGGGCGGCGCCTTCAAGGTGATCCCGACCGAGCAGCAATCGGGCAATATCACGGCGGTGAACTACAACACCGGCAAGATCAAGTGGCAGGTCAAGACGCCCGAGCCGATGATCGGCGGCATTCTCGCCACCGCCGGCGGCCTGGTGTTCACCGGTGAAGGTAACGGCAAGTTCGCGGCCTACGATTCCTCCGACGGCAAGGAGTTGTGGAGTTTCCGCGCCGGCGCCGGCGTCAACGCGCCACCGTCGAGCTACATGATCGCCGACAAGCAGTATATCGTGGTCGGGGCGGGCGGTAACACCCAGCTCGATTTTAAGCGCGGCAACAACATCATCGCCTTCACGCTCGACTGAGCCGATCGGCAATCACTGGCGGCGAAGCGGGACCCGGTCGGTCCCGCTTCTGTTTCCTCTGGATGGATTGATGTTAGGTAAACTAGCGATTTTCGGTGCCGTGGTGCTCTTGTTCGCAGCCAGCGCGCATGCGGAAACGATCAAGGAGAAAGCCCAGGTCTGCGCTGGCTGCCATGGCGAAAATGGCAAGCCGGTCGACAAGACGATTCCGACCATCTGGGGCCAGCAGGCGGGCTATCTCTATATCCAGCTTCGCGACTTCAAGCGCGGCGACCGCAAGAACGAGATCATGCAGCCAATCGCTTCGACGTTCGAGCGCGACGACATGCTGGCGATCGCCGAGTATTTCTCGCAGAAGCCGTGGCCCGATCTCGGACAGCCGCACGCACCCAAGGATGTCGCGGAGAAGGCGATCAATGCCAGCCGCTCGGTCGGCTGCCCAGCCTGTCATTTCGACCGCTTCCAGGGCGATGGCACTGTGCCGCGCCTTGCCGGCATGGGCCGTGATTATCTCGCCAAGACCATCGCCGATTTCCGCACGCGTGCACGCGCCAACAACCCTGGCATGTCCGACCTGATGCTGGCGACGTCACCCGACGACCTCGCCGCGCTCGTCGAGTATCTGGCGGGGCTTTGAGCGCGATCAGCGCGGTGTCAGCTCCTCGCGCAGCTCCGACAACACCGTGAGATCGGCGGCGCGTTTTCCCGCCTTGTCGGTCAGCGCTGGATCCGCACCATGCGCCAACAACCCCTTGACGATCGCGGGATGATTGCCCTCCGCCGCGATCATCAGCGCGGTGCGCCCGCGCGCATCGCGATCGTCGATCCTCGCGCCCGCTTCCAGCAGATACGCGACGATTTCGTGCGCCTGCGCCTCCGCCACGGACTCGTCAGGGCCCGATGCCCACATCAATAGCGTAAGGTCATTGGCGTAGCGCGTGTTGACGTCGATATCGAGCGCCAGCAACTGCTTGACGATGCCGAGCTGGCCGCCCGCGGCCGCATATACGATCGGCGGCTTCCCAGTGTCGTCAGGCTTGCGGCCATCGGCGCTGCGCGCCAGCAGCATTTTGACGATCATATCCCTGCCGGCATAGGCTGCGGCTGCGATCGGGGATGCGCCGCTGCGACCTGTGAGATTGACATCGGCGCCGCTATCGATCAGCCGCTGTACAATGGCGACATGGCCGCGTTCGGCGGCGAAATAGAGCGCCGTCGATCCCGCAAGGTTGCGTGCGTTGACCGGCGCGCCGCGCTCCAGCAGAAGGTTGACCAATTCGAGACGACCGGATCGGGCGGCGTGGCTGAGCGGCCGCGCGCCCAGCCGGTCTCGCGCGTCTACGGACGCGCCTTGATCAAGCAATCGGGTGGCGAGGTTGACGCAATTGGCATTTGCGGCGGCGAACAGCGTCAGCGACACCTCGACCGCGGCGAGCTGGGCCTGTCCCGTTTCATACTTGCGGTTGAGCTCGCGGCACCGTGCTGGATCCGCCGCGGCCGGAGCGACCTGCGCTGCGCCAACGATGAACAGCGCGGCCAAACCGATGCGACAATACAAGATGTGCTCCTCCGCCACGGCGTTGTGACAGCATCGCCGTTTCGGTCAGCGTCGCACGATCCGCCGCTGCTGCCAAGCCGCGCGTGGCGCGATAACGCGCGGCTGCCGATCCGGATGACCTGAACGACCTTTGATGTGGAAACCCGCAGAAAGGGCTGCTCGGGAGTCAGATACCTCTAAGAAAATCGCGGTATTGGGGCAGTACCACCGATTGGAATCTAAACGGCACGCGCTTTCGGAATTGCGTTCGAATTAACGAATGCCAGTTTCAGTGATTTCACTCTGGGGAGCGAACCGCTGGGTCGCTGCAGCTCAGATATCCGTCCTGCATCCGCACGAAGACCACATGGCGGTGATGGACAGCGTGCAGGGCGACGTCAGTGGTAAGCGCAGGATGCCTCAGGGGCAGGCTTCGGGCACGGCGAGGGTGGGGGAGGCCGCCCGGGGCGGTGATGCGGGATTGAATCGCGTCAGGTACCGGTACCGGTGCCCCATTTTTCCGACACGCCCCTGACGTTTCCGAGGACCGCCCATCATGGAAGCCCGAAATGCCGAAACTGCGGCGAGCAACACTGGAGCCGCCTCTGCCCTGTTACGGGACCGTAACTGTTACGCCAACCGTAACCGGAGTTACGAAGAGCGTAACCATCGAGCTTCCACCGACCTGTCCGCAGTGCGCGCTCTACGAGGCCGGGATCAAGCGCCTGAAGCTTGCGCTGGCGACCAAGCAAATCAAACGGCGCGAGGCAGTGCCTGCGGCTGAACGGATGAGCCGGATGCGGGCTCGTCGGAAGAACGCATGACCCCGCAGTCAGCAGACGTCTACATCATCGCCTTCGTGTCCATCATAGCGTGCCTGATCGCGTTTGTGGTGTTCTTCTGGTCCTTTACTCCTCATCAGAATCGTAAGGCCTTGGACCGTAGTAAGGCCTCGGACCGTAGTCCCTGTCGGGAGGCCTTGGCCCATAATCTCGATCGTAGCGCCGGGGCCCGTAATCTCGATCTCGTCTTTCGTACTCGCGATACTCACTACGCGGGGGTGCTGTGTCCCCCTGAGCGATGACCGCGCGGCACTGATCGCTGAGTTGCGGAGTATTTCGTCGTAAGCAAGCCACGATCCTGCTCACATCGGGGATTTGCCCACCGCATAGCCTCCAGACGTCGGGCGTGCAGGCCTGCTGTTGTTGCCACGTTCCGCGATACTCTTGCGAAAACGCGGTACTTTGAAGGGTGATGCCGCAACCAATCGCTAATACGAAACTCAGGAAAATTCGATGCGCTCGCATGTCTACCTTTCTTTGGATTGAAACGTGCGAAGTTCCGCAGGGAGCTGTGCTTCGCCCTGCGACTGAAATAAATGCAGCTCGGGAAGGTTCTTATTCATCGCACAACAACATTGTGAACGGGGAAGGGACGCCCGCCCCGCGACGTCAATTGAACAGACCGGCCACCTCGAGAGCGCACTCGACGCAGACTTTGTTCGGAACAGCGCCAGCTCCGGCGGGAACTGAATGGCGTGCGGGCACAGCATGCACTCGCCGATGACGTGGTAGGACCGAAGCAGAGGCTTTTCCGGCGGCGCAAACCGTGCGCACATCACGGCACTGGCGAGATCGTCATCGGTCACAGAGAAAAGGTCGCGCATAGCGTGAAGGCTGGTTCTGCGTAGTGCAGAAGTCTGGTTCTGCGCAGTGCGAGTGTCAATTCGGAATCTTTTGGAACATCGCATGAAACGCCTTCGGCCGCTTGGCACCGCATAACAAATGTTAGTTCCTAACCCGCAGAACTACGGTCCCGCAATCGGGTAGAGGCCGGGCAAAGTTGGCAGATCCGAATCTGTGCGATCCCTGTATCGCCGGTGCGGAATGGCTTTTCATTGCGGGCGTGGTGGCGATGGGTCTGGCCCAATGGTCCTGATCATACTTGCGCTTTTATGGGACTAGGTCTCCTTCAGCCCGGGAGTGCCCCTGACGGGAGGATGAAGCCCGAGGCTGGCGCCACGATCGAGCCGACCAGGCAAAGATATCGGGCGCAATGTGATCTATCGCGACAGCAGCGGACAGGCCGTCAGATTTCATGGAACAACAGTTGGGTAGGCGGCCAGGGACAGCCGCCCCGCGAAATGGAGACGGCCCCGCGTGAGTGGAGCCGTCTCCCGCTCACTGCGGACAGGCCGTCGGTGAGCGCTCCGCCGCTGCGGGAGATCTCCGACGCCGCGAATGCGGCATCACGCGGGCGGCTGCAACCATGACTCTAAAGCCGGCTCAGTAAAAGTGAGTCGCTATGACCTAGTAAACTTTTCCTCCCCACGCGTTGAGGGGTTTCAGTGACCGGCGCGGCAACTCCAGGGGAGGGCGCAAATGCCTCCCCCGGTCCCTTTGGAAGCTATGCAAGTCATCCGCGACCCCGATAGCGTCGAGGGCCGATCCCTTGGACATTACCGTCACGAAACTGGTCCGACAATTGATCGAGGTGATCGCCCGCGAACCAGCTCGTCCTTTCCCCATTTTTTCGCGATCCCTCGAGGCCCACCAGCACAGTGACGAAGAGGAACTTCGACGGAAGCGCTCTGCCGAAACTCCGGCGGGCACTGGCTATGAGTGACAGTCACAAGACCTGTGTAAACCTATTACGCCGGCTGTAACTGTTACGGAATTCCAGCACGTCGTTTCGGCCGGACTCCTCCAGCCGGCGCTGGCCACGGCGCACGTCAGTTCGCCAGTGCCGACAGCCGAGCATACCAAAGCTCGCCTTTCGCGATCTAATCGGCACGTTGAACTCGGGGAGCGGTCTGCTCGGGACAAGATTGATCCTTTGGAGCAACTGATAAGCGAGTGAACCGCCTTTGATGTCGAGCCAATGCTCCCAGTCATGTCCTGGCCGACCGGTTCGCTCGTCAGAGCAACAGGGGGCGAGGTCGGTTTTGCGCGCCGAGTGGATGCGATCCATGGGGAGCCCAAGCACTTCCACCTCACCCGCGAAGTCGCGATGTGATGCGTTGAATTGCGATAGAGCTTTTGATCAGCCTGGGCGGATCAGGTGTGCGAGCATGGCGGTGCAAGCGATCTCGGCCTCGACAAGCGTCGGAAAGGGGGAGCCGCCGACCTTTATGGCGCATCGACTTTGGTGGATCGGGCGCCAAGATGCCAAATAACCATAGCGTCCGCGGAGGCCGGGACCGCTGCGAGTTTCAAAGCTGATCACGAAAGAGAAGCCGTTGCTTGTCGCACTCCAGAGATGCAGGTCCTCGACGGGACCGCTGACGCAGTTGAATTGCATGACAATCCCACACGAGCCCCCATCAGGAGGAAACAGCACTTCGCTGATTCGGAAAATGCAGTTCTGCTGACCTAACGTTGTTTGCTCAAGAGTGGCACAGCGCAGGCTCGTCGTCTAATTTCTTTGAACGACTACTGCCAAACAATTGTCCATCGCTGACTTGAAAACATGCGCCATCGGGATAAGAGCCGTCGTCCGCACGGATTTGCGCCCAAACGAAAAGGACCACCGGAGCGACCGATGGTCCTGAAAGCCTTGCGGCTTTCGTCTCGCATTTAACGTTGCCAGTTAGCTGCGGACAGACTGGCGGCTGCCGCAGGGTTGACCCTCGCTTTGCACTGGCTTTGCCACAAGTCGAGGTGCTGATCGACCGCGCGCGCGTCGCTAGAGACCGTTGATTCTCTCCAGTTGCAGCGAATAATCGCCACTCGTTGTTAGCGCTGGCACTTCCGCTGTTGGCACTTTTCGGACCTGACAGGCCCGACTAGCGATGTCTGTTCTCGAGGGTAAAGCGGACTTCCCAGTTGCGCGCCCAGACTTCTGAGTTTGACCCGAACCGGACGTAGACTTGCATTGGCTCGTGACGAGGGCCGCGCCGTCTGCCACAATGAATGTGGTCCAGAGGTTATCTAGGAAATGTCGGTCCAAGGGGTGCGCCATGACCAGACTATCGACCATCGCCGCCACGTTCTGCCTTTCGGCGCTAAGCGTATTCTGCAGCCAACCGAGCTGCGCCCAGGCCAAGCCGGGGATCGAGCGGCTCTACATCCTCAATTGCGGCGAAGGAGTTGCTGGCGACATTTCGCGCTGGTCTCCAGGCGTTAACGTCGGCAAGTCGATGGACTTCGTCGACAGTTGCTACCTGATCAAGCACGCCCAAGGCTGGCTGCTCTGGGATACCGGTGTGACTGACGCGATTTCAGCAATGCCGGATGGTCAGAAACCAGCGGATCCTAGCGCGACCCACTGGAAGCGGCCAAAGACGCTCGTCTCGCAGCTCGATCAGCTCGGTATCAAGCCCGCCGATATCAAATACGTCGCGGTGTCCCACACCCACCCTGATCACATCGGTAACATCACGCTGTTCCCGCAGTCCATGTTGTTGGTGCAAAGGGAAGAATATGAATGGCCCAATCCACTCGGCGTCGGGCGGTTCAAGCCCGAACATCCGGTGACAAAGCTCGAAGGTGACAAGGACGTGTTCGGCGACGGAAGCATCATGATCATCTCGACGCCAGGCCACACGCCGGGACATCAATCTCTACTGGTCAAGCTGCCCAAGACGGGGGCGGTTTTGCTGTCGGGCGACGCCGTTCACTTCAAGTCTAATTGGGAAAATCGTGGCGTACCTTCCATGAACGTCGACAAAGACAAGACGACGGCTTCGATGCAGCGCATGGCTGACCTTATGGCGAAGGAAAAGGCGCAACTCTGGATCAATCACGACAAGGCGCAGCGCGATAGCCTAAAGATGGCACCCGACTTCTACGATTGAGGCTTATCGGGATCCCGGACGCCGCTCACACGAGCTCCGGCTATCGCTACTTGCGACCGATAGCGATTTGATCGAATCAATATGCTTGTTTGCTGCGGTGCATGAGTCCGTTAAGGGCACATTTGAGACATGCCGACGCACGGTAACGATGTCTGGTTATAGGGGTAGAGCGGAAATCGTCGCTACGCGGCCAAACGACGCGAATGACCCAAATCGGACATATGCCGCCTTGTGAAAGGCTGATATGCTGGTCGGCGGCAAAGCGAAATCAGGACGCAAAACCGTGATCACCTTTATCGAGGATCCGGTCGCGAACGCAGCCAGCGTCACCCTTAGTTTGCGTCACGAGGAACAGGCCTTCGAAGTGCCCGCGCGGCTGTTCGAACAACTGCCGTTTGCCGTTTATCTTTGTGACCGGGACGGTCTCGTTCTTCGATACAATCGCCGCGCCGCCGAACTGTGGGGCCGGTCGCCTAAAATCCGCGATCCTAATGAACGGTTTTGCGGATCGTATCGAATGTTCCGCCCGGACGGCAGTCTGCTCCCGCACCATGAATGCCCCATGGCAGATGTGCTGCGCACAGGTGTTTCCGTGCGCGAACAGGAAGTACACATTGAGCGACCGGACGGCTTGCGTGGCATTGCGCTCATCGATATCGAGGTAATCAAGGATAGCGATGGAAACATTGTCGGCGCGGTCAACTGCTTCCAGGATATTACGGAGCGCAAACGTGGTGAGGAGGCCGCGCTACGGCTCGCCGCTATCATCGAATCAAGCGACGACGCAATCGTCAGCAAGGATCTCGATGGCACGATAAGGAGTTGGAACGGCGCCGCGCAGCGCATTTTTGGCTATCTGGCCGAGGAAGTCATCGGCAAGCCGATTACGATTCTGGTTCCCCCGGATCGCCACAACGAAGAAACCGCAATTCTTGAGCGCCTCCGCAGAGGCGAACGCATTGGTTCTTACGAAACCGTTCGCCGGCGCAAAGACGGAAGTCCAGTAGATATTTCACTCACAGTGTCGCCCTTGAAGGATACGGAGGGCAGGGTCATCGGCGCGTCAAAAATCGCGCAAAACATCACCGGGCGATTGTATGCAGAACGGGCGCTGCGCGAAAGCGAGTCGAGGCTGCAGGCGGCCGTCGATCTCGTGAGGCTCGGTTGCTATGCCTGGAATCCACAAACCAATGAGTTGCAATGGGATGATACGGTCAAGGCCATGTGGGGTCTGCCGGCGGGCGCGGTCGTCGACTACGAGGTGTGGCGGTCCTGCGTTCATCCAGACGATCTTGCGCGTGTCGAGGCCGCTATCCAGGGGTGCGCCGACCCGCGGAGCGATGGGGTCTACAATATCGAGTACCGGGTCATCGGAAAAACGGACGGCGTGGAACGCTGGATCGCGACCCGCGGTCAGATCAACTTCGAGAATGACGTGCCGGCTTCGTTCTTCGGAGTCGCCCTGGAGATCACGGATCGCAAACGTATTGAAAGAAGGCTCGAGCGCCGCGTTGAAGAGCGGACGCGCGAACTGGAGGAGACCAACCAGCAGCTACGTGCTCAAATAGAGCAACGGGAAATCGCCGAGGCCGAGTCCCAGCAACTGCAACGCCTCGACGCGATAGGGCAGATTACGTCAGGCGTCGCGCACGACTTCAACAATCTTTTGAGCGTCGTGCTCACTAACGCCCGTATGTTGTCGCGCAACCTGCGGGATGATCCCGGTGATCAGGAAGGTATCGAACTGGTTCTCGGAGCGGCGCAACGGGGTGCGAATCTCACCTCGCAACTGCTCGCGTTCTCGCGCCAACAGCGGCTTGAGCCTCAAGTGGTCGATCTCAACAGCACCATCGTGAAGATGGGTGGCCTACTCAATGCCTCGCTTCGTGGAGCGATCCAACTCCGCACGAACCTCGCCGCGGACCTTTGCCCAGCCTTGGTGGATCTAACTCAAATTCAGTCGGTGATCCTCAATCTGGTTATTAACGCGAGAGACGCCATGCGGTCAGGGGGGACTCTGACCCTCGAGACTTTCAATGCCATCACCGGTAAAGAGCTCTCCGGCCCGGAAGCGCCGGCTCCGGGAAAGTATGTGGGACTGACCGTCCGAGATACAGGCATGGGTATCCCCGACGATGTGCTCCCCCGCGTCTTCGAGCCTTTCTTCACTACGAAAGGACCAGGAAAAGGATCGGGTCTCGGACTCGCCCAAGTTTTTGGTTTCGCCAAGCAGTCGGGTGGAGGCATCGCGCTTAAGACGCACGTCGGCGAAGGCACCTCAGTGACGGTGTTCTTACCTTGTGCCGAAGTGGTCCCACGAGTGCGCGAAAGAGAATCTGGTGCCGAGCAAATTTCAACAGTGGAGCTAAAGCCCTGTATTCTAGTCGTTGATGATGATCGGGCAGTTCTCAGGTCAACCGTTAGAGTACTTGAGGCCGTCGGATATGCGGCGGTGCCCGCTGCCAGCGGACAAGAAGCCCTTGAGCTGATTGCAAACGGTCTGAAGATAGAGCTTGTTCTTGCGGATTTCGCCATGCCGGAAATGACGGGAGTCGAGCTCGCGAAAGCGATCTGCGCGACCGATCCCAACTTGCCCGTGATCCTCGTCACCGGTTATGGAGATCGCGAGACTTTAGAGGAGTTTCGAGAAGCGCAAGTACTTCGGAAGCCTTATGATGAAGACGGACTGATGAAGGCGATTCTAACGGCCCTAACCTAGGGTGATCTGCGTAGTTCGACTCCCGCCTGTGGCACCTAGCGGATCTGTCCGGGCGGTCTGACGAGGTCTGCTGTTGGCACTTTTCGGACCTGACGGGCCGGACTGACGAAGTCCGATTATGAGGGCAAAGCAGACCTCGCCGATGCGGGCGTCGACTTCCGATTTTGACCCGGAGCGGACTTAAGGGCACCAAGCCAATCCACCTGCAGGAAGGTGCTTTTTGATGCTTTTTGCTTGGGCTAATCTATCGTGCTTCAGCCGCAACGGCGGCCTGTTCCCCGGCGCATGCGAGAGGCTCAGTGGGCAAGGACGTTCACCCAGGACCATCAGCTTGGCCCGCGAGCGGCGGCGAGATGGGTGCGCGCGTTCGCGCGTTTGATTGGGAGAATACTCCGCTTGGGCCGATTTCCCGTTGGCCCCAGAGCCTCAAGACCACCATTGACCTCATGATGGCATCGCAACTCGCGATGAATCTGATCTGGGGTCCCGAGCGCATCCTAATCTACAATGAGGTCCATCGGGCGTTCATGGGCACGAAGCATCCTCGTGCCTTCGGCCGACCGGGGCGCGAAGCCTGGGGCGAGGTATGGGAGGCGGCCGAAGAAACGATCCACCGCCGTGTTTTCGCGGGCGAGACCGTTACGCTGGAAGACCATCCCTGGACGCTCCTGCGCAACAGCGGTCAAGAGGAAGCGTTTTTCACGTCGTATTTTACGCCCATCCGCGATGAGACGGGCGCGGTCGTCGCCAATCTCGCCACTGCTTTCGAAACGACCAACGCCGTAAAGGAAAAGGCGGAGCGGGACCGGGCCGAACGGGCCTTGCGCGAGAGCGAAGCGCGGCTAAAGGCTGCGGTCGACTTGGTAAAATTGGGCCGCTATTCCTGGAACCCTCAAACTAATGAGCTGGATTGGGACGAAAAGTGCCGGGCGATATGGGGCCTTCCGGCGGATGCGACCGTGGATTACGACATCTGGCGCACAGCGGTGCATCCCGACGATCTGGGAGCTGTCGAGGCTGCTATTCAACGATGTACTGACCCACAGGGCGACGGTGTTTACGACATCGAATATCGGGTGCTCGGCAACGACGGCAGAGAGCGTTGGATCGCGACGCGTGGCCAGACGCAGTTCGAAAATGACAAGCCCGTCTGGTTTTATGGCGTCGCGATCGATGTCACCGACCGAAAACGTATTGAGAAAACGCTCGAGCGCCGCATCGAAGCACGAACTCGGGAGCTGGAAGAGGCCAATAACGCGCTGCGCTCGCAGATCGCACAACGGGAGATGGCCGAAGCCGCCGTTCAGCAATTGCAGCGACTTGATGCAATCGGGCAGATCACGACAGGCGTCGCGCACGATTTCAATAACCTGCTCAGTGTCGTGCTCACCAACGCGCGTTTGCTCTCCCGCACAGTGCAAGGCCCTGACGATCAGGAAGGCATCGAGTTGATCCGGACCGCTGCTGATCGGGGCGCGAAGCTCATTGCGCAACTCCTTGCCTTTTCGCGGCAACAGCGGCTTGAACCCCTCGAGGTCGATCTAAACAGCATGCTCGTCGGGATTAGCAATCTGCTCAGCGCCACCTTGGGCGGCACGGTGCAACTCAAAACGATATTTTCTCCGGAGCTCTGGCCCGCTTTGGTCGATCCAAACCAAATCGAGATGATCGTTCTCAACCTCGCCATCAACGCCAGGGATGCGATGCAGCCGGGCGGCACGCTCACTCTCGAGACGTTCAACGTCACGATTGATAGCGACTCCTTCCGACCCGAAGAGCCGCCGCCAGGAGACTACGTGGGTCTCGCCATCAAGGACACCGGCACCGGTATCCCAGACGACATCCTGCCGCATGTGTTCGAGCCCTTCTTCACGACGAAAGAACGGGGAAAGGGTTCAGGCCTCGGATTGGCGCAAGTCTTCGGTTTTGCCAAACAGTCCGGTGGCGGCGTGCGTATTGAGACACGCCTCGGCCGGGGTACTGCGGTGAAGATCTTCTTGCCGCGCGCTGGGGTCGACGTTTCTGATTACCAAGCGGACTTCGTTGATACGAGCAACCGTCCGCAGACCACGAAGAGGTTGCGTGTTCTGGTCGTGGATGATGACAAGGCTGTCCTTAAGTCAACGGTCAGGATGCTCGATTATCTCGGATATGCAACGGCGTCGGCGGAGAGCGCCATTGAAGCGCTCCGGCTGCTCGCAAGAAATCAGGAAATTGACCTCGTTCTCGCGGACTTCGCCATGCCGGAAATGAGCGGCTGCGAGCTTGCGAAAGCGATCTGCGCGATGCGGCCAACTTTACCAGTCATCCTCGTCACCGGCTATAGTGATGTCGACGTCCTGAAAGAGTTCAACCACTTGCGAATTATTTTGAAGCCGTTCACGGAAGGTGACCTAGTTAACACGATCAGCGCTGCACTGGGCTAAGCCAGCTAGGTCACTTTTCCGATGTCCGTTGTTTGGCACTTTTCGGACCTCCCAGGCCCGGCTGGCGACGTCTGTTCTTGAGGGCAAAGCGGACTGCCCAGTTGCGCGCTCGGACTTCTGAATTTGACCCAGAGCTGCCATTCCGTGTGGGCGCAGACGCACAGAAGCCAGCATCAGTCTGCCTGCAAACCAGCAGCCTTGATGGGACCTTCCCAGCGCGCGATCTCCTCAACCACATATTTGGCAAGGTATTCGGGCCCGCGCCGCTCAGGTGCAACGCCGACCACGCCGATGGCGTTAAACCGTGTCTTGATTGCAGGCGTATCCATTGCGACATGGGTTGCCTCGTTCAGCTTGGCCACAATGTCCTTCGGCGCGCCTTTCGGCAGGAAGAAAGCCGTCCAAGTCACGACATCGTAGTCCGTGATACCCTGCTCGTGCGCGGTCGCAAGCTCGGGCATCAGCGGTGTTCGCTCGCGCGACAACAGCGCGAGGGGCTTCGACTGCTTTGCGGCGGCGCGCGCCACAACGGTACCTATGTTGCCGCACATATAATCGATGTGGCCGCCGATCAGGTCGTTCGCGGCAGGCCCGCCACCCCGATAGGGAACGTGGGGCACGTCGACGCCGATCCTCGCGTTGAGCAGCGCGCAAGCAAGATGCGTGGTCGATCCAACACCTGCCGAGCCGTATTGCACCTTCGTGCCGTTCTGTTTCAGCAGCGCGGTAAATTCCGCAAGGTTTTCAGCGGGTAGATCCTTGCGGCCTTCCAGCACCATCGGCTGGTCAGAGAAAAGCGTGACGGGGGTGAAGTCGCTCACTGCATCATAGCGGCGCTTTCGGTATATCGATTGATTGTAGGCGTGGGTGCCGACGGTCCCGAGCAGAACTGTATAGCCGTCCGGCTTGGCGTTGATCGCGCGTTGGACGCCGATGATGCCCCCTGCGCCAGTCACGTTCTCCACGATCATTGATTGGCCGAGCACCTCGCCCATGCGCTCTCCGATGATACGGGTTATCGTGTCGAACACGCCACCGGCCGAGTAGGGCACCACGATGGTGATGGGCCGCGCTGGATAGGATTGCGCTTGCGCCGCAACCGACCAGATCGCGGCCCCAGCAACCGCAAGCAACGCAAAACGGCGCCCTAGCATACGTCGCTCCCGATCATGGAAAGCTCCGAGCTTTAGAAACTAGCATGTTTTGCGCCGCCCGTCGAATAACCATGTGCGTTTGCTGGCAGTGCATGAGTCCGTTGTTGGCACATTCGAGACATGCCGACGGACAGTAACGATGTCTGTTTATGGGGGTAGAGCGGAAACCGACCCGAAAGACCCTTAGCGGACCTTCGCAGTTGGGCTTGGCGCTTTTGCAGAAGTGCTTTCCCGAGACGCTCGAACTCAGCGGAGGGAGACCTTTTCAAGGTCAGCCATTCACAGCGCACGCGCTGCTCCGGTAGACCGATCTATGCACCGTCCCTTAGCTAATGCCGATGAACTGGCTTGCAAAATTCATCGGCTCGACCGCGCTGAGCGGCTTGAATATGTTGCTCGGCACGGGCGGCAAGATCATCACCGACATTCATGCCGACAACACCACGCGCCAGCGCAACGAAAACGATGCTGGCAACCAACTGGCCGGCACCATCGCGAACGCATCCAATGCCGCCGGCGGCCAGCGCGCCGACGTCCAGAAATCGCAAGGCGCATGGGGGCCGTTCGGCCTGGCCGGCTTCATCATCGCGATGGCGTTTGCATTTCACGTGGTGATGGTGGTTCTGGACTCGAGTAGCTGGCACCTGGTGCCGGTGTTCAAGTTCCACATCGTGCCCTGGCTCGAGTGGCAACCGCATGTCATCAATTCCTGGAAGATCGCCGCGCTGCCAGGCAAGTTCGAGGATACCGAGCACGAGATCCTCAAGGCGCTGTTCTATGTCGGGCCGTCCTCGGCGGCGCTCGTCATCGCGTCGAAAGCGTTTTCGACGATGACCGGCGACGCCGTTACCTGGGCATCGTTGGCGGTCGCGATCGGTCTCGATCCTGGGATTCTGGACGCGCTACTCCGACCGCATCACCAAGGCCGAGTCAAAGGCCGACGCTGCCGAAAAGGCGGCACATGCGGCCTCGATCCTCGCGCAGGCACTGCAGGTTAAGCTCGAGGGCGTTCAAAAGGAGTTCGCTGATTACCGCGAGGCTGCCGCCCTCAAGTTCGTTTCCGATCGCGACCTGATCCAGGCTGAGGAGCGTTTCAGCGGCCTGGTGGAAAGCATCCGGACCGATATCCGCGGCATGGCCGAGCGGCTCGATCGCGTTCTCGATCAGCGCGCAAATTGAGAGGAGTCTTTCCGATGTCTCTGATCGCGCTGAAATTTGTTTTGGCTGCTCTCATTGCGCTGCTGCTGCTGGTCCTGACGTGGCAGGTGGCGGAGCTGCGCGCCTGGCGCCGCGGAAAGTGAGATCGATCCGCGCCGAGAAGATTCGGCAAACAGGGGGCGACGGGACCACCCGAGCTCGCGTTTGCACTTCAATTTCTGAGCAAGATGGGACGTCTGCTTTACCCCCCGAGAGCGGACGTCAGTCTGGCGAGTCCAATTGTCCATCAAGTGCCAAGAGGCGACATGATGCAAGAGGCCGCCAATTGCGGCGGCCTTACTGGTTGCGAGTGAACGTCGCTATCTTCCGATCAAGCTGCCATAGCTCTACGTCATGCCCGTCCACTAGCTGCTTGGCTTGCTCTTTAGCGGCCTCTTCATGCTCGCAGATTAGATCGACTCGGCGCTGAATATGGCCGTCGGGTCCCAGGACATAGGCGCGGTACTCGTTCATTTGGGCGACGCAAGCCCCGGCGACGACAGCCAATCGTTCATGTATGAAGCTGTTTCGGCTTGTCGCGCCCGGCGCAAAAGCAACTCGCGCGCTTCGCTACCCGGAAGCTGCTTTTCGGCCGCTTCTTTGAACAGCCGGGCCTCCTCGGCTAGACGCTCTGCAAAGGTGGTTTGGTGTTTTGTACGTTTCCGTATCTGGCCCATGGCGCACACTCCGCAACAAACTAATCGCAAATTCTAAGCGCATTCCGCTTTCGTCCGCCTGTCCCATTCCCGAAATTTCAAATCAAGCCACTATGTGAATTTTATACCCGGCTAGCGAAAAGCTCGGCCAGACGCTGTGGCTCACCTACGGCACTAACGATGGCAGAGGCTCGAAGCCTGACCGGGTCTCGCTCGCCGTCCGCCGCGAGCTTTAGGATGTGGTGAGCCATCTCAGATTTGAGGGTTTCAGATTCGGAACCATCCGGCAGATCTGCCCAAGCTGCATCAAGCACCTTTCGGAGGATAACCAAGGTTTCCGGATCGTAATGGGCCATCTCAGCACCTCGAGAAGTCCATTCCAAACCCTGATCCCGATGGCTGTCGGTACAGTACCCGACATAGCTGAAAATAAAGCTCGCTTTCCCCCCTCAAAGGCCTAGCGTCTGTGCATTATCGGCAGTCTTTTTTAGGCCCGCCGCTGACCGAGAGTTCTTTGTGCTCCCGCCTGCACTCGGGAGCATGACATGCCCAATTCCGGAAATTTGCTATTAGCCTCTCTTTCCGAGAGTGACGCCACTGCTCTGCAGCCACACTTGAAATCCGTCCATCTGGACACCGAGCAAGTTCTGTTTGAGGCTGGAGGTAAGGTCACAGACATCTACTTTCCGACAGGGGCGATTGTCTCGCTGGTGGTGGGACTTTCCTCCGGAGAGATAATTGAAGCCGCGATGGTCGGTAGAGATGGGGTCGTCGGCGCATTCGCCGCTCTTGGCGGGAACGTTCCCCTCAATCGAGCCATAGTCCAGTTCGCCGGACCCGCGCAGACTTGCAAAGTGAATGAACTCAAAAGCGCGGCGCTTCAAAGTCAATCCTTGCTGTCAACGCTGTTTCGTCATGAGCAAACGGTCTACGCTCAGGCAAGCCAATCGGCTGCTTGCATGGCAGCTCATGTGGTGGAGGCGCGACTTTGCCGATGGCTTCTTCGGGCAAGGGATTTGGCCGGCACCGACAATCTGCAGTTCACCCAAGAATTCCTTGCTGAGATGTTGGGCGTCAAGCGAACCAGCGTGACGTTGCATGCGCGCACGCTTCAACAGGCTGGAATGATAAAATATTCGAGAGGCCACATTCAGATCACCGATCTTGAAGCCCTGCAGGAAACCGTCTGCGAATGCTACGGGACCGTCAAATCGTACTACCACACATTGCTCGGGCCGCAGACGGTGTGATCCTGAACCTTGGTCCCGCTCGTCGGAATGCTGGGATCGAACGTAGGCGTCGGCATGCGGGATAAATAGGAAATCGCAGGCAAAAAGCGAATCTTAGTTTGATCTGCCTCAACACTCGTATCCGTCACGATGAATACCAACTCGTTAGGGCGTTCATCAAACGGGGCAAATAATGAACTCATTCCATGTCATCGGCACGCTGATCATACTAGCCCTCCTCGGAGGGCTAGTATGGCGCATTCTTCAGCACATCTCATAAGAGTACGTCCTACTGATAAATTCAGGGGGCGAACGTAGAGTTTGGAATGCGGGAGAAATAGGCAACCGCACGCGAGACTGATTCAGACCAACCGAAGGGTCAACTGACGCCGATCGTGATCCTCGTGCCACAAAATCAGAAATCGCAGAGGGAAGCTCGCGCATCTGTAGATCGCAGCGCCGGCGCAATTCGCGGGCGACATCTTCGGAAACGTCTTCCGACCAGCGCTCGGCGGTATTGAAGGCGACAACGCGGATTGGATTGCTGAACTGGTCGGTCAGCAGGTCTTGGATGACCGTCTCGAGGTCGGTGGTTTCGTAATCGGCTTCGCGCCAAGTGCGGCCTAATCGACCTAAGCGATCCGCCACCAAGTAGACCGTCTCGTCGTTGTCGTTCGGGATTATCGATGGCGTCCAACTTGACCTACGCATTATGAACTCCACACAATACGGGATTGAATTGACCTGAGCTGAATCGTTCCGGCACGAATTGGAACCCCTCCTATGATCACGCGGGAGGTATTGCAGGATGGCAAAAGCAAAGAAGCAATTAAGTCGCGGGCGCAAGCAGGACCGGGCACGGGTCGCCGGTGGGCAGGACTACGAGGTGCGCTATACGGCGAAGAAGACGAAGAGGTCGGCAGGTGCGGTGAAGAAGGCGGTCAAGAAAGTCGGCAGCAGCCGCAAGCGGGTCGAGCGTCGGCTCGGTCGTTAGGAACGCCCAGGGTGCGCTACCTCAGCCTAAGAAGGGCCTCAGCGAGGCCCCTGGGCCCTTTCGTATTGGGGCGGCGACTGAGGCGTCCTTGCTCAGTTGCGTAGCTTCTTCAGAATTGCTCGCTGGTCGCTGGCGTATTCCCCAGCGATTTGCCGGGCTTGGGCTGTGTTCATGGCTTTCTCGACTTCATCGGCCAGCCGATCCAAATGCTGGCATAGCCGGTCGAACATTTCCCGTTTGGCGTGGCCCGTAGCGAGATCGCGAATTAGAGCGGCCTCCGACGCGTCCCGTCGCAGTTTGTCGATTGAGGCGAGGTAATCCTTCATGGTGCTGCGCCTCTTACTGCGGCGACCGCAGACCGGGCGACTTCAGCCAATGGTCCAGGTGCGCAGCGGTCTCGGCATGCCGGGCTTCCCGTTCGAGCTCATGCCGCTCATTGCCGGGCGGCAGTTTCTTCGCTTCCGTGCGTAAGCGTTCGGCCTCCTCAATGAGTCGATCGGGAATGGTCAATACGTCTTGGAAACGGCGTCGCTGCATGGCGCTCTCCATTCCAAAAGAGGATGGCGGGAGCGCAAGGGGCGATCTCATCACCGATAGCTGCCACAGGATGGAGCGGCGACGGGACCATTTTGCGCCCCACTCCGACCCGCGCGCCACAGCTTTATTATTCCTTACAAAGGGAACTTTCTGGGTTTGGCTCATATGGCGGCGTTTGAGTGGGCGAGTAGCAACGCTCCGCCCCGGTTGCTTGCTGGTACGGCTCGCGCTGTGAGCGGCGCTGACGTGCGGCTTTGACGTTAAAGGAGGATTTTCCTAGGAACTCCTTTCGGACCTGGGAGTTCCGTCTCAGGAGCCGGAGCCTACAACGATGCAAGAAGCCGTTGATCGCGTGATGCAAGCATACGGTATGATGATCAACATAACAGCGGCGCAGGAACTGGAAGCCCGAGAGCGGGTTTCCAAATTCTTGAGCGATAAAGGCGAAGACGAGCGCAAGCTGGCCGTCGAAGGCCTCAAATATTTACTTGGCCGCGTCACAAAGACTCGACGCCGCGCTGCTTAAGCGAACAACCGGCCGGCGTAATATTGCGGGGTCAGGTAGCGCAGCTTCTAATCATCCCAGATTCGCTGTCCGCAGCCGCAGCGGTACAAGCGCACAATTTTCCCACGCTGGGTATCAAGCATGCTGGTTACCAGGTACGGGAAGGCGGCGCAGTTTGGGCAGCGCGGCTTCGTGTCCGGCGTTTTGGGAGCGGAGTTCTCTGAAATTCCTATGCTCATTGTGCCTGCCACTTATTCCCCGAGGCGATAAGCACCAAAGTGCACAGAGGTTCCTACGGCGCGTGGCAGAATTTCAAATGCGCATGGAACCAAACGGAGAGCCATCTAGTGAGATGCTGGGGCTTTGGGTGACTGCGCACGTCAAGCCCAGCCCCAAATTAAGCGAACATCGCGGCGCCGGCCGGCGTGAAGGTCGCGAAGGTCCCGGATTCGTGCATCTGGAGCCAGTCGCGCTCCATCGCGAGTTTGAGGCCATACTCGGCTGGGCGGCCGGTTGCCCAGTTCGGAGCTTCTTGAGGATTTCGCTTTTAGTCGAACGGCCCCAGCCTAGGAGCGGAACACGGGGCCGCCACTCCAATGCGCGCGGCGACGGGGCGTGGCGCCCCGCGTCAACGCGACCGGTTACCAGTCCGTTCCTAGCGAGCCTTAGACGCCTCGTAAGCTGTTGGCTGCCTTTCGGGAGCCTTCGGAATCTTGAATGTCATGGGGAATGTGCCTGCCGCCAAACGCTCGTAATCCGATTGCTCTTCGGACAGACGCCTTTCAATAAATTCGCGCTCAAGATCCGTGAGCTTGGTTTGGAGCAAACGTCGGTAGCGGGCGATATTATTGCGATGGCTTCGCAAGCGGGCAATGTTTTCGTCCATCATCGTCGTCATCCTTTGACGGTCGTTACAGCTTTCCCTTTTGGCTTTAGAGGGGCGATGCCCCGGCGAAAAACTTATGCACGACCGGCAGACTGTCAAGAACTCTGGGACGCAACCACGGAGATGGTCCGGTCCGGCGAAAGCCAACCCGTGGGGTACGGCCTGCAATGGCGGACTCCGGCGCTCCGGAAGTGTCGTGTCGGGCCTTCCTCCTGGTGCGCCTCTATTCCACAAGGCGAAGGATTCGGCGCCGGTTCATTCGATCGAGAGCGTGGACAACCTCATCTCTATCGAGGACGGCGATGAGCCGGTGCACTGTACGTGTGGCATCATGCGGGCCTGGCGCGCTGTGTTCTGCGAGGATGCGCCTGGCATCCACCATAGCCCGCAATACCGTGTCCTGATCCGTGGTGTTCATCGTACGCCCTCCCGGTGGATTTGGCGTTCGCTCTACGCCGCAAGTGCACGATGGGAGGACCGCAACCGAAAGGGTTTGCCTCCCGGCGGATCCCATGGCCTGCCGTCGAATTCGCAAAGTGCGCCGATGATCTCGTCAATAGTCACCGGCGCTTTCAGGCCATTGGGCGCTCGGAGTGCAGGGCACGAAGCAATAGCAGACGCATCTGAAGCCCAGGAGGCGAGAATGGCGCGCTTCTCGGCCGATGTCAGCGTGGGGTGGCTTACGACGTCCCGGGGATTGAACACCGTGCCGGGATGTATCAGGGCGTTGATGTCGAAGACATTGTCTTTGATAGCGGTCGTCGGCCGCATGGTACCCTCCTATTCCAGACGAGGTTGCGATGCCGCGCGCCGGGCGCCGGCGCGCGGTGAGATCACGGAGCGAAGCCATTAGGCCGCTTTAGAATCGATCTGCTTGACGTTCCCGCCGGCTACGCCGGTGACGGCGATGCGGCGAGGCTTCATGGCCTCGGGGATCTCCCGGACCAGTTCGATCTTGAGCAGGCCATTGTCAAATGCGGCGCTCTTCACCTGCACATAATCGGCAAGGTTGAACTGGCGCTTGAAGCGCCGGGTCGAGATGCCCTGATACATGAACTCCCGATCAGTCTTCTCGGCCTTGTCGCCCTCAACGGTAACCACGTTCTGCTCTGCGGTCACCGAGATCTCGGCGGGTGAGAAACCGGCAAGAGCCAGCGAGATCTGATAGTGATCTTCGCCAAGCCGTTCGATGTTATAGGGTGGATAGTGGTCCTCGCCGACGTGCTGGGCGGCCGCTTCCGCGAGATCGAAGAGGCGGTCGAAGCCGATGGTCGAGCGCCAGAGAGGTTCAAAGTTGTAACTGCGCATAGCCAAATCCTCCAATGAGCAAGTTGGTTACGAGCGGCACCGTAAACGACCGGTGCCCGTCTCCGGCCCGGGCCGATCAGGCACCCGGACACCACCGTATGGTGGCGACAAAAAAATTAGGAAAACCGGTTTTGGTTTCAAGGGAGCCGCAAAAAATTTTGAGGGCTTCCTTTGCTCGTCAGTTTGAGGCCCGCGCCGTACTCGGCCGGGCTGCCGCGGTCTCGGAACAGAAACGGCTCGTTGATTTTTTAAGCCACGTTGCTTCCGAAGATGCCCGCCCGCAAGGGCGTCGCGCTTGTGCAGCCATACTCGTCGGATTCATGAAACGATGCGCATCAAATACGGTGTGCAGGACGATGATGGGGTTCGCTGCGTTCTACTCTTCGTGCGTCTACAGGAAGGGCTTGCCGCCGGTAACGGCGATGGTCGCGCCTGATACGTAGCTCGAAAGCGGATCGGCCAGCATGACGTACGCCGTGCCAGCTCGACCGGCTGACCGGGACGCTTCATCGGGACCTGTTTGCCGAAATTTTTTACGGAATCCTCGGGCAGGGTCGAAGGAATGAGCGGTGTCCAGATCGGTCCCGGGGCGACCGCGTTGGCGCGAATGCCTTTTTCGGCCAGCATCTGTGCCAGACCCGCCGTGAAATTATGAATCGCGCCCTTGGTCGTTGCATACGCCAGCAGCGTCGGGTTGGGTACATCCGAATTGATCGAGGCCGTGTTGATAATGCAGCTACCCGGCTTCATGTGGCCGACCGCGGCCTTGGTGAGATAGAACATCGCGTGGATGTTCACCTTGAACGTCAGTTCCCATTCCTCGTCGCTGATCTCGTCGATGGATTTGAAGCTGGCCTGATGGGCCGCGTTGTTGACGAGGATATCGATCCCGCCCAGCTCCGATACGGCCTTGGCGATGACCGCGCGGCATTGGCCCGGGTCCTGGATGTCGCCGGGCAGCAGAACGGCCTTTCTGCCGGCTTCTTTCACCAGCCGCTCGGTCTCCCGGGCGTCGTCGTGCTCGTCAAGATAGGAGATCAGAACGTCAGCGCCCTCCCTGGCATAGGCGATGGCAACCGCGCGGCCGATCCCGCTATCGCCACCGGTGATGACGGCCTTCTTGCCGGTGAGGCGACCGCTGCCTTTGTAGGATTTTTCGCCGTGATCGGGCGCCGGGTTCATCGCGGCAGTCTTGCCGGGCATCGGCTGATGCTGGCTCGGGAAGGGAGGCCGGGGATAATGCAGCATTTTCGGTTCTCCAAGAGAGCACGGGGTGGTCGAACGTCGCGGGTGGTCCGCGCCGAACTCTGGTTGATGCGCTTCAGGTTTCCGAATGGAGTGAATTCTGCCGTTTGCCGTCTTGATCTGCGCCGGCAGAGCGCGTCTCGACGTCCGCTTCGGCCAGAGAGCCGATGGCGGGAGCATTGAGCGGCGTGCCGTCGACTGCAAAGTGAGATCCGTGACAGGGACAATCCCAGCACGTCTCGAAGGAATTCCAGTGCAGGTGGCAGCCCACATGCGAGCAGGCGGCAGAGCGCGCATATAGCTTGCCGGAAGGAGCACGATAGGCAGCGATCTTGCGCATGCCTTGCCGGATGATGGCGCCGTGTCCGGCTTTCAGATCGCTGACATCACTCAACTCGCCCGGCGCGAGGTACTCGGCAAAGTTCTTCACCGCGGTCACGTTCTCTCTCAGGAAGTTGCCTATTGCGGCGGGCGTCTTGCGCGAGGGCTCATAAACGTCGGCCCATCTGGCCTCTCTTCCGAGGATCAGGGCCGAATTGATCATGGCGCCCGCCACGCCGTGGGTCATGCCCTGGCCGGAATCGCCGGTGTGCACGTAGATATTATTGCTTCCCGGATTCCTGCCGATGAAGCCGGCGTAGTCGATGGTGTCGAGCACCTGTCCGGACCAGCGATGAGTGACGTCTTTCGCGGCAGGAATGAGATCGCGCGTCCCGGCCTCGAGGGCCTGGAAGCGCACTTCGGCATCGTCGGCTTCGCCACTCTTGTGATCGCCGCCGTCAACGATGAGAAAGTCGGCACGACCTTCGCCCGGCTGCAGCCGCACATAGTGGTAGGGGTCGAGCGTGTCCCAATACAGGGCGTCCGGAATGGCCCCTTTCGGAATCGAAAAGGCCATCGCGTAGGTGCGATAGGGAGCCATCTTGGTATGCAGCGCAAATCGATCGACGATCGGAGCATTGGTGGCCACGACCGCGGCCCGGGCCGTTATCGTTCCGCCGCCGGCCGTGACAACGACCCTGCCGTCGTCGCGCTCTTCGAAGCTTTCGACGATCGTGTCGCAGTGGAAGCTGCCGCCCTTCGCCTCGACGGCAGCGACAAGACCCTTGAGGTACTTGAGAGGATGAAACGTAGCTTGGCGCGGATAACGCAGTACGTGCTGCTGCTCGCAATGGGCGAGGGGAACGCCGACGAGCCGATGGACGGGCGCGCCGACCTTGCGCACCGCATCCAGCTCGTCTTCGATGATTTTCGAGTCGGTGTTGAGCGCCTGAAACAGGTAACCGTCGAGGCGACGAAAATCGCAGTCGATGGATTTCCGCTTCTGGATCTCCTCGATGCGATCCACCGCTGCCGCCTGGCCCTGGTAGAACCGGCGGGATATCTCCTCGCCGCGCAGGCCAATCATCGCAGACGTCAGATCATCGCATAACGGCGCCAGATGCGCGCTGGTGCGCGCCGTGATGCCGCCCGCGATCTTCCCGCGATCAAGCACGATGACATGGGAGCCTTCGATGGCAAGTTCATAGGCCGTGGAAATCCCGGCAATACCCGCGCCAACGATGACAACATCGCATTCGCTGCCGCCCTGAAACGGTGTGCCGCGCGGAGCTACTGCAACGTCCATCCAAAGTGACGTGCTGCGCCGATCGACGAAACGATCCATTGGAATCCATCCGGTCGAGAACGAAGTTGAAAGTCAAACGGCCGACCGGGTGACTCGTTCCTGGCGATCTCTGGGGTTGTCAGGTCTGACGCCGCCGAGCGTCTGGTATTGGCGACCGGGGTGCGCGCGGCGAGGGCGGCTTCGGAACAATGGCACTGGCGAGACGTTCAACGGCATTCAATCAGGAGGATGCGATGGGTTTATTCACGAAAGAGATCAAGACAATGGACGACCTCTTCCTGCACGGTCTGCAGGATATTTATTATGCTGAACAGCAGATCACGAAGGCCTTGCCGAAGCTGATCGAGAAAGCCACCAACCGGGATCTTATCGCAGGCCTCAAGGCGCATCTGGAGGAGACCAACAAGCAGATCGAGCGGCTGGACAAGGTGTTCCTGAAGCTCGAGAAGCAGCCGAGCGGTACCCAATGCCCGGCCATCGATGGCCTGATCAAGGAAACCGCTGAGGTGGCCGGCGAAGTGGACGATAAGGCGGTGCTAGATGCGGCGATCGTCGCCGGCGCGCAAGCTGTCGAGCATTACGAGATCTGCCGGTACGGTACGCTGATCGCATGGGCTGAGAAGCTTGGTCACGACGAAGTGGTCCGCTTCTTGACGACCAACCTCAACGAGGAAAAGGCGGCCAACACCAAGCTAAATACGGTCGCGCTTCGAAGGGGTGTCAACACCAAGGCGTCAAACGCGGCCTGATACAGCAGTTCGTAGGGTAGGCAAAGCGAACATGCACGGCAGTTATTGCGGATCGATGGTGGGCAGCGCGCGAGCGCATTTGCCACCCTATATAAGAGCTCAATCCGGCAGTTCGACCATGTGCGCGGCCGTGACACTCGCGATGCCAATCCTGAGTTCTGCATCGTAGGCCCTAGGGCTAGCGATGGCGGTTGGCCAACCGTTCCTTAACTCATCGCCCGTAGGACCACGGGCAATCGCGGATCGCGCCCAGGTCCCCGCGAGAGTAACCCGCCGACTCAACCCGGCGGGCTTCTTTTTGGGAAGACTGGGGTCCAATCGCGGTCTCAGAAAAGGACGCCGCCGGTTCGAAATGCATGCCCGGCGGCGCTTTGGTCACATTCAAATTCCCCGCATCCGATCGTGAGCAATGTCTGGAGACGCTGGTCGCATTTTCCGAAAACGGGCTGATGCTGCAGCCGCAAACCATCAGCGCGCTGGCTAGAGAATTGCTTGGTTGCGCTTCTAACCTGATCGGACATTCGCTTCCCTAAAGTTAAGGCGGCTGCTGCGGTCAGTATCTTCCAACGAGCGGTCCGGCCCAGTCGAACTTGTAGTTCAAGCCGACTTTGACAACTTGAATCGTTCTCCTGATGTCGTCGTCGAATGGAACTGTACCGGCCAGATTGCTGGTGGGGGTGAGTAAAATGCGCTCCGTTCCAAAATCCATATAGTTGTACTCGGCCTTGACGGACCAATTTGCGCAAAGGCGTACTCGATACCGACGCCGACCATCCAGCCCCACCGCGTTGCGTCCCCGGTCACAAATTTAAAGCCTGCCAGACCGGGAGCAGCCAGATTAAAGGGAGAAATTGTCGCCCAGTAGTCGTCGTGCGCCCAAGCGGCGCCACCTTTCGCATAAAGCAGCACCCGATCCTAAGCCACACCCACGCGGGGTGCCACAGGGCACTCTGGAGGGCGAGCGCTCATTAACCACAATCGCCGGTGGCGCAAAATTGTACTTTCGCACGCGATGGTTGAGGTTTTTACTTCCTAAACTAATCGGGGGATCCGCCCATGATAGTTCTGAGGGAAGCCGCGATCGGTCGAAGCATTGTCTACCGTCGCGAGGAGGGTGAGCCACAGACCGGGGTCATTACCTCGATCAGCCTTCGCCGGGCATTTGTGCAGTTCGGCGGCCAACCGTACAGCGTGGCGGTCAGTCCAGCCGAGCTGGACTTCATTGAGCCGAGCAAACGATCTTCAAAGCCCAACCGAGCAGTCCACTCCTAGGCGGACCGCGGTGGTGGGAGCTGGCGCTCAAGCGCGAGAAGTTTCTCTGATTGGATTCGTGAAGGACCCGACGGGCGTCGCCGCGCTCTACCTCTGACGAATCTAATTGTCCCAAGCCTTTTGGGGCGACCCCGGCGCAGATAGGTGTGGGCTGCGCCGGGGCGCTGCGCACTCGCCCGCCGATACTTGGGAAGGGGGCTTGGGGAATCGGCTAAGCGAGCATACTTAGAATAACACAACCGTGGCGGGTTTGCCAACGCAGCCGGATGCGAAAAATAGTTGAGCAACTTAAACAGGCCGAACAGTGCATAACCACGGAAAAGCCGTGGGGCCGCTTTTTTCCTGCCGAAACGCAATGCGCGTGTTGCGAGGACAAGCTTCTCGCCGCCGAGAGACTTGGCAAACTAGCAAAGCCGTCGGGAGATAATTCCTGACGGCTTTTGTTTTTCATGCGTATCCGACAAGCCGCTGCTGTGCATGCAGCCAACCTCCCTCGCCAATCACCGATCAACAATGGCATGAAACGACCCCCTAATCGCGCAGCAATCGAGCGCAAGCAACTGTTACTAGATCTCCTCGGCGAAAACGACATCGAACTGCCGGTGCTCTATTCTGAACATCTCGTCGGCGACGGTCAGAAAAATGTTTGAACATGCGGCCAAGCTGAATTGGGAGGGCATCATCTCGAAGCGCGCTGACGTCCCGTATCGGTCGGAGCGAACAGAGACTGGCTGAAGATCAAGGCCGTACAGAAGGGAAAATTTCCAGTCGTCGGGTTTGTCAAAGACCCAAGCGGGGTCGCCGCGCTGTATCTCGGCAAGCAGGAGGGCAAGGACCTTGTCTATATGGGCAAGGTCGGGACCGGATGGTCTCGCACTGTTTCCAGTCAAATCAGGAAGCAGCTCAATACGGTGGTGAGCCCAAAGTCCAAGCTAACAAGACCTATCAGAAAGCCGAAGGCGACGTGGGTAGAGCCGAAGTTCCACGCCGATGTTGAGTACCGCGACGTCACGTCGGAAGGCTTGTTGCGGGCCAGTTCATTTAAGGGACTGGCTCGAAAATAGAAGCCGGTTGGATAAGGCGTGAGCGTCGGTCCGGCGCGACGATCGTCTTCCGATGTCTGCTGTTGGGTGTTGAACAGACCTAAATCATCCGCGGCCGAAGGTCGTCTTTTGACCCAGAGCGGACATCGCGCGGTTTCACTAAATGTTTAGCATTCTGGGACCCGAAGGGTTGATAGAGAAAATATATAAAACCAACGCACTCAGGTGCGTAGCCAGCAGGAATGTCGATGAGGCGATTTTTTCAACGCGTTATTGTTTGGTCCATACTGACACTGTGTCTCACCGGCCTCGACGGAAGCGCCCAAGAAGTTCTTTCGCCATGCGCGTCGCGCGAACCGCCCCTTTCAACATGCTCAGAACTTGCTGCCGCGTGCGTTGCCTATTTCAACAGTCCCGTCACGCCGAATGATACTCTGCGAAGCAAGATGGTCGATCTGGATGCCAACTCCTGCATCGGATGGAAAAACAAATGCTTGAATAGCGGGATGTGGCAAGGTCCAAACTGCGTAATCATCAATATTCAGCGGAGGTAGGACCGCCACGTTCAGACGATCTGTGTGCTCTTTTCGGACGGTTGCGATGCGTCAGCTTGTGGCACATTTCAGACGTGCTGGTGCAGTCCTCCGATGTCCGATGTTGGTGGATGAACAGACCTAAATCAGCCGCGCTCGAAGGTCGCCTTTTGACCCGTACCAGATGACACGCCTTATCGGGTCGGGAGCCGGGATAGAATCCAGCCGACCATCAACTAAGCGAACAGGTCCGCGCCGGATTGCGTGAAGCGGACGAAGGTGTCCTGTCATGGAGTACGAGCCAGCCGCGTTCGATCGCAAACTTCAGTCAGGCCGAATATTCCGCAGGGCTGCCCCTATCGACGTACAGGAACGGACCGTTGATTTTCTCAATGTAGATACGGCCATCCTTGCACCACCTCGAAGGCGTGGGCGTGCTGCATCAGTCGTCGTGCTGCTTTTTCGGGATCAGCAATTGGACGGTCGGCGGTTCACTTCATGGCGTTACAAGTCAAGCCGATCGTCGGTGCATCGCAAATGTTTGTCTTGGCGCTACTCGAGCAGCGTCTCTGAGGCTTGCGGCTTGGCGCTGTGCCAGTTTGCGATCGATGTGTTCGACGCGCTCTGCAATGGCGTTCATTTCGCAGCGTATCTCTATCAGCTGATCACCGACGATCCGCCCAACGGTTAGTTTAACGGCGGCAGAGAAGACATAGAAGATGAGTGTTGCAGAGAGAAGGCAAGCGATGCTCGTTCGAGCTTCTGGAAATATGCTCCAGAGAATGAGACCCATAACCGCGACAACCACCCAACCGACGATCCTAAGTATTCGATCCATCTCAAAATCCTCCTACAAAAGCGGACTAGTGAAAATTGGCTCTACCGCTGGAAATGTAATCGCGCATTGCGGGCCAGCCGGGTTTAAAATCCTTTCGATAAAACCGATGAAGCCTGAAGAGACTGGTCCACACTTGGACGGGTGTGTAGTCATAAATTCTGTTCCGCCTGAGGAACAAAAAAACTGTTGCTGCAAGGCAACAGTCAACGGCTGCAAACTGCTTGTCAACAGAAATGAACAGAGGAAATGACAGGCCTAATGGCCCCGGCTTTCTTCATGCCGCTGCTGGCTTGTCTTCCTTGTCAGCCCCTCGCATCATCCAGCAATGGCCGCTGTAGAGCCTTCGCCTCATCCCATGGCGCGCGCATCCAGACGTCGCGCTCTTCATCGGTCAGTAGGATGACCGGCATGGCCTTGGGGTGGATCGGCTCGACCACGGCGTTCGGCGACCTGGTAAGAAAGCCGTAGACGTTATGTGGGCCGGGGATCGGTTTTGATTTCGTCCCGCGGTCGCCTTTGAACTCGCTCCAGATGCCGGCGAAGCAGGTCAGCGGCCGATCGTCGTTGATCGCGAACCAGACCACGTCCTTTTTCTTGGTCTCGGGGCTCGGCTCAGGCGCGTATTCGGCAAAGCTGTTGAACGGCACCAGACAGCGGTGTTCCGCCTTCAGCCAGCCCCGCCAGTGCGGCGAGACGGTATTGCGGATGTTGGTCACCGGCGGCCCGCTGGTCCGCGGCGGCGGCGGCATGCCCAGCGCATCAAGACGAGCTCGCGGTCGGCGCCGGCGTTGCGCACGACCGGCGCGGGATAATCCGGAAACACGCCCGGCGTCGGCTGCAGGTTGCCGACATAGCGGTTCATGACGCGGAAGGCAGACGACCGCGGGGTCAACACTCCAGAATATCCTCGACGATCACGGCGAGGGGCACGTCATCCAACTCTTGCGGACATCACCGAGACGGAAAATCGCCGAGTGCGCATTGACGCATTTGCGCTCTACGCTATTTCGAACATCATGGTTGCGTTTCCCGCGTGGGCGGACTCTGGCTTGCGATGGCTCGAAGTGTTCGACGGGATCGACATAGCAGCCGCCCAGCGACAGGCGAAACTGAACCGTGATGTTGTTCCGCAGAGGTACGGCGTTGCCACGCTGATCCACCGTGAGCTAAACGCAGCCTTTGCGAAGAAGCCAGATGTGGCGCTACCGCGGCAGACTGCTCGGCAACGGCGGGAGGAACTGGCGGCAGCGAAGGGGAAGATCGTTGAGCGGAAGATAGAGTTGGGGCGACAGCTTGCACAGTTGCGTGACACCATGCCGAATAACCGGCGGTTTGGCGTGGCCGTTCGCAGGCAGTTCGATATCCACGACGCGAACGAGGCGTCCGAGATGGCGCGCGTCTGCCGGCTATACGGTGTTAGGCCCGAGATTTACCGCGCAATCGGGTGGCGTGCACTGGTCGAACTGGCTTCGCAGACCACGCCGGAGCCGGTGCGGCTGGAGATCGAGGCCAAGATCCTCGCCGGGGAACGCGTCACCGGCGCTGAGATCATCCGCGCTCGCGTTTGTGAGCCACTCGGTATCGCGTAACCGTGGCCCTGCGACGGCCCGCCCGCGTTATTATGTCAGAAATGCGACGGTTCCAATGTCGCTGCACCTGCATGGCAGCCGACATAAACGGTGGACAACGAGAATATTTTGCTTGACCTTCGGGACTTCGTTAGCCCTGCAACAGTTTGGAGCATTGCTAAATGAGTTTTACCGAAGAACTTCTCGCCAGTTCCCCTCTATCGAAAACCGACGACATTGAACGCGATATTGGCGAATTGATTCAAATCAGCCATCCCGCACTACCTTCGATCCACATCGTCCCCAACGACCATCCGCTTCCGAAAGGCCCGATGCCCGACTACGTCGAGCACAAGGACGGCGTTAATCAGGTCGGCAGACTTTCCGCCGAAGTTGTCGTTCGCGAATATGATGCGGCCGTAAAGGAGATCGAAGCGCTCGGTGCCGAACTGACAGAGGCTGCCAGGAAGTGCGAGGCCACAGTTGCCGGCGTTCATGCCACGGTGAACGAGATCAAGAAATTGGCGGCGAACTATCGCGAGGAAGGCAAGCGCTATTTCTTGCAGATCGAGGAATGCTCGCTGATGACATCCGAAGTTCGCATAGTCTGCGAAACTCTTAAGAAAAGAATCAATGCAACTATCGCCGCCTGATTGTTGGACTTTGGCGGACCCCTCGGTGACCAAGCTCGCCAGCTCACAGCGGCTGGGCCGCGCCGTCTCTTCCCCGACGCTGACTAACAAATGTTAATGCTGGCGGCTTGACCCGCCTGGAGCGAAACAAAGGCTTTCCCGAATTTCATCATGTTAGATTTCCAAGCGGTGGGTTTCATCATGATAAGCAATGCAGAACGGCAGGCGCGCTGGCGCACCGTGCCGGACGCGGAGATCGAGACAGTGCGTGCCGCAACCACCAAGGCCGAGTTGGCACTGGCACACGCCGAGAATGACCTCTTGCGCCTGCGCGTACTCGACCTAGAGACGGAAGTTGCTCGCCGGGAGAGTGCCGCGAGGTCTACCAAGACCAAGGCGATCAGCGAAATTGCCTGCCTCAAGGAGAAGAACAAGGAGTTGCAATCCCAACTTCATCAAATGTGGGACTGGTACAACAACGAGATCACAAGCGTGGGCGGCCTGACCTTCAAGGCAAGCAGTCTGATCGCGAAGGCCCTGCATCCCGACGCCACGCCAAGCGAGGAGGTCAGGCTGGACGCGTTCAAGGCGTTCTCGGCGTGGAAGAGCGACAGGGACGCGGCGCGACGGCGCTAGTTCGACCCGCCCCGGACGAAACTTTCCTCCCACCCGCGTTGAGCAAGCTCGGTCATGTCTCCAGGGACGCGCTGACGCACATTAGCGCTGAGGCTTGTTAAGCTGTAGGCAGCTATCAAAACGCATGTGCGAGCCGTTCTAAGTCACGGTAGGCCTATCCAAGGCGCCAACCCATGCGCAGAACCCGAACCTATTGTGTGGGTTCGTCGCGGTGTGCTCCCGGACGACGACCGTCACATGTTCAGCCGATGTCCCGTTGTCGACGTCGAGGACGGGCGCGTTGATCTTCCCCACATCGACTCGGCCAGCATTAGCGGCGATGCATGCACTTGTAAAAAGCTCGTGTCGGAATCATAGTGTGCATTGGTGGATTGCATTCCTTTAGCGCGCGAGGTCCGCCCGTGCCGAGAATGCCCAAATATGCCAAGATCCAAAATGCCCGGAACCGCAGATCCCCGCCATCTGCGGTGAGATTTTTCAACAGTCCTTTCGGACTGTGGTTGTTGTCAGCAATATTTCTGACAGTGGGGGGAGCGGCTTTATCCGCGAGACAGGAGTGCTTGACGTCGGCTCGGTCAGATATCGAGAACTTCTCTCGCCTTTCTGCCGAGCTTATCTCTCGCCGCGGGCGAATACATGACGCAGTCCTAAATTCTTCCAATATTATCGACTATCGGAAGGCGGCGGGGTCAAACGCTTACGCGAGCTACAAGGAGTATGATGGCCGCAGTTTTAAGGAACTTGTAAGCCATCAGCGAAACATCATGACGCATTTCGACTTGGCCAAGGAAACGCTAGATCAGTATGCAAAACTCCAGCCGGATTATAGTAGCGACAAAATTGATTTTGTGTTGGCCGGTGGTTGGGGGGCGGACATGATGACTGACGAAGAACTGAAGGAAGCGCAGAAGGGGGATATGATCAAGGCTTCCGCCCTGCTTCGCATGTTCGAATCCAATTTGAATCTTAAGCCAGCGTGCTCCTTTTGGCGATTGATGATGCGCGAGATTTTCGACGACAACAGGACGGTTACTGAAGTTCCGAACATCATTGGTCTAACCGAGTATCGCCAAATCTACGAGAAGATGCTGAAGCGACCTGGTGATCTTTCCAGCGGGCAACCGCCTCGTTGAATTTTCACGGTTGCGCCAATCCTTGGGCTTCAACCGCATTACCGGCTCGTGAATCTCCAAAATGGTCAACGCACTATCGAACGGCTTTTCGGCCCATTGCCACCCATCGATCAAAGGCATAAACAGGAAAACGCCTCCTTCACGCGACCTATCGAGTGATGGGTCGGGTTCTTGACTTTGATCCAGTCCGGCGAGCGACCCCGATACCGGCTATCGGCGCAGTCGTACTGTCGTGAAGCATCACGATCGGATGCAGACCAAGATGGATCGGTCGATCAGGTGGGGTTCTTGAGCTTCTTACCAGAGGGCACGATTGCTATTCCAAGGTCCTGACGCATCGCGGAGACCAGTTCGAGCATATGTTTGTCTCTCTCGGGACTGCCCGGGTCGGGGTCCCTCCAGGCTTTCAATGCGCACAAGACTCGCTCAGAGGCGACGAGTTGCACATGTGCAACAGCAAGCGAATAAGTCGCCTCCGCATGGGCAGTTGAATCTCCTTCAAGCCTGTCGAGGTCGGCAATGGCCGAGAGAAGTCTGGCGAAGGCTTCCTTTCTCTCCGAAAATCGGAGGGACTCCTTACTGGCTCTTCGGCTCAATAGATGTTGCATAACGGCCGTTACGAGGCCGCCGATACCTAAACCACCAAGCCCAGTAAGTAGAAGGGCGAGCCAACTTTGTTCGGTGAGCATCGAAGACCAACTCTCAATCTGGCTCAGGCATGCCTGAACAGGTCCGGGCCGATTTCGCGCTGCTCGAAATCGGAAATGAGGATGCCATCGACTGGACGCGCGACTGTTCGAAAAGAGCGGCCCCGGCGCCCTCCACAGCGGGGCCGCTATACCCAGCCTCCAGCTTGGCGCCACTGGGAGTTGGCGAGCCGGAGATCGGGAAGGTTCGTTCCTACTGGCCGGGTCCCGCGCCCTAAGTGCAGCCGGCCCTAAGGTTCTATAACCACATGGCGGCTGCGATCAGGATGACCGCCCCGACCACAAGAACCATCATGTCGATAGTGAGCCAACGAGGGACGCGCTTCGCAGTCATGGCCTGGATCCTCGCAACCTACATTCTACGACGGACCCGAGCGGGACGTTGTGATATGGTTCACTTAATCGGGAAAAAATGGCAATTCGGCCGGGCGATGTCCGAGAACCTCCCACACGGGAATAGCCCGAATTGCAATGTTGGGCTTCGGGTTAAGCTCAGGCAACATCATCGGTGAGAGCGCTGCAGTACGGATGCGGATCTTTATTCTTGTTCTTCGCTGCGGTGAGCACCTTGGCGTTGCCATACCTCTGGTTCAATCAAGCTAAAGCGCGGAGAAAGGTCAGGGACCTTCTGATGACCATGACGCCGCTCTACAACGAGCAGCGGTCAGACGGTCCAATCAGTGCGTGCTACATTCGTGAACGCGCCAGCGACGTACCAGCAGCACAACGATGGCCTTATGTGGGAAGCGGGGAGGCTACTGAGGCCGATCAGTCATTGCGTGAGCGAAAGCAAAAACCCCCGCCGCTAACTTGGAGCAAACGGCGGGGGCAAATCAACAGGGTATGGAGCGAGGGTAGCCCGTGACCGAGGCCGATGTCGCTCGCAATGGCCTGCGGGAAGAAGTGAAGCGGACCGGCTAGCGCGCGACAAGACGAAGTTTTGAGCAACACGCGAAGTTCCTCAGCAACTGGAACTCACACTTAACGAAAGGGACGCCCCGTATGCCTAAGCTTCTCACAGTCTGAATTGTCCCGGCGACAGGCGTTCAGGCCAAGATCACGCGGCGACTGCGGTGCCACCGATGAGGCCGGCAATCGCCCATTAAGCCGGGCAAGCCAGCGCCGACGATAGGGGGAACGCGGGAGATCCGGCCGACGGTCTCGTACATTTCGGTTGCGTTGTCGGGCAAATCAGTGGTTCAAAGCCAAGCTACCGCCAAGGCCTTGCGACTTCCTCCAGGCATCTAAGAGCGGTTTCATTCCCACATGCCCGATACCTGCAGAGCGGCACGCAATTTCTTTGCGTGGCCGAAGGAGATGTCATGTCCTATCAATCCTCAGAGCTTGTCGAGATATCGAAGCTCAACGGCGATTTCAGAAAAAATTACGGCAAGCTAATCGGTGCCTATCTCTATCTACGATCCATCAGCGCGGCCCGCGGTCGTTCTTGGTTTTGGGGCCTAGTTTCCGTCGCTTGTTCTGTAGCTTTGGTCTGCCTAGCGCGGCATGGCTGGACGCTATCAATCTCATTTTAATCTCTCGGATCACCTCGTCCAAGCTATCGAGGTGCATGGCCTTTTCACGGGCCAAAGTTATATCCGAAAGCGTGACCCAACCCCCGGTTCCGGTCCCCCACGAAGCAGGTATCACCAGATAGTCCTTAATGGCTTTGTTGAGTTCGTTTAGTCGAAGTACGACCAGAACGCCGGCGGATGTTTCCCCGCGGTAGGCTCTCCAGTGCGGGGATTCATTTGGGCCTCTCTTTGGCAGTCGTCGCGCCGCCAGAAAGGTGATCTTGAACTTTCCATTCACCATCAAGCTGGCGCGTCTCTGCTCGACGACCTGCTTGATTCTTGGCTCCATTTTCAGCGCTTCAGCTAGTTGGGTGGCATGCTTTGCCAACACGTCAGGCCAAAAAACGCGAGGATCGATCCAGTCGCAGTGGCGCGAGGTGTCATACCCGAGCAGGGCGTAGACTTTTCGCAATGATCCGAAATGCTCAGCGTACGTGCCGGCAGAGGGAAGCCCGGGCGTGTTGTTGATGATGGCCCAACTCAGCTTGCCCTTTCGATGGAGAGTCGTCCGCAGCCTCAGCAACATCTGATCTTCTGGGATCTGGATGCGCCGCTCGGCCAATATCTTCTGGGCGCGCGCGAAGAGGTTCGGATCGACGATCGGATCGATGACAGCCAAACCTCGAATCCATCGATCTTTAGGATTGCTGATCAGCTTCTGTCCAATGGGTCGCGTAGTGCGGTTGTAAACGATATTGCCTATGTAGTTTTCATTCATAAGAATGATGCGAATCATGGTGCCGGTCCAAGGTCGCCCTTGATTGGTGACCTTCGCTTGATTGAGCTCCCGTGTGATTCGACTGTAGGATTTTCGTTCGACGACAAACTGATGGAAAATCCATCTGACGACGGCGGTCTCCTCATCAGAACCCGGCTGAAGCCGCACACGATCCGTGTGTAACGCCTTGCGCTCTCCCTTCGTAAGCCTGCCTTTTGAACGCGCGCTTTCATCGACCAACTCCCTGCGGAGTCCGAACGTGAGGGGGCCACCAACGCGATATCCGAGGGCTGCGACGCGGCTCTGACCAGTGTGCACCTTCACGCCAAGCTCTCGGCTATACTCGGCCGCCATCACACGCTTGATGTTCTTGACGATGCTCGAGAGGAGGCTTCCGTCGTTTTCGAACTGTTCAGCGCAATAGGCAACCTTGATGCCGCTTCGCTTGCAGACAAACTCGTAATGCGCGCTCTCGTCAACATCCTGAAAGCGTCCCCATCGGCTAACGTCATAAACCAGGATGTGGTCGAAGTCCGCTTTTCCTGATTGGACATCCTCGATCAGTTCGATCAGGCCCGGCCGTCCCTTGATCCTCAGTCCGCTGCGTCCCTCGTCGACATAGGTCCGGACGATCGAAAGGTTTCTTTGCTGTGCGTATGCACCGATTGCGGCGGCTTGGTTCTGAATCGAGTAACGCTGATAGTCCGTAGACATTCGAACATATTGTGCCGCGCGAAGCGCCTTCTGGGCTTTTGCCAGTTGGGTGTTGCGGCGGATGACGAGCGCATTGACCATGGGCTTTACTCCCGGTCGGTCTGCCTCGCAGGTCATCCAATCCCCGAACCGAGTTCGGCGCAAGGGCCTCGTCGGTTCGCGACTGGCGGGTCTCTATAGCCGACCCCAGCAACTGCCAGACGATTGCCACCACCAGTATCACCAGCATCGCGTAAGCGGTCCTACGGCCAATGTCGGCGCATCAGTTGCAGACGGTGTGGACCCGTCCCATGCCAACGTTCATCGATTGGCATCTGGTCGGCGGGGCAATGGGTGACCGCATCGGGGCGCGGAGACTACCTGAGTGGATTGAAGGAATAGGCGAAGCCGATCCGACCAGACTGCATCGACTGATCGAACTGGGTCGAGCGCGAATAGGTCTGTGAATTCGGACCGGATACAAAGGCGAATCTGTCCTGGGTATGCGCAGTGTCGAACTTGGTGTAACGGTATTCAGCCCTTAGGCGCCAGTTCGAGTCTAGCTTGCGTTCGATTCCGACGCCTGCTGTGGGTCCGTTCGCCCAAAACGACTCATTGGGCTGGTAGAAGGGATTGTCGGTGAGATTTCGGGCCTCGAACTGCGCAACAGTCCACCCGCCAATTCCATAGAGGAGGGTAAGATCGTCGACAAGAACGCCCGCGCGCAGCAATGCCGAGGCCATCCATCGGGATGTGACTTGGGGCCGATAGTCTCCCGTGGCGGTTACGCCGGTTGGGCCCGTGGCATTAAAATATGCGTAAGACCGGGTTCCCGACGAGCTGAAGTTCAGGTCTGAGGCTGTGGCTTCGAACTGCCCACCAAAAACGAGTCGAGCTAGTTGAAAGTCGCCGCCGGCAAACACATCAATGAATCCGCCTGCGTTGCCGTTCGGTCCAGACACCGAAGACGTATTGAAGCCGTTTAAGTCAAAGGGCGGAGTGTTGCCCGGGAAGATCTGTGCGGCTCGTTCGCTTGAGGTAGTGCTCGACTTGGTAGCAGCTCCACCGGCAGACGCTCCCCAAAAGATACCCGTCCAGCCAGTCGCGGTGCTTGTCTGGCTTAATTGATTGGGTGCCAGATCTTTTGCCGGCATAGCCGCGTTTGCCTGACCAACATTCTGCGGAAGTTGGGTGCGCTGTTGCGTCCGTCCTTGCTCCAACTCGCGCTTGTACTGCCGGTTTTTGGTTTCCAAGGCAACAACGCGCGCCTCAAGCGCAGCGAGCTTTTCGAGAAGGCGCTCGGCATTGAGGGAGTTAGCGCGCGCGTTGTCGGTTAAGAGGAGTAGTAACGTCGCCAAAGCCGCGGTTAGAAAAGCTCGAATCATTGCCCTGCATCCCCCAGTTGTGCATGGATTTTCCTATCCGCGCTGATAGGGCGATACAAGAGCCGAAAGGACTGTCGAACCCTTGCTCCAAAGATTTCAACGGCGTTGGCAAACAGCTCGGCGTCCGCGGGGTGAATGTGACGGGCTTCTCTTCTGGCTAGAGTGGTATCGGCCTATAGCCAAACAGCAACCATTCCTCGCAGCTTACCCGGTGAAGGTCGCGCTCAAACGTACCCCGGCGCTGCGTGCTCTAGGAGGCGACAGGCGGCCTTGTCAGGATCGGCAAATGGGCGATCGGCAGTCAGTTTCAAATCAAAGTCTCACGTTTTCCAATGCTTGGTGAATGGCACGGCAGCGCTGTTCCTGTCATGCCAGTTCGGCACAATGTGCACAGAACCTGCGATGCCACATTGCTTGCAGACGAGGCGCCGGCCGATCCTCGACCAGGGCAAATCTTGAGGAAGAGTTTCCAATCGGACATCGACCATGCGGCGATCGCACTTACCGCCCGAACATTGGATGTTGCAGGTTACGTGGCCGTCCGCGAGCCATTCCGCCGGGCCGCCGGGTGGGTATTTGCTTGTTCTTCGAGAATGCGGTCGCTGCGAAACCATCGCAGATGATTCCGCGGCTGGCGACGAAGCGCAAATTATCAATCCCTTGGGGATCGGAGTGACGGCGAGCTACCGCGCGTCGTGGGTGTGGGCAATTACGTTTGCCGCTCCATGCCAAGCCGGTTGGCGCAAATGCTGCCATACATTCCGATTGCAGCTCCGAGACCGCCGCCGGCATTGGAGTCCTCGGTATTGAGTTGGCTCACGACGCCGGTTTTGGATGCGATCACGCTGACCTTGCAAAATTCCGTACTGGCAATTCCGCTCCCGCGGTCGGTATAGATGTTCGTCTGGTTTCCGAGCTGCCAGATATACGACGTGTCGCCGCTGTTCATCTTGAAGGTGCTTGCAGGCGGTCCAAACTTTACGACCAACGCATCAACGTTTTGACCAACGTATTGAGCACCGAGACGCGTGGCGACCTCTTCTCGCGACGCGGCGCATCCCATTAGCGCAGCGCAAAGCGCTACCGTTGCCACATTACGCATGTCGTGTTCTCCCCAGACCCGACACCATCCAACCGCAACCGGAGGGCGAGCGCAAGGGAATTGCTTTGCAACAAGCGGTGGATCGGCACCATTGAGCCCTTGAGCCGCCGCGACTCAGGCTCCGGCGCACTGCCCCTTATGGTCGTGCAGCGTCTGCCGGTGACTTCTTCATTTCGTGCGACCGTTCCATTTGCGATCGGATGATGTCGCCGCTCGCTGCGGCATCCGCCGAGCCCGTGGCCACCCGCTCAGCCGTGCACTTTGTCGTGGGCGGATTTCCGCACTGTCGCGCGAGCGCTTCCCAGCCAACGCATTTTCCAGAGCTGTTGCGATAACCGGGGCCACCATTGTCGCCGCATGCTGCAAGAGCCGGCTGGCAATACATCACAGAAAACGCAAGAATAAGTGACGTTCGCATGATCTCCCCTTACCTGGCTCAATCGAACCGCAACTTGCGATGGAGAGCAAGTCCGTAGGCATACGGGACGACCCCCTCGAAGGGGGCCTTGTACCCCCTCAGCGGCTTTTCGTGAGACGGGATCGCGGTCCGGTATTGGCTCATCGCAAACTCGGATAACGTCTGCTGTGGATCGCGCCGGGGTCGTTGGAACTTGCTCAATGTTGGAGCGTTCAAGCGTTCATGACAAATGACGACGCTCCCGTACCAGCCGCGGACGCCGAGCAAAGGATCGACCACGCTGTGGATGCCATTCGCGGCATGTCCCAAGACCTCGCCGACGAAGTCGCGCCGCGTCCGAGGTTGCTCGACAGGTTGAGCGCGGCTACGCGCGAGGCGCCCATCCAATCACTGGCAATTGCATTCTCGATCGGTGTCATCCTAGCGCATCGATGATGCGGTCGGCGCCCAACCCGCGCAAGTGAACGAGGACGGTGTGTAATATCTTGCAACCGAGAGCGAGGGCAGGGGGCTGTACTGGTTGTTTTCGGACGCAGGCTGTTGAAAATGGCCGCCTGTGAAGGAGCAGCCAATGCCCGCCTATCTAGTCCGTCTGATCGATACCCGCGACCTTGTGGGGTTTTATTTCGCTGCTGACTCAGACCATTTGATCACGATTGTCGATGAGTGCACCGAGGTCGCCGATTGCGAATATGCGGAGTTACCAGATGGTGGGATCGCGTGGGAAAGCCCGGCGATTTCTGTACCGATCGAGATCGACAAAGATGACCCGTTTGATGACCAGGATATCCCTGGGGTTCCTTGGTCCGGCGCGGCGCTCTCTGAAAGCTGGTGGAGTGTTATGTACGGTTACACAGATGATCAGTGGATACCGTTCTTTCCAGACCATCCTCGCGAACCTAGACCACCCGCGCCGCGACGGCCGCTGGGTCCGGGAAGAGTTGTGAAGTTCAGGAGGAGGGGCGCTTAGACTTCAGCCTCATCTCCACTAGCCGGGATGCCTTCAGAGCTCTATTGGCGCGTCCAAAAGTAGAGGCCGCAGCACACAGCAATTAAGATCGCGATTGCCCATTTCCAGGGGGGCGATGAATGCATCGCGGCCTCTTTCGTTTTTCGGAGAGAATACCCGTCAGGCCACGTCCCGAAATCCGGACAACCGGGTTGAAATGCAAAGCCCGGCGCTTGGCCGGGCGATTGCAAGTATGAATAAGTGAATGACCGAATGTTAGGACGGCAAACTCGTGCCGTCTGTGAACTGTTTCACATTTGTGGCGGTCGTTTTCCGGTGCCGCTCCAGCCGAGCCAGGGGCGCCAAGCGCTCAAGCATTCGCTACGCCTATTTCCCCTTCGCCTTCAGCCCCAGTTCCACGAGCCGGCGGATGGCTTCGGAGCGGCCGGGGAAATCGTCCTGCTGCCGAGCCCACTTGTCCACGGCCTCCGCCGTCGCGGGCGGAAGTCGAACGGCGCTGACTGGGTATGAGCCGCCCTTCTTTTTGGGACGGCCCACGGGGTTTTTGTTTACAGAAATTGACTTCTTCATAATTTCAGTTTACAGAAATTGCGAGCCGAGGGGAAGCGCCAACTTCCGCCTCGGCCCTAACCCGAACCATTGAGGATGGGAATCCCATGACCCAGGCTGATCGCGTGCATAGCACGCCACCCCTAAGCACGTCCTTAGACAACTCTCGACGAGGATTCCTCGCCCAAGCCGCAGCAGTGACCGCTGGAGGCGCCGCCCTTGCGACGGCGCTCTCGCTGCCCGGATCGGCCGCACGCGCTGTGCAAGCCCCTGATCCGATCCTGAAGGCCATCGAGGCGCACAAGGCAGCTCACGCCAAGTTGCTCTCGCGGGTCGATCGCCATTGCAAGCTCGAAAGCGAGCTTCCCAGCGAACAGCGCTGCTCCACGATCACTGCTTGGGAAGAGGAGATCGTGGAGACCGACGATCCGAGGTGGATCGAGGCCGAACGTCAGATTGGCCTGACGTCGGACGCCGAGATCGCGGCGGCCTACGCGCTCATCGCGGTAATCCCCACCACACGGCTTGGGCTACTGGCCTTGCTTGGGCACGCTGTCAGCCACGACACGGACGGTTATGCTTGGCCCGATGACTGGCGCAGGGGCTTGCTCGACAATCTCTCCGAAGAACTTCCGACACTCTGGCAGGAGAAGGCAGTCTGATGGACACCAACGACACCGGAAGACAAACCCCATTCCACATGGTCTCCGACATGGAGGACGACGTGGAGTCCCTCATCGACTACGGAAGGGTCATTGCTCGCCTGGCTGATACGTTGGCGGACGACGAGTCCGGCATGATCGCGAGGCTTGGCTGGCAAGTCGTGTGCCACGCCCAATCTGTAAAGCATACGCGGGCTTTGCTTTTCCACGCCCTCCATCCCAACCGTGCCGAACTCGATGCAGAAGCCGAGCGGACGGAAGACTAGCGACCCCGCAGGGTAGGGATGTGTAGAGCCGCCGCTGTTATCCCAGCGGCGGCTTTTTCGTGCCCGCTGGTTCACGCCGGTGGGCTAGTATCTGTAGTACCGAGGGCGAAGCCGGCCCTCCTGAAACTGCGGGGGCACCGTCCCGTTGGGATAACATTGTCCGTCCCGAATATCGACGTCGGCGCCGTCACCGCAGGGTACGGGGTATCTGCCATCGCGATATCCGCGACCCCCGTAGTATTCGCGGTCGCCATAGCCACGATCGCCATAACCCCGACCGTAGTTGCGTTGTCGTGCCGCCTGATCCTGAGGAGGGAGCGCGCCATTCGGATAGCACATCCCGTCACGGGCGCTCAGATCCCAGCCATGGCCGCACGGCGGCGGATGGGCATAAGTTCGGTATTGGATCTGCTGGACGAGAGGTTCGCCCGCGGTCGCCAAGGGACTCGGCGAGGTCAGTTGGAGTGCGAGCGCTAGGCTAGCGATGGTTACGAGCATGGGTCCTCCCGGCAAAGCGCACCCCACGGCAAATCACGCTAAGGAGTCGCAACAGCCGATCATGCCACGGCGCAGGGCAACGATTACTGAATAGTGCATTCACACGACGTTCACGGGAGATGCGCCCAAACCAGCGGCGGCTTTCTCGCGCCATCACCGCGCAACGCACATCATGGATCGCCGACTCCATCGCTGATACGGGCCGCAAGGGGGAGATGGCCGAGATGTGGCCGGGCACACGTTCCAGACGGGCAAACCTTCCTGCCACCCATCGCGAACGCAGGCTCCTTCTGACGTGGCGTGACAACCAACGCCGCACCCGTCTGCAGCCGAGGCCGGCCCAGGAAGCGCGACAACCGCAAGGAGGGCTCCAAAGCAAGCAAAGCGGATCATCAGCGGCTCCTCTTTGTCTCCAACGCGTGGGTTAACATTGGCGCCGCGATTATCGTTCCTATGCTCGCCGGCTCACGCTGGAGGGCCCTCTAACCCAGCCTGTCGCCGGCCCGCGGGGCGACTTAGAAGCTGCGGCTTCCCGTGCTAACCGCTCTGCTTTCAGACGCTCTCGGTTTGCATGGAAGACCTGTTGAGCCACTTCATAATCACTCAACGCTTTTTCCGCCTCACGCGCCGCGAAGACCCTACGTGCTTCGCGCTCCGCCGGCGTGAGCGTCTTTGGCTCAGAATGTTGACGATTGATCATGCGACAGTAATGCTTTCAGAGGAAAAATAGTTCCCTCAACTGATCATGACCGTTGCGGTCTAGATTGACGTGCGGCGATAAGAACAATGAGGACTGCCTGCTTCCGGGTTAGTACGTGGCTTGCGATAGCTGGCAAGAGGCTCGCCGGCTCGGAAGGAAAAGGCCCCAGCTATCTCAACCGACAGTTGGGGCCGCCAACCCGAGTTTTTCTTCCGGCAACGATCTTTGGGAGGTAAAAACCGGAAGCTTAAATCTGACTCCGCCAGCAGGCGGATGTTCCTGGTCGCTTGCTACTTTTCCCGATCGATTTCACGCCGCCGGTATCGGATAAGAAACGGCCCCAGCTTGTGGGGGACAGAAACGCTGGGGCCGCCATTCCAATGCCACGCGGAGGGGCGTGGCGCTTCCATCAACGTGGGCAGTCAGTGCCCGTTCCTAAAGACGGGATGCGTGACGAGTGGCAATGGCCCGGCGTGTGTTGCCCCGGCAACGTCGTGCGCGGGCCGCCAAGTGAGGCGGCCCCTTACTTCTTTAGACTAGTTCGGGTGGTCGAAGCCCCGGAGAGGTAAGCCACTCGTTTATGTCAGAGGCGGTCTCAAGCTGGCTGATCTTCTTGAGCAGCGCATCTCTTTGAGGACCAGGCTTGAGCTTGGCTATCTGTGCTTCTAGCCGAGCCTTCTCGGCTGCGATGTTTTCTTCAAAGGTATGGGCCGGGGATCGGCGACGCTGCATGATTCAACCTCGTTGCATACGGGTCCTAACCGTTGGGTTTGCAAGTCCGATCCTAATATGCCGATCCCGGGCTATCAGTTCCGGAGTGAACAATTTAAAATTAGGCTACTGAGGTTGGAAACAGGCCTGTGTCGGGGACAGGAACGATGTGGCTCTGCCGCGGAGTCGATTCCAAGCTTTCGGCCAGGTCTCCGACTGGAAGAAACCCGTGACCTCAGGCTCGGGTTGGGGGCGGTGGGGCAGGGCGCCAGGGCCGTTTTGATTTCTGAAGAGCGAAGGTTAGCAGCTCAGGCAATAAGCCGCAGGCATTGGCGCACTGCGGCTTTAGCCGGGCAATACTCCAATCCATGGTGAAATGACGAACCGCCGGCTCCGGTTTCCAAAGACTGATCCAAACCATAATGCATGAGGAGTCCGGTTTTCCGTTCCGCGATGGAAACCGCGGCCGTGTTGCCGCCATGCGATAGGCAATGATCTGAGCGTTCAACCTGCGCTCTCCATTTGTACCTTTGAGAGTTAGGCTGGCATTCGATGCAACTCCCGTGAGCCGGCTCGGCCTCATTCGACCGTCGTTCCGGGGACCGAAAGCCGCTTCTGCTTGGAACTACGCGCTGGGCTAGCAATTGGACTTTTCATGAAGATGGCCAAAGCAATCCGGCAGCAGGCAGTCACCGCAGAACGGGTAGCGGCGAGCTCGGCTGACGCGATTGTGGTCGATCAGATGAAGTCTTTGGCCCAGGCCTTCAGAGTTCAGGCCGAAATCATGAAGAAGAACAAAAAGAACAAGAAAAACAAGAAATGAGATTCTCGATAAAGGCGAAGTGCAAGGACGGCGAAATCCTGCATCGGAGGAAGACCCCCGAGGCTGCGCTGAAGAAGGCTCGCGAGATGTCGCAAACGGGCTGCTACGACATCCACATCACCACTCCCGAAGGCCGAGACTACCATTCGTCAGAGTTTGCAGATCTACCGCGCACGCCCGCTGCACGGCGAGCTCCTCAGCCGTCTGGAGTTGGAGGGCAGCGAAGCCGCTGAGGTGATTGCGGCGGAGAACGGCGCCGGGCTTTTTCATGGAGGCCGACGGCTATCGTCAGGATATTCCGCCGCGACAACAGCCGGCTTTCAAGCCGTTTCATCGAGTCCACGGACGCGCCCGCTACCTGCCCAGCGACGCGGACAATCGACGCGAATGGAGGGCGCGTAAGCGTCCAGTGGGACGCCGGCTCAGATTTCAGTTATCAGGAATTTCCGGGCAACTGACGGTGTCGGTGAGCCGAAATCATCGCGAAGAACGCACCTAGGCGTTGTTTGATGAGACCGTCCGGCATGATAGCCTCCGGTTGATCCCCCACGCGGAGGGATCATATCCAGTAGAGCAAGGTACCTGAGCCCCGTCCCACCCAGGCGGGGCTTTTTTCGACCTGGGCGAGCGCCAGCTCATGCGGATCTCGGCCGGCCACATTTGTCTCAAAAGAACTGGTGAACTTTTCTCTCCGCACTACTTTGTCTCAGGGGCTAAAAGTTCACCCAGTTAGAAAGGACAGCAAATGGCTTGGACAGCGCCAAAAATTGTCGAAGTGTCCGTGGGGGATGGAAATCAACATGTACATGTGTGCTACCCGCTAGTAAGCGGCCGCCTTGGACGTTTGATTGCTCACGAAATCAAGGCCTGCCGGTTCACGCTGGCGGGCCTTTCTCTTCGGCATTAATTGGCAGGGGCCCCTGAGCCAGCGGTGCGAACCAACTTGTCCGCCTTTTTTAGTACGTAGGTATTTTCCGGCTGTTCTCTGGCATAAAAACTGAACACCACAAACGCCGCGCAAAATAACAAGCCTACCAGTATAACTTTCCGGTAGGTGCGTCTGTCTGCGCTGTGAAAAGAACTCGACATAAATCACCACTCACGCAACGCGGAACCACTCCAATACTAGCTGGTGTTTATTTCCGGGCGGCTTCGCAGCGATTGAAAAATGGTTTCGTCCGACCGCCGCCTAAACATCACCGCAGGGGGGAGCCGTGCGCCGGCGCCGATCGCACAGGAAACGCAACCGGCAGTGACTGATGAGCCACCGCCGCCGGCTCAAGCGATAGAATGAGGACGCGGGGCGAGACCCCGCGTTTTTCGTGTTGGGCACCTGATGCATCGCCCGAAACGCCCGACGGCCTTAGTCTTGGCCATTTTTTACCATGAATACTCTAGAAAGCGCCTCGAACACGCCCTCAGACGTCCCAATCAATGAAAGGATTAAGAACCAACGGGGAGGTCTAAAATGGAGTCCGGTCTCGAACGCGTAACCTTAGATGCCCTTATGTTGCTTCAAGAAGTTGCCGCCTCTGGCCGTGCAGATATTGCGGCAGTGATCGCCAAGTTTCGACCGGAACAGCAGAGAGTCAGGCGACTGAGCGAGTATTGCGATGAAATTTTCGCTGAGATCCGCGTTGCTTAAACCAAGATCCGGCAAACCGATCTCAGCGCACTCCCCGAGCGTCGAAGAAACGGCCCCAGCGCGCTGGAGCTGAGGCCGCTAACGGGTGACGTGCGGAGATTGGGCAATTCCTGCCACCTGCCGATCGAGTTACGGACACAGCCACCCGTAGGTTTCAGTGCTTGCGGGCACTGCGTGGCACAAGCTCGTACGCACCAGCGGCCCAGACTCGCCCATGCGCTGGCGCCGATGGACCGGCGGCCGGACTCACTACGAAGGATACGAGTGCGTTGTCCCGGGTCCGCTCGGGAGATTTGGATATGGCTGTGCGTCAACAAAGCGGATGGCTCTAGAGCATCTAGGACGCTTGGTTAACCCCGGCAGGCGATTTTTGCTCAGGCCAACAAAAAAGCCCCGGACGATGCCGGGGCTTTTGAGCTTGCTGATTTAGCAGAGATCAGTAATTCGCGCCGACCGGCGTGCCACCCCAGTTGAAACGGTAGGACAGGGTCGATGTGATAGTTTGCGTGAACATCCTGTCGCGGCTCACGTTGCCGGTGAGCACACCCGTCGCAGTGACAAACTCGGCGTTATCGCGGCGGTCGAATTCCGAGAACCGGTACTCGGTCTTCCAAGTCAGGCCCGGAATCCATCCAACCGTGTGTTCGATACCAGAACCGAGAAACCAGCCCTTGTTCGTTCCCCCCGACAGCCCGACACCGGTCGCAACGTTCGCAGCGGTCAGGTAGCTACCGAACCCGGTGCGATGAGCCTCAGTGTAGCCACCAGAGAAATAGGTGAGCGTCTGGGGATTGACCAGCCAGCCGATGCGGCCGCCGATCGCCCAGTACCAGTCGACCTTCTCCGTGTTGCTGACCAAGCCAACAAGGCCGCCGTTACCGGTGAAATCGCCCCTCATGTCAGAGAAATTGTAATCGCCGAAGGCACCGAAAACGAACTGGTTCGCGCCGATCGGGAACTGATAGTCGCAGCCTGCCTGAAGGGTACCAATCCAGCCCCGACCACCCTGATCGACGGAGCGATTAATGGCCAGACCCGTCGGAATGTTGCGCTGCTGCGTCTCGATATCGAACAGACCGTAGCCGCCGCCGCCGCCAACATAGCAGCCCGTCCACGACGGAGCGTAGGCAACTGGAGCAGCCCGCAGCGGAGCCTTGGTGGCCATATCGGCCGCAAGAGCCGGGCCGGTGAATGCCGCCGTCACGGCAAGCGCTGCAATCAATTTGTTCATATGTGGACCCCAAGGCGTTGTGGACTGGAAACCTTAGTTCCGACGGTAACCGGATTCGCATAAATTGCTGTAACTCGAAGGACACAGTGAAATTGTTACGCCGAGAAGGCGCAGGGCAACCGCGATTACGTTCTCAACAAGGCTCACGGCGTCGGCTGGCGCGCCGTCGAAGGCGGTCTTGTCCCGGCGGGCCTTACAACGATCCGAGCATCAGCAGCGGGTAGGATTTCATTAACCTTACGGGAGCAAGCTTTTGTCGCCGGGGCTGGGCGCATCATGAAAGGAAAACCCATGCCTAATCTGGAAGAGGCCATCCGCGAACGTGCTTACCACCTCTGGATCGCCGATGGTCAACCCGAGGGCCAGGCAGACATGTATTGGCTCAATGCTCAACGCGAAATTCTCACGACATCGGTTGAAGGCTCGGGCAGCATCGCTGCCGCCGCAGCGCCCATAGACACGGGATTGGTTGCAACGAAACCCGCTAAACAGGCAAAAGTCGCACGATCGGGAAAAAGCAAAACCCGCGCCGCATAGTTTCATGCGAGCATCGTCACAGGGACCGTCGCGCGCCGGGCCGCCACGCTCAGGCAATAAATTGGCGCGCTGCGGCTTTAGCCGGATCAATGTATTCGTGATGAACTTCGGTCCCGCGCCTAACTATTGGTTCCATTCGGCTGTCCAAATTCGGAAGACGCTTTTCCGTATCTAGGACTATGGGAAAGAAGCACCCGAGGACGAGCCGAAAGACCCAGCGGTCGCAGCTGGAGGAAGCGCGACGGCTCATCGAAGAGTACATGGCAGACCTTCGCGAGATCATCAAGAAGCTCTGCCGTCGCTTGAATTGATCACCGTCTCGATATCGCTTGCGAGCTTCCTGAAATGGCCGGCGAGGCGCTCGTAAAGCTCGCGCTTCTGGACAGCCGTCGCGCTTCTGGCGATCTGCTCCGCATAGTCGGCTTCTGCGCGCAGCTTCTGTGCGCTGGCCTTCATGTCCTGCATCGGCCTTTACCTTGGCGGTTGCTATTCCACAAATCGAAGGGTCCGGCGCCTTTTCATTCGATCGAGAGCGTGGACGAGCTCATCTCTATCAAAGACCCCGATGAGCCGGTGCACTGTATACGTAACGTCTCGCGGGCGTGGCGCGTTGTATTCTCCGAGGATGCGCCTGGCATCCTCCATCGCTCGCAATACAGTCTCTTGATCAGTGTTGTTCATGGTCCGCGCCTAACAGAGCGCTGACTTAATGCGGTATGCTGGAAATCTGTTCCTACGCAAAACCAAGCAGATAGATCCCCAGCCCGGGAAGTTAGGACGTCGTCCGCAACGGTCGTGCGTTAAGGAACTTGACGCCGATCAGCTTTCCCGCTCGCCAAATGATCGTGCAGCTATGTCTGGTGCGGTCAGTGGCTACCAGCAATGTAAATTGTGCCGGAAGCTCGTTCGCGCTGACTACCTCCAACGTGGCTCCAGTCTCGGACTGGTTCCGAACGAGACAGGCGATCCTCAGCCCGCGAAATTCAATACTTCCTGCCTTCAAACCGCTTCGACCCCAGTATTTCCTGAGTGCGTTGTCGCGTTTCAAACGCATCGTTCGCCTTTTAATCTGGCGGCCTCAATCCCGGGGATGTCAGCCACTCGGTGATATGGTTGGCTGTATCGGCCTGCCTTGCCCTGCGCTCCATGCGTGCACGTTCGCTGCCACCCAAGGGAAGGGCTTCGGCCTTTGCTCTAATCCCGTCGATCCGTTCCGCGATCCGCTCCTCCAATGAAGCCGTATGCTTCACTTGATGACGCCGCAGCATGAGGATTCCCTCCAACGAGTCCTGCCTCACTGGCCATAACGCTTTTTGGGGAACCAAAGTTCCAGTCACCCGGGCTCGGCCCTAACAGCAAACCACAGTGGATGCCGGACATTTGCTGGACACGGCACGGAGGCGCGAAGCTAAGTGTTTGATTTGAATGGCGCTCCCTAGCGGAATCGAACCGCTCTCTCCACCGTGAAAGGGTGGCGTCCTAACCGATAGACGAAGGGAGCAAAACAACCGGAAAATCAATGCGTTAGGCGCTTGATAGGCCGTTTGGCCGCCGGCGTCCATGTTCCATGGAGGTGGCGACGGGCGAACGTATAGTGGCGTTTGGCCGGGTGGGCAAGCCGCTCGAAAACCCGTTTTTTGCGGCCGTTCCGGGCCTCCATCGACGCCGGGTATGACGGGATGCAACGGATTTTAAAGCCGCATGGGCGTAAGGTTTTTGTCGGGGGAACTTCCGACATGGCCTTACTATCGAAATTATCGAGCAAAAAGCGCGAGACGCGCAAATCGTTGAGTCAGCCCGGGTGGATCACGCTCGAGGGTGGTTTTGCCGCGCGCCAATGCGTGGTGCAGGATCTGTCCACGACGGGGGCGAAGGTCACGATCGACGATCCCAACTCGTTGCCGGCGAAGTTGCGGCTGGCGTTTTCGCGCGACGCCAGGACCGGACGCCGCTGCGAGGTGGTCTGGCGCCGTGGCAAGTCGGTCGGCGTCAAGTTCGTCCGCTAATCTGGCACTGATCGGCAAGCGGCGATAAAAGGCGGGATGCGAAAAACCCTCCTGGTCATAATGGCTTTGGTGTTGCCGTCGGTTGCCGCCGCCGAGCAGCTTCGTCTTCAGAAGCCCGACAAGGCCGCAACATCCGGCAAGTTGCTGCCGCTGAAGCGCTCGAATTCGGCCAGTGCCTGCGCGGAGTACGGCGCGGGCTTTGTCAAGATCGAGGGCGCCAACACCTGCGTGAAAATCGGCGGGGCGGTGAGCGTCGGCGCCGGTGTGTCGGGCGGCTCGCGCTAGCTCCTCACGTCATCGGCGGCGCGATGTACTGCGCAAAACCGGAGCGGGTGGCGAACTGCGCAAACCAGCGATCGAGGTTCGGCAGTTTTGGCTTGGTGACGCCCTCGACACCGAGCCAGCGCCGCGCATAGGCGCCGAGCGCGATGTCGGCGATCGTGAACTGGTCGCCTTCGATGAAGCGCCGCGTCTCAAGCTGCGCCTCGACGATCCGCCACACCACGGCCTCGGCATCGACATCCTTCTGGATCGCGACCATGTCGCGCTTTTCGACCGGCGTCCGCACCAGCGCCCAGAACACCGGCCGGTCGACCGGCTGCAGCGTCGACAGCGTCCAGTCGAGCCAGCGGTCGACGCCAGCGCGCGTTTTCGGCTGCGCGGGGTAGATCGGCGAATTTTCGCCATAGGCCATGCAGAGATAGCGCATCACCGAATTGGATTCCCACAGCACATAGTCGCCGTCGACCAGCGTGGGGACGCGGCCGTTGGGATTCATCGCCAGATAGGCGGCTTCGTTGTTCTTGCCGAACTGCATGCCGGCGTCGATGCGCTCATAGGCGAGGTCGAGTTCGGCGAGACACCACAGCACTTTTTGAACGTTGACCGAATTGGCCCGGCCCCAGATGGTGAGTTGTTGTTTCTTGTTGTCGGCCACGCGTTATCGCTCCCGCTGATCTTCCGATCGCCGTTCATAGCTGAAGATCAGTAAAAAAGCGCGCTTCTTGCGCGGCCTCAAACCCAACAAAAAATCAGGCTCCGCCGCAGTGCGACAGAGCCCCGAGTTCTCGCGCAACGTGAGCTGGCGTCAGCCGGTCAGCGGCCGAAGAACAGCCACAGCAGAATGATCACCGGAATAGGCACGCCAACCAACCAAAGCAGAAGTCCTCGTCCCATCATTTCCTCCTCAAAATGCAGTCGAGGAGAAAACGCGCGATGTCGCGGCCGGTTCCTGCGCGCAAAAGAAGCTAACGCGAAGGAACGTTTTATGATTTCGAATTTCCGGGAGCAGCAATCCGATCCGAAACAGCAAGTCACCGTCGGGGTCGATGGCCTTGCGCACTTCGGCGTTGACGTCGTCAGAATGGCGGCTTCGCGTCAGCCGCCATTCGCTTTCACACATGCCTGATGGAAACGGCGCGAGGCCTACCAGTGGCCGGTGTTCGGCATCGACGACCACGGCTCCGCCGGCGGCTTCGGATCGCCCTTCTGCAACAGCTCGATCGAATGCAGATCCGGCGAGCGGACGAAGGCCATGTTGCCGTCGCGCGGCGGCCGGTTGATGGTGATGCCGGCCTTCATCAGACGGTCGCAGGTCGCATAGATGTCGTCGACCTCATAGGCGAGGTGGCCGAAATGGCGGTCCTCGCCGTATTTCTCCTCGTCCCAATTGTAGGTGAGCTCGACCAGCGGCGCGCCGCGGTGCTGCGGCGCCGCCTTGAACAGGCCTTCGTCCTCGGGCGCGCACAGGAACACCAGCGTGAACCGGCCCTTTTCGTTGTCGATCCGGCGTACTTCCTTCAGCCCCAGCGCGTCCTGGTAAAACTTCATCGCGGTGTCGAGATTGCGGACGCGCAGCATGGTGTGGAGATAGCGCATGTTTGTTGTCCTCTTGAGGTCTTGCAAAAAATTTGAGTTCGTTTCGGCTCCCGAGGGCACAAAATAGCAGTAAAACCCAATCGAGGGCAGTAGCACCTGCGGGTTACGTGCGTGTGTACCTCGTTTTGATCCTGGCTAGGTGGCGGCCCTAACCCCAATCACTATAGCCCGTTTGAGCCCGTGTCTCTCGGCCAACGCAGCTCCGCCGCCGCCCATCGAGGGGGCGTTTGGTGATAGCGCCGGAGCCGGGCTGTTGTTCGTGGCTGGGCGCATGGCGACCCGGTTTGTCGCCCACCGTGACGGACACTCTGTGGAAAAGGCGCGCAACTGCACCGTTGCAAAGTGCATCAAGAACCAGGCGACCAGGGGTTATACGGCTGTTCAAGCCTCCAACTGGTGTCCAAACAACCTGCACAGGGGTTGCAACTGAGAATCGGCGACAGAATCCCGGAGCAATCCGGGCTTTTCTTTTCCAGCTTCAAGCGTCACCTGCCGCGTCAGGACAGGGTCAACGCAGTTATGAGACTCTGGAACAGTGTGACCAGCCTTTGGCCGGTCATTCCGACGGCGGCAATAATGGCCAGGGCGATAAACCCGGCGAGGAGGCTGTATTCGATAGCGGTGGCGCCGGACTCGTCGCGCAGAAACTTCCCAAACATTTCATGCTCTCTCGAATATTGACGAGAGCGTTGTGGCACGCCCAAGTTGCTGTCTAGAAAACCAAAAGCGTAAAATTGCAATGATTTGTTGGCGCTGCGGCCCCAAGGCGGGCGCGTGCTTCAATCGCGCTCGGCCGCGTCTTGATTTCAGACGGATGTCTTTTGGCGATAAAGAACGCCGCGCCACCGGCGTGATCCCCCACACATACGCGATTGGCTCCCCCGTCCATCGTGGTGCCAACGGAGGGATCAACCATGTACCTGCTTTACGGCGTCCTCATTCTCGCGATGATTTTCTTCTTCGTGCTTCCGATTACCGACGCGAGGACGGCTCGGATGAAATTGTCCGTGCTGTCCAGCCTCGGCGTGTTGCTGGCGGTATCGGTTGTCGTGCCGCGCCTGTTGCATTAACGAAGGATCTGCCCGCCTCGACGCGCAATGACCGGCGCCTTTCCGGGGGCAGGCGGTTGGCTGACGCGCATGGGGGCTCGACATGATTATCGTAACTGGCAGCATTTTGGCGCGCGAGGATACTTTCGAAGACGTGCTCGGCTCGTGCCTGGAGCATGTCGAGCGCTCCCGCAACGAGCCGGGCTGCATCTCGCATGACGTGCATGTCGATTGCCAGAACCCGATGCGGCTGTTCTTCTTCGAGCAATGGGCTGACGAGGCGGCCTTGCGCACGCACTTCGCGGTCGAAGGTTCGAAGGCGTTTGTAAGATCACTCAAGGGCCGGATCGTCGAGACGACGGGGACACGGATCTATCGGGCGGAAGCGATACCGCGATAGGAACGGGCGGCTAGAGCAGGGGATTGTACAACCATTCTTCCGGCCAGAACCTGTTTCCGATCCAGCCGAGGCCGGCCGTCACGGCAAAAAACACGATCGCGGTAGGGATCAGCTCGTGGATCGCAAAGGCGGCGGCCAGCAGCGGGCCGGCCAGATGCGCCGTCAGCCCGGCAAAGCCGATCCCGATGCCGAACAACGCGGCTTGAATGATCCAGATCATCATGTCCCGAAGCGCCATCATGCCTCGACGATAGCGCCCGTGCAGGCCGCCCGATGTGACCGGACGCACAGTGTTGTTCTCACGGCGCGCTAGCCTTCGCGCATCCGCTTCACTTCGGGAGGTCGAAATGCTGGCGTGGGTTTTATTGGTCGCGAATATGCCGACCATCGTGTGCACGATTTGCTCCGCCTTCCTCGCTTACAAGGAAAGGCCGCAATGGGTCTGGTTCGCAGGGTTGGCGGTGCTCGCCGGCATAGGCGGGCTGCTGACGCTCGGCGTCGTCCACGCACAACAGCTCGCATGGCGATCGTGAGCGAAAAGGGCCGGACGCAGTCTGGCCCTCGGCGCAAGATTGGGTCTTCGTCAGATCAGACCTTGACGTCCAGCAGCGCCGGTTCGTCGGGCGGCTCATTCGCAAGGGCCGCTTCCACGGCGGCTGCCTTGGCGTGATAGACGGCCTGAAGATCCTGGTTGATCGTCGTCGATGGCGCCTTGGCGTTCTGATCGACGACGAGTTGTATTCTGGCCTGCGTCACTTCAACCGGTATTGGATAAATGACCATGGGATTGACCCTCCTGGGCCAAACCCTGTCAGGTGCATATTTACGCTTTGTAAAGAGGTTGGGTTAACGGCGCAGCATTTCAGGGAGGCTCGGTAAATGGAGACTTAAGTTTCCATGACCGGCGTCAAAAAATTATAGCATTTCCGAGTGAAGGCCTGATCGGGAGACACGGGGCGCGTCAGGCGCGCCTCAAAGCGAGACCGTGAAGCCCGGGCGCTGCTTCAATCAAAACCGATTGGTCCTAATGCGTCTCTTCCAGCCGTTCGGCGTAGAGGCGGAATTCCTCGGCCATCTCGATCAGCCTCTTCGAGGCTTCCGGATCCTTGACGGCTTCGGCGAGCTGCCGGGCTCTGTTGGCCTGGTCTCGATAGTGGTCGGCTTGGGTCATCGCAGCACCTTTTTAGATAAGTACGGGCTGCGCCAAAAAGGTTCGACATCCGGCGCGCGACCGGACGCGGAACGAGCGGCAACAAATACGCGCAGGATCGATCGGATGGGTGAGAGGACGATGCAGCGAGGTAACGGTATCTTAACACGGCAACGGTGCCGGAAAACGCGCCCCTGTTCGTTCCAGCAGAACAAAAGGAGTCTGGCTCCGCGCAATCGTTGCCGGACCGGTTTCCTCGCGGAAATCCGGATCGGCTTCCTCGCGAAAACGCAGATAACCCTATTCAGTTAGGTTAAAACCCAAATCGCGTTGTGTGTATTTGAAGTTGCGATAGGGATGGCATGAGGAAAACAGGCCATGGTCCCTTCGTTTCACAACGCGGACAAACCGACCCACGGACGCGTCATGGTGGTCGGCCTGCTGTTATGCCTTGCCTTCGTCGTCATCAGCTTTTCATTGCGGCCGCAAGCTGAAAGCGACCACGTACTGGTCAAGGCCGACAGGCTGGTCCGCACCGCGGGCGAACCGCTCAAGGCACACTGACGCCCGACGGATCAGCGCTCAACGGTCCGGCAATTTGTTGCTTGGCGATCGGTGATAGGTCGCGATCGCAATGAAGCCTGCGTAGCCCATCACATTGATCAGAATGTCCAACCACACAGGCATGGCGCACCTTTCCCCAGAACTAAACTCCACAAGGGCCGTGTTAGTTCCAGCGTAATCGGATGATCAGACCCGCCGGATCGCATGGCTAGCGATTCGCATCCGCTCACCCCCACGTCCGCGCCATAACGAAAAACCCCGCCTGCATCCGAAGATGCAGACGGGGTCTTTCATGCTTTCACCTCTCGCAAGGTTGCTGCACTTGAGAGGAAAACGTGGAGGAAGCGACTTCGTTCCTGCCGCTCCCGGAATTCTTCTGGTGGAATTCGTCGTGGGTTCCGCGGCCATCACGCAAAGGCCTATCGGTTCTGCCTCAACGCCAGAACGAGGCGCGGCCGGATCCGTGCAGCGCGTTGGCCAAGGTCGTCTCATAATACGCTTCGCGCTCGCGTTTGAACTTCTGCTGGGTTTCCCTGAAGCGCGCGACGCGGGCTGCGATTTCGGCCCGGTCGCGCGCGAGTCTTTCTTCCTTCTCCGTCATCGCCCATCCGTATCTTGTTTGATTCGCTTTCCGCCATCATTCGCGCGCGCGAATGGGGCGTGAATGCGGACACTGAGTTGCTGCATTGTGATCGCCCGCCGCCTTTGAAGCGAAGGTGGTGGATAAGCTGTGGCGCATTCTTGTCGCTCACGTGGGTTCCCGATAGCGAAAGGCACAAACGGGAGGTTCCAATGGCAAAGATTGATCTGGATTCACTTGGTATCGAAGAACTCGCTGGGCTGCGCGAGAACGCCACCGACAAGCTGTTCGAAAAGGTTGCCGCGCGCCGCGCCGAGCTCGAGGCGGAACTGGAAAAGCTGGCCCAGTACGGCAAGCCGGTGAAGAAGGTGGAAAACGCACCGGCGCCGAAGGCGAAGAAGACCGAAGAAGCCAAAGCGCCGAAGGAATCGGTTGCGAAGGCCGCATGATCAGGCCGCGCAACAAGGCGGCGTAAGCTATAAGGCGGCCTGATAGAGGCCGCCCCGACGATGCGCATGCTGCCCATCCGGGGAGGGCGCATCGATCTGGCAATCCGAACGGCCGTGCTATAGTCCGCACGGCCCAACAGTTTCGGAAAATTCAGCGGTGATCGCCAAGGATTTGCGCAGCGGCGTCGAGCAGCTCGGCAACATGATCGCCGAAGCCGGGTGTATCGTTCCCTTTACGGGCGCCGGCATTTCAACCGAATGCGGCATACCGGATTTCCGCTCGCCGGGCGGCCTGTGGACCCGTAACCGCCCGATCGCGTTCGACGAATTCGTTTCCAGCTCTGAGGCGCGGGCCGAGGCCTGGCGGCGGCGCTTTGCGATGGAAGAGACCTTTGCGGCGGCCAAGCCCGGCCGCGGGCATCGTGCCTTGGCCTCGCTCTACAAGGCCGGCAAGACACCTGCGATCATCACCCAGAACATCGACAATCTGCACCAGGCATCAGGCTTCAAGGCTGACGATGTCGTCGAACTGCATGGCAACACCACCTATGCCCGCTGCATCGGCTGCGGACATGCCTATGATCTTCCTTGGGTAAAAGCGCGTTTCGAAGAAACCGGCGAGGCCCCCGACTGCACCGTCTGCGACGAGCCGGTGAAGACCGCGACGATCTCGTTCGGACAGGCGATGCCGGAGGATGCGATGCGCCGCGCCACCGAACTGGCGCAGCAGTGCGACCTGTTCCTCGCGATCGGATCATCGCTAGTCGTTTGGCCTGCCGCAGGTTTTCCGCTGATGGCCAGGGACTGCGGCGCGAAGCTGGTTATCATCAACAATGAGCCGACCGAACAGGACGATGTCGCCGATCTGGTGATCCGTTTCGACATCGGGGAGACGCTCGGACCGTTTGTAGGCAATTGATCTCCAACTGATTCGCGGTTGTGCAAGGCTGTTCATAGCCCCCGCAATTTTGTTTTTTTTAGCTATGCGCCGCAGTCCGGAGTGTTATCTTTTGATTCGAGAGATTCGCGCTGCGTTACCATGATGGTCATGGTAGGGCGCGTGTTCCGGTCCACGATGGCGATAGTGGGCCGCTTTTTTGAATGTGTGAGGTCCGGGGTCATGGGGTCGGACGAATTTGGGTCCAAGAAGCTCGGGGGGCCGCCGTCAGGCGGGACAGAGCAAAACAGACTTGGACCGAGTGAATACACAGCCGGGGCGCAGCGCGATCCGGCGGTGGATGCGTTTTCGGGGCTCGGCGATGCCGCAGCCAACCTTGTCGAAATATCCGGCGTCATCAAATGGTTCGACGCTTCGAAGGGGTATGGTTTCATCATTCCCGACAATGGCTGGCCCGACGTGCTGCTGCACGTCACCGTGCTTAGGCGCGACGGCTATCAGACCGCCTACGAAGGTGCGCGGCTGGTGGTCGAGTGCGTGCAGCGCGCCAAGGGCTATCAGGCGTTCCGGATCGTTTCGATGGACGAGTCCACCGCGATCCATCCGGCGCAAATGCTTCCGCCGCGGACCCATGTCAGCGTCACGCCGACCAGCGGGCTGGAGCGGGCGCAGGTCAAATGGTTCAACCGGCTGCGCGGTTTCGGCTTCCTGACCTGCGGCGAGGGCACGCCGGACATCTTCGTCCACATGGAAACGCTGCGCCGCTTCGGCATGACCGAGCTGCGTCCGGGCCAGTATGTGCTGGTGCGCTTCGGGCCCGGGTCCAAGGGCATGATGGCGGCCGAGATCCATCCCGAGACCGGCCCGTCGGCGCTGTCCTCGCATTGATCTGCTGACGGAAATTTGAGCCGGACGCCGCGCACCAGCGCGGCGGCCTCTGGCATTTGCCGCAATCATCGGGTTAGGGTCCCCGGCAATTCCCAGATATCCGGCATGAGTGCATTGATGAATTTCACTTTGATGATTGTGCGGCTTCGCATCGGCGGCCGCTTGCTGACGTCGCTGGCCGCGGCATCCGCGGTGCTCGTCATCCTCTGCGCCAATCCTGCCGTGCGGGCGGCGAGCGTTCAGCCGCTCGAGATCGTCACCAAATCAGGCGTGCAGGTGTTCTCGGTCGAGATGGCGACGACGGAGGAGGAAAAGCAGACCGGGTTGATGCACCGCAAGGAGCTGCCTGACGGTAAAGGCATGCTGTTCGATTTTTCGCCGGAGCAGCAGATCTCGATGTGGATGAAGAACACCTACATCTCGCTCGACATGATCTTCATCCGCGCCGACGGCCGCATCCTGCGCATCGCCGAAAATACCGAGCCGCTCTCCACCAAGATCATCTCGTCAGGTGGTCTCGCCAAGGGCGTGCTGGAAGTGATCGCGGGCACGGCGCAAAAATACGGCATTCGGCCCGGCGACCGGGTGGCGCACCCGCTCTTCAACAAGCGCTGAGTCCCTTCCAGATCGCCTTGATGGCCGGGGTCTAAGCGTGTATCGACGCATTCCCAGCATCGGATCGGGGTATAGCGCAGCCTGGTAGCGCGGCAGTTTTGGGTACTGCAGGTCGTTGGTTCGAATCCAGCTGCCCCGACCAACAAAATCAATGGTTTGCCACCGCTTTTTGGATTGAATCCTTCCAGCGATCCCGGTTGGGAAGGGGCAGGGGAAAATTGTGACCGGTATCAAGATAGTCATTCTGGCGAGGCAGGCCCTGCTGCTGGGGCTGGCGCTTTGTTTTGCCACCACTGCGCTGGGCCGGACGGCCGCGGCCGATCCCGCGCAGATGATTTCCGACTTCCGGCTGAAGCACGGAGAGAAGCGCGTCACCCTCGATGGGACTCTCACACGGATTGCGCATGATCAAGCCCAGGCGATGGCGGCAAAGGACCAGCTCGATCACGATGTCCTCGGCCGGTTCAATACGCGTGTCGGCCCGGCGGGCGCCGGCCGGGCCGCAGAGAACATTGCGTACGGCTATGACGGTTTCCCCAAGACCCTCGACCAATGGATCAATTCGTCAGGGCACCGAAAAAACCTCCTGCTGCCCGGCGCCACGCGCGTGGGTGTTGCCAGCGTGAAAAGCGCGAAGACCGGTCGCATGTATTGGGCCATGGTGATCGCAGGCGATTATGAGCGTCCCAAGCCGCCGAAGAGTTCGCCAAAAAGTTCGCCGAAGGATTCAAAGCAGGCCAATGCCGCGAAGCCCAAATCGCGCGCGGCCGAGGCCTGCCGACTGAAGATTCTGAGCCTCTGTTTCTAGTGGAAGTCGCAACGTTGCGCCTTGCAATATCGTTCTTGTTATGTTCTCTTCGGTCATTCCTCGGAGGTGACCAATGGACGTCGAGAAGCAACGGGAAATCATCCGGCTCTGGAATCGCATGCGCCAGGTCGAAGGTCCGGCCGCGGAGGAAATCCGTATCCAGATCCTTGAATGCTTTGCACAACGCGAGCCGTCGAGCGCGCGGATGAGCGATCGCCGGGAGGTGTTGAGCCGTGTGCGGGTTCCGACCGGGCAGGTCCATCGCATCGGCGAGCGCGGCAACAACGCAACGCTTTGACGGCTTCGCGCCTCGGCGAGGTTGATTCGGTGGCCGTCAAGATTGACGGAATCGACGCATGGTGCATGCTGCACCCATGTTGTCGCGTGTGCGCAATCATTTTCAAGGTGCGAAGTTCGCCCGCATGAGCAGCGGGACGTATTGCATCATCCGCGACCTCGGGTTGGTCAAGGGCGGCAAGGGGATGCGGCACCATGAGGTGCTCATCACCTTCAGCCCCCGCGCGTTCCGCCGCTGGGTCGTGACTGCCGGGCGTGATCTGGCAAGCGCAGTGAAGCGGCGGTGGCTCTCGCTTCAACGCGAGCCGCAGCGCGGAACGGATGTTCCAACGACCCCCGTGCCGGAAAGCACTTCTCAGCCATTGCAGTTCGCAAGATCGCCAATAGCGTTGAGCGCGCGACGAGCCAGCACGACTAACGCTGCGAGGCCTGCCACGCCAATAGCCGATGTTCGGCCATGGACATCGCCACCGAAGTCACATAGCCGGTAACGCCTAACAGGATGACACCGGCGAACAGGTCGGCCGAGCGGAACGCGCGGGCCGACAGCAGCACCCAGTGGCCGAGCCCGTCGAGGCCGGCCAGAATTTCGCAGACCACCGACAGAATCAACGCCACCGTCAGGCTAAGGCGCATGCCGGCGAGAATGTCGGGACTGGCGGATGGCAGCGCGATTTTGAAGATCACCGCGAGCCGCGACATCTGCAGCGACCGCGCCACCTCGTAGAGCCGAGGCTCGACCGCCGCAAATCCATGGATGGTCGCCAGCATGATCGGCCAGATCGCGCCGAAGGCGATCACGAACAGCGCCATAGCCTGCGTCAATCCAAGCATGGCGATCGCAACCGGAATGATCGCCGAGACCGGCAGTGGGCGCAAAAACTCCAGCGAGGGCGCGACATAGGTCCGCATCGTGCGCGACGATCCGATGATGGCGCCAATCGCGATGCCGGCGATGGAGGCGGCGAGCCAGCCATAGGCCATGTGTTCGAGCGTGCCGGCGAGCTTGCTCCAGAGGTCGCCTGAGGAAAATCCGCGCACCAGCGCGGCCCAGGCCCGGTCCGGCCCCGGCAGGAACACCGGCGAGACCAGTTTCAAATTTGCGATCAGTTGCCAGAGCGCGATGAAGCCGGCGGCAACCGCAAAGCTCGCCACCCGCCACATGATGACAGCCCGGTTCATTGGCCGTCTCCGCTCAACGCGGCGCGGCCGAACAGGCGCTGCTGGGCCACGGTCAGGAGGATGTTCAGCGCGTAGCCGATGATGCCGATCCAGATCAGATAGGCCAGCATCAGATCGGGGCGCAGCGCCTGCTGCGCCAGCATGATGCCGGCGCCCAGGCCGAGCGGATTGATCGCGATTTCGACCGTCACGGCGACGATCAGCGCGATGCCGGCCGACAGCCGAAAGGCGACGAAGATCCGCGGCAGCGCCGCCGGGATGATGATCTTCCAGACCCGTTGCGCCGGCGGCAGCCGCAGCGCCCGCGCCACTTCCATCAGCCGCGGCTCGATGCTGCGCACGGCCGCGCGCGACAGGATCAGAATCGGCCAGACGCAGGCAAACGCCACGATCACGATTTCCATGCGGTAGCCGAAGCCGAGCGCGATCAGCGCGATCGGCAACAGCGCGATCGAGGGGATCGGCCGGATCGCCTCGACCGTCACTTCCATCAGGCGGTCGAGGGCATCGAAAATTCCGAAGGCAATGCCGAGCGCCAGGCCGATGATCGTGCCGATGGCGAGGCCCGTGAAGGCCGAAAACAGCGTGTCGCGGGTCGCGGCCACGATCGAGAGATCGGCGAAGGCGCCAACGAGCGCCATGACGATCTCGCTCGGCGGCGCCAGGCTGTCGCTTTGCAGATGGATGGCGCGCGCCCACACTTCGAACGCCACCAGCAAGGCGAGCGGCAGCGCCAGCGCCTTGGCGGAATTAACAGTCACTGCTCGGTCGCCTTGATGAAGTCGAACAATTGCCGCCGCAGCCGCAGGAATTCGGGATGCTCGCGGGTCGACAATTGATCGCGCGGGCGGGGGAGGTTGACCGAAAGTTCGATGCCGATCCGCCCGGGATGCGGCAGCAGGCCGATGACGCGGTCGCCGAGATAGATCGCCTCGTCGAGGTCGTGGGTCACGAAGATCACGGTGGCGCCGCTGGCCGCCACCAGCGACAGCACCTCGTCCTGCAATCCCTGCCGCGTCATCGCGTCCAGCGCGCCGAACGGCTCGTCCATCAGAAGCGTCTTCGGCTCCTGCGCGAGGCAGCGGGCGATCTGCAGGCGCTGCTGCATGCCACCTGACATTTCGGAGGGGTATTTTGCGGCATGGCCAGGCAGGCCGACGGTGCGCAGCAATTCCTCGATCCGGGCAGGGCGCTCGGCCGCCGGCATGCCGCCGGCTTCCAGCGCCAGCGAAACGTTGCCCGCCGCGGTGCGCCACGGCAGCAGCGCCTTGCCGTAGTCCTGGAACACGATCGCGATCTCGCGGCGCGGCTCGCGCATCGGCTGGCCGTCGAAATTCACCCTGCCGCCGGTCGGCTGGTAGAGCCCTGCCGCCAGCCGCAGCGCCGTAGTCTTGCCGCAGCCGGAGGCGCCGACGATGCAGAGGAATTCGCCGGACCGGACGCCGATGCTCAGATTCTCGATGATGGTCTTGCCGCCGAGGACGAGCGTGGCCCCGTCAAATGCGATCTGCGGCGCAACAGCGCCGGATACGGCTTCGAGGCGTTTTGCGGCGCTTGCCATAATGTCAGCTCTCGCTGCCTGAGGAATAGACGAAGTCCATGGTCGAGCGCAGATGCGCCGATAGCATCGCCTGCGACCCCGGAATGTCGCGTGCGATGACCCGGTCGGCGAGCAATTGATGGGCGCGGACGAACTTCTTGCCACTGTCGACCGAACGCATCATGACGCGCCGGTAGCGATAGGCCTGATCGTAGAGATCGGAATGAGCCGACAGCATGCGTTTTGAGCCGCAGGCACCCAGCAATGCGGTGTGAAAGCCCTTGTGCAGCCGGTCGAAATCCTCCGCGCCCTCGCGGAATTCATCGCCGATGCGTTCGATATGGCGGCGCATCTGGTGCAGGGAGCTAACGATGCCGGCTTCCCAGGCGTCGTCGCCATGGACGATGGCGAGCCTGATGGCCTCGACTTCGACCGCCGTGCGCATGGTGGTGATGTCGAGCAGATCCTCGCGGCTGATGTCGGCGACGCGAAACCCGCGCTGCCCGGTGCCGACGATCAGCCCCCGCGACATCAGCCGTGACAGGCCCTCGCGCAGCGGCGTGGCGCCGATCTCGTAGCGCTGCACGAGGTCGACGATGCCGAGCCGCGATCCCGGCGCCAGATGACCGGCCAGGATGTCCTGCTCGACCAGCAGGGCCGCGCGCTCGCTCAGCGTGGCGGCCTCGGTCACCGGTCGGTTCGGTTGGCGGTCGGAAGCCTGCATCGGCAATCCCTTACTTCAGGACCAGCTTTGAGGTGTCGAGCTTGGATTGCAGCATCTTCTGCGTCGACATCACCTCGATCCACCAGGCGAGTTGTTCGGGCTTCAGCGCCGGTTCGGATTGGTTCGGCGGCGTCGCCTTGACCAGCTCGATCGGCTGCTTGGTGAATTTTGAAATTGAGTTCGAGGCCTTTTCGCGGTCGTTGTTGACGATGACGGCGGATTCGGCGAGCGCATCGCGGAATTTCTTGATCGCCGCGGCGTTCTTTTCCGCCCACTCCCGCGATGCCGCATAGAAGATGATGGGATCGGTGCGGGCCAGTTCGACGGCATAGCGCGCGCCGACCGAGCCCAATCCGGCATTGGTCATGCGCGTCACGAACGGCTCGGCGGTCAGCACGGCGTCGACGCCGCCGGACTTGATGATATCGGCCATGGTCGGGAAGGTGACCTCGACGAAATTGACGCTCTTGGGGTCGACGCCCTTCTCCACCAGCCATTTCACGAACAGCACGTGCAGGAAGGCGTTCAGCCCGGGCGCGCCGACTTTCTTGCCGACAAAGTCCTTCGGCTCCTTGATGGTGATGCCGTTGCGGACAAAGGCGATGATGTTGCCGTTCGACACCGGGCTCATCACGGTTGCGCCGGCAATCGCGACGAGATCGAGGCCGCCGTCGGCCGCCTGCAGGAACACGGTCGACGTCGGTCCGCCGATCTGGATCGAGTTCGACAGGATCGCGGCCGGGATATTCGAGTTGATGCCGATCGGCGTCATCTCGACCTCGAGCCCGTGCTTTTTGAAAATGCCTTCGTCGATCGCCACCATTGCCGAGGCGCAGTCCGAGGTCGCCGTGCAACCGACCTGGATCTTGGCCTGCGCAAAGGCGGTGCCGGTCAGCGCCAGGCTGACCGCAAGGGCGGCAAGGACCTTTTTCACGACATTCTCCCTATGACACATTTTTCTGTTGTTTATCGATATTTTTTTTGATCATATATTTCATCGGAAAACAAGAGGGCATCCAGTGAAACTCGCAACATTCAAATCCGGCGGACAGGAAAAGATCGGAATCGTGCATACGGGCGATACGCTTCTGTTCGATCTTGCTGCCGCCGCCAGCCGGAACGGAAGCGCCCATCCGGCCTTCGCGTCGATGCTGGCGTTGATCGACGCCGGCGAGAGCGCACTCGAACAGGCGGCAAAACTGTTCGAGAAGCACGGCAAGGACGAAAGCCTGTCCATCAAGACCGGGACGGGCGAGATTCTCGCGCCGGTCCCCGAGCCGCGGCAGATGCGGGACGGCATGTCGTTTCCGCTGCACATCCTGCAAGCCCCGCGCGGGCAGCTCAAGCTTGCCGCGCGCGCCAAGGGCGACATGGCTGAGCTGGCGCGGATCGAGGCAGAGCCGCTCGGCGAGCTGCCGGAGGTCTACCGCAGGCAGCCGATCTACTACATCACCAACCGTTTCAGCGTGCGCGGCACCAACACCACGGTGAAGTGGCCGCGCTACAGCCAGGTGATGGATTACGAACTCGAATTCGGCATCATTACCAAAAGCAAAGGCGCCAACATCTCCGCCGCCAGGGCCAAAGACCACATCTTCGGCTATACGATCTTCAACGATTTTTCCGCCCGCGATGCCCAGCGCATCGAAATGGAAGGGCGGCTGGGGCCGGCGAAAGGCAAGAGTTTTGACGGCGGCAACGTGATGGGGCCGTGGATCGTCACGCCGGACGAGATCGGCGACCCCTACAAATTGAAAATGGAAGCGCGCGTCAACGGCGAGAGGCGTTCGCAGGGCGTGACCGAGGGCATGCTATTCTCGTTCGAGGAGATCATCGCCCATGTCAGCCAGGACGAGACCCTGATGCCCGGCGAATTCATCGGATCCGGCACTGTCGGCAATGGCTGCGGCCTCGAGCTCGGCTGGTATCTCGAGCACGGCGATACCATCGAACTCGAAGTCGAAAAGATCGGTATTTTGAAGAACCGGGTTGAGCGGCAATGAGATCGGGAAGCATTTGCAAATCAGTCTCTTCGAAGGGCGTCCGGTAAGCTTTCAGCCATCCGAACGCCCTTGCATTCCGGTCAAGCTAGATTGTGGAGAGGATGTTCGACCAAAACGCGAGCGCCGTAACGAAGAGAAAGATGGCGGCAAAGGAAGCCACCTCTTCTAGGAGGCTGATCAACATGACAAGGGTTCCAAATACGCGGTTGCGAATGCGTGACCGCTTGGTCACGGCGAATGATGTGCATCCGGCGTGCCATTTTTTTTCGAGTTGTGAATCAAGATGTTGATGAAAGCGAAAGAGTCTATTTACCATCCTGGAGTCGAATTTTTCCGAGCCACCGGGAAATCCTTTCTCAGTAATTCCACCACTTTTGCAACGGCACGCGGGCTCAGCGCGCCGTCTTGCGCAGAGCGACGTACCGGCCCGCGGGGCCAGCAACTAGAACAATAACGAGCGAGGAAACGCCATGGCGCGCAAGTTGATCGATATCTCCGTTCCCCTGCAAAACGACGTGCCGGCCGATCCGCCGGGCGGCCATCCGACCATCCAGTACATCGATCACCAACAGGGCCTGCCGCGGATGCTGCAGTTCTTCGAGGGGCTGAAGGCGGAAGATCTGCCGGACGGACAGGGCTGGGCGGTCGAGCAGGTATCGCTCTCCACCCACAACGGCACGCATCTGGACGCGCCCTGGCACTTCCACCCCACCATGAATCGCGGCGAGCGTTCCTGGACCATCGACGAGGTGCCGCTGGAATGGTGTTTTCAGCCGGGCGTGAAGCTCGACTTCCGGCATTTTGCGGACGGCTATGTGGCGACCGCCAAGGATGTGGAAGCTGAACTGAAGCGTATCGGGCATACGCTGTCGCCGCTGGAGATTGTCGTGGTCAACACCAGCGCTGGCGCCAAATATGGCCGGCAGGATTACGTCACTTCCGGCTGCGGCATGGGCTACGAGGCGACCATGTATCTGTTGGAGCGCGGCGTGCGGCTGACCGGCATCGACGGCTGGAGCTGGGACGCGCCCTTCATCTACACCGCGAAGAAATATGCCGAGACCAGGGACGCCAGCCTGATCTGGGAAGGCCACAAGGCCGGCCGCCACATCGGCTATTGCCACATCGAGAAACTGCACAATCTCGAGCAGCTGCCGTCGACCGGATTCATGGTGTCGTGCTTCCCGGTGAAGATCGAGCGCGCTTCGGCCGGGTGGACGCGTGCGGTTGCCATCCTCGACGGCTGAAGGCTGCACGCGACAACAATAAACGCAGGGAGAGAACGGATGACGGATTTGCGCACGCCGCGCTTGCGGGGATGCTTCTGCTGTGGCCCATCAAGTCCGTCACCCTCCAGCCCAAGTCGGCGCGGCTTCATGCTCGGCGCCGGCGCACTGGCGATATCAGCGGCCATGGGGCGCGACCGGGCAGGGGCGCAACCCGCCGACACGAAACCGTTCCGGATTGACGTCCATCATCATCTGTCGCCGCCGACCTACGTGACCGCATCGAACGACAGCGGCTTTGGTGATCCGCTGATGAAGAACTGGACCATCGAGAAATCGCTTGATGACATGGACAGGGCGGGGATCGCAACCGCGATGCTGTCCGTCACCACGCCCGCCGTCAATTTCACCAGGGGCGATGCGGCGCGAAAGCTCTGCCGCGAGTCGAATGAGTATGGCGCAAAGCTTGTCGCGGATTATCCCGGACGGTTCGGCAATTTCGCGATGCTGCCGCTCACCGACGCCGAAGGCAGCTTGCGCGAACTGATGTATGCGCTCGATACCCTGAAGGCCGATGGCATCGCGTTGATGACGAGCTACGGCGACAAGTGGCTTGGCGATCCTTCATTCCTGCCCGTGATGGAAGAACTCAATCGCCGCAAGGCGCTGGTCTACACCCATCCGACGGCGGCCAATTGCTGCGTGAACCTGGCGCCGACGCAGCCGCCCGTCATGATCGAGTTCGGCACCGATACGACGCGCACCATCGCCGACATCCTCTTCTCCGGCAATGCGCGAAGGTTTCCCGATATCCGCTGGATCTTCTCCCACGCCGGCGGGACCATGCCGTTTCTGATCGAGCGCTTCGTCCGTCATCCGCTGCTGGTGCCGAAGGCCAAGGAGACGGTGCCCGATGGCACACTCACCGAACTGAAGCGTTTCTTCTACGACACCGCGCAGACCTCCAACCGCGGCTCGATGTCGGCGCTGGCGGCGATCATTCCGCCGTCGCAGATCGTGTTCGGAACGGATTTCCCGTACCGGACCGGCATCGATCATGTGAAGGGCCTGCGCGAGACGGCGGTGTTTACGGATGAGCAGATCGCGTCGATCGAACGCGGCAATGCGTTGAAGCTGATCCCGCGGCTGGCAAGTTAGTTTGGACGCAGGTGAGCGCCGTGGCCCGGCGCAGTTGACTCATCAAAAAGAAAAAAGCGCGCCGGTTGCCCGGCACGCCTGAATCTTCTTTTCGATCCCGCCTGAGTTGACGGTGATCGAACCTAGATCACCACCTGCAGACGCGGACGCCGTAGACGTTCCACCAGCAGCGGGGACCACCGCCATAGAAGCCGTACCCGCGGCCGTAGCCGTAGCCCCGGCCGCCATAAAAGCCTCTGCCGCCGCCGCGATAAAAGCCTCTGCCGCCGCCGCCGCGAAAGCCTCCTCTGCCGCCGCCGCCGCCTCGGCCGCCACGCGCCAGCGCGGACGTAGTCGTCCCGCCGACCAGAATGGCAGAGGTGCTGGCGACGTAGACGAACAACAAAGCCAACGCTGCGAGGCAGCGGGTCAGGATATTGTAGCGTTTAGCCATTCAGGAATCTCCGGGTCACTTCCAAGACATCTGGACTTAGGCAACTGTCTCACTTAGATGCGCGGGACAGCTTTCGGTTCAGATGCGCTAAGATATATTTCTACTAAGGTTCTTTCGGGCTTTTGGGACTTTATTGAGTAGGACAGGTAAGGTCAAGTTATGGCCGGCCTGCACAGGAATTAGCGTTGCGTCGTTCATCTTCCTGAATGCTTGCTGAACGCCGATGGTTGTGCGTCGCAGATTTTCGGGAGAAGCTACGGCAAGGCCACGCCAGCAACTTGATGTCGACACGATCTCCATTTCTTCAGCGTAAGACGATCCCGCCTCAACGAGTACCCATGCCCAAAAAACACACTTATGTCCTTGGTCTGAACACCTATGACCATGATGTCAGCGCCTGCCTGTTGCGCGACGGCGCCATCGCCTTTGCGATCGCCAAGGAGCGGATCACGCGGGCCAAGCACGCGTCAGGCTTCTACAAGGAAGTGATCGACTATTGCCTTGAAGCCGAAGGCATCACACTCGATGACGTCGATCTGGTGGTGCGCAACTGTTACATCCTGCCGGTCCCGGAAATGGAGGAGCGGCTGGTCTATTTCGACGCGCCGGGCTTCCTTCCGGATTTCGAACGCGGCGACGCGGCCAAGCACCCGCTGTATCTGTCCGGTCAAGACAAAGTGGTCACGATCTCCCACCATCTGGCGCACGCCTACAGCGCGTTCGCGGTCTCGCCGTTCGAGGATGGCGTCGTGATGATCGTCGATGGCGTCGGCAGCTACCGCTCCGACGTCATGGAAGCCTTCCCCGCCAGCGACACGGCGACGCCGCTGGCCCGCGAGTCCGAGAGCTATTACAAGTTCAGCGGCGCGACGCTGGAGTGCCTGAAGAAGGTCTGGATGGAGCCTGACCGCGGCTTCCTTAGCGACGAGTTCTACACCATGCCCGGTCTCGGCGCGCTCTACAGCCGCGCCTCCACCTACATTTTCGGCGACTGGAATAAATGCGGCGAGCTGATGGGGCTGGCGCCCTATGGCCGCCGCGACCAGGTCAAGCATCTGCTCGAACTGAACGACGGCAAGCTGGACGTGCCGCATTGGACCGCCGACTTCATGGAGCCATACGTCTTCGACGGCACCAGCAACTGGGAAAAGAGCCCTTCGATGCGGCACTGGGAAGATCTGGCCTGGCGGACGCAGGACGACACCGAGAACGTGCTGCTCGCGCGCGCCCGCTGGCTGCGTGAAACCACCGGTGCGAAGAACCTCTGCATGGCCGGCGGCGTCGCGCTGAACTGCGTGGCGAACGGGCGGGTCGCCCGCGAAGCTGGATTCGAGAACGTCTGGATCCAGCCCGCGGCGGGTGACGACGGTATCGCCATCGGCTGCGCTTATTACGGCTGGCTCGAAATCCTGAAGCAGCGCCGTGACTTCGTGATGGATCATTCCTATGTCGGCAAGCGTTACAGCGACAAGGACGCCGCAAAGGAGCTGCAGAAGTTTCTGGTGCGGATCCAGGTTGATGCCGTCAAGAGCGAGAACGTCTGCCGCGATACGGCCAAGCTGCTCGCCGACCAGAAGGTGATCGGATGGTTTCAGGACCGTTCGGAATTTGGCCCGCGCGCGCTCGGCAACCGCAGCCTGATCGCAGATCCACGCAAGCCCGAGATGAAGGACATCCTCAACAGCCGCGTCAAGCACCGGCAGGCGTTCCGCCCGTTCGCGCCGATCGTGCTGGCCGAGCGGATGAAGGAGGTTTTTGAAGGCGACGAAGATTCGCCCTTCATGCTGATCGCCAAACCGGTTCGTCCCGAATGGCGGGACAAAATCCCGGCGATCGTGCATGTCGACGGCACCGCGCGGGTGCAGACCGTGCGCGAGGCGACCAATCCGATGCTTTATCGCTTGCTGAAGGAGTTCGAGGCGCTGACCGGTGTTCCCGTGCTGATCAACACCTCATTCAACATCAAGGGCGAACCCATCGTGGAAACGCCGCAGGATGCCGTGAACTGCTTTCTGACCACGGGCGTCGATCATCTGGTCATCCACGACACGATCGTCTCGAAGGCCACGATGCACAAGGTGGTCGCGCCGATACTCAACGTCTACGCCGACGTGCGAACGCTGGTGGACTCGACCGCGCAGCCGGCCTGAAGGCGCCAGAGATTCGGTTCTGATTAAATCAGAACCGAATCTCCAGATTTTTGTTTTGACGCGTTTTCTTGATGCGAACCGGTGTCCACTTCGCTCGAAAACGCTATAGCGACAGTCCAGCCAGAAGCCGCTCAGGCAGGTTTCGGCGCCGGTGGCTTCAGCGGCTTGTCCTGCCGCTTCGACCAGGAAATGTAGTAGGCGACGATGGTCATGATGGCGATGCCGGTCACGCTAACGAAGATCTGCGCGAACAGCGAGCCCGAGCTCATCGACAGTTCGAAATGCCCGACGAACGACAGGAACACGCCGACGCAGAACACGGCCAATGATTGCTGACCGCAGACGACCAGGGGATCGAAGACCTTCCACTCCAGGCCCGGCCAATCCTTCGGCACGAAGCGAATGACCAGGATCACGATCACCACGAAGTGCAGGAAGCGATAGGGCGCGAGGTTGGTCTTGTCGTTCGGATTGAACATCGAATACAGCCACTGCGGGAACATCTCGCCGAACGCCGGAAACCTGCCGGCCATGGTCATGACAAGCCCCAGGATCATGTAGCCGATGCAGAACCACAGCGTGGCCGGGTGCATGATCAACCCTGCCGCCTGCCGGGCACCGCCGAGTGCGCACCATGCACCGAATATGAACAGCACCTGCCAGGCGAACGGGTTGAAGTACCAGGTGCCCTGCGGATAGGCGGCCAGGTTCCACCCGGTCTGCCGCGACACCAGCCAGAGCACGATCGCGGCCACCATGGTCCAGTTGGGCTGGCGCAGCATGATCCACAATACCGGCGGGAACAGCCCCATCAGCACGATGTAAAGCGGTAGCACGTCGAGGTTGACGGGCTTGAACTTCAGGAACAGCCCCTGCCGCAGCGTTTCGGTCGCGTTATCGACCAGGCCGACGACGTTGAACTCGTTGACCAGCTCGGAATCGCCGAAGCGCAACGCCAGATAGCTGATCGAGGCGATATAGATCACGAACAGGATGATGTGGGCGACATAGAGCTGCCAGACCCGCTTGGTCAGCCGCGTGGCGCCGACGATGAAGCCGCGCTCCAGCATCATCCGGGCGTAGACGAAGGAGGCGGTATAGCCGGAAATGAAAACGAACAGGTCGGCGGCGTCGGAAAACCCGTAATTGCGGGTAGTGATCCAGTTCACGACATTGTCGGGAATGTGGTCCAGATAGATCGCCCAGTTCGCGACCCCCCGAAACAGGTCGAGCCGGAGGTCGCGTCCTTTTTCTGGCAGGGTGGCGTTGATTTTCATGGGTGCCGTTTCGCAGTGATGTTTTCAGGAGGATGGCGCCGCAAGAGGTCCCGGGCGCCGGATAGCCCTAGATTGTCACAGTACGGCATAATGACTATACCGGTGCGGAAATGGTACATCCGGGTTTTACGGAATCACCGATCAAATTTCCTGAAAGGTGTCTCTATACTATCCCGGCCGTTTCCACCAATCGCTACCATGTCGCAGACGCAAGGACCCGACCATCCATGACCGCACGCATTTTTAAGCCCGCCAAAAACGCGATGCAATCGGGCAGGGCCAAGACCCGGGAATGGCAGCTCGACTACGAGCCGGAGCACCCCCGGGCGGTCGAGCCCCTGATGGGCTGGACCTCGTCGGTCGACATGAAGCAGCAGCTCACCTTGCACTTCGACACCAAGGAAGACGCGATCGCCTATTGCGAGCGCAAGGGCGTTGCCTACCAGGTGATCGAGCCCAAGGATTCGAAGCAGCGGCAGGTCGCCTACGCCGACAATTTCGCCTTCAAGCGCGTCGAACCCTGGACGCACTGAAGACGCTCCCGGTCGCTCGACGCGGGAAGTTGCCGGCTACTGCGCCGGGTCGGGTGCTGCAGGATGGATGGGGATCGGCAGCGGCGCATCCTTGGCGACGCCAAGCACCGGGAAGGTTCTGATGTTGCGCACTTCAGGCATCGCTGAAAACTGCAGAAGCTGCTGGTGCATGCCTTCGACGTTTCGTGCCACGCATTTGAGCAGATAGTCGGCGTCGCCCGAAATCCGCCAGCTCTGCAGCACCAGCGGCACCGCCGCGATCGATTTTTCGAACGCCTGCAGCGGGGCCTGGGCCTGGCTCTGCAACTGGATCAGGACAAAGGAAATGACTTCGTAGCCCAGGAGCGTTTCGTCGAGCGTGGCTCTGATGGCGCTGACATAACCGCGTTCGCGCAAGGCGCGCACCCGGCGCCGGCATGGGGGCTCGGAGATGCCGACCCTTTCCGCCAGTTCGTTGTTGCGGATGCGGCCATCCCTCTGGAGTTCGGACAGGATCTTCAGGTCGATATCGTCGAGGGGGTGGTGGCGTTCGGTCATGGGCGGCACCTCATCGGCGCTCCAGCCTGCCGGGCGCCGTCAGGCCGGAGGAGGGCGCGCGTTTGATTCGGGCCGGGTCAGGTGTCGCGCCGGGGGCGACGCTCGATAGCACCAGCTTTTCGTGGGCGGCGACGATGGCCTCCCTGGTGAGCCGCCCGCCGGGGCGGTACCAGGTGGTGAGGCCGGTCAACAAGGCCAGGATCGCAAATGTCGCCACCTGGATATCCACCACCTCGAATTCGCCCTCGGCGACGCCCTCGCTGAGGATTTCGGCCAGCCGCTGCTCATAGGCGCCGCGCAGCGCCACGATCGCCTCATAGTTCTTCGGCTCGAGGCTTCGCAGCTCGGAATTGGCGATGAAGACCTCGCGCTTCCTGGTCATGTGATAGGTGACGTGGAAGGCTGTGAAGGCGCGGAGTTTGTCGACTGGCCGCTGTTTCTCCTGCAGGGCGCGATCGAGCTGGCGGAGCAATTCGTTGATGTGGTCGCGTATCAGGTCGAACAGCAATTCCTGCTTGGTCGAGATGTGGTTGTAGAGCGATCCCGACTGGATGCCGACCTCGGCGGCGAGCTGGCGCAGGCTCATGGCCGCGTAGCCGTGCTCGAAGATCAGGCGGAGGCCCGCTTTGCGGATCGCCTCCATCGTCTTCGGGCCGTGAGAACCGATCGTCCGCGCCATGGAGCCTCTGGGCATTCGCCGCCGTGGAAACGAGCGGTCGATCGTATAATTGTGGCACGAAATGATAGTAATTTCAATCGACTGTAGTCACTATTTGAGTTTTGGCAGGTTCCGCTTGCAGGTAAGTTAAAAAAACGTATGATCGTTTAATTCCAGGAAGACAGGGGGAAATGATGGCCTCGAACAGGGCGCTGCTTCTCAACTTCGATCTCGGCGAGACCGCGGATGCCATACGCGAGACGGTGCATGCCTTTTCGCAGAACGAGATCGCGCCGCGCGCCGCCGAAATCGACCGCAGCAACCAATTCCCCAGGGATCTCTGGCCCAAAATTGGATCGCTCGGCCTGCACGGCATCACCGTCGAGGAGGAGTATGGCGGCAGCGGCCTCGGCTATCTCGAGCACTGTATCGCGGTGGAAGAGATGTCGCGCGCCTCGGCCGCGGTCGGCCTGTCCTATGGCGCGCATTCCAACCTCTGCGTCAACCAGATCCGCCGCAACGGCAGCGAAACCCAGAAGCGGAAATACCTGCCAAAGCTGATTTCGGGCGAACATGTCGGTTCGCTGGCGATGTCGGAGCCGGGCGCAGGTTCCGACGTGGTCTCGATGAAGACCCGCGCCGACAAGAAGGGCGACCGCTTTGTGCTGAACGGCAACAAGATGTGGATCACCAACGGCCCCGTCGCCGACACGCTGGTGGTCTATGCCAAGACCGATCTCAACGCCGGTCCGCGCGGCATGACCGCCTTCATCATCGAAAAGGGCATGAAGGGATTTTCCACCGCGCAGAAACTCGACAAGCTCGGCATGCGCGGCTCCGACACCTGCGAACTGGTGTTCGAGGATTGCGAGGTGCCGGAAGAGAACGTGCTGAGCGAGGTCGGCCGCGGCGTCAACGTGCTGATGTCCGGTCTAGACTATGAGCGCGCGGTGCTGGCCGCCGGTCCGATCGGCATCATGCAGGCCTGCATGGACGTGGTGCTGCCTTACGTGCACGAGCGCAAGCAGTTCGGCGAGCCGATCGGCACCTTCCAATTGGTGCAGGGCAAGATCGCCGACATGTACACCACCATGAACGCCTCGCGGGCCTATGTATATGCGGTGGCAAAGGCCTGCGACCGCGGCGAGACCACGCGCGAGGACGCGGCCGGCGCCATTCTTTATGCTGCGGAAAAAGCCACCCAATGCGCGCTCGATGCCATCCAGCTCCTGGGCGGCAATGGCTACATCAACGACTACCCGACCGGGCGGCTGTTGCGCGACGCAAAACTCTACGAGATCGGCGCCGGCACCAGCGAAATCCGCCGCATGCTGATCGGGCGGGAACTGTTCGACAAGACCGCCTGAGCTTCACATCGGGGCAAAGATGGTACAGGCTCTGTTGCATTCTCTTCGAATGGGTTGTTCCGACCATCCTGAAGCCGTCTCAGGGCACTCCAGCATCCAAAGAAAACGCTGACCATGCCGCTTCATTCCACTATCGATCCCACGTCTTCCGAGTTTGCCCGCAACGCCGACGTGATGCGCGGCCTGGTGGCGGAGCTTCGCGACAAGCTCAAGGTCGTGTCCGGCGGGGGCGGCGAGACGTCGCGCAAGCGGCATACCGCGCGCGGCAAGATGCTGGCCCGCGAGCGCGTCGACCTCTTGGTCGATCCCGGCACCGCGTTTCTCGAACTGTCGCCGCTCGCCGCCCACGGCCTCTATGGCGGCGATGTCCATTCCGCCAGCGTCATCACGGGCGTCGGGCGCATCTCGGGCCGCGAATGCGTCATCGTCGCCAATGACGCCACCATCAAGGGTGGCACTTATTACCCCATGACCGTGAAGAAGCATCTGCGCGCGCAGGATATCGCGCGGCAGAACAATCTGCCCTGCGTCTACATGGTCGATTCCGGCGGCGCCTTTCTGCCGATGCAGGACGAGATCTTTCCGGACGAGCGGCATTTCGGCCGCATCTTCTACAACCAGGCGCAGATGTCTGCGCAGGGCATTCCGCAGATCGCGATCGTGATGGGCTCCTGCACCGCCGGCGGCGCTTACGTGCCTGCGATGTCGGACGAGAGCATCATCGTGCGCAACCAGGGCACGATCTTCCTCGGCGGGCCGCCGCTGGTGAAGGCGGCGACCGGCGAGGTGGTGACGGCCGAAGAACTCGGCGGCGCCGACGTGCATTCCCGCCAATCCGGCGTCACCGATCATTACGCGCAGAACGACGCCCACGCGATCGGGATCGCGCGGCGCATCGTTGCCACGCTGAAGCCGCCGACGCGCGCCGCGCTCAACATGCGCGAACCGCGGCAGCCGCTGTTTCCGGCCGAAGAAATCTATGGCGTGGTCTCCGCCGACGGCAGAAAACCGTTCGACGTGCATGACATTATCGCGCGCATCGTCGACGGCTCCGAATTCGACGAGTTCAAGAAACTCTACGGCACGACGCTGATTTGCGGCTTTGCCCATATCTGGGGCTATCCGGTCGGCATCATCGCAAACAACGGCATCCTGTTCAGCGAGAGCTCGCTGAAGGGCGCGCACTTCATCGAGCTGTGCTGCCAGCGCAATATTCCCTTGGTGTTCCTGCAGAACATCACCGGCTTCATGGTCGGCAAGAAATACGAGGCCGGCGGCATCGCGCGCGACGGCGCCAAGCTGGTGACGGCGGTGGCGACCGCCGGCGTGCCGAAATTCACCGTCGTGATCGGCGGCTCCTATGGTGCCGGCAATTACGGCATGTCCGGCCGCGCCTATAGCCCGCGTTTCCTCTGGATGTGGCCGAACGCGCGCATCTCCGTGATGGGCGGCGAGCAGGCCTCCATGGTGCTCAGTCAAGTTCGCCGCGATAACATCGAGGCCAAGGGCGAGAACTGGTCGGCCGAGGAAGAGGACAAGTTCCGGGCGCCCATCCGCGCGCAATATGAGCACCAGGGTAGCCCCTATTACGCCACGGCGCGGCTGTGGGACGACGGCGTGATCGATCCCGCCGATACAAGGCTGGTGCTCGGCCTCGGATTGTCGGCGGCGGCCAACGCGCCGATCGAACCGACGAAATTTGGTCTGTTCAGGATGTGATGCAGGAAACGATGATGGACCGCGCAAAACTCTACCGGCGTTTTCGCACACTGCTGATCGCCAACCGCGGCGAGATTGCCTGCCGCGTCATCCGCTCCGCCCGCGCCATGGGCCTGCGCACCGTCGCGGTCTATTCGGAAGCCGATCGCGATGCCATGCATGTCGCCATGGCTGATGAGGCCGTATTGCTCGGACCGGCGCGGGCGCGCGACAGCTATCTCAACATCGAACGGGTGATCGAAGCCGCGCGCCAGACCGGCGCCGAGGCCGTCCATCCCGGCTACGGCTTTCTGTCCGAAAATGCCGAATTCGCACAGGCGTGCCTGAACGCCGGGCTGGTGTTCGTTGGCCCTACCGCCGAGATGATGACGGCGATGGGCTCGAAGTCCGGCTCGAAGGCGCTGATGGAAAAGGCCGGCGTCCCGCTGGTGCCCGGCTATCACGGCGAGGCTCAGGACGAGGCAACGCTCGCAAAATCCGCCGACAAGATCGGCTTCCCGGTGCTGGTGAAGGCCTCCGCTGGCGGCGGTGGCCGTGGCATGCGCGTGGTCAATTCGGCCGGAGAACTCGCGGCGGCGATCGTCAGCGCCAAGCGCGAGGCCAAGGCCGCGTTCGGCGACGACCGCATGCTGGTCGAAAAGTTCGTGCAGAACCCCAGGCATATCGAGGTGCAGATCATCGGCGACAGCCATGGCAATCTGCTCTCGCTTTGGGAGCGCGAATGCACGCTGCAGCGGCGGCACCAGAAGGTGATCGAGGAAGCACCGTCGCCGACGCTTGATGCCACGCAGCGCGAAGCCGTCTGCGCCGCCGCGCGCAAGGCGGCCGGTGCGGTGAATTACGTTGGCGCCGGCACCATCGAATTCGTCTCCGACGGCAAGGAAGTGTTCTTCATCGAGATGAACACCCGCCTGCAGGTCGAGCATCCCGTGACCGAGCTCATCACCGGCGTCGATCTGGTGGAGTGGCAGTTGCGGGTGGCGTTCGGCGAAAAGCTGCCGCTTCAGCAGGACGAGATCAAGCTGAACGGCCACGCCATCGAGGCGCGGGTCTACGCCGAAAATCCGCAGAAGAATTTCATGCCTTCAGTGGGCCGGATCAAGACCTGGCGCACGCCGGATGCTGTCGACGGCCTGCGGATCGATGCCGGGTATCGCGGCGGCGACGCCGTGTCGCCGTATTACGACGCCATGCTGGCAAAGGTGATCGCCTGGGCACCGACGCGGCAGGCTGCGATCGAGCGGCTCAACCGCGGGCTGGAAGAGACTGACGTTCGCGGCATCGTCACCAACATCCCGTTCCTGTCGGCGCTGATCACGCACCCGAACGTGCGCGCCAACACCATCGACACCGGTTTCATCGAACGCGAGTTGAAGAAGCTGACGGAATCGTCAGGCGCGGCCGGCGATCTCGAGTTTTGCGCCGCGGTCGCCGCCATCGTCGACGCGGAGCAGAAATCGGCGCGCAAGGATTCGCCGTGGCAGACGTTTGGCTGGATGCCGGTTGGAAGGCGGCAGCGGGTATTCTCGTTCCGGCAGGGGCAGGGCGCCGAGCACAAGGTGACGTTGCACTACGGCTCCGGGCCGATGACACTCTCGATCGGCAAACACGAATTCGTCTTAGCGCCCTCGCCGGCGGATCACGGCAGCTTCGATCTGACGATTGACGGCATGAAATCGCGCGTGACCGCCGTGATCGAGGGCCATGAGCTTTATTTGCGCACCCGCAACGGCCGCTTCGACCTGCACTGGGTCGATCCGTTCGGCGGCGAGACCGAGGAACAGGTCGGCGAGGACAAGATCGTCGCGCCGCTGCCCGGCACCGTCGTGGCGCTGCTGGCCGAGGAGGGCGCGACGCTGGAGAAGGGCGCTGCGATCCTGACGCTGGAGGTCATGAAGATGGAGCAGACCCTGCGCGCACCCTTTGCGGGCGTGTTGAAGAAGATCAAGTGCAAGGTTGGCGATATCGTCGGCGAAGGCGTCGAATTGGCCGAAATCGAACCGGCAGCGTCATGAGCGATCGCGTCCATATCGTCGAAGTCGGCCCGCGCGACGGGCTGCAGAACGAGAAGACGCCGATCAGCGTCGCCGATCGGATCGCGTTCATCGAGGCGTTGATCGCTGCGGGCCTGCATGCCGTCGAGGTCGGCGCCTTCGTCTCGCCCAAGGCGATCCCGCAAATGGTCGGATCGGCCGAGGTGCTGCGCGGCGTCAGCCATCATACCCAATGCGAACTTCCGGTGCTGGTACCCAATGAGAAGGGTTACGAGGCCTCGCAGGCCGCCGGCGCCAAACTGATCGCGGTATTTGCCGCGGCATCGGAGAGCTTTTCGCGCGCCAATATCAATTGCTCGATTGCGGAATCGATCGACCGGTTCAAGCCGGTGCTGGCGCGCGCCAAAGCCGACGGCGTCAGGGTGCGCGGCTACATCTCCACCGTGCTCGGCTGCCCCTATGAGGGCGAGATCAAGCCGCAGGCGGTGGTCGATGTCGCAAAGGTGCTGTGGGACCTCGGCTGTTACGAAATCTCGCTCGGCGACACCATCGGCGTCGGCACGCCGCTAAAGGCGCGGCAACTGCTGCGCACCGTGGCGGGCCATGTGCCAATGGCCAACCTCGCCATGCATTTCCACGACACGTACGGGCAGGCCCTCGCCAATCTCTACGCCGGGATGGAGGAGGGCTGCCGCGTGATCGATTCCGCCGCCGGCGGCCTCGGCGGCTGCCCCTACGCCCCCGGCGCGACCGGGAATGTCGCAACCGAGGACGTGGTCTACATGCTCGAAGGCATGGGCGTCGCGACCGGCGTCGACATGGCAAAGCTGGTCGCGGCGACCAATGTCGTGAGCGGATTGATCGGCCGGCCGCCGGTCAGCCGCGTCGCGGCGGCATTGAACGCAAAGGCGCGGGCCGCGAAATAGGCCGCGTATGCGGCCTTTTACCCGACCTTTGGTCGCAACCGCCGGTTCTTTCAGCGCTGCCGCTTATCATGGCTTCGCCGCTGCCTTCTCTGCTTTCCGTATAATTTATACAATATTGCCAAATGGAGATTGTGGGGGACGCCTTAGCTTTTGCTGGGTCGGGACCGCGTCTACATGCGAAATAGGCCCGTCTCGATCCGAAAGGCCGGCCATGACGACGGAAGATCAAATGAAAGGCCCCCTGAAGCACCGGACGCTGTCGGCTGCGATCGTCGACCAGCTCAGGCAGTCGATTCTCGACGGGACCTATCCGGCTGGCTCGCAGCTGCGCCAGGACGCGCTGGGGGAGGCCTACGGGGTGAGCCGCATTCCGGTGCGCGAAGCGCTGTTTCAGCTCGAGGCCGAAGGGCTGGTGCGCATCGTCCCGCAAAAGGGTGCGATCGTATCGGAGCTGTCGCTGGACGAAATCAACGACGTGTTCGACCTGCGCGGGATCATGGAGCCCCGGCTGCTGGCGCAGTCGGCGCCGCACTTTACGGACCGGGACTTTGATGGGCTGGACGACATCCAGAAGCACTTCGAAAAGGCGATCAAGGCGGGCAACATCAGCGAATGGGGCCAGCTCAATGCCGACTTTCACATGGCACTATACATTCACGCGCGGCGGCCGCGGACCAAGGCGATCGTCATTGCGTTGCTGCAGACCAGCGACCGCTACACGCGCTTGCAGCTTTCCAACACCAAGGCGATGGGGACAGCCGAAAAAGAGCACGCGCATCTGATCGCGCTTTGCCGGGCGCAGCAGATCGACGAGGCTTGCCGGTTTCTGGCGCAGCATATCGAGGCGGTGCGTACCGACCTGTTGCAGGTCGTCGGTGGAGGATCGATCGCAGCGCCTGCCAGAAGTGAAAGCGCGTGACTTGCAGGATGGGTTTCGCTCCGCTCTACCTATCCTGCGGAAGCTTTACCTCCCCCCGTCCGGGCCCATCACCAGGTCCGGCAGCCCGGTCGAAATCCCCGGGAAGAAGCACAACAGCAGCACCGCCAGCATCATCAGCAGCACGAAGGGCAGCGTGCCCCAGATTACCTCGCTGAGCGGGATATCCGGCGCGACGTTGCGGATGACGAAGATGTTGAGGCCGACCGGCGGGTGGATCAGCCCCATCTCCATCACGATGGTCATGACCACGCCGAACCAGATGATGTCGAAATTGGCGGCGCGCAGCGGCGGCAGGATGATCGGGGCGGTCATCAGGATGATCGACACCGGCGGCAGGAAGAAGCCGAGCACCACGACCATCAGCAGGATCGCAACCAGCAATTCCCAGCGCGGCAGATGCATGGCGACGATGGCCTCCGCCGCCGATTGCGAGATGTGCAGATAGCTCATCACGTAGGAATAGAGCAGTGACATGCCGATGATCATCATCAGCATGGTGGATTCGCGGATGGTGGATTTCAGGATCGGCGAAAGGTCGCTCGGCCGCCATACGCTGTAGATCAGAGCGATCAGCACCAGTGCGAGCAGGCCGCCGAGGCCTGCGGTTTCCGACGGCGTGGCGTAACCGCCATACAGCGCGATCATCACGCCGGTGAGCAGCAGGACGAACGGGATCACCCGCGGCAGCATGGTGAAGCGCTCGGCCATCGTGAATTCGTCGTGCTGCAGGATCGCGGAATCCGTTCCGGTCTTCTCGTAAAGCGCTTTCGCCGTCGTATATTCCTTGCGGAATCGAAACACCGCGTAGATGCCGAACAGTGTCACCAGCAACAGTCCCGGGCCAATGCCGGCGAGGAACAGCCGGCCCAGCGATTTCTCCGCGGCGACCGCAAACAGGATCATGGTGATCGAAGGCGGCAGCAGGATGCCGAGCGTGCCGCCGGCGGCGATGATCCCTGCGGCAAAGCCGCCGGAATAGCCGCGCTTGCGCATCTCGGGAATGCCGGCCGAACCGATCGCCGAGCAGGTCGCGGGCGATGAGCCCGCCATCGCCGCGAACAGCGCACAGGCGAATACGTTGGCGACGCCGAGGCCGCCGGGCACGCGATGCAACCAGGCATGCAGCGCCGAATAGAGGTCCTGACCGGCGCGAGATTTGCCGATCGCAGCCCCCTTGAGGATGAACAGCGGGATCGACAGCAGCGTGATCGAGGCCATTTCCTCGTAGACGTTCTGCGTCACCGTATCCAGCGATGCCGTCGGCATGTAGATGGCCATGAAGGCGACGGCGACGGCGCCCAGAGCAAAGGCAATGGGCATACCGGAAAACATCGCAAACAGGGTAGCCAAGCCGTAACTGATACCAATTCCAAGAACGCTCATCGACGTGAAGCACCAGCAAAGGGAATAATGATCTGCAACAGGATTTGCAGGCACAACAGCGTCATGCCCAAAGCCATCAGCACGTAGGGGATCGCAAGCGGGGGCGACCACATCGAGTTCGACACCTGGCCGTCGACCCAGGCCTCATGCGCCAGCGTCCAGGATTTCCAGGCAAAGAAGGCGCAGAACAGCAGGCTCGCGACATCGACCAGCCACAGCCTGATGCGGTTGGCGAGCGGCGACATCAGCCCGACAAAGGCTTCAATGCCGATATGGCCGCGCTGGCCCTGCACATAGGCCGCGGTCATGAAGGTGGCGCCGACCAGCAGGAATACCGCCGCCTCGTCCTGCCAGTAATTGGGGCTGTGGAACAAGGCGCGGCCGAGCACGCTGTAGCTGAGGATCACGCAGGCCGCGATCAGCGCGATGGCGGCGAAGACCACGATGACGTTGTTGCACAGCGCCAGCGCCTGGCCGAGCGCCGCCACGAGCGGGTTACCCGTGGCGGCCTCGGAATGGTCATGTTGATCCGGAAGCGGACCATGCATCATGCGGAGACGTCGCTTGCGAGCTTGAGCAGATTGGCCGACGTCGCGGTCTTGGCGCTGTAGTCCTTCCAGGCAGTATCGCGCGCAATATCCCGCCACTTGTTGACGGTCGCCACGTCGAGCTTGCTGACCTTGGCGCCGGCCTTCTCATAGACCTTGGCGACCTCGATATCGTCGTCCTGTGCGCCCTTGCGGCCGAACGCTTCCAGTTCGCTGCCCACCGAAAGCAGGATGTCCTGCTGCTTCTTGGGCAGCTTGTCGAAGATCGCCTTCGACATCATCAGGGGCTCCAGCATGAACCAGTAGGAGGCGCCGGCGCCCGAGGTCAGCGACTTCGCGACCTCTTCGAGGCGGAACGAGATCAGGCTGGTGGAGGAGGTGATGCCGGCGTCGCAGGCGCCCGTCTGCATCGCGGCGTAGATTTCGTTCGACGGCACCGACAGCACGGCAGCGCCCGCGGTCTGCAGCACCATGTCCATTTCGCGCGAGCCGCCACGCACTTTCATGCCCTTGGCGTCTTCGGGAGCGACGATCGGCTTGGAACGGCTGGCGACGCCGCCGGCCTGCCAGACCCAGGTCAAAAGGATGATGCCCCTGTCGGCGAGGAAGTCGGTCAACGCCTTGCCGACCGGCTCCGTCTTCCAGCGCAGGCCCTGATCGTAGGTCGCGACCAGGCCCGGCATCAGGCCGATATTGGTTTCCGGCAATTCGCCGCCGGCATAGGGCATCGGATAGAGGCTGATATCGAGCGCGCCTTTGCGCATCGCCGAGAATTGCGCGTTGGTCTTGATCAGCGAGGAGTTCGGATAGATCTCGGCTGCGATCTCGCCGCCACTGCGCTTGGCGACTTCAGCGGCGAACGTGCGGCAGAGCCGGTCGCGGAAGTCGCCCTTGTCGATGGTGCCCCCCGGGAACTGGTGCGAGATCTTCAGTGTCGTGGCGGCATGGGCGGTGCCGGTGCCGAAACGAAGGACGGCGGGCGCAGCAAGTGCGGATGCGATGACATGGCGGCGTGTGAGCATGGTTTATCCCCTGCGAATTGGTTTTTGGGCGGCGATCGGGACCGGCCTGAGCCCATGTTAGCCGGTCTTCGTCCGAAGTTGCTCTAGTCTGATAGTTCGAGGCGGTGTGATAGGTCGAGGCGGCACGCGACGGCAAGCCCGGATTCCGACCCTCAAACCAAAGCCTGATTCCGCTGCGGTGCACCCGGGGTGCGGTGCGCACCCGGGAACAGCCGTTCGCAGAAGACTCGGTCAATAATGCGTCCAATCCCGGGCACTCGCGCGCCGTGGGCCGCCATTAATTTGCCGCTTCAACTATCCGTGACAACGGCAAAACTTTGGGATGTGGCCGGTAACAAACCCGGTTTCGGCATCGTCGTTGGGGGAAGCGGCAGACGTCGCTTCGAGAAACCAACTAAAAGGATGACGATCCCATGACCACCACGACCCGTATCGGCCTCGGCCTGTCTGCCGCGCTCGTTTCGCTCGGCCTTGCGTTTGCGCCGGCCGTCTTCGCTCAGGACAAGATGGGCAAGGATGACGGCATGAAGAAGGAATCGATGTCCAAGGATGCGATGAAGAAAGACGACGGGATGATGAAGAAGGACGGCATGAAGCACGATGGCATGACGAAAGACGGAATGAAAAAAGACGACGGCATGAAAAAGAACTGAGCCGCGCCGTCATTCTCTGCGACAAACGCAAAGCGTTTGCGCAACGGAGCGATGCTCAAGCATCGGCCCTGGAGGTTCGAGATTCCCCGATGCGCAATGGCGCATCCGGGGGCTGGCTCACGCACCAGCCTGAATCACGGGAGGACTGAAACTGTCATAGGCAAGAGACGGCGGCGCGCGTTTTGCCCGCTCCTCTTGCCTACTTCTTCTTGCCCTTGCCTTTGCGCGCGGCGTAACGGGCGTCTCGCTTGGCCTTCTGCTCGGCCTCCAGCGCGGCCAGCCTGGCGGCCTCTTCTTCCTTCTCCAGCGCGATCCTGGCGGCTTCCGCCGCGGCGGCCTCGGCCTCAAGACGTTTCTGTTCGGCCTTTTCGGCTTCCTTTGCCTCTCTTGCCTTGGCGCGCGCGGCGGCCTGGGCCTCGCGTTCGGCCTGGCGGCGCTTCACCTCGGGATCGTCGGGTCCCGGCTGGGCGCGAAACTTGTTCAAAATGTCCTGTCGCGCCTGCATCGCAGCCTTTTGGCGGTCCGCGAAGTTCGGTTCCTTGAATCCACTCATAGACGAGGCCTTGTCGCTTTCACTCTCGGGGGTTGGGCGCACGCGGCGCGCGGAATGGGGCCTTGGTAAGTGAACCGGCGCCAAAATGCCAGCGTCGAAATAGGACCGGTAGAGCAGGGGAGACTTGCGTGTACAGCAAATGGCCCGAATTGATGCTGATGGGCGTCAGCCTGGTTGCTCGACGAGATGGCAACGGCGACCGAAGCCCCCAGCCGGGCGCTGGCCATCCGCAATACGGGCTTCTCGCCTGTGTGCTGATTGGCCTGATCGGCTCGCTGGCAATGCTCGTTTCGGAAAAGTGACCGCGCTATCCCAGAGCATGCTTCAACCGATTTGAATCATGCTCGTCGATCGTCTTGTTTGCGCACGATCTCCGGGCAAACGCTTCGCGCTTGTCCCGCGGGAAAACCGGTGTCCACTTTGCGCCAACGCGGCCCTTCGGGTCCGGATCATGCTCTAGAAGTTATCGCGCCGCCCACCGGGGCCGAGAACGCGTGCGACCGTCATCGCCGTCATCGCGACCCGATCCGCGGTCTGCTGCGCCTCCAGCCTGTCACGGGCGTTTTCCCTGATCATGGTCTCGATCAGTTCGAGCCGCTTGGTCTCATCGACCGCTTCCGCCAGCAGTTGCTTGTACCTGATGTAGTCGTAGGTCGTTTCCTGCTTGTTCATCGCACGCCCCGCACACGCGCTCCCCCCGAACGCGCAATGTCGATCAAAGGTTGTGAGCACGCAACGGATTTGCGCGAGTTATACCCGTTTCCGTATCGATCACGATCCCGCACAAACCCGTGTAATGTGAACCGGTTCACAAGGGCTGTGGCCGGCCGTTCCTATGTTCCGGGCTACTCGAACAGGAACGACCGCCATGCGCCTCAATTGGTGGACCCGCAAAAACCTCGTGCTCGCCGCCGCCGTCGTCGCGCTGGCCTTCATAGGCTTCGTCGTGATCGGCGTGTCCTATCCGGAGCCAGCCGCCAGCGCCGCTCTCGGTCCGGACTGGCAGTGCAGCCGGTTGGTCTTCGTCTTCACGACCTGCAGCCGGGCCAAGCAGACGCAGTCCATGCCCGTCCGCTTCGCCAGAATCCCGGTGTGCGGGCGACTGCGGACGTAATAGGATCGGGCCGGAATCGGAGTTGGCCAGCACCGGAGCGTCCCATGCAAAAACTGCCATGCCTTGTGGTGGCCGCGTCGGCGGCAGCTCTCGTATTGCTGCCGGCCGGCGTCGCGCTGGCGCAGGGCGCGCCGAGCGGCGGCACCGCGCCAGCGGCGACGTCCACTGCCGCGCCGGCTCCTGAAAACACGGCTCCCGCACCGGAGAAGGCAGCGCCGAAGAAAAAGAAACCGGCCAGGATGACCCGGCAGCAGGAGATCGACCGTTCGGTCGACCGTGGCACGGTGCCCGCGCGTTACCGGAACTCGGTGCCGAAAGAGTATCATCAGTATATTCCGTTCGATAAGCGGTAGAACGCGGCCTGACCACGTCCTTGCGGGCCATCGGTTCGCGTGAACGCGCGCGCCGCGACGAGCGCAATTGCGCTCGCGCAGTGATGACAGGCTCCGCCAAGCAATCATCTTTTCTTGTGCTGTGAGATGGATTGTTGCGCGCGCAATGGGACGGCCCGGCCGAATTTCGCGGTCTCGCGTGGGACACAGGCAAGGAATATTCGCACGAATATCGCACCGTACTCATACGGATTGGCCGTGCGTGCAAGGCGCATCTATAACGACGTCGCTTGCAGCGGGGGGCAGGGCGGTCGTTCATCACGACGAACGCCGCCACTGGAGGCCACGAGGCCCGGACTCCTAGGCACTCCGGGCCTCGTCTACTCCTTATCGCAGCGGCCGATCCGCTTGCGCCACTCGACCCGCTTCATCGGCACGGTCACATCGGAAAAGCGCAAACGTCGCACGCGGTCATTGGACTGCGTGCCGACGATCACAGCGATCCGAGTCATTGCCAGATGACGGCCAGCGCCACGATCACGAGCATGACATGGATGATCTTGCGGACGATCCCGCGGATCGCGCTTCCGGTTTCGCCCGCCTGAACGCGATGCTGGTCATTGGTCGCCGGGTCAGGTTCCAAATTCACCTTAAGTTCGCCTTTTGCTCCGACAGTGGGATTTCGGTGTGCTAAGGGGTGGCCCCATGTGGAACGGTTGGAAAAAAGCGGCCATCGGATTGAGCGCGCTGCTCGCCTTCGTCCTCCTGGAGTTGATGGCGTTCATCGGCGGCGTTGCCGTATTCCTGGGCTTTGTCATGGACGTGGATTTGCCGTTTTTCGCGGTCTCCGAGGAATAGGGTCGGACCCCTAATCCAGCAGCCGGTAGACTAGGTCGGTTGACGCGCCGGCCAGGCAGAACGCCAGCGCCATGCACACCGGCAGCTCGTCGCGATCGAGCTCGGGTGGTGGCGGGCTCAACGGGTCCTCGCGCTCAGCCGTTTCAATTCATGAGATTGGGAAAACGTGCCGAGGCACTCTGTTCCCTATTCGGGGGTTTTCGGCCCGTTTTGCGCGGTTTCGGTTCCCTTGATGCCCGGATGCCAGCGCCAGCTAGCGGCTGCTGTCACAAAAAGGGTTATAGCTCAACGGTTTTTTAAATTCTCTTTAAGTTAGAAATGAGTTCCTATTCGGGCCGCACCGCCGCGCGGCCCGAATAGCCGGGCGCCGCCCCTTTCACCTACCCCAGGGAGACGAGCGCTCGGCTATTGTGGGCATCGCGCCATTGCCGCAGAGGCAGAGCCCGGTCTCTAGACCGGATTGGCGAGGGTGCCGGTTGCACCGACCGCGAGAACGGAAATCGCGAGTGACAGCCTTTATGAAAAAGCCGCCAAACAGGATTGCGCGAAACCGGTCCAGACTATCGGGTTCTTGGGCGAACGATGTCACCCGGCGGCAACAGCGGCGCAGTTTACAGACACATTCTAAAGCTGTTTTGGATTATGCCTGCTACTCGTAGCCGGCGCGCCGCACGGTGACGCGGCACAAGCCGTCGCAGCCGATCTGGCGCGCGGCGCCGAGCGAGAAGTCGAGAACCCGGCCGCGTGCGAAGGGGCCGCGGTCCTGCACCGGGCAGCGGATCTTCTTGCCGTTCTCGAGATTGGTGACGACGAAGATGGTGCCAAATGCCTCGGTGCGATGCGCGCAGGAGACTTCATTGGCCTTGAAGCGCTTGCCGCGCGCGTCCCACTTGTCCTCCCAATAGACGGAGGCTTCCTGATCGTCTGCCGGCGGCCGGGCGATCCGGCCCATCCACTTTTCCTGAAAGGAGTCGGCGCACGCATGCGACGAGGTCAGCGCCAGCGCAAGCGCCGCGAACCGTAGCCTGGAAGCACCGCGGCCATCGCGGTGGCGATACCCTGCCATGACGCCAACATTCTGTTGCGGCGCGGGGCTTGCACCCGCCGGAGGTTCCGGCAGCAAGTTCCGTTTCGACTTTGGCGTTGGCGTGGCGCAGGTGCGGCGGCATTGCGCCGAATCGAAATTGCAGGACGGGTGGGTCGCCTGCAACGGTGAGCGTGCAGCAGCACGCTTCAGCAGCCGCAGCGCGATTAGGAAACCGTCAACGGGATACCTTTAGCTTCCGATTTCCTGACGGCGCTAATCTCCCACCAGTCGTGAAAATTTGGGTGCGCCGTAGGGCAGCTTCTGTCATGGTTGCATTATCTAAAGAGGTCAACCCGGATGGAACTTTTACAATCTGAGGAGGTAACCCGATTGCACTTTGCAGCCTGAAAGAGGGACTTAAAGCGGCGCGGAATCCGCCTTATTCTGCTCATGTTTTCTACCAACGATGACAGCTAAATCAATCATGATTGGGGACGGTCGTGAATCGGAACAACTTCAAATCGATGTCCACGGATGAGTTGTGGGCACTCCATGAGGAAATCGCGTCCACGCTTGCTGCCACGCTGCTCGCGGAGAAGCGCGTACTCGAAAATCGCCTGAAACAACTCAAGGGTAGCGTCGAAGCCGAGCGCGAGAGTTCGCCGACAGGGCGGCGCCCATATCCGACCGTCCTTCCGAAGTTTCGGAATCCGGATCAGCCGTCCGAGACTTGGGCGGGACGAGGAAAGACGCCGCGCTGGCTGGCCGCAAAGTTGAAGTCCGGCAAGCGGATCGATGACTTCCGGATTAGGCAGGTAGCATAAGCCGATTTGCAGCCGGCCGCCCGAAGCCGGCTTGCACTTCTCGGCCAATCCACGAATTTGCTTCGTGAGGCCAGCAGATGCCGCGCCGATCTGCTTACTGAGTGATGTCGATCTGGATTCAGATGCTGGCGTCACCGTCGCACTTCAGCTTATCTTGATTTGGACCTTCACGATCGCGAGCGAGTGTCCTTTCGACATGCGCTTCCAGCGCCCTGACAATTCCCATGCGCGCAAACAGCATGGGTCCGCGGTCTTCAGCGGCATCTATGAGCATCTGGACGGCTAGCCGCCATTCCTGACCATCACGTTCTGGCTGAGGAAGCTTCCTGATGTACTCGGCGGCGTCGCGCAGGGTTTGCGCAGGCGGTCCCTCCGGGAGAGGGACAGGCTGAGCGAACGGACGATCCCACGACATGCTGAACTCCCGTCACAGACCTCCAAACGCCCAGGCGGAAGGGACGCGCCCGAACGGTCAACCCCGCTTGGGTCGTGTTCCCGGAGAACGGAAGCACGGGGATTCGACGCGGAATCTCGATGTTAGTTCCATTGCCCCGGGGCAGTTTGTTTCACCGGGGCCGTTCCCCGAGTTCCGCGTGATCAGTTTTGAAAGGCAACGCCGACGAAATCGCCTTGCCGCCAGATCACCCGGCACTCGCGAACGGTGTGAAAATTGTCAAAACTCAGTTCGAAATTCAGCGGCAATATATTGAGGGTGTGGAGTTCGATTCCGGCGCCGGAATTCGTGACGTCCTGAACGCGACAGGTGAGGACACCGCGCTGCGCGTCAAAGAACAGCAGCGCGTCTTTCGCGATCGTCGTCCTCGCCACATATCGGCGTTCGAATTCCATCGGAGCTTACCAATAGTTCACGCCAGGCCCTGGGAAGTTGAGGCTAGCGTATTGGGCCCAGTCGGCAATCAGGTTCGGTCTTCTTCGTAAACAATCAATTTTAATCATCGCATAAAGCGTGTTCCACAGGCGAAGCGGCCGGTATCTGGAGAGTGCAGTTGCGCCTTAAGCACAGCTCCGCCAGTTCCGTATGCGGAACTCACAATCAGGCTTGATGCGCCAGTGAAAGCCGGCCTCTCTTAATATGTAGAGGGGAATCAAATGTACTTACGTTGGATGTGTGTGCTGGCGCTTTGTCTTGGAACATCAAGCGCCGGATTTGCGGGTGAGTCCGGCGTTTTGCGTCGAATTTCGTGTCCTGTCGTGCGCTACTACGTGGCGCAATATAGTGCGTCCGCCGCCGAGCAGTGGGCCCGCGGCAAGGGCGCGAGCGACGCTGAGATCGAAGCCGCCCGGCGCTGCCTGAAGCCCGACACGACGCGAACCGCCAAGGCCCCATCGAGGCCGCTCGCGCTCGGTTCTTACGGCTGGTGACGGGCTGCCCAATGAGGCGGATGGGCAGGCCCGCATGAGCAACGAATGCGCGTCCGACCACGAGCGCAATTGCGCTCGCTAAGTGATCACAGGCTCCGCGATATTGGGGGCAGAAAATAAAAAACCGGGCATCGCTCCGCTCATCCGGGCCAAATTCAGGCGGGGCCGTCAGGCCGTCGAAGCAAACTGGTTTCAATACTGCCGCTGACGCTTGCTACGCTTGGCTCTCGGCCCGGCGAAATATGGATTGACCACGCATTGCGCGGAGCGGCCCGAGGCCGACGCCGCACACTGCGCCATCGTTTGATAGCGGCACTCGTAGTAAAAATCCGCGATGCTCTGGTAGATCTGCAGGCAAACCGGGTAGTTCGGATCGTAAGTCTGGGCGCGTGCGGGGGCGGGCAGGGCGATCATCGCGGCCAAAATTGTCAAAGACATTATGCAGGCGGGCGTGTGTGGCAGCTTCATCCTGAGGTCCTCTCCCAATACGTTGAGCAAGTAGCAAGTAGCCCGCATGAGTGGAGCGGAATGTGGCCTCGAGAAGATGAAAACCGGATGTCGCTCCGCTCATCCGGGCTATGCTAGCTACACTTACCAAGAGCCCGTTTTTCAGACTTCCCGATCCTCAAATCCGTACTCTCGATAGACGGCGGCGCGATCGGCGTGGGGGTTTAGCCGGCACTTTGCCTGGGCGAGGTGCAGGTTGAGGGTCCCGGGCTGACAATTGGCTGCCAGCAGTTTCCTGATGTCGTCCATCTGCTGCCGTGATTGCTGGGTCGGTTCGAGTTGCTCAAGCGCGACCAGTGCCGTTGCCAGCGCTTCCGTGACGACCCATTCGTCGTGGCCGGTGATTCCCTTTCTTGGCATTACGACCCGCATCCTTTGTCTGGGCAACGGAGCAATTCCCAGCGCGCATTATAAGCCCAATTCGCAACTCGTCACCCGTGCCGCTGCAGTTTTGGTTGGCCCTTGATGGACAAGTCCCCCTGAGCGGAACGATGCGCGGCGAAGTCCCCGGATGCTCGCACGACCGGTTCCTCCGCGGCTCCGGGCCGAGCCTATCAATCTTGGATTGTATCACCGGAATGGGGAAATCGGGCCTGGCAGGGCAAGAGCGTCTTGAATCGGCCTTGTTATGCTCCCGATATCTGCCAACGATGAGCGCTCAACACATCGAATCATGATTGGGGACCGTCATGAACCGAAATGACCTCAAGTCGATGTCCACCGACGAATTGTGGGCGCTCCATGAGGAAATTGCCACCAGGCTTGCGGCGGCACTGACTGCCGAAAAGAGCGTGCTTGAAAACCGCCTGAGGCGACTCCAGGGCGGAACTGAAACTCAACCTGCAGCTCACGCTGCCAAGTCCTCTGCTGCCAAGTCGTCGACGCCGCGCCGCCCCTATCCCGCGGTCGTTCCAAAATATCGGAATCCGGAGGCGGCCGTCGGAGACCTGGGCGGGACGCGGCAAGAAGCCCCGCTGGCTCGCCGCACTACTGAAGTCCGGCAAGCGGATCGACGACTTTCGGATCAGGCACGCAGCATAGGCGATCAGTAATGCCGACCAGCCTAGGCTTTCTGAACCTGCTTGCGTAGCGCCTGCGCCTCGGCCAGCCGTCTGGCGAGCTTCTCGTAAGGGCCATTACCCGTCGCGCGCTGGCCCTGCTCGTCAGAATTGCTCGTCTTCGTTGTGACTGGTAGTTCTGTTTTCCATGCTCAAGCTTTCGTTGAATTCGTTCCGAGAGGAGGCAATCGCTCTGGTTGCCGGGCTTGTCGTGTTTGCCGTTTACTATCCTCTGGCCGTCCGGGTTCATCGCGATTTTGTTTCGACAGGGCGGCCGGAAGGAAGGGTGGTGGAGTTAATCCTCAGATTCGAGGAGAGCGCTGACGGCGGCTACCAGGCGCAGGTGTATGGAAACTCCCCTTACCCGAAGGCGATCTTGTACGAGGATTTTACGCGGCTCGAGGAAGTTGAAATCCTTGAGCTGCCATCGCGTCCGCCGTCTTGGCGCTTTATCAAGATGTCGCCAAGAGATGGATCTGATCCGCGAAACAACGGCCGGCACTATTATCTCGTACAGCCCTAAAGGGACCTTCCGGTGCGATCATGGCCGTTGAGCCGCCTTCCGGGCGGCATCTCTTGTTCATCGTCGGGCAACGGCGTCTTTTGCGTTGCGGTGGCGACCCCAGCTGGATTCGGGAATTTGTTGCGGGTTTGCATTATCCCCGGAGATTGAGGCCCCGGCGCAGATCGGCTGCGCCGGGACCCGTTCGCTCCGCCGATATTATGAAGGGGGCTGGGAATCGACGAGGCGAGCATACTCAGAAAAACACAACCGTAGCGGGTTTGCCAGTGCAACCTTGTGCCAATCCACAAAAAAGCTGCAGAACGCAAGATAAGCAACCTAAGCGGGTTTCATTTATGGAACCCGGAAGCCCAGCACTCCCCCAACTATGTCAGTAAGTGTCAGAAACAATGACGTTTCGCTGCGCGACTCTGGCGGGGGATAAAGCGCGGGTTGGGCCGCTGCCAGCGCCGCCGATTCCGCTTAGAGGCTCGATGGCCGCGCCAGCCAGCGCGTTGCAATGTGACCTTGCTCGATTTGAATTCGACTTACGATCTAGACTGCGAGGCCAAATAGTAATCTATCGTGCGACGAAATCCTTCGGCGAGGCCAACCGTCGGCGACCAGCCCAAGGCCTTAACCTTCGTGATGTCGGGACACGTCGCTGCCAGCTTTGTTGTCACCTTGTCTCTGACATTCGAACTGGGTTGACCGATTTGCGGCGGGTGTTTGGAGAAAAGCCCGGCCAGCAGGCGGGCCAAATCGGCTATCGAAATTGATCCCGAAGGATTGCCGATGTTGTAGGCTTCGCCCGGGCGTCCCCGTAACAGAACCTGCAGGAATCCTTCGGTCGCGTCCGATAGATAGCAGAAAGAGCGTTTATCCTTACCATCGCCCTTCAGGGCAATCTGTCGTCCATTAACGACATCGCGAACGAAATCAGCAAACACGCGCCCATCGTTCAGTTTCATGCCCGGCCCGTAGGTGTGGAACGGCCGCACGATCGTCGCGGCCACGCCATACTGAAGCGCATAAGCGGAGCAAAGTGCCTCGCCCATGCGCTTCGATTCAGCGTAGCAGGAACGGTTGTCGTTGGGATCGAGTGAGCCATAGCGGGTTTCATCGATCGCCGCAGGCGGGTCGGAAAACTGGCCGTAAACTTCGGCGCTCGAGAAAAACAGGACACGCTCCGTTCGCACGTTCCGCGCCAAATTCAGTAGGTTTAGTGTTCCAACCACGTTGGGCAGCATGGTGCCGACAGGATCAGGCCGATAGAATTTGGGACTTGCCGAGCTCGCCGCGTGGACGATCAATTGCGGTTTGAGGTCGCTTGGAAGGGATTGTGTGACGTCCTGCGCGAGCAGCGAAAAGCCCTCGTTTTCCAACCAGTGCTGAAACCGCAACTTGGCCTGCTCGGCGGACCGCACCAGCGCGACGATCCTGACGTTGACTTTCTTCGGGCCGGCCCGGGCCGCCATCAGAGCGTCGACCATCGCCGCCGGAAGCATGCCAGCAGCCCCGGAAACCAGAACTGTCTTTCCCTCCAGCAACTCCCACGGAATGGCCGACGAATGCACGCGCTCAATGTCGCCGCGCACGGTTGGATGGTCAAAGGCGAACCGAGCTGAGCGATTGTCGTCTGCGGCATCATCCGCCATGCGCGCCACCCTGGTTCGTCAGCTGCCGGGCAAATTGCGGGGCATCATGCTTCCGTCGGAGATAGCCGCCATTTCATCCCGGTGGCGAGCGTGCAGGAACACATAATTCGTTTCGGAAGTGTCGTCGTCAACAGCTTCAATCTCGCGCAGCGCGTGCTCGCCGATGGCCCAACAACGGTATCCACTTGCAGCCAGCAGACCGATGATATCGTTCGGATGATAGTCAAACTGCCGGGCCCATTTGCGCAGCATCTCGAGAAAAACGATCGGTTTGTCTCGCTCGATTACCTGTGTGGCGCCGCGCAGCACGAAGAGTTCAGCGCCTTCGACGTCGCATTTGATCAGATCGACCTGCTTGATCCGCTCACGTGCAACGAAGTCGTCGAGTGTCTGGAGCTGCACGCTAAGCTGAACGACTTGTTCCTCCGGATGAAGGTTCCTCGCCGAAGCCGCAACGGAACCGGACGCTGCGGGCAGGAAGAATTGCGCCGTTGCGCTACTGTCGCTCAATCCGAAATCGAACACGGTGATGCGATCTGCGAGACGATTGAGCTGCACATTGCGCGCGAGCTTCAAGCGAGTCGACGGGACCGGTTCAAAGCAACAGATTTTGGTGTGGTCGCTGCCGACAGTTGTAGCGAGCTGAACCGCGTACCAGCCAACGTTCGCGCCGACGTCGAAAATAACCGCGGCGTTCCTAGCGAGGTTCGACAGGACCGCCAGCTCCTGCGGCTCATAGCTGCCGTCTAGAAACGCGATGTTCGGCGCCGTACGGACGTCTTCCGGATCCCAAACGAATTGTGCGCCATTGGCTAGCTTGAGCTTCAGTTCGTCCGCGTCGATCTCGATGGCTGCGATGGCTCCGTTGCCAACCATTGGCTGCAATTGCCGCAGTTGCGCGGCTTTCTGGGAAGCTTGCCGCCAGAACGTGTTGCGGTCTAGTCGCCCCTCGGCACGCTCGACCTTCAGGTCGTTGATTGCGATCGGCGACGGCGCGCTTGCGACGGGGAGGGGGTTGGTGATCGAAGCAAAATTCACCCGCTCTCGTTCGATCACCAGGGGCCGTTTTCGCACCTGCGAATGGATCGCGACGATGTACTCACCGATGAAGCCGAGCACGAATAGGAAAATGCCGGAAAAGAACGCCACCATCATCGTCAGCAGTGGAATGCCGGGTGGAGCGAATTCCCGATAGTGAACGGCGCTGAAGATGAACAGGATTACCGTCGCCAGCACGCTGAGCGCCGCGATGACGAAACCTCCGGCGAGAACCAGCCGCATCGGCACGTTGCTGAAGGAGATGATCCCGTTCAGGCCCTGCTCGACCAGACGGACCAAGGTCGACGAGGAGACACCGTGGCGACGGCGGGTCCAGGTATAGGGAACGCCGGTTGCCTTGAAGCCGCAATAGGCGATCATGCCGCGGACGAAGGGAAAGTGGTCGTCCATCTTGATGACGTGTTCAGCCACCGCGCGGTCGATCAACTGGTATTCGCCGACGTTCTCAGGGACGAAGAACGGAGAGAACGAGTTGACGAGACGGTAGAAAACCTTGCGGCTGGCGCGCAGCAGCCACGCTTCCTCGCGCTGTTGCCGGATGCCGTAGACGACTTCGTAGCCTTCCTCCCACAGCCGGACGAAATCGACCATGACGGCCGGAGGATCCTGCAGATCTGCCGCCAACATCACCACCACTGCGTCGCCTGAAGCCGCGGTAAGGCCGTTGAAGATATTGGCGAACGCACCGAAATTGCGCGAATTGACGATCAGCTTGACGCGCCCGTCCCGCTCGGCAATCGCGCGGACTTTGCCGACGGTATCGTCCGCCGACGAATTGTCGCAGAAGATGTGCTCGTAGTCGTACCTGCTGAGTGGGCCCTCGAACAGGGCACGTACCTGGGCATAGCATTCGTCGACGTTAAGTTCTTCGTTATAGCAGGGCGTTACAACACTGATCTTGCGCATGTCGATGGTCCGGATGGCGGTGGCTGGCGCTTGCCCGAACACGACGGGCGCATCAGTCAGAAACTAAAGGAAGTGAGGTCGCTCAATAGCGACGACGGAAGCAGGCCATCATGATCGGCGCATCGAGGCCGGCCTGGGATAGTCCACAAAGCGGTTTCCTGCCGCGTAATCCTCATCGTCGAGATATGGAAATTGATCGTTGATGGGACGGCCCATTTCGAGTTTCGGCTCGATCAGGGTGTGTTCGCTCAGGATTACGTCAATCACGATCGGCCCGCCCGAAAACAGGTTTGGGTCGAGCTGATCGACGCGCTCGATACGGGCATAGCGCAAGCCGTAAGCTGCCGCCAATGCCCCGAAATCAGGAAAGCTGAGGCCGTCGCGGGAGGCCGTGTAGCGGCCCTGCATGTAGCTGTCCTGGAACTGTTTGATGATCCCGTATGACCCATTGTTCATCACAACGATCGCGACATCGAGATTGTTATGCTTGATCGTTTGTAGTTCCTGTATGTTGAGGTGAAAGCCGCCATCGCCGTTGTACGAGACGACCTGACGGTCGGGACAGGAGATCTTGGCGCCGATCGCCGCCGGAAGCGCATATCCCATCGGCGAGTTACCGCCCGGATTGAACAATGTGTGCTTCTTGACGCGGAACGACTGATACAACCAGCAGATCGCAGCACCGGTGTCGCCGATCACGATGGCATCCTCGGCAACGATCTCGTTCATGCGACGCACGACATCGTAAGGCGACAGCGAATTCAGCCGCGCGGCGGAGGTGCTGATCTCCTTGCCGTAATGGCGTTGCTTCATCTCGGCGACGTAATCCGTCCATTGATTGTTGGTGGGCGGAATCGAGATGCCGCGGAGCACCGCGGGCAATCCTGTGAAGTCGAGGTGAGAGACGCGGTAACCCTCGTTGCGATACTTGATGAGCTCTTCCTGGTCGACATCAACTACGTGGACGGTCGCACCGACCGCGAAATTGGCGGCGTTTCCGGACCGCTGGCGGTTGTCCAGCCGGCTTCCGAGCACAATTACAGTATCGGCGTTCTGCAGCACGAAATTGGCGCCGCGATTGCCATAAACCCCGATTTGCCCGACGAAACCGGGATGCTTGTGGTCGAAGAAGCCTAGTCCCGCCCAGCTCGAAACGAACGGTAAACGCGTTTTTTGCAGCCAGTCGGCTACCTCACGTTCGATTCCCGCAAGCCCGATGCCTGCACCCCACAGGACCACCGGACGCTTTGCGGCCGCAAGAGTCTGACTCAGTTCCGCGGTCGCTTTCGAGGGCGAGTCTGCCTGGATCGGCAGTTGCTGCGGCAGCAAGATATCGCCATCGATTTCGGCCTGCTGGATATCCATCGGGACATCGATCAGGACCGGGCCCATCCGACCCGAGATCGCCAGCGAGAATGCCTTGGCCATTTCCTTTCGCAGCTCATCGCCGCTTGTCACCATGACGGCGTATTTGGTGATCGGTTTCACCATGTCGACGATCTTGGTCTCTTGGAAACCGGCCTGCCGAACGTTGGCGCCGTGAACGGCGCTACTCTCGCGCTGATTCACCTGACCAGTGATGTGCACCGATGGGATCGAATCGAAATAGGAGCAGGCGATGCCGGTGATGAGGTTGGTCGCGCCGGGCCCCGACGTTGCCATAGAAACGCCGACCCTTCGGTTAACGCGCCAGCGCGCGTCGGCAGCCATCGCCGCTGCCTGCTCATGTTGAAAGCAGGTGTAGCGCAGTCCCGGATGCTGCGCGACCGCATCGATCATGAAAGCACAGGCGCCGCCGGTCATCAGGAATATGTGGTTGCTTCCGACCCGCGAGAGAAATTCGGCGATATACTGGGCCCCCGTCATGACATTTGCCTCACCACCGCGTCAGCGAGCCTGCGCGAGGCAGAACTCGCTGATGACCTCGAGCACATAATTGACGTGTTCCTCGCCAAGACCCGGATAGACTCCGATCCAGAACGTCTGGTTCATGATCCTGTCGCTGTTGGCAAGCGAGCCATGGGTCCGGAAGTTGCGGTCCTTCATGTATGGCTGGCGCACCAGATTGCCGCCAAACAGCAGTCGCGTGCCGATCCTGCGATCGTTAAGGTGATGCACTAGATCGTCCCGTTTGAACGGAGCGTCGTCACGAACGGTAAGCACGAATCCGAACCAGGAGGGATCGCTGTTGGGCGTTGCCTCCGGAAGCACAAAGAATTGTTCCAGCGGCCTTAGTCCATTCTTCAGCAAATCGAAATTCCGGCGTCGCGCGGCTATGAAGTCATCGAGATGTTCGAGCTGCGCGAGGCCGACGGCCGCCTGCATATCGGTGATCTTCAAATTGAAGCCGAGATGACTGTAGATGTACTTGTGGTCGTAACCGTAGGGCAGGTCGCCGAGCTGCCAATCGAAGCGTCGCTGACAGGTGTTGTCTTTGCCGGGCTCGCAGTAACAGTCGCGGCCCCAGTCGCGAAACGTTTCCATGGCGCGCCGCAGCGCCGGATGGCTGGTAAACACCGCGCCGCCTTCGCCCATCGTGATGTGATGGGCCGGGTAGAAGCTCAATGTGCCGACTTCCCCGAACGTACCAACATGGCGGCCGTCGAACGTGGCACCCAGCGCATCGCAACAATCCTCGATAAGCCACAGGTTATGCTTCTTTGCGATCGCAGAGAGCCGGCCGGCGTCGAACGGATTGCCCAGCGTGTGCGCGACCATGATCGCCCTGGTGCTGGGCGTGATGGCCTCCTCGACCAGATCCGGAATGATGTTATAGGTCGGAATATCGACGTCGACAAAGACGGGAACCATGCCTTGCGTGATCGCGGGATTGACCGTCGTGGGAAATCCCGTCGCTGCGGTAATGACTTCGCTGCCGGGCGCGATCCGGCGCTCGCGAAGCAATGGCGATGTGAGAGCGGAGAACGCGACGAGATTGGCGGAGGAGCCGGAGTTCACCGTCATGGCGTACCGCGCGCCCACTCGTTTCGCGAGGCTCGTCTGGAACTGGTCGTTGAACCGGCCTGCGGTCAGCCAGAAATCGAGCGCCGAATCCACCAGCGATTTGACGTCGCTCGAGTCGAAAACGCGGCCGGAGACGGGAACGGCTGACTTTCCTCCGACGAACGGCTTCGTCGCATGCGCAAGGTCGGAATACTGCCCGACCAGATCCATGATCGATGTCCTGAGATTTTCCAGTGTCTCGTGGTCCGGCTGGACCGGCGATGGTGCGGAGGTCATACGAAGCGTTTCTGGTTGGATTCTGATTGTTCACTGTAGGAATGGCCGGCTGCCCGGTTCGTCGCATGTTCCAGAACGTAGTCGATCTGATCAAGCGAGAAGTCTCGAAGGTCGTCGCCGCGCACAGCAGCCTTATACCAGTTGACGGTGAGTTCCAATCCGAGTGCCAAATTCAGGTGCGGCGTCCAGTTCAGGCGCGTGCGGGCCTTGTGACAGTCGAGCTTGAGATAGGCGGCCTCGCGCACGTGCGGCCCGCCGTCTACCTCCCATCGCGCGCCGTCGCCCCACGATTTCAAAAGGCGCTCTACGATCTCGCGTACCGTCACCTCGCTCTCGGCACCGGGACCGAAGTTCCAGCCGCCGGCGAAGCTGTCGTCTTCGCTCAGTTTTTCCACCAGCAATAGATAGCCGAGCACCGGATCCAGAACATGCTGCCAAGGCCGCACCGCATCCGGATTTCGAATCCGTAGTGGATTGCTATCGAGGAATGCCTGCATGGCGTCCGGTACCAGACGGTCGCGCGCCCAGTCCCCGCCGCCAAAAACGTTACCCGCGCGAGCCGTCGCGACGCGGGCCGTATCGGACGCTTGATAAAAGCTACGCCGGTAAGCGTCGGTTACCAGTTCGGCGCAGGCCTTGCTGTTGCTGTAGGGATCACTGCCGCCAAGGCGATCATCCTCGCGAAACCCTGCTTGATGTGCGTGGTTCTCATAGCACTTGTCGCTGGTAACGATCAGGATTGCCCGGAGAGAGGAAAGATCGCGGGCAGCCTCCAGCAGGTTCACGGTCCCCATGATGTTGGTTGCAAAGGTCTCGACCGGTTCGGCGTAGGACTGACGCACCAGCGCCTGCGCGGCCATATGAATGACGATGTCAGGCCGCGCCTTCGACAGCGCTTCGCGCAAGGCATGAAGGTCGCGTATGTCGGCGACGCAATGGTGGACGTCACCGGCAATGTTGGCTGCCACGAAAAGCGATGACGGGTGAGTTGGCGGCAGGGCATATCCGTGGACCTCTGCGCCAAGCCGCTTCAGCAGCAGGGCGGTCCATGCCCCCTTGAACCCGGTGTGCCCAGTAAGGAAAACCTTCTTGCCACGCCAGAAGCTGGCATTGATCACCAGATCCTCCATTGGGCGCGACCATTCACCCATTCTTCCTCGAGGAAGTTGCGGTCGCGCAGCGTGTCCATCGGGTGCCAGAAACCGTGATGGACGTAGGCGCCGAGCTGCCTTTCCTGCGCGAGTTGCTCCATGGGTTCACGCTCCCAGATGGTCGCATCGCCATCGATATAATTCTTGACGTCGGGCGATAGCAGGAAGAACCCGCCATTGATCCAGCCGCCGTCCTCGTTGGGCTTCTCCTTGAAGCTGGTAACGCAGGTGCCGTCGACTGCAATCGCACCGAACCGCTTGGCCGGGCGAACTGCGGTGACGGTGGCCTTGGAGGGGTGGGCTTGATGAAACGCGATCAGGGCGGGCAGGTCGATGTCGGCGACGCCGTCCCCATAGGTGAGCGCGAAGAACGGATCATTCTCCACATACGGGATCGCGCGCTTGATGCGTCCGCCGGTCTGCGTCGCTTCGCCGGTATCGATCAACGTCACGCGCCATGGCTCCGCGGTCTCGCGATGGACCTCCATGCGATTTTCCGCGAGATGCAGGGTGACGTCGGACATATGGAGAAAATAGTTCGCGAAGTATTCTTTGAGCAGGTAACCCTTGTAACCGAGGCAAATGATGAAATCATTGTGCCCATAGTGACTGTAGATCTTCATGATGTGCCAGATAATTGGCTTGCCGCCGATCTCCACGAGCGGCTTTGGCTTCACGGTCGTTTCTTCGGAAATTCGCGAGCCCAGGCCGCCCGCTAGAATTACCACCTTCATTTTCAAAATTCTCGGAGCGTGTTTGTTTTCGCGGGCAAAGAAGGCCCAGCATTGGCGTTTGGGAATTCGCTGCGCATCGGGTCGAGACTTTCGACACCAAACCATCAAGTTATACATCATTCAACCTAAGAATGATCGGTGCAAGCACTTGATTTTCTAACAGGCTTGGGGTTTCTGGCGATCTGCGTCGCGGCGGGTGGGCCAGCCTCGGGAGCAGCTAAGGACTCTGCGATGGGTTCCCATCAATTCGCGGCTCAAGACCGCCAGCGTACGCTGTTTGCACGCTTCGCCGAGGCTGGCGCGTGGATATTGGCTTGTTTGGTTCCGGCTGCATTTCTAGCTCGCCTGTTCGGACTGACGTTCTACGCGATTCCGGAATCAGATGATTTTTGCCTGTCCTACCTCAACGCGACAAGCGGTTTCGTCGAAACCACCCGGATCTGGTATCTGAGCGCGGTCGGGCGCGTCGTTCCGCTGCTTCTCATTCAAATCCCCAATGCGATTAGCGATGCCTCAGGCATCGATTATTTCCTTAGTTACACGGCAACATTGGCCGCTTTCGAAATATGCTTCGCAGCCGCTGTGATGCTGGTGGCGTTCCGGCTCTGGCCGCAGGCGAAGCCGTGGCAAAATGTTTTTATGGCAGCGGCGTTGCTGGCAACGATTCTGACCCGGCTGCCGAGCCTTCGAGAAATGCTTTATTGGCTGCCGGGGGTGGCGTGCTACACGCTGCCCGGTGCTATCGTTGCTATCGTGCTTGTGGAGTTTGCTCGGGCCGCCGAGGATGATACCCAGATTGGCCCTCGCACGACGTCTATGCTGGCAATCGCCAGCTTTATTGCGTCGTTGTGCAATGAATTCACTCCGGCTTGGCTGATTGGCCTGTTGCTCTGTTCGCTGATCTTTCGCGCGATGTTCCGCCAAAACCTCCAGGTCGGAACACACGCGATCGTTGGCGTCGCCGCGTTGCTGGGTTTCCTGATCATGTTGTTCGCTTCAGGCAATGCCGTTCGCATGGCGCAGTTTCCCTTGGCCGGCAATATCGAGCGTTCGATCAGCGAGGCCTACGTCCACTCAAGATCATATTTCAGACTCCTCTTTTTGGGGTGGCCGGCGTGGCTGGCCGTCGTTGCGGTTTTCAGCGCATCGCAGCCGGAGGCAGTCAAGGTCTCGGGCACGAAACGGCTGCTTCTGGCCGTGCTGGTCCCAATTTTTTGCCTTGCCTGCGGCTATCTAGCCCATTTTGTGGCTCAATATTCGACCGGCAGTGTATTGGCGACGCGCGCACAAAATCAGGTGCTAATGTTGCTTGTTGTCGGATCGACGATTGGCGTCGCGGCGCTGTCTCGGGCAATTCGCTTCGCGAGGCCGTTTCCGATGGCATCTTCGCGCAGGTCTTATTCGGCAGTGACTGCAATCTTGCTGGGTACACTCCTGGTACTGCCGCTCTACTACAGCCCAACAATGAAGCTCCTGCGATCGGAGCGGGATTCTTTGCGTATCTTTTGGCTGGAAAGCATGGCGCGCCATGCGCAACTGAGCCTGTCAACCGAAGCCGATATCATGGTCGCGAAGCACAGTGCTTTGCCGTCAGCGTTGTCGGGCGAAGATGTCCATGACGATCCCGGGAGGTTACCCAATGACTGCATCGCTCGATTCTACGGAAAGAGAACTGTCAAATTGGCAATTCCGAAGGAGACAGTTGCCGACGTAGTTCCTCTGATTGCCACACTGATCCGCGAGGTCCGCGCCAAGCAGGGCGCGTCGCAAGGTCAAGACTTAGTGCCACCGCCGATACTTAGCCGCGGTCAAAATTTATCGCCTCTGTTGGGGCGCATTGTGTTGACGCGATCGATGGGCACCAGCATGTTGGATTTCTATTCTTTACCGACAAACGTCTGTCGCGAATTGCTTTTCGAAGTGAGCAAGCTTGAGGGAGTTTTACGAGTCGCAGGCTCGGGACGATCCGCAGACGAAAAGATCGCTCCGATAGGTCGGGATGTTTCGGAACGAAGCTGTTCGGGGGATGGAACGTTCGCGAGAGTGATTCTGGACACGGCGCCCTGAATTCGGCCGCATGGCTGGTGGTGTTTCCTCGCGCTCAGCCCTGCAGCAGCCCCGCCGACTCTCGGTGCTGTCCTGTTTGGGAAATCGCAACCAAAGCGTCCTTAAAGGACGCCTTCTTCAGGCTGACATCGGCGAGCCGACCGATGCCCATCTTTTCCTGCTTTCCTGCCCACTGGTAATTCACGACCCAGCTCCGGCCGCCGATGCCAGTAACGCGGAGATAGAGCCCGCCGCCGTCGCAATGCGCGCCGTCGGGGAGGGACTGGAGTTTTCCCGGGGGTTCAGGGCTTGCCTCAGCGGCGATGCAGGAGCCGCAACACTTGGGATGCATTTCGGGCATCACCCGTTTGGGTGAGGGGGCGCCTTCATTGATGCCAGCTCTTGCTGAAAGGCGCGCGCCTATTCCAGAACCTGAAGCCTGGTTCGAGGAAAACGACCCGGAAGCTAACGCTGGTTTTGGTCGCCGCCTTCTTCGTGAGATCGATTTCGCGGCTCATCGCTTAGCTTAGGCCGGTGGATACGAGTGTTATATTGGCCTTAGGGGAGGGTTGCGAGGCCCTGCGCTATCGATTTAGGCTGTCACCATTGGCTCAAGAGGAGATTGGTCAGTGGCGATAGGTACTGTTAAGTGGTTTAACCCGACGAAGGGATATGGATTCATTCAACCCGACAACGGCGGCAAGGATGTCTTCGTGCACATCTCGGCCGTCGAAAAAGCGGGACTGAGTAACCTCAATGAAGGTGCCAAGGTGAGCTATGAAGAAGTGAGCAACCGTGGCAAGACGTCCGCCGAAAATCTGAGAGTCGGATAAAATCAACTCCGTCGGCTCGCCGGAATCTGAAACAGGAAACGGCCCCAGATTAGAATCTGGGGCCGCCAACCTGGAGGCAGGTTTTCATCCAGCCCTGAGGGCCGACAGCGAAGCGTCGGCTTGACCAGCGGAAGCGTCCCACTGGACGCTTGCCGCAAGGGGTCGTGGATTGCCCACTACACTATTTTGAAGACCAGACACGGCAACAACAGCCGGGCCGGCCTGCTTTGTCATACCCGGAGCTCTGGCGGGGTAATCCCTTCGACAGAAAAGCTCAGTGGAATTTGACGCCGATCAAGTGCTCAGTTCGCCATATCACCTTGCACACGCATCTTGAGCGATCAGCAACGATCAGAAGGGTAAATTGCGCCGGGATGCCCCGTGGGCTGACAACCTCCAGCGATGCCCCGGTGTCGGACTGGCTACGAATGAGACAGGCGATCGTGCGCCCGTTGAACTCGATGCTTCCAGACTTCAAAGCGCTTCATTCCAACTCGGCATTACCTCGTCTACCGCAATCCGAACGCACTGTCGGTTCGCCAGCGAACAAAGCGTTGGCCGAAGCGCGCCCCGCGTTTGACCCGCGAAACTCATCGGGGACGGAGGTAGCCAAGCTCTCCAGATTTGATTGCTCTTCTGTCAAGCGTTTTTGGACAAACTGCCGTTCAAGTTCTGTCAGGCTGGTCTGCAATAGGTTGCGATAGCGTTGAATATTACTGCGATGGGTACGCAAGCGAGCCAACTGTTGATCAATCATCTATCGTCGTCCTTTGACGAGTGGGTTTATTTTCTTGCTTAAGGCCACAAGGCTGGCCGAGCGGAACATCTTCGCTCGGCGGCAGTGGCATTTCCCGGCCGGCTCCTAAAATGCCGGCTCACTAAGTCTGTCGCAGGTTCGTGACGCTTTGATTACAAGAGGCGAGCAGGGCGCTGGGGCCGTTTTGATTTCTGAAGCGAGGACAGTAACGCTCAGGCAATAAATAGCCGCAGGCATTGGCGCGCTGCGGCTTTAGCCGGGCAAATATTCCAATTCATGGGTGAAATTGACGAACCGCCGGCTCCGGCTTCCAGAAACTGATCCAAACATGGATATCTGAGGAGTCTTGTTTTCCATTTCGCCAACGGAACTGCGCAAGTGTTGCCGCCATGCAATAGGAAATGATCAGAGCGTTCAACCTACGCTGATCATTTATAGCTTTGAGAGTTAGGCTGGCATTCGATGCAACCTCGGACGACGCTTCGGCCGGCGGTGAGTGGGTTAGCACTCACAAAACGAGGCGGGCCATCCTACGCAACCGCTTTGACTCGGGATTCTCCCGGGAAATGTTGGGCGCAAATAGTTCCTATGTCGAGCTGGGTATGGTCCTGGATATTGTTAAATAGTTCGGCGAGGCAATTTTTGAATGCATATAGCGAGGCTGGCGTAATCGAAAGCCGCGCCGATAGCCAAGGAACGAGATCGTTCTCCAGCCAATCGTGACAATTCTCTCGCTAGCTCTGCAGCGACCTTTGACAACGAAAGACAGTTGAACTGATACGGCAGTTTCACGATCGGAGCAGGCATCGTCCACGTCCTCGATTTTGAAGACCACCGAGCATCTCGTGCAGAACAAAGCACGAAGCGGCCGTGCACGATCCGTGTATCATCGACAAGGCGGGACTAAACGGGAAAGCCTGAAACTAAGGGTTTTCTTCAAGACGAGGTGAGACCCAGAAAGCGCAGGAACAGAACGCGTAAAGCATTGAAAAACCTGGCGATCCCAGCAGGATTCGAACCTGCAACCCACGGAGTAGAAATCCGTTACTCTATCCAGTTGAGCTATGGGACCGTCGGGGCAGTGACCGCCCGTGGTGTCAGCCTTATAGGCTTTCCTTATCTAGCACTGCCAATATGAAAAATCCGCTGCCCCGCCAAGTCGGTCGAACCGATTTCCTCAACTTCGCGACTAAGGCAGACGGTGGGCCATAGCCTATGGTCCGCCCCTGACATAAAGCCAGCCACCGGCACCCCCGCCGGGCGGGTCGGCCGGGACCGTTTGGACTGCCAGCGCCATGCATGCGACCTATTCGCAAGCCGTTTCGACCGTCATCAGTCCGTCACCTTTTCGCGCATTTTTCGACGTTACGCGGCTGATGTCCGCGGCAAGGAGCCCATCATGATCGGTTTGGTTCGCGCCACTGTGATTTGCGCCACGCTGGCGCTTGGCCTGACGGCGGCAGGCGCCGCGGACAAGGCGTTCAAGCGCGACGAGCTGGCCGATTCGGCCGTCAAGCTGGAAGCGCAGATCAAGAGCGAGGCGGGGCCGGTCGCCAAATCCTCCGCAACCCTGCGGGGCGACGCCGACGCCGCTTTCAGGCGCGCCGATTTCCGCGTCGGCCTGCAGATCCTCGGGCAGATCGCCGCCACCACGCCCGAAGACGGCGCCAATTGGCTCAGACTCGCCAAAACCATCTTCCAGATCCGCGCCGCCAGTTCCAGCGAACAGACCTTCCTGTACGAGCGCGCCTCGACCGCGGCCTACATCGCCTATCAGCGCGCCGGCAACCAGGCCGAGGAGGCCGATGCCCTGGCCGTGCTGGGCCGGGCGATGTCCGAACGCAAGCTGTGGCGTCCGGCGCTGGATAGCTTGCGGCTGTCGCTCGATATGCGCGAGGTTGCCGAGGTCCGCGGCCAGTACGAGAAGATGCGCGACCAGCACGGCTTCCGGCTGCTGGATTATACCGTGGATTCCGACGGCGCTTCGCCGCGCGCCTGCTTCCAGTTCTCCGAGGACCTCGCCAAACGGGTCGACTTCGCGCCTTTCCTGGCGCTGGCCGGCACCGACAAGCCGGCGCTGACGAGTGAGGGCAAGCAGCTCTGCGTCGACGGGCTGAAGCACGGCGAGCGCTACAACATCAATCTGCGCGCGGGGCTGCCGTCCACCGTCAAGGAGTCCTTACCGAAATCCGCCGAGTTCAACATCTATGTGCGCGACCGCAAGCCGTTCGTGCGCTTCACGGGACGCGCCTATGTGCTGCCGCGGACCGGCCAGCGCGGCATCCCGCTGGTCAGCGTCAATACGCCGTCGGTGAACGTCAACGTGTTCCGGATCGGCGACCGTAATCTGATCAATACGGTGGTGGACAGCGATTTTCAGAAGACGCTCTCCAGCTACCAGCTCTCGGATTTGGGCAACGAGCGCGGCGTAAAAGTCTGGACGGGCGAACTTGCGACCGCCTCGACGCTGAACCAGGACGTCGTGACGGCGTTCCCGGTCGACCAGGCGCTCGGCGATCTGCAACCCGGCGTCTATGTGATGACGGCGTCGGCCAAGGGCCCCGGCAGCGGCGACGATGACGGCTCGCTGGCGACGCAATGGTTCATCGTGTCAGACATGGGGCTGACGGCGTTTTCGGGTAATGACGGCATCCATGTGTTCGTCAATTCGCTGGCCTCGACGGAGGCGGTCGCAAAGGCCGAAGTGCGGCTGGTCGCGCGCAACAATGAGATCCTCGCCACCCGCAAGACCGACGATGCCGGCCATGTGCTGTTCGAGGCGGGACTGGCGCGCGGTGAGGGCGGGCTGTCGCCGGCGCTTTTGACAGTCATGAGCGACAAGGCGGACTATGCCTTCCTCAGCCTGAAGACCAATGCCTTCGACCTCACCGACCGCGGCGTATCGGGGCGGGTGGTGCCGGCAGGCGCCGACGCCTTCGTCTATGCCGAGCGCGGCGTCTACCGGTCGAACGAAACCGTCTATCTGACCGCGCTGCTGCGCGACGGGCAGGGCAACGCCATGTCCGGCGGGCCGCTGACGCTGGTGATCGAGCGGCCCGACGGCGTCGAATTCCGCCGCGCCCAGCTCCCCGACCAGGGCGCGGGCGGCCGCTCTCTTGTCCTGCCGCTCAATTCCGCGGTCCCGACCGGCACCTGGCGGGTGCGGGCCTTTACCGACCCCAAGGGTTCGTCCGTCGGCGAGACCACCTTCATGGTCGAGGACTACATCCCCGAACGGATCGAGTTCGACGTCTCGGCCAAGGAGAAGATGATCAAGGCTGAGACCCCGGTTGAACTGAAGGTCGCCGGCAAGTTCCTCTATGGTGCCCCGGCCTCGGGCCTGCAGCTCGAGGGCGACATGCTGGTCGCGCCTGCGGCCTCCGGGCGGCCGGGTTATCCCGGCTACCAGTTCGGCGTGGCGGATGAGGAGACCGCCTCCAACGAGCGCACCCCGATCGAGAACCTCCCCGAGGCCGACGCCAATGGCGTTGCGACCTTCCCGGTGTCGCTGGCCAAGGCGCCGACGTCCACCCGTCCGCAGGAGGCCCAGATCTTCATCCGCATGGTGGAGACGGGCGGCCGCGCCGTCGAGCGCAAGCTGGTGCTTCCCGTGGCGCCTCAAGCGGCGCTGATCGGCATCAAGCCGCTATTCGCTGACAAGAGCGTCGCCGAGGGCGACAAGGCCGAGTTCGACGTCGTGTTCGTCGGTCCCGACGGCAAGCAACTGCCGCGCGATGGCCTGCGCTACGAATTGCTCAAGATGGAGTCGCGGTACCAGTGGTATCGCCAGAACTCGTCCTGGGAATATGAGCCGGTCAAATCGACCAAGCGTGTCGCCGACGGCGACCTGACGCTGACATCTGACAAGGCGGCGCGGGTGTCGGTCGCGCCGCAGCCGGGCCGCTACCGCCTCGATGTCAAATCGACCGAGGCGGACGGACCGGTCACGTCGGTGCAGTTCGACGTCGGCTGGTACTCCGACGGCAGCGCCGATACGCCGGACCTTTTGGAAACCTCGATCGACAAGCCGGAATACGCGTCCGGCGACACGATGGTGGTGTCGGTCAATGCCCGTACCGCCGGCAAGCTCACCATCAACGTGCTCGGCGACCGGCTGCTGACGACGCAGACCCTCGACGTCAAGGAAGGCACCCAGCAGGTGAAGCTGACCGTCGGCAAGGACTGGGGCACCGGCGCCTATGTGCTCGCGACGCTGCGCCGTCCGCTCGACGCGGCAGCGCTGCGGATGCCGGGACGTGCGATAGGGCTAAAATGGTTCGGCATCGACAAGAAGACGCGCACGCTGCAGGTCGCGCTGTCGCCGCCGCCTCTGGTTCGGCCCGGTACGGCGCTGAAGATCCCGGTCAAACTCGGCGTGCTCAATCCCGGCGAGGACGCCAAGATCGTGGTGGCTGCCGTCGATGTCGGCATTCTCAACCTGACCAACTACAAGCCGCCCGCGCCGGATGACTACTATCTCGGCCAGCGCCGCCTCACGTCCGAAATCCGTGACCTCTATGGGCAATTGATCGACGGCATGCAGGGCACGCGCGGCCAGATCCGGACCGGCGGCGATTCCGCCGGCGCCGAGCTGCAGGGCTCGCCGCCCACGCAAAAGCCGCTGGCGCTCTATTCAGGGATCGTCACGGTCGGCGCCGACGGATCAGCGGAAATCAGTTTTGACATTCCGGAATTCGCCGGCACCGCGCGGGTCATGGCGGTGGCGTGGAATTCGACCAAGCTCGGCCGCGCCGCCATCGACGTCACGGTGCGCGATCCCGTGGTGCTGACGGCGACGCTGCCGCGCTTCCTGCTCAACGGCGACAAGGGCACCATGAGTTTCGATCTCGACAATGTCGAGGGTGCGCCCGGCGATTACAGCATCAGCGTGAAAACGTCGGGACCGGTGAAAGTGACGGGCAATCCAACCACCACTGTCAAGCTCGCCGCCAAGCAGCGGACCTCGATGGCGTTGGCGCTCGACGCCGGCGGCGCGGGTACCGCCAATCTCGATGTCGACATCAAGGGGCCGAACGGACTGACGCTGGCCCGGCACTATGCGCTCGACGTCAAGGCGGCGACGCAGGTGCTGGCGCGGCGCTCGATCCGAACGCTGGCAAAGGGTGAGAGCCTGACGCTGACGCCGGACATGTTCTCCGACCTGGTGTCGGGCACCGGCAGCGTGTCGCTGTCGGTCGGCCTGTCCACCGCGCTCGATGCGGCGACCATTTTGAAGGCGCTGGATCGCTATCCGCACGGCTGTTCCGAGCAGATCACCAGCCGCGCGATGCCGCTGCTCTATGTCAACGACCTCGCGGCCGGCGCGCATCTGGCGATGGATACCGCGGTCGACCAGCGCATCAGGGATGCGATCGACCGGCTGCTGGCCCGCCAAGGCTCGAACGGCTCGTTCGGCCTGTGGTCGGCCGGTGGCGACGATTCCTGGCTCGATGCCTACGTGACCGACTTCCTGACCCGCGCCCGCGAAAAGGGATTTGCGGTGCCGGACGTGCTGTTCAAGAACGCGCTCGATCGCATCAGGAACTCCGTGGTCAACGCCAACGAGCCGGAAAAGGACGGCGGCCGCGATCTGGCCTACGGCCTCTATGTGCTCGCCCGCAATGGCGCGGCGCCGATCGGCGATCTGCGCTATCTCGCGGACACCAAGCTCTCCAATCTCGCCACGCCGATTGCGAAGTCGCAGCTCGCGGCGGCGCTGGCCTTGGTCGGCGACAAGACGCGGGCGGAGCGGGTCTATGGGGCAGCGCTCGATGCGCTGGCGCCAAAGCCCGTGCTCGAGTTCGGCCGCACCGACTACGGCTCGGCGCTACGCGATGCGGCGGCGCTGGTCTCGCTCGCCAGCGAAGGCAACGCGCCGCGGGCGACGCTGACGCAGGCCGTCCAGCGGGTCGAAGTGGCGCGGGGGCTTTCGCCCTACACCTCGACGCAGGAGAACGCGTGGCTGGTGCTGGCCGCGCGTGCGCTGTCGAAGGAAACGCTGGCGCTGGATATCGATGGCACGCCTGCCAAGGCTGCCGTGTACCGGAGCTACAAGGCCGATGCGGTGGCCGGCAAGCCGGTCAAGGTCACCAATACCGGCGATGCGCCGCTGCAGGCGGTGGTCTCGGTGTCGGGTTCGCCTGTTACCCCGGAGCCCGCAGCCTCCAACGGCTTCAAGATCGAGCGCAGTTACTTCACGCTCGACGGCAAGCCCGCGGACGTCACCAAGGCCAAGCAGAACGACCGCTTCGCGGTGGTGCTGAAGATCACCGAGGCCAAGCCGGAATACGGGCACATCATGGTGGCCGACTATCTCCCGGCCGGGCTCGAGATCGACAACCCGCATCTGGTGTCGTCGGGCGATAGCGGCACGCTGGACTGGATCGAGGATGGCGAGGAGCCGGAGCATACCGAGTTCCGCGACGACCGCTTCACGGCGGCCATCGACCGCGCCAGCGACGACAAGTCGGTGTTCACCGTGGCCTACATCGTTCGCGCGGTTTCTCCCGGCAAATACGTGCTGCCGCAGGCCTATGTCGAGGACATGTACAACCCCTCGCGCTACGGCCGCACCGGCACCGGCTCGGTCGAGGTGCGTCCGGCGAAATGAGCGAGAGGGCAACCATAGCGCCGCCTGCGCCTCGCCGAGCGCGCTGGCGGACGATCAGAACGGCGGTGGCGATTTCGGCCGCCGCCTTCTTGATCGTGGCCGGCAGCTTCGCTGCCTGGGTGGTCTCGCTCGGGCCGTTGCCGCTGGAAGAGGCGCGAAAAGTTTCCACCACGATCGTCGACCGCAACGGCAAGCTGCTGCGGGCCTATGCGATGGCCGACGGCCGCTGGCGGCTGCCGGTCGATGCGAAGACCGCGGTCGATCCCGGATATCTCAAGCTGCTGCTGGCGTATGAAGACCGCCGGTTCTGGTCGCATGGCGGCGTCGATCCGCTGGCGCTCGGGCGCGCGGCGCTGCAGTTCGGCACCAGCGGCCACATCGTTTCCGGCGGCTCGACCATTACGATGCAACTGGCGCGGCTGATCGAGCCGCGGCGCGAGCGCTCGGTGTACGCAAAACTGCGCCAGATGGTGCGCGCGGTTCAGATCGAACGGCAACTGAGCAAGGACGAAATCCTCGATCTCTATCTGGCGCTGGCGCCGTTCGGCGGCAATCTCGAAGGCATCCGCGCCGCATCCATCGCCTATTTCGGCAAGGAATCGAAACGGCTTTCGCTTGCGGAGGCCGCATTGCTGGTCGCGCTGCCGCAATCGCCGGAACGCCGCCGGCTCGACCGTTATCCGGAAGCGGCCCACGCCGCGCGCGACCGCGTGCTGGCCCGGATGGTCGAGGATGGCGTGGTGTCGAAAGATGACGGGGCGCAGGCCAAGGCAGCCGCGGTGCCGCGGCTGCGCAAGCCGATGCCGATTCTGGCGCCGCATTCCGCCGATGCCGCGATGGCGACGGTGAAGGATGCGCCGCTGATCAAGCTGACGCTGGATTCGGCCTTGCAGAAAACGCTGGAAGTGCTGGCGCGCGACCGCGCGGTGGCGCAGGGGCCGAACATTTCGGTCGCGATCATCGCGGTCGACAATGAAAGCGGCGACGTCTTGGCCCGCGTCGGCTCGTCGGATTATTTCGATGAGCGCCGCGCCGGACAGGTCGACATGACGCGCGCGGTGCGTTCGCCGGGCTCGACGCTGAAACCATTTATCTATGGGCTCGCCTTCGAGGACGGCTTTGTGCATCCCGAGAGCCTGATCGACGACCGGCCCATTCGTTTCGGCTCCTACGCGCCGGAAAATTTCGACATGACGTTCCAGGGCACGGTGCCGGTGCGCAAGGCGCTGCAACTATCATTGAACGTGCCGGCGATTGCGCTGCTCGACCGCGTCGGCTCCAGCCGGCTGTCGTCGCGGCTGAAGCAGGCCGGCGGCAACCTCGTGCTGCCGAAGGATGAAGCGCCGGGCCTTGCGATGGGCCTTGGCGGCGTCGGCATCACCTTGCAGGATCTGGCGCAGCTCTATACCGGGCTGGCGCGGCTCGGCGCGGCAAAGCCGCTGCGCGAGATCATGCTGGCCAATGACGACCGCGAGCCGATGCGGCTGATGGACCAGGCCGCGGCCTGGCAGGTCGGCAACGTGCTGCTCGGGACGCCGCCGCCGGAAAACGGCGTGCACAACAAAATCGCGTTCAAGACCGGCACCAGCTACGGCTATCGCGATGCATGGTCGGTCGGTTTCGATGGCCGCATCACGATCGGCGTGTGGGTCGGACGTCCCGACGGCGCACCGGTGCCGGGCCTGGTCGGCCGCATCGCCGCCGCGCCAATCCTGTTCGACGCGTTTGCGCGCACCGGAAAGATCCCGGCAGCGCTGCCCAAGGCGCCAAAGGGGGCGTTGATCGCCGGCAATGCCAAGCTGCCGCTGCCGTTGCGGCGCTTCCGTCCTGTCGGCGAACTGATCCGCACCGGAAACGATCAGACGCCGCGCATCCAGTTTCCGCTGAACGGCTCGCGGATCGATGTCGATCGTTCAGGCGGCGGGCAGGCCGCACCGATGCCGGTCAAGGTTGCCGGCGGCGTGCTGCCGCTGACCGTCATGCTGAACGGCGCTTCTGTCGGCGAAATCGACGGCCGGCGCCAGCGCCTGGTTGACCCGCCCGGGCCCGGTTTCGCCCGCCTGACGGTGATCGACGCGACGGGGGCGGCCGATACCGTCGTGATCCGGATACAGTGACGAAAAAGCGTCCAGCGACCACAGGTTAGGCTGTTCTGTGGTGTTGTTTGCAGTGCGGTTTCATCGTATGCGAACAAGATGGTTGAAACCTTGCAACCCCCACGCTTCGGAGCGGGCCAACAGCCTGTAAAACCTACGCATTCCAGCCGCAGGCTGGCCGCGGCGTTCGATTACGCGACCGCGAGCCACTTTCGCGCCATCGTGTTCCTGGTGCTCTGCGGCATCGTGCTTTTCCTGCCCGGCTTCTTCAATATTCCGGCGATCGACCGCGACGAGGCGCGGTTTGCGCAGGCGACCAAGCAGATGGTCGAAAGCGGCGATTTCGTCGATATCCGGTTCCAGGACGACGTCCGCTACAAGAAGCCGGTCGGCATCTATTGGCTGCAGGCCGCCGTGGTCGAAACCGCCTCGTCGCTCGGCCTGCCGCGGGCGCAGTTGCGCATCTGGCTCTACCGGATTCCCTCCCTGATCGGCGCCATCGGCGCGGTTCTCCTGACCTACTGGGCGGCGCTCGCCTTCGTGACTCGGCGCGGGGCGGCGCTGGCGGCGCTGATGATATGCAGTTCAGTCCTGCTCGGCGCCGAGGCCCGGCTGGCCAAAACCGACGCGATGCTGCTGTTGACCGTGGTTGCCGCGATGGGAGCGATGGCGCGGGTCTATCTGTCCTGGCAGCGTGGCGAGGATCCGGCGCGTCCGCCCTGGAGCGCGCCTGCGATCTTCTGGACTGCGCTGGCCGGCGGCATCCTGCTCAAGGGGCCGCTGATCCTGATGTTCGTCGGCTTGGCCATCCTGGCGCTCGCGATCCTCGACCGCTCGGCGGCATGGCTTTGGCGGCTGCGTCCGGTATGGGGCCTGATGTGGACGCTGGTGCTGGTGCTGCCATGGTTCGTCGCGATCTTCTGGCGGGCGGGCGAGGCCTTCTTCTCCAATTCACTCGGCGGCGACATGTTGAGCAAGCTTGGCGCACAGGAATCCCACGGCGCACCGCCCGGCCTCTATCTGCTGCTGTTCTGGGTCACGTTCTGGCCGGGTGCCGCGCTGGCGGGGATGGCGGCGCCGGCCGTGTGGCGCGCGCGGCGCGAGCCCGGCGCGCAATATCTGCTGGCGTGGCTGGTGCCGTCCTGGATCGTGTTCGAACTGGTGTTGACCAAGCTGCCGCATTACGTGCTGCCGCTGTATCCGGCGATTGCGATCCTCACTGCCGGGGCGCTGGAGCGTCGCGTGCTGTCGCGTTCGTCCTGGCTGACACGCGGTGCGGCCTGGTGGTTCGTGGTGCCGGTCGGCGCGGCCGTGATCGCCGTCATCGGCGCCATCAAGCTGACGCACTATCCGGCGTTTCCGGCCTGGCCGTTCCTGGCCGGGGCCATGATCTTCGGTCTGGTCGCGTGGTGGATGTTCGAGGACAGCCGCGCCGAGCGCTCGCTGTTGAATGCGGTGGTCGCGGCGATGTTCCTGGCGATCGGAATCTACGGCATCGTGATGCCGTCGCTGACGACATTGTTTCCGAGCGCCGAGGTCGCGCGCGCGCTTCGCAACGTGGTCTGCGTTGGGCCAAGGGCCGCAGCAGCCGGCTTTCACGAGCCGAGCCTGGTGTTCATGACCGGCACCGGCACGCTGCTCACCGACGGATCGGGCGCGGCGGATTTCCTAGGCCAAGGCAGTTGCCGTTTTGCGCTGGTGGAATCGCGCACCGAGCGCGCCTTCGTCCAACGCGCCGAAGCCATCGGGTTGCGCTACAACGTGGCGAAGCGGATCGAGGGCTATAATATCTCGCAGGGAAAGGCGGTCTCGATCGCCATCTTCCGCTCGGAAGGCACGGAGTAAGATGTCCACAAATTCCGTGGCCACCGAATCCCAGAATTATGCTTCGCGCTTCGTGAAGCTGGCGTGGTTGTCGCTGACGCAGCTCGTGCGCTCGCCGTCGCATTCGCGGCGCGCCGAGGCGGCGCGGCGGGCGGCACGACACGTGTTGTGGCTGTCGGCTGGCCTCGGTGCCGCGATCATCGTGCTGATGTACGCGATCGACGCGTGGGAAATAGCCCAGATGCCGAAACGCGGCACGCCGGCGCTGTGGTGGATCCGCATTCTCACCGATTTCGGCAAGGACGAATATGTGCTGACGGTACTGGCCGGATTGCTGATCGCGGTTGCCATCGTCTCGCCGGCCTTGCGCGGCATCCAGCGCTCGCTGTTGCTTGGTCTTGGAACGCGGCTGCAGTTCATTTTCTGCGCGGTCGCCGTGCCCAATCTGGTCACCGAAGTGCTGAAATATTGCGTCGGCCGCGGCCGTCCGTTTGTCGGTGGCGAGGCCAATGCCTTTCACTTCTCGCACTTCGCAGGCAACCCGGCCTATTACAGCTTTCCGTCCGGCCACGCCACGACCGCCTTTGCGCTGGCTTTCGCCGTGTCGGTCATCTGGCCTCAGGCACGCCTTGCGATGGCCGTCTATGCCATCTTCATTGCGGCGACCCGTCTGGTGCTGGTCGCCCACCATCCGAGCGACGTGGTAGCCGGTGCGCTGGTCGGGATCGTCGGCGCGATGTTCGTGCGCTACTGGTTTGCGGCCCGCAGGCTGGGGTTCGCGATCCAGCGCGACGGCAGCATTGTGTCCCTTGTCGGGCCTTCGTCCGGACGCCTCAAAAGGGTTGCCCGCGGCGCTTTGGCCCCATAAAAGCGGACGCCGCCCGACGGCCCCGATATGCCCGGTTCCGGGTTCTCCCAAACCAACCAGACGAGTGCCGATTTGACACCTTCCGACACTGATGCGGTCGCCGTTTCCATCGTTGTGCCGGTGCGCAACGAAGCGGAGAACGTCGCGCCGCTGGTTGCGGAAATCGTTGGCGCGCTCGATGGCCGCTGGGCCTACGAGATCATCTATGTCAATGACGGCTCGACGGATGCGACCGCCGGACGGCTGGTCGACCTGATGAAGCAGCACCGTCAGCTCCGGCAACTCAAACACGACCATTCTTCCGGGCAATCGGCGGCGGTGCGCAGCGGGGTGCGGGCCGCGCGCGGCGCCATCGTGGCGACGCTGGATGGCGACGGCCAGAACAATCCGGCGTTCCTGCCGGACTTGATCGCCGCGGTCGAAAAGGGCGATGGCCGCGTCGGTCTCGCCGCCGGCCAGCGGGTGGGGCGCAAGGATACCGGTTTCAAGAAGCTGCAGTCGAAAATCGCCAACGGCGTGCGCAAGGCGATTCTTAGCGACGGCACCCGCGACACCGGCTGCGGGCTGAAGGCTTTCCCGCGCGAGGTGTTCCTCTCGATGCCTTATTTCGACGGGCTGCATCGATTCCTGCCGGCGCTGGTACGCCGCGAAGGCTTTGACATCGCCTATGTCGATGTCATCGATCGTCCGCGCCATTCCGGCGTGTCCAATTACGGCTTCTTTGACCGGCTATGGATCGGGATCATGGATCTTGCCGGCGTGTGGTGGCTGATCCGCCGCAAGAAGCCGACGCCCACTGTGACCGAGGTTCTCTGATGCTGATTCAATACGGCCAGGCGCTGGGCGATTATCTCTATGACGTCTTCGTCGCCAAGTTCGATTTCTGGCTGGCTTTCGGCCTGATCGCGCAATTGTTCTTCACCGCGCGCTTCCTGGTGCAGTGGATCTCAAGCGAACGCGCCGGACGAAGCGTGATTCCGATCGCGTTCTGGTTCTTCTCCATGGGGGGCGGCCTGATGACTCTGGTCTACGGTATCGCCAAGCGCGAGCCGGTGATCATTCTCGGTCAGTCGCTGGCCACGATCATCTATATCAGGAACATCATGCTGATCGTCAGGCATCGCGGCAAGGCGTCGAAGACGCTGGATCGGTGATCAGGAGCGGCTGGGCGCGGGTGCCGGCAGCGCGCCGACATCGTTCTCCGTCGAGCGGCGATACGCGGCCAGTTCGCCCGCGGCATCCAGCACGGGGTAGGCGACCGAGCAGATGTGCGAATGGATGCGCCTGAGGTCGCGCAGCACGTCGAGATGCAGCGAGGTGGTCTCGATGGTTTCGGGCCGGCCCTCGCGCAGGCGGTCGAGATGCCGCTCGGTCGCGGCCAGTTCGGCATTGCGCAGCGCGGCTTTCTCGGCCAGCAGCTTTCGCGCCTCGTTGACGTCTCCGGACATGAAGACGCCGAACGCGATCCGAAGCGAATCCATCGTGCGCTTGTGGAAGGCGGACAGCTCCTCGGCGCCCTCGGCCGAGAACTGGAACCGGCGCTTGATCTTCTTGGTTGCGAGCTCGCTCAGATTCTTGTCGATGATGTCGCCGATATGCTCGAGGTTGATGGCGAAGGAAACGATCTCCATCGCCCGCTGTCCCTCGCGCTCGTCGAGACTGCCGCGGGTGAGTTTTGTGACGTAGAGCTTGATCGCCTCGTCGAGGCTGTCGACGCTGTTGTCCATCTGCGAGACCTGGTCGACCAGCGCCCGGTCGTTGGTCATCATTGCCGCCATCACCTTGCGCAGCATGATCTCGACGTGATCGCCCATATGCAGGGTCTCGCGGGCAGCATCGGCCAGAGCGAGCGAGGGCGTTTCCAGCGCGCTCTCGTCGAGATAGCGCGGTCCTGACGCGTCGGCCTCCTTGACGCGCTCGGGCAGCAACGCCTTCAACAGCTTCGCCATGCCGTCGAGCAGGCCGATGAAGAGAGCTGCGGTCACGACGTTGAAGGCGACGTGGAACAGGGCAGTCGCCTTGGCGAGATCCGGCTGCCACGAGATCAGAAGGTCCGCGATCGGCTGCAGGAACGGCGCCACCAGCAGGATACCGGCAAGCCGGTTGACGAGGTTGCCCAGCGGCAGGCGGTAGCTCGCGGGATTGTCGCGGCGCGCGCCTTCGACGATTGGATTGATGGCGCTGCCGAGATTGGCGCCGAGTACGAGCGCCAGCGCCGCGTAGGGCGTGACGAAATGCGCATAGGCCAGCGACATTATCAGCAGCACGCTGGCGACAGAGGAATGCACCAGCCAGGTCACGATCGCGGCGAGCAGGATGCAGAGCACGGGATCGCCGGTGATGGCGTTCATGAACACGCGCACGCCCGGTGCGTTCTCCGCCGGCGCCAACGTATTGAGCAGGATATGCAGCGCCAGCAGCATCAGGCCGAGCCCGATAAAGACGCGGCCGATGTCCTTGATGCGCGAGCGCGGCCCGCTGCGGAAGGCGACCAGCCCGATGATGAACAGCACGGGTGCCACGGCGGAGATGTTGAACGACAGGATCTGCACGATCAGGGTAGTGCCGACATTGGCGCCAAGCATGATGGCGAGTGCAGGCACCAGGCTGACGAGCCCTTCCGAGGTAAACGAACTGGTGATCAGCGCCGTCGCGGTGCTGCTCTGGAGCAGGGCGGTCAGACCGAGGCCGGCGCCAAAGGCGGTGAAGCGGTTGCTCAGGGCTTTGGCCAGCAACAGGCGCAGATCAGCCCCGAACGCGCGCAGGATGCCGCTGTGGACCATATGCAGGCCCCACAGCAGTAGCGCGACGCCGCCCATCAAATCGAGAAGAACCAGACTTCCCATGCGCTTTTGTTTCCGCCAAATCGAGTCGAGGGGTCAGGCTATCGCCTAACGAGGGGGGATCAACCCCTTAATTTGCCGAAAATTGCACTGCGAGGCGCCGCCGCGGGCGCGTTCGAGGACCTCAGCCATCAACCAAGAGGGCCCCAGGTTCGGTAAACGGATTTCGAACGTATCAGTTACATTGCGAGCCGTTGCGATAGGCCAATTCCAACAATTCTTCGGTAAGACTGATCCACCATCGGGTGAATCACACGAGCTAGGGTCAGGGATCGACATGTATGCGAATCGTCGCAGCAGCGAACGTCGGGCGTGCAGAAGCTTTGCAAAAATACAATTCGCGACCGGCGGCCTGCCGCGCGATTGCATGATTTCCGACGTGTCGGATGGCGGTGTGAAGATCATCGCCGAATATCCCGAAATTCCTTCCGAATTTACGGTGATTTTCTCGGAGGGCAGGCCGCGTCAGTGCCGGCTGGCCTGGCGGATCGGATGCGAGCTCGGCGCGCAATTCGTCGACTAAGCTGCTCGGCTGCGCCGGCGCGGTCAGGGCGCAAGCGCCCGGCCGGCGCGTAGCGGGTCGCAGAGGTCTCCGATTACCGCAAAAGTGGGCAAACTTAACCTGAACTTAGGGTTAAGCTGTGAGTGTTCCTGGACAGTTCCCGCCGTGAGTCCAGCTACATGCGACAGAAGTTGCTCCATCCGTCCCGCCTTGCGCGGCTTCTTGCGTGCACGTCGACCCTGATCCTGGCGTTGGGGCTTGGCAGTTGCCAGACTTCGGGACTAGCAGACATTACCGGTTCGATCGACGAGAAGGCCGACGCCAGTCTCGCCAGCGACCCGCGCCGTGACGCAGAGCTCTACCAGGAGCGCTATCGCGCCAATCCGAAGGATGCCGACGCCGCGCTGAGGTACGGCAAGGCGCTGCGCGCGTCAGGACAGCGGGCGCAGGCGGTTGCGGTGCTCGAACAGGCCACCATCGCCCATCCCGGCAACAAGCTGCTGCTCGCCGCCTACGGCCGCGCGCTGGCCGACAACGGCAACTTCCAGCAGGCCTTCGAGGTGCTCGGCCGCGCCCATAGCCCCGACGATCCCGATTGGCGGCTGCTCTCGGCGCAGGGAGCGACACTGGACCAACTCGGCCGCTACGAGGAGGCGCGGCAATACTATTCGAGCGCGCTGAAGATCGTGCCCGGCCAGCCGTTGGTGCTGTCCAATCTCGGACTGTCCTACGTGCTCTCGAAAGAACTGCCCAAGGCCGAGGAGACGCTGCGCCGCGCCCATGGCCTTGCGCCGACCGATCCGCGCGTACGTGCCAATCTGGCGCTGGTGGTCGGCCTGCAGGGCCGTTTCGCCGATGCCGAAAAGATCGTGAAGGCCGACCTGCCGCCCGCCGAGGCCGCAGTCAATGTCGCCCAGTTGAAGCAGATGTTATCGCGCAAGGAAAAAGAGAACGCGCGGGCCGAGGTCGATAAGATGCCGATCGCGGCCGCCGGACGCGCCAATTAGAACGTTTCAAGCGGAGCGGGCGGCGGCTCGCGTCAGGACCAACGCCTCAAATCAAAAATCCAGAGCCCCGTTCCGATTGCATCGGAACGGAATAGGCTCAGGGCGGCAACGGCTCGGCCACTTGCCGCCGTTGCTCTTGCTCAGGCCCTGCGAGCCTTCACGCCTTGCAGTTTCTTGAGGATCGGGGCCAGGAACGAAGTCCGGGACCGCTTGGTCACGGCATGGCCGGTCAGGCGCTGTGCCATCTGCAGGAACATCGCGGTGGTGCGATGCTTGGCAGAGATCTGCGCGATCATCTGGCCGTTATTGGCGGCGGTGCCGAACATCCTTGAATCGAACGGAATGGCCGCGATCGGTTGGCTCTCGATCGCCTTGGCGAATTCGCGCGTGGATATCTCCGGACGCTTGTGCATGCCGACCTGGTTGAGGCAATAGAGCGGCGGGCGGTCGTTGGGCCGCGCCGCCTTCAGCACGTTCAGCATGTTTTTGGCGTTGCGCATGTTGGCGAGGTCGGGCTCGGCGACGATCAGAATGTCGTCCGCGCCGACCAGCGTGCGTTTGGTCCACGCCGACCATTGATGCGGGACGTCGAGCACGATGCAGGGGGTCGTCATGCGCATCGTATCGAAGATCGCATCGAACGCATCGGCGCCGAAATCATAGACCTGGTCCAATGTTGCCGGCGCCGCCAGCAGGTCGAGGCGGTCAGTGCATTTCGACAGCAGGCGCTCCATGAAGGCGGAGTCCGGCCGTTCCGGCTGGAAGACCGCATTGGCGATGCCTTGAACCGGATCCTGATTGTAATCGAGGCTGGCGGTGCCGAAGGCAAGGTCGAGATCGATCACGACGGAATCCAGCGCGAGATCGCGGGCGATCGCCCAGGCCACGTTGTGCGCGACGGTGGAGGCGCCGACGCCGCCCTTGGCGCCGACCACGGCGATGATGCGGCCGACGGCCACGGCCTCGGAGGCCGCGTAAAGACCGCATATTGCGCGCACGACGTCGATCGGCTCGATCGGTCCGGTCACGTAGTCGCTGATGCCGCGCCGCACCAGTTCACGATAGGGCGTGACGTCGTTGGCGCTGCCGATCACGACGACGCGGGTTCCGGCGTCGCAGACGGTCGCGAGTTCATCGAGGGCTTCGAGAATATCGCGGCCGGGTTCGGTCTCCAGCAAAATGACGTTCGGCGTCGGCGCCTTGTGGTAGGTCTCGATGGCGGCGGCAATGCCGCCCATGTGAACCGTAAGGTGGGCCTTGCCGAGACGGCGGTCTTCGCTCGCCGCGCGCGCCGCTGTTGCGATCGCGATGCTGACGCAAAAGGCCTGCACCGATACGCGTGGCGCCGGCGAGATGTATTCCTCGGGCTGCGCCGGCGTGTCGTCGAGTTGATCGTCTGAGTTTTGAAAGACGCGGCTGATCATTTGCCTGTATCGCTGAGTTTGGCCTTATCGGCTTCGGGATAGGTGGTCGTTGTCGTGGTGCCCTTGCGGTATTTTTCAAAGGCGATATCGCGGCGTGGCGTATAGGCGGGGCTCTCGGGGCGCGGCTGCTCGAGATCGGCAGGATTGTCGATCATCGCAGCAAGGTTGCGCTGGGTGGCGCAGCCGAAATTGTGGTACGAGCGATTTTCATTGTAGGCGACATTGTCGATATTCGGTCCGAGGTCTTGCGGCCACAGGCCGCACGGTCCGGCCACGGCCGTAATCTTCGGATAGCTGAGTCTGATCGTCGGCAGCGTACGTGGATCGTCGGGCCGGTAGTGACGCAGCGTGATGGCGCGCGAGGGCACGCCGCTGGCCATCAGCACCGACCGGATTTCCCGGAACGACGCCGCCGCCGCGCGCGCGTTCGGCGTATCGATCGGGACATCGGCGATAACAGCGCCGGTGCCTTCGCGCATCCAGGTCTGCGCCAGTCCCATGACGTCGGTGCGTTGCGACCCGGACAGGCCGCCGCGGGCATGACCGACGAACACCACGATTGAGCGGTCGGCTTCGGTCACCGCGATCGGATGACGATGGCGGTAATCTTCGGGCACGCTGGCGGTCACGATTTCCGTGCTCTGCAACGTGCAGGCGCCGAGCGCCGCCGAAAGGCCGAGCAGGGCGCCAAGTATCGGCAAGGCCTTGACGCGATAGAGCTGAATTCTCGTTGTCAATGTTCTGTCCTCGTCCCCACTCGGTGAACAGCTCTGCGTCTCAATCGATGATGAAGCCGAAATTGCCCTGCATGCCGCCGACGGGATCGACGCGGGCGGCGACCCCATAGATCCGGTTGATGCGCCCGAGCAAAGCGGACTGCGAGTCGGATGCCGGCGCAAAGCCGTCATCGGGACGCGACAGTTCCTTCTGCGCGACCGCGCGAACGACATAGGGCGTCACGATGACCATCAGTTCGGTCTGATGGTTGATGAAGTCCTGGCTCCTGAACAGCTGTCCGAAAATCGGTATCTGATCCACGCCGGGCATTCCGTTGATAGCCTGCTTGGTTTGTTCCTGGATCAGTCCCGCCATCGCAACGGAGCCGCCGGACGGAATTTCCAGCGTGGTTTCCGCGCGACGCGTCTTGATCGAGGGGATCGTTGTTCCGCCGGCACCGCCCGTCAAAGCGTTTTCGGTCGAGATTTCCGACACTTCGGTCATCACCCTCAGGCTGATCCGTCCCTCGGTCAGCACCACCGGCGTGAAGTTGAGCGAGATGCCGAATTTCTTGAAACTGACCGTCTGAACGCATTGTCCGATCGCGCCCGCCGTCGTCGTTTGGCAGGTTACGCCGGTCGGAATGGGAAATTCGCCGCCTGAAATGAATGTCGCGGACTCGCCGGAGATCGCCGTCAGATTTGGCTCCGCCAGCGTCCGCACCACGCCCGCGCTCTCCATCGCGCGCAGGGTAGCGGTGACGGATGGCAGACCAGCTTTGTTCAAAGCCGCCCCGGTCAAGCCGTTGCCGGCGACGAGCGGAGCATTGTTGGCGGTGAACGGATTGGTGTTGTTGAAAACGACCGCCGCGGTGCCGTAATTCATGCTGGCACTGAGATCGACGCCCAATTGCTTGACGATGTCGCGTCGCACTTCCGCCACGGTGACCTTGAGCATCACCTGGTCGCGGCCGCGGACGATGACCGAGTTGACAACCTTCTCGGCGCCGCCGACCAGCCGCGCCGCGATCTCGCCGGCTTGCTGGGCTTCGACCGGAGAGGATACGGAGCCGGTCAGGACGACACTGTCGCCGACGCCCTCGATCTGGACGCCGGGCAAGGTCTGCTTCAGCGCGGCGCGCACGCCGTTCAAGTCACGCTTGACCGCGATGTCGTAGGAGGCAACCTGCTGGCCGTCGGCGTCGAAGAACACCACGTTGGTCTGGCCGACCGCGCCGCCGATGATATAGGCGCGTTGCGAGGAACGAACGACGGCATTGGCGATCTTCGGGTCGGCGACCAGCACATCCTTCACGTCGCGTGGCAGGTCGACGACCACGGACTTGCCGATGCCGAGCGACAGGAAGCGCATCTTGACCGGGCCGATGGCGGAGGTCGTCACGGGATCCTTGTCGGACTCGGCCGCGACGACGGGCAGCAGCGGAGCGAGCGTCAGCGCGGCGGCGGCCGACAACAACAGGGTGCGCGCCGCTACGGTTCGCATCGCTGACTGATTTTCTCCAAACTTCATTCTGGACGTCCTTTCGGTCACTTCTGTGCCGTCGTTTGATTGGCGACCCCGTAGCGGACCACGTTGACGCTTTCGCTTCGTTTTTTAGTCTGATCCTCGGACTGGCCTTCGGCCGTCGCGTTGACGTCGGTGATGCTGCGCAGCGCGAGCGCCAGCGTGCCGCTCTGGCGCGAACGTGCCAGCGTCTCGGCCTGCTCGGGCTTCAGTTCGAGCGTGACGGTGCGGCCGACGAGGGTGTTGATGCCCTCTTTTTCCTTCGGCGCCTGATCGATCGCCAGCACACGAATGTTGGAGAGAATGATTTCCGACTGGGCGACATCGGCTCCCTTGCCGTCCGGGCTCTTTTCGCGCTTGGTGAGAATGACGTCGACGCGGTCGTTGGGCAGGATGAAGCCGCCGGCGCCGGTTTCCGGCGAGATTTCAGTCGAGATCGCCCGCATGCCGGTCGGCAGGATGGCTGCCATGAAGCCGGAGCCGTTGGCCTTGACCAGCTTCTGCTCACGGATCGGCTCGCCCGCGATGAAGGGAGCGCGCGCAATCGAACCGGCGATTTCCTTGATGGCCTCGGCCCTGCTGGCGCGGTTGACCAGATTATTGCCGGCCGACGCCGGCCAGGTCTGCCATTGCAGATCCTCGGGCTTGACTGGCTGGCCGAGCCCGATGTCGGACTTCGCGACCAGAATTTCCACCGTCGGCAACTGCGCGACCGGTTCGGCCGCGGGCTGCGATCTATCTTCCGTGCCACGGGCGAGATAGGCGGCGACAGCGCCGGCACTCAAGGCGATGATCAGAACGACGACACGTGCGATATTCATACGCTTTTACACTACTCTTACGCAGGGACGCCCCAACTGCACTGCAACGACAGCCTTCCCCGAAGGTATGACTAGGCATCAAAGGTATAAGGGAACTTGAGGCGTGAAAGTTTTGGTCGATCGAACGGCGGGATTCGCCGTCATGGTGAACGAGCGGTTATCGTTTGAAGAAAATTGTCCGCAAAAATCCGGGGATACTGCCGTGACGGCAACGCGCGGTTGATCTGGCCCGGCAGATGCAAGCGAAAGCACTCCGCTGCATCGGCCGTCGCGAAGATCAATCAAAAATCGAACAGGAATAGTCGCCCTACGCGGTGGCCTTCAGCGCCGCAAAACCGCGATCGAGATCGGCCTTGAGGTCGTCGACATTCTCCAGGCCGATGTGGAGCCGCAGCGTCGGTCCGCCGGGGGACCATTTGGTCGCGGTGCGATATTGATCGCAGTCGAACGGAATGATGAGGCTTTCGAAGCCGCCCCAGGAAAAGCCCATGCCGAACAGCTTGACGGTATCGAGCAGGGCATCGACCGCCTTTTGCGGCACCGGTTTTAGAACAATACTGAACAGGCCGGACGCGCCGGTGAAGTCGCGCTTCCAGATCGCGTGGCCCGGGTGACTTTCAAGCGCCGGATGCAGGACCGACAAGACTTCGGGGCGGGTGGCGAGCCAGCGCGCCATTTCGAGACCCGAGCGGTAATGCTGTGCGAGCCGCACCGAAAGCGTGCGGGTGCCGCGCAGCGCCAGGAAGACGTCGTCGGGACCGGCGCAGACGCCGAGCAGGCGAATACCCTCGGTGAGCAGCGGCCAGGCTTTCGCGTTCGCCGAGATCGTGCCGAACATGATGTCGGAATGGCCGCCGATATATTTGGTGGCGGCCTGCATGCTGATGTCGACGCCCTGGTCGAGCGAGCGGTGAAACAGTGGCGTCGCCCAGGTGTTGTCGTCGATGACGAGCGCGCCCCTCGCATGCGCGATTTCGGCGATGGCGGGGATGTCGGTCATTTCAAACGACTGCGAGCCGGGCGCCTCGACCAGCACCGCCTTGGTGTTGGGCTTGAACAGGCTTTCGATGGCAGCGCCGATCAGCGGATCGAAATAGCTGACCTCGACGCCGTAGCGGGCGAGCATGCCGTTGCAGAAATTGCGCGACGGCCGGTAGACGTTGTCGGTCACCAGCACATGATCGCCGGCGCTCAGCACCGAGAGCAGCGTAGTGGTGATCGCGGCGAGCCCCGATGGCGTGAGGCCGACGCCGGCACATTGCGGTCCTTCCAGCGCCATCAGCACGTCCTGCAGCGCGCGTGTGGTCGGAGAGCCGTGACGCCCATAGGAGAATTCGGCACGGTGGGCGTGGAGGTCCTCGGCGGTCGGATAGAGCACGGTCGAACCGTGGAACACGGCAGGGTTGACGAACCCCCTTTGCCCCTTGGTGTCACGGCCCGCGGTGACCAGTCTGGTTTCGGGTTTTTGCGGGTTGGACGGACCGTCGTTCGAAAAGCTCATGCGTTTGCATTATCCAAGACGTTATGCCGCAGCCACAACTTGATCGCGAAAATCCGCCGGGCGGCAGGGCAGGACCGGGTAAGTTAATAACAAGACACCGAAGAGGGCAGTCAACCCCTTGACCCGGCACGCCAGTCGTTCTGAGATGCATGCCAACTAACAGTCGCTGCAAGTTGAGGGGCCTGTCGCGATATTGATCCATTGCCCGACCGGACCGCATGTCAAACTGCACGGCCGGCGGGACGCTTTTCAGCGAGGGATCAGCGGGTTGGCCCCACAACGTCAGGCGTTGCCTAAAAAAAGATCTCCGGACGACCCCCTTGAAAGGCCTAGCCCATGAAACGCGTATCTCTGGTTGTTACCCTCGCTCTTGCCGCCGGTCTCTCGGCCCAGGCCGCCTCGGCGCAAACCCTCAAGACGGTCAAGGACCGCGGTATGCTGTCCTGCGGGGTCAGCCAGGGCCTGCCGGGCTTCTCGACTCCGGACGACAAGGGTAACTGGACCGGGCTCGACGTCGACATCTGCCGCGCGATCGCAGCCGCCATTTTCAACGACGCGAGCAAGATCAAGTTCGTGCCGCTGTCGGCCAAGGACCGCTTCACCGCGCTGCAGTCGGGTGAGATCGACGTGCTGTCGCGCAACACCACCTGGACGCTGTCGCGCGACACCTCGCTCGGCGCCAACTTTACCGGCGTCACCTATTATGACGGCCAGGGTTTTCTGGTGAAGAAGTCGCTGAAGGTGAACTCGGCGCTGGAACTCAACAGCGCCTCGGTCTGCGTCCAGACCGGCACCACCACCGAGCAGAATCTCGCCGACTACTTCAAGGGCAACAACATGAAGTATGAGGTGATCGCGTTCGCCACCGCCGACGAAAGCGTCAAGGCCTATGAATCCGGCCGCTGCGACGTCTTCACGTCAGACGTCTCCCAGCTCTACGCCGAGCGCCTGAAGGTCGCCAATCCCGCCGATCACGTCGTGCTGCCCGAAGTGATCTCGAAGGAGCCGCTCGGGCCGATGGTCCGCCATGGCGACGATCAGTGGTTCGACGTCGTGAAATGGACGCTGTTTGCAATGGTCGGCGCCGAAGAACTCGGCGTGACCCAGAAGAACGTCGACGAAATGGCCAAGTCCGACAAGCCCGAGCTCAAGCGCGCCATGGGCACCGACGGTAACCTTGGCGAACAGCTCGGCCTGACCAAGGACTGGATCATTCGCATCGTGAAGGCGACGGGCAATTACGGCGAGTCCTTCGAGCGGAACGTCGGCTCCGGCTCCAAGCTCGGCATTGCCCGCGGCCTCAATAATCTCTGGAGCAAGGGCGGTATTCAGTACGCGCCGCCGATCCGCTGATCGCAGGCAGGGGCTGCGGCGATGGCCATCGAACCCCGACAACCACCGTCGCAGCTTCTTCCCAAGCTGCAGCGGGCGCTCGGCGGCCGGGCGGGCTGGAGCGGCTTCGTGCTCCAACTGCTGTTCGTCGCCGCGCTCGCCTGGATCTCATATGAGATCGTCGCCAATGCCCGCGCCAATTTGCAGGCGCAGCGGATCACCGCGGGCTTCGGTTTCCTTGCCAACAATGCGGGCTTTGACGTCAGCCAGAGCCTGATCCCGTATTCGGGATCCGATCCGTACACGCGCGTGTTCCTCGTCGGTCTCTTGAACACGCTGCTGGTCTCGGTGATCGGCATCTTCTTTGCCACCCTGATCGGATTCATCGTCGCACTCGGACGGCTGTCGCCGAACTGGCTGCTGTCGCGGATCTCGGGCGGCTATGTCGAACTGATCCGCAACCTGCCGGTATTGTTCCAGATCCTGTTCTGGTATCTCGCGGTGCTCGCCGCACTGCCTAATCCCAGGCAGAGCATCTCGATCTTCGACAGTTTCTTTCTCAGCAATCGCGGATTGATCATACCCAAGCCGATCGGCGAGCCGGGTTTTGAGCCGTTCGTGTTGGCGTTGCTGATCGCGATCGTTGCCGCGATCGCGCTGTGGCGCTATTCCCGACGGCTATTGTTCGATAGTGGCAAGGTGATGAAGGTTTGGCCTTATGCACTGGGCCTGGTGATCGGTCTTCCGCTGCTCTCGACGCTTGTGTTCGGCGCGCCCGTAAAGTTTGAAATTCCGGTACTGAAGGGCTTCAACTTCGCCGGCGGCTCGCGCGTCATTCCGGAGTTCGTGGCGCTGACGCTGGCGCTGTCGACCTATACCGCCTCCTTCATCGCCGAGATCGTGCGCGCGGGCATTCTTTCCGTGCACAAGGGCCAGATGGAAGCCGGCTCCTCGCTCGGACTGCAGCGCGGTTCGGTGCTGCGGCTGATCGTGATCCCGCAGGCGATGCGCGTGATCCTGCCGCCGCTCACCAACCAGTACCTCAACTTGACCAAGAACTCCTCGCTGGCGGTCGCCATCGGCTATCCCGACCTGGTTTCTGTATTCGCCGGAACCACGCTGAGCCAGACCGGGCAGGCGATTGAAATCATCGGCATCACCATGGGCGTCTATCTCCTGATCTCGCTCGTCACCAGCGCGATCATGAGCTTCTATGGATGGCGGATCAGCCGGAGCATGGGCGGATGAGCGACACAACTTCATCCCATTTCGTCCGTCGGGATCTGGTGCCCGAGCGGCCCGCGCCGGTGAAGACCACCGGCTTCATCGGCTTCCTGCGCACGCGTCTGTTCAATTCGCCCACCAACATCCTGATCACCATCGTCAGCGCGCTGCTGCTGTGGTTCATCCTCGTGCCCGCACTGAAATTCTTGCTCGTCGACGCGGTCTGGACGGGCACGGACCGAACCGCCTGTTTGGCGAAAAGTCCCGGGGACGTGGTCGGCGCGTGCTGGCCTTTCATCCAGGCCAAGCTTCCGCAGTTCATCTACGGCTTTTATCCGGAGCCGGAGCGCTGGCGGGTCAATCTAGTCTTCGCTCTCGCCGCGATCCTGCTGATCCCACTGCTGATTCCGCGGCTGCCGGGCAAGGGGCCCAACGCCCTGCTGTTCTTCCTGGCACTCCCCATCCTTGCCTTCTTCCTGCTGCGTGGCGGCGGGATCGGTGGCTTCGGCGTGAGCTGGACGGCCGGGCTTCTTGCGGGCTTCAACGACAGTATCGGCGACGGCGGCAGGAAACTCGTAGCCTCCAGCGAGACGACGGCCGTCATCGGACCGCTGCTGTGGCTCATTGGCAAGCTGATCGTGCTGCTGAGCACGGCGGTTGGCTGGGTGCTGCTGCCGCTGACCTGGCTGCGTGACCAGATCCAGGCCTCCGGCCGTCCGGTTTGGGCCGACCTCCTCGCAACGGCCGTGATCGTGTCTGGCTTGCTGTTCTGGCTGGGCGGCGGCACGCGCGCCGGCTGGCGTCCGCTGGTCACGTGTCTGGCAATCTTTGCCGGCATCGGCATTGTGATCGCGGTGATGGGGCTCGACCGCGGCGGGCTTCCAGAGGTCGACACGCGGCTGTGGGGCGGGCTGCTGGTGACGCTGGTGGTGGCGGTCACCGGCATCGTCGCCTCGATGCCGGTCGGCATTGCGCTCGCGCTCGGCCGGCGGTCGTCGATTCCGCTGATCCGGATTTTCTCGATTGCCTTCATCGAGTTCTGGCGCGGGGTTCCGCTGATCACGGTGCTGTTCTTCGCAACCTATATGTTGCCGCTGTTCGTTCCGACCGGCTTCACCATCGACGGGTTGGTGCGTGCCCTGATCGGAATCGCGCTGTTTACCGGCGCCTACCAGGCTGAAAACATCCGCGGCGGCCTGCAGGCGATCCCGCGCGGCCAGGGCGAGGCGGCGAGCGCGCTCGGCCTGTCCTGGAGCAAGACCACGGCGCTGATCGTGATGCCGCAGGCGTTGCGCTACGTCATCCCGAACCTGGTCAACAGCTTCATCAGCCTGTTCAAGGATACCTCGCTGGTTTCGATCGTGGCGCTGTTCGATTTGCTCGGACAATTGCGCGCCTCGTTCTCCGATCCGGTCTGGTCGACGCCGACGACGCTGTTCACCGGCTTTGCCTTCACTGGGATGATCTATTTCGTGTTCTGCTTCGGGATGTCGCGTTACTCGCTGTTCGTCGAGAACCGGCTGAACGCCCATCGTCGCAACTGAGTACAGGACCATGACCGCAAACTCGATCGTCGGCATCAACGCGCTCAACAAGTGGTACGGCGACTTTCACGTGCTGCGCGACATCAACCTCGACGTCGCCAAGGGCGAGCGCATCGTCATTTGCGGCCCGTCAGGTTCGGGCAAGTCGACGCTGATCCGCTGCATCAACGCGCTGGAGGAATTCCAGGAAGGCCAGATCGTCGTCGAGGGCATCGAATTGGGTCCGAACCTGCGACGGGTGGACGAAGTCCGCCGCGAGGTCGGCATGGTGTTCCAGAGTTTCAATCTGTTTCCGCATCTGACCGTGCTGGAGAACTGCACGCTGGCGCCGATCTGGGTGCGCAACATCCCGAAAAAGGATGCCGAAGCGACCGCGATGAAATATCTGGAGCGGGTCAAGATCCCGCATCAGGCCAACAAATATCCCGGCCAGATGTCAGGCGGTCAGCAGCAGCGCGTGGCGATCGCCCGCGCGCTGACCATGAACCCGAAGGTGATGCTGTTCGACGAGCCGACCTCGGCGCTCGATCCGGAAATGGTCAAGGAAGTGCTCGACACCATGGTCGATCTCGCCAAAGAAGGCATGACCATGCTGGTCGTCACCCACGAAATGGGATTTGCCCGCGAGGTCGCCAACCGCGTCGTGTTCATGGACGCCGGGCAGGTGATCGAGTCCAATACGCCGCAGGAATTCTTCGCCAATCCGCAGCACGCGCGCACGAAGCTGTTCCTGAGCCAGATCCTGCGGCATTGACGCTGCCGTAGGGTGGGCAAAGCGCAGCTTGCCCACCATCGCGCAACGTGCTCGCTGATGGATGGTGGGCACGTCGCTTGCGCTCCTTTGCCCACCCTACGACGTCTAGGCTATCTCGGACGCTCTCACACCTTCTCGAACGGCACGTCGATCTCGGTGCGCTTCTCCAGCCATGCCGGCACCGGCAGGTTCTTCGAGCGCATGAACTCCGGATTGAACAGCTTTGACTGATACCGGTTGCCGGAATCGGCGAGGATCGTGACGATGGTCTTGCCGGGTCCGAGCTGCTTGGCGAGCTGGATCGCGCCGGCCACGTTGACGCCGGTCGAGCCGCCGAGGCACAGGCCCTCGTGCTCGAGCAGGTCATAGATCACCTTCACGGCTTCTTCGTCCGGAACCAGGAAAGCGTCGTCGACCTTGGCGGTCTCGATCACGGGCGTGACGCGGCCGAGCCCGATGCCCTCGGTGATGGAGTCACCCGGCGTCGATTTGGCGGTGCCATTCTTGAACAGCTCGTACATCGCAAAGCCATGCGGATCGGCGCAGGCGTTGACGATGCCCGGGTGCTTCTCCTTCAGATAGCGGCTGGTGCCGGCCAGCGTGCCGCCGGTGCCGACCGAGCAGATGAAGCCATCGATCTTGCCGCCGGTCTGCTCCCAGATCTCCGGTCCGGTGGATTCGTAATGCGCCTTGGCGTTGTCGAGATTGTTCCACTGGTCGGCAAACAACACGCCGTTCGGCTCGGTCTTGCGAAGCTGGGCGGCCAGCCGCCGCCCGACATGCTGGTAGTTGTTCGGATTGGCGTAAGGCAGCGCCGGCACCTCGATCAGCTCGGCGCCGCACAGCCGCAGCGTGTCCTTCTTTTCCTTGCTCTGTGTTTCCGGGATCAGGATCAGCGTGCGGTAACCGCGCGCGCTGGCGACGACGGCAAGACCGATGCCGGTGTTGCCCGCGGTCGATTCCACCACGAGCCCGCCGGGCTTGAGGTCACCGCGCTTCTCGGCCTCAAGGATCATCCACTTGCCCGCGCGGTCCTTGACCGACTGGCCGGGATTCATGAATTCGGCCTTGCCGAGAATGGTGCAGCCGGTCAGCTCAGATGCGCGCTTCAGCTTGATGAGGGGCGTGTTGCCGATCGCTTCGATGACGTCTTTGTTGAAGGCCATGTTTTGAAATTGCCGGTTGTTTGCCCAATCGTTAGGCGACCCTAATGGACCGCCGCAGGGCATACAAGCCAGCGCTGAAACAGGGCTGTCAGCCCGATTTCGCAAACACCACCTGACGCACGTCGATATTTCCGGACAGGAACCCCGCCTCGCAATAGGCGAGGTAATATTCCCACAGCCGCCGGAAGCGGTCGTCGAATCCCGACGGCGTCAGGTTGGGCCAGGCCGCGCGGAAATTGCTTCGCCAGATCGCAAGCGTCCTGGCATAATCTTGCCCGAAAATGCGCTCGCGGATGACGGGAACGCCGAAGCGCTCGCCGAGCGTTTTCAGGATCTGCGGCGAGGGCAGCATGCCGCCCGGAAAGACGTAGCGTTGTATGAAGTCGACTTCGCGGCGATAGGTTTGAAACAGGCTGTCCTGGATGGTGATGGCCTGGAGGCCGGCGAGGCCACCGGGCAGCAGGCGGTCGCGCAACTGTGAAAAATATTTCGGCCAGAATTGCTCGCCGACCGCCTCGATCATCTCGATCGAGGCGATCCGGTCATAGCGGTCGCGCTCGTCGCGATAGTCCTGCAGCCTGATCTCGACCTGATCGCTGAGCCCTGCATTGTGAATGCGCGCCTGGGCAAAATCGCGCTGCTCCTTGCTGATGGTCAGGCCGACGACTTTGGTGCCGTACGTCTTGGCGACGTACTCGGCAAAGCCGCCCCATCCGCAGCCAATCTCCAAAAGTTTCTGGCCCGGCCGCAGATCGATTGCCTCGGCAAGCCGGCGGTACTTGTTGTGCTGGGCCGCCGTCAGGTCTGCGGTATCGTCCTCGAACAGTGCGGACGAATAGGTCATGCTGGGATCGAGCCACGCCGAATAGAACGCGTTGCCGATGTCGTAATGCGCATAGATGTTGCGGCGGGCCTGCCGCCGCGTATTGCGATTGAGCCAGTGCCTGACGACCTGGAAGGTGCGTGTCAGCGGGTTGCCGACCAGCATGGTCTGCATCCAGTCCTGGTTGACGCAGAACAGATAGAGGAATTGCGTGAGGTCGGGCGTGTCCCATTCGCCGCGCAGATAGGCCTCGGCGATGCCGATATCGCCGCCGCGCAGCAGCCGTGAGGCGAAGCCGTAATCGTAAATCTTCATGGCGGCGGCAGGACCTGGCGCATTGCCACCCAGTCGCACAACACGGCCGTCGGCCAGCGTCACGTCGAGCGTGCCATGTCGCAGCTTTGAACCGAAGCCCAGCGCCAGCCGGACGAGGCGGGGCAATTCCGGAAACGTCGCGTCTACGGTTTCCGATGTGACCGAAATCAGCTCGGACATGGGCGATCCATCGAATGGCGGTTTACCCGGCCTCGCATGGTCAATCGACCCTGCTTCAATTCCTGGCACGGGTGGACAACGCGGGCGAAGTATAATCGTTGCCATTCACGGTCGCCAAGCCGGTATTGAGGGCTGCGTCTTTCCGCGGCACCGGCCGCGCGCCCTTCAGCCAGAGCCGCAGCGCCTCCCAATGGATCGCCGCCATGATCTTCATGGTGACCAGCGGGAGGGCGAAGAATGCGCGCAGCAGCTCCTTGGTGTTGAGCATGCGACGGCTGCCATTGAAAGTTGCAGCGAGCAGGGGGCCTTCACGGTCAGTTTCCAGAATTCGCAGTTGCACACGCTCGCCCGGCGGCAGCACGCGAAAATGGTAGCGCATCGCCATCTCGATGAAGGGCGAGACGTAGAACAGCTTGTCCTGTTGCTGCCGCACGCCGGCGTCGCTGATTTCGCCAGATAGCACCGGCAGGACGTAAGGATGGATGTCGCCAAAGGTGTTGCGCACTTCATAGATCAGCAGTGCCAGCCCACCATCGGCGCGATAGCAGAAATAGACGGAAAGCGGATTGAAGGTGTAGCCGAGCAGGCGGGGATAGCAGAGCAGCAGCACCCGTCCGCCCGTGAGGTCGATGCCGCGCTCGGCCGCGCGAAGTTGCACCCAGGCGCGCATGGATGATCCGTCCCGCCTGCCATGGTCGGCCTCATGGAAACTGTAGAGCGCCGCGCGGTTCACGCCGAACAACGCCGATTGCCGGTCTGCGTCCGCCAGCCGGTCCAGATCGATCAAGAGGCTCATCACGCGATAGCTGAAGCGATGACCCATCGGCTTCAGCCGCGCATGCATGACCTCGCCGACGTAAAGCGAGGCGGCGTTGGCGGGAGCGCCAGGTCGTTCTGATCCTGCCGGTGTTGCGCGCATGGCTACTCCGCAGCCTCCGCCAGCCCCAGCAGCGGTTGACGCCATGGCGCCACCGCGCCGAGCGCCTCGGCGACCGCAAGGCCTGATCGCAATCCGTCCTCGTGGAAGCCGTATCCGGTCCATGCGCCGCAAAACCAGGTATGTCGCCGGCCCTGAATCTCGGGCAGGCGCTTCTGGGCGGCAAAGGCCGTGGCGTTATATTGCGGATGCTCGCAGAGGTATTTGCCGAAGGTCAGCGCGGGATCGGGCGCGACCGGCGGGTTGAGGCTGACGAACAGCGGCTTGTCATGATCGATGCCCTGCAGCTCGTTCATCCAGTAGGTCACGGAGACGTCGTTATCGACGCCCCCCTGGCGCGGCCATCGCAGGAAATTCCAGGAGGCCCAGGCACGCCGGCGCTTCGGCATCAGCGCGGGATCGCGGTGCAGGTAGATCGTGTTGGGGGAATAGCCGATCGCACCCAGTATAGCGCGCTCGCGCTCGTCGGCATCCGGCAGCATCGCCAGTGCCTGGTCGCTGTGGGACGCAATCACGACGTGATCGTAGGTGTCGGTCTTGCCATGGCTGTCGTGGACGACGACGCCATGCGCCGTGCGCTCGATTGCCGTGACGGCGCAGCCAAGCCTGATCCGGTCGCGGAATGAGGCGGTCAGTTTTTCGACATAGTGCTGGCTGCCGCCCTTCACGGTGCGCCAGACCGGACGGTCATATTGCAGCAGGCGATGATTGGCGAAGAAGGCGACGAAATTTTCGGCCGGGAAGTCCAGCATCTCGCTCGACGGCGCCGACCAGATCGCAGCGCCCATCGGCGCCAGATAGTCGGTCAACAGCCGCGGCGCAAAGTGGCGCGTGCGGAAATATTCGCCGAGCGTCAGCCCGGCCAGTTTTCCGCCCGCGTAATCCTCGACGCTCTGCTGGTTGAAGGTGACGATATCGCGCAGCATCCAGAGATAGGAGGGTGACAACAGGTTGCTGGCTTGCGCGAACAATCCGCGTGCGGTCTCGAACCAGTTGTTGCCGCCGCCTTTCCACTCGAAGCGGCCGGTGTCCGCCGTCACCGCAAAACTCATGCAGCTTTCGATGGTCTCGACGCCGAGATGGGCGAACAGCGCCGTCAGGTCCGGATAGTTCAGTTCATTGTAGACGATGAAGCCGATGTCGACCGCAAGCTGAGCCCCGTCATAGTCGATGCTGACGGTATGGCTGTGGCCGCCGGGCCTGAGTTCGCGGTCGTAGACGGTGACCGGATAATGTTTCGACAAGGTCCAGGCCGCAGCGTTGCCGCTGATTCCCGTCCCGACCACCGCGACCCGCATTTTTGGCCCTCCATGGCACGCTGCGAGATACGGGGGGCTATTCCGGGAGTTTCAAATCGGCCACGGGCGGGGATTCGCTGCAGGACAGGCGAGGCGGGGCATCAGAACAGGGGAAAAGCCCCGGGAAAGCCCCATGAAATCTTCGTAAGATTTCGGCGATCCTGCGGCATCCCGACAGAGTTCCAAACCCTATAAAATAAGGGGAAGTGAGCTCTTTGCCGCCTGTTTTACGCGTCCAAACCGGCGATTGGTGAAGGGCTGCGCGGGGCTGTCCGCGCCCGAGTCGCAAGGGTAGTATGGTGCTTCGGTTCCAACGGAAGCATCACCCCGTGAACATAATGCTGGCCATCAGGAGAAGTGCTCGTCGTGCGCCGGGCCGGGATTTGCCCGGTGGAGAACGGGTGTGACCCACGGAACTGCAACTGCTGCGATCGAATGCTGGCGTGGTCTCGTCCCCGGCGGTAAGCGGCTGGCGCGATCGTTTGCGGTGCTGGGCCTTGTCGCCAGTTCTGCAGGCTGCATCCTGACCAAGGATCTTCCCGACCCCGCGCTCGACGTGCCCGAGGGCTACAAGGCAGCCCGGCTTTCGAAGCCTGCCGACGCGCCGCCGACGCTCGACTGGTGGCGCGGCTTCCGTTCCCGGGAGCTGACCGGCCTGATGGAGGAGGCCCAGACCGTCAATCTGGACATTGCGGCGGCCACCGCGCGGTTCAGGCAGGCCGATGCGCAGGCGCGGATCACGGGCGCGGCGCTGCTGCCCAGTCTCAGCGGCACCGGCCAGGAGACCTATTCCCGCACGTCCGGCTCCAGCGCCAGCGGCCTGACCAATGGCGGCCGTGAGGTCGTCAATTACTCAGCCTCGCTGAGCGCCAGTTACGAGCTGGACTTCTGGGGCAAGAACCGCGACGCCGCGCAGGCGGCCGAAGAGACCGCGGTCGCCAACCGCTTCGACCGCGACGTCGTCGCGCTGACCACGCTGACGACGGTTGCCAACGCCTATTTCCAGGTGCTAACCGCGCAGGACCGGCTTCGGACCGCGCAGCAGAACATCGCCAGCGCCGAGCGCATCCTCAACGCCATCCGCGACCGCTTCAAAGCCGGGACCGGCACCGACCTCGACGTCGCGCAGCAGGAGAGTGTGGTCGCCAACCAGCGCGCGCAGGTGCCACCGCTGAAACAGACGCTCGACCAGAACATCAACGCGCTGGCAACCCTGGTGTCGCGGCCGCCGGAATCCGTTCGGGTCAAGGGCGGGTCACTCAACCAGATCGGTTCGCCGCGGGTCACGCCCGGCCTGCCGTCGGAGTTGCTGACGCAGCGCCCTGACATCCGCCGACAGGAAGCGCAGCTTGCCTCGGCGACCGCCAATGTCGGCAATGCCCGCGCGCAGTTCTTTCCAAGTATCCAATTGACCGGGCAGGGTGGCTATCAAAGCTCGGCGCTGTCCTCGCTGTTTCAGCCGCACGCCGCCTTCTTCAGCATGGTCGGCAGCCTGACCCAGCCGATCTTCGACGGCGGCAGGATCCTCGGCAATTTCGAGTTCACCAAGGCGAAGCAGGACGAGTTGCTGCAGATCTATCGCAAGACCGTGGTGCAGGCCTTTGCCGATGTCGATAACGCCCTGTACTCGATCCGCCAGACCACGGAGAGGCTGCGGCTGCAGCGCGAAGTGGTGGCGGCATCGCGGCGGGCCTTCCAGCTTGCCGAGCAGCAGTTGCGGGCTGGAACCGCCGATATCGTAACTGTGCTAAATACGCAGACGACGTTATTCCAGGCAGAGGATTTGCTGTGGCAGGCCCAACTGGCCCGGCTGCAGGCGATCGTCAGCCTCTATCAGGCGCTGGGGGGCGGCTGGGAGCCTAGGATGGAAAGGCCGGTCGATGCTCTTTAAGCCGGATTTGAAGGACGACGCCAGGACGGCGGGCAAGCGCGTCGCGCGCGGCATTGGCCGGCGGATGGTGTCGCTGACGGTTACGCTGTTGATCCTCGGCGGGCTCGGCTATCTCGGCTGGAACGCGTTTCAGCAGAAGCAGACCGGCCGTGGCGGGCCCGGCGCACGCCCCGATCTCCCGGTGCCGGTGCTGGCGGCGACACCGCGGACGCAGGATGTCCCGGTCTATCTCGACGCCGTGGGCTCGGTCCGCGCGCTGAACACGGTGACGGTGCGCGCCCAGGTCGACGGCAAGCTGATCAAGGTGAATTTCGTCGAGGGCCAGGACGTCAAGCAGGGCGACGTGCTCGGCGAGATCGATCCCGTGATCTATCAGGCGCAGTACGACCAGGCGGTGGCGAAGAAGGCGCAGGATGAAGCCCTGCTTGCTAACCAGAAGCTCGATCTGGCGCGCTATCAGCAGCTTGCGGCATCGAACGCCGGCTCCAAGCAGCAGGCCGATACGCAGCGCGCGGTCGTGGCCCAGCAGGAGGCGCTGGTAAACGCCGACCAGGCCGCGATAGACAATACAAAGGCGACGCTCGGCTATACCAAGATCATCGCGCCGCTGTCGGGGCGCGCCGGCCTGCGACAGGTCGACCAGGGCAACATCATCCGCGCCGCTGATGTAACCGGCCTCGTCATCATCACCCAGTTGCAGCCGATCGCGGTGCAGTTCAGCCTGCCACAGCAGCAGATCGTGCGGGTCAACGCCGCCGCGGCCAAGGGCGTGCTGGCGGTGGACGTGTTCGGCAATGACGGCGTCACCGTCGTCGATACGGGGACGCTCAAGGGCATCGACAACCAGGTCGATCCGACCACGGGCACGCTGAAGCTGAAGGCCGAATTTCCGAACGCCAAGTTCCAGCTCTGGCCCGGACAATTCGTCAATGTGCGGCTGAAGGTCGAAACGATCGAGAAGGCGATCGTGGTGCCGACGTCGGCGGTCCAGCGCGGTCCTGTCGGCACTTTCAGCTATGTGATCGGCCCAGACAATATCGCGACCGCGAAGCCGGTCGTGGTGACGCAGCAGAACGAAAGCGACGCTGTGATCGCGAGCGGGCTCACGACGTCGGATCGCGTCGTGACCACGGGCTTTGCCAATTTGTCCGACGGCGCCAAGGTCCTGATCGGCACCGATGATCGGGCGCCGACCGCCGACCTCGCGCCACGCAAGCGCAGCCGCAGCCCGGATGCCAAGGCGGATTCCAAGGGCGGTCAGGGCAAGGACGGCGAGCAACGCGGCAAGCGCGAGCGCGGCGACGGCGATCAGAAGGGACAAACCGGCCCGGCACCGGCCGAGCCATCGGGCGGCGCTGCGAAGTCGCAGCCGTGATCAGCAACGCCGCACGCCTGAAATGATGAATTCGCAAGTGAGCACGCAACCATGAGCGTCTCCGAACCGTTCATCCGCCGGCCGATCGCGACCTCGCTGTTGGGGATCGCGCTGATGATCGGCGGCGCGCTCGGCTATTGGGCGTTGCCCGTTTCGGCGCTGCCGCAGGTCGATTTTCCGACCGTGCAGGTGACGACGCAACTGCCCGGCGCAAGCCCCGACGTGATCGCTTCCCTGATCACGGCGCCGCTGGAGCGCCAGCTCGGGCAGATTCCGTCGCTGTCGTCGATGCAGTCGACCTCTTCGTTCGGCGTCAGCCAGATATCGCTGCAATTCGACCTCAACCGCGACATCGATGGCGCCACCCAGGACGTGCAGGCCGCGATCAACGCGGCGGCTGGAATCCTGCCGAAGAACCTGCCGTATCCGCCGACCTACGCCAAGGTGAACCCGGCGGATGCGCCGGTCCTGACGCTGGCGCTGACGTCGGAGACGATTTCGCTGCGCGCCATGAGCGACATCGCCGACACCATCCTCGGCCAGCGGCTTAGCCAGATTTCCGGCGTCGGGCGCGTTGCCATCCTCGGCGGGCTCAAGCCCGCGGTGCGGGTGCAGGCCGATCTGGCGCGGCTCGCCGCCTACGGCATCTCGATGGAGGATCTGCGCAACGCCATCGCGGGCGCCAATGTGTCGGGGCCGAAGGGATCGCTCGACGGCGCGCAGCAGGCCTACACCATCGCCGCCAACGACCAGATTGCGGCGGCGGAGGCCTACAAGCCGATCATCATCGCCTATCGCAACGGCTCGCCGGTCACCATCGGCGACGTCGCCATCATCATCGATGGGCTGGAGAACGATCGCACCGGCGGCTGGTATCAGGGCACGCCGGCCGTGATTATCGACATCCAGCGGCAGCCCGGCGCCAACGTGATCGAGGTCGTCAGGCAGATCCGCGAGGAAATTCCCAAGGTACAGCGCGCGATCCCGGCCGGCGTCAAGCTGACCATCGTCTCCGACCGCACCGTCACCATTCGCGCCTCCGTCCGCGACGTCCAGTTCACGCTGATCCTTTCGGTGGTGCTGGTGACGCTGGTCGTGCTGCTGTTCCTGCGGTCGCTGCGCGCGACGCTGATTGCGGGCGTGGCGCTGCCGCTCTCGCTGATTACGAGCTTCGGCATCATGTATTTTTCGGGCTTCAGCCTCGACAACCTGTCGCTGATGGCGCTGACGATCGGCACCGGCTTCGTGGTCGACGACGCCATCGTGATGATCGAGAACATCGTCCGTCACATGGAGGACGGCGAGTCCGTGATGGAGGCGTCGCTGAAGGGCGCCAGCGAAATCGGCTTCACCGTGATCTCGCTGACGGTGTCGCTGATCGCGGTCTTCATCCCGCTATTGTTCATGTCCGGACTGGTTGGACGCATGTTCCGCGAATTCGCGCTGACGCTGACCATCGCGGTCGTGACTTCGGCGATCGTCTCGCTGACGCTGACGCCGATGATGTGCTCGCGGCTGCTCAAGCATGTCGGCGAGGAGATGACGGTCCCGGGGCTTGCCGCGGTCAGCCGCTTCATCGACCGCATGGTCGCGTTCTACCATCGTACGCTGTTGTGGGTGCTGCAGCGCCAGCGCGCGACACTGGTGGTGACGTTCGCGACCATCGCCGCGACGCTGTTCTTGTATGTGATCGCGCCAAAGGGCTTTTTGCCGCTGCAGGACACCGCGTCGATCACGGCGGTGACCGAGGCCGGCCCAGACGTTTCCTTTGCCGAGATGCAAAGCCGGCAGGCGGCGGCGGCCGCGGCGATCCAGGCCGATCCTGACGTCGTCGGCGTGGTCTCGGTGATCGGGGCAGGCTCGGTCAATCCGACCACCAATGTCGGGCGCCTGGTGATGACGCTTCGGCCGCGCGGCGAGCGGCACGACGACATTTCCGTCGTGGTCGACCGGCTGAAGCGACGCACCGCCGACATCCCGGGCATGACCATCTATTTCCAGCCGGTGCAGGACGTGCAGATCTCGACCCAGTCGAGCCGCTCGCAGTACCAGTATACGCTGACCGGCACCGACGCGGCGCAGGTCTCGCTGTGGTCGCAAAAGCTGGTTGCCGAAATGCGCCGGGATCCGCTGTTCCGCGACGTCTCGTCGGAAGCGCAGGAAGGCGGCTTGCGCGCCGCGCTCGACATCAATCGGCAGCGCGCCGGCCAGCTCGGCGTCAGCATCCAGGCGGTCAACGACACCCTCAATGATGCGTTTGCGCAGCGGCAGATTTCGACCATCTACGGCCAGGCCAACCAGTACCGCGTGGTGCTGGAGGCGATGCCGATGTACCAGCGCGATCCGTCGATCCTGTCAAAGCTCTATCTGCCGGGCGCGGCCGGAACCGCAGGCGCCCCCGGCGCCCAGGTGCCGCTGTCCGCGGTGGCGACGCTGACCCGCACCACCGCGCCGCTGGCGATCTCGCATCTCGCGCAGTTTCCGGCCGTCTCGCTCAGCTTCAACCTCGCGCCCGGCGAGGCCCTGGGCGATGCCGTCGAGGCGGTCAAGAAAATCGAGACCAGCATCGGCATGCCCGGCAGCATCGTCGGCGTCTATGCGGGCGACGCGGCCGAGTTCTCGAAATCGTTGGCCGGCCAGCCTTGGCTCATTCTGGCGGCGATCGTCACGATCTACATCGTGCTGGGCGTGCTGTACGAGAGCTACATTCACCCGATCACCATCCTCTCGACGCTGCCGTCCGCCGGCGTCGGCGCCATTCTGGCGCTGATGCTGTTCGGGCAGGACCTGTCGGTGATCGGCCTGATCGGCATCATCCTGCTGATGGGCATCGTCAAGAAGAACGCGATCATGATGATCGACTTCGCGCTGGAGGCGGAGCGGCATCAGGGCATGTCGCCCGAGCAAGCCATCGTGCAGGCGTGCCTGTTGCGGTTCCGCCCGATCATGATGACGACGCTGGCCGCGTTGTTCGGCGCGCTGCCGCTGGCGATCGAAAGCGGCACCGGCGCAGAGCTACGCTTTCCGCTCGGCATTTCCATCATCGGCGGGTTGCTGCTGAGCCAGGTGCTGACGCTCTACACGACGCCGGTGATCTATCTGGCGCTCGACCGGCTCAATCGCAAAATCGAGAAGGCGGTGCCGGACCCCGGGCCCCCCGGACCGACGGTTGCCGGCGCGACCGAGGGAATGCAATAGATGGCATCGATCTCGGAGCCCTTCATCCGCAGGCCGGTGGGCACCACGCTGCTGGCGATCGGGCTCTTTCTGGTCGGCATCGTCGCCTATGTCTTCCTGCCGGTCTCGTCGGTACCCAACGTCGATTTTCCGATGATCCGGGTGTCCGCCACGCGGCCCGGCGCCGATCCTTCCGTCATGGCCTCGACCGTTGCCGCGCCACTGGAACGCCGGCTCGGCCAGATCGCAGGCCTCGACCAGATCACCTCGACCAGCTCGCTCGGCACCACCAGCATCCAGCTGCAATTCTCGATCGGCCGCAACATCGATCGTGCCGCGCGCGACGTGCAGGCCGCGATCAACGCCTCGCTGGCGGATTTGCCGAGCGACCTGCCGTCGCTGCCGCGCTTCCGCAAGGCCAATCCCGCAGCCGCGCCGGTTTTCGTGCTGGCGTTGACCTCGAAGACGCTGACGACGAGCGCGATGTACGACGTCGCCGATACCGTGATCGCGCAGCGTATCTCGCAGGTGCCAGGCGTCGGCGAAGTCAATGTCACCGGCGCCGACCAGCCGGCGGTGCGGATCGCGCTGAATCCGGTGGCGCTGTCGAACGCGGGGATTGCGACCGACGACGTCCGGCTCGCGATCATCAACGCCAATCCGCTCGGGCCGGTCGGCATCTTCAACGGCGGCCGCCAGAGCGAGACGATTTCGACCAACAAGCAGATGCGCACCGCCGCCGAATTCCGCGACATCATCGTCAAGAGCTCGGGGAACAATTTCGTCCGCCTCGCCGACGTCGCCGACGTCGAGGATTCCGTCCGCAACAGCCGCTCGATCGCCTGGTTCAACAAGCAGCCGGCCGTCCTGATCCAGATCACCAAGCAGGGCGACGCCAACGTGATCGACACGGTCGACCGGGTAAGGGCGCTGCTCCCTGATCTGAAGCAGTGGCTTCCCGGTGGCGTGGAGATCTCGACGCTGGTCGATCGCACCGGCACCATCCGCGCCAGCGTGCTCGACATGCAGTACACGCTGCTGGCGACTGCCTTCCTGGTCATGCTGGTGGTGTTCTGCTTCCTGCGGCGGCTGACGCCGACCATTGCGGCCGGCGTCTCGGTGCCGCTGGCACTGGCCGGCACCTGCGTGGGCATGTGGCTCGCCGGATTTTCGATCGACAATTTGTCGCTGATGGCGCTGGCGATCTCGGTCGGCTTCGTTGTCGACGACGCCATCGTCATGATCGAGAACATGTATCGCAACCTCGAGCACGGCATGGCGCCGTATCCGGCGGCGCTCGAGGGCGCCAGGCAGATCGGCTTTACCGTGCTGTCGATCAGCCTGTCCCTGATCGCGGCGTTTACGCCGCTGATTTTCATGGACGGAATCGTCGGCCGGCTGCTGCGCGAGTTCTCGCTGACGCTGACCTTTGCCATCGTGGTGTCGACCGTGGTCTCGCTCACGATCACGCCGATGATCTGCGCGCATTACATCAAGGAGGCGACGTCTGATCACGCGACCTGGTTCGATCGCCTGGTCGAGGGCACGCTGTCGCGCATCGTTTCTTTCTACACCTGGACGCTGCGGGCGGTGCTTGGCTTCCCGTTCCTGACCCTGCTCGTGTTCTTTGCCACCATCGCACTGACGGTGGTGCTGTATATCAAGACCCCGAAGGGTTACTTCCCGACCGACGACAGCGGTTTTGTGATCGGTGCGACGCGCGCATCCCCCGACACTTCGTTCCTGGCGATGCTCGGGCTGCAGCAGCAGCTGGCCGATATCGTGATGGCCGATCCGGCGGTCGCCAGCGTCGGCTCTTCGCTCGGTGGCACCGCCGGCCCGGGCGGCGGCGGCTCCAACCGCGGCACCATGTTCATCAGCCTAAAGCCGCCGGAGGAGCGGGCGGGCATGTCGACGGCGCAGGTGATCGATCGCCTGCGCAGGAATCTCTACAGGGTGGCCGGCATTCGCCTGTTCATGTTCGCGGCGCAGGATCTCCGCACCGGCGGACGGCAAAGCGATTCCGACTATCAGTATACGCTATCGAGCACCGACCTCGATCTGTTGCAGAAATGGGCGCCGCTGGTTGCGAAGCGCATGGAGACCGTGGAGGGCATCACCGACGTTTCCAGCGACCGCGATCCCGGCGGACTGCAATTGTCGCTGGTGATCGACCGCAAGACCGCCTCGAGCCTCGGCGTTCGTGTCCAGGACATCGACAACGCCCTGAACAACGCGTTCGCGCAGCGGCAGATCTCGATCATCTATACCCAGCGCAACCAGTACATGGTGGTGCTGGAGATCGACCCGAAATTCCAGGCTGACCCGTCCAACCTGGAGCGCATCTTCGTGGCCGGCGCCAACGATGCCCAGGTGCCGCTATCGGCTGTGGTGCGCTACCAGCGCGGTCTGTCGCCGCTGGCGGTATTTCATTCGCAATCGTTCCCCTCGACGACGGTCTCGTTCAATCTTCTGCCCAACGTGCCGCTAGAGGTCGCGACCACGAACATCCAGCGCGCGGTCGAGGAACTGCATATGCCGGAAGGTATCCGCGGCAGCTTTGATGGTAATGCCGGCGATTTCAACAAGACCAGCGGCAGGCAGCCGCTGCTGATCCTCGGCGCGCTGGTGGCGATGTATATTGTGCTCGGCGTGCTCTATGAGAGCCTTGCGCACCCGATCACGATCATCTCGACCCTGCCGTCCGCAGGCCTCGGCGCGCTGCTGGCGCTGCAGGTGACCGATACGCCGCTGACGGTGATCGCCTTTGTCGGCATCATCCTGTTGATCGGCATCGTCAAGAAGAACGGCATCATGATGGTCGATTTTGCGCTCGATGCCGAGCGCAACCGCGGCCTGTCGTCGGCGGACGCGATCTTCGAGGCGTGCCGCGTCCGCTTCCGGCCGATCCTGATGACGACGATGGCGGCCTTGTTTGCCGGCATTCCGCTGGTGATTGCCACGGGCCCCGGCACCGAGCTGCGCCGGCCACTCGGCATCACCATCATCGGCGGGCTGTTCGTGTCGCAGATCCTGACGCTCTACACGACGCCGGTGATCTACCTCCTGATCGACCGGCTGCGGCAGCGATTCCGGCCGGCGGCGATTGCCGCGCCTGCCGAATAGTTGAATTACTTGCCACGAAGCGTATAGCGGGCGGATGTCAGAACAATCCAATCCCCAGGCCGAAGCCGCCGTGGAGGCGGTTGCGGACTGTCCGCATTGCGGCAAGCCGCTGCCGCTCTGCATCTGCGACAGCGTTACGCCAGTCGAAAGCAGGACCTCGCTGCTGATCCTGCAGCACCCGCAGGAGCAGGACAGGGCGCTCGGCACCGCGCGGCTGACGGCGATGCATTTTGAGGATGCGGTCGTCAAAATCGGACTGTCCTGGCCAAGCCTGTCCAAGGCGCTGGGACGGAAAGTCGATGATCCCTCGCGCTGGGCGGTGCTGTATCTCGGTTCGGCCAAGGTCGCCGATCTCGATACCGATGCCGAGATCGTCGCGATCAACCGCAAGGGCGAGGTCGAGCCGCACCAGCGCGCCATCCTCTCCGACATCGAAGGCATCGTGCTGCTCGACGGTACCTGGAGCCAGGCCAAGGCGCTGTGGTGGCGCAACGCGTGGATGTTGAAGTGCCAGCGGGTCATTTTGGGCCCGAAACGCCCGTCGCGTTACGGCAAGCTTCGCAAGGAACCGCGTGGCGACGGCCTCTCCACCATCGAGGCCGCAGGACTGCTGCTCGCCGGGCTCGAGAAGCGGCCGGAAATTGCCGAAACGCTCAACGCCAGCTTCGATCGAATGCTGGCACGGTATCGGGAAGTCCAGGTCGAAATGCCGGAACTCGCGCCGAAGCCGAAGAAGCGGGACTATCGGCGGCGCAAGCGGGGCTGACTTCCGACATTTCAACCAGAGGGCTGTCGACGAGGTGCGCGTGTGTCGCTGGATGCCCAGTGTTGCGCCGTTACCCGCTTGGTTCCAATGCCTGCATGAAGGCATAGGTAATCCCTGTTTGCCCAGAAACAGCTGTGGACAATGGTGACAAGGTTCTTGACGGTGATAAATTCCTTAACGCCCCGCGTAACAATTTGGAGCTTAGTCGATGACTTTAAGTACAGAAATACTCACGCGTTCGCCATTGCTGAGCGTTGACGACCTTGAAGGAGAGATCGGCGACATAATCAGCAGAACGCGGCTAGGGCCCGTCCTCCGGGAAGTGTCCGATAGCCACGACCGTCCGTTGCCGAAGGGTCCGATGCCCGACTACGTCGAGCACAAGGAAGGAGTCAATCAGGTCGGCAAACTCTCGGCCGAAGCCGTGGTCCGCGAATACGACGCGGCCGTGAAAGAGATCGAAGCGCTCGGTGCCGAACTGACCGAGGCCGCCAAGAAATGTGAGGCGATGGTTGCCGGCGTTCACGCCACAGCGACCGAGATCAGGGAATTGGCGGCGAACTATCGCGAGGAAGGCAAGCGCTACTTCCTGCAGATCGAGGATTGTTCGCTGATGACATCCGAAGTCCGCAGCGTCTGCGAGGCGCTCAAGAAGAAAATCGCCGCAGGTAATGGTCTCGCCGCCTGATGTTCCGGCTTTGGCCGGTCCTGCTGGTAGCCGCGCCGTTCGTCATCGCGGCCATCAGTTGGGTTTTCTAAGCCGCACGGCCGTCACCGAGATGCAATGACGGCACGCACCAGATGGCTGGTCGGATCCGACTTGAAAGTCGGTCACGTCCGGTGACGTGCGCGACTGAAGGTTGCTGCATTATTTCCCTCGCACTATGCCGGATGCCTCGGATGCACGGCAGAAGGCGATGCGCTACTTCGAGCATTGATCGGTAGCGGCAAGTCTCCGAGAGCCATCGCGCTCGAATTGAAGCGGACGGTCGGGGGCATCCGCGCCAGGACCGCCAAGCTCGGCCTTCGGAACAACGGTCTCGGCGACAGATCCGCCGGCTGAGGCGCCGGGCCGGGCGGAACGAACCGGACTGTGTAAGTTTGCTAACCAGCGCGTAACAGGCAGCATTGCCATTGCCACGGTGATCTGCCAGAAGGTGCCCCGGCTGGCCACGTGGCGGAATGGTTACGCACGGCTCTGCAAAAGCCTTTATCCCGGTTCAATTCCGGGCGTGGCCTCCAGCCAAAAACCTGGTGCCAACCTGGATCAGAGACAAAAAATGGGCGGACATTTCTGTCCACCCATGGATATTTACAACCTCAGATACGACTTGCATCGTACGTTGCCAACGATAGCCTAAGCTATTGATGTGCTTGCTGAAAGTGTACACCTGCAAAAACCGTGTACACCAGTTCAATTCTGGTCGTGGCCTCCATCCATATAATCAATGGCTTACACCAATTATAGGAGAGGCCGCTGCAGGCTCGCTGCGATCAGCAGGCGGCGTACCAGCCCTCGGGAAACGGCACCAGCGGCCAAGGGGTCCGGTTGTCGTTGGCGGCACGCGGCGACGGATAAGAGCGCTGGGTCTGGACCACGAAATCATCCTCCGGGGCTGGCGCAATGGCCGTTTGAACGGCTTCCAGCAACAAATTGTATTCAACTTCGCTCATCGCGCTCTCCGGGGTTCCAGCGGCGATGGTCGCAAAAGGTTTTTGTTTCCAGATTGAACGGATCGCTCGAATTTTAACGATTCGGCGACCGCGGCAAAGCTGGTTACTAATGTGTTGAGTTCCCCGCACAAACACTAACCCCGCGCAAGCGGGGCGAAGTGTGAGAAAAATCACTTTTTGCAAAATTTACTTCGCGTATTCGCTGGGAGGACGCCTGCCTTGTCAAGGCGGGCTTGATCCAGGGAGAACGCGGTCATGAAGGCAAGCTTGGCGCGAAGTGCGGCACGTCTGCGTCATTCCCGCCGGGCTTTGGCGCTCGGCTTTCTGCTCACACTGATTGCGAGCGGCTCGGCCGGCGCCCAGCAAGGCACCCCCGAACAGCGCCGGGCCTGCACGCCCGACGTCTACCGCCTGTGCGCCGGCGAGATCCCGAATGCCCGGGCGATTACCGCATGCCTGCGCCGGCAGAAGTCGAGCCTGCGGCCGGCTTGTGCCGCGGTGTTCGAGCAGTAAGTCTCGACCGCTTCCCTACATTTCCAGCGCGGCCAGATTCTTCGGCAGCATGCGCTTGAACAAGGTGAGAATGCGGGCCGCTTCCTTCGCGTTCTGCGTGATCGCGTGGCGGACGGTTGCCGCGATCAGCGTCATGATCAGTTGGGAAAACGAGGTGAGGGCGGTCGTGGGCGTGTCGGGCGCGACACGCCGCAGCGCCTCGCCGAGCAACCCGGCGAGATAAACGCCGTCCTCCTCGTCGAGTTTCTGTAAGGAACGGTCGGCCTGCGTCGCCTGCCAGATGTCGCGCATGACCGGCACGTCCATGAACATCTGATAGTAACTGTCGGTAATGCGGCACAAGGCCGGATGCAGGTCCCGGGCATTCTTGACCACGGCGAGGTCGCGCCGGACGCAGTCGCGCCCGATCGCGTTGTAGCGTTCCGCGAGTGTGCCGATGATAGCGGTCTTGTCCGGAAAGTATTGATAGAGCGAACCGAACGGCACGCCGCTGCGTTCGACGACGTCGCTCATGCGAAAGGCTTCGCTGCCTTTTTCAGCCATCAGCTCGGCTGCGCTGCCGAGAATTTTCTCGAACCGCTCGCGGCTGCGCTGCTGGGTCGGGACCAGGCGCGCCAACGCGGGCGCGCCTGCTTCGGCTGCTTTCTGTCCGGATTTTCCCCTCGGCATCGGCCCTCTCACATAAAAGCGACTTGACGCTATCAATACGAGAGTTTATCGGGTTTGGCAAATACGAGATAGTCTCGTATTACGTTCCAGAAGGATTTTCCATGTCAGACCTTCCGATCCTGATTATCGGCGGCGCGGGCAAGACCGGTGCGCGCGTCAATGCACTGCTAACGGCGAGCGGCGTCCCGACGCGGCCGGTATCGCGTTCGACCTCGGTGCCGTTCGACTGGACCCGGCCCGAGACGTGGCCGGCCGCGCTGGCCGGCGTCTCGATGGCCTACGTCACCTACCATCCGGATATTGCGGTCGAAGGCGCCGCGGAGGCGATCGCCGAGTTGAGTCGGCTGGCGCGCGAGAACGGGCTGGAGCGCGTGGTATTGCTGTCGGGCCGCGGCGAGCCGGGTGCGCAACGGGCGGAGGCGGCGTTGCAGCAATCCGGCGTTCCCTGGACCGTCGTGCGCGCGAACTGGTTCAACCAGAATTTCTCCGAAGGCTATCTGCTCGACGGCGTGGTGGCCGGTGAGATCGCCTTGCCGGCGGGAGCCGTAGGCGAACCGTTCATCGACGCCGATGACATCGCCGAGGTCGTCGTCGCCGCGCTGACGGACCGGCGTCACGCCGGGAAGGTCTATGAGGTGACGGGGCCGCGCGCGCTGACTTTTGCGCAGGCCGTGGCCGAGACCGCCCGTGCCGCGGGACGGCCGGTCCACTATCGGCAAATCGGTTCGGAACAATTTGCCGACGGCATGCGGCCCCACGTGCCCGAGGAACACATCGCGCTTCTGCTCGAGTTGTTTAGCGTCGTGCTCGACGGACGCAATTCCGATGTCGCGCACGGCGTCGAACAGGCGCTCGGCCGTCCTGCGCGGGACTTTGCTGATTACGCCCGCCGAACCGCTGCGACCGGTGTCTGGAGAGCATGATCATGCTGCAGATGGTGATGGTTGGCCTGCTGTGGTTTTCCGCTGTTGGCTGCGGCCTGCTCGCCGGCCTCTATTTCGCATTCTCGACGTTCATCATGACCGCGCTTGGCCGCATCGGGCAGGCGGCAGGCATCGCGGCGATGAATGCGATCAACATAGAGATCGTCCAATCGCTGTTCATGCCGATCTTCCTGGCAACGACGGCTGCGAGCGCAGCGCTGGCGATGATCGCGGTCTTGCGCTGGGGCGAACCCGGCGCGATGGCGATGGCGGCCGGCGGCGTGCTCTATGTGCTCGGCATGTTCGTCGTCACGGTGATCTTCAACGTGCCCCTCAACAACGCGCTGGCCGCGGCCGATCCGGCAAGCCACGAGGCCGCCTCGCTGTGGGCGCGCTATCTGACGGACTGGACGTTGTGGAACCACGTGCGGACGGTTTCATCCACGGCGGCTTGCGCGCTGTTTATTGCGGCGATTGCGGCAAGGTAGGGCAGAGATGCCGACAAACAAAAGCCGCCCCGGATTAGGGGCGGCTTTCGAATTCCTGGTGTCGTAACGCCGTGTTCTTACGGATACTCTAGCCTGTGGAAAACTGTAGAGTGGCTCTTGCCGGGGCTGCTTTTCATCCCGTTCAAATTTAACCGGCCAAGGGTCGCGCCAATGCGGCCCTTTTCGATTCCATGCGCTATGACGCGCAATGGGGCGATCCCACAGTGATCCCATCGCGTGCCAGACTAGCGCCACCGCCAAGATGACAAGCATGGCGCGAAGGCGGTCCTGGCCCGGCGTAAGTCATCTGAAAGTGTCATGCGTTGGGCCGCCTATTCACTCCAAACTCGGTCGCCGCACTGCCCGCATTCAAATATATGAATGACGACACCGCTTTCGGATTCCATGATCGTTTTGAGGAGAGTGAGCCTTCCTCCGCAGAACCGGCAGTCATGGTTTGATTGGTCCTGAACGGTGGCAATCGTCTCAGCTCGAAATAGCTCCATGGCGGCCCCCCAAGGAAGAGTGGGGTACGGAGCACCGGTTTCATGAGGCGTAATGGGGCAACAATTGATGTTACCAACAGTCTAGGCGACCGTTGTGATCGATCAGTAGAGAAGGCGCTAGGCAATCGCGATCAGTTTCTCAACAAGCCTAACGGCTCGGTTAAGCGAAATGCGGTGTTCGTCCGTGTCAACGAGCGGTATCCGTTCCCTTTGGGCGGGCAGCCTCTTTGGCTCGCCCGGCTTGCCACGCATCGTAGGCCGGGGTGCCACGTCTCGGGGGCGCGTCGGCTGGCAGCCCGCCCATCCACGCTGGCATGTCCGCCACAGGGTTGCTGCCCGTGCTCGCACAACCTGCAAGCAAGCTTGAAGCGAGAATGAACACGGAAAGGCCGAGCTTCATCTGACCAGTCACCGGGATTCGAGGTGCCCAATTCCGCCAAAAATCACCCCAAGCTTGGACCCGTCGTGCCTTGAGCCGCCTTTTCAAACCCGGCGGACTTCTATTCCACAAGGCGAAGAGTCCGGCGCTTTTTCATTCGATCGAGAGCGTGGACAACCTCATCTCTATCGAGGACCGCGATGAGCCGGTGCACTATTTGCGTGGCGTCTCGTGGGCCTAGCGCGATGTATTCTCCGAGGATGCGCCTGGCATCCTCCATGGCTCGCAATACAGTCTCTTGATCCGTGTTGTTCATGGTGCGCGCCTGCTGAGCGCGGATTCAATTACATTGCTCAGCGATCGTTCCTACACGGCTCGGCCAGCTATCCAGGCGGGTACTTCCTGCGCCGGGACAGCTTTGCCGCGATCAAAACAGCAGCGACTGCAATTTGCACGATCAGGGCGATGGTATCGGTGTCCATGCCACGCCCCGGCTAAAGTGTGCAGGGAGTGTTGCAGGCAAAAAATATGGACTAATATTAGGGGAGGAGATCACTTGCTAAGTGATTGATATGGTTTGGCTCCCCGGGCTGGATTCGAACCAGCGACCATTCGATTAACAGTCGAATGCTCTACCGCTGAGCTACCGAGGAACAGGCGAACAAAGGTTCGCGAGCGGGCAGCGTATAACAAAGCCTTTCGGGCTTGCAAAGGACCAAATCACTGGCTGCGCTCCTGCTTGAGGCGGGGCCGGAAAGCCTCTGCGCTACAACAATTTGTCGCGATTTTCGCCTCCAGGGCGACGGTAGCTGGAACCCAGCCCGTGCAGTTTCGTCATACAGAAGTGTGATGGATCGAGCCGCCAATTCGACTCAATCGCCCAAAAGGCTCGGTCGTGCCGGTTTCATGGGAGCTGATTCGATGCCAGCCATTGAAGACCTGACCCGCACCGTACCTTCGATTGTTCCAAGCGACATTCCCGCCATGAGTGACGATGAATGCCTGCTTCGGCTCGCGCAAGCCATTGAGGAGCATGATACCGCGCATCTGGATGAGGTCGCGCGGCTGATCGCCCGACTCGCTGTGACGATCGAGTAGGCGGCTTCCCGCACTTCCGGCGGCGGCTCGGCAACAGGCGCCCGCATGTTGCGTTTTGCCGGCGCTTGTACCAAAGATGACCCGCTTTCAGCTCCAGTTCTCTTGCGGCCACGCCGCATGCTCTCAGGGTCTTTGCCTATGTCCGGTTTTGCGACCGCGCGCCAGAAAATGGTCGATGGTCAGGTGCGTCCGAGCGACGTGACCGATATCCGCATTCTCGATGCCATGCTGGCGGTGCCGCGCGAGGCCTTCGTTCCCGAAAACAAGCAGGCCCTGGCCTATCTGGACCTCGATCTCGATGTCAGCGAAGGCGGCGCGGCCAAGCGATTCCTGATCAAGCCGGCGGTGCTGGCGAAGCTGCTGCAGGCGGCTGAGATCAAGGGGACCGACCGCGTCCTGGTGGTCGGCTGCGCCACCGGATACGCCGCCGCCGTGATTGCCCGATTCGCCCCCCAGGTCACTGCGACCGAGAGCGATTCGGCGCTGGCGGCGAAGGCGCAGGCTAGCCTGGCCAGCAATGGCTGTGGAGACGTGACGGTCCGCCCCGCGGCGCCGGTTGATGGAGACGCGACGAAGGCGCCCTACGATGTCATCGTGCTGAACGGTGCAACCGAGATCGTGCCGGAGCAGCTCTACAGGCAATTGCGCAGTGGCGGCCGTTTGGTGGGCGTTTTTGCGACATCGCGGCCGGCGCGGGCCACCATCGTGACCGCTTCGCACGGCGATTTCGGTCACCGGACGCTGTTCGATGCCGCTGCCCCGGTACTGCCCGGCATGGAACTCGTTCCGGCCTTCGTTTTCTAGTGTTTCGCCCCGTCCACGCCCAATATTCGCCCTCCGGGGCCGGCTAAATCCTCTTCGAAATCAGAAGTGTGGCCGGATTGCCCCACGTGAAGAGTTTCGTTGGCGTTCGCTTGCTGGGTGGTTTCGTCCAGCCTGAGTGCAGAATAAGGTGAGCCGGGACTCACTTCGGGTGAAGCGACGTCTGGTTAAGGATCATGTGCGATCATGGTCATTGGCCGGCGACCAAAAATGATTGGATTGCTTGGGATGCGTGGGGTGAAGGAATTTACCGGAGCTGCGGCTTCGGCCCTTCTATTGGTATGCTTGGGCTCAACGCCCGTTTTGGCCGACACGATCGAGGCAGCGCTGGTGCGCGCCTATCAGAACAATCCGCAGCTCAACGCGCAGCGTGCGCAGGTGCGTATCACCGACGAGAATGTGCCGCAGGCGCTCTCGGGCTACCGCCCGAAGGTCGCGGTCACGGCGAGTGCGGGCTATCAATATACGGATACGCTGAGCACGCAGGGCGGCACTGCCACACAGCTCGTCAAGACCCCTATTCACGGCGCCAATCCGCCGCGCAGCGTCGGCGCGACCATCACGCAGACGCTGTTCAACGGCCAGCAGACCGCGAACAGGACCAGAGCAGCTGAGGGCCAGGTTTCCGGCGCGCGCGAAGCCTTGCGCTCACTCGAACAGGCCGTCTTGCTCAGTGGCGCCACGATCTACATGGATTATCTGCGCGATGCCGCGATCGTCGAGGTGCAGAAGAGCAACGTTCGCGTGCTAGAGCAGACGCTGAAACAGACGCGCGACCGCTTCAATGTTGGCGAAGTCACGCGCACCGACGTTGCGCAGTCGGAAGCGCAGCTCGCCGCCGGCAGGACGCAGCTCCTGACCGCGGAAGCCAATCTGGTGACGACGCGCTCGAACTTCCGACGAATCATCGGCAACGAGCCGGAAGCCCTTGCGCCGGGCTCGCCGGTCGACCGCTTCCTGCCGTCGACACTGCCGGCCGCCGTCGAACTTGGCCTGACGCTAAATCCGAACGTCACCGCGGCGATGTTCGGCATCGACGTCAGCTTTCTTCAGATCAAGGTGGCCGAAGGCGCGCTGTTGCCGTCCGTCACGCTTCAGGCCTCGGTGCAGCAGACATATGAGCAGAGCCAGGTACAATTCAGGTCGTTCGGCGCGTCCGCGATCGCGCAACTCAACGTTCCAATCTATCAGGGCGGCGCTGAATATTCGCTGATCCGCCAGTCCAAGGAAACGGCGGCGCAGCAGCGCCTCGTTCTCGACCAGACCCGTGACCAGACCCGTGCCAACGTCGTTACCGCATGGGGACAGCTGGTGGCCGGCAAGGCGCAGGTGCAGTCCGCCCAGTCGCAGGTGACGGCGTCCGAAATCGCATTGAACGGCGTGCGCGAGGAAGCCAAGGCCGGACAGCGCACCACTCTCGACGTGCTGAACGCGCAGCAGGCGCTGGTCAACGCGCGGGTCGCGCTCGTCACCGCGCAGCACGATCGCGTGGTGGCGTCGTACTCGGTTCTGAATACGATCGGACGGCTGTCGCCGCAGGTGCTCAACCTGCCGACCACGGTCTACGACCCGAGCGTCCACTATCATCAGGTGCGCGATAGCTGGGCCGGCGTTCGCACACCCGACGGCCGCTGATCTCCGAGTCAATTTCCGCACAGGCGGGATGAAATCGTCGCCCGGCGCCTGAAGCGCCGGGCACTTTGCTTGCAATCAATTGTGGCGATGACGTACCTTTTCTGGGGCGAGCTGAACGATTCGTGGCCTGCGTCTTTGCGTCTCACGGACGCGCGTCGGGGTCGTTTTGAGGGGAGCAGGACCCTGCGCGCGGTGCCGCGGGTGGGGCTTGATCTGGGGACAAGTCGGGCTTGTGCGATGAAAATCCCGGCCTGCATATCCGGAACCGGCAATTCCTTCGTGGCTTTGGTGTAAAATGGTTTCGATGTGGAGTCGGAAATGACGCAACCTGCAAAGGTCCAAGAGCCCTCGATGGAGGAGATTCTGGCGTCGATCCGTCGCATCATAGCCGACGACGAGGCCAAGCCTGCTGCTGCTGAAAAGCCGGCGAGCGCGCCGGCCGCCGCGAAGCCGGCCGTCATGAAGGATATCCCGCCGTCAGCGATTGCGCCGGCGCCGAAACCGGCTCCCCCCGCGCCGAAGCCAGCGCCTGCGCCACCGCCGCCTGCGCCCGAACCGGTCGCCAGCAACAACCAGGACGACATCGACGCGATGCTGGCGAGCCTCGACGCGGCGACGCCCGAGGCGGACATCAGGCCGGCGCAACCCGAGCCCGAAGCCGACGTGTTCGAACTCACCGATGAGATGGCATTGCCGGAGCCGGCACCGGCGGCGGCAACATTCAACAAGGTCGAACCGCAGGACGACATCGAATTTACCGAAGCCAAGGCGTCACGTCGCCAGCCGGCCTATGAGCCGCCGTTCGAGAGCGCTGCGCCAGCACGACCAATTTTATCGCATTCGACCGTCTCCGCGGTCGAATCCGCCTTCCATTCGCTGGCCAATACCGTGCTGAGCAACAATGCGCGGACGCTGGAAGATCTGGTCAAGGAAATGCTGCGGCCAATGCTGAAGTCCTGGCTCGATGACAATCTGCCGGGATTGGTGGAGCGGATCGTCAAGGCCGAAATCGAACGGGTTTCGCGCGGCGGGCGGTAACCGCGGGGCCGTTCAACCGGCCACAATTTGGCGACTTGAGCCGTTCCAGCCGGCACGACTGCGGCCTCCACCCCCTGAGATGGGCGTTGTCAGGTTGACTTGCGGCGCTGTGGCGGCTTTCTAGGGGCGGCCCGGCGCCGATCGCATCCAAACCGGGCGCTACCACGTTGATTTAATTTACGTTCTTTGAGCGGACCGGCGACGGATTTGCTCAAGAGCGCCCCCACCATCCCAGTTGCAGTGCCATGATCGAGAAAAACTACCAGCCCGCCGATATCGAAAGCCGCATGTCCCGGATCTGGGAGGAGAGCGGCGCGTTCAAGGCCGGCCGCCCGGAACGGAAAGACGCCGCGCCGTTCACCATCGTGATCCCGCCGCCGAACGTGACGGGCTCGCTGCATATGGGCCACGCGCTGAACAACACACTGCAGGACATTCTCTGCCGCTTCGAGCGCATGCGCGGCCGCGACGTGCTGTGGCAGCCCGGCACCGACCACGCCGGCATCGCGACCCAGATGGTGGTCGAGCGGCAATTGATGGAGCGGCAGGAGCCGGGCCGGCGCGACATGGGCCGCGCCAAATTCCTCGAACGCGTCTGGCAGTGGAAGGCGGAGAGCGGCGGCGTCATCGTCAATCAGTTGAAGCGCCTCGGCGCGTCCTGCGACTGGTCGCGCGAACGCTTCACCATGGACGAGGGGTTGTCGCGCGCGGTCGTGAAGGTGTTCGTCGAACTGCACCGCGAAGGCCTGATCTACAAAGACAAGCGGCTGGTGAACTGGGACCCGAAACTGCTCACCGCGATCTCCGATCTCGAAGTGCAGCAGGTCGAGGTCAAGGGCAATCTCTGGTATCTGCGCTATCCGATCGAAGGCAAGACGTTCAGCCCCGACGATCCCTCGACCTTTGTCGTCGTGGCGACGACGCGGCCCGAGACGATGCTCGGCGACACCGCCGTTGCCATCCATCCGGACAATGAACGGATCGGGCACCTGATCGGCCAGCACGTCATCCTGCCACTGGTCGGCCGCCGCATCCCGATCATCGGTGACGACTACGCCGATCCCGAGAAGGGATCCGGCGCGGTCAAGATCACCCCGGCGCATGACTTCAACGATTTTGAGGTCGGCAAGCGGCATGGCCTGCCACAGATCAACGTGTTCGATCGCGAGGGCTGCATGGCGCTCGTCGACAACGAGGATTATCTGCGCGCATTGCCTGAAGGCGCAAGCCAGCTTGCGGAAGAGCTGCACAACGTCGACCGCTTCTCCGCGCGCAAGACGATCGTGGCGCGGCTGGAGGACTTTGGCTTCCTGGAAAAGATCGAGCCGAACACGCACATGGTGCCGCATGGCGACCGCTCCGGCGTCGTGATTGAGCCCTATCTGACCGACCAGTGGTATGTCGACGCCAAGACCATGGCGCAGCCGGCGATCGCGGCCGTGCGCTCGGGTGCGACCGAGTTCGTGCCGAAGAATTGGGAAAAGACCTATTTCGAGTGGATGGAGAACATCCAGCCCTGGTGCATCTCGCGCCAGCTCTGGTGGGGCCACCAGATCCCGGCATGGTACGGACCCGACGGCAAGGTGTTCGTCGCCGAGACCGAAGAGGAAGCCGTCGGCAACGCGCTCGGCTATTACGTCGAGCAGGAAGTCATCACGGAAGAGCAGGGGGCCGAGATGGCCCGCGATCCGTCGAAGCGCGAAGGATTTATTATCCGCGATGAGGACGTGCTCGACACCTGGTTCTCGTCGGGGCTGTGGCCGTTCTCGACGCTCGGCTGGCCGGACGACACCAGCGAAGTGAAGCGCTATTACCCGACCAACGTCCTCGTCACGGGGTGGGACATCATCTTCTTCTGGGTCGCCCGGATGATGATGATGGGCCTGCACTTCATGAAGGACGCGCCGTTCTCGACCGTCTACATCCACCGCCTGGTTCGCGACGAGAAGGGCGCGAAGATGTCGAAGTCGAAAGGCAACGTCATCGATCCCCTGGGCGTCATCGACGACTTTGGCGCGGACGCGCTGCGCTTCGCGCTGGCGCGCGGCGCGGCCCAAAGCCACGACATCAAGCTGTCGCCGCAGCTCGTCGAAACCAATCGCAATTTCGCGACCAAGCTCTGGAACGCCTGCCGTTTCGCCGAGATGAACGGCTGCGCGCAGCCCGCGGGCTTCGATCCGACAGCGGCAAAGGAGACGCTGAACCGCTGGATCGCGCATGAAACGTCGCGCGCCACGCGCGAGGTGACCGAAGCGATCGAGGGCTATCGCTTCAACGATGCGGCGAATGCGATCTACCGCTTCGTCTGGAACGTCTATTGCGACTGGTATGTCGAACTCGCAAAGCCCGTGCTGATGGGCGAGGAGGGCGCGGCGAAAGCCGAGACCCGCGCCATGACCGCCTGGGCGCGCGACGAGATCCTCAAGCTATTGCACCCGTTCATGCCCTTCATCACCGAAGAGCTCTGGGCGGTGACGGCGAAGCGCGACGGCCTGCTGGTGCTTGCCGAATGGCCGCGCAAGGCGAGCTCGGTGACCGCCGAACAGATCGCTGCGATGGCGCTGGCAGGACCTGGTGACCCGCTGATCGCGCCTGTGATGGCCGCACTCGACGCCGGCGATTTCAGCGACCCCGCGGCCGAGGCCGAAATCGGCTGGGTGGTCGATCTCGTCACCGCCATCCGCTCGTTGCGCTCGGAAATGAACATCCCGCCGGCCACGTTGATCCCGCTGGTGCTGTCGGGTGCGTCCACGGAAACCAAAGAGCGCGCACAGCGCTGGAACGACACCGTGAAACGCCTGGCGCGTCTGGCGGATATTTCTTTCGCCGATCGACCGCCGGAAGGCGCGGTGCAGTTGCTCGTGCGCGGCGAGGTGGTGGCGCTGCCGCTGAAGGGCGTCATCGACCTCTCCGCCGAAAAAGCCCGGCTCGACAAGGAAATCGTCAAAGCCGACGCCGACATCAAGCGCGTCGACGCCAAACTCTCCAACGAGAAATTCGTGGCGAATGCGCCCGAGGAGATCGTAGAAGAGGAAAAGGAAAAGCGCGAGGCGGCGGTTGAGCGGAAGGCGAAGATTATCGAAGCACTGGAGCGGCTGAAGAACGCGTCGTAGCGGAGCCTCAGCAATCCATCGTCCCGCGAGGTATGGATTGCTTCGTCGCTCCAGCGCAAGATTGCTTTGCAATTTTGTCGTGAGTTCCTCGCAATGACGGCTGAGGCAATCTCGGTCATGTTCGGGGACTGATTAATGCTGGACCACGTCTCCATCACGGTTTCAGATTTCGCCGCAGCCGAGCGCTTCTATGACGCGATCATGAACGCGCTCGAAATCGTCAAGGTCGGCCGCAGCGACCGCTGGCTCGGCTATGGCGAGCGGGCCGACGCTGACCATCCGGATCGTGTCTACATCGCCATCTACAGGGGTGCGAAACCGGACGAGGCCACCAGCCGGCATTGGTGCTTCAAGGCCAAGTCGCGAAGCGAGGTGGACGCGTTCTGGCACGCGGGTATCGCCGCCGGCGGCGCCGACGACGGGCCACCCGGCCTGCGCCACTATCATGCCGCTTATTACGGTGCGTTCCTGCGCGATCCCGACGGCAACAAGGTCGAGGCGGTTTGCCATCGCGCCATCTGAAGCGGCTGCCGATAGTGCGCGAATTGCGGTGACGGTGCACTCCGTCCGCCGCCAGCGAAGCGGCAATTTGCGTAACCTACTTGACGCGCCATTGAGCTTTCAGGTTGCCGGCAGTGGCGCTGCGCGGAGACCGCGGACCAGCCCTGCTGGACTGCACCTTAGGTCATCGAGGCCAGACAAGTTCTGGCCGGTGAACGTCAAGAGACCTGGTCTGCTCTCGGCGGCCAAATTACCCTCAGCAGGCGCTTTGAGGAGCCTTGCGTAGCAAGGCGCCGCGAAGGATGCTCACAACCTCTGCTCATCAAAGGATCTGTCATGCCTGTCGACGCCAACTCCGCCACTGACCGCCTCATGCGCTTCCTCGCCGTCGAAGGCGTGACCGGAAAGGAGGCCGCGATAGGGCGCGAGCTCAGTGCGGCGCTGCAAGAAAGCGGCGTGCCGGCGGACGCGATCCGCCTCGACGACGCCAACACGCGCATTCCTGTGCCGACGGAGACCGGCAACCTCATTGTCGATCTGCCCGGTCGCGGCGCGCTGCACAACCAGCCGCGGATCATGTTCATGACGCACATGGACACCGTGCCGCTGTGCGCCGGAGCGAAGCCGAAGCTGAGGGGGCGTAAAATCGTCAATGAGGCGAAGACCGCGCTTGGCGGCGACAACCGCGCCGGCTGCGGCGTTCTCGTCACGCTGGCGGCCGAGCTTGCAAAGCAGAAGCTTGATCATCCGCCGATCACGCTCCTGTTCTGCGTGCGGGAGGAGAGCGGGCTATGGGGGGCGCGCCACGTCAGGACGGCGGATCTCGGCTCTCCGGTCATGGCCTTCAACTACGACGGCGGCGCTGCCTCCAATGTCACCATCGGCGCCGTCGGCGCGGATCGCTGGCAGGTCGAGATTTTCGGCCGCGCCTCGCATGCCGGCGTCGCACCGGAGCGCGGCATCAGTTCGACCATGATCCTTGCGCTCGCGCTCGCCGACGTGAAGGCCGGTGGCTGGTTCGGCAAGGTGGTGAAGGGCAAGCGGCAGGGCACGAGCAATGTCGGCCCCGTCACCGGCGGTGACGGCCGGCCGGCCGGAGACGCCACCAACGTCGTCACCGACTATGTGCACGTGCGCGGCGAAAGCCGTAGCCACGACAACAAGTTCTTCAAGGAGATCACCAAGGCCTACAAGGCGGCATTCGAGAAGGCCGCAAAGCGCGTCAGGAACAGCGATGGCAAGTCGGGCCGCGTCAAGTTCAAGGCCGAGACCGACTATTATCCGTTCCGCATGAAGGAAAGTCTGCCCGTGGTCAAGCGCGCGGTCGCGGCCGTGTCCGGCATCGGTGGGGTGCCGACCATCCGCGCCGCGAATGGCGGGTTGGATGCAAACTGGATGGTCCGCCACGGTGTTCCGACCGTGACCTTCGGCGCAGGGCAGAACGAGCCGCACACGATCGACGAGTGGATCAATCTCGACGAGTACGACCGGGCGTGTGCGCTCGCGGTACAGCTTGCAACGATGCGATAAGAGGACGGAAAAATCACGCTGCTTCAATTTGAATAGGGTATTCTGAACATGTCGACGCTCAACCCGCATGGCGCGTGCTTGCAGTGGAAGCCGGAATTGATCTGGCTGAATGCCGTTTCCGACGCCATCCTCGCCGGCGGCTTCTTTGCAACCGCGTTCGTCCTCGGTCTCTTCGTGTGGCGGCGCCGCGACCTCATGTACCGCGGCGTGTTCGGGATATTCGCCATCTTCGTCGCGGTCTGCGGGATGACCCGCCTGCTGGCGATCCTCACTCTGTGGGTGCCGGCCTACGACATCGAAGGCCTCACCAAAGGCTTCCTGGCGCTGATATCGCTCGGAATCACGGCGGCACTGCTGCTGTCGCTGCCGCGGATCCTGGTGCAGCCGTCACGCACGCAACTTGCGCAAGCCAATGCGGCGCTTGAGGAGGAAATCCGACACCGGCGCAAGGCCGAGGCCATGGTCAAGCGTTTTCAGGAGATCGAGGCCAACGAGACCCAGGTCCGGCAAGCGCAGAGGATGGAAGCCATCGGCCAACTCACCGGTGGTGTGGCGCACGACTTCAACAACATTCTGACCGTGATCACCGGGACCATCGAAATCCTCAGCGAGGCGGTCAAGGATCGTCCGCATCTCGTCCAGATCACCGATATGATCAGCGCCGCCGCGGCGAGGGGAGCCGACCTGACGCGGCATCTGTTGGCCTTCGGCCGTCGGCAGCCGCTGCAGCCGCGCAACACTGACGTCAACGCCCTGGTCATCGATGCCGCGCGGTTGCTGCGACCGACACTCGGCGAACAGATCGAAATCGAATCGATGCTGGCGCACGATTCCGCTCCGGCCCTGATTGATCCCAGTCAGCTCTCGACTGCGATCCTCAACCTCGCACTGAATGCGCGTGACGCCATGCCGAACGGCGGCAAGCTGACGCTCGAAACCAGGAATATCGTGCTCGACGAGCGCTATCCCGGCATGACCAGCGAGCTCAAGCCGGGCAACTACGTCATGATCGCGGTGAGCGACACAGGGGAGGGAATCCCCGGCAGCCTGCTCGACAAGGTGTTCGAACCGTTCTTCACCACCAAGGAGGTCGGAAAGGGATCGGGGCTGGGTCTCAGCATGGTCTACGGTTTCGTCAAACAGTCGAACGGACATATCAAGATCTACAGCGAAGAGAGCCACGGCACCACCGTGAAGCTCTATCTGCCGGCGGCGGCGGGTGTCCCGGACGCGCTGGCCGCCGAGGCTGGCATCTCGGGAGGCGAACACGGCGACGAATCCATCTTGATCGTCGAGGACGACGCGTTGGTCCGCGAATACGTCGTGACGCAGATCAGCCGTTTCGGGTACCGCACCATGGCCGCCGGCAATGCCGCCGAGGCGCTGGCCATCATTGACGGTCCGGAACGCTTCGATCTGCTGTTCACCGACGTGATAATGCCCGGCGGACTAAACGGCCGTCAGCTCGCGACCGAGGCGCTGAAACGACGCCCGGAACTCAAGGTGCTTTATACGTCCGGTTATACGGAGAACGCCATCGTGCATCATGGCCGCCTCGATGCCGGCGTGCTGCTGCTGCCGAAGCCTTACCTCAGCTCCGATCTCGCGCGGATGATCCGGACCGCGCTGGCATCGTGAGCTTTTGCGGATGGGGAGGCGCGCCCCGGCATGTCTCAAATGTGCCAATAGCCGATTTGACGCAGCGGCAATGCACGGCCCGTAAAATTGACCCCAAATCAGGACAACCCTGCATTATTGGGTAATCACTTGGCAAACTTCGGCCATTAAAAACGCTTGCCCTTCGCAGCGCGACCTCGAAGTGTCGGTACTACGCGACGCAACGAGCGCGCCAGTTCATGGGATCGGTCTTATCTTGAGGGAACGAACGAAAATCCATCGCGTGACAATCATCGTCATTGCCTCGGCTTTGACTTTAGCTATTGGCTTCTTTGTGTACCGAAATGTTGTTGGCGTTTGCAACGCGCAGGGAAGATATCTCGACGATGCGGAGATGATCCGCCAAGCAATCCTTTACAGTCTACAAAAGCCTCCTCACGAACGCGTACCACCCCCAGATGTCATCCAATACCGCTCTGTCGCAGAGTTCATGGACCGAAACCGTGACTGTTGCATCATTCATCGCCATGACCGGGGTGAGTTTGAAAACGTCTTGGCAGATCGATGGGTACGCATATTCGGGTGGTACGTCCTCGTTGTAGATCTTTGGTATCAATACAAGGAAGCCGCACCGGATAACTTTTACGAAGCGTCCATCGCGATGAACGCGTGTGGACAGTTCGTGGAACGGCATGTTTCGCTGAACTCGCGTCCTAGGGTGCCAATAGAGAAGTAGATGACGATAGGTCTTGGGCCTTCGCGTCGGTTTGACCGGATCACGGCGACTTCCGGTCTACCCCGGCGAACGGACACTTTCAGGATAGGCGGGCAAGTCTCAAAAGTGCGATAAGCGGACCCGCTGTGGGATGGCCGCTACAAGGCTTCTGCTTCCAGAACGGCGCCTTGCCTTTCGCCGCTGGTAGAGCGTCGAGATGTTCGGTACCGGCCAGGTGATAGGCCGTGATATCGATGGAACAGCTTCGAAAACGCCGCCGCTGTCTCGTAACCGACCCGGCTGGCAATTCGTGCGATGGGTTCATCGCTGGTTTCCAGCAGGAACGCCGCTTCCGCCATCCGGCGTTCGATCACATAACGGTGCATGGACTGGCCAACGAGCTTGGTAAAACGCGCCGAAAATACCGAGCGGCCGAGCCCGACGCGTTGGCCAAGGTCGCTCAGCGTCCAGGGCCGCTCCGGGTTTTCGTGAATCAGCTTGAGCGCTGGTCCGATATGCGGATCAGATATGGCCCCGAGCCAGCCCCCTTGTCCGGGACTGAGAGACGCGATCCAGCTTCGGAGCACCTCGACAAAGAGCACTTCTGTCAGTCGTGAAAGCGCGACGCGCTGCCCAGGACGCTCAAGCGCGGACTCGCTGACCATGCGGCGCAGGATGGCTTCAAGCCAACCACCGTCCGCCGTTGGCTTCAGCAGGAGCACGGGCGGGAGTAGCTCCAGCACGCTGCCAAACAGCGGTCGTGAGACCGTGAAATTGCCGCAGATCATGGTCGAGAGCGGCTTTGCACGGGTGCCGTGACGAACGACGCCAAGAAGCGGCGACGATCGATCGATATCGATAATCCGCAAAGGCTCGGCCCGGCGATCCGAATAAAACACATGGGGCTCTCCGCGTGTGATGACGACAAAGTCGCCCTCGGTCATCTGGATTTCCTTTCCCTGTTCGAGCGCGAGGGTCGCCGAGCCCTGACTGAGGTAGTGAAACAGGGCGTAAGGGCGCTGCGGCAACTCAAGATGCCAGGGATGGCCGAGCTCGAAATGAAAGAGCAGCGTCCCGCCGAGACGAACGCGATCGAGCACTTGGGCGAGGATGTCCATGCCGCCGAGATTAGACCGGTGGACGATTGGACACAACATCCGGACGATTGATCTCTATCGTCCGAAAGGTCGGCAAACTAGGTCATGTCGCGGCGGGCCGACGTCACGTGCGGCAACCATCTCGCCGACGGCAGATGGAAGAACCGCGACCTTACTGGAAACGCCTGTCCATTCCGCCGGACCGTGTTCGTCCGACATGCCCATAGGAACAATCAATGCGAAATATCCTTCTCTCAGCCGCTACCGTACTCCTGGCCGGATCGACATTGGTCGGCTCCGCCCATTCCGCCGATCTGCCCAAGGGAGCAGCCCACAACATCGTGCTCGTGCACGGCGCTTTCGTGGACCAGACGAGCTGGCAGCCCGTTGCCGATATTCTCTCGAAGAAAGGCTACAACGTCACGCTCGTGGAAAATCCGCTCACTTCTCTCGCGGCTGACGTCGATGCCACCAAACACGCGCTCGCGAAGCAGGATGGCAGGACCGTTCTGGTCGGCCACTCGTGGGGCGGCGTGGTGATCACGCAAGCCGGCAACGACCCCAAGATTTCAGCGCTGGTTTATGTTTCCGCCTTCGCGCCGGAGGTCGGTGAATCCCTGGCGTCGCTGGCAAAGGCTGGCCCGCCGACCGAAGGTGGCAAAGCGATCCATCCCGACGCGAAGGGCAATCTGTACATCGATCCCAAGGTGTTTCCGTCGGCCGTCGCGGCTGACCTTCCTCCGGAAATCGCTGAGCACCTCGCCAACTCGCAGCTTCCGTTGAATCACGTTGCGTTCGAAGCCCCCGTCGACATTGCGGCCTGGCATGACAAGCCGACCTTCTATGTCATCAGCACGAAGGACAAAGTGCTGGCGCCCGAGGCCCAGAAGTCGTTCGCAGCCAGGATCAAGGCTCAGACGACGGAAGTCGCCGGCAGCCATGCCTCGCTCGTCGTCCACGCGAAGCAAGTCGCCGAGGTCATCGAAAAGGCCGCACTCGCAAAGTGACGATACCGCTCCCGGCGCTTTCGCGTCGGGAGCGCGCACGCTCGCTCCGAGGAATACAGATCGCACCGGACTGCGATAGCGAAAGCTAGTCAAAGCCGCGGAAGCGCCAGCGACATCCTAGAGCAAGGTCTCGATCGCTGCGCCATCGGTCCCCCCACTCGATATCTTATACCAAGCATCCGGAGGATGACATGAATCAACTAGACATCGCTAGCCGGGAAGTCGCCACGCTCGAAACGGCGCCGACCCGTTACATCGAAGGCCGCGGGATCCGCTTCGCTTATCGCCGCCTCGGTCCCGTTACCGGAACGCCGCTGGTTCTGCTGCAGCACTTCTCGGGCAATATCGATGCGTGGGACCCCGCCGTCGTCAACGCTCTCGCCACCGACCGCCCAGTCATCGCATTCGACAACGCTGGGGTTGGTCGCTCGACCGGCCAAACGCCTGACAATATCGCAGCGATGGCAAGAGATGCGGTCGCCTTCATCAAGCTGCTCGGCTTTTCTGAGGTCGACCTGCTGGGCTTTTCTCTCGGCGGCTGCGTCGCCCAACAGATCGCCGCCGAGCACGAACGGCTGGTCCGGAAGCTCATTCTCGTCGGCACCGCGCCGAAAGGCGGAGAGCAACATTTGTTAGCAGTGCTGCAGGAGGCGTTTTCTCAAACCGATGCGCCTGATCCCCGCCTGCCGCTGTTTTTCACGAAGTCGTCCGCTAGCCGGTCGTCCGGCTTGGCCTTCCTGAAGCGGGCGAAGGTGCGCAAGGATGATCGGGACACTGACAACGGCAGCGCGGTCACCGATCCGCAGGCCAAGGCGCTGATCACCTGGTGCGCCACACCTGATCCCGGGCACGCGATTCTGCGCGCGATCCGCCAACCCGCCCTTGTGGTCAGCGGCAGCCACGACACCATGCTGCCCGCGAACAACGCCTACGCAATGTTCAAGGAACTAAGCAACGCTCAGCTGGTCCTCTATCCCGATTCAGGGCACGGGGCCCTGTTTCAGTACCACGAGATATTCGTCAGCCACGTCCGGACCTTCCTGGAAGCGCATCCCGCGGCTGCATAATCCCGGCGCGTTCAGACGCCGTCGGACGCGCTCAGAGTGGTTACGGAGGACAAAATGACAATCGCTAAAGTCGACGTGGAACGCTTCAGCCTCACGAGCGCAAAACCATTCGAGGCTATTGTGGCCGCCATCAAGTCTGCGATCGGTCAGCCTGACATGGTCAACTTTTTCAAGGAGACGAGGGCGACAAATTCCTTCCCGGATTTGGAGCGCGTTGTACAACGCGGCCTCGGTCGAACGAACCTTATGCTCTTCGCGGAATTCGACCTGGGCGACATTTTGCGTCGCGAAACTGGATCCGCGACGCCCAAGATCATACGGCTTGTGGTCGGCAATCCACTCATCATGAAGGAAATGGTCAAGCACGTGCCCGATGCTGGATCCTACGCTCCAGTCACGTTGCTCGTTGATGAGCGTCCCGATGGCGTTCACGTCTCTTATGACAAGATGGAGAGTTATCTGTTGCGTTATGGCAGCTCGGAAGCCCTTGCCGTCGCCCGAGCTCTCGATACGAAAATCACCAACTTGCTACGCGAATGCACAAGCTGAAACGTCCTGATGACGTCTTCGGCTGAGGGAAGTGGGTAATTCATACCAATCGCGGAACGCGACGGGCGTTGTCATGACGCGAGCCAGGCGTTGAAAGGGACATTTTTGCATGTACAAGAAACTTCTTGTCACTCTCATCGCCTCGGTTCTTTCCAGCGGCGCTGCCGTATCTGCTCCCGCCGCCAGGAAAGAGCCGCTGGATGCTGCGACCCTCAGCGCGATCAAATCGAAGTTCGGCAAGCTGATGGAATTGGCCAACAAGCACGATTTCAAGGCTCTGCATGAGATGTTCTGGCAATCGCCCTCGACTCTCTTGGTGGCCAAGAGCGCGATCCAGTCCGAGGGGAACTGGGCCGGCTTTTGGGGCAACGAGGCGATTGATCAAAAGCTGCATGATATCGGCAGCTCCGGTCCGGTCGTGCTCGAGCCAGATTATTCGAAGCTCAGGGTTGTCGGCCTGACCCGCGACGTCGCCGAGTCCTACGTGCCGATGAACATCACGGTCTCTTATGCGGGGCAGGATGGAACAGCCAGGCCGTTTCTAATGATCATCAATTGGCTTCGCGTCGGGAAGGACTGGAAGGTCGCTTCCGAAATCATTCTGCCTGTACCGCCCGTATCCGCCGCGAAGGGCTAGAAAGTGCACCCAAGGCAGACATTGGCTGCTCTTCCTATTCAGCGGTCACAGACCGTAGCCCGCACTCCTATAACCTCCCGAACTCAGCCAGGGCTCTGATGACCAACGGCATGAACTCATTGCCGCCGCCGTGGCCGGCGTCCTCAAGAACATGCAGCCTGGTGGTCGTCCATCGTTTGTGCAGGTGCCAAGCCGTGGACAACGGTCCGCTGACGTCGAAACGGCCGTGGATCAGAGCGCCGGGAATGCCGTTCAATCTCGAGGCGTCGCGGATCAATTGATCCTCCTCGAGAAATGCGGCGTGGCGCCAATAGTGAGTGACCAGCCGGGCAAATCGTAGTCGAAACTCCGCGTCATCAAACAGGGGATTTGGCTGATGTCCCGGTGTGAGCGAGACGTGCGCATCCTCCCACGTGCACCATGCCTGCGCCGCTCCATCGCGAACGGTCTCGTCGGCATCAGCAAGCATGATCGCGTAAGCATCGACGAGCGGGATGTTGCGCAGATGCTGGGGGACAGCCTCGGAAAAGCGTTCCCATTCCTTTGGAAAGATTCGCCTGACGTCCTCCGTGATCCACTGCACCTCTGCGCGTGATGTTGTGGTCACAAATCCGAGTACCATCGCTTTCACTCGTCGCGGATGAGCGTGTGCGTAGGCAAGACCAAGCGTGGTTCCCCAGGACAGGCCCAGGATGATCCAGCTTTCGATATCGAGCAGATCGCGCAGCCTCTCGATGTCTGCGATAAGGTGGGAGGTGGTGTTGCTCGTCAGGTTTGAGCTCAATTGACTTGCGAGTGGAAGGCTGCGGCCGGAGCCACGCTGATCGAACAGCACAGCCTTGTGGACGTTCGGATCGAAAAATCTTCTCTGACCAATAGAGCAGCCCGTGCCTGGACCGCCATGCAGGAAAAGCGCGGGCTTGCCCTTGGGATTGCCGCAACATTCCCAGTAGATCTGGTGGCCATCCCCCACATCCAGCAATCCGTTCTCGTATGGCTCGATAGGCTGGAACTGAGCCATCGCTTACTCCTGAGGTGGGCATTACGGGCGGTCGCCGTCGTGCAACCAACGCTGCACCGGCCTCACTTCACCTTGTCCTGCGACACGTCCATGATCATTCGCGCGGACAAATAAAGGCGCGGCACGATTGACTCCAGCTTGACGTATTCGGCGTCGTTCGAGTGAGCGCCGTAGCTGCTCAGGCCAAAACCCTCGATGACGGGGGCGGTGGCCTTCAGCGCGGCGAAGGCGGCGTCGGTGCCGCCGCCGGTGGCGACGTCGAGCACCTTCAACGGCAACCCCAATTCCTGGTAGATGGCGGTGCCGTGGGCGGCCAGACGGCGCGAGGCGGGCGTAGCTTCCAGCGGCGGGCGGCGCATCTCGAACCGGAGCTGCACCTTGGCCTCGGGAAGCCGTTGCGTCTTCACGCGTTGCTGCAGCGTGGCTTCCAACTCGGTGAAATCGGATACTTTCAGCGCCCTTGCGTCGCCTTGCGCGGTGGCCTGTGCGGGGATCACGTTGCGGTTGGTGCCGGCCTGCGAGACCGTCCAGTTCAGGCTCAGGCCCTGGTCGCGCCGCGACAGGTCGCTCAATTGCAGCACCTGGTGGGACAGCTCGACCAGCGCGTTCACGCCCTTGTCCGGCGCGGAGCCGGCGTGCGAGGCCTTGCCGTCCACCGTTAGGTACGCCGCGCCGATGCCGCTGGTGGCGAGGCGCAGGCGGCCGTCCTCACCGCCGCCCTCGTAGGAGAACACAGCGTCGTGCGCGCCGGCCATGCGGGTGATGGTGCTGCGCGAGCCCGGCGAGCTGATCTCCTCGTCGCCGTTGATCAGCACGGTCAGCGTGCCGTAATCCCGGAACTTCAGGGTTTGCAGCATCGCTATCGTGTGCAGGATGAGGGCTACGCCCTGCTTGTCGTCGGCGATGGCCAGCCCATAGGCGCGCTCGCCGTCAATGCGGAAGGGCTGGTCCTTCAGCATGCCGCTCAGATAGACGGTGTCCATGTGGGCGATCAGCATGATCTTCTTGGCGCCGGTCCCCTTGAATTCGGCGTGGACCATGGCCCCCGGCTTCTCTGGCGTGTCGTCCATCCGGTAGATGTCGGTCGGCTCAACGATCTCGACCTTGCCGCCCAGCCGGGTCAAACGTTCGCCGATCAACGCCGCCAGCCGGGCCAGGCCCTCGGCGTCCTTGCTGCCGGATTCGATGTTCACGAGATCGCGCAGCGTGTCGAGCAGCGGGGCCTTTTCCTGTTGCGCCAGTTCGTGGATGCGAGCGTCCGGCGCGGCCCGCGAGGGCAGGGCCGACAAGGCGAGGGCGCAGGCGGCGATACAGGTCAGTGGGAAATGCCGGGGGAATCGGGCGGGACGCGACATGGTGGTCCTTTCAAATGACGGCCTGATTATAAACGTGCCTCAGCGAAGCTCACCCCATGGAATTGCGGCGCATCACCATAATTGTAATTCGTGAAGCCCTATCTTTTACCCACCGCACCCGGCATTCCCTGCGCCCTCTGATTTCTGGAGGGACATCGGACGTACAACCTCGGACGTAGTGCGTCGCGAGAATGCCGACACGCAACTAATCGTCATCGCCCGGCTTGACCGGGCGACCCAGTATTCCAGAGACGTCAATGATTAAATCGATAAGCCGCGGCGTACTGGATCACCCGCCTTCGCGGGTGACGACAGTTGTTGATGTTCGCACAGCCGGGCCGTCAAAACGGCTTGCTCAAAAACCTCGATCCCTTCAACCCGTAGCGCCATGGCAGATCGGCCGCTTTTGTAATTCCGATCCGCACGCCGGCGACGATCTCGGGTTTGCCGGGACGCGCATGCAACGCGAACGGCGGCTGATCCAGCGGCAGTTCGCTGTGCTTGATGGTGATTCCAAGCGCCTCGCAGAGCTTGCCGGGCCCCGAACACAGCGCGCGCTCCTCCTGCAGGCCGCGGCGGCGGCGCATCGCGGGTAGGCCGTGGGTCGGCTGCAGCGCGCGGATCAGCACGGCGCTGGCCGAGCTTTCCTTTTCGCAGACGAAATTCACGCACCAGTGGATGCCGTAGGAGCGGTAGACGTAGGTAAAACCGGGCGGGCCGAACATCACGAGGTTGCGCGGCGTCGGCCCATTGAAGGAATGCGCGGCCGGATCGGTGTGATGGTACGCCTCGACCTCGGTGATGATACCGCCGACGCCATTGACCAGGAGCGTCGCCCCAATCAGGTCGGGCGCGACCTCGTGCACGCTGCGGCCAAAAAACGAGCGTTTCAGCGGCTTGCCGAGGCGAGGGGCGGCGGCATCGGCCGGCTTCGGATTTGGAGCCATTTTCAGGTGGGAATCACGGAGGAACAGGTGAAAACTGGCAATATGTTGCACGTTTCTGCTAGGTTCGGCGAGCCAGATTGGCGGTCTCCCGCAATCGGGATTGCGGCCTCTCGCAACCGGGGTTGCCGCGATGGGTGACAAAGATTAGCTAGATGTTCTCGCCATAACCGGACTCAACATGGTCGTCCTCGTCGATACCGTCTCCGTCAATCAGGTGCGCCCGCGTCACCCCGAAAAGGTGAACCGGCCGGATGCGCTGTCGCCGCCGAAACCGGACTGGATCAGGGTGCGCGCGCCGAACACGCGCGGCTATGCCGACACCCGCAAGATCGTGAAGGAGAACGGCCTCGTCACGGTGTGCGAGGAGGCCGGCTGTCCGAATATCGGCGAGTGCTGGGACAAGAAGCACGCCACCTTCATGATCATGGGGGACACCTGCACGCGGGCTTGCGCATTCTGCAACGTCAAGACCGGCATGCCCGGCGCGCTCGACATTTTGGAGCCGGAACATGTCGCGGAAGCGACCTTCAAGCTCGGACTTGCTCATGTCGTGGTGACCTCGGTCGATCGCGACGATCTCGCCGATGGCGGCGCGGAGCATTTCGCGCAGACCATCCGCGCCATCCGCGCGCGCTGCCCGACCACGACCATCGAGATTCTGACGCCGGACTTCCTGCGCAAGGAAGGCGCGCTGGAAGTGGTGGCGGCGGCCAAGCCCGACGTGTTCAACCACAATCTGGAGACCGTGCCGGCGCGCTATCTCAGCGTTCGCCCGGGCGCACGCTACTTCCATTCGATCCGGCTGTTGCAACGGGTCAAGGAGATCGATCCGACCATCTTCACCAAATCCGGCATCATGGTCGGGCTCGGCGAGGAGCGCCACGAGGTGCTGCAGGTGATGGACGATCTGCGCTCGGCCGAGGTCGACTTCCTGACCATCGGCCAATATCTGCAGCCGACCCGCAAGCATCACGCCGTGATGCGCTACGTGACCCCGGACGAGTTCGCGGGCTACGAGAAGGTCGCCTACACCAAGGGTTTCCTGATGGTGTCGGCCAGCCCCTTGACCCGCTCGTCGCACCACGCGGGCGAGGATTTTGCCAAGCTGCAGGCGGCGCGCCTCGCACGGGCCCGCTAGCCTCGGATCGAACCAATGCAACGCGTTCTTGTCATGGGATCGTCGGGGTCCGGCAAGTCGACATTTGCGCGACGGCTGTCTGACATGACAGGCCTTCCCTTCGTGTCGCTGGATGCGTTGTTCTGGAAGCCCGGCTGGGTCGAATCCGACAAGGCTGAGTTTCGCGAGCGCTTGACCGAGGTGGCACTCCAGCCGCGCTGGATCATGGACGGGAATTTCGCCTCGCATCTGGTCGAACTGCGCCGCGACGCCTGCGACACCGTGGTCTGGTTCGACCTGCCGCGCAGGACCTGCATGCTCGGCATCATCAAGCGGATCGCCGGCAGCTATGGCCGGGTTCGCCCGGAAATGGCCGAAGGCTGTCCGGAAAAGATCGACTTCAAATTCCTTCACTACGTCTGGACCTATCGCCGGCAACAGCGGCCAAAGCTCCTGGACTATTTTGGGGGGATGCGCGCCGATCAATCGCTGGTTTGCTTCACCGCCCGGACCCAGGCGAACGACTATCTGAATGAAATCGCGCGCAAGCAGAACCGGGCGAGTATCCACTGATGCCGCGCTTTTCCAGCAAGCGCCGGGTCCATCACACCGCGTCGCAGATGTTCGATCTGGTCGCCGACGTCGAGCGCTATCCGGAATTCGTGCCGCTGTGCCAGTCGCTGAGGATACGCCAGCGCACGTCGAGGGGAGACGGCACTGAAATCATCGTCGCCGACATGACCGTGTCGTTCAAGGTGGTGCGGGAATCCTTTACCAGTCGGGTGACGCTGGACCGGCCGAACCTGAAGATCATGGTCGAATATCTGAAGGGCCCATTCAGCAATCTCGAAAACCGCTGGACCTTTGAGCCGAAATCCGAAACCGACTGCGATGTCGGGTTCTTCCTGTCCTACGAATTCAGGAGCCGGATGCTGGCGATGCTGATGGGAACGATGTTCGACACCGCGTTCCAGCGTTTCGCTGCGGCCTTCGAGAAGCGTGCGGATGCGGTTTACGGTAAAGCCGGGGCGGGACCAGCCAAGACCTAGCTAGCTAGACATCCGCGAGGTCGGCGCGGTCGGCCAGGCGTTGCGCGGCGTTGTCATAGTGCTTGCGGGCCTTGTCGCGTGCCGCGGCGGGATCGCCGCGCTTGATGGCCTCGACCAGGCGCGCCTGCTCCTCGATCGCGACGGCGGCGAGTTCGGTTGCCTTGGTGTTCTTGACGGCGACCGAGTGAAGTTTTTCGGCAATCTGGCCGTCGATCATCACGATGAAATTGAGCGCGTGCTCATTGTCAGCCACCTTGGCGATGACGTGGATCAGCTGACGCTCGGCCTCGAAATGACGCTCGGCGCCGTGCTCGCGATCGCCGATCGCCTCCCGCATCTCCTTGAGAATGGCCTCCATGCGGGCGATGTCGCGGTTGGAGCGCGCCAGCGCCGCATCCGCCGCGGCCTCGATGACGACGCCATTGCGCAGGCGCAGCAGTTTCAACAGTTCCTTGCGCTTCTGGAAGCAGGCGGGGCTGATCCGAAAAGCCGTGCGTTCTTGCGGCTGGGCGATGAAGGCCCCGACGCCGACGCGGCTCTGGACGACGCCGTCGTATTTGAGTTGCGAGATCGCCTCTCTCACCACCGTCCGCGCCACGCCGAATTCGGTCGCCAGCGCTTGTTCGGACGGCAGGCGATCGCCCGGCCGGAGTTCGCCCGCAAGTAGAGCGCCGGTCAGGCTGGTGACAATCTCCTCCGGCAAGGAAGGACTTCGCTCGAGGGATTTGAATTTCACCGGATGGTCCTGTCCAGATGTCGCCGCCGGCTGACCCGCCATCGCGATCCGCGCCAGCGGGCAGGCATATCCAAACAAGGCAGGCGGCGCAATTGATTAAATCAGGTTGTCAGACAGCCTGTGAGCATGGTAGCCGAGCCGGAAAAAATGACGGGGCGGTGGAGCTACGCTGCCCAACCGAATGCCCGAAATCCCTGAGGGCCGTCAAACCATAACGGAAGGCCTGAGATGACGACATTTGAACGCGTTGGTTTTATCGGCCTCGGCGGGATGGGGCGAGGGTTGGTGAAGAACCTCGTCGCCAAGGGCGTGGCGGTCACCGCCTATGACCTCAATCCAGCCGCTGTGGCGGCCGCCAAATCGCTTGGCGCCACCGCTGCCAAGAGCGTTCAGGAAGTTCGCGATAGCTGCCGCATCATCATGATTTGCGTCAATGAAGCCGAGGATGTCGAAGCGTTGATGATTTGCGGCGATGGGCTGCTGGCCGGTCCGGCGGCGGGGTTCATCATCGTGGACCACACCACTGGCAGCCCGCAGATGGTCGCAAAGCTCGATCGCATGGTGCGCGCGGCCGGCGGGCGTTACGCCGAGGCGCCGATGACGCGGACCCCGAAACACGCCGATATCGGCAAGGTCAACGTGCTGTTCGGCGGCGAGCGCGACCTTCTCGACGACCTCAGGCCATATTTCGACCTCTATGCCGAAAACATCTTCCACATCGGCCCGCTGGGGCACGCCATCCGCATCAAGCTCATTCACAATTACATCGCCTTCGCCAATGTGGCGGCGTGGTGCGAGGGATTTGCGCTTGCTGCGAAGGATGGGCTCGATCTTTCCCAGGTGATCGGCATCATCTCGGCCGCCGGCGCCAAAAGCGGCATGCTCGATCTCTATGGCCAGGCGACCCTCGATGGCGACTTCACCCCGCTGATGTCGCTGGCGAACGCCCGCAAGGATGTCCGCTACTACGCGCGCTGGCTGGAGGAGGCGGGCCTGCCCGGGTTCATGGCGGAGGCCGTGCACCAGACCTACCGGCAGGCGGCGCTGCTGGGGCACGACGGCGAGTCCTGCACCGCCGTCATCAAGGCCTATGAGGCCGTCACCGGGGTGGAAGCGCGAGTGGCACCGAAAGAGCAATAACGAGAACAAGGAAGAACATGAGCGGCGGCATATCTGACCTTGCAGGAAAACCGGTTGCTGGTGCCCACGCCATTCATTAAGCCGGTCCCAAATCCGTAAATCCCATAGCGGAAGGACGAGGCAATGGACGCAAATCTTCGAACCGGTGGCCATATTCTGATCGAGCAACTGGCCCTGCACGGCGCTGACACCGTGTTCGGCGTGCCCGGCGAGAGCTTCCTGGCCGCGCTCGACGGCATGTACCAGAGCCAGCGCGTGCGGTTCATCAACGCCCGGCACGAGGGCGGCGCCACCATGATGGCGGATGCCTATGGCAAGCTGACGGGCCGCCCGGGTATCGCGTTCGCCACGCGCGGACCCGGTGCCACCAATGCGTCCGCCGGCGTTCATGTCGCATTTCAGGACTCAACGCCCATGATCCTTTTGCTGGGGCAGGTCGGACGCGACATGATGGAACGCGAAGCGTTCCAGGAAATCGACTATCGGCTGATGTTCGGGCCGATGGCGAAATGGGTCGCCCAGATCGACGATGCGCGGCGGATTCCGGAGTTCATCTCGCGCGCCTTCTTCACCGCGACCTCGGGCCGTCCCGGCCCGGTCGTGCTGGCGCTGCCCGAGGACATGCTCACCGATACCGCCGAGGTGCCGGATGCACCACCCTATACTCCGCTTCCGATCGCGCCTGACGACGGCGCCCTGCGGCAGTTCCATGCGTTGCTTTCGGAGGCGAAGAAGCCGTTCGTGATCGTCGGCGGCGGCGGATGGAGCGATCAGGCACGCCGCGATCTCGAGGCGTTTGCGGCAGCGCATGAAGTGCCCGTCGGCGTCTCGTTCCGCTGCCAGGACTATTTCGACAATCTGCATCCCTGCTATGGCGGCCATATCGGCATCGGGCTCGATGCAAAGATCGCCGAGCGGATCCGCACCAGCGACATGGTGATCGCGCTCGGCGCGCGGCTGGGCGAGGCCACCACGGGCGGCTACACGCTGTTCGATATTCCGAAACCGAGACAGCCGCTGGTTCACGTCTATCCCGATCCGGAAGAGATCGGCCGGGTCTATTCGCCGACGCTCGGCGTGGTCGCGAGCAGCGCGGCCTTTGCGGCCGCGATCAGGCGGCTGGAGCCGAAGCATCAATCGCGCGCCGACCACGTCAAGGCGGCGCATGCCGACTATCTCGGATTCGCCGAGCCGACGCGCTCGCCCGGCGACGTGCAGCTTTCGCAGATCGTCCGCGGTCTGAGCGATCGCTTGCCCCACGACACCATCATCTGCAACGGCGCCGGCAATTATGCCGTCTGGGTGCACCGGTTCTGGCGCTATCGGCAATACCGCACCGAACTGGCGCCGACCTCGGGCTCGATGGGCTACGGCCTGCCGGCGGCGGTGGCCGCCAAGCTGCAGCATCCCGAACGCACCGTCATCTGCTTTGCCGGCGATGGTTGTTTCCAGATGACGGGCCTCGAGTTCATGACGGCGGTCGAAAACCGGCTGCCGCTGATCGTGATCGTCTGCAACAACGGCATGTACGGCACGATCCGCATGCATCAGGAACGCGAGTATCCTGGCCGCGTCTCCGGCACCGATCTCGCCAACCCCGACTTCGCCGCGCTGGCGCGGGCCTGCGGCGGCTTTGGCGCCCATGTCGAGCGGACCGAGGATTTTGCCCGCGCTTTCGACGAAGCCGTGGCAAGCGGACTTCCGGCGATCATCGAGCTTTCGATTAGCCCGGAAGCGTTGACGCCGGCAGCGTCGCTCAGCGAAACCCGCGCCAAGGCGCTGGCGGCGCAAAGGTAATTGCCAGGGCTTAAGCCCGCGTCGGCCGGCGTCGCTTGACGGCGCTGCGCCGTGGCGTTCGCGCCACCCGTGGACGCAGCCGGCTCATGGTCTCACGCCGCGGCTTTGTCGGAGGCTGCGGACCCCGCGCCAACTCCATCAGCATGCGCAGCGCCTCCACGACGGAGCGCTGGCGCACGGTGGTGCGGCCGATGGCGCCGAAACGGAATTCGCGGTGCAGGATCTTTCCGTCGCGCGAGGCGACCGCGAAATGGACCAGGCCGACCGGCTTGCCCGGCGTAGCGCCGCCGGGGCCTGCAATGCCGGTAATGGATACCGCGAGATCAACGCCGGCTTTTTCCAGGGCGCCGATTGCCATCGCGGTTGCGGTTTCCTTGCTGACCGCGCCGAAGGTCGCAAGCGTCGTCGCCTTGACGCCGAGCATCGCGCGCTTGGCGTCGTTGGAATAAGTGACAAAGCCGCGATCGATCACGTCGGATGAGCCGGGAATGTCGGTGAGCGCGCCGGCGACAAGGCCCCCGGTACAGGACTCCGCCGTCGCAATCGTCAACTTGCGCATCCGGCATAGGTCGAGCAGCGAGCGGGAGAGGGCGCGGGCGTCGCTGCCGCTCATGGCTTACTCGCTCCAGGGCAGGCGGATGGTGGCGCTCGCGGTCGCGGCGATGCCTTCCTCGCGGCCGGTAAAGCCGAGCCGTTCGCTGGTCGTTGCCTTGACGGCGACGCGCGAGATGTTGAGGCCGGTGATCTCGGCAATGCGGGCGCGCATGACATCGCGCAGCGGTCCGATTTTCGGGCGCTCGCAGATCATCGTGACTTCGAGATTGGCGATCCGGCCGCCGCGCGCGGTGACGCGGTCGACGGCATATTTGAGGAACTTGTCGGACGCAGCGCCCTTCCACTGCGGATCGCTGGGCGGAAAGTGCGAACCGATATCGCCGTCCGCCAGCGCGCCGAGGATGGCGTCGACCAGGGCATGCAAGCCGACGTCACCGTCGGAATGAGCGAGAAAGCCGCGTGTATGCGGCACGCGCACGCCGCAGAGCATCAGATGATCGCCGTCGCCAAAGGCGTGCACGTCGTAGCCGGTGCCGGTTCTGATGTCGCCGAGCTGGGCGGCGAGGCGGGCTTCCTCGCGGACAAAATCTTCAGGCGTCGTCAGTTTCATGTTCGCAGGATCACCTTCAAAGGTCGCTACCGTCAATCCCGCCCATTCGGCGAGGGCCGCATCGTCGGTGAAATCGCTGCGGCCATCGCGCGCGGCGCGGCGATGGGCATCGAGAATCACATCGAAGCGAAACGCTTGCGGCGTCTGCGCGATTCGCAGCCGTGCACGTTCGGGTGTGGCCTCGACGTCACCGGTATCGCTGACTTGCTTGATCGTGTCTGTGACCGGGATCGCAGGGACCGCCGCGCCGGTGCGGCCGGCGGCATCGATCGCGCGCGAAATCACCGCAGGCGTCACGAAAGGCCGCGCGGCGTCATGAATCAGGACGATGTCGGGCTTCTCCGCCGCCAGCGCCTCAAGACCGGCATGCACCGAAGCTTGACGTGTCGCGCCGCCATTGGTGGGCGGCTGATGGCGCAGTCCCGCGACAGCCGCGTTGAAGATCGCGGCATCATCGGGATTCACCACCGGCTGCACAGCAAACACGTCCGGATGCCGGCAAAATGCCTCCAGGGCGCGGAAGATCACCGTCTGTCCGCCGATCTCGCGATATTGCTTGGGTCCTCCTGCGCCGGCGCGAAGCCCGCGTCCGGCTGCGACGAGGATGGCTGCGGTGCGCTCAGGTCTGGGCATCTGGACTCAAATACGAACGAATCGGGGTTGAGGGGGAGGGGCTCGGGCCACGCTGGCGCACAGCCCTTACCATGCTGAATACGGAAAATAGAGTGATTCCCATCACCTGTGGGAAAAGCGGTTTTTGTTGCAGTGCACTTGCACAAATGATAGATCTGTCTAAAGTGTAGGCAAGAAGCTTGACTGCCCAAGATTTGTGCTCACAATATGCGCCGACGGTTGCAATGAAGCCGCCGCCCTAACCAAGAGAACGACGTGACCGGCCCGGAAAGTTCACGCCCTAAGCCGTTGAAAATAGGCGAGATTGCTGTCGCCAACCGGGTTCTCCTGGCGCCGATGTCCGGCGTCACCGATGCTCCCTTTCGACGGCTTGCCGCCACCCTCGGCGCCGGACTGGTCGTCTCGGAGATGACCGCCAGCGACGAACTCGTGCACGGCAGGCCGATGTCGCTTCTGCGCTGCGAGACAGCTGGTGTCGGAGCGCACGTTGTCCAGCTCGCGGGTTGCGAGGCGCACTGGATGGCGGAGGGCGCTCGGGTCGCGGAAGCGGCCGGCGCCGACATCATCGATATCAATATGGGCTGTCCGGCGCGTCATGTCACCGGCGGTCAATCCGGCTCGGCGCTGATGCGCGATCTCGATCATGCGCTCAAGCTGATCGAAGCCACGATCGCGGCGGTGAAAGTGCCGGTGACGCTGAAGATGCGGCTCGGCTGGGACGATCGCTCGCTCAACGCGCCCGAACTGGCGCGCCGCGCAGAACAGGCCGGCGTGCAGATGATTACCGTACACGGGCGCACGCGTTGCCAGTTTTACAAGGGCGTCGCCGATTGGACCGCTGTGCGCGCGGTCAGGGATGCGGTCTCGGTGCCGCTCGTCGTCAACGGCGACATCACTTCATTCGAGAAGGCGGTCCAGGCGCTCGAAGTGTCCGGGGCGGATGCCGTGATGATCGGGCGCGGCGCGCAGGGCCAGCCGTGGTTGCCGGGGCAGATCGGCCGCCAGCTCGAAACCGGGCAGGCGGAGACGGCACCGTCGCTCGCCGAACAACTCGCGCATGTGCGCGCCCTCTACGACGAAGTCTGCAGCCATTACGGGCTGCGCATCGGGCTCAAGCACGCGCGCAAGCATCTCGGATGGGCCCTGGAGGTCGCGGCCCAGTGCAGCCGTGCACCCGCCGAGACGCTGAAAGGCTGGCGGCAAAAGATTCTGACGTCGGAGGATCCGCACCGGGTGCACCGATCGTTGCAGGACGCATACGACGATTTTGCATGGAGTGCTGCCGCATGACGTCAGCCGCAGAACATCGCCGCGCGGTGCCCACCGACGGCGAGGCCATCCTCAACGCGCTGCCCAATCCGGTGCTGCTGGTGGCGCCCGACGGCCGCATCGTCGACGCCAACATCGCCGCTGAATCCTTCTTCGAAATCTCGACGCAATTTTTGCGGCGACAGTCGCTGAAGGAACTGGTGCCGTTCGGCAGTCCGCTGCTGGCGCTGATCGATCAGGTGCGCTCAAGTGGCTCACCGGTCAACGAATACAAGGTCGATCTCGGTACGCCCCGCATCGGCGGCGACCGCCAGGTCGATCTGCATGTCGCCCCGCTCACCGAACGGCCCGGCCATATCGTCGTGATGCTGCAGGAGCGCACCATCGCCGACAAGATGGACCGGCAGTTGACGCACCGGAGCGCGGCGCGCTCGGTGATCGCGCTGGCGGCGATGCTGGCGCATGAAATCAAGAATCCGCTGTCCGGCATCCGTGGCGCGGCGCAATTGCTGGAGCAGGCGGCCTCATCAGAAGACCGCATGCTGACGCGGCTGATCTGCGACGAGGCCGACCGCATCGTCACCCTGGTCGACCGCATGGAAGTGTTCGGTGACGACCGTCCGGTGGCGCGCGGACCGGTCAACATCCATTCCGTGCTCGACCACGTCAAACGGCTGGCGCAATCCGGCTTCGCCCGCAACATCCGCTTCGTCGAGGAATACGATCCGTCGTTGCCGCCGGTGCTGGCCAACCAGGATCAGCTCATTCAGGTGTTCCTCAATCTCGTGAAGAATGCCGCGGAGGCCGTCGCCGATCTCGGCTCGGACGCAGAAATCCAGCTTACCACCGCCTTCCGTCCCGGCGTCCGCCTGTCGGTGCCAGGCAAGAAATCGCGGGTGTCGCTGCCGCTCGAATTCTGCGTCAAGGACAACGGTTCCGGCGTGCCGGAAGACCTGTTGCCGAACCTGTTCGATCCCTTCGTGACCACGAAGCAAACCGGCAGCGGGCTCGGCCTGGCGCTGGTTGCCAAGATCGTCGGCGATCACGGCGGCATCATCGAATGCGAATCGCAGCCGCGGAAGACCACCTTCCGCGTGCTGATGCCGATGTTCAATCCAGCCAAACAGTTCGACCAAAGCAACCGCGACGGCGTTCCGGGTACGCTGCCGCCTGCCTCACAGGACGCAAGATGAGGAATAACGATGCCCGCAGGTAGCATTCTCGTTGCAGACGACGACACCGCCATCCGCACGGTTCTCAACCAGGCTCTTTCACGCGCCGGTTATGAAGTTCGGCTGACCGGAAATGCCGCAACGCTGTGGCGCTGGGTAAGCCAGGGCGAGGGCGATCTCGTCATCACCGACGTGGTGATGCCCGACGAGAACGCGTTCGATCTCTTGCCGCGGATCAAGAAGATGCGGCCGAGCCTTCCCGTCATTGTTATGAGCGCCCAGAACACGTTCATGACGGCGATCCGGGCCTCCGAGCGCGGCGCCTATGAATATCTGCCGAAACCGTTCGACCTGAAGGAGCTCATCACCATCGTCGGCCGCGCATTGGCCGAGCCGAAGGAGCGGGTGGCAAGCGCGGTCGACGAAGGCGAATTCGATTCGATCCCGCTGGTCGGCCGCTCGCCGGCGATGCAGGAAATCTACCGGGTGCTGGCGCGGCTGATGCAGACCGACCTCACGGTGATGATCTCCGGCGAGTCCGGCACCGGCAAGGAACTGGTCGCCCGCGCGCTCCATGACTACGGCAAGCGCCGCAACGGCCCGTTCGTCGCCGTCAACATGGCGGCGATCCCGCGCGACCTGATCGAATCCGAATTGTTCGGCCACGAGCGCGGCGCGTTCACCGGCGCCAATACCCGCGCTTCGGGCCGGTTCGAACAGGCCGAAGGCGGCACGCTGTTTCTCGACGAAATCGGCGACATGCCGATGGAGGCGCAGACGCGACTGCTGCGCGTGCTGCAGCAGGGCGAGTACACCACCGTCGGCGGGCGCACCCCGATCAAGACCGACGTTCGGATCGTGGCGGCGAGCAACAAGGATTTGCGCATCCTGATCCAGCAGGGGCTGTTCCGGGAAGATTTGTTCTTCCGCCTGAATGTCGTGCCGCTGCGCCTGCCGCCGTTGCGGGAGCGGATCGAGGATTTGCCCGATCTGATCCGGCATTTCTTCTCGCTCGCCGAAAAGGATGGCTTGCCGCCCAAAAAACTCGACACGCTGGCGCTCGAGCGGCTCAAGCAGCACCGCTGGCCCGGCAACGTGCGCGAACTCGAGAATCTGGCGCGCCGGCTGGCTGCGCTTTATCCGCAGGACGTCATTACGGCCTCGGTGATTGATGGCGAGTTGGCGCCGCCGGCGGTCACCTCGGGCGGCAACGCGCCGATGGGCGTGGAGAATCTCGGCGGCGCGGTCGAAGCGTATCTGTCCTCGCACTTCTCCGGCTTCCCGAACGGCGTGCCGCCGCCTGGCCTCTACCACCGCATCCTCAAGGAGATCGAGGTGCCGCTGCTGACCGCGGCGCTGGCGGCCACGCGCGGCAACCAGATCCGCGCGGCCGACCTGCTCGGCCTCAACCGCAATACGCTGCGGAAGAAGATCAGGGATCTCGACATTCAGGTCTACCGGAGCGGCGGCTAGGGATAGCAGTCGCTTCCCTTCACCATAAAGACGGGTGGCGCGGCTGGGGATCGATTGCTTTAGCGGTCGGATGGCCGTGGAATTGTCGCAATTCGGCAACATTGTGATATGAATGCATCAGTTCGCGACAAGCGGACCCAAGCCCCTTTCAGATCACCGATTGCCGGAATGACCACCGCAGAGACAACCTCGGCACCATCGTTCGACCCGTCGCTTGCCGAATCCACAGGGGGAATCCTGCGGAAGTGGGTGGCGCCGTTTGCGGTTGCGATCGCGCTGCTGTCCGCATTTCTGACCTTCGTGGTCCTGAGCGGCCTGACACCGATCGAGCCGACCCGCCACGTGGTCTATTCGTTCCTGCTGATCAATGCGGCGACCATCCTGCTGTTGGTCGGCATCATCGTCCGCGAAGTCTGGCTGGTGATTCAGGCGCGGCGGCGTGGCAAGGCCGCGGCCAGGCTGCACGTCCAGATCGTCAGCCTGTTCTCCATCATCGCCGTGCTGCCGGCGGTACTGGTCGCGATCGTCGCCAACGTGACCATCGACCGTGGCCTCGACCGGCTGTTCTCAGGCCCGACGCGCGAGGTGATGGAGAACTCGCTGATCGTCGCCCGGGCCTACACCTACGAGCATGCGCAGCTGATCCGCGGCGACATCCTGGGGATGGCCAATGACATCGCCCGTGCAAGGCCGCTGTTCGACCAGGACCGCCGGTCGTTTCGCGAAGGGCTGACGATGAGCGCCACATCCCGAAATTTGCCGGGAGCCATGCTGATCGACAAGGATCGCAACATCCTGGAGACGGCGCAAACCGGCATCAAGCAGGAGTTCACGACGCCGCCGCAGGACTTTCTCAGCAACGTCAATGAAGACGAGCCGCAGATCGCAGTCTTCCCCGACGCGAACTACGTGGCGGCGGTGATCCGGCTGCGGGCCTTCAACGACACGTTCCTGTATGTGGCGCGGCTGCTCGATCCCCGTGTGGTCGCGCAGCTCAAGCAGACCGAGGCCAGCGTTGCCGAATACGCCCAGATCGAAGCCCGCCGGCTCGGCATCCAGGTCGCCTTCGCGCTGATGTTTGCGGTGATTGCGCTCACGATTCTGATGGCGTCGGTGCTGATCGGGTTGAATTTCGCCAACTGGCTGGTGGCGCCGATCCGCAACCTGATGAGCGCGGCCAATATCGTTTCGACGGGCGATCTGCATGTCCAGGTGCCGGTGCACAAGTCTGAAGGCGACCTCGCGCAGCTCGGCGAAACCTTCAACAAGATGACGGCCGAATTGCGCACCCAGCGCGACGAACTCGTGAACGCCTCCGACCTGATCGACAGCCGCCGGCGCTTCATCGAGGCGGTGCTGTCGTCGGCCAGCGCCGGCATCATCGGCGTCGACGCCTCCGGCAGCGTCGGCATCCTGAACCGTTCGGCCGAGAAACTCATCGGCCATGCCGAGTCGGAGACGCTGGACCATCCGCTGTCGGACGTGCTGCCCGAGCTCGACGACATGATGAAGACGGCGCGCGAGGGCACGCAACGCCTGGTGCAGGGCCAGATCACGATCACGCGCGACGGCCATGAGCGCAACCTGTCGGTCCGTGTCAGCGCCGAACAGACCAGCCAGTCGCGCGACAGCTACATCATCACGCTCGACGACATTACGGAGCTCGTCTCCGCGCAGCGGACATCGGCATGGGGCGACGTTGCGCGCCGCATCGCCCACGAAATCAAGAATCCGCTGACGCCGATCCAGCTTTCGGCCGAACGGATCCGCCGCAAATTCGGCAAGGTCATCATCGAAGACAAAGGTATCTTCGAACAGTGTACCGACACCATCGTGCGGCAGGTCGACGACATCAGGCGAATGGTCGATGAATTCTCCCGCTTCGCGCGAATGCCGAAACCGGTCATGGAGGGCGAGGACGTCGCCGATACCGTGCGCCAGGCGGTATTCCTGATGAAAGTCGGCCATCCCGATCTCGATATCGTGGCTGATATCAAGCAGGACCCGATCCGGGCGCAGTTCGACCGCCGGCTGATTTCGCAGGCGCTGACCAACATCATCAAGAACGCGACAGAGGCGATCGAGCAGGTGCCGCCGGAAGAACTCGGCAAGGGACGCATCGACGTCGTTGCCGCGCAGGAAAACGACGACATCGTGATCGACGTGATCGACAACGGTATCGGCCTGCCCAAGGTGAGCCGCGCGCGGTTGCTGGAGCCTTATGTGACGACGCGCCAGAAGGGCACCGGGCTCGGGCTCGCCATCGTCGGCCGCGTGCTGGAAGACCATGGCGGCCGCATCGAACTCAAGGATGCCTCCGATTTCCGGCCCGGACAGCGCGGCGCCTGGATGCGGCTGCGGTTCGCCGTGTCAGGCCATGCGCCGAAGGCGGAAGCAAAGGTGCCGTCCCCGGAGGAAAAACCGCAGGTTGACGAAACAAAAGCGTTATCGGGCGAAACCGATGAGGCGGCATCGGCGACTAATCATGAAACAAAAATCCAAGCCGCAACAGGCAGCTGACAAGACAGGTGTAACCCATGGCCAGTGACATTCTGATTGTCGACGACGAAGCCGATATTCGCGACCTCGTTGCAGGCATCCTGGAAGACGAAGGCTTCAAGACACGCACTGCGCGCGACAGCGATTCGGCTCTGGCCGAGATTGCCAACCGCCGCCCGCATCTGGTGTTCCTCGACATCTGGCTGCAGGGCTCCAAGCTCGACGGCCTGCAATTGCTCGAGCAGATCAAGAAGGATCACGCCGACGTTCCCGTGGTGATGATCTCCGGCCACGGCAACATCGAGACCGCGGTCGCTGCGATCAAGCGCGGCGCCTATGACTTCATCGAAAAGCCGTTCAAGTCCGACCGGCTGATCCTGGTGGCGACGCGGGCGCTGGAAACCTCGCGGCTCAAGCGCGAGGTGAAGGAACTCAAGCAACTGGCCCCGACCGCGAGCGTTCTCACCGGCCGCTCCGCCTGTATGAACCAGTTGCGCCAGACCATCGACCGGGCGGCCAAGGCCAACAGCCGCATTCTGATCGTCGGCCCCTCCGGTTCCGGCAAGGAACTGGCCGCGCGGACGCTGCACAATGCATCGAGCCGTACAGAAGGACCGTTTGTCGTCATCAACGCCGCTGCGATCACGCCGGAGCGGATGGAAGTCGAATTGTTCGGCATTGAGCAGTCGAACGGCGAACAGGCGCGCAAGCCGGGTGCGCTGGAAGAGGCCCACGGCGGCACGCTGTTCATCGACGAAATCGCCGACATGCCGCGTGAGACCCAAAACAAGATCCTGCGCGTGCTGGTCGATCAGACCTTTCAGCGCTCGGGTGGCACCGCCAAGATTCATGTCGACGTCCGCATCATCTCTTCCACCGCGCGTAACCTGGAGGAAGAGATCGCCGAAGGGCGATTCCGCGAGGATCTCTACCACCGGCTGTCGGTAGTGCCGATCCGCGTCCCGCCGCTGTCGGAACGCCGCGAGGACATTCCCGAACTGATCGACTATTTCATGGACCAGATATCGTCGGCGACGGGCTTGCCGAAGCGGCAGATCGGCCAGGACGCAATGGCCGTGCTGCAGTCGCATGTCTGGCCCGGCAACGTCCGCCAGCTCCGCAACAATGTCGAGCGCGTTATGATTCTGGCCGGCGGCGGTCCTGAAGCGATCATCACCGCCGACATGCTGCCTCAGGATGTGGGTTCGATGGTGCCGGCGATGCCGACCAGCAACAATGGCGAGCACATCATGGGGCTGCCGCTTCGCGAGGCGCGGGAAGTGTTCGAGCGGGACTACCTGATCGCGCAGATCAGCCGGTTCTCGGGCAACATTTCGCGCACCGCCGAATTCGTCGGCATGGAGCGTTCGGCGCTGCACCGCAAGCTCAAGGCGCTTGGGGTTGGCTGAGACTTGAGTGAATCGCATGTTCATTCGTTGGGGAATCTGCGGCTCAGCTCGGCTCGCTTTGAGCCGATCCATGCATTTGCTTTGGAATATTTATCTCTTTCCGGACTTTTACGGAGAATGGCCACTGGGTTCCTGCTAAGCGGAACGCGAACCGGCTTGCCTTAAAAGCGCGCGTACCCTCTAATCGTATTGCCGAGCGGACCGGAGGGGGATCTCAGGGGACGCCGGCAAGTCGGGGGCAGGCTCCATGAGAGAGCAACAGCCGGCTTAATAAAAAGAAACACACTGCGGGACAAAAACAATGGCGGCAGACCGCGCACAAAATCTACAAGACACCTTCCTGAATCACGTTCGTAAAACAAAGACGCCCCTAACGATCTTTCTGGTCAACGGAGTGAAGCTGCAGGGGATTGTTACCTGGTTTGACAACTTCTGCTTGCTGCTTCGGCGCGACGGTCATTCGCAACTTGTCTACAAGCACGCGATCTCGACCATCATGCCGGGGGCTCCGATTCAGTTGTTCGAAGGCGGCGAGGATGCTCCGGCTTGAGAGTGAACTGATTGGAACCCCTCAACCGTGAAGGGAACGCCGATCGTCCGAGGTCGGCGGGGGTCAAGCAAAGCGGGCGGGTAATCGTCATCGGCCCGTACTTGCGAATGCGCCGCGGCGATGCCGAGGCGCAGGCGAGTGATGTCGTGCGCGATTCCGAGGCCCGGCTGGAGGAAGCGACGGGCCTGGCGCGCGCCATCGACCTCACGGTCGCTGACACGCTGATTGCGCCGATCAACCAGATCAGGCCCGCGACCTATCTCGGCAAAGGCAAGGTCGAGGAGATCACCGGGCTGATCGCGGGCCACGACATCGAACTTGTGGTGATGGATTGCGCGCTGTCGCCAATCCAGCAGCGCAATCTCGAGAAGGCCTGGAACACAAAAGTGCTCGACCGCACTGGCCTGATCCTGGAAATCTTCGGCCGCCGCGCCAAGACCAAGGAAGGTTCGCTGCAGGTCGAGCTTGCGCATCTCAATTATCAGCGCAGCCGGCTGGTGCGCTCCTGGACCCATCTGGAACGCCAGCGCGGCGGTTTCGGATTCATGGGTGGCCCCGGCGAGACCCAGATCGAAGCCGACCGCCGCCTGATCGGTGACCGCATCACGCGGCTGGAAAACGAAATCAAGAAGGTGCAGGCGACGCGGCGGCTGCATCGCGCCGGCCGCCAGCGGGTCCCGTACCGCGTCGTTGCGCTGGTCGGCTACACCAACGCCGGCAAGTCGACGCTGTTCAACCGGCTCACGCGTGCCGACGTGCAGGCGGCCGACATGCTGTTTGCGACGCTCGACCCGACCCTGCGCGCACTGAGCCTGCCGCATGGCGGCAAGGCGATGCTGTCGGACACCGTCGGATTCATTTCCAACCTGCCGACGCAGCTCGTCGCCGCGTTTCGCGCCACGCTGGAAGAGGTGCTGGAAGCCGATATCATCCTGCACGTCCGCGACATCTCGCATGAAGATGCGGAGGCGCAGGAGCGCGACGTCGACGCCGTGCTAAGTCAGTTGGGGATCGATCCCGATGCGGGGCAGGGCGTTCTCGAAGTCTGGAACAAGATCGATCGCTTCGATCCCGAGGAACGCGAGAACCTGCGCAACATCGCCGCGCGCCGTCCGCCCGAGCGGCCGTGCTTTCTGGTCTCCGCCGTGTCAGGCGAGGGCGTGAATGAGCTATTGACCGCGATCGAGGATCGACTGGCGGCGACACGCACGACGCTCGATCTCTCGATCGATGCTTCCGACGGCGCCGGCATCAGCTGGCTTCATCGCAATGCCGAAGTCCTCAACAAGGAGCTCCACGACGGCCGCTTCGACATGACGGTGCGCGTCGACGAGACCAAGCGCGATATCGTGGTATCCAGGTTCGACGCCGTGCCGCGCGTGGCGTGAACTCGAATTCAGCGCGTGCCTTGAGCCCGGACCGACGCAGCCGCTGTTGGCTGCTTCCCACTTTTCGCCTCGTTCCACAACGCGTCCATTTCTTCCAGCGATGCGCCCTCGAGCGAACGGCCCTTCGCCGCGAGCGCATGCTCGATATAGGCAAAACGCCGTTCGAACTTGGCGTTGGTGCCGCGTAGCGCCGTTTCCGGATCGGCGCCGACATGGCGGGCGAGGTTGACCAGCGCGAACAGGAGGTCGCCGGTTTCTTCAGCGAGTTCGTCAGCGTTGCCGTTGTCCAGCGCCGCTTCGATCTCGTCGGCCTCTTCGCGGATCTTGCTGAGCACCGCGCGGGGATCGTTCCAGTCGAAGCCGACGGTGGAGGCCTTGCGCTGCAATTCCATCGCGCGCGTCAGCGCCGGCTGGCCTGCCTTGATGCCGGATAGCAGCGATTGATGCGTAGTCTCTTCCGGCGGCCGCCGTGCCGCGCGCTCGGCCTTCTCTTCGGCCTTGATGCGTTCCCAGGCGCTCTTGACGCCGGCAGGGGCGATATTGCCGTCCTTGTCGGCGAACACATGCGGATGACGGCGTATCAACTTCGTTGTAATCGCCTCGACCACGTCGCCGAAGGCAAAGGCATCTTGCTCTTCCGCCATGCGGGCGTGATAGACGACCTGCAGCAGGAGATCGCCCAGTTCCTCGCGGAGGTCATCGAAATCGCCGCGCGTGATCGCGTCCGCTACCTCGTAGGCCTCCTCGATCGTGTAGGGCGCGATCGTCGCAAAATTCTGCTCGAGGTCCCACGGACAACCGGTCACCGGCGTGCGCAGCGCCGCCATGATTTCGATGAGGCGGGAAATATCGCGGGAAGGGGTCATGGGGTTTCCGTCGCTTGGGAGAACGAGCCGCTTTATGCCGCAAGCAGCGCAGCGATCCCAGCGGAACGAACCGAAATCGGGTAATTTCCACCGGTTGGCCTCAAGGCGCGGGAATGCTAATGGCCCCTCATGAGCGACCCATCATCGTCCGAAACCGCGCTGGTGCTGTTTTCCGGCGGGCAGGATTCCACCACCTGCCTTGCCTGGGCGCTGCAGCGCTTTGCCCGCGTCGAAATGCTCGGCTTCAGCTACGGCCAGCGCCACGCGGTCGAGCTTGCCTGCCGCGACCAGCTGTTGTCGGGCATCAAATCCTTGCGGCCGGATTGGGCGGCAAAGCTCGGCGAGAGCCACACGTTGGAAATCCCGACACTGGCCGAAATTTCCGACACCGCGCTCACGCGCGATGTCGCCATTGCCATGGGCGAGGACGGCCTGCCCAACACCTTCGTGCCCGGCCGCAACCTGGTCTTTCTGACTTTCGCGGCGGCGCTGGCGTACCGGCGCGGCATCCGCCACATCATCGGCGGCATGTGCGAGACCGATTACTCCGGCTATCCGGATTGCCGCGACGAGACCATCAAGGCGCTGCAGTCCGCGCTCAATCTCGGCATGGCGAAGGACTTTGAGCTGCATACGCCGCTGATGTGGCTCGACAAGGCCTCGACGTGGAAGCTGGCGCATGAGCTCGGCGGGGCAGGGCTGGTCGACCTGATCCGCGAACACTCCCATACCTGTTACCTCGGCGAGCGCGGCGCGCAGCACGATTGGGGCTATGGCTGCGGTGAATGCCCGGCTTGCGCCTTGCGCGCGAAGGGCTGGCGGGAGTATGCGGCGTCGCAGTAATTGACGCGATGCGTCATCGCTGAACCTGACGGTTATTGGCGTTGGCTCTCACTTTCCCGAGAATTCGACCAGTCACCTGTCCCGGGTCGCGCCTTGACCTATGTCAAAGTGACGGTTCGCTGACGCGATAATTCCGACCGGCGCGCGCCTGACTTTTCGCAAGGGGACAGCATCTCACGGGAGGCTCTCCATGATGAAGATCAGTCATTTGCTGGTAGGTGCGAGTTTTCTTACTCTGGGTTGCGCTCCGGCATTTGCACAGCAAGCATCACAAACGGCACCTCCGGTTGGTTCGCCTGCCGCCACGATCACCATTCCGGGTAACCAGATCCCTCCGCCCGATCCGAAATTCGGCGGGGTGATCAAGGAGAAGGCCTCGGAGTCGACGCCATGGTGGGCGCCGCGCGTCGTGCCGCCGAAGGGCGCGCCGAACGTGCTGCTCATCATGACGGATGATCAGGGGTTCGGTGCACCCAGCACCTTCGGCGGTGTCATACCGACCCCCAGCATGGATCGGATTGCAAAGGCCGGACTGCGCTACACGAACTTCCATTCGACGTCATTATGTTCGCCGACGCGCGCCGCGCTGATCACCGGACGCAACCATCATTCGGTTGGCTATGGGGTGGTCGGCGAGATCGCAACGGGTTTCCCCGGCTACGACTCGATCATCCCGATCGAGAAAGGCACGATCGGCACCGTCTTGAAAGCCAACGGCTACGCGACCTCGTGGTTCGGCAAGGATCACAACACGCCTTCCTATCAGTCGAGCCAGGCGGGGCCGTTCGAGCAATGGCCGAATGGAATGGGCTTTGAATATTTCTATGGCTTCGTCGGTGGCGATGCGAGCCAGTGGCAGCCGAACCTGTTCCGCAATACAACGGCCATCTATCCCTTCCTCAACAATCCCGGTTGGAATCTGGAGACGGCGATGGCCGATGAGGCCATTCAGCACATCAAGCAGCTCAAGGAGGTCGCACCCGGCAAGCCTTGGCTCGTCTATTACGTACCGGGCGCCACCCATGCGCCGCATCATCCCACGCCCGAGTGGATCAAGAAGATCAGCGACATGCGCCTGTTCGACGAAGGCTGGAACAAAGTGCGTGAGAAGATCTTCGCGAACCAGAAACGGCTGGGAATCATGCCCGAGAACCCGAAGTTGACGGCGTGGCCGAAAGAATTGCCGCAATGGGATTCGCTGAGCTGGGACGAAAGGAAGCTCTTCATCAAGCAGGCGGATGTTTACGGGGCCTATCTTGCCTATGCCGATCATGAGATCGGGAGAGTGATCCAGGCTGTCGAGGACCTTGGCGAACTCGACAACACCTTGATCGTTTACATCGGCGGAGACAACGGCGCGAGCGCCGAAGGCATGCTCAACGGCACGCCGAACGAGTTTACCACCTTCAACGGCGTGCCCGTGCCGGTGAAGGATCAGCTTCTCTGGTATCCTTTCTGGGGATCCGAACGGACATTCCCGCATTTCGCGGCGGGGTGGGCGTGGGCGATGGGTACGCCGTTCAAGTGGGTGAAGCAGGTGCCGTCGCATTTCGGCGGAACGGCGCAGGGCGTAATCATGTCATGGCCCGGCCACATCGCGGACGCCGGTGGCATCCGCCGCCAGTTCCATCATGTCATTGACATCGTGCCGACCATTCTTCAGGCGGCGGGCATTTCGCAACCCGACACGATCAACGGGATCAAGCAGATTCCCATCGAGGGTGTCAGCATGACGTACACGTGGAACAGTGCGAACGCGAACGCACCTTCCACCCGCAAGACGCAATATTTCGAGATGCTGGGCAATCGCGCCATCTATCAGGATGGCTGGGTCGCGGCCACGACTCCTGCGACGCTCCCGTGGGAGCTGAGCACCAAGACGCCACCGGACGTGATCACGGGGTACAACTGGGAACTCTACAACGTCACGGACGATCCTACCCAGTCCGACGATCTCGCTTCGAAGATGCCGGACCAGCTCAAACAGCTGCAAGACGTCTTCTACTCGGAAGCGAAGAAGTACAACGTGCTGCCGCTCGACAACTCGACGCTCGCGCGATGGAATACGCCGCGCCCGAGTCTCACGGCGGGGCGCACGGAATTTACCTACTCCGGCGAATTGATCGGCACGCCGGCGAGCGCAGCGCCCAGTATCCTCAACAAGAGTTACACCATCACCGCCGAGGTCGAGATACCCCAAGGCGGTGCGGAGGGCATGGTCGTCACTCACGGCGGGCGCTTCGGTGGCTACGGACTCTTCCTGAGCAAGGGTGAGTTCGGGATAGGGCGCAGCAAGGTGGTGTTCCTCTACAACCTGCTCGATCTCAAGCGCACGGTCTGGGAGGGGCCTGAGTTGGATGCGGGCAAACACACCATCGTCTTTGACTTCAAGCCTGAAGCGCCGGGTCTGGGCAAGGGAGGTACAGGCGTGCTGTCAGTGGATGGCAAGGAAGTGACGCGCAACAAGCTGGAGCACACCATCCCGATCACGCTCCCCGAGGACGAAACCTTCGACATCGGCCAGGACACCCGGACCGGAGTGGCGCTGCTCGAGCATCGCTACGATCCTCCGTTCAAGTTCACCGGCAAGATCAACAAGCTAACCTTCAGACTCGAGCAAGAGCCGACCGTAGGAATGAAACGCTGACAGCTCGCAGTAACAATGGTGGGATGGTGAAAAACGCGCTGGCTGTTGCAGCTATCAGCGAAGCTGCCACGGGGGTGGCGTTGTTGATCGCTCCTTGGCTGGTCGGCCAGCTGTTGCTGGGAGAGCAACTTGCCGGCGTCGCAGTGCCTGTCGCACGCGTGGCCGGCATGGCGCTGATTGCCTTGGGGATCGCCTGCTGGCCCGGTCCGCCACTCGCAGGCTTGCTGACCTACAGTGTATTGGTCACGGTGTATCTGGCCTACCTTGGGTTGGCTGGGGCCTTCACCGGAATCCTCTTGTGGCCGGCGGTCGTCCTGCACGTGATCCTGACTGCGCTCTTGGCTTACAGCGTCGACGCAGCCAATGAGCCGTCGGCGCAACAATAGCTACCCGAAATCTCCCGGCGCCAGCTCGATCGGCGCACCGTGCGGCGTGCGGTCGGCGGCGTGGTCCCAGGCGTCGCGGTAGCGATGCAAGGCATCCGATGTGGTGACGCCCTTGGCGGCGACGAGCGTTTCCAGCGTGGCGAGCCAGTGCCGGTAATAGGTCTCGCCGGTGTCGGGATCGCCTGCGGCCTGCGCGTGCTTGATCTGCGCGCCGAGCGTTTCCGCCCATTCCTTCCAGGTGAAGACGCCGGCCTCGTGCAGCGCCAGCGCCATGGCGAAGGCGCGCGCCTCCCACGGCTCGCGAAATACCGGGCCGTCCTCGTCGCGGGGCACGCCGGGGACGGCAACGGCCGCCCGCATCGCCTGTTGCGGGGTCAGATTCATCACACACGCTCCAGATAGGATTCCCAGGCGTCGACGGAGACGCTGAGCGTCGGGTCGGCATCCTTGCCCCACAATTCCGGCCCGTCGAAGCGCACGGTGTAGAGCCATTGCGGGTCCTCGCCCTTGCCGAGCGAGTTGGTGTCGGGGAAGACGTGACAGCCGTGATTGAGCTCGATGGTGCCGAGATGTCCGCGGACATATTGCGGCAACCGCGTATGCGTCACCGGGTGGATGTCCTTCATCCGCACGGTCTCGCCGACGGCGAACCTCGCAGGCCGCTTCGCCTCGCGTTCGGTCGGGCCACCGCGCCGGATCGCCGGCGTAACCTCCGTTGGAGCGATCGGGGTGACGCCGGGCTTGGGCGGCGACAGCACCTTGCCGGCCTCGATCTCCTCGCGCGTCACCAGCCCGCGCTCGATCATCAGCGTTTCCAGCCCGGCCAGCCAGATCTGGAAATAACTCTTGCTGAGATAGTCCTCGGGCGGTCGGTTCTCGCGCGCAAACCGCGACATGTCGATGTTCCAGCCGCCCGGACGCGCCATTGCGACCGTCAGCGCAAAGGCGCGGCGCTCCCAGTCGCCGTGAAACACCGGCTCGTTCGGCTCAGGCACGACCGGGCCAAAGCCCTTGGCGCCGCCCATGTCGTGCGCGCCGTCCATCAGGCGGTCTCGCCTGGCTGTTTCGGCTGGCCCGTGCCGATCATGCTGTCACGGGTGACGAGGTCGGCGAGCTGCTCGGCGCTCCAGCCGTCGGTGCCCTCGGGCCGCATCGGCAGCACGAGGTAGCGGATCTCGGCCGTGGAATCCCAGACCCGGATTTTGGTGGTGTCCGGCAGCGTCACGCCGAAATCCTTCAATACGCCGCGCGGATCGGACACGGCGCGCGAGCGGTAGGGCGCGGACTTGTACCAGACCGGGGGCAGACCGAGCACCGGATGCGGGTAGCAGGAGCACAGCGTGCACACGACCATGTTGTGCTGCTCGGGCGTGTTCTCCACGACGACCATATGCTCGCCCTGGCGGCCGGAATAATCGAGTTCGGCGATCGCAGCGGTCGCGTCCTTCATCAGCCGGGCGTGATAGGCCGGATCGCTCCATGCCTTGGCGACCACGCGAATGCCGTTGCGCGGGCCGATCTTCTTCTCGTAGAGATCGATCAGGAGATCGAGGGACGTCGGATCGACATAGCCCTTCTCGGTCAGGATCGATTCCAGCGCGCGCACGCGCAGTTCGGTCTCCGACAACTCTGAATGGTCGTGATCGTGGTGGTGATGATGGTCGTGGTGATCGTGATCATGGTCGCTCATGGCGTCAGGATAGGCGCAAAATCCGGGCTATGTCGAGGCAGAGACTCTGCTAGCATTTGCCGATGGGAAGGGCAGGGTGGACGGCAATAGCGCTCGCGGCGGCCATTTTGACCTGGCTTCCGGCCGGAGAGGCGCGGGCGGCCAACGGCGCCTATGCAGTCGATGCCGCCGACATTTCCGAAGTCGGTTCATGCAAGATCGAGAGCTGGCTGTCGGCCGCGTCCAACACCGATTTTATGGCGGTCGCCAATCCATCCTGCGTGGTCAATCCATTCCAGCCTGTTGAGTTGAGCATGTTCACCAGCCGTGCGCGCAGCGATGGCGAATGGAGCAACACCCTCCAGCCGAAGGCCAAGACGAATATTGTGCCCACCGGGATCGGCAAGGTCGGCGTTTCAATCTACGCCGGCGGCTCCTTCGACGCCCTGACCGGGGAAAACCGCAGCGCCTTCGCGGTGATCCCCGCGACATACCGGCTCAGCGAGACGATGCGCATCAACGTCAACGGCGGCTGGCTGTGGGACCGCAGCGTGGATCGGCACTATCTGCTCTACGGCATCGGCTTTGACTGGAAGTTCACGGAAACCTTGCAGTGGACCATCGAAGCCTTTGGGCAGGCGGGCCAATCGGATACGCCGAGCGTGGTCCAGCCGCGGTTCCAAACCGGGGTGCGCTACCGGCCGAACGAGATTTTTTCGGTCGACCTGATCTACGGCCGCAACATCACGGGCGAAAACGCCAACTGGATCACGCTCGGCACCACGATCCGTTTCCCGGTGCCCGGCGGCAAGCCTGAGCACCATCGCACGGGCCACCTGTAAGCCGCCCTCAAACGCGTTGCGGCGCTTCCCAAGACGGCCGATTTCTGAGCTAAGGTTTCGGAAAATCAAAGGGCAGGGAGGCCGTGCGTTGGCTGATTTTGTAAAGATCGAGAAGGGCCTGGGACCGGAAGGCCGCATCGCGGTGGTGCGTTTCGACCGCGGCGACGGGATCAATGCGATGTCGCCGGAGGCGATGCGCCAGCTCACGGACGCCGCGCGAAGCTTCGAGGATGACAGCGCGACCTCGGTCGTGGTGCTGACTGGCGGCGCCAAATCGTTCACCGCGGGTTTCGACCTGAAGGATACGGAAGGCCGGTCCCGCAAGTCCATGGATCTCGGTGCGCTGCGCCGGCACCTGAAGCTTGGACCGCGGCTGACGCGGGCCTGGCAGGACATGGAACAGATCACGATCGGTGCCATCGAGGGCTTTTGCGTCGGCGGCGGCGTGGCGCTGGCGGTCGCGCTGGATTTCCGCGTGATGGCCAGAGACGCCCATATGCGCGTGCCAGAGATCGGGCTTGGCATGAACATGAGCTGGCAGAGCGTGCCGCGGATGCTGCATCTGATGGGACCGGCCCGCACCAAGCAGGCCGTGATCCTGGCCGACCAACGCATCTCGGCCGCCGAGGCCTACGAATGGCGGCTGGTGGAGGAGGTGGCTGAACCCGGCAAGGCGTTCGACGCCGCGATGGCGCTCGCCGCCAAGGTCGCTGCCCAGCCGCCTCTGTCAGTTGCGATGACCAAGCTGACGATCAATCGCCTGGCGCACGCGCTCGACGATCTGGCGAGCCACATGGACGTTGACCAGTTTGCGCTTGCAAGCATGAGCGAAGACCACAAGGAAGGCGTCGAGGCATTCCTGCAAAGACGCAAGCCGCGCTTCAAGGGCAGGTAGGATGCCGTGACGCTACCGCCAAGGCGACTTTGAGATTCTTTGGAGATAAATTTCTAATAAGATCAATGTTCTAGCCGAAGCGTATTCTAAGGCCGGTTTAAGCAAATCCGGAACCACGAGTAGACCGCCGCCGCATTCCGGGCTTGTTTTAAGAGCTACTCGGATTTTCGTGCGGAATCCGAAAAGGGTTTCCCGGCCGCGTTGGTAGGCCGATCCCGCCGGGCCGGGGAGCCCTGGTGCTGATTTCGATACAGAAGCAATGCGCGGAAGCGGCGCGTGAACGAACGGCGAAGAGACTGACCGGCTGCATCCTTCACGAGGAGGGCACGCGGGATGTTCACATTTCGAAGCTCACTCACCTTAGCGGTGATGGCGTTTATCGTCGCTCTGGCCGTGCTGCTGATCGCAATTCAGGTCCTGGCTCTTCGTTGGGCCACGCACGAAGCCGCGTCTGCCTATATGGATGCGACCAGTGCGAAGGCCCTCGGGCGCCTCCGGACCGAGCTTGCCACTATGACGTCGCTGGTACATGTGCTGGCGACCAGTTCCAGTGTCGCCGATTCAAATGAAAGAACCGAGACCGGCCGTGCGATCCCGTTATTCAAAGCCGCCCTGCAGGAACTGCCTCAGATGGATAGTGTCTATGCAGGTTTCGAAAACGGCGCCTGGTTGCAAGTACGGCGCATTGACGATCTCAGCGACGAGCAGCGCGGAAGGTTGCGTGCGACGCCTGCAGCCAACATTGCGATCAATTTGGTCCGGCCTACGCCCAGTGGCGATCTGCCGATGCGACGAATTTTCGAAGATCAGCAGGGTAACCAAGTCGGGCAGCTTGATCTATGGAAATACGGATACGACGCGCGCACGCGGAGCTGGTACCGCGAGACGGTAAAAGCCGACCGAGCGCTGGTCTCATCGCCTTATCTTTCATTCAGCATCGGCGCACCGGTGATCACGGTTAGCGCGCCCTTGCGAGGCAAAGCGTCTGGCGTCCTTGCCGCAGATCTCAAGCTCGACAGCTTCAGCGAATTCGTCCAGGCGCAACGACCTGGACCGCACGGCAGTGTCCTGATCTTCGACTCGACCGGCGCGCTCATAGCCCACCCCAATTTTGCAAAATTCGTTGTCGATGCGATGACGCATCCATCCCAACCGCAATTGCCCACCATCAAGGAAATCAACTCCGGGGTCGTGCAGGAAGCCTTGCGCAGGTCGGATGGTCGCGACCACTACGACGGAAGTGTCCGTGACGATCACGGGCGGGACTTTTTGTTCAGGGTGACAAAATTCAATCTGGGTGGGCAGTACGACGCCAACATAATGTTGCTGGCGGCCCAGGAAGACTTTGCTCAAGATGTTCGGAATCTGCAGTTCACCGGATTGATCCTCGCAATTGTCGCTAGCGCCGCTTTTATTCCGGTCGTTTGGATATTTGGCAGCCGAATGTCTCGATCCATGAGAGACATTACTGCCCAAGCAGTCAAACTCCAGACGCTGGCTGCGCCCGATCCCTCGTCAGTCACGTCGCGCATCAAGGAAATTTACGAGCTCGGCAGTGCAATGGCGCTCGCGCAGCGCGCCATTTGGTCGTTCGCGCATTTTGTTCCCAAGGAGATCGTCCAGCGGATCGTTGATGATTCCATCTCAACCGAGCTCGGCGGTGTTCGAGAGGAGATTACCGTCGTTTTCACCGACGTCCGGGATTTTACGACGATCGCAGAGTCCGCCGACCCAGACACTCTCATGCACCAAACGTCGCGATATTTTTCCGTGCTTACGGAGGCCTTCCTCGCCGAAGGCGGAACGGTCGACAAGTTCATTGGCGACGCAGTGATGGTGTTCTGGAACGCACCCAATCCACAGCCCGACCACGTCGAGCGGGCCTGCCGGGCAGCTCTTGCGGGCAGGGCGGCATGTGAGGAGCTCAACGCTCAGTTTGAAACCGAGGGTCTGAAGCCGTTCTTTACGCGGTTCGGCATCCATGTGGGGGAGGCCGTCGTCGGCAATCTGGGGTCGACGGAGCGCATGAACTACACGGCCCTTGGCAATACGGTGAATCTGGCGGCGCGCCTCGAAGGGCTGAACAAGCAGTTTGGGACCACCATTCTTGCGAGCGAAGGCGTCTATTCGCGGGTTCAGCACTGCTTCCAGTTCAAGGCCTTCGAATCGGTCATTGCCAAGGGCATGACGAAGGAAACCCGCATCTTCGAGCTGATCGGGGCCGCGACATGAAATCAATGATGCCAGGTGTGATGCGAAGGTTGTTCGGCTTGTGGCTGACGCTCGCAGTCTCTGCTGCCCACGCAGGCGAGGACACCATCAAAATCGGAATTCTCCATTCCTTGTCAGGCACCATGGCAATCAGCGAGGCGGCGCTCAAGAATACCGTTCTCATGCTGATAGCGGACCAAAACAAGAAGGGCGGTCTGCTCGGACGGAAGCTGGAGCCGGTCGTTGTTGATCCCGCGTCGGATTGGAACCTCTTTGCGGAAAAGGCCAGGCAGCTACTCTCGAACGATAAGGTCGCCGTTGTGTTCGGGTGCTGGACCTCCGCCTCGCGCAAGTCCGTACTGCCGATTTTCGAGGAATTGAACGGCTTGCTCTTCTACCCCGTGCAGTACGAGGGTGAAGAAAGCTCGCGTAACATTTTCTACACGGGAGCGGCGCCCAACCAGCAGGCGATTCCGGCCGTTCGATATCTGAGCAGCAATGAGGGAGGCAAGGTTCGCAGATGGGTTCTGCTCGGTACCGACTACGTCTACCCGCGCACGATCAACCGAATCCTAACCGCGTATCTTGCCGCAGATGGCGTGTCGCCGGATGACATCATGACGATCTATACGCCGTTCGGTCATTACGAATGGCGAGAGATCGTCGGGCGGATCAAGGCTTTCGGTTCGGAGGGAAAAAAGACCGCAGTCATCTCAACTGTCAACGGAGATGCAAACACGTACCTCTACAGGGAACTCGCAGCCCAACAGCTGGACGCCAACGCAATTCCGGTGATGGCTTTCTCGATCGGCGAGCGCGAATTGCTTGATGCGGACATTTTCCCGGTCGGGCACATGGCGGCCTGGAATTACTTCCAGTCGATCAAGTCAGCAGAGAACGACGCTTTCATAAAAATGTGGGCGGACTTCAACGAGCAACACGACAAAACCACGAATGATCCGATGGAGGCCACCTTCATTGGCTTCCGGATGTGGGCGCAAGCCGTCGTTCAAGCGGGCACAACCGACATAGATGCGGTCCGGCAAGCCATGTACGGTCAGAGGATCCAGGCACCGAGCGGCTTCGAGGTTGTGATGAACACCAATCATCATCTTTCCAAGCCCGTCATGATAGGCAAGATAAACTCTTCCGGGACCTTCGATATCATTTGGCGGTCGATCAATCCGGTCCGAGCCGATGCCTGGAGCAGGTACATCCCCGACAGCGCCAACCGTACGGCCGATTGGACCTTTCCCTGGGTCTGCGGGGGATGCACCGAGCCGACGTACAAGAAATGGTGAAGGATGCAGCGGACCTGGTCAGGATACCACGCAATGACGTTGACCAGTTTGCGCTTGCAAGCATGAGCGAAGACCACAAGGAAGGCGTCGCAGCGTTCCTGGAGCGACGCAAGCCGAAGTTCAGAGGGCGGTAGTTTGATGCGAGATCGCCCGGTGCGCCTGTTGAGCGCACCGGGCAATCAGCCCAACCCTTACGCCGTACGGGCTGCCCGGATCATATGCCCCCCGGGGCCGCTGTCGGGGGCGCCGGCGGGCGCGCCCAGATAGCGGACGGCCATTTGGGACATGCCGAGGTCTTCGAGATCCCCGAAGCCGTATCCGCGCAGCACCTGCGCGATCTCGTCGGGATCGAAATAGCTGAGCCAGGGTTCACCGATTTCAGCCGTGTAGGCCCCGAGCGCGACGATTTCGGCCCGCCGCTCCGGCGGATAGTTCTCCAGCGGTTCGCTATAATCGAACACCACCTCGGATTCCGGGACGCTCGCAATGTAACGCAGCGTAGCCGCTATGGCTGCTCGCCCAAGATAGGGGACGACGCCAAGCCAGATGAAGAACGCGGGGCGATCAGGATCTAAGCCGGCATCACGTAGCCCGTGACCGAGATCATCGCTTTCGAAGTCGATCGCCGCAAAGGTCAGCAACGCCGGAATAGCGAGGCCGACCTCCGACAGACGCTTTCGTTTCCACGCTTGGGTCGCGGGATGATCGACCTCGAAAACCCGCAACCCTAAATCCGAATAGGGATTGCGCAGCGCAAATGTATCGAAGCCGGCGCCGAGAACCACCGCTTGCCGCACGCCGCGTGACACGGCCGCGCCAAGGCAATCCTCGGCAAAACGGCTGCGCGCCGCCATGAAGATGCGCATGCGTTGCTGTGCCGGGTCTGCGGATAACCCCGCGATGATGGCGTCAGCACCGTCACCAAGAATGGTGCGGGCGAGGGGGTCGGAAAACACCTTGCCGCCCTCCAGTACCTGATGGGCTGCGCGATATCCTGCTGCGCCGAGGGCGGTCCGGCTTGGCTGTCGTTCGTTCATGGATTTCACCTTTGTCTGGAGGACAAGCGTCCTCAGAGGACATGCGTCCTCGTCGCAGCGCGACAACGTCGCACTGCTCAGAGGGCGTTCGAATGGATGCGAGAAGCGTTTGGTTTCGGGAAACTGGCGAAGGAAGACCGAAAGAACAACTCTTGATCGAAACTATGTTTTGTGTATATTACTTGAGCAAGGGCAGCGCTGTTCGAGTAGCATGCGCGCTTCACCTTGAACCTCCCTTTTTGAACACATCCTCTTTGTCCCTGCCGTCTTGTGGCTCACGGACTTCACCGGTTGGACATCGACAGCGTGTCAGCAGACCCGCCCGTCAACCGAGGTTTAAGGGAAGGTAGCTGCGGTCGGGGTTATCAGACGCTGGCCGCTCGGATCAGAGCCTGGTTGGCCAGCGCTCGCAACGATCATCGATCTGTAGGTTAGTCTCCCAGAAGAGACCAAGGTGCAGACGCAATTTTTTCGCACTCTTCATTCTTCATCGATGTGTTCTTCCTGATGTCGGGGAGGGAAAATTGGCGAAACGTGCAACCAAGTCGAAAGCCCGCAGCAGCAAGGCAGCCAAGCGCAAAAACTCGACCAGAAAGGTTTCCGCCAGAGCGAAGGCTTCGCCTGTCCACGAAGAAGATCACATAGATAATTGCGGTTGCGACGTCGAATACAGCGACAGCGAAGTCACGCCTGACGAAGCGTTGCCCGTCGCCCGAGGTGGCGTGGAAGGCCGACCATAGCCGCAGCACGATTTTGCGTGCTCCACGAGCAGGATTTGCGTCCTTGCGAGGAGAGGGTGATGGCCTTTTCATTGACCTGGTTACCACAAGTCCTTTTAGGCGCCGGGCTCAAAGTAGCGGAGCAGCCAGGATGGCGGACTCGAGGCCGCGGCGACGTCGGGCCGACCAAAGGTGTAATCTGCCATCACACGGCTGGCCCTAAGACAGGGAATATGCCGAGCTTGGGGGTTGTGACAAACGGAAGGCCGGATCTGCCGGGCCCGCTGGCGCAACTGTGCCTAGGGCGCGACGGCACCTATTTTGTAGTTGCGGCCGGCCGCTGCAATCACGCCGGAGTCGGGAATTGGCAAGGCATATCAACCGGCAATACCAATTTTATTGGTATCGAAGCTGAGAATACGGGGTTCGTTTCCGGGCTGAAGGCCGATCCCTGGCCGGCTGTGCAAATGGATGCCTATCGCAGAGGCGTTGCGGCGATCCTGAAGAAAATCAGGGCCAATGCAATCATGTGCTGTGGTCACAAGGAATACGCTCTACCGGTTGGCCGCAAGAACGATCCAACCTTCGATATGGATGATTTTAGATCACGGGTCAGTGCGATCATGGCCGGAACCGCTCCGGCTCATTCAATCATTCCCGCGACGGACTCGGCAAACCGCCCCACCTTGAGACGGGGTGACACCGGAAGGCTGGTTGAGACCATCCAAACGAAGGTTGGTGTGCCAGCAAATGGGACTTTCGACGCGGCTACGGAGGCTGCGGTCAGGCAATTTCAGCGTGACCATGCGCTGGTCCCGGATGGCATCGTTGGCCCCCGCACGTGGGCCTCCATCGCTGCGTAGGTTTATGGATCGGCCAGCGTGGCTCGGATGCTCACAAGTAGCGCGTCGACGCGCTTCTTGCCGAAAGCCACATTTCAGAGGCAGATAAATCGGTGAGACACATAGCCGAACCGACATCAATCATGGTCAAACCAAATCACTATAGATCGGGGCCTTTCAGGGAGAACCAATATGAAGACAGTTCAAACGATGCTCGCAGAAGCGGAAGCCGCCGTGCCCCGGATCAGCCCGGACGAAGCCAAGGGATTGCTGGGCAGGGCTGACGTGTTGTTCCTCGACGTTCGCGAGCCGGCCGAGGTGGCAACCTCCGGCAAGGTGCCCGGCGCGGTCGCCGTGCCGCGCGGCCTCGTCGAGTTCCGCGCCGATCCGGCCTCGGCGATGCACGATAAGGCCTTCGACCGTTCCAAGACCGTGGTCGCCTATTGCGCCTCAGGCGGACGTTCAGCGCTCGTCGGCAAGACCCTCAAGGACATGGGCTATTCCAACGTCCGAAATCTCGGCGGCTTCAAGGGCTGGCTCGATGCGGGTGGGGAGGTGGAAAAGGTCTGATCGGTGCGGCGGCGATAGCGGCGAACGGCCGCTATCGCTCTCCGATGCTTGTTTCTCGGAGGATCTGCAATGTCCGCGGATGGATTGATCACGGTATCAAGCAGTTTCGGTCCCGAAGAGACCATGAAGCGCCTGGAGGCCGAGGTTAGGGCCAAGGGGATGACCATCTTTGCGCGCGTCGACCACGCCGCAGGCGCCGCCGAAGCAGGACTGCCGCTGCGGCCGACTGATCTTTTGATCTTCGGCGCGGCCAAAGGCGGCACACCGCTGATGCAGGCGGCGCAGACGATCGGGATAGATCTGCCGCTGAAGGCGCTGGTCTGGCAGGACGAGGCGGGGAGGACGTTTCTGTCCTACAACGATCCGGCCTACCTGGCGCGCCGGCATGGGCTCGGAGACCACATCAAGCCCGTGGTCGACGCGATGACCGGTGCCCTGAAGGCGATTGCCGCGAAGGCGACTGATCGGCCTTGAGTGTTTAGCTGCAGAGCCACCACTGGCATTGCGGCCGCAGGCGAACTAGATGCCGTCAGGCATGGCAAATTCCGCACTCGAGACCTTCGTCGAAAGGCACCAACGGCTGTTCGTCCTGACCGGAGCGGGCTGCAGCACGAACTCCGGTATTCCCGACTATCGCGACGGCAACGGCGACTGGAAACGAACACAGCCGGTTCGGTTTCAGGCGTTCATTGCCGACGAAAAGACGCGCCAGCGCTACTGGGCGCGAAGCATGATCGGCTGGCGGCGGTTCGGGCAAGCCCAGCCCAACAATGCACATCACGCGCTGGTGCGGCTGGAAGCCGACGGCCGGTGCCAACTGCTCCTTACGCAGAACGTCGACCGCTTGCATCAGGCCGCCGGGAGCAGGGAGGTCATCGACCTTCACGGGCGACTGGACCTTGTCAGGTGCATGGCTTGCTCGACCGCGATCCGGCGTGCCGATTTTCAGGATCAACTGATCCGGCTTAACGCGGCATGGGGCCGGCTAGACGCAGCAGCGCTGCCGGATGGCGACGCCGATCTCGACGGACTGGATTTCTCAGCCTTCGCCGTGCCGTCTTGCGAATGCTGCGGCGGCACCCTCAAGCCCGACGTGGTGTTCTATGGCGAGAGTGTTCCGCGCGATCAGGTAGCGGAGGCTCAGCGGCAGTTGGAGGCAGCCGACGCCATGTTGATCGTCGGCTCGTCCTTGATGGTCTATTCCGGCTACCGTTTCGCGCTGGCTGCCGCGCAGCGCGGCATCCCGATCGCAGCGGTTAACATCGGCCGCACCCGCGCCGATGATCTGCTGGCGCTCAAGATCGAAGAGCGGTGCGAGACGGCGCTTTCATTTCTGCTTTGAGGCTACGCGTATCAGGATGCCGTTCTGCCGTTTGGCGGGCTGCAGGGCGGCTATCCCCATACCCCAGCCAGAACATCCACGATTCGCATAAGGTATATTATGGAATATCTATATGTACAATTAGATCAGATATTTAGCTCAATCTTCTAGCAAACCAAGCCAGCCTGGCGGCTGTACAGGCGTTGGTTTGGCCAAAGCAATCCTGATCCGCCAAAGCCTGTGTTGCCGCCGCGTGCGGACGCTGCAATAAGCGCGCGAGTATGTTGATGACTCGCGACCTCGGGTCCATCGCAAGAACAATAACCCTCAAGGGAGAACCCAATGAGTTTTTCACGACGCACGCTTCTCAAGGCATCCGCTGCGTCAGCGGTTTTGGGCGGCATCGGCGCGCCGCTGGTGGCGCGGGCCCAGGCGAGCGAATTTACCTACAAGTACGCCAATAATCTTCCTGACGGCCATCCCATGAACGCCCGGGCCAAGGAGATGGCGGCGGCGATCAAGGCCGAGACCAACGGCCGGTTCGACCTGCAGATCTTCCCGAACAACCAGCTCGGTTCCGATACCGACATGCTGAGCCAAATTCGTTCGGGCGGCGTCGAATTCTTCACGTTGTCGGGGCTGATTTTGGCGACGCTGGTGCCGGCGGCGTCGATCAGCGGCATCGGCTTTGCGTTCCCGGACTACGACACGGTCTGGAAGGCCATGGACGGGGGCCTGGGCGCCCATATCCGTGGCGAGATCACCAAGTCCAATCTCGTGGTCATGGACAAGATCTGGGACAACGGCTTCCGCCAGACCACGGCGTCGACCAAGCCGATCAACGGCCCGGAAGATCTCAAGGGCTTCAAGATCCGCGTGCCGGTGTCGCCGCTGTGGACGTCGATGTTCAAGGCATTCGATGCAGCGCCCGCCTCGATCAATTTCAGCGAAGTCTACTCCGCGCTGCAGACCAAGATAGTCGAGGGACAGGAAAATCCGCTGGCGATCATCTCGACGGCGAAGCTGTATGAAGTTCAGAAGTTCTGTTCGCTGACCAACCATATGTGGGACGGCTTCTGGTTCCTGGCGAACCGCCGCGCCTGGGAAAAGCTACCCGAGGATGTCAGGACGATTGTCGCCAAGAACATCAACGCGGCGGCCATCAAGGAGCGCGAGGACGTCGCCAAGCTGAATGCCGGGCTGCAGCAGGAACTGGCCGGCAAGGGCCTGACCTTCAACCAGCCCAACGTGGCGCCGTTCCGCGAAAAACTCCGCTCCGCGGGCTTCTACGGGGAATGGAAAGGTAAATATGGCGACCAGGCGTGGGAGCTGCTCGAGAAGTCCGTCGGCAAGCTGTCCTGAGCACAAGTGAGGGGCCGTCGTGGCTCATGCCGAACTGAGCGACGTGGTTGGCGGAGAGGTGGGGCAGCCCCCTCGCCGCCGTTCACTGCTGGCCTCGATCGAACATGCGCTGGGAATGCTGGTCGAGGTTCCGGCGGCGCTGCTGGTCGTCGCCGAAATCGTCATCCTGTTTGCCGGCGTGGTGGCGCGCTATGCCCTGCACCAGCCGCTGATCTGGTCGGACGAACTGGCCTCGATCCTTTTCCTGTGGCTCGCCATGCTGGGGGCCGCGGTCGCATTCCGCCGCGCCGAGCACATGCGGATGACGGCGGTGGTCGCCAGTGCGAAGCCGGCCATGCGTGCCTATCTCGATCTGGTGGCGACCTCGGCTGCGCTGGCATTTCTGCTTCTGATTGCCTGGCCAGCCTGGGAATACGCCTACGAAGAAAGCTACATCACCACGCCGGCGCTGCAGATCACCAATAGCTGGCGTGCCGCAGCGCTGCCGGTCGGCATCGGCCTGATGGCGCTGTTTGCCTTCCTGCGGCTGGCCCGATCGGGCAACGTCCGGACCATGCTGGCTGCGATCCTGTCGGTCGCACTCGTCATCGCGATCTTCTGGCTGCTCAGGGGCTCACTGAAACCGCTTGGCAATCTCAATCTGATCATCTTCTTTGTCGGCGTCGCCGGCTTCTGCGTCTTTGCCGGCGTGCCGATCGCGTTCGGGTTCGGGCTTGCGACCTATGGCTATCTGGCGCTGACCACGGGCACGCCGCTGATGGTGCTGGTCGGGCGCATGGACGAGGGCATGAGCCATCTGATCCTGTTGTCGGTGCCCCTCTTCGTGTTCCTGGGCCTCCTGATCGAAATGACCGGCATGGCGCGCGCCATGGTGGCGTTCCTGGCGAGCCTGTTGGGCCATGTCCGCGGCGGGCTGCATTACGTGCTGGTCGGGGCGATGTATCTGGTGTCAGGCATTTCGGGCTCCAAGGCGGCCGATATGGCGGCCGTGGCGCCGGTGCTGTTTCCGGAAATGAAGGCGCGGGGCGCCAAGCCGGGCGATCTGGTCGCCCTCCTCTCCGCGACCGGTGCGCAGACCGAAACCATTCCGCCGAGCCTCGTGCTGATCACCATCGGCTCGGTGACTGGCGTCTCGATTGCGGCGCTGTTCACCGGCGGCCTGTTGCCGGGCCTGGTGCTTGCAATCACGCTGTCGGCGCTGGTGTGGTGGCGTTACCGGAACGAGGATCTGCGGCACGTCACGCGGGCGAGCGGCGGCGAGATCGCCCGTGCGTTTCTCATCGCGCTGCCCGCCATCGCGCTGCCGTTCGTGATCCGCTACGCCGTGGTCGAGGGCATTGCGACCGCGACCGAGGTTTCAACCATCGGCATCGTCTATGCCTCAATCGTTGGCTACCTGATTTACGGCCTCTTGATCTACCGCAATTTCGACTGGCGGCGGATCATGCCAATGTTGATCGAGACCGCGTGCCTGTCGGGCGCGATTCTGCTGATCATCGGCTGCGCCACCGGCATGGCCTGGGGCCTGACGCAATCCGGCTTTTCGCGGACGCTTGCCGCCGCCATGACCGGCCTGCCCGGTGGTTCGGCGACGTTCATCGCGGTCTCGATCGTGGCTTTCACGATCCTGGGCAGCGTGCTCGAGGGCATTCCGGCGATTGTGCTGTTCGGGCCGCTATTGTTTCCCATCGCCCGCGCCGTGGGCGTCCACGAGGTCCATTATGCGATGATCGTTATTCTCGCGATGGGTATCGGACTATTCGCGCCGCCCTTCGGAGTGGGCTATTATGCGGCTTGCGCCATCGGACGCGTCGATCCGGCCGAGGGTATCCGGCCGATCTGGGGTTACCTGTTGGCGCTGATGGTCGGCCTGATTATCGTGGCGATCTTCCCGTGGATTTCGATCGGGTTCTTGTAAGTCAAACTTTTCAGATGGGACACAGCCGATGAGCGCAGCCCAGAACCAGTACAGCATCGGATTGGACAAGACACCGGCGAATTACGTGCCGCTGACGCCGCTCAGCTTCCTCGCCCGCAGCGCCGCCGTCTATCCCGATCACATCAGCACGGTCTATGAAGGCCGCAGCTTTACCTGGGCCGAGACCTACGAGCGGTGCCGGCGCTTTGCGTCCTGGCTCGCTGGTCGCGGTATCGGCAACGGCGACACCGTTGCGGCGATGCTGCCCAACATACCCGCGATGAATGAAGTGCATTTCGCCGTACCGATGGCAGGCGCCGTCCTGAACGCGCTGAACATCAGGCTCGATGCGCCGTCGATTGCCTTCCAGCTCGACCATGGCGGCGCGAAAATCATCCTGGTCGATCCCGAATTCTCTGGTGTGATCGCGGAAGCGCTGACGTTGATGAAGGGCCCAAAACCCTTCGTTGTCGATGTCGACGATGCGGCGTTTGCGGGCGGCAATCGGATTGGCGAACTCGAATACGAGGCGGCGGTAGCTGTGGGCGATCCGGCGTTCGTCGCAAGGCTGCCGGCCGACGAATGGGACGCGATTGCGTTGAGCTATACCTCGGGCACCACGGGCAACCCGAAGGGCGTCGTGACCCATCACCGCGGCGCCTATCTCAATGCCGTCAGCAATATCCTGGCCGGCAATCTCGGCCAGCATCCGGTGTATCTGTGGACGCTGCCGATGTTCCACTGCAACGGCTGGTGCTTTCCGTGGACGGTGGCGGCCTCCGCCGGCATCAATGTCTGCCTTCGCAAGGTCGATCCGGCGAAAATCTTCGAGCTGATCCCGCAGCACGGCGTCACCCACATGTGCGGCGCGCCGATCGTCTACAACACGCTGATCAACGCACCCGGCGCGCCCAAGGGCAAGGCCGCGCGTCCCGTGGTTGGACTGATCGCGGGCGCCGCGCCGCCGGTGGCCGTGCTCGAAGGCGCCGAAAGCATCGGCGTCAAGCTGACGCATGTCTACGGGCTGACCGAGGTCTACGGCCCCGCCTCCGTCTGCGCCGAGCAGCCGGGTTGGGACGAACTGCCCGCCGACCAGCGCGCCCAGATGAAGCGCCGGCAGGGCGTGCCCTACCCGCTCGAGGAAGCCGTCACCGTGCTCAACCCCGAGACCATGCAGGAGGTGCCGCGCGATGGCGAAACCATCGGCGAGGTGATGTTCCGCGGCAATATCGTGATGAAGGGGTATCTGAAGAACGAGAAGGCAACGCAAGAAGCCTTCGCCGGCGGCTGGTTTCACACCGGCGATCTCGGTGTGCTCGACGAGCACGGCTACGTCATCATCAAGGACCGCTCCAAGGACATCATCATCTCCGGCGGCGAGAACATCTCCTCCGTCGAGGTCGAGGACGTCCTCTACAAGCACCCGGCCGTGCTGTTTGCAGCCGTGGTCGCCAAGCCCGACTCGAAATGGGGCGAAGTGCCCTGCGCCTTCGTCGAATTGAAAGACGGTGCCAAGGCGACGGAGGCCGAGATCATCGCCTTCTGCCGCGGCCACATGTCCGGCTTCAAGACCCCGAAGGCGGTGGTGTTCGGCGTGATCCCGAAGACATCTACGGGCAAAATCCAGAAGTTCCTCCTGCGCAACCAGGTGGATTCGGCGAAAGCGATTTCGGCTTAACGGTGATCATGGGTTTACTGAAGTATTATGCCTTCTCTCAGATGACCGGGGTTATGGGTCCCGGCCTGCGCCGGGACGGCGGACGCTTTTGAATCGACAGGAACAACGATCGCGGGACGGCCCACAGGGCTATCGCAACACCATCATCGCGGCGTCCTGCCTCGGGCTGGTCTGGTTCGGCGACACCATTATCTACATCGTGCTCCCGCTCTATGCGTCAACCTTCGGGTTCGACGCGTTCACGGTCGGCGTGCTGCTGTCGATCAACCGCGTCGTTCGCATCATCGGCTATGGCTGGGTGGCGCCACTGGCGCGCACCTATGGTTCGAACGTCCTGACGGCGGCAGCCTGTGCGGCAGGAGCCCTATCCACCCTCGCCTACGGCCTGCTCAGCGGCTTCGTGCTGCTGTTCAGTGGCATCGGCGATCATCAGCGCCGCGGCGCTCTTGGCATTGCAGCGCGTGGTGATCATCGTGCTGGCGCTGTTCAGCGGGCCGCTGACCGATCGCCTCGGAGCGGAACGATTGCTGCTGCCGTGCAGTCTGGCGGTCGCAGCAGGTCTGGCGACCATTGCAACCGGACACGTCTATTTCGGAACCATCGTCGTGATCGTTTCGCGCGCACTGCTGGCGACGGTGGGGCCAGTCCTCGCCGCACAAAAATCGACCGACCGCATCGCGGCGCTCGCCTCCTTCGCGACCTGGACCGATGTCGGCCTCGCCGCCGGCGCCTTCTTCGGTGTGGTCGGCATCGTCGAGATCGGCTACGCGACGAGCTATTGGCTGCTCGCGGTTTTGTCGGCGGCGGCCGTGCTCTGGTATTCGCGAAGCGTGAAGCCCGTCTGAATGGTGGGCACGGCGCTTACGCGCCCACACTGCTGACCGGCGGATAGTACTGCGGCGCTTCGGTCCGCTCGTACATTCCGTAATCGCGCATGACCTCGAAGATGCGAAAGTACTGGGTTGTCGGATCGGCAAACAGGCGTGCGCCGAATTCGATACCGGCTCGATCGTCCGGTAAATCGACCAAATGCGCAAAATGCTCCTCGCGATAGACGCTTGCGAAAGCGTCACGGCGCCAATCGGTCTCTGCCGCCAGCGTGGCATGCTTCGATTCCGAGGCGAGGATATAGGTCGGCTTGCGCCTTGCGGGGTCGTTATAGGGCGTGCGCCGCTCGGGCTGCCAGACCGGCTGTCCGGGCCTTTGTTCATGAATGACCTGGGCGACGCGGATGCGATAGTCGGAAAAGACCCTCTCGCGGCCGATGGTCTGAACATCATGATGGCGCGCGTGGGCCCGCCACGCCGTCAAAACTCCCTCGTCCTGCCAGATCTGGTAGGACAGCAGCAGGTTCTCCCGCGTCAAACTCCTGAAGCGATCGATGAAGCGGCAGCCGCCCATCGCCTCGAGATCTGGCTTCAGCGACGCCGCGAGATCGAGATATTGATTGCGGTGCCCGGGCCTTGTCTGAACTTCAAAGAACAGGCCAATCATCAAACTCCTCCGCGGCCTGCGATCGTGTTTGGATGCGCGACCTTCTCTGTCTGAGTTCTCAAGCGCCAGCTTCATTCCGTCATAGGCCGGTATGACGCCAGGCGAAAGGGCCTGCCGGGGTGTCATTTAGTCTAGAATGTGTGTCGGCGAGGACGGCGCGTTAGCCGCGCGCGCGACGGGCGGGCTCGGTGCCCGCGGCATCGCGATATTCCAGTATGTCGCCGGGCTGGCAGTCCAGCGCCTCGCAGATCAGCGCGAGCGTGTCGAAGCGCACGCCCTTGACCTTGCCCGACTTCAGCAGCGAGACGTTCTGTTCAGTGATTCCAATGCGTTCGGCGAGCTCCTTCGAGCGCATCTTCCGCCGCGCCAGCATGACGTCGAGATTGACGGTGATCGGCATCGCTATCCCCTCAGACGAAGGACGCATTTTCATCAGCGATACGGGTTGCTTCCACCATGACCCAGGCGACCGCCAGCAGCACGCCGCCGACAATCAGCGCCAGATAGTCGTGCACCGACAGGGCGATAACAAGCTGGCGGCTGCCCGGCGGATTGTTCAATGTGAGCGCGATTGACAACGCCGTCGACGAGATCGGTCCAAGGACGGCTTGCGCCAGCACGGCCCCGGCAAAATCACGCAGCAGGCGGGCGCTCGCCAGCGTGAATACTTGACCATTGGCGAAATTCAGGAAGAGCGCGCGGACCTGCCACAGCCCGAACAGCAAGACACCGACCGGAACGGCGGTGATGGCTGCAGCGGCGATCAGGTGCCCCGGCGACAATGAAAGGTCGTGCCCTGCCTGGCCCAGTCGCGCCAACAGGAGGTTTCGCGTCCAGTCGGGAACGAGAAATACCAGGATCATGGCGACGGCGATCAGCAACATGCCAAGCGTGGTCAGCATCGCCATAGCCTTGGAGAAGCGTCGGAGTCGATCCGAGTGGTTGAATGGGGTCATTGGGCCAATCCTATTGACGCGAGACATAATTATCGTATTACGATAAATTATCATCGTCAATATGGTTGCTCCCAATGAACTCCAGATTTCTGCTGCACCGTCTCCCGCGCGTTCTGTCGATATTGGCGATGGCTGGCTGCAGCCCATATGCCTGTCACCTCGATGGTCAGGCTCGCCCGCGTCGACTTCGAGACCTCGGACCCCGTGCAACTGCGCGCCGCGATCAAATTGCCGCGCACCCTGCGGCCCCGGCCAAATGGTGTTGCGTTGCGGATTGCGGTGCAGGTCGGGCGCACGCCTGAGGAAGCGCGCGACTTCATACTGCGTGAGATACCCGAACCAGCCGAGCTGACGCGTGAGGCCAGCGCCGATAGCCACATCTTCGCCTATCGCATCGACGATTCCGATCTCGCCCGCCTCGCGGCCTTTCGCGCTGAGCTGATTGCCAGGAAAAGTTCGGCCCAAAGCTCGGGCCAGAAAGGCTCGATCTCGATTTCGGTACGGCCGCAAGCATGCAAGGCGGGCGAGCTGCCGGACGGCGCGATCTACTTCACCACCTATCTGAGAACAGCGGAGACGAAAGACTATGTGGCGCTTGCCCGCGACGTCGATCTGCGCTCGATCGTACCGAACGCCGCCGTAGTCGCCGAGATCCCGCGCTGTGTGTCCTAGCCGAGCTCCAGCCGCATTCCGTCATAGGCCGGGATCACGCCGGCCGGCAGGCTCTGGCGCAGCACCTCGTAATCGAGATCGGAATGCATGTTGGTGATGACGGCGCGCTTCGGCTTGAAGCGATCGATCCATGACAGCGCGTCGCTGACGCTGAAATGGCTGGGATGGCCGGCATAGCGCAGCCCGTCGACGATCCAGAGATCGAGGTTCTCCAGCGCCGGCCAGCTCTCCGCAGGGATGTCGTGGAGGTCGGGCGTGTAGGCGGCGGCCCCGACACGGAAGCCCAACGCGGGAATCCTGCCGTGATGAACCAGGAAGGCGGAGAGTTTCACCGGTCCGCCCTTCCCTTCGACCTCATGACTCTCGCCCGCTTCGATCGAATGCCGCGTCAGGATCGGCGGATAGTCGCTGCCCTCGGGCGCGATGAAGCAATATGAGAACCGCGCCATGATGTCTTTGGCGGTCGACTGGTTGAAATAGACCGGAATGCGCCGGCGCTGGTGCAGCACGACCGAACGCAGATCGTCGATGCCGTGGGTCTGGTCGGCATGTTCATGTGTCAGGTACACCGCGTCGATGTGATCGACATTGGCGTCGATCAACTGCTCGCGCAGGTCGGGCGAGGTGTCGATGACGATCCGTGTGGTGCCGTGCGCGCCGGTACGCTCGACTAGCAGCGAGCAGCGGCGACGGCGGTTTTTTGGATTGTTGGGATCGCAGGCGCCCCAGCCGAGGGCCGGACGCGGCACGCCTGCCGAAGAACCGCAGCCGAGGATTGTCAGCGTCACCGTCATGCCGCGGCCTTTCGTGCCGGCACTTTTGAAAATAGCCGGAAGAAGTTTTCAGTGGTCTGCCGCGAGATTTCTTCCAGCGAGACGCCGCGCGTTTCTGCCAGCACTTTTGCGACTTCGACGACGTAGGACGGCTCGTTGCGCTTGCCGCGAAACTTGCCGGGCGCCAGATACGGCGAGTCGGTTTCGACCATGATGCGATCAGCCGGGAGCTCGGCGGCGAGCTCGCGCAAGGCTTCGGACTTCTTGAACGTCAAAATGCCCGTGAACGAAATCGACAGGCCGAGACCAATCGCCTTCATCGCCAGTTCGCGCCCGCCGGTGTAGCAATGCAGTACCGCGCGGAACGCTCCCTTGGCCACTTCCTCCTCGAGAATGCGGCCGCAATCTTCGTCCGCCTCGCGGGTGTGGATCACGAGCGGCAGTCCGGTGGCGCGGGCGGCTGCGATATGCGCACGAAAACCGCGCTCCTGCGCTTCGCGGGAGCCATGCTCATAGAAATAATCCAATCCCGCCTCGCCCAGCGCCACGACCTTCGGGTGCCTGGTTAGCTCGATCAGCTCGCTCGCTGGAATGCCGTCTTCCTCATCGGCGTGATGCGGGTGGGTGCCGACCGAGCAATAGACGTTCGGAAATCGCTCGGCGATAGCCAGCAGCCCGCCGAGCCGCTTCACCCGGGTCGAGATGGTGACGATGCGGCCGATCCCGGCGGTCTCGGCGCGCGCAACGATGCCGTCGAGATCTTCGGCAAAATCCGGAAAGTCGAGATGGCAGTGGCTGTCGACGAGCATGGCTTGCAAACGGTTCAATCCGCCTTTGGTTCGACGTAGCGCGGAAACACGCCGACCGGCGGCGGCAGGGTTGCGCCGGCTTTGATCCGCGTGCTGAGCGCTGCGAAGTCTCGCGCGTCCTGGGGAACGGCGAGGCTGTCGAGCAGCTTGCTCGAGGCATCCGGCATCACCGGCTGGGTCAGGATGGCGACCTGCCGCACGACTTCTGCCGTCACATACAATACGGTTTTCTGTCGTGCCGGATCGGTCTTGGCCAGCGCCCACGGCGCTTCGCCCGCGAAATAGCGGTTGGCTTCGGCGACCACGGACCACACCACGTTCAGCCATTGATGGATCTGCTGGCTGGCCATCGCGGTCCGCGATGCCGCCAGCATGGCGTCTGCCTCCGCCAGGATCTCCTTGTCGTTGTCGGTGAATTCGCCGGGCTCCGGCAGCACGCCGCCAAGTTGCTTTGCGATCATCGACAGCGAGCGCTGCGCCAGGTTGCCGAGATCGTTGGCGAGGTCGGCATTGATGCGCGCAACGATGGCCTCATGGTTGTAGTTGCCGTCCTGTCCGAACGGCACCTCGCGCAGGAAGAAATAGCGCATCTGGTCGACGCCGTACTGATCGGCCAGATTGAAGGGATCGACGACGTTGCCGACCGACTTCGACATCTTCTCGCCCCTGTTGAACAGGAAGCCGTGCGCATAGACCCGCTTCTGTACGGGAATGCCGGCCGAAATCAGAAACGCCGGCCAATACACCGCGTGGAAGCGGATGATGTCCTTGCCGATGATGTGCACATCCGCCGGCCAGTATCGCCAGTTCGAAGCGCTCTCGTCGGGGAAGCCGACCCCGGTGATGTAGTTGGTCAGCGCATCGACCCAGACATACATCACGTGCTCGGGATCATCAGGCACCTTGACGCCCCAATCGAAGGTGGTGCGCGAGATCGAGAGGTCTTTCAAGCCACCCTTCACGAAACTGATGACCTCGTTGCGGCGCGAATCCGGTCCGATGAAGTCCGGCTGGCTCTCGTATAGCGCCAGCAGGCGGTCCTGATAGGCGGACAGCTTGAAGAAGTAGCTCTTCTCCTCGACCCATTCGACCGGCGAGCCCTGCGGGCCGCGGCGCACCTGGTCCTCACCGAGGACGGTTTCCTCTTCGGCGTAATAGGCTTCGTCGCGCACCGAATACCAGCCGGCATAGGTGTCGATGTAGATGTCGCCGTTCTGCTGCATCCGGCTCCAGACCACCTGGACCGAACGATGGTGCTCGGGCTCCGTGGTGCGGATGAAGCGGTCGAACGACACATTGAGCCGCTCGTCCATTTCCTTGAACCGCCCGGCATTACGTGCGGCGAGTTCGGCGACGCCAAGCCCCTCGCTCTCGGCGGTCTGCACCATCTTCAGGCCGTGCTCGTCGGTGCCGGTGAGGAAGAACACATCCTTGCCGTTGAGCCGCTGAAACCGCGCCAGCGCATCGGTCGCGATCGCCTCGTAGGCGTGGCCGATATGCGGAATGCCGTTGGGATAGGCAATCGCGGTGGTGATGAAATAGGTGTCGCGCTCGGCAGCCACCGCCGGTTGGGCGGCGGCAGCCGGCTTCGCGCGCGGCGTGGTTGGTTTTGCACGTTTAGCTACGGGGGCCGCCGGTACGACGGGATTCGTTTCTTGCGCCGCTACCGCGCCCGTCTTCGTCGTCTTGTCCGCGGATTTCTTTGCCGATTTTTTGGCAGGCTTCTTGGCAGACTTCGTGACTGTTTTCTTCGCAGCCTTTTTGGGTGACTTCGGCGCGGCTTTCTTTGCAGCCTTCTTCGACGCCTTGCCGGACTTCTTCACGACGCGCTTGCTCTTCGTCGCACCCTTCTTGGCGGCACGCTTTTTCGCCGCGGCCTTCTTGCTGGCGCGGGCGGGCAGCGCTTTACGAGTCTTCTTCGCCTTGCCCTTTTTCGAAGCTTTCTTTCCAGCCTTCGCCACCACGAATTCCTTTTCAACTCAACGATATCAGGGATTATTGTTGGACGGAGCGTTACCGCGTCGCTTCCGCGAGCATCCCAAACACCGAGAAAACCAGCGGTTTTCGCTCCAGATTATAGGATTCGGTGTCGCGCGCGGCGCGGACGATCTTTTCCCATACCTCAGCCAGCCGTGCAAGGCGGGGCAGATTCGCGTTGGCGTCGCCAGTGCGCAGCTTTTCGCCGATCCAGCGATCGATGCCGTCAATGAAAGCCGCCAGCGCCACCCGGTCGCTGGTGCCAAGCGCGTCGCCCAGCGCGTGCAGCTCGCGCGGGTCGACCTGCGGCAGCGTCGCCAGCAGCGCTGCGGTCCGCTGCTGCAGCTTCAGCGCATCGCCGCCGAGCAGCGTCAGCGCGCGCGACACGCTCCCCTCCGAGGCATCGGCCGCCTCCGATAGCGCCGGATCGTCGGGTGCAATGTCAGCGGCCCGCACCGCCGCGCGAATGACGTCGTCGGTCGCGAGCGGCCTCAGTGGCAACTTCCGGCAACGGGACAGGATCGTCGGCAAGGCCCGCGCCGGCGAATGGCTGACAAGCAGGAACAGCGATCGTTGCGGCGGCTCTTCGAGGATCTTGAGCAGCGCGTTGGCGGCGTTCGGATTGAGCTCGTCGACGGTGTCGACAATGCAGACCCGCCAGCCGTCCACCGCCGCGGTCGAGCCGAAGAACGAGATCGTCTCCCGCGTCTCGTCGACGGTAATCACGGTCCGCATCACGCCGCGATCGTTGAGGCCGCGTTCCAGCACCAGCAGTCCGCCATGCGCACCAGCCCTGATCTGACGCGCGACGGGATCATTCGGATCGAGCGCGAGCGTCTCGGCCTGTTGCACCGAAGGCGCCATGGGCCTGGAATTCGCGAGCACGAAGCGGGCCATGCGATAGGCCAGCGTCGCCTTGCCGATGCCCTGCGGACCGCCGATCAGCCAGGCATGCGGAATGCGCCCACTGCGATAGGCATTGAGCAATGCCATCTCGGCCTCGTGATGGCCGAACAGATCGGCGGTTACGCGGGGATGCCTGACCGCCACTTCCTGCTCGGTCTTGCGCGCGCTCATGCTGTGTCCGCCGGGCTCGGGGCCGCGAACACATGATCGCGCAGTGCAGTCCAGACGCGGGCAGCGACCGTGCCGGCATCGGCGTTGGCGTCGATCAGCACGCAGCGCTGCGGGTCTTCGGCGGCGATCTGCCGGTAGGCGTCGCGAAGATCCTGATGAAACTGGAGGTCTTCCGACTCGAAACGGTCAGGCACGCCGCTGCCGCGGCGCGCGGCCGCGCGCTGTAGACCTACTTCAACCGGGATATCCAGAATGATGGTCAGGTCCGGCTTGAGATCGCCGATGGTGACGCGCTGCATGGCGTTGAGCACGCCCGGCGCTACCTGCCCCAGGCGGCCCTGATAGGCGCGGGTCGAATCCGAGAAGCGGTCGCACAGCACCCACGTTCCCTGCCCGAGCGCCGGCTGGATGACGGTGCGAACGTGATCGTCGCGGGCGGCTGCGAACAGCAACGTCTCTGCGTCCGGTCCAAGCAGCTTGCCCATTCCCGACAGCACGAGATGCCGCATGATTTCCGCGCCCGGCGAGCCTCCGGGCTCCCGGGTAACGATGGCGCGCAGCTTTTCCGCCCCGAGACGCTCGGCGAGCTTCTTGATCTGCGTAGACTTTCCGGAGCCCTCGCCGCCTTCAAACGTGATGAACTTCCCGCGTCCGGAGGGCCGCTGCAGCGTTGCCTGGGTCATGCTCAGAGCTTCTCTGCGCTCGCGCGGAACATCCCGATGACGAGCTCGCTGGCGCCGTCGATCGCGCGGCGCATGGTCGAACCGGTGCCGACCGCTTCCGCGGCATAGACCGGCGCCTCCACCGCGATATTGGCGCCGCGCCATACCTTGACGACACCGACCGGCTGGCCAGCCTTCACCGGCGCCCGCACCGGGCCACTATAGACGATGCGCGCGATCAGCTTCTCGCTGCCGTTCTTCGGCACCATCACCTTGATCGGCTCCGGGCTTGCAAGCTTCACCGAGCGGCTTTCGCCGCCGAATACTTTGGCAAAGCCGACCTGCTGGTTGGCCGCGAACAGCGTGCGCGTCTCGAAACTGCGAAAACCCCATTCCAGCATCTTCTTGGCCTCGGAGGCCCGATCGTCGGGATCCTCGAGCCCGTTGATCACGACGATCAGCCGCGTGTCGTTCTGCACGGCGGAGCCGACCATGCCGTAGCCGCCCTCCTTGGTGTAACCGGTCTTCAGCCCGTCGGCGCCGTTGAGCGTGTTCAGCAGCGGGTTGCGGTTCTGCTGCCGGATCTTGTTCCAGGTGAACTCCTTCTCGCCGAACAATTTGTACATGTCGGGATAGGTCAGGATCAGGTGGCGGGCCAGTTTTCCCAGCTCCCGCACCGTCATCTTGTTGGCGGGATCGGGCAGGCCGTTGGAGTTTCCGAAGGTCGACTTCGTCAAGCCGAGTTCGCGGGCGCGCTTCGTCAGGAAGTCGGCGGCAAAGATCCGCTCGTTGCCGGCCATGCCCTCGGCCAGCGCAATGCAGGAATCATTGCCGCTCTGGATGATCGCGCCATGCAGCAGGTCGTCCACCGACACCTTGCTGTTGAGAATGGCAAACATCGTCGAGCCGCCGGCCGGCGCACCGCCCTTGCGCCAGGCGTTCTCGCTGATCCGGTATTCATCCGTCAGCTTGACCTTGCCTTCCTTGAGGGCGTTGAAGACGACCTCGACCGTCATCAACTTCATCATGCTGGACGGCGCCCGCAATTCATCGGCGCTCTTCTCGAACAGCACGCTGCCGCTGGACGCCTCGATCAGGATCGCGGTCGGCGCGTCGCCGTCAAAGCCGCCCTCTTCCTTCTTCGGCGCGCCCTGCACGCTGTTGTTGGCGGCGTACACGATCCCGCCCCAACCGACCGCAAGCGCTACGACGGCGGCCATCAGGCCGCGCCACGGGACGGCAGCCGCGGCGTCGGCTTTGCGGGAAACGAAGGTCTCGATTGCCATCGGCGATGTCCTGAATCCCTGCGTTCTCCAGCGCGATGGCGCCGCCATCGCGCTCTCGTTCATATCTGGAGCATGACCTGATCGGAAAACTGGCGTCCACTTTTCCGGGTCATGCTCTACCAGTTGGAAGTATCGCAAACAACACAGGCGTTGGATTGTCCCGCCGTGCCGATCCGATTGCGGCGCCGGACGAAGGAACGTATCGTGGCGATGCTGCAACTTCCCGACAAGATACGAAAAACAGGGCGGAAACGCGATGCCATCCTCACGCACCATTTCCGCCAATGGGCTGGACTTCTTTGTTGTCGAGGAAGGACAGGGTCCGCTGGTGCTGCTCTGCCATGGCTGGCCCGAACTATCCTATTCCTGGCGGCACCAGATCGGAGCCATCGCGGAAGCCGGATTCCACGTCGTCGCCCCGGATATGCGCGGGTTCGGCCGGACCAGCGCGCCAGCCGATGTCGGCGCCTACACCATCTTGCATAATGTCGGCGACATGGTCGGGCTGGTGGCGGCGCTTGGCGAAAGGCAGGCCGTCATTGTCGGCCATGACTGGGGTGCGCCGGTTGCCTGGCACGCGGCGATGTTCCGGCCCGACGTCTTCACCAGGGTTGCGGGCCTCAGCGTTCCACCCCCCTCCCGCGGACGCGGCCTGCCGCTCGAAACCTTGCGGCAGAACGGCATCACCAATTTCTACTGGCAATATTTTCAGCCGCCTGGCGTGGCTGAAGCCGAGTTCGAGCGCGATGTCGCTGCGACAATGCGAATCGTGCTGGCCGGGCGCGGGTTCTCCGATCCGGCGGCCCACCAATATGTTCAGGAAGGCAAGGGATTCCTCGCCGGCGCCGATCCGAATCGGCCTTTACCGAATTGGCTGACCGAGGCCGACCTCGCCTATTTCGCGGCCGTCTACCGGGACTCCGGCTTTCGCGGCGGGCTCAACTGGTATCGCAACATCGACCGCAATTGGGAACTGACCGCGCCGTGGCAGGGCGCGCAAATCCATCAGCCCTCCCTGTTCATCGCGGGATCGAAGGATGGCGTCATTACCGGGTTGATCGGCGCCAAGCTGGTCAAGGAGATGGAGCGCGTGCTGCCGAACTTGCGGCAAAAACTGATTCTCGACGGGGCCGGTCACTGGATCCAGCAGGAGCGGCCCGACGAGGTCAACGCCGCCCTGATCGACTTCCTGAAGGGTTAGTACAGCCCCCGCCCGCTCAGCACTTCGCTTGGGCCCCGCGGATCGACCGCTAGGTAAGCCTGGCTCGGCGCCGCATAGCTGGCATCATTCTCGTAGGACACGGCGCGCGGGTTTTCCACGGCACGGCCCCGGGAACGGCTGGAGGCCGACATTTCGGAAGTCGCATTGATCGAGGCGTAGTCGGCCGAGCTATTGCCGAGGCTATAGGGCCGCCCCTCCGGCATCGGAACTTCGCCCCGGATGCGGCCCGCGGACGACGATACCTCGGGCACAAACGGACGGGCCGAAGCGACCCGGACCGTGGACGGGGACGGCGCGGGCTCGCCGGTCCGGAGCGTTGCCAGCAACTGGCGGTCGTCGGAACCCTCCAGCGGCGCCCGGCCGACATATTCAACGCGGACCTGAGCGACGCCATTTGCTTTGAATTCAAGGAGTTCCGCGGCCTTGTTCGAGACGTCGATGAGGCGGTTGCCGTGGTAGGGGCCGCGGTCGTTGACCCGCACGATCAGCGATTTGCCGTTCCGGACATTGGTGACGCGGGCGTAGCTTGGGATCGGCAGCGTCGGATGGGCTGCCGTCAGCGAGGTCATGTCAAAAACCTCACCATTGGCTGTCAGCCGGCCGTGGAAGTCGTCGCCATACCAGGAAGCCATTCCCTCGGCGCGATAGTTCGGATCCTCTTCCGGCACGTAGACCCGGCCTGCGACGGTGTAGGGCTTGCCGACGCGGTAGGTTCCCCCGCCCTTCGGAACGGTTTCCCCGAGCGCCACCACGCGAGGGCTCGAGGAGACGCCATATTTGGGATCGACGCGGCTGGCGAATTTGCTGGATGAGGCGCAGTTGGCAAGGAGCAGGCACGTTGCCACGGCAACAGTACCACGCGCCGCCAGGACGATCGCTTTTGGCCGTCGAATCCCCATCGCCCCAATTACCATTTTCAGCGGCCGACTGCCTACGTTGAAGCGGTTGCGGCCATTCCCCACGATGCGGCCCACCTCCGCATCACGACGTGAAGATATCGCAACCGGAACACGGCGGAAATGGGGTCCGCTCCCGCGTAGTAAATGAATGGTTGATTTGCGTATCCGTTGATTTACGGGAACAGCGCCTCGATTCACTGTGTATGCGCCCTCGTCGCATCCGTCCTTGTGCCGCTTTCAGACAATCTGTTGCAGCAAATCATCACTCATGACCGATCTGCAATTCCAGCCCGTGAATCTTTTTGACTGTGCAACGGTGGAGTCGTTTTGTGGATTGCAGGGGCGCAAAGGATTTGTGCGATGATCGAGACGGTTACAACGTTGATGGGCCTGGTGAGCGCAGGCATTTTTCTTGCCCATGCATTTGAAGGCTATCGTTCCAGAGCTTGAGGTTTGAACACTTGGCGGTTCTGGGGGACCGCCGGCTTCAGACAGAGAAATATCCTGGTAGTTGCGACCAGGGATTCGGAAAGCTTTAATAAATTCGAGCGAGCATCTGAGTGGTAGGTGTAACATGCGCAACCACGACATCGTCTCCAACGGATTTCTTGCCCTGACCACGGCAAGCTTCGTCCTCCTGTGCTCGAGCCTGCTGGCTGTCGCTTTCGGCTAAGCAAAACGTCCGAACCGATTGCGGCAACGGTACCGGGGACGGTGCCTCCCCAGCCAGAACCAGCGTCCGACCGACCGTAGGCGAAGGCGTTGCGGCCGAAATGGCGCGCAATGGCGTCTCTAGACCCGCTCAATTATTATCGCTGGGGCCATGCCGCCGGCCGCGCACATTGTCACCAGGCCGCGCTGCAAGCCCCTTCGCTCCAGCTCATCCAGAATGGTGCCGATCAGGATAACGCCGGTTGCCCCGATCGGATGACCAAGCGCAATCGACCCGCCATTCACGTTGACTTCGCGCGGTCGACGCCGAGATCTCGAATGAATTTCTCGACGACCACGGCGAAAGCCTCGTTGACCTCGAAGAGGTCGATGTCGTCGATGGTCAGGCCCGCCTTGGCTAGCACCTTGCGCGTCGCGGGCACCGGCGCGTTCATCATCAGCGTCGGCGAATCCCCCATGTTCGCCATCGCGACGACGCGGGCGCGCGGCTTCAGGCCGTGCGCGTTGGCGTAGGCCGGCGACGCCAGCAGAATCGCGGCCGAACCGTCGACCACGCCGGACGAGTTGCCGGCATGGTGGACGAAGTTGATATCGAGGTCGGGGTATCGCTGCAAAATCAGGCTGCGATAGGTCGTGCCCTTGTCGTCGAGCGGATAGTCGGCGAGTGCGGGAAACGCAGGCTTCAGTGCCGCCAGGGCTTCGAGCGTGGTCTGCGGCCGCGGATATTCCTCGCGGTCGAGGGCAAGGCTTGATCGACCAGGCCTTCAATCGCGATGACGTCCGCCGGGTGCTTCGGGTCGAGACCAGCCTGTCTGAAATCATGTGCGGGTTAGTGTCATCCGGGCTAGGCGTCGCAATCTGCGATCCCTTCACGGCGCGCGAATTCGAGAGCCGAGGCGTCGTAGCGCGTCCTTTCTCACCGCGGATCGATTTCGAGTTCGCCGCCGTTTTTCCACCGCAGCGCAGCCCTTCGCCGGTGGCCCTGGATTTGGTGGAGGTCATGCGGCGGGAGCTTGATGAATTGAACGGACTGCCGATCGCTCAAATCTAACGGCGATCGGCAGGTAAACTTCCCGCGCGAACACCGTGCTATAACTGATTGAAAATATTGAACTCTCGCCCCATCCATCCGATCGCAGACGCTGCGCCTCTTTTACTGGCACTGGTGTCGTGCCGGCGTTTCCAAGCACGAAAATTGCATGGAAGTGTCCTGCCTGCACAGCGAGTACCGCCATGAACCTGATCAATCTGGACATACGCATGCTGCGCTCGCTGATGTCGGTCGTTGAAACCGGCAGCATCACCGAGACCGCGCGGCGGCTCGGTCGTACCCAACCTGCGATTACCCTTCAGCTGCAGCGGCTTGAGGAACTCACCGGGAAGGCGATCTTCATCCACGAGGGCCGCCGGCTGTTTCTGACGGCGGAAGGCGAGACAGTCCTGAGCTACGCACGTTCGATCGTCGGATCTCACGACGAGATGTTGTCGCAACTCGCTTCTCCGGACATCGAAGGCCACGTCGTGCTCGGCACCCCCGACCTCTATGCCGCCTTTATGCTCCCCTCGATCCTGAGGATTTTCCGCAAAGCCTTTCCACGCGTTCAACTGGAGCTGAACTGTTCACTGTCGACGCCACTTGTCGGGTGCGTGAAGCGCGGCGAAGTCGATATCGCGCTGGTGACCCGCATGAACGATTTCACCGGCGGACAGGTGGTGCGGCAAGAGCAATTGATCTGGATGACCGGGGAGCAATCCACGGCGCATAACGAAAAGCCGATCCCGCTGGCGTTGCTGCCGCCGGGCAACATCTTTCGCGACCATGCCATCGAGCGGCTGGAAGCCTCGCGACTCCGATGGCGGATCGCCTGTGTCAGTCCGAGCGTCGGCGGTTTGCAGGCCGCCGCTTTCGCCGGCATGGCGGTCACCGTCCTCGGCCGCTCCGCACTGGTACGCAACATGCGCGAGATCGGTGACAATGAGGGGCTCCCGCTGCTCCCGAAGGTCGATCTTCTGCTCTATAAATCGCCGACCGCAACGTCAAAGGCCGCAAGCGCGCTGCACGACTATCTGGCGCACTATCTCAATCTCGACGATGAACTCCTGCTGGGCAAGGAGCTGCCTCTGTCTACCGCTGACAGCGACGAACCCCGGTCAGGACATGCGGGGACGAAACGGGCTCCAGGGCCGCGCGCACTCGAAGGCGGCAGCGATACGCACAATCAAGCCCTCGTCGAGCCAGGGCGCAACAATCTGAAGTCCAATCGGAAGCCCCTCGGCGTCGAAACCGCAGGGAATCGTGGCAGCCGGCAGTCCGGTCAGATTTATCGGCCAAGAGAACGGCGACCAACCTAGATGGCGGTCGACGGCGATGCCGTCGATCTCGTCAACGCCGAGGGTGCCCGCGGGAAACGCCGTCACCGCAACCGTTGGGGTGACGATCGCATCGACCTTTCCGAATACCTCCAGGAACGACATGCGCAGGCCGTTACGACGATAGCCGGCCGCGACATAATCAATGCCGCTGTAGGAAGCGCCCTTCGCCACCACATCGCGATAGTCGCTGTCGGAGGCCACCAGCGCCTCGGCACCGCGGGCCGAGATGGCCGCCGCCTGCTCGGTATAAGCGATTGGTTTCAAGATCCGCTCGAGCATGTCGGGTTCAAGCCGGATGCAATCGGGAACGATGCTGGCGCCAAGTGAACCGAGCGTCTCGACCGCCGACTGAAATGCCTTGCGAACATCCGGCGCCACCGCCGCATAGCCGAAGTCGGCGCTGGCTCCAATCCTGACCCCGTCGAGTTTTATTGGTGTCGCGTCAAAGCTCCGCGCCGGCACCGGCAGACTGGCGGCATCGCGCAAATCGTGGGCCGCAACCGCTTCCAGAAGAAGGGCTGCGTCGGCAACGGTGCGCGCGATTGGACCGGTGTGCGCCAGCGACGCCCACGACGGCGGCGAAAAGCCGGGCGATCTCGGCACCAGCCCGAAAGTCGGCTTGATACCGACCACGCCGCAGAACGCGGACGGCACACGGATCGAGCCGACCCCATCGGTGCCGATCGCAAGCGGACCGCATCCGGCGGCAATCGAGGCCGCGGCACCGCCGCTCGATCCGCCGCTGGTCCGCTCGCGGTTCCAAGGGTTGCGGGTGATGCCAGACACCGGGCTGTCGGCCGTCAATTTGTAGCCGGACTCGCAGGTGGTGGTCTTGCAGGTGACGATCGCGCCCGCCGACTTGAGCGCCGAAACCGCCGCCGCATCGACATTCGGCATCAGACCCTTGTTGGCAGGCGCGCCGCCCAGCGCCGGCATCCCGGCGACGTAGACGAGATCCTTGATGCTGACCGGCACACCCGTCAATTTGCCCTGCGGCCGCCCGGAGGACCAGGCCACCGTGGCGCGGTCAGCAGCGGCTCGCGCCTGTTCGTATGCCGGGGTCACGACCACATTGCAGGCGGCATTGGTTACTTCCAGCGCTGATATCACGTCCTCGATGACGTCGCGCGGCGTGAACCTCCTGGTGCGATAGCCTTCCAGCAATTCAACGGCCGAAAGCCTGGCCAATTCATTTGCCTTAACGACACCTTCGGCGCGGACGCTTCCTGCTTTCACCACGCGCCTCACGATGCTTGAAGGGCTGACATCACGGCCTTTTTCGCCATGACGGTCACGAGATGGGCGCGGTATTCCGCATCCGCGTGGATATCGGAACTCAGGTTTTCAGCATCCAGCTTGATCCCCGCGACTGCATCAGGCGTGAACGCGCGCTCCAGCGCGGCTTCCATTGCGGCGACGCGAAAGACGCCTGGTCCGGCGCCGGTTACAGCGACCCGAACCTTTCCGGCTTTCTTCGCCACACACACGCCGACCACCGCATAGCGTGATGCCGGCGATTTGAATTTGGCATAGCCCCCGGCGGACGGCACCGGGAAGCGCAAGGCGGTGATGATCTCGCCCGGGTCGAGCGCCGTTTCGAATAGCCCCCGGAAGTAAGCGTCGGCGGCGATCTCCCGGCGGTCGGTCACGACAGTCGCATCGAGCGCGAGCACCGCGGCCGGATAGTCGGCCGAGGGATCGTTATTGGCGACCGAACCACCGATCGTGCCGCGGTTGCGAACCGCGGGATCGCCAATGCCGGCTGCAAGGCCGGCAAGCAGCGGTATCTTGCTGCGAACCAGTTCCGACTCCGCGACATCGACATGGCGGGTCATCGCACCGACCGTCAGGATGTCGCCTTGAGCTGAAATCCCTGATAGCTGCGGGATCTTGGACAGGTCGATCAGCGCCGCGGGCGCCGCCAACCGCTGCTTGATGGTCGGCAGCAACGTCATCCCGCCGGCCAGCGGCATGCCGTCAGCAACGCCGCCCATCAGCGCCGACATTTCATAAAGGGTAGTCGGCCTGTGAAATGCAAATGATCTCATCTTCGCCTCCTCTTACTCTGCGGCGCGCGGCATCGTGGCGTTCTGAATGACACGCCAGATCCGGTTCGGCGTCGCCGGCATATCGACGTGAAGCACGCCGAGATGGGACAACGCGTCGACGACGGAGTTGATAACGGCCGCAGGCGATCCGATGGTGCCGACCTCGCCACATCCTTTCACGCCCATCGGTGTATGCGTGCAAGGCGTGGAATGGGTCTTGATCGTCATATTCGGCAGGTGATCGGCACGCGGCATGGTGTAATCCATGAACGAGCCTGACAGCAGCTGCCCCGAGACGTCGTCATAGACGGCGTTTTCATACAACGCCTGGCCGACACCCTGAACGATGCCGCCGTGCAATTGTCCCTCGACAATCATCGGGTTAATGACGGTGCCGACGTCGTCGACCGCAGTGTATTTCTCCAGCGTCACGATCCCCGTCTCGGGATCGATTTCGACCTCGGCGATGTGACAGCCGCCCGGATAGGTGAAATTGACCGGATCGTAATAGGCCTGTTCCTCCAGTCCGGGCTCGAGAATTTCTAGCGGATAGTCGTGCGGCACATAGGCAGCGCCGGCGATTTCCTGGAACGTCTTGCTGCGGTCGGTCCCCGCAACCGAAAACAGCCCGGCCTCGAACTGGATATCCTGCTCGCTGGCCTCGAGCAGGTGCGCCGCGATCTTCTTGCCCTTCAGGACCACCTTGTCGCTCGCCTTCGAGAGCGCGGCACCGCCGACGACCAGCGATCGCGAGCCATAGGTGCCCATGCCGAACTGCACGCGGTCGGTATCGCCGAACACGATGTCGACGTTATCGAAGGCAACGCCGAGCTTCTCCGACACGATCTGCGCGAAGGTGGTCTCGTGCCCCTGCCCGTGATTGTGGGTGCCGATCAGCACCGTCACCTGTCCGGTCGGATGCACGCGGACGGTGGCGCTTTCGTAGAGGCCGCCACGGGCGCCGAGACGTCCGGCAAAGCGCGACGGTGCGAGGCCGCAGGCTTCGACGTAGGTCGAATAGCCGAGGCCGCGGAACTTGCCGTCACGTTCCGACGCCGCCTTGCGTTCCGCGAAGCCTGCGACATCCGCCGCCGCAAGCGCGCCTTCGAGGCAGCCCATAGGATCGCCGGAATCATATTCGACGAGGACCGGCGTCTGATACGGATAGGCTTCCTTGGCGATGATGTTGCGACGGCGCAATTCGACGCGATCGATCCCCATTTCCTTGGCCGCGACATCCACCAGCCGTTCGACCACGAACGTCGCTTCCGGTCGCCCGGCGCCGCGATAGGCATCGACCGGCACCGTGTTGGTGAAGACCACCTTCACGTTGCAATAGATCGCAGGCGTCGTGTAGACGCCGCTCAACAATGGCCCATAGAGATTGGTCGGGATGTTGGGGCCGAAGGTGGAGAGATAACCACCCATGTTGGCCAAAGTGACGACCTTCAGCGCGAGGAATTTTCCATTCTCGTCCAGCGCCAGTTCGGCCTCGGTGACGTGATCCCGGCCGTGCCGGTCCGAGATGAAACCCTCGGTGCGGTCCGCCACCCACTTGACGGGACGGCCGACCCGCTTCGCCGCCCAGGTGATCACGGCCTCCTCGCCGTAGTGGAATTGCTTGACGCCGAAGCCGCCGCCGACGTCGGGCGCCACCACGCGCATTTTCTGCTCGGGAATCTTGAGCACCAGGGCGCTCATCAGGAATCGCACCACATGCGGAAACTGGCTCGTGGTCCACAGCGTATAATGGCCGGTCCCGCCGTTGTACTCGGCGACCGCCGCGCGCGGTTCCATTGGGTTGCCGATCAGCCTGTTGTTGACGAGGCTAAGACGCGCCACATGCGCGGCCTTCCTGAACGCCGTCGCAACGGCGGCCTTGTCGCCGAGCTCCCAGTCGCAGCAGAGATTGTTTGGAACGTCGTCGAACAGTTGCGGTGCGCCCGGACGAACGGCTTCGAGTACGCCGACGACGGATGGTAGCACCTCATAATCAATGACCACCGCTTCTGCCGCCGCGCGCGCGAGCTCCAGCGTATCGGCGACCACAAAGGCGACCATATCGCCGACGAAGCGCACCTTGCCCTGCGCCAGCATCGGAAACGCCGGCTCCTTCATCGGCAGGCCATCCGAGCCATGAATGCCCCAGCCGCAAGGCAGCGAACCGAGGCCGTCGGCCGCGACATCGTCACCGGTCAGCACGGCCTCGACACCCGGCAGCGCCAGTGCCGGCGCCTTGTCGATGCCACGGATCGCCGCATGGCCATGCGGCGACCGGATGAACACGCCGAACGCCATGTCGGCCCGCTTGATGTCGGCGACGTAATTGCCGCGGCCGGTCAGAAAGCGGAAGTCTTCCTTGCGGCGCGGCGCAGCGCCAATCCCGATCACGTTCGACATGGCTATTCTCCGCTTCCCGACGCATGCATGGCGGCCGCACCGGCCAGCACCGACGCCACGATGTTCTGATACCCGGTGCAGCGGCAGATATTACCCTCGAGGCCGTGGCGGACCTCGGCCTCGGTAGGCGCTGGATTTTTCGTCGCCAGCGCCACCGCTGTCATCACCATGCCCGGGGTGCAGAAGCCGCATTGCAGGCCGTGATTTTGATGAAACGCTTGCTGCATTGGATGCAGCGCGTTCGAACCACCCGGCCCGGAGAGGCCTTCGATCGTCGTCAGCGTGCCTCCGTCGAGCATCGGCGCGAGCAAGGTGCAGCTCTTCACCGCCTCGCCGTTGAACAGCACGACGCAGGCGCCGCACTGGCTGGTATCGCACCCGACATGGGTCCCTGTCAGGTTTAGGTTCTCGCGCAACAGATCGGCGACCAGCGCCGATGGCTCGATGTCAACCGTCCGCGACCGGCCGTTGAGCGTAAAACTGACTATCATGGGTGACCTCCCGTCATGAGCGACATCAGGCGAGAACACGGGCGCGGCCCGCCGACCAGGTGGCCAGCAGCACGTCGCCGACATTGAAGGGATCGCGGAAGAAGGTTCGTTCCGGAACGTAGGCGACAAAATCCTCGTCAGGGACCGTGTCGAGCATCACCTTGACGAACGAGCCCTGATATTCGATCGCGGTCACCCGGCTTGGCAACGCTGTCGCGCCGTCGCCAGGGTTACCGGCATCGGCCCGCACCAATTCGATATCGTCGCGCCGCACTGCCAGATCGATGCGGTCGCCCACAGCCACCCGTGCCTCGGCACCCAGCCGGACCTGGATTCCGCTGCGGTTCGGCTGCGACAGCACGACGAGCCCCTCGCCGACCTTCTCGACCTTTCCAGACAGCACATTCTGCCCGCCCAAAAACTCCGCAACATAGCGGTCGCGCGGATAGGCGTAGACGTCGCGCGCCGGTCCCGATTGCTTGATCCTGCCTTTTTCCATCACCACGACGATGTCGGCGAGCGCAATCGCCTCGAGCTGAGTGTGGGTGACGTGAACGAAGGTGATCCCAAGCTCGCGCTGCATTCGCCGGAGCTCCTGCCGCATCTGCACCCGAAGCTGTTCGTCCAATGCAGACAGCGGCTCGTCGAGCAGCAGCACCCGCGGCTCAGTGATCGCCGCGCGTGCCAGCGCCACACGTTGCTGCTGGCCGCCCGACAGATCGGCCGGCAACCGGTCCGCCAGCTCTGTCAGGCGCACCTTTTCCATCATCCGATCGGCGGCCTTGTAGCGCTCGGTCTTCGACTGCCCGCGCACCCGCAGCGCAAATGCGATGTTATCACGGACGGTGAGATGCGGAAACAGCGCGTAGGACTGGAACATCATCGCGGTGCGCCGCTCGACCGGCGCCATTCCTGCGACATTCTCGCCGCCGATCACGATCTCCCCTGTGGTCGGCTCCTCGTGGCCGGCGATCATCCGTAGAATCGTCGTCTTGCCGCAACCGGAAGGCCCGAGAAAGCAGCAATAGGCGCCGTCGGGAATCTTCAGATTGACGCCATCGACCACGTTGGTGACGCCGTCATAGCTCTTGCAGAGACCTGCCAATTCGATATCGCCAGCGCCCGCGCGCATTCCAAAGACCTCAATGACCTGTCGCGCGTACGCCACGGCGCTTGCTGATGACAATGATGGCGCCGATGCAGGCGCCAATGATGATGAACGACACGATCGTAGTGACGGTGCCGAGCGCGTATAGCGACGGCGAAGTCACGTTGAGCGTCATGCTCCATATCTCGAGCGGCAGGGTATTGAGCGAGCCCGAAGTCTGCAGCGTGCGGGCGAATTCATCATAGGACAGCGTGAAGCCGAACAGCGCGACCGCGACGAGCCCCGGCGCCAGCACAGGAATCACCACCAGCCTGATGGTTTGCCAGCGGGTGGCTCCGAGATCCCGCGCCGCCTCCTCCCACACGCTGTCGAAGCGGGACATCACGGCGAACATCACCAGCACGCCAAACGGTAGCGTCCAGGACAATTGCGCACCGAGCGCCGACGTGTACCAGCTCGGGCTGATGCCTATCCACTGGAACAAGAGGCCAACGCCGAGGCCGAGCACCAGCCCGGGCGCCACGAGGCTGCCGATCATCAGGTAGAACACGAGCGTGTCGCCGAAAAAGCGGCGACGAAACGCCAGCCCGGCCATCAGCGAGACCACGAGCGTGATCACCGTGACCAGCACCGCAAGCTTGATCGAGCGGTCGAACGATCCTTTGACGTCGCCGGTGCGCACCTGCGTGAACAGATCGATGAACCAGTGCAGCGAATGCCCCTTCATCGGAAACACCAGCCCGCCGCGGATGTCCTGGAACGACAGGATGTAGATGCAGATCATCGGGCCGTAGAGGGCGGCGACGTAGAGGATGAAAACGGTCGCGAGCGCGTAGAAGGTCCAGGGACGGCGGTCGCCGCGCGCGACCGCGGAAATACGCCGGGTTCTGATCATGGGCATATCGGCCTCGCCGAGAGCGACCGTCATTGCGTGATCTCCCGGCGGATATCGACGACGCGCAGGATCAGGGCAATCATGGCAATGAGAACGAGGGTCAGCAGCATGGCACTCGCCGCGGCGATCGGATATTGCAGCACGCCGACATTTTCGTAGAACGCACTGACCACCGAGGCGGAACCGCCGCCGGACATCACCTTGACCACGAAGAAGTCGCCCATCACGATCGAGATCACGAAGGTCGATCCGAGAGCAATGCCGCTTTTCGACATCGGGATGATGATGTAGCGCATCACCTCGAGCCGGCTGGCGCCGGAATCGAGCGCCGCCTCCACCACCCGCTTGTCGATGCGCGCCAGCGAATTGAAGATCGGCACCACCATGAAGATCGTCAGCTGGTGCACATAGGCGATGACGACCGCGAGGCCCGAATAGAGCAGCACCTCAAGCGGCTCCCGGATCACGCCGATACCGAGCAGCGTCGAGTTGACCAACCCTTCCTTTCCCAGCAGCGGAATCCAGGAAATCATCCGGATGATGTTCGAGGTCCAGAACGGGATCGTGCAGATCAGAAACAGGCCGATCGCGAGCAGCTGGTTCTTGACGTGAAAGACGAGAAAGTATGCGACCGGGAACCCGATGATCAGCGTGAAAAGCCAGGTCAGGATCGCAAATTTGAGCGTCGTCACATAGAGCAGGAAGGTCTGCGCCGATGTGAGCACATCGACGTAGTTCGCCAACGTAAACGTCGGCAACAACCCGCCGAAGCCATCGGTCTCGAAGAAACTCGCGACCAGTACGACAAGGGTCGGCAGCAGGAAAAACGGGACTAGCACCAGCATCAGCGGCGTCACGTATAGCCATGCACTCAAATTTGGTCGCTGCATTACCTGGCCTGACTGGACTTCATTCTGGATCTCCGGAACGGTAGTTCACCGCCTGCCGGCGCTTGCCCCGCGCCGGGCAGGCCAATTGGTCTCAGGCGACCTTGAAATCGTTCCAGCGCTTGTTCATGTAGGCCGCTTCATCCATCAGCGTATTCCAGCAGGAGATGTTCTTGACCCGGTCGAGGAATGAACCGCCGTCCCGCTTGGTGCCGGCCTTCTCCATCGGCACACCATAGGGGTCGTTGATGACCGAGGGCGCGGGCTTGCCGTCGTACCAGAAATCCCACTCCGCCTCGGTCAGGAACTTCTTCGCGGTCGACGGCACCGGGCTGTAGTAGCCGTAACGGCCGACGAAGCCGCCCTGCCAACCCGACAGATACCAATTCAGATATTCGTAGGCGGCATCGAGTTTCTTGCCGGACAGGTGCTTCATCAGCCCCATGCCGTTGCACCAGCCACGATAGCCTTCCTTGCCGTTCTTGACGTTGACCGGCGCGTAGACGCAGGGAATTTCCTTGACGCGAACGGCGGCAACCGCTGGTGACCACATCGACTGGATCACGACCTCGCCCGCGGCCATCAACTGCACCGACTGGTCGAAGGTGGTCCAGGTCGCGCGGAACTGGCCCGCCTTTTTCAGTTCAATCAGCTTGTCGCAGGTGAAGTCGATCTCCTGCTTGGTCATGTTGCCCTTGTTGCCGTACTTGATCAGGCCAGCGCTTTCGAAGCAGAGCGCGGCGTCCATGATGCCAATCGCCGGGACGTCGAGAATTGCAGCCTTGCCCTTGAATTTCGGGTCGATCAGATCCTTCCATTCGGTCACCTCGTGACCGACGAGATCGGGACGATAGCCGATCGAGTCCGCGTTATAGACTTGCGGCAGGAAGGTCGCCCATTCGGTCACGCCATCATGCAGGTCGGTCGCGTTGGGCTTTGCGATATACATTGCCTCATAGGGAGAAATGCCCTGCCGCGGAATCTTGTGGCCGTCGATCTCACCCTTGGTGAAGATCGGCAGGATGTTGTCGAACTCCTTGATCTTCTTGACCTCGATGCCCTGGATCACGCCGCGCTTGGCGGCGAGCTTGGCCTGCCATCCCTCGAGATCGGCGATGTCGACCGAGTCAGGCTGGCTGATGAAACGGTTGATCGCAGCCGACGTGTCGAGGTTCTGCATCGTGACCTTGAAGCCAAGGTCTTTTGCGGCCTGGTCCCCGATCGCTTTGACCACCGAGTAGGACACACCGACGTGCCGGAGTTCGATGTCCTTGATCTCCTGCGCCCAGATGGTCGGAAATCCGCTGATGGCTCCGGACCCGATCGCCGCACCTGCTGCAGCTGCTCCACTCTTGAGCAGTGCCCGCCTTGAAATTCCTTTCTTCTTCGCCGAGCGCTTGGGCGAAGAGCCGTTCGCGTCGCCATTGTCATCATCGAACATCGTTTTCTCCGCTCGCGTTCATGGACAAGCTTGCTCTTCCAACCGGCTCGTTCGTCGTGCGACCGGGTTGATGGATGAAGCGTAGCGGCGGAGAAATCGGATTGTAAAATCGGAAGTTAAAATGCCACGCATAAGGGCGACTAATGGAAATCCCAGCCTGCCCAATGTGGCAGCACGCCGACCTATAATTTGACCTTTACTTTCGGGAGTGTAGCCGGCGGCAGATCGACGTGGCTCCCGCTCCCACTGCTGCATATCCTTGACTTTATCGAAGATCTGGAGGTGCTCTTGATCACTCGTTCTTCTTTCGATTGCGGGACTGGCAGCGCCAATATACTGGTGGTCGTCGCTGGACGACTTGAACAACAACGGGCGCTTTGGTTTCTGCGGGAGTGACGTGCGTGATTGATATCTCGGCGACGAAAGATGTGCGGCTTGATCCCAGGCTGAACTGGGTAGCGCTTTCCCAAGCGGAGCGCGATGCTGCCTATGACAACAATGCGGCGGTCAAGAACAGCGCAGCGCTGATCGCCGAAAGAAACCAGATGTCCGAAACGCTGCGCGCCAGCCACAAATCCTTTCTTGATGTGCCTTATGGCGACCGCGAAAGGACAAAGATCGATCTCTATCCGGCCGCCGATAAGGCAGCACCCTGCCTGGTGTTCCTGCACGGCGGTTACTGGCAGCGCAATTCGCGCGAGCTATTTGCCATGCTGGTCGAAGGCGTCGCAGCCCACGGCTGGTCGGTTGCCATTCCCGGGTATTCGCTGGCACCCGATGTTTCGTTGACGGAGATCGTGGCCGAGATATCCCTGTCGCTCGATTGGCTCGCCAAAAACGGAGAGTTGTACGATATCTCAGGGCCCGTCCTGCTCTCCGGCTGGTCCGCCGGCGCCCACCTCGTCGCAATGGCACTCGATCACCCGCGCGTTGCCGCAGGACTGGCGATTTCCGGTGTGTACGATCTTGGGCCCATCCGCGATACGGGCCTGAACAATGCGCTGAAGCTGACCAGCGCGGAAGTCACGGCCTTATCGCCGCTTCGCCTGCCCGCCGTCCACAAGCGACTCGACATCGCCTACGGCACGGCCGAACTGCCGACGCTGGTTTTCGATTCAATCAAGCTTCATGAAATGCGCGTCGCCGCTGCCGCGCCCGGCAAGCTCTTCCCGATCGAAGGCGCGGATCATTTCAGTATCCTCGCGGAACTGCGACGCGCCGACGGCGCGCTTGTCGATATTGCTCGCACGCTTGTCGGGTAGCACTGGCCCACGTCATAGCGACTTGATCGCCGCAGGGTCGATCCAGACCTGATCGTCCCTGATCCGGACCGGGTAGAGCCGCAGCGGCCGGCTCTGCCAGCCATAGGAAATTCGCCCGTTACGGAGATCGAACGAAGCCGCGTGACGGGGGCAGAACAAGCGTCCTCCCGACAGGTGTCCAAGACTGAGGTCGGCCTGTTCATGCGGACACAACCGCTCGCAGGCGACCGCGCGTCCATCGCTCCAGACCAGGATCAGATCGATACCGATGACGCGGATACAGACGATCGTCTGCGAAATCAGCCGGCTAAGCCCGCAGACCGGCATCCATTGCTCATCGCCTGACGGCGCCGCCGTCTCAAGCCGCTCATCCGCCAAGATAGGCCCTTTGCACGTGCTCGTTCTGGATCATCTCGGCGCCTGGCCCGGACAGAACGATGCGACCGCCTTCCAGCAGATAGGCGTGGTCGCACATCTCGAGCGCCGCAAAGGCATTCTGCTCCACCAGCAGGACCGTCGTTCCGGCATCGCGGATGCCGCGGATGATCGCAAAAGTCCGCGCGACGATGTTGGGCGCAAGCCCAAGGGAAGGCTCGTCGAACATGATCAGGCGCGGCCGCGACATCAGCGCCCGGCCGATCGCCAGCATTTGCTGCTCGCCGCCCGACAAAGTGCCGGCGGCTTGCCGCTTGCGGTCGGCCAGGCGAGGAAATTCCGCATAGATGCGATCGCGGTCCGCCAATATCTCGGCCGCACTGCGGCGGAGATAGGCACCCATGTCGAGGTTTTCCTCGACCGTCATATGCGGGAATACCCGCCGCCCTTCCGGACAATGCGCGATCCCGCTGGCCACCACGCGCGGCGGCTTGGCGCCCGCAATGTCCTTGCCTTCGAACAGCATCGATCCCGAACGTGGCGCCACGAGCCCCGAGATCGCGCGCAGCGTCGTGCTCTTGCCGGCGCCGTTGGCGCCGATCAGGGCGACGAGCTGCCCGGACTTGACCTCCAGTGAAATACCGCGGAGCGCCGTGACCCCGCCGTAGTCACACACCATGTCGCGGATCTCAAGCACGTGTCGCTCCCTGCCCGAGATAGGCCTCGATGACGGCCGGGTCGTTCCGGATCACGTCCGGCGTTCCTTCGGCAATGATCCGGCCGTAGTTCAGCACCACGATCCTGTCCGAGACGCTCATCACCATCGGCATGTCGTGCTCGACCAGAAGGATGGTGACGCCGCGGTCGCGAATGTTGCGGACCAACTGCACGAAGGTGTGGGTTTCCGAAGCGTTCATGCCGGAGACCGGCTCGTCGAGCAGCAGCATCGACGGCTCTGCGGCCAGCGCCAGCGCCACGCCGACAAGCCGCTGCTCGCCATACGACAACGAGCCGGCCAGATCGTGGGCGCGGCGTTCGAGGCCAACCCGTTCGACCAGTTCGCTGGCGCGTTCCCGCAAGCGCCGCTGCGAAGACCGCGCACGCGGCAGGCCCAGAATGGCTTCGAGCAGGCTCACCCTGCCCTGACGGTGCAGCCCGACCAGCAGATTGTCGTAAACGGTGTCGTTCGGAAACACGCTGGTGCGCTGGAAGGTGCGGATCAAGCCGAGGTCGGCGATCTGGTGCGGCTTCAGTCCGTTGAGCGCCGTCCCGCGATAGCTTACGGCGCCGTGGGTCGGATCCAGGAAGCCGGTAACGATGTTGAACGCCGTGGTCTTGCCGGCGCCGTTGGGGCCGATCAGGCTGACGATCTCGCCTTCGCCGACCGCAAAATTCATGTCCGAGAGCGCAACGAGCCCGCCGAAATGCATGGCCACCTTCTCGACCTTCAGGGCGGTCGCTGTCATTACGCGTGCTCCTTGGCATCGCGTTCGGTAAAAGCAACCGGGGCACGTGTTTCGATGTGCTTCCGCCGTTTCGCAAACCGTTGTGCGAGCGACGGCACGATGCCGCGCGGCAAGACGAACAGGATGACGATCAGCACGCCGCCATAGGCGATCCATTGCGCCTCCGGCGCCATGATCGGACGCAGGAACACGGGCAACAGCCCGAAGATCATGCCGCCGACGACAGGTCCAGCGAGCGACCCCTTGCCACCGGTGATGACCATGATCACCATCGTCACCGTGCTGATGAAGGCGAATACCTCGGGATCGATGATCCGGATATAGTGTGCGTAAAGACTGCCGGCTGCGCCCGCGATCCCGGCCGAGATCACCGCGGCCAGCGTGAGGGTCCTTGTCACGTCGATGCCGACCGATACCGCCAGCGCTTCGTTTTCCATCAGCCCGCGCATGGCCCGGCCGAAATGCGAGTGGACCAGGCGCGAGATCAGCAGATAGGTGACGACCGCGACTGATAGCACGAGGTAATAGTTCTGCAGCTTGGTGCGGAGGGTCAGATCGCCGAGACCCGGCAATCCGACCGTCATCGAGGGGATGTTGGTCAACGCCAGCGGGCCCTGCGTCAGCTCGACCCAGTTCAGCGCCACAAGGCGGACCACTTCGGCAAAGGAAATCGTCACGATCACGAAATAGGCGCCGCGCACGCGAAACGAGAGCAGTCCCACGAGATATCCGCACAATCCCGCAATGACGATGGCCAACACGAAGCCGGCGATTGGCGGCCAGGGATCGTGAACAATGCGGAAGCCAACGGGCAAGCCGACATCGAAACCAAGCGACGTCAATGCGCTGACGTAGGCGCCGATTCCGAAGAACGCGATATGACCGAGGCTGAGCTGGCCGGTGAACCCGAGCAGCAGATTGAGGCTCATCGCGCCGATGATGAAAATGCCGGTCGTGATGAGGGCGTTCATGAGATACGGATCGCGTAACCAGAGCGGCACCGATGCGAACGCGACGACCGTGAGAATGGCGACACCCAACTTCATCCGACGCGCTCCGAGCGCGCGAAAAGTCCAGTCGGCTTGAAGATCAGAACCGCGATAATGATCAAAAAGCCCATGGCGTCGCGGTACCCCGATGAAACATAACCGGCGCCCAGTTCCTCCGCCAATGCCAGAATGAAGCCGCCAATGACCGCGCCGGTGATGTTGCCGAGCCCGCCGAGGATCACGATCGCGAATGCCTTGACGGCCGCGAGATCGCCCATTTGCGGAAAGATCACGTAGACCGGGCCGAGCAGCGCGCCAGCGGCGGCGGCAAGGCTGGAGCCGATCGCGAAGGTCGAGGTGTAGATCAGGTCGACATTGACGCCCATCAGCGAGGCGGTGTCCTGATCCTGAAACGTCGCCCGCATCGCGCAACCAAGTTTTGTCCTGTTGATCAGGAGATAGGTGACGACGATCAGCACCGCTGCCGCGGCAAGCACGAACAGCCGCAGCCAGGACACGGAAACCGGTCCCAGCACCAGCGGCGCCTCGGGGAACGGCGTTGTCACCGATTTCGCCACGCCGCCCCATATCCACAACGTGCCGGACTGCATCGCGATCCAGGCGCCGATCATGACAAGCATGGTCGTGTCGATGTCGGAGCCGCGCAGCGGCCGCAGCAGAGTCAGTTCTATCGCCGCGCCAAGCAGCCAGCCGGCGATGACCGCGAGCGGCAGCGCCAGGAAGAAGTTAACTCCGAGCTGATGCACCACGATGAACATGATGTACGCGCCGAATGTGTACAGCACCCCATGCGTGAAGTTCACGACATTCATGATGCCGAAGATCAAGGTGAGACCGATGCCCAGCAGGGCATAGGTGCCGCCGAGCACCAGCATATTGATCAGATGTTGCAGAAACTCGCTCAAGGGGGCCCCCGGATATCCCGATTCCGGCGAGGCCAGCGGGTGCGCCGCGGCCCTCGCCGATCACTATTGTGACGTCAGAGCGTCTTCATGCCGATCTTGCCGTCGGTGATTTCGATCAGATAGACGTTGGGCTGGCTCTGGCCGCTCTCCTTGCCATCGGGACCGGACTTGCGGAACACGATGTCGCCGTTCAGGCCCTTGATCTTGATATCCCACAGCGCCGCCTTGATCGCTGCAGGCTCTGCCTTGCCCGCCTTCTCGATTGCGGCCGCCACGGTGCGGATGCCGTCATAGCCACGAAAACTCTCGGTGCAGCCGGCGAAGTCGAAGCCGCGTTTCCTCCATTCAGCGATGAAGTAGTTGGTTGCTTCGGGGTTTGGGGTCTTGTCGGGGAACCAGGGCAGGAAGGTGGTGAGGTGCATCGTGCCGTTGGCGGCGGCTCCCGCCTGCGCGATGATCTGATCGGGGTTCTGCGAGCCGCCGGTGGTGATGATGCGTTTCTTGAGGCCGAGGGCTGCGGCCTGCTTGAAGATCAGCGTCAACTGGTCCACCGCGGTGGTCACGATGATGGTTTCGGAATCGGTGCCCTTCAGCTTGGAAAGCTGTGCGCTCATGTCCTGCGCGCCCTGATCCATGGTCTCGACGTTCCCGACCGCGATCCCCTTTTCCTTCATCATCTTGCTGAAGTCTTCAGCCGTGCCGCGACCCCAGTCGTTGTTGATGACGAGGAAATCGACCTTCTTCAGTTCGAGCTTGTCGACGATCCCCTTGAAGGCCGCGGCCTCGATCGCCGACGGCGGCGAGATGCGGAAGATGTAGGGATTGCCAGTCGTGGTAATCTTGCCCGACGAGGACGTCTCGACCACCATCGGCGTTTCGTACTCCATCAGCTTGGGCATCACGGCAAGCGTCAGGCTCGAACCCCACGCCCCCATCAGCACCGGCACCTTGTCGCTCGTGATCAGCTTTTCGGCGACGGCGGCTGCTTCAGTCGGATTGCTCTTGTTGTCCTCGATGACGAGTTCGAGCTTCTTGCCGAGAATGCCGCCCTTTGCGTTAATCTCATCAGCAGCGATCTTGGCGCCGTTGACGACGTAGGTACCCGACGCGGCGAACGCACCCGTCAGGGGCTCATTGACGCCGATCTTGATGGTTTGAGCGTTGGCGGCACCACCCAGCAAGGCGACCGCCAGCGCAACCGTCGGAACAAGTCTGAAAGTCCGTGTCATGTGGTTCTCCAATCTCACGCTGTTCATCTATCCGCAGTCCAACTCTCGTCGCTTCCGCCTCGCGCGGAGACTTCGATTCATCACGTCGCTCCATCATTCTTCGACAAGAAACGGCCAACCCAACCCGCGACCCGCGCGCGCAAGAGGCCGACGACCAGCGCCATTCCGTTCAGTTCAGCCGCCGTAGCAACGCCCGGTGACACGCCCGAGAGGCGGCGGTCGAGATTGCTGGCAAACTCCGCGATCAATCGCGCTGCGAGATCGCGCACCAGCCCTGGCCTTCCGACCTGCGCCAGCATGCCCGCAAGCGTGTAGCCGATGGAAAGTTCGACACGTGTCCCCTGCTCGATCGACACCAGCCGATAACGAATTTCGCCCCGCGTCGACGACCGGCTGCGCCGGTCATTGCCGATGCCGACGATGCGGCCGGACATATCGGCCGGATTACGTTCGACGCGCGCGGCACCCTGGAACGTCGCGGCAATCGGGCCAATCCTGACACGGATGGCACCTTCGACACGCTCCGGCTTCGGCGGCGTCGTCAACGATGCGCCAGGAAGACAGGCCGCGACGGCCGCGATGTCGTCGAACATCGCAAAGACCCGTTCGGACGGATGCGCGACGCTGAACTGCTGCTCCAGGACGGTGGCCGGGATGAAATCCGGGATCGAAGGGGCCGGACCGACCGCTTCGGGCGACGTTTGGTCGCTTGCTTCCGGCCGGATGTGTTCGGCCCGGTCGGCACCGTCGTGCACGCTTCGACCTGAGCCAACAGGACCCAGGATCTTTCGCCCTCCATCCGGCATCGGCGCGATATCGCGGGCACGCCGCGCTTCGATTACCGATTGCACCGCGCGCACGATGCCGACATAGCCGGTGCACCGGCACAGATTGCCGCTCAAACCAACACGGATCAGACGCTCATCGGCTTGCGGCAGGCGCAGCACGAGATCGCGCGCCGAGACCAGCATTCCCGGCGTGCAGTAACCGCATTGCAATGCATGCTCGCGGGTGAAGGCTGCGCGAAGCTCCGTCGTAATGTTGTCGTCGTCGAGGCCCTCGATCGTGGTGACCTCAGCCCCTTCGCAGGCCACCGCATAGGTGATGCACGAACGCGCCGGAACGCCGTCGAGCAGCACGGTGCACGCGCCGCAGACGCCGTGCTCGCAACCGAGATGGGTACCGGTCAGGTCGAGTTTCTCGCGAACAACGTCCGCAAGATTGGTGCGCGCTTCGGCTGATACCTGCACGGCGCGCTGGTTTACGGTGAGTGCGATCATGTTCATGCCGCAGCCTCGCTGACCGCTCGCTTGAGCACGTTCACATGAATATGACGATGCGCCGCATTCGAGACGCCCGCCTTTGCCAGCAGGACATCAGCGACACGCGCATCGAAGCGTTTCTTGTAGTCGCCGGTAATACGTCCGCCGAACAATTCCACCGCATTCGTGATGACAACGGGCGCGGAATCGATCGCACCAATCACGACGCGGGCGGTCGCCGCGCTTGGATCAATCAGGATTGCGCCTATTGCATGCGCGAACTCCCCCGTCTTGCGGCAAGTCTTGGCGTAGCCCCAGTGCGCCGATGCCGGCATCGCCGGCACATGGATGGTTTCGACGATCTCACCATCGCGCAGCGCGGATTCGAGCGCGCCGACGATAAAGTCCTCCATCGCCATCATGCGCGCGCCTGAAAGGCTTCGCAGCGTCAGCCGCGCACCCAACGCCGACAGCGCGGATACCCAGTCTGCCGCGGGATCGGCATGGCTGAGGGATCCACCGACCGTGCCGCGATTACGCACGGCGCGGTAGGCGATGTTGGTGGCGACGCCCTGCATGGCACCGCGCGTGACGTCCGGAATGCGCCCGTCCTCGATGTCGGCATGGGTGACACAGGCTCCGAGCACGAGTTCGTCGCCGCGGCGCTCGACCTGCTTGAGCTCGGCAAGACCGGTGATGTCGACGATCAGCTGCGGCTCCACCAGCCGCAGATTGAGCATGGGACCCAGCGACTGGCCGCCGGCAATGATCTTGGCGGAAGTTTTGGCCTCGCCGAGCACGGCAAGTGCTGCCGGCAAGTCGCGTGGACGTTCGTAGCCGAAAGGCGCCGGTTTCATGCCGCCGGCCTTTCTGCGTCGCGCGCGGCCAGAACCGCCGCAACGATGCGATATGGCGTAATCGGCGACTGCATTAGTTCCACACCGAGCGGCCGCAGCGCGTCGTTGACGGCGTTGGCGATCGCGGCCGGCGGCGCGATGGCGCCGCCCTCGCCGATGCCCTTCACGCCGAACTGCGTATAGGGCGACGGCGTTTCCATGTGATCGAGACGTGGCGCCGGCACTTCGGTCGGTCCCGGCAAGAGATAATCCGCAAGCGTCGTCGCCAGCGGCTGGCCGGCCGCATCGAACGGCATCTCCTCGTACAGCGCGGTACCGATGCCCTGCGCCAGACCACCATAGATCTGGCCATCCACCACCATCGGATTGACAAGAACGCCGCCGTCTTCGACGATGACGTAGTCAAGGATCTCGACCTCGCCGATGTCAGGATCGACGGCGACGACCGCGGCATGCGCGGCATAGCTGAAGGTCCCGGTATCGCGCTGCGGCTTGTAGCCGGACGTTACCTCAAGCCCGCCGGGATCAACGTCAGCCGGCAGATCCTGCGGGCGGCGATACCAGGTGTGGGCGATTTCCTTCAGGGTGACGCTGCCGTCGACGCCGCGAACCTCGCCGTTCTGCAGGACCACCGCAGCCGGATCGTGCTGCAACAGCTTGGCGCCGATGCGTCTGGCGCGTTCGCCCAACTCGCGGCAGGCGGTTGCGACCGCGCCGCCCGCCATCACCATCGAACGCGATCCCCAGGTGCCTGTGGAGTACGGCGTCATCGCCGTGTCACCGAGGATGATGCGGACCTTGGCAGTGTCGACACCGAGCATTTCGTGCGCGACCTGGGCGAGCGTCGTTTCCATCCCCTGACCGTGGGAATGCACCCCGACGCGGAGTTCGAGGCCGCCATCCGGCGTCAGCCGGGCGGACGCCTGTTCGTGACCGGGCACCATCGGAATGCCCCAGCCGGAATAGACCGACGTGCCATGCGCGGCCTGCTCGCAATAGATGGAGATGCCGACGCCGATCCTGCGCCCGTCCGCCTCGCCCTTGCGCTGACGCGCGCGCACGCCTTCGACGTCGATGGACGCAAGCGCGCGGCGCATCGCTTCGGGATAGTCACCGCTATCGAAGTGCTTGTTGGTAATATTGTCGAACGGCATCTGCTCCGGTCGCACCAGATTGCGCAGGCGCACTTCGCCCGGCTCCAGCCCGGCTTCCGCCGCGACCAGATCGAGCATCAATTCCAGCGCAAAGCAGACGCCGGTACGCGCCACGCCGCGATAGGGCAGGATCGGACACTTGTTGGTGGCGACCGAAAACGTCCGGCAACGATAGGCCGGCATCAAATAAGGTCCCGGCAGGATGCTGGCGACCTGCGCCGCCTCAAGGCACGCCGAGAACGGATAGGACGAGTAAGCGCCGGAATCGACGGTTGCTTCGCAGTCGATGCCGCGCAGCCGGCCGTCGCGGCCGGCATAGACGGTGATCTTGTAGTGGTGTTCGCGGCAGTTGGAGCTGGCCGTGAGATGCTCGCGGCGGTCCTCGGTCCAGCGCACCGGATGGCCGCGACGCATCGTCAGCCAGGAAAGGCAGACTTCTTCCGGCAGCAAAATTCCCTTATGTCCGAAGCCGCCGCCGACGTCGGGCGAAACGATACGTATCCGGCCCAGCTCCATGCCGAGGCATTCAGCAAGGCCGCTGCGCGTGATGTGCGGCATCTGGGCCGAGGAATAGAGCGCAAGTTGATCAAGGCGGTGATCGAAGGTCGCGACCACGCCTCGCCCCTCAAGCGGTGACATGCACTGCCGCGCGGTCGATATCTCGCGCGACACCTTGATCGGCGCATCGAACGCCCTGGAGATATCGACCTCGAAATTGGTTTCGAGAAAGACGTTATCGCCCCAATGCTCGTGCACCAGCGCCGAACCCGGCTCGCGCGCTCTTAGCATGTCATAGACGGCAGGAAGCTCTTCGAGATCGAGCGTCACTGCCGCCGCGATGTCCTCGGCTTCGGCACGCGTCGGCGCCACGCACATGGCGACGAGTTCGCCGACCTGGCGCACCTTGCCGGTAGCAAGCACCGGTTGCTCGGAAATCTTGAATCCCGGCAGCCCTGAAACCGCGCGGATCGGATTGACGCCGGCGAGATCCGCCGCAGTGAAAACGCTGCCGCGATAGCGCTCCGGGATGTGGATGCCGCGGATCAGCGCATGCGCCAAAGGGCTGCGCACGAACGCGACGTCCTGCAGCCCGGCGAGGCGGATGTCGGCGACGAACCGGCCGCGGCCCCGCATCAGGCGATCGTCTTCTTTTCGCGGCAGCCGGGCGCCGACGCCTTGTCTGGCGCCCGCTCCGCCTGCGGAAGGAAACTCGCGCTCATTGCGCACGGTGACGTTCTCCCCGATCGAACTGACGCTCCCCCTACGCCGCAACGGCCTGCGGCAGAATTGGCGCCACTGCGTCGTATCGCGCACCGCCGCGCAGACAGAACTCAGGCTGCAGCAGACGCTCGGCGATGACTTCATTGTTCTCGTTGTCGCGAAGGACAAATCGTCCGGTCCGCTCCCCGATCACCGAGACGTCGGCGTCCCTGCCAATCTTGAGGGCGCCGATTTCGTCAGCGCGGCCGAGCATCCTCGCAGGGTTGGATGTGACCATCGGCACGACCTGCTCGAGCGTCAGACCGAGCGCCATCATCGAACTCATCGCCTGGACCAGGCTAAACTTGGCCTGGCCGGCGAAGGGATGATTTTCGTCATCCTCATGCTGGTCGGGCGTACCGGCGGGCGCCGGCACATGGGTATTGTAGCCGTGAATGTCCGCGCCGAGCGTGGTCGGAATGATACCGGCGGCAATCGCTTTTTTGGCGAGGCGATAGGAGAAATGGCTGCCGTGACCGACGTCGACCTTCAGGCCGCGATCGAGCGCCGCCTGAATCACTGGGTGCACTTCTCCCTCACGATTGACGAAGCCTCCGGGATGGCGCGTGAACGGATGTGCCAGCACATCGCCTTCGCGCAGCAAAGGAATCACGCGCGCCAAAATCGTATCGACGTCTTCACCGTTGGTGCCGCTTTCGGGCAGGCCCCAGAGTTGACCGAAATGCACATAGACCGGCAGATCGGCGCGGCGTCCGATCTCGGCCGCCATTTCGATGACGCGAATGCCCCAGCGCGCGAAACCGCCGATCTCGGCGTGGGCCTTGATACCGCGGACGATGTCGAGATTGGCCGTCGCCGCCTTCACCGTGGCATCGATATCAACACCATCAGGGCTATAGAGCTTGGGATAGTAATGGCCCTCGAGCCCACCCACCAGATAAGCCGACAGGAATGCATAAACGCGTGATTTCGCGGGCTCGGCGACGAAGTGCCGGAAGCCGGGCAGCGTCATGCAGGACGGGCCACCCTGATCGACCAATGTCGTCACGCCGGACTGAACGCCCACCATGTCGGCATTCATGCCGAAGCGGCCGGTGACATACTGATAGACATGCGCGTGGGTATCGATGAGGCCGGGCAATACCAGCTTGCCGGTGACGTCGATCACCTCTCTGGCGCTGGTCGGCAAAATGTCACTTTGCACCGCCGCGATCTTGCCATTGCGGATGGCGACGTCCCTGATCCCGTCGATGCCCGAGGCCGGGCAGATTACGCGGCCGCCGCACAGAAGCTGGTCGAAGGTGGCGCTGATCGACATGAACAATCTCTCCTGTCTTCGCCGGCGGCGTTATTCCCGCCTTGCAAAAATACGAAGCATACTTCGTATTTCACAAAAGCAAACTTCATGCCATGATCGTCCCGTGGCGAAGCCCATCGAATCGAGCTACTCGCATCGATGTTCCGAGGCTGGGAGAAGTGTGTTGCGGAAGGCAAAAAAGCGTCATGGCGAGACCAGACATCACCCGTGGCCGCTATCAGAACGACCGGGCTTTCTGATTCGGCGGCTGCATCAGATTCACGTCGCGCTATTCCAGGAAGCGTGCGGAGAATTCGAGGTGACACCGCTGCAATACAGCCTGCTTTCGGCGCTTGCGGTCCGGAAAACCGCCGATCAGACCACGTTGGCGGCCGATATCGCGCTCGACAGGACGACGACGACGGGAGCGCTCAAGCGGCTGGCGGCTCGCAACTTTGTCGAGCGAGCCGTGGATGACGAGGACCGCCGCGCACGGCTCTGCAGATTGACCCCGGCAGGAGCAGCGCTTCTGGCGAAAATCGAGGCCTCGGCGCGGGCCGCGCACCGCGCTACGCTCGATAACTTGAGCGAAAGGGAGCAAGCCGTATTCGTCGATATGATGCAGCGCATCGTCGCGGCCCACTACAATCGCGACAGCGCTACTGCCCTATTCGATTGAGCCCCACGGTGCGATCTGCCGCCTTTTTAATTCGATCTGCATAATTTGTAATCACTCGACACGCAGGCGCTGTATTTCAACGGACGCAGCGGCGAGCGAAAGCGGCTCCTTGCGATCGTGCCGTCAATGATCTCAGGTCGCGAACGCAGCCAGCTCTGGCTCGATATGCGGCACGGCGTCGACCAGTTCGCGTGTGTAAGCGGTTTTCGGATTGTCGAACATCGCCCGGCTCTCGCCCTGTTCGACGATGCGGCCGTTCTGTAACACGATCGTTCGATCGCACATCATGCGAACGACGTTGAGGTCATGGCTGACAAAGAGGAAAGCCAAATCATCCTCACGCCGCAACCGGTCGAGCAGTTGCAGCACCACCGCCTGCACCGAGACATCCAGCGCCGCCGTCGGCTCATCCAGCACCAACAGGCGCGGCCGGCAGGCGATGGCGCGGGCGATGCCGACACGGGCCTTCTGGCCGCCTGAAAGCTGATGCGGAAACCGCATCAGCAATTCGATTCCCAGTCCCACGCGCTGCGCGCACTCCTCCACCCGCTGCCGCAAGGCGTCGCCCGGGCGCATGCCGCCAAGCCGCAGCAGCGGATGAGCGATGCAGTCGAAGGCGGTGAAACGCGGATTGAGGCTGTCGTTCGGATCCTGAAAGACGATCTGGATATCCTTGCGAAACGCTGACCGGTGAAAATCACGCGCCGGGATGTGGCCGATCGACTGTCCCTCGAACGTGATCTCGCCCTCGCTCGGATCGATCAGCCGGCAGATGATGCGCGACGTCGTGCTCTTGCCGGAACCGGATTCGCCGACCAGACCGACGCTCTCGCCGGCGCCGATCGTCATTGAAAAGTCCGCCACCGCCGCGGCACCCTCATCGAACCACTTGGCGAGTTTCTGAACCTCCAGCAGCGGCGGCGAACCCGGCGCTGGTTCCGGCCGAGGCGCGACGTGCATTGCAACGTACCGCCCCCGCTCCTCTTCCGGCACCAGGTCCCCAATCCGCGAGCTCGCCGTGGGCGAAGCCGCCACCAGACGTTTGGTGTAAGGGTGCTGTGGTGCATGGAAGAGAGTCGTTGGTTCGGCCTCCTCGACCAGCCGGCCCTGCTCCATCACCACGACGCGACGACAGTAACGGGCGGCGAGACCGAGATCATGGGTGATCAGGATGGTCGCCATGCCGCGCTCGGCCGCAATCCCGCTCAGAAGATCCATCACGACCTTCTGCGTCGTGACGTCAAGGCCGGTCGTCGGCTCGTCGGCGATCAGCAGCGCCGGGTTGCAGGAAATTGCCATGGCGATCATGACGCGCTGGCACATGCCGCCGGAGAGTTCGTGCGGGTAAGCGGCCATCCGCTTTTCGGGATCGCGGATTTGCACGGCGCGCAGCAGCTCCAGCGCCTGCGCGCGCGCCTGATCTCGCGGCATTCGCTTGTGGGCCAAGATCGCATCGGCGATCTGGTCGCCGACAGCGCGGATCGGATTGAGCGCAGCGCGCGGGTTCTGGAAGATCATGGCCATCGCCGCGCCATGCAGATGACGGAAATCACCCGACGGTATTCGCGTAATGTCCTGCCCGCGAAACCGGATGTCGCCTGCCGTGATCCGCCCGGCCGCATCGAGCAACCGCGTGATCGCAAAGCCAGTGACGGACTTGCCCGAGCCGCTCTCACCGACAAGGCCGAGCATCTCGCCCTCGTCGAGCGACAGCGTGACACCACGCACCGCCTCGACAAGGCCACGCCGTGTCGAGAAGGTGACGTGCAGGTCGCTCAAGGCCAGCAGCGGTTGGGTCATGTTCGCATGCGGGGGTCGAGAATATCGCGTACCCCGTCGCCAAGCAGGTTGAAGCACAGCACCGTCAGCATTAGCGCCAGGCCCGGAAAGGCGACCAGCCACCATTTGCCGGTGGAAATGAAGCGCGCTCCCTCCGCAACCATGATGCCCCACTCCGGGGTCGGCGGCTTGACGCCAAGACCGATAAAGGAAAGTCCGGCGGCGTTGAGGATCGCCCAGCCGAGATTGAGCGATATCTGCACCGCCATGGCCGGCAGCACGTTAGGCAGCAGGAAGCGCAGCACGACCGAGAGGTGGCTGTCGCCGCAGGCGCGCGCCGCTTCGACCCAGCCGACGTTGCGCCGAACATTCACCTCCGCCCGCGCAAAGCGGATGTAAAACGGCAGATTGATGATGGCGGTCGCGATGACGATATTCTCCACCCGATTGCCGAGTGCCGCGACCATCGCCATGGCCAGCACGAAAAGCGGAAAGGCCATCACGACGTCGACGAAGCGGCCGACGCCGCGGTCGAGCCGGCCACCGGTATAGCCGCAGATCGCGCCGATGACGGCGCCGATGGCAAAGGAGATTCCGACCGCCGAGATGGCGATGGCAAGATCGAGTCGCGCCGCGACGATAAGGCGGCTGAACACGTCGCGGCCGAGCTGATCGGTGCCGGCGATGTGCGCCGCGCTCGGCGGCATCAGGGCCTGCGACACGTTCGAGACGATCGGATCATATGGCACGATCCACGGCCCGAAAATCGCGATCAGCGTGAGCAGGAAGACCCCGGCAGCGGCAACGGCGGTGAGCGGGTTGCCGCGCAGAATCCAGCCGGCATGGCGAAGCGTCGTTGAGGTCATCCGATGGTCACCCGTGGATCGGCGATGCCGTAAAGGATATCCACCAGCAGATTGACGATCACAAAGACGGTCGCCATCAGCAGCACAAACCCCTGTACCGGCGCATAATCGGAAGAGAGCAGCGCATCGAGCGCGTAGGAGGCAACGCCCGGCCAGGAGAAAACCTTTTCAACGAGGACATTGGCGCCGAGCATGGTCGAGAACACGATGCCGGCGATGGTGATGACCGGCAGGATGGCGTTGCGCAGCGCATAAGTGACGACGACCCGCCACCAGGGAAGACCCACGGAACGCGCAGTGCGCACGAAATCGCTGCCGAGCGAGACCAGCATCGAGGCCCGCGTGATGCGCGCCAGTGGCGCCACCACGAACAGTGCCATGCTCAGCGCCGGCAAGATCAGTTGCCGGAAGGCAGCCCACCATCCATCGAAATCGCCTGCGAGCAGAAAGTCAATCAACAGGAAGCCGGTCCGTCTTGGCGGCAGCGACGCAAAGATATCGACGCGTCCGGTCGGGTCGGGCGCAAGCCCGAGCAGGTAATAGAAGACATAGATCAGCAGCAGGCCCGAAACGAACGTCGGTACGCAGACGCCGAGCGCGCAGAAAAACCGCACGCCGTGGTCGATGATGGAGCCCGGTCGCAGCGCCGCCAACACACCGAGCGGCACCGCCGTCACCAATGCGATCAGCAATGCCGTGAAAGTGAGTTCCAGCGAGGCCGGCAGCCGCTCGCGCAGATCTTTCGTAACCAACTGCCCGGTCATCATCGATCTGCCGAGATTGCCGCTGCCGACATCATGGAGATACAGCATCAATTGTTCCGGCACCGGCTTGTTGAGGCCCATCTGCTTGCGGATGACCTCGATCTCATCCTTGCCGGCATTCGGCCCCGAGGCGAAGAACACCGCGGGATCTCCCGGCAGGACCCGCATCAGCAGGAAGGTGAAGACGAGCACACCAAAGAGCGCCGGCAGCGAGGACAGGAAGCGCCTGCCCGCCCGTATCACCGTTGCTCCAAGGGCCTGCATCTGACTGACCTGTTACTTGCGATTGAGATCGCGATAATCGACCTGGCGGTGAAACTGGTAAGTGTAACCTTCGACCGAGGGCGCCATCACGGCGTCCTGGCTCGGCTGCCAGAGCGGTATCTGCGGTATCTCGCTGAAATGGATGGCGTTGAGCTTTACGCCGTCTTCCTCATACTTGGCCGCATCAGGTTCGAAACGGGCTTTCTGCGCGATCTCCACCAGTTCCGGATTGTTGATCGATGAGTAGTTCCAGCGCTGATTGCCGGTGTAGAAGTTGCGGTAGAAGTAATCGGTCGACGGCAGCCAGGCGACGATGCCCTCGGTGAAGAACGGAAGCTTCTTCTCATTGATCTGCGTCGACATCTGGGCGTCCGGCAGCTTCTGGATATCGACCTTGATGCCGATCTTGGCCAGCGATTCCTTCACCAGGGCGGCCATCGGTTCGGCGGTCGAGGCCTGGCCGACATTGAAGCTGAACGTGGTCGAGAAGCCGTCAGGCATGCCTGCCGCCTTCAGATATTCCTTGGCCTTCTCGAGGTCGAGCTTCACCGGCTGCGGGATCGGATAGGCGCCGCTCGAAGGCTTGCCGTCCGCCCATGTCGCGCCGAACAGCGGCGAGCCGCGGCCGAACAGCGCTGCCTTGAACATGTCGTCGTAAGGCAAAGCAAAGCCGATGGCGCGACGCACATTGACGTTGTCGAACGGCGGGATCTGATTGTTCATCGAGATGAAAGTGACGGCATTGTACTGGGGTGTCGAGGTCACCTTCAGCTTGCCCTTTGCCTCGAGCGACTGCACATCGCTCGCCTGCAGATCGATGACGAGATCGGCATCGCCGCGCTCGACCAGGTTGGCGCGCGTTGCCGGCTCCGGCACCGACTGCACGATGACGCGCTTGAAGAACGCCGACTTGTCGGCTGTACCGCGATTCCAGTCCGCGTTGCGAGACATGATCACCTGCTCGCCGGGCTTGAATGTCTCGATCTTGTAGGCGCCGCTACCGGCCGTGTTCTCCTTCAACCATGCCAACGCCCAGGGATCGTCCGCCGTCGCATGCGCCTTCGCAACCTTGGAGTTGAAGATGATCGGATAGACGGTCGCGAGATTGGGAAGCGCCAGCTTGTCCGGTTTTGGCAACGTCACCTCGATGGTCAAGGGATCGATCACCTTGAATTGGTCGGCCGATGTCATCGATCCCGTGAGGAGTTGTGCCTTGCCGAGCACCGGCGCCGTGACGACCCGGTCAAGCGACCATTTGACGTCTTCCGCCGTGACCGGCGTGCCGTCCTGGAACTTGGCGTCCTTGCGCAGGCGAAATGTCATCTTCAACCCGTCCGGGCTGACCTCGTAGGATTCCGCCAGCTCCCCCGTGATCGTGCCGAGGTCAAACACCCATTTGCCGTTGAGTTGTTTGCGGCCGAAGGAAACCAGCCGGTCGTAGGTGCTCAGACTCACCGCGAAGGCTTCGCGGGTCGAACCCGGAATATTGGGATCAAGTGTGTTGACCGATGCTCCGGTCACGTAGCGCAACGTTTCGGCGCGCGTTTGCGCCTGCACCGGTCCAGCCGCCAGTGAGAACGCGATGGAGGCAGCCACCATAAGCAGACGCCTGGATCCTGTAACGCTCATCGGACTAATTCCCTGTTTGCCACGTTTATTTTCTGAATGAGAACATCAACTTAAAGCAAGGGATATGCCAACCGGGCCCGTCGAAGACACAAGCATAGTAGGTATGAGCCAAGCTTCCCAGCGCCATCGAAAACCGTTCACCGTTCTTCGCCCGTAGCGGTCGTTTGCCGCGCGACGACGGCCTGAGGCACGTCATACGCCTTGAACGAAGTCCAATGCCGCTCGATGTCCGCGCGAAACAGCCCGCGTGTCAGCCCATACACGAGCTTCGGCACAGCCGTAGTCATCGCATTGATCGATGAGCCCGACGCGCCGAAGCTCATGGTGGAGGCGATTGCGAAGACATGGATATCCGCAATCCAGGGTGTCTCGCCGGCGATGCGCTCCGTCAGCGCGTAGTCGTCAGCGAGATAAGGAAAACGCCCGAGCCGCGGGCTGCGCTCGTCCGGCGGCGGCTGGTAGCGGTCGGCCCAGGTCGCAATGTTGGCGGCACAGTTTCGCAACTCGGGCCGGCCCGCAAAATTCATGTCGATTCCCGTGCCGCAAATCACGAAGTCGGCCGCGAACACGCCCCTCGGCGTCTGCAATTCGATGCCACACGCCGCTTCCTTGGCGGCGTCGATCGGCGCGCCCTCCTGCAGACGAAAATTGGAATGACGGGCACAGCGATCGTAGGTCGCTTGCGGAAAGCCTTCCCGCATCTCCAGAACGGCGCGCATGAAGCGCCAGCGCCAGGCATCATCCAGATCGCAAAAATGCCGAAGGAAGCCGCGGAAGGTGAGCCAACGGTAGGGCTGGATCACCTGGATCTCGGCCCTGCGGCAAAACAGATGCACTTCAGCTGCGCCTGCCTCCAGTGCGACCGCGGCATTGTCAAAGGCCGAGGCGCCCGCGCCGATCACCGCAACCCGCTTCCCGCGCAAGCGCGCGAAGTCGATCGGCTGTGCCGCGTGCACGCACACGGAAGGCGGCAGATGGCGCAGCGGCTCCGGAACGGTCCAGTCACCCGTGCCTTCCTGCCCCGTCGCCAGCACAATTTTGCGCGCAAAGACAATGTCGATGCCATCGGCCGACTGCACCTTTGCCGCGAGCAATCCACCGGCCGCAGGTGAGATCTCGATGACTTCGCAACCATTGCGCACCGGCAGGTCAAGGACGCGCCTGAACCAGAGCAGATATTCCGCCCAAAGCTCGCGCGAAATCAGGTCGAGATTCCTCCAATCCTCCTCACCAAAGCGCGCGTCGTGCCAGGACTGGTAGGTCAGGCTCGGCATATCAAGATCGGGCCCGGTGAAATGCTTCGGACTACGCAGCGTGTGCATGCGGGCATAGGTGAGCCACGGTCCTTCCTGCCCCTCCTCGGATTTGTCGAGCACGAGGATGTTGCTCACTTGTGAGCGCATCAGCCCGAACGCCGTCGCGAGACCCGATTGCCCGGCGCCCACCACGAGCACGTCCAGCGCCGGCCTGCCGTCCGGCCCGGGCCTGGGCGTAAGCCACGCAGCATCTGGATGCGCGGTCTTGGCAAGATCGGCGCGAACCTGGGTTTCGAGAGCGACAAGGGGACTGTTCATGCCGCGAGCCAACCGCCATCGACCACCATCACGGTACCGGTCGTAAAGGACGACGCATCGCTGGCAAGATGGAGTGCGGCCTCGGCCACCTCTTCCGCCCTGCCAAATCGCTTCATGGCGTGGCGGTTGCGCGATGCTTCACGCACCGGTTCGGGGTCGGCGTGACGGGCAAAACTGCGCCGCAGCATCGGTGTGTCGATGGCGCCCGGCGCGATAGCATTGACGCGGATTCCGTCCGTGGCGAAATCGAGCGCCATCGTCCGGGTCAGGCTGATGATCGCCCCCTTTGCGGCGATATAGGCGCTGTTGCCCTTGCCGCCGGCGATCGCTAGCTGAGATGCCAACGTGATGATCGAGCCGCCACCCTGCCGCTGCATCTGTGGCACCGCTGCGCGCGACCAAAGCCAGGTGCCGCCGACATTGGTGCGGAACACCGCGTCCCAATCGGCGGGATTGGTGGTCAGCACCGTACCGCCGCAGGAAAAGCCGGCAGCGGTCATCAGCACATCCAGCCGGCCGCGCCGCGCCGTGACATCTCCCACGGTACCTTTCGCGAAATCGGCCTCGCTGACATCGCCGACATGCACCGATGCTTCGCCCTTCGCGCCGTGGATCGCCTCCAACGTCTCCTGCAAGCCCGCGCCGTCGCGGTCGACCAGCGCAACAAAGGCGCCTTCTCTAGCAAACAGCACCGCGCTGGCCCGGCCGATGCCGGAGCCGGCGCCGGTCACGATCGCAGTCCGCCCTGCCAGTCTCATGTCAGGTTCCCCCTCGATGCTCGGTCCACCAACGGTTCAGGTCGGCCGCCGAGTCAGCGCAGCCGAACCGCGCGCGCCAGCCGAACTCCTCTGCCATGCGCGCGACCGAGAGCGGTGCGCGGTCGGCCGGACTATGCAGGTCGACCGTTGCCACCTCACCGGCATCGGCTAGTCGACAAACGAAGCCCGAACGCAACGCGGCAAGCTCCTGGCCCCATTGCAACGCCGACCATTCAACGCCGGTTGAAATGTTATAGAGCCGGTGCTTCGGCTTCACGGCCTCGATCAGCAATGTCACGGCTTCCGCGACATCCACGGCATAGATCCAGTCCCTCACGCCCGGGCGCGACAGAACGGCCTCGCGCCCGTCTTGCATCGCGGCCAGAACCTGTGCCTGCGGGCTTGGCGTGTCGCGCACGTCGTTGCTCCGCTCCCAGGGCCCGAACACCGCGCTCAACCGCACGCTGATGATCTCGCATTGCCAGAGACTGGCCAGCCGCGCGACAACTTTCTCGGACGCAAATTTTGTAATGGCGTAGAGCGAGGTCGGATCGCAGAGAGTCTCTTCATCGAGCAGCACGTTCCGGAATGCGCTCGCGCCGTAGGCTGCCGCGGACGACAGGTTGATGATCCGTTTAACGCCGCTGCTTCGCGCCGCGATCAGGATCGGCGTCTTAGCCAGCAGGTTTACCCGCAAAATGATCTCGGAATCGTTCGCCTCACGTTCTGGTCCGGCGGTGATCGCGGCCGCCAGAACGATCGCGTCATAACTTGCGGCGATCGCCGCTTCCACGGCTCGACTATCCCTGACATCGCCCTGGATAGCCGTCAGCCGATCGCCATGAGAGGCAAAATCCTTCTGCGCGTCAGGCGGCAAACCCGCGCGGTCGAACAATGTCACCGCATGGCCGCGCGCCAGCAATGCAGCGGCGATATTGAGCCCGACAAAACCGGTGCCGCCGAAGACAAGGATTCTCATCGCTCCATCCGGCATTGCGGCGGTCGAATCACAGCAGGGTCGCGCCAAAATTCTGTTCGGGATCCATGTCCGGCATCAGGCGCCCGGTCGGCTTCGCCGCCTCTCCTCCCGTGCGAGGAAGGAAGCGGCCCGAGCCTGCTTCGACCGAACGTTTCCCGTCCGCCACGATGACGCGCCCGCGCGACAGCACGGTGACCGGCCAGCCGCGCAGCTTGCGGCCGGCGAAGGGCGTATAGCCCGCCAGATCATGCATCATCGCGTCGCTCAGCGTGACCTCTCGCGCCGGGTCCCAGATTGCGATATCCGCATCGGCGCCGACCGCGATCGAACCCTTGCGCGGATGCAAATTGTAGATCTTTGCCGGCGCGGTCGCGGTCAGTTCGACGAATTTTTCGAGCCCCAGACGGTCTTTGGAGATCATGGCGTCGAACAGCAGCGGCAGGCGGACTTCGAGGCCAGGCAAACCATTCGCCACCTGCTTGAAATTGGGATTAGGGCCGGCGCGCAGTTTTCCTGTCTCGTCGAACCGGTACGGCGCGTGATCGGACGAAACGGTCTGGAGATCGCCGAGCGCAAGCGCCTGCCACAGCGCCTCCTGGTCGGCGGCGCGGCGCGGCGGCGGGCTGCACATCCATTTGGCGCCTTCCACGCCGGGCTTGTCGAGATCCTCGGCCGTGAGAAACAGATATTGCGGGCAGGTCTCCGCGAACACTTTCAACCCCTGCCCACGCGCATCGCGGATCACCTTGGCGCCTTCCGCTGTCGACACGTGAAAGATCATGATCGGCTGGTCGATCAGCGCGGCCATGCCGATCAGCCGGTTGAACGCTTCCGCTTCCGAGACGCGGGCATGGCTGATGGCGTGATATTTCGGATCGGTATAACCGCGCGCCAGCAGCCGCCTCACCATCCAGGAGATGATGCCGTGGTTCTCGGCGTGCGCGCAGAGCATCGCCCCGCCGTCACGCGCCGCAAGCAGAATGTCGAGCAGCGGCTCGTCGTCGATTTTCAGGCGATCATAGGTCATGAAGATCTTGATCGAGCCATGGCCCTTCTTGATCAGCGCGGGCAGATCTTTCTCCAGCGTCTCCTTGGTCGGATCGGCGATGATCATGTGAAAAGCATAATCAATGACAGCGCCCTTTCTCGCGAGCGCGTGATATTCCTCGAGCACCTGCGGCAGCTTCATGCCGACGTGCTGGGCCGCGAACGGGATCACGGTGGTGGTGCCGCCGAAGGCCGCCGAGACGGTCGCACTCTCGAACGTATCGGCATTCACGATGCCTGCGGCCGAAAGCTGCTCGATATGGGCGTGGCTGTCGACACCGCCGGGCAGAACCAGCTTGCCCCGCGCGTCGATCTCGCGCCGTGCCCCCGGCAGCCCGCGGCCGACGGCTGCGATCGTCTCACCGGAAATGGCGACGTCGGCCTCGAACACGTCGCTCGCGGTCGCGACGCGTCCGCCGCGAATGAGAAGGTCGTAGACGGGCTCGGTCATGGCAAACTCTCCAAATATAGCGTCCTGAATTCCAAGTCTTGTATTCACCCGACACTTGCACTCACCGCACAAAAGCACAGATCGTGCCGTTACGCTCCCTTGCGCTTTCGCAGCAGACAGTGGACCATGCATCACTGGATGGCATGGTCATTGCTTCCATTGTCGTCTCATTACGCGCCGATCTCGCCATATCATCCGACGCGTCATCCCGCAGGAAAATACCATGTCCCGGCCACGCATTCTCGTCATCAATCCCAACTCCAACCAGCTCGTGACACAGGGGCTGGAGCAAGCCTTGAAGCCGCTCAATTTTGAGGGCGGACCCGAGATCGTCTGCGAGACGCTGACCGAGGGTCCCTACGGCATCGAGAGCCAGGCTGACGTCGATGGCGTGGCGATGTCGCTGCGCCGCCTCGTCGAAGGCGACAACCATTCGGCCGCCTTCGTCATTGCCTGCTACAGCGATCCGGGCCTGCATGTCTGCCGCGAAGCAACCGACCGACCCGTGTTCGGCATCGCCGAATGCGGCGTGCTGACGGCGCTGGCGCGCGCTGAAACCTTCGGCGTCATTGCGATCGCGCAGCGCTCGATTCGCCGCCATGTCCGTTATCTCAGGCAGATGGGCCTGATGGATCGCCTGACCAGGGAGCGGCCACTCAACATGAGCGTGGCAGAGACCGCATCGGGCGAAGGAACACTCGCGAAGATGATCGAGGTCGGGCGTGCGCTCAAGGAGGAAGATGGGTCCGGCGCCATCGTGATGGGCTGCGCCGGCATGGCGCGTCATCGCCGGCCGCTGGAGCAGGCGCTCGGAATTCCCGTGGTGGATCCGACCCAGGCGGCCGTGACCATGGCGCTCGGCACGGTGCAGTTCTCGCATCACTGACTTTGCTCGGACGTTTCGGCAGTGCCGTTGCGCGCGAGCCACTCCGCGTGGCTTTCGCGCGCCAGCGCGAAAGTGTCGCGCTGCGCAGCGTAGAGATTGCCGAACAAGCGCCCGATTGGCCGATAGACGTCGAAATCGACATACATCTTTTCCTGGTCGATCAGTCCGTCGCGCGCGTGAAGGCGCAGCACCTCACCGACAAGAAGTTCGCGGCCGGGCCCGAAGGCGAGTGCGACGTGCTGCCGGCACTCGAGCGCGAAGGGTGCTGCAGCCAATCGCGGCACGTCGATGTCGATCGACGGCAATGTCTTTAGCCCCGTTGCCTCCACCTCGCTGTCACCGGAGGGAAAGTCGATCGCGCAGTCGTTCATGGCTGCGGCCAGCGCTTCGTCCACCAAATGCACCACGAACTGCCCGCTGCGGTGGATGTTGCGCGTGGTGTCCTTGGGGCTGAAATCGGCCTTGTGCTGCAGGCCGAGCACCAGAAGCGGCGGATCCTCTGAGAAGACATTGAAGAAACTGAACGGAGCCGCGTTGACGCTGCCGTTCTCGTCGAGCGTCGTGACCAGCGCGATCGGCCGCGGCACGACCACCCCGCACAACAATTTGTATCGGTCGTGCGGATCAAGTTCGCGGAAGGAGATGCCGGACATCTAGTTTTCCGGAGGCGGCACCGCGCCGGTGCGGCTCGTGATCAGGCCGTAGTGCTCAATGCGGCGGTGGAGCGCGAAATTGAAGATCGTGTTCTTGCCGAAGATGGTGGCGTCGAGATCGCAGGGGTGAACCAGGAGTTCGTCCTCCTCGGTCTTGGCCTCGACGACAATCTCGCCGTCCGGATCGACGATCAGGCTGCCGCCGATCAGGGGGTGGCCATCCTCGACGCCGGCCTTCGCAACGCATACGACCCAGGTCGAATTCTGGTAAGCGCCGGCCTGCGCGGAGAGCCGGTTGTGGAACAGCCGCTTCTCGGGTCCCTCCTCGCTCTTCTCGGCATTGACCGAGGGCGTGTTGTAGCCGATCAGCACCATCTCGACGCCTTGCAGCCCCATCACGCGATAGGTCTCCGGCCAGCGCCGGTCGTTGCAGACGGCCATGCCGAAGACGCCGCCGAGCGCACGCCAGACGTTGAAGCCAAGATCGCCTGGTTCGAAGTAGCGCTTCTCCAAATGCTGGAACGCGCGCTTCGTGTCGAACTCCGAATGACCGGGCAGATGAACCTTGCGGTACTCGCCGACAATTTTTCCGGACTTGTCGGTGAGGATGCAGGTGTTGAAATGATGCCCTTCCGGCGTTAGTTCGGCATAACCGAAATTCATTGCGATCTGGTGGTAGGCGGCCCGCTCAAACAACGGCCTTGTCGCCGCATTCGGCACCTCGCGTTCGAACCACATATCGACCTCGGCCTGATCCTCCATGTACCAGCGCGGAAAGAACGTGGTCAGTGCTAGCTCCGGATAGACGATCAGATCAGCGCCTCTCGCCTTGGCTTCATCCATCAGCGCGATCATGCGCTTGACGACGGCCTCGCGGCTGTCGGCTTTCTGGATCGGACCCAACTGGGCGGCGGCAACATTGATGATGCGCATGGATAACTTTCTGGATGCTTCCATTTAAGGCGATGCTTGCATGAAGGTGAGGCAGTCTGCGGAGATCAGATTCCCATCCGGCTCAATCGAAACCGGCAGTTAAAGTTTTGGTTCGCGCCAAGTCAATTCCACAGACAGTCCGCGACACGCGCATCAGTTCTGCTCCGGCAGCGCGTCGAGATGACACGCCGCCCATTGACCGCCTTCGGTCAACCGAAGCTCCGGCTCTTCCGTCCGGCAGCGATCGAACACGTATGGACATCTAGTGTGAAAGCGGCAGCCGCTGGGTGGATTGATCGGGCTCGGCACGTCGCCCTTCAGGATGATGGGGTTGCGAATGGCGCCGGGCTCCGGCACCGGCACCGCTGACAGCAGAGCCTTGGTGTAGGGATGCCTCGGCGCGGTGAAGATCTGTTGCTTCGGCGCCATCTCGACGATCTTGCCGAGATACATGACGGCGACACGGTGCGTCATGTGCTCGACAACAGCCAGATCATGACTGATGAAAAGCAGCGCAAGGCCGAACTCGCGCTGCAGATCCTGCAACAGGTTGACGATCTGCGCCTTGACGGAGACGTCGAGCGCCGAGACAGCCTCGTCGCAGACAATCAGTTCGGGTTCCGCGGCAAGCGCCCGGGCGATACCGATGCGCTGACGCTGGCCGCCGGAGAATTCGTGCGGCCGGCGGCCGAGCGCGTCGCGCGGCAGGCGCACGGTGTCCATCAGCGCAGCAACCTTGGCCTCGAGTTCGGCTGAGGATTTGGCGAGGCCGAAATTGCGGATCGGCTCGGCCAGGATATCGCGTACGCGCATGCGCGGATTGAGGCTGGAGAACGGATCCTGAAACACCACCTGGACGCGGCGGCGCATGCTGCGCAGGCCGCCGGGCGAAAGGCGGTCGATCCGCTGGCCATCCAGCACCACCTGACCGGCGGTGATGTCGAACAGCCGGAGGATGGCCCGGCCGACCGTCGACTTGCCGCAACCAGACTCGCCGACGAGCGACAGCGTCTCGCCGCGCTCGACCTCAAAGGACACGCCGTCCACCGCGTAGACCCAGTTGGCCTTGCGGCTGAACAGGCCCCCGCGGACCGGAAAATGCTTCTTGAGGTCGTTGACCTGGAGCAGCGGAGCGCTCATGCGGCGGCCGCCTCCTTGCGCGCGTAATGGCAGGCGGCGGTGTGACGAGGCCCCTTCTCTTCGAGACCCGGGGCAACCTGCCGGCAGAGATCGGTCGCCAGCATACAGCGCCCGGCAAAGACACAGCCCTCGATCCGTCCCTTGAGGCCAGGCACCTGGCCTGGAATCTCGGCGAGCCGCCGCGCCGCACCAGTCAGCGACGAGCCGAGCTTGGGCACGGCGCCGAGCAGGCCCTGTGTGTAGGGATGACGGGGCGAACGGAACAGCTCCGCCACCGGCGCCTCCTCGACCTTGCGGCCCGCATACATGACCATGACGCGCTCGGCAATTTCAGCGACCACGCCGAGATCATGGGTGATCAGAATAATCGCCGCGCCGACGCGGCGCTTGAGGTCCAGCATGAGTTGCAGGATCTGCGCCTGAATCGTGACGTCAAGCGCCGTGGTCGGCTCGTCGGCAATCAGGAGCTTTGGATTGCAGGCGAGCGCCATCGCGATCATCACGCGCTGGCGCATGCCGCCGGAGAGTTGATGCGGATATTCGCGCACGCGACGCGCGGGTTCGGGGATACCGACCAATGTCAGCATCTCGATAGCGCGCGCCTCGGCGGCCTGCTTGTCGAGCCCCTGATGCATCCGCAGGGTCTCGCCGATCTGACGGCCCACCGTCAGCACCGGGTTCAGGCTTGTCATCGGTTCCTGGAAGATCATCGAAATGTCGTTGCCGCGGATGGCGCGCATCTCGCGTTCGGACAGTTGCAGCAGATCCCTGCCCTGGAAGCGGATAGAACCTGCGATCTTGCCCGGGGGCTCGGCGATGAGCCGCATCAGCGACATCGAGGTGACCGACTTGCCGCAGCCGGACTCCCCGACGATGGCCAGCGTCTCGCCTTCGTCGACATGGAAGGACACGCCGTCGACCGCCCGGTTGATACCCTCGGGCGTTCGAAAATGGGTCTGCAGATTATCGACTTCGAGCAATGCCATCGGATCAGAGACTCTTGGCCAGTCGCGGATCGAGCGCATCACGCAGGCCGTCGCCAAGCAGGTTGACGGCGAGCACTGTGACGGACAGAAACGCGGCGGGAAAGAACACGATGTAGGGCTTGACCTGCCACAGCGCCCTGCCCTCGGCCATGATGTTGCCCCAGGACGGAATGGTGGGCGGCGTGCCGGCGCCGATGAAGGAGAGGATCGACTCCACGATCATGGCGCTGGCGCAGATATAGGTTGCCTGGACCAGCATCGGCGCCAGCGTGTTGGGCAGGATGTGGCGCAGGATGATCATCGGCGTTTGCGTGCCTGAGGCTGTGGCAGCGTCCACATAGGGCTGCTCGCGCAGCGACAGCACGACGCTGCGCACCAGCCGCGAGACGCGCGGGATTTCGGCAATCGTGATGGCCAGGATGACGTTGCCGACGCTCGCGCGCGTCAAAGCCATCAGCGCGACGGCGAGCAGGATCGGCGGGATCGACATCAGCCCGTCCATGAACCGCATCAGGATGCTGTCCGCCCATCGCACAAAACCCGAGATCAGGCCGATGGCGAGGCCGGCGAACGAGGAAAGCACTGCTACTGACAGGCCAACGGTGAGCGAGACGCGGGCGCCGTAAAGCACGCGGGAATAGATGTCGCGGCCCAGCAGGTCGGTGCCGAACCAAAAATCCGCGGAAGGCAGGCGCGTACGCTTGGCGGGCGCGAGCGCGGTCGGATCGACGGTCCCGAGCCAGGGCGCGAATATCCCGACCAATACGAGACAAAGCAGCAAGGCGCCGCCGATCGCAACCGTCGGATGATTGCGCAGGAAGCCGAGGATACCGCGCCGGATTGCCACCGGCACCATCAGATCCGGCAGTTGCGGCGCGATGACGAGTCCCGGCGGCACCGGTGCCGTGCTTGATGTGGAGATGCTCAATAGCGGATCCTCGGATCGACCAGGGTGTAGGTGAGGTCGACCATCAGGTTGACGAGCACATAGAGGAAGCTGAACAGCAGCACGATGCCCTGGATGACCGGGTAATCGCGGCGCAGGATCGCGTCGATCGTCAGCCGGCCAAGGCCGGGAATGGCGAACACGCTTTCAGTTACCACCGCACCGCCGATCAGTAGCGCAATGCCGATACCGATCACCGTCACGATCGGAACGGCGGCATTTTTCAGCGCGTGAACGAACAGGATATTGCGCTGGCCAAGGCCCTTGGCGCGGGCGGTGCGAACATAGTCCTGCTGCAGCACCTCGAGCATGGAGGCGCGGGTAATGCGCGCGATCAGAGCGATATAGACGGAGCCGAGGGCAAGTGCCGGCAGAATCAGGTTCTTCAGCCATGGCCAGACGCCCGCGCTCAACGGCGTGTAGCCCTGCACGGGAAGCCATTCGAACTGCAGCGCAAACACATAGGCAAGGACGTATCCGACAACAAAGACGGGAAGCGAGAATGCGAACACGGCGAATGCCATGATGGTGCGATCCACCCAGCTTCCCGCCTTCCAAGCCGCCACCACGCCGAGCGGCACCGCAACAAGGATGGTCAGGACCAGCGTAATCGCCATCAGCGAGAATGTCGGCTCGATGCGCTGCGCAATCATCTTGGCGACCGGCAGATTGGTGAAGATCGAGGTGCCGAGATCGCCGTGCACGATGCTCCAGAGCCAGCTGCCGAACTGGATCAGGAACGGCCGGTCGAGGCCGAGGCTCTGGCGAATGCGCTCAACGTCGGCGGGGCTCGCCTGGTCGCCTGCGATCACCGCCGCCGGATCGCCCGGCGCGATGTAGAGCAGGCTGAAGACGAACAGCGCGACGATCCCCATCACGGGCAATGTCGAGAGTACACGCCGGAGGATATAAGAGACCATGTGGGTTTACTGCGCCATCATGCGGTCTTCGACACGCCCCAGAAGAAGGGCAGCGGCCCCTTGGCGACACCGGAGACGTTCTTGCGCCACGCGGTGTAGCTCAGGAAGAAGCCGGTCGGGGCATAGACGACGTCCTCGAGCGCCGCCTTGTTGAGGCGCTTCACCGCAGCCTTCTCCTCATCCAGATTCTTCGCTTCGAACCAGGCCGTGACTTCCTTTTCCACCGTCGCGCTCGTGGGCCAGCCAAACCACGCCTTGTCGCCAGTGCCACGAACGGCATTGTAGACGGCCGGATTGACGCAATCCGCGCCCGCGTGCCAGGTGTGGAACATCCCCCAGCCGCCCTGGCCCGGTGGCGTCTTCTGGGCGCGACGGGAGCCGACTGTCCCCCAATCGGTCGCGACGAAGTCGACATTCATACCCATCTGCTTCAACAGATCCGCGGTGACGTCGCCTTGCGCCTTGGTGATCGGCTGATCCTGCGCCACGACGCACGTGACCGGCTGGCCCGAATAGCCGCTCTCGGCCAGCAGCTTCTTTGCCGCTGCGAGATCGCGTTTGCCTTTCAGGATCTCGCCACCCTCCTCCGTGTAGAGCGGCGTATCCGGCGTGAAGAAGCCCGGCAGCGGCTTCCAGAGCGCGTTGTCGTCGCCGACCAGCGCGCGCATGTAGTCTTCCTGGCTCAGCGCCGTAAGTACGGCACGTCGCACCTTCACATCGTTGAAGGGCGGATGCAGGTGGTTCATCCGGAATGAGCCGATGTTGCCGAGGGGATCGGCGATGTCGACATCGATGTTGCGGTTCTTCTTCAGCGACGGCACCAGGTCGGTGATGGGGCTTTCCCACCAATCGACCTCGCCGTTTTGCAGCGCGGCCGCAGCCGTCGCAGGGTCCGGGATCACCACCCATTCGATGCGGTCGACCAGCATCTGCTTGCCGCCGGCGAGCCAGGACGCCTTCTCCTGCCGCGGCGTGTAATCGGCAAACTTCTCGAACACCGCCTTGGCGCCGGGCACCCATTCGCCTTTTGCGAATTTCATCGGGCCCGAGCCGATATAGTCGGGGATCTGCTTGAACGGGTCGGTCTGGGCGATGCGCTCCGGCATGATGAACGCGCAGGGCGTGCTGTTCTTGCCCAATGCCAGCAGCATCTTCGGATAGGGCGACTTCAGCGCCCATTTGAAAGTGCGGTCGTCCACAGCGGTCAGTTCGTTCTGGATCGCCTTGAGCATCAGGCCCATGGGATCGCGCGCCGACCAGCGCGTCAGGCTCGCCACCACATCCTTAGCTAACACCGGCTCGCCGTCGTGGAACTTGAGCCCCGGCCGGAGCCGGAAGGTCCAGACCAGCCCGTCATCGGACACTTCCTCCGACTCGACCATCTGGCGCTGCGGCTGCAGCGTGGCGTCAAGGCCGTAGAGGGTGTCCCACACCAACGCGGCGGCGTTGCGCACGACATACTGGGTGCCCCAGATCGGATCGAAATTCGCGAGGTTCGCCTGAGGCACAAAGCGCAAGGTACGCGCCGCAGCGCCTTGGGAAAGCGCCGGCATCGAAAGGCCGCCCGTCGCCGCCAGGCCGCCGACCCCGGCCAATCCCTTCAACACAGTCCTGCGATCCATGGAGCTCTCCCTGTTTTCGGGTTGTCATGGCGGGTCCGGCCAATGGCCGGAGGTTCGACGCCACGCGGGGTGAAACGGGCCAGTCAAACCGATGCCAATCAGTCTCCTTTTGCTTGCAAGCGGTATGCCAGCACGGCCGGCCCATCCATCGGTTCTGCCTAACCCGCGAGCTGCTTGAATTTCGGCGATTCCTTCGGGTGCCACCAACGCCCGGCAATGACCACGCCCTCGGACACGATCTTGCGGTCGCCGATCAGGTGCTCGCCGACGGCGTCGACGTAGTCGAACCGACCTTGCGGAATCGAGATGAGGGTGGCGTCCCCAACGCTGCCCGGCTTGAGGCTGCCGAGCTCGGGGCGTCGCAGCGCCATCGCCGCATTGACCGAGGAAGCCGCGACCACATCGCGGAGCGGCATGCCCATACACAGGAACTTGGACATGGTCGTCACCTGATCGAAGGCCGGCCCGTCGATGCAAAGGGCGTGGACATCAGAGGAAATGGTGTCGGGATAGAAGCCGTTAGCAAGCATCGCGCGGGCAGTCTTGAAGGCGAATGAGCCTTTACCGTGGCCGATGTCGAACAACACGCCGCGTTCGCGCGCCTCGAGCACCACCCGCTTCACCGTGCCCTGGGCGGTAGCTGGCGTATTTGGAAACGGCCGGAACGCGTGCGTGAGGACATCGCCCGGACGCAGGCGGGCAAGCACCTCCTCGTAGCTCGGCGGCGGATGGTCGATATGCGCCATCAGCGGCATGCCGACCTCTTCGGCGACCTCCAGCGCAATGTCGAGTGGAACGATCCCCGAGGTGCCCGAGGCGTGGAGCCCTACCCGCACCTTGATACCAACAATGAGGTCGCGGTTGGCCTCTGCCACCGCAACGGCGTCGATCGGGTTCATCAGCCGCATCTCCTCGCTCTCGCCGACCATGACGCGCTGCGAGAAACCGTAGATGCCGGCGTGGGAGACGTGCAGATAGGCCAGAATGCGGACCTGGCTCGGCTCGATGACGTGCTTGCGGAAGCCGGCGAAATTCCCTGGGCCGGCGCTGCCGGTGTCGACCGCCGTGGTGACGCCGGAGGTGCGGCAGAACTCCTCGGCATCGATGCCGAGCGAGGTGCCACCCCAATAGACGTGGGTGTGCAGATCGATCAGGCCGGGGGTGACGATGTAACCTGACACGTCGCGCACATCGGTTCCGGGATCGGCCTTGAGCTCGCTTCCGACCATCGCCACCTTGCCGTCCGCAAAGGCGACATCCGTCACGGCGTCGAGCTTCTGGGAGGGGTCGATCACCCGGCCGCCGCGCAGGATCAAATCGAAAGGCATCCTTATCTCCTGAAATGAGGGAAGCAGCGCGAAAGCGCCTCGCCCATCCACGAAAGCGCCTGCGCCGATGAGCCGTCAACCATTGAAGGCCGCCTGGGCTTCCGGCAGATCCCAGATTTTACCGATTGCCGCTGACGCGGCCGAGATCATCGCGGTCTCGTCGCCATGAATGTACCGGCCTGCGTCGATCAGCACACGCCCGTCAACGATGACCTGATCGATGTTGGCTCGGTTCCCGAGCGCGACGAGCCCGCGCCGCGGATCGAACAGCGGCTGCAAATGGGGATGGGTCAGGTCGACGACGGTGAGGTCGGCGGTTGCGCCCGGCGCGATCGTCCCGAGGTCCGGCCGCCTGATGACCGTCGCCGCCGTGGCAGTGACCGACTCGATCAGCTCAGGTGCATTGGCTACATCCGCGCGGGCGGACGCAATCTTCGAGATCATCGACGCCGCATTGAGCTCGCCGAGCAGGTCCATGTTGTAGCCGTCGGTTCCGACTACGGTCCGGACGCCGTGCTCCGCGAACCGGCTGAACGCCGCGGTAACGCCTGCGCGCGCAAACACGCGCGGGCAGTTCAGCACCGTGGCGCCCTTCGCCGCCATCAGCTTCAAATCATTATCGGTGCTCGCGATGCAGTGCGCGGCCATGAGATCGGGCGCCAGAAGGCCAAGCCAGTCGAGATATTCGGCCGGCGTACGGCCGCCGTGGCGGCTCCCGATCGTCGCGACTTCGGCCTGGCTTTGCGCGAGATGGATGGTGATGGCAACGTCGAGTTCACGCGCGCGGACCGCACACGCCCGCAGCAGCTCCGGACCACAGGTGTCGGTCGCGTGCGGACTTATCGCAAGACCGATCCGGCCATCGCCTCGTCCATTCCAGCGATGATATAGCGCGTTCCAGGTATCCATATCGGCCTGGCCATCATCGCCCGCGTAATGCACCACGCCGTCTGGCCCCGCCTTGGCATCCGAGGTCGAAAACAGATACGGCGCGCCATAGAAGCGGATTCCCATTTCCTCGGCGGCGTCGAACATCTCCGGAATGGTGTTACGGAACGGCTCCATGACCGTGGTGGCGCCGCCTTTCAGCAATTGCAGGATGCCGAGCCGCGCGATGGCCAGCCGCTCCGACGGCGACAATAGATCGGCGCCGCGCTTGGTCAAAGGCAGCAGCACCGTATAGACGATGCTCTGGTTGTTCCGGCGACCGTTGCCGTCCTCCGTATGCGTCCGGGCGACGGCTTCGCTGAAGCAGTGATTGTGCAGGTTCAGAAGTCCGGGCAGCACGAAGCGGCCCGGTCTGTCGAAGACCTCGGTGGCGGAAGGCCGGTCGTGTGTGACGGCAGCGATCCGTTTGCCCTCCAGCAACACCCAGTGATCGCGCAGCACCTCCTGCGCGCCATCCTTTCGGGACAACACATAGCTGCCAAAGATCGCGATCGTGCTCATGCTGGTTTCACATTCCAGAATACGGCCGTGCCGTCGAGGATACCAGTGATGTTCGAGCGGTAGGCGGTCGGTTGCTTGTACTGGCCGATCGGGAAGTAAGGAATTTCCTCGAACGACAATGCCTGGATATCGCGGCAGATCCGCTGTTGCTCGGCAAGGCTGGCGGCGGCGAGCCACTGGCTTCTCAACGCCCCCATCTTCTCGCTCTTGTACCAGCCGGCCACTTTGCTGTCGCCGCGCAGGTTCGAATTGCCGGCCGGGTTCAGCCAATCGATGCCTTGCCAGTTGCCGACGCCGGCGCTCCAGCCACCCTGGGCGACAGGGTCCTTTTTCAACTGCCGTTGCAGCACCACGCCGAAATCCAGTCCGGCATATTCGACGTTCATGCCAGCCTGCTGCAGCATGTCGGCAGCGATGTCACCGAGCGGCTTTTGCGCGACCGAGTTGGTGGGGACGAGCAGCACCACCTTCTCACCATTGTAACCGGCGGTTTTCAAATCGGCCTTGACCTTCGCCACGTCGCGCGGCCCGCGAAACACATTAAGGCCGACATCGCTCGCCATTGGTGTGCCGGGCGCAAAGAAGCCAATCGGCGAGGATTGATAAGTGGGATCGTCGCCCGCGACCGCCGTCATGAAGGCGGACTGGTCGATCGCGCCCAGCAGCGCCCGGCGAATGGCGGGATTGTCGAACGGCGGCTGCAGGTGGTTCACGCGCAACATGCAGGTATAACCCCGCGGATCGAGAATCCGCGTGGTGATGCCGCCGGTACGCTTCAGCACGGGCAGCAGGTCGTGCGGCGTTGTTTCCTGCCAATCCTGCTCGCGCGTTTGCAGTGCGGCCACGCCAGTCGCCGCATCCGGCATCGTCGTCCAGACCACGCGGTCGTAATGAACGATCTTGGGACCGGCGGTCCAATCGGGCTTGCCGTCCTGACGGGGCTGATAGCGGTCGAAACGAGCGTATACATTGCGCGCGCCCTGTACGCGCTCGTCCGCTACGAAGCGGAACGGTCCGCTGCCCACCACCTCGCTCAGCGGCTTGAACGGATCCTGGCTCGCCAGCCGCTCCGGCATCATGAACGGCGCCTGGATCGCGGCCTTGCCGAGCGCCGCGGGCAGCAGCGGGAAAGGCCTGCTCAGCCGAAAGCGGATGGTGCGGTCGTCAGGCGCCGACAGCTCGTCGGTTGCGGCCATCAGTTCGGCGCCGAACCCGTCGCGGGCCGCCCATCGGCGAATGCTCGCGACACAATCGCGCGCCAACACGCGCTCGCCGTCATGCCATAGCAGGCCGTTGCGCAGCGTCAGGTCCCACTGGCGCTCGTCGTTGGAAACGACATGCCCAGACACCATCTGAGGCGAAACCTCGAGCGCCGAATTCATGCCGTAGAGCGTGTCGTAGACCATGAATCCGTGGTTTCGGGAGACCTGCGCCGTGGAGTAGATCGGATCGAGAAAGGTCAGGTCGATCACCGGAATAAAGCGCAGCGTAGTCTGCGACTGTGCCCGCAGGATTCCCGGCAGCGACAACGCCGACGCGGCGGCAGCGGCCTTTAGCAGTGAACGACGGGAAACGAGCATCGAGGACTCCTAGAACAATATGTGGTTCGCGCGTCTCTCAGGTCACCGCGGCTTCGTGACCTTTGAAATTCGCCGCGATCGCCTCTCCGGTCGTGATCCACAGATCGGGGCAGGATTTGGCATAGGTGAGAAATTCCCGCAGCAGCCGAAGCCGCATCGGACGACCGCTGCATTGCGGATGCAGCACGGTCGTGACCATCGCGCCCCAATCCCTGACCTCGTCGAGCTCATCCTTCCAGATCGAGAGCACATGCTCCTTCGGAAAGATCGGTCGCGGGCTGAATCGGGCGGACAGTCCGTGCATCCAGTCGTCGTAGCTTGCGGTCACCGGAAGCTCGATCGTGCCGGGCTTGCCATCCGCGAGACGATGGCGATAAGGCCGCACGTCGTCACGAAATGACGAGGTGTAGACGAAGCCGTGGCGGACCAGCGCCACGCGCAGATCTTCGGTAAATTCGCCGTAAGGCGCCCGATAGCCGGTCGGCTTGACGCCAAGCCGGCGCTTCAGCGCCTCGAAACCCCCGCTCAAGCTCCTCCTCGATCCAGGGGTCGCCCGGATCCGGCAGCAGATGGTGGTAGCCATGATGGCCGATCTCGTGACCCGCCTTAAGGATGGCCTCTGCCATCGCGGGATGCGCATCCACCGACCAGCCGGTGACGAAGAAGGTCGCTTTGAGATCGAGCTGATCGAGCAGCTCCAAAAGTTTCGGTGTGCCGACGCGCGCCTCGTAGCCACCATAGCTCATCGTAATGAGGCGCTGGGCGTGAGCTGCGTCCTTGCTGGTCCAGGCGCTCTCCGCGTCCACGTCGAAGGAGAGGAACATCGCCGACGTATAGGGCTTGGGCCACGGATAGTCCGGCGCCGGCGGCGCGGTGTTCGCGGGGATAAGCGGAATGCTCGCAAGCGCTTTACTGTCCAGCATTGATGGTCGCCTTCTCTACACCGTAATCGGTCAATTTCCACTTCGCCAGCAAGGCACGGTAGGTGCCATCAGCGATCAAGGAGTCCAGGGCCTCCACGACCGCCTGCTGCAGCACCTTCTCCTTGACGCCCAGCGCAAGCCCGGTGAACTGGGTGGCGAACACGTCGCCGACCGGGACATAGGTGCCCGGCTCGAGGTCCATCATGTAGGGAAGCGTCTCGCCACCCTGGACGGCCGCGTCGATCCGTCCCTGCCTTAGCTGGGTCCGGGCATCGGCCGATCCTTCCGTGCCGACGAATTGAATCGGGTTGCCGCCGCAATGGGCCTCGCTCCAGGCAGCGATCAGCTTCGGAAAGGACGTGCGCCGACTGGCACCGACCTTTTTCCCGCAGAATGCCGTCGTGTCCTTGAACTCCGCGGCGCGCGATTGCTGCACGAAAAATCGAGGCCCATTGCGGAGATAGTCGACAAAGGTCGCCGTGTCCTGCCGGCTCGCCATATCCGTCATGCCGGACAGGATCGCATCCACCCTCCCCGTCGAAATCGCAGGCATCATCTGGTCAAAACTGGTTTGCTGCCAGTCGATCTTGACGCCGAGCTTATTGCCGAGCGCCTCGCCAAGTTCGACGTCAAAACCAGTCAGCGTGTTCGTCGCGGGATCGCGGAATTCCAGGGGCGGATAGTTCGGTACGATGGCAACCTTGATACTGCCCTGCTTGGCGATTTCCGGAGGCAGTTCGATCGCCATGGCTGAAGTGATAGCAACGTAAGTGAGCGCGGCAGCGAGAAACCATTTCGTCATAACAATCGCCCCATCAGATCACTGCGGAAAGAAAGGATTGAGTACGTACTTCACGAGGCCTGCCCAGAACCTCCGCCGCAGGCCCGGACTCCACGATCGCGCCATGATCCATATAGACGACCGTATCCGCCACCTCGCGCGCGAAGCCGAGCTCGTGCGTCACCACCATCATCGTCATGCCGCTGCGGGCGAGCTCCTTCATGACGGTGAGTACCTCGCCGACGAGCTCAGGATCGAGCGCACTCGTCGGCTCGTCGAACAGCATCAGCATCGGCTTCATGGCGAGCGCGCGCGCAATCGCCACCCGCTGCTGCTGCCCGCCGGATAGCTGCGAAGGATAGGCGTCGGCTTTCGCTGCCAACCCCACGCGCTTCAGCAGCTCCATCGCCTCCGCCTTCGCTTCCTCTTGCCGGCGATCCTGCACTTGCACCGGACCTTCGGTGACATTTTCAAGCGCGGTCTTGTGCGGGAACAGGTTGAAGCGCTGAAACACCATGCCGGTCTTCAGGCGCTGGCGCGCGATCTGCCGCTCGGTGAGGCGATGCAATCGCCCGCCCTCTTCGCGGACGCCCAGCAACTCGCCGTCCAGCCAGATACCGCCGCTATCAATCGACGTAAGCTGATTGATGCAGCGCAGCAGCGTCGTCTTGCCCGATCCGGACGCCCCGATCAGGCAGAGCACCTCGCCTGCCCGGACGTCGAGCGAGACCCGAGCGAGGGCTCGAAACTCCCCAAAATTCTTGCTGATCGAGCGGATGGCGACAAGGGGGCGGGTCATCGGGTGATCTGCAATGCACCACGCGCGAAGCGTCGTTCGAGGAGCATCTGCAAGGGTGTCAGGATCGACACGACGAGCAGATACCAGGAGCCGGCGACGATCAGGAGCTCGATGACGCGTGAGTTCGCGTAGTAGATATTCTCGGCGTTATGCAGGACCTCCGGATACTGGATGACGCTGGCCAGCGAAGTGGCCTTCACCATGCCGATGAATTCGTTGCCGAGCGGAGGGATCACGACCCGCATCGCCTGCGGCAGGATGATGCGGCGCAGCGCACGCAGCCGTCCCATGCCGATCGCCTTCGCGGCCTCATATTGCCCGACATCGACCGACAGCATGCCCGCCCGCATCACCTCGGACGTGTAGGCGCCCTGATTGATGCCGAGGCCGAGCAGCGCGGACAGAAACGGCGTCATGACATCGACCGCCCGCGCCGACCACAGGCCCGGAATGCCGATCGTCGGAAACACCAGCGCGAGGTTGAACCACAGCAGCAATTGCAGGATCAGCGGCGTACCGCGGAACAACCACGTATAGCCGGCGGCGACGGACGCCAGAACTGGATTGGACGAGAGCCTCATGATCGCGACGACGACGCCCAACACGATGCCGAGCGCCATCGCAAGCACCGCCATCACCATGGTGTTGGTGATGCCTTCAAGGATCACCTTCGCGGTCAGGAAGCGGCTGACATAAGTCCATTCGATCTGACCGTTGACGAAAGCGCGACCGATCGCGGTCAGCACAACGAGAATCGCCGCCGCGGCGAGCCAGCGCCCCCAATGCGCCTGACGCGCAACCGTCATCCCCGAGAGATCGGGAAAGCCCTCCGCAAGTGTGGGCGCCACTCTCATTGCGGGGACGCATTCATCATCGGCTGGGCTACCGCGTTCGCGCCCAACCCGTATTTGTCGAGAATCGCCTTGTAGGAACCGTCAGCAATCATGGCCGCGAGATGTTCCGTCACCACTTCGCGCAACGCCACATCGTCTTTCCGGAACATGATGCCCTGATAGCCGGTGGAGAACGGTTCACCCACAATGCGGTACTTCCCGGCCTCCTGCCCTTGGGCGTAAGGCAACGTTTCACTGCCCTGCACCGCGCCGTCGATGCGGCCCTGCTTGAGCTGGTTGCGGACGTCGATGCTGTTCTCGCCCGGAACATATTGAATGGCCGGCTTGCCGTTCGTCTCGCAATTCTGCTTGCTCCACTTCTCGATCTCGACCGGAAAGCTGGTGCTACGCGTCGTCCCGACCTTCTTGCCGCAGAGCTCGATGGGAGACTTCACCTCATTCTCGGTCAGGACGAAGAACTGCGGACCCGTCGCCAGATAGTCGATGAAATCAGCGACCTCGCGCCGCGAGCTGCGGTCCGAAATGCCGCTGATGATGAAATCAGCGCGTTTGGTCTGCAATGAGGGAATGAGCTCGGCGAACGGCGTTTCGCTCCAGATGATCTTCACGCTGAGCCGTTTGGCGAGTTCGTTGGCGAGATCGATATCGAGTCCGACGAGCTGGTTGGTTGTCGGATCGCGATATTCCATCGGGGCGTAGGTCGAGTTGACCGTCAACCGCAATACGCCCGCCTGCTTGATCGCATCAGGCAATTCGGCGGCTTGCGCGGATGCGGCAGCAACGAGCGCGGCGATAGCAATGGAGAACCAGAGACGCGTCATATCAGCTCCTTCGGCCCGCGCCGCGACCGGCCGCTTGATGTTTTAACCGCATCGAGCGTGGCCGGCTCGATGACACCGGCACGCTCCGTAATCGCTGAGTATTGTTCCGGCCGCCGGTGCGCGGCGAAATTGAACATCTTGTCCTTGCCCTGGCGACAGAGATCGAGGTCGAGGTCGGCGACGACGATTTCGTCCGCGAGCGTTTGCGCCTCAGTGACGATCCGGCCGTTGGGATCCACGATGCAGGAGCCCCCGATCAGTCCGGAGCCGTCCTCGTTCCCCGCCTTGGCGACCGCGATCGCCCAGGTGGCGTTCATGTAGGCGTTGGCCTGAGTCACCAGCTTGGAATGGAAAGTACGCAGCGCTGCGTCTTCGGAGACACCGCCGTTTGGATCGTACGCCGCGGAATTGTAGCCGACGCAAACCAGTTCGACGCCCTGCAGGCCCAGGACGCGCCAGCCTTCCGGCCAGCGGCGATCATTGCAGATCATCATGCCCATGATCGCGTGGTGCCAGTCCGGTCCCGCCCGAAAGGCAGGAAATCCCAGATCGCCATATTCGAAATAGCGCTTTTCGAGCTGCTGGTAGGCTGCGCCGGCACGCGGCTCGACCGAGCCCGGCAAGTGCACTTTGCGATAGCGTCCGAGAATTTCGCCGTCGCGATCGACCAGGATCGAACAGTTGAAACGTCGACCGTCCGATGTCAGTTCGGCGTAACCGACATAGAAGCCGATGCCGAGCGTCCGAGCACGATCGAACAAGGGCTGCACGGCTGGGCTCGGCATCCCGCGCTCGAAGTAATGATCGAGTGCGTCGCCTTCGATGAGCCATCGCGGGAAGAAGGTCGTGAACGCCAGTTCGGGAAAAACAACCAGTGTTGCCCCGCGCGCAGCCGCCTCCTCCAGCAACGCCAACATCCGGCCAAGCGTATGCTCTCGCGTATCCGCTTTTTGCGTCGGCCCCATCTGGGCGGCGGCCGCGCGGAGAACCCGAACCAACATTGCCTCCAATCTGAGCGAGCTGCTCATTCGAGAGGCGGACGATCCCGCTCCGATAGCGCTCCGATGCAGGGGTGATTACGCGGAAGCGCAGCCCTAAACGCAATCACTCGTGCTATGATATTTTCGATGAGACAATAACCGGTAGTTATATGAACCTGCGCCAATTGGAGATCCTCCGTGCGGTCATCCGTCATCGGACCACGGTCGCGGCGGCCGACGAACTGGCGCTGTCGCAACCGGCGATCAGCAACGCGCTAAAGTCGATGGAGGCGCAGGCGGGTTTTGCGTTGTTCGAGCGTGTCAACAACCGGCTGTTCCCGACATCAGAGGCGATGGCGCTTTACAAGGAAAGTGAGGCGATCTTTGCGCTCCACGCCAAACTCGAAAATCGCGTGCGCGACTTGAGGGAGTGCCGCACAGGGCTTCTATCGATCGTGGCGACGCCGCCGCTGGCCTACAGCATTATTCCACATGCTCTATCGGACTTCCTGCGCCGCCGTCAGCAGACGCGCGTCTTCTTCGATGTGCGGCGCTACGAAGGAATCATCGACGGCGTATCGAGCAGGGTTGCAGAGCTCGGCTTCGCGCTCGGGCTGTCGCATCATCCCGGCATCGCGCATGAGGTGGTTCATACCGGCGAAATGGTCTGCGTTTTGCCGCCGAACCATCCGCTGGCCGAACGGCCGCTCATTTCCGCTTCCGACCTTGTCGGCCTACCCTTCATCGGGCTGGAGCGCGGCACGCGATTGGGCGAAGCCGTGCGCGAGAGCTTTGCGCTGGCCGGCGCACCGTTCCAGCCAACCGTCGAGGTGCGATACTGCAACACGGCCTGCGTGCTCGCGGCTGCCGGCGTTGGCGCTGCGGTCGTCGATCCGTTTTCGCCGCGCCAGGGCGGCGGCCAGGGCCTGATCGTTCGACCTTTCACGCCCAGAACAGTGGCCATGGCCTACATGCTGTGGTCGGAGGCCGAACCTCTGTCACGTCTCGCCAAGGCGTTCCTGAATGAAGTCCGGCGGGCGAGCCGCTTGCTGGGCCAAGATGCCTCTTGAGCGTTGCGAGGCTTGAGCTGCTTGGGCATTTCCCACAGCGCCAGGGCGGCAGCGTTGTTCGAGACGTCCGTCTTCCGCATCATCATTCGCGCGATGGCTTCACCAATCACCATCGTGGCGAAGTGAGTGTTGGCACGACAATCAGACGACATGATTGAAGCATCTGCAACGCGCAGCGCAGCGACGCCTTTCACGGTGCCGTCCGGGTTCACCACACCATTGGCATCGTTGAAGCCCGCCATGGCGAAGGTCTCAGCGAGGCTGATCTGGCTAAACTGGTAGCGGGCTTCAAGTCTTCAAGCCTATACCCCGTCGTCGCCCTCGCCGCCGCATGCGGCGCGCGCCGCAACGAGCTGTTGGCGCTGCGCTGGTCCGATCTCGACGTCTCGAAGAAGACAATCTGGATCGAATGGGCCTTGGAGCAAACCAAGAAGCACGGCATCCGGCACAAGCGTCCCAAGACCAAGCGCGGCTGGCGCACCATCGACATCGACGACGCCATTGTGGCCGAACTGCTCGCCGAGAAGGAGCGCCACCTGCGCATTCAGGCGGGTATCCCTGATGGGGTCGACGTTGACCTCGGTCTGATCCGCCTGCCAGCCGGTGCGCTGATGTTCCCTGCCATCCCGGAGAGGGGCGAGCAGTTCGACTTAACCGCCTCGCGCAACCCGCGGAACTTCAGCAAGGAGTTTGCCCGGCGCGCCGGGAAACTCGGCTTTGGCAAACCCCGTTTCCACGACCTGCGTGGCATCCACGCGACTGGCCTGCTTGATGCCAACCCGCCCATCCCGATCCACACCATTGCTCAGCGAATCGGCGACGATCCCGCCGTCCTCCTGCGCAACTACGCCAAGCGGAAGCGGACGCAGGAAGCCGACAACAGGCTGTCGCAGGCGATTAGTTCGTTGACGGCGAGCTTCTTGGGGACATGAGGCGAACGGGCTGGACCAACTTTACGAGGCTTTGTCCCCAAGTTGGCCCCAAGACCATCTTTGTTCTCATCTCGCCTTGCTTTTCCAACCTCTAACTGATTGATGTCGCTGCAACGGAAGGGTGGCCGAGTGGTTTAAGGCACCGGTCTTGAAAACCGGCGTGCCTGCAAGGGTACCGTGGGTTCGAATCCCACCCCTTCCGCCACCACTCAATAATTTCAATGGCTTAGCGCCTGTTTTACCTTCGCTGTTTTACTAGTTTGGTACTTTTTCCGTTCGTTTGTCGCGGGTCTTGGTGCCACCTTTGCACTCCTTTTCCCTACCCCGGCGACAAAGCCACCGCGCCTTCGCTTCTGCTTCGGGATCGCGAGAACCCTCTTTAGGCGCGTAGCTTTGTGACGTTTCCGGCCAAGTCGATCATGGTGTCGAGCCGCTCCCGTTTGTACATGGCATCGCGCAAGTCTTGCGCGCCGCGCGCCAGCAACCATTGCTGCGCCTGCGCGACATCGATCGCTACCTGCTTCATCGTACGGAGGACACTCCGTATCTTTGTCGCGCACTTGCCGCCACACACCGAACAATTGATCCACGTCAATGCGGATACGGCGAAATGGACGAATGGTTGGCTCACATGATGCCTGACAATGTTGTCCTGCATCATCCGGCGATCTCGCCGTTTTCTCCTAGACTGCCCCGCCCTCGCCGGTCACGGACTCGGCGTTGCGGGGCATTTTATTCAGTGGCAGGCCGCACATTCCAGATCGGCCCTGGCTTTCGCGGTCATCATGTCGGGCTTCCACGCCGGCTCGAAGCTGATCCGGACAATCGACCAACTCGACGTCTGGAACGTTCCAGACGCTGTTTGCGACGCCGTCCTTCAGGTAGCCGGTGGCCGGACAAACCGGCATGGTCGCAGCCATAGTGATGCGTACCAACGCCGCCTCGGAGAGCCCCCGCTCTTCATCGGGGGCCGCGATTCCTGGCGCGCGTATGGGCCAAGTGCGGCGGCGATGTTCCCAATTTACGACCAAGCCGGCTGCAAAGCATTAGTCCCTTACGATTTTCGCAGAATCAGAGCCAAATCGGGGACTTCACGGATCGGGCTTGCCGGAAGCCGGCTCATCATCCGCAATCGCCCGCCATCCAGCCCCCTCGAGGTCGTCGTACTGGCCGTTCTTGAGCGACCAGAGAAACCCCATCAGGCCGATGAGACCGAGCGTCAGCGCCAACGGCACGAGAAATACCAGGACCTCCATCAGCCGAGCTCCCTCGCGCCGTGATGAGCGCGTAGCGCGTTCAATATCACCAGCAGCGACGAGCCCGACATTGCGGCGGCCGCGACCAGCGGCGTGGCGAGGCCTGCAACGGCCAGCGGCACGGCAAGCAGGTTGTAGCCCGCGGCGAGCCACAGGTTCTGCCGCATTAGTCGCAGCGCCTTTCGCGAGAAGCCGATAGCGGAGACGACGGGCGCGAGGCGATCTCCTAGGAACACCAGATCGGCGGTCGCCTGGCTCAGATGGGTCGCGCTGACGGGCGACATCGAGACGTGCGCCGCAGCGAGCGCCGGTGCGTCATTCATGCCGTCGCCTACCATCAGGGCCTTGACGCCCCTCCGCTTCAATTCGTCGATGCGCGCAATCTTCTCCGCCGGAGTGACGCCCGCGCGCCATTCATGAATTCCGAGCGACTCGGCCGCATGTCGCACCGCGGGCTCGCGATCGCCGGACAGTATCTCGATTTCGACACCAGCCTTGAGCAGCACGGCAATCGCGCCGGTAGCATCAGGGCGCAGCCGCTGCCGCACGGCGAACACATTCCGCGTCTCGCCGTGACGGAAGGCGACGACGGATGCCTCGGGATCCCGGCACAGGATCTCGTTGGCGATCTGCTCCGCGCCGCAAAATGACGGCCGGCCCAGTCTAACTTCCTGTCCGTTGACGAAGCCGCGGACGCCCTGGCCTGCCACCTCTTCGATGCCAGCCAAGGGCGTTCTTGCGCCGGCCGCCCGCGCCACCGCTGATGCAACGGGATGATGGCTGGCAAGCGCAAGCCGCCCGGCGAGTTCAAAGACCGCTGGCGGAACGCTCGCTGCGTTGGTGACATCGAGTTCGGGCAAGGTCAGCGTGCCCGTCTTGTCGAATACGATGCGGTCGACGACGGCCAGCCGCTCGATCGCATCGCCGGAATTAAGCAGAACGCCGCTCCGAAACATTCCGCCGGATACGACGGTTTGCACCGCCGGTATCGCCAGGCCCAACGCACAGGGACAGGTGATGATGAGGACCGATATCGCGGTGACGATGGCATCGTGCCAGGTGGCGCCGTAAGCGGCCCAACCCAGCATGGTCAAGAGCGCCGCCGTATGCACGACGGGGGCATAGAGCTGCGACGCCCGGTCGGCGAGTTGCACATATCGAGAGCGCGTCTGCACGGCGTTGTCGAGCAGTCGGGTGATTTCCGCCAGCAGCGTGCCTTCGGCTGCCGCCGCCACCCGCACCCGTAAGGCGCCCGACAGATTGAGGGTGCCTGCATAGACGGCGGTGCCCGGCCCGGCCTTTGCCGGCAGGGTTTCGCCGGTGATCAGGCTCTGGTCGATCTCGGACTGCCCTTCGATCACGGAGCCATCAACGGCGGATCGCTCGCCCGGCCGCAGCAAGACGATGTCGCCGGCCTGCACCGCGGCAATCGGCACGACGCTGATTTCGTCGGCGCCGACGAACTTTGTCGCGGTTTCTCCCTTGAGCGCGGCCAGGTTTCCGGCCATCGCGCGCGTCTTGCGGCGCATACTCTGGTCGAGGTAGCGGCCGGACAGCAGAAAGGCGAGCAACATCAGTGCCGCATCGAAATAGGCATGCTCGGCGTGGTGGACGGTTTCCATCACCGACATCGCAAGCGCCAACACGATGCCGATGCTGATCGGAACATCCATATTGGTGCGGCGCGCCCGCAGCGCACGGAAGGCGGACCTGAAGAATGGTTGTCCCGAATAGGCTACCGCCGGCAACGCAATCAGCGCCGACAGCCAATGGAAGAAATCGCGCTGCTCCGGGATCATGTCCGACACATTGCCGGACCAAACCGGGATCGACAGCATCATGACGTTCATCGCGCCAAAGGCTGCGACGCCGAGACACCGAAGCAGGAAGCTCGCCTGCTCCGTCTCCACCGCTTCGGCGCGAACCGGCTCGAACGGATAGGCTTTGTAGCCAAGCTCCGCCAGACGGTCGATGAAGCGAGCCGGATCGAGTGTCCCCTCTTTCCATTCCAGCGCGACGCGGCGGTCGGTCAGATTGACCCGCGCCAGCGTCACGTCCGGAAGCGCGGAAAGGCCGCGCTCGATCTTCGACATGCAGCCGGCGCAACTGACGCCTTCCACCGCCAGATCGATATGCGATAGGCCCGAGCCGAGATGACGGACATAGTGTGAAAAGTCTCGCGTCGCCTGCATGATGCGGTCTCTGTTTGTGTGAGCATGATCTTTTCCGAAAACCGGTTTCCGCTTTACGCCAACGCGGCCGTCCCGGTCCGGATCATGCCCTAGTTCAACAACACGCGGTTCCTGGACAGAAACAATCGCTGTCCTGCCGCGACGCCTTCCAGCACCAGATCCCATTGTCCCGGCGCGATGGCTGACGCGCTTCCGCGATAGATGCCGATGCCCACTTCGGCGAGCGTTACCGGCTGATCGGCGCGACGGTCGGTCGGCCGCTCGAACCGCCCTTGAAACGCCAGACCGGACATGGGCCGGCCGAAGTTGTCGCGCGCCTCGACCTGCAGCATCGCACCGCCCTGCCCGCTGCGCTCGACATGGGCATCGACTTTCCAATTGCGCGTGCCCTGGTCGCGGGCGGTCGCGATCTCCTTCTCATAAGCGAGGCTGGCGCTATAGGCGCTGTCGACCTCGGTGCCGGGCAAGGTCTGGATCGCGAACCGCATCATGACGAGATTGATCCCGATCACGACGCCGAAAAACGCCACCAGCATGAACAGCACCTTGCGCCCGGTCAGCGGCTTTGGCGAGCTGGACGGTTTCATCATGCGAATTTCTCCCAGCATCTCACGGGCTGACAAAATTGTCGCTCGCCGACGCAACTTCGCCGAGGCCGATGTCGGTCACCCGGAATTTGACCAGGATCGATTTCTCCGGATTGTCTTCGGACGGCGCGGTAACGAGCAGCCGCAGTTCGGTGGTTGTGTCCTTAGCAATGACGATCATCGGCCGATCGGGTGTCACCGAGTCGACGCCAACCACATGCATTGTCGCGTTTTTCGGACCGTCGATATCGATCGCAATGACGCGATCGAAGCCGCGCTTGTTCAGGAGCCGGACGGTATAGGCGTTGCGGATCGATCCGTCGGCGAGCTTCACCGCAATCGGATTGCGGTCGTGCAGGACGTTGATGTCGAGCAACGACCGCGTCAGCAGCGCATAGAGCATGATTGCGCCGACGGCCAGGATCATGGCGGCATAGGTGATGGTGCGCGGCCGCACGATGCGATAGATCGGCGGCTTGCCGGACTCGCGCCGGTGAATGTTGATGTCGTTGTCGTACCCGATCAGGCGGGTTTCCCGGCCGATCTTCGTCATGACGGTGTCGCAGGCATCGATACAAAGGCCGCACTGGATGCAATCGAGCTGCGCGCCGTTACGAATGTCGATACCGGTCGGGCACACTGCGACGCATTGATAGCAATCGATGCAGTCTCCAACGGATTCGCCGAGCGCCCGCAGCTCGTTCGCCTTCTTCAGCGACGTGCGTGCCTCGCCGCGATCGTATTTGTAGGTGACGTTGAGCGCCCACTCGTCGGTGAGGGCTGCCTGAATGCGCGGCCACGGGCACATATAGACGCAGACCTGCTCGCGCATCCAGCCCGCGAATACATAGGTCGTAGCCGTCAGGATTCCGATCCAGATGTAGGCGATCACCGGCGCCTGGAAGGTGATGAGCTGCATCACCAGCGTTGGCGCGTCATTGAAATAGAGCACCCAGGCGCCACCGGTCCACCAGGCGATCATCAGCCAGATCGAATGTTTCAGCAGGATTTCGGCGAAGCGCTCGAGCTTCATCGTGCCCTTGGCCGCATCCTTACGCATGCGTTCCCGCCGGTCGCCTTCGATCAGGCGCTCGACGGCATAGAACAGGTCTGTCCAGACGGTTTGCGGGCAGAGATAGCCGCACCAGATGCGGCCGCCGATCGCGTTCATCAGGAACAGCGTCAGCGCCGCGACGATCAGCAAGCCGGTGAAATAATAGACTTCCTGCGGCCACAACTCGATGAAGAAGAAATAGAATCGGCTGTTCGGAAGGTCGACCAGCACCGCCTGATCCGGCGCGCCCAGGCCACGGTTCCATCGCACGAACGGCAGCAGATAGTAAACGCCGAGGCAGAACGCCATCAGCCCCCATTTGGTGCGGCGGAAGGATCCGGAAACGCTCTGCGGGTAGACCTTTTTTTGGGCCGCATAAAGCGGTCCATCGTCGTCAAGCTGCAGTTCGGTCGGATTCACGGACTTGTTCATCGCTGGGGTTGATCTCGCATCAGGAGTTCACTGTAGACCCAGCCCCGCGCCCGCGTTTGATCCACCTCAAACAGGACGTCGACTTGCCCCGCCCGGCAGTTATTTGCCTCCGCCGAGCGAGTGGACAAAGACCGTCAGCGCCTTGATCGTGGAAGGGTCGAGACGGCCGACCCAGGCGGGCATGACGCCGGCGCGGCCGTTGGTGATGGTCTCGACCAGCGTCGCCTCGTCGGAACCATAGAGCCAGATCTTGTCGGTGAGGTCGGGTGCGCCGAGCTCCTGGTTTCCCTTGCCGTTGTCGCCGTGGCACGAGGTGCAATTATCCGCAAAGATCCTCGCGCCAGCCGCTGCGTTGTAGCCCGCGGCTGTCGGAAGCCCCGAGAGGGAGCGGACATAATTGGCGACGGTGACGATCTCATCCTTCTTCAGGATCCCCTCTTTGCCGAACGCCAGCATGGCGCTCTCATGCGCCTTCGCGTGGCCGGAACGGGCGCCGAACTGGATCGTCTGCATGATCTGGTCGAGGCTGCCGCCCCACAGCCATTCGTCGTCGTTCAGATTGGGATAGCCCTTGGCGCCGGCGCCGCCGGTGCCGTGGCATGGCGCGCAATTGTCGCCGAATACCGCCTTACCCCGAGCGCGAGCAAGCGCGAGCAAGGCCGGATCTTTCTCGATGTCGGCCAACGGCGCCGCACCGAGCGCCACCATCTTGTCACCGCGGACCTTTTCCAGATTGGCGAGTTCGGTGGCGACCTCCGCACGGGTCGAGTAGTTCCATATCCCGGTCGTGTGGCTCCAGAGCAGCGGCCACGCCGGATACACGATCCAGTAGCCGATCGCCCAGAGAATGGTTGCATAGAAGGTGATCACCCACCACCGCGGCAGCGGCGTGTTGAGTTCCTTGATGCCGTCCCACTCGTGCCCCGTCGTCGACCTTCCGGAAACGTGGTCGATGTCGCTGTGTTCGGTCATGATCGGCTCACTCCTCGCGCAAGGGCATTTTCGCCGCTTCGTCGAAGGCGGCCCGGTTGCGCGGCCAAAACGCGTAGGTCACGATGGCGATGAAGATTGCAACGAAGAGAGGCGTCCAGAACGACGTGACGAACTCCGACGCAATATTATGGACAGTGAGAATTGCTTTCATCGTTCTGCCTTCTCAGCGGAGATTTGCTTTTTCGTTGTAGAGTTTGAAGTCGACCAGCGTGCCGAGCATCTGCAGGTAGGCGACCAGCGCATCCATTTCGGTCGGCGCACCACCTTTGCCGTCAAAATTGCGGGCTGCCGCCTTCGGATAGCGCTTGGTGAACCCATCCACGCCCGCATTGTCGGGATCGACCTGCGCCTTGAGATCGGCGACGGCATTGGCAATCTGATCGTCCGAATAGGGTACGCCGACGGCACGGTTGGTGCGCAGATGGGCCGTGACGGTCGCCTCGTCGACTTCCGTCTCCGACAGGAAGGCATAACCGGGCATGACCGATTGCGGCACGATCGCACGCGGATTGTTCAGGTGCGTGACGTGCCATTCGTCGGAATATTTGCCGCCGACACGCGCCAGATCGGGACCGGTACGCTTGGATCCCCACTGGAACGGATGGTCATACATGCTCTCGGCCGCAAGCGAGTAATGGCCGTAACGCTCGACTTCGTCGCGGAGCGGCCTGACCATCTGCGAGTGACAGAGATAGCAGCCTTCACGGACGTAGACGTTACGCCCGGCAAGCTCGAGCGGTGTGTATGGCCTGACGCCATCGACCTTCTCGATCGTGCTCTTGAGATAGAACAGCGGGGTAATTTCGACGAGCCCGCCGATCGCAATGACCGCGAGAATTCCCGCAATCAGAACGATCGAGTTCTTTTCGAAGATTTGGTGTCGCGTCCAGAAAGACATCGAGAGCTCCTCATTCCGCCGGCTGAAGAGCGACGCGCGGCTGCACTTCCGCCTCGCCTGCGCGCACAGTCATCCAAAGGTTAAAGGCCATAATCAACGCCCCGATCAGGAACAGCGCTCCGCCTGCGGCGCGAATGACGTAGAACGGATGCATCGCTTCCACGGTCTCGATGAATGAGTATTCGAGGAAACCAAGCGAGGTGTAGGCGCGCCACATCAGACCCTGCAGGATGCCCGACACCCACATCGCGGAGATGTAGAGCACGATCCCGATCGTCGCGATCCAGAAGTGCCAGTTGACCAGTTTGAGGCTGTAAAGCCCCTTCCGGTCCCATAGCCAGGGGATCAGGCAATACAGCGCGCCGAACGAAACGAAGCCGACCCAGCCCAGCGCACCCGAATGCACATGACCGATCGTCCAATCGGTATAGTGGCTGAGAGAGTTCACCACCTTCACCGACATCAACGGACCTTCGAAGGTCGCCATGCCGTAGAAGGCGACCGATACCACAAGCATGCGGAGAACCGGATCCGTCCGCAGCTTGTCCCAGGCGCCCGACAGCGTCATCAGACCGTTGATCATTCCGCCCCAGGACGGCATCCAGAGCATGATCGAGAACGTCATGCCCAGCGTCTGCGCCCAGTCAGGCAGCGCCGTATAATGCAGATGGTGCGGCCCCGCCCAGATGTAGAGAAAGATGATCGCCCAGAAATGGATGATCGAAAGCCGGTAGGAATAGACCGGCCGTTCGGCACGCTTCGGAATGAAGTAGTACATGATGGCGAGGAAGCCGGCGGTCAGGAAGAAGCCGACCGCGTTATGGCCGTACCACCATTGGAACATCGCATCCTGCACGCCACCCCAGGCAATGTAGGACTTTGAGCCGAACACCGATACCGGGAGTGCGGGATTATTGCCGAGGTGGAGCACGGCGATGGTGACGATGAAGGCGAGATAGAACCAGTTGGCAACGAAGATGTGCGGCTCTTTGCGCTTGATGATGGTCACAAGGAAGACCAGCAGATAGACCACCCAGACGATCGTCAGCCAGAGATCGGCGTACCACTCCGGCTCGGCATATTCCTTGGATTGGGTCACGCCAAGCAGATAGCCGGTACCGGCGATCAGGATAAAGAAGTTGTAGCCAAAGACGACGAACCAGGGCGCGAGATCGCCCGCGAGACGCGTGCGACAGGTCTTCTGAACAACATAGAGCGATGTTGCGATCAGTACGTTGCCGCCAAAGGCAAAGACAACCGCCGACGTATGCAGCGGCCGCAGTCGACCGAAGCTGGTCCACGGCAGGTCGAAATTGAGCGCGGGCCACGCAAGCTGACAGGCGATCAACAGCCCGACCGCGAATCCAGCGATGCCCCAGAACACCGACATTGCGGCCGAGAACTTGATCGGACCCATGTTGTAGTTCGGCCGGCCATTGATTTCCTGGACCGGCAACGTCGCGGATCGGTCGTAGTACCGATTGAAAATCGCAAAGGCCGCCGCGAGGCTGGCAGCGGCACCGAGCGAGGCGTGAAACGTGAAGGCAGGATCAAGCCCTTTCGCAGCGGCAAATGCGCATAAAAGAGCCGTACACGCAAACAGTGGGCCAAGGACGGCTTCGCCTATTGTCATCGACTTGGCAGGGATTGATTGGCTCATGCTGGGCTTCTTTTCTGGAGACACCAATTTCCTTGATCATAACTTTGCCTCGGCCGGCTTGATCGAAGTCAAACCCCGCGCCCGCTTGCGAGGCGTTCAACAGCAGGACGGACCCACCGGCAGCGACGCCTGCAACCTGGATTGCCGATCTTCATCCATCAGGGCCTGCAGGGTTGGCGTGTTGGGGCAGTAACTGGACCAATCTGGCGAAGCACTGCCGCGCCTGAACTCTGCTGCGCACCTCTTCGTCGACGTGCAGTGACCGCAAACGCGCTCCAGATCCCGAAGCACCTCGGGTTGGCGGGTCTTCAGTTGATCCGTCGACAGACCGCACTCCGCGATTCGCTTCCGCAGAAGGTCTCCCGAGCGATCGTTCCTGGCGGACAGCGCAAAAAGCTCGGAGGAAGAGAGATTTAGATCCCGCGCGATCTGCTCGGACTCCTTGCTCCCGAGATTTTGTAGCTCCCCGCTGCCGGCAAATCTGGACGCGATAGCCCTTACCCATCCGTACAAGAAGCCGTCCGTCGGCGCGCTTTCCACACTCTTGGGAATAGTCATGGGACACCCTCGCTATCTGATCGTTTCATCAGAGCGGGTTCTGGTCGCCAGGGCTTTGCGCTGGATCAACCACAGCCGGCTTTTTCATACAGCCTTGCTGAGGCGGGACGCATTGGCACGCGTGTGCGAATCGAATACGGCGGCAATGACGCGAATGACGGCACGGCCGGCCTCGGTTGCGGTCACGACACGGCCATCGATCTGAACCAGGCCATCGCGGACCAGCGGCCGCAGCAGCGCGAGTTCTTCATCGAACACCATATCCGGCGCGGTCACGTCGAGATCGACCCCGAACTGGCACATCAGGCCCTCGATGGTGCGGGCACGCTGCCTTTCGGCAGCATCCAGCCGGCAACCGCGGGACGGCGCGAGGCGGCCGGCCGAAATCGCGCGCACATAGCTGGGGACATCGGAAATGTTCTGGACGTAGCCGTCCGTAAATCTGGAAATCGAAGACGCGCCAAGACCGATCAGGGTTTCCCTTCCGTCATCCGTATAGCCCTGGAAATTGCGGTGCAGCCGTCCCGACCGCGCGGCGCGGGCCAGCGCGTCGTCCGGCTTTGCAAAGTGATCGATGCCGATCTTCCGGAAGCCATGGCGGAGGAATTCTTCGGCAATGGTTCCGGCTTGATCGATGCGTTCCTCTAGGCCAGGCAACTTGCTCTCGTCGATGCGCCGCTGGTTGGCCTTCAGGTACGGCATGTGGGCATAGCCGTAGCAAGCGACGCGATCCGGCTGCAGCGCGGCCACGATCTCGCAGGTCCTCCGAAGCGAGGCGATGGTCTGGAGCGGTAAACCGTAGATCAGGTCGAAATTCAGATTTTGAACGCCGGCGCCGCGCAGGTGCGCCACGGCCGCTTCGACGGCCTGCATCGGCTGCCAGCGGCCGATCGCGGCCTGCACCAGCGGATTGACGTCCTGCACTCCCAGGCTTGCCCGATTGACACCGAGCGCCCTCAAACCTTCCGCCAGCTTTTCCGTTACATATCTCGGATCAAGCTCGATCGCGTGTTCGTAATCGGCTTCGAAAACGAAGCGATCGTGCAGAACCCGCATGACGGAGGCGAGCCCATCCGCGCCCAGAATGCTCGGCGTTCCGCCGCCCCAGTGCAGCCGGGCGATCCGGACCGGCCCGGACATCACGTCGCTGACGAGGCCGATCTCGCGCTCGAGCGCTTCCCGGTAGGCCGAGATGACGTCGACGCGCACCGCCTTCTTGGTGTTGCAGCCGCAATAGAGGCAGAGCTCGCGGCAGTAAGGTACGTGCAGATAAAGCGAAAGGGCCTCACGCGCATCGATGCTCGTCAGCCACCGGCGTTGGTCGGTGGCGCCGACGTTGGTCGTAAACTCGGCGGCTGTCGGATAGGACGTATATCGCGGTACCTGCAGACGGGCATAATGGCGGACAGCATCGTTCACGGCAGCACTCTCTTCCTGCAGATCATCACGCCGGCCGAATGCTCGATGTCAGAAGGCCCAGCGCCTTGCGGTGGACTGCTGGGCCAGCTGCTCCGGATGGGTCTGCATGTCGCTCCAGAACAAGACCCCGGCAAAGACCGCGAACATGGCGACGACGCAGTCGGCAGCAATCAACGAATCGACCGGCATGCGGCTGACCTCCTGCGATGGAGGAAGCATGCCAGCGCGCTTTTCTTCCGACTTTGACCTGAATCAAATTGATCGCGACGCCACTGGAATTTTCACGCAGCCGCCATGGCTGCGGCCCGGCCCGGATCCAGCATGCGGACACCACCGGCTATGATGATGAGCATCTTTTCGCGCTCGAACCGGGTCAGCGTCCGGCTCACGGTTTCGATCGTCAGCCCCAGATAATCCGCAATATCCTGCCGGCTCATCGGCAGCGCGATTGTTTGCCGCTGATCGCCGACATGAGCCAGACGTTCTCGCCAGCCAACGAGGAAGGCCGCGACCTTTTCTTCCGCAGTACGCCGGCCCAGCAGCAGCATCTGCTCCTGCGCCAGCATCAGTTCCCGCGCCGCGAATTCATTAATTCGAATCAGAAAATGCGGCCTCTGTTCAATGAAATGCGTGAACGCCTCCCGGGACAGGCGGCACACCGTCACGGAATCGATTGCGTCCGCCGAAAAGCTGTAGCGATCGGACGGCGCGATGCCGAGAAAGTCCCCGGGCAGCGCAAAGCCAATCACCTGACGCCGTCCATCCGGCAGCAGCTTGTATAGACGCGCAACACCCGCCGTCAGACTGTGCACGGAATGCGCGATCTGGCCCGCCGTGAACAGCGCCTCATTGGGAGCGAGCTGAACGTGGCGTGCGATCCGCCCGAACTCAGCGAGATCGGACTGGTCGAGCGCGCCGCAGATGCTAAGCGATCGGACGGTGCAAGCCGAGCAGCGACCGAAATTTCCCCGATTTGGATTCACTGAGATGGTTCGTATCATGGCCACTGCCGCTTGAGCGTCGGATTGTCCCCGTCTCCCTGCCACGACCGGTGCTCAAGGACCCGGAGATATAGTTCATTCTAGCGGATCCGTGACCGGCCGGTTGATCCAGATCAAACTGGCTGACGAATAAACCCTCACTGTACGATTCCGGGCTGGATACCGCATTCTTCCACGGAGTTGAGCTGCAATGATCGTACGAATTTTAATGCCTCTGGCGTTCGCGCTCGTCACCTTGACGCCGGCAGCAGGGGCTTCGCCTCAAGAGCAGCGCGGCAAGACCTTCGCGCTCAACAATTGCGCGAAGTGCCATTCGATCGACAAGGTATCACCAAGCCCGCTCAAGATCGCGCCGCCGTTCCGAACGTTGCACAAGCGCTACCCCATCGAGACCATCGGAGAAGCGCTGGCCGAAGGCATCTACACCGGCCATCCCACCATGCCGGCCTTCCAGCTCGAGCCGGACCAGATTGGTGACCTGCTGGCGTATTTGAAGACCCTCCAGTAGACGGCCCCCGCGGCGCCTAATGCGCCTGGGCCGTCCAGGCAATCACGCTCTTCGCCATCCGGCCGAATGCCTCGCTGAACGCGGCGACGGCTTCGGGCGGTGCGAGAGTCGCGATTTTCTCGCTTTCCTCAAACAGCCGCGAGGCGACGACCTTGCCATCCTTGTCGACGATCCGGGCGGACAATCCGATTTCGGCTACCGGCCCGGATTCGATGGCGATGCGAAATCGCCTGACATCGATCAGCAATTGGAATTCGGTCTGACCGACATCGGCCGTGCGCAGCGGCGCATGTGCGATGTCGTAATTCTCAAAGCTTTCGATCAGCCGCGCTTGGATCAGTTTTGGCAGCGCATCGGCCCACATCGCTTCCGCAAAGCCGGGATATTCCTGTGCGGGCGAGAACAGGAAGCGCTGCGTCTCCAGCATCGCTACTGCCGTCGGCTCCGGGATCGCCCATTGTACATTGACGACCTTACCCACGGGTCCCGGATTCTGCAACGCGCGCAGATCATATGTGATCTTCTGCGGCGGAGCGGTCGCACCGGTCATGCGTTCGAGGCCGGCGACGATGCCGTCGAGCTTGCCGGTATTGCGCGCGAGGCCTTCCGAAAACACCTTGAAATTGGCGATGGTATCTTTCAACGCCTCTGAATTTTCCGACAGCACCGAATCCACCTTGCGCAGGGCGTCACGGGCAACCTGCGTCATGCCCTGCCCCGCACCGAGCTCGGCCACGAGCGTCCGCACCTCGGCGCTCTTTGCGACCAGCGTGCCGCCTTCGAGCGCGATCACGGGAACGCCGGTCAAGCCCTGAAACTCAAGGCCGACCTTGGTATCGGCACGCACCGGGGTCATCGAAGCGACCGAAATTGTCGCATTGACGCCGCGGGGATTATCGGGTGCAAGCCCGAGACCGGTCACTTCACCGACCCGGATGCCGTTGAAAAGCACCGCGGCGCCCACCAGTAGCCCGGGCACCGAGCCCTCGAACTGCACATGGTAGCTCGTGCGCGGGCCAAGCCCACCGGTGTTCTGCAGCCAGTAGACGAAGCCGAACACAGCGACGATGGCCGCCAACACGAAGGCGCCGACAATGACGAAGGGAGCGCGCGTTTCCATTTTTCAACTCGCTTTGGGTTGCAGCATCTGGAAGCGCTTGCCGTGAAAATAGGCCCGCACCCAAGGATGCTCGGATTGAAGCAGCTCATGCATCGGTCCGATGGCGACGATCTTGCCATCGGCAAGCGCCGCGACGCGGTCGCAGACGGTATTGAGGCTGGCGAGATCATGGGTGACCATGAACACCGTCAACCCCAGCGTCTTATGCAGGGTCTTGATCAGGGCATCGAAATCACCCGCCGAAATCGGATCCAGCCCCGAGGTCGGCTCGTCGAGAAACACGATCGCGGGATCGAGTGCGAGCGCGCGCGCAAGAGCCACGCGCTTCGTCATGCCGCCGGACAATTCGGAAGGAAACTTGTCGCCGTCCTCCGGCTTGAGCCCGACCATTTCGAGCTTGGCGGTGGCGATCTCGTCCATCAGGCGGTCCGACAATTCAAGAGTTTCGCGCAGCGGAAACTGGATGTTCTGCCGCACCGTCAGCGAGGAGAACAGTGCGCCCTGCTGGAACAGGATACCCCATCGCCCCGCCGCGCTCCGCGTGGTGCGGTCGTGATTGATCGGCGAACCCATCACCTCGATCTCGCCACCCTGCCGCGGTATCAGGCCGATGATGGTCCGCATCAGCACCGACTTGCCACCGCCGGAAGCACCGACCAGACCGAGGATTTCGCCCCGGCGAACATCCAGCGCGAGGTGATCGATCACGACATGGCGGCGGAAGCCGACCACGAGATCATGCACGCGAATGGCAAACGGCTCGGCAGCCTGCTTCATCGCTACATTCCGATCGATGCAAAGAACACGGCAAACAACCCGTCGAGCACGATCACCAGGAAGATCGACTTGACCACCGAGGTGGTGGTCTGCTTGCCGAGCGACTCCGCGCTGCCCTTCACGCGCAGGCCCTCGCTGCAGGCGACGATGCCGATCACCAGCGCCATGAACGGCGCCTTGATGATGCCGACTTCGAAATGGGTGACGGAGACGGCCTCATGCAGCCGCGCGATGAAGATCGCCGGCCCCATGCCGCCATAGAACCAGGCGACGAGGCAGCCGCCGTAGAGCGCCGCCATCGAGCCGATGAAGCTCAGGATCGGCAGCGCGCATATCAGCGCGAGGATCCGCGGCAGCATCAGGACTTCGATCGGGTCCAGCCCCATGGTCGAGAGCGCGTCGATCTCCTCGCGCATCTTCATCGAGCCGAGCTCTGCAGTGTAGGCGCTGCCCGAACGTCCCGCGACCATGATGGCGACGATCAGCACGCCGAGTTCCCGCAGCACGAGAATGCCAACCATGTCGACGACGTAGGAATCCGCGCCGAATTTTCGGAAATGGAAGATGCCCTGCTGGGCGATGATAGCGCCGATCAAAAAGGTGATCAGCACGACGATCGGTATCGCCTGCCAGCCGACACGATAGAGCTGGTAAGTCAACGACGTCAGCCGCAGCGATCTCGGCCGGCGCACCACGCCCAGGATTGCGATGCACAGCGACCCCAGCATCTGAAGGAATGCCGTCACGTCTTCGCTAGCGCCGATGGTGCCCCGGCCGATATCGCCGAGTTTCGCCACGATGGGGTTACGCGCCGCGGCCGGCGCCGGCTTTTGCCGGTTGACCTGGTGAACCTCCTCGATCAGCCCTGCATGATTATCTGCAATGCCTGTGATATCGGCGTGGTGACCCGAGGAAGTCGCCCGCCGCGACATTCTCTCGAGCAGCCAGGCGCCGAGCGTGTCGAGTTCGCGCACCCCGGCCATATCGACCTTGACGACGCCGGCCCGATCGAGCTGCGGCGCAACGTTGTCGGTAAGCCGTTCGAGCTCGGCGGCGTTGGCCGCTGTCCAGGACCCACCCGGACGCAGTTCGAGCGTGTCGCCCGACGGTATGGCCGTTAACAGCGGTGCGGTCGCCAAGATGATGTCCCCACGGTTACGTTGCCCTCGATTCTAGGGCGGCGCGCTTGGCCTCGTATTGACCTGCCTCAAGGCAGCAAAGCCGCCTTGAAGGTTGAGCCAAATCAAATGACGGAGCCGTCGCCTCACCTAGAGTTCAGTCGATAGAGCCAACGAGAACGGGCGCGATGTTCAAATCAAGCGAACTAGGTAACGAGCTGCACGCGATCAAGAGCGAGCTGTCCAGCCTTATGACTGCGTCCGCCGACGACATGCTCCATGCCGCCAAGAACCACAGCGAGGTGCTCGTCGAGCAGATCAAGGACACCCTGAACGAACTCGGCGAGATCCTGAGCGCGGAAGAAGAGCATGTCGGGAAACTGATCGCGGAACGGCCGATTGCGGCGCTGGCTTCTGCCTTTGCGCTCGGCGTCGCCATCGGTTTCATGTTGAGGAGGCACTAACGTGAACAGCGAGAATGTCGTCACGCAGCTGCGCGCACTGTGGCGGACCGACCGTATCATCGCCGAAATCCGGATGCGGCACATGCTGGTCGGGCTTGGACTGCGGGCGTTTGCAGCACTGATCGCTGCCTTCGGCCTGTTGATGCTGGAGTTGTCGGCCTATTTCGCGCTGGTGCAGATCTGGAGCGCGATTTCAGCCGCGGCGATTCTTGGCCTCGTCAATTTTATGATCGCGGCCGTCCTGTTCGTCATTGCCGGCAGGCCGCCTGCGGGACGCGAACTCGAACTCGCGACTGAGATTCATGGATCGGCAGTCGAGGCGCTGCAGACCGAGGCCCGGGGGCTGCAATCGCAATTCACCGGCATGGTGCATCATCCCCTGAACAGCGTGCTGCCCTCTGTGCTGGTGCCGCTGATCACGGTCATAGTCAAGAGTCTGAAGAAATCCACGACACCTGCGTCTGCGGCGAAGGCCACGGCAGAGTAACGCTGATAACGGCGGAGGCAGTAACCTCATGCCAGCATAACCAAGGAGACGTACGAAATGTCCAAGACCAGATCCAAGACCCAGCCGCAGCCGATCTTGAACGCTTCCCTGCCGGCGCAATTCCGGCAATTCCGTCTAGCGCTGGCCCGCGAGCCTGGCCATCCCGAAGGCGATGCCGAGGTGTCCTATATCATCGTGGCGCCGCTCGACTCCGAGAGCCGCATCGATGCAAGACTGTGGCGCGAGCATCGCGATGCCTGCCGGGTCGCGCGCCAGCGCCCGCACCAGCAGAGCAAACATGGTCACCTGGTCCACCGGCCAGGCGGCGGCTGGGCCTTCCACTATGACGACGGTGAGACCAACTTGCCTGACGAAGTCGGCTATCACTTTGCGGATGAACGTTTCCTGGTCGGCGAATATGTTTCGGTCAACGAAGGCGGCAAGATGCACACCTATCGGGTGACGACAGTGTCGTACCTTTAACACCACGTCTCACAGGCCGCTTCCGCGATCCAAAAACTCCGGCCAGGTCAACCTCGAGAGGGATTACGATGCGAGTTTATTCAACTGAGCTAATGCCCTGGCTCTAGATTGGTCGGGATGACCTTTGCGCATGTATCGAACCTGAGGCATGTCATATTTTCTGAGATCCCAGCAACAAGTCCGTGGCCTCAGTGAAGCCGATGCCGCGGCGCGGCTGCAGGCCGAAGGGCACAACGAGCTTCCCCAACCCGATCGACGCACGCCGATACGAATAGCGATCGAGGTGCTGCGCGAGCCAATGCTGGCGCTGCTTCTGGTCGGCGGCATCGTTTACCTGGCGCTCGGCGATCTGAAGGAGGCGATCATCCTGGTCGCCTTCGCCACCATGTCGATCGTGATCACAGTGGTGCAGGAGACCCGGACCGAGCGCGTTCTGGAGGCTTTGCGCGACCTCACGAGCCCACGTGCGCTTGTCATTCGCGACGGCGAGCGCAAGCGGATCGCCGGCCGGGACGTCGTGCGGGGTGACATCATCGTCCTTTCCGAAGGGGACCGGGTGCCTGCCGACGCCGTGCTCCTGCAGTGTCAGGATCTGCAAGCCGACGAATCAACCTTGACCGGCGAATCCGTACCCGTGCGCAAGGTCGCGTGGGACAATCGCGCCGGATCCGGACCTCAGCGGCCGGGAGGCGACGACCTCCCACTGGTGTTCTCAGGCTCCCTGGTGGTGCGAGGCTCGGGACTGGCGGAAGTCACCGCCAGCGGCCCGCGAAGCGAGATCGGCAAGATCGGCCAATCACTGGCTGGGCTCAAAACCGAACCACCGCGCCTGCAGGCGCAAACCCGGCGCGTCGTCAGGCTGTTTGCCGTCTTCGGCGGCGCGGTGAGCGTGCTGGCGGTTCTGCTTTACGGAACGATGCGCGGTGGCTGGCTCGATGCCGTGTTGGCCGGAATTGCGCTCGGCATGTCGTTGCTGCCGGAAGAGTTTCCGGTCGTCCTGACGGTCTTCATGGCGATGGGCGCGTGGCGGATTTCGCTGGCGCGCGTCCTCACGCGGCGCGCGGCGGCCATCGAGACGCTGGGATCGGCGACTGTATTGTGTACCGACAAGACGGGCACGCTCACCGAAAACCGGATGACGATCGTCGAACTGCGGAAGGGCGAGAACGTATTTCGCCCGCATGACGCAACGGGAATGCCGGCGCAGTTACGTGATCTTAGCGAGGTCGGCCTGCTGGCGAGCGCCCCGGAGCCGTTCGACCCGATGGAGCGAGCATTTCATACCCTTGCGCACGAGCGGCTGACCGAAAACTCGTATCGGCACCCGCATTGGAAGCTGGTGCATGCCTATGGACTTCGGCCGGACCTACTCGCTGTAACCCATATCTGGCAACCGGACGGAAATCGGCAGGAATACGTCGTCGCCACCAAGGGTGCTCCCGAAGCGATCGCGGGCCTTTGCCGGCTTGGCGCCTCTGAGCGCGCGGCGCTGACACAATCCATCGATGCGATGGCCTCCGCCGGCTTGCGCATATTGGGTGTCGCACGCGCCACGCATGCCGGGCCGGATTGGCCGGCTTCGCCGCGCGAATTAACCTTCGAGCTCCTTGGGCTTGTCGGCCTCGCCGATCCGCTGCGTGCCAGCGTCGTCGAGGCTGTCCGCGAATGCCGGTCGGCCGGAATAAAAGCTGTCATGATCACCGGCGACTATCCGGCGACCGCAAAAGCGATCGCGCATCAGGCCGGCCTCGAACGCGGCGAGCTCATTACTGGCGAACAACTGGAGAAGTTAAGCGAGGCGGAATTGGCCGGACGGGTGGAAACGGCGACTGTCTTCGCGCGGATCATGCCCGAGCAGAAGCTCCGTATCGTCAACGCTTACAAAGGCAATGGCGAGATCGTTGCGATGACCGGCGATGGCGTCAACGATGCGCCTTCGCTGAAGGCGGCCCATATCGGCATCGCGATGGGCGGTCGAGGAACGGATGTCGCGCGCGAAGCCTCGGCCATCGTGCTGCTCGACGACGATTTTGGCTCGATCGTCAAGGCGATCCGTCTGGGCCGCCGCATCTATGACAATTTGCGCAAGGCCATGAGTTTCATCTTCGCCGTTCACGTACCCGTTGCGGGACTGGCGTTGCTGCCACTGCTGTTCGGTCTCCCCCTGCTGTTCGGGCCGATCCATATTGCCTTTCTCGAAATGGTCATCGATCCCGTCTGCTCGCTGGTATTCGAGGCCGAAACTGAGGAGGACGATGTGATGCGCCGGCCGCCGCGCGCTCCCGACGAACCGCTGTTCACCCGGGCGCTGATCGTCTGGAGCCTGCTGCAGGGGGTACTGGCTTTTGCAGTGGTCGCGGCCATTTACCTCCTGGCGCTCCAGTCGGGCATGCCAGTGCCGGAAGTGCGAGCGCTGGCATTCTTCTCGCTCGTCGTGGTGATCGTCAGCCTCATCCTGGTCAACCGCTCCTTTAGTGCGTCACTGCTGACAGCCCTGCGGCGTCCAAACCGGACCTTGGCCGCGGTGCTCGCCGCCGTTGCCGCCATCCTGGCCCTCAGCCTGCTTTGGCCGTTTGCAAGCAAGCTCTTCGCCTTCGGACCTCTGCACGCCGACGACCTCGCCCTGACGCTCGGCGCGGGAGTCATCGCGCTGATCACGCTCGAACTCCTGAAGCCGATGTTGCGCCCGCGCCTGCAATCCTAGAGCCGGCAAATCCTGCCCCTTGCGATGGATCAAACGCGCATGCCAACGGGACGCTAGATTGCGTCTCGGAAAAGGAGAGTCTGATGGCATTCAAGGACATTTTGCTGACACTGACGAGTTATCCCGATCCGACCCCGGTCTCGGTAGCGGAAGATGCGATCTCGATCGCCGCCGCCCTCGGCGCTCACCTTGCCGCCGTTGCCTGCGAGGTGCACGTCGAAATACCCGGGCGTTTCCTTTCCGGATCGATCGCCAATATCCCAGGCATCATCGCGGGTGAAGCCGAAAAGAGCCGGAAGAGTTCCAAGGAAATGCTCGCCGCATTCGAGGTCGCCGCAGACAAGGCCGGTATTCTGCACGAAACCTATCTCGAAAAATGCCCGACCTTCGCCGTGCCGGACCTGCTGGTCGATTATGCGAGGCTACGCGACCTCACCATCGTGCCCGTGCCGGAGAGCTACGACCAATGGTACGCTGAATCGGTGATATTCGGATCGGGCCGGCCGACGCTCGTTCTACCCGAGAGCCCCCGCCCGCGTCCGTTCGAACTGCGGACTGTTGCGATCGCCTGGGACTTCAGTCGCGCGGCCGCCCGTGCTGTTTCAGATGCGCTTCCGCTGCTGGAAAAGGCCAAGAAGGTGCGCATTGTCACCGTCACCAACGAGAAGAAGCTGGATACCAAACATTCCGCCGAAGAACTGGCAAAGAACCTGGCGCGCCACGGCATCGACGTGGTGCTGGACAAGGTCGATGCAAAGAGCCGAGGGATTGGCGAGGTTCTTGAAGCCTACGCTGCTTCGCACCAAGTCGACGTCCTCGCGATGGGCGCCTATGGGCACGCGCGATGGCGCGAGTTCATCCTGGGTGGCGCCACCAAGAGTCTGCTGTCGAAGCCGCCGCTGCCGATCATGTTCTCGCATTGACGGCCGATTATAGGACGCCGCGGACGACGACCGCGCGGCGTCATTATCCGGGAGCTGAGGCGGCCTTGGAGAACGACTAAAAATTCCTTCATCGGCTAATCCGGCAAGGGCTCGGCCCGATGACGAATCCGACCTCGCCTTGCTTGCCTTTGATTGCCAACCCATCGTTGAGACAGATCAAAGCCTGCACCGGGATCGCATGACACGCTCGCCGCGGTTCATTCACCAAGGTTCAGCTGAGGGAGACAGTGCCATGCCGATAAACATGGGAACGGTTGATCAGTATGTGCGGATCGTGCTGGGGTTTGCGCTAATCGCCTATGCGTTCCAGGATGGCCTCGCCATTCAGGGTTGGCACTGGGCTGGGTTTTTTGGCGTGGTGCCGCTCGCGACGGCGTTCTTCAAGAGCTGCCCGCTTTATACCGCTTTGGGCATTTCGAGCTGCCCGGTCCGCCAATAATCACCGGATTTTTTACGGCGGATCAGCGACGAACATAATCGCCGGGCGCATCGGGCAGGCTCTTCTCCTCGGCGGCCTCCACGCCCATGCGCGGCGGTCCGGATGCCTCGCCGGATCGCGCCGCCAGCCACGCCGTCCATTCCGGCCACCACGAGCCCTCGACCAAAGGCACCGTCTTCAGCCATTCGTCCGGGCCGGTATACGTGGCATCGGCTGCCTTGGTCTTGATCCGATAGGTGTGGCCCTGCTCACCCGGAGGCGCCACGATTCCCGCATTATGGCCGCCGCTAGTGAGCAGGAAGCTCACGTCGGCATCAACCTGATAGTGGATCTTGTAGACGGACTTCCAGGGCGCGACGTGATCGCGAAGCGTCCCAACCACGAACATCGGCATGTGAATATCCGACAGCGAGATCGGCTTGCCCTCGACAAGGTATCGGCCCCCGGCAAGGTCGTTGTTGAGAAACAGCTTGCGCAGATACTCCGAATGCATCCGGTATGGCAGGCGGGTAGCATCCGCATTCCAGGCCATCAGGTCGCTCGGCACCGCCCGCTCTCCTAGCAGATAGTCGCGGGTCAGACGCGACCAAATCAGATCATTGGAGCGCAGAAGCTGGAATGCGCCCGCCATCTGTGTGGTGTCGAGCACGCCGCGCTCCCACATCATATCCTCGAGGAACGCGACCTGGCTTTCATTGATGAACAGCGTCAGCTCACCGGCCTCTGTGAAATCCGTTTGCGCGGCAAGCAAGCTGATCGACTTCAAGCGCTTGTCGCCGTCGCGCGCCATGGTCGCGGCCGCGATCGAGAGCAGCGTCCCGCCGAGGCAATAGCCGAGCCCATGAACCTGATCGCCAGGAACGATACCGCCGATCGTATCGAGGGCGGCTTCGACGCCCAACTTTCGATAATCGTCGAAGGCGATGTCACGATCGGCTGGCTCCGGATTTCGCCACGAGATCATGAAGACGGTGAAACCCTGGCCGATGAGATACTTCACCAGCGAGTTCTGCGGCGACAAATCGAGAATGTAGTACTTCATGATCCAGGCCGGCACGATCAGGATCGGCTCCGGACGCACTGTTTCCGTGGTTGGATAATACTGGATCAGTTCGATCAGCGCATTGCGGAACACGACCTTGCCGGCCGATGTCGCGACGGTCTCGCCGACGAGGAACTCGTCGGTCTTGACGGGTCCGAGGCCCGCCGACGCCACGCGGACCCAGTCGTTGCAGAAATTTTGCCAGCCACGCACGAAATTTGCTCCGCCGCTCTGGAAGGATTTCCGCAACACCTCCGGATTGGTCGCGGCAAAATTTGAAGGTGACAGCACGTCGAGCATCTGCCGCACCAAGAACTCGACGATGGCTTCGTTCTGCTTCGCAACGCCTCGCCCGCCTGTCGTCGCATTGTGCCACCATTGCTGGCCCAGCAAAAATGCTTGCGCCATCAGATTGAACGGCGGCTGTTCCCATTCCGGCCGATCGAAGCGCCTGTCCTGCACTTGGGGCTTGATCAGCGACCACGGCCCCTGCCCAGGCGCGAAGAAGTTCTGCGCGGCTTCGAAAAACCGCTTTGCGTCCACCAGGACTTCCTGCGAGATCTCCATCTGCCGCTGCGGCGACGAAGCCAGATGCGAAAGCCAGTCGGTACAGGCCAGGAGCAGCGCCGCCGGCGAAATGCCCCCGGTCAGGCGCGCCAGCATCGCATGAAGCGCACGATCGGCCTGATATGTCTCGCCGTCCGATCCTTGCGTTACCGGAGCAACTCGCTGTTCGATCGGCACGGCGGACGGCCGGTCGCCGCCCTGGTCCGCTGCACGGGCACGAAGCGGCAAGACGGTCACTTCCGCCGTTGGCTGTGTTGATTTCGGCTGCATGCTTTTTGGCCGATCAGTTCAGCGACGACCGCTGATTAAGTTCGAAGTGGTAGCGATCATCCGTTCGCCATGCCTGAACAACCGTTCGGAGTCGCGGCGAAGGAAGTCGAGCTGATGCTGCCCGCATTCCTGACACATCGTCTTGACGTCCTTGACGGAATGCGCGCCCGCCATCTTTGCCGCGAACTCCGTCAAAAGATGCATTTCGGTGCGGGTTCGCTCCAGCATCTCGTCGGTGAAGAAAATGAACTCCTCAAACATCATCCTTTGGGCGCCGAACGAGAACTCCAGTGCACTCTGGTTCAGTCGGGAGGCTTCCGCCTCTCCATTTGCGGCTGATTGAGAAGGACCGGATTCGACCCGTTCAGACAGTTCTGCCATGAAACTCTCCTATCTCCTGGCCTCCACGGAACCGACAACTAGCATCGGGCTGAACATTGAGGTGCATCAAGCTACCGGGATTGCGACCGTCCGTCCCGGCGATTGGACGCAAGACAAGGGCCCACGGAGACGGAGGATCGCATTCCTACCAGCCCTAATCAGTGCGACATCAGCACAGGAACCGTCATCGAGTTGAACATGCCCCGGGTGACGCCGCCGAGAATGCGCTCCTGCAATCGCGAATGACCATATCCACCCATCACCAGGAGGCCGATATTGCTTTCGGCCGCGATCGACAGAATGGCTGCTTGAACATCGCCGCGTTCCGTGGCGAGCCGTTGGACCCTCGCTGCGATGCCACGCCGGGCCAGATGGGCAACGAGTTGGTCCGAGGATGCCTCGCCCGCCTCCTCGTTAACCGCAATCACGGTCACGGCCTTCGCGCCTATCAGAAACGGCATCGCATCGCGCAACGCACGAGCGGCGACACGGCTGCCGTTCCAGGCGATGCCCACGTGGTGAGTGTCGAGCGGTCCCTTGTGGATGTAGGGAACCATCAACATCGGTCCGCCGGAATTGAACAAAATCTCCCGCGAAATATCATTGTCGTAGCTGGATTTCGACGAGTCGGGCTGGAGCACGATTGTCATATCGTAAAGCCTCGCAAGCGTTCCGATGGTTTCTCCGCCTTCGGCTGGGATCGCCGTTAAGCTCCGGACGCCGTAGGCAATTTCGGCCAGCTTGGCCTCGACCTCGAACACGGAAATCGCCGCGTCGGCCCTTTCCTGGGCACGCTCCTGTTCGGCCTCCACTACGGCAGCAACGGCGGATCCACCGCTCCCCACCAACATTCCGACGCCGCCCATCGATTCATAGCCGATGGCCACAGCATCGAGATGCGACCGGCGCGCCATCGCCAGTGCGATGGCGACCTCAATCACGGGCCTGACCGGACGCTCCGAGGGAATATGAACCAGAATGTTCCTGAACATCGCCGTTCTCCCAAACATTTGCGAGGACGCTCGGCCCTTGGTGTCTGCTTGCAGCGTAACCGACGATTGCGCGGTCGAAGTTGATGCACATCAAACTCCGGATTGTCGTCCGGCAGCGCCCGCGAAGGGCGACGTCAACGTGCTACGGCCTGCCTGAAGCCGTGATACGCCTGCGGCAACCTTCAACTTTTCCGTTCGCCAGCCATAGTCCGGTGGATGTTTCGTGCTCGTTCGCCCTCCCCTTCCTGCGCCGGCTGGACGCCTTGGTTGGGCTGCTTGCCATCGTCAGCCCTCGCCCGGCGCCGGTTCAAGCAACAAAACTCGCGCGCTGCGCAACGACTGGTCCGGTGTACCCGAGGCATCGACCATGTGCCAATCAACGGCGCCGATCGCGAAGGTCTCTTGCATCAAAACGACATCCCGGGTTGCATCGGATGCATCGCTCTTGCGCTGCTCGACCCGCGCCAGCCGTGTCGCCCGATCCGCAGTCAGGAACAGGCCGACGAAACACGCGCCGTGCTTACGGGCCAGGGGGGCGGGCTCTGCCCGCTCCGATTCCTGCAGGAACGCAGCATCGAGCACGACCGAGCAGCCCTGGGCGAGCAAACGCTGTGCGATATTCGAAAGCATGTCATACACCTGTTCCGTGGTATCCGCCTGATACGCCGCCTCCGGCAACGCGGTCGTTTCGCTGACGCCAAAAAGGTGCTTGCGAACGACATCCGAGCGGACAATGACGGCGCCGGGCGGCGGCTCGATTAGGCCTGCAAGCCCGCGCGCGAGAACCGACTTTCCAGTCCCCGAGAGGCCGCCGATCGCAACCAACATCGGCGGCTTCGGCATGATGAGGCGTCCGGCCAGATCGAAATAGCGTCTGGCCTCTTGCCAAACCGCTTCGCCATCCTCGGCATGCTCGCTCTTCATGAACAGCACATGAGCGCGAATCGCTGCCCGCATCGACAAGAATAGCGGCAACAGGCGGAGGCCATCGATATCTTCAACCCCTGCCTCCGCAAGGTAGCGATTGAACACCGCGTTTGCCGCCGCACCCTGATTGAAATGGATCAGGTCCATCAGCGTAAACGCCATATCGTAGAGAATGTCTGTGGTCGCGATTACGGGATCGAATTCGATGGCATCGAACAGCAGCGGCCTGCCGTCCACCAGCGCGATGTTGGCGAGATGCAGATCGCCGTGACACCGCCGCACGAACCCTTGCGCTGCGCGCTGGGTGAGCAGGGGCTGAAGTTTCGTCAAACAGTCGCGGCTGGCGGCATCGAGTTGATCAATGGCGGCGGCGTCAAATTCGCGCACGGTACGAAATTTTGCGGTGTTGCGGTCGATGAGGGTTGGAATCGAACCGAGCCAAGATGCACCGCCGGCGCGCGGCGCATTTTCATGGGATCGTAGGATCGCATCGGCAATGGCGATCGCGAGGGATGGTTCGACTATCCTGGAGGCAGCGACACGGTCGAGCGATTGCTCCTCATCGAACCGCATCATTTCGACCGCCCATTCGACCGGGGCGCCCGCTCCACCGATTTCGAAGGCCCCATCGGAATTGCGCGTGATGGCAACAACGCGGCGGTACAGCTCTGGCGCATTGCCGGCGTTGACCGTCAGTTCCTCCTCGCAGGCTCGCTTGCGCTTCTCCAGCGTCGAATAATCGAGGAAAGGCAGCCGAACGGCGCGCTTGATCTTCAATGCCCGGTCGCCGCCGAGAAAGACCATGGAGGCATGGGTGTCGATGCGCTTGCCGCCCTTTGCCGCACCGAAGCTGGAGCCATCGAGAAAATCGAGCACGCGCTGTTGATCAACCTCGGCCGCTACGGTTCTATCGATTGGCGGCTGTTCGGTCATGGTTGCAGCACGGCAGCGCCGGTGATCTGCCCGGCGCGCAACTTCGACAGGACTTCATTCGCCTCCCGCAACGGAAACGCGCTCGTATGCGTCCTGATGCCGGCCTGCGCGGCGACCTTGAAAAACTCCGTTCCGTCACTACGCGTGAGGTTGGCGACCGAAAGCAGCTGCCGCTCCTCCCAGAGGATGTGGTAAGGGAACGATGGAATATCCGACATATGAATACCGGCGCAGACCACTCGCCCGCCCTTCCGCACGGCGCGCAACGCCAGCGGAACGAGAGCACCGACCGGCGCATAGATAATCGCGGCGTCGAGTTGCACCGGAGGCAGGTCTTCCGACGCTCCGACCCAATCGGCCCCAAGCGATTTCGCAAGGCGCTGGGCCTCGACGTCGCCCTGACGCGTGAACGCAAAGACCGAACGCCCCTGCCAGCGGGCCACCTGCGCAATGATATGCCCGGCTGCGCCGAAGCCAAAGATGCCGAGATGCGTTCCGGCCCCCGCCATGACCAGCGAGCGCCAGCCGATCAATCCTGCACAAAGCAGAGGTGCAATCGCGACGTCGTCCCCGGCTTCGCCGAGCGGAAAGCAATAGCGGGCGTCTGCGACGAGATGCGTGGCAAAGCCGCCGTCGCGCGTGTAGCCGGTGAAGCGTGGACGGTCGCACAAGTTCTCCCGGCCGCTCCAGCAGTAGGAACATTCGCCGCAGGTGTAACCGAGCCAGGGAACGCCGACCCGTTCGCCGATACTCAGAGACGTCACGCCGGCGCCAAGCGCATCTACCCGGCCGACCACCTCATGACCGGGAACGACCGGATAGGCAATATCAGGCAATTCTCCGTCGACGACGTGCAGATCGGTCCGGCATACGCCGCAGGCGCTGACCTTGACGCGCACATCTCCGGGCCCGGGCGCCGGATCCTCCCGCGGTTCAAACCGGAGCGCCGCGCCGGGCGCTGCCAGGACCATGGCGTGCATCTTCTTTCTTGCCTCGCGCTACCGTCTCTAGCCTATCGGGGACAACGTTGCCGGAGTTTGATCCTCATCAAACAGGCACGGCTCACGCTCTTCTAGCATGCAGTTGCCAGTACGGCTTTAACCAGGAGGCACACATGAATACGAAATCCGTGATCCCGGTTGGAACCCAGCGTGCCATTATCCGCCGCGAAACCAACCCATTTTCCCTTCTGCAGCAGGAGATCGACCGGCTGTTCGAGGGCGTCACGCGCAATATTCCCGGCTTCGCCACAACGACGATGCCCAGCATGGATATCAGCGAGACCGACAAGGTGATCGAGATTACCGCCGAACTCCCGGGACTGGAGAAGAAGGATATCGAGCTTAACGTAGCCGACAATCTCCTCACCATCCGTGGCGAGAAGAAGAATGTGCGCGAGGAGAAGAACAAAGATTATCACCTTGTCGAACGCAGCTATGGCTCGTTCTCGCGCTCGGTCGAACTTCCCTCAGGCGTGAAGGTCGAGGATATCTCGGCCGAAATAGCTAACGGCGTGCTGAAGGTGACCGTGCCGAAGCCAGCGCCGAAGCAGGCCAAGCAGATCGAGATTAAGTCAGCCGCCTGACTGGAGTCGGCGGAGCGCCGTGCAATCGGCGGCGTTCCGCCAGATCCGAGGGCATGAAACAAGGAGATCGTCATGCGCGCCCATCAGATCATGACCCGCGGTGTCATTACCGTCACGCCGGACGCCCCGATCCTCGAAGCGGCCAATACCATGCTGCGGTGGCACGTCAGCGGACTTCCGGTGGTCGATGCGGCCGGCAAGCTGGTCGGCATCGTTTCGGAGGGCGATTTCATTCGCCGCAGCGAAATCGGCACGCAGCGCAAGCGTGGCCGCTGGCTCAAATTCCTGCTTGGCGCCGGCGCGACCGCGACCGATTACGTTCAGGAACACGGCCGCACGGTCTCGGATGTCATGACCAGGGATCCACTCACCATCACCGAGAACGCAACGCTCGAGGAAGTTGTGGCCTCGATGGAGACCAACGGCATCAAGCGCCTGCCGGTGATGCGCTGCGACAAGATCGTCGGCATCGTGTCCCGTACCAATTTGTTGCAGGCGGTTGCTGGCCTCGCCCGCGAAATTCCCGATCCAACGGCCGATGACGATCACATTCGCAGCCGCGTCATCGCCGCGATTGAGAAGAACGACTGGAGTCCGTTCGCGCTCAACGTCATGGTGCGCGACGGCATTGTCCACCTCAGCGGCGTGATTACCCAGGAGCGTTCGCGCAAGGCTGCAATGGTGGCCGCGGAGAACGTCGCAGGCGTGAAGAAGGTTCACGACCATCTGTGCTGGGTCGACACCATGTCCGGGATGTACCTGGAGTCGCCCGAAGACGTCGAGATGGCGAAGACCGGTTAGGCGCCAGGGAGCAGTCGCGGTCCGCGACTGCACAGCGCCAGCTTATCCGCGCGCACTGTCGGCCAGCGCGCGCATGATATCTCTCCGCGCAATGATCCCCGCGAGCCGCTGTTCGGCAGCCAGTACGGGGATGCTCTTCATCCGATGGTCCACCATCAGTTGCAGTACGCGCGTCAGCTTCGTCACCGGGTCGACATAGATGAATTCCGCCGTCATGACATTGGCGACCATCCGGGACAACAGGTCGTCATAGGCTGGAACCATGCGGCCGGGATTGAACGCAAAGCACTTCAGAAAGTCGAACTGACTCACGATGCCGACGACGTCGTCGCCATCGCGGACCGGGTAACAGTTGAAATCGTCCGCGTCGAACATTCGCTGCAATTCGCGCATGGTGGTCTCGCGCGCGACGGTCTTAACCGTGCGCGTCATGTATTGCCCGGCGGTAGCTTCGAGAAATCTATGCACGGCAGTTCCCCGTCATGGTCAATTTTTCCTAGCGCGACAGAAACGCGCAGCGGCGCGATTCAGTTGCGAGGTGGCGCGTAACGCCGCTGAGTACCCATTCGCGGAAGCGCGAGTGGCCGTAGGCGCCGGCGATCACTGCACCGGCCCCGACGTTGGCGGCGATCGTCTCGAGTTGGTCGGTAACGCCATAAGCCTTTTCGGGAACGACGGTGTTGGCCGCGATTCCGTGGCTGCGCAGCCACGCGGCCACGTCGGCGACGTGCGATACCGCATCGGCCCGATCGCCTCCTTGCTCGGGAATTTCGGCGATCGTGACTTCCTTTGCCGCAGCCAGGATCGGCAGCGCATCGAACACTGCACGGCGGGCTTCCCGAACATCCTTCCACGCGACCAGAACGCTTCTCAAATCGAGCCACTGCACGGCTGGTGGCACGACTATGAGCGGACGGCCGGCCTGCATCACCAGATCGCTTGGATCCGCAGCCGCGGTGGGATCGACCATGGTCTCGGAGCGTGTGCCCACCACGATGATATCAGCCGCCCTCGCCTGCCGAAGCATGTAGGGCACGGGCAACGCCCGGGCGGAACGCCACTCAACCGATGGTGCGCGTGTCCCGACCGAATCCCGGAATTCCGCCTCGAGTTCCAATAGTCGCTTCTGGAGGGCGGCCATCTCCTCATCGAGCAGTTTCTGCGCAAAATCGCCGTCTGCGAAGTACATCGGCGGCCTGAGATCCGATGCCGCAACGCCGATGATCCGCGCCCCGAATCGTTCGGCGATATCTCCGGCTACCCGGAGGCAGGCATCGTTGGGCCGATCCAGCGCCAAACCGACCATGATGGTTTTGTAGTCCATAACCTGCTCCACGCCTTGGGACGAAATGCCGTATGAGCTTCCGTCCACGAAGCTGCATCCTAGAGGCCCGCCGGCGGATCGAAACTGACCTAGATCAAGAACCTTCAGGTCTCTCAGACGCTTCATCGGCAACGCGTGCCACCCTGCGAAGTTCGCGAAAATTTCTTTCTATTTCAATGAGGTAGGTGCTAGTAATAATTTTGCCGCGCGTCCTTTCACCGGTTCGATTGGATGCGATATCTGGCATGCAGGAAGGCTCTCGAAAGCGAAGCATGATTGGCGCCGACCGACCGTTTCGGAATCAGGATCCGCTCGACGAGAACGTGCGCAGCGGTGCCGAGGGATCGGGCGTCGGCACCTGGGATCTGGATTTTTCAACCCGGCGGTTGAATTGGTCCAACGCTACCCGAAAGCTCTTTGGCGTCGCGCCCGATAAGGCTGTCGACTACGAACTTTTCCTTTCCGTGCTGGACCCGCAGGATCGCGATCGCACGGCGAAGGCCGTGCAGCAGTCGCTCGACACCGGGTGCAATTTCGACGTTCAGTACCGGTTGCCCCGGTCGGATGAAGGTCACTGGGTGCGCGCGCTCGGCGCCGTCGTCAATGGTCCCGGTGGCGGCCCTGCGCGGCTCAGCGGCGTCGTGATCGATATCGACCGTGAGAAGCGCCTTGAGGACGCCGTCAGGATCCGCGAGGGGCACTTTCGCTCGATCCTCGATACGATCCCGGATGCAATGATCGTGATCGACGAGCATGGCATCATGCAGTTCTTCTCCAGCGCTGCCGGGCGTCAATTCGGCTACACCGAACCTGAGGCGATCGGAAGAAACATCAGCGAGTTGATGCCGGAGCCGGATCGCAGCCGTCATGACGGCTACATCGCCCGCTACCTCAAGACCGGCGAGCGGCGCATCATCGGCATCGGGCGTATCGTCACCGGCATGCGCAAGGACGGCACGACGTTTCCGATGCATCTCACCATCGGCGAGATGCATTCGGGCGGAAAGCCCTTCTTCACAGGCTTCGTCCGCGATCTCACCGAGCAGCAACAGACCCAGGCACGGCTGCAGGAGCTGCAATCCGAACTGGTCCACGTCTCGCGCCTGAGCGCGATGGGCGAGATGGCTTCCGCCCTGGCCCACGAACTCAACCAGCCGCTGTCGGCCATCAGCAATTACATGAAGGGATCGCGCCGCCTGCTGGCGGGCAGCACCGACGCCAACGCGCCGAAGATCGAGGCGGCGCTCGACCGTGCCGCCGAGCAGGCGATCCGCGCCGGCGACATCATCAGGCGATTGCGCAACTTCGTCGCACGTGAAGCCTCCGAGAAGCGCGTCGAGAGTGTTTCGAAACTGGTCGAGGAGGCCGGCGCGCTCGGCCTCACCGGCGCCCGCGAACAGGGGGTAATCCTGCGCTTCAACCTCGATCCGGACCATGACCTCGTGCTCGCTGATCGGGTCCAGATTCAGCAGGTCCTGGTCAACCTGTTCCGAAATGCGCTGGAAGCCATGGCCCCTTCGACGCACCGCGAGTTGATTGCCTCAAACACCAGGGCCGCAGATGATATGATTGAAATAGCCGTTTCGGACACCGGAGCTGGATTCGCCGGCGATGCCCTGGCGAACTTGTTCCAGCCATTTTTCACGACGAAGGAAGCCGGCATGGGCGTCGGCCTTTCGATCAGCCGCACCATCATCGAAACCCATGGCGGCCGGATGTGGGCAGAAACAAACAAGTCCGGGGGTGCGACGTTCCGTTTCACCCTGCCGGCTGCGCCCGCCAAGGATCTGATCGATGTCGCAGAGTAATAGAGTTTTTGTCATCGATGACGATCCGGCGATGCGCGATTCGCTGGATTTCCTGCTGGGCTCGGCCGGCTTCAGCGTGCGTCTTTTCGAGTCCGCGCAGGTTTTCCTGAACGAGCTCGCAAAGCTGGAGCCCGGCTGTGTGGTCACGGACGTGCGCATGCCGGGCATCGACGGCATGGAGCTGCTGCGTCGGCTGAGTTCGGGCCCGCGTAAGCTTCCCGTGATCGTCATGACCGGTCATGGCGACGTTCCGCTGGCCGTCGAAGCGATGAAGCTGGGCGCGATCGATTTCCTCGAAAAGCCGTTCGAGGACGACCGGCTGATCGGCATGATCGAGAGCGCCCTCGCCGAGCGCGAGAGCGGCTCGAAAAGCGAGGCGTTGTCGGCCGATATGGCCGCCCGCGTCGCCAGCCTTACCCAGCGCGAACGCCAGGTGATGCAGGGGCTGGTGGCCGGGCACTCGAACAAGACGATCGGCAGGGAATACGATATCAGCCCCCGCACAGTGGAGGTCTATCGGGCGAACGTCATGACCAAGATGCAGGCCGGTAACCTTTCCGAACTGGTCCGCTTCGCGATCCGCGCCGGAATGGTCGAGGATTGAGCCAAGTCAATTTGGAGATGGGCAAACCGGCTAATTTGCCGGGATGATTGACACCCGAAACAACTCCATCGGTGAAGCCGGGACTGGCCCTCCGCCTCGGAAATCAATGATTTACGTCGTTGATGATGATTACGACGTCCGGACATCGTTGCGATTTCTCCTGGAGACCGAGGGGTTCGACGTCCGAACCTTCCGTAGCGGGAGCGCGTTGCTCGGCTCTTCAATCCGGCACCGGGCGGATTGCCTTGTCGTGGACTACAAGATGGCTGAGATCGACGGTTTGGAACTGGCCCAACGGCTGCGACGCCTCGACGTCTCAACGCCGATCGTCATGATTACGGGGTACCCGGACGAAAACATCTCGGCCAAGGCGAGCTCGGCGGGGGTACGCCAAGTGCTTTTGAAGCCCAATCTGGAGGACAATCTGGTCGAATGCGTGCGAAACGTGATCGACGCGCGCCGCGACATGGGCCAGCCCTGAAAGCAGGCCCGGTCGCCTCCGTAAAACCCCGTAAGGGGGTGTCCTTAGGATATCGACCGAAATATCCGAGAACAAAAATCCACCGTACACCACGCCATCCCGCATCGAGGAGATGGCAAAATGCTCACCCAGACGATCACCACACCGGCAGTCCCTGCAGCCAAGGTTTTCAGCGCCCCGCGCACCCCGACTGCCCCGGCCATCGACCAGTTCGGCGTGATCGCCCGTTGTGCAGGCGTAATCGCCACCGAATTTTCCTACCGGAAAGACGAGGAAATTTACGGCGAAGGTGAGCCTTCCGAATACGTCTATCAGGTGATCCGCGGTGCGGTTCGTACCTACAAGCTTCTCAACGACGGACGGCGCCAGATCGGCGCGTTTCATCTCCCCGGTGATGTGTTCGGTCTCGATGCCGGTTCGACGCATCGCCTGACCGCCGAAGCAATCGCCGATACCACCGTCCGCCTGGTGAAGCGCCGAAGCCTCGAAGCCGCCGCAGGATCAAACGTCCAGGTTGCTCACAATCTCTGGACCATGACCGCAAGCGATCTCCGGCATGCCGAAGACCATATGCTGCTTCTCGGACGCAAGACTGCGCGGGAAAAGGTTGCCACCTTTCTGCTGGAAATGGACGGTCGGCTCGCCAAGGCCGGCATGATGGCGCTGCCGATGTGCCGCCGCGACATCGGCGATTATCTCGGCCTTACGCTGGAAACCGTGTCGCGGACACTTTCACAACTCGGCGACCAGGGTATCCTGGTATTTTCGAGCGCGCGTCAAATCGTGCTGCGCAATCGCCAGCGGCTGGTCGACATGGACGCCTGAACAATGTGCGCGACAGAATGAGGAAGGCTGGGAGGACAAGATGAACAGTTACCGCGTCTTCTTCTACAAGGATCTCTTGAATTCGGACGGCCATGGTTTCAAGTGCCTTCAGCGTCAGGATCGACGTCCAGTCGGACGGCCCGTCTCAGGCGCTAGTGCTGGCGGAACGGCTGGTCGACAACGAGCGCCTTAACGCCGATTGCGTCGAGGTGATGCACCTCGCAGGCGGCCATCATGAATTCGCACATCCATCGAGCCATTCGCCCGAACCCATCAAGCTTACCCGGAACCGTGTCGCACCATGAACTGGCTGCGTCGAAATCGCCATCCTCATTCGGGGCGCTGGTCGCTCGATCTCGGCATCAGGCTGTCGGCGACCGATGCTGTAAACATCGAGGCTCCGATCCTGCTCAGATGAACCGGGGCTCGCGAACATATCCCGGTGTGGCCTCGACTGATCGGTGCGCCTCTGCAAGCACAAACCTTATCAGATGATCAGAACCGGCGCGGCGACCAGAACGCCACCGAATAGGCGGCGGCAAATCCGAGAAATGCCGCAGCCCAGGCAATGCCGGCAACCGCCAGCAACGCACTCGTGTGATCAACTTCCAGCGCCGCGCAGACCCTCGCCAGAGCGGCGACGATGACCGATAGGTAGATCAGATGCGTCGTCGGGGACGCTTCGAGCCGCCGCCCGGTATGACCAAGGGTTGCACGGCTCATCACGGCGAGCGTCATGGTGCCGATCGCGCCACCCGTCCAGGCATGGATCCCGGCGCTCGGCGCAATCAGGTCGAGCGCTGAGAGTGCGGAGAGGACGAAGCCGGCCGGAATGAATGCATAGGCGACGTGCAGGATCAGCACCAGCCGGTCCGCGAACGTGCGGTAGCCGGTCCAGCGCACGAGGCGAACGATGTGTATGAAGCCGCATGCCAGCAGCAGCCCGCCGGTCGTCCGGTCCAGCGGACGCACCACCCAGAGTGCAAGCACGAACACGGTAAAAGCCATCGTCACGACATCAAAGCGGCCGAACGGCGATGGCATATGACCCGGCGCCTGCTTCGCCAGCCAGTTGCGGGTAAAGCTCGGAATGATGCGCCCGCCGATCAATGCGATCAGCATGATCACCATGGCGACCCCGCCGCGGGTTGCGTATTCCGCCAAACCTGTGAGATGCGCCTCCAGGTGAAACGCGAGGTTTCCAACGGCCAGAACGCTGACAATGACGACAATCTGGAGGTTTCCCCACTTCCTGCCGGCAATGATCTCGCGTGCGGCTGCAGCCGCAAGCAAGATGAGGAACAGCGAATCGATGGCCGCGGCCGGGCCCCAGCCGATCGATGCCGAAATGCTGACGGCAATTCGTCCCGCGACCCAGGTCGAGAACAAGAAGACGAGCGGCCTGCCCTGCAGCGGCAGCCTTCCGGTCCAGTTCGGCACCGCCGTCAGCAGGAAGCCGGCAACGACGGCCGCGATATATCCAAACAGCATCTCGTGAACATGCCAGTCCCGCGGCGCGAACGCCGTGCCGAGTTGGAGTGTCCCGTAAAAGGCCGGCAGCCACACCAGGATGATGGCGCCGGCATAGACCGACCCGAAGAAGAAGAACGGCCGGAAGCCGTACGAAAACAAGACGGGGCCCCGGTAATCTCTCAAGCGCGCAATGGACATGACGTGGACCCTGCTTTGGACCGTAATCTGGCTCTACTGAAGCCCATCCTAGTCGCACCGGCCGCAGCTTCTTTGTCCTGGCGCAAAGACCGGCTGCCAGGGCGAGCCGTATGCAGGGAAAGGTCCAGCAAACGGAGATTGCGATGCGGATATTTGAGCGGATACGGCTGAACTTCTTGCCGACCAAACGTCAGAAGGAATCGAGAGAGACGCGCGAGCTGGCCGATGTGGCCGCTGCAACGCCTTATGTTCCCACCGCGACTGAGGGCATGTGCTGCGGCCATTGCTCGGGCAACGCGGAGGGACACATTGCGGAATTCCCCACCGCGCGCTGAAAACAAGAAGAGCGGCCCCGGCGGGGCCGCTCTTTCTTCTCTGACGACACTTGTCTACTTCGCAGCCGTCTTGTTGGTGGCGAGCCGTTCAAACAAGGTTGCGAACACCTGCTTGGCCTTGCCGACCTGAGGCACCGCCCTTGCCTGCTCCTCATTGGCGGGTGTCCCCACCACGACCATCGCCACCATGCCCATGCCGTAATGCGGCGCGCATTTGACGCCATAGATTCCAGCCTGGTCAAATTTCACGGCGACATCCTCGCCCATCTTGCCGATGAAGGTCGTTCCACCGTCCGGGAGCATGCCCTTGATGGTCTCGGCATTGTGGCCCTTGTCGGTCGACACGAACTTGACGGAGTCGCCCGGCGCAATCTTGACCAGAGCCGGCTCGAAGACCATCAGGCCCTCGGCTCCCTTGTTCAGCATCTTGACTTCGACCTCGGCCGCCGTTGCACCACCGGCCATCGCCATGGCTACGCCAACCGCAGCCGCCACCAAACATCTGCGCATTCCTGTCTCCCGTTGATCGATTGGGCCGCCAAGCGGACCCCATGCGCGAAAACCTAGTCCCCGACCGCCGGATGGAGTTTGTTTTATCGCAAGCCCACGGCCGATTTTTGCGATGTATAATGTGCCCGCGCCCGTAGTTCCCCCTGCCCGCCATTTCGCGGGCGGGCACCCGGAAAGCCCAATGGCCTCTCTTGACCGTTCCATCGTCGCCAACGTTCCCATCTTCAGCGGGATGAGCGCGGCCGATCTTGAGGCCATCCTGCGCGAAGCCCGATCGGTCCGGTATCCGAAGGACAGCAGCGTGTTCGACCAAGGCACGGAAGCGCAATCGTTCTTCGTGCTGCTTCATGGACATCTCAGGGTCGAAAAGATGACCCCGCAGGGACAGCAGATCGTGGTTCGCTACGTCTCGGCAGGCGAACTGTTCGGCGTGGCGCAGGCAATGGGACTTAAGGAATATCCGGCGACCGCAATTGCGGTCGTCGACAGTGTCGCCCTGTCATGGCCTTCGAAGGCGTGGCCGCAGCTCATCGCGGAATTTCCTGCGCTGGCAGCCGGCGCGCTGCAGACCGTTGGCAGCCGATTGCAGGACACGCAAACCCGCGTCCTTGAAATGTCCAGCGAACAGGTCGAGCAGCGTGTCGCGCATGCGCTGCTGCGGCTGGCCAAGCAGGCCGGCCGCAAGGTCGAACAGGGCGTCGAGATCGATTTTCCGATCAGCCGCCAGGACGTCGCCGAGATGACCGGCACCACCTTGCACACCGTGAGCCGGATTCTCAGCGCATGGGAGCAGCAGGGGCTGGTCGAGGGCGGACGGCAGCGCATCGTGCTCCGCGACCCCCACAAGCTGTTCGGCCTCGCAGAAGGTCGCGGCAAGGAATGACGATTAACAAACGCCGGCCGTGACGAGATCTGCAATCCGAGGTCCGATGCATTGGCACGTCTGGCGTCCACAAAAGCTGCGGCTGGTCCGCCAATCCTAGCTGACCACCGAGCGTAGCGACGCCAGGAGCGCATGCCCGTCGATCCGGTGTTCGCGGCTCGCCTCGTCAACGCTGTGAAACGTCGCGATCGGGCAGCCGACGCAGCCCATCCTGAAATCCAGAAAAACCCGAATGGAAGCGGGCCAGCGTTTCATCACCTGGTCGACCGTCATGTCTAACGTGAGTGTGCTCTTCTTCATGCTGCCATGTCTAAGCGTATCACCGGGCCGCTTCGTTGTCCGGAAGCAAACAGCACAATCATTTTGCATTTCGGGAAATGGTTGCGCTGGAACAAAGAGAACTTGCTGCACCTGACGCATAAGGGTGACACGAATTCAAAGCAGACACCGAAAGGAGCGTGTCATGATCACCCGCCGTACCGCGTTGCTGGGCGCTGCCGTCGCCGCCCTCGTCGCCACCGCACCCGCGCTGGCCGCCGACGACCTCAAGCTGCCGCGGCAAGCCGTCGAGCTGGTCGCCCCGCCCTTTGTGCATCCACACGAACAGGCCACCAAGGAAGGTCCGAAGATCATCGAGTTCAAACTGACGATCAAGGAGAAAGAAGTCGTCATCGACGATGCCGGCACCAAATTCCAGGCCATGACGTTCAACGGCTCGATGCCGGCGCCGATGATGGTGGTCCATGAAGGCGACTACGTCGAGGTGACGCTCGTCAATCCGGAAGCCAACACGATGCCGCACAATGTCGACTTCCATTCCGCGACCGGCGGATTGGGCGGCGGCGCGCTGACCCACGTCAATCCCGGCGAACAGGTGGTGTTGCGCTGGAAGGCAACGCGCACCGGCACCTTCGTCTATCACTGCGCGCCGGAAGGCATGATCCCCTGGCACGTCGTGTCCGGCATGCACGGTACCGTGATGGTTCTGCCGCGTGACGGATTGAAGAATCGCGAGGGCAAGCCGCTGCGTTACGACCGCGTCTATTATATCGGCGAGAACGACCTTTACGTGCCGAAGGACGAGAACGGAAAATACAAGAGCTACGACACTCCCGGCGAAGCCTTCGCCGACACTACGGAGGTGATGCGCAAGCTGATACCGACCCACGTCGTGTTCAATGGCAAGGTCGGAGCATTGACCGGCAAGAATGCGATGACCGCGAAGGTCGGCGAGACCGTCATGATCGTGCATTCGCAGGCCAATCGCGACACGCGCCCTCATTTGATCGGCGGTCACGGCGACTATGTCTGGGAGACCGGCAAGTTCATCAATCCGCCGGAGAAGGATCTCGAGACCTGGTTCATCCGCGGCGGCTCGGCGGGGGCGGCGCTCTACACGTTCAGGCAGCCTGGCATCTACGCCTACGTCAGTCACAACCTGATCGAGGCCGTCGAACTCGGCGCGAGCGCCCACTTCAAGGTCGAAGGTGAATGGAACAACGACCTGATGAAGCAGGTAAAGCCTCCCGGACCGATCCCTCCCGGCAAGTCCAGCGCGGCTGACGCGTCGGTGCAGACCAGATGACCACCTTGCGGCCTGCAGCAAAACTGCAGGCCGCAATTACAAGGAAGACCTGCGATGCTGCTCGTCATGAAAATCAAGGTCGCAATCACAGCCGCCGCGCTGGCAAGCCCGGTCGCGCTGACGATCACTCCCGTCACTTCCGGTAACCATCGCTCCGCCGACGGCGCGTTCACCGAGATTGCGGCAAGGCCGTTTCAGTATCGGGCCGCCGGCGACTTTTCGCGCGACGGCAAGCCGGCGGAAGCCCCGATGCGTGAGGCGCGGCTGTCAGGCCACATCAAGATCATGACGAGCCAAGTCACATCGCGCGAGTATGCACGCTGCGTCGATGACGGCGGGTGCCCCCGGGTCTCGCACGCATCCGCGATATCCGATCGTCCAATGGTCGGCGTGAGCTGGCGCGATGCAACGGCCTACGCCGAGTGGATAACCAGCACGACCGGTGTGTTACATCGCCTTCCGACCGATGAGGAGTGGGTGTTTGCGGCCGGCGAGAAAGCACTCGACGAAGCGCTTCCGCTGGCCGATCCGGTCGATCCGGCACAAGCCTGGATCGCGCGCTACGAGGCCGAAGCCAACCGGGCCCGCCCCGTTGCACTCGACCCGCAGCCGGCCGGCACGTTCGGACGGAACGAGAACGGCCTCAACGACATCGGCGGCAATGTCTGGGAATGGACCAACACCTGTTTCCTCCGCATGACGCTGCAACCAAACGGGGCCAATCAGGTCACCAACACCAATTGCGGCGTTCGCGTCGTGCAAGGCGCGCACCGGACCTACATGACCGACTTCATCCGGGATCCCCGCACGGGCGGCTGCGCCGCCGGGGTGCCGCCCGCCAATCTCGGCTTCCGCCTGGTGGTCGAGGATGAGCAGCTACCTGCATTGCGCAGGATGGTCGAGAAGGTGGAGCTCAAGCTTCGCATCAGGTTCTGACAACGCGAAGGCGTTCTTCCATAACCGAACTCGCTTTCCACGGCATCCACACCTCGCAGAACAAGCGGAAAGTGTAACCCATGTGTCCGGTACGTTTTGTCACCTATGTCTCGGGCCGCTCAGATCGCTCTGCATCTTACCGTTTCGAATCCACAGCAAAAACAAGGCCTAACGTCGAAAACCCGTCTCGTTCGGTTTCTCGAAAATACCCGTTGTTTCGGTGCAAACCGTAGGGAAGCGCCAGCGCCGATCGATGAGAAGGCGCAACCGGCAGCGACTGACCTGCACGCGCGACGCGCTCAAACGGTAATGATCGCTTAACGCCTGGGGCAAGTAGCCATCGCTAAATCGTCATAGCGACGGCTTTTTGCCACCAAACTGCCACCAGTTTGGCCGACGAATCGTGCGTGTTTGAATCCTATCTTTTCATTAGCGGGAGATACTGAAGTGGCGATAGGGACAGTGAAGTGGTTTAACGCAACCAAGGGGTACGGGTTTATCCAGCCGGACAACGGCGGCAAGGATGTTTTCGTGCACATTTCAGCTGTTGAGAAAGCCGGCCTGAGCAGCCTCAATGAGGGTGCCAAGGTGAGCTATGAAGAAATGAGCAACCGGGGCAAAACGTCGGCGGAAAATCTGAGAGTCGGGTGAATTCAAGCCCGCCGGTTCACGCCGGTGGGCTTTGTTTTAGCGAATTGTTCGCAGACTCACGTGACCGACGGTTGAGTGCGCTATGCTCGGTCATCGCTTTCACTGCCTCGTTCTCGTCGGCGCAAAAAGCAATGCTTTGCCGATCCGCAAACACGAGCCATTGATGATGGCCAACTTCCGTGACGACGTATTCGGTCATTCCGGCCTCCGGCGAGTAGATTTATCTTAGGACCGCAGCCTTGCTGCTTTGTTAACCACAATCCGCCACGATCCTCGTGACCTTCTGGTGGTCATGCGTATTGAGTAGAGCCGTCGCTGGGAATACTTGCGACGGCTTTTTTGCAGGAGAGTCGATGGATTATCCGGCTTTCACGAATGACAGCCTCACGATGATGTACGCTGCCGTCCGTGGTGCTTTGGCTGCCGATGACGCGGCCGAACGTCAGGGCGACGAACCCAAGTTCAAAGTCCGCGATACGCGAGAGTGGAAGAAACACGCAGCGGACTTGGAATCCGAAATGCTTAGACGGGGCATGCTGTTCGAGGTCATCGATTGGGCCGAAGGACAAGGATCCCTGCCGCTTTAGAGTTTCCGGGTCGCTGGCCTTCCGTCCCGCGCACAACCCGCCGGTCCGTGGCAGAGCACCCTCCTCCGGTACTTGAAAAAGGCGCTGGAATTTCAGCCAGGTGGCCCGTCACCATCAGTAAAGCCACCGTCGCAAGCCACGGTGAAGGGTTCTTGCCTCTGGATTTCAAACGATCGCACCGACAGCCGCGCTCTAAGTGCCTGCTCCCCCAGCTACTTCAAAATTCTCCTTTGCCCTGTGCAGCGTTGCGCTTGCCGAAGGCGGCTCGATAGATGATCCAATACATTGCGCCGACGAGGCCGGCACCACCGACGATATTGCCGAGTGTGACCGGCACAAGATTGTGAATGATGCCCGTCATTGTGATGACCGACGCGTCGAAATCAGCTGGGACATTGCCTGTTCGTGTCATCAACCAGGCCATAGGCAGGAAATACATGTTGGCGACGCAGTGCTCAAAGCCGGCGGCTATGAAGGCGGAGACCGGAAACAGGAGCGCGACAATCTTGTCGGTAACCGACCGGCCTGCATACGCAAGCCATACCGCCAGGCAAACCAGCAGGTTACACAACACTCCCTTGAAGAATAGCGTGACAACGTCGGGCTGGATCTTGGCGACGGCCGTATTCAGTATCGACTGGCCGACGCGGCCGCCATTCATGTTGAGATGATGCGAAAGGAAGACCAGGACCACAAGTCCGAGCGCGCCGATCAGGTTACCGAAATAGACCACCACCCAGTTGCGCAGCATTTCCTTCGTCGTCACGTGTCCGCTCGCCCAAGCCATCACGATCAGATTGTTTCCCGTGAAGAGTTCGGCTCCGCCAACCAGAACGATTGCCAGGCCAAGCGAAAACACCACTCCACCCATCACGCGCGCCGCGGCGAAGCTTAGCTCCGCATCGCTGACGACGACGGTATAGTAGAGCGCGCCCAGCCCGATGCTGCCACCTGCGATCACCGCCAGCATGAAAGAAGCCAAAAAGGGAAGGTTCGTCTTCTTGACTCCGACCTTCTCGACGGCCTCCTTGATCTCGGCCGGGCTGTAAGCATTTAAGCTGAAGATGGGTGGTTGCGGCGGGGATCCCCGATCAGCCATGCCGTGTCTCCCGTGCCTGATCTATCAACGAGCGTAACCTTCGGGCGCGCCCCTGGTCCGGCGACCAATCTTCACCAAAGCCGCCGATCTGCGATATCCCGTTCATGAATGAACCATGGCAAGGGCCCCGGTTCTGATCGGTCACTAACCGGCGCTGCTGCCAGCCATCAGGAGGCCCACGATCTGCGCTGCGATCACCTTCACCAGCGTCATGGAAGGAAAGATCATGGCGTAGCCGATGTCCGGCCGTTCGGTGGGCGCCATCTTGGTCGAATAGACGAGAATCGCCGGATTTCCTGTCGCGCCGGAGGCGATGCCGACGAGATCGTCGTAGGGAATCCTCATCAGGTAATGGCCGACGAGCAGGACGATGAACACGGTCGTCAGCAGAACTGCGACGCCGATGAACAGCATCGTCAGTCCGGACTCCGCGACGGTCCGGACGAAAGGCTGTCCGGCGTTGACGCCGACGGTGGCGAGGAACATGGCGAGGCCAAAATTTCGCAACACGATGTTGGCCGGCAACGGCATGGTCCAGAGCATTGGACCGGTGCGGCGCAGCTTGCCGAGGATCAGCGCGACGATCAGCGGTCCGCCGCCGATGCCGAGCGTTACGATGCCCACACCAGGAATCGGGATCGGAATGAGGCCCAGAAGAACGCCCATAACCATGCCGAGCCCGAGCGAGACGTAGCTGAATTCCGCGGTGGCCTTGACCGTGTCGCCGAAGTGACGCCGGATCTCCTCTTTCCGATCCGGAGGCGCCAGCACGCCGACCCGATCGCCAAACTCCAGCATCAGGTCGGGCGCAGGGACCAGGTCGGCGTCATAGCGACGAACGTGCAGCAGATGGGTCGGATAGCCGGCGGGCATCGGAAGCTGGGCAAGCGGGATGCCGACCGCGCTGGCCTTACCGACGAAGACGCGGATATAGTCGAGGTCCGCGCGGTCGCTGGCCAATTGACCTGGTGAGAGTTTTCCGAGCTTGGCCGCGGCGGTTGCGATCGCCTCATTGTCTTCGGCCACAACCAGGACGGCGTCTCCGTTCTCCAGAATCGTATCGTCGGTCGCGACAATATTGTGCCCGCCCTTGCGAACCATCGTCACCTGCAAGCCGGCTGGCGCTTTCGCGATCAGATCGCCCAGGCGTCGACCGGCGAAACGTTCGCCAACCGAAATCTCGCCCATGTGGAAGCGCTGGGTCTTTGCAGGGAATTTTGGCTTCACGATTCGGGTCATGAAGTAGATGCAGAGAATGGGGCCGATGACGCCGAAAGGATAGGCGATAGAGTAGCCGATCGAGGGATCCTTGTTCTTCATCACGTCGAGGGCGGCCTGAAGGGTTGCGGTACTCGTCATCGATCCGGCGTACAGGCCCAGCGTATGCCCGATCTTGATGCCGAAGATGTGCCCCAGGAGCAGTGCGACAGCCAAGCCCGCAAGACAGCCGACGAGGGCGAGGAGGTTGTACTTCTGCCCTGCGCCGACCATTCCCTCGAAGAATTGACGTCCATATAGAATGCCGATCCCGTAAAGAAACATGATCAGGCCCGTCAGTCCGATCGGCCCGATGATCTGAGCTTTCGGTGCGAATGCGCCGATGGCGAGACCGACGAAAAGGACGGCGCCGACACCAAGCGAGAAGCCGAAGATGTTGATCTGCCCAACGAGGTAACCCACGCCAATCGCCAGGAAGGCAGTAAGGATCGGCTGGCTTCCGATGATGTCGCGAGCAAGGTCCAACATGATGTCCGGTCTCCCCAGCCTGTCGTCAGCGCACCCGGCAGCCTGCCGCGCGGAATTGCCCGATCACCCGATCCACCAGCTCCCGGCCGGCTGTCGGGGTATCGATAAGCTTGTAGTCGAGCCCCAGCGCCTTCCACTTGAAGGCGCCCATCTGGTGGAACGGCTGCACCTCGACCCATTCGACGTTCTTCATCGGCGCGACGAACCGGGCGATGCCGTCGACGTTGGCGGGATCGTCGGTCTCGCCGGGGACGAGCGTGAAGCGGATCCATGTCGGCTTCGACAGCGAAGCGAGCCGCTCGGCGAAGCGCAGCGTCGGCGCCAGATCGCGGCCCGTCACCCGCCGGTACGTCTCAGGATCCGAACTCTTGATGTCGAGCAGGACGAGGTCGATGTTCGACAGGTAGTCTTCGTCGGCACGATCCCCCAGAAATCCCGAGGTCTGAATGGCCGTATGCAAGCCCATTGCCTTCGCTCCGGCGAATATCCGCCGGGTGAATGCAAGCTGAACCATCGGTTCGCCGCCGGAAATGGTGAGTCCTCCGCCAAGCGGAAGAAGTGCTGGCGCGAAATCACCAAGGCGACCGAGCACGTGATCGGCCGAAACGTAAGTCCCGTCCTTCAGATGCCACGTATCCGGATTGTGGCAGTATGTACACCGCAACAGGCAACCGGAGACGAACAGCACGACGCGCAGACCCGGCCCGTCATATCGAGACGAGGTTTCGTAGGAGTGACAATAGCCGAACGCGCCCTCCTCATCCCTGAGCTGGCTTTCGTCTGGCGCGTCGGGTGAAATTCCCGCCCGGAAATCATAACGACTTCCGGGTTCAAGTGCCTGCACCGTCGACATGGTGCACCTCGATTCAGATCTGGCCGTGGAAAGTACGGCTGATCACATCTCTCTGCTGTTCCGGCGTCAGACGAACGAAGTTGACGGCGTAGCCGGAGACTCGAATGGTGAGCTGCGGATACTTGTCCGGATTCTTCATGGCGTCTTCGAGCGTGTCCTTGTCGATCACGTTCAGGTTCATGTGGAACCCGCCCCGATCGAAGTAGACGTCGAACGCCTTGACGGCCTCATCGATCAGCTGGGTTTCGGACAGGTGCGCCTTCTGCGGAGCGACGGAGACGGTGTAGCTGATGCCGTCCTGCGCGTCCTTGTAAGGTAGCTTTGCAACGGACAGGCAGGAGGCGAGCCAGCCATGGCTGTCCCGGCCGTGCATCGGATTTGCGCCCGGTCCGAACGGCTCGCCCTTGCGGCGGCCATCGGGGGTGTTTCCCGTCGCCTTGCCGTACACCACGTTCGAAGTAATGGTGAGCACGCTCTGGGTATGCGTCGCGTTGCGGTAGGTGGGGTGCTTTCGTATCTTCCCCATGAAGCTGGTGACGATTTCCGACGCGATTTGATCGACGCGGTCGTCGTTGTTGCCGAATTGCGGCGTCGCCTTGTTGCCCTCGTTTTGATAGTCAACCACCAAACCTTTTTCATCGCGGGCAACGCGGATCTTTCCGTACTTGATCGCGCTGAGGCTGTCGGCCACCACCGAAAGACCGGCGATGCCGAATGCCATGGTTCTGAGAATGTCGCGATCGTGGAGCGCCATCTCCAGGCGTTCGTAGAAATACTTGTCGTGCATGTAGTGGATGCAGTTCATCGCGTGGACGTATGTGCGCGCCAGCCACTCCATGGTGGCGTCGAACTTGGCCATCACGTCGTCGTAGTCGAGGAAGTCACCCGCGACCGGCAGCGTTTCGGGAGCGACCTGGTCGCCTGAGACCTCGTCGCGGCCGCCGTTGATGGCGTACAGCAGCGCCTTCGCCAGGTTTACGCGGGCGCCAAAAAACTGCATCTGCTTGCCCAGGCGCATTGCCGAAACGCAGCAGGCAATGCCGTAATCGTCACCCCAGAACGGACGCATCAGATCGTCGTTCTCGTACTGAAGGGAGGACGTATCGCGGCTGACCTTGGCGCAATAGCGCTTGAATGTCGCGGGCATATGGCTGGACCAGAGAACCGTGATGTTCGGTTCGGGTGCCGGGCCAAGATTTGTAAGCGTATGCAGCATGCGATAGCTGCTCTTGGTCACCAGCGTGCGCCCATCCAGATCCATGCCGCCGACACACTCGGTCGCCCAATAGGGGTCTCCGCTGAACAGCGCGTCGTAGTCGGGCGTACGCAGGAATCGGACGATACGAAGCTTCTGAACCAGCTGATCCCAGAGTTCCTGAGCCCGGCTTTCGTCGAGAACGCCCGCTTTCAGGTCCCGTTCGATGTAGATGTCCAGGAAGCTCGATATGCGGCCGATGGACATGGCGGCCCCATTGGCCTCCTTGATCGCCCCCAGATAGGCAAAGTAGGTCCACTGGAAGGCTTCCTGGGCGTTGCTGGCGGGCTTCGATATGTCGAGGCCGTATAGCTTCGCCATCGAGGCAAGGTCCTTGAGCGCCCGCATCTGGTCGGACAGTTCTTCGCGCAGCCGAATGATGTCATCGCTCGGCCACATATCGTCGATCTGTTCCCGCTCCGCCTGCTTGGCCTCGAGGAGCCGGTCGATCCCGTAAAGGGCGACCCGCCGGTAGTCCCCAATAATGCGGCCGCGGCCGTAAGCATCCGGCAGGCCGGTGATGATCCCGGACCGCCGGCAATTCATGATCTCGGGCGTATAGGCGTCGAAGACGCCGTCGTTATGCGATTTTCGGTAGTTCGTGAAAGCCTTGTGGACAGCCGGATCGGGCTCGAAGCCCGCGGCCTTGAGGCCCGCCTCGACCATCCGCAACCCGCCGTAGGGAAAGATCGCCCGCTTGAAAGGCTGGTCGGTCTGAAGACCCACGATGATTTCGTTGTCGCGGTCGATATAACCGGCTTTGTGGGCAAGCAATGTCGAGGGAGTTTCAGCATCGACTGCGAGCACGCCCTTTTTTCTTTCCTCGGCGAAGTACGGCTGCAGTTTCGCCCAGACGGCTTTGGTGCGCTGCGAAGGCCCGGCGAGAAATGCTTCGTCGCCTGTGTAAGGCGTCACGTTACGGACGATGAAATCGCGAACGTTGATGGAGTTGAGCCAGTCTCCGGGCCGAAAACCGTCCCAGCAATGTCCGGCATCAGCTTCCTTCCTAGCCGCTGCGCTTGATTTCATGATGCCTCTCCCGCCGGAGTACATGCCTGGACGTCCGCGGCCGATCCGGACGCACCGCAGCAATACGATCATTGGGGGTCCGGCACTCCAGCCCTTGATCTAAGTCAACGAACCGATGGTCCCGCCGACGATCTTCCCGGCGCTGTGCGCTCGCCAGGCTAGGACTCAAAGTGGACAGCCATCGTTAATTCCAGCGTGATGATGCGGGGCAGTAGACCGTGTGACATCAATTTCCGACGGGACGACATGAAGAGCTCCGTCCCACCGACCGACGCACTGGAGGTTCTGCTGCGCTTCGGCGCCTTGATGCTGCAGGCGGGCAATACCGCCTTCCGTACACACAAGTGGATCAACGCGATCACGCCGAACATGGGTTTCAAGGCGGTGTCGGTCATCGTTTCGCTTGACAGCATCACTGTGAGCGTTCGCCGCGAGAGCGGTTGGCTCACGGCGATGCGGAACATTGGGCCGCCGGGTATCAATGTCCTGCGCATTGCACAGCTGGAGCGGCTGGCAATAACCATGCGCGCCGAAGTTACGCCGGCGGAATTGGCGGTTGGGCTTGATCAAATCGAGTCTGAAACTCATCAATATTCCATCGAGCAGATTGCTGCAGCCGTGGGTCTGGCAAGTGGCGGCTTTGCCTTTCTCAACGGCGCCGCAGCGCCCGAGACCCTTGCTGCAGCCATCGGTGGCGGCTGCGGCCAATGGCTGAGATTGTGGCTGACTCACCGCCGGCTGAATCAATACGGCGCTGCCGCGGCGTCGGCGATCATGGCATCAGGCGTTTTCGTTCTCCTGGCGGCAGCGGGAAGCCACCTTGGCTTCGGATTTGCACAATACCCGGCAGGCTTCATCGCCTCCATATTGTTTCTGGTCCCGGGATTTCCGTTGATCGCGGCGCTGTTCGACTTGCTGCAATACCAAACGCTCGCTGCTTTGAGCCGGTTCGCATACGGCATGATGATCCTGTTGTCCGTCGCTTTCGGCCTCAGCCTTGTCGTCGCCCTCGGTGGAGTCGACGTGACAAGGCAGCCCCCGATAGAGCTCGCCTATGTACTGAAGCTGCTGCTCCGCGGCGTCGCCAGTTTCATTTCGGGCTACGCTTTCGCAATGCTGTTCAACAGCCCACCGAGAACAGCGCTTGGTGCTGGTCTTCTGGCTCTGGGCGCGAACGGCTTGCGCTTGATCCTGGTCGACGTCGGCATGATGCCAGCGCCGGCCGCTTTCTTTGCGGCCCTTTCAATTGGAACCGTCGCTCTGATGATAGAGCAGCGCTACAAGATACCACCTATCGCGGTGACGGTGGCGCCGATCGTGATCATGATGCCCGGAATACTTGCCTTCGAAGCAATCGTGTTTTTCAATCACGGACAAATGCTTGACGCCCTTCAAGCATTCGCGTCATGCAGTTTCATTGTCGGCGCGTTGGTAATGGGGCTCGCGGTAGCAAGAGTTTTTGAAACTACGATAACGTGATCAACGGGACGCCCTGACGGCAGCTGAGCAGGTTCACTTCAGTGAAATCCTGACCTCGCTGAGGTTCGCGGCGAATTCCATCCCCGCCTTGGGCCCTTTCAAGGCGATCTTTACGCCCTTCTCATTGCCCAGCTGAACACCTCCGAATCCGCCGGCGAAGGCGCCGCCGCCACCGACGGAGCTGTAGGTGCCGGCAAAGTCGCCGACCTGCCTGATGCCTGACGCCCATCCTTCCAACCGGCTGACCGATGCTCCAGCGGTAACACCCAGGCTGAGACCTGATACCCTGAACGGATAGTCGCGGCCACGATACGTCAGGATGCCGCTGCCGGCACCGGCACCCACCACCAGGGCCGCCTTCGCCAGCTTGAGCCGGACATAGCCGGGCGCCTGCGCGAACGATGATGTCGCCGGATGAACGGCGGCGACAAGCGCGACCACGGCGAGCCGAACTATCCGTGACATCGCTGGAGCCTCGCGTTCAAGGTGCCGCCACATCCACCTTCTTCCAGGTCTGATCCGGATCGAACAGGTAGGCGCGCTTGGCGATGCTCTCGGTGCGTGGTCCGAGATCCTTCTGGTAGACGGTACCGGCATGATTGACCATGAAGGTCATGACGCCGGAATTTCCGTACTCGGCGGGGTATGCGATCAGCCCGAAGCCGCCGATCATCTTCCCCTTGACGACGTAGTTCAAAGCGCCACCCGGCGCGTTGGATCCCTGGCCCTTCAAAATTCGATAATAATAGCCATGATAGGGTGCCGCCTGCTCTCCGACCTTGTATCCTTCGGCCGACGCCTGCGCCGCCAATTCGCCCAGCGGGCTCGGGTCGCGATCGTCGCGCCAGAACAGCCCATCCTTCTTGCCGGGGCCACTGACGATGCGTTGAGCGTAGGTCCCCACGCCCTCGCCAGTGCGATCCTTTTCGGCGTATTCGTTCTGGGCATCGACGTAAGCCAGCGAGGTTTGAACAGCGTCCAGTTCATTACGTCCGATGCGACGATACAGAATCTCGAGACGCCCGGCAGCCGGGTCGAACTCCCAGCCAGTCCTGTTGTTCACCAACGGAATCGGGAACGGAAAATCGTCCGCGCCCAGGATGAGCGTGGCCTTCTTGTTCTCCTCGGCCTTGATGGAATGTTTGGCGTCATAGGCAGACAGGAAATGCTGACGCATTTCGGCATCGGCAACGTCATCGCCGGACTCGATAATGTCCGCGGCATCCTTGCCGAGGACCTTCAGAATGGTGCTCCGCGTGCCGGTCTTGACCGCGGCAGCCAGCGCCGCCGCAGCGTCCTCCGGCGAGGGATAGGCCTGCTGTGCCTGGGACGCACAGGTCAGCAGCGCCACTGCCACGATTGCGCCGAGGCCCGCCGAAGCCGTGCGACGGGGATAATTGAGCATGATCATGGCAGCGCCTCCGGTCGCGTGGGGATCTTTGCTCCGCCGGCAAGCCAGTCGCTGTAGGTGCGGAGCTTCAATCCCAACCGTTCGTAATAGACGCGGAGATACCCGTCCCGGCCGCGCGTCACGGCTTCAGGGACCAGGTTCTGCACCTCCTGCGCGATCACGCCGACATAGGGCTTGCTGCTGCCGAGATAGCTGAAGCGGTAGTAGCCGAGACCGTTGGCGAGATGACCGAGCAGAACGATGTCATGCTTCAATTCGATGTCGGAGCGCCGTCCGCCGCCGCCGCCACGGAACCCGCCACCGCCACCGCCACCGCCGTGGAAGCCGCCTCCACCTCCGCCGCGGACGCCACCCCCTCCACTGGCCATTGCCATACCGCCGCCGCGCGGGCCCATGCTCGCCATGCTTGCGTGGCCGCGGGCGGATTGCGCAGCGGCAGCCCTGCCCGACGACACGTTCATGGCGGAACCGCGACTACCGCTACCGCGCGCGGTGCTGCCGCCGCGATTGGCGGACTTCGCGCGATCGCCGCCACCCTTGGCTGCGGCCTTGGCGCGATCTCCGCCGCCGGCTTTGGCGCGATCGCCACCGCCCTTGGCACGATCCGCCGTGCCCGGCCGATTGCCGCCACGATCCCCGACACGATCGCCACCGCGGTCCCCTGCCCGATCGCCGACGCGATCACCTGCACGATCACCTGCACGATCGCCAGCACGATCGGCAACGCCCGGTCGATCCTGTCCCGGACGAAGCACCTGCTGCCCATCACGGCCGCGGAAATCCATCCGGTTTGCGGCGCCGGCCTTCAGGTTGTTGTTGCCGAAGCGCTGCTGAACGTTCGCGTTGTTGTATCGCACGCCCTGCCGATGCGCGGGATTGTGCTGCCAGGAATTCCCGATGTTGGTCGTCCTGTTGAAGTGGTTGACGTAGACGTTGCGGTTGCCCCAGTTGAATCCACCGCCCCAGTAATTGCCCCAGCGTCCAATGGCCCAGGCTGTACCGAAGGCGAGACCCGCCGCGATCACGCCGGCGCCGATATAGGACGGGTAGCCGAAGTAATAGGGTGGATATTCCGCATAAGGCCAGGCTCCATAGACCGTGGCCGGATCGTAGTACGGCACGTACATCGTATTGGGATCGGCCTGCTCGATGACGATCGCCTGCCTGTTTTCCTGTGTTTGAACGCTGACTTTCTGCTGCTTGGTGGTGACCAGCTTCTTGTTGTCATAGGCCTTGGAGCGCAGGCGCTGGATCGCGTCCATCACATCCGGCTGCTGCGCGAGCACGGCATCGCCGAGGTTCTTGGTCCAGTCGACCTTGTCGCTCATCATCGCAATGACGTCCGCGGTGCTCGCGAGCGCCTTGATGCTGTCGTCCCACGACTGCTTCTCGACTTCCTTTTTCAACGCATCGCCCTTTAGGGTCTTGCGCTCCTTGAGCCAGCGATCTGCTTGCACGACTTCCAGCGGATAGGTCGACGCCGCAAGGACATTCGCCAGCAACTCGTCGGGATAGAGCGCAATCGGGGCTACCAGCGCCTCAAGTTGCTCGGGCTTCAACAGCTCTGCAACTGGCGGCGATTGGGCTGCCGGTTGCGGCGTGCTGCTCTGAGCAGGCGGATTGTCGGCCGCTTGCGCCAAGGCGGCTACGGGGTTTGCCATCAGCAACGCGAGCGCGATCAGGGTCTTGCCGCAGCGGAACATCACACCCCTCCTTGGGCTCATCGCGGCAAGCATCGGTCCGAGGCGAGGTTGTTCTTTGATAAAGATCAAGGAAACCAGCGGCACCGCCTTGCTGCGGCGCAAGAGCAGCGTGGCCGCGCGAATCAGGCCGAAGTTGATCGACCGCGGGCGGTCGGAAGTCTGATCGTGAAAAGCGCGCCGCCGGACGACTGATTTGCCGCAGAAATCTTTCCGTGGTGGGCTTCGACGATGGTGCGGACGATCGCAAGTCCCATGCCCATGCCCTGCGGCTTTGTCGTGAAAAACGGATCGAAGACGTTCTTGAGATCGCCGGTAGCGATACCGGGGCCGGTGTCGCTAATCCTGATTTCCGCGTCGGTGCCCGAAAGGTTCGTGGTTACGTTGATTTCGCGCTCCTTTGTCTCCGCTTCGGATATCGCGTCCATCGCGTTGATCATCAGATTGAGAAAAACTTGTTGCAGCTGAATAGCATCGCCCTTGACGTTCAGATCGGTCGCGGTCATGCCGTACTTCAGTGCGATACCGCGCCCGTGGGCCACGGCTGCGACGAATCCGATCGCCTGCCGTACCGTCTCGTTCAAGTCGATATATTTCATTTCAAAAGGTGTTTTCTTCAACACGCTGCGCAGCCGACGTATCACTTCGCTGGCGCGCTGGTCGTCGCGCCTGATGTCGGCGAGGATTTCCCTCACTTCATCGAGATCGGGTGAAGAGCTCTTCAGCATGAGTTCCGCCGTTTCGGCGTTGGTAAGAATAGAGCCCAGCGGCTGGTTCAGCTCATGCGCGATAGAAGTCGTCAGTTCGCCGACAGCCGAATAACGGTTGAGGTGTGCAAGGTCCGCGAGGCGTTGGCGCGATTCGACTTCGGCGAGACGGCGGCGACGCCGTTCGTGGAGCAATCCGCCGATCAACCCTCCCTGGATCAGGATTACCCACGCAATCAGCGATAGCTGCCAACCATATCTTTCCCATATGCGGGGCTCACGAAACAAGAATTTCGCTCCCCGCGGGCAGGTTGCTCTCGCGGATGCCCCAGCGCTGCATTTCCCGCCAGTCGTACCTCGGTGATGCAAATCCGATCGGCTGCACCTTGATGTCGGCGGGCTTTTCGCCGCCGAGAATGCGAATGGCGGCATTGACGGTTTTGTCACTCGATCGCTGGATTGAATGCATCGGGCCGCCGACGGTGTCGCGGCCGAAAAAGGCTTCCTGGAAGGAAAAGATCGGGGCGTTCGCGACCGCATGAAGGCTGCGCAAGGCGAGATCGCCCTCATGGGCGAGACCTGCGCCATCGACCGACATCAAGCCCCAGAACAGAACGGTATGTGGCGGAAGCGACGATGCCTGCTTCAGTATTTCCGCAAAAGAGAGATCGGTATACCAGACGAATGCGACCCGGTTTTCGAAGGGCTTGACTTCCCTCTTTGCCTCCTCGAGCCAAAATTTCTCCAGGGGCGAGGCGCCTATAACCACGGCAATCGTCTGCGTGTCCGGCAGGACCTGAAGAATGCTGTCGAAAAAGGCTAAAAAATCGTTGTGGACCGCGATGACCGTGTCGTTATCGGTCAGGTCCGTTCGGTTCACCAGTCGCTGCTCGACCGCCGTCAGCACCATGGGCGCTTCAGGGAAAAGCTGCGCTCGATACTTCTGAACAAACCGGGCCGCAGGCGCGCCAATGCTCACCACGATGTCCGGCGGACGGCCAGAGTAAAGCGACCGGAGATAGTCGACAAACGGGGCTTCCGGTCCCGGGTTGTTAAACCGCGCCGACAGCAACGCGTGCTCTTGAAGGTCCATCGGCCATGGCGAACGCTGCTCAAGTTCGGCCCGGATGGTACTGGCATATTCGCTCCACGGCAGGAAATCCCGCCCGAAGGAGTGCAGCATTAGCACGCGTTTAGGTTCATCGCGCGGCTCGCCGCTTGCCGGTCTGGTCAGTATAGCCGCCAGGACCAGCAGGCAGACGCTGAGACGCGCGGCCAGGACTGGCCAGCCCGGACTGATCGCTGCGGTCGGGACGCATCCGCTCATTACTTACCCCGGCACTTCGAACGGCTGCATTCCAGCACATTTCCAGTGCAAGCGACACTGCAGCCAACCACCTCCGCTGTGCCGGACCACGACCTGCACGCGGGAGCAGCCATTGCAGGCGCCCGCGGCACTGACGGCAGCGCCTGCGGCTAGATCTGGCAGCGGTGATACGTCACATCCATTCCTTCCATGCCCGGAAACTCCCGGGAGATGGTGTTGTCATCAAGCACCTTCAGGAAAAACTGGACGTTTGAAAGCATAATGCTTGAGGCGCAGGCCACGACCAGGTTGATGGTTTGATCGCTTTCCTTCCTCGACCTGACCTTGCAGTTCTCGAACTTGCCCCTCAGGCGATTGGCTTCAGCGATGAAGCCGCCACCATACACGCCGGGGAAATTCGCAAAGCTTACCTGGTTTGCGCGTCCCTTGCGGGTGAACACCTTGGTGCATTGGTCCGCACTTGTGGCCCATGCACCGGTAAGCTCGAACGCATTCGCCTGCTGCGGTGATAGCAAGGGAGAGCAGAGCGAGATTGCCGCAGCGAGGACCAGGTTTCGAAGCACAATCATCGGCTTTCCCGTTGAACTTTATCAGTGGTCGCTCAGCACCAGTGTCTTGATCAGCCAGAGCGGAGCCTTGATCCGCTGCTGCTGCGAACTCGGCCGTTGACAGCGGGAACAAAGTGCGCACGACCGATGCGGATTGCTTGATTTGGATCAAAAGAACGACGCCGCCGCCACCTAGCCTTTCGGCAACGCCGACGCAGAACCACCCAGGAGCCAGTCATGCCTGACATCGATCATCTCATTCCGAGTGCAAAGCAGATCCGGACGGAAGCGGCCCTCAAGGAGGCCGAAAAGGCGGAGCAATATGCTCGCCTTGCCGCGGCCGCTGAAGCTGAGAAACATGCGCTGATCGATCGGCTCAACCGTCCGTCAGGCAAGTCCGAGGAGGAAAAGATCCAGCTCGCCTCGACAATCATCCAGCGGGCGGTGCGAAACGGATTGACGGAAGTACAGGTGTATCGGTTCCCCAACTCGCTGTGCACCGACAAGGGCCGTGCCATCATTCAGCAGGAGCCAGGTTGGGAGAAAACGCTGACGGGTATTCCAAAGGAAATATTTCAGCTCTGGGCCGATTACCTGAAACCGCGGGAGTATCGCATTAGCTACCAGGTCATCGATTACCCGGGAGGCGTGCCGGGCGACATCGCCATCACCATTGCCTGGGGGGAATGAAGGCACTTCAGGCGGATTTGGATTCAACAGGGAACGGTGAGCATGTCAGCCGACGCGCCCGCGGAAAAGATGAAGCGCAAGGACTACGAGAAAAAGCTGGAAAAGCTCCAGGTCGGGCTTTGCCATCTCCAGGAATGGGTGAAGGCCGAGAAGCTGAAGGTGATCATCATCTTCGAAGGCCGCGACGCCGCCGGCAAAGGCGGCACCATCAAGGCGTTGACCGAAAAGGTGAGCCCGCGAATTTTCCGTGTCTGCGCTCTGCCCGCGCCGTCCGACCGGCAAAAATCCCAGTTGTTCCTGCAGCGCTATATCGAGCAATTCCCGGCCGGCGGCGAAATCGTGATCTTCGACCGCAGCTGGTACAATCGCGCCGGCGTCGAATATGTCATGGGCTTCTGCTCGCCTGCCGAACACAAGCGTTTCCTCGAGTTGTGCCCGTTGGTCGAGAAATTCGCCGTCGATGCCGGCATCATTCTCATAAAGCTGTGGCTCGAGGTCGGGATGGAGGAGCAGGAAGCCCGCTTCAAGGCACGCATCGAGGATCCTTTGCGGCAGTGGAAGCTAAGCCCGATGGACACCGCGTCGTTCGGGCGCTGGTACGACTACTCGCGCGCACGCGACATGATGCTCGAGGCAACCGACACGAAGCATGCGCCGTGGCGGTTGATCCGCTCCGACGACAAGCGACGGGCACGGCTCAACGTCATCTCGCATATCCTTGAAACAATCCCGTACAAGAAGGTCGCGCGAGAAAAGGTCAAGCTGCCGAAGCGATCCAGCAAAGGCCGCTACGACGATCAGGCCAGCTTGCGCCGGATGAAGTTCGTCGAAGAGCGGTACTGAAGCAAACCGGGCCGCGCAGCTCCGCGGCCCCGTCGCCTCCCGCTTACTTCAACCCTTCAACCGTATCGTGACCCCACCGACGGCGGCAGACACTTCGGCGCCGACTCTGGGACCGCTGAGCTGCAAGATTACACCATTGGCGTTTTGCAGTTGCACACCTCCGGCTCCGGCGACGATGGCACCTCCAGCTCCGCCTACGGCATAGGAGCCTTCGATCGAAGCCGGTCCCTTCAGATTGAGTGCACGACCGACAAACTTGGTGGTGGAGGCGCCGATCGTGAAGCCGACACTCATGCCCGATACGGTGAACGGATAGCGTTTGCCTCGGAGCACGAGCACGCCCTCGCCGCCTCCGACTCCGACGATGAACCCGCCCTTGGTGAAGACGACCGCGACCTGGCCAGTTTCAGCTCGGGATGGCGTACTGATGCCAGCCACGCCCACGAGCAAGGCAACCAGGGCAACGCTAACGGCAACTTTTTTCATGACGTTCTTTCCTCTGGAGAGATGCGGAGCGACGACCACCTATGGGACCAGGAGCACGGGGAAATACCTGAACACGGTGAGCAATGCCGGACACGGCATAGGCGACGGCTCGGCGGATCGTCGCTCCCTGCCCGCCCACTCCTTTGATCCAAGTCAAGGTCTCACTCTCTCGATACGAACGCGCCAAGCTGCGCGAATGCTGTACTTCGCAATGCAATAGGCGTGAGGGATATCAGACGCTGATTGTCAGCGGGGCTTCACGATCCAGGCGGCCGTGGCGGGTCGAGACCGGACAGCCCCCTGGCATTGCTCTCACCCAGCACGCTGTCGAGTGTGCGGAGCCATTCGCTGCTGTCCGTCCGCTCCGCCAGCCCTTCCGCCCGCAACAGGTCACGCAACTGCGCATGGGCGCCGACGATACAGAACGCCACATGACGCGACGCCAGCTCATCATGGAGATCGAGCAACATGCGCGCACCGGCCAGATCGATGTAGGGGGATGCCGAAAGATCACAGGCAACCATCCTGACGTCAGACGATTGTCGCAGCGCCTTCAAGACCGCCTCCAGAATCGTCTCGGCGTTGATGTAGAGCAACGAGGCCTCAGGGCGGAACGCGATGACGCCGACCAGCGGCTCCACGCCTTCGTGCCTGGCGCTGTCGGAATAGCGGCCCGATCCCGGAAGTCGCCCGAGAAACGCTATGTTGGGCTGCGACGCTCGGCCAAGCAGCAGGAAGATGGACGCCAGAGCGGCAAGCAGCACACCCTGGAGGATCCCAAGCAGCAGCACCGACACGAGTGCGATAATCGCGGCATAGAAGTCGATGGGGCTTACTCTCCACATGCGAAGCAGCGCGCCAATGTCGACCAGCTTGTAAACGGCAACAAACACAATGCCAGCCAACACTGCCTTGGGAAGGTTGGTCAGCAACCCCGTAAAGAAAAGCAGGCAGAGCGCGAGGGCAAACGAGCAAAGCACCAATGCCAGCGGAGTGCGCGCTCCCGCCGTGTCATTGACGGCGGACTGCGATAGCCCGCCGGCCACGGGATAGCCATGGCCAAACGCGACTGCGAGGTTGGCAGCCCCCAGCCCGAGAAACTCCTGTCGAACATCAAGGCCATATCCGTGCTTCGCGGCAAAACTCCGGGCCGCCGAAACACCCTCTATATAGGCCAGCAGCAAACATCCGGCCGCTATTGGAAATAACTCCTGGAATTCCAGCATTCCGAAAGTGGGCACCTCGAATGCCGGCAATCCCTCCGGGATGTTCCCGGTGACAGGCACGCCCAGCGCCGGCAGCCCGAACAAGGTTGCCATGAGGATCGACGACGCCACCACGGCGAGTCCGATCGGTCGGCCCGATAGAAACCGTTCACCGAGCAGCAAGAGCAGGATCGCCGCGACTCCGATTGCCAATACGAGCAGATTGATGTCGCCGGCCTGACCTGCAAGCCGGATCGCCCGGTCGAAGAAATTGTGGCCACCACCGGCCACGCCGAACAGGCTCGGTAACTGACTCATTATGATCGTGAGCCCGGCCCCTGCCTTGAAGCCAACGAGGATGCTGTCGCTGACCAGACGGACGAGAATGCTGAGCCTGAAGAGCCAGGCAATCAGGCAAAGCACCGCCACCGCGAATGCCGAAAGGCTCGCGATCTGTGCGAAGCGTATCGCGTCCCCTCCGGCAAGCGCCCCGACGCTGCCGGCGATCATGAGCGAGATCGCGGACGTCGGACCGACCGCAAGCTGGCGCGACGACCCAAGGAGAGCATAGCCCAAGCCGCCAAGCATATAGCCGTAAATGCCGACCTGGGGCGGCAACCCGGCAAGGCCCGCATAGGCCAGTGACACCGGAATCGCATAAGCGGCGAGCGTGACGCCGGCGATCGCATCATGGCGCAACCAGGACGGCTGATAGTCGGCAAGCCACGCCACCGGCGGAAATATCCGTGTCCAACCCATTCGCTGGAACGAGCGTGACTTCATTGCAATTCCTTCTTGGGTCGTACCTCGCAGCGAAGCAGGACAATCAGCAGCGCCACCTCACCGTTTCGTCGCGGCGTATCGGCGGACCGGCGGCAATATCCAGAGAACTCATGTCAAGACGCAAGCTCCCGCGGGCCCCGACCGCCATAGCCGGTGTCTCGAGCCTGGCGCGGATTGATCTGGATCAAGCTTTCGACGAGTTCCGGGGAATCAAATTGATGGACTATCGAATGGAGCGCCGGTGGAGTGCGACCGTGGACACGGTCGGGTGGATCACCTCCACCGTTGCCTCGCTGGTTGAGTTTAATCAGGCCGCCACATCGAGGGAGTCCTGATATGTGTCAGCAAAGCTTCCGGGGCCTTGTCGCTGCGTTACTGCTGCTTTTCGCAAATCTGATCACGCCATCGCGGGCGGACGATCCCACGTCACGCCTTATCCAGGAAGAGATCTGGGCGCTGCCACTGCCGCTTCCGATGTTCGCCTATCTTGTGCGGCCGGTCGGCGACGGGCCTTTCCCGCTCGTGATCATGAACCATGGCGTTTCACTCAACCCGACCGACCGCAGCTTCTATCCCCTTGTGGAATTCCGCGACGCCGCCAGGTGGTTTGCCAAACGCGGCTATCTTGTCGTGGCTCCCGTCGGCACCGGATACGGCGCCTCGGCCATCGACATACCCGAGCACGGACTCTACGGCCCGTTTTTCTCGAAGGTCGGAAAGTGCAGCAATCCCAATTTTCGCGCTCCCGGCCTGGCGGTTGCGCAAGTCGATCTCTGGATCATCGACTACATGGCTGCCGAAAAGCGCATCCTACCCACCGGCGTGATCGTTGTCGGGCAATCCGCCGGCGGTTGGGCCTCGATCGCGCTTTCAAGCCTGAACCCGCCTCAGGTCAAGGCCATCATCGTCTTCGCCGGCGGCCGTGGTGGCCGCGTCGACGGCAAGCCGAACAACAATTGCGCGCCAGACAAGCTGGTGGAAGCGACCGCGGAGTTCGGCCGAACGTCGCGCGTGCCGATGCTATGGATCTATATCGAGAACGACACCTTCTTCGGCCCCGATCTGTCTCGACGCATGCATGAGGCCTTTAGCGCGGCTGGCGGCAACGCCGAATATCACCTGGTGCCGCCGTTCGGCAATGATGGGCATTTCCTTATCGACTCTCCTGATGCCATTCCCATCTGGTCGCCGCTGCTGGCGAAATTTCTTGACGAACAGCGATAACGAGCGACCGAAGCTTGGAGACACAACCATGACAGGCTCGAATCGCCGCGAAACGCAGCCGCAACGCGATTGCACAGCATTGTCCTTTGCAGCTGTCTTCCTGGCGGCGGCCGTGAGTGTTGCATCAAGTCAGCCCGCCGTGTCGCAACAGTCCGAGATTGCGACCCGAGGGCAGCGAGAAGTAAAGGACGTCACTTACGGGGACTGGCGAAAACTCTGCTACAAGCCGGGCGGTGCTCAGATGCAGTGCCGGACCTCGATCACCGGCAAGTTTGCAACCGGTCAAATGGCGGTCCGTCTCGATATCATCGAGCGGCAGGGCGACGGCAGTGCACGGCTGCAGATATTCTCCCCCGTCGGCATGTACCTGCAGAAGCCGGTCATGCTTACGATCGATCAAGGGCAGCCCCATCCCGTGCCTTATACCTGGTGTCTCACCAACACCTGTATCGCGGCGACCGTGGCCGACCCCAAGATGATCCAGGAAATGGGTTCGGGACAGACCCTTCGGCTTGAATTCGTCGATTCAAACCTGCTCGCACTCACGACGTCACTTCCGCTTGCACAGTTCGCCTCGGTCAACAAGGGCGCGCCCGTACAGACGTTCGAGCAGGACATTGACGAATGAATAAGCAGACCGATCGCGCTAGAATACTTCGGCAAGAGCTCTCTCGACCGCTTCGATAAGCGATTGGGCCGCGAATGGTTTGGACAGGTAGGCGATACATCCTGCCTCGATTGCGGCTGAGCGGTTCGCGTCGCTGTCATTACCGGTGATGAAAACTACCGGCAGTCGGACGCCTTTATCGGTGAGCTGACGCCGTAAATCTATGCCGGATTGGTCATGCAAATTGATGTCAATGATGACGCAAAAGGCGTCACTAAAATCCCCGCGACTGAGCAGCGCGACACCCGAATCGAACAGTGCGACCTTGTAGCCATACTCACGCAATAGCCGCTTCATGCACATGCGCATCGACGAATTATCGTCCACGACAAGGATTGATTTGGGTGTGCGCAAGATGAGCGACCTTCCGGATCTCAAAGCGTTGCCTACTGCGCTAAAGCGCTGCGGCCAATTTCAACGGTTTGGAGACCCGCATTAGCCGACGTACCGGCGCTTCATGCGCATTGCCTTTAGACGCCTTGTCAGCGGATTTTCATATTGTCCTTTTGGACAGGATCTCACGACGGAACCCTGCTCGTGAGGCAACGCCGTTTAGCCACCCAAATTGGCGCTACCGTCGAGAAGGCCGAGTCGTTCCGCGCTCGAAACCAACTCCGCGAGCGAGTGCACCTGCATCTTCTCCATCACTTCATGACGATGCGCTTTCACCGTGCGCTCGGTGGTTCCCAATTCCGTGGCAATTTGCTTGTTGATCTTGCCGCGCACGATCAGATCGAAGACCTGACGCTCACGCGGCGTCAGTGTTGCCAACCGAGCAAGGATCGAATTGAGTTTGCTGCGTTGACTGCGCGCTGACTCGTAGCGTGCAAGCGATCGCTCGATGGCGGCTATCAACTGTTCTGATGATGCCGGTTTGGTCAAGAAATCCTCGGCGCCCGCCTTCATGGCTCGCACTGTCGCAGGGGTGTCGGCGTGGCCGGTAACGAAGACTATCGGAAGGATGGAGCCGAGCTCGAGAAGGCGATCCTGTACTTCCAATCCGTTCAGTCCGGGCATTTGCAGATCCAGGAGGATACATCCCGGCCTTTCAGCGGCCGGCACACGATCCAGCAGCAATTGGGCCGACGAATAGGTTTCAACTTCATAGCCGGCAACCTTCAACCGGCGCTCGATCGCGGTGCGAAATGACGCATCGTCGTCAACCACATAAACAAAGCCAGGCATTGTCCCCTCCTAGCCGTTGACCAGAACTGCTGATTTCTCCTGGCAGATCAAGTCACGCCGCCGGGCAATCGCCTCCACACAAGATGTGCACCCTAAGGCGAAAACTGATCGCACTCACCAACCACTTCCTGCCCAGGACGCTGTAAAAACATCCAAATTTGCGGTTAGGACAGGTATTCTTGCCTTTCCTGAAGGGTATTACAGACCTGTCCCTTGGTACAATGACCCTTCAGCCAATAGTCAAAAATAATGCCGTCGTAGAAGATCAACTAATACGAGAGTACACTTATTTCCTGCGAAATATTTCCTAGAGGCCGACCCGGCAACAACCACCCGTGTAGCGTTCAGGAGTGTTGGCCATGTTTGTCCGCATCACGACTGATCCGGCCCCCCGCCCCACTTCTCTCGGCGAACTCGGAATAGCAAGTGAGTCAAATCCGAAGGTAAGTTTAAACGAATTTACCTACAAGAAAGGTACCGAAATCTACGGCGAAAAAGAGCCGGCGGACTATGTCTATCAGGTGAAGACAGGAGCGGTGCGAAGCTACAAGCTGCTTTCGGACGGCCGACGCCAGATCGGTGCGTTTCATCTTGCCGGCGATATCTTCGGGCTGGAAAACGGAAGCGAACACCGGTTTACGGCGGAGGCGATCGTGAATACCACGGTTCGCCTGATCAAGCGGCGCAGCCTCGAGATGGTGGCTGAGAGCGATGCGCTGGTTTCGCGAAACCTGCTCAGCATGACCACGAGCAACTTGCAGCACGCGGAAGACCACATGCTGCTGCTCGGCCGCAAGACGTCGCTGGAGCGGGTCGCCGCCTTCCTGATCGAGATGGACCGAAGGCTTACCGCGGCCGGCGTCATGCCACTTCCGATGTCGCGGCGCGACATCGCCGACTATCTTGGGCTGACATTGGAAACCGTGTCCCGTGCACTGTCGCGGCTGCACGAACTCGACATCATCGGATTCATTGGCAGCAACCAGCGTCAGATCATCCTTCTGGATCGGCGGCAGCTCGCTAGCCTCGATCTGCAGAACTGAACCAGGAAGCGCCGATCGACACGAGATGCTCGAGCGTCTTGCGTAGCACCTCGAACAGAACCGCAGTCGACCAACCGAACATCAAGATGCCGTTCATCGCGGTCATCGGCCCAATCAGCCGCCAGGCCTGCACGGGCACAACATCTCCGTAACCGAGCGTGGTATAATTGACGAAGGCGAAATAGAGCAAATCGCTGCCGGCAGGCGCCGCGCCGACGAGCGCATAGGCCAGCACCCAAACGAAAACCTCCAGCGTGTGCGCCACCATCAGCGCCGCCGCGGTGCCGACCATCACGGTCATCAGGTGCAATCGCGGCCACTTGGTGTGCCGCAAGCCCGCGGAGCGGGCAATGCCCATCGCGCCGACGGTCACCAGTGCGTGAATCATGATGTTGATCGCGCACACCAACCCGCCGACCAGGAATTGAAACGCCATTGCCTTCTCGTGCTGGATTGGGACCGGCAGAGGGTGCCCGCCGGGCCCCCCGCCGACCTTGCGGCTGCCTTCAGCTCTTTGGGGTAAAGACGCCTGTCGCAGCCTTCATGGCAGACTCGCCCATGCTCCTTGCATGGTCGGTCAGCGAGCGCATCTGCTCCTGGAAAAATTCGGACTGGATCCTGCCGGCTTCCTGCATGTCCTTTGCTTGAATCATCTTATCGCCGAGGTCGAAGGTCGCGGTGATATTGCGCTGCATGTAGCCGCAGAACTGCTTGGCCTGGCCGGCGACCGGCAGCGGCGAGGAGCTCAGACCCTTCTCGAGCAGATCGAAGTACTCCGCGCTGGCCTTTCGAAGGCGTTCGTTGGCCTCGGCCAGCATTGAACGGATCTTGTCGGCGGAAAGGTTGGCGTCTGACATGGCTAACTCCTCGCACTAAGATTGGCAAGCTTTGGGCCGAATCGCTCGAAGGCGTCGGCACTGCCATTCCCCGCGCGGAATAGCAGAAAGCCTTGACACAGATCAAAGGTGTGCCGGCGGGCCCTCGTCAACATCGCTGCCACTTCCGCGCTTTCATTGATCGCTTTGCCGACCGGAGTTTCAGTCATGAGGGCCGTTTCCGTCGAAGAAGCCGTTGCGATGATCCCTGTCGGGGCGAGCATCATGGTTGGCGGATTCATGGGTGTCGGAACGCCGGAACGCCTGCTCAACGAAGTGGTTCGGCAGCACAAGACCGACCTCTCGGTGGTCAGCAACGACGCTGCGACACCCGGCAAAGGTATTGGCAAGCTGTTTGACGCGGCTCTCGTTTCACGCCTCACGGCAACCCACATTGGCCTCAATCCAAAAGCGCAGCAGCAGATGCTGGCCAACCAGCTTGCCGTCGATCTCGTTCCGCAAGGGACCTTCGCCGAGCGTATCCGCGCGGGCGGATGCGGTCTCGGAGGCGTGCTCACGCCGACCGGCGTTGGCACCCTGGTGGCAGAAGGCAAGCGCCAGATCGAGGTAAACGGATCGACGTTTCTGCTCGAAACTGCGCTGCGGGCGCAATTCGCCCTGGTTCACGCATTCCTGGCAGATTACCTCGGCAACCTCTCCTACGCGCTGACGGCGCGCAACTTCAACCCCATCATGGCGATGGCGGCCGACACCGTGATCGTGACGGCGGAGCACATCGTGCCGGTAGGCGTCATCGGACCCGACCATGTCATGACACCGGCGCCGCTCGTCGACTACCTCATTACGAACGGGTGAACCATGGATGCGCAGACAGTCATCGCCCGGCGTGTCGCGAAAGAACTGCGTGCGGGCGACCTCGTGAATCTGGGGATCGGCATTCCGACGCTGGTCGCCAACTACGTTCCGCCTGACCTCAAGGTGTTCTTTCAGTCGGAGAACGGATTGATCGGCACCGGACCGATACCGGAGCAAGGCTTGGCTCACCCCCTTCTCACGGATGCCGGCGGACGCCCAATCAGCGCGCTGCCGGGTGCCAGCACCTTCGACAGCGCGATGTCCTTTGGATTGATCCGCGGCGGCCATGTCGATGTGACGGTCCTTGGCGGCCTGCAGGTCGACGGGCATGGACACCTGGCCAACTGGATGATCCCCGGCAAGATGGTGCCGGGAATGGGTGGCGCGATGGACCTCGTCAGCGGCGCCAAGCGGGTTATCGTCGCCATGCAGCACGCTGCGAAGGGCAAATCGAAGATCGTCGCCAAATGCACCCTGCCGCTGACGTCGACAAGGCCGGTGAGCCTGGTTGTGACCGACATGGCCGTCATCGCTTTCTCCGACGGCAGGGCGACCCTGGTGGAAACGGCGCCGGGTGTCAGCGTCGCGGAAGTCGTGGCCGTAACAGAAGCCGAGATCGCAATCCCCGACGCCGTCCCGGAAATGAATATCTGACCAGGCCGACGAACATGCGTATCTTCAGCGACTTCAACGAGATCAAATCTGCCGTTGGCACCGAGATCGGCGTGAGCGACTGGATCGAGGTCTCGCAGGAACGAATTAACCAGTTCGCGGAAGCGACCTGCGACGAGCAGTGGATTCATGTCGATCAGGAGCGCGCGAGGAACGAGCTGCCCGGAGGCACCACCATCGCCCACGGGCTTTTGTCGCTTGCGCTCGCGCCGCTGTTCATTCGATCGGTGATGGGCCTCAAGGGTCTGCGTAATACCCTGAACTACGGGGCGGACAAGATACGGTATCTGGCGCCCGTTCCAGCCGGCTCACGGCTGCGCGGACGGGTTACGGTCGCCGAAACGGAGGACGTGCCGCCGGATGGCCTGCGCGCGAACTATCATCTCGTGATCGAGATCGAGGGCGGTAAGCGCCCGGCTTGCGTCGCCGAGTTGATCGCCCTGCACTATCGCTAGCTGGCGCGCCGATCGCGTTCAATCGATGATGTGATAGCCACCGTCGATGTATTGAACGCCTCCCGTAATGAGCTTGGCCCCGTCGAGTGCCAGAAATGCAGTGGCGCGACCGACATCGTCAATACTGACGAGGCAGCGCGAAGGGGCCTTCGACTGTGCCTTGTCCATCAGTTCATCGAATTCAGGGATCCCCGACGCGGCACGCGTGGCGAGCGGACCGGGAGAAATCGCGTGAACGCGGATACCCTTCGGGCCCAGTTCCGCGGCAACGTAGCGAACGGCTGCTTCAAGGGCTGCTTTCGCCACGCCCATCACATTGTAGTTCTCCACCACCATCTGGCTGCCGTAATAGGTCATGGTGAACATGGTTCCACCGTTCTTCATCAACGGTTCGGCCAGATGCGCCATTCGCATGAACGACCAGCACGAGACATCCATCGTCTTGAGGAAGCCGTCGCGGCCGACGTCCACCACGCGCCCATGGAGCGCCTCCTTCGGGGAGAAAGCGATCGAGTGCAGCAGGAAATCGAGCTGCCCCCATTCCTTCCGGATCCGTTCGAACACCTGCTCCGTCTGGCCCTCGACCATGACATCCATTGGCATGAAGATCGGCGCCTCCAATGCCTGTGCGAGCGGTTCGACGTGCTTTTTGGCACGCTCGTTCAGATAGGTCACGGCGAGATCGGCCCCGAGTGCACGAAAGGCCTTGGCGCATCCCCAGGCGATTGATTGGTCGTTGGCGATGCCGACGATCAGGCCCTTCTTGCCCTTCAAGGCGACTTTGGTATCCGGGAATACGGGAATCATGACACCCTCGCATGTCTGGCGCTGGACGATGACGTGTTCAACAGCAGCGACAACGTATGCTGCGCGATCATCAGCTCCTCGTCGGTCGGGATGACGTAGACCGGAATGCGGCTGTCGGAACGCGATATCAGGCGCGCGTGGCGGGAATTCTCGGCCTCGTCGAGCGTCACGCCGAGCCACCGCAGCTGTTCGGCGATCCGCGCCCGGATACTCACCGAGTTTTCGCCGATACCGGCTGTAAAGACGAAAGCGTCCAGCCCCTGCAACGCGGCTGCAAGCATCCCGGCGTTGAGGCCGATCCGATAGACGAAATACGCGACCGCCAGCTGCGCCTTTGGATCCTCGCTTGCCTCCAGTTCCCGCATGTCGTTGCTGATGCCCGAGAGTCCCTTCAATCCGCAATCGCGGTAAAGGAAATTCTGCGCGTTGGAAGCCGACATTCCCTTTTCAGCGATCAGATAGAGCACGACACCAGGGTCGATTTGCCCCGGACGCGTTCCCATCGGAAGCCCATCGAGTGCGGTGAACCCCATGGTGCTCTCGGTGCTGCGTCCTCCCTTCAGCGCGCACATGGAGGCTCCGCTACCGAGATGCGCGACAATCACCCGCCCCTTTGCGATTTCGGGTGCGACCTGCGGCAAGGTCTTCGCTACATATTCGTATGAGAGACCGTGGAAGCCGTAACGCCGCACGCCCTCGGCGTGAAGCTGATAAGGAATTGCATAATAGTCCGCGACCGCGTCATGCGTGCGGTGAAACGCCGTGTCGAAGCAGGCCACCTGCGGAAGACCTGGAAAATTGGCCAGCAGCGATCGAATCGGGGCCAGGTTGTGGGGCTGATGAAGCGGGGCCAGCGAGACGAACCGCTCCAGCCGGGCGACGACGCCGTGGTCGATCACCACCGGCCGGTCATAGTCTGGACCGCCATGAACGACGCGATGACCGACGGCCACCGGGTTGATGCGAAGCTCGTCCCGCAGCCATCCGCCTGCGATGGCCATCGCGGCCGGAACATCTGGAACCGCCTCGATCGGATAAGCGCGGTCGGCCAGTGGATCGCTGTCCGCACCGCTCGCCCGCAGGCGAGGACGACTGCCAATGCCGTCCATCTGGCCTTTGATCAGCCGCCGTAACTTCCCTTCTCCCTCGACTGAAAAGATCTGGAACTTGACGCTCGAGGAGCCAGCATTGACGACGAGGATCGTATCCATGGCGATCACGCGGCAACATTTGGCGCCTGCTGGCGCCTGGCATTTGCATAGAGAGCCGCAACCGCGCAGGACGCCATCCGCGCGCGCGCTGTATCCGCACGCGAGGTCAGAACGACTGGAACCCGGGCGCCGAGCACAATGCCGGCACTATCGGCCTTGGCGAAGTAGGCGAGATTCTTCGCCAGCATGTTGCCGGCTTCGAGGTCGGGAACGACCAGGATCTGCGCCCGGCCGGCAACCTCGGATTTGATTCCCTTGATCCGTGCCGCTTCCACATCGATGGCGTTGTCGAAGGCAAGCGGTCCGTCGAGCAGGCCGCCGGTGATCTGGCCACGATCTGCCATCTTGCAGAGCGCCGCCGCCTCGATCGTGGAAGGAATCTTGGAGGTAACGGTTTCGACCGCCGACAGGATCGCTACACGCGGTGATTTGCCGAAGCCGGCTTGCGTATAGAGATCGATCGCATTCTGGATGATGTCCCGCTTGGCATCCAAATCGGGAAAGATGTTGATGGCCGCGTCCGTTACAATGAGGGTCTCGGCATAGGCCGGCACATCCATCACGAACACATGGCTGATCCGCCGCTCGGTCCGCAGGCCGCCCACCTTCGCCGTGACGCTGCGCATCAGCTCGTCGGTGTGCAGGCTGCCCTTCATCAGCATCTCGCCCTTGGCGGCATGGATGAGCTCAACACCCTTTGCAGCAGCCGCCTCGCTGTGCGGGGCATCGACGATCTCGTAGCCGGAAATATCGAGCCCGTATTTGCTGGCCGTATCCCTGATTTTCCTTTCGGGCCCGACCAACACCGGCCGGATAATGCCCGCAGCCGCGCTGTCGACAACGCCGCGCAGCGAAGTTTCATCGCAGGGATGCACGACAATGGTCGGCGCCGGCGGCACCGCCTTGGCCGCCGCGATCAGGCGGTCATACTTGCTGGGAGAGCGCGCTTTTCCTGAATCGGCTGGCATGGCTTTCATGGTGTCGCTCCGGATCTCTCCAATTGACGCTACGATGCCTTCGCTTTCGGATCGAAAGGGGCGACCTTCGAACCCTTATCTGAGAATTCGCCCGCATCGACGCCGAACAGTTCGGCAACACGTTTCAGACGCTTCGCGAGCTCACCCGATATTGCGGCACTGGCGGACAGCACTTCGCGAATCGCCGCGAAAGCAGCCTGGCGTGCTTTTGCATTGTCGGGCAACAGCTTCGGTATCGCAGCCAGCGCACCCTCTTGATCCAGCAGAAGCATGAAGAATTGCTCGCGAACCAGCATCTTGAACTCTGCCAGCGTCAGCCGCGCACCGGAGTCGCTACGGCGAACGTTGCGCAATGCTTCCAGGCTGCGCTCGTCCACCATCCCCCTCGCCGACCCGACATACAGCAGGCCGCGAATGGCTGCTTCGCGAAGGCCGCCTTCGCTGATTTTGGATTTCAGCTCGGCGATCCGCCTCTGGAGCATTTCACGGTGCGCAGCGGACATTTCCTGCCGGCGCGATGGGGTAGATTGCGGGTCAACTCCGACAGCCGCTTGCAACGCCGGCGAGCCGTAGACCGCAAGGAAGGTCGCCTCGCTGAGCCGCTCCTGCGAATCCCGCCAACCGTCCAGTGCATTGACGATTTGCTTGGAGAATTGCTCCTGAAAGGCAACGAAGGGATTTTCGGTCGAGACCTGCTTGCGATCCTCACTCACCCGCTCCGCCAGCGACTTCACCATGGCCATGAACGGATTCTTGCTGCTGAACGCTTCATACTGAAGGCGCAACGGATGCAGATTACGCATCATCTCCGCCATCTGAGGCTTCACCATGCCCTTGACCCAAGGCTGGAGATACTTCTGGTAGGCCGCGAGATTGATTTCCGATACGCGCTTGGCGGCAGCAAACCGCCGCTCATCCTCGGGCGAATTGCCGCCCATGGCACGAATGTCGTCGAGCGTCCGCGCCTCGCAACGCATCACCCACTGGCCGGCGGCGAGATCGGCATTCGTCGTATCGGTGCCCTTGGCCTCGAACGTTGCTTCGTAGAGACCCGGCGGCAGGACGTCGATCAGGTCGATATTGCTGGAAAATTCCGCATGTTCCTTTTTGGCAATACCACCGGAAACGAAAATGCCGAGATGGCCGACGGTCTCGTGAACCGTGTAGACGATCGTCTGGCCGTAGGCCCTGATTTCGTCGACGTTCGCATAGAGATCGAGGATCCAATCCAATGCCTGTTGCGGCGGGGTAATATTGTCCCCCTTGGAGCAAAACACCACGATCGGCGATCTGATATTGCGCAAATCGACCGGCTGACCGTCGGACATCGTGATCCGACCGGCCGCGAGATTGTTACCGACGAACAGCTCATCGACGATAAACTGGATTTCCTCGGCGTTCAGATTGACGTGCCCGCCCCACCAGCGTTCGAATTCGAGGTATCGGTCGGCCTCGGTATCGACCTTTGAATAGACGTTGTACTGCTTGGTCCACAGCGTATTGGAGGGATTCTGGCCCTCGAAGTTTTGCACGAGCCAGGCGCCGTCGAATTTGCCGGCTCCGAGATCGCTTGTTAGCGCGGTTAGCCAGCTTCCTCCGAGCAGACCGCCCGAATAGCGCATCGGGTTTTTGCCATGCACGCCCGCCCAATAAGCTAGCGGAGCGCCAGCGACGATAATCGGTCCGAACAGTTCCGGCCGCAGCGACGCCAGGATCATGACGGCCCAGCCGGCCTGGCAGTTTCCGATTACGCAAGGCTTGCCGTCGGCTTCCGGATGGCGACTGATGACTTTCTCGATGAACACCGCCTCGGCGCGTGCGATGCGTTCGATCGTTTGTCCTGGCATCGGTTCCGGCAGGAAGCCGATGAAATAGCAGGGATGGCCTGCCTTCATTGCGACGCCGATTTCGCTGTCTGCCTTGAATCCGCCGATCCCCGGACCATGACCTGCGCGCGGGTCGACCACGACGAACGGTCGTCGGTTGAGATCAATTTCGACGTCTTTGGGCGGAATGATGCGCACCAGCGCATAATTGACTGGTTCATCCAGCTTGCGGCCATCGATGATCAATTCGGCGGCATATTGCAGGACATGCGGTGCCGTTTCCGCGATGTGTTCCCGGTACTGGTCACCGCGTCGACGCAAGACGTCCAGGAACAGGACGCTGCGCTGGCTCGCATCCATCATGTACTCTACGGCCGAAGCGACGAGCCCTGACATCGGGCCGCCCGGCAGCTTTGCGTTTTCTATCTGCATGTTTCGACCTCACTTGTCGCGAAGTTCACTCAACGAGCCTCGCGGCATCGAACGTTGATCTAGGTCAACGTTCGAAAGTTGGTTCGGCAATGCCGCGTCGGCACGATCGGTGCGTATCCAGGCGACCGTCAATTCCCAGGCCACGGAGAGAATGATCGGTCCGATAAAGAGACCGACAATTCCATGCGCGAGCGTTCCACCGATCACCCCGACGAAGATGACGATCGTCGGCGTCGTCAGCCCGCGCCCCATCACCAGCGGCTTCAAGATGTTGTCGAGTACGCCGACGATGCACAGGAACACCGTCAACAGAAGCGCTGTGGTAAAATCCTTGTCTATCCAGATCCAGATGATCACGGGAACCAGGACGATTGCCGCGCCGATCTGCACGATTGCCAGGATCATAACCGCGAAGGCCAAAAGGCCGGCGCCCGGGATGCCCGCCAGCTTGAAGCCGAGACCTGCCAGCAAGGATTGGATGATTGCGACGCCGATGACGCCCTGGGATACCGCGCGGATGGTTGCGCCCGCCAATTCCAGGAAATGTTCACTCTGCTCGGGCACAATGCGATAGAGAAAACCCCTGCCCGCCGCCACCAGCTGCGAGCCGTAGGGAAAAAGAAAGCCAGCCAGCGCCACGGACAGGAGAAACTTGAGCGTTCCCACGCCGGCGTTGCCCGCGAGGCCGAGCATGATGCCAGCCAACGGCTTCAGATGCGGCGCTACCTCGCGCAAGGCCGTGCGAATGTTGTGGGACGCTTGGTTCCACAACTCGAAGAACCGCGGACCGATGAGAGGCCAATCTTTGACGCCGTCAGACGGAGACGGAACCACCAGGTTACCAGCAACCAGATTTGCGGCGAGATCCTTCACCCCTTCCACGGCACTCAAGCCAAGCCAGGTCGCTGGCCCGATGACGATGCCGAGATTGATGACGGTGAGAATTGCCGCTGCGAGCCTGGGACGACCGCCGAGAAGCCTGGAAAGGAGATTAAAGACAGGATAGAGCGCGACGGCGAGTACGATGCTCCAGGCCAGGATCGGGATAAAGGGACGGATCAGAACTAACGTCCAGTAGATCAGGAAAGCCAGCAATCCGAGCCGGATCGCAAGCTGGATGAGGTCCTCTCCGGACCGGAACTGGCGAGACGTTTTCAAGGACGCGCCTTCATCTGAGAGGGGCATGCGACCGCCAAGCTACCGGCCGCTTTTCGCGTTGAAGTCTTGATCCAGATCAAACGACCGCAATCCGGGCCCGCGCTTCATCCGCTGACGCCGATCAAGACACCTACTTTGTTTGCCGGCACATGAGGCCCAATGTCTGAGGCGATCAACTACACTGCACGCGAGCTTCTGCGCGACGGCAGCCAGGTTGAAATCCGTGCGCTCCGGCCTGAGGACGAAGCCGACATGCTCGCTGCGATCGAAAGGACCAGCGCGCAATCACTGCAGCGCCGTTTCTTCGTCATGAAGCGCCACTTCTCGGAGAAGGAGCGCGCCTTCTTCATGGATGTCGATTTCAAGAATCATGTCGCGATTGTCGCGCTCGCAGAGGAAGCCGGCCGCAAGGTGATTGCCGGAGGCGGCAGGTACATTGTCTTCGAGCCCGGGCGAGCCGAGATGGCATTTGTCGTCGTCGACGCCTGGCAAGGACGAGGGGTCGGCTCGATCCTGATGCGTCATCTCGCCAGGTTTGCGAGCGATGCGGGACTGCAGGAATTGACGGCTGAGGTTCTGCCCGAGAACGCCGCGATGAGAAAAGTATTCGAAAAGTTCGGCTTCAGGCCCGTCGCGCGCGGAGACCCGCAGATAGTCCATCTGGTGCTGAAGCTCGGTTAGAAACGCGCGGCCTGTCCGTGCACGCCCGTTCGGGCTCACCTCAGTCCCAAGGGCGAGCGCCGATAGCCGCTATCCCGCGCCTCATTCCTGCAGACGAAGCTGCCGGTATGTCCCGACGCGTAGCGCCTCTGGCCTTTCAGGTAATAGCGCCCTGTTCTGAAATCGAGCCACACGATCATATCCCCGGGACAATGGCGTTGCGCCTGGGATTCATAGCGGAACGGAGTAAGGCTCTGCGCTATCGCGCCATGAGACGCGCAGGAAATAATGGCCAAAAACGTAATGGAACAGCCGTAGAAGCCTAGTCGCATGTCGCAGCCGTTTCGTTGCCCTCAAACCGGTACACTGCGGCGCTCATTCTTCCGGGATCTAGCACCTCTTGCCATTACACCGGTCCGTGCGATCCCGGTGGAACCATATAGAGCGTCATGGCGAATATGACATAGATGAAAATCAGCAGAGCGCCTATGAACCATGCCGAACGACCGCTGTTCGTAACGAAGGTCGCCGTCACAGTAGAAATCATCACCATCGTCACGGCGCCGGGCCAAAACTGCAGATCCATTGGTTTGGGTCCGACGACGTAGCTCAGGACCACAAGCACCGGTGCAACGAACAGCGCAATCTGGGACGCGCTTCCGAGCGCGATGCTGACGCTCATATCCAGGCGGTTCTTGCGCGCGGCGGAAAAAGCGACAGCCATTTCGGCGGCAGCACCGACCAGGGCTACGATGATGAACCCGACGAAAGCTGGGCTCATCCCCAGTGTCGTCGCCGCGTGTTGCACCGACTCAACGAAGATTTCGCTTACCAGCGCCACCAGCACGGTAACAACGAGGAGTGTTCCGACCGCCAGGTTGATCGGCCACTTTGCCTCCTTCGTCTCGCCATGGTCTTCGCTCGCAAAAAGCTCCTTATGGGTCTTGAGCGAGAACAGCAGGCTCAATGCGTAAGCCACGATAAGCAGGATCGCCAGGGCGGCGCTGAAATTCTGGGCCATCACCTCGCCCCGCGCCAAATCGAGCTCGGAGACCGCCGCCGGTGCAAGGAGCGCAACCGTCGCCATCAACAGCAATGCCGAGTGCATCCGGCCTCCGGCACGATTGTACTCCTGAACATGATACCGGAGTCCGCCCAGCAGAAAGGATGCTCCCAGCATGAAAAGCGAATTGGTGACGATAGCGCCGGCGATCGATGCCTTCACCAGCATGTACTCCCCGGCGCGGAGTGCAGTGATGGCAATGATCAACTCGGTCAAGTTTCCAAGCGTCGCATTCAACAACCCACCGACTGCATCACCCGTCTTTTCGGAGACCGCTTCGGTTGCATGACTAAGCAGGGCGGCAAGCGGAACGATTGCGAGAACTGCGAGCACAAACAGGATCGTATGGGCGGTTGGCACAACTCTGGCTGCGATCAGCACGGTCGGCACAAATATTAGCATCCGCAGCAACGGAGTCTCTCGGATCTCCCTAAGCAGAGGGTTCATGGGTTTGGCCGTTCCTCGGAATAGGGCCTTCCGATTGCCTTCCGGATCCTCTCCCGCTTGGTGATCCCACCGGGCATCCGGGCGTAAGACAAATCGTTGTCGCACATTCCTGTTGATCTAGATCAACGGAGCCTGCGCAGTATCTGAATCACTGGAAGCTGGCTTCGTGATCGTCCCAGAGTGGTTTCAGGCCGTCGCGTCAGTTCTGACGGTAGCCGGCGCGCCCCTACGATGTTGCTATGGGGCCGAACGCGTCTCGCTTGGATACGAGGTTTGCCATGGCCGAAACACCGAAACTCTCTGTCGAGAAAGCACTGGAAAAACTGCGTGCCGCCGACGCGACGAAATCCAAGGACGCGCGACGCACCGAGGAAATGGACGCACTCGATGACGAGATAAAGCGCATGCGAGCGCAAAGACTTCGCCTGGACCGCCAACAGCGACGGTCGACCAAGAGTGATTGACATCATCATCGATTTACACTGAGGAGATGGTCCGGCCCTTCACAAGGTTCGCTACGCACAATGCTAGCGGCCGCATTTACTTTTATCGGCGCCTTGTTGTCACGGGGCAGGAGGCGCCCGCCGGATTGACCCGTATCCGAGAGTAAGGCTGCAGTCCTGATTGCGGCATCCTGTCAGAGATTCGTCACCCGCAGGACGAATTGCCGCCTTAACCCGAATAGACCCTACCTCGATTAAATGGGGTCTGTGTCATGGACCTGTTTCGGGCTGAGAGGTTTGCTACCGTCAGCGACCAATCCGACGAGACCTGTCGTCTCTGCGGCGCCAAACTCGTTCTCCTCAGATTGATCATTGATTCCGAGACAGGCACTGCCTTTCGCATGTTCGAATGCAAAGAGTGCGGCGATCACATTTGGTTCGAATAGAAGGTCCGTTACTGGACGATTAGACCGCGGTCCGGCGCACGACGTTGCCGGACGACCTAGGGTCGACCCCCCTCTAAACCGCGGATTTCCCTTGGAATGGTCTATTCAAGCTGGATGTGATCCCAGAATTGCGCCTGATGCAGAAACCCGCCGGGTTGAGATCGGCGGGTTTCGCACGCTCGCGGGGGTTTGGGCGGATTTCCGCGATTGGGCCATGGGTAGCAATCCGAGATTAACGATTCATTAAGCCTGCATCGGGCGACAGGTCCTGGCTCAAAATAAAAATGGCCCCAGCGCGAAGCCGTTCGCCGGGGCCATCGGGAGTATTCCATTTCAAACAGCCAGATGGAGTAGTGGGTACCCACCCGACTTGCCAATGGAAGCGGGAAAAGATGGCAAGGTCTGCCCAGTAGTGAACAGAACGCGGAGGTTTGTTGGAACAGCGGCCGTCTAACCCACATTGGACATTACCAGGAACCCGCAGCGTCGCTCGGAGTAGTCCATCGCTCCCGGCGGATCGTCGAGACAGGCCGGGAGAAAGTGGCGGCCCCAGCGTTCTGCCCCCAGGCTGGGGCCGTTTCTTATTCTGATACCGGTAGCTTCCTCGGTTTATTAGCATCGGGAAGAAGTGGCAGTAGCCGAGGAACCTGCGCCCGCTGGCGGAGTCAGTTCACAGCTTCCGGTTTTTGCCCCCGAAGAAACCTGCCGGAAGAAAAACTCGGGGTTGGCGGCCCCAGCTATCGGTTGAGATAGCTGGGGTCTTTTCATTCAGAAGCCAGCGCGGCAACTCCAGCCGGCGCCATAAGGCCTGTTGAGAAAGTAGTTGCGGCTGCTAAGCGCCTTCTCTGCGTACTGATCGCAACGAACGCCGGCAAGGTGCACGAGTTTACGGAGAGCAATGAACACCACTGGGGCCGCAGAAAGCTCAAGAGGCACCAATGACCGTGCTCATCTACGTGGATACGAACAAGCAGGTCGGCGACCCCGATCACCTCAAAGTCTTCGCGAACGCCGACGCCGCGGAAACCTGGCTCGAGGAAAACGACCCCGAAGGCGTAGCCTTCGAGTACGCGGTTCTGGGGAGTGAACCGGATTGGCCGGTGTTCCCGAATTAACCCGCAACGCGGACATCAAGCTTAACGCGCGAGTTTCATTGCGGGCGATCTAAACAGGTTTAGCGTGGTTGCAAGTCGCGCAGATTGGCCCCCAGTTTTGCCTGCGTACTGCGCGATTAGGGGTCGCTTCGTGCCCTCGAAGCGACCCCGCCCCCCGAAGCCGCCGCTTCCGCTCCCGATCCTGTTTTCGCACATTGACGGCCGGCCGCTGTCGCCAATCGCGCGCGGCGGCGCCCTCAGGTGCACGCCGTACGCTCAATACCAACTAAAGCGTCAGCCTGACGTTGCAGATGTCGTGTTCGACCGGGTCTGAATGCACTTCGAAGCCAAGGCTGCGGCACATCGCCAGCATCACGGTGTTGTCGGCCAGGACGTCGCCGGAGATGGCCTTCAATCCTTCCGATTTCGCATATTCGATGATCATCTGCATCAGCGCCCAGCCAAGCCCCCTGCCCTTGAGGTCCGACCGCAGCAAGATCGCATATTCGCCGCTCTCATAGATCGAGTCCGAATGAATCCGGACCACGCCGACCAGCTCATTGGTCGCCTCATCGAATGCAACGAAGGCCATCGCCCGGGCATAATCGAGCTGGGTCAGGCGGGCGATGAATTCATGGGAAAATTCCTTCATCGGGGCGAAGAACCGCAGCCGCAGGTCCTGCATCGTGACGTGTTTCAACATCCCGTGGATCAGCGGCTCGTCCTCGGGCCGGATCGGACGGACGTATATGCGCCAGCCGTCCTTGACCTCGATGTGACGCTGCCATTGCGAGGGATAGGGCCGCACGGCGAAATTCGCCGGACCCGAACCGCGAAACTTGCGCTCCACGCGCCCGATGACGACGCGTGCGTCGACGGCGAGCACGCCTGCTGCATCGGCCAGCAACGGGTTGATGTCGAGCCCGCGGATTTCGGGAATGTCCGCGGCCATCTGCGCCAGCTTGACCAGGACCATAGCGACGGCATCCTGCTTCACCGCCGGTACGTCGCGATAGCCGTGCAACAGCCGCGAGACGCGGGTGTGCGCGATCAGGCTGCGCGCCAGCTGCAGGTCGAGCGGCGGCAGCGCCAGTGCCTTGTCGTTGATGATCTCGACCGCCGTGCCGCCGCGGCCGAATACGACAACGGTACCGAAGGTCGGATCGTCGGCGAGGCCGAGAATGAGTTCGCGCGCCTTCGCCCGCACCACCATCGCCTGCACCATCACGCCCGAAATCCGCGCCTCCGGCCGCAACGATCGTGCGCGCGCGAGAATCTCGGCGGTTGCCTTGCGCACCGCGTCCGCGCTGGTGAGGTTGAGCACGACGCCGCCGACGTCGGATTTATGCACGATGTCGCGCGACATGATCTTGAGCACGACGGTCGAGCCCTGCGCGAACAGCGTGTTCGCATGCGCGACCGCCTCCTCGGCATCGGCGGCGGCGAAGGTCGGCACGACGGCGATCTCATAGGCATCCAACAACCGTTTGACTTCGATCGGATCGAGCCAGGAGCGGTCATCGGCCAGTGCGGCGGCCACGATCTGCCGCGCCGCGTCCGTATTGGGTGCAAACTCGCTCGGCATGGCAGGCGGAACCTGCGCCAGCGCCTCCACTCCCTCGCGATGCCGAACCAGGTGTATGAACCCGAGAACAGCGTCGCCGCCGGTCTGATAATTCGGAATTCCCGCGCCGCTCAGCAAGTCGCCGATCGGCTGGTCAGCGCCGACCCAGACCGCGAGAACCGGCTTCGGCGACCCGCGATGCCTGGCGCGATATTCCCGCACCACGCCGGTCACGGCCGCGGCGATCTCGTCGGCGGGCGTGATCGCCGTCTGCACGTTCATGACAAGCACGGCGTCGTTTTCGGGATCGGCCAGCAGCGCTTCGAGCGCTACCGCATAGCGCGCGGGGTCGGCATCGCCGATGATATCGACGGGGTTCGATTTCGACCATGTCGACGGTAACGCAGCGTCCAGCTTCGCGCGGGTCGCAGGCGAGATGTCGGCGGGAATGCCACCGAGTTCGACCAGCCGGTCAACTGCCAGCACGCCGATGCCGCCGCCATTGGTCAAGATTGCAAGCCGCTTTCCGGGCGGCGATTTGACCCGCCCGAGTGTCTCGGCGCAGTCGAACAATTCGCGTAAGTCCGATACGCGCAGAATGCCGGCACGCTGAAACGCGGCGTCATAGACGGCATCAGCCCCGGCGAGCGCGCCGGTATGGGTTGCAGCGGCGCGCGCGCCTTGTGCCATCCGGCCTGACTTGACGACCACGACCGGCTTGATTCTGGCGGCGGCGCGCGCGGCCGACATGAACTTGCGGGCATCCTTGATCGCCTCGATGTACAGCAGGATGGCCTGGGTCTTTTCATCCAGCGCGAAATAATCGAGCAGATCGGCGATATCGACATCGAGCTGGTCGCCAATCGAGACAATGCCGGAAAAACCCACGGCCCGCTGTGCCGCCCAATCCACCATGCCCGCGGCAATGGCGCCTGACTGCGAAATCAGCGCCAGATTTCCCGCGGCCGGCATATGCGCGGAAAAGCTCGCATTGAGGCTGACACCCGGCATCATGATGCCCAGGCAATTCGGGCCGATCAGCCGCATGCCGTATTTTTGCGCCGCCCGCTCCGCTGCTTCCGCCGGCGAACCTGGACCACGCCCGAGCCCGGCACTGACGATAACTGCACCCGCCGCACCGCGACGGCCCGCTTCGTCGATCAGGCCTGCGATGGTCTGCGCCGGCGCGGTGAGGACAACGAGTTCGGGCGCAAAGGCCAGTTCTGCGATGCTGCCGACGGACGCAACACCGTCGATCTCGTGATAGCGCGGATTGACCAGGCCGAATTCGCCCTTGAATTGGGTTTTACGAATATTGTTGAGAATGGCGCGGCCGACCGAGCCATGGCGCGGGCTGGCTCCGACCAGCGCGACGGAATGCGGCGAAAGCAGATTCTTCAGGCGATAGGTGGACATCAGGCCTTGCTATCCGGCAGGTCGCAGACACCTGTGAACCGAGATCCCGCGCAATGTGTTCCCCGCGATGATAACACGGCCCGATGACAACCGCTTGCCCGAAACGGGGCGCCGATCAGTTCAATGGACGGCCATTGATCAATTGCGACGTGCTCGCGATCATCCGCCTACTATGCCTGAACAGCCGCTCGGAATCGCGGCGGAAGAAGTCGAGTTGATGCTCGCCGCATTGCTGGCACATCGTTCTTACGTCCTGAACGGAATGTGCAGCCGCCATCTTCGTGACGAACTCGGTGAAGAGCTGCATTTCTGTGCGCGTCCGCTCCAGCATCTCGTCACTGAAAAATACCAACTCCTCTAGCATCATCTTTTGCGCACCAAGCATGAACTCCAGTGCACTCTGGTTCAGCTTGGTGGCTTCCGCCTCCGCATTTTCGCTTGGCTGGTAAGAACCGGAAGCGGCCCGCCCGGATAGCTGTGCCATGACAATCTCCGATTTGCGGATTTTACCGAAGCGATACCTGATTGGCATCAAGCCAACATTGAAATGGATCAAACTGGCGGGATTGCGACCGTCAGCCCCAGCCGAGGCTGATCGAGACGGAACATCGCATTCCCCGCTCTCCCGGACCAAATCAGTGCGACATCAGCACCGGCACGGTCATGCTGTCGAACATGCTGCGCGTGACGCCGCCCAGAATGCGCTCCTGCAATCGCGAATGGCCGTATCCCCCCATCACCAGGAGGCCGATACGGCTATCGGCCGCAACCGACAGAATAGCGCCTTGAACGCCGCCGCGGTCCGCCGTCAGCCGCTGCACCCGGGCTGCGATGCCGCGCCGCCCCAGATGCACGGCGAGCTGGTCCGAGGAGGCTTCACCAGCCTCCTCGTTAACCGCAATCACGGTCACCGCCTTGGCGCCCATCAAAAACGGCATCGCATCGCGCACCGCGCGGGCCGCAAGGCGGCTGCCGTCCCAGGCGATGCCGACATCGTGGGCGTCGAGCGGTCCCTTGTGGATATAGGGAACCATCAGCACCGGCCCGCCGGAATTGAACAGGATGTGCTGAGGAATCTCGTTGTCGTAGCTCGCTATCGCGGGTTCCGGTTGCAGCACGATCGTCATATCGTAAAGCCGGGCAAGCGTCCCGATCGTCTGCCCGGCTTCGGCCGGGATCGCCACGAAGGTCCTGGTGCCGTAGGCGATTTGGCCGAGCTTGGCCTCGATCTCGAACGCGGCGATCGCAGCGTTCGCCCTCTCGTGGGCGCGCTCCTGTTCGGCGCCTATCACGGCGGCAACGGCCGCGCCGCCACCCTCGACAATCATCCCGGCGGCGCTCATCGATTCATAACCGATGGCGACCGCATCGAGATGCGACCGGCGCGCAATGGTCAGCGCGACGGCGACATCAATCACCGGCCTGACCGGACGCTCGGAGGGAATATGAACCAGAATGTTTCTGAACATCGCCATTCTCCCACACATTCGAGGGGACTTACGGCCCCCGTCCGGGTCTGCTGCCGGAGCGAAGGTAACCGATGGACGACTGGCCGAAGTTGACCCACATCAAAACTCGGACAATGCCGGGCGGCCGCGCATGCGAACGGTGGCGTCAGGAAAACCCGGCGTGCTTGAGGTCACGATGCGCTGCGATGGCGATGCCGAGCAACTTTTCCCTTCGATCGCGATAACCCGGCGGATGCTTCTCGCCTCGTTTGCCATTATCGGCCTGCGGCGATCCGTCTGCAAGGGCAGCGAAGCGCTCGAGATCGCGCATGTCGCCCAATGCGCGCTGCATTCGTTTCGCCGGCCGGTGCAGGTGATGGAATTCGCCCCGCCCCCACAGCGCGACGGTTTCGGTCAGCGCTTCCAGCATGTAGCGGAAGCGTTTGGCCTTGATCCGCAGCCGGTGACGGCGTGACGCACCCAAGGTCTTGAGGTTCCGCCCCTTGCGGACCAGCCGTTCGTGCCACTGGTTGAGTTCGCGCGCGCAATAGGGTTGCAGCGCCTCCGCGTGCTTGCGCCGCTCATAGCGCACCAGCCAGGGACCTTGTCTGATCCAGCTTGCCAGTGCGGCGATGAAGCGTTGCGTACGAACGGAACGCAGGCAGCGCACCAGGCGGCGATGGTCCCGCGTCCGGCGCTGATCGAGCTGCTCGCCGATCACGCGCCGCGCCCATGCGGCATATCGCTTGCGGCGCGCATATTCCACGACGACATCGCTGTCGCGCGCGGCGCCGAGCGGACCATTTAGCCAGGCGATTTCCTGTTTCAAACGCCGCCATTCCGCATCGACCACGATGGGGTTAAAGAACGCCACGGCGGCACGCAATCGCGTGATCGCAACCCGGATCTGATGCACGGCCTCGGCATCGCCGGCGCACGCGCTGCTGTGATGGGCCTTGATATCAGCGACGCAGCCGAGCGTCATGGTCTGGAATGCGGTTGCACAGTCGAGACTCGCGGCTTCAGCGGCCTTGTCCCGGCTGGACGTTCTTGTTGGACGGCCCCTCATCGTCACCGCTCACCCGGCACTTCAAAGAGAGACACGGGCGCTGCGAAGCGACTGGTCCGGCGTCTCCGAGGCATCGATCATATGCCAGTTTATCGTACCGATCGCCAAAGTCTCCTGCTTCAGAGCAACATTTCCGCGTTGCATCAGACGCATCATCCCCCTGCTTGATGGCCTGGAAAGGCAGCCGTCAAATGCGCGGCAATTTGCTGCAGATGCGACCTATCCGCGCGTGCTCTCGGCCAGCGCGCGCATGATATCCTCGCGCGCGATGATCCCGACCAGCCGCTGTTCGGCATCCATCACAGGGAGACTCTTCATCCGGTGGTCCACCATCAGTTGCAGGACGCGGGTCAGTTTCATTGCCGGATCGACATGGATGAATTCCGGCGTCATCACTTCCGTCACCATCCGCGACAGCAGGTCATCATAGGCCGGAACCATGTGGCTGGGATCGAACGCAAAGCGCTTCAGGAAATCGAAATTGCTCACGACCCCGACGATGTCGTCGCCTTCGCGCACCGGATAGCAGTTGAAATTATCGGCCTCGAACATCTTGTGCAGTTCGCGCATGGTGGTGTCGCGCATAACCGTCTTCACCTTGCGCGTCATGTATTGCCCGGCGGTCGCTTCGAGAAATCTATGCACGGGAGTTCCTCGCCATTGTAGATCCTCAAACGGGACAGAGACGCGCAGCGGCGCGGTTCAGTTGCAAGGTGGCGCGTAACGCCGCCGAGTACAGCTCAGCGACCAGGGTATTCCGGTATTTTCGAGCGCGCCCGCAAAATCGTGTTACGCAACCGCCGGCGGCTGGCAGACATGGACGCCAGAGAGTATAAGCCTGGGCGACAAGAATACCGGAAGGACGGGAGGGCTAGATGAACAATTATCGCGTCTCCTTCTACAAGGATCTCTGCAATTCCGACGGCCATAGCTTCAAGTGCCTGCAACGCCAGATCGAAGTCCAGTCAGACGGACCATCCCAGGCGCTGGTGTTGGCGGAGCGGCTGGTCGATAACGGACGCCTGAACGCCGATTGCGTGGAGGTGACGCACTTGGCTGGCCATCAGGAGTTCGAGCATTCGGTGAGCCATTCGTTCGCCCGCAGCAAGGACACATGGAACCGCGTCGCGTGATGAATTGACCGCGATCAAGCCGGCCGGCTTGCGCGATGCCCACAAATCCCAAACCGGTTCCGGTCGACGCCGGCGCTTATCGATTGGATCCCGCTTCCAGTCCGCGAACGGCCTTGAAACCGTGCGAAGCCGCCTGCAGCGCCTCGTCGATATCGGCGGGGCGATGCGCCAAGGACAGGAACATATCGTGCTGGGGATGAAAGAACGCGCCGCGGCGTAGTGCCGTCGAGCAGAACGCCCTGCCCTTGCGTATATCCGCGTCAGCCTCGAACAGCATCAGCGGCATCTGCGGAGGCCCGCTCTGAGGGATCGCAAGGCCATGTTCTTTCGCCAGCGACGCCAGTCCGTCACGCAATCGCAAGCCCATCGCGCGGATATGCCCGGCCACGTCAGTCTCGCGCGCGATCCGTAGCGTCGCCCGTGCCGCCGCCATCGCGCCGCGTTCAGATGGCCCCACATGCCGCCTGGAACCACCGGCCGCGCTCTTGCGCGCAACATAGCATCCGCTGACTGCGTTTCGCTCAACAGCGGCGTGTGCTGGGTCATGACGTTCTCTTGTCTGGTTCGCAGAGTTTGCCTTGCGCTTCCTGTCTCCGCCTATGATTGGATCGCCAACAATTCACGGTCAACTCCGGTCGCCGTCAGGTCAGGTGGCTTTTGGTTCGCAAAACCAGTAGAATTGGCGGACATGACGGCTCGCCACCTCTCGCCAGTTCGTTTCGGAGTAACCGTTGAACGTTCGTCACCGCATCGCCTTCGCCGTCCTCCTCGCTTTCGCATCGCCAGCTTTCTCGGCTGCTGCCGTCGCGCAAAGCGCGATTGCCGCAGCGGTCGCCAAGCCGGTATCGCTTCCTGACATTGCAATCGGGTCTGCGAAAGCGCCGATCACCCTCACCGAATATTCGTCGATGAGCTGCCCGCATTGCGCAGCCTTCGGCCAGAATGTGTTTCCGATGTTGCGGTCGAAATATATCGATACCGGCAAGGTGCGTTTTGTGTTCCGTGAATTCCCGCTCGACATCAAGGCCGCCGCCGCTTCGATACTGGCGCGCTGCATCGGCAACGGCGATTCCGAAAAATACCTCAGCGCGGTCGAGACCATGTTCAAGCTGCAGGACGGCCTGATGGCGCAAACCAAGAATACGCCGATCTATGTCGGCAAGCAGTACGGAATGAGCGAACAGGACATCGAGACCTGCGAAAAAGACCAGGCACAGTTCGACAAACTGACCGCCGACCAGCAATATGCCGTTCAGGAGTTGAAGGTCACCTCGACGCCGACCTTCTTTCTCAACGGTGTGAGGCTGCAGGGCTCGATGCCGTTCGAGGAGCTGGAAGAACGGATCAAGCCGTTGCTGAAGAAGTAGCGGTCGCAGGCATAGCAGTAGCCCCTTGCCGGGCGCCGCCGCCTCGCCGATGATGGCCCCAACAAACATATTGGGGAGAGCGCCATGGTCGCGGCTTTGCGCGTAGTGTTGGCAGCGACGTGGCTGTTGTCCGGCGTCGCGGCGTCATCGGCGCAAAACTATCCGAGCAAACCGGTGCGCGTCGTGGTCGGCTTTCCCGCCGGTGGACCGACCGATGCCATCGCCCGCATCGTGGCGCAAAAGCTTACCGACAATCTCGGCCAACAATTCTACGTCGAGAACATCGGCGGCGCCGGCGGCAACACCGCGGCCGGACAGGTCGCACGCGTGACGCCGGACGGCTACACCATCATGGCGATCAGCACCGGCTTCGTCGTGAACCCCAGCCTCTACGCCAAGGTGCCGTATGATCCGGTCAAGGATTTCGCGCCGGTGACACTGGTTGCGGTTTCTCCGAATGTCGTGGTGGTCAACCCGCAGGTTGCGGCCAAAACGCTGCCGGAACTGGTGCAGCTCGTCAGGGACAACCCCGGCAAATACAGCTTCGCCGGGCCCGGGGTCGGATCGACGCCGCATCTGGGCGGCGAGCTGTTCCGGCTCGCCTTCAAGCTCGACCTGGTGCACGTGCCTTTCACAGGTGCCGGGCCGGCGATCCAGGCAACGGTCGGCGGACACACGCCGATTGCCTTCACCGCGCTGCCGCCTGCCCTGTCGGCGGTGCAGAGCGGACAACTGCGCGCGCTTGGGGTGGCGTCAACCGAACGTGCCGCCGGGATGCCCGACGTGCCGACCTTCGCCGAACAGGGCGTGAAGGATCAGGACGCCGACACGCTCACGGGCATCGTCGCGCCTGCGGGGACGCCGAAAGAGATCGTCGATCTGCTTTATCGTGAGATCGCCAAAATCGTCGCCCAGCCGGACGTCAAGGAGCGCCTCACGGTGCTCGGCTTCAAGCCGGTCGCCAATACGCCGGATCAGTTTGGCGCGCGTATCAGGCTGGAGATGGACAAGTGGGGCAAGGTGGTGCGCGACGCAAAGCTGCGGATCGAGTAGCGTGCTCAGCATCCCTGCTACGTTGGCGGCGGTTCAGCGACCGCATCCGCGATCTGCATGAAGGTCAGGCCGATACGATTCTTCTGGATCCAGGCGACCCGGCACTCGTGCACGACCGAGGGATCCTTTGCCATCACCAGGCGAAAGTGCTGCGGGACGAAGGCCGCGTTTTCGACATCGATCGCCGCGCCTTCACGCGAGATATTCCGCACCACGCAGGGCATGACGGAACCGCCCGACGAAACATAGGCAGGCTGGTCAATTTCCGTTCGCGGATGCTTTCGCTTCTCTTCCATGCCGTCCGTCCCGTCCCGATCGATCCCGACCAAATCGCTAGCGCAAAACCCTAAACAAAGTCGGCACGTGCGCCCGGGAAGCCGGAATAGGCGCGGCCGGCGGCCGATGCAATTGACATCGGGCTCCATTGTGCAGAGCGGCACGAAATTCCAATCGCTTATTCGCAGATGTGCTCCGCGTCACCATGGACTTGCCGACCGCGGCGATGGCACGATAGCCTTTCCACCAATGATTGGCACAAGGACGCGATGGACCGACAGGCATGGTCTTGAATACACCGATCGCAAGCTCTGCCGATCTTGCAGGCGACCAGGCGGTGATCGCCCGGGCCGAGGCCATACTTCCTGATGTCGCAACAGCTTCCGACGACATCGAGAGCGCGCGCCGGCTGCCGCCTGCGCTGCTCGACAAGCTGCACGACGCGCAATTGTTCCGTCTGTTGCTGCCCCGCTCGACCAACGGGATCGAAACCGATCCGATAACTTTTTTCCACGTCATCGAAACCATCGCCAAAGCCGATGCCTCCACCGCCTGGTGCCTTAGCCAGGCCGGCGGTTGCGCGATGTCGGCGGCCTATCTCGACCTGCCGGTGGCGCAGGCGATCTTCGGCGATCCGCGCGCGGTGCTGGCGTGGGGGCCCGGCCCCAGGGTTCGCGCGGTCGAATGCGAAGGCGGCTACAGGGTCACCGGCGTGTGGTCCTTTGCTTCCGGCGGCCGCCATGCGACCTGGCTCGGAGCGCACTGCCCGATCCATGCGGCCGACGGTTCACCGAAATACGACGCCAACGGCGCCCCGCTCGAGCGCACCATGCTGGTACGCTCCGAGGATGTCGAGTGGACCGACATCTGGAACACCGTCGGCCTGCGCGGCACCGCCAGCGACCAGTTCGCGCTCAACGATTTCTTTGTGCGCGCAGACCATTCGATAATCCGCGAGTTCGACCGGGAATGCCGCGAGCCCGGCCCGCTCTACCGCATGAGCAATCACACCTGCTACCAGGTCGGCTTTGCCGGTGTCGCCTGCGGGATCGCCCGCACCGCGCTCGACAATTTCGTCGAGACGATGCGCAACAAGGTGCCGCGAGGCACGAGGGTATCGCTGCGGGACAATGCCGTGGTCCAGTGCAACCTCGCGCAGGCGGAAGTCAATCTGCGCGCCGCGCGCGGCTACGTGTTGCAGTCGATGGCCGACACCTGGAAAGAGCTTAGCGCGGGCGCGACCATCACCGTGGCGCAGCGCATGAACATCCGCATGGCCTCTACGAACGCCATTCACAAGGCGCGCGAGGCGGTCGACTTTGCCTACAACGCCGCAGGCGCTACCGCGATCTTCGAGAACCATCCGCTGGAGCGCCGCTTCCGCGATATCCATACCGTGACCCAGCAGCTGCAGGGTCAGCTCAGGCACTTTGAAACCGTCGGCGCCTGGATGATGGGCGTCGATGCCGACCTCAGCTTTGTTTAGGAGACCACCATGGGACTTGGCGGATTGCAGCACTACACCATCGAACCATCTGACCTTGAGCGAACCAAGGATTTCTACTGCGACGTGTTGGGTCTGGAGAACGGTGACCGTCCGCCGCTCGGTTTTCCCGGCTACTGGCTCTATTCCGGCGGCACCGCCACGGTGCATCTGATGGGCACGCGCCAGCCGCGCGAGGGAATCGTGGTGCGCGGCACCGAGCGGAAGTACGACGATACCGGTCGGCTTGACCACATCGCCTTTGCGGCGACCGATGTCGAGGGCATGCGCAAGCGTCTGCAGTCGAAAGACGTCAAATTCCGCGAGAGCATCGTGCCGCGCACCGGCGATACGCAGTTCTTCCTCTACGATCCAGACGGCGTCGGCGTGGAGCTGAACTTCTCGAAAACCTGAGGCCTCGTCCGAGTCCCGCTGCTTCCCGAGCCGGCCGAATTGGTTTTGGCGGCTGAGCTGCCGGGGCGCGTATGATGTTGGGCCGCCACACTGCCCGTCAAAGAATGAAGTTCCCGACAACGCCGCAAGTCAGCCATCACTAAGGCGCGAGTCGGTCAGGGTTTCATCATCATTGCAATGAGATTGGAGAAGCCGCGCCGCTGCGGCAGAGTAGCCGGGTGCCGCGCCTTTCAACCTACCCCAGGGCATGCGTGCCCGGCTATTCGTCCGGCGGGGCCCGCTAATCGAGCCCGCGCTCGTGGCTCAAATTGACCATTTCCTGAATAAAAGTCGCCTTTTGCTTGTCGTCCAGACTGGCAAATAGCGGCTCGGCCGCATCGGCCACATTGCGCTGATCGACCGCGCGGTCGTTGAGGAACTGGGCCTCATTGCGCATCTGCTCAATGATGTCATCGGGGGGATCGCGCTTGGCGCGCGCCACACGCAGATTGAGGCGATCGGCGCCGTTGTGACCGAGATAGTGCATCGCACTGTTGAATCCGGCCCAATGCTTCTCCTGTTCGGGCGTGAGGTTTAATTCCTTCTTGATCCGCTCGATATTGGCGTCGCTGTTGGAGACGATCTGTTCAGCCGTCATTTGCGGCGCGCCGGCCTGAGTAAGGACGGCGGGCTGCTGCTGTTGCTGCTGCTTGGCGGTCTTCGTGGCCTTGCTCGCCTTCGCCGGCTTCGACGTATCACCCTGCTTGGATGGCTCGCCTTGTTTGGAAGCCTCACCTTGCTTGGAAGCCTCACCTTGCTTGGCATCCTTTGCCGCCGGTGCCTGTCCGCCCTTGTTATTGCCCCCGGTCAGCACACCGGTGACTCCGGTCACGACGCCCACGACGCCGCCAATGGCCCCGCCAAGCACGCCGCCGACCGGGCCCGCCGCCTTGTTGCCCTCGCGGGCGCCCTTCTCGACACCCTGAACCACCTGCGCATCCGCAAGCCGCGGCGCGTTGAGAAGCATGATGGCGGCCAACCCCATGGCTGCGCACACTTTCCAATGCGTGCGCAGTTTGGATGTCGGGCTGATCATTGTTGTTCTCCGTGGGTCATTAACTAGGACTGGTGTCCTCGAATCCGAATCTTATCGTCTTAGCGACGAGCAAGTCTAGCCGCGGTGCCGACCGTCATCGCCGGCGTCGAATTCCAAACCTGTGGACCGGGAACCCCCGCGCAGCGCGACCGGCAACCCCTAAACTCTCTTGCGATCATGATGCCGCGTGCAACGCAATATGCCGCGCAGGGACGCAGTATTCCGACCGCTGGAAAATCCGTACGCAACGTTAGTTCTAGAATGTCGCACATGTCATTTCTCGACAGGCGCGTTTAATTCTGTTCTGATTGCGCAACCAAATCTCCGCGGGGCACGCCATCCCAAATCGGCGCGATCGCGTGAATGCCGGTAAGAATTCAGAAGAGGGAAAACAAGACGACAACAAGAAGCCAGCAAAGGGAGACGTCATGTCACGCAAGAAGCTTTCTCGCCGACAATTCGTTGCTGCTACAGCGCTGTCATCCGCAGCGCTCATCACCGCACCCTATGTGCGCGGCGCCTATGCCGCCGGCAAGCTTTCGATCGGCTTCTGGGACCACTGGGTTCCCGGCGCCAACAATACCTCGACCGCTCTCGTCAAAGAGTGGGCCGCCAAGGAGAACGTCGAAGTTTCCATCGACTACATCTCCAGCCAGGGCAACGGTATCCAGCTCAAGATCGCAGCAGAAGGTCAGGCGAAGTCAGGCCATGACATCCTCGCGATGCCGACATGGTGGCCTCATGCGCATGCCGAACAACTAGAGCCCGTCAACGATATCATGGAGCCCTTGATCAAGCTGAACGGCGCGGTCAACGGCACGGTGCAGTATCTCGGCAAATCCGGCGACAAATGGCTTGGCGTTCCCGCCACGATCGGCAGCCAGATCAAGGGGCCCTGCTCCCGGATCGATCTGATGAAAAAGCATGCCAACATCGACGTCCAGGAAATGTATCCGGCCGGCGGCCAGCCAAAGGCGGACAACTGGACGACGGACACCTTCCTGAAAGCCGCGGAGGCCTGCCAAAAGGGCGGCGTTCCCTTCGGCATCGGACTCGGCGAGACAACCGACTCGGTCGATACCGCAGGCGCCTTTTTCCAGGCGTTTGGCGCGCAACTGGTCGACGGCAAGGGCAACCTCTCGGTCAAGACCGACGCGGTGCGGCAGGCGCTCGAATTCTACAAGAAGCTTATCGCATTCCTGCCGCCGGACGTCGGGGCCTGGGACGACGCCAGCAACAACAAGTGGCTGGTTTCCGGCAAGGGCGCGATGATCATGAATCCGCCCAGCGCCTGGGCGGTTGCCAAACGTGACGCTCCGCAGGTCGCCGAACAATGCTGGACGCATGGCTTCCCTGTTGGACCCAAAGGCCGGTTTGCCCCGTTCCTTCCCTACTTCTGGAGCATCTGGAATTTCTCCAAGAACAAGGAAACGGCCAAGAGCCTGCTGGTCCACCTTTCGCAGCCAGCATCCGTCGAGAAGCTCGTCGCAGCCAGCGGCGGTTATGATCTGCCGGCGTTCGAGAAATTGACGACCCTGAAGACGTGGGCCGAAGAAGGCCCGCCGAAGGGAACGCTGTACCACTACCCCAACCCGTACAACCATCAGGTTCTGTCGATTGCGGCGTCACCCGCACCGCCTAAGATCGCCCAACAGATCTATACGCAGGCCATCCTGACGAAGATGTGCCTGCGATACCACCAGGGCGAAGCGATGGAAAAGACCCTGGCCTGGGCGGAAGGCGAGTGTGAAGGCTACATGCGGAGCTGACGGTCTCGCCGCCGCGGCCCTGCCTCACTGCAGGCCGCGACGGCGTTCATCCATCGTCCGCCATGGCGCCCGGTTAGCCGGCAAGGTGCCGGCTTCCCGGCCGCAAATCCGGAAATGCGCCTCCTGAAATGAAACTCGCGGGGAACAAGCTTCATGGTTGATGTCGCAGCTCAGCCGAACAGTGTCGGCGCAGCGCAACCGGCGCGCAAACGCTCCAGTCTGCGGGTCGCGATGAAGCGAAAATCAACGGCGGCGTTTCTGATGACGCTGCCGCTGATTCTTCTGATCGCGATTCTGGTGCTCTACCCGGCGTTCTATTCGCTGCATCTGGCGACGCTGAACAAGTCGATGCAGCGGTTCGTCGGCCTCGGCAACTTTGAATTTCTGTTCCGGCGCGAAACCTTCTGGCTGGTGGTAAAGCAATCGTGCATTTTTGCCATCACCGCGGTGGTCTTCAAGGCATTGATCGGCTTCATCGTCGCGCACTTCGTTCACAACATTCCGGTGAAGGGCCAGCGCAAGTGGCGCGGCATGCTGCTGGTGCCGTGGGTGATTCCACCGGCCATGAGCACGCTGGCCTGGTTGTGGCTGTTCGATCCTTCCTACAGCGCCTTCAACTACACCCTGTCGTTTTTCGGCATCGGGCCGATTGCGTGGACCGGCGAGGCAGGCTGGGCCCGCTTCTCCGTCATTCTCGTGAACATCTGGTACGGCGCGCCATTCTTCATGATCATGTATCTGGCGGCGCTGAAGTCGGTGCCTGAGCAGCTTTACGAGGCGGCGGCGATCGACGGCGCCAACTGGTGGCAGCGGATCTGGTACGTGACATTGCCGATGATGCGCAACATCATCGCGATCACGACGCTGTTCTCGCTGATCGTCACCTTTGCAAATTTCGACATCGTGCGAATCCTTACCGCCGGCGGTCCGCTGGACCATACCCACATCTTCGCGACCTGGGCCTTCAGGATCGGCATCGAAGGCAGTGACATCCCGCTTGGGGCCAGTGTTTCGCTGTTCATGGTACCGATATTGGCGATCGCAGCGATCTTCATCCTGCGCGACGTCAACAAACGCGGGAATGAAGCCTGATGAGCACTGCAACGATCGACAAGGCCGCGCCGACACGTACGGTCAAATATGGCAGCATGAGCCGCGACCGCACCTGGGCGCTGCGTTGGTCGTACTTCTTCCTCACCCTGTTCGCGATCTTTTCGCTGGTGCCGCCGCTCTACATGCTGATCACGTCGCTCAAGACCAGCGCCGAGATTTCGGCGGCGATAAATCCATGGTGGATATTCCATCCGACACTGGAGAACTATGTCGGGTTGTTGACGTCGAACCAGTTCCTGACGTTTTTCCGCAATTCCGCCTTCGTCTCGATTTTCGTCGTGACCATCACCATGCTGATCAGCGTGCCGGCGGCTTTCGCACTGTCGCGAATGAGGTTCTGGGGCTCGGCGACGCTGGCCACCGGCGTATTCCTGACCTATCTGATCCCCGACACCCTGCTCTTTCTTCCGCTGTTCAAGATGTTTGCGGTGTTCGGCGACCTCACCGGCATTCAGCTCATCAACCGATGGTACGTGCTGCTGATCGTCTATCCGACCCTTACCGTACCGTTCTGCACCTGGATCATGATCGGTTACTTTGCGTCGATCCCGAAGGAGCTTGACGAAGCCGCACTGATCGATGGCGCATCATGGTTCCAAACGCTGACGCGGATCTTCATTCCGGTGGCGCTGCCGGGGATCATCGCCGCGACGATCTTCGCATTCACGGTCTCCTGGGCACAATTCCTCTATCCGTTGGTGTTCACGACCTCGACCGATCAGCTCGTGCTGCCGGTCGGCATCATCACCACGCTGATCAAGGGCGACGTCTTCAACTGGGGACAGATCATGACCGGCGCCCTGCTCGGCGCGGCGCCTCCGCTCATCATCTACGCTTTCCTGATGGACTATTACATTGCCGGCCTGACCGCCGGTGCGACGAAGGGTTGATCTCATGGCTGACGTGACGTTGCGTAAGGTTGTTAAACGCTATGACGAGGTCGAGGCCGTGCGCGGCATCGACCTCGACATCGCCGACCATGAGTTTGTCGTGCTGGTGGGACCGTCGGGCTGCGGCAAGTCGACCACGCTGCGGATGATCGCCGGCCTGGAAGATATCTCCGACGGCGACATCATGATCGGCGGCGACGTCGTCAACGACGTGCCGCCAAAGGACCGCGATATCGCGATGGTGTTTCAGAACTACGCGCTCTATCCGCATATGACGGTTGCGGAGAACATGTCGTTCGGATTGCGGCTCAAGCGTTACCCGAAGGCCGAGATCAAGAGCCGCATCGACGAGGCGGCGCGCATGCTCGACATTGTCGAGCTGGTCGACCGCAAGCCGAAGCAATTGTCCGGCGGCCAGCGTCAGCGCGTCGCCATGGGCCGCGCCATCGTGCGCAACCCGAAAGTGTTTCTGTTCGACGAGCCGCTATCCAATCTCGACGCCAAGCTGCGGGTGCAGATGCGGATCGAGATCAAGAAGGTGCACCAGAAGGTCCGCACCACGACGGTCTATGTGACCCACGACCAGGTGGAGGCGATGACGCTGGCCGACCGCGTCGTGGTGATGAACCATGGCCGGATCGAGCAGATCGGCACGCCGAACGAGCTCTATCACAAGCCGGCAACGAAATTCGTCGCCAGCTTCATCGGCTCGCCGGCGATGAATTTCATTCCGTGCCGGCTGGAGGATCTCGCCGGCAAGTTGCACGTCCGACTTACCGATCGCATCGCCTTCGCGCTGCCGCCGGCCCGTGCCGCCCGCTATCAGGGCATACCGCGCACCGACAAGCTGCTGCTGGGGCTGCGGCCCGAGCACATCACCGAGGCCAAGCCGCATTCCGAGCCGGGCGTGGAGACCTTCGATACGGTGCTTGATGTCACCGAGCCGATGGGAATGGAGACGCTGATCTATTTCACGATGGAGGGCACGCAGGTCTGCGGCCGGGTCAATCCCAATGCCGGCGCGCACGATGGCGGCCCGCTTCGATTGGCTGTGGACCTCAATAACATGCACCTGCTAAATGAGGTGACCGGCGCCGTCCTTTGACGGCGCAATTGCTGGGAATCAAGGGCAGGAAATGGCTACCAACAAGAAGAAAATCTTCGTCACGGAATCGATGTCGCAACCGGGAAGAGCGCTGCTTCACGCGCGAGACGACATCGAACTCGTTGAATTTCCCAACATGATTTCGCAGCGGGATTTCGAAGCCAAGCTGAAGGAGCATGCGCCGGTCCACGGTGTCGCCCTCGGCGGCACCCGCTTTGGCGAGCCCGAGCTCGACGCCTCGCAAGACATGCTGGTGGTGACCCGGATCGGCGTCGGGTTCGACGCCGTCGACGTTCCCGCACTCAGCCGCCGCAAGGTCCCGCTGATGGTAGCGGGCACCGCCAATTCGCCGTCCGTTGCCGAACACGCCCTGTTCATGATGCTGACGCTCGCCAAGCGCGCGACGGAAATGCATTCGCTCGTCCGGGACGACAAATGGGCGGACAGGCTCGGGATGCTGCCCTACGACCTCTTCGGCAAGACGGTTCTGATCATCGGCTTTGGGCGCATCGGCACCCGCACTGCCAAGCGCTGCCTCGCGATGGAAATGGACGTCCTGGTTTTCGACCCCTACAAGCCCGCCGCCGACATCAAGGCCTTAGGGTACGAACCGGTTGCCGACCTCAGCGCCGCGCTGCCGCGCGCCGACTTCGTCAGCATCCATTGCCCGAAGAATCCGGAGACGGTCGGGATGTTCAATGCTGACAGGCTGAAGCGGATGAAGCCGACCGCCTACCTGATCAACACGGCGCGCGGCGGAATCGTCGACGAGGCCGCGCTCCACTCCGCGCTGATGTCCGGCGAGCTTGCCGGTGCGGGCCTCGACGTTTTCGCGCAGGAGCCCCCGCCGGCCGGACAGGCATTGCTCGCCCTGCCGAACGTCATCATGGCGCCGCATGTCGCAGGCGTCACGGTGGAAGCCGGCGACCGGATGAGCGAGCAGACCGCCCGCAACATTCTGAGTGTGCTGGATGGTGATCCGCTGCGTCAGAACGTGATCAATCAGGACGTGCTCGGCTAAATCGTCCGCAAGTCAATGACCGAGGCGCGGCCACTCCACCGGCCGGCAAGTGAGGTATGCGCATGGCCTTCAAGGAATACAGCAATTACGACGCGGTCGGCCTGGCTGAATTGGTTCGGAAGAAGGAAGTCTCGGCCAAGGAATTGCTCGACGAGGCCATCGCCCGTACCGCGAAGCTCGATCCAGAGATCAACGCGGTCGTCGTCAAGCATTACGACTATGCCGAACGCCAGATCGAGCGCGGCCTGCCGGACGGCCCGTTTACCGGCGTGCCGTTCCTGCTGAAGGATCTCGATCTGCTGGAGGGCACGCGCACGACCTCGGGCGCGACGGTCCTGAAGGACTTTGTGGCCGATCACAGCGGCACGCTGGCGCAGCGCTTTCTCGACACCGGCGTCTCGATCTTCGGCAAGAGCTCCAGTCCCGAATTCGGCCTGATGCCGACGACGGAATCGCGCCTGCACGGACCGACGCGCAATCCATGGAACCTCGAGCATTCCTCCGGCGGGTCATCGGGCGGCGCGGCGGCGGCGGTTGCCGCCCGCATTCTGCCCGTCGCGCATGCCAGCGATGGCGGCGGCTCGATCAGGATCCCCGCCTCCGCGTCCGGCGTATTCGGCATGAAGCCGACCCGGGCGCGCAATCCGCTCGGGCCTGATCGCGGCGAAGGCTGGGGTGGATTCGCCTGCGGCCATGTCGTGAGCATCAGCGTACGCGACAGCGCTGTCATGATGGACGCGATCCACGGTCCCGAGCGGTCGAGCCCCTACGTGGCGCCGCCGCCGGAACGGCCGTTTTCGCAGGAAGTCGGCCGCGATCCCGGCCGGCTCCGCATCGCCTTCACCGACAAATCGCCTTATGGCGACGCCATTGATCCGGAAATCGCCGCCGCCGTGCACGAGGTTGCGGGCCTGCTGGCGGGGCTTGGCCATCAGGTGGAAGAACGGGCACCGGTGCTTGCAGCTGATCCGGCCGCGGTCATGACCACCATCGTCGGCGGCCACACCGCGCTGACGGTGCGGCTGATCGAGCAAAGGCTCGGGCGCACTGCTACGGAAAACGATTTCGAGAAATTGACGCTGGCATTCGCTCACAACGCGCAACGGACCACCGCGACCGACTATGTCGCTGCCCAACTCGCGGGCTTCCAGATTTCGCGCGCCCTCGCCGCCTTCTTCGAGAGCTGCGACGTTTTCCTGTGTCCGACATTGTGCTCGCCACCGCTGCGCATCGGCGAACTCAACAGCATGTCGAACGACCTGTCGCACATTGTCCCGATCCTGCGCCGCTATATGCCGGGGACTTCCATGTTCAACATCTCCGGCCAGCCGGCGATGTCGGTGCCGCTAGCGTGGAACAAGGCCGGCTTGCCACTCGGCATGATGTTCTCGGCCCGGTTCGGCGATGAGGCGACCCTGTTCCGGCTGGCCGGGCAGCTCGAACAGGAGCGGCCCTGGAAGAGTAAATTACCTCCAGTTTGTGCATAACCGTCGCCGCAAAAACGCCAAGATTTGACAAAGCGCGGCCGTATCGGCACTGAGGAACGTGCACCGGGCGGAAGTGGGACACCGATTCCGGAGACCGAACTCGATCCGGAGGCTTACATCGTGGCTCAAGTCGACCCGACGGACCATGCCCTGGCAACCATCGCCAGCATTCTGGACATGCCGGAAAGCCGCCGCGAGCCTCAGAACACCGCGGTCACGGAGCAACGGCCCGCCGTCCCTCCGCCCATCCCCACGGTGGTTGCACCGATCGAGGCGCACGGTTACGCCAAGTACGGTCCCGGCCCGATGGCCTCGATCCGCTTCAAGTGGACGGTCCGCCTCCAAAATGGCGACTATTATGTCGACGAGACCATCGGCGAGAATTCCGCTCCGATCGCCTCCGGCCCGATGTCGAGGGAAGCCGCGATCCAGATGGTCGACGATCGCGAAAGCGACGCACGCCGGCGCTTCGAGCAATTGAAGAGCGAGATGACCGGACGCGGCGCCGCCGCCAATCTGGTTCGCATGGACAGCGGCGGGGCCTAGCCCGCCGCTTCTCAAGCGTTATCGCGGCGGTCCCAGAAAATCCTTCTTGGCAATATCGACGCCGACATGGCGCAGGATGTCGTAGGCTGTCGTGACGTGAAAGAAAAACTGCGGGACGCTGAACGTCAGCAACAGCGATTTTCCGGTGAATTGTCGCTGCGCGCCGTTCTTGAAAGTGAAGGCGACTTCCTTGTCGGCTGCGGCTTCGATCTCCGCACGCGGCAAGCCCTGCACGAAATCGATCGCCGCCGATATCCGCGACTTGAGCTCGGGAATGTCGGGCTCGGTATCCGAAAATGTGTGAGGTGCACAACCAGCCAGCAGCGCGCCGGCAACGACCGCATGCCGGTTGGCTTCTCCCACCTGCTGCTTGAGGCTGTACATGGTGGGTGAGAGCCGCATGTTCAGAAGGACGGCGGGATCGACGTTTCGGGCTTCGGCATGTGCCGAGGCGCGGTCGAGAAGCGCCGACAGATTGCCGAGATACGGCACGAACACGCCGACGGAAGCTTCGTGGAGAGAGATGGTCACGATATCAATTCCCCGGGTGGCACCTTCGCGAGATCTGGTTTAAATCGGCGCCAATGCTCCAGAGTGTCATCTAATTCGCCGGCGGAGAAGACCCGATGTTTCGAACGTTCGTTAGCCTTGCAATGGCTGTCCTGTGGACCGTTGTCGCCCACGCGCAGCAGCCGGCGAATTCCCGTCTCGACGACATCGTCAAGCGCGGCACGCTGCGGGTCGGCATGACCGGCGACTATCGTCCCTTCACCTATTTCGACAAGACGACGTCGAAATTTACCGGCTTCGACGTCGACATGGCAGAAGCGCTTGGCAAGGCGCTCGGCGTCAAGGTCGAGTTCGTTCAGACGGCGTGGCCGCAGCTGATGAAGGATTTCGAAGCCGACAATTTCGATGTCGCGATGGGCGGCGTTTCGATCACGCTCGACCGGCAGAAGAAGGGAATGTTCTCGACGCCGATCATGCGCGAGGGCAAGACGCCGATCGCCCGCTGCGCCGACAAGGGCAAGTATGAAACCATCGCCGATATCGACAAGGCCGGCACGCGCGTCATCGTCAATCCCGGCGGCACCAATGAACGCTTCGCCAAGGCGAACATCAAGAACGCCGAGATCAAGATGTGGACCGACAACGTCACGATTTTCGACGAAATCGCCAAGGGCAACGCCGACCTGATGATGACGGACTCTTCCGAGACCCGCTACCAGCAGAAACAGCACCCCGGCGTGCTCTGCGCGGTGCATCCGGACAAGCCGTTCGACTTTGCCGAGAAGGCCTATTGGCTCCAGCGCGACGTCGCGCTGAAAGCCTTTGTCGATCAGTGGCTGCACATCGCCACCGAGGACGGCAGCTTCAAAAAAATCTATGCGGCCTGGTTCGATTGATTCCTGGTTGGACGAGCCTGTTTTCGCAGGAAATTGACCGTCCTTTAGGCGCTATTTAGACTGCCCTGCTGAATTTGAACCAAAGCCGCTAGTACACGACTTATAGTTTGAAAGTGATCTGGATCACGTTGGGTGAAGCTATTGCTGCGTAATAGCTTCGGGGATGGGGTTTCCCTGCTCAGGAGGTCGCAAATGAAGAAGTCTCTCGCTATCGCCGTGCTCCTGCTGGCGAGCAGCCTCACCGCCGCGCAGGCCCAGTACAGTTTTGAGTATGGCGGCCGCACCATCACCATCGATCCCGATCGCGGCACGGTTCAAATTCCCGGCGTCTACGATAATACCGGCAAGAAGGCCAAGCGCGCGCGTGGCGAGGAAGGCGACCTCGATCGTCCGACCAGGAAGGCGCCGCAGCAGGCGAAGTCCACCCCACAGGCTGCCCCCGAGGCGGCAACCCCGGCTGCACCTGCACCGGCCGAACAGGCTGCCGCTCCGGCGGCTGCGCCTGTGCCGGCCGCCCCAGCCACCACTTCGAGGGGCGAGCCAGCGACCGCGACGGCGGCCGTTGCGCCGGCGGATACTGCTGCGCCAGCACCGCCCCCTGCTCCTCAAGCCGTTCCGGCTGCACCGCCAGCGCCTGCTCCCATTGCCGCGCCAGCGCCTCCGCCGCCGCAACAGAAACAGGCCGCCGCCCCGGCAGCTTCGACACTTCCGTCCGCGAACTCACCGCTCGGCGTGTGGCTGACGGAGGAGAAGGAAGGCAAGGTACGGATCGAACAGTGCGGCCCCAATCTCTGCGGCTATTCCGTCGACAAGAAGTCGAACCAGAACGGCGAGCAGGTTCTGATCAACATGAAGCCCGGCAAGGACAAGTGGAGCGGTCGGATTTTCGATCCGAACAGCGGCAGCACCTATGATTCCACGATCGCATTGAAGGGCACCGACAGCCTGCGCGTTCAGGGCTGCGCCTTCGGCGGCATGTTCTGTGGCGGCCAGACCTGGACCCGCGTCAACTGACCGGCAGCTGACGCTGCGCATTCGATCAAAGCCCCGCCGCAACGCGGGGCTTTTCACTGAGCCTGTCATCGTGCTCTGGCGCGTGATGGCAGTCACAGCCGTAGTGGAACCGCTGTGAGATCGTGATCGTGTCCAAACCAAAGGGGCACGTCATGATAAAGTTTTTGAAATCCGCAGTCACCGCTTCGCTGCTTGCTGTACTGGGCTTTGCGACACCATCCGCAGCCGCGACATTCGATGGCGCCTGGAATGTGCAGATTACCTCATCGAACGCTGCCTGCAGCAGTGGCGCGTCGGTCTCGATCGGAATCAGCAATGGCCAAGTCGCCTCGAACAGCGCGACGGTAACGGCGTCTGGCCGCGTCGCCGAGGCTGGCAACATCCATGTGACTCTTTCGAGCGGCATGAAACGCGCGGTCGGCTCCGGTGTTCTCACGGGCACGTCAGGATCGGGCACATGGCGCGCAGCCCTGTGCTCCGGTACCTGGACCGCGCAGCGGATTTGAGGCTGCAGCCTAACCCACCTTTGCCGAATACTCCGCGTCAGTCACATGCTCCATCCAGTTCACGTAGCTGCCGTCGGCCGCTTCCTGCATGGCAATGTGCGTCATGGCGTTGGTCGGGGAAGCGCCATGCCAGTGCTTTTCACCGGGCGGAATCCAGACGACGTCACCGGGGCGGATTTCCCTGATCGGTCCGCCTTTGGCCTGCACCCGTCCAACCCCTGAGATGACATAGAGCGTCTGGCCCAGCGGATGCGTGTGCCAGGCTGTCCGCGCTCCCGGCTCAAAGGAGACGCGCGTCGAGGCCAGCCGTGCCGGCGCGTCGGTCTGGATGATCGGATCCTGTAGCACCGTGCCGGTGAAATATTCCGGCGGCGCCCGGCGCGTCGGCCGGGAGCCCGCGAGATGGATATCCATGGAGTTGTCTCCTTTTTGTCAGCGTATTGGTGGTGGCTGCGTAGAATCTTGTAGGTGGGCAAAGGAGCGTTAGCGACGTGCCCACCACAACCCGAACCGTATGCTGCGATAGATGGTGGGCTCGCTTCGCTCAGCCCACCCTACAAGCTCGCTACTTCTTGCTGGCCGCGTAGCGCGCCTTGGTCTCGGCGTTCATCGGATAGAGGCCGGGCAATGCCGCACCGTTATTCACTTCGTTGACGATCCAGGCTTCCATCCGCTCCTGCTCCGGCCCTTCGGCCAGCACATGGTCGAGCAACGCCTGCGGGATCAGCACCGCGCCGTCCTGGTCGGCGACGACAATGTCGTTGGGAAATACCGCGACCCCGCCGCATCCGATCGGCTCGCCCCAGCCGACGAAGGTCAGCCCGGCCACCGACGGCGGCGCCGCGAAGCCGTCGCACCACACCGGCAGATTGGTGCCAAGCACCCCTTCAATGTCCCGCACCACACCGTCAGTGATCAGCGCCGCAACCCCGCGCTTCACCATGCGCGCGCACAGAATGTCGCCGAAGATGCCCGCGTCGGTCTCGCCCATGGCGTCGACCACGGCGATGCAGCCTTTCGGCATGGCTTCAATCGCGGTGCGGGTCGAAATCGGCGACGACCAGGACTCGGGTGTTGCGAGATCTTCGCGCGCGGGCACGAAGCGCAGCGTAAAGGCCGGTCCGACCAGTCGGGGCTGCCCGGGCCGCAGCGGCTTGGTGCCGCGCATCCAGATGTTTCGCAGGCCCTTCTTGAGCAGCACGGTGGTGATGGTGGCGGTAGACACGCCGGAGAGGGTTGCGAGGGCTTCGGGGGACAGGGACATCTGAAATGCGGGCTCCGGTGGATGGGTGAAAGGTAGCGCATCTTGCGAAGCACGGGTGTCGCGTCAAGGGCTCGCGGAAAGCAGCGCGATCACAACATCTTATCATCGGCATGCAGATTAATTTATTGAACTTACTGGCTGATTTCGCGCGAAGCGAATTCCACTGGCGCCCAAAACACGCTAAGGGTTGAGTGAGCACGAGAGCTGCGAGACAGTTTACAGGCCATGGCCGCGACGCTTCCCCCGCCCCGCCTTTTGCCGAGTGGCGACAGCGCCATCACGGTGGAATTCAGCCGCAACATCGACGATGCCGCCAACCGGCGGGTGCTGGCGCTCGACCGGGCCATGACCGCCGAGCCGGTCACGGGCGTCACCGAAACCGTGCCGACCTATCGCTCGCTATTGGTCCATTACGATCCCGAGCAAATCGATTTCGACAAGCTCGGCGAACAGATTCTAGCGCTCGCGCAGCGGCCGGTACCGGCAACGACTAAGACCCGGCGCTGGCGCATTCCGGTGGTTTATGGCGGCGAGCACGGCGTCGACCTCGAGGATGTCGCCAAAACCCTCAACACCACACCCGACGAGATCGTGGCGCGGCATGTCGCCGGCGACTACCGCGTCGCCATGATCGGCTTTACGCCCGGCTGGTCCTATCTCAGCGGGCTGGAGAAGTCCCTCCACATGCCGCGTCGGCAGAACCCGCGTTTGCTGACGCCGGCAGGCACCATCTCGATCGGCGGCGTACAGACCGGCGTGCAGTGCCTCGCCGGCCCGAGCGGCTGGCACCTGTTGGGACAAACGGCGGTGCGCACCTATCAACTGCATCGCGATCCGATCTTCCTGCTGGAGCCGGGCGACAACGTCACCTTTGCGCCGGTCGATGCCAAAACCTTCGCGGAGCAGGATCGCGCCGCCGAGGCCGGCGAATTCATTGCCGAGCAGATCACCTCATGAGCAAGCTCGTCATTGCATCGATCGGCCCGGCAAGCTCGGTACAGGACGGCGGACGTCCCGGCGCCCAGCGCTATGGCCTGGTGCCGAGCGGCGCGATGGACCGGTTGGCGCTGGCGGCTGCGAATGCGCTGGTCGGCAATGAGCCCTTCACGGCGGCGGTCGAGGTCGGTCCGTTCGGAGCAAAGTTCATCGCACGCGGCGGCGCGGTGCGCATCGCGCTGGCGGGAGCCCCGCGCAATGCCGATATCGCCGGCCGCGCCGTGGCATCGGACACGTCCGCAACCCTCGCCGATGGCGAGACGCTGACGCTCGGCTTTGCCCGTGGCGGCTCGTTCAGCTATCTCGCGATCGAAGGCGGCATCGCCGGCGAGCCGATGTTCGGCAGCCTCGCCGTCAATGCCCGCGCCGGCCTCGGCAGCCCCTATCCTCGCCCCCTGCAGGCCGGCGACGAATTGCAGACGAGGGCGGCAGGCGGTGCGCCGGAACGGCGGATCGAACTGCCCGCGGCAACCGATGCGCCGATCCGCGTGGTGTGGGGTCCGCAGGATGACGAATTCGCCGATGAGACCAAAAAACTGTTTGTCGACAGCGAGTGGAAGATCTCGGCCACCAGCGACCGCATGGGCTACCGGCTCGAAGGCCCCGTGCTCAAACACCTCCACGGCCACAACATCGTTTCCGATGGTACCGTCAACGGCAGCCTGCAGGTGCCCGGCAGTGGCCAGCCAATCGTGCTGATGCCCGACCGCGGCACCAGCGGCGGCTATCCCAAGATTGCGACCGTGATATCCGCCGACTTCGGACGGTTCGCGCAGATCCCCGCCGGCCGCGCCTTTCGCTTTCGGGCCGTCAGCATGGCGGAGGCGCAGGCCGAAGCGCGCAAGTTTGCGGCGTTGTTGCGCACCCTGCCCGAGCGGCTGCGATCCATCGAAAGCGTTGATCTCAACATCGATGCGCTGCACGATGCCAATGTCGCGGGCCACGCGGTCAGCGCCGTTGATGCCGGAACCTGGCACGCCGTATCTCCGGCCGACATGGCGGGCCCGGACTGATCAATCAATCCACTCACGAGAAGCGGACCAGCATCATGACCTCAATCGACCTCAATTGCGATCTCGGCGAAGGATTTGGCGCGTGGGAAATGGGCAATGACGCTGCGATGATCGAGCTGGCGACGTCGGTGAACGTCGCCTGCGGCTTTCATGCCGGCGACGCCGACATCATGCGCCGCACGGTTGAACTGGCGAAGGCGCGCGGCGTCAGCGTCGGCGCCCACCCCGGATATCGCGACCTGCACGGCTTCGGCCGGCGGCCGATCCCCGGCCTGAAATCGTCGGAGATCGAGAACCTCATCGCCTACCAGATCGGCGCTTTGCAGGCGATTGCGACCGCCGCCGGCCACAAGGTGACTCACGTGAAAGCGCACGGCGCGCTCTCTAACGTCGCCTGTGAGGACGACATGACCGCGAAAGCGATCGCCAACGGCATCAAGGCCGTCGACCCCAATCTGATTTTCGTGGTGCTCGCCAATTCAAAACTGGTGCAGGCCGGCGAAGCCGCCAACCTGCCGATGGTGCACGAGGTGTTTGCCGACCGCGCCTATGAAGACAACGGCTCGCTGGTATCGCGCAAGAAACCGGGCGCGGTGCTGCACGATGCGAAAGAGATCGCCGACCGCGTGGTGCGGATGGTGCAGGACGGCGCGGTGGTCTCAGTCACCGGCAAGGTGATCAAGATGCGCACCGACACCGTATGCATTCACGGCGACACGCCGGGGGCGGTCGAGATTGGCCGTGGGGTCAGGCAGGCGTTGAAGAATGCCGGGATCGACGTCGCGCCGTTCAACGTGAAGCAGCGCGTGAATACATAAGTCAAACGCACGGCCGGAAGTCCGCTTCGGCGCCTTGACCCATTTTGGAATCGCGCAAGATGCGAAAAGTCGCCGATAAGCGACATGTCGCGGCGCCTGAACTCCTTCAAGAACTTGTTGGCTCAACCAAAGGGGAAAGGTATCATTATCTGCTCTCTGGACTAGCCGGCTTCGTTGGAGGGTCAAATGGTCTCCGTGTATCTCCGCCGACTGGTATCGGCGGCACCGGTCTGTGCGCTATTTCTCTCAACAAGTGCGGCGCAAGCTCAGCAAACCAGCGGCGCAGTCACGCTGTTCAACAATGTCAGGGTATTCGACGGCAAGGGCACGTCGTTGTCCGAACCAACCAACGTGTTGGTTCGAGGCAACCTGATCGAAACAATTTCACGGACGCCGATTTCGGTCGATCGAAGCGCGACCACTACGATCGTCGATGGAGGCGGCCGCACGCTGATGCCCGGCCTGATCGACAATCATTGGCACGCGATGCTGGCGCGTACGACCCCGGCACAGGCGTTCGGTGACGTCGGTTTCAACAATCTCGATGCTGGCGCCGAAGCGACGGACACGCTGATGCGCGGCTTCACCACCATTCGCGACGTGGGCGGGCCGGTGTTCGGTCTCAAGCGCGCCATCGACGAAGGCATCGTCAAGGGCCCGCCGCATCTATCCGTCCGGCGCCATGATCACGATCACGAGCGGGCACGGGGATTTCCGCCAGTTGACCGATCTGCCGCGAACGATCGGCGGCATGCTCACCCGCATGGAGCAGGTCGGTGGCGCCATAGTTGCGGATAGCCCCGACGAGGTGCGCGTGCGCGCGCGCGAACAGCTCATGCAGGGCGCCTCCCAGGTCAAATTGACGGCGGGCGGTGGCGTGTCGTCACCCTTCAGTCCGATCGACGTGACTACTTTCACCGAGGCCGAACTGCGCGCCGCGGTTGAAGCGGCCGAGAACTGGGGCACCTACGTCGTCGCGCATGCCTTTACACCGGCTGCGATCCGGGGGGCCATCGCGGCCGGCGTGAAGTGCATCGAACACGGCTTCCTGATGGATGAAGCAACCGCCAAACTGATCGCCGAGAAGGGCGTCTGGCTGAGCCTGCAGCCGCTCCCCGAGGACTTGAGGCTGGGCTTTCCAGTGGGCTCCGTGCAGCGAGCCAAGGCGGATGAGGTTTGGCCCGGCATAGCCAGGGCCTACGAGCTGGCGAAGAAGTACAAGATCAAGACGGCGTGGGGCACCGATGTGCTGTTCTCCCGCGCGCTGGCGCAGCAACAAGGGGCAATTCTGGCCTCGCTTGCCCGTTGGTACACGCCTGCCGAAGCGCTGGTCATGGCGACATCGACAAACGCCGAACTGCTGACGCTATCCGGCAAGCGCAATCCCTATCCGGGAAAACTCGGCGTGGTGGAACAGGGGGCGCTCGCGGATTTGCTGCTTGTCGACGGAAATCCCTTGGACAACATCAACCTGGTTGCCGACCCCGCCAACAACTTCAAGATCATCATGAAGGACGGCAAAATCTACAAAAACACCCTGACCAAGTGAGCCTGTCGAGTCGAACCTGCGCGCTTGAGGCGCAATTTTAGAACGGGTGAACCGAGAGCGTGCCGAACACGATGGCGGCAATGAGCGCGAACGCGCTGTAGAGCGCGGCGGTATGCAAGCCGGTGCCGGAACGGCGGGACACCGAGCGTGCGTAAAGGTGCAGGCGGGCTTCCGCCGATGGTTCGCGCATGATCGATCTCCAACGCAGCATGGAGTGCATATGGAATATCGTTTGCGCGGGGATGCAAGGTATCCGCCGAAATAGCGATGTGGGCGCTCCGGCGCAGGCCATTTCGAGGGGAAAATTCCCCTCCTCCCGACCAGCGCGAGAATTTTATTCGGGCCGATTTGAGTTGGTTGGAACCCGCAATTAGTAAACGTCCTGCTGGAACCGGCCCTTTTTCTTTAATTCCCCGACAAAACTGACGGCCTCGTCGGTCGTACGCGCGCCGAACTGGGCCACGATATCGACCAAGGCGCGCTCGACATCCTTGGCCATCCGCTTGGCGTCGCCGCAGACGTAGATGTTGGCGCCCTCGGCGAGCCAGGTCCACAATTCGCGGCCGACCTCGCGCATGCGGTCCTGCACATAGAACTTCTTGTCGCCGTCGCGCGACCACGCCAGCGACAATCGCGTCAGCAGGCCCGAGGTCTTCAAGGCGTTGAGTTCGTCGGCATAGAAGAAATCGCAGTCGCTGCGCTGATGGCCGAAGAACAGCCAGTTCTTGCCCGGCGCCCCGGTGGCGCGACGATCGAGCAGGAAGGCGCGGAACGGCGCCACGCCGGTGCCGGGCCCGATCATGATGATCGGCGTTTTGGGATCCTGCGGCAGCGCAAAACCATGAGCCTTCTGCACATAAACCTTAAGCGCATCGCCGGGATTAATGCGCTCGGCGAGGAAGGTCGACGCCAGGCCTAAGCGTTTGCGTTTGTTGATCACGTAGCGCACGCAGTCGACCGTCAGCGACAGTTTTCCGGGCGTCGCATTGTGCGACGACGAGATCGAATAGAGCCGCGGCTGCAGCGGCTCGAGCGCCTCGACAAAGGCCTCGGGGTGCGGGCGCACGCCGGAGAATTTCTGCAGCACCGCCATGACATCGAGCGTTGCCGCGTCGCCGTCGGGGTCCTCGCCCTGTGCCAGCGCCCTCGCCTTCTCGCGCGTGGCCCCGCCGGTGATGAAGGAAATCAGTTCGAACAGCGAGTCCGGCGCCGGCGCCAGCGAGACGTCATCGATCAGGACCTCGCGCAGCGTCTTGCCGTTGACCTCAGTGGTGTGGGATGCGCCGAGCAGCGCGATGATCTGGTCCACCAGGCCAACATCGTTGCGCGCAAAAATGCCAAAGGAATCGCCGACCACATAATCGAGCCCGCAACCGGACAGATCGAACTCGATGTGCCAGGTCTCCTTTTCCGAACCCTTCTTGTTCAGAAGGCGGCGTGACAGGAAGGTTGCCGCGATCGGGTTGTCGCGCGATCGGCCCGGCTCTGCCATCATCGCGGGCACGGCTGCAGGCGCCGATGACGGCGCAGCTGGCACCTTGTCGATGTCCTCATAGAGCGCCTTCAGCATCCGCGCGGTTTCCTTGCCGCCGGGGACGCACAGGTTGAGCCGCGCTTCGCTCTTGCTCGCAATCGCTTCCGAATAGTTGTGACAATCGTAGCCGCACTGGCCGCAATCCTGCTGCGCCATCGCCGCCATAAAACGTCGCCGCAACGGGCGGCCTTCGGCGAGCTTCATGCGATCGGCGATCGGCATGGTCTGGTCGTGCCACGGGGCTTCGCCATCATCGCCGTCGCCGCCTGCGCCTTGCATGACGGCCGCACCCTGCTCCGCCGACAACGGCGTCGCATCTGACAGAAGTCCAGCGAAGAACCCGTTCAGCCAGGAACGCTGCGCCTCGGAGAACGGTGCACTCGAGGGAATGATTTCGATCTTCGGTGGAGGCGTGATCTGATTCATGAGGACACCTCGGCGTCGGCGAGCTTGCGCAGCGTCTCGCCGTCATGGCGGCGCGCAAACGTCAGGAAGGTTTCTTCGGGCGAAACGCGATGCGCGAGATAGGCCTTCAACAGTCGCTCGACCGTCTTCGGCGCGTCTTCCGCCTTGAGGTCGTGATAGACCTCCTGCCCGACATCGGCATCCGGACCAAAGCCGCCACCGGTGAACAAGTGATAGCCCTCGACCGGATCGACATCTTCGCCGACATCCACTTTCGCGGCGATCAGCCCGATATCGCTGATGTAATGCTGCGCGCAGGAATGGTGGCAGCCGGTGACGTGGATGTTGAGCGGCGTGTCGACGTTGACGCGCGGCTCGCACCAGTCGCCGATCTCGGCGGCATGGCGCTTGGTGTTCGACGCCGCAAACCGGCAGCCGGCATTGCCGGTGCAGGCGATCAGCCCGGCGCGGATTTGCGAAGCCTCGACCGCAAGCCCGACCTTCCTGATCGCGGCGATCGCAAGTTCGACATTCGCGTCGCGCACGCCCGGGATCAGCAGGTTCTGCCAGACCGTCAAGCGGATATCGCCGTCTCCGAGGTCCTGCGCGATCCTGGCCAGCCCGCGCATCTGATCGCAGGTGACCTTGCCGAGCGGCAACGAGACGCCGATCCAGTTCAGCCCTTCCTGCTTCTGCTTGTGCACCCCGATATGCGCCATGCGATCGAAAGCCGGCCGCGGGGAAATCGCTTCCGGCGGCACGCGAGTAAAGGGTTTGCCGAGCCGCTCCTCGACCAGCGCGAGAAACTTGTCGTGCCCCATTCCATCAAGCACATATTTCAGCCGGGCCTTGTTGCGGTTGGTGCGGTCGCCGAGATCGATGAAGATGCGGACGATGGCATCCGACACTCTTGTGGCGTCCGCCGGCCTGACGATGATGTCACCGTATCTGGCGAAATCCCTGTGGCCGGTGATGCCGCCGAGCCCCAGGCGAAACCAGACGCCGGGCTCTGCGCCAAAGCCATCCTTCACCTCGACCGCGGAAAACGCGATGTCGTTGGTGTCCTCCAGCACCGCGATCTTGCCGGCGCCGTCGAAGGCGACGTTGAACTTGCGCGGCAGCCCGTACAGCGAGCGATCGTTGAGGATGTGGTAGTGCCACTCGCGCGCGTATTCGCGGGTATCCAATAACTCCTGCGGATCGATCCCGGCCGTCGGCGTGCCCGTGACGTTGCGGATGTTGTCGGCGCCGGTGCCGCGCGAACAGAGGCCCAAGTCCTGGATACCTTCGATCAACGCCACCGCGTGCTTCGGCGGAATCTCGCGCACCTGCAGGTTGGCCCGTGTGGTGACATGGCAGAACGGCCCGCACAGTTTTTCGGCGAGATCGGCCAGGCCGGCAAACTGCCAGTGCTTCATGATGCCGTTCGGGATCCGCAAGCGGCACATGTAGGAATCCTGCGCCGGCGCCACATAGAACAGGCCGTAATAGCGCCAGCGGAAATTATCCGCAGGGGAAGGCGGCGCATTGTCGAGCGCTTGCTGCTTCAGCCGCGGATAGGCGTCGAACGGATGCTCCTCGCGCTTGAATTTTTCCGGGTCTGCAAGCTTCTTGCCGGAAGCTGTAGCCTTGTCCTGCGCCTTGATATGCGCGGCATCCGGCCCAGTCGGTTCGGCATTCGCCTTGCCGGCGTTACCGCCGCCAAGGCCCCGCCCCACCCGGCTGATCTGCAGCCCGGTGGAAAAGCCTTCAAGGTAGCGCTTCTGCTCGTCGGTAAAATCGACTGTGAGCGTTTCGATCTTCATGGTGCGCGACGAAGCTCCTGCGGCCACGAGGGGTGGCGTCAACGAAGTTGGGGGCGACCGCCCCTGGACCAGCCCGGGCCTTGTGAGCCGGGCCTGAATTGAGCGGTCCGACCAGCTTCGTTGCTGCGGAAATCCATCTTGGACGTGGGCCGGCAGGCATCTACGACGACCGGCCGCACTGCAACATACAAGTTGCGTGCCACCTCGATCTCAATAAATTATCTATTTATTTCAATATGTTCCGAGAAAAGCCTCAAAGCTGTGAAGCAGGCTTCACTGCTGCTCTGGAAGCAAATAGCCTAAGAATTAGGCGAGACGGGTGGATGCCCAATATTTCTTCACTGAACAGTCTGTCAGGGCTTCCAGTGGCCGATCTGAAATGCCGCCAGATGGCCGGCGATGTCGCCGGGGTCAAACGCGGGACCCACAAAGGCGCCGATGGCATCGGAAGCCCCGGGGGCCCTGCCCTGGTGGCCCATGGCGGCGTCGTAGAGGTCCGGCCTGAAGACCTCCATGGCGGTCTTGAGCGCGTCCGGCCGCATCGCCGTCTGACCCCAGCGCACCATCTGCGCATAAAGCCAGGCGGCCTGCGCGGGGTCCGGACGGCCCGCGCCCTCGCGCCCGACCAGAAGATAGCGGCCGCTCTCGCGCCGCTGGCCATCGGGGGAAATCTTGAGCCGGCCGTCGAGGGTGCGCTGGATCACCTCGGCGCCGACGCCGATCCGGTCGGGCCGCGCCAGGACATGCGCGGTCTCGGCGCGGTTTCCCGGGTCCTCGATGTATTCGGCGGCGTGGGAGGCTGCACGGACCAGGGCCGCCAGCACGTCCGGATTCTTTTCCGACCAGCTTTGCCTGACCGCGAGCACCTTTTCTGCCGCGCGCACCAGGATGTCAGAGACGAAATGCAGGATGTGGCCGACGCCGAGATCGACCGCGACCGAGTTCCAAGGCGCGCCGACGCAGAACGCATCCACATGCCCATTGGCGAGGCTGTCCACCATGTAGGGCGGCGGCAGCACCACCAGGCGAACGTCCTCGTCGGGATCGACCCCGCCTGCCGCCATCCAGAACCGAAGCTGGTAGTTGTGGGTGGAGAACGGGAACGTCATGCCAAACGTCAGCGGTTCCGCGCCGCTCTTGCGCCTGCTGGCCACGACGCGCGCGAGCGCCAGTGCGGTGGCCATGGGATCGAGGACATCGCCGTCGATCTCGCCCAGGATTGCCGCATGCAGCGCCGGCGACACCGTGATCGCATTGCCGTTGAGGCCCAGATTGAATGGCGCCACAATTGGCACCTTGACGTGCCCAAGCCCGAGGCTGGACGCAATCGCCACCGGCGCCAGCAAATGCGCGGCGTCGAACAGGCCGATATTGAGCTTGTCGCGGACATTGGACCACGACACTTCCCGCACCAGCTTGACGTCGAGCCCTTCGGCCGCCGCAAAGCCCTTGTCGACGGCGATGATCAGCGCGGCGGCGTCGACCAGCGGGATGAAACCGATATGCAGCGGTGTCGTCATTTCAACAGCTCCGAGGCGGTCAGGATCGACTGCGCGATCTCTCCGATCTTCTTTTTCTCGCGCATCGCCGTGGAGCGCATCAGTACATAGGCCTCGTCTTCGGTCAGGCCCTTCACCTTCATGAGGATTCCCTTGGCGCGGTCGATAACCTTGCGTTCCTCGAGCGCGGATTTGGTGCGATCGAGTTCGTCCTGCAGCTTCGAGAAGGCATTGAAGCGGGAGATGCAGAGGTCGAGGATCGGCTTGATCCGCTCCTTCTTCAGGCCATCGACGATATAGGCGGAAACGCCGGCGTCGACGGAGGCCTGGATCGAGGCCGCATCGCTCTGGTCGACGAACATGGCGATCGGCCGCCGCACCGCGCGGCTGACCTGGAACATCTGTTCCAATACGTCGCGGCTGGGGTTCTCCAGATCGATCAGGATGACGTCGGGATCGAGCGCATAAATCCGCGCCAGCAGGCTCTGCATTTCGCTGATATGCACGACGCCGGTAAAACCAGCCTCCCGCAATCCCTCCTCCAGGATCGCGGCCCGGATCGGGCTTTCGTCGACTATGACGATTTTCGGCGACGACTCAGCGCTCATCGATCAACTCTTGGCCCGGCAGGGCATCCATAGCACGGAAGAAGCGCGCGCAAAGCCTTGTAATTATGGGCAATTGGGACTAGTTCGTGCTGATCAATCAGGCAGATTAGATATGCAACAGGCCGCTGCGCCCAAAGTCAGCTTTGTTTCGCTTGGGTGCCCCAAGGCGCTGGTGGATTCCGAGCGCATCATCACCCGGCTGCGCGCCGAAGGCTATGAGCTGGCCCGCAAGCATGACGGCGCCGACATCGTCATCGTCAACACCTGCGGCTTCCTCGACAGCGCCAAACAGGAATCGCTCGGCGCCATCGGCGAGGCGATGGCCGAGAATGGCAAGGTCATCGTCACCGGCTGCATGGGCGCGGAACCCGAACAGATCGAGGCAGCCTATCCCGGCGTGCTGTCGATCACGGGTCCGCAGCAATATGAGAGCGTGCTGGAAGCCGTGCACCGGGCATTGCCGCCGGTCCATAACCCACATCTCGATCTCGTGCCGCCGCAGGGCGTCAAGCTGACGCCGCGGCACTATGCGTATTTGAAGATTTCCGAGGGCTGCAACAACCGCTGCAGCTTCTGCATCATTCCGAAACTGCGCGGCGACCTGGTGTCGCGCCCGGCGAATGACGTGCTGCGCGAGGCGGAAAAGCTCGTCGCCGCCGGCGTCAAGGAACTGCTCGTCATCTCGCAGGACACCTCGGCCTATGGCGTCGATATCAAATATGCCGACAGCCCGTGGAAGGACCGCCAGGTCCGCGCCAGATTTTTCGACCTCGCCAAAGAACTCGGCGATCTCGGCGCCTGGGTGCGGCTGCAATATGTCTACCCCTACCCGCATGTCGACGAAGTCATCGGCCTGATGACAGAAGGCAAGATTCTTCCCTATCTCGATATCCCCTTTCAGCATGCAAGCCCGGACGTGCTGCGGGCCATGAAGCGTCCGGCCCACCAGGAAAAGACGCTGGCGCGAATCCAGAAGTGGCGCGCGGAATGTCCTGACCTGACGCTGCGCTCGACCTTCATCGTCGGCTTCCCCGGCGAAACCGATTCCGACTTCGCCTATCTGCTCGACTGGCTCGAAGAAGCCGAGATCGATCGTCTCGGCTGCTTCAAGTACGAGCCGGTCGCGGGCGCGCCTTCAAACGCCATCGGCAACGCCGTGCCCGACGAAATCAAGCAGGAACGCTGGAACGCGCTGATGGCGCGGCAGCAAAAAATCTCCGCGCGGCGCCTGAAGCGCAAGGTCGATACCAGGCAGCAAATCATCGTCGACGAGGTCGGACCGACGGTCGCAAAGGGCCGTTCAAAGGCCGACGCGCCGCAGATCGACGGCGCGGTTTACCTCACCAGCCGCCGCCCGCTGAAGGTCGGCGAGATCGTCACCGCAAAGATCGAACGCGCGGATCAGTACGATCTGCACGGTAGCGTCGCCGGGTTCTGATAATCTGATTAGAATATCCAAGCTGGATTTGTGACGAATACTATCGACTTGTGGCGCGTCGCGTCCGAAACAATCAACGCGCTAAATGGCGATGCTTAACAGTAGGCTTCGCAAGACAGGCCGGAACCGACGAAATGAAAGACGCATGGATTCCAGTTATCGCGTCCGCAGCCGTGGCGGTCATTTCGCTAGCGGGCGCAATTTACATCAAGACCAAGATAGAAAGGCCGATGATGTCGATGTGGTGGAACAGGATCGCCGCAGTCCTGGTCGGCGCTGCTGTCGCCATTGCTGCTGACCATTTCTGGCACCTCGGATGGTATTTGGCAATTCCACTGGGGGCCATCGCCTATGGCTGCGCCCGCTTCCCGGCATATCGCCGCTATGCCAAGGACGCGAAGCCTCGCGATCAAATTTCAAACTGAGACACTACCGTAACTCCAGAATAGAACCCGCAGCGTTCACGCCGCTTGACATCCACTGCCAACTGGCTGTATGGCCCATCGCCATGAAATTGAACCGGACCAACCGCCGCACCTCTCTGCGTCGTCGCACCAGCGACGATGGGTTGCGCCGTGTCCGACGACTACGCTGATTAACTAGTTCAGCAACGTTCTCGAGAAGGCCGCACCCTCAAAAGTGCGGCCTTCTTGCGTTTCGGCCCCACCTTTTCACCCCAGCCCCACCCAGAGGAGATCGACATGACTGACGCCGCCCATCCGTTCGACGCGCTGATGGAGATTACCGCTCGCCCGCCGGTGGTGTTCGTCCGCGGCGCGGGCTCCTATCTCTGGGACGACTCCCGCAAGCGCTATCTCGACTTCGTGCAGGGCTGGGCCGTCAACGCGCTCGGCCACTCGCCGCCTGCGGTTGCGGAAGCGCTTGCCGCACAGGCCAAGCGGCTGTTGACGCCGAGTCCGGCGTTCTACAACGGTCCGAGCCTGCAACTCGCCAAGGCGCTGGTCGAGAACAGCTGCTTCGATCAGGTCTTCTTCGCCAATTCAGGCGCGGAGGCCAATGAGGGCGCCATCAAGCTCGCGCGAAAATACGGCGCGAAATACAAGAACGGCGCGTTCGAAATCATCACCTTCGAAGGCGGCTTTCACGGCCGCACGCTCGCCACCATGTCGGCGTCGGGCAAGAAGGCATTCGAGCCGCTGTTCGAGCCGAAAGTATCGGGATTCCGGAAAGCGCGGCTCAACGACCTCGATTCAGTGAAGGCGCTGATCTCGGACAACACGGTCGCCGTAATGCTGGAGCCGATCCAGGGCGAAGCCGGCGTCTGGCCGGCCACCGATCAATTCCTGAAGGAGCTGCGCGCGCTGACCAAAGAGCACGGCCTGCTGCTGATCGTCGACGAAATCCAGACCGGCATGGGCCGCACCGGAAAGCTGTTCCACTACGAACATGCCGGCATCGAGCCTGACATCATGACGCTCGGCAAAGGCATCGGCGGCGGCGTGCCGCTGGCGGCCCTGCTCGCGACCACGCATGCCTCGTGCTTCGAGCACGGTGACCAGGGCGGCACCTTCAACGGCAATCCGTTGATGTGCGCCGCGGGGCTTGCGGTGCTCGAACACGTCGCCGCGCCGGAATTTTTGAAAGCGGTGGCGGACGCCGGCCTGTTCCTGGAAAGCGAGTTGCAGAAATTGTCGGCGCGGCATGGTCTCGGCGAGGTGCGCGGCCGCGGTCTGTTGCTCGCGCTCGATCTCAAACTGCCGATCGGCGCTTCGATCGTGGCCGAGGCGCTTGCGGACGGCGTACTAATCAACTCGCCGCAGCCCGATGCGCTACGATTCATGCCGGCGCTCAACGTCACCCGCGAGGAGATATCGCTGATGATCGATTGCCTTGATGCGATTTTGGTCAAGGCAGGTGCGGCGAGACGGGTGGCTTAAGCCGCGACGGGAGCCGCGCGGCGTTGCTCGTGCGACTCCCGGACACGTAACCGGAGAGATAGACGTGACCAGACCTGATCCGAAGATCAGACTACTCACTTGCGCCGATGCCTTGGCTTACAGGGACATCCGCCTCGAGGGTTTACGCCAGAATCCGGAAGCGTTCGCCTCGACATTCGAGGATGAGCGAGACAGGCCGCTGGACTGGTTCAAGGAGCTGATTACCCAGTCGCGGATCTTCAGCGCAGTCCTCGCGCAAGAGCTGGTCGGCGTCGTCGGGCTGCGCTCGCACGCCGACGCCAAGCTGCGCCACAAGGCCATGATCTGGGGCATGTATGTGCGGCATGAAGCCCGCGAGTACGGCATCGGCGAACGCCTCATCGATGCTGCCGTGGCGTACGCGTCCAGTCATGTCGAGCAGCTTCAGCTCGCCGTCGTCACCGAGAACGAGGCCGCGCGCCGGCTCTACGCCAAGGCAGGCTTTATCGAGTACGGCCATCAGATCAACGCGCTGAAGCACAGCGGGCGCTACCACGACGACATCCTGATGGTGAAATTCCTCGGGTCCGTCAATAACGACAAGGTTCCGTAGCTCAATTGAGAGAGCATCGCGTTGCCACAGCCGTCATTGCGAGGAGCGTAGTGACGAAGCAATCCATCTATCCCAGCGCGGAGACGTGGATTGCTTCGCTTCGCTCGCAATGACGGCAAGAGCACTCTACTACGGCCGCAAGATCGCGGCCCCCGTGGTCGCCCTGCTCTCCAGCTCCGTATGCGCTTTCGCCGCATCCTTCAGCGCATAGGCGTGGTTGATCGGCACATGGAGCTTGCCGTTGATGACGGCGGCAAACAGCGTGTCGGCGCCTTCGAGCAGTTCCTTGCGGGTCGAGACGTAGTCGTTGAGCTTTGGCCGGGTCGCGAACAGCGAGCCGTGGTTGTTGAGCTCGGTGAGCGCGAACGGCGGTACCGGGCCGGAGGCGTTGCCAAAACTCACGAACAGGCCGCGGGGCCGCAGGCACGACAGCGAGCCCGGAAAGGTGGTCTTGCCGACGCCGTCATAGACGACATCGCAGAGCTCGTTGCGGCTGATCTGTTTCACCCGCGCGACAAAATCTTCCTCAGTGTAGAGGATGACGTGGTCGCAACCATTGGAAAGCGCGAGGTCGGCCTTGGCCTTGGAGCCCACGGTGCCGATCACATGGGCGCCGAGCGCCTTTGCCCACTGGCAGGCGAGCAGCCCGATGCCGCCCGCGGCGGCATGGATCAGCACGCGGTGGCCGGGCTCGACCTTGAAGGTCTTGTGCAGCAGGTACCAGACCGTCAGCCCCTTGAGCATCAGGACGGCGCCCTGCTCGTAGGTGATGTGGTCGGGCAGCTTGACCAGCTTGTCCGCCGGGATCACCCGCTCGCTGGCGTAGCCGCCGAGCGTGAAATAGTAGGCGACGCGGTCGCCGGGGTGGAAATTGGTAACGCCCGAGCCGACCGCCACGACCTCGCCGGCCGCCTCGTTTCCGGCGATGAACGGCAGTCCCGGCGCCTTGTAGAGGCCGGTGCGGAAATAGACGTCGATGAAGTTCAGGCCGACGGCATGCTGACGGATGCGGACCTCGCCCGGTCCCGGCGCCGGCACGTCCACGTCCTCATACACCAGGGCTTCCGGACCCCCTACCTTGTGCACGCGCACGGCCTTGGTCATGGCAGTCTCTCCCTCGGTATTTGCTCAGGCGCCCAACTTGGATGGCAAACGAAAGCCATCGCCGCCGCCTTGTCAACTCATCGGTTCAAATCGGCTATTTGGCAACCTTCCGGCGGTTGCGCCTGGCGAGCACATTGAACAGTTCGACGGCCGCCGCAAACACGATGGCAAAGTAGATATAGCCGCGCGGGATGTGGAATTTGAAGCCGTCCGCCACCAGCGCCACCCCGATCAGCACCAGGAAGGCCAGCGCCAGCATCTTGGTGGTGGGGTGATCGGCCACGAATTTGGCTACCGGTCCCGATGAGACATACATCACAAGGCACGCGATGATGACGGCGGCGACCATGACTTCGATATCCTGCGCCATGCCGATCGCGGTGATGATCGAGTCCAACGAGAACACGATGTCGATCACGATGATCTGCATGATCGCCCAGAAGAACACGCTGGCCTTCGACTCGGTGTCCGGCTCGCCATGACTTGCCTCGACTTCGGCATGAATTTCATGTGTCGCCTTCGCGATCAGGAATGCGCCGCCGCCGATAAGGATGAGGTCGCGCCATGACAACTCGGCGCTTCTCACCGTAATGACCGGTTCCGTGAGACCGATCAGCCACACCAGCAGGCTGAGCAAGATGATGCGGAATACCAGCGCCAGCAGCAGGCCGATCTGGCGCGCACGCTTGGCCTGCATCGGAGGGATGCGTGACACGATCACCGAAATGAAAATGACGTTGTCGATGCCGAGCACGATTTCCAGTGCCGTCAATGTCAGCAGTGCCACCCAGGCTTCCGGGCTCGTCAACAATTCCATCATGCTCTGAACGACTTCATTTGCCGGATCACGGCGTCACTTCCTATTACGTACGCGCCAATGGCGCAAAGCCCGACGACGATGGGAGCACCCACGTCGAAATCGCGGACGAGCGTATATACCGCGAGCATGGCTCCGATGGCCATCAGCCACAGGGTCAGCCAGCGCAGACGCACCACCCGGATCGGGTGCAGCACATGAAACGGCGCGAATGTAAGCGCGATCAGAACTGCAATGCCGAGAGTGGAGAGCGCCGGCGGCAAGTGCAGCAAGAACAAATAAAACGCCGCGGCGTTCCACAGCGCCGGAAAGCCGCGGAAATGATTGTCCGACGCCTTCATGCGCCGGTCCGCGAAATAGAGCGCGCCCGACACCATAATGCCGATGCCGAGCAGCGGTGCCGCCACCGGCAGCAGCATTCCGCTGGCGGTGATCGCATAGGCCGGAACGAAGACATAGGTCACGAAATCGACGACGAGATCGAGCACCTCGCCCGACCAGTTCGGTTGCAGCCGCACGACGTTCAGCCTGCGCGCCAGCGGACCGTCGATCGCGTCGATGATCAGGGCGACGCCGAGCCAGCCGAACATGTTGGCCCAGTGTTCGCGCACGGCCTCCAGCATCGCCAGCAACGCGATGCCCGCGCCCATTGCCGTGAAGATATGCACGGCAAATGCTGCGGTCCGCATTCCGCTGGTTGCCGGGACGGAATCTGGCTCTGTGGTCTGGTCCATTGCTCCGGCAGTGCTATCAGGAATCGCCCCGATTTGCATATCGGCGCTTGCGGCGTTCGGCCGCGCGATAGGGCGGAAACATTTCGGCCAGTTGATGGCTTGAAAATGCCGCTCCGACCGTCAATTGTCGGGGTATGGACAATGCATCGCAAATTTATGACACCGCCGTGATCGGTGGCGGGCCGGCGGGGTTGACCGCGGCCATCGCGCTGGCCGCGACCGGCGCGAGAACCGCCCTGCTCGCCCGCCGCGTCCCCTATGCCGACAACCGCACCACGGCCCTGCTCGGGGCTTCCACCGATCTGCTCGAACGGCTGGAGGTCTGGTCCCGCTGCCGCGACAAGGCCGCCGCCTTGCGGACCATGCGCCTCGTCGACGACACCGGCCGGTTGATCCGCGCGCCCGAGGTGCGCTTCACCTCGGACGAGATCGGCCTCGAACAATTCGGCTACAACATCGACAACCGCTCGCTGATGGTCGCCCTCGAAGAGCGTGCGGCCGAGCTTCCGAACCTGACCCGATTTGACGATGAGGCGGCAACGATCGACCCGCAGGACGCGACCGTCGTCATCCATACCGGCAAGGGCGAGCGGCTTGCCGCACGGCTCGTGATCGGCGCCGACGGGCGGCAATCGCCTTCCCGCGAGGCGGCCGGGATCGGGATCAGCCGGCGCGACCTGCATCAGTCGGCGCTGACCTTCAACATTTCCCATTCGCGGCCGCACAACGGCATCTCTACCGAATTTCACACCGCGCAAGGCCCGTGCGTATTCGTGCCCCTGCCCGGCAATCGCTCCAGCGTGGTGTGGGTCTCGGCGACCAGGGAAGCCGAGCGGCTGATGTCGCTCGGCGACGACGAATTGTCGGAAGCCGCGGAAACCCAGTCGCACTCCATTCTCGGCCGCATCCAGGTTGAAGCCGGGCGCAACGTGTTTCCGCTGACGATCGAGCGTCCCGACCAATTCGCCAGCCATCGTGTCGCGCTGGTCGGCGAATCCGCCCATGTGGTGCCGCCGATCGGCGCGCAGGGCCTCAACATGGGATTGCGCGATGCGGCCGATATCGCCGACATCGTAGGGAGTGCAATCTCGCTCGGGGAGGATCCGGGGTCGCCGGCGGTGCTGGCGCGTTATCAATCCGCCCGCCGCGCCGACGTCGCGAGCCGGCTGATCGCCATCGATGTCGCCAACCGTTCCTTGCTCAGCGATTTCCTGGGCATGCAATCGCTGCGCGCTGTGGGCATGCACCTGCTTGGTTCGTTCGGCCCGCTGCGGCGGCTCGCGATGCGCGAGGGGCTGGCGCCGACCTGGAAGCGCGTGAGCTGACCATACTGCCGTAGCCGGGCGGCGAAGTGATTTTCTACTTTGCATGGGGTTGTTTTCGATATTTCGTATTTCGAGCCCCTTTACGGAAACACCAGCCGTCCGCTCTGGATGAACCACATCACGCTGGTCAGCGAGACCACGGAAGCGAAGGTTCCGATCAGCACGGCGACGGACGCCGGTTCGATCCAGGTGTTGTTCTGCCGGGCCATCACGAACACGTTCAGCGCCGGCGGCAGGGCTGCCATCAAGACCGCGGTCGCCGCCCAGGGCTGCGCGAACGGCCCGAACAGCAGCATCAAGCCGAACACGATCAGCGGATGGACCAAGAGCTTGATCGCGATCACGCCGGGCACTTCCCAGGGCACGCGATCGAACGGCCGCAACGCCACGGTGACGCCGAGCACGAACAGCGCGGTCGGCGCTGCCGCGTTCTGAAGGAACAGCAGCGTTTTATCGACCGCAACGGGCAGCTGAATATGCAGCGCGGCGGCGAGCGCTCCGGCGGCCGCCGACATGATCAGCGGATTCAGCACGATCTGCCGCGCGGCGACGCCGATCGCGTGCAGGAAGGACGGATGCTCGCGATCGGTCAGCGCCATCAACAGCGGCACGATCGAGAACAGGAAAATGCTGTCGCAGCAGAAGATCAGCGCCGTCGGCGCCGCCGCCTTGGCGCCAAGCACCGCCAGCGCCAGCCCGGGGCCCATGTAGCCGATATTGCCGTAGGCACCCGCCAACCCGGAGATCGTCGCCTTGCGTAGCGAGAGGTCGCCGATGATCCGCCCTACCACCATCGCCAGCACGAAAGCGCTGACCGTGCCGACCGTCGTTGCGATCAGGAATGGCGGGTTATTCAGTTCGGCGAACGGTGTCTCCGACATGATGCGAAACAGCAACGCCGGCAAAGAAACGTACAGCAGGAAGAAGTTCATCCAGGCGAGGCCGGATTCCGGCAGGCCCCTGGTCTTGCCGCAGGCAAAGCCGATGAAAATCAAACCAAAATAGGGAAGCGCGAGGTTGAGGATATCGGCCATCTCGGAAGCGTCTTTTTGTCAGTGATTTCTGGAGCATGGCACTGGATCCGGGCACCACGTGTAAAGGTTAATTCGTCCTATTGCCCCTAGCATCGGCCACAATCATGGTCTATTCGACGGACATGATCAAAGCGCGCACCGCCAAATTTCAGATCGGGCAGATTGTCCGCCACCGGGTGTTTTCATTCCGGGGCGTGATTTTCGATATCGATCCGGAATTCAACAATACCGAGGAGTGGTGGTTATCGATCCCCGAGGAGGTCCGGCCCCACAAGGATCAGCCGTTCTATCACTTGCTCGCGGAAAATTCGGAGTCCGAATACGTCGCCTATGTCTCCGAACAAAACCTGCTGCCGGACGATTCCGGCGAGCCGATCCGGCATTCGCAGGTGGCCGAAATTTTTGTGAAGGACAAGTCGGGCGGCTATCGCCCGCGCAACCCGTCGCTGAACTAGCAATCTTTGACCGCAATAAAAAAGGCGCCCTGCTCGGGCGCCTTTTGTGTTTTGTCGAACGACGCGGCTGTTACTTCGCCGCCGGATTGGTGCCGACACCCGCTCCCTCGAGCTTCTTGCGCTGCTCTTCAGCCCGCTTCTGCAGCTCTTCCTGCAGCTTCTTCTGGTTTTCCTCGAACACCTTCGGATCGGTCGGCGGACCGTCATAGGCCTTGGAGAATTCACCGGCCAGCGGCAGCGGCAGCGTCAGCGGCGCACCGTTGGAATTGATCGCCTGAACAACGAGATTTTGGCCCTTCTTCAGGCTGGCGATCAGCTCAGGCGTTGCTTCGTAGTCGGACATGCAACCGTTCTGGAAGCAGATGACGTAGGGGCCCTGCAGCGGCGCGTTGCTGTCGACGATGATCCGGGTTCCGTGCACGAGCTGCATGCCGAGCGGCAGGGTCACGCGCAAGAGCTTCTTCGGCTCGCCTTCCGGCTCGATGATGACGGCGGCGATGACGGGTTGGCCCGACTCGATGCGGCCGTCCTTGCCGGTGAAGCAGACCTGCTTGGCGCCGGCTTCCTGCCCCTTGAGGCAGAACTTGGTCCAGGGCGCGTAGATCAGCTGGACCTGCTGTTCCGGCGGCTGGGCAGCGGCGGCGGGCGGAGCGCCAGCCGGAGGGGCTTGCGCGGCCGGGGGAGCCGGGGCCTTGGGAGCAGCCTTCGGAGGCGCTTTCGGAGCGGCGGGCGCCGGCGCGGGCTGCTGGGCCTGCGCACCCGAAGCGATCAACATTGCCGACAATGCCGAGGCCGCCAACAGGGCCAAGATCTGCCCACGCGGCCGGATCGACCCGGCCAAGATACGGAAATTCATTGCGGAAAACCCTTTCTGAACCGCAGCGCCCGAAACCGCTACAGGCACCGACACCTAGCCGCGCTAGGGCGGCTGTCTCGTTGGCAATTGAGGCGGATACGTGACAGGTGTTCCCGCCGTTATCAATTGCCCGCCTTCAATACAGCGGCAGACGAAAAGATCAATGCCGACAGGCATCTTTGGCATTCCCCGACGGTCCGGGCCGAAGCCTATGGTAAAGCTTTCGGGTGCGCATTTTCGAATCAAATCCGTGCCCGCCTATGACCGCCTGCGGGCGTATCCTGCTACGTGTGTTGGCGTGGCTCGCCCTCGCGCTGGGTGTGACGCCGCTCGCGGCGGTCGGCGCAGCAAAGGCGGCCGAAAGCCACGCGCTGGCGATGCACGGCGCACCGGCCCTCCCCCCCGACTTCAGGCATATGCCCTACGCCAACCCCGACGCGCCGAAGGGCGGGCGGCTGGTCTGGGGCCTCCTCGGAACTTTCGACAGCCTCAATCCCCTGATCGTCCGCGGCATCGCCGTCCAGCAGACCAGGGGCTATGTGGTCGAGAGCCTGATGGCGCGCGGCAATGACGAGGCTTTCACGCTCTATGGCTTGCTGGCCAAAAGCGTCGAGACCGACGACGCGCGCAGCTACGTTACCTTCCACCTCGACCCCAAGGCGCGCTTCGCCGATGGCAAGCCGGTCACGGCGGACGACGTCCTGTTTTCGTGGGAGCTGCTGCGCGACAAGGGCCGCCCCAATCACCGGCAGTATTATTCCAAGGTCGCAAAGACCGAGTCGCCCGACCCGCTCACGGTGCGGTTCGATTTCGGCGGCGCCAATGACCGCGAGCTGCCGCTGATCCTCGGCCTGATGCCGGTCTTGCCGCGGCACGCGGTCGATCCCGCGACGTTCGAGGATACGACAATGACCGGGCCGATCGGCTCCGGCCCCTATCGCGTCACCGCCGTCAAGCCGGGGACCAGCGTCACGCTGACCCGCAATCCCGATTACTGGGGCCGCGACCTGCCGGCCAATCGCGGCTTGTGGAACTTCGACGAGATCAGGCTCGACTTCTATCGCGATTCCAACGGCCAGTTCGAAGCGTTCAAGCGCGGCCTCTATGACTTTCGGGTCGAGCACGAACCACTGCGCTGGCACGACGGCTATGATTTTCCGGCGGCCCGCAGCGGCGAAGTGATCCGCGATACCATCAAGCCCGGAATGCCGCAGCCTTCGGAACTCCTGGTGTTCAACACGCGGCGTCCGATTTTTTCCGATATCCGGGTACGTCAGGCGCTGACGCTGCTGTTCGATTTCGAGTGGATCAATCGGAATTACTTTTTCGGGCTCTATACGCGCTCAGCGGGCTTCTTCACCGGTTCGGAACTGTCTGCCTATGGCCGTCCGGCCGACGATCGCGAACGCGAGCTTTTAAAGCCGTTTGCCGAGCGCATCCGGCCCGACATTCTCGACGGCAGTTACCGCCTGCCCGTCACCGACGGATCGGGACGCGATCGGACGACGCTGCGCAGCGCGCTCAAATTGCTGTCGGAAGCCGGTTACGAGCTCGATGGAACCGTGTTGCGACAGGGTGCGACCAAAATCCCCTTCACCTTCGAAATCCTGGTGACGACGCGCGATCAGGAGCGGATCGCGCTGGCCTATCAGCGCGACCTCAAGCGCGCCGGCATCGCGGCCAGCGTTCGCGCGGTCGATCCCGTACAATTCGATCAGCGCCGGCTTGGCTACGAGTTCGACATGCTGCAGAATCGTTGGGATCAGTCGCTGTCCCCCGGCAACGAGCAGTCCTTCTACTGGGGCAGCCAGGCCGCCGACATTCCCGGCACGCGAAATTACATGGGAGCCAAGGAGCCCGCCATCGACGCCATGATTGCGGCGCTGCTCGAGGCGCGCGAGCGGGCGGCCTTCGTCTCCGCGGTGCGGGCGCTCGACCGCGCCCTGATGTCTGGCTTCTACGCTATCCCCGTTATTAACGTGGAGGAGCAATGGATCGCGCGCTGGAATCGGATAGAACAACCTGTAGCGACCGCGTTGACGGGCTACCTGCCGGAAACCTGGTGGCAGAAGCCGGGAACGAAGTGAACTCACCAAGTGATGCAACCCTCGTGACAGAGCCGAAGTAACGCCGTGACCCAGCCCACCGCCTCGCCCACGCTCGATACCTTGTTCAAACGAAACCTGGCCCGGCAGCCGGATGCGCTCGCGCTGGTCGATCCGCTGAACAAGCAGCGCATCACGGGGCAGCCGCCGAAGCGTCTCACTTTCGCGCAGGCCGACCGCATGATCTCGGCGCTATCAGCGCATTTCATCGAATCCGGCCTGCCGTCCAATTCCGTGATCGCGGTTCAGCTGCCCAACACCATCGAATTCGCGCTGACCGTGCTCGCCGCCTTCCGCGCCGGCCTCGTCGTCGCGGTGCTGCCGCTGCTCTGGCGGCAGTCGGAATTGACCATGGCGCTCAACCGCACCGCCGCGCGGGGGATCGTGACCTCCGGCAAGGTCGACGGCGTGATCTATTCCGATATCGCCATGAACGCCGCCGCCGAAGCGTTCTCGATCCGCCATGTCTGCGGTTTCGGCAGCGACCTGCCCGAAGGCATGGCCTCGCTCGACAACGCAATCTTCCGGGAATCCCTGACCACGCGCGCCGTGATTCAGGACGGCCGCAAGGCGGCGCTGATTTCCTTCGACGTCACCTCGGACGGCTTCCGGCCGGTCCCGCGCGCCCATCTCGGCCTGATTGCCGGCGGCCTTGCAATGTCGCTCGAAAGCGACGTGCCGCAAGGCGCAACCGTTCTGTCGGCCTTCTCGCCGATGTCGTTTGCGGGCCTCGCCTCGTCGCTGGCGGTATGGCTGCTGTCGGGTGGAACGCTGGTGCTGCACCATCCGTTCGACGAAGAGGCGCTGGAACAACAGGTCAACGAGCAGGCCTGCGATACGCTGATTGCACCGGCTCAACTGGCGCTGCGGCTGGACGAGATGGACCTTGCGGCGCGGATGCCAAGCCTGCGCAACGTCGTCGGCCTGTGGCGCACGCCGGAACAGGTCGGCTCCAGCGCGTGCTGGACCTCGCAACAGGCGAAGCTGACGGATGTCTATCTGTTCGGCGAGGCCGGATTGTTCGGCGCGCGCCGGATCGCGGAGGACGGCTCGCCGGCCCTGATCAAGCCCGGCCCCCACGGCGCGCCCCGCGAGTTGCCGGGATCGTCGATCGCGGGCGAGATCCTGCTGACGCCGCGCGGCACGTTGGGATTGCGCGGGCCGATGGTGCCGGTCGCGGCCTACGCACCGCCTCCGCCGACGAGCGACTCCCTGATCGCCTCACCGCCGCGCGACTACGTCGACACGGATTACGCGGCACGGCTCGACCGCGTCACCGGCGCGATCAACATCACCGCGCCGCCGTCCGGCGTCATGGCCGTCGGCGGCTACCGGTTCCTGGCGCAGGACCTGCAGGAGTGGGCACGGCGGCTCGGTCAGGGCGCGCTATTGACCGCATTGCCCGACCGCCTCAGCGGCCACCGCATCGCCGGCCGCGCGCTCGACAATGCGCGCGCCCGGGACGCGCTGACAGAACTCGGTCTTAACCCATTGATGGTGGAAGCATTCCGCGATCGGTCCGGCGCGGTCTGAGAGCCTCCGGCAGGAGCGGCGTTGACGCCGCATTAAGCGGCGCAAACTAGACTCGCTGGTTCCGATAGCGTTTTCGAGCGAAGTGGATACCGCTTCGCGTGAAGAAAACGCGTCAAAACAAAAGTTGCGCGCCTGATCCGAGTTCTCAACATGTCCCAGCAAGGTCCGATCCTCGTCGTGTCGACCGCGAGACGGCCGTCCTTTGCCGCCACGCTCGACGTCGGCAGGCTGTTTCCGGTGGTCGAGACCGAGTGGGCGGACGCGGTGCGCGCCGTCGAACAGGTGCAACCGGCCGCCGTGCTGGCTGCAACCTCCGACATCGATGCAGCCGGGCTGGCCGAGCTCGCAGCGCGGGTTGCGGCACGCCAGCCTTATCTGCCGCTGATCGCGGTCGACCCGCAGGTCCCGCATCCAGACAACGTCATTCCCTTCTTTCAGAGCCAAATCCCGCAAGCCGACACCTTGCAGACCCAAACCTTGCAAGCCCAAACCTTGCAAGCCCAAGGCGGCTCCGACCGTCTGGTGGCCCGCCTGCGTGCCGCGCTGCGCGTGCGGTCGTTGCATGCGACCGTGATGCGCCGGCTGGTGCCGGCAACGCCGATGGCGCTGTCGCATATCGATCCGGCGCGCGACGCCACCGTGCTGCTGATCGGCCGCGGCGGCGCCTATCCGACGTTGTCGGTCGAGCTTGGCGAGCGCACCGGCGTGGTGGGCGCGCTCTCGATCGAGGCGGCGGCGAAGCATCTGAACGTCAGAGACATCGACGGCATCGTGCTCGGCGAAGGTTTTAGCCCGCGCGTCATCGACGCCTTCCTCACCGTGCTGACGGAGGACGCCCGTTTCCGCAACCTTCCCGTCGTCGTGACGGCAGTCGATCTGGCACCTAGCTACGATCTGCCGAACCTCGAGGTCGTCTCCGACGATATCACCCAGGTGGTCGCGACGGTGCTGCCGCTGATCCGCCAGCATGCCTTCGAAGCGCATCTCAGCCGCACGCTGAAGGCCATCGACGCCGATGGCCTGATCGACGCGCGGACCGGCCTGCTCACCCGGGAAGCCTTCGAGCGCGACTTTGCCAGCGCCATCTACCAGACGCAGCAACGCGGCGGCGGATTGTCGGTCGCGCGCTTTGCGTTCGATCCCGAACATCCCCGCGCGCAATTCGACGGGGCGCGGATCATCAGCCGCCTGATGCGGCAAATGGATTTCGGCGCCGCCCTCGAAGGTGGCTCGGTTGTCGTGGTCTTTGCCGAAACCGACTTGAAGACGGCGCACACCATCGCGCGCCGGCTGTCGAGCGTGATGCGCCATACCAGCCACGGCCAACGCGACGCACGATCGGAGCCGGCTGTTACCGTGGCAACGCTGCTGCCGAACGATTCCGCAAAATCACTGCGGTCGCGACTCCAGGAAGAGGCGCATCGCGCGGCGTCGTAATTGTTCCGGGCGATCCGACGGGAACAACCGTTATCGTCCTGCATTGTAGATCATCAATTCTGCACTGGAGGACAATATGAAGAAAATTGCACTGATCACCGCTTCGCTGGCCATGCTTGCAAGTCCGGTTTTCGCCGAGGACGCCAAGACCGTCGGCGCGGCGCCGGCGGAAGCGAAATTCTCGACGGTGTCGAAGGACGAGATGTTCTCTTCGAAGCTGAAGGGGCTCAATGTCTATAACCAGAAGGAAGAGTCGGTCGGCGAAATCACCGACATTGCCATCAAGGGCAGCCAGGTCGACGCGCTGATCCTGTCGGTCGGCGGCTTCCTCGGCATGGGCGAGCACTATGTTGCGGTGTCGCCGTCTTCCGTCAGCGTGAAGCGCGATACCAAGAACGACAAATGGGTGGCGACGATGAACACCACCAAGGAGGCGCTGAAGGCCGCGCCGGAATTCAAGTATCCGAAGTAAGTAGACGCAATCACTGACCTCGTAGGGTGGGCAAAGGCGCGCAAGCGCCGTGCCCACCTTTCTTCTGAATGGTGGGCACGCTTGCGCTTTGCCCACCCTACGAAGCTCCTCGCGATGATGCGACGAGCTACGCCGCCTTCTTGCTCTCGGCGAGATTGGCGAGTTGCCGCAGGATCTCGGTCGTGCCCATCAACCGCTCCTCCGGCGTCTTCCATACCTGGAGGAACACTACCTTCATGTCGGGTCGCACCTTGGCGGCCTGGCCGTGCTGGCGGATAAAGAACACCAGCCGGTCCGGCTGCGCGAACTTGTTCTCGCGGAAGGTGATGACCGCGCCCTTCGGTCCGGCATCGACCTTCTCGACGTTGGCTCTGCGGCAATAAGCCTTGATGGCCGCGACCTTGAAGAGATAGCGGACTTCGTCCGGCAGTACACCGAAGCGATCGCGCATCTCGGCGGCGAAATTGTCGATCTCCTCGTCGGTCTCGAGATCGGCGAGCCGCCGGTACAGCGACAGCCGCACCGCGAGATCGTTGACGTAATCCTCGGGGATCAGCACCGGCATGCCGATGGTGATCTGCGGCGACCAGCGATCGGCGGCAGGCTCCGCTACGCCGGCCTTGAGGTTGAGGATCGCCTCCTCCAGCATCGATTGATAGAGCTCGAAGCCGACTTCCTTGATGTGGCCGGACTGCTCCTCGCCGAGCAAATTTCCGGCGCCTCTGATATCAAGGTCGTGCGAGGCGAGCTGGAAGCCCGCGCCCAGCGTTTCCAGCGACTGCAGCACCTTCAGCCGCCGCTCGGCCTGTCCGGTGATCTTCTGCTGCGCCGGCAGCGTGAACAGAGCATAGGCCCGCAGCTTCGAGCGCCCCACCCGGCCGCGCAGCTGATAGAGCTGCGCCAGTCCGAACATATCGGCGCGGTGCACGATCAGCGTGTTGGCGGTCGGGATATCGAGCCCGGACTCGATGATCGTGGTCGAAAGCAGGACATCGTATTTGCCGTCGTAGAACGCCGACATGATGTCTTCGATCACGGTCGGCGGCATCTGGCCGTGGGCGACCGCGACCTTCATCTCCGGCACGTTCTTGTCGAGGAAATCCTTGACGCTGGCGAGGTCCTCGATCCGCGGCACGACGTAGAACGCCTGCCCGCCGCGGTAGCGTTCGCGCAGCAGCGCCTCGCGGATCATCAGGGGATCGTGCGGCGCCACGAAAGTCCGCACCGCCAGTCGGTCCACCGGAGGCGAGGCGATGATCGAGAGATCGCGCACGCCGGTCAGCGCCAACTGCAGCGTACGCGGGATCGGCGTGGCGCTCAGCGTCAGCACATGCACCTGGGCACGCAGTTGCTTCAGCCGCTCCTTGTGGCTGACGCCAAAGTGCTGTTCCTCGTCGACGATCAGCAGACCCAAATCCCTGAACTTGATCGCCTTGCCGAGCAGCGCATGGGTGCCGACCACGATGTCGACATTGCCGTCGGTCAACCCCTTCTTGACCTGCGTCAGTTCTTTTGCCGGGATCAGCCGCGATGCCTGCGCGACGTTGACGGGAAAGCCGCGAAAGCGTTCGGCAAAATTCTTGCTGTGTTGCCGGGCCAAGAGCGTGGTCGGGACCACGACGGCGACCTGCTTGCCCTCTAGCGCGACCGCAAATGCTGCGCGCAGCGCCACCTCGGTCTTGCCGAAGCCGACGTCGCCGCAGATCAGGCGGTCCATCGGGCGGCCGCTTTCGAGATCCTTCAGCGTGGACGTGATGGCCCCTAACTGATCTTCGGTCTCCTCATAGGGGAAGCGCGCGCAGAACTCGTCATAGACATGCGGCTGCACCGGCATTTTCGGCGCTTCGTGCAAATGCCGCTCGGCCGCGATCTTGATCAACTCGCCGGCGATCTCGCGGATGCGGTTCTTGAGCTTTGCCTTGCGCGCCTGCCAACCGCCGCCACCCAGCCTGTCGAGTTCGACATTGGCGTGGTCGGAGCCGTAGCGTGACAGCAGTTCGATGTTTTCAACGGGGAGGAACAGCTTTGTTTCGGCGGCATAGTGCAGTTCGAGGCAGTCATGCGGCGCCCCGCCCACCTCGATCGTCTGCAGCCCGACAAAGCGTCCGATGCCGTGCTCGACGTGGACAACGAGATCGCCGGTCGAAAGGCTCGTGACTTCGGAGATGAAGTTATCGAGCTTGCGGCTCGACTTGCGCGGCCGCACCAGGCGGTCGCCGAGGATGTCCTGCTCGCTGATGACGGCGAATTCGTCGGTCTCGAAACCGCTCTCCATGCCGACAACCGCCAGCATGGCCTCGTTGCGCGGCGTCGCCTGCACCGTACGCCAGGCGTTGACGCTGGTGAGGTTGGCAAGCTTGTGATCGCGCAGCATGCTGCCCATGCGGTCCCTGGAGCCTTCACTCCACAGCGTGATCACCACCTTCTTGCGTTGCGCCTGCAACGCCAGCACGTGCGCCACCACGGCTTCGAACACGTTGACCGAACCATCGGCGCGCTCGGGCGTAAAGTTGCGGCCCTGCCGCGCGCCGGCGTCGAACACATCGGCGCTGCCCTCAGGCACCGCAAATGGCGTGAGCCGCGCCAGTGCCGCCTCATTCAGACGCTCGGTCCACTCAGCTTCCGTCAGATAGAGCCGATCCGGCGGCAACGGCTTGTAGATCGCGCCACCGCCTGGATGTTCCAGCGCCTCGCGCCTCGCCTCGTAATAGTCCGCGATCTGCTTGAAGCGCTCGCGGGCGGCGTCCTCGCTCTGGGGCTCGATCGCGACCGGCGCGCCGTCGAGATAGTCGAACAGCGTATCCATCCGTTCCTGGAACAGCGGCAGCCAATGCTCCATGCCGGGATGGCGGCGCCCCTCGCTGACCGCTTCATAGAGCAGATCGTCGCGCTGCGGTGCACCGAAGGTCGCCACATAGCCCATGCGAAAGCGGCGGATGGTTTCGGTGACGAGCTGGAATTCCGAGACCGGAACCAGATCGAGCGCGCGCATGTCGAGCAGCGTGCGCTGGGTTTCCGCGTCGAAGGTGCGGATCGATTCGAGAGAGTCGCCGAAGAAGTCGAACCGTACGGGTTGGTCGAGCCCGGCCGGAAACAAATCGAGGATACCGCCGCGCACGGCGTATTCGCCGGGCTCGCGCACAGTCGAGGAGCGGTTGTAGCCATTGTGCTCCAGCCAGGCCACGATCGAGTCCATCGGCACGACATGGCCGGGCGCCACCGACAGCGCCTGCGCTGCCACCATTTCGCGCGCCGGCACGCGCTGCACGATGGCATTGACGGTGGTGAGCACGATCAGCGGTTTGTCGCTGCCCTGCAGGCGCGACAGCCGCGCCAGCGTGGTCAGCCGCTGCGCCAGAATGCCGCCGTGCGGCGATACCCTGTCATAGGGCTGGCAGTCCCAGGCCGGAAACTGCATCACGGGCAAGTCAGGCGCGAAGAATTCCAGCGCCCGCGCGAGCTGCTGCATGCGCGGACCGTCGCGGCAAACGACCGCAAGGCTCACCGCCGGCGGTTTTGGCCGTGCCGCCACCGCGCGGGCGAGGTCCGAGATGACGAGCCCCTCGGCGCCTTCGGCAACGTTGGCAAAGGTCAGCGCACGGCCGGGGGCCAGCAGCGCGGCAGGCGATTTGACAGGCGACTTCATGCGTCGTGATCCACGGCGCGAAACGCCTTGATGCGGTCGAACAGCGCGGTCGCATATTCCGGATCGAGCGGCGTGTCCCCAATCAGCGCGGCATAGAGATCGGGATCGGGCACCTCGATCAGGCGCTCGAGTTCGGCCAGTTCGTCATCGCCCATGCCCGAAATCTCGGCATCCGCAAAGCGGCCGAGGATGAGATCCATCTCGCGGGTACCGCGATGCCAGCAACGGAACAAAAGCCGCTTGCGGCGGTCGTCGAGGCCGCTGCTTGATCTTGTCGTACCCGTCATTGTCCCATTCCGTTTCGAACGCCAAAAGCCCGGACATGCCGGGCGGGGTTGATATAGCCCTCGCACCGGGGAATGTCAGTAGCGTTTCACCCACAGGCCCATGTGAAAGTGGCGTGTGCTGCTCGCACAGCAGCCCGTTGCGCGCGCAACTCCCGCGTGGATTCCTACGTTGCTCGCGCCCCTCGCCCGTGGGGGACTTGCAGCTTTTCCATTTCGCCGCTATGTGTCTGCCGCGATCGGCGGCCGATTTTGGCACGATCATCACGGAGAAGGCTCGATGACACTGTCTCGCCGCCCCGTCGAGGGCATCGCCTAAGGGCGCGTGCGTTAGCCGCGCCGCTTGGGAGCTCGCGCGCTTAAGTCAGCGATATCTGCGCGCGCCGACGATTCTCAATCTCCTGAAAGCACCTCAATGGGCACTTCCCCAAAGGTGGACGGCTGCGCGCCGATCCACGTCTTCGCCTCGTCCAAATCCTGGATCGAGGGTAACGCCACGCTTCAACTCCAACAGGTCGCCGCATTGCGCGGCGTCCGGGCGGTCGCGGCCATGCCGGATCTCCATCCCGGCAAATATGGTCCGGTCGGCTGCGCCGTTCTGGCTGATCGCATTCACCCGCAACTGGTCGGCTCCGACATCGGTTGCGGCATGGGCCTGTTCGAGCTCGATATCGCTGCGCGCAAGCTGCGGCTCGACCAGCTGGCCGAGCGTTTGCACGCGCTCGATCAGCCGTGGGATGGCGACACGGATAGCGTCCTGGCTGACGCAGGTCTTTCCGCCACCGCCTTTGCTGCCTCGCTCGGCAGCATCGGCGGCGGCAACCATTTCTGCGAATTCCAGGCCATCGAGGAAATCCTTGCGCCTGACATCGCCGCGCAAGCGGGGCTCGACCGTGACCATGCCTATGTCCTGGTCCATTCGGGTTCGCGAGGCCTCGGTTACTCGATCCTGGAGCGCGTCCTCCTGAATGGGCAGACGGCGCTTGATCCTGCCAGCGACGAAGGCCGCGCGTACTTGGACGCACATGACCACGCGGTGCGGTGGGCAAGGCTCAATCGCCGCATCATCGCGGAACGGGCTGCAGCGGCCGCGCGTGCGGATCTGCGTCCCATCAACGATCTGCCACACAACATGGTCGAGCGTGCGCGCAGCCAAGACGGCAACGTCATGGCGCTGCACCGGAAGGGAGCGGCAGCTTCCGATCGCGGGCTGGTGCCCGTGCCGGGATCGCGCGGGACACTGTCGTATCTGGTGCAGCCGCTGGCGGCGATGCGAACCGAGGCCCTCGCCTCACTCGCACATGGCGCGGGCCGCAAGTACGATCGCGGCTCCATGCACGGCCGCGTTCGGGTCAAGAAATCCGACGTGGCGCGGCTGGAACGCAATCCCTATGGCGGCATCGTCGTCTGCGGGGATCGCGGCCTGCTCGCGGAGGAGGCGCCGGAGGCCTACAAGAACATCGAACGCGTCATCGCCGATCTGGTGGAGTTCGGCCTGGCGCGCGTCGTGGCGACGTTCCGACCGCTGGTGACCTTCAAGAAGGCGCAGTCGAATGCCGCAGCCGGCGGAGCGAAACGGGAGAAATCCTGGAAGGAGGATCGCCGATGATCCGACTTCTCTTCACCAGCGGACGCGGTCCGGCGGAATGCCGGATCGCGGTCCGCAAGGCTGTTGCAGCGCTTGCTGCAGAAGCTGCTTCGATCGGACTCGAGACCGACTGCCTGGAAGGCCCGAATACGGACGGGCATGGCCCGGCCTCGGCCATCGTGGTCATCCATGGTGATGCCGCGTCGGCGTTCGCGCGGCCGTGGGTCGGCGCAATCCAGTGGGTGGCGCAAAGCCCGCTCCGGCCGCATCACAAGCGGAAGAACTGGTTCATCGGCGTGTTCGAGCTTCCGGCGCTGCCGGATGCACCGAAGGCGCTCGCGCTCCAGGATGTTCGCTTTGAAGCCTTCCGCGCCGGCGGCCCCGGCGGCCAGCATCAGAACAAGACCGAGAGCGCCGTCCGCGCAACCCACATCGCGAGCGGCCTTTCCGTCGTGGCGCGGGAGGAGCGCTCGCAGCACCGAAACAAGGCGCTGGCATTGGAGCGAATGGCAGCGCTGCTCAAGTTGCAGGGCGAGTTGCAAGCGATCACCGCGCAGAACGATGCGCATGCGGCGCATGATCGCCTCGAGCGCGGGCGGCCGGTGAAGCGGTTCAAGGGCCCCCGCTTCCGCGCGTCATAATCGTTGAACCCGGCTCGAAAAAAGCCGTGGACGTCTCGTCCAAACCCGCGCATGACGGCACCAAACGGTCTTAGGTTTCCTCAATGCGCCCCACCTTGCTCAATCCTTTGTTTGCGCTGGTCACGAGCCTTCCCGGCGTCGGGCCGAAGCAGGACAAGCTGCTGCGCTATCTGCTCAGCCGCGATGAGACGCCGCGGCTGGTCGATTTGCTGCTGCACCTGCCGGCCAGCGTGATTGACCGCCGAGCGCAGCCGAAGATTCGCGAGGCGGTGCAGGGAACTATGGTGACGCTGGAGGTCACCGTGGATCGTCACCGGCCGCCGCCGCCGCGCAATTCCCGCGCTCCCTACCTGGTCTATGCCTCGGACGATACCGGCGACGTGGTGCTGACATTCTTCCGCGCCAAGCCCGGCTATGTCGAAAAGCTGCTGCCGGTCGGCGAGAAGCGCTACGTTTCGGGGACGCTGCAGATGTACGACGGCATCCCGCAGATCGTGCATCCCGACCGCGTCGTGGACGAGGCCGGATTTGCAAAACTCAGCGGCATCGATCCGGTCTATCCGCTCACCGAAGGCCTGGCGCTCGGTTCGCTGCGCCGCGCGATCGCGCAGGCGCTGCAGAAACTGCCTGATCTGCCCGAGTGGATCAGCCCGGAAGTCATCCGCCGCTGCAGCTTTCCGCCGATCAGCGAGGCGCTTAACCGCGTGCATGTGCCGCTCGAACTCACCGACATTTTGCCCGATGGCCCGTTCTGGTCGCGGCTCGCCTTCGACGAACTTTTGGCTGGTCAACTGGCGCTGGCGCTGGTGCGTGCGCAGTTGCGGCGCCCGGCCGGCGACCGCAACGCCGGCGACGGTCACCTGCGCCACAAGATCATCGATGCCCTTCCTTACGCGCTCACATCCTCACAGCGCGAGGCGGCTGCCGCCATCGCCGAGGATCTGCGCCAGCCGGTGCGGATGCTGCGGCTGCTGCAGGGCGACGTCGGCTCCGGCAAGACGGTCGTGGCGCTGCTCGCCGCCGCTGCGGTCGTCGAGGCCGGCAAGCAGGCCGCGCTGATGGCGCCGACCGAAATCCTCGCCCGCCAGCATATCAAGACCATCGCGCCGCTGGCCGAACGCGCCGGCCTGCGCGTGGCGATCCTGACTGGCCGCGAGAAGGGCAAGGAGCGTCGGGAAATTCTGGCACGGCTGGAAGCGGGCGAGATCGATTTCCTGGTCGGCACCCATGCGCTGATCCAGGACGACGTGGTCTTCAAGGCGCTGGCGCTCGCCGTGGTCGACGAGCAGCACCGCTTCGGTGTGCGCGAACGGCTGGCACTGACGAATAAGGGTGAAGCGGTCGATGTGCTGGTGTTGAGCGCGACGCCGATCCCGCGCACGCTGGTGCTCACATATTTTGGCGACATGGATGTCTCCGAGCTGCGCGAGAAGCCGGCCGGCCGCCAGCCGATCGAAACCCGCACCATATCGATGAGCCGCCTCGACGAGGTCACCGACGGCGTCGGCCGCGCGCTGCAGGCCGGCAAGCTGGTCTACTGGATCTGCCCGCTGGTGGAGGAATCGGAAGCCGAAGGTACCGAGCACCTCACCAACGCGACCGAGCGGTTTGAAAAGCTGCGGCAACGCTTCGGCGACAAGGTCGGTCTCGTCCACGGGCAGATGAAGGGCACGGAGAAGGACCGCGTGATGGCGCAATTCGCCGCCCACGAGATTGGCCTCCTGGTCGCGACCACGGTGGTCGAGGTCGGCGTCGACGTTCCCGCCGCGACCATCATGGTGATCGAGAACGCCGAACGCTTCGGGCTCGCGCAATTGCACCAGTTGCGCGGCCGGATCGGGCGCGGTTCGGAGGCGTCGACCTGCCTCTTGCTCTACAAGGAGCCGCTCGGCGAAATGTCGAAGGCGCGGCTGAAGGTGATACGCGAAACCACCGACGGTTTTCGGATCGCCGAGGAGGACCTGAAGCTGCGCGGCGAAGGCGACGTGCTCGGCATCCGCCAGAGTGGCCTGCCCGGCTATCGCATCGCCCGCTCCGACGTGCACGCCCAGCTGATCACGCAGGCCCGCGATGAGGCGTTGCGCATCATGAAGGACAATCCGAAACTCAAGGGCGAGCGCGGCGAGGCGCTGCGCTGCCTGCTCTATCTGTATGAGCGCGATGAAGCCGTGCCGCTGATCGGTGCCGGATAACGTGCGCCAGCCTCGGCGATGCGGCGCCGGTAGTGCCCGGTGCCCGCGACGATCTTGTCGATCAGCGCCTCCAGTGCCCAGAATTTTTCGTGGATATCGAAGGTGACGGCCCGGCTGTCGGTGCAAGCGAACGTGCCCAGACGCTGGTGGTAGAGCTTTGCGAGCTTCGGATAGCCCATCGGTTCGGCCATCGCCGACAGCGCGAGGTAAACGGAGAGTTCGTCCGCCAGCGCTGGATCGCCGGCATGCTCGGTCATCAGCCACTTGTAGAGATCGGGATGAAAGTTCGTGAACACGCCGGTAAAACCGCGTGAACCGGCCTTCATCGCATCGTAGGCAATCGCCGCATTGGCGTTGACCATGGCAAGCGGCGTGCCCCTGGTCAGCGCCACGCGACGTTTGACCGTTTCGAGGTCGCAGGAAACGTCCTTGAGGATGACGAAGCGACCGCTCTTGGCGCAGAAGGTCAGTTCATCGTCGGTGAGCAGACGGCGATAGGGCGCCGGGCATTCGTAGAGACCGAGCGGCATTTGCTTCGGCAGCCGCTCGAGCAGCCAGCTTAGATCGTCGATGAACTTGGCTCCGCCTTCCCGCCTGGCGTCGAGACGGTTGGTGACGAGCACCATGCCGTCGACCCCGGTCGCGGCAATCGCGGTCAGTTCGGCAAGCTGGTCGTCCAGGCTTTCGCTGATGTGGCCGGAAGCGATCACCGGGACGCGGCCGGCGGCGGCTTTGCTGACGAAGGCGGCGAGCTCTACGCGTTCATCCAAGCTGAGATACTGCATCTCGCTGGACTGGCAGACAGCAAACAGCGCATCCGAACCGTGATCGATGTACCATTCCACCAGCCGGCCGAGGCCGGGATAGTCGATTCCGCCGTTCGCGGTGAACGGCGTGATCATCACGGGAATGATGCCTTCGATCTTGTTGGTCATGCTTCAGCCTGTCTGACGGCGGTGGAGCGTCGCGCGTCCCCTACTCCGCCTTCACCTTCACGGGCTGCAGCGCGGCTGCCGAATTGGCCACGCGCGCCGCGTTCGCCATGCCGGCCAGCGCGGCGGCATTGCGTTTCTGCGGGTCGGAGCCGGGCTGCACCACGCCGGCCGACATGATCAGGGTCGCGGCGTCTTCGGTGCTCATATCGACTTCGATGATTTTGCTCTTTGGGACGTAGAAGAAGAACCCCGTGGTCGGGTTCGGCGCGCAGGGCAGGAAAACGGAGATGTGCTCCTCCTGGCCGGGCAATTTGTTCGCAACGTCGACGCTCGGCGACTGCGAGATCAAAACGATCGACCACATGCCCGGCGAGGGAAATTCGACCAGGCCGACCCGGCGGAAGCTCGACCCCTTGCCCGAGAACAGCGTCTCGAACACCTGTTTCAGGCCGCGATAGATCGCGCGCACCACCGGCATGCGGCCGAGCAGGCGTTCGCCAAGATCGACCAGCGTCCGCCCGATCAGGTTGGCGGCGAGGAAACCGAGCAGCGTCAGCGCGATCACGGCGACGATCAGGCCCGAGCCGGGCAGCCCGAACGGCAGGTAGGTTTCCGGCCGGTAGGCCATCGGCACGAACGGACGGACGATGCTGTCCACCCAGTTCACGAACCACCAGGTCAAATACAGCGTGATCGCAACCGGCCCTGCGACAATCAGTCCGGTCAGAAAATAGTTCCGGAAACGGGCCATTAGCCCGCGAGGGTGTTCCGGCGGGGGTTCGTCCGGGGGCGCAATCGGGGGCAGTTCTTCGCGGTTCATCAGGGTTCCAGGTCAGGGCAGCCGGACTTGACATTTGGGCGCGATCGGACGCGCCCATGCCAGCTAAGCCATCCTAGCAGGTTTTTGAAGAGCCAGCGTGACAGCCGAGTGGCTTGACTATTCCACCGTGACCGATTTAGCGAGATTTCGCGGCTGATCCACGTCGGTGCCCATCACCACGGCGGTATGATAGGCCAGCAATTGCACCGGGATGGCATAGACCATCGGGGCGAACGCCGCCGCCATGTCGGGCAGAACGATGGTGACCAGGGATTCGATGGTGGCTTCCGCCGCCCCCTTGGCGTCGGTCATCAGGATGATGTTGCCGCCCCGGGCCGCGACTTCCTGCATGTTGGAGACGGTCTTCTCGAACACCCGGTCGTGCGGCGCGATCACCACCACCGGCATGTTTTCGTCGATCAGCGCGATCGGCCCGTGCTTGAGCTCGCCGGCGGCATAGCCCTCGGCGTGAATGTAGGAAATCTCCTTCAGCTTCAGCGCGCCTTCCAGCGCCAAGGGATAGCTGGTGCCACGGCCGAGATAGAGCACGTCCTTTGATTTCGAGATGTCGCGCGCCAGCTTTTCAATTTGCGGCTCGATCGTCAGCGCCGCCGTCATCAGGCGCGGAATCTCGACGAGGCCGTGGACGAGTTTTACTTCGTCCTCCTCCGACAATTCACCGCGCGCCTTGCCGGCGGCGACCGCGAGCGAGGCCAGCACCATCAACTGGCAGGTAAACGCCTTGGTCGAGGCGACGCCGATTTCGGGGCCGGCCAGCGTCTGCAGCACGGTTTCGCTTTCGCGCGCAATCGTCGAGGTCGGCACGTTCACGACAGATACGGTGTGGACGCCCTCGCCCTTGGCGTAGCGCAGCGCGGCCAGCGTGTCGGCGGTCTCGCCGGACTGCGAAATGAAGATCGCAAGATCGCCCTTGCGCAACGGCGCCTCGCGGTAACGGAATTCCGAGGCGACATCGACTTCAACCGGCACGCGCGCGAACCGCTCGAACCAGTATTTGGCGACGTAGCCGGCATAGCTCGCGGTGCCGCAGGCCGTGATCGAAATGCGCTGGATGTCCTTGAAGTCGAACGGCAGCTTGACCGGCAGCATGACGCGCTCGCTCGCCATGTCGACGTATCTGGCAAGGGTGTGGCCGACCACTTCCGGCTGCTCGTGGATTTCCTTGGCCATGAAGTGGCGGTAGTTCGCCTTGTCGACCAGCGAGGTCGAAGCCGAGTGCTTGACCGCGTCGCGGTGCACGATCGCGTGGTTCTTGTCGTAGATGATCGCGCCCTTGCGCGTCAGCACCACCCAGTCGCCGTCTTCGAGATAGCTGATCGTATCGGTGAACGGCCCAAGCGCAATCGCATCCGAACCCAGATACATTTCGCCGTCGCCATGGCCTATCGCCAGCGGCGGGCCGTTGCGGGCGCCGATCAGCAGATCGTCGTCGCCGGCGAAGATGAAGCCGAGCGCGAACGCGCCGCGCAGTTCCGACAGCGCCGCCCTCACCGCCTCGACCGGCTTGATGCCCTGCTGAAGCAGGTTGTCGACCAGGTGCAGAACGATCTCGGTATCGGTTTCGGTCTTGAAGACCGTCCCCTTCTTCTCGAGCGCTTCGCGCAGCTCGCGGAAATTCTCGATGATGCCGTTGTGAACCACGGCGACGCGCTCGGTCGCATGCGGATGCGCGTTGTTCTCGGTAGGCCTACCGTGGGTTGCCCAGCGGGTGTGCCCGATCCCGGTGTGGCCCTTGAGCGGTTCGGCATCCAGCCGCTTTTCGAGGTTCTTCAGCTTGCCTTCGGCACGGCGGCGATCGAGATGACCGCCCTCCAGCGTGGCGACGCCGGCGGAATCATAGCCACGATATTCAAGCCGCTTGAGTGAATCCACCAACAGCTCCGCGACCGGAGCTTTCCCAAGAATGCCGACAATGCCGCACATGCGGTTCAATATCCCCAAATCGACGAATAGCGTCGCAACCCAATAGTCTCTTAACGAAGTTCGCAATCTTACAGATACTCAATAATTATTGCGAATTGAGACAGTCCTGAGCGGAAAGCTTAATGGGTAGCCAAACCGGGTATTAACCTGTCACGTCAGCGCGGCCTGTCGAATACGGGCCCGCGATCTCGCGGCATGACCTGCCCGAGCTTTGGCCTTGGTTCCCCCGAAAGAGAGGGAGCAAGGAATGCCGGATGCGCGCTGCACCCGCGGTCTCGCATGCAGTGGGTGGAAGAAAACGCACACGCGCATACAGGTTCAGCGGAGGCAATCCGGCATTCCCTGCGCAATGGCTTTACGGCTTATTTCGCGCTCTTCCCGGCGACGAATTCCTTCTTGCCACCGTCGCCAGCGGATTGAGATTTGTCTAAAGCCCGGTCGGGCCGACGCGTCTCCGCTGGCTTGACATCAGCAACGGATGCCAGAACCACACGACTTCGCCGTACGCAGCGCCCTCACCCGCCACTCCCATATGGTGCCGGCGCCGAGGTGGGCGTTGGCGCCAACGTGGATGTCGCCGACATAGGGGAGATGGTTGACCTTGGCGCCCGCCTCTAACGTCGCGGCCTTGGTCTCGACGAAGTTGCCGAGCTTCGCGGCCAAGGTCCGCTTTTGACTCACAGCGCGCATTCAAGTTCCGACTGTCTCATATCTGCCGCACATCGCTCGAACGTGACCGATCCGCCGCACTGTAGGCGTATTCGGACATTCATGCTCATGGCGTGGCTGAGAGGGGCGCGGCTGATTGCCTTGCATTCTCTAACGTAGAGGAAAACGTACTGTGATGAAGATCGTGATTGTAACGGGTGCGACGCTTGCCATGGTGACTGCGGCTGGAGCTGCCGATATCCCGCGCCCACAGCCCGTCTATCAGCAGGCCCAGTTCGGCAAGATGCCGATTGGCAAGACCCCGATCGGGAAGACCCCGATCGGCAAGACGCCCGTCGCGGCGCGGCCCTATGCGCGGTATTGACCGGGATCCTCGTTGATCCCGAGCTTTATCTTCGACAGTTGAGGGGCGAACCGTGGCAAACAGGCCGAAGAGATCAGGACTATGCTTGCTTGCGGGACTCGCTGTCCTGCTCCAGTGCGAAATCCATCCTGCTTCGGCACGCGAGATTGACATTCTCGCGGGCCTGGAACGTCTCATTTCTCCCAAACAGGAAGTCGACAAGCGCACCGCCAACGCGAGCGCGCTTGTCTCCGGTGAGGCGTCGACTCGAAAGCCAGGATCGGGATCAGCAAAGGGCCCGTACTACGTCGATTTCAGAGCCAGAACGGCGGCGAGCTGGGGACATGCTTTCGTCTGGTTCGGGAAGACAAGCGAGCGAGCCGTCGAAGTCGCGGGCCTCACCCCTGCGGGAGACACCGTGCCTTATGTACTTGGTCATCTGACCTGGGTGCCGTCCGAGACCAAGGCAAGCTATGGCGATCTTGATCCGCAGTACCTGACCGCCAGTTACCGCGTTTACTTGAATGAGCCCGACGCAAAGAGGGTTTTCGCCTACATCAAGAAACTGCAGGCGAGTTCACCAGTCTGGAACGCCGAAACAACCAATTGCACTTCGTTTATCGGCAGCATCGCAGAATTCATGGGATTGAAAGTCCCTCATCGCTGGCAGCGTCCCGAGAACTACGTCAACAGTCTCAAGGCGATGAATGACGGGCGCCAGATGATCCGCCTGTCGTCAGAGCAATAGCGTTCGTCACTGCCCCCTGAAGGATGAGCTTCGCGTCGCCCGCGACCTGAGATGCCAGCGCGTAGGATGGGTGGAGCGAAGCGATACCCATCAGCTGCGGTGCGTAAACCCGATGGGTTCGCTTCGAGGCTGAGCAAGTAGCCCGCATGAGCTCCGCGATAAGCGGGACAAATCCCGGATGTCACTGCGCTCATCCGGGCTACGCTTGCTATTCAATCACGACAAACCAAGAAGCTAACGGTGGAAAACGCTGGCCCTGCTGATCAATGGAGGCGGCGCTCCCAGCACAGCAGCCACTCCGGCTTCACGTCGAGCGCATGACACAGCTTTATCAGCTCGATCGGGTACATCCGCGCGCGCCCGCGCTCCCAGCTCACAATCTGTTCCACACTGTAGCCTGTCAGTTCGGCAAGCTCGCTGCGATTCATATGGGCCTTGGCCATCGCACGGGTCAGGCGCTCGCCGATCCGTTGCTGCTTGGCAGCGTAATTCTCGTGAGGCATCGCCGCGCCTCCCTTTGTCCAACTGTAGCCTACACCAAATGTTAAGAGACGGCAGGCTTTTCCGGCGCCAAAGACGCGGGCCCGGGATGAGGCAAGAACGCTGCAGCGACCGTTGCCGGACGATCCGCTGAAGATCGTCATGCGGGGCGCTGACAAGGAAGACAAGGCAGCAGCATAAAATTGCTCATCGGGGTTTTACCGCCACGCAGAACTGTTCCGTGACCGCTGTCGTTTCCTCTGTGACGTTCCAGCCGTTCGTCTCGGCGTTTTCCTTGGCCAGCTTTTGCTCGTTCTGAAGCATCTTTTTGATGAGCGCGTACGGTTTCCAGTCGGCCTTGGACAGCTTGACGGGGGGCGCACCGCAGACGTTGTGGGCAATCGCTTTCTGCACACTTTTGCTGACGTCGGTCATATGGTCCTCGACCACGGCGGTAAAGCGCGCCTTGGCGTATTGGCTATTGGCTGCGATGAAGTCCCTGCAAAAGGCGACCCGTTGACCTCCATCGCGGGCCTTGATGTAGGCCGTCTGCGTTTCGTAGTGCACGCGGTAGGCGAGTTTGTTGGCGTTCGGGTCGGACTTCACCGCTTCGAGCATGGCGCGATGGTCACCCGAGGTGTCGTCACTGATCCTGAAGTCACATACTTTGGCCAGGGAGACGACCGGAACGTATGCCCGCACCTTGGCTTCCAAGGCGTCGTTGGCGTTTGCAACAGGCACGAACAGGCTGGTGGCGATTGCGAAAGGAGCGAGACAGCGCTTCATTGGCGATACACTCCAGATCACCGGACCGGAAGCGGTGGCGGGGTTAGGGTCGTGGTGGTCCACCACACGCACCAGCGCAGCGACCCAGCCGCGAAGCGTCCAGCCCGGAAAACGGGTTGAGCAACTTACTGCGCGAATTCATTGGGCGGCAGTCGAGCGGCAACATTGATCTGGATCATGCCCGGGACCGGGTCGTCGGTCGTGCCCATCAATACCGCACCGCAACTCGCCATCCCGCCCCCTGGAGCCGGGGTCCGCAGGCAACCCATTTACCCTGCGAGCACCAGATCGCTCGCCTTCTCGGCCAGCGCAATTGTGGCGGCGTTGGTCATTGCCTGCGGGATTCCAGGGAAGACTGACGCGTCGATGACGCGCAGGTTCGAGACGCCCTTTACACGCAAGGCATTGTCGACGACGGCACCCATGCGGCAGCTGCCGACAGGGTGATGGAACGAATCCGCCGCACGAAGAATGAACTTGCGTATGTCGGTCGTGGTTGTTGCATCGAAATTACGGTGACAGTGCTGTCACCGTAATTCCGTAATCGGTTTGCTGTCACAAGGCGCACTAAGGTCTACTGCACACCGTAAGCTTACGGGCGATCCTAGCCGATCATCACCGCAAATCCGCCGCGCAAAATCCCGCGCTGCTCTCCTGCGGGCATGAACAGAATTTAACCGCGATAGTCTGTCGCTGGCACGCATTCACAAGCAATTGGCGCGAAATCACAAGTTACGATTCGCGTTTCTATTTAGATGTCTTGGTCGGCTTCACCTGCAAGCAGGCGTATGCGCGAGCAGCAGACCAAGATGGACGAATATAGAGAACGGTTGGAAACACTTCTGCTGGACACAGAAGACTTCGAACTGATCGCCAGGCTCGCCAAACTCTTACCTGTCATCCGGATGACCGAACAGATTCGGGCAATGGCCGCCGATTTGAAGATCGACATCGCCGCGAAACGCGCTTGCCGATCCGCAAAGACCTGAAACCACCCCTTTCGTACGAAGCGATGACAGACCAAACTCCATTGCGCGTCTTTTTCAGTTGCCTGTATTGCAAGGCGGTCTACCACGCGACGCAGATACGGAAGCCGAGCATTGTGGTCGGCCGCTTCACCTGCAAAGGGTGCAACACGACGGTGCTCCGGTGGTGGGGCACCCAATACAGTTATACGGGTTGGAAAGGACCGCTTGACGTGCGGCGACCGCGGCGACCCAATTAGGCGGGAATTACGATGACAGTGCACTTAGATGCGCAACGCGAGCAACCTTCGACCGGATTAAGCGCACTGGACTGCACCCCTGAATGAGACACGATAATTTCTGTGACAGGCATTTCGAGGATGACCTGTGGCAGCAAGAGGGACGATCCGTTAGTCTCCGACGGCTTACAAATTGAAGGCGATCAAGCGTGTTGAAGGAGGTGAAGGCGTTCTGCCTGTGGCCCGCGAGCTTCGGCGGTGCGCTGTTTGGCCATTTACCCTGCGAGCACCAGATCGCTCGCCTTCTCGGCCAGCGCAATGGTGGCGGCGTTGGTCATTGCCTGCGGGATTCCCGGGAATACTGACGCGTCGATAACGCGCAGGTTCGAGACGCCCTTTACACGCAAGGCATTGTCGACGACGGGACCCATGCGGCAGGTGCCGACAGGGTGATGGAACGAATCCGCCGCACGAAGAATGAACTTGCGTATCTCGGTCGTGGTTGTTGCACCGGGACCCGGATAAACCTCCCGCATGCGCCAGTCGGCAAAGGCAGCACCGGCCCCGATTTCGCGCGCGAGAGAAACGCCCTCGACAAGAAGGTCAAGATCGGCCGGCTCGGAGAGGTAGTTCGGATCAATCAGGGCCGGGACCCGAGGATCGCCGGAGGCAAGTTTCACGCTCCCGCGGCTGCGGGGTCGCATCAGGCAAGGCACAAGAACGTAAGCCGGTGCAGGCAACGCCCCGACGCCCGGCAGGACGAACGGCAAGGAAAGGCACATCACAAGGTGTTCGGGACTTTCCCTGGGGTCGCTGGGCGGCACGTAAAGAAGCGCATCGGCATGGTTATAATGCGAGTGCGGCACATCGCGCCGTGCCGCGTAGGCCACGCCCGCGACCAAGAGATGGTCTTCAAGATGGCGGCCGACATCCGGCAGATCCCGGACAACGGGAATACCGAGAGATCGGAGCTGGTCGGCAGGGCCTATTCCGGACAGCATCAGGAGGCGTGGCGAATCGATCGCGCCGGCGCAAAGCAGGAGTTCGCCGTCCGCCCGCACGATTCGTTCGGAAAGCCGCAGGCCGATGCACCGTCCGCCTTCGATCGCAAGGCCGAGCACTTCCGTGTTCACAAGCAGATCCACGGCCACGTTCTCGAGACTGTCGAGATATGCAGTCGCGGCGTCGTCGCGAACCCCTCTTTTGATGCTGAGTTGATTCCAGCCGACGCCTGTCGTGACCTCCCCTCCGATGTCTGAAGTCATCGAGAACCCGAGGTCTTGCGACGCCTTGACGAAAGCGGATGCCACAGGCGTGCGATCCGTGACGTCTGCGAGCGACAGCACGTGCAGAGGACCGTTGCCGCCCCGCCATGGGCTGGCGCCGCCGGAAAAAGTCTCAGCGCGCTTGAAGTAGGGCAGCAGGTCCGCCGCGCGCCACCCCTCGGGCCAGCGATCATAGGCGGCCGGATGGCCGCGCTGATAGGCGAGCGCATTGATGGTGCTTGAGCCACCCACGACCTTCCCGCGCGGACAGCGAATGATGCGGCCTCCCAGTCCCGGTTGCGGGATTGTCTGATAGCGCCAGTCAAACTGGCTGCCCTGGAGCTTGGGCCATTCTGGCGGGTCTGCGATATCAGCCAGTTTCGCCTGGCCGCCTGCCTCGACAACGAGTACCCCTCGTCCAGCCAGACCAAGCCGATGCGCCAGAACGCAACCGGCCGATCCCGCACCGACAATGACATAGTCATAGGATGAACGAAGCTGTTCAGGCGAATCGAGTATGCGCACGCCGGACACTGCGCCGGCGGACCGAGCCAGACTGGACAGCGCCAGGCCGCCGCCGATCGTCGCCGCAAGTGCCTTGCGCCGATTGACTTGCCGACCCGTGAAGCCGCCTCTGTGATCAGCAGAGATCATGCTGACGACGATTCCTGTTGGCTAGTGGTGACGGTGCGTCACCGCAACGGTCCATGTTGGCGCGGATCGGCATCCCGGCTCACTCCGCGTATAGCAACCGGTAGACAGACTTGAACCGAAAGGATTGCTTGCCAGCCAGCGCTGTGGCTTCGAACTCGGCACGATCATCCGAATAAGTTCCAGTAAACCCAATGGTGATGGTCTTTCGTGCCCATGGATACGTTCCAGAAATAGGTGAATGCTCCCGGCTCGTCATTTCGCCTTTCCACTTGCCGTCAGAACAAGTGTAACTTCCGACGGAATAATAGAATCCGCCGCCCCCGCGCATCGTGCCGTCACGCAGCACCATGATATGTCGATTGTAGGCTTCCACGCCGTCCAGAAATCTGGTCTCAGCTAGATAAAGTCCGTTCCTGATCATGATTTGATGCCGCGCTATCGGGAGCTCGGCCAAGGCCCTGCTGCCCGAGAATGGCCCCGACGATGTTGCGCCGGGGCCACTCGAGATCATCAGGCCGGGTACTTCCGCCGACCCGACGATCCTGAACTCTCAGGAATAACCGCACCGCCAGAGTTTCACCTCAGCGTACAGCGCCCTGGTGCGCGGGTGAATATACCTCGAACGAACTAGCCCTCGCGTCTTCACGAAGCGCGAGATTTTCTCAGCGCATGCAGCGCCTGCCCGGCCTTCGCAAAGTGGCACAAAACAGACACGCGGTCACCCGGAGCCGTCCGTAATCCCATGTCTGCCGCGCTCCGATAACGACCGCTTCTGTGCGTAAGGCGATGACGCGATGGGCCAACACCAGACTCATGCAGCGCAGCATGAAATCTGCGTTAAGGTGTCAGGGTCGCGGCAGGCGTTCGCCGGAGACTGCGCCACTCCCAAGCATGTCGTGCGCCGCGCCGCCTCCGGCCATTCAAAAACTGTGGCGGCAACCTGCTGCAAGTCGTACTATCTGTTTCTTGACCTCGATTGGTTCACCGTCAGCCAGGGAGGCAATCACATGATGCCGACTAGTTCGCGCACTGACCGGTTCAAACAGGGTAAAGCGCTTCGCCTCGAGACACCGCGCGAAACGCACGCGGATTTGAAGGGGAAGTCGTCGCGCAACGCCGTCGCGATCCTTGCCGAAAGCGACCGTGATCGACTGCCGGAGCTGGTCCCGGAGCGCTACGCGCGCATGTCCGTTGATCCGTTTGCGTTCCTGCGCGGCGCCGCCGCAGTCATGGCGGCGGACCTCGCCGGTCAACCGACCGCTGGCGTTCCGGTGCAGGCCGGCGGCGACAGCCATTTGATGAACTTCGGAGCTTTCGTTACGCCTGAAAACAATATTCTCTTCGACATCAACGATTTCGATGAGACGCTGCCTGGCGTTGATTTCACCGTCGACGTGAAGCGATTAGCGGCAAGCGTCGCGGTTGCGGCACTGGGGTCGGGGGCACCTAAAAAGGAAGCCCGGGCCTATGCAGCGGCGACCGCCAGAGCCTACCGGTTACATATGGCAGCGCTGGCCAAACTGTCTCCCCTGGAGATATGGCACAGTCGAATCGACCTTGAAAAAGAGATTGATCGGATCACCCATGGAAGCTTGAGACGCAAGCTGGCCGGCGTTGTCGCGAAGGCGCGCAGCGAGGGGCTGTCGAAAGACGACAACTTCCCGCATCTTGTCGGCGAGGGCGACATGCGGATCGTGGATAAGCCGCCAGCGATCTTTCACCTGGATCCCAAGGCTAACGCCCGGCACAGGCTGAGCTTTCAAAGAGTGTTCGCCGCGTATCGGGAAGGCGTTGCGCAAGATCGATTGCGGCTCCTCGATCGCTTCACGCTGAAGGACCTTGTGTTCAAGGCGGTCGGCGTCGGCTCCGTCGGCACGTTTTGCTGCGTCGGACTCTTCCTGACCGGAGACGACGAACCGCTTTTCCTGCAACTCAAGCAGGCGCAGCGCTCCGTGCTGGAGCGGCTCGGCAGCAAGCTGAAGTATAAAGGGCATCAGGGGCGTCGCGTCGTTGAAGGACAGAAGATGATGCAAGCCGCCAGCGATATCTTTCTCGGCCAAACCGAGGACGATACCACTGGGCGGCATTTCTATCTTCGAACATTGAAGAATCGCAGGCTCGGCAGCATTAGCGAGATCGGCGAACAGGAAGCGCTTTCCAGTTACGCCCAACTATGCGGCCGAACCCTGTCGCGCGCGCACGCGCGATCCGGCGACCCGGCGGCCATCGCAGGTTATATGGGCAAGAGCGAAGAATTCGACGACGCGATTGCGTCATTCGCCATGCTTTATGCCGATCAGACAATCCGTGACCATGCCGCCCTCGTGGCCGCGAGGACGGCGGCGAAATCAGCGAAGGCGGTCTCTGCGAGGCAGGTACAAGCGGCGTAATGCCGAAGAAAGCGCCGGGACCAGGGTTGGGAATTGCGGTGACAGTCCAGCGCTGTCACCGCAATCGGGGGAGCGAAGGTGTTTTCCTGACGAAGGAGAAACCAGCTACAGATTCCCGTTGAGGCCTCGCCAAGCCTTGTTCGGTTTGGTGTTCTCAGGCCCTGCTAACCGTCGCCACCGAACGCCAGCAGTCGTGATGGAACATACTCGACATCAATGCTGATGCCGTCTCCGTTGAGAGGATTCGCCGTGTAGACCGCGGACACGGACAGCTCCAATGTGCTCGCGATCGATAGAATGGCGATGGTGAGCGGGGTCTCTCCGCTCGGGGCCGGCAGAATCTCCGCGATGCGGCAACAATCGTCCATCGTCGCCGCCAGCGGCGGAAGGATGATGGTCTCGATCTGGCGTTTGGGAAGCGTAAGGGGGTTCGTGACGTCGGGCTCACGTGCAAGAACGGCACCCATGTGGATCAACGGTTGAACGAACTTCAGAACCGGCGCCTGCACGAAATTGAAATTTTGAATGTTGACCTCGGTCGCATACAGGCCCGGCCGGGTGCCTGCGACGCAGCAACAGTTTTCCCCGGTCTGTTTGCCGCACACGATCTTGACGCTGTACGTAAAAAAGCCCTGGGCGGCTGCGGCAGCACGACCTTGGGCGGCTGCTGCAGCATGCATTTCGCGCAGCTTGTCGAGAAGCGGATGGGGTTGGCGGTCAGCGTTTGCGTGCGTTTGGTTCGTAGCCATCTCGACCTCCGAAGGGTTGAGGGTTGAGGAATACGAACATAATGATCCATTCAACCCACGAGTGTATGAGTTGGCTCACACTACGATAAAGCTGGCATCACGAAATCGGCACTGTGCGGAGAGTCGTCGAATCATGAAATCGCGGCGCACGTGGAGCGCATCATCCATGACCCGCTACATCGGCTCCGTTCGCATCAAAATGTTATTGAGCAACGGGATGTCTTCGATTTATAGCGAAAGTAACATCCAGATCGTCAGACCACAGAAGACGAAAAGCCAGGTGATCGAGAGCCAAAAAATTGCGTCGTCGCGGTCCATTGTCGGTGCTGCTGGTTGATGCCGGTTCAAAGCGGAAATGACACCGAGATCGCGGTACGGTAGGAACCGAAAAACCAGGCAAAACGTAAGCCAGCTAAGCGCGTCGTCTCGGGTTATCGTCCGGGTCGGCAAGAGGATGTTGCATGGGCCGCCCGTGCCTCGGCGGCGCTAACGTGTTACCCGAACCATCGGATTGAGACTTGTGATTGCGCGCCAATGATTTGGTTTCGCGGGCCACAGCGAGTTCCGCCAAATCCAACCTTGGCCGCTGTCGCGGCGGCTTGCAGCATTCTCCTTTTGTCGAACAGTAGTCCTCCGGCATTGGAAAATTCAAATCCCAGGTGCATGTGTTCGCAGCGCACTGCACTTCTGGTTTTGTTAGGTGGCGTTTATGAGTAGTTGTTGTCGTGAACAGGCTTTGCTTCAAAGAGTTGCGAAAATCACCCAGTTGATTGCTGAACTTCGTGATCTTCGGATGCAGGTTCGGCAGGCCGAGGCGACAGCGCTTGCCAGGCAGCTTGTCGCAGTAAGCGATCAGCAAGCGTTGGCGGTCGCTGTGGATCGGCTCCATTAGATGCCAATGTTGCAATAACAGCGAGTAGCCCGCATGAGCGTAGCGATATGCGGGGGATAAACCACAACCCCGGATGTCACTGTGCTCATCCGGGCTACGCTTGCTGCTGAACGTCAACGTGCGCGGGCCAATCATTGCAAGCAAGGCAGCCCTCGCCCACCTTGCCAAGGGCGGTCGCGTTATCACCATCGGAAGCTATTTCACCGATCGCGGTCCTCGGCGTGTACGCGGCATCGAAATCGGCGCTGGCCGCATTCACGAAGGCGTTGGCGCGGGAGCTCGGCCCAAAGGAGGTCACGGTCAACCTCGTGCAGCCAGGCTCGATTGACGCCGACATGAACCCAGCGCATGGCCGCGGTCGCGGACACGCTCTCCGGCAGTTCATGGCATGAGGCCGGTATGGCAGAGCGGACGACATCTCCAACGCGGTGGCGTTCCTGGCGAGCGCGAAGACCCAGTACGTGACCGTTGACGGTGGCGCGAACGCCTAGACGCCAAAAGGGTTCGGCGGACGTGGTGCCGCCCGGCCGTACCCTTTGGTCGCTTCAGCCAGCCCAATGCTGGGATAACCGCAACCCCGGATGTTGCTGCGCTCATCCGGGCTACAATGCGCCCATCCGAACGGCTACTATGAGATGCTCTCACGACGTCGGGGATAGCGGAGAAACACCATGGATGAGAACGATCGCTTGGATTCGATGGCGCGATGGATGTGGGACGCGAGGCAGCGGCGCCAAACCTTTTCCAACCTGCCCAACGAGTTGCGGCCTGCATCCATCGCCGAGGCCTACGCAGCCCAGGAGGTTTATTATCGGTTTGCGGAGCCAGTATATGGCCCGGTTGCCGGCGCCAAGATTGCCACCACAACCAAGGTGATGCAGAAATTGATGGGCATCACGCATCCATGCGGCGGAGCGATCTTTGCACGAACGATTCATACGTCGCCGGCGAAGCTGCGGACGGCGGATTTCGTCAATCTGCGTGTCGAAAGCGAGATTGCGCTGAAACTCGGGGTTGACTTGCCCGCAACGGGCGCACCTTGGACGCGCGACACTGTTGCGCCAGCCGTCGCGAGCGCGATGCCAGCGTTCGAACTGATCGAGGACCGGCACGCGGACTATAACGCTACCGATGCCTCGTCGTTGATCGTCGAGAATTGTTGGAACGGCGGAATAGTCCTGGGTAACCCTCAGGCGGTTCAGGCCGGAGACCTTGTCGGCATCGCCGGTCGGCTCAGCATTAGTGGCAAAACGGTTGGCGAGGGCAACGCAGAGGATCCCTACGCAACGCTTGCCTGGGTCGCCAATCACCTCGCCGAGCGTGGTCGTGATCTAAAAGCCGGCATGGTGGTCATCACCGGCAGCGTCATTCCAACGGTTTCAATTGCGAGCGGCGACCGCGCGCTGTTCACGGTTGATGGATTGGGCGAAGTCGCCATGGAAGTCGTCTGAATGTGCTGCCGCCACGCTCACCCCTCCTTCGGCTTCTTCGCCCGCATCTTCATCTCGCGATATCGCTTCGCCCCGCCCTCGCGGTTGTTCTGCGGGCTGCGTTCCACCGCCATCGCATCATCCGGCACGTCCTTGGTGATGACGGAGCCAGAGCCGACATAGGCGCCGTTGCCGATTTTCACCGGGGCCACCAGCGAGGAGTTGGTGCCGACGAAGGCGCCCTCGCCGATCGTGGTCTTGTGCTTGAGGAAGCCGTCGTAGTTGCAGGTGATGGTGCCGGCGCCGAGGTTGGCGTTGGCGCCGACATGGGCGTCGCCGACATAGGAGAGATGGTTGACCTTGGCGCCCGCCTCGATCGTCGCGGCCTTGGTCTCCACGAAATTGCCAATCCTAACGCCGTCGCCGAGCGAGGTGCCGGGGCGCAGGCGCGCATAGGGACCGACGGAGGCTTTCTTTCCGATCGAAGTCTGCACGATGTGTGAGAATGAATGGATCACCGCGCCGTCGGCGATGGTGACACCGGGGCCGATCACCACGAACGGTTCGATGGTGACGTCGCTGCCGAAAATGGTATCCGCCGCGAGATGGACCGTCTCCGGCGCGATCAGCGTCACGCCGGCGTCGAGGGCTGCCTTGCGCAGCCGCGCCTGCATCACCGCTTCCGCTTCGGCGAGCTGGCTCTTGTTGTTGATGCCGCGCACTTCGTCCTCGCTGGTTTCGATCACGACGGCCTCCAATCCCATTTCCCTGACAATAGCGACGGCGTCGACCAGATAATACTCGCCCTTGCTATTGGCGTTGCCGATCCGGTCGAGAATTTCGAGCGCACGATGGCCGTCGAACGCCATCACGCCGGCATTGCACAGCGTCACCTTGCGCTCTTCTTCCGTCGCATCGGCATGCTCGCGGATCGCCATCAGGCGGTCGCCCTCGAGCAGCAGCCGGCCATAGCCGGTCGGATCCGCGGCGCGGAAGCCGAGCACGGCAAGGGCTGCGCCCTGCTCCAGCGGCGCGCGCAGCCGCGCAAATGTCTCGGCCGAAATCAGCGGCGTGTCGCCGAACGCCACCAGCAAATCGTCAGTGCCACGGGCGATCGCCGGGCGGGCGGCCAGCACGGCATGCGCGGTGCCGAGGCGCTCGGCCTGAACGAACGTTGTTGCATCCGCGCGGATGCGCTTGACCTCGTCGGCGACCGCCTTGTGGTCCGGCCCGATCACGACCGCGAGGGAAGCGCCCGTTCCGTGCGGGGCGGCGTCCAGCACATGCGCCAGCAGCGACTGGCCGGCTATGGGGTGCAACACCTTCGGCAGCGAGGATCGCATGCGCGTGCCCTCGCCGGCCGCAAGCACGACAGTCAGGCTGGATCGAGCGGTCATTCTATTTCCCTAACGGACAATTCGGATGGCGCCGGGCCGTCTTTAATTGTTTTCCCCCGGAGATCAAACCGATTCGCCGCCCTGAAAACGTCCGGATTCAAGTGGGCGGCGCTTTTCCTGTTAATGTTTACCCTGTGATTCGGCAGGGGCCTTGAGGAGGGCCGAGGGCGCTTGGCCAAAAAACCAGACCATCTCGCGGACTTCGAGGCGGATGACACCGGTGGCGTGCTGAGCAACCTGTTGGCCGAGGAAGACGAGCTTGACCGCCGCGCGCTGTGGCGGATCGGGTCCTGGGGCGTCGGCGCGACGGCTGCGGTGATCCTGGCCGTGATGGCCAACCAGTCGTCGCTCGGATTGAAGCGCGATCAGGTCGCCGCCGCCGACCTGACCCGGCAGGCGCAGCAGATCCAGTCAGTCGCCAGGGAAAGCCAGAGCGAGGCGCGGCGGCTAGCCGCCGCCATCGATACGCTCAACAGCGATCGCGACCGGCTGTATTCCCGGGTCACCGGCCTGGAACAGGGGCTCGACTCCGTCACCGGGGCCATCGCCCGGCAGGGTTCCGCTGCGGCCACGCCCCCTGTTGCCCATGCGGAACCGCAGGCCGCCCAAAACCCGCAGCCCACGCCGGCCGTAGCGCCGGTAGCGACCGCCCCGGCCATGGCGCCCGCGGACAAATCCACTGCCGCCGCGGAGCCCGCCCTGTCAGCGGTTTACTCCGCCGCAAAGGATGCCGCCAAGACCGACGCCGCCAAAGCTGACAGCGCCAGGCTGGAAGCGGCAAAGGCGGAGATGGCAAAAGCGGAGTTGGCAAAAGCGGAGTTGCCAAAGGTCGAAGCGGCAAAGGCCGACACCGTCAAGCCGGAGTCCGCAAAGCCTTCGCCCGCCACGCCGCTGGTGGCGGCGCAGTCGATGATGGCTCCGCCCGATCCCGCAGCCGGCAAGCTGATCGAGCCGGGCACGGCGCCAAACCCTGTCATCGCAAGCCCGATCCCTGACGTCATGGCGTCGGCGCCATCGGCGGCCGATGTGGAAGCCGACGATGACGCGGCGCCAAAAGTCTCGCTGCGGCGAACCGAGTTCGGGGTCGATCTTGGCACCGCCAATTCGGTGAACGGCCTGCGTATGCTGTGGCTCGGGCTGTTGAAGTCGAGATCGAACGCGCCGCTCGCGGCGTTGCGCCCGATCATCGTCATCAAGGAAAGCGCCAAGGGGCTAGGCATGCAGCTTCGCCTGGTTGCGGGTCCCTTGAACGACGCCGGCGCCGCCGCCAGGATCTGCGCCGTCCTGACCGAAAACAACCGCACCTGCGAGACCACGATCTTCGACGGTCAGCGGCTGTCGCTGAAGTCGGATGATCTGCCGCCCACCATCGCCAAGCCGCCGCCGCGCCGGCGCGGCGTCACCAAGCGGGCGGCGGTCGTCGTCGAAGAGGTGCCGCGAAAGCCGGAAGCGCCGCCTGCGGCAACGCAGACGACCCTGTCGTCCTTCTTCAACCGGAAAAGCTCGCAATAATCTTTTGACTCCAGCGCGTTACGCCGAACTTTTGACACGCTCTCGCACCATTGCCGAGCGCTTGTCCCGGCAGCCAATCCCGACCATATTGCGCCCATGAAAAAATCCCCGTTCCGGCTCACGCCCTATCAAGTTCAATTCCTGCTGGTAGTCGGCTTCATCACTGTCGGTTACGCGCTTTACCTGCGCTACCTCGCGGTCGAGTTCTCAACCGTGGCCCTCGCCTGCGACGCCGGCCTGCAAAGCATGCTTTGCAAGTCGCGGACGCTTGCGACCTACCTGTTCAAGAATTCGGTGTTCGGCATCGTCGCGCTGATCATTGCGACGCTTCACGTCATGCGGCCGTCGATCGTGCTGTTGACCGGCGGGCTGATCGCGGCGGGACTAGGAATCGTGCTCTACAATATCGTGCTGTCGGGAATTGCGATCGGCCTGCTCATTTTGGGATTTGCACGGCCCGCGCCCGCCACAGCGTAAACGCCAGCAGCAAATAGACCGCGCAGGTCCACATCGACTGCCAGTTCTGGTTGCCCTCGTTGATGCCGGTGAACAGCGCAGCCGCCACCAGCAAGCCGGCAAAGGCGGATTCGGCGATTGGGCGCACGCCCTCTTTCGGCCGGTTGAGCAGCATCAAGGCCGCGAACGGCACCACCGCCATGGTCAGTGAAGCGAACGGAAAATCGCGGTAGCGCGGATCGAACGCAAAGCCGAGCGCGGTTCCCGCCGCGATCAGCGTGGTCACGATCAGTACGAGACCCAGCAGCACCGTCAGCACCGAGTTGGTGCGGTAATCGCGCGGTCCGAGCAGTTCGAGGAAGGTCGGCAGCGGCCGTCCCGACATCGCAGCGTTCGCGCACAGCATCGGTGACGCAATGGCGGCCGCCAGCAGCGCCCCCCATTGCAGCCAGCCGCCGGCGCCGTAGCTTTCGTAATACATCTTGTCGGCGGCGATCCCGAGCAGCATGCCGGCGGTTGTCGCCGACGTCCCGACCGCGATCCACGCGGCCAGCCGCGGCTTCCACGGCCGCCGTCGCAGCGTCAGCCAGCCCGCCAGGAAGACCAAGGCGCTGAGCGCCATGCCGCATCCCATCTGCAGTTTCCAGAACGGATAATTGCTGATCGGCTCGCCGGGCGGATATTTCACCGCGCGCTGCGCGTCATCGATCAGGCCCCAATAGCCGCCGACGGTGCCCTCAAGCTGGCGCTTCCACGGCTGGTCATAGGCCTCGATCAGGTTGACCCGAAACTTTTCGCGCTTGGCGAGATCGAGGATTTCGGACACCACGCGCGCCTGGTTGGTGCGCGACGGCAGCGCGCCCTCGCGCATCCGCCCCGCGCTCGGCCAGCCGGTTTCGCCGATCAGGATTTCCTTGTTTGGAAACGCCACCGCCATCCGCTTGCGGATATCGTCGACATGGCCGGCAGCGAATTTCGCGCGCACCGGGATGTCTTCCCAGTAAGGCAGGATGTGGATCGTGACGAAGTCGACGGCCTCATAGACTTCGCGGTTGCGCAGCCAGAATTCCCAGACGTCGGCATAGGTCACGGGCACGGTCACCCGCGACTTCACCGAGCGGATATTGGCGGCGAGATCCGACGTCGTCATCTCGCCGCGCAGCAGCACCTCGTTGCCGACGACCAGCGCGGTAATGACGCCCGGGTGTTCCTTGGTCAGTTCGATCGCGATCGCGATCTGGGCGAGGTTCTTGATCCGGTTGCTCGAGAGCCAGATCCCCTGGATCACCTTCAGCCCCACCTTGGCGGCCAGCGCCGGGACCTGGTCGAGCCCGTTCTCGATCGAATAGGTCCGCACGCAGTCCGTTATCTTGGCGAGCTGCGCCAGGTCCTGCGCGATCTGCTCGGGAGAGATCTGCGTGGTCGGGATCAGGGGGGTCTGGGCGCCACGGAACGGCGCGTAGGAAACGCATTGCAGCTTTGCGTCGGGATCGATCGGCGCGCGCACAAGCGTAATCGGCGTGGCCAGCCACCACCAAAGGGCCGCGATCATACCTAGCGATGAAAGGAGAAGCGCCAGCGGCGTACGAAGAGAAATCAGTTCCATCCTCCGGGCGAGGACCGTCGATTACCCGTTCATCGGCGTTCTGCCAAGATGGAGTATAGCCCTATTGCGCCTCTTCCCCTGCGGCAGTTTTACCACCGCCATGATAAAGTTGTGACTTTGCTGGACAAAATCCGAAATACCCGTCATTTGAATCGCCTGAAGTGGCCGCCGCATTGGGGACCAATTTGGGCGGCAACAAGCCAAACATCACACCGGCCGCGCGCGGCCGGAAACTAATCGGGGTATGTATGCGTCGACGGGTGCTTGATCCTAGAGTTGCGGTTTTGAGGGGTTTCGCTGCTGCCGGCCTGGCCCTTTTGATCGGATCGGCTGGCGCGTTTGCCCAGAGCGGCAGCCCGAATCCCCAGGATCAGTCCAAGCAGCCGGCCGCCAATGCCGCCGACGCCAACAAGGACAACCAGCGCAAGGCCGACGAATTCGTCGAGGCGGCCCAGGCCATCAACGGCCCGGGTGGAAACCCCGAATGCGTCTGGCTCGGCCGCCGGGTGGTTCGCCTGATGTGGCGCGACGACCTGGATACGGCGTTCCGGCACCTCGATCTCTACGACCGGTTTGGCTGCCCCGGCGGCCATGTCCAGGCGGCCTTCCGCTGCCTGACCCGCTTCGGCGGACAGATCGATCCCAAGGTGGCCGAAACCCTCGACAGCCGCATCCACGTCTGCTGGATCAACCCGGGCGCCCAACCCCAGGCTGCGGCGGCGGCCAACCCGGCACCGGCGCCTGCGACCGCCGGCAACGCAACGCCGGCGCCTGCCGCCTCGCCCTCGCCGGCCCCCGGCGCTAGCCCTGCCCCGCCGGCAAAATAGACCCGGCATTCAGGATACGTTCAGCGGAACGATCCTAGTTTGCCAGCGTTTCTCGGCCACGCCCTGAAAACGCCGTCCTTAAAAAAGTCACGGCGTCATACCAGTTGTGAAATCGCAGGGCAGGACTATCCTTATGATGCCGCCGTGTCGGTCGAGCCTAGGGGACAGGTTCGCTTACCTCAAATTGCAGCCCCGTATGGTTTAGCTCCCGATGCGTGCCGTCGTCGCCGTTCTGCTGTTTGTGACCGCAGCTCACGCCGGGCTGTGGGGCCTGTTCCAGGAAAAGCAGCCGGCCCCCGATTTCCGCGGCATCCTGCCGAGCGTCTCCTATGCGCCGTTCGAGGGCAGCGCCCATCCCGACGTCGACAATATTCCGCAGATCGAAAAGATTCGCGCCGACCTGAAGAAGCTGTCCACGATCACGCGCGCGATCCGCCTCTACTCCTCGACCGGCGGCGTCGAACTGGTGCCGCCGATCGCCGCCGAGTTCGGCCTGAAGGTCACCGTCGGCGCCTGGATCGACAAGAACGCCGATCGCAACAAGCGCGAGATCGAGGCGGCGATCGGCCTCGCCAAGCGCAACAGCAACGTCAACGGCATCGTCGTAGGCAACGAAACCATTTTCCGCGGCGAGCAAAAGATCGACGACCTGATCGAGCTGATCAAGCAGGTGAAGAAGTCCGTCAACGTCCCCGTGACGACGGGCGAAATCTGGAACATCTGGCGCGACAATCCGGAACTGGCGTCCTCCGTCGATTTCATCGCAGCACACGTGCTGCCCTATTGGGAAAACTTCACCTCCAAGCAGGCCGTCGATCAGGCGGTTGCGATGTTCCAGCTGCTGCGTGACCAGTTTCCGGGAAAACGGATCGTGATCGCCGAATTCGGCTGGCCGAGCGCCGGCTATAATTTGAGAAACGCCGACCCCGGACCGTTCGAACAGGCCTCGGTGCTGCGCAATTTCGTCACCCGCGCCGAAGCCATCGGCATCGACTACAACATCGTCGAGGCGATCGATCAGCCCTGGAAATTCTTCGAAGGCGGCGTCGGACCCTATTGGGGCATCCTCGATGCGTCGCGCGAGCCGAAATTTTCGTGGACCGGCCCGATCGTGAACGAGAACTATTGGAAGCTGGCGGCGATCGCGCTGCTGGTCGGCATCCTGATGTCGCTGCCGATCCTGCGGATCGAGCAGCCGACCATTATGCAGGCCCTGGTGCTTTCGGCGGCAGCGAATGGCGTCGGCGCCTGGACTTCCACCGTGTTCGCCTACTGGACCGGGCACTATTTCGTGTTCGGCTCGGCGTTTGCGCTGACGCTCGGCCTGATCCTGCTGGTGCCACTGGTGCTGATCGCGATGGCGCGCATCGACGAAATCGCAGCCGTGGCCTTCGGCCACCGTCCGCGCCGCCTGATCAGCAAGAGCGCGCCGCTGGCGCCCGCCACCATCGGCGAAAACGTCGCCTTCCCGAAGGTCTCGATCCACATCCCTGCCTATTTCGAACCGGTCGAGATGCTCAAGCAGACACTCGATGCGGTGTCGCGGCTCGACTATCCGAATTTCGAATGCGTCTGCATCATCAACAATACGCCCGACCCGGAATTCTGGCGGCCGATCCAGGACCACTGCCGCACGCTCGGTGAGCGCTTCAAGTTCATCAACGCCGAGAAGGTGCAGGGCTTCAAGGCCGGTGCGCTCCGCATCGCCATGGACCGCACCGCGGCGGACGCCGAGATCATCGGCATCATCGACGCCGACTATGTCGTGCACCCGGACTGGCTGAAGGATCTGGTTCCTGTTTTCGCCGACCCGCGCGTTGGCCTGGTGCAGGCGCCGCAGGAGCATCGTGACGGCGACCTCTCGCTGATGCACTACATCATGAACGGCGAATATGCCGGGTTCTTCGATATCGGCATGGTCCAGCGCAACGAGCATAACGCCATCATCGTGCACGGCACGATGTGCCTGATCCGCCGCGCGGCGATGGACATGGCCGGCGGCTGGTCCAGCGACACCATCTGCGAGGACACCGATCTCGGCCTGACCATCCAGCAGCAGGGCTGGCTCACGCACTACACCAACGTGCGCTATGGCGAGGGCCTGCTGCCTGACACCTATGAGGCGTTCAAGAAGCAGCGCCATCGCTGGGCCTATGGGGGCTTGCAGATCGTCAAGAAGCACTGGCGGCGCTTCCTGCCCGGCGCGAGCCGGCTGTCGCCGGACCAGCGCCGCGAATTCTCGCTGGGCTGGCTGAACTGGCTGGGAGCCGAGAGCCTCGGCGTCGTGGTCGCGATCCTCAACCTGATCTGGGTGCCGATCGTGGCGTTTGCCGACATCGCGGTTCCGGACAAGATCCTGACGCTGCCGATCATCGCTTCCTTCATCGTCTCGCTGGCACACTTCCTCGCGCTGTATCGTCTTCGGGTGAAGATCAAGGCCGGCCAGATGCTGGGCGCCATGATCGCGGCCATGAGTGTGCAGTGGACGGTATCGCGCGCGGTGGCGCAGGGCCTGATCACCGAGCATATCGCCTTCGCCCGCACCTCGAAGGGCGGCCTGTCGCGGATGTCGATCGAATTCCAGGCGTTCTGGGAGGCCGTGATCGGCGTACTGCTGCTGGTCGGCGCCACCGTGCTGGTCGTGACCAACGGTTACAAGCAGGTGCGCGAGATCTACATCTTCGCGGGCGTGCTGGTGCTGCAAAGCCTGCCGTTCCTGGCCGCAGTCGCGATCGCGTTGTTGGAAAACTCCCGCACCAATTCCTTCGCCTTCTGGCGCAACAGCGCGGTGCGGACGGCGGAACTGATCGGGCTGCGCCCGGTCCGCCTGCCGGCGGTCACCAGCCAGTCCCAGCCGGTTGCATCGGAAATCCGCCGCGAGGCGAACTGACGGTGGATGAAGCGGCCCTGTCCGCTTCAACAAGCCCTGCTAAGCGTCACGGGCACAAGGAAAATTTGGGTTACTCAAGTGCCGCTTTTGTCGCGCCGGCACTATTGACCCGCAGGGGCCCGCCCCCTACACAGCGCGGCAAGTGAGCGCGTAGCTCAGGCGGTAGAGCACGTGACTTTTAATCATGGGGTCGAGGGTTCGAGTCCCTCCGCGCTCACCAACAGAATCAAGTACTTAGGGACTTCTCGGGATTCGGCTAATCTGCCAGTGTGGGCACTGTGTTGGCAAAACGATTGCGCAACTCGGGGGCTCTCATGGATTCATGGGTCATCGTCCTGGTGCTTGGTCTGGTCGCCGCCTACTTTGTCGTGCGGCTGGCTTTGCGATTCTATTTCCCGCCCGATACCTGACACGCCAAACAGCCTCGCCATGACTCTGGGAACGCCGCTGGTGCACCGGCCCGTTGCAGGCTGTCGTGTGCCGGTCGATCGTCGCCAGCGCATGGGCGGGTCTGTGCCGCTGCCAGCGCACAAAACGGCCGCCCGGGTGGGATGGAGAGGCCGGCCACCGGACGTCCCTGTACTGACATGTGCGGGTGCCCTTCGCCGGGCTTGGCGCTTACGACAAGCCGAATCGGCATAAATAGGGGCATGCAGACAATCAACCCCCAATATTTAGGTGATTGTTAACCAGGAATCGGGCTTGGTAAGCACATCCTCGGAGGTGCCTGAATTTGCCCGCCTCTTCGCAACCAAGGTGCATGCGTGCTAAGAGGCATGCATGACTGAGCAGCCGCCTTCGGCCTTGAGCACGGCCAAGATCCAGTTTCATTACATCAAATCGCCTGATTATCGCGAAGTGGCTTGCCACGGAGCCTTGGGCGGACCGACGCCGCAGAAGTACATTTGGATGTCACTTTTCTCGGAACGCACACCTATCCCGCGCGTCGTTGAATACACGGTGGAGGGTATTCCGGGACAAGAAGTCAAGCTTTCGGAGGCGACGGCAGTGCCAACCAACATCGAGTCGCGCGCGGGAGTAATCAGAAGCGTCGAGATTTCCGCTTATCTAGATCTTGAAACCGCAAAACGTGTCAACCAGTGGCTCAGTGAGCAAATCGCGCTCCTAGAAGGTGCCAAGTGAGATCACCCCTCATAGCATTTCAGCCCTCCGTATCGGCAACAACAGGTCCCGATCGGATGACGCTTCATTCGCCCACGCGCGCGGTAAGCGGAGGGTCTTACCGTCTTCCAGAACCCGAGGTCGATGAATTCTCATCGTTTGAATCCTACGACATTGACGATTGGGATGGCTATGGTGCGAAGCCGATAACGGCTGACACTGTAAAAGCTGCGCGGGCGTTTCGGCGTCTCTTCGATCAAGAAACGCCTCAACCGGATATTGCACCAGGCGCTGACGGGACGATTGGCTTTGAATGGCAGATGAGTGATCAAACACGAGTTTTGATTGATGTTGGTCCAGGAGGGAGAGTTTTCGCCCGTCGCATCGATCAATCGGGAAGAGTGTCAACCTTCGCCCCCACGCGAGTTGAAACAGCGGCCAAGCAGCTTCTGCTTGAAATCTTTTCCACCTAAACGGCGATGTGCGACGGAAGCCAGTTGCAGGAGAACCAGCCACTGCATGATGACGCGTGTTGGTTCAGAACTATCACAAACGAGGATCACCTCACTCGTACCGGAACCCTCCACTACCAAGCTCTGAAGGGCGCGCAGTTCAGCCCAGCCGACCCTGGAATGGCATGGGATCACGAGCTGTCCGGACGCGCGATTTGCCTTGCCGGCACTGCTGCGCAAATCGAAGCAGATGGCCGCTCTCGAATCGAAACCATAAAAAATAACTACGCCGCTAAGGGGAAGGTCGCCCCCAGCAAGATCAAATTCGTCGGCGTCGCAAGCGCGACTGCACTCGAAATTCGTAGCGACTTCGGCACGGTCAAAAGCGATACCGCCTATACGCCCAACCAGGCGGATGTAGCGCATTCAGATCTAGTGACGTTTGGCACTGCATCTGATTCTGACGTCGATCAGGTTCGGCATTGGCTACAAAACAGGCTGCGTATAACGCCAGCCACAAACCTCGTTATGTTGGTTTCGAATTGTGGCGTCAGCAAAGTGACCTGAGCGCGGGACCGAATCCCCGCGCCCACGTTGCGACCTTAGCTCAAAGGCTGGCAGCGTTGGGTTCAGGCCGGCGTGCGGCGAAATCCGCGAAAAATCCAGGCCAAGTCGATTCCGAAAGCCAATAGAGCAGCAGGAGGGATCACCGTGATCAACCAAGCATTGACCGCTCTATCTCCCGCCGTCGAATAGCGCATCCCAAAATGGTCTAAAATCTCGTTGCGATCGTCGGCGCCCGCTTTTTTTCCAGATGTGGCCGGTTCCCGTTGCAGCGCGTCATCGAGCGTCGCTGCAAGATCCTCATGGCTCCGTGACGTGTCTAGGGTAACTTTTCGTCCGCTACCGAACTCGATTTCATACTTCGGCGCGTTCCAGAGCAGCGCGTATGTTGGCGGCTTCGCGATGAGAACGGTCGCAGCCCCCCACAGGATAGAGAGGACGATCCACGCACGAAAGAAACCTTTGCCCCAGCTCAACATCTCAGGTCCCCGCACACCACCAATCCTTCCTTCGAACCACAAAAAAGCCCGCCGGTGCAAGTCGGCGGGCTCCGTTGTGCACTACCGCCGCAGTCTTCTGGCGTGGTTCGCCAGTCGCTGCCGGTTGCGCTTCCTCATCGATCGGCGCCGGCGCTTCATAACATCGACCCGTGTTTGCCGTACTTCGCGACGTGTCGCAGCGAGAGCCGCACAGTGCGTAACAGATGGAAGGCGAACGATTCCACCCTGGGCACCCCTCCGAAGTCACCGGCTACCACTACGTCCGTCGGCAAGATCGTGAAGTTTTTCTCGAGATACATCGTGAGATCGCACAACGCCTTGAGATCGGTCGGCATGACGATGATGAGACTTCGCGCCGCCTCGACCATCTCGGCATGAAACTTCCTGGTGTCCTCGCGCGCCGCCTCGATGCTTGCGATCGACAGGTTTTCAGCCTCTGCAGCGGCGAGCCATGACACCGCGGCCTGGTAGGTGCGACGCGCCTCGATGTGCGCCTCGATGCCGCGCTTCACACAGGCGCGGTCCCGGAGACCTAATTCTTCGGGTTGCGTCTCACCCGGATCCTCGGCCGCCTGGCGCGGGCGGCTGATCTTCGTGCCGTTCTCGGAAGGCTGCGGCGATTGCGCGCCTTTGAACGCGGACAGTTCGATAATGTTGCTCATGCCTGCACCATGATGGCTTCGATCACGGCCGCCAGATTGCGGTGCAGAACGCATGACCAGGTTTCGGCAACCTCCTCGCCGTCGGGCGGCAATTGCGGCCACGCGTCATTGTCGTCCAGATTTTCTCGTTCCTTGACATGGGCCAGCAGCGCCGCGAGGCCGGCCATCGTCGTCGGCTGAACCTTCACGAGGTCCCATGCGGCCTGGTCTGCCTTGTGGCCCGTTTGGTCGCGTCGCTGCACAGCTTCAATCCACCGGGGATCATCGGTGTCGAAGATTATCTCTTCCCAAGCGGTTACGGACGACCGCCGGCCGTCCCTCGGAAGTTTTGGTTCGAGGTCGAATTCCACTCTTACGGCTGCGTCGAACTCGGCGTGCGCCGTTCGGTGGCGCTGGATCACGGCGAGGATTGGATCAAGGACTCGCTCTGCGGCTCCCGCCGATCCGGGCAAAGGAAGTGCCAGGCCAAGGGCAGCGCCACCAGCGGCAGCTACAGCGGCTTGTGCGAGGAAGCCGCGACGTGATGGATCCACGGGCGGGAACATAGGTCTTTCGATGGTCATGGTGGTTGCTTTCGGTTTGGCTTCTCACAGCCGCGCCCAGTGACAGACTGGGCAGCCGGGGGGTGAGAACCTGCCGAAAGACAGGTCGTCGCGCTTTTAAGCCGCGAGGCTCTGGACATGGCGCAACGCCCCCGGCATAAAGCCAGAACGGCGCGCCCGCCAAGGCGCTCCTTAGCGCCAGGACAGCCCGCCAAGGCTGTTCGCGCTTTCGGCAGCAATCGACGCCAATCGATCGCCAGCCTATTTCGGTCCGGGTTCTCACACCCACGGACATGCTCCGCTGATTTGGTTAAAAAAGCAATTCCCCACCTGGGGGAAACGTGATCGCCTGTCGGCCTCCTCGAGGGATGGCGCCAATGAGCGATGAAATGGCAGAGAACGAGAATCCCGATCTCGGTTGGCCGAAGCACGATCGCACCACGGCGCCGGAGACAGGCCTCTTCGTTTCGGACACCGAGCTTTATCGCCGGCTCGGTGTGGGTCCAAAAACGGGCAGGATCGCTGTGCAAGCGCTTGCGCGAGCCGGCTTTCCGCCAAAGCAACCACTGTTTGGCAACAAGCGCTACTGGCCTGCAGTCAGATTTTTCCTCGATCGATATTATGGCCTGATCGACGGCCGCGCCGCCGTGCCTGCTGCCGCGGATCGTCGACGAGCGCCCCAAGACCGTGGGCGCTGATTCATGCCCATGCTCACGATCAAAGAGGCCGCCGCTGAGCTGCGGGTTTCGCAGCAGTGGCTGAAATATTGGCTGGTACAGCATCCGGTCGACACCGCCGGCGTTCCATTTTATATCCAGACGGGCAGCCGAAAGAAGTTTGAGCTGAAAGACATCGATCGCATCATCGCCCATCTGCGCGAGCTCGAAAGCGCTCGTCTTGGTCCCAGCGTGAAAAGTCAGGTTCGGCTCATAGGGCTTATGTCGCAGGTCGTCGGCATTGATTACGAGGAGCGTGTACGTCAGCGCGAAGCGGAGAAGCGGCGCAAGGAGGCGGAAAGACGAGAGCGGCGGGTGAAGCAACGGGTCCGGCTGCCCAGGGCAAAACGGCCGCCGCAGGACTGATTTGCGTTAAAGGGGAAGTGCATGGCAGGGGCCGAAACAGATTTGTTTGCGCGCGTTGTCTCGGGCATGGCGTTGGCCATTTCAGCGGCAACTTTCATTTGGTCTCGATTGGACAAGCATTGGGAAAGACAGGCGGCAGCGAAAGCCGACTTGCCAACGGTCCGTGCCCGATGGAATCCGCAAATCGATGACGACGGCTATTACACGATTAAGTTCGGTTTCCGGGACGTAAGTCGGGCGATCAGTTTTAATGAGGCAAGAGTGATCAAGCCTCGCCGAGCGGTGATCGCAACGTGGGACGGTAAGCAAAGGGGAAAAGATCAGTCTCGCAACATCCCTTTGAAGTGGACTTTCGATGTGTCCATAAACCCGGCCATGGGTTCCGATGCATACGCGGCTCACCTGCATCTAAAACCGCACGGCGATCTCGGCGCTAATGTTGAAATCGAATTGTCAGGGTCTTTCAGTGATGGCGCCAGAAGTCCTGTAAAAATGCGCGTTGCGGCGCGCATCGAGTAACGCGTTTCCACAGCCACGACACGCTGTAGCTTCGTGCCGTTCCGATCCCCAAGGGATTGATAATTTGCGTCATGCCGTCGGCTGCGGAATCATCCGCGATGGCTTCGCAGCGGCAACACTCTCGATGGACAGACAAATACCCTCCTGGCGGTCCGGCGGAATGGCTCGCGGACGGTCACGTGACCTGCAACATCCAATGTTCGGCCGGCAAGTGCGATCGACGGATGGTCGACGTCCGACTGGATACCCTGCCCCAAAACTTGCCCTGGTCGACGATCGGCCGCCGCCTCGCCTGCAAGGCATGCGGCGCCGCAGGTTCTGTGAACATCGTGCCAAACTGGCATGACAGAGCTGGCGCTCCCGTGCCATTCACCAAGCATTGGAAAACGTGAGACTTGCCCTCGCGCCTTCCAGTTGCGATTTCATTCAGCAATGGAAGCTATACGAAATTTGCGAAGGCGATCGGCGCGTATCATCATTCGATCAGGTTTCTTAACTCTCGCAAGGAGGAATATTCGATGGATATCGCAGCAGCCTTGTCACTTTTAGGTCAGGCCACCAACATCGTGAAGAATTTGCGCGAAGTTGAAAAGGGTTTCGACGTCGCTGCACTGAAGGCTCAAATGGCAGAATTGTACGGAACGCTCGCCGACGTGAAGATCGCGCTGTCCGACGCAAGAGAAACGATCCACGATAGAGATAAGAAGATCAAAGAACTCGAGGAGAAGATTTCTACCCTGACCTCAGGCGAATCGTGTCCGATTTGCGGCGACGGTCGAATGAAAATTGCTTCTTCTCGCCCGCATCCGCACTTCGCCTTCGCGGGCGTTCAGGAACGCACTCTGAAATGCGAGAAGTGCCCGCACACAGAAACGCGAATGTTTGACCCGAACGGCGTGACCAAGGGCAAGTAGCGGCATTGAACCGGCACCACGTCCGCGAGTTTAAACCTTCAGGTGATCCTTGTCGCCAACCTGCTTGCTGGTGTTGAACCGCGCCCCAGTGCCGGCAATTGTGCCGTCGTAGTTCGTCTCACGGATTGAAGACGCGCTGGAGGATGATGTTGCTTGTAAGGTTGCTGCCGGAGGGGTGGCCGTTCACGATGGCAGTGGTGCACGAGGCGGCGTTGAATTGTTCGAACAAGGTGATGCCATTGGGGTTGGCGGCAGATAGGGTGGCTCCAGCGGTGCAAGGGCTCACGACGTTGATATTGCGCAACGACGATGGCCCGGTGTTTTGGATTAGAACCCCATGAGAAGTACCCTCGATGTGTACGTTGGACATATGGAATTCGGAGCCACCGAGGACAGTGACGGCGGTGTGGGTGCATAGCGACGGGGCACAGCCGAACGTGGCGTTGGTGAGGAAAACCTGTGTGCCGCCAACGCCGCTGCCGACCACAAAGGAAGAGTTGGTGACTGCGGTGGCGTTTTCACAGTCGATATTTTGGAAGATTGCGTTCGCTGCGCCGCCCTTGCCGATATCGTAGTAGATGCAGCCACGGACTCCGGGCTGAATATAGACGTTGTCGACAAGGGGGAATTGCTGACCTGAGACGGAATAGATCGCCGCAATATTCGCATTCGATGCGCCGTCGGCTACGATGGCCAAATCCTTCACCGCGCAGCCGAACTGACCAAAGTTTGTGTAGATGTCGCATAGTTGGATTAGATGGTTGGCAGCGCTCTCCGCCGTGCAGAACTTGAGGACGCTGCCACCGTAGACGCCGACCCCACGGAGGACTACCCCACGAGGTATGGGTAGGACAGCACCATTGGCACCACCACAGATTAGCGAATTGCCTCGAGGTACCAAGATCGTACCACCGGAGACAATGGCGTTTGAAGAGGAGAATGGAATAGCAATCTGGGCGATGGCGGACATATACGCCGCGCGGTCGTTCGTCGCGCCGGCGTCAGTGCCGTTCCAATCGAGCTTGGCGCCGTATTGACGGACGTTGGGTACGCCACCGTCATCGGTGACGATTTGCCATTTGTTGCCCGCGCTATCGGTAAAGGATCCCGTGGCTGTGGCTATGGTGGCTACGGTAAAGGTGAAGCCAGTGCCGTTGCCGATGAAGGAATTGTCTGTCGTTAGCACATCGCCGATGGCGTAGCCGCCGCAGGGGATGGAGATCAGAACGGAGGTGACGGACCCACCGGTGGTGATGACACGGGCGGAACAGCCATTGCTGGAGCCGCCTGTGAGCGGGATGTTGTCGTAGGTGTTGTTGGCGTAGCCAGAGCCACCGGCGATGGTGCCGGTGAGGATATAGGCGTCTCTGAATGAGACTGCGGATTTCTGGAAGACGGCACCGCCGCCATCGCCGGGAGTGGTATAGCCGAGCGTCCTGATCGCTGACAGGGCGGACAGATCCGATGCGGCAGCGGCAACCCGCGACGGCAGCACGTATTGCGTAGCTGCGGTGGCGTTCACCGTGCAGTTGATGGACGTGCCCGAGCATGTGCCACCCAGCGACACGCCCGTGCCGGCGACCACCTGTTGCGTCAGGAAGGCATGCCAGGCGGCATCATCGCCGAGATACCGGCCGGTTGCCGCCGTCGGCGCCGGAACGCATCCCTTGAGAGTCAGCGTGAAGGTGTTGCAGATGTTGGCGGTGATCGTCGAGAACGGGATGGCCGATGCCGGACCGCTGCCGAAACCGGTGCGGCCTATGACAGTGTTCTGCGGGACCGTCGGGAATGTCTGCGCCGCAGCGAGCGCGGGCAGCAAGGTGGCGACGAAAGCGAGGCCGCGAAAGCCGCTGCGGATGTTCATCGCGAATCCCCCGCGCGTTGGGGGATCCCGGTGAATGCGGCGTACGCTTCAAGCGCGGTGCGAGCCGCGGCGGGATCGGCTTGAAGTGCTGCCCTGATCTTCGCCTGTACCAGCCAGAACGGCGCCGGCGGCGCTTTGCTCGTCGGCTGGCGGTCCATCGCTTGGACGATGGCGGCGACTTCTGAGGGATCTAGCCGAAGAGTGATTTCGCCGACACCCTGCGACAAGGCAGCGGTCGGCAGCAGACCAAAGACGAGAGCAAGCGTGCGGATGAGATAATTGCGCATATGCGCAAACTGGAGAATCTACCGTTCCCAGCAACGCACCATAAAAACCGGAGCGCGGATGAAGGCGCTTGCGCTAGGCCTGGAGCTGCGAATTCATCTTTCGGCCCGTCGACACGGTGGAGTAACCCCGCCGCCGCTTGGTCATGCGCCACCGGTACCCAGAGCGAGCAGTGCGGGGACGAAGTTCGAGGACGGCAAACCTTGCGCCACACAAGAGGCAATGATCGAGCGATAAAAAGCGATCTCGGCCGCCTTTACCGCAGCGGCGTAAGTGGCGTGCGAGCCGCCGGCATCGTAGACCAACTTGGCGCTGCCGATGACAGACTGCCTCGTCATTTCCGCAGCCTCGCAGGCGGCGGTGTGCGCTTTGTGTTCGGACCGAATCATCATGTCATGTGCTCCTATTGCAAAGTCACGGCCCGGACGCCGTTGCCAAGCGGGATGAAGCCGCGGGGAATGTTCGGTCGCGCCAGTGCCTGCACGTACTCTTGCGCCCATTCTAGTCCTTTCATTGCCTTGACCTGTTCGGGCGACAACGAAACCACGATCTTGCACTCTTCATTGGTTTTTGGATTTACCACGCGGACTTCGTAATTCATGGTGCTGCCTCCAAGCTTGACGGCGGGTTACGCGATCTTTTTCGCCTCGAGCTTGGCCGCCGTCGCAGCGAGCGCGATATGCTCGCGCGCCTGCTCCGCTCGGCGAAGGGCCGCATGGTCCTGCATTTCGCCAGCGTGCAGCCCGCCCTTGCGTGGGTGAGCGCAATACGGCTTGCCTGAGATGACGCAACCATCGACGTTGCATTCGTTCGGGCACATGGCTTCTGTCATGCCTGCGAGGTTCATGCTGCTTTCTCCTGGTTCTTGATCGGGCTGTTCAGCACGATGTCCGCTTCGGTCATCAGTCGTCGCGCTTCCAGATCGCCGCCGAGATATTTGGCGGTCCAATCCTTGTCCCGCATGCGGTCGGCCTTCCAGCGCTTTTGTTCGTCGTACCGCTCTTGCGTCACGGGCTTGCCGGTCAGGGTGTCGCGGATTATCTCGTCGCGGATGCCAAGCTCGCGCAGATGCTGCGCGACGCCGATCATCTGCATGTGGCCACTGCGCTGAACGGGCGAGTCGTCGAGCAGACCAGCCATCGCCCTGTCGACATCGGGATTGTCGCTCTTGTTCAGCATCTCCTGCAGAGCATGTATCTCGCGCGCTTCGGTGACACCGCCACCGAGATAGCGGTCACGCCAGGCGGTGTCGGCCTTCAATTCGTTCAGCCGCGTGGCGGCTTCGGCGGCGGTGGCCGGTGCCGGTGCCGGTGGTGCCGGCGGGACAATGGGGGGCTGGTCGGTCATCGGTTGGCTTGCTCCTGTCGCAGGATCTCGCGGTTTGCGGCGTGGTGGTTGTCGCGGATGGTGCGGTCCGCCTGGTGCTGTGGCGGGATGCCCGAACGCCGGGGATGCATGCACGCATTGATGCCGCACGCGAGCGCACAACCACCGGGGTGGCAAAGATCAGCGCATTTGTCCCGCGTGATGCCGGCAACCAGCGCCGCGGTCGGCATGGCGCGGATGCGCGCGGTAAAGGCCTCGGCCGCGAAGCGGTCGGCAACCAGCGCCGCCTTGTACGCCGCATCCTTCCGGGTGCGATCGGCCCGGGCCGCCGCGATCTTGGCTTCCAGCGCCGCAAGCGCCTCGGTGGCGCCCTTCGTGCCCTGCGCTTCGGCCAGCACAAGCACCCCCACTCGGCTTTCACATTCGGCAATCAGCCCCTCGGCCGCGCGCGCCTGCTCAAGCAACATGGGTGCCATCGGCGGCGGCGGCACAATTGAATGCTCGAGCGGCGCCTCGTCGATGCGCGCGGTGCGGGACACTGCCGAGCTCATGCTGTTACCTCCGATTTGGGATCAGTCGGCGGCTCGGACTTGGCAAGTGCGTCGCTCAAGACGTTGCGCACGAATTGAGAAACCGGCCGCCGGTCTTTCTCTGCGGCAATCTTCAGCCGCTCGTCGAGCTCAGGGTCGAGGCGCACGCCAATCATTCTGTTCGCCATGTCTGGTTCTCCAGTGTTGCCAAAATTAAACTCTGGTTCGTTGTGATTAGCACTGCACCATTGAGCCGAACGCGCTGGCTTCCTGTGGTTCGGCCGCCGCTTCCGCGGCGTCCACCGCCCCGACACCGCCGCTGCCGCCTCGGGATCTTCTGCGATCTCGATTTTCACAATCTTGAGCGCCAGCGCTCCCAAAATTGCGCCGAGCGCGATCGGCCCAATATTTTTCGCGGGCGTCAGCGAAAGACACTTACTCGTGTATGAGTCAGCCACCCCCGCGATTCCGTCTATCGTCGACGCGCTGATGTTCAATTCGTCCTGGCGCTCAAGCAAAAGCGCAATGAGTTCGCGGCGCGATTTGCAGACGCGGAGTTTCATCGCGTTAACAGTGCTCCGCAGTGTTCAACGATGTTTCTGCAGGGAGCCGCCCAAAATTTTCGGACCAGACCGCGAAAGCGCGATGGCATGTGATTTATAGCGAAAGAGTTGGATTTTCCTCCCCACCCCGTCGATTTCAGAAATAATATCAAGGACTTGCCGGATATCGGGGCGATTGCCATTGGCTGGGCTATCGCCTGGCTCATGCCTCGCGCGCGCTTGCCGGTCTTTCTCTCTGACAGTGTGGTGATAGCTGATAGAGCCCGCGCGCTAGTACCTTCCGGCCGGCCGATCGACGCTTCCCATGATCTTCCATCATGGGGCCGAATGGCGCAAATGGCTGCAGTTCGCAGGCTTGCGTGATCTTGGCTGCGGCGTGTGGGCAGTATGTGGGCGCCGGCCGTTGCGAATAACCGCGTTACCCCCTGCCAACCGTCACGGGGGTAACTGTTAGCTTTTGCGCCGATCGCCTGGATGCTCACATTGCACTGTCGGCAAAAAGGCGTTGGCGCGATTCTGCCGTAATCGGCAGAATATTTTTCGTTATGTGTATATGCGGTCAGGTGAGCTGTTATTTGCCCTCCTGCCAATGCTCTCCTCACCCATGATGGTGATCGGGTTTGGGGTCTGAGCGTTTGATCACGAGCGGAGCGACAGCGCAGCGGTGATCGAATGCGAGCCGCACGAGCGGTGCCCGGAGCCGCGCGCGAGGGCTTCGATCGCACAGGGGGGTATGGGGGGATCGAGCACACCCCGATAGCAGGGGCGATCGCAGTCGATCGCAGGGGCGATGGAATACCCGATAGCAGGGGCGATCGCACCGATGGAAGGGCGATAGCAGGGGCGATCGAAGGGGTCATGACGCTGCCCTTTCGAGGTGCTTGGTTGCCTTCGAGGGCGGTCCTTTGGTCACCACGGTGATCTTGCCGGCGGTCAGTAGTCTTTCCATGCTGGCGGTGAACGCCTTGGAGCGGATGCCGCCTGCGTCCGGATCGCGCTCGAACTCGGCGGGGGCATATTCCCTGCCCGTGCCGGGCCGCACAGGCCTCGCTTGGGCGTTGCGCTTGTCGAGCAGCTGCAGGAACACCTCGTCGACCTTGGCATCTGCAGCGATGCGCGCGAGCGAGCCTTGACCCTGTTCCAAGGCCAGTCCGCCGTCTCCCCATTGCAGCCGCACCGGTTGGCCGGTCGGACCGTAGTTCGATTTTTGCGTTTCCATCACGCGAACACCGCGCTCGGCCTCGGCCTTGTCGTCGGGCAGACGCAGATAGAGCGCTGAGCGCACGGCGTTGCGCCAGTCCATGTTGCCGCCCCGCCCGGTGCCGTTTGTCATACCGGACAGGCTCGGATGGTCGAGCAGCAACACCGCCGGGTGGCTCGGCTGGCGGGCGATCGTGCGCCAGAGGTTGACGTAGCTGCGCACCATCACGCGGTCGTTCTGGTTGCCAGTGAAGGTCGCGGCCACATTGTCGACGATGACAGCCACCGGTGCGATTTCGGCAATGGCCCGTTCGATGTCGCGGAAAAGTGGCGTCGGCTGCATGATGCCGTTGCTGGCCGGTATGGCGAATACCGCGCCGGCCACGTCGTCGGGGAACCACATATGCAGGTCGGCGAGGTCGTGAGGGTCGAAACCGTCGCGGCGGCTGTGCAACCAGATGCGCCGGCGCAATTCCCGCTGCGGTTCCTCGGCGCTGATGATCAATACGGGCCCAGCGGCGATCTCATGACCCAGCCAGTACGGCGCCCCGCGCGCGCAGCCCTCGGCGAGCTGGCAGGCGATATCGGTTTTGCCCGCGCCACCGTCCCCGTGCAGCGTCGTCACGTCGCCGCGGGGGATCCTGCCATCGGCCAGCCAGTCGATCGGCGGCGGGGCCTCGTCCGGCCAGTCCAGCGGCGTGATGAGAGCGGCTTTCGCTGACGCTGTCGTTTTGCCTGGCTCGAGGTCGGGCTCAAAGACTGGCTCGTCGTCGGCACCGTCCGGAATTTCGGTCGGCATCGGCGTGTTGTCCGGCGGCGGGTCGAACTCGCCGGTGGGGATCGGCACACCGGCAAATCGGAAAGCCTCTTCGACGGGATCGAGGCGGCGATCGGGCGCTAACATCGGGAGGCCTTCCAAATTTCGTAGAGTGCGGGCGCGTCGGCCGGGTGATTTGCAAGCCAGCGGGCGAGGCAATCCGGGTTTTCGAGCCTGTGGACATGCCAAAAGGCGTCGACGGTCGATTGCGCCGGCGCGTAGGGCTCGCACTGCCTCACCACCGGCCTTGCCTGGGGTCGAGGCTCGCCCGTGTGTCGCCAGCGGTCGCGCGGGTCGGCCAATTCCCACTCGCGCAGCATCTCGGCGGCGCGTAGCGCAATCTCAATTTCGAGAGCCTCGGCCAGTTCGGCCAACTCGTTTGCATCCGGTTCCGGCACCAGATGCGCCATGGCGATCGCCTCGCCCATGATGTCCTGAACCGCGTCCTGGCCGATCGCGGCAATCAAGCCGGTATGCTCGGCAATGGCCTGCATCTCGTCGCCATACTCGCAAACCAACAGGCTACCGTCGGCAATGAGAGGAGCGCGGCTCGCGCACAGCGCGGCAAAATCGAATTGGCTCGGGGCGAGGGTTTCGGCGGTCATTCGGCCGGATCCTCACTGTCGATCAAGCCAAGCTCTCGCGCCTTCGCCAGTGCCTTCGTGACGGCCTGGTGTAGTTCTGGCAGCCGCCGAACTACCATCGCCAATCCCTTCGGCGTCGGCACAAGCCGGCCCTCTTTCATGGCGTGCGTTCGCAGGTCGACGAGGTTGTGGCCTTCGTATGTGCTGAGCGAAACAATCACCGCGTCGTGCCGGCGGTTCTTCCAAAACTTGCTGATGACCACGGGCTCGTCGAGCGTGGGGCGGCGCGTGCTCATGGCGCGATCCGATCCAACGCGGCGCCGATCGGCGAAGATGGCTCGCCCGCACTGTTGCGCTTCATCGCGGCCTTGATCGCGGTGAGGTCGGCGCCAAACTGCAGGGCAAACGAAATGGCAATCGCCGCATCGGATACTATCGCGTCAATTGCGCTGCTGGCGCGCCTGCTGTTGATAAACAATTCGCCGAGTTGCCCGTCGCGATAATAGCCGGCAGTCACCGTGAACAGGGCCCCGCCGTGTTCGATCGTGAATGTTCCCGATGCCCTGCGGTTCGGCAGAAGCTGGCGCGCAGGTTTTAGTGCGTTGTTGGAGTTTGGGGGCTGTTCTATCGCCATGACCTTGATCGCTTGTCGAAGGGTGATCGGAACGGTGAACGAAGAAAGGTCGCCAAGGGACTCCCGCCCCTGGCGACCTATTCGTTTATGCGGCGTCTGCGCTGGTCGAATTTTTCGCGGCGCGCTCCTGCGCCTGCAGCCATTTTTCAACGCTGGCGGCGCGGTAAACCACGTCCCGCCCGATGCGCGTGACCGGTGGGCCTTTGCCGTCCTTCTCCCATGCGATCAGCGTAAATTCGCTGTATGGCCGGCCGCGCAAGCGCTCGCCAAGCTGTTTCGCCAGTTCCTTGCGGAGAATGTAGTTCGCTGCGATTTCGGTGGTTGCCATCGGGTTCTCGCCTTCGTCTTGTTGACGCTGGCGAGAATGGGCTGATTTGCTTCGGTCGTGGTGAGACAGTTAGGTCCGCAAACGTCGAGCCCCTAACTGTCTCACTTTCGCCGCCCGTTCGATAATGCGGTTCAATCTGCGGACCATGGAATCAACCTGGATTTTATCTTGCCGCCTGATCTTCCCGCCGATCTTCACCGCGTGATTTTTCAGGGCCATTTTTGCGAAGGCTCGTTTGGTCTTGCCGTTGCGAGCGGTGTTCCAAAGTTGCAGGAGGTATCTATCGCCCTCGGGGTCGTGGGGCCCTCTCCGCTTTTGTGGCGGCGGTCGCTTGCCGCGCTGTGTCGCCTTCGGCACGGCCTTTGCCTGCGCGCGAAAAAGCTTTGCTGCAGCCTTCGCGCCGAAAATCGCGCAGCCTTCGGAGAACAGAAAAGCGACGCGCTTCCTGTAGTCCTCGCGCGATTCCTCGGTGAGCCCGAGGTCGTCGGCCCCGGATGTCGGCCGCTTCATTGAACTTGCACCCGTCGCGCTGCAAGCTCCTCAACGTTTGCGGTGGGATTTAGAATTCTGTCGACGAGCGCGGCCAGTGCTTCAAACGCCGCGCGCTTCTCGTCGAGATATTCGTAGCGGTCATAGGTGCCGCGAATGCCGACGATGATGTGACCCAGCGCGCGTTCGGCGTGGTCGGGCTGCACGCCAGCGCGGGACATGAGGGTGCGGGCGGTGCGCCGCAAATCATGCAGCGTCCACTTCGGCATTGCCTCGCGCCCTTCCCGCTTGCGTAGCTCGGCAATCACCTTGTCGAGTTCGGTCTTGGCCTTTGAAAATCCGCTGAATGGCTTTTCGCCCGCGGTGGTCGAGAACACATGCCAAGAATTCTTCTTGGCGCCGGCCGGCTTGACGCCCATCAGCGCGAGCGCCGCGGCCGAAAGCGGAATAACATGGTCCTTGTCCGCGTCCTTCGGCAATCTTTTGTAGCGTTCGCCTGGAATCGTCCAAACGTCGCTATTGATTTCGATCGAATGCGCATTGGCCGCTTCGTTGCGGCGGGTGGCGGTGAGCAACAGCGACTTGACGAATGCCGGGTAGCATGCGGGCGCCTCGGTGATGGTTTCGAGCGCGGTCCACAAATCCCTGATCTCGTCATCATCGAGAACGCGGTCACGCTGCTTGGTGCTGCCCTTCCTCATGTCCTTGACGAGCGGAGTCGAAAACTGCTCGTCCCGGACGGCATACCAGTTGAACGCTTTGCGGACATAGGCCAACGTCCGATCGGCCATTACGGGCCCGCGCTCGTCCTCGATCTCGTCCAGCATGGCGTTCACATGCGAGCGGCGGACTTCGTAAATTCCAAGGTTGCCGATTTCCGGTTTCACCAGCCGATCGAAGGCGGCCTTGATCTGGTTGCCGGTGCGGAGCTTGGCTTCCTTTTCGACATAGCGCGTCATGAAAAGGTCGAGCATGCCGGCGACGTCGAGCCCGTCCGGCCGGTCGCCATCCTGCAGCCGGCGGGTACGCTCGGGCCGGGGATCTTCCCGCCGGCCATTCTTGAAGTCTTTCGCCAGTTTCTCCGCGCGCACGATCGCGTCGCGCACCGTGAGCGTGCCGCCCTGGTCGTTGGCGTCCCAGCGTCCAAGGGTTTCGAGATATTTCCGGCCGTCCATCCGGTGGAAAAGAACGAAGGCCTTGGTGCCGGCGGCGGTGCAGCGAACGCCAAAACCCGCCGGCGCCTTCTTGCCCTGCAGGGTCGCGCCGCTGAAGAAATGCACCTTGTTGCCCTTGGCTGGCACCGGCAGGGCGGCAATTATTTTTTCGCTGATCGCCTTCATTCAGTCCCCCTCGGCGCCGCCCAAAGCGCCCGTGTGGGCATTGTGTGGGCACGTCGGAACATATCCGAGCTACAACGAGGTACAATTAGAAATCACGGGACCAAGCGAATTACTCAATTATTTCTGTGGGTTTTTCTGCCAACACAAGAAATGTGTGGGCGGTCAACGGGATGGGGAAATCGGGCTGGTTTGACTTTTAATCATGGGGTCGAGGGTTCGAGTCCCTCCGCGCTCACCATAGAATCAATCACTTAGCAGGTGGCCGGCGTGTCATTCCGACACGACGTCACTGGCTCATTCCGACGTCTACCCACCCGACGCACAGGCGTTATGGGTCCCGGCTCCGCAGCGCACCGCCACGCGACCTTGCGCCCAGGGTAGCTTGATCCACATCAATCCGTCGTGGCAGCAGCGCCCACAATGGCTGTCACCGGCTCACGCCGTATCGAAGTAATCTTCGTAAGGAGGCGTCAATGCGGACATTGCCCATTGCTGCTGTGCTCGCCCTATTAGGGTCGGCTTCGGTCGCTCAGACCGACGCGCCCAAGGGTTACATCGGCGCTTACGGGCCTGACGACCCAAATCGACCGTTCGGAGGCCCTGTGCCAGAGGTGAATTTGGGTCCAGGCTTGAACGTAGTGGGCCCGAACGGAGCAACCAAGGTAGTTAAAGCCGTTCCCTGCAGCACGGCTGCCCGAGGAACCGACGGCACGACTACCTGCGTAGGGATTCCCGGCCCGATTAGAGGAAGCGGCGATTCCCGCGAAGGCACGACTACTGGCGCGTCACGTCGGTAGCGACGGGGGGGGTAGTAAGACCTCCCCCGTTCGAGAGGGATCGGTCCCGCATGATCGCGTTTGCGATTACGGCAACGGTTTGAGTTGGGTTGGCAGCTTGCGATTACCTTGCGGGCAACCCGTTCGTCCATGGGGAGACTCAGCCGGAGTTGAGGGCAGAGACGCCGAGGTCGCGCTCATAAATTCGGCCACTGCCTTGTCCGATGACCATTCCGCGTAACTAACAACCGCGAACCCAAGCGCAACGACGGTGAGAAGCTCCACCGCCACCGTGGTTCCTATTCCTCGCCAACCGAATGGGGTGCTGAATGATGGCATAGCCGCCTCCCGAAATCGGTGTTCCGACGGCCTTAGATCAAATCGCGATTTTCAAATGTGAACTGCTTCACGTCTCACGCTGTCGTGATGCCGCATCAATGCACTGTCCGGCTTGCATGCCTGTAGGCTTTAACGGCGCGCGATCATCAGGCCTGGACCAATGAGAAATATCGCCGCTTCGATCGCGGCGAGCGAATGCCGCCGGACTGGCGACCGCATGGCCAAAACTGATCCTGCACGCGCCGATACGCCGGATGGTGCCAGCCAGAGAGGCATTAATCGCCGTCAAAAATGATGCGCCGACGCATCACTTTACGAAATTCCTGGCGCGACGGTTACAAACCGTACCGACGCGAATCGGCCTGCCGACGTTCAATTGGGCTTTCATCACCGGATGACATCCGGCGAAATCATTTGATTGGGGATCAGGCATGAACGATGGGGTCGTGCAGGCCGCGATTAGTGGCGCAACACTCGGCGCCGGCGCCGCAATCTGGCTACTTGTGGGCTACCTGATCCAGCGATTTGCCTTCCGCAATCCAAGACCGACCGCCGGTACCATCCTTGCGACATCAATGAGCGTCTCGATGCTGTTGTTTTCGCTCGGAGCTTTGCTGGCGTCTCACATCCGATAAGATGATCCGGGTGCGGCTGATGGCCTGGTTCAAACGGTTCGTTGACCCTATCATTTTGCCCGACGGGCGAGAGTTGCTGACGCTGCGCGAGGCCGCCTAATATATCACCGCGCTTCCGAAAGCCGAGCATGATGCCGCCGATTGGCAAGTCGCGATGGAAACGCTGCTCTTGGTCGCCGAGCGCGACGGGCCGGAAATGCTGGCGCGGATCGCGGTCATGAAGGCGCTGAACAGAAACCGAACGCGGTAAGCGTTCGCTGACACGCATTCACAAGTAATTGGCGCGAACTCACAACTCATTGGCCACAAATTGCAAGACCGCAAGTGCAAAAGGTCGCGGATTGTTTTGCTAGCCCGGTCAAAAGAAAGAAAGCCAACCTTGAACTATCAGTTCAGCCAGGAAGAAGTCACCTTGCTCCGCCTTGCGCTCGGCATTGCGCTGAAGCAGTTCGAGGACTGCCTCGATGGCGAGGCGCCGCAAATGCTCACCTATCTCAACCAGCCATCATGGTCAGAGGCCAGCCAAGCGGCGCGTACAATGATCGAACAACTCTCGGTTCCGGGTTTGGTACTGACGATCAACGCGCAGCGCCGCAGGAATTAAGCGAACAACTCGGCACCCGCTTGGGTGGTCCTGGCGCTGCTCATGGCGGACCTCTGGACGGCCTCGCCGATGGCGTTAGATCAAGACGGGATTTTCAGATGTGAACTGGGTCACGTCTCACAGTGTCTCGATGCCGAAGCAGATCCCCCGTCGTCTCTCCAGGTTGCGGCGCCGGCTCCCCTTCTGCGCTGGTTCCAGATTTAACCTTCCCGACGGGCATCAAGCTTAATTCGTGAGTTTTGTTGCGGCCGGTCCAAACACGTCTAGCGTGACTGCAGGTCGCGCAGATGGCTAACTGTTTCGGCCTGCGTACTGCGCGATTAGGGGCCGCTTGTCCCCACGGGCGGCCCCGCCCTTATTTCAAGAAAAGCTTTTTGCGTGCCCTGGTCGACATTGCGCTAGCCGCCCCAGCACATGGGCGCCCGAGACAGATTCCTGCGGCGCCGCTTAGCAACCTTTAGGACACCGTGAGCGTTGAAGTCCGTACCCGGGGCAGGATCGCGAACCCCGGAGTTCGAATTGTGAGCATTATTCCTCTCGACCTGCAAAGAAAGTTCGAACGGCGGTGGGCTGCCAGATTTTTACGGCCGCCGCCGGCGCCTCGGGCGCATCGGCCTGAAAGCCAAAGTCAGCAGCTTGCCGTACCCAAATCCAAAAGAAAAACCCGCCGGATTGATGCGGCGGGCTTGAGGCAATTACCAACGGTGTGACGCGGGACCGAAGCGACGCGCCTTGATCTCTTGTTCTTCAGCCTTGCGGGGTTGCCGTGGTAGCCGGCAGACTTAGGGGGGCTCCTCCAAGCGAAAAAGGTCCTACAGGCTGCGGCTGCCGAGCCATCTTTTTGCGCACCGCTCGGGATAGCCGGTTACGAGCGTGCGTTGTTGAAATCGAGGAAGTTACTTCCGGGGCTATTGCATTTTGCAGCGAGTCGACCTTCGCCATAAGCTTGGTGACCTGCGCGAAGATCTTCTTCACGTCTGCATGTTCATCCGCAATCTGACCAGATATCTTCTTCACATCGACTTGCTCATCCACGACGCTCTGTCTCAGAGAAGCAAGCGCAATTGAATCCTGCTGAAGCAAAGCTGTGTTTTGCTGCAACAAGAAGTTATTCTCTTGCAGCGAGACAACGTGTTGCTGCTGCACCGACTGAATATTCTTCAATGCGGCGACAGCCGGATCATCCGATATTGGATCGGAAGCTTTCGGGTGCGGAATCAGTTCGGCCAACCTGCTGATATCAGGCAGAGCAAAATCGGACGGCGACAGCGTATAGACGGCCGCAGTCGTGTTTATTCCAAGCGCGAACACCGCAAACGCCAGGATCGATTTCCGGCTCGATTGCTTGATCGGCGCCGTGGATTCGGGTTGGTCGGCTTGGCTCTGGTTTTCCGATGTCTGGGTCACGTGCACTAACCTCAAATGAGTGAACAAAAAGGAGCCGACCGCTGGATCGTCCCTAGCGACGGCTCCTTTACGCGACACCCAACTAGAACTGCCTTGGATTATAGGCTTATCAGATTAATTCCGCGTTATCGCCGCAGCCGCCTGGCATGCACCGCGAGCCGCCGCCGGTTACGCTTCATCATCGATCGGCGCCGGCGCTTCACTGACTGCGCTCCGCCAGAAAACCCGGCAAGCTGAGACCACAGCTCATGTCAACGAGTGGCTAACGTCACCGGGACTGCAGCCTCCAAGGGCTTTGGCAAACTCGCTCGCCGATCAGAAGAAAGGACAGGCCGTCCGACATGCAGGATCATCTGGCGGCACAAGAACGTCTGCGGAAGGATGCGGCCGACGCCACGCTGATCCGGACCTCGCTACGGACAAAGCCAAGCAAGACTTCTTCGACCGATTGCACCGTCACTTGGATCAGCCAGCGGATAGATCAGCTAGCGGACGAAATTGAGCGAGCCATGAACAAGCCAAAGACGGAGTAAGGCTGCTCGGTTGGCGGCCCGGCGCACGACGTTGCCGAACGACACGCGTCGAGTCTTGCCACTCCGCTGTGACAAAATGTCGACAGCACTATGCGCCTTGGCGGAGTGACGATGCGTTCGAATTGCGATAGGGCTACGAGTATTGCCGGTTGGAATGAACCAGTTGAAATCAGGAAGTATTGAGTTCAACGGGCGCACGATCGCCTGCCTCATCCGCAGCCAGTCCGAGACTGGGGCGGCGCTGGAGGTGGTCGGCCCGCTAGGCATCCCGACGCAATTTACCCTTCTGATCGTTGCTGATCGCCTGAGACGCGGATGCACCGTGATATGGCGAACGGAACACCTGGTCGGCGTCAAATTCCACTAGGCTTATCTACCGAAGGGGTTACCCCGCCAGAGTTCCCGGAATGAAAAAGTAGCCAGGACCGGCTCTTGTTTTCCCCGATAGTGTAGTTCTGCGCTCGGAAGGGCGCGTAAGGGGGACGGCTCCAGCATGCAGACCCCCAGCCTTCGCGCTGGGGCCGTTTCGGTCTTGATAAGCCGCACTGGCGTATCGGAATCACGCGCCCCTGCCTTTCGCAACGCTGGGACGGTCCGTCCTCCCGTAACACTACGGCGCCGCTAGGCTATTTACCATTTCCGAAACCGTTGCTCCGTATTCTGCGCCTTTACTGGGGTGGGGGCCCCGCGATGGAGCTATTTCGAGCTGAAAAGATTGCCACTGTTCGCGATCAATCAAACCATGAATGCCGTTTCTGCGCAGGAAGGCTCACCCTCCTCAAAACCATCATGGAATCTGAAAGCGGAGTCGTCATTCATATATTTGAATGCCTGCAGTGCGGAGATCGCACGTGGACCGGCTAAAGCAAGAAGTTCCGCTTATCTTGTTCTGTTGTTCGCCTTGCCCCGATCCACCCCGTTTGAGCATCCATCCCCGCGGCCGAGTCGTTACGATAAAGGCCGAACAGAACCAGCCTAAATAGCAAACGGCCTCTTCATTGCCTGATTGAGACTGCGGAGGTCCGATGCACGCGCGGATCGGGATGCTGCGGGCGCTGAACGCCGACAGGCCTCGCGTGTTCAAGGAAAGCAGAATGCACCACTGGGGCCGGAGAAAGCTCAGCCCGAGGCGAGCAGGCCAGTCGGTTCAATTATGCGATTGGGCGATGCTTCCGGCGCTCTCGCGCGTGTTGCCGGCGACTTGTGGCAAGGCAAGGGTGAAAGCATCGACCAGCCGACGTCGCCAGGGCTGCGTTAGCATCGACAGCTTGCCTTCCAGCAGAGCCGCCCTTTCCCGGGCGCCGATGCTCTCCGAGGTGGTCTTGAGCAATTCGGCCAACAGCTTGTTCGTGCGCTCGCATTCTCTCTCGAAGTCGGCCCGATGGCCGCTGGCAACAGCCTTCGCCTCGATCAGTTCGGCCTGCAAGCTCTCGATTTTCTGCTTGAGGGCGGCGACCACCTGGTGACCGGCCTGTGCTTGCGGCGGACGGGTGATCGGGGAATGGCTGATTTCGGTGAGATCGACCTGCACCAACGTCTTGCCGTCGTTGGCGCGGGAACGCGGCCATCGATGTCGTTTTACCAGGGCGCGGGCCGCCTCCGGCGAAATTGTGAGTCTTTCGCCCAGGTCGGCATACGTCAGCATCTCGACGGGCATGATAGTCGCTCCCGTTTAGCCGGACGGTCACCATCCGGACACAGCAGACCGTACCGATTCATAGTTAAGCGTTGGTTTACTGTGACGGGCGAGCCGCAGGCGCGCATGATAACCTCGTGCCCGCGCTGCTCGCGGCACGACCCGGTGGAACCAGAACCACCCTATCCTCTGCGCCGCATCCCGCGCAGGTCGAGGCCCCAGAAGGCAATAAGGATCAGGGCGCATGTGCTCACGCCCAGCAACAATACAATTGCTTCCAGCATGATCGAATCACTCCGCGCTGGTGTCACAAAAGCATGCGCCCCCGCCGCGAAATTGTCATCATTCAGTTGTCGCGGAACGGTCCGGACGAAACCATTTTCTGAAGCCGACGAAAACATCCTGAAACAAAGGGCTGCCTATCTCGTTGTTAACAAGACAGGGACGGCCGTCATGCAATTCTTCTTCGAGCTCATTTGGAACCAGTCACGCAGTAGATTCCTCGCCACAATCGGTGAGGGGGAGACCGGGCAATGATTGAGATTTCAGCAGGTATCCTCACTCTGGTCAGCGTAGGCATCTTCGCCGCCCATGCGCTGGATGCCTACCGCAGCGGCTAGGCCGCAGCACAGACCGCCGCGCGCGCCGCGGGACGTTACCTCAGCGCCGCTCGTCCGACGCGGGCGACCTGTTGTGGCTCTCTGTCCAATTGAAGTCCGTGAACTCCGGATCGGTGGCCTGCGAGCGCGCCTTAAGTGATAGTCCCAGCTGGTGCGCCTTGAAGGTCACCCCACCCACAGTCCGATCCATCTTTTCGGCAATCGCCTGGGCTGAATACCTCTGAGCGAGATTCTTGAGGTCGTTGATATCCTCGAAACTCCAGCGCTTGGCCATTTGCCGCTCTCCCGCTCCTGCTTCGGAACCCAAATCGGGAAAAAGCGGAAAGTTCCCCTAAGCGCCTCCCGTCCGAACAATTTAATCGTAATTATGCCGAGATACCCGCTTGCCTGAAACTATGGGCCGATTTAATGGCTCTATTAGTTTAATTTAATGCGCCGGACGTTTGCGGGTGACAAATTATCCGCCCGACACGCATTATGCCCCCGATCGGGAGACCGCGCCTTTCCGGATGGGCCTTTCGGACGGTGGCTTCCAAAGTTTGGAGCCATGCCTCATGCATACGCGATCCAAAAGATATCTCGAAACCGCACCCTGCCCTGACGCGGCTGCCTGCCATGCGGCCCGGAGGTCGGAGATCGTTGGCGCGTATTATTATGTGTAATGGATCCAACCGGGCTTGCCCGACTCCGCACGATTTAAATATTAATTAGGAGTCGGACCCAGTGTGCGCTTGCCGGAGCGCTACGGCCGGCGCAGCCCTGCGATAGCTTCAGCAACCACCGCAACGAGCGAAGCCATGGTGTACGGCTTCGGCAGCCATCCGAGCGGGGCATAGGGCTCGGCGCGTCCGCGCGTGTGCGCATCGTCGTGTGCGGTCGCAAAGATGCAGCGAATGGCGAAGTCCTGGTACAATTGCCGGGCGGCGTCGATGCCATCGCGGGTGCTGGCGAGACGAATGTCCATCACGGCGAGCGTCGGCTGCGCCTCGCCGGCCATCGCGACGGCTTCCTCGGCGGTCGTGGCCGGGCCGATAACCTCAAAGCCGGCTGCCGTCAGCGCGATTTCGGTTTGCATGGCGATCAGAAAATCGTCCTCGACGACGAGAACGCGCGGAGGGCCATGCTTGTCTTCTATCCGTCGGGCCTCTTCAGCCGGCAACGGCGGGTTCCGGGCTGGTCCGGGCTGCGGTGAAAAAAGCCCTGCGCGCTGCTGCGGCGTCATCGATGACCGCCCTAGATTTTCGCGGCGGGAAAATCGAGGCTCGCCCGCGAGGGGTTTTTCGTGACGGAAAGCGTTCCATGCAGTTGGCGTGCGAGGCCGAGGACGAGCTGGAGTCCGGATGAATTCTTGCGGACCTTCTCAAGGTCGAACCCCTCGCCGTCATCCTCGACGCTGAGAACCAGCCGTCCATCCCGATCGGTCAGGCTGACCCGAACGCCCTGCTTCGCATGGTCCTTGATGCCGTGTTTGACGGCGTTCGTCAGAAGCTCGTTCAGTATCAGCGCGAGCGGCATGGCAACGTCGTTGGAAAGCACGCCGTGCGCCGCGCCGCTTTCGATTCGCGCCGCCGGCGGCAGCAATTGCCGGATTGTTTCACAGACCGCGGGCAGGAATTCCGCCGCCGCAAACCGGCTGGCGTCGCTGCGGCCGTACAGCACGCGCTGCGCGGCCGCCATGGCCGCGATCCGCGCGCTGGCCTCGTTGAGGACTTTCCGCGCCTCCTCGCTGTGCGCCGTTCTTGCCGCGGAGAACAGCAGCGCCTGCAGCATCTGCATGTTGTTCTTGGTGCGGTGGCTGAGTTCATCGAGCAGCAGCCGCTGCTGCGTCTCCGCCTGCCGCCGCTCGCTGATATCCACCAGCATGTTGATGGCGCCGTTGATCCTGCCGAGAGAGTCCCGCAGCGGCGTCGGGAACGGAATGAAGGGCACCCGCGTCCCGTCCGGCCGCTCCGCGACCGCTTCAGCGCCGCGGACGGCGCGCCCTTCCTTGAGTGCAACCGCCATCGGGCACTGGTCGTGCGGGAGCGGCGTGCCGTCAGGAAGGAACAGTTTCCATGTGACGCACCATTCGTCGCTGCCGAGCGTCGGCGTCCGGCCGGAAAATTCGACCGCCGCCTCGTTGAAATAGGTGATTTTGCCCTGCGCGTCGGTCGTGTAGATCGCGGCCGGTATAGCCGCAAGCAGTTCCGTGAGACGCTGCTCGCTCTCCCGGAGCTTGCGTTCGGCTTCCTTGCGATCGGTGATGTCGCGGGCGATCTTCGATGCGCCGATGATCCGTCCTGTGCCGTCGCGTACCGGCGAGACGGTCAGCGAAATGTCCAGAAGGCTGCCGTCCTTCCGCCGGCGGATGGTTTCATAATGCTGCATGCGCTCGCCGCGGCGTATCCGCGCGAGGATCCCGGGCTCCTCGTCTTCGCGTCCCGGCGGAAAAAGCATGGTCACCGGCTTGCCGACAGCCTCGCCGGCGGTATAGCCGAACAGCCGCTCCGCGCCTGGATTCCAGGTCCGAATGATCCCGTTCAGGTCCTTGCTGATAATCGCATCGTCAGAGGATTCCACGATGGACACGAGTTGCTGCGCACGCTCTTCGGCGGCGCTCCGCGCCTCTTCCGCCCTCAATCTTGCAACGCCGAAGCCGAGTTGCCGCGCGAGCGTCAGCGCGACGTCGATCTCTGATTCGACAAAGCGATGCGGCCTGTCGTAATAGGCCATGAATTTTCCGGCGAGCCGGCCGCCGATCAGGATCGGAATGAAAGCGACGGCTGCGATGCGTTCGCGCGCAACCGTTTCCTTGATCGTGTCGGAAAGATCGGACACGCCAACGTCCTCGAAACAGACCGGACGCGGATTTCGTTCGTTCCTGTCCCAAGGTGAATGGCCTTCGACGGCCTTCCGGTACCCGTCCGACAGACACCGCCATCCGACGAAGCGCATCACGTCATTGTCGTCGAACAGCAGAATGGAGGCGCGCTCGCAGGCAAGTGCCGCGAGGATGGCGTCCAGGCCGGCGTCGTAAACGCCTGGAAGCGATGTGGCGTATTGGAGCCTTTCGGAGAATTGGAACAGTGCCGCCTGCTCTTCGCTGCGGCGCGCCAGCGCCTGTTCGGCTTTCTTGCGGGCGCTGATGTCATGCTGAACACGTACCGCGTAAAGGAAATTTCCCGACGCATCGCGAACGCTCGAGGACGTCACCTCCACCCAGAGATATGAGCCGTCCTTGCGGGCGAGACGTTTTTCGATGGTGTAGCGATCGATTTCGCCGGCAATCTGTCGCCTGAACTCCGCGAGATCCTGCGCAACGTCCTGTGGCGAGGTCTCGTCAAAGATCGAGCGGCCGAGCAGATCGGCCGCTCCGCGTCCCGTCAGCTCGCAGACTTTCTGGTTGACGCGCAGCATCCGCCCGGCCTGATCGATCTCGGCGATGCCCACGCCGACGTTATCGTAGGTGGCGGCCAGACTTTCTTCGTGCGCACGGAGCCATTCGTGGCGCGGCACTTGAGCGACGTTCGGCGTGGCGGACTGACCTGGCGGGGAGAGAGTCTTGGCCGTCCGTTGCTGGATATTCATTCCGGCCATCCGCTGCCCTTGGGGCAAATCTTGCGTCACACAATACTCGGCGTCAGCAGATGCAGGGTCAGCACGCACGGCCGCTCAGGCCATAAGTCCGGCTAGCGAAAATTGTTCCCCGCCAAGACCGAACATCGAGATGTCCCTCTTCTTGCGAGCTCGCTCCCCGTGGAACCGGCATTTGATCGCTAACAGCCCCGGCAGATCCCCGTAAAACTGCTCACCTCCGGTCGCGTCCGCCGCCGAACCGGCGGCTTTCCCGGGGACGCCTGGCGCGCGCTGAAGATCCGCTGCGAGGCGCCGGTATAGGGCGGCGTCGCGAGCCGCGCGCGTGGCGCCGGCGTATCGACTGAGCCGTAGGTCGTTACCGGCGCCGGAGGGTTGGGGCGGAGCGGCGGGTTGCTCGAGGCATTGCCGATGCCGCTGGGATCGGAGAGCGCCCGGGGATTGGCCGGGCCGAACGGCACGCCGGATATCGACGAATTGCCGGCGCCGGCCGAGCCGGCTGGCGGCGTCAATTGCGCGAACGCGCTGACGGGGGCGATCAGGGCGAGCGCCGTGAAGAGAACAAGCGCCGGATAGCGGGACATCGAAGTCGCTCCAGGAAGCCATCATCAACGATCATGTGGCGTGCGCGTTCCCTGGCTTCCAGCTCGGTTTTTCCTGCCCTGCAACGGTAGGCGTCGGCGCGAGAATCAGGCCTAATCATGGCGCGATCACGTTTTGAGATTCCGGCGGAATGAACCAGCCTGATATCCTCGATTCCGATATCCGCGCCCTGCAACAGTGGCTGCGCGCTGCCTGGCAGCAGCTCGGCGATTCCTCCCTCACCACCTTCAGCCGGCGCGAGTTGCGCAACCAGATGAAGCAGTGCAGCGCCGACCTGCGGGAGCGCCTGCAAATGGCGGCCGAGCAACGGTCCGAGCCGCTTCAGCAACCGCTCCCCGCCCACTCCCGGCCAGAGCTGCGCATCCTGTCATGGTGACGGAACAAGGTCGGGCGCCTGCCGCTCCGCCGCCAGCCACGAACACACCGCTGACGGCACCGCGCCGATGAGCCCCAACAGCAGGACTTCCGGCCCGTGGGCGAAGCCCATCCAGAACGCTGCCGCGAGCGGCAGGTAGCTGATCGCATAGCCGAACAGCGCCGTGAGCGCGACGCGGTACGAGACATGGTGCTTTGCCAGCGCATGGTCGAACCACGCGGCCAACAGCGCGGGGATCAACCCGACCAGGTATATCGTCGGCAGCATCATGAGTTGGCCGACATCAAATGTGCTCGGGCTGCCCGCAAGCCAATTGGCAATCTGCAGCATCACCCAGAACGCGACGACGAAGCCGAGCGGCGGCGCTATGGCGGCAAAAACGAGAAAGCGTTTCATGCGGGTCGTCCGTGGTTGCTGATCCGGGGCTCAACCGTAGCGCCGCGCCGTTCGTTGCCGCTGTGATGCCACGCACGCTGGCCGGCGCCGCCAAGCCGGCCCGAGTTGCGCCGTCAAGGGCTAGCTCAGCCGCCCGCCCTGTTGATAACCCAAATGCCTCGGGCCTAGCGTCGAAACAGGCCGTCATGGTGTGCTATCGGCATACCGGCCTGATTAACGACGGACAGAACACATGCGGATCACCCTGGTCGGTTCCCGCCATTTCGGCGTGACGACATTCAATACGCTGCGCCAACACGGGGTCGATATCGTCCGCGTCGTCGTCCACGATGGCGAGGACCGGCTTGCCGCCACCGCGCGGGCCGCCGGGATCGACGTCGCCGTGCAGGCCGATCCGAAACGCGTGGCAGCGTCCGAAATCGCACCCAATACCGACCTGATCGTGACCGCGCACAGCCATGCCCGCGTCACCAGGGAGGCGCTGGCCGCCGCCAAACTCGGCGGCATCGGCTACCACCCTTCGCTCCTGCCCCGGCATCGCGGCATCGCCGCAGTCGAATGGACCATCAAGGAGGGCGATCCGATCGCCGGCGGCACTGTCTACCACCTTGCCGACCGGATGGATGCGGGCGCCATCGCCGCGCAGGAATGGGTGTTTGTCAAGAAAGGCGAAACTGCCCGCGAGCTATGGGAGCGCGCGCTGGCTCCGCTCGGCCAGAAACTGCTTGCCGACGTCATCTTTCACGCCAAGACCCACAACAACCTCCCTGCCACGCCGCAGGAGGAGGAGTTCGCCACCCAGGCGCCGAACCTGTCGGACGCAAAGCACTGAACGCTACCTAAATACCTCCAGCACGGTTTTGGTACCGAATCAGTGGCGAAATCGGAACTTTTTTCGTTCCCCGCCCGGAACCGGATTCACCTTGATGTGTTTGAAATCCCGGGAACATTCCGCAGTGTTGCGTTGCACCCAAGTTTGGACACATTGTGACCAGATAAGGTTCGTCATCACACACATCTCAAGGATTTGATCCATGCGCGCCAATCGCATCCGCGAAATTTTGTATGCTTCGTTTCTTGCCTCCGCCGCGACCCTGACCGCAGCTCCGGCCTCAGCTCAGTCGCCCTATGACGGCCTTTGGCAGGTCACCGTTGTCACAAAATCGGGCAGTTGCGATGCGCAGACTACCTCGACCGTGAACGTCGCCGACGGCAAGATTTCGGGCGGTCCGGTTTCCGGCAGTGTCGGCAGCGGGGGACTTGTGCGAGTCTCGATCAATGGTGCATATGCGAACGGTCAACTCAGTGGCAACTCCGGATCGGGGAAATGGAATGGGGCTTCAGCTGGTGTCGCGTGCAGCGGTCGATGGGAAGCGTCCCGTCAGTAAGGCAAGCCAGGCTTCAGAATTTTTCGCCAAAGCGCGGCGGCTGACATTCGCAGCCGTCGCGTTTTTTTTGACGGCCTTTGCGGCCTCCACGGGCTACGCCCAGTCCAGTACGTTCGCCGGCATGGCCGGCACCTGGTCCGGTTCCGGCACCGTGACGCTCGATGACGGCTCGAACGAGCGGATCCGCTGCCGCGCGACCTACAAGGTGGCGGGTGCCAGCATGGATATGATCCTCACCTGCGCCAGCGATGCCTACAAGTTCAACCTCCAGGCGGCGGTGGTCGCAGCAGGCGGCGAAGTCAGCGGCAACTGGAGCGAGACCAGCCAGAATGTTGGCGGCAACATCCAGGGCCGTGGCGCCAACGGCAGCTTCCAGCTGGTCGCCCAGGCGGCCGGCTTCAGCGCCAGCATCGCGCTGAAGACCACCGGCACCAAGCAGCAGATCGCCATGAAGGCCGACAGCCAGTTCCGCGCCGCCCATATTTCGCTGTCGAAGTAGCCCCTCAATTGTCATCGCCCGCGGCGAACGCGGGCGATCCAGTGTTCCAGAGGCGCGCGATTTGATCTCGCTTAACTCGTCTTCGGCTTCTCGAGTTTCGCCGCCGTCTCCTTGATCGTCTTGGCGATCAACAAAGCCTGCTCCTTGTTGAACGCAAAATCCTGCACGCCCCTGTGCGTGGTCAGCGACAGCACCATGACATCGGGCTGGTGCTCGGGCCAGCCGGTTGCGAAGGCTGTGACGTAGTCTGCAGAGGTCGATCGATTGGTCATTGGCTCACGATATCCTTTTGTCTTTTCCGGCGCGGTTGTTGAAGCTGATAGCGCCTGGCGTTTGTGATGTTCGGCCAGGCCTTGGTCAGGCCTTGGGCACGAAGGCGGTGACTTCGATTTCGACCTTGGCCCTGACGTCGACCAGCCCGTCGATGTAGAGCAATGTCGATGGCGGGAAATTGCGCCCGAGTGTTTCCTTCCAGGCAGCGCCGATGCCAGGACCTGCGGCTTCGTATTCGCTGCGGCTGGTCAGGTACCAGGTCAGGCGGACGATGTGCTCGGGCCCCGCGCCGGCTTCGCCAAGCAGCTTGATGATGCGCTTCAGCGCCGTGCCGACCTGGGCGGCCATGTCAGGGGCATAATCGCCCTTCTCGTCGCCGCCGGTCTGGCCGGCCAGCACGACCCATTTGCCTGAAGCGTCGACCTCGACACCGTGCGAGAAGCCGCGGGGTTTCGACCATTCGGCCGGTTGCAAGATACGCATGCGTAGGTTCCTCGTTGAGACCGCCGCTCCTTAGCACTGAACCGGCCGTCGCTCCCACAGCGAAATTGCGGTGCCGCGCATCGCTGCCCGCCGCATATGCGCATTGCAAATTGTGGCGCGCTCGCCGATACCGGCCTGCCCCAACCCCGCAAGCTTTTCGAATGGACCGCACCCCCTCCAAAACCCTGGCCGCGCTGTGGATGGCCGGCTGGCTCTCCCTGATGCTGATCATTGCGATCGCCGGACGCGAGGCGGCGCGCGAGATCAACGTGTTCCAGCTCATGGAGATGCGCTCCATCCTCGGCTTCCTGATGCTGTACCCGCTGATCCGCGCCAATGGCGGATTTGGCATGATGAAGACGACGCGGCTACCGCAGCATATTGCGCGCAACCTCATCCACTATGGCGCGCAGCTCGGCTGGTTCTTTGCGCTGACGCTGATCCCGATCGGCCAGGTGGTGGCCATCGAATTCACCATGCCGATCTGGACCGCGATCCTGGCCGCGACGTTTCTCGGCGAGCGCATGACCATCTGGAAGATCGCGGCGATCGTGCTCGGGCTAGTCGGCGTCGTCGTGATCGTTCGCCCCGCCACCAGCGAGGTCGATCCGGGCCAGTTGATCGCGCTGGCGGCGGCCGTCGGGTTCGGCGTGTCGGTCACGATGGTCAAGTCGCTCACCCGCACCGAGCAGGCGCTCTCGATCATGTTCTGGATGCTGGTGGTTCAATCGGCGGCTGGCTTGTTTCCCGCGCTCTACGTCTGGACGTGGCCGCCGACCTATCTCTGGGGCTGGGTCGTGGTGATCGCGTTTTGCGGCACGTTCTCCCACTACTGCATGGCGCGCGCGATGCTGCATGCCGATGCCACCGTGGTGATCCCGATGGATTTTCTGCGAGTTCCGCTGACCGCCGCCGCCGGCTGGCTGATCTATTCGGAACGGCTGGACCTGTTCACCGTGCTCGGGGCCGCGTTGATCCTCACCGGAAATCTGTTGAACCTGAAACCGAATCCTTCGACTAAGGCGTCCGCCCCTAGCTGAATTTTATTTGCCGGGCTGTGATCTAGATCACGCGACGATGCGTGTCGCGACGGTAACGGATGGCTCCGGATTTGGTTGTCAGCCTGCTTTTTTGTGGCGCGAAGCAGGCGATTTTCTGTACTGTCCAGCCAGCGTCACAATCAAAGCCTTTGTCGATTCTGCAGGGGGATTTCCTATGCGCTACCCAACCCTCATTTTGTCCGCCATTTGCATGGTCCTTACGGCGGGCGCCGCCAGTGCCGAGAAGCGTGTTGCCTTCGTCGTCGGTAACGGCGCCTACAAGAACGTAGCCCCGCTGCCGAACCCGTCGGTCGATGCGAAGGCGATCGCCGCGACCCTGCGCAATGTCGGTTTCGAAGTGGTCGAGGGTTCCAATCTCACGCGCGACAAGATGACCGAGCGGCTGCTCGACTTCGGCAAGAAGGCGCAAGGCGCCGACGTCGCGCTGTTCTTCTACGCCGGTCACGGCATCGCCATCTCCGGCACCAACTATCTGTTGCCGATCGACGCCGACATCAAATCCGAAATGGACGTCAAGCTCGGCGCCGCGATCAATATCGACCTCACGCTCGAGCAGACCATGGGCGACGCCAAGGTCAAGCTGGTGTTCCTCGATGCCTGCCGCGACAACCCGTTTGCGGCCAAGATCAAGTCGAACTCCGCGACCCGCAGCGTCAATGTGCAAACCGGTCTTGCCGAAATGAAATCCGGCGAAGGCACGCTGATCGCGTTCGCGACCGGCCCGGGCCAGACCGCGCTCGACGGCCAGGAAGGTTCCAACAGCCCGTTCACGCGCGCGCTGCTTGCCAACCTCACCCAGCCCGGCGTGGAGATCCAGCAGGCGATGACCAAGGTCCGCGCCCAGGTCAATGAGGAGACCAACAAGGGACAATTGCCCTGGGGTCACACCAACCTGATCGGTTCAGTCTATCTGAACGGCGCGCCCGCGCCCGGCGCGGTGGCGGCTGCAACGCCGGCAGCGGGCGCTTCAAAGGCGTCGGACGTGGAACTGGAATTCTGGCGCTCGATCAAGGATTCCAACAAGCCGGAAGAACTCAACGCCTATCTGAGCAACTATCCCAATGGTCAGTTCCGCTCGCTGGCCTTGTCGCGCATTGCCTCGCTTGAGTCTGGTCCCAAACCCGATGCCACCCGCAACCTGACCACGGGCGTCGATCCCGCGACCTTCAAGGAGGAAGCGGACCAGACCACCGAGGATCAGATCGGCCTCGACAAGGGCCAGCGCCGCGACGTGCAGCGCCGCCTCACCGGGCTCGGCTTCGACACCAAGGCCACTGGCCAGTTCGATCAGGCAACCCGCGGCGTCATCTCGCGCTGGCAGGCGGCCCGCGGCTATCCCAAGAGCGGCTACCTCAACAAGCTGCAGCACAAGGCGCTGCTGAGCGAGATCGTCGCGGCGGCGCCGACCGCGAGTTCCGACGAGGAGCGGCCGAAGCGCCGGGCCCCGAGCAGCGGCCAGGCACAATCACAGCCCCAGCCGCAGCGGCACTACAACAATAGTGGGCCTGACCCGGCCGGAGCCGGACGCTTCATCGGCGGCGTCATGGGCGGCATGCTGCGCTAGGCGGCAAGCGACGCCATTGCAAAAAGGCCCGGGTTCATCCCGGGCCTTTTTCATTGTGCGCTTCGCCAAATCAAAATGCGTACTCGCGGCAATCTACTTGCCCGCGGCCTTTCGCAAGGCCTCGTTCATGCGATCCTGCCAGCCGGGGCCGCCTTCCTGGAAAAATTCCAGCACGTCCTGGTCGATGCGCAGCGAGACCAGTTCCCTCACGCCGGGAAGCCGGGTCGTCTTCGGCGGCGCTTCCGCCACCTTGGTGGTGGTGCGTTTGAACGCGGCCTCGGCCTCGGTGCGCGCGTCGTTCAGGGTTCTCGGCCGTCGCGGTTGGTCCGCCATCGCTAGATTCCTTCAAACAGTGCGGTTGACAAATAACGCTCGGAGAATGACGGCACGATCGCAAGGATGGTCTTGCCGGCGCTCTCGGGTCGTTTGCCGATCTCGAGCGCCGCCGCGATCGCAGCACCCGAGGAAATGCCGCCGGGAATGCCTTCCATGCGCGCCAGTGCGCGCGACATTTCGATCGCCGTCGGGCCGTTGACCTTGACGATCTCGTCGATGACCGAACGATCCAGAATGTCCGGAACGAAGCCGGCGCCGATGCCCTGAATCTTGTGCGGCGTATGCTGCCCGCCCGACAGCACCGGGCTTTCCTCCGGCTCGACGGCCACCACCCGCAATGACGGCTTGCGCGGCTTCAGCACCTGTCCGACGCCGGTAATGGTGCCGCCGGTGCCGACGCCCGCGACGAAGAAATCGATGTTGCCGCCGGTGTCGTTTCAGATTTCCTCGGCCGTGGTGCGGCGGTGAATTTCGGGATTGGCAAGGTTCTTGAACTGTTGCGGCATTACCGCGTTGGGCGTGGTCCGCACCAGTTCCTCGGCGGTCGCGATCGAGCCCTTCATGCCTTGTGATGCCGGCGTCAGGATGATCTCGGCGCCGAGGAAGGCCAGCATCTTGCGCCGCTCGATCGACATCGACTCCGGCATCACCAGTTTCAGCCGGTAGCCGCGCGAGGCCGCGACAAAGGCCAGCGCGATGCCGGTATTGCCTGACGTCGGCTCGATCAGCACGGTGTCGGCGTTGATCACGCCGGCCTTCTCCATCGCGATCACCATCGCCGCGCCAATGCGATCCTTGACGCTCGCGGCGGGATTGAAATATTCGAGCTTGGCCAGGATGGTTGCGCTAACACAATGCGCCTCCGGCAATTTGCGCAGGCGGACGATCGGGGTGTCGCCGATTGCATCGACGATGGAGTCGAAAACCCGGCCCCGCCCCGGACGTTGCACTGCACTCGTGGTTGACGACGCATCCATCTCAACACTCCATAGGCGATCATCTGCGGGGAACTGCGGCTCTCCTTACTTAGGAGGCGGCCAGTGCGATGTGCAAGCTGGAATCGCCGGAGCGAAGAGTTCGCTGCATTGCAAAACAAGAGCGTCGCTAAATTTCGTGAAATCAACGCATTTGTGTTGCCACAACGTCAAAGATTTCGGACTATACTTTGGTAGTGAGCTGAACCAGAGGTGAGGTCACGATGCCAGGAATTGCTGAACTCCTGTCGCCAGTTGCGTATCGGCCCGACCCGCGTGGTTGTGATTTGCCGACGTGCCCTGTGTGCGCCGACACCATGGTGGCAGCGGAAGCTTCAGCCTACCTCAACGACCACGTGATCAGCTATCTCTGGACCTGCGACACCTGCGGTTACGGCTTCGTGACCAAACATTCGGTCAAGAGGTTTGCTTGTAATTGACTCAAGCTATCGTGGAGCAATGTCACCGCGCGCCCAACCGGCGCGCGTTTTCATTTGGAACGTCTCGAACGTGCCGCTTGCGATCGCTTCGCGCATGCCCTGCATCATGTGCTGATAATAGGCCACGTTGATTTCCGACAGCAGCATCGCCCCCAACGTCTCCCCTGAGCGAACCAGATGATGCAGATAGGCCCGCGAGATGTCGCGCGTCGCCGGCCATGCGCTTTCCTCATCCAGCGGCCGCGGATCGTCGGCGTGACGGGCGTTGCGCAGGTTGATCTGGCCGAAGCGAGTGAACGCCATGCCGTGACGCCCGTTGCGGGTCGGCATCACGCAGTCGAACATGTCGATGCCGCGCGCCACGCTTTCCAGCAGATCCTCCGGCGTGCCGACGCCCATCAGGTAGCGCGGGCGATCCGCCGGCAGAGCTGGCGCGGTTTCCTCGACCATCGCCAGCATCACCGCCTGCGGTTCGCCGACCGCAAGCCCGCCGATCGCGTAGCCGTGGAAGCCGATCTCGACCAGTCCGCGCGCATTGATATGGCGCATCTCGGGAATGTCGCCGCCCTGCACGATGCCGAACAACATGTAGCCATCAGGCGCGGTCTCGAACGCACGCTTGCTGCGCTCCGCCCAGCGCAACGACAGCCGCATCGCGCGCTCGATGTCGTCACGCCCGGCCGGCAGCCGCACGCACTCGTCCATCTGCATGGCGATGTCGGCGCCGAGCAGCCGCTGCACCTCGATCGAACGCTCCGGCGACAGCTCGACCTTGGCGCCGTCGATATGCGAACGGAAGGTCACGGCTTTCTCGCTCACCTTGCGCAGGTCCGACAGCGACATCACCTGGAAGCCGCCGGAATCCGTCAGCATCGGGCCGTTCCAGCCGGTGAAGGTTTGCAGGCCGCCGAGCGCCGCGATCCGCTCGGCGCCGGGCCGAAGCATCAGATGATAGGTGTTGCCGAGCACGATATCGGCGCCGGCATCGCGCACCTCGCGCCAGTGCATGCCCTTCATCGCACCTGCGGTGCCGACCGGCATGAAGGCCGGCGTGCGCACCACGCCATGCGGCGTGGTCAGGCGGCCGGTGCGGGAATTACCGTCGGTGGCGATCAGTTCAAAATGGTTGGGGAGGCTCATGGGGGAGCTTATTGCGTGACAAAGCCACTCCGTTCAACCCGGTTTGGAGCGATTTTCGGCCCAAAACCCGTTGACGCCGGTCGAACTCTGCCGCATAAGTCCGCGCCATGACGACTTCGACCAAAGCGACCACGAAAACCAAAGCACCCTCCGGGGGCTCGGGAGCCGTGCGCGCGTAGTCGAACGATCGCATTATCTGAACCGAAGCCCCGCCTGAAAAGGACCGGGGCTTTTTTATTGCCCGCAAGCATTGATGCTCAACCAAAGAGGATAGACCCGTGAGCCACGAACCCGTTGTAGCCATTGCCGGCGTGACCGGCGCTGTCGGCGCCGAATTCATCGCCACCATGGACAGGCGTGCTTTTCCCGTCCGCAAGCTCAAGGCGCTGGCCAGCGCCCGCTCGGCCGGCAAGACCATCGACTTCCGCGGTGAGCGGATCGTGATCGAAGAGCTCACCGAAAAGTCGTTCGAGGGCGTCGACATCGCGCTGTTCTCGGCGGGTGCCGGCACTTCCCGAAAATTCTCTCCCGCAGCCGTCAAAGCCGGTGCGGTCGTGATCGACAATTCTTCGGCCTTCCGGATGGACCCGAACGTGCCGCTGGTCATCCCGGAGATCAACGCGGGCCGTATCCGCGAGCACAAGGGCATCATCGCCGTCCCGAACTGCTCGGCGATCACGGCGCTGGTGCCGCTGTGGCCGATCCATCGGCAAAACCGCATCAAGCGCGTGATCCTGTCGACCTATCAGGCAGCGAGCGGCGGCGGTGCCGCCGTGATGCAGGAACTGTTGGAGTCGACCCGCGCTCATCTCGAAGGCCGCGCCTTCCAGCCCAAGGCGATCCCGCATCCCTACGCCTTCAACCTGTTCAGCCACAACACGGCCATCGATCCCGAGACCGGCTACAACGACGAAGAGACCAAAGTGATCAAGGAGACCCGCAAGATATTCGAGGACGATCAGATCGCGATCGGCGTCACCTGCGTCCGCGTGCCGGTGCTGCGCGCGCATTGCGAGGCGATTACCTTCGAATGCGAAAGGCCGATTACGGAAGCTGACGTGCGCGCCATCCTGGCCAACGCGCCGGGCGTCAGGATCGTCGATGACCGCGCGAAGAACTATTTCCCGATGCCGATCGATGCGTCAGGCCAGGACGACGTTCTCGTCGGCCGCATCCGCAAGGACCTCAGCGATGCCTCAGGTCACTCGATCTCGATGTTCGTGTCGGCCGATCAGCTCCTGAAGGGCGCGGCGCTCAACGCGATCCAGATCGCGGAGCTGCTGCCGCAGCGGGTCATGGCTTGAGATGGAATCGCAGGGTGGGCAAAGGCGCATTTGCGCTGTGCCCACCCTCCACACTTCTCAATCAGAGCATTGCCAATTTTACCCAAAGAGGACATTGACTCTTTCTGGTAAGTCAACCGCTCTGACTTATGGTTCGCCGGTCGCGGTTGATGTAGTTTCACGCGTGTGAGGTTACGAAACTCAGCAAGCCAGGTTGGGACAGTTTTCAATTTATCAGCCCAGGTGACATCGATTACCTGACGCCGAACAACGCAAATCACTAGCCGCTCGCATTGCAAGAGGCCGTCTCATGTCTGGCCAGTATTCGCAAGGGAGTGTGTCATGCGATTCTTTCCCAAAAGTAGCCAGTGCAGCAGTTGCCCTGTGCATGTTGTTGCTACCATTCGGCTCCAGCGCTTTGGTCGAACCGAAAACGGAGGTGGCGGCAGCGGCCTCGGCATGGGGGCAAGCTATCGGCGGAGGCGATCCAGAAAAAGTCTTGACGCTCTATGCGGACGATGCCGTACTCTGGGGCACGCTGTCGCCGACGGTGCGTTCCAATCGGGCGGCGCTACAAGATTATTTCGTGAACGCCTTCAAGGCTCTGCCCGGCCTGAAGGTCGCCTTCGGCGATCAGTTGATCCGCGTGTACGGGAATGCGGCGATCAACACCGGCTACTACACGTTCTCCTATGTCAGGGATGGCGAGGCGAAGACCCTGCCGGCGCGCTACAGTTTAACCTACGTCAAGAACGGCGAACGTTGGCTGATCGTCGACCACCATTCCTCAGCCATGCCTTCACCACCGAAATAGGAGCTGTAGGGTGGGCAAAGGCGCACTTCGCGCCGCGCCCACCACCTAGCCGCATCGGCCGTGAATAGTGGGCACACTTCCGCCTACGCTCTTCGAGCTACGGCGGACAAGTCGCTTTGCCCACCCTACGCCGCTACGCGCCCGTCACGCGCCAGATCACGTTGCCGACATCGTCGGCCACCAGCAGCGAGCCGTCGGGCCCGAGCGTGACGCCGACCGGGCGTCCGTAGGAGACCTTCTCGTCGGGTGCTAGAAACCCCGTCAGAATATCCCGCGGCGGACCGGACGGGCGGCCGTTCTCGAACGGTACGAAGACGACGGCGTAGCCGCTCAGCGTGCTGCGATTCCAGGAGCCGTGCTGGCCGATCACCATGCCGTCCGGAAAGCCTGGAAGCGTGCCTGCTGGCATCCAGCACAGGCCGAGCGACGCGGTGTGGCCACCGAGCGCATAGTCCGGTTGAATCGCCTTCGCGACCATGGCCGGATCCTGCGGCACGCGATCGTCCACCGTCTGCCCCCAGTAGCAATAGGGCCAGCCGTAGAAGCCGCCGTCGCGCACCGAGGTCAGATAGTCCGGCGGCGTCTCGTCGCCGAGGCCGTCGCGCTCGTTGACGACAGTCCAGAGCACGCTTGTGTTGGGCTCCCATGCGAGGCCCACGGCGTTGCGCAGGCCGCCGGCGAAGATGCGGTTCGTGCCGCCGGCCAGATCGAGCTCATAGATCGCGGCGCGGCCTTCCTCGACCTCCATGCCGTTCTCGGCGATGTTGCTGAGCGAGCCGACGCCGGCATAGAGTTTTTTGCCGTCCGCGCTCGGCAGCAGGCTCCGCGTCCAGTGCCCGCTGGGCTTGAACGCCACGAGCTTCCGCCCCTCGGCGGTGATGCGGTCCGCGCCCGCGACGTAGGGAAAGGCGACCACGCCGTCGGTGTTGCCGACATAAAAGGTATCGCCGACCAGCGCCATGCCGAACGGCTGGCTCAGCCCTTCCATGAAAACCCCGCGTCCCTCGGCGACGCCGTCACCGTCAGGGTCGCGCAACAAGGTGATACGGTCAGCGCTGACGCCGAGCGCCGCGGCACGCCGCATCGTTGCCTGCATCGCATAATGGAACACGCTCCTGGGCGGTCCCGCGATTTGCGTGGCTTCTGCAATGAGCACGTCGCCATTGGGCAACACGTTGATCCAGCGCGGATGATCCAGATCTTTCGCAAACGCGTTGACCTTGAGCCCGGGGGCTGCCGTTGGCTTTTGCCCGTCGCTCCAGCCCTGCGCCGACGGCATCTTGAGCGTCGGGATAGCGCCTTGCGGCTTCGCCTCCGGTATAGCCGGCGTACTGCCCCAGGCCGGTGCAGGCGCGGATCCCTGCTGGCGGCGCCACAGCAGCGCAACGGCGCCGATCAGCGCGACGACGCGCGCAAAAATACCCGACATGTTCATGAAGTTCTCCAGATGATCGCGCGCACCCTATCCGACGGCAGGAACCGTTGGAACCTCGTCGTCGAGGCACAAAAGCGCCGGCGCGCGCCGCGCACCCGGATGGTGGCAACAGAGCAACAGCACACGCGAAAGCTCGGAAGCCGGTAGTTATACCATCTTGGCGGTAACAGCCGAATCGAAGAGACAGATAGTGGCGCTTTGTTGTCAGAGCGCTTCCTCCCTGAACCTTTAGCCCGCCGCACCGGCGGGCTTTTTTTCCAGGGTGCCGCGGCTGTCCGTGCTGGCGGCACGGCAGCAAGACGCCCGGCTTTGCCTCAATCCCGTGCGCGAAACAGCAGGCAGGCATCGCCGTAGGAATAGAACCGGTACCCCGCCGCGATCGCATGCGCATAGGCATGCTTCATCGTGTCGAGACCGGAGAAGGCCGACACCAGCATGAACAGCGTCGAACGCGGCAGGTGGAAATTGGTCATGAGGATATCGACCGCGCGAAAGCGATAGCCCGGCGTGATGAAGATCGAGGTCTCGCCGTCGAACGGCTGGATGATGCCGTCTTCGGTCGCAGCGCTCTCCAATAGCCGCAGCGACGTGGTGCCGACGGCTATGATGCGCCCGCCCTTGGCGCGGGCGGCGTTCAAGGCGTCAGCAGTATCGGCCGATATCGAACCCCACTCGGCATGCATCCTGTGCTCGGAGGTCTCCTCCACCTTGACCGGCAGGAAGGTCCCTGCCCCGACATGCAAGGTCAGGCGGTGCAGTTCGACGCCACGGCCGCGCAGCGCCGCTTCCAGGTCAGGCGTGAAATGCAGTCCCGCCGTTGGCGCTGCGACGGCGCCTTCGTTCGCCGCGAACATGGTCTGGTAGTCGGCGGCGTCGCGATCGTCGGGCGTGCGCTTGGAAGCGATGTAGGGCGGCAGCGGCGGCGTGCCGAGATCGGCAATGGCCTGGTCGAGCGCCGGCCCGTGAAACGAGAACGACAGCGTGATCTCGCCCTCTTCGCCCTTGGCCTCGACCTCGGCGTCGAGATGGCCGAGCAGGCAGACCTTGCCTTCATTGCCGAAGCGAACGATGTCGCCCGGTGCGAGCTTCTTCGCCGGCTTGACCAGCGCCTGCCAGCGCGAACCGTCAAGCCGCTTGATCAGCGTCGCCTCGATCTTGGGCTCGGTCTCGCGGCCGATGCGGCGGCCTTTGAGTTGGGCTGATATCACCTTGGTGTCGTTGACGACGAGCTGGTCGCCGGGCTGCAGCCACAGTGGAAGCTCGGCGACGCTGCGGTCATGCAACACGCCGTCCGGCTGCACCACGAGCATCCGCGCCGCATCGCGCGGGCTCGCGGGCCGCAGCGCGATGCTGGTGGCGGGGAGTTCGAAGTCAAAGAGATCGGTGCGCATCGGCCCAGGCCGTCATCGCCCGCCTTGTGCGCAATTGCGCACTGCGGCGGCGATCCAGTACTCGCCGGCGTCCCACATAACGAAAGCTGGCGAGTACTGGATGCCCCGCCTTCGCGGGGCATGACATTGGAGTTCGTTACTACTTACGCCGCGTCGACGGCCATGTGCGCCTTGACGATCTTGTCCGGATTCTGCACCGGCTCGCCGCGCTTGATCTTGTCGACGTTCTCCATGCCGGAGGTGACCTTGCCCCAGACCGTGTACTGGTTGTTGAGGAAGGAGGCATCGTCGAAGCAGATGAAGAACTGGCTGTCGCCGGAATCCGGGCTCGCGGCGCGGGCCATCGAGGTGGTGCCGCGGACATGCGGTTCCTTGTTGAATTCGGCCTTCAGCTTCTTGCCGGAGCCGCCGGTGCCGGTGCCGTGCGGGCAGCCCGTCTGCGCCATGAAGCCCTCGATGACGCGGTGGAACACGATGCCGTCGTAAAATCCCTCGCGCACCAGTTCCTTGATCCGGGCGACGTGGCCCGGCGCCAGATCGGGGCGCATTTCGATGGTGACGGGGCCCTGGGTGGTTTCAAGTATCAAAGTATTTTCTGTATCAGCCATGCTCTTTTCTCTTCAGGTTTGGGTGGACGTTTGCGGGTTCTGAAAGTGACCGCGAAAGGCCGGCCGGCGACCGCACCGCCCAGTCCCTCGGTAAATGGCAACGGCGTACAGCGTTGCAATGTTTCCATGACGGCAATTCGGTACGCGATCCGGTCGTCATCGCCGGCGTTTGCGGATTCATAGGTAATCTTGGGTTGACCGAGAATGGCGCCCTCGCGGTTGAAACTGACGATAACCGTGATGTCGATCGGGTTGGCGCGTGAGGCAGGCGGCGGCCGCCAGCACGAATACAATTTGGCGTAGACGTCCTTGATGGTGTCGAGCTGCTGCGGTTGGGCCTGCGCGTGCACCGCCGGCGCAAGCCACACGAGAGCGGCGGCAAACCAGACGAACTGCTTGCTGCGCGCCGAAATCATGGCCTCACTTGATGTCGGATGCGACCTGCACCTTCACCATCTTGTCGGGATCGACCACAGGTTCGCCGCGCTTGATCTTGTCGACCACATCCATGCCCGACACCACTTCGCCGATCACGGTGTACTTCCCGTTCAGCGACGCGCCTTCGGCGAACATGATGAAGAACTGCGAATTGGCGGAATCGTTGCTTGCCGCGCGCGCCATGCCGACGATGCCGCGCTTGAACGGCACGTTGGAGAACTCGGCTGCGAGATTCGGATATTTCGAACCACCGGTGCCGTTGAAATTCTTGCCGTCGCCTGTCTGCGCCATGAATCCCTCGATCACGCGATGGAACGGCACGTTGTTGTAATAGCCCTCGCGCGCGAGCTGCTTGATGCGCTCGGCATGCTGGGGCGCGAGATCGGTCCGCAGCTTGACCACGATGCGGCCCTTGCTGGTGTCGATGACGATCGCGTTCGCCTTGTCGAGATTGGCCGGCAGCGGCTGGGCGATCGCGGGAGCCACACAGAACAGCGCGGCGACGAGTGCGAGAATTCGGATCATGAAAACTCCGGATCAAGAGGTCGGGTAAAGGGAGCGCCGACGGGACGGCTAGCTGGCGAATTTGGCCTTGAGCTGGGCCGCGACCGAGGACGGCACGAAAGCGGAGAAATCCCCACCCATCTGGGCGATTTGGCGCACCAGTGTGGCGGTGATCGGGCGGACCGCCGGCGAGGCTGGAACGAATACCGTGTGCACGTCGGGCGCCATGGCCTCGTTCATGCCGGCGAGCTGCATCTCGTAGTCGAGATCGGTGCCATCACGCAGGCCGCGAATCATGATGGTCGCGCCTGCCTTCTGGGCGGCTGTAACAGTAAGGTTGTCATACGTCGTGCAATCGAAGGCGCAGCCAGCCGTCTGGGCGATCGGTCCGCATACTTCCTGAAGCATGGCCAGACGCTCTTCGGTCGAAAACAACGGCTTTTTACTGGAATTGACCGCCACGGCGACGATCAGGCGGTCGCATAGGGTGACGGCGTGCCTCACCACGTCCAGATGGCCGTTGGTGACGGGATCGAATGAGCCGGGGTAGAGCGCGATACGGGGCATAGGTCCCTCCTACCCCGCCCCGGGCGGCCCGGCAAGCCGGACCCGGTTCCCTGCCGGGCCGGCTTTTTATTTCGAATCGGCCAATGAACCAGTCTGGGGCTTCGAGCGTCTCTCTCGGCGAGCCGGCAATGTTTCGTCCGCCACTGGCCGACGAAACAAAACTCGGCCGGGATGAAACCATTTTCGGGGCCGGTGAAGACGGCCGGAAACTTGCGCTGGCTACAAGTCCAACCAACGAAACGACGGGGCCGCCAAGGCCCATGACAGGGGACCGTCATGATCAAGGCTTTTTCCGCAATCGCTGCCGCTGGGTTCATTGCCGCCGCGCTGACCGTATTGCCCGGTTTTGCCCCCCAGGTCGAAGCCAGTGTGCCGCAGGCGCTCGCCAAGGGTGACCGCCTGGATATCCGTACCGTCGGCAAGGATTGCTCGCAGCAGGCCTGGCCGAATTTCGAGGCCTCCTGCCTCCGCGCCGCCGGCTCCAAGTCGGTCGTGCGTGAAGCGCGCCTGGTTACCGCTGATCGCACGCCGTAGGGCGTCGACCCTACCTTTTCTTCCGTTATTTGCTTCCAGATTGCTCTGGTTTGAGGTCCTCGGGATGCCCCCCGAGGACCTCATTGATTCCGGCGTTGTCGTCGACCGTACACCGTCGAACGAAAGACTCTCCCGACGATCGGAACCCCATGGCAATTTGCGGCGTCTCGTCGCAGACTGGCAGTTGATTGCGCGCCTCGGCTGATCCGGCGGGCGCGATGCCAATGGGGGCGCCAGTGACAGTCACGCCAGTTGCAACCGCCGGCCACTCCACTCAACTCCCCGCAGCAGCCACGCTCGGCGCCCTTGGTGTCGTCTACGGCGACATCGGCACCAGCCCCCTCTACGCCCTGAAGGAAGCCGCCAGGGCCGCCACCCATGGCGGGCCGCTGACAAATGAAGCCGTCCTCGGCGTGGTGTCGCTGATCCTATGGGCGCTGATCCTCATCATCTCGATCAAATACGCGCTTTTGATCCTGCGCGCCGACAACCGCGGCGAAGGCGGCATTGTCGCGCTGCTGGCGTTGCTCCACGCGCGCCATGCGCAAGCCGGAACGTGGCGCGCAAAACTGCTGGTGGTGGGCCTCATCGGCGCCGCCCTGCTCTATGGTGACGGCGCGATTACACCGGCCATCTCGGTGCTCAGCGCCATCGAAGGACTGAAGGCCGACGCGCCGTCGCTTGCGCCTGCCGTCGTGCCGCTCACGGTCGTGATCCTGATCGGGCTGTTCGTCATACAGCGGCAGGGCACCCAATTCATCGGGCGGGCCTTCGGCCCGGTCATGGTCGGCTGGTTCGCCGTCCTTGCTGCGCTCGGCATCCACGGCATCGTCATGGCGCCGGGCGTGCTGGTCGCCCTCAGCCCGCTCTATGCCTTCGATTTCCTGATCCACCAGAACTTCCACGTCAGCTTCGCCATTATCGGCGCAGCATTTCTGGCCGTCACCGGTGGCGAGGCGATGTACGCCGACATGGGCCATTTCGGGCGATTTCCGATCCGGCTGGCCTGGTTCGCGGTGGCGCTGCCCGCGCTGGTGCTGAATTATTTTGGACAGGGGGCGCTGCTGATTACCGATCCTTCGGCCGCTGAAAATCCCTTCTACCAGCTCGCGCCGGATTGGGTGCACTACCCGCTGGTCGCCTTCGCCACACTCGCCACCGTGATCGCCTCGCAGGCCATTATCTCGGGCGTGTTTTCCCTGACGCAGCAGTCGATCCAGCTCGGCTTCCTGCCGCGCATGCATATCAGTCACACCACCAGCGACGCGATCGGCCAGATCTACGTGCCGCTGGTCAACTGGTTGCTCGCGGCGGCGACGCTGGGCGCAGTGTTGCACTTCGGCTCATCGGAAGCCCTCGCCGGCGCCTACGGCATTGCCGTGTCGCTGTTGATGGCTATCACCACGCTGCTGGCGGCGCTGGTGGCTATCCAGTGGGGCTATTCGCCGATCATCGTGATCGCGGTCAACGGATTCTTCTTCGCCATCGACGTCGTTTTCTTCGCCGCCAACTCGGTCAAACTGTTCGAGGGCGGCTGGTTTCCGCTGCTGCTCGCAGCGATAATCGCCTTCGTGATGCTGACCTGGCGCAGCGGCGTCAAGCTGGTCGAGCGCGCACGCGGAAGCCTGCGCCAGCCGGAAGAGGATCTGATCGAGACCGCCATCAACCGTTGCCACGCACGGCTCGCCGGCACCGCCGTATTCCTGGCGTCCTCGCCCAAGGGGGTGCCCCTGGCGCTGACCCAATTCGTCAAGCACAATCACGTGCTGCATCAGCGCGTGGTGTTGGTGACGGTGCTGATCGAGGAATCGCCGCGCATATCCGACGAGGACCGCGCCGAGATCGTCGAAATCATCCCGGGCATTACCCGCGTCATCCTGCATTACGGCTTCATGCAGTATCCGACGATCTATGACGGGCTGGTCCTCGCCTGCAAGCAAGGCAAGCTGCCGGGCATCGACCTCACCGACATCACCTATTACATCGGCCGCGAGACCATCATCCCGCGCGAGGATGTTCCGGGCATGTGGGTGTGGCGGGAAGCCCTGTTTGCCTTCCTGCAGCGCAACGCCGAGCGCTCCGCCGCCTTCTTCGGCGTGCCGACCAGGCAGGTGGTGGAGTTCGGGACCGAGATCGAGATTTAGGGGCGTGGCCCGGATCCAGCGAAGCCAAATCCGGGAACGCTCGCGCCCACGCGATCAATGTGATGGACTCGACGGAACACCAAACACCGGAACATCGGTGCGATCGACCAGCGCCTCGGCTCCTTCGTGCGGCAGCGCCTCTGCAAAATTAAGAGCGGCGTCGATATCATTCTCCCAGACCTCGCGCGGCAGATCGTACACCAGCTCCACACCATAGCCGTTGGGATCGTGAACATAGAGGCTGTGCGTCATGCCGTGGTCGATGCGCCGGTCGAACTTCACGCCCTTGGCCTGAAGATAGGCGAGCTGACGCAACCACGCCTCGCGGCTCGGATAAGTGATACCGATGTGATTGACGGCAAGCGGCATGTCCCACATTTTCCAGTCCGTGGGTGGCGGCGGCAGCTTCGGGTTCTCCACTAGCGCAAGATCATGGTGGTGGACTCCGTCCGTTCCCGTGCTGCGATAAAACTGCATTCTGGGGGTCGTTGGCCGGCCAGGGCGCTGCCTGAATTCCCCGACCAGCCGCAGGCCGATAATCTCGGTCCAGAATTGATGACTCTCCTCCATGTCGCGCACGTTCAGCACGATGTGGTTCAAGCCGGTTGGCGCAACCGGTCCGGGGTTTGCCGTCTCCGCTGATGCCATCGTAGCCTCTCCCTGTCTCGATGCCGGCCTTCATGGCCGGAGCCTCGCCTGATCTTGGCGCAGGTGTGATAACTTCCAGCGCGTAACTTGTACGATACGTACGGGTCCACAGGTATGCTGGGTTGTCTGCTTTTCTTGCTCGATCGTCCGAGACCGGGAGGCACGCAATGACGGATGTTCTTTCGGACGTGCTGAATACGGTGCACCTGACCGGCGCTATCTTCTTCGAACGCCATCTCCACGCGCCTTGGGTAGGTGAGTCACCGCACTCGGCTGCAATCGCCTCCGCAGTCATGCCAGAGGCCGAGCATGTAATTAGCTTCCATGCCATCCTGTCGGGCTCTTGCTGGGCCGCATTGGTCGGCAGCTCCGATTCCTGTACGCGGTTCAATGCGGGCGATATCGTCATCTATCCGATCGGCGACGCCAACGTCCTGAGCTCCGCGCCCGGGATGCGCGGCATTCCCGATCTCGCGCAATACTGTCGGCCGAAAGACCGGGCTCTGCCGATCGTGACCCACCTGAACAACGACGGCGCCGAGTACTGCCACCTTGTTTGCGGCTATTTCGGCTGCGACGCGCGACCGTTTAACCCGCTTCTGGAAGCCCTGCCTCGCATGCTCATCAGCCAAATGTCCGCCGCAGGACAGAGTTGGTTGTCCAACATGCTTCGCCTCGCAACCGAAGAGGCCGAACGCGGCAGCGCCGGCAGCGAAAGTTTGCTGGCCAAGCTTGCCGAGCTGATGTTCATTGAAGTGGTCCGCAAGTACATCCTTCAGCTTCCTGATGATGCGCAGGGCTGGCTATCCGGACTAAAGCATCGCCACGTTGGACACGCGCTGCGGCTCATCCATGGGCAGCCGGCAAAGCCGTGGACGCTCGCTGAACTTGCCCGGGATGTCGGCCTCTCGCGATCGGTCTTTGCCGATCGCTTCGCCCATTATGTGGGTGTTTCGCCGATGCACTATCTCGGCAGATGGCGCATGCAGCTCGCGACCCGGCGTCTGGCGATCCCGGGCGTCAGTGTGGCACAAGCGGGCGCGGAGGTCGGGTACCAATCCGAAGCCGCCTTCAACCGCGCCTTCAAGAAATATGTTGGTGTGCCGCCCGGCTCATGGCGGAAGGGCAAGTCATCGGCACTTCTGAAATAACAAGGAGTCTTGGTCGCTTCCGGGCCGCTTCAGGTTCGCGAGCTCCTGCCGGAAGATCGCAGCGCGGCCGTAATCAGGTCGGGACCGCAATCGGCAGCGCCGAAACCAGGGCGTGAACTCACTACGCTATGAGTGCGCGCCCTGGTTCGGTGCTTAATCCAACAAGCGGTCAGTAGTCCCAGAAGACCGGTACCCAACGAAAGGCGTCGCCGTCGACCGCCACATGGCCGATGGATGGGAACGGCAAGTGAGTCGCCACCAGCAGCCCGCCGGTCTCAGCCAGTTCCCGCAAAAGACGGACCCGAACGCGGGCCGCCTCCTCAGGGTCGTGTTCGAAGCCGTTGAACCAGTCGGGGTGCTCGAACCCGGCCGCGAACACTGCGTCGCCGGCGAAGGTCAGCCGGTCGCCGCCGGACGCCAGGCGGACCACGCTGTGCCCGGGGGTGTGGCCGCCGGTGCGATGGATCACCACGCCCGGCGCCACTTCGTACTCGTCCTCGAACGGCCGCAGATGGTTGCGATACTGTTTCACGAACCGCTTGGCGGTCGCTCGAAGCGCGTCCGGGAACCCCGGCGGCATGGAGACGCGAGAGAAATCGGGCGCCTCCCAGAACTTGACCTCGGCGGCCGCCAGGTGGATCCGCAGGTCCGGACGCAGCAGGTCCTTCACCCCGTCGACGAGCAGCCCGCCAACGTGGTCCATGTGCATGTGGGTCAGCACCACGTCAGTCACGGACGAAAGATCGATGCCGGCGGCCCCCAGTCGCTTGATCAACTGACCGGCCCGCGGCAAGTGCAATTCCGGGTCCAACCCTAGCCCAGCGTCGATGAGTATGGTCCGGCCGCCGCTACGTACCACGACCACGTTCAGCGCCCAATCGAACGCGTCCGGCGGCAGGAACATGTCCTTCAGCCATGCCGCCCGGACGGCCGGGTCGGCGTTGTGGGCCAGCACTGCGGTTGGGAGCGGCAGCACGCCATCGCTGACCACCAGCACGTCAATGTCGCCGATCCGCAGCGCGTAGCGCGACGGAACCAACTCTTCGGGCGCTCGTGTGCCGGGGTGCGAGGTTCTGTCCAGGCTCATGTTTGTCAGGCTCATCTTTGTCTCCTTCTGAGTGTCGCGGTTCATCTGATTCATCTTTGAAAACTCCTGCGCTCGTTCTTGGCGCTCGATCTTGAGCGGGTCGCGCCGCCAGCCGGAACGCGGTCGTCATCGGTTGGGCGTCTAGAGGTTGGTCACGCCTTCCGGATCGGCCGACGCGAGGGCGGCGGCGCGCTCGGCCTTCGGCGGGTAGATCCAGACGGTGTTGATTTCCTGCTTGGTCTTCTTGGCGACGTCGCCGACCATCTCCACCTTGCGCTCCCAGCCACGCGTGAACAGCGCGCCGGCGTCGCCGAGATCGAGACAGGTGACGTAGGCCTTCTGGTGGTAAGGCCTGGTGGCAACGCCGAGCAGTTCGGCTGCGGCATTGTTGCCGGCAAAGGCGCCCATCCGCGTCGCGTGCTGGCACGACATCAGCGCGTAGTTGCCTTCGTCGTCGCAGGCGGCACGGGCGGCATCGCCGGTGGCGAAGACGCCTTGAACGCCGGGCACGCGCAGATCGCGGTCGACCAGCAGCCGGCCGAAATTGTCACGCTCCGCGGGGATCTGCGTGGTCAGGGGGGCGGCGCGAATGCCCGCTGCCCAGATCACGGTCTCGGCTTCGATGTGTTCGCCGCTGGACAGCGTAACGCCGGACTCATCGAGCGAGGCGACGCCGGCGCCGACACGGGTTTCCACGCCAAGCCTGCGCAGGGCGTCCTCGATGACGGGGCGAGGACCTGCGCCCATGTCGGGCGCGATGGCGCTGTTGCGTTCGACGATGATGACGCGGGTCTTCGCATCCTTGCCGAGGATCTCGCGAAGCCGCGCCGGCATTTCCGTTGCCGCCTCGATGCCGGTGAAACCGCCGCCGGCCACGACGACCGTGTCGCGTCCGTTCATGGCCGGCCGCTTGGCGAGCCCATGCAGGTGCTTGTCGAGGGCAACCGCATCGTCGAGCGAGTCGACGCTGAAGCCGTGCTCGGCAAGGCCGGGAATGTTCGGACGGAATAGCCGGCTGCCGGTAGCCATGACCAGGCGGTCGTAAGTGAGCGACTTCCGCGGGCCTTTCCCGGTCGAGATCTGCACGGTGCGGGATTTGGTGTCGACCGTCTCGGCGCTGCCTTGCACATAGTCAACGTCGATGGCCTTGAGCACATCGAGCAGCGGCGCGGTGAGCGTCTCGGGCTTCGGCTCATAGAGACGCGGGCGAACCACCAGCGTCGGCTCAGGTGCGACCAGCGCGATTTCGAATTCGTCGGGCGAGACGCCCTGGATCTCGCGCAGGCGGGCAGCAGAAAGGGCAGCATACATGCCGGCGAAGCCGGCGCCGATGATAACTAATCGCATGTGAAGTTCTCCTTTGGTTTGATTCTCTCGAAGATCCGCGCGCTACCGCCGCTGCTCCTCGGTGCGGGCAGCGATCGATGACGACGCGAAGACGTGAAATGAAGACGCCCAGCCTGTTATGGAGGTGAGCAGTTCAGCGTGAGCGGCATTGGCATGGGGCGGTCGCATGCCGCGTGGCAGCCTCTGGAGCTGAGCGGCCAGCCGCGCTGAAAGACAATCGAGCGAGCGGGTTTCAGAGGCCAATCCGTGGAGATTGGGGCGCCGTCCTTGATCATGATGGAAAGCATCGAACTGGTAGCTTGAGCCGCTTGCGCCGGACTTTCAGTTTCTTCGCCTGTCGCCGAGGTGAAGCGAACCGTCAATGAAAGCCCGTACATGAGGGCGCTTGCGACGACCCTCCGTCGTGATGTGATGGCATATGGGCCGATCAAATTATTCCAGGCCATTGCTTGTCTCCCTGGCTGTTGGCGTGAGCACCGCGATGATCTTGATCTAGCGGATCAAGCCTGGCGCCGCCCCAGAGCGATTGCCGTCGCTATAGAGCGATTGCTGCTAACGCATGCGCCTGCGCCAATCGCTCGGGGTTTCGCCGGTCAGCTTTCTGAATGCTGCAGCGAAGGCAGTCTGCGAGGAGTAGCCAAGCGCCGCTGCGATCGAGACGACCGAGTCGTCGGTGTCGCGCAGCATCTTCATGGCCTGCTCGAGCCGATGCTGGCGCAGCCAGGCATGCGGCGAGAGCCCCGTACTCTCCTTGAAGGCGCGGCAGAAGTGAAAGCGCGACAGGCCGGCATCCGAAGCCAGCGCGGCAAGCGAGACGTCCGTATCGTCTTCCGAGCGCAAACGCTCGATCGCGCGACGAAGCGCGGTTGGTGCAAGGCCTCCCAGCATTGGCTGAAAGACGGCAGGCGCCCCGGCATGTGCAGCCAGCAGGCGTGTGGCGAGAAGATCATTGAGCTGGTGCCGGAACAGCGCGTCCAGCGCCGCGCTGCCTACAATCGCATCCGATGCGCTCATCAGCAGGCGGGATGTGATGGGATCAGGATGCCCCGTTCGCTCCAGCAACTCGGCCGGCGCCGTGTCGGCTTCACCGGCAACGCGCACCAGCGTCCTGTGGGGAAGGTAGAGCTGAACGACGTTGACGGGCCCGGGAATGTCCCAGCGGGCGCTTGAGCCGGCCGGAATGATCGTCACGACCCCGGTACGCGCCGTTCCAATCGCAGCTGATTTTCCGTTACGCCGCTCCAGCCGCTGCGCGCCGGTGGGATACGTCATGATGACGTGATCGGCCATTGGCTCGACGACGTCATGCAGTGCGCCATGCTTCCAGTGAGCGATGGCGCCGCTGGCCGGGTCCGAAGCCATGCTGACCGGTGCGGTCTTCAGCACGCGCGCCATCTCCACATCGGCGGGGCGCGGCTCGCCGTTCGGCAGGAAATGCTGGGTCGCCCCGGAAGTGTCGGACTGGGTCTGCTGCGGAACGTCGCGCAGGGTTGGTCTGCAGCTCATGATCAATGACCTCGCCGTTGAGACACTTCGATTGAGCGTGTTCGGCGTGCGTTCTAGGCGCTGTGAAGGCCAAGCGTCTTTCCCAAAGCCGCCATGCTTTGTCCGAACCTACTGCAAGCGGCCATCACGCATGTGCGACCAAAGTCGGGTGGCGAACCGCCGTGGAGAGTTGCATTGCTGCGAATGGGAAAACTGCGCTCACTTTCTCGTGTAAGTTATTGGGCTTTGCGTCATAAAACCGAAGCATTGCAGCTTCGGACGAACAACTGGACGGCCGCGCAGCGATGGCGGATAATGGTACTCACCTCCCGGGCGAGCGAGTTTCGGCTTAGCCTCATTGATGAGATCATTTGGATGGCACAGTCGGGCGCCTTCGGGCCGAGGCTAGGCAAGTTCTTGCACTTGAAGGATGCGCCGCCTTCGTTGATGACGCGTTCCTTGCGCAGCGTCGAACTCGCCGTGACCGAGACCCGTGATGATAATCCCGTGCCCGGCCTCTCTGGCTCGCTTGCTCTTGAGGACGCCTTTCTCGTCAGCCTGAAACTTCACGACTACCCGGACTGCGAACTCTGGGAGAACGGCAAGTGCGTGATGAAGGCGGATGTCCCGGCGGGGGCAACATATCTGTATGATCTCAAGCGCGATCCCCGCTATGTGATCGACAAACCGTTCCACTCCCTGTTCTTCTATCTTCCTCGCTCGGCGCTCGATGGCATATCCGAGCGGTCAGGCGCGCGGCGCGTTGGCGAGATCGCCTGCGAGCTCGGCGTCGGTCATGACGACGCGATCATTCGTCAGATCGGCGCTTCGTTCCAGGAAGGGCTGCGCCGGCCGGCGGAGACCAACCAGCTCTTCATCGATCACATGATGCTCGCGCTCACCGCGCACGTTGCCCAGACCTATGGGGGATTGCAGTGCCCCGCTGAACTGGCCCGCGGCGGTCTTGCGAGCTGGCAGGTGAAGCGTGCTTGCGAAAAGCTCGAATCCGATCTTGGCGGAAAAATCTCGCTGGAGCGAATCGCGGCGGATTTCGATCTTTCGGTCAGCCATTTCTCGCGCGCCTTCCGCGTCTCTACCGGCCTGCCGCCCCACCAATGGCTGCTGCGCCAGCGCGTGAATACGGCCAAGCAGTTGATGAGCGTGCGCGACCTGCCCCTGTCGGAGATTGCGATATCGGCCGGGTTCGCCAATCAAAGCCACTTCACGCGGGTGTTTTCGGCCGTGGTCGGCGTCAGCCCGGCGGCGTGGCGCCGCGAAACGCAGGGCGCACCGGAAAGCGAAACCTGACGTTCTTCTTTTGGCGCGTTTTCTACCGCAGATAAGTCTACGCAATCTGCGTAAACTTGATTGCTAAGCGAACCGGTACCCACTTCGCTTGAAAACGCTCTGCCGGATCAGCGACGTCTTGCCTGCGAGATCGCGTAAGCGGCGCAGCGCGCCGCAAACATCTCGTCCGGCGGACGACCGATGCCTTCGGCAAGGTTGGCCGGATTGAAGACGGCCTCCTCGCACACATCGTTGGCTTCGACGCCGGTGACCACGATCGTTCCCAGTCGCAAGGCTTCGCGCGCGTCCTCGTCGGGCCATCGGATGGTGACATCCATGACGGGGTCGCCGGGACGGTCGAGCAGCGCCATCACGCTGAACCGGATATCGCGGGCCGCGATCCGGGAGTCGAGATCACCGTGCAGGAGGTCGGGAGGTTTCGCCGTGGTCTCGCTCGCGACCTCCCCGCCTTCGCCGACCGGCATGACCTTGAACTTGATGAACCGTGTCTCGCCTTTTGAATTCGTCGCGGGAAATGCGTGCACCCCCCAATAGGTCGTGCCGGCAAAGCTTGCGGGCAACGGATGCGCGGCGATGTAGCCCGCCTGATGCAGCGTTTCAGGATTGCTGGCGGAAAATGCCTCGACCTTCTGCCAATCCGGCTTGCCGTCCGGTCCCAGAATGCGTGCCGCAAGGAAGGCCAGCATCTGATCGAGCGTCCTGGCAAAATGGACCGGGGCGCTTTGCGTGAAAATTTCCGAGCGCTGACCGTCGCTGCCGAGCCGAAAGCTGAAACCGCGCAACAGGAGGTCCGTGTTCGCCGCCGTCGGATTGCCGCCGTCCAAGGAGAAGCGCGCCAGCACGCGCGATGGCTTGGTGAAGCTGCGGGATTTCGTGATCTCCCGCGCCTGATCAGAGGGGGCATAGGTACCCCGAACGCATCGGCCCCAGGCGAAGCTCGCGCGGGTCGTTGACCGCAGACCGGCTGCGGCCTTCAGGGCGTCGACAATGGATGCGGGCGTGGCAACGCCGCTAGGGAACCTGGGCAGGACGGAACCTTGGGCTCGAACATTGGGACTTTGCTTTTGGCGTAGGGCAAGCCAAGCGTCTTTCCCGAAGCAACCATGCCTTGTCCGATTCTGCGACGAAACTTGCCGATGGCAGCACGTAGCCCGGGTGGAAGCGCAATCCGGGCTACAGCACTGACCGCGATGGCAGAGGAAGCGCGCCCGGTTACCGCCGGTAATCTCAAGCGCGCGATCTTCTTGCCGGAAGATCGCGGCGCGCGGCCGCCGGTCGTCCCGGGATTGCCGACGCGCTTCAGCACCGACGTCACGACGTATCGGCCGGCGGGATGGATGCTTTCCGATATCTCGAACAGGCGGCCGTGCGCGTCCAGATAGCGACGGATGACTTCCAGCGCGGGCGATCCGGCTTCCGCTCCCAGCGCCTTGGCAAACGCGTTCGGGATCACGGTCGCCGCAACCGTTTGATGCACTTCGGAGGCGATCACGCCGTAGCTGTCCGCAATCATGTCGCAGACCAAGCGGCGATCCTTTTTGATGTCGCTCACGGCCTCGGCATAGCTTTCCTCGACATAGCAATCGACCCAGGCCAATGGCGGGCTTTTGGGCTTTGTCGAGGCACGAACGTAGGCGATCCGCAGCCAGCGCGAACCCGGCTGACAACCAAAACGCCGCGCCGCCTTGCGATCCATCACGACCGTCTCGATGCTTCTGATGTCGCGATCCGTCGCAGCAGCCAGCGCCACGAGATCGCTCAATGACCCGAGCGTCTGCTGAAAACTCTCCTGTGGAGGTTCGCGCGTCTCAACCCGCGTGCCGGAACCCTTGCGGCGCGAAACCGCCCCAAGCTCGGTGAGCCGCCGCATCGCCGCACGCACGGTCTGCCGGCTGACCTCGTAGCGCGCGGCAAGCTCCAGTTCGGTCGGTATCAGGCCGCCGACGGGATATTGGCCCCGGTGGATCGCCTCCAGCAGATCGCGGGCGATATCCTCGTAAATTGGCATGTCGAAACGGTTCTCGCGGTCGGAGTGCTGCTTAGCATGGCTTCGGCGGTCCCGCACCCCGCGCTTGACAAATTTGTACACATAAATCATATGGCCGTACATATTAACGGGGAGTGAAACAGGCGCATGGCCAGCACCATGTTCGACAGCGTCCTCTATCGCGACGTGTTCTCGACGCCGGCCATGCGGGCGGTGTTTTCCGACGAGGCTCAGCTCAAGGCCTATGTGCAGGCCGAAGTCGCGCTAGCGGTGGCCCAGGGCGAAGCCGGCGTGATTCCCCGCGAGGCGGCGCGGGAGATCGCGAAAAAGGCTCCGATGATCGTGCTCGATAGCGAGCAGTTGAAACACGACACCGAGAACGTCGGCTATCCCATCGTCGGCCTGGTGCGCCAGCTCTCGGAGCAACTCGGCGAAGCCGGCCGCTACGTGCATTGGGGGGCGACCACCCAGGACATCATGGACACGGCGACGGTGCTGCAACTGCGCGAAGCGGTGGCGCTGATCGAAGCCCAACTCGTCGAGGTGATGGCCACGCTTGCCGATCTCGCCCGCCTGCATCGCGATACACCGATGGCGGGGCGAACCCATCTTCAGCAGGCCCTGCCGATCACGTTCGGGCACAAGGTTGCGGTCTGGCTCTCGGCGCTGCAGCGCTCGGCCGACCGGCTCGCACAAGCCAAGCCTCGCGCCCTTCAGGCGCAGCTCGGTGGCGCGGTGGGAACGCTGGCCTCACTCGGCGAATCGGGACTGGATGTACGCGCCGCCTACGCGCGCGCGCTCGGCCTCACTGAGCCTGACATCACCTGGCACGTCGCCCGCGACGGGCTGGTCGAGATGGTTCAGACATCGGCTGTGATCTGCGGCGCGCTCGGCAAGATCGGCTATGACGTCATGATCCTGATGGCGACCGAGATCGGCGAGGTGTTCGAGCCTTTCTCCTCGCATCGCGGCGCGTCCTCGACCATGCCGCAGAAGCGCAATCCGATCTCGTCGGAAGTTCTGCTGGCCAACGCGAAGATATCCCGCGACGCCGCCTCGCTGATGCTCGACAGCATGGTGCAGGATCTCGAGCGCGCCACCGGCCCCTGGCACTGCGAATGGCTCGCATTGCCCCAGGTCTGTCTTCTCACGGCCGGATCGTTGGCGCAGGCGCAATTCATGCTTTCCGGCCTGATCGTGGATCAGGCGGCAATGAAGCGAAACCTCGATTCCACGCGCGGCCTGATCGTGGCCGAAGCGGTCATGATGGGGCTGGCGCCTGCGCTTGGCCGACAGCAGGCGCATGACGAGGTCTATGCCGCCTGCCGCGAGGCGTTCACCCGTAGCGAGCCGCTCCTCGATGCGTTGCTGCGGCGGCCGGCAATCGCATCCGCCCTGCCCCGCGACCGGCTCGCCGCCTTGTGCGAGCCGTCGAACTATCTCGGAACGGCCGGGATGATGGTGGACCGCGTGCTCGCGCGTCACGTCAAACGGTAAGCAAACCGATCACCACAAAACGATCGACACAAAATAATCGACACTTGGGAGGATCTCATGGCGTCCCGAATTCTTGATCGCCGCGCCGTCACGTTCGGCCTGGCAGGCGCACTCTGCATGCCGTCCATTCTTCGTGCGCAAACGAATTACCCGGACCGGCCGATCAACGTCATCGTGCCGTTCGCCGCCGGGGGACCGACCGATGCCATCGCCCGCATCTATGCCGAATTCCTCTCGCGTGACCTCGGACAGGCGCTGGTGATCGAAAACGTCGCCGGGGCCGGCGGAACGATCGGCTCGACCAGGGCCGCGCGCGCGACGCCTGACGGCTATACGATCCAGATCGGCCAGGCCGGCACGCACGTGTCCAGTGTCGGGCTCTACAAGAACCTGAAGTACAACCCCATCACGGATTACGAACATCTCGGATTGCTCGGTGATCTTCCGCAGGTGCTCATCGTCAAGCGTGACCTTCCGCCCGATAACTTCAAGGCATTCGTGGATTACGTCCGCGCCAACGAGGCCAAGCTCAACGCCGGCACTGCCGGACCCGGCTCGTCGGCGCATATGGGCGCGGCGATGCTGAACGTACGGCTCGGAACCAAAGTCAATCTGGTCTCGTATCGCGGAACGGGTCCTGCGATGAACGACCTTATCGCGGGCCAGATCGACTACATGGTCGAAGTGTCGCTCACGGCGCTGGCTCAGATACAAGCGAAAACCGTGCGCCCGCTGGCTGTCTTTCGCTCCGCGCGGATTTCCACTCTGCCCGACGTGCCCTCCACCAACGAGTTCGGCGTCGACGGCCTCGACTTCCCGGTCTGGCTCGGATTCCTTGCGCCCAAGGGAACGCCGCAACCGATCGTGGAGCGGTTGAACGCGTCGATCCGCAAGGCAACCCAGGATGCGACCTTGCGCGCCCGTCTCGCCCCGCTCGGCCTGGAAATGCCGCAGGATGCGACCAATACCCCGACCGGCTTCCGCGACTATGTCCAGTCGGAGATCAATCGCTGGGTGCCGCTGATCCAGAAGGCGGGGCTGACGATTGAGTGAGGCCTGCGCGCAGCACTCAATCCGGCCCGCGATAGTTTGGTAAAACGATCGCGCCCCAGGGAGGTGCTTGAGTCAGGTCTGCTTGTGTCCCAAAGCCAACATGACCGCGGGCGCTGCCGACTTCGACAAAAGGAGAATGCAGCAAGCCGGTGCGCGAAACACTGCAGGGCTTACGACCGACGAGGCTGAACGGCACGAGCGCGATCCACGTACAGGCTAGCGAAATTGTTGTGCTGACGGCCCTGCGACACTGTTCAAAACAGAAAAAAGCACCCGATCAGCAGGCCCGCAGAAAAGGACCAAAGCCCCAAGGTGCAAGCCGACACGACGCGCACGAGGTTGCGAACCTGCACCTCGAACTCCGCATCTGTTGTCTCATGGAACTGAGCTGTCATTTGCGTGGCCCTGCCCAGTAGGCGCGGCCGGATGTACGCACAAATCATGGTAAAGGTGGGGCGTTTGCGCCCCGCAGTGATGGCAATTGTTTTGCTGATTTAGCTGGCTCGCGGCGTCAAACCACGCGCTAAACCTTATACTTGACCATACTACCAGGTCCGAACCGCCCCTCTGCTACGAAAAGGCCTTGATTGAGCCATGCACAGCGCGGATCGCCAGTCTCAAATCGGGGCAAACGGCCCCGCGCCAATTTCCACTGGTGGCTTGAGCGTACCGGCGAGTGCAAATTCGAATTCGAAGTTCAGCCCCCTGATGGCGCGTAACGCGCACTGGCTAAATTGACAGACGTGTCGTTTAGGTCCCGGAGCCTGAAGGCCGTGCGCTATTTTCGAATTCCAATAGTGCAGAGGTACTCGCGCGGCATGGCCAGCCCGACTGGGGTACGATACTTCTCATGCATCGCGACGAAATCTCGCTGAAGTGCCGCGCGCCTTTCAGGTTCGAGCGAAGCAGCCAGCGTCTTGGTTGGACCATAGCCGGATACAAAAATGTCCCATACTGTTTGTCCGCTCGGCATACGAAGCACCGTGGTGCCACGTTCGAATGCCAAATCGAATTCATCACCTAGCAACTCCCGAACGCGGTCTTCCCGGCCCCACGCGAATGGCGAAGGAGGAGGATTGTCCGGCGGTGGTGGCATGTACGGCCGCATGGTCTGGAATATTTCATCAACCGCACTGCCAGGCAGCCAGGTGACCAGTCCGAGCCGCCCACCCTTGCGGGTAATGCGAGCCAATTCGGCAGCCGCGGCCTCGGGGCGCGAGACGAACATGACACCGAACGTCGACGTAACGCAGTCAAAACTCTGATCCGGAAACTCCAGCGCTTCGGCGTCACCGACCTTGAAGTCGATCTCCGGAGCCATCCGCTTTGCCGCCTCGATTACGCCTTCACCAATATCGACGCCAGTTACCTTTGCGCCCCAACTTGACAACCGACGCGCAGTCCAGCCCGTGCCCGTCGCAACATCCAGAATCCGCTCCGCCGACTGCGGCCAGACTCGATTCACGACATGATCGATGGCGTCAGCTATGCTTTGGCTCACGATGTCGTAGGACGCGCCGCCGGAGCCCCAAGTCGCAGCTGATTTCAGATTATGGGGAAGAACTTGTGTCATGAGCTCACTCCTCGATATGGCATCTTCGTCGATCGAGAATGACTAATCGGCCGCTAACGCTCCAACAGGAGGACACTGGCACGGAAGGCGAATCTCAACCACGCCTGGACAGCGAATGCGGCGCTATGTCTCAGATCAGATCCGGCTCATGTTCGTGGCTAGGGAGCAATCCCGATCCCGATGCCGATACCGATAATCGCCAGCGATATGACGATCACCAGCACGTCAATCGTCAGCCATGTGGGTATGCGCTTTGCAGGTTGGGTCATAGCGTGTGCCCTCCGCTGCCGCGTTATGTACCGAAAGCGCGCAAGTGGCTGTGAACGAGTTCACATGTTTGAACAATCGCCGCCGCCGTCGCCAGGGCTGGCGCGTCAACCTTCGATCACTGTGACCGCCGGGATACCACCGTTCCGCTAATGCACCATTCTGTGGGATGATCTTCGGTGAACAGTCACTCCAATCAGCACCGCTAACAGCGCCATCAACATGATGATCACCATGACGATAGTCCTGGTGTTCATCAGCGATGGTTCTGCAATCGCCGCCGGCTTGATCCGGTGCTGCGGCAGTTCTTCATCGGGCCAGCGATCCAGAATCTTCACGATCGGCTCTGAGGGCATCGCCGCCATGCTGTTTGCCCATTTGCGCAAATCATCCGGCGTTAGCGTTCCGTTGGCTCCCGTGGGCACCGGGCTGGGGTCGGCCACTTCAACTTTTACTTCCGGCTTGGGTCTGGCTTTGGTTTTATGCGACGCCTCGACCCGGTTCGCCCTTGCGGCTGCCACTTTTTTGAGACGGTGCGAGGCACGCGGCGAGGCATCCCAGCAGCGACCCTTGCCATGCCAGTACAGATACGAGGTGCGATAGATGTTGCGGGCCTCCGCCCTGGTCATGCAGTCTTTCGATGCATGCGCGACGGCTGGCGACAACAACATTACAACAGCAATGGCGACAATACGCATGTTCGGCATGATGGAGAGCCGTACCTGTTCTAAGTGCCCCGGCAATCCTATCGCAGCGTGGGTCGGTCACAACGAAACCCGCGTGTTAAGCTTGGCGATTAAGCTTGATGTGCGCTGTGCAGGTTAATTCTGGAACAGCAAGGGCATCCACCGGCATAGAGGCCTGACCATCGAGTGAGGCCTATCGCCATCTGGCCGACCGGCGCGAGGCGAACGATCACCTCGCGCTCAGAATTGTCACGGCGTCACGATGTTGAACCAGAAGGGGAATTTGTCCAGCAAGCTGAGAAAGTCTGAGACGACCTGCTCGTTACCTTCGACCTTCATGTCTCCTGCCGCTATCGCTTGCTCGGCTGTGACCTCGCGCAGCTCGATGCGATCCAGCACCACCTTGGCCAGGATGAGCTTGGCATCGGCGTTCGGTACCGCCTTTCTGGCATAGTTCAACACACCGTTCTCCACCGTGAGCGCATAGACCTCCTTGCGATCAGTAAAGTCGACATTGATCGTGAACTTCTTGCCTGCCGCCTTCGGTCCGTTGAGCCGCACAGCGAAGTAGTCGAACAGCATTTCGGGCGGCATGGCGCGGATGGTGTCTGGGCCCAGGATGTTGGCTGCGCCAAGATCGCGGACGCCATAGCGAAGCTCGAGGGCGCCTTGCAGATACACTGAACGCCACGGACCGGACTCGGCCTGATAGCCCATCTGCTCGTAGGCATCGGCGAGCAATTCCTTGCCCTCCTTGTTGTCGGGATCGGCAAAGACGACTTGCTTCAACGCCTCCGCAACCCAGCGATACTCGCCTTTGTCGAAATCGGCTCTCGCTTTGGCAAGGATTGCCGGCGCCCCTCCCATGTACTCGACATATTTCTTGGCAGCTTCTTCCGGCGGCAGCTGATCGAGCGTCGTCGGATTGGCGTCGTAGAAGCCCATGTAACGCTGATAAACCGCGCGGGTGTTGTGCCTGACCGTGCCGTAATAGCCGCGATTGTAGAACTGCTTGTCCAGTTCGGGCGGCAGCTTGACCATGTTGGATATCTCTATGCCCGTGTAACCCTTGTTCATCAGGTTGACCGACTGATCGTGGATATACTTGTAGAGGTCGCGCTGCTTCTTCAAATAGTCCAGTATCCTGGCGTTGCCCCACTGCGGCCAGTGGTGAGACTGGAACTTGATCTCCACATTCGGTCCATAGAGATCGATGGTCTCGTCGAGGAAGCTCGCCCACTTGAGAGGATCGCGCACCAGCGCGCCGCGCAGCGTGAGGATGTTGTGCAGTGTGTTGGTGACGTTCTCCGCCATCCACATCGCGTTGAATTGCGGGAAGAAGGTGTTCATTTCAGCGGGCGCTTCGGTTCCCGGCGTCATTTGAAACACCATCTTCACGCCATCGATGGTGACTTCTTCCCCTGTCTTCTTGATTTCGCGGGTAGGAAGAACGAGACCGGCGGTGCCGGTCGACACGGTCTGGCCAAGGCCGGCGTTGACGCCGCCCCTCGGGTTGCGCGGTAGCGCGGAGCCGAACATGTAGATCGACCGGCGCACCATTGCGTTGCCGGCAATCACGTTTTCGCTGATGGCGTGCTCGGCAAAATCCTCCGGCGCGAGTATTTGCACTTTGCCCGTCTTGACGTCGGCCTCGCTCACGATTCCCTTCATGCCGCCGTAATGGTCGACATGTGAGTGGCTATAGATCACTGCAATTATGGGCCGGCTGCCAAGCTCCTTGGTGACAAGCTCGTGAGCCGCCTTCGCGGTTTCCTCGGAGATCAGTGGGTCGAATACGATCCACCCGGTGTCGCCCTGGATATAGCTGATATTCGAGAGGTCGTATCCGCGGACCTGAAAGATGCGGTCGTGCACTTTGAACAGACCATGGTGCATGTTGAGCTGGGCATTGCGCCACAAGCTCGGATTCACAGTATCTGGTGCAGGTTTGTCGTCGCCAATGTAGGTCTTGTACTGCTCCAGGTCCCAGACGACCTTTCCCTTGGCGCTCTTGATTGTAAGTGTGTCGGGTTTCGCAATCAGGCCGCGCTTCGCATCTTCGAAGTCCTGCTTGTCGTCGAAGTCTAGATATTGCTGGACGGCGCGGTTGGCTGATTTGGTAGCCTCAGTCGCGGGCTTCGGCTGGGTCTGCGCTAGCGCGATCAATGGAGTAAGGGAGAGAACGGCGGCAGTTGCAGGAATTTTCACGTAACGAAACAGCGACATGTTACCTCCGCGGTTTTGTTCTGTTGCTCCTGAAATAGCTCTGGAAGAGTATTAGGTCGAAGAGCTTTGGCAAGGTGGTGCCGCACGCAGTCGCGTATGGCTAAGGGTCTGCTTTTTGCAGGCACCCGAGAGAGTGCCCGCTTTTGCGAGCACGGCAGACATAAACGGCGACGTGCGGCCGCCCTGCTTTTGACCGAGCCGGAGTAAGCGGTCCTTAAGCCGCTGCCGCTTTTCGTTCCTCTTCCTCGTAGAGTTCTTTTTTCGATAGTTTGCCGACCGCGGTCTTCGGCAATTCGGACCTTATCTCCATGGCCCCAATCATTTCATGCTTGCCAAGCTTGTCCTTCAGGAAAGCCTTCAGCTCGTCGAGCGTAAAGGCCGCGGCGCCGCTTTTGAGTTTGACGAAAGCTTTCGGCGATTGGCCGCGATAAGCGTCGCGGATGCCGATAACGCTGACTTCCTCAACCGATGGGTGCGAATAGATCGCTTCCTCGATGGTGCGCGGATACACGTTGAAGCCGCCGCAGAGCAGCATGTCCTTGGTCCGATCGACGATGTAGATATAGCCGTCGGAATCCATGTAGCCGACATCGCCGGTGCGCATGAAACCGTCGGCGGTCATGATCGCCGCCGTCGCTTCGGAATTTTTCCAATAGCCCTTCATGACGTTGGCGCCGCTGATGCAGAGTTCGCCACGTTCGCCTTGCGGCATGTATTTTGTCTGATCCTCAAGACTGAGAAATTTGATGATGACTCCGGGGATGGGTACCCCGCACGAGCCCTGCTTCCGCGGGCCCGGCACCGGCGTGAATGAGCCAGTCGGCGAGGTCTCGGTCATGCCCCATCCCTCAGCCAGTCTGCATCCGGTTGCCTTCTCGAATTCCTGCTGAACTTCGAGCGGCAGCGAGGCGCCTCCCGAGGCACACCATTTGAGTGACCGGAGATCTGCCTTCGCGACACCTGGGTGATTGATGACCGCCACGAACATCGTCGGGACGCCGGGAAATGCCGTGATCCTTTTGGTCTCGAGATCCTTGATGACGGCATCAACGTCGAACCGTGTATGCAGAACGAGTTCTGCGCCGATCCGTAGGCCGAGCAGCATATTGACGGCCAGGGCATAGATATGAAACGGCGGCAGCACCGCCAGGATGCGTTCCTTTCCAGGCTCCAGCACGGGCGGATCGCCGCGCGTGGTCTCCATATACTGGCCGATGGCAGCCGAAAGATTGGCGTGGGTCAGCATGGCGCCCTTGGGCAAGCCGGTCGTACCGCCGGTGTATTGAAGCACGGCAATCGTGTCGGCTACATTGACGACGGGGTAGCGTTGATACATGCCGTCGTTGTCGAGCAGGTTTTGAAACGTGATGTGCCTGTCGTCCGTAGGAACCTCGGCGAGTTGCCTGGCGGCTCCCAACTGAGCTTTGACGGTTTCAGGCGCGACGGACATTTCGGCGAGGTTGCCGACAATGAGCTGCTTGAGCCGGGTTGCTCCCAACAGGCGGTCCATTTGCGGATACAACGCGGCAAGGTCCAGCGTGACGATAAAATCGGTCTCGCTATCCGCGACCTTGTGCTCAAGTACTTTCTCCGCATCCAGCGGCGAGTAGTTGACGACAGTGCCGCCAGCCTTGAGAACACCGAAAAAGCTGATCAGGTAGTGCGGCGTGTTGGGCAGGTAAATCCCGACGTGAATGCCGGGCTTGACGCCGAGCTTCTGAAATCCCTTGGCGGCGCGGTTCGCGAGTTGGTTGAGTTCGTCATAGGAAATCTTTTTTCCCATGAAATCGATGGCTGGATTGCTTGGCCATCTTGCCGCCGACTCCTCAAGAATCTGCTGGACTGGCATAAGAGGGATATCGGCATCCCACCTGACGCCCGCCGGATAAGACTTGATCCATGGATGTTCGGTCATGGCTTTCCTCCCTTAAGATCGTCTAAGCGTTTGCCTATCCCCTGTGTTCTTCCATTTCTCGTCGACACCATCAGAAACCCATTCAGTTCCGCGTGCAATGGCAAAATTGATAAGCCGATTTCGCGTTTACAGGTGGTTGTCGCCAGCAAAGCCGGCACCATACTGTCGCAGGCAGCGACGCGGATTTAGGAGGTGCTGTTTGACGGGGAAGGGTCGTGACACCAGTGAATGGTGAACTGGAGAAAGACCTTGCGCGGCAAGAGCCGGCCGTGACTTCTGCCCAAGGAGACGCCGGACGCCCTTTCCCATTGCCGGCCTAAGCCGATACGATGGCTCATCCCCGGACTTGAGGCAGGCAATGAAAGCAGGCGACAGACCAACCAGATCGAGAAGCCACGCGACGGCCACGGCAAAGGCGCCAAAAGCGGCGCGCGCTTCCAGCCCCGCAAAAGCCAAAGTCGAAAGTCCTACCAAAACCGAAGTCGAGCAACTTGCCCTCGAACTTCATGAAGCCAGGGAGCGGCAGGCAGCGACAGCCGAGGTCCTGAGCCTCATCTCGGACTCGCCGACCGGTATCCAGCCGGTGTTCGACAGGATCGTCAAGAACGCCGCGCGGCTGTGCCAGAGTGTGCTGAGCGCCGTCTATCGCCGCGAGGGGGATCATGTCCATCTCGTCGCTTACGATCAGTTCTCCCCGGAATCGGTGGCCGCGGTGCGCAAGGCCTACCCTGCCCCGCTGTCCAGCAAGAACCTGATCTCGGTCGCCATCCGCGAGCGCCGTGTCGTGCACGAACCTGATGTGCTCGTCTCCGGCGGATACAGCGAGCTGCAGCGAACATCGGGTTATCGCAGTATCCTCGTCGTGCCGATGTTGCGCGACGAGGTCGCGATCGGCGCCATCGCGGTCATGCGACTGGAGCCTCAATTATTTCCCAAAGCGCAGGTCGAGCTCCTGAAAACCTTCGCCGGTCAGGCGGTCGTTGCCATCGAGAACACGCGGCTGTTCGCCGAGGTCCAGGAGCGCACGAGGCAATTGTCGCAATCGCTCGAGGATCTCCGTACCGCGCAGGACAACCTCGTACAGACCGAAAAGCTGGCCGCGCTGGGAAGGCTGGTGGCGGGCGTCGCTCACGAACTCAACACCCCCGTCGGTACCAGCCTGACCGTCGCCTCGGCTTTCCTGAACAAGCCCGATCGATTTGAAGCCGATGTCGCCCGCGGCGGCGTGCGCCGGTCTACCCTGGCTGAATTCATTGCGGCAGGCCGCGAGGCGGCATCGCAAGTCATGATCAACCTCAATCACGCGATCGATCTGATACAGTCGTTCAAGCAGGTCGCGGCCGATCGCAACGTTTCAGACCGGAGAGGCTTTGATCTCGGGCAGGTGACCAAGCAGGTCGTCAAGGGACTGCGGTATGGGCTGCGCAGAAATCTCGCGGTCAGCGTCGAGTGCGAGCCTGACCTTGCCATGAACAGCTATCCCGGACCTTACGGCCAGGTGCTCACCAACCTGGTTATCAATTCCGCGGTGCACGCCTATCCGGACGGCGCACGAGGATCCGTCCACATCGCGGCACAGGCGTCGGGCAGGCACAATGTCGAAGTGCTGTTTTCAGACGACGGCTGCGGCATGAGCCCGGAGGTCAAGCGCCAGGTGTTCGATCCATTTTTCACGACCCGGCGCGACCAGGGCAGCACCGGCCTCGGATTGCACATCGTCCACAACATCGTGACCAATCGCTTGGGGGGCCGGATCAATCTGGAAAGCAAGCCCGGCGCGGGAACGAAAATCCGGATCATCGTGCCGCGCGAAGCGCCGCTTGCCGCGGAGTGATGCGCATCTGCGGAGAGGAGCGTCGTAGCCCGGATGAGCGCGATGGCAACGCCCTCGTAAAGCAAACGCCAAATAATCATCGTCTTGGCCGACGCTGATTCATATAGCCGCCAGATTAGGAGGGCGCAAAATGGATCAGCGTGCCGACAAATCCACGACAACCGCGCTGCGCAAGAAACTGCGCGCCGCCGGTTACGATCCAATCCCGGTCAACGGCAAGAAGCCGCATCTTGACGCGTGGCAAACCAAGCTCGCCGCGCCCGATGCTGAAATTGACCGCTGGGGCAAGGCGCATCGCCACGCCAAGACTGTGGCTTCAGCCTCGGTCTTCGCCAAAGACTACAACCTTTGGCAAAAGTGAATCATCTCACAGACAGCACGGCGGGAGACGCGTAGCTTCCAAAGCGGTGCAGGATGCACCTGCACCGCGGGCCAGCATGGAGGCGGCAGCATGACAGACACAGAGAGACAGCCCGACCAGACGGGACCCTTCGGCCAAGCGAACAGTCGCCGCGTCTCACAAAGCCATGACAAACCCGGCGTCGCTGCGGCCTCAGAGACGGCAACTTCGGGAAAAGATGCCCACCTCCCGCCGCTCGCTAGCTCGCCACCAGACGCCACCCCGTTGCGAGAGCGGTTTGCGAGAAGGAGGGAATGATGGAACTCCATTTTCGCAATCGAACCTCGCAGGGGCTTTGGCTCGCGATCATGTATTTCAGCCCAGATAGCTGCCGAGATTTAGGGAAATGGGGCACGCGCGGCTGGTGGCATATAGACCCCGGCGGGGAGATACACCCCCTCAACACGAGCAATCGCTATGCCGCTTATTATGCAGAATCGGCGGACTATGTCTGGGCCGGGCCTTATGGTCCCGTCTACGTCCGTGACCAGGCGTTCGACCATTGCTATCTCATCGGCGACAACAACCCAAACACCCAAATCCTCGGAATGAAGCTCGTCGATATGCATGGTGATGACATTCACTACAAGAATCTTGATCCACCCGAATAAGCCGCCGCCACCGACGTCTGGGTTGACGTGAGCGATCATTCCGTGACGCGTCGCATGTTACGAAAATAACGCGCGCTCTGCCGTTCGTCGGCATCGTGGTCGGCCTTCGGAAGCTTGATGATGTATTCGGCCGCGTCGCGCAGCGTCAGCAGCTTGCGCCCGTCCGGAAGGATAATCGGATCGTAGAACCGCCTCAACCAAGCCATGGGAGGCCAAAATGAAACCCCGCTAGGTACCGCCCAGCGGGGCTTTATGGGGTGTATCTAAAATGCGCGCTGATGAAATATTTCCCCTGATCAGATTGGAAATCTCTTGACCTTGATTCACAAGCCGATTCTGTCTTCCCCGTATTCCTACGGGGGAAAAAGTGGCAAAGACCGCTTTCTTCTCGGTCGAGAACTCCGGCCGCACGTCCGCGACCGGTATAGGGGGTAATTGCCCCCGGCCCAGCGCCCGCCCCACGGACGGGCCGAACTACCGGCCTCGACGCCGATGCCTCCAGACCCGGTTTCTGGCCCGCCTAGCGAGGGCCTGATCTGCGGGAGACAGATCGGGGGACGGCCTGCGATTTTGTGAAACACGACAGCAAAATCAAATGGCAGTGCCCGGAGAGCGAAGCGATATCCGGGCTACTGATCCCGGGTCGAGCTACCCTCCACCCGGGCTGCACACAAGGCCGGCGGCGCTAGCCGCCGTTGCCGTTCTCGCCGTTCTCGCCGTCGTCGCCGATATGCTCGACCGACACCACGTGTTCGTCTTCAGCCGTATCGAACACGATGACGCCCTGCGTCGAGCGGCCGGCGATGCGGATGTCCTCGACCGGGCAGCGGATCAGCTGGCCCTTGTCGGTGACCAGCATGATCTGGTCGCTGTGCTCCACCGGGAATGACGCCACCAGCTTGCCGTTGCGGTTGTTGACGCTCATCGCGACGATGCCTTTGCCGCCACGGCCGGTGGTGCGGTACTCGTAAGATGACGTACGCTTGCCGTAGCCGTTGACGGAGACCGTCAGCACGACCTGCTCCTGCGCAGACATCTCGACATAGCGCTCCGAAGTCAGCTGGATCGCGCCCGACGTCTCCTCGCCCTCGGCATCGACAGGCTCTTCCGCCGCGGTTTCGCCGGCGACCGCGCGGCGCATCTTCAGGTAGGCCGATCGTTCGTCCGAGGTGGTCTCGACATGGCGCAGGATCGCCAGCGAGATCAGCGTGTCGTTGCTGGCGAGCGCGATACCGCGCACGCCCATCGAGGTACGGCCGGTGAAGACGCGTACGTCGGTGACCGGGAAGCGGATGCATTGGCCGCCGGCGGCCGTCAGCAGCACGTCGTCGCGCTCGGTGCAGATCTGCACGTCGACGATCGCCTCGCCTTCCCCGAGCTTCATGGCGATGATGCCCGAGCGGCGGACATCGACGAAGTCGGACAGCTTGTTGCGGCGGACGGTGCCGCCTGTGGTGGCGAACATCACGTCGAGATTGCCCCAGGAGGATTCATCCTCCGGCAACGGCATGATGGTGGTGATGCGCTCGCCCTGCTCCAGCGGCAGGATGTTGATCAGCGCCTTGCCGCGCGCGTTTGGCGCCGCCACCGGCAGCCGCCAGACCTTCTCCTTGTAGACCTGGCCCTTCGAGGAGAAGAACAGCACCGGCGTGTGGGTCGAGGCCACGAACAAGCGGCTGACAAAATCCTCGTCGCGGGTCTGCATGCCCGCCCGGCCCTTGCCGCCGCGGCGCTGCGCCCGATAGGTCGAGAGCGGGACGCGCTTGACGTAGCCGGCGTGCGAGACCGTGACGACCATGTCCTCGCGCTGGATCAGGTCCTCGTCCTCGACCTCGCCTTCCTGCTCGATGATGACGGTCTTGCGCGGGGTGGCGAACTCGCCCTTCACCGCCGCAAGTTCTTCCTTGATGATGCCCTGCACGCGCGCACGCGAACGCAGGATGTCGAGATAGTCGGCGATTTCCACCGCGAGCTTGTCGAGCTCTTCGGAAATCTCCTCGCGGCCGAGCGCCGTCAGCCGCTGCAGGCGCAGTTCGAGAATGGCCTTGGCCTGCTCCAGCGACAGCCGCGCGGTGCCGTCGGGGGCCATCCGGTGCCGGGGATCGTCGATCAGCGTGATCATCGCTTCGACGTCCCGCGCCGGCCAGTCACGCGACATCAACGTGTCGCGCGCGGTGTTCGGATCGGGCGAGGTACGGATAACGCGAATGATCTCGTCGATATTGGCCACCGCAATCGCGAGGCCAACCAGGATATGGGCGCGGTCGCGGGCCTTGTTGAGCAGGAATTTCGTGCGCCGCGTCACCACCTGTTCGCGGAAGGCGATGAACAGCGTCAGAAAGTCCTTCAGGTTCATCGTCTGCGGCCGCCCGGCGTCGAGCGCCACCATGTTGGCCGGGAAATTCGTCTGCAGCGGCGTGAAACGGTAGAGCTGGTTCAACACCACGTCAGGCACGGCGTCGCGCTTCAGTTCGACGACGACGCGAAAACCGTCACGGTCAGATTCGTCGCGCAGGTCGGAGATGCCCTCGATCTTCTTCTCGCGCACCAGTTCGGCGATGCGCTCGACCATGGTGGCCTTGTTCACCTGGAAGGGAATTTCGGTGATGATGATCGCTTCGCGATCCTTGCGGATGGTGTCGATGGTGACCTTGCCGCGCATCACGATCGAGCCACGACCGAGATGATAGGCCGAGCGGATGCCCTGCCGTCCCAGGATGATGCCGCCGGTCGGAAAATCCGGTCCCGGCACGATGTTGATGAGGTCGTCGATCGTCAGCGCCGGATTGTCGATCAGCGCCACGCAGGCGTCGATGACTTCGCCGAGATTGTGCGGGGGGATGTTGGTCGCCATGCCGACGGCGATACCGCCGGCGCCGTTGACGAGAAGGTTCGGGAATTTCGCCGGCAGCACCGTCGGTTCACGGTCGCGGCTGTCGTAATTGGCCTGGAAATCGACGGTGTCCTTGTCGATGTCGTCGAGCAGCGTCTGCGCGATCTTGGTCAGGCGGGATTCGGTGTACCGCATGGCGGCCGCCGTATCGCCGTCCACCGAGCCGAAATTGCCCTGGCCGTCGATCAGCGGCACGCGCATGGAGAAATCCTGCGCCAGACGCACCAGCGCGTCGTAGACCGACTGATCGCCGTGGGGATGGTATTTACCGATGACGTCGCCGACCGTGCGCGCCGACTTGTTGTACGACTTGTTCCATTCGAAGCCGTTCTCGTGCATCGCGTAGAGAATGCGCCGATGCACGGGCTTCAGTCCGTCGCGCGCATCCGGCAGCGCCCGCGCCACGATCACGCTCATGGCGTAATCGAGATAGGAGCGTTTCATCTCGTCGAGGATGGAAACGGGACGGATATCGGAGGGCTCCGGCGGCTCGCCGGGCTTGTTATCTTCAGGGTCAGACAAAGGGGGAATCCGGTCAATTCTCAGCTGAGAATCATATAGCGCATCGGGGGTCCGATAACCACCCCGAAGCGCGCTGGAAGGGTGGTTTTTCCGCTCGTTTTTTCATGGACTTACCGGGATCGGAGGCGGCTTTTTTGGTGCCTGCCGGAACCGGCATTTTCGGGACCGAAAACCAAGCCTCCAAACAGCGTCTCCAGCATCGACCTAATGGCCGAAAACCACCGCGTGCATGATCCGCCCCGGCAGGAAGGTGAACAGGCCGGCGACGATCAGCGCGCCAAAGAAGATCGTGGTCATCGCCTTCTTGTGACCGCTGACATTGTGCCGGCGCGCATGCAGGACCGCGAGCACCAGCATGATCGGCGTGAAGATCGACAGCAGATGGATGGGGCTGAACGGCCCGACCATGCGGATCTCGTGGATCCAGAACGCGCTGATCGCGACCGCAAACATCAGCAGCACCCAGATCCAGCCGATGGTCCGGTGCGGCAGCGTTCCCTTTGGGGCTGCGAATTGTACGATGCCGAGGGCGAACGCCGCCATCGCTGCGAAGGCATGCAACGGGATCGTCCCGGGGGCCTCCAGCAGCGGCGCGAGGCTCATGGGTGGACGCTCCTCCAGGTTAAGTGGGCGTTCGAGGCTGGAAGCAGCTTAAGTGCAATAGCTCATGCAAATGTTAAAGAACATCACGCGTGAGCGCTCGGATCGCCGCGTCTACGAGCCGGTTTTCAGCGGAATGCGGGTGGTTCTGCGCCGGCACATCAGCCGGCACATCAGTTGTAAATCAGGCGCAAACGCCCGTTCTCGCGAACGAATTTATCGCAAGCCAATGCGCCGGCAAAAGCCCTGCCCTAGAACGGGATGTCGTCGTCCATGTCGCTGTTGCGCGCGCCTGCCGCCACCGGCCGCCGCGGCGCGGAGCTGACGGGCCCACTGGTGCCGAAGTCACCGGCATCGTCAGAGCCGAAGCTGCCGCCACCGCCGCCGCGGCCTTCGAGCATGGTCAGGGTCGAGTTGAAGCCCTGCAGCACGACTTCGGTCGAGTATTTCTCGACGCCGCTCTGGTCGGTCCATTTGCGGGTCTGCAGCGCGCCCTCGATGTAAACCTTGGCGCCCTTCTTCAGATACTGCTCGACAATCTTGCAAAGCGGTTCGGAGAAGATCACGACGCGGTGCCACTCGGTCTTTTCCTTGCGCTCGCCGGTGCCCTTGTCGCGCCAGGTCTCCGAGGTCGCGATGCTCAGATTGGCAATCGGCCGCCCGTCCTGTGTCCGCCGGATTTCAGGATCCTTGCCGAGGTTGCCGACCAGAATCACCTTGTTCACGCTTCCCGCCATCGCCGCTCTCCACTCGATATCGCCGGCAAAAATTACTGGACCGCCCGCCAAGTGCCGGCCGCCTCCAATTCTTGACCTGTCGCCAATTCCTGACTGTGTTTTGTCCGCTCGTTCGCGTCCGCTTCCGGACATCTGAAGCGACCCTATACGCTGGCAAGCCCCGCCGACTTAGCGATCCCTCGGCAAGTCGGCGGTTATCCACATATAGCATCGCCCCGGCCCATGTTCCAGCTTTGTTCCGAAAATCCATGTCGCCATGGGCGAATTCACTACTCAACTAAACGGCGACTTCAGTTCGCCGCAATTGGGTCCCGGAAACGACAAAATGGAACCGAAAGTTCTGCCCGTTAACGGGAATAATATAGATATATCATGAGCTTGACTCCATACTTTGGCTTACAAGTGTTGCAATTCAGAGACGCAATTTCCGAGCGACTCGCGATATAGAATTGGTCAGCGGCGCGGCGCTCGCGTCATTTCGAGAACGCTTTCGGGACCAACGGGAAGCGGACAAAACCTGGAGTTAGACCATGAAGAAGCTTCTGTTGAGTACGGTTGCTCTCATTGCGTTCGCTGCCCCTGCGGCGGCCGCCGACCTCGCGGCGCGCCCTTACGTCAAGGCCCCGCCGGTGCCGGTCCCCGTCATGTACGACTGGAGCGGCTTCTACCTCGGCATCAACGGCGGCTGGGGTTCGAGCCAAAAGTGCTGGGACTTCGTGGACCCGGTGTTCGGCGGGGCTGAGGGCTGCCATGACGCAACAGGCGGCACCGTCGGTGGCCAGATCGGCTATCGCTGGCAAGCCAGCAGCTGGGTGTTCGGCCTCGAAGCGCAGGGCAACTGGGCCGACTTCAGGGGCAGCAATGTGAGCGTGCTCGATCCGACGCTCCGCAATCAGTCGAGCATCGATGCGTTCGGCCTGTTCACCGGTCAGGTCGGTTGGGCCGCCAACAACGTTCTGTTCTACGTCAAGGGTGGCGCCGCCGTTACGGCGGATCGTTTCCGCGCGTTTGCTGTTCCCTCCGGCGTTTTGGTTGCCACCACCGGCGACGACACCCGCTGGGGCGCCGTGGTCGGCGCGGGCCTCGAATTCGGCTTCGCCCCCAACTGGTCGGCCGGCATCGAATACAACCACCTGTTCATGCAGGACCGAACCCACACCTTCGTCGACACCGCCGGCTTATTCTTCGGTAACGAACGTATCCAACAGGACGTCGATCTCGTCACCGTTCGCGTCAACTACCGCTGGGGCGGCCCGGTCATCGCGAAGTACTGATCTTCGCCTTCAACCAACTGACGACCGAAAGGCCGGCCTCGCGCCGGCCTTTTTGTTTGGTTGTACCCCGACATAGTCAGCACCCGCCACGGTTGTATCTTACCTACATTTGCCGCGGATGTGGTTTTTCGGCGACAGCATTATGCGATGACTTCGCGCTATATGCGCAAGCAACCTCAAATAGACTACTCGCGTAGTTGCGTTGGAAATCCCGAAGAAGGAAGAAACAAAGTGAAGAAAATTCTGTTGACGACGACCGCCCTGATCGCATTTGGGATCGCGCCTGCGGCCGCCGCAGACCTTGCCGCGCGGCCCTACACCAAGGCGCCCGCCGCAGCGATTGCGATCAACAACTGGACCGGCTTCTACCTCGGCGCGATGGGCGGCTACGCCCAGGAAAACTCTTCGGACATCGGTACGCTCAGCGGCGGATTCGCCGGCGGCACCGCTGGCTACAACTGGCAGACCGGCAACCTCGTCCTCGGTATCGAAGCCGACGCCGCTTGGGCGGACGTGGGCGCGACCGTGGCTGTTGTCCCGGGCCTCGCCTCGCTCAGCTACAAGATTCGCGACATGGGCACCGTTCGCGGCCGCGTCGGCTACGCCTTCGATTCGGTCCTGATCTACGGCACCGGCGGTTGGGCCTGGTCCGACAACCGCTTCACCGCAACCGCGCTCGGCGTGAGCATCTCGGACAGCAAATTCCACTCCGGCTGGACCCTTGGCGCCGGTGTCGAAGTCATGTTCGCACCGAAATGGTCGGTCAAGGCCGAGTACCTCTATAAAAGCCTCGAAGGCCAGACCTACTTCGGCAACGTTGTGCGGGGCGGCCTTCCCGTCGGAACGATCAATCTCAACAGCGTTCAGCTCGGCGTGAACTATCACTTCTAAGACTTCTCTGCTGCAACTGCCTCTCGCCTCCGTTCCGATCAAACCGGAACGGAGGCGTTTTGTTTTGCGGTTCCTGCGATGGACCTGCTGACTGCTACTGCCAAAAAGCGTTTGCTTGAAGCGTTTTCCCGACGCGAACCGGTCCCTACTTCGCTTGAAACCCGAGGGCGCAAACAATCCGTTGATGATTCGCACGCGGCACTGGAAATCCATCACCGTTCTTCCTATGTTCCGACTTTCAATCATCGGCGCCTGATCCCGGCCTAGCCCGGCAATGCGCGCCCAACGTGGCGCGCGCCTGCACGCCTGGAAATGCCGATATGGATGAAGTGCTCAGGGCGAAGCGCCAACCTAACGCCGGCTCCGCATCGCGCGCGATAACCATCCGCGGCGCACGCGAGCACAATCTCAAGAACATCGATGTCGAGATACCGCGCGACAAGCTCGCCGTGTTCACCGGCCTGTCCGGCTCCGGCAAATCCTCGCTCGCCTTCGACACCATCTATGCCGAAGGCCAGCGCCGCTATGTCGAATCACTCTCGGCCTATGCGCGCCAGTTTTTGGAGATGATGCAGAAGCCCGACGTCGACCAGATCGACGGGTTATCTCCGGCGATCTCGATCGAGCAGAAGACGACGTCGAAAAACCCGCGCTCCACCGTCGGGACCGTCACCGAGATCTACGACTACATGCGCCTGTTGTGGGCGCGCGTCGGCGTGCCCTATTCGCCGGCCACGGGGCTGCCGATCGAAAGCCAGATCGTCTCGCAGATGGTCGACCGCGTGCTGGCGCTGCCCGAAGGCACCCGCCTCTATCTGCTCGCGCCGGTCGTGCGCGGCCGCAAGGGCGAGTACAAGAAAGAGCTCGCCGAATGGCTCAAGAAGGGCTTTCAGCGCGTCAAGATCGACGGCACGTTCTATGAGCTTTCCGAAGCGCCGATCCTCGACAAGAAATTCCCGCACGACATCGACGTGGTGGTCGACCGCATCGTGGTCCGCCCCGACATCGGCCAGCGCCTCGCCGAAAGCTTTGAGACCGCGCTGAAGCTTGCCGAAGGCCTGGCCGTGATCGAATACGCCGACGCGCCGGCGGGTGCTGCGGAAGAGAAGAAGTCCGACAAGAAGACCGCAAAAATCCACGACAAGAGCGGCCCCGAGCGGATTCTGTTTTCGGAAAAGTTCGCCTGCCCGGTTTCCGGCTTCACTATCCCTGAGATCGAGCCGCGGCTGTTCTCGTTCAACAATCCCTATGGCGCCTGCCCTGCCTGCGGCGGCCTCGGCGTCGAGCAGCATATCGACGAGGATCTTGTCATTCCCGACAAGGAGGCGACCTTGCGTAAGGGCGCGATCGCGCCGTGGGCAAAATCGTCGTCGCCCTATTACATCCAGACGCTGACCGCGCTCGGCAAATTCTACAAGTTTACGCTCGACACCAAGTGGAAGGACCTGCCGAAAAAGACGCAGGCCGCATTGCTGCACGGCTCCGGCGACGACGAGATTAAATTCTCCTACGAAGACGGCGTGCGCTCCTACGACACCAAGAAACCGTTCGAGGGCGTCATCACCAACCTCGAGCGCCGCTTCCGCGAGACCGAGAGTGAATGGGCGCGCGAGGAGCTGGCAAAGTATTTCTCCGACATTCCCTGCGCAGGCTGCAACGGCCATCGCCTCAAGCCCGAGGCCTTGTGCGTCAAGATCGGCGGCAAGCATATCGGCGAAATCTCGGAATTGTCGGTGCTTCGCGCCGGCGAATGGTTCCAGACCGTGCCGAAGGCGCTCAACGCGCAGCAGAACGAGATCGCCACGCGCGTGCTGAAGGAAATCCGCGAGCGGCTGTCGTTCCTGCTCGACGTCGGCCTGAATTATCTCACGCTCGCGCGCGCCTCCGGCACATTGAGCGGCGGCGAAAGCCAGCGCATCCGCCTCGCCTCCCAGATCGGCTCGGGCCTGACCGGCGTGCTCTACGTGCTGGACGAGCCCTCGATCGGACTGCACCAGCGCGACAATGCGCGGCTACTGGAGACGCTGAAGCGGTTGCGCGACCTCGGCAACACCGTGATCGTGGTCGAGCATGACGAGGACGCCATACGTCTGGCCGATTACGTGCTCGACATCGGCCCCGGCGCCGGCATGCATGGCGGCCACATCGTGGCGCAGGGCACGCCCGCCGAGATCATGAAGAACCCGAAGTCGCTGACGGGAAAATACCTCACCGGCGAAATGTCGGTGGCGATCCCCGAGCGCAAGCCGCCGAACCACAGGCGAACCATCAAGGTCATCAACGCCCGCGGCAATAATCTGAAGAACGTCTCGGCGGAAATCCCGCTCGGGCTGTTCACCTGCGTCACCGGCGTCTCCGGCGGTGGCAAGTCCACGCTCCTGATCGACACCCTCTACAAGGCGATCGCCCGCAAGCTGAACAATGCCAGCGAAGGCGCCGCCCCCCACGACCGCATCGAGGGGCTGGAGCACATCGACAAGATCATCGACATCGACCAGTCGCCGATCGGCCGCACCCCGCGTTCGAACCCCGCGACCTATACCGGCGCGTTCACGCCGATCCGCGAATGGTTCGCCGGCCTGCCCGAGGCGAAAGCGCGCGGCTACGAGCCGGGGCGCTTCTCCTTCAACGTCAAGGGCGGCCGCTGCGAGGCCTGCCAGGGCGACGGCGTCATCAAGATCGAGATGCACTTTCTGCCTGACGTCTACGTCACCTGCGACACCTGCAAGGGCAAGCGCTACAACCGCGAGACGCTCGAAGTCCTGTTCAAGGGCAAGAGCATCGCCGACGTGCTCGACATGACGGTGGAAGAAGCCGCCGAGTTCTTCAAGGCCGTCCCGCGTGTCCGCGAAACCTTCAAGACGCTACACCGCGTCGGCCTGGATTACATCCATGTCGGCCAGCAGGCGACGACGCTTTCCGGCGGCGAAGCCCAGCGCGTCAAGCTGGCGAAGGAACTGTCAAAGCGCGCGACGGGACGCACGCTCTACATCCTCGACGAGCCGACCACGGGGCTTCATTTCCACGACGTCGCAAAGCTTCTGGAAGTGCTGCACGAGCTGGTCTCGCAGGGCAACACGGTGGTCGTGATCGAGCACAATCTGGAGGTCATCAAGACCGCCGACTGGGTCATCGACCTCGGCCCCGAAGGCGGCGACGGCGGCGGAGAGATCGTTGCGTGGGGTCCGCCAGAGGATATCGTCAAGGCGCCGCGGAGTTACACGGGAAAATTCCTGGCCCCGGTGCTGAAGAAGGCGGATGGCAAGCCGCGGAAGAGCAGCAGCGCGAGCGAGGCGGCGGAGTAGCGAAAGTCAAAGTGAATTGCGGTGTGATGAGATGTGAAGTCCTCAGGAATGGGTAGCAAATACCCCGCTGGTCTTTATCCCGGCATCCGCGGCAGTCTCGCTCCGCCGACCCCACGCGCTCCGATCTCGCGAACAGACCTCGGACTTTTACTCCACGATCTTCCAGTAGGAGTCCTTGCGGATCACCTTGCCGTTGCGAAATGTATAGAAGTCGCAACCATGGACCTCTTTTCTCGCTCCCTCGCGGGTGGTGCCTGTGAGCGTCCATTTTGATATGCCCGTGTCGGCAGCCGAATCCACAAAATGTGCATCATTGCCGTAGTGGACATCAGGCAGGCCTTCAAAGCGTGTCGCCAACGCTTCCCGTACGTTCCGTTTGCCCTCGAAACGGGAGCCCCAAGGCTTGTTTCCCCTTGGCATCTCCAGGATACAATCGTCAGAAAAGAGCGCCATGATGCGATCAAGATCGTGCGCGTTGAAGGCTTCACATAGCTCCGTCAGTGTCGATCGAATGTCCATTCGTCCGCTCCATCCCCCGGATTATCGCTATTCGTTTGCGCATGGATATTGGCGCTGAGGCCGTCAAGGCCAGCAAGCGTAGCGCGGATTAGCGAAGCGTTCCCCGCCAGCACGAATCATGCCTTCAGCAAGCACCGGCGTTCTACACCGTCCAGTAATGCGGATGTGGTCGCGAGCGATCGCCCCAGTCGAAGGCTTCTTCATCGAGTTCGGACGGACCGGCGCGCAGGTCTTCCGGCGTCACATCGGTCTGGTAGACCTGCCGCGCGGGATCAAATCGGAGGGCGTCCCACCGGATCGGACAATGATGGTGGCTGCCGAGCAGCCCTCCGGTCTTGACGACGGCGTAAGCAACCGTTCCGCTGGCCTTGTCGAGCATCAGGCGTTCGATCGAGCCGAGCTTTGTGCCGTCGCGGCAGTAGACGTTCACGTGCTCAACGCGATCACTGGGCACCAGGGTATGAGGCATGGCGTCCTCCCTGTTTTCTCTTGATCTGCTGGCTTTATAGCACGGATGAGCCGGGTAGGCAGGGGCGTCCGGTTGCCGCGGAGCACCAATGCACGACTGGTTCCAGCGCGTAGGATGGGTGGAGCCTCACTCCTCCATCGCCGCTTCCACGAACCCCGCCGGGTCCTCGTAAAATTCCCGCATGACCTTGTAGTGATCGGTGCCCTTCACCGTCACCGGCTCCAGCCCGTACTTCGTCAGCCGCAACAGAGTCGCGTTGGGATACGCCATCAACATCGGCGAGTGCGTGGCCATGATGATCTGGCAATGGCCGATATTCTCCATCCGCCGCATCAGCTTCAAAAACTCGATCTGGCGCGCGGGTGATAGCGCAGATTCCGGTTCGTCGAAGATGAAGATGCCCTGGCGCTGGCAGCGCTCTTCGAAAAAGCGCAGAAAGCCCTCGCCATGGGAATGGGAGAGGAAGTCGGGCGGCGGACCTCCTCCCATTGGATATTTCTGGGCCATCTCGTCCAGGTATCGGGCGACCGAGAAAAAGCTTTCAGCGCGGAAAAACCAGCCATTGGTGATTTTGGGCAGCCAGCTCGCCCGCAACGCGCTGGACAATTTGCCTCCCATTTTTTCCAACGCCCAGGAGTGGTCGACCGTCATGTAGCCCTTGCCGCCGCCGGCTTCGTCGTAGCCGGCGAGTACGGCGATGCCTTCAAGCAACGTGGATTTTCCCGTGCCGTTCTCGCCGACGATGATGGTGATCGCCTTGTCGAAACTCAATTCGAAATCATCGCGCAGCAACGGAAGGCAGAACGGATAAGCCTCGCGGTTGGCGATGCGCGACGGTTCGAGCCAGATGCGCTTGAGGTACGGCGCCGGCAGGTTGATCGGGCGGTTGCGGCTGTAAGCCATTGGGTCGGATCCCCGGAAACAAAGCCGTTTGTCATGGTTATACTATGGAAGCCGTACAATCCTAGATGGCACAGCCGCCCCATGCCAAGCGCCACCTACACCCTCTTCCGCAACGCCATCCGCGGCGAGCAGCAGGTCGTCTGCATCTATGACGGCCGCGTGCGCGAACTGTGCCCGCACATCATCGGCACCAACAAACGCGGCGAAGAGGTCGTGCTGGCCTGGCAGTTCGGCGGCGAGAGCTCAGGGCCGCTGCCGCAATGGCGATGCCTGAAGCTGGCGAATATCAGGAGTGCCCCGCACGCGTGCGGGCCGCTGGCAAGAAGGCGGCTCGCATCAGACGACGCAGACCTGCGTCAGCGACATCGATATCGACATCAACGTTCACGTGCGAAAGCGCAGATGAGGTAAATGCTGCAGTCGCAGGGTTGGCAAAGCGTGCCAAGACATGTTCGACGAAAGATGATGGGCACACTTCGCTTTGCCCACCCCACGGGCTGCGAACTGATTTGCTTTACGCGCAAGCGCAACTTCATGCAGCGGCCTGCGACCAATTGACACCACGGGCAAATCACCAAAAATCTGACCAGCCCTTCTCGCAAAAGCAATCCATGCTGCGGCATAAAGAAAGAATGGATTGCTTCGCTTCGCTCGCAATGACGTGGAGAGAGCGCAACCACGACGCCTCCCGATATTCCAAGCGATATCGATGCTTTAAACGACAAACCGCGGCGTACTGAGCACTCGCACACGCGTACACAACGATCGTGATTGCACGAACACAGCCGCCGCTCTCTTCACAAGTCGAACAACTCCGCGCCGCGCGTCGCCGCAGTGCCGTCGAAATAGCAACCTGCCCGTGTCAATGCGCGGTCGCGCTTCGGTCCAACTTTTGCCGGCATACAAATCGTATGGTTAACCCGCAAGCGAACGTTCTCACATCCGCCGGACGTCGCTTGCAGACGGCTCTTTGAGGGCGCGTTCGCGCCCGTTTCCACAACGATACGTCACCATGCCGGTGCGATCGGTTCGCTATCGAGCCCGCAGGGGGTTATACGAATGCTCAACTACAGGGGACAAAATATGAAACGACTACTTCTAGCTGGTGTGGCCCTTTCGGTCGCGACTGCGGCCTCCGCCGCCGACATGCAGGCGCGGCCCTACACCAAGGCCCCTCCGGCGGTGGTGTCTCCGGCGTATAACTGGTCAGGCTTCTATGTCGGCGCGATGGGCGGCTATGGCTGGGGGACCGATGCGGGCAGCGGTGGCTTCGGCGGTGGCACGGTCGGCTACAACTGGCAGCTCCCCGGCAGCCAGTTCGTGTTCGGTGTCGAAGTCGACGCCGCCGGCGCCAGCCTCAAGGACAGCTTCATCGTAGAAGACGCTGGAATTCAGGCCACGGTAGACTCCAAGATCAATTCATTCGGAAGCGTGACCGGCCGTGCCGGCTTCGCGATGGATGCGGTGCTTCTCTACGCCAAGGGCGGTTTTGCATGGGGCAACAACAAGACCACCATTTCAGTGCCAGCGTTCGGCGCAACGTCTTCGGATAGCCACACTCATACCGGCTATACGCTCGGCGGCGGCATCGAATACATGTTCGCACCGAACTGGTCGGCCAAGGGCGAATACATGTTCACCAGCCTCGGCAGCGAGAACTATAATCTGTTGGGCGACTCGCAGCCTTCCGGCAATATCGACTTCCACACCATCAAGGTCGGGGTGAACTATCACTTCAGGTAAGGTCGAGAACTGTAGGGTGGGCAAAGCGTAGCGTGCCCATCTTACGGAATGATACGAACCGTCGTCACCCGCGAAAGCGGGTGACCCTGTATTCCAAAGGCAGCAGTGATTGGCTGATAAGCCGCGGCGTACTGGATACCCCGCATGCGCGGGGTATGACTCCGCTTTTGGAGCGGATAACGGACCGCTCACACCACCTCGAGCACCAGCTCCATCGTCATCAGCACCGGGTTGTCGCCGCGCATCAGCCGGCCCTCCGCGATGCCGCCGAGATAATCGACCAGCGCGACGTCGAGCTCCGCCTGCAGCGTGCCGTCGGCGCCGGGCACAATGGTGCCGGCCTTGATCGCAAGCTCGGTCGCAAACGGCACCACGGTGCGGCCATCGCTGAAATGCGCGCCAATGGTGGAGCCTACGCCGCCATGAATCCGCGCGCGCAAAATTCCGTGCTGCCGGCAGAACGTCTCCAGCGCCGCGGCAAAATCCTGATTCGGCCGCAGCCGCAGCACGAAGGCGCGGCTGTCGGCCTTCACATCGGTGCCGGCGCGCGCCACTGGCCCGAACAATTTGAAATTGGTCTCGGGATCGGGCTCGGCCACAAACATCGCGCCGTCGATGCCGAACGCTTCCACTGCGAACGATTCGGCGACGATGCTCTCCTCGGGCAGAATGTGGCCACCGTGCAGCGATCCGTCGGTCTCGGTCCACAGTCCGTGGCAATGGAAGAACGGCGCACCATCGCGTTCGCCGAGTGTCAACGCGCCGAGCTTCAGCTGCGTGATGCCGGAGGGTCGAAACGTATCGCTGTAGAACGCCGCGTTGGTGCCGGTCTTCGACAGCGCCGGCATCACATAGGCAAACGGCCCAAGCGCCCCTCCCCGCATGCTCAGCACGCCGCCTGAAAATCCGGCCTCGGCAAAGCCGCGGCGCGCGGCTTCCAGCAGCGGCAGGCCGGCGGCAAGCGTGAATGAAAACGCGCGGCCCCGGGCCTCGACCCATTGGATACGCTGGGGCACCGCCGCGCCGGGTTGGTCAATGCTGCGCATCCCTCAGGTGCCCGTCGACTTCGCAACGAGTTCAAGCAACCCTCGCGCCTCGAGTTCATCGCGAACCAGCCGCTTCGGAATCTTGCCGTAGCCGGATTTCGGCAGCGCCTCCCAGAAGAAGAAGCGCTTCGGCATTTTGTAACGCGGCACCTTAGGCGCCAGGAACGCGGCCAACTCCGCCTCGCTCACCGCGACCGCACCCTCGCGCGCGACGCAGACGGCAACGCCCACCTCACCCCAGAACGGGTCGGGCACGCCGAGGACGGCGACCTCGCCGATCGCCGGATGCGTGAGAATCTTCTCCTCGACCTCGCGCGGATAGATGTTGGAGCCGCCCGAGATGTACATGTCCGAAGCGCGGCCGGTGATATAGACGAATCCTTCCTCGTCCATGTGGCCGAGATCGCCGGTACGAAACCAGCCGTCGCGAAACGCCTTCGCGTTGGCCTCGGGGTTGTCGTAATAGCCGGCGAACACGGCCGGACCAACCACGCAGATCTCGCCGGTCTCGAAGGGCTTGAGTTCGCGCCCGTCGTCGCCCTGAATCGAGACCTGCATGCCCGTGCGCTCGAAGCCGCAGGTGCCGATGCGGGCCTGCGGGCCATCCTCGGGATCGTGCAGATTGGCCGGCATGACCGTGATATTGCCGGTGACCTCGCCGAGCCCGAAATATTGCACCAGCACCGGGCCGAGCTTGTTCAGCGCCGCCTTCTGGTCCTCGCGATACATCGGCGCGCCGGCATAGATCACGAAGCGCAGCGAGGAATGGTCGTATTTGTCGACGGCGGGATGCTCGACCATCATCTTCAAAATGGTCGGCACGGTAAAAATGTTGCTGACGCGATGCGCCTCGATCAGCCGGAACGCTTCGGCGATATCGAATTTCTCCGACGGCAGCAGGAGCGTCGGCACGCCGCGCGCCGCCTGCACGAGCTGGTGCACGCCGGCGCCATGCGACAGCGGCGCGACCACCAGCGAGGCGTCGGTCTCCGTCGTGCCCGGCATCAGGTCGGCGAGATGATTTGTCACCACAAAGGCCATCTGGCCGTGGGTGAGCACCGCCGCCTTGGAGCGCCCGGTCGTGCCGGAGGTGAAGAAGAACCAGCAGGGATCGTCGTAATCGACCGCTGCGTTATCGATCCTGGCACCTGCATGATCGGCGATCACGCCGCCCACGGCCTTTTCACCAAACGTCCCCTCGCCGATCCGCCAGATGAATTCGAGCGTGGGATTGGCGGCAGCCTTAGCGTGATCCGGAAAATCGCCATGGCACAGAAAGGCCTTCGCGCCGGAAGCGGTGGCAAGATAGGCGACCTCGTCCGGCATCAGGCGGAAATTGGTCGGCACCCAGACGGCGCCCAGCCTGAAGGCCGCAAACATCGACCAGAACATCTCGTCGCAATTCTTGGAATGCACCAGGACGCGGTCGCCCTTGGCAATGCCCCGCGCGGCGAGTCCCGCCGCCAGCGCAGAGACGTGGCCGTCGATCTCGCGCCAGGTCCAGGATTTGTCGCCCCAGATGAAGCCAATGCGGTCGCCATGGCGGCGGGCATTTTGGGTGAGCATGTGCGCCAGGTTCATCACCCGGCGTGACATCCGCGCCAGGCCGCCGCGCGGGGTGGGAATAGTCACGGTTTCAGTCACAGGGAATCAACCATCACGCTTCGAAAAACAGACATGGAACACCTCATTCCGACGATAGCAGAAAGCCTCGTGACAGAAAGCCTCCTGGCAGAAAGCCTACTGGCAGAAAGCCTTGCGCCTGCTTAAATCCGCCGCGGGCCGGCGTTACCGTGTGCCGGTCCCCTTGCAGCGCTGGCATTTGACCACCCTGTCGCCCTTCTTCAGCAGGCCCTTGCCCTCGCAATTCTTGCATTTCTGCTTCTTCTTGATGTTGGGGCCTTTTTCATTGGCCATGATAATCTCCCGGCAAGCGTTGCACGCATCACCATAGCCAGCCCTGCACTCCCGTCCATAAGCCCGCACCAACGATTTAAGAGATCACCATGGTTACCCGTCGAAAGCTGATATTGTCTGGCGCAGCCGGCCTGCTGGCCGCCATCTTGCCGCGCGCGGGGTTGGCGGCGCCGGACGATCCCGTGGGCATCGTGACCGCCATTTACACCCGTGCCGCTAAAGACAAGGGCGATGGCGGCGGCGGGTTTGTGATCGAGAACAAGGCGGCGAAGGCAAAATACCTGTCGAAATCGCTGGTCGCACTCTGGGCCAAGGCGGACGCCCGCACGCCGAAGGGGGATGTCGGGCCGATCGATTTCGATCCCGTCACCAACTCGCAGGATCCGGACGTGACATCGTTCAAGGTGGTTGCCGAGAAGCAGGAAGCCGACAAGGCGACGGTCGCCGTCACGATCGAAAGTCATCAGCGGGAGGCGCGCGCCAAGGCGGCCGACAAGACCATCCGCTACGACTTTGTCCACGAGGCTGGCCAATGGAAGATCGACGACATCAAGGGCGCCGCCGACGGCAGCCCGTGGTCGGTCCGCGCCCTGCTCGTCGCTTCATTGAAGCACTAGGGTTTGGCTCGAAGGCCCGCCGGCCACGTATGGGGCCGGCGGGCCCTGCCCGCAATTGCTACGAATGGTTGGCCAGTTCCTGATCGCTCAAGCGCCAATCCTGCCAAAGCTGAAGCGCGCCCAGCAGGACGACGATTGCACCGAGGGCGATGTGCCAGGCCCGAAGCATGTCGTCGCCGGAGTAGCCGAGGATGAGCGGTGAAGCGATCAGCCAGAGGCCGAGCGCGATCTCGCCCACCTCCTCCCAGCGCTGCAGTGCGACATATTCGAGCTGGGCCAGGCCGAAGATCAGCATGCCGACCACGAACGTATTGAGGATCATGGTGCTGCGTTCGGCGTCCATCACGTCGTGGCTGGAGAAAGGAAACCACGGCGATACCACGATCAGCGCGCCAAGCAGCATGCCGAACCAGTCTTCCCATGTGCGATGTTTGTTGAAGAAACCAAAGCCCGACATTGTAAACCTCCTCTCGCAAAGAGGCATACGTCGGCGGCCGCGATCACAGCATTTCCGATATCGAGCAGACGCGGCCGCTTCGGCGGCGTATGTCATCCCAAAGACGTGGGAACCCCACACCCCGTTGCAAGGCCTCACCTGCAAAGATCTTGCGAGCGCGAACATTACGGCGGCGCCCAGCAAAGCCGTAAGGCAGGTCAGAACCCGCATGTCAGCCAATCCCTGGCGAGCCGGTTCCCCCGTCGCCGCCGGTTTGCATCGGCGGGTTCATGTTCCTAAATGAAGGCGTGAATCATCCGGGAATCGCCACATGGCCGCCGTCCGCGACAACAAGGCTCAAAACCGCTTCGAACTCGACGTCGACGGCGCTGTGGCGTTTGCGAACTATCGCGTCACGCCCTCGGCCGTCATCATCACCCATACCGAAACGCCCCGCCCGCTGCGTGGCCGCGGCATCGCTTCCGAACTGGTCAGGGGCGCGCTCGAACTGATCCGCGCCGACGGCCGCAAGGTCATCGCCGGCTGCGGCTTTGTCGTGGATTACCTGCGCAGAAACCCGGAGTTTTCCGATCTGGCGGGGTGAAGCCGGCGCAATTCGCTGTCGTCCCTGCGAACGCAGGGACCCACACTCCGTGTGGTTAAACGTTGCGCTCGATCGAAGACAGCGTGGGCGATACTCTCGCCTATCATTGCCTTCAGTGGTTATGGGCCCCTGCTTTCGCAGGGGCGACGGCGGTGGGTGCAGTATTCTCAAACGATCCGTATCGACATATCCGGCAGGCCCTCGAGCTTACACAACAGCACGTCGCCCTTCACGACCGGGCCGACATTTTCCGGCGTGCCCGAATAGATGATGTCGCCCGGCTTGAGTTCGAAGGCATCCGAAAGCTTGGAGATCTGCTCCGCCACGCTCCAGATCATGTTGCGCAGATCGGAGTTCTGCTTGACCGTGCCGTTCACCGCGAGCGAAATCGCGCCCTTGGTAAAATGTCCGGTCTTGGCCGCGGGGTGAATCGGCCCGAGCACGGCGGAGCGGTCAAAGCTCTTGCCGATTTCCCATGGCTTCTTCTCGTCGCCCATCGCGCGCTGCAGATCGCGCCGCGTCATGTCGAGGCCGAGCGCATAGCCGTAGACGTGGTCGAGCGCCTGCTCCGCCGGAATATTGGTGCCGCCGGATTTCAGCGCCGCCACCAGTTCGACTTCGTAATGATAGTTCTTGGTGAGCGAGGGATAGGGATGATCGCCGACCGCGCCGATCGCGACATTCTGGATCGCGTCGGTCGGTTTCTGGAAGAAGAACGGCGGCTCGCGATTGGGGTCCGAACCCATTTCGCGCGCATGCGCGGCATAGTTTCGCCCGATGCAATAGATCCGCCGCACCGGAAATACATCGGTCTCCCCCACGATCGGGATGGTCGTCGTGCCAACCGGAAAAATCGATTTCGGGCCGGCCTGCGCGGCAGCCGTACCGCCTTGTACGGCCGTGCCGGCCAGCGCCAGCGCGCCCGTTGCCAGGATGGTCCTGCGATCGACATCGCTCATTGGCGTCCTCCTTGTTTTGCTTAGTCTTCTTGTCCGCCCTGTCTACAGCGTTTTCTCCGCGAAGGGGATACCTTTGCGCGTTGCTGCATTGCAATCGTACCAAAAGAAGAAAGGCCCGCGTCGCCGCGGGCCTTCGCATCCATGAACCGGGCGAAGCGTCAGTGCTTGATATCAGGCGGCAGCTTGCCGCCATTGGCGGCCAGCTTGGTCATGACCTGCTTGTGCAGCCAGATGTTCATGCTAGCGGAATCGTTGCTATCGCCGGTATAGCCGAGTTCCTTCGCGAGCTCCTTGCGCGCGGAGAAGCTGGAATCGATGTCGAGCGCCTTCATCAGGTCGACGATCGAGGTACGCCACGCCAGCTTCTCGCCCTTGGCGGCGACTGCCTTGTCGAGAATCGGCGCGACCTCGACGGTGGCGGCGGCCGGTGCTGCTGCGGCACCGCCGGAAGATGCGGCTCCGCCCGACGACGCGGTGCCCGCAGCCGCGCCACCGCTGGCCGGTGCTGCGTCCGCCTTGGTGCCAAAGATCGCACCCATGATTTTTCCGAAAATGCTCATCGTTCACTCCCAATGACTTGAAGATGGGGTTCTGTCTCTCGCGGCACTGTTTGACCGGCAGCACCACGCCGGGATCGCCTACAAGTTTAGCCAGACGGGCGAGCGTTGCCAATGAAACATTCACCTAAGCGTGAGTGCCTTTGTCGCTGTTTGGGAGTACGCTGGCTGTTCAGTTCGCGACAAGGCCAGTTCCAGCATCCTGTCTTCGCGTCTGGCCTGATGGTGATCGTTTTGAACGGGGCGTTTGCGTCTCTCGTCTGGCGCAAAGTGCGACCACCGAAGGGAGACAGCGACCATGGCCACTTCTTATCAAGGCAATGTCACATCACTGACGCAGAGCGGGCCAGATACCGCATCTGCGCCGGTGATCCGAACCATCGGCCTATCAGAACTCCATCGGGCCTTGCAGCTCGGCTGGGAAGATTTCAAGGCCGTACCAAGCCACGCAATCATCCTGTGCATCATCTATCCCGTGCTCGGATTGATGCTGGCACGCGTCGTGCTCGGCTATTCGGTGCTGCCACTGTTGTTTCCGCTCGCCGCCGGCTTTGCCCTGCTTGGCCCGTTTGCTGCGCTCGGCCTCTACGAAATGAGCCGCCGTCGCGAACGCGGCGAACAGGCAACCGCCTGGGACGCGCTCGAGGTCGTACGCTCGCCATCGTTCGGCGCGATGCTCGGGCTCGGTGTGCTGTTGCTGGCGCTGTTCGTGACGTGGGTGGCTACCGCGCAGGCGATCTATATCGCCGCGTTCGGCTATGCCGGCGTGGCGGGCGTTTCCGATTTTGCCGAGCGCGTGCTGACAACGCCGCAAGGCTGGTGGCTGATCGTGGTCGGCTGCGGCGTCGGCTTCCTGTTTGCCCTCATCGCGCTGTGCATCAGCGTGGTGTCGTTCCCGTTGATGCTCGACCGCCATGCCGGCGCCGGCGATGCGATGGTGACCTCGCTGCGCGCGGTTGCACGCAATCCCGTGCCGATGGCGGTCTGGGGATTGATCGTCGCGGTGCTGCTGGTGGCAGGATCGTTGCCGGCCTTCCTCGGCCTCGCCGTCGTCATTCCTCTGCTTGGGCACGCCACGTGGCATCTCTATCGGGAGACGATCGAGCCGGAACTCAATCCGCAGCCGCTTCCGCCCCGCGCGCACCGCGAACGCAAGCCCGCTGCCGATTTCCCGGCCAATCTGTTCCCCTGGCGGCGCAAGGACAGCGCATAGGCTTGCACGGAACCTGGTCGATCACTCCGCCGGTCGAACCGACCGGCGGTGTTGTCGTTCACCGCTCACTAACGATGAATTGAGCATATTCAACGGAAAGGCATTGAAGGCTACGACATCAGCCTTGTTTTGGCCGATCTTGCTCCGAACATTCGGCGTAGCTTGGACACTGGAGCCTCAGTTCTGGTTGAATCAGAACCCGAAGCTCTCGATTCCCTTTTTTGACGCGTTTTCGTCACGCGAACGGTAGCCACTTCGCTCGAAAACGCTACAACGTCGATGATACATCGATCGTGGAGCGAACGGCCCGATGATCTCTCGCCTTTTTCTGCGCGCTCTGACCCTGGGCGCCCTGTTGATGACTTCTGCGGCGCCCGCATTCGCCGCGCCGTGCGGCACCGGCTCGTTCGAAACCTGGCTGGAAGATTTCAAGAAAGAAGCTGCCGCCAAAGGCATCTCCGCCTCAGCCATACAGGCTGGCTTGACCGACGTCACGCTCGACAAGAGCGTGCTGGCCCGCGACCATTCGCAGAAGGTGTTCAGCCAGACGTTTGAGGAATTCTCCGGCCGCATGGTTCCGCCCAGGCTGACCCGCGGCGCCAACATGCTCAAGCAATATGGCTCGGTGCTGGGTCGTATCGAACAGGCTTATGGCGTGCCTGGCGAAGTGCTGGTGGCGATCTGGGGCCTGGAAACCGATTTCGGCGTCAATATCGGAAAATTCGCGACGCTGCGCTCGCTGGCGACGCTGGCCTATGATTGCCGCCGCGCCGACATGTTCAAGGCCGAGCTGATGGACGCGCTGCGCATCGTCGAGCGCGGCGATATCGCGCCACAGGATTTGCGCGGCGCATGGGCGGGCGAAATCGGCCAGACCCAGTTCATGCCGTCGTCCTACATCAAGTTCGCGGTCGATTTCGACGGCAACGGCCGCCGCGATCTCCTGCGCAGTCCACCGGATGTGCTGGCCTCGACCGCCAACTTCCTCGCCAACCACGGCTGGCAACGCGGCAAGGACTGGGAGCCTGGCAGCGCCAATTTCGCTGCGATCAAGGAGTGGAACAAGAGCGAGGTCTACGCCAAGACCATCGCCTATTTCGCGACGCAGCTTTCGCGGGCGCCTTGAACAAAAAAATTCAAAGGGCCGATCGCAAGCCGACCGGCCCTTTGCAAGCTGATCTACTTCGCCGTACCCACATGCACCGCCTTGCTCAGATGCGCCGCGCAGGCACCCGCCTTGCCGCTCAGCATGGCATCCTGGGCAGCCGCGATTTCCTTCTGCGCGGCGATCTTCCCCTCACCGTCCGCCATATTCTCGATCATTGTTTCGGTCTTGCTCAGATTGTCGCCGCTGCAGGCGGCCGCTTTGACGCGCGCGGCGTTGGCTGGAGAGACGGCAAATGCCAGAGCTGCTATCGCAGTAGCTCCGAGAAATTTGTTGAGCATGGTAACTCCCTTTTTGTTTTTGGACAGACTGCGCCATTGCCGCCTGCAACAGCAATTGTTCGCCGAAGCGGGAGAACTTCAGAATGAACTTCGCGCGAGGTTGTGAGCGCAGCGCGCAGAGGCCTTATGCGGAATCGTGCTTTTTCATTACGGACTGGCAACAAAGGCAAGCGCGGCTTGCGGCAATCACCTTTGGTCGTGATGCAAATCATTCCGCGGCAACGATGGCGGGCACCTCAGGCGCGCCATCGCAGACGACAACAGGACAAGCAATTGGGCGGGGCCTTCCTCGGCCCGGCAGGCCGAACGCCGGGGACGCCGGCGCAGCAGACCGGCGCTGCATGATCAACCTCGCGCGGGCAGGCTTGTATCGAGACGCAGGTTGGCCGCCCAGCCCCCAGAGTTGCACAGGCAGGCGGCATTTCGGCGCTTTCCATAATGAATATATATTCATTCTTATGTAACGAGACGCATGCGATTTGCGCATAAGATTGTTCCAAAAAGCCTAGTCTTTTCGTACATTTTGTCCGCTTGGCATCGCCGTGTGCTTGTGCTCGGCCTCCCTGGACCGCCATTTGGCCAGACCGCAGAGTTATCCACCGATTACAATAAACCCGCAAATTTACGTCACTACTTGCATGAACAGGTACCCCATCGGTCGCGGTGGCCGATCGGTCCGGCAGCCATGCGCAAAGGTTAAGCGGATGCTACCATTGCCATGCGTTTTAGGATTAGCTGCATCGCAACATCGGAACTTCTGCACTGCGGAATCTAAGCTATATTCATTTCAACGATGACGCCAACCTCAAAGGCTGAATCGTAACTGCAAGGAGACTACGATGCTACTCTCGCTCATCCGCATGATCCAGGCGTTCCGGGATTATCAGCGCAATGTCAGCGAACTGTCCCAGCTCAGCGATCGCGAACTGGCCGATATCGGCCTCGATCGTTCGGACATTCCGCGCGTTGCCGCCGGGACTTATGCCAGCTGATCTCTGTTCAGCCGCCTGACGAACGGATAACGCCCGCCCCGCTGCGGGCGTTGTCGTTTCTGGTCTTAGTTTGACGCGTTTTCTTGACGCGGACCGGTGCGCTTGGCGCGAAAACGCGCTAACCCTGCGCGCATGATTTCCTCCACTCCCCAAACTGACACCGTCCATGTGATTGGCGGCGGCCTCGCCGGTTCGGAAGCCGCCTGGCAGGTTGCCAATGCCGGCGTTCGCGTCGTCCTGCACGAGATGCGCCCGCAGCGAATGACCGAGGCGCACCGCACCGAGGGTCTCGCCGAGCTCGTCTGCTCCAACTCGTTCCGCTCGGACGACGCCGCCAACAACGCCGTCGGCCTGCTGCATGCCGAGATGCGCCGGCTGGGCTCGCTGATCATGCGCTGCGCCGATGCCAACCAGGTGCCCGCGGGCGGGGCGCTGGCGGTCGACCGCGACGGGTTTTCCGCGGCCGTCACCAAGGCCCTGCACGACCATCCCCTGATCGAGATCGACCGGGCCGAAATCGCCGGCCTGCCGCCCGCCGAATGGGGCAACGTGATCGTCGCGACCGGCCCCCTCACCTCGGCGCCGCTGGCGGACGCCATTCGCCAACTCACCGACGAGAACGCGCTGGCGTTTTTCGATGCGATCGCGCCGATCGTGCACAAGGATTCCATCGACATGTCGGTGGCGTGGTTTCAGTCGCGCTACGACAAGGTCGGGCCCGGCGGCACCGGCGCCGACTACATCAACTGCCCGATGACGAAAGAGCAGTATGACGACTTCGTCGCCGCGCTGCTGGCCGGCGACAAGGTGGACTTCAAGGACTGGGAGACCAACACGCCCTATTTCGACGGCTGTCTGCCGGTCGAAGTGATGGCCGAGCGCGGCCACGAGACGTTGCGGCATGGACCGATGAAGCCCGTCGGGTTGACCAATCCGCATAACCCGACGGTCAAGGCCTACGCGATCGTGCAACTGCGCCAGGACAACAAGCTCGGCACGCTCTACAACATCGTCGGCTTCCAGACCAAACTGAACTATGGCGCGCAGCAGCGCGTATTCCGCACCATTCCGGGCCTGGAGAACGCCGAGTTCGCCCGGCTCGGCGGCCTGCATCGCAACACCTTCCTGAATTCGCCAAAGCTGCTGGATGGGCAATTGCGGCTGCGGGCGCAGCCAAGGCTGCGCTTCGCCGGCCAGATGACCGGCTGCGAGGGCTATGTGGAATCCGCCAGCATCGGCCTGATCTCCGGCCTCTACGCCGCAGCGAACGCGCGGGCGCAGTCGCTCGAACCGCCGCCCGTGACCACGGCGCTGGGGTCGCTGCTCGGGCATATCACCGGCGGCCACATCGAGACGCCGGAAGCCGGAACGCGATCGTTTCAGCCGATGAACATCAATTTCGGCCTGTTCCCGCCGCTGGCCAGTCCGCCGACCAAGAAACCCGACGGCACAAGGCTGCGCGGCAACGAGAAGACGGTGGCAAAAAAGCAGGCGCTCAGCGCTCGCGCCCTGGCCGATCTCGATCGCTGGATAACAGATCATCTGCGCATAGCAGCGGCGGCTTGACACCATGAGCTTGCCCAAAGACGACGCCGCCATCTTGTCGGCGCGCTGGACCGAAGGCGTGCTTCTCAAGCGCGACGTGTTCTCGACCGTCGAGCGCGGTCGGTTTCGCGAAGATTCTGGCGAGGTCGATGCGGTGCTGCGCCGGCTCGACCAGGTGCCGCTGTGGTCCTATCCGCTGGCCCGCCATTTGTTCGCCCGCGAACGCCACGCGCTGGCGCTGGCGCGCGATCTCGATGTCGGCCCCAAACTGCTATGGGCCGGCCGAAGAGCGCTGGTGCGCGGTTTCATCGACGGGGTCGCGCTGCATCTGGCAAAACCGCATGGCGACCTCGCCTATTTCCGCTCTGCCAAGCTCGCTTTGCGCAAGCTGCACCGCGCCGGCATCTGCCATAACGATCTTGCCAAGGAGCAGAACTGGCTCCGCGGCAGCGATGGCCGGGCCTATGTCACCGATTTTCAACTGGCCGCCTGTTTCAAGACAAGAAGCCGCCTGTTCCGGATCGCGGCCTACGAGGACCTGCGCCATCTGCTGAAGCACAAGCGAAGCTACGCGCCACAGGCTTTGACGCCGATGGAGCGCAAGATTCTCGCGCGCAAATCCTTTGTCGCCAGTATCTGGCTCAAGACCGGCAAGAAGGTCTACCAGGCCATCACCCGCGGCCTGTTCAACTTCACCGACCGCGAAGGCGGCGGCCGACGGCTGGTCAACGACGCGCCGGTCCTGATCGACCTGATCAGGAAGAACCCTGAAGTACGCGACACCGCCATCGTGGCTTTCGCCGACCGACGCACCGGCGTCGGGCTGTACGCCTTTGTCGAGGCCGACGACGTCGCGCTGGAAAAGCAGTTGCGCAGCGAACTGTCCTCCGCCAAAGGCGTCAAGCCCCCGGAGCATATCCAGGTGGTGCACGCCCTGCCGCGCGACGCCGCCGGCAAACCGCGCACCGAGATCCTGCAACTCGTCGCGATGAACCAGCTCGACCTGATCGAGCCGCTGATCACGAGCGACGTCGACCGCGCGTTCATGAAGGACATTCTGGAGAGCCGCAAGAATCTGCGGGACCGGTTCAATTTTGAAAGCAGCGAGTTGAATTCGCGATAGGTCTCCCAGCGTCATTGCGAGCGACGCGAAGCAATCCATTCTTTCTTCGTGTTGTGAGGTGGATTGCTTCGCGTCGCTCGCAATGACGATGCGGCCACCTACCCGCCAAATTCGCGCGACCGCGCCGCGCGCCACAAGGTCCACAAGGTCTGCAACCGCGACGTCGTGTGCGGCGTGAAGGGATCGGCGTCGGCACGCGACATACGCGTCAGATCGCGGCGGACCAGCGCCAGCGGCAGGAAAACCGGCCGCGCCTGCGGCGGCACGTGCGTGAGCAGTTCGAAGGCCGTGCCGAGATGCTTTCGGGCCTCCCCCGCCAACTGATCGGTCGCCGCGCGCGCCTGCGGCGTCTGCTTGCCGGAAAAGACCGCTTCCATCCCGCTACCATGTTGCTGCAGCAACTGCAGCGGCAGGAATAGCTGGCGCCGCGCGGCATCGAGCGGCAGCGTTGCGATCACCTGCGCCATGCCCTGGGCGAGGCCAGCATGGCGTGCGAGATGTTCGATCACAGCCGACGGCTGTGCCACGATCCGCGCGGCGAGCGAGAACAGCGCCGAGGAGGTGTCGGTGACATAGCCCTCCAGCGCCGCCATCGACGGCATCGGATCGTTGTAGAGGTCGAACTGATGCTCGTCGATCAGCCGCGACAGCGGCTCGACCGGCAGGCGAAATTCGGCGATCGTCTGCAACAGCTCGGCCGCGACCGGATTGCCCTCGACGCCGCCATGGCCGGCACCTTCCACCATGTCGGTCCACCATTGCAGCCGCATTTCGCCCGGCAGAGGTTGACTGACCTGCTCGCGCACGCGCGATATCTCGACATTGAAGGCGTAGACCGACAGCAGCGCGCGGCGCTGGATCTGTGGCAGGAATAGCGTCGATGCATAGCGGGCAAAGTCGTGCGTGCGCACCAGATCGGCGCAGAACGCGGCGGAATCTTTCGACGTCGCCGCCCCGCTCATGGCACCGCGATCAATGCCGCCGCGACGCGCCGGCGCTCGCCAAGCATGACGTTGTAGGTGCGGATCGCCGGTCCCGTCTGCATCGCATCGAGCACGACGCGCACGGCGCGCAGCGCCTCGCGAAGGCTCTTTGGCGCCACCCAGACTTCAGTGCCGGTGCCGACGATCAGCGTGTCGATGGAATTGGCAGCCTTGAAGACGCGCGCGAGCGAATATTCGTCGATCTCTGCAGGCCTGGTCACCTGCCAGGCCCAGATCGCATCCGGCAGGCACAGCAGCGAGCCGCGATGCGACATGTCGGCGAAGGCGAAGCCACCCTTGCCGTAGGCTTCGATCGGCGCCGACCTCGGAAGATGCGGAGCGTCCGAGGATGTGGGCATCTTTTACTTCTTCGCAGGCTTATCCGGCGCGTCGCGGTGCTCACCAACGCCGAGATAGATCAGGATCGGCGCGGCGATGAAGATCGAGGTGTAGGTGCCGACCAGCACCACGCCGAACATCATGACCGCCGTGAAGCTGTGGATCGCGTGGCCGCCGAACACGAGCAGCGCCAGCAGGGCCAGCGTCACCGTGACGTGGGTGATGATCGAGCGCGACAATGTCGAATTGATGGATTCGTTGAGGAGCTGCGGCATCGGCATTTTCTTGTACCGCCGCAACATTTCCCGGATGCGGTCGTAGATCACGACCGTATCGTTCAGGGAGTAGCCGAGAATGGTCAAGAGCGCCGCGATACTGGTGAGGTCGAAATCGACCTGCGAGATCGACATGAAGCCGATGGTCAGCACGATGTCGTGGACGTTGGCGATCATGGCGCCGAGCGCGAACTGCCATTCGAACCGGAACCAGAGATAGATCAGGATCGCAAAGATCGCGAGCATCAGGCCGAGCATGCCGTAGGCCAGCAATTCGCCAGAAACACGCGGACCCACCACTTCGACGCGGCGGTAATCGACGGTGTCACCGAGCGCGCCGCGGACCTTGGTCACCGCCGCCTGCTGCGCGGCGTCGCCGCCGGGCTGTTCGGCCACGCGGATCAGGACGTCGTTCGGGCCGCCGAACTGCTGCAGCTGGATGTCGCCGAGCCCGAGCGTACTCAGCGTTGCGCGCATCGAGCCGATATCCGCGGGACCAGCCTTGTTCTGCACTTCCAGCAGCGTGCCGCCCCGGAAGTCGATGCCGAAGTTCAGGCCGTGGGTGAAGAACAGCACGATCGCCAGAATCGAAAGCGCCGCCGAAATCGGAAAGCTGATGCGGCGAAAGCGGGTGAAGTCGAAATGCGTATCGTCGGGGACGATGCGCAGCGGCGGCAGCAGATCGAGCGCGGCGACCACAGTCAGCACGGCGATCAGCACGCCCAGCCCAATGAGAACGAATTGAGTCACAATGAGGTCCCTAGATCGGCACGGTCTTCGGCCGTTTCCATCGCACCCAGCCGGCGACGATCAGGCTGGTGAGGGTAAAGGCGGTGAAGACTGTAGTGATAATGCCAATGCCGAGCGTAACGGCGAAGCCGCGCACCGGGCCGGTGCCGATGTAGAACAGCACCGCGGCGGCGATGAAGGTGGTGATGTTGGAGTCCAGAATGGTCGAGAGCGCGCGCCGGAAGCCGGCGTCGATCGCGGAAATCGCGTTGCGGCCGCCGCGCAGCTCCTCGCGGATGCGCTCATAGATCAGCACGTTGGAGTCGACCGCGATGCCCACTGTCAGCACGATGCCAGCGATGCCGGGCAGCGTCAGCGTGGCGTTGAGCAGCGACAGGATACCGAAGATCATCGCGACGTTGATGGCGACCGCGATATTGGCGAACACGCCGAACAGGCGGTAGGTCAACAGCATGAACACGATCACCAGGATCGAGCCGACATAGGCAGCCAGTTCGCCCTTTTCGATCGAGTCCTGGCCGAGGCCCGGACCGACGGTACGCTCCTCGATCACGGTCAGCGGCGCCGGCAGCGCGCCGGCACGCATCAGGAGCGCGAGCTCGTTGGCACCCTGCACGGTGAAGCTGCCGGAGATCTGCCCCTGGCCGCCGGTGATCGGCTCGCGGATCACGGGTGCGGAAATCACCTTGTTATCGAGGATGATCGCGAACGGCACGCCGACGTTCTCCGACGTCGCCTGCGCGAATTTGCGCGAGCCCGAGCTGTTGAACTTGAAGTTGACGATCGGCTCATTGGTGCGCTGGTCGAAACCCGGCTGCGCATCGGTCAGGTCGGCGCCGGAAACCAGCACCTGCGTCTTGACGACATAAGGCACCTTTGGCGACGCCTCGCTCATCAGGACTTCCGAGCCGGCCGGCACGCGTCCCTGCTGGGCCTGATCCGGCGAGATCGACGGATCGACCATGCGGAATTCCATCTTGGCGGTCGTGCCAAGAATGCGCTTCAACTCGGTCGGATCCTGCAAGCCCGGCACCTGAACCAGGATCCGGTCGGTGCCCTGGCGCTGGATCAGCGGCTCGACCGTTCCGAGCTGGTTGATGCGGCGCTCGACGATCTGGATCGACTGTTCGATGGTTTGCCGGACGCGCTCGGTAATGGCGGCTTGCGGCACCACGAGGCGGATCAGCCCGCCGCCGGCGTCCGAAACTTCCAGGCTGCGCTGCCCTGAGGAGCCAAGCAGACCGCCGAGCGGCTGCGACAGTTCACGCAGCTTGGGAATGGCCGCCTGCAGGTCGGTCTCCTTGACGCGAACCTCGACCGCATCAGCGCGCGCAGAAAGACCGGTATAGCCGATCTTGGCCTCGCGCAGCACGCGACGGGCTTCGTCGCGCACCTGATCGAGCTTTTCCTTCTTCACGTAGTTGGAATCGACTTCGAGCAGCAGGTATGAGCCGCCCTGCAAGTCGAGGCCGAGCACGATGTGGCGTTGCGCCCATGCCGGCCAGGTCTTCACCCGCTCCTGGGGAAAGAAGTTCGGAACCGCGAACAGGCAGACCACAAGCGCGGTCAGAATGATCGCCAGCGCCTTCCACCGCGTGAAATACAACATCGAGAGACCTGTCAGATCCAGGAAAATGCGCCGCCGGAAGCGGCGCGGGAAACTCAGCTTGCGGACGTCTCGTCCTTGGTCTCACTCTTTTCCTTGGCCGGCTCGCCCTTGGCGCGGACGCCAGAGATCATTTGCCGCATTTGCCGCACGCGGACACCGTCCGAAATTTCGAACTCGATCTGGTCGTCGTCGACCACCTTGGTCACCTTGCCGACCAGACCGCCCGAAGTGACGACCGTGTCGCCGCGGCGGATGTTTTTGACCAGTTCCTGGTGATCCTTCACCTTCTTCTGCTGCGGGCGCAGAATCAGGAAATACATGATCACGAAGATCAGCGCGAACGGCAGCAACGACATCAGCATGCTGTTGGCATCGCCGCCGGCCGCAGCCTGGGCGTACGCAGGGGTAATCAGCATTCGAACAATCCTCGTGAGATGGAAAAGAACCGGCCATGCCTCGGCATAGCGTCCTGGGCATGTCGCCGGTTCGGGCAAATTCGCGCGGACTATAGCGGCGGCGGGCCCAATTGCAACGTGGCCGGGCCTCTCATTTAGGCCGCTTGCGGGACCTTCCAAGGCCCGTTAAGGCTGCGCGGTCAGGAACTGCAAAAATGTCGAAAAAAGCAAAGAAAACAGCGCCCCGCGCGACCCCCAAGACCGCCTCGCGGGCGCCAGCGAAAACCGCGACAAAACGTCCGGCAAGCGCGCCCAACGGCGCCGCTGCCGAGCGGATCGCAGCCGCGCTCGAAGCCATCGCCGGCCACCTTTCGGCGGCCTCTCCGGCGGCGGGAAGCCATGAGTCGTTCGGCTCCGCCGACGCCTTTGTCTGGCATCCGGATGGGCGACTTTCCCCGGTGCCGCGCGTCAGCCGCGTCGACCTCGGCCTGCTCAAAGGCATCGACCAGGTGCGGGACATCCTGATCGAAAACACCGAGCGCTTTGCCGACGGGCTGCCCGCCAATAACGCGCTGCTATGGGGCGCGCGCGGCATGGGCAAATCGTCGCTGGTGAAGGCCACTCACGCCAATATCAACATCGACCGCAAGCCGGCCGATCGGCTGAAGCTGATCGAGATCCACCGCGAGGATATCGAGAGCCTGCCCGGCCTGATGGACCTCCTGCGCAGCTCCGATTTCCGCTTCATCGTGTTCTGCGACGACCTCTCCTTCGACGGCAACGACGCTTCCTACAAATCGCTGAAGGCGGTGCTGGAAGGCGGTATCGAGGGACGTCCCGACAACGTCATCCTCTACGCCACCTCGAACCGGCGGCATCTGCTGGCGCGCGAGATGATCGAGAACGAACGCTCGACCGCGATCAACCCGGGCGAAGCGGTCGAGGAGAAGGTGTCGCTGTCCGACCGGTTTGGTCTGTGGCTCGGCTTCCACCGCTGCAGCCAGGACGAGTACCTCGCGATGGTGCGCGGCTATTGCGGCCATTTCGGCATCAAGATGGGCGACGCAGAGCTGGAGCGCGAGGCGCTGGAATGGTCGACCACCCGTGGCTCCCGCTCGGGCCGCGTCGCCTGGCAGTTCACGCAGGAACTGGCGGGACGGCTGGGCGTGAGGCTTTCCGGGAAGTGACGCGGTCGCGCCTCTGCCTCTGACCGTCATCCCCCGCGAAGGCGGGGGATCCAGTACGCCGCGGCTTCCCGGCTCAATCGCAAGTGCACTGGAATACTGGATCGCCCGGTCCCAGTGCGCAATTGCGCACAAGGCCGGGCGACGACAGTTTTGGGTGTGGCGACGCCGCTGCGCAGCGATCGATTACGCCCCGTTCAGGAATTGAAGCGGGTCAACCGGCGAAGATCCCTTGCGGATCTCGAAGTGGAGCTGCGGCGACCCCACCTCACCCGATTGACCCGACTTGGCAATGATCTGACCGCGCTTGATCGTATCCCCGCGCTTCACCATCAGTTCACTCGCATGGGCATATGCAGTGACGTAACCGTTGGAGTGCCGCACCAGAACCAGATTGCCGTAACCCTTGAGCTCGTTGCCGGAATAGGCGACCACGCCATCTTCCGCCGCCTTCACCGGCGTGCCTTCCGGCACCGCCAGGTTGATACCGTCATTCGATTTGCCGTTGGTCTTGGCGCCGTAGCTCGTGATCACCTTGCCGCGCACCGGCCAGCGGAAGGTCGGCAGTGCGCCGGTGGCTTCGCTTGATTTGACGGACGCCGCTTCGACGACGGGCTTTTCTTCCACGACATTGGTGGTGGCAGAGGCCAGCCGCGCGCTCTGCGGCGGTCCGCCGGCCAAAGCCATCTTGGTGACCGGCGCCGCAACCGGGGCGACGGGCTGGGCGGATGCGGCGACGACGGGCTGCGCCACTGGCGCTGCGGCCGCAGACCTCGAACCGGGTACCGTAAGTTTCATGCCGAGACTGAGCTTGGCGGACTGATCGAGATTGTTGGCCTTGGCGAGTTCGGCAACCGGGACATTGTTGCGGCGCGCGATGCTTATCAGCGTATCGCCGCGATTGACGACATGGACGCTCGGCGGTGCGGCCGCAGCGGCAACCGGCTTGCTGGCCGCCGGCGCAAGCGCCGGCGCGGCTGCAGCCACCGCGGCCTGCTTCGGAATGATCAGCTGCTGGCCGGGCGACAGCACGCGGGGGCCCTTGTAGCCATTGGCCTGCAGGATCGTGGCGGCTGAAACGTTGTAGCGTTTGGCAATATGGTCGAGCGTGTCGCTGGTGCCGACGATGATCGTGGTGCCGTTCTGCGCAGCCGGGCGCGCGGCTGCGACCGAGCGGGGCGGCACCGTGGCGGTGGTCTCGATGGGCGAATGGGACGGCGGCGCATAGGACGAAATCCCGCGCCCTCCTCCCGACACCCCGCCCGAGCTGGCCGGATAAGCGCGCGGCGTAGCGACGGCGGGCGCCGGCAAGGGCTGGGACTGGTATTGTGGCGCGGAGGACGCCTGCGGCCGGGAATATTGCGGCGGCTCACGGCGTTCGACGGCGGGCGAGCGCACCGAACCGGTGGCTTCGGGCTGCGAGGCAAAGGGATTGGAGAAGTCGGAAAGGCGCGTCTGCATATCGGCGCTGCAGCCGGCAAAGCCGACCGACATCAGCGCCAGCACCGCGACCTGCGGCACCCGACGCGAGCGAAGCAACTCGGCAAGACGGGACATGGTTACTCACTCGTACGCAACAAAATACTGTTTTGAGTAAACACCTCGCGAGTAAATAACCGCTTAACCCTTGGAATAAGATGTTGGCGGGAACCGCCAATCCGGAATTCTACAGCTCGCGCGCAATTCCCGGCAGCGCCGGTACGAAGCGGACATCGACCAATTCCTTGCGCTCGAACCCGCTGTCCGTCCTGGTCACCCTGACCAGCGTCTGGGTGCCGTGATGCGGGCCGACCGGTGCGATCAGGATGCCGCCGGGCTCGAGCCGCTGCTGCAAGGTGTCCGGGATTTTCTCCATCGCGGCGGTGACGATGATGCGGTCGAAATCGCCGGCGCCGGGTGGAATGTCGAAGCCATCGCCGAGCATCACCTCGATATTGAAATAGCCGAGCGCTTCGAGCCGGTCGCGGGCCGTGTCCGCCAGCGTCCGGTAGCGCTCGATGGTCAGAACGTGCGCGCATAACCGCGACAGCACCGCGGCCTGATAGCCGGAGCCGGTGCCGATCTCGAGCACCTTGTGGCCCTTCTGCAGTTGCAGCTGCTCGGTCATGTAGGCCACCACGAAGGGCTGGCTGATGGTTTGTCCGCAGGCGATGCCGAGCGCGCTGTCGCGGTAGGCATGACCGCGGTCGCCAGCCGCCACGAAAACCTCCCGTGGCACCGCTTCCATGGTGCGCAGCACCGCCTGGTCGCTGATCCCCCGCCGCCGCAGGGCGAGCTGAAACATCATCTTCTCGGGCGGTTCTTGCGACATTGCGGTCTCGCGGCGGGCTCAGGCTCGCCGAGATGTAATAGCGTCCACGCACTTAAGGAAGAATTTCCTCAAGATTCTGGTTCCGGCTACTGGAACTGCCAACCTGCTCCCGGCGTTAGTGCACCGGCTAATCCGTCGCCGGCGTCTTTGCTTCAAAGCGTGCCGGTTGATGTGGACGTTGCGCCCAGGGGTGTTTTTTGCGAACCTCAAAGCCTTGGAAGGTCAAGGATTCCCCTCATGATAGCGACACGGCCGGTGGGCTGTTCTGTTTTCCTCGTTGAAGACGAGGTCATGATCCGGATGATGGTCGCTGACATGCTGGAAGAGCTGGGCCACAGCGTAGCTGCCGAGGCCGGCGAAATCGGCGAAGCGGTCAAGCTGGTGCAATCGACCGAATTCGATCTCGCCATTCTCGACGTCAACGTCAACGGCAAGGTGATCACGCCGGTCGCCGAGCTGATCACGGCGCGCAACCGCCCGTTCATCTTTGCGACCGGCTACGGCTCCTCAGGCCTGCCCCAGGAATATCGCGACCGCCCCGCCCTGCAGAAGCCATTCCAACTGGAAACGCTGGCCCAGGTCATCGCCTCCACGATGAAGAGCGCGCCGGTCTAGGACCATCCAAACGTACAACTGTCATCATCCGCGAAGGCGGATGATCCAGTATTCCAGAGACCTGCGAAGGAATCGAGAAGCCACGGCGTACTGGATCCCCGCCTTCGCGGGGATGACGCTTCGCGTCACTTCAGCGTCGCCGTCAGCTCTTCCGAAAACGCTTCGTCGGTGCGGTCGAGTCGCAGCGGCGTGACCGACACGTAGCGTGCCGCAAGCGCCGCGAGATCGGTGCCTTCGGTCGGCGTATCCTTCGTCGCGGCCCGATCGAAGCCGATCCAGAAATAGGGGTTGCCGCGGCCGTCGTGACGCTTGTCGACTTTGAGGAAGCCGAGATTGCGCTTGCCCTGACGCGTCACGCGCACGCCCTTGACCTGATCGGGCGTACAGGCGGGAAAGTTGACGTTGATCACCGTGTTCTTCGGCACGCCCGCATCGATCACCTTGCGCAGGATGTCCGGACCGAATTTCAGCGCGGTTTCCCACAGCGGCGCGTGCCGGGTCTCGATGGAAAATTCCTGGCTCAGCGCGAATGACGGGATTCCCAAAATCGTGCCTTCAAGGGCGCCGGCGATGGTGCCGGAATAGACGACGTCCTCGGCGACGTTGCGGCCCTTGTTGACGCCGGACAGCACGAGATCGGGCATCTTCTCGCCGAGGATGTGGCGCGAGCCCATGATCACGCAATCGGTCGGCGTGCCCCGCACCGCGAAATGGCGCGGGCCGACTTCGCGCAGCCGCAAGGGATCATTCAGCGACAACGAATGCGACACGCCGGACTGATCGAGCTCCGGCGCCACGATCCAGACGTCGTCGGACAGCGCGCGGGCGATCTCCTCGACGATCTTCAGGCCCGGCGCATGGATACCGTCGTCGTTGGTGCAGAGAATTCGCATCCGTCAAAATGCCTTCTGGTTCAGGTCGAGGCGGGCTTTTGCCTTTGGGCGTCGTCTTATCCGGCTATCGCGGCTGAGGCAAACCGGCCGATTTCCTCATGTCTTCTTCATCCAGACGCGCCAAGGCCGTGCGAATCTGGCGCCGCCATCGATTTTCAACTGCAGGTCCGGCGATTGCTGCTTTGCCGGCTCGATGGCAACGGGCGGCGGGCTCTCAAGCACCTGCGGTTTTGATGGAGACGGAGGCTGCACGGCAGCGGGCCGTTCAGGCTTCGGCGTTTCAAACTTCGGCGTTTCCGGCTTCGCCGGAGGCGGCGCGATCGGCGCCTGCGCAGTTACCGGCACCGGCCCCACCGCGCCCGACGACTGCGGATGTCGCGTCCGCGCAACCGCCAGCGCCTTGTCGAAATCGTCGGCCTTGAGCCACGCCTTGGCACGCAAGCTCTCGATGAGATCGCCGTCCCACAGCCGGGCCACTTCGATATCGAAGGCCCCCTCCAGCCGCTGGTCGATCAATTGCATCCCGTGGCCGGTTACAGCCCATTGCCTCCCGATCCAAAAGATGTCGCGATGCAATGCCATTTTGCTTTGCGCTATTTGTCCCGCTCGATCGTCTTGAGCCCGCCCATGTAGGACTGCAACACCTCAGGCACCGCGATTGCGCCGTTTTCCTGCTGATAGGTTTCCATGACCGCGATCAGCGCGCGGCCGACCGCCGTGCCGGAGCCGTTCAGCGTGTGCACAAAACGCGGCTTGCCGTCGGGCCCGCGCGAACGCGCATCCATGCGCCGCGCCTGGAAATCGCCGCACACCGAGCAGCTCGAGATTTCTCTGAAAGCACCGCCCTCGCCCTGCCCCGGCATCCACACCTCGATATCGTAGGTTTTTTGCGCCGAGAAACCCATATCGCCGGAGCACAGCGTCATCACGCGGTAATGCAGGTCCAGCCGTTTGAGCACTTCCTCGGCGCACGACAGCATGCGCTCGTGCTCGTCGCGGCTGGTCTCGGGCGTCGCGATCGATACCAGTTCGACTTTTGTAAATTGATGCTGCCGGATCATGCCGCGGGTATCGCGGCCCGCCGCGCCCGCTTCAGCGCGGAAGCACGGCGTCAGCGCGGTCAGCCGCATCGGCAGTTCTTTTTCGTCGACGATGGACTCGCGGACGAGGTTGGTCAGCGAGACTTCGGCGGTGGGAATGAGACCGAGACGCTCGGTCTTCAATCGTTCGTCGGGCGCCGCAAGCAATTCGCCCTTGATGGCCCAGAACTGGTCGTCCTCGAATTTCGGCAATTGGCCTGTGCCGAACATCACGTCGTTGCGCACCAATAGCGGCGGGTTGATCTCGGTGTAACCATGCTCGCCCGTGTGGAGATCGAGCATGAACTGACCGATTGCGCGCTCGAGCCGCGCGAGACCCTTCTTCAGCACAACGAAGCGCGCGCCACTCAGTTTTGCGGCCGCCTCGAAATCCATGTAGCCGAGCGCACCGCCGAGATCGTCATGCGGCTTCGGCGTGAAGGCATAGTTGCGGATCTTGCCGTAGACGTGACGCTGCACATTGCCGTGCTCGTCTGCGCCTTCGGGCACGTCGTCGAGCGGCAGGTTCGGAAGCGCTGCGAGCTCTTTCGCCAACTCTTCGTCGGCCGTCTTGGCGGCCAGCTCGAGCTCCGGCATCGTGGTCTTGAGTTCGGCGACCTCCGCCATCAGCTTGCCGGCGCGCGCCTCGTCCTTGGCCTTCTTGGCCTCGCCGATTTCCTTCGACGCCGCGTTGCGCCGCGCCTGCGCCTGCTCGGACGCCAGGATCGCCGCACGGCGTTTCTCGTCGATCGCCAGCAGCCCGGCCGACAGCGGCGCCAGCCCGCGGCGCTTCAGTCCGGCGTCGAACGCCTGGGGGTTGTCGCGGATCGATTTGATGTCGTGCATTGGCGGTCAGTCCTCGGGCGTCACGATGCAAACAGTCAGCGCTCTCGTTGACCGTTTGTGGTGCGCTCCAAGTACCACACAGGTCATCACCCGCGAAAGCGGGTGATCCAGTATTCCAGAGCACCAGTGCGATAGTCGAGAGGCCGCGGCGTACTGGATTCCCCGCTTTCGCCGGGAATGACGGCCGATTATCGGGCGCCAAGGCTGCCCTACTCCGCCGGATTGGCCTCGGGCGGCGGCGGGCTGGCGGAGGGCGGCGTGCCGGCCGCGGACTTGGCCGCAGCGGCCTTCTTCTCCACGATGGCGACCGCAATGATCGCGCCCTCGTAGAGCGCCAGCAGCGGGATCGCGAGCGAGGCCTGGCTGATCACGTCGGGCGGCGTCAGGACGGCTGCGATCACGAAGGCGATGACGATGAAATAGCGTCGCTTCTCGCGCAGCATCTTCGCGGTGACGATGCCGATCCGCCCCAACAGCGTCAGGATGACCGGAAGCTGGAACGCGATGCCGAAGGCGAAGATCAGCGACATCATCAGCGACAGATATTCGCCGACCTTCGGCAACAACTGGATCTGCGCGGTCTCGTCGCCGCCGGTCTGTTGCATGCCGAGCGAGAACCGCACCAGCATCGGCAGCACGACGAAATAGACCAGCAGCGAGCCGAGCACGAAGAAGAACGGCGTGGCGACCAAATATGGCAGGAACGCGCCGCGCTCGTGCTTGTAGAGGCCGGGCGCCACGAACATGTAGATCTGCGCGGCAACGATCGGGAACGAGATGAAGGCCGCGCCGAACATCGCCAGCTTCAGCTGGGTCAGAAAATATTCCAACAGCGCGGTGTAGATGAATTTCGAGTTTTCGGGCCCGGCGACCCAGACGAACGGCCAGACCAGCACGTTGTAGATCTGCTTGGCGAAGAAGAAGCAGAAGATGAAGGCTATGCCGAAGGCCAACAGCGCCTTGATCAGCCGCGAACGCAGCTCGATCAAATGATCCATCAATGGCGCCTTGCTGGCCTCGATATCCTCGATGGTCATGACGCTTTGGCGTCCTTGAGAACGTCAGGCGCCGCGGGCGCGATATCCTGCGCCGCCGCCTGAGCTTCACGCGTGATCGCAAGCGGCTCGGACGCCGCCGCATGCGCCTCGGCTTCCACAAAAGTCTCCGGCACAGGCTCGGCCGGCGTCGTCGGCGTGACGGGTTCGCCGATCGCGGACGCCACCTGTGCATCGTTGGGTTGGGTCGTGGCAGGCTTGTCGATGTCGCCGATCTGCAGGGCGTCGCCGACGTCCTTCTGCAGCGAGGTCATGACATTGGCTGGCGAGAGGCCTGCCGCGACGTCCTTGACCTCGTCAAAGCTTTTCTTGAGGTCGGCCATTTCGGCCTCGCGCATGGCTTCCTGGAACTGGCCCTGGAATTCAGACGCCATCTTGCGCGCCTTGCCCATCCATTGCCCGACCATGCGCAGGACGCCCGGCAGCTCCTTCGGGCCGATGGCAATCAGCGCGACAACCGCGATGACGACCAGTTCACTCCACCCGATGTCGAACATGAATTCTTCCGCTCGCGCGAGACGTCCGCGCCCCAATCCATCATAGCCACGATTTGGAGCTGCCCGCGCCTTTTCTCAACCGGCGTCGTTCAACCGACGCCTGGTCCAAGATGCCTGGTTCAGACAGCCTTGCTGCCGACATCCGTCCGTGCCGCCGTCGGCGCAGGCGCCGCATTGTGATCGATGGTCTTCACCGGTTCGGCGGGCTTCTCGGCAGCCGTCTTGTCGTCGTCCTGCATGCCCTTCTTGAAGGCCTTGATGCCCTGGGCAACGTCGCCCATCAGGTCCGAAATCTTGCCGCGGCCGAACAGCAGCAGGACCACTGCGATCACGACGATCCAGTGCCAAATGCTAAGTGAACCCATCCTGCAACCCTCCAAAAGAGACGGCCAGCTTCCGGCCAAGCTTTGCCGGAAGGTAGGCCCGAGAGGTATCAAAAACAAGGACCCCTGCCGCGGCAAATCGCTGTCGCGGTTACGTATTATGGCTATTGTTAACCCGGCTTGCGGGGCTAGCCGGCTGAGCCTTCAGAACCAGCTCCACCGCCCTCTTCGGGCTCGGCGGCCGGCGCCAGCAGGAGTTCCAGAGTATCGCCGGCGTCGAGCGGATCCTCGTCCTCACGCAGCGCCACGTCGTCGGACGGCGTCGGAACGCTGAAGCCGGAAGGCAGCCGCGAATCCAGCAGCCCCGTGCCCTTCAACTCTTCGAGACCAGGCAGGTCGCCGAGCGCTTCCAGGCTGAACTGCGACAGGAACGCTTCCGTCGTGCCGAAGGTCAGCGGCCGGCCCGGCGTCTTGCGGCGACCGCGGGGACGGATCCAGCCGGTTTCCAGGAGCACATCCAGTGTTCCCTTGGACGTGATCACGCCGCGGATGTCCTCGATCTCGGCGCGCGTCACCGGCTGGTGATAGGCGATGATCGCCAGCACCTCGATTGCGGCTCGCGACAGCCGCCGCGTTTCCGTGCTTTCGCGCGTCATCAGCCAGGACAGATCGCCGGCGGTGCGAAAGGTCCATTTGTTGGCGACGCGCACCAGATTGACGCCGCGCGGGGCATATTCGGCCTGCAGTTGCGCCAGCGCCGCCTTGACGTCGACGCCATCGGGCATGCGCTTGGCAAGCGTCGCCTGATCGATCGGCTCGGCTGAGGCAAACAGCAGCGCTTCGAGAAGCCGCAATTCCTCCGGCCGCGCCTCAACTTCAATATTCTGGTCGATGGGATGATCCTCGGCATCTTCCATGCGTTTTTCCGCCAGGCTTGCCATGGCTAGGTCTCCTTCCACTACTCGACCGTCATATCCGGCGCGGGCATCGCTGCCTGCGGCGGACGCTTACGAAAATACAGCGGCGCGAACGCCTCTTTCTGGTTCAATTCCATTTCGCCTTCCCGCACCAGTTCGAGCGCGGCGGCGAAGCTTGACGCAAACACCGTGGCCCGCTGCGAGGGATCGACCACGTAGCTGAGCAGGAAATCGTCGAGGCAGCTCCAGTCTTCGGACTCGGTCATTCCAACCAGCCGCTCCAGCGAGGCGCGCGCTTCGGCGAGCGACCACACCGTGCGCTTGGCCAGATGCACCGTCGCCAGCACGCGCTGCTGGCGCTGTGCGGAATAGGCGGTGAGCAGGTCGAACAGGGTTGCCGTGAATTTGGGATGGCGGATTTCGGCGATCGATTCCGGATTGCCACGCGGGAAAATATCGCGCTGGAACTGCGGGCGGTTCATCAGCCGGTTGGCGGCTTCGCGGATGGCCTCGAGCCGGCGCAGCCGGTTGGCCAGCGCCGTCGCCATTTCTTCCGCACTCGGTCCGTCCGGTGTCGGCGGTTCGGGCAGCAGCAGGCGCGATTTCAGGTAAGCCAGCCAGGCGGCCATCACGAGATAGTCGGCCGCGAGCTCAAGGCGGATCTTTCGCGCCGCCTCAATGAACGACAGATACTGATCGGCCAGCGCCAGGATCGAAATCTTGGCGAGATCGACCTTTTGCTGCCGCGCCAGCGTCAGCAGAAGATCGAGCGGACCCTCATACCCCTCGACGTCGACCACGAGCGCAGCCTCGCCGTCCGGGATTTCGGCAGGCCGTCCGGTTTCAAACGATAGAATCTCAGCCGTCATGCCGTTCCTACCCGATCCATCAACGCTTCAAGTTCAGCCCGTGCCGCCTGCCGGTCGAATGGCTCGGGCTGTTTTCGCGAGGCCAGCGCCCGCCTGGCGCGGTCCAAAGCTTCGCCCGCCAATTCCGGCGTCTCGCGCGCCACGTCGCGCATCTCGTCGAGCTTGCCGTTGCAATGCAAAACCATGTCGCAGCCGGCGTCGACGATGGCGCGGGTCCGCTCGGCGATCGATCCCGCCAGGGCATTCATGGACACGTCATCACTCATCAACAAGCCTTGGAACCCAATTCCGCCGCGAATCACCTGCCGGATGATTGTCGCAGAAGTCGTCGCCGGTTGGGCGAGGTCTAGCGCGCTAAACACAACATGCGCGGTCATCGCCATCGGCAGGTTCGCCAGCCGCTGGAACGCGGCGAAATCGGTCCGTTCCAGCTCTTCCCGCGATGTATCAACGGTCGGGAGCCGGAAATGGCTGTCGGCGGTCGCCCTTCCGTGGCCGGGAATGTGCTTCAGCACGGGCAGGACGCCGCCCTGTTCCAGCCCTTCGGTGACGGCGCGGGCGATCGCCGCAACTTTGCCCGGCTCGGTTCCATAGGCCCGGTTGCCGATCACGGCGTCGGCCCCGGCCACCGGCACGTCCGCCAGCGGCAGGCAATCGACGGTAATCCCAAGGTCGATCAGGTCAGCCGCGATCAGGCGCGAGCTGAGCCGCGCAGCCTTCAGCCCCAGCGCCTTGTCGAGGTCGTAGAGCGCTCCGAAGGTGGCGCCGGGCGGATAGGCCGGCCAATGCGGCGGTCCCAGCCGGGCGACCCGCCCGCCTTCCTGGTCGATCAGCACCGGCGCATCCGCTTGGCCCACACAATCCCGCAATTCGCCAACGAGGTCAGACACTTGACCTGGCGTCTCGACATTGCGTTTGAACAGGATGAAGCCCCATGGGCGCTCGCCACGGATGAATTCACGCTCCGTGGCGCTCAGTGCCCGTCCCGATATGCCCGTGATGAATGCGCGGCTGCTCATGGGGGCCGATTAGGCCCCTCACAGCACCCGGGTCAAGGAAACCGGAGATAATTCTACGGGATAAAGCACTGCCCGCCGGCAGCTTTCAGTTCGGTGCAGAACTGGGCAGCCTCCTGGCGCGTGCGATACGGCCCGATCATCGCGCGATATTTGACCTTCCCATCGGCCAGATCCACCCGCTTGATCACCGGCGAACGGGAACCAAGCACTGATGCGTACTTGCCTTGCACCATCTTGAACGACTCCCTGGCCGCGGACTCGCTGTCCTGCGACGTCACCGAGACCAGGAAACTGCCCCCACCCTCGGGAGCTGCAGCCGGGGCGGTTTGGGTCGGGTTGGTCGCAGCCACCCGGGTCGGCGGCTCCGATTCGGACGCCTGCGGCGCAAGCGACATCGGCGGGTTGGCGCTGGCATTGGCTGATGCCGGGTTACGCGCCGACGGGGCAGCCGCGGCCGGGGCAGCCGCGGATCGCGTCGGCGGAGCCGGCCTCTGCGGCGCACTGGCGCCTGCTGGAATGCCGCCATTGTCGGCAGCGTCGCCCTTGACGGCGAGCGTCCTGATCCTGCGCGGCTCGTTGTTCGGCATCGTGCCGTTGGCGGCCACAGGCATCGGCGCCGACGGAGACACACTCGCGGCCGGCGGCGGGTTGGCGTTCTGGTTCAGCGGCGGAAACACCACGCGCGGCCCGCCGGACCTCGAATTGACGTCGACCGGGGTTTCTTCGCGCGACAACAGCTTCTCGCCGCCATCGCCCGGCATCATGCGGTCGGGGTTTTTGGCCGCGCTCGCGTCGGACGGTGCCGGCACCACCTTGGTCGGGCTGTTGTCGGCCCTGATGATCGGGGGCTCGCCTGAACGGGGCGAACCGACAAAGGTACGATAGGCAAAGGCAGCGCCCGTCCCCACCACCGCCAGCGCCAGCACCGCGGCGACCGTCATCAGGCCGCTCGAGCGCTTCTTCGGCGCGGGTTCTTCCTCATACTCGCCCTGATAGGCGTAAGGATCGTCCGGATAGGCCGGATCGCGCTGATAGTCGTGCTCGCCGGTTTCGAGCCGCCCATACAGCGCATCGTCGTAGCGCGACGGGTCCTGCTGCGGCTCGTCGGCGTATTGCTGCGGCGCCTCGTAATAGTCCTGCTCGGGCTCCTGCGGCGGCGGCTGATGGGCTGCGTACTGCTGCGGCTGGTGGGCTGCGTACTGCTGGGGTTGCTGGGCCGCGTGTTGCGGCTGCTGGGACGCCGCGTAGCGGTGCACAGGATGCACCGGCGCCGCCTCGTACTCGGGCTCGTCATCGTAATCCTGCGGCACAGGCGGCACAGGCGGCGGCAGCGGGGTTTCGTGACGCGCGCGCTGCATCCATGCCGGCGGGCTCGGAGGCGCATCGGGCAGTTCTTCCGGCGGATCATACTGCTGTGGACGCACGTTGGCGCGCGACTGCAGCGGGCGCGACGCCGGTTTGGCCGCGGCTCCCAACGGATCGTTCTGCCCGATCAGCCTTGCGAGCTCCGCAAGCGGATCGTTCTCGCCGCGAGCTTGGTCGGCGGAGGGAAACGGTCGGTCCTGATATCGATCAGCCATCGTGATGATGCATCCCCTACGGGAAAGCGCCAACCCGCCATGTCAACAAACCATGACGAGCGTGGCCCCTGCCAGATACCCCACGGACCCCCATCCGTGAAGCCTTCGCCCCTGCCTACCGCATCTCGGTCGGAGCGCGGACGCCGAGAACGGCTAAGCCCGATGCCAGAACCGAGACGACGCCCTGTACCATTGCCAGACGCGCCCTCGTGATCTCTGCATCATTAGTCATAATGAAGCGTAAATAGGGCAAATCCCGCCCTTTGGTCCACAACGCATGAAATTCACTGGCCAAATCATATAGATAAAAAGCGATTCGGTGCGGTTCATGTGCGACCGCCGCTGCCTCGACCATCCGGGGATAGATCGCCAGCCGCTTCAAAAGGTCCAATTCGGCCGGATCGGTCAGCAAGCCCACTGGGGCGTCTGCCAAATAGGCAGACCGCGCAGCATCGTCCTCGGGCAGGTTGGGAACCACCTCGCGAGCATTCTTGAAGATCGAATGGCCGCGCGCATGCCCGTACTGGACGTAGAAGACAGGGTTGTCCTTCGATTGCTCGAGCACCTTGGCGAGGTCGAAATCGAGCACCGCGTCGTTCTTGCGGAATAACATCATGAACCGCACGGCGTCGGAACCGACCTCGTCGACCACCTCGCGCAGCGTGACGAAATCGCCGGACCGCTTCGACATCTTCACTGGCTCGCCGGCACGCAGCAGCCGGACGAGCTGCACGACCTTGATGTCGAGCGCGGCCTTGCCGTCGCTGACGGCCTTCACCGCCGCCTGCATCCGCTTGATGTAGCCGCCATGATCGGCGCCGAACACGTTGATCATGTCGAGGAAGCCGCGATCGACCTTGTTCTTGTGATAGGCGATGTCGGACGCGAAGTACGTATACGAGCCGTCCGACTTGATCAGCGGACGGTCGACATCGTCGCCATAGGCGGTGGCGCGGAACAGCGTCTGGATGCGGTCCTCGTAATCATCGACCGGCTTGCCTTTCGGCGGCGGCAGGCGGCCCTCGTAGACATCGCCCTTGGCACGCAGGAAATCGATGGTCTCGGCCACCTTGTTGTTGCCGGTCTCGATCAGCGACCGCTCCGAGAAGAACACCTCGTGCCTGATGTTCAGCGCGGCGAGATCGCCCTTGATCATGTCCATCATCATGGCGATGGACTTGTTGCGAACGATCGGCAGCCATGACGCTTCCGGCATCGCCTTGAGCTTGTCGCCATGCTCTGCCGCTAGCGCCTGTCCGACCGGCACGAGATAGTCCCCCGGATACAGCCCTTCCGGGATTTCGCCGATGTCTTCGCCAAGCGCTTCCCGGTAGCGCAGGAATGCCGAGCGCGCGAGCACATCGACCTGCGCGCCGGCGTCGTTGATGTAATATTCGCGCGTGACGTCGTAGCCGGCAAAATCAAGCAGACCGCACAGCGCGTCGCCGAACACCGCGCCCCGGCAATGGCCGACATGCATCGGCCCAGTCGGATTGGCCGAGACGTATTCAACATTGACCTTGGCGCCGTGGCCGATCGCGCTTTTGCCGTAAGCCGCGCCTTCGCGCAGCATCGTGAGCAGTTCGCCAGCCCAGACCTCGGGCTTCAAGGTGAGATTGATGAAGCCGGGCCCGGCGACCTCGACGGAAGCCACCAACTCGTCGGCGCGCAATTTTTCCGCGATTTTATCGGCAAGCTCACGCGGCTTTGCCTTGGCGTCCTTGGCGAGCACCATTGCCGCATTCGTCGCCATGTCGCCATGGCTGGAATCGCGCGGCGGCTCGACCACGACGCGGGAGAAATCGATGCCGGCGGGCCATTGGCCCTCGGCGGCCAGCGTCGCGCAAATCGCGTGCACGCGCGCGAGCACATCGGAAAACAGGTGTTGTGAAACTGGCTTGTCGGACATGGGCGCCGCCTAACGCAAATCCGGGGTCGAGTCAAAAAGCCTTTGATGCTCGATTAAGGCGAAACGGTCGGTCATTCCGGCGATGAAATTGCCGATCCGGCGCGCCCGCTCCCCCTCGCACTCGCGCTCTGACCCCTCGACCCATTCGGGCGGCAGGTCGCCCGGGGAGGTCCGGTAGCGTGCGAACAGGTCGAACAGGATACCTTCCGCCTCGCCCATCACCCGCATCACCCGCGGATGGCGGTACATGTGCTGTTTCAGGAACGCCTTGATCGCGGCCTCCTCCTCCGCGACCACGGGCGGAAAGGCGATCAACGGCTGATGGTGGTGGCGGACGTCATGCGCCGATTGCGGCTTCCCCGCCGCAAGCCGCCTGCCCGCCTCCGACATGACAGCCCCGATCATGTAGGAAATCAGCTCGCGCACCAGTTCCGCGCCGCGCCTGGCATCGTCGAGATTGGGATAATGCCGGTCGATCTCCTTGATGATCGCTTGGGTGAGCGGCATCACCTTGAGGTCATCGACGCCGAACAGGCCGGCGCGCAGGCCGTCGTCGATGTCGTGGGCGTCATAGGCGATATCGTCGGCGAAGGCCGCGGCCTGCGCTTCCAGCGAAGCGTAGCTCCAAAGCTCCAGATCGAACTTTTGATTGAAGTCGGCAATACCGACGGGAATGCCGCTTTCGCGGTATGGCCCGGCCGGCGCCCCACCCGGCTCGGTCAGCGGACCGTTGTGCTTGACGATGCCCTCCAGCGCCTCCCAGGTCAGGTTCAGCCCGTCGAACTCGGGATAGCGGTGCTCCAGCGAGGTCACCACCCGCAGCGCCTGCGCGTTGTGGTCGAATCCGCCATGGTCGGCGAGGCATTTGTCGAGCGCCCGTTCGCCGGCATGGCCAAACGGCGGATGGCCGAGGTCGTGCGCCAGCGCCAGGGTTTCGGTGAGATCCTCGTCGAGCCCGAGCTGGCGGGCCAGCGCGCGGGCGATCTGCGCCACTTCCAGCGAATGGGTCAGTCGCGTGCGGTAATGGTCGCCCTCGTGGAACACGAACACCTGCGTCTTGTGCTTGAGGCGACGGAACGCGGCGGAATGGATCACCCGGTCGCAATCGCGCCGGAACGGGCTGCGGGTTCGGCTCGGAGGCTCCGAGAACAGCCGGCCACGGCTGGAATCGGGGTCGCAGCCATAAGGCGCGTGGGGGGCAGCCATTCCGACCGACACGATTTTTTAGCCCTTATCCATTTGATTCCGTGAGATTACACACTTAACTATGTATGACGCCCGATACCAAATGAATTGGGTATGACGGGCCGGAGAGCATGCCATGACCACTGCCATCACCGTCAGCGAGCGGGCCGCCCGCCGCATCGGCGAAATCCTCAAGACCGAAGGCGACGGCGCGATGCTGCGCATCTCCGTCGAGGGCGGCGGCTGCTCCGGCTTCCAGTACAAATTCGACGTCGACCATGCCAAGGCCGAGGATGACTTGGTGATCGCGCGCGAGGACGCGGTGGTGCTGGTCGATCCGGCCTCGGTGCCGTTCCTCGCCGGCTCCGAAGTCGATTTCGTCGACGATCTGATCGGCGCGTCGTTCCGCGTGGTCAATCCGAACGCGACCGCGTCGTGTGGTTGCGGGACCAGTTTTTCGATCTGAGAAGCCAGCGCGGCTTTCTGCGGCCTCATGGTTCGATCGGCGATGCAAGCATCGTCCGAGTACGCGCGGCGTTGCCGCGCTCCTCACTATGAGGGTCTGAGACCTCATCTTGAGGAAGCGCGCAAGCGCCGTCTCGAAGGATGCAGGCCCCCGCTCTCTCCACGTCATTGCGAGCGCAGCGAAGCAATCCACGCCTCGGCGCGGGGATAGATGGATTGCTTCGCTGCGCTCGCAATGCCGGCTGATGGTGTCTGTAAACATGAATTCGCGATCTCGCGGCGCTGATCGCCCGAGGTTTGCATCTTCTTTTGCCCCCCCCCAAAAAATCAGAGGGCGCAGGGAAGACCGGGTGCACGCTGCACCCGCGGTCTCGCGTGCCAAATGCGCAAACAAAAACGCACACGAGCATACAGGTTCAGCGGAAACACTCCGGCCTTCCCTGCGCAATGGCTTTACGGCTTACTTCGTGCTCTCCCCGGTGAACGGCTTTCTTGCCACCGTCGCTCCACGAGCTGACCCGTGAAACTTAGCGCCAGCACCGCGACGCCAGAACCACACGACTTCACCGTACGCTTCAGCCAGCCTCGTCAGTCATGGCTTCCGCGTCCATCGCATCTCACCGTACGTTCGTGACGATGGCCAACGCCCCTCATCTGCCGTGAGACGCGCGGAGTTATGCAGGTGATTTGCCTTACGCGTGAAGCGGAATATTTTTGCCTGGCAGACTGGACGGCCCAAATCACCTTGATTGGCTTGAGAAAATCGGCGTTTTGGCGCAACGACCGAAGCGGAGATATTGGGCCTGGCTCAATCGCCCCGACCAGGGAAAGTGCGGCAATGGCGGCTCACAACCTACGCCTCGCGGGCATAGCGTGGCAGATCGGCCTTCAGCATTTTACAGGACGTCATCGCCGCGTCGGATCGCGTGTATCGCGGGTGACGGCGGCCGCCGGCGTGTCGCCTAGTCGTCTCGGGGCGCGTTCTCCGGGCCTAATACATCAAGCCGCTCGGCAATACTGACGAGTTGAGGTACCGTTTGAACCTCCATTTTGACCATGATTATTTGCCGATGAGCCTTGATCGTTCGCTCGGTGCAGCCAAGTTCGCGCGCGGCATGCTTGTTCGTCTTACCTCGCACGACCATTTCAAAGACCTGCCGCTGGCGCGGCGTCAGGGTCGATAGCCGAGCCCGTAGCGCTCCCAGTTCGCTGTTTAGCGCGCGCTCTGTGTCGTGCCGCGCCATCGCCTTTTCAATTGCTCGCAGTAAGTCCTGCGGACTTACCGGCTTGATCAGGAAGTTATCTGCTCCCGCCTTGATTGCCCTCGCCGTGGTACTGATGTCCTGGTAACCCGTCAGAAAGATGATAGGCAGGGTTGAGCCGAGTTCAGTCAAGCGGCGCTGCAGCTCAGGCCCGCTCAAGCCGGGCAATCGGACATCCAGAAGAATGCAACCCCCGGCATTTTCGTCTGGCCGCTGATCCAGCAATTGCTCAGCTGATCGATAAGTGATGACCCCGTAGCCGGCGATTTCCAGCAGTCGCTGAATGGCGGTTCGGAACGATGTGTCGTCATCCACGACATGGACGATGCCGGGCATGCTTCTCCTATGACGAAAAGTAGCGCTGTGCTTGCTTTTCTTGCTTATTGTTGCAGCGCCTTCTCGCCCGGCCATTGCCAGTCGCGTCGCTCTTGGAGGGCAACTATCGATTTGGGATTGGAAGGGCAAATTAAATTCAACTTAGCTGGCTACGCCGAAAGTCGAGGTGTGCCCTTTTGATTGCAAATGCCTCGCAAGTGCTGGTCGAAGTGCTGAACTGGATCAGGCGCGTTCGTTGAAAATTAAATTTGTGTAAGGAGGGCTGCGTTGCTGCTGAGCCAAGGGGATGCCGGCGCGGCTGTAAGAAGCATGCGTGCTCGCCGTTCGTCGGTCTCTAACAAGTGTTGTGGTGCCGATGACTGCGTGAAAGCGCGCCCACCATCAAGCAGCGTAATCGAGGATGGAGGGTGGGCACGTCGCTAACGCTCCTTTGCCCACCTACGGATCTCATCCGAGCTACGCTTCTCACAACGTCTACGCCTCGCGCGCGTAGCGCGGCAAATCGGATTTCAGCATTTCGAGGACGTCATCGCGCACGGGATCGCGCGTGCCGCGGGTGAAGGCCGCAGCGAGCGGCAGCTTGTTCATGTCCGTCGCCGCAAGGCGGATGAAGCGGACGCCGCGCGGGGCCATTCGCGAGGTCCAGCGCGGGACGATGGCGACGCCGAGCCCTGCGGAGACCAGGTTGACGATGGTCTGCTTTTCATCGGCAATCTGGGCGACGCGCGCCTCACGGCCGGCCTCGGCGAACAGTTTCATGGTGAGATCGTGGCTGTGCGGACGTGAGCGGCGTTCGGGGACGATCAACGGCTGGTTTTCGAGATCGGCGACGGTCACGCGCTTCCGCGACGCCAGCGGATGACGGTCGGCCACCGCGACGACCGCGGTCTCATGCAGCAGGAAGAGAAATTCCAACCGCTTGTCGGGCCGCTCCGGCGGACGCACGAAGGCAAGGTCGAGCCGGCCGGACAACAGGCGCGGCAGCAGGCGCACGGTCTTGTCCTCGACCAGTTGCACGGTGACGTCGGGCCGAAGCTGACGGAAATCGTGCAAGAGCCGCGGCAGCAGCCCTGCGGCGGCGCTGTCGATGGCGCCGACACGAATGACCGCAGTCCGCTTCCGGCCGCGCGTGCGAAACCGGCCGGCCAGCGCATCGGCTTGCGTCAATAGCGTCCGCGCTTCCTTCAGCAGCACGGCGCCGTCGTCCGTCAGCGCGACGCTGCGCGTCGTGCGCGTCATCAGCCGCGTGCCGAGATCGTCTTCGAGCAGCCGGATGAAGCGGCCAAGCGCCGACGGCAGCATGTCGAGCCGCTGCGCCGCCCTGCCAAAATGCAATTCCTCGGCCGCCGCCACGAAGCAGCGCAGTTGATGAAGATCCATCAGCCCTCCCGCGGAGATTATATCAATTTTTTGTATAAACGCGAGGCAATTGCCTCGCCGCGGCAGCAGTCGCAGACTTGAAAGCAAGGCAAGCAAACGCCCCCGTCATTGCGAGCGCAGCGAAGCAATCCATGCCTCGGCTTGCGGCTCTCTGGATTGCTTCGCTGCGCTCGCAGTGACGTGGATAGGCCACGGGCCCAAGCCGTTCCCAAGGAGATTTCGATGCGTGAATATTCAATCGCGGCAATTCCCGCCGACGGGATCGGTCCCGAGGTCATCGCCGCCGGCGTTCAGGCGCTCGAAAGCCTGCAGAAGCGCCTGGGCGACGTGAAATTCAATGTCGAGACCTTCGATTGGGGTTCGGCCTACTATCGCAAGCACGGCGTGATGATGCCGGCCGACGGCCTCGCCACGCTGAAGAAATTCGATGCGATCTATTTCGGCGCGGTCGGCGCACCCGATGTTCCCGACCACATCACGCTGTGGGGCCTGCGCCTGCCGATCTGCCAGGGCTTTGACCAATACGCCAACGTCCGGCCAACCCGGATCCTGCCCGGCATCACCTCACCGTTGCGGAATGTCGGTCCCGGCGACCTCGACTGGGTGATCGTGCGCGAAAACTCCGAGGGCGAATATGCCGGCTGCGGCGGAAGGGTGCATCGCGGGCTGCCGGAGGAAGTCGGCACGGAGGTCGCCGTCTTCACCCGCGTCGGCGTCCAGCGCATCATGCGCTACGCGTTCAAGCTGGCGCAGTCGCGGCCGCGAAAATTCCTCACCGTGGTAACAAAATCGAACGCGCAGCGACATGGCATGGTGATGTGGGACGAGATCGCCGACGAGGTTTCAAAGGAATTCCCTGACGTCACCTGGGACAAGATGCTGGTCGATGCGATGACGGTGCGGATGACGCTGAAGCCGCAGAGCCTCGATACCATCGTGGCGACCAACCTCCATGCCGATATCCTGTCCGACCTCGCCGGCGCGTTGGCGGGCAGCCTTGGCGTGGCCCCAACCGCCAACATCGATCCCGAGCGGCGCTTTCCTTCGATGTTCGAGCCGATCCATGGCTCGGCGTTCGACATCACCGGCAAGGGCATCGCCAACCCGGTGGCCAGCTTCTGGACGGCATCGCAGATGCTCGATCATCTCGGCGAGGCCGAGGCCTCGGCGCGGCTGATGCGCGCCGTGGAAAAGGTCACGGGCGCCGGCATCACGACGCCCGATGTCGGCGGCACCGCGACGACGAAGGATGTCACCGAGGCCGTCGTGGAGGCGATCCATAGCTCCAACGTGTGACGGCCGGTCGCCAGCCGCGACGGATCGATCGCGAGGCAAAAAGGTCCGCGAGACAAATCAGAAAAAGAATTTGGGAGGCGCAAATGCACATGAAGAAGACAGCCGCGATCGCGCTCGCATTCGCCATGGTCGGCTCCGCGGCCCTGGCGCAAAACTATCCGAACCGGCCCATTACGCTGCTGGTCCCGTTCGCCGCCGGCGGCGCGACCGACACGGTGGCGCGGGTGACCGCGCAATCGATGTCGAAACTGCTGGGTCAGCCGATCGTCATCGAAAACGCAACGGGCGCCGGCGGCACGATCGCAGCCACGCGGGCCTCCCGCGCGGAGCCTGACGGCTACACGCTGATGATCCACCATATCGGCATTTCCACGGCGGCCACGCTGTACCGCAAGCTCGCCTACGACACCAAGACCGCGTTCGCGCCTGTTGGACTCGTCACCAATGCGCCGATGACGATCATCGGCCGCCCCGATCTACCGCCGAACACGCTGGCCGAGCTGGTGACGTACATCAGGGCCAATGGCGACAAGATGACCTTTGGCAATGCCGGCCTCGGGGCCGCATCGCATCTCTGCGGCATGCTGTTCATGACCGCCGTCGGCAAGGAAATCCTCGCCGTGCCCTACAAAGGCAATGCGCCCGTCATGAACGATCTGATCGCCAAGCAGATCGACCTATCCTGCGACCAGACCACCAACACGACGGCGCCGATCGCATCGAAGCTGGTCAAAGCCTACGCCATCACGACGAAGACCCGTCTCGCCTCCATGCCGGATCTTCCAGCCGCCGATGAAGCCGGACTGAAGGGGTTTGAAGTCGGTGCCTGGCACGGCATCTATGCGCCGAAGGGTACGCCTGACGTGATCATTCAGAAACTGTCCAAAACGCTGCAGGAAGCGTTGCGCGACCCGGACCTCGTAAAACGGTTCAACGACATCAACACCGAACCGGTCCCGCAGGATCAGGCCACGCCAGAAGCGTTGAAGGCGCAATTGATCAGCGAGGTCGATCGCTGGGCACCGCTGATCCGCGCGGCCGGCCAGTTCGCGGATTGACGCCTCTCAGCGCTCGCTGCCAAACAGTGCGCGCGCATTGCCATGGGCAATCTGCGCCGCGGTCTTTGGTGGCAACTGCGCGAGCCACGCCCGATACCCGGCCATGATGTCGCCGTAGCCCTGCCAGCGCTCGTTGATCCAGGTGTCGGAGCCGAGCAGGAAGCGATCGGGATAGCGCTCGAACAGCGCGCGCCATTCCGCCGTCAGTTTTCCGCTGCCGTCGACGATGCCGCCGCGGTAGGACAATTCGCCCCACAGCTTTGGATATTTTGACAGCATTTCCGCAACGCGGTCGGTCGAAAGCCCGAAGCCGGTATGGGCCCAGATGATGCGGGAACGCGGGTTGTGCCGCATCAGGATTTCGACGGCGATATCATCGGCGTGGGCATGCAGATAGAGGTCGTGCTGAGCCGCGAAGTCGACGGTCTTCTTGACCCACTCGCCTTCGGCGGCCTTGCCCGAGATGTGAAACTCGCCGATGCCGCGGTAATAGCCGCGTTTGAATTCGTCCCTTACGAGGTCGAAGATGAAGGGATCGCCGAACCAGGTCTGGATGTCCGCGCGCACGCGATAGGGCCGGATGAAGGGTACGATCTGCAGCCCGGCGGGCTTCGCGTCCATCAGCGCATGCGTGCCGGTGTTCGGACGGCTGGTGGCGAGGATGCCGGTGACGCGGTGCTTTTTGAACAGCGCCAGCACCTCGTCGACGCCGTAATAGGGCTTTGGCTCCCAATTGTAGTGCATATGGGCGTCGAAGATTTCGATCGGCTCGTCGGCGCGAGCCGGGCCGCTCGGCGTGGCGACAAAGGCGAGCGCAATCAGAATGGCTACGTTGCGGCCCGCCGAGCGTATCGCCCGCCCGAACGCCATCATTCGGCGGCGACCACGTGCGGCCGCTCGCCCTCGCCCGTTTCTTCCAGCTGAGGTTCGAGCTTGCGCTTCAAGCGCCGGTCGATGCGGTCGAGATAGATGTAGATCACAGGCGTGATGTACAGCGTCAGCAATTGCGACAGGCAGAGGCCGCCGACCACAGCAATGCCGAGCGGCTGGCGCAGTTCGGCGCCGGCGCCCGCGCCGAGCGCAATCGGCAGCGTGCCGAAGATCGCGGCAAACGTCGTCATCATGATCGGGCGGAAACGCAGCAGCGCCGCTTCCCGGATCGCGTGCTCGGCGCTCAAGCCGACGCGGCGGCGCTCCAGCGCGAAGTCCACCATCATGATGGCGTTCTTCTTGACGATGCCGACCAGCATCACGATGCCGATCATCGCAATGACCGACAACTCCATCCCGAACAGCATCAGCGTCAAAATCGCGCCGATGCCGGCCGACGGCAGGCCCGAGATGATGGTGATCGGGTGGATGAAGCTCTCGTAGAGAATGCCGAGGATGACGAAGGCGGCGAAAACAGCAGCGAGGATCAGCACGCCCTGCCCGCGCAGCGAATCCTGGAACACCTGCGCGGTGCCCGAGAAGCCGGTGGCGATGGTCGCCGGCAGGTTCGAGTTCTGCTCGAGCTCGGTGATCTTGTCGACCGCATAGCCCAGCGAAACGCCGGGCGCGAGGTTGAAGGAGATCGTCACCGCGGGCTGCTGGCCCTGGTGGTTGATCTGCAACGGACCGACGGTCGGAACCAGTTTTGCCACCGCCGACAGCGGGATGGTCACGTTGTTCTGGGTCTTCATATAGAGCTTGGAGAGATCGGACGGGTCGACCTTGAACTGCGGCTGCACTTCCAGAATGATCTGGTAGTCGTTCGACGGCATGTAGATGGTGCCGACCTGGCGCGCGCCATAGGCGTTGTAGAGCTGGTTGCGGACCTGATCGACGGTGATGCCGTAGACCGCGGCCTTCTCGCGGTCGATGTCGACCGTCATCTGCGGGTTCTTGAGGTAGAGGTCGGTGGTGACGTCGAGCAGGCCCGGCAGCTTCTCGATCTTGTCGCGCATCTCAGGTGCAAGGCGATACAGCGACTCGGTGTCGCCGCTCTGCATCACATATTGGTACTGGCTCTTCGATACTCTGCCGCCAATGTTCAGGTTCTGGATCGGCTGGAAGAACGCCTGCATGCCGGGGATCTGGCGGGCCTTGGCCCGCAGCCGCCCGATGATCGCGTTGATATTGTCGCGTTCCTTCTTTGGCTTCAGCGCCATGAACAGGCGGCCGTAATTGGCGGTCGGGTTAGGTCCGCCGGAGCCGACGGTGGAGTTGATGTATTCGATCGCCGGATCGGCCTGCAGTATCGCGACCAGCGCCTGCTGCCGCTCCTTCATCGCCTCGAAGGAGGTGTCGGTGGCGGCTTCGGTGACGCCGATCAGGAAGCCGGTGTCCTCCTGCGGGAAGAAGCCCTTCGGCACGATCATATAGAGGTAGACGGTGCCGCCGAGGGTGGCGAGCGTCACCACGAGCATCAGCGCCTTGCGCGCCAGCACCCAGTCGAGCGTCCATTCATAGGCGCGCAGCCAGGATTCGAACATCGCTTCGAAGACGCGCAGCACGACATTCGGCTTTTTCGTCGTATCATGCGCCCGCAGCACGCGCGCGCACAGCATCGGCGTCAGCGTCAGCGACACGAACCCGGACACGATGATCGCGACCGATATCGTGACCGCGAATTCGCGGAACACGCGGCCGACGATGCCGCCCATCAGCAGCACCGGAATGAACACCGCGATCAGCGAAAACGTGATCGAGATGATGGTGAAGCCGATCTCGCGCGCGCCTTTCAGCGCGGCCTCGAACGGCCGCATGCCGTGCTCGATATGGCGGACGATGTTTTCCAGCATCACGATGGCGTCGTCGACCACGAAGCCGACCGAGAGCGTCAGCGCCAGCAGCGTCATGTTGTTGATGGAATAATCGAGCGCGTACATCACCGCGCAGGTGCCCAGCAACGAGATCGGAACCGCCAGCGCCGGAATGAAGGTCGCCGAAGCCGAGCGCAGGAACAGGAAGATTACCAGGATGACCAGCCCGACCGCGATCAGCAGGGTCTCCTCGACGTCGGCCACCGCCTGACGGATCGAGACCGAGCGGTCCATCATCACCTGCATCGTGACCGAAGGCGGAATCTGCGCACGCAGCGCCGGCAGCTTCGCCAGCACCGAATCGACCACCGCCACGGTGTTGGCGTCCGGTTGCTTCTGGATCGCGAGCACGACCGCCCGCTCGCCGTTCAGCCAGGTCGCGATCTTGTCGTTCTCGACGCTGTCATAGATTTTCGCGACCTCGTCGAGCTTGACCGGCGAGCCGTTGCGCCAGGCCACCACGATCTTGCTGTAGTCGGCCGCCTTGTCCATCTGGCCGGAGGCCTGCAGGGCGACGTCCTGCTTCGGCCCGTTCAATGTGCCGACCGGCGTCGACGAATTGGCGCGCGACACCGCGGTCCTGATGTCCTCGAGCGACAGTCCGCGGGCGGCCGCCGCTTCCGGATCGGCCTGGACGCGGATGGCGAATTTCTGCGTGCCGTAGATCAGCACCTGCGCCACGCCGGGAATTTGCGACAGCGTCTGCCCGATGGTGATGTCGCCATACTCGTTGACCGCCGACAACGGCAGCGTGGCCGAACCGAGCGACACGAACAGCACCGGGAAGTCGGCCGGATTCACCTTGCGGAAACTCGGCGGGATCGTCATTTCGATCGGTAACCGCCGCTGCGCGATGGTCAACGCCGTCTGCACGTCGAGCGCTGCGGCGTCGATGTTGCGGTTGAGATCGAACTGGATGGTGATGACGCTGGTGCCCTGCGAGGAACTCGACGACATCGAGGAAATGCCGGCGATGGTCGAGAGCTGGCGTTCAATGATGCCGGCGACCGAGGCCGCCATGGTGTCCGCGCTGGCGCCCGGCAGCGTCGCGGTGACGGCAATGGTCGGGAAGTCGACCCGCGGCAGCGCCGAGACCGGCAGCAGGCGGAAACCGAAGATTCCGAACGCGATGATCGACGCCGTGATCAGCGTCGTCATGACCGGCCGGCGGATGCAGAGTTCGGAGAGCGTCATCGGTTACGCTCCGGCCTTTTTGGCCCGGGCCTCGACCCGCGTTCCATCTGACAACAGCAATTGTCCGTCGACAACGACGCTTTCGTCGCCGGCGAGCCCCTCCAAGATCACCGACATGCCCTGCGCGGTGCGGTCGACCTTGACCGGCTGGACCTTAGCGGCTCCGTCCTTGACCACGAAGACGAAATTGCCGTTCTGGCTGCGCTGCACAGCGACCGTCGGCACCACAACCGAATCCTCGACCCGGATGACGAGCTTGGTCGCCACCAGCGTCCCCGGCCACAACGTCTCGTTCTCGTTGTTCATGATGCCGCGCACGGTGACCATGCCCGTGGTCTGATCGACGGTGTTTTCGACCATTGCGACCTTGCCAGTCTCGGAGCGCTGATGGCCCGGGATGGTGGCGGTGACGCCGGAGACGCCCTTGGCCATCGCCTCGCGCAGATCGACCAGCACGCGCTGCGGCACCGCGAAAGATACGTAGACCGGCGCCATCTGGTTGATGACGGCAAGCGCGGTGGTATCGGCGGGCCGCACGAAATTGCCGACCTTCACATTGGCGGCGCTGATGCGTCCCGAGAACGGCGCGCGGATCGTGGTGTAGCTTTTCTGGACCTTGAGATTGTCGAGCGCGGCCTGATCGGCCTTGATGGTGCCGATGAGGATGTCGGACTGCGTCCTGGCGTTATCGACGTTGACCTGCGTGGTGGCACCCTTGCCGACCAGGTCGTTGTAGCGGCGGAGGTCGCGCTGCGCGCCCTCGAGCTGGGCCTGGTCCTTGGCGAGCACGCCCTCGGCTTGTTCGATCTGGGCGTCGATCTGGCGGCTGTCCAGCGTAAACAGCAGATCGCCTTCGTTGACCTTGGCGCCGTCCTCGAAATGCACCGCCAGAATGGTGGTCTCCAGCCGCGACTTCAGCGCGACGCTGGAGATAGGCGTCACCATTCCGATCGCATCGACATCGACGGGCATGGATTTGCGCTCCGCCTTGGCCAGCTCGACGGAAACCATCCGCGGCCGCTGCGGACCCTGGGCGTTGCTGCTTCCGCCCATCCACGATGAGCGGGTAACGAAACCGGCCGCGGCAAGGATGGCGACGGCACCAACAAAAAGTATCAGGCTACGTTTTTTCATAATTTTTCACGCCGGCCAGTCCTAAAGGACGGGACGGCCTTCTCCAGCCCCTTGACGGCGATGTTTGCGCCTTATTTCTAAACGGTTATCACAGCCTTGCTGCACATGGTATGCCACTGCCAGAAAATGTGTAGTTACAATCCCGAGCCTTTTCATGCGCATTGCAACCTGGAACGTCAATTCGATCCGGCAGCGGCTCGACCATCTCCTGACCTGGCTCAGGGAGTGCTCGCCGGACGTCGTCTGCCTGCAGGAAATCAAATGCGTCGACGAGGCATTCCCGCGGCTGGAGATCGAGGCGCTCGGCTACAACGTCGTCACCCACGGCCAGAAGACCTTCAATGGCGTGGCCTTGCTGTCGAAACTGCCGTTCGACGAGACCAAATCGGGCCTGGCCGGCGACGACGAGGACGCCCATGCCAGATTCCTCGAGGGCGTGGTGACGCTCAAGACCGGGGTAATACGGATCGCCTGCCTCTACCTGCCCAACGGCAACCCGCCGGATACCGACAAATATCCCTATAAACTCAAATGGATGTCCCGACTTCTTGAATACTCGAAGGAGCGGCTTAAGGCGGAAGAGCCGCTGGTGCTCGCAGGCGACTTCAACGTCATTCCGGCAGCCGCCGACGTCTACAACCCCACGGCCTGGGCGAACGACGCCCTGTTCCGCCCAGAGACCCGCGAGGCCTTCCAGTCGCTGCTTGGCCTCGGGCTGACGGACGCGCTGCGCGCAGTGACCGACGAGCCAAACCTCTACACGTTCTGGGACTATCAGGCGGGCGCCTGGCAGAAGAACTGGGGCATCCGGATCGACCACCTCCTGCTGTCGCCACAGGCCAGCGACCGCCTGACCAATGTCGGCGTCGACAGCTATGTCCGCGCCTGGGAGAAGCCGTCCGACCACGTGCCGGTGTGGGCGGATTTCGACCTGGAGACGGCTTGAGAGCCACCGGAACGGCAACGGCAGCGATTCGGGATGCTACGCCCGATGATGCCGGCGCAGCCTGCCATGTCCTGACGACGGAGTGCCGACAGGCAAGTTCGGCACGAACGCCGGCTATCCGATGTCAAAGCTGATTGTCGCTTCGCGGCAGTCTGTAGGGTGGGCAAAGCGACTTGTCCGCCGTAGCTCAACGAGCGAAAGCGGAAGCGTGCCCACCATTGACGCCAACGAATTCGGAGAGATGGTGGGCACGCTGCGCTTTGCCCACCCTAAGGCAGCTTCACCGATCGGCTATCGCCGTCAGTCCTTCTTGCCCTGCACCCAGTGCTCGAGCATCTGCAACGCCATGGCGCGGTCCTCGTCGGAGGCCTTGGTGAAAGCGCGGTTGTAGCTTTCGCGGATCCAGGACTCGTCGGGGGCGGCGTTGTCGCGCGCCAGCGTCAGCCACATCAGGCCGCGCGCTGCCTGCCGCGGCAGCCGGTCGCCGGCGAACAGCATCTGGCCGAGCATGGCCTGGGCCTGATGCTGGCCCTTCTGGGCGGCCAGACCAAGCCAGCGCGCGCCGTAGCGGAAATCGTCCCGCGAGGCGTCCGGGGTCTTCAGGTAAAGCCGCGCCAGATCATATTGCGCGTCGGCGTTGCCGAAATAGGACGCGGCATAGGAGAACATCTCCCGGGCGCGATCGCTGTCGGGCTTGATCTTGGAATTCGGGATGCCGTTGAGGTAGTAGCGTCCCAGCGCCACGAAGGCGTTCGCGACGATCGTCGCCTGCGGCGCCGACGGGCTGTCCTCGGCATGCGCGTTGGCGATGCGGCTGAAATACTCGAAGGCGCGCAGGTCGTCCTGAATGACGCCATCGCCATCGGCATACATCCGGCCGAGCTTCCACTGCGCGACGGGATGGCCGCCCTCGGCGGCGTATTGCAGCGAATTCAGGGATGGCGCGGCAACCGCAGTCGCTGCCGGCGCCGCTGTCGAGCCTGCGGAAGGGACCTTCTTCAGGGCTTGGGCGGTGACCGCTTGCGCGGCGTCCGGCTGGCTGCCCCTGGGCAGCGTGGCGTCCGGCTTCACCGGCGCGCCATCAAATGCAAAGCCGGGAGCCGCCAATGGCGTGGCCCCTAGCATCAACGCAAGAATGATACGCCTAGATGTCCGCATAACACTGTTTCTCGTGCGCACCGCCAGGATGGGTCACAGCCCCATCCACCGCCGGCCCAACCTGTTGGGCATATTTCCACAGCGCACCCGACGTGTGGTTAGTCTGTCGAGGCACCCATTTGGTTTTACGTTCGGCGAGTTCGGCGTCGGTCAATTTTACGTTAAGGATTCCGACCTCGGCGTCGATCTCGATAATGTCACCATTCTGCAACAGGGCGATCGGACCGCCCACGGCCGCCTCCGGCCCGACATGGCCGATGCAGAACCCGCGGGTGGCGCCAGAGAATCGGCCGTCGGTGATCAAGGCGACCTTGCCGCCCATCCCCTGCCCGGTCAGCGCCGCTGTGGTCGAGAGCATCTCCCGCATGCCGGGACCGCCACGGGGCCCCTCGTAGCGGATCACGATGACCTCGCCCTCTTTGTAGGTCTTCTTCTGGACGGACTCGAAGGCGTCCTCTTCGCGATCAAAGCAGCGCGCCGGACCAGTAAATTTCAGCTTCGACATGCCCGCGACCTTCACGATCGCACCCTCCGGCGCGAGATTACCCTTCAGGCCAACCACGCCGCCCGTGACGGTGATCGGCTTGTCGGCTGACCGCACTACATCCTGGTGCGGATTCCATTTCACGCTCTTGAGGTTTTCGGCGATCGTACGGCCCGTGACGGTGAGGCAATCTCCGTGCAGGTGGCCATTGTCGAGCAGCGTCTTCATCAGAAGCGGTATGCCACCAACCTCGAACATGTCTTTGGCAACATAACGGCCCCCTGGCTTCAAATCCGCGACATATGGTGTCTTTTTGAAGATTTCGGCGACGTCGAATAAGTCAAACTTAATGCCGCACTCATGCGCGATGGCCGGCAGGTGCAGCGCAGCATTGGTCGACCCGCCGGAGGCGGCAACGACCGCGGCGGCGTTTTCCAGCGAGCGGCGGGTGACAATGTCGCGCGGCCGGATATTGGCTGCGATCAGCTCCATGACTTTCTCGCCGGCGGCGGAGCAAAACGCGTCGCGGATTTCATACGGCGCCGGCGCCCCCGCCGAATACGGCAGCGCCAGGCCGATCGCCTCGGATACTGTCGCCATGGTGTTGGCGGTGAATTGTGCACCGCACGCCCCTGCCGAGGGGCAGGCCACCCGCTCGATTTCATCGAGGTCATCGTCCGACATTTCGCCGACGGAATGCTTGCCGACGGCCTCGAACATGTCCTGCACCGTGACCTGCTGGCCACGGAAATTGCCCGGCAGAATCGAGCCGCCATAGATGAAGATCGAGGGCACGTTGAGCCGGACCATCGCCATCATCATGCCCGGCAGCGACTTGTCGCAGCCGGCAAGCCCGACCAGGGCGTCGTAGGCATGGCCGCGGACGGTCAGTTCGACCGAGTCGGCGATGCATTCGCGGGACGGCAGCGACGAGCGCATTCCGTCATGGCCCATGGCGATGCCGTCGGTCACGGTGATGGTGCAGAATTCGCGCGGGGTGCCGCCGGCGGCGGCGACGCCTTTCTTGACCGCCTGCGCCTGGCGCATCAGCGAGATATTGCAGGGCGCGGCCTCGTTCCAGCAGGACGCGACGCCGACGAACGGCTGGTGGATCTGCTGGGTGGTCAGCCCCATCGCGTAGAGATAGGACCGATGGGGGGCGCGCTCCGGCCCCTCCGTCACGTGACGGCTCGGCAATCTCTTTTTGATGTCGGTCTTAACGTCCATCCGCGGAACCTGTTTCCCCAGCCATCTCCTTGTTGGTCTCGGGAGCAATTTCCCGTCGCCTTGCTGGTGCTGTGGTCAACCAGCCAATGAAAGAAATGGTTTCATGGAGGGGTGTGGCTAAAAAGCGGCGCGAGCAAGGGCGGGCGGGGCGATTAACCAAATGTTCGCTTACTGTTGCGGTCACGCAACAATCGTGGCCCGGAGGCAACCTTTATTTGGGGTTGATCGAACCTCGCCGCGTTATCCGGCCTCGACAAGCCTCCATTTCGAGTGTCCGCGCGCACGGCCCGCCACAATCTCCGCGCGAGTGAACGGAAACTTCCCCGAGGATTCGCCTCGCATCATGGCGCGCCAACCCATCTGCCGACACGCATCGCCGAGAATCGCAAAGCGCAATTCGAATCATATTCCTGCTGCATCTGATCGTTCGATTCCTCCAGCGCGCGACGCGCGCGGCGAAAATTTCACCGCATGACATCAACCGTGTTCGAAAGGGATCGCGTCATTTTTGTGCGGCCGGCACCTTTTGCGCGCGTTTTCGTCACGCGATGATGCAGCCTGCGACACGCACGCCGACAGCGGACTTATCTTTCATACGCAAGACAGAACAACGTCGTGCGCAACTTGTCGCAGACGTTTTTGATGACCCGTCGGAATTGAGGCACGCGCCAAAGAATCGGCCGCACGAATGCCTTTCGCGTCACCATATTGCCCCTGCCGCGCGCAAATCCGCCGCGCGCACGTCCAGCCGCGGACCCGTTTGGCTGTTCATTCTTCGATGCGGGTGAGGGAATCCTGCCTCACGTTCTCCCCGCGCGCATCACTTCACGATTCCCAAAATCAGTGGTGGTCGTTTGTACCTCGTGAGGCCTCTGAGTAAGAGGTTTTAATAAATGGCACGCTTCAATCTGAACGGTTTCCTCGACAATAGCCGCTTCGAGGATTTTTTCGCCAGGTTCGGCGGCGGCAGCTCCGACCATGATCATCTGAACGGGACAACCGGCAACAACACCTTGTTCGGGGGTGCCAAGGAAGACACGCTCGCCGGCATGGCCGGCAACGACACGCTCAATGGCGGCTCCGGCGATGACAAGGTGTGGGGCGGCTCGGGCAACGACAACCTCGCCGGCGGCACCGGCAACGACCTTCTGGTCGGCGGCTTCGGCGCCGACCGGATGGATGGCGGCGCCGGCAACGACGTCCTGCTCAGCCGGTCGGATGCTGGCGAAATGGTCGCGGCCCAGGACGGCAAGACGCAGATCTTCGCTCAAGAAACCGCTGCGTTCAAAGCCGTCAACGACACGCTGACCGGCGGCGCCGGCGGCGACACCTTCCGCTTCGAAGGTATGGTCAACGCCAAGGACTCGATCGTCGCCAAGCACGTCAATGCCGACGGCACCATCGACTGGGTCGGCGTCACCGGTGAAAACGGCGCCGTCCACGACCACTGGGTCGACGGCTTCGGCAACGACGTGATCCGCGACTTCAATCGCGCCCAGGGCGACAAGATTGAAATTTCGGCGCACACCGCCGAGGTCAAATCCATCGAGTACAAGGACAGCAACGGCGACGGCAAGAACGACTACAGCGTGATCACCGTCATCAGCCAGCAAGGCAATGCCGGCGCGCATGACGAGGATCTGCTCGGCACCATCACCGTCTACGGCAACCTGGTGAAGCAAAGCGATATCAACGTTACCCAGACGGTGTACGGCGCTTACGAGAAGGTCGGCGAACTCAACGGCGCGCACTTCCAACTGGAGGACGACGGCGTGCTCGCGGGTGGCGGCACCGACGGCGGCCACCACAACGAAGCGACGGCAATGGCCAACATGCACATGTAAGGCGAAAACAACGAGACACGATCACGGACAAGGGCCGCCTCCCGGCCCTTGTCCTCCAGCGTCCGGTACCGTTTCGATCGTCACCGGGCGCTGGACTGCATTTGCGTCAATGCTCTAGTTTGATTTTTGCCTGACGTATCGGCCGGGCGCGGGCTCGATCACGCCGAAAGCGTCGTTGCCCAGTTTCGTCGGCGCGTGAACGGTGCCACTGGAATGGCCTTTCATCCATCCGTCCCAGTCAGGCCACCAGCTTCCCGGCTTCTCGTTGGCGTTCTCCAGCCAATTTTTCGCGTCGCCTTTCAGATTGTCGTTGATCCAATAACTCCGCTTGTTGCGGGCGGGCGGATTGATCACGCCTGCAACGTGACCGCTGGCTGCGAGCACAAAGCGCGGGTCTTTTCCCATAAGGTCCTTTGAGCGGAACGCGCTCTGCCAGGGAACGATATGGTCCTCGCGAGAGGCCAGTATGAAGATAGGCACCTTCACTTTTGAGAGGTCGATCCGTTGACCGCATTGGGTGGTCGCGCCGGGCTCCCGGACCTTGTTTTCAACGTAGGTATTGCGCGTGTACCAGCAGTACATCGGGCCCGGCAGGCTGACGCTATCGGAATCCCAGTAGAGCAGATCGAACGCGTCAGGCGTCGCCCCCTTCAGATAACTCTCGACAACATAGCGCCAGATCAGATCGTTGGCGCGCAGGGTTCCGAAAGTAAAGGCCAGTTCCTTGCCGGGCAGAATACCGCCCATTCCGATCGTCGCCTCGCGCAGGGCTACGGAATTCTCGTCAATAAGCAGGCCGATTTCACCGGTATCGGCGAAATCGACCATCGTCGTCAGAAGGGTTATCGTTGCGAGCTTGTTGTCTCCGCGCGCGGCGAGAACGCCCGCGGCGCAGCTCAAGATGGTGCCCCCAACGCAGAAGCCCAGCGTATGAATTTGATCGGCTTTTGCAATGTCGCGCACAACCTCGATGCTCCTTAGCACCCCGAGGTTAAGGTAGTCGTCCCAGGTCAGGTTCTGGATCTCGGGAACGGCACTTCGCCAGGAAATCAGGAAGACCTGATGGCCCCGAGAGACCGCATATTCGACAAACGAGTTTCCGGCGCCGAGATCGAGCAAATAGTATTTGTTGATGCAAGGCGGTACGATCAGGAGCGGTGTTTTCTCGACCTCCGCCGTCTGCGGCGTATATTGGATGAGCTGAATTAGCTCGTTCTCAAAAATGACCGATCCGGGCGTCACCGCCAGATTGCGCCCCACCTCAAAGGCGGATTCGTCGACCCGGGTGATGCGGCCCTTCTGCAGATCTTCAATCAGGTTCTGCATCCCGGCCACAAGGCTCCCTGAACGCGTCTGGATGGCGGTTCGAATGACTTCCGGGTTGGTCGCCGGGAAATTCGACGGACTCATCGCATCAATGAATTGACGCGCGTAGAAGCGAAGCTGCAGCTTTGATTTTTCGTCTACCTGGGCTTGATCGACAAATTCGGCCAATTGCTTTGAAGTCATCAAGTAGGACTTCTTGATGAGTTCGTAGTAAGGCGAGTGCTGCCAGGCCTCGTCCTGGAAACGTCTCTCGAGGGCCGACCGCCGGGAACCCGCTGCAGATTCGTCGCCGAGGTAGCCTTTCCAGAAATCGATAACCGGATACCAGAACTGCCGCTGCAAGTTTGCCGCGAAGGTAAACGGCCATTGTTCGCCGCGCGTGGGAGGCTTGCCCTCTATGCCCATCGCGCCGACGAGCGCATCGTCAAATTGCTTCACTGACTGCTGGCCGGCGCGCATCAGGCTCTCGAGATATGCCGAGGAATCACCTGGGAATGACGAGCTGTTCATGTGAGCCTCCCGGATTGGTTTTGTATGCCGGTCGTTGTTATGCCGGCGAACCAATCGATGCAGATTATCGCTCCAAGCCGGCGCGATCGGCAAAATAAAAATGTTTATAGTGCGCTCGGCATACGGCTTGACATAGATCAACAAAAAGTCCGCCGCCCGCCCCTAGCCCTACTGAAGCACGGGCGCGCTGGAAGCAACGTTCTATTCGGAAGCCGGGAGCGAGCCTCCGAGCTTGGCGAGTGGTGTGTGCTGTATCCACCAAGACAGGATTGTCAAATCGCTCCAGGCCATTCTGCTCCCGGGAAGTGAGGCATCATGGATCATCCGCTCAGACGGCCGGAAGAAATTCTGGCTTATCGTTCATTAAAACAGGTCATCGCCGCAAAGCCGAGGTCTCTATGGACCGTCGGGCCCCGGGACAACGCGCTCACGGCAATGCGTCTGATGGCAGAAAAGAACATTGGGCTTGTCGTGGTTATGGAGAACGGGGCAATCGCAGGCATTCTTTCCGAACGCGATTGCGTGCGGCGGCTTGTGCTTGCCGGAAAAGCTCCAGAACGTACTCCAGTGGCGGACATCATGGTCAGGGAAGTTATCAAAATTGATCCTGCGAAGACGTTCGTGGACTGTCTGAAGCTGATGCACCTGCACAACATTCGTCACCTTCCGGTGGTCGAGAACGGTACTCCCATAACCGTTATCTCAATCCGTGACTTGCTGGCCGAGGCAGTCCAACACCACGCCAAGGTCATCGACGAACTCGAGCGCGAACGCATGACCATGTTCACGTCAACGGCCTGAGCATGCCTGGATACATTGGCTGACCATTGGAAGGGGAATGTCGCCATGAATCTCTTGATCGTTCTGGGCGCCCTGGTCTTTTTGATGTTTGTGGCCTACCGCGGCTACAGTGTCATCCTGTTCGCTCCGATCGCTGCACTTGGCGCGGTGTTGCTGACGGATCCCTCGCTCGTTCCACCGCTCTTTTCCAGCGTCTTCATGGAGAAGATGGTCGGCTTTGTGAAGAACTACTTTCCCGTTTTCATGCTGGGCGCCGTCTTCGGCAAAGTCATCGAGCTGTCAGGCTTTTCCAAGTCGATCGTCGCCGCCGTCATCAGCGTGCTCGGTCGGGAGCGCGCCGTACTATCCATTGTTGTTGTCTGCGCAATCCTGACCTATGGCGGCGTGTCGTTGTTCGTCGTTGTGTTTGCGGTCTATCCGTTTGCGGCCGAAATGTTCAGGCAGGGCGATATTCCAAAGCGGCTCATCCCCTGCACGATCGCACTCGGTGCGTTCAGCTTCACGATGGACGCCTTGCCGGGGACGCCGCAAATCCAGAACATCATTCCCACGACATTCTTCAATACGACGACGTGGGCCGCGCCGGTGCTAGGGCTTGTCGGCAGCGCTTTCGTTCTCGGCGTCGGCCTTGCCTATATCGAGAACCGCCGACGGGCGGCACAAAAGCGCGGAGAAGGCTACGGCACGGAACTTCTCAACGAGCCGGTGCCATTCGAAGAGAAGGAATTGCCCAACCCGTGGATCGCCATGCTGCCGCTGGTCGTGGTGGGCGTCACTAACCTCATATTGACGTTTCTGGTACCTCGGGCTTACGGCGCGAAACACGAAGTCGTACTCGGCGGCCACCCGATCGTTACTCAGATCGGTCCGGTGGCGGCCATATGGGCAGTGGAGGGCGCGCTGCTCCTCGGTATTGCGACGGTCTTCATCTTTGCCTGGCGTCCCGTGCTTGCAAAATTCGCGGATGGCAGCAAGGCGGCGGTTGCCGGGGCTTTGCTTGCGTCGCTCAATACCGCGTCCGAGTATGGGTTCGGCGGGGTGATTGCGCTTTTGCCGGGCTTTGCGGCGGTTTCCGCTGCGCTCAGGGCGATCCCCAATCCGCTTGTCAATGAAGCCGTGACCGTGACGGTGCTCGCCGGCATCACCGGCTCGGCTTCCGGTGGCATGAGCATTGCCCTTGCCGCGATGTCCGAAGAATTCATTGCAGCCGCAAAGGCGGCGAACATACCGCTCGAAGTCTTTCACCGTATCGCGGCCATGGCGAGCGGCGGCATGGATACATTGCCTCACAACGGCGCCGTCATCACGCTGCTCGCGGTTACGGGCCTGACCCACCGCCAGGCCTATAAGGATGTGTTCGTGATCACGTTGACAAAAACTGCGGCAGTGTTCGTTGCCATCGCGTTCTTCTATCTGACCGGGATCTACTGAGGGCGTGAGCTGTCCTGGCATCTGCAGGTCGGGATTTTCGAGCTGCTTGCGCACCGCCCGGATCGTTCAGCGCATCAACGTGCGCGGCATTGAGCCGGGCAAACCCGCTCCGTCCGTGGTCGAAGGCGATTCCACGCATACTCTGGAACTTTTCGCACTCCATCGCCTCATTTTGCACGCGTTTGTTGTACAGACGTGACAATTGCATCGCGGGCGTTGTGGTACCCTTCGAACAGTTCAGGCCACGCATCACGCGATCTCCTGGTTTGACAGTGTTTGTGACGTGGGTTTCGCAGGGGGGCCATGGAATGAACCGGTGCTTACGCTCGCTGTCCTGTTTTTTCACGCTAGCCGGGCTCGCCTTCTTCTCGACAGATGCGACCGCACGGCCCAGCCATAAGCCACACGCCCAGAAGGCGCACGAAGCGACCAAGAAGTCGCAAGCGGGGAAGGAAGCCCGCCCTCGTCGCAGCGCGGCAATCGGAAAAAATCGGCACGCCAAGCACGCTTCCGCACAACGCAAGGCGAAGCAGCCGGAGGCCTCGCCCGCTCCCAAGGAAGCCATCGCGCCGCTGACGGGCGATCTTGCGCTGGTGAAAGAAGCCATCGATCTCGCGCGCGAGGCAAAGACCCAGGAGGCGACGGACATCCGGAACAGGATCGCGGATCCGGCGGCGCAAAAGCTCGTCGAGTGGTACATCCTGCGTCATCCGGAAACGATCGCGCCTTTCAGCCGCTACGCGGCGTTCATCGCCGCCAATCCCGAATGGCCGAGTGCGCCGTTGTTGCGTCGGCGCGCAGAGGCGCGGCTGTGGGAGCAGCGCATCGATGCGGCGACGGTCCGCGGCTTCACCGGCGATCGGCCCGCCAGCGCCAAGGGCAAGTTGGCGCTGGCACGCGTGCTGCTCGCAGAAGGCGATCGGGACGGCGCGGCCCGGCTGGCGCGCGATGCATGGCGGTCGGACGAATTGTCGGAGCGCCTGGAGATCGACGTGTTCGAGACGTTCCGCGACCTCCTCAATCGCGATGACCACCGTGCGCGCATGGACAGGCGCATCGGCGCCAAGGATCTTGTCGGCGCGAAGCGCGCCGCGAAGCGCCTTGGCGACGACGAGCTCGCGATCGTGAAGGCCTGTGCCGCGGTCAAGGGAAAAGCGGACAAGGCGATGGATGCGCTCAACGACGTCGCAGCCGAGGCACGGCAGGATCTCGGCTACACCCTTTGCCGTGTCCAGTGGATGCTCGCCAAGGACCAGATCGATGACGCGGCCCGCCTGATGGTGGCGGCCTCGCCGGAGACGATGGCGCTGCAGGACACCGATCAATGGTGGCGCGAGCGCCGCTCGCTCGCCCGCAAGCTGCTCGATCAGGGCAAGTTCCAGACGGCCTATCAGGTGATCCGCCCCGCCGCGCTGCCGGCCAATGAATACTACCGGTCCGACTTCCACTTCATGTGCGGCTGGATCGCCCTGCGCTACCTCGGCGACCCCGCCACCGCGGCCCGGCATTTCGCCCGCATCGATGAGGGACAGGTCAATCCGACCGTGCTGGCGCGGGCGCACTACTGGCGCGGGCGCGCCGCCGAAGCCCTTGGCCAGGCGGATGCGATGCGTGCGAGCTATGAAGCGGCTGCCCGCTACCCGACCGCCTATTACGGCCAGCTCGCGCGCGCCAGGCTTGGCCGCGACCAGATCGAACTGCGCGCGCCCTCGCCCGTTCTCGCCTCCGCCGATGCCTCGGTCACCGACGAACGCGTGCGCGCCGCCGATATGCTCTACGGGATCGGCGAGCGTGATGTCGTGCTCTATTTTGCCGCCGATCTCGGCGCACACAGCTCTGATGTTACCCTGCTCGAAGCGCTCGGCGAACTCACCGGCCGCCGCAACGACGCCCGCGCGATGCTGCAGGTTGGAAAGCCCTCACTCGGCCGCGGACTGCCGCTCGACCATTACGCGTTTCCGACCATCGGGATTCCGCCGCACCGTCAGCTCGCCCCCGAAATCGAGCACAGCATGGTCTATTCGGTGGCGCGCACAGAGAGCGCGTTCGACCAGCGCGACAAGTCTGCGGCAAATGCCGTCGGCCTGATGCAGGTGACGCCGGAAGCGGGACGCGATACCGCAAAACGCTTCAAGATCACCTATGACTGGGACCGGATGGTTTCCGACCCGGTCTACAACACGCAAATCGGCGCCGCCGAACTCAGTGCGCTGCTATCGGAATACAAGGGCAATCACATCATGACCTTTGCCGGCTACAACGCCGGACGGGGCCGCGTCCGGGACTGGGTCAAGGCGTATGGCGATCCGCGCGATCCCAAGGTCGACCCGGTCGACTGGGTCGAGCGCATCCCGTTCTCCGAAACCCGCAACTACGTCCAGCGCGTGATTGAGAATTTAGCGGTCTACCGCGCCCGGTTTGACAGCAAGACCGCGGTGGCGTCGAAGACCGACGCACGCGTTGTTACGCAGGAGACGAATGCGGCACCGGTGCCGGCGGCGAACGCGGCGCAATAAGTTCGCCGCATCGATAGGCCGTCTGCGGCCTGTCGAACAGCCGATGCGCCGGCCCGTTAGAGCATGATCGGTTCTGATTGAATCAGAACCGAAGCTCTAGATTCTTGTTTTGACGCGTTTTCTTCGCGCGAACCGGTATCCACTTCGCTCGGAAACGCTCTAGTGGGCTGCAACCTCATGCATCCCGCTGTCCTTTATCGTTGGCATCCACAGTCTTGCGAAAACCGGGATGACCAGCAGGCTGCAGATCGGGGACAACAGCATCCCGCCAACGATGACCAGCGCCAGCGGCTGCTGGACCTGCGAGCCGATCCCTGTCGAGATAGCCGCCGGGACCAGGCCAATACACGCCGATAGCCCTGTCATGAAGATTTGCCGCATCCTTGTTTGCGCGGCGCGGATGATGGCGTCCTCCGTCCCCATGCCTTCCTCGATGTCGTGGCGGATATAGGACATCAGCAGGATGCCATCCATCGCCGAGACGCCGAACAGCGAGATGAAGCCAACCGCGGCCGAGACGCTGAAATTCAGGCCGCCGATATGGAGCCCGAGAATTCCGCCGGCCACCGCGAACGGAATGCCCGACAGCGCCAGCAGGCTGTCCCGTATCGAATTGAACAGGCTGTAGAGCAGCATCAGGATCAGAAGCAGGCTCAACGGCACAATCAGCGCGAGCCGCTTCTTTGCGTCAACAAGCGCGCCATATTCGCCCGACCATTCGAGCGAATAGCCCTGAGGGAGCGGAACGTTCTTCTGAACCCGCTCCTGGGCCTCGAGCACGGTCGAACCGAGATCGCGGTCGCGGACGCTATACTTCAGCGGGATAAAGCGCTGACTGTTCTCGCGGTAGATATAGGCCGCGCCGCTGACGAGCTTGATCTCGCCAAGATCGCCAAGCCGAATATAGGCCGTCGGCGTCTTGGGATCCGAGTTTGGAAGCGCGACCGGAATCGCGCGAATGGCGTCGACATCCCTGCGGTATTCCGGTGCCAGGCGGACCGTCAGCGCGAAGATCATCTCCCCTTCATAGACCTTGGAAACTTCCTGGCCGCCGATCGCGGCCTGGACCACGGAATTGATGTCGCTGATCGAGAAGCCGTAGCGCGCGGTCTTGGCGCGATCGATCTGGACGATCAAATTGGGCTGGCCGAGCAGGTTGAAACCGGCGGGATCGGCGACCCCACGCACGCCCGAGAGTTCGGTCTTCACCGATTTGGACAGCCGCTCCAGCTCATGGAGGTCCCTGCCGAAGATCTTGATCGAGTTCTCGCCTTTCACGCCGGAGACGGCTTCCTCGATATTGTCCTGGATGTACTGCGAGAAGTTGAAATCGATGCCGACGAATTCCCGGTTGAGCTTCTCGCTCATCTGCTTGACCATCTGCTCCTTGGTCAGCCCCGATGGCCACGTGTCGGCCGGCTTGAGCGGAACGAAGAACTCGGCGAGAAACGAACCGTCGGGATCGGTGCCTTCTTCACCGCGTCCCTGCTCGGAAAACACGGTCTGGACTGGTGGATAGCTCGCTATGATGGTGCGGATCTTTGCCACCGTTTCCATTCCGGCCTCGAGCGTGATGGTCGGCGGCATCACGGCCCGGATCCAGAGGTTGCCTTCCTCCAGCTTGGGCAGGAACTCGGTGCCGAGCCGGAATCCGAGACTGAGGCACAGCACGAGAAACACTGCGGCGATGGCTGCGGCGCGGCGGTAGTTGCGGACCGCGCGCACCAGAACGGCCTGGTAGAGCTTGCGGATATGCCGGACCAGGAAGGTTTCGACTTCCTGGACATGGACCGGCAGCAGAATTGAGGCCAGCACGGGTGTCACCGTGAAAGTCGCTATCACGGCGCCGAGCAATGCATAGGCGTAGGTCCGCGCCATCGGCCCGAAGATCTGGCCTTCCACACCCTGCATCGTGAAAAGCGGCAGAAATGCTGCGATGGTGATGATGACCGAAAAGAGGATCGCCTTGTCGACCTCGACCGCGCCGGTCAGGATCCAGCCAAGTTTGTCACTGAGCCTGGCGCTACGTCCCGGCGGCAGCCGTGGCCCGTGATGGGCGATCTGGCGGAAGATATTTTCCACCATGATGACGGTGCCGTCGACGATGATGCCGAGATCGATAGCACCGACCGACAGCAGGTTCGCGGACTCGCCCCGCATCACCGTGATCATCACTGCAAGCAATAGCGCCACCGGAATTGTGGCAGAGACGATCAACGCGCAGCGGAGGTCGCCGAGAAACACCCACTGGATGAGAAAGATGAGCGCCACTCCGAACAGCAAATTATGCAGAACGGTCTGCACCGTGATCGCAACGAGATCGCCGCGGTCATAGAATGGCACGATCTTGACGCCGGCCGGCAGCGATCCGTCGGAGTTGATACGCTCCACCGCAGCGCGTACGCGCTTGACCACCTCCATGGTGCGCTCGAGTTTCTGCATCAGGACGATGCCGGTAACGACGTCGGTCCTGTCATCACGGCCGGCGAGACCGAGCCGGGGCGCGTACCCGATCTGGACCTTGGCTACGTCGGACACCAGTACCGGCACGCCGCCCTGCTGGGTCAATACGATATTGCCGATATCGTCCATCGAGGTGACGACGCCGATGCTGCGGACATTGACCGATTGTTCGCCGATCGCGATGGTGCGGCCGCCGACATTGGAATTGCTCGCCGAAATCGCGGTCATGATCTGCGGCAGCGTCAGCCCATAGGCCATCATGCGGTCGAGATTGATCTCGGCCTGGAACTCCCTGGTCTTTCCGCCGAGCACCGCGACGTCGGAGACACCGGGCACGATGCGCAGCTTGCGTTCGACCACCCAGTCCTGCAGCGTCTTGAGCTTCATGACGTCCATGCCCGGGGGCCCGGTAAGCTCGTAGCGGAAGATTTCGCTGATGCCTCCGGCGGGCGAGATCACCGGCAGGACGCCGGTCGGCAGAACCGCATCCTTCAGCCGGTTGATGGTCTGCTGACGAACGAAATGATAGTCGCGGCCGTATTCGAACTGCAGACGGATAAAGCCCAGTCCGTAGACGGTGTTGGAGCGGATGAACTTCAGGCCGGGGGTGCTGGCGACTGCGATCTCGATCGGAATCGTGATGTAGCGCTCCACCTCCTCCGGCGACTGGCCCTGCTGCTGGGCGATGATCTCGATGATCGGCGGCGCCGGATCGGGATAGGCCTCGATGTTCAGGGCCAGGAAAGCAACGCTGCCGAGACCGAGAAAGGCCACGTACGCGACCATCACCAGCAGCCGCCGCGAGAGGCAGAATGCGATCAGACTACGCAGCATCGATGGCCCCGTACCGCCTGGTCATTGGCGCCACTCGTTGTCAACGAAGATCGCCCCTTGCGCGACCACCAGTTCTCCGAAATCGAGACCGCTGCGAATCTGCGTCAAACCACCCTGCTGGATGCCGATGCCGACCACGCGGCGTTTGAACAGCATCGGCTCGGTTTCGACCCAGACGGTGGCAACGTCCCCCTCGCGGATCACCGCGTCCGTCGGCACCGCGGGGCTGGCCGATCCATCGTCAATGCTGATCTTGAACATCGCGAACATCTCGGCCTTGAGCAAGCCATCGGCATTGTCGATCTCGGACCGGACGACAACACGGCGCGTCGTCAGGTCTGAAGCCGAGTTGATGGTGTTGATGCGGGCCTTGAAGATCCTGTCCGGCACGGCGGAAACCCTGGCCTCGATCTCCTGGCCGACACGCACCTGCGCGATATCCTGCTCGAAGATCTGGGCCTTCAACCACATCGTCGAGAGATCGGCAATCGTATACAGGGCCTCGCCCGAATCGGCTTTGACATGTTGTCCAGGCCCTACCTTGCGTGAAACGACCGTGCCGCCGATCGGCGCCGTGATCGTGGTCACGCGGCTGAGCATGCCGGTCAGTTCGAGTTTCAGGATTTCCTCTTCGCTACGGCCGAGAATCCGCAGCCGGGCGCGAGCGGCCTCGAACGCCATGTCAGCCGACCGCAGGTCATTTTCGGCCGCCGCGAGCTGCGCCTCGGCCTGTTGCAAATCCTTGGACGGTGCAGCCTTGCCCTCATGAAGATCGCGAACGCGCTTCTCGACGATTTGTGCCAGATTGTGTTGAGAGCCTGCTTTCCTTTTTGCAGCCTGTGCCGCGATGAATTCGTTCTGTGGGGCCAATTGCTCGGGGCTGTCGATTTCCAGCAGCGGATCACCCCTTTTGACTTTGTCACCGGGCCTGGCAATCAGGCGGGTAACCCGGCCGGAGAATGGCGTCAGAACGACCGTGCTGGCATCCTCATTGTATCCGATCTGACCGATCGCCGACGTCTGCGCGCGGAACGCGTAAGTCCCGACCTTCACGATCTGCAGCTGATGCATTTGATCCGGGACGACACGCAAAAAGTCCGCCCCCTTCATCGGGCCTTCGGCCGCGGCGAACGATGCCGTCAACGTCCCACCGAACAGCGGGGCAAGCAGGAGCAAAAGGGCTTTCGCGGTCATTGACATGCCCCGGACGATACCTCTGCCGCGCAACCCAAGACAAAGAAAATCGCGCGGGCCGCGCCCACAGCTCTACGCTCGCCGGTCAAGAAGCCCCCATAAGCCGGAGTCATGCAAAGGGGATCAAAGCATGCGGGTCGAGTCGCAGCCAGAGACCACGAAGTGCAAATCGCCCGGAATGCCCGTTCCCGGTCATTGGTATCGATTTTGGCGCGTCCGGTCTGGCGCGACGAACCAAAACACGGCTGCAACGATGCAAGCGAACGCCAACCACGCAATGCTCCCCACCCCGTCGCGCACGGTATCAACCGTAAGCCAAGCGATCACACCGACGGGCAGAAGGTATGCAAGCGTTACCGTCCAAAAATTCCACCATCCAATGCGGGTCAAAATTACGTAGATGAGCGCGCCATAGACGAGTTGCACAGCAAGTGCAGGCCCGAGCGTCAATGCCCCCAGGCGAAGATAGGACAACGGGGATCGGAAGGTCCGCTCGTCGAGCCAGACCCAAAGTCCCATGAAGCCAACAAAGGCAACCGTAAACGCTGCGCTAGATGCAAGCCACGCCAATGCAAGCTTCTTCATTGGCGTTTCGCCCGCATGAGTTCAATCCACCTTGACGTTGGCGGCCTTGATCATCGGCCACCATTTTGCAATTTCGGCCTTCTGCCAGGCGCCGAGCGCTTCGGGCGTGAGCTTGTCCTTCGGCGGCATCTGCAGGCCGAGGTTTTCGAGCTGCTTGCGCACCGCCGGATCGTTCAGGGCGTCAACCGCCGCCGCATTCAACTTTGCGACGACGTCCTTTGGCGTGTCCTTGGGCACCCAAAGTCCGGACCACAGCGTCATGTGGAATCCAGGCAACCCCGCCTCGTCGACGGTCGGAATGTCGGAAGCTGATTCCACGCGCTTGGAGTCGGTGATGGCATAGGCGCGGATGTTGCCGGCGCGCACCTGCCCGATCGAGTTCGAAGTCTGGTCGACGATCAGGTCGATCTGCCCGGCGACGAGATCGTTCATCGCGGGGCCAGTGCCGCGATACGGCACGTATTGCAGCTTGATGCCGGCGACGTTCTCGAAATAGAGCCCGGCGATGTGACTTCCGGAGCCCGCGCCTGCGGTGCCGGCCGTCGGCGGCGACGGCTGCGCCTTCAGCCACGCCAAAAATTCCTTCAGCGAGGTTGCCGGGACCTCTTTCTTGCTGACGATGATCATCGGATTGCTCGGCAGCAACGCCACCGGTTCGAGATCGGTGACGAGGTCGTAGCCGAGCTTGTAGATCGCGCCGTTGGCAACGTGGGTGCCGAGATGGCCGAAACTGATTGTGTAGCCGTCGGGCAGCGAGCGCACCGCGCGGCCGACGCCGACCGAACCGCCCGCCCCCGTCACGTTCTCGACCAGCAACGTTTCGCCGAGCGTGGTCTTCATCCGCTCGGCCAAAATCCGCGCCATCGCATCCGACGGCCCGCCGGCGGAGAACGGCACGATGATGGTGATGGGTCGCGACGGAAAGTTCTGGGCAATCGCTGCGTTGCCGAATACGAACACCGCGAGGATCGACAGAACTAACTTTCGCATTTCAAGCTCCCATCACAACCGCCACACGACTGTCAGAGTTTCGCGTAGTCGATCGGTTGGTGGCGATCGAGCGTGCGCGTGACCGGCGGCAGCGGATATTTAAGCCCTGTCGCGCAATTGAACAGCATGACGCGATCGTTTTTCGTCACGCGCCCGTCGGCAAGGCTTTGCTGATAGGCAGCATACGTCGCGGCTCCTTCCGGACACAACAGCAGGCCTTCCTCGCGCGCCACTTCGTTGAGCGCAGCAGAAATCTTCTCATCCGGCACGGCGATCGCAAATCCCTTGCTCTCGCGGACCGCGCGCAGGATCAGAAAATCTCCGACCGCCTGCGGCACGCGAATGCCCGACGCGATGGTGTGGGCATCTTCCCAGCGCGGCGCGTGCTCGGTGCCTGCTTCAAAAGCACGCACCATCGGCGCGCAGCCCGAGGCCTGCACCGCGACCATCCGCGGCCGTTTCGCGCCGATGAAGCCGATCGCTTCAAGCTCGGCAAAGGCCTTCCACATGCCGATCAGGCCGGTGCCGCCGCCGGTCGGATAGAAGATCACGTCGGGCACTTCCCAGCCGAGCTGCTCGGCGAGCTCCAGCCCCATCGTCTTCTTGCCTTCGATCCGGTACGGCTCCTTCAGCGTCGAGGTATCGAACCAGCCCGCCTTGGCCTTGCCTTCGCCGACGATCTTGCCGCAATCGTCGATCAGCCCGTTGACGCGATAGACGGTGGCGCCCTGCAGCTCGATCTCGCTGACATTCACTTCCGGCGTATCGGCCGGGCAAAAAATCGTGGTCCTGATCCCGCAGGAAGTCGCATAGGCCGCCAGCGCCGCGCCGGCATTGCCGTTGGTCGGCATCGCCATGTGCTTGATGCCGAGCGCCTTGCCCATCGACACCGCCATGACAAGGCCGCGGGCCTTGAACGAGCCGGTCGGCAGCCGTCCCTCGTCTTTTACGATGATCTCGCCGCCGCCGATTTTTTTCGCGAGCTTCGGCAGCCGGATCAGCGGCGTCGTGACTTCGCCGAGGCTGACGATATCGGAGACTTTTCGGACCGGCAGCAGTTCGCGGTAGCGCCACATGTCGGCGGGACGCTCGCTAAGCGCCTCCTTGGTCAGCGCCTTCTTCACGCCGGCGAGGTCGTAGCGCACCAGCAGCGGCTTGCCGGCCTTGGAGAGATTGTGGATCTGATCGGCGGGATAGTGGTCGCCTTCCAACGCGCATTCGAGATGGGTCACGAACGTTGGACGTTCGATGGTCAGGTTATCGTTGTCTTTCACGGATTGCTCTTTCGTTTCTTGTTGGGCGCGACCGGGAGATCACGCCTTACATATTCAGCACGCGCCCATAAGCATCCAGCACGGCTTCCTTCATCATCTCCGACAGGGTCGGATGCGGGAATACCGTGTGCATCAGTTCTTCTTCCGTGGTCTCCAGGTTCATCGCGACCACGTAGCCCTGGATCAGCTCGGTCACTTCGGCGCCGATCATGTGCGCGCCGAGCAACTGCCCGGTCTTCTTGTCGAAGATCACCTTGACCAGTCCCTGATCCTCGCCAAGCGCAATCGCCTTGCCGTTGCCGACGAACGGGAAGCGGCCGACGCGGATCTCGCGGCCCCCCTCTTTCGCCCGGGCCTCGGTCAGGCCGACGGAAGCAACCTGCGGGTGACAATAGGTGCAGCCTGGAATGAGGTTCTTGTCCATGGCGTGCGGATGCAGGCCCTTGATGGCTTCGATGCAGACCACGCCCTCATGTTCGGCCTTATGCGCCAGCATCGGCGGCCCCGCGACGTCGCCGATGGCGTAAATGCCGGGAACGTTGGTCTTGCCGTAGCCGTCGATCACGACGCAGCCGCGGTCGGTCTTGACGCCGAGTTTCTCCAGCCCAAGGCCTTCGATGTTGCCGACCACACCGACCGCCGAAATCACGCGCTCGAACTCGACCGTTTGTGGCTTCTTGCCGTCGTCGATGGTGGCGACGACGCTGTCGGCCTTTTTCTCAAGCTTCGTGACCTTGGTGTTGCTGAGGATCTTGATCCCCTGCTTCTCAAACTGTTTTCGCGCGAGACCGGCGATTTCAGCGTCCTCGACGGGAAGGATCTGCGGCAGCACCTCCACCACGGTGACGTCGGCGCCCATGGTATGGAAGAACGAGGCGAACTCGATGCCGATCGCGCCGGAGCCCACCACCAGCAGCGATTTCGGCATCCGCTCCGGCACCATCGCCTCGAAATAGGTCCAGACCAGCTTCTTGTCGGGCTCGAGCCCCGGCAGCACGCGCGGCCGGGCGCCGGTCGCGATGATGATGTGCTTGGCCTGATAGGCGCCCTCGCCCAGCGCGCCCTTCGGCGCCTCGACGGCGGACTTCTTCACGGTGATCTTGCCCGGCGCGTCGATCGAGGCGTCGCCCCAGATCACCGTCACCTTGTTCTTCTTCATCAGGAAGCCGACGCCGTCATTGAGGCGCTTCGAGACGCCGCGCGAGCGCGCGACCACGGCCTTCGGGTCGAACGAGACCTTCTCGGCGGAGAGCCCGTAATCCTTGGCATGCTGCATGTAGTGGTAGATCTCGGCGGAGCGTAACAGCGCCTTGGTCGGGATACACCCCCAGTTCAGGCAGATGCCGCCGAGATAGGATTTTTCGATGATTGCGGTCTTGAAACCGAGCTGCGCCGCGCGGATCGCCGTGACGTAGCCGCCGGGGCCGGAGCCGATGATGATGACGTCGAAGGATGTGTCGGCCATGGAGGCTCCCGTTCAACTCAAGCAGTTGTTTCGCCGCGAGCGCGGCGATTGATAATAAACACCCTGAGCAGCCATTCGAGCGCGACGACCAGAGCTAGGATCGCCATCGCGGTCAGGACGATCGGTTGGGCGATGTTCCGTGCCAGTTGCTCCCCGGCAAAGAACGCGGAGTGCAGAAAATCGAGCCCGACGGGGTTGAGCGCGACGGCGGCTGTGAGCAGCATCGATATCCATGGCCAGCGTGTCCGGACATTCAATGTTGCCCCCTTTAAATTGGCGCGCGCCTCACACCATCATCATCACGGGGTTTTCGATCAGCTGCTTGAAGGCGCCGATCAGCTCGGCCCCGAGCGCGCCGTCGATGGCGCGGTGATCGCAGGACAGCGTCACGCTCATCATCTGCGCGATCTCGATCTTGCCGGCGCGCACCACGGGGCGCTCCTCGCTGGTGCCGACGGCGAGGATCGTCGCCTGCGGCGGGTTGATCACGGCGGTGAAGTGATTGATGCCGTACATGCCCAGATTCGACACCGCCGTGGTGCCGCCCTGATATTCTTCCGGCTTCAGCTTGCGCGCCCGCGCGCGCGCCGCATAATCCTTCATCTCGGCCGAGATGGTCGACAGCGTCTTGGTTTCCGCCTTGCGGATGATCGGCGTGATCAGGCCGCCCGGCATCGCAACGGCCACGCCGATGTCGGAATGCTTGTGCTTGAGCATGCCGCCTTCGGTCCAGCTCACGTTGCAGTTCGGAATTTTTTGCAGCGCGACCGCCATCGCCTTGATGACGAAGTCGTTGACCGAAAGCTTGTAGAGCGGCTTCTTTTCCTTGTCCTTGGGTGCGGCGGCGTTGATCTCCTCGCGGGCGACCAAGAGCTTGCCGATGTCGCAGTCCATCGTCAGGTAGAAGACCGGCACGGTCTGCACCGAGGCGGTAAGCCTTTGCGCTATCGTGCGCCGCATGCCGTCATGCGGCACGACCTCGTAGGAGCCCTCCTCGAACAGCGCCAGAATCTGCTTGTCCGACATCCCGGGCGCGAGGCTCGGGCCCGCCGCAGGCGCGGCGGCCGGGGCCTTCAGGCCCTTGCCGGATTTCGCACCCTCGACGTCGCGCGCGACGACGCGACCATGCGGGCCGGAGCCGGTGATGCGCGCCAGATCTATCCCGGCATCCTTGGCGAGACGGCGCGCCAGAGGAGATGAGAAGATGCGGGCGTGACCGTTGCTCTTGGCGGGCGCCGCGGCAGCCTGAGGCGCCGGCGCAGGTGCCGCTGCGGGCGCGGGTGTTGCTGCCGGTGCGGTTGCAGCGGCAGCAGCGGGTTTGGGCGCCTCAGCGGGCTTCGGTGCGGGCGCGGCCCCCGCGCCAGCCGCCTTCACGTCCTCGCCGTCGCCGGCCAGCACCGCGATGATATCGTTGACGGGAACATCTTGCGTACCTTCAGGCACCAGGATTTTCGCAATCGTGCCCTCGTCGACGGCTTCAACTTCCATCGTCGCCTTGTCGGTCTCGATCTCGGCGATCACGTCGCCGGACTTGACCTTGTCGCCCTCTTTCTTGAGCCATTTGGCAAGGTTGCCCTTTTCCATCGTGGGCGACAGCGCGGGCATCAAAATGTTGATCGGCATTGTCAGTGACCTTGTTGCGACCGGGACGTGGTAGAGCCCATATCGGTCGGCCGGTTGATTTCGGCTTCGAACATGTCGACGATACGCGTCAGCGCCTCGTCTTCGGTGTAGCCGCTTTCGCGCGCATAGGCGCGAGCAGCGTGGCGCGCGATGTCGACCAGCAGCATGCCCCACATGTCAGGCTCCTCGAACGCGCGCTGGAACGCGATCGAGAGCCCGCCGTCGACCACGAAGGCGCGCAGCACTTCGACAGCATCCTCGCGACCGATGACGTCGGGCGGCAGCGGCTGTTCGTTGGGACCGGCCATGGGGGATTACCGATAGGCAACGGCTTTGGCGGCCGCGACCACCTCGGCCACGCTGGGCAATGCGAGCTTTTCGAGATTGGCCGCATAAGGCATCGGCACGTCCTTGCCGGATACCCGCGCGACCGGCGCGTCGAGATAATCGAAGGCATGTTCCATGATGCGGGCGGCGATCTCGGCACCGACGCCAGACTGCTGCCAGCCCTCCTCCACCGTCACCGCGCGGCCGGTCTTCTTCACGGATGCAACGATGGTCTCGGTGTCCATCGGGCGCAGCGTGCGCAGATCGATCACCTCGGCCTCGATGCCTTCCTTGGCCAGTTCGTCGGCGGCCTTCAGCGCGTAGGTCATGCCGTTCGACCACGAGATCAGCGTCACGTCCTTGCCCGACCGCACGATCCGCGCCTTGCCGATCGGGATCACGTAGTCATCCAGCTTCGGCACCTCGCCGGAATGGCCGTACAGCATCTCGTTTTCGAGGAAGATGACGGGGTTGGGATCGCGGATCGCGGCTTTCAAGAGACCCTTGTAATCAGCGGCCGAAAACGGCGCGACCACCTTGAGGCCCGGAACCTGCGAATACCAGGCCGAGTAATCCTGGCTGTGCTGGGCTGCGACGCGAGACGCGGCACCGTTGGGCCCACGGAACACGATCGAGCAGCCCATCTGGCCGCCGGACATGTACAGCGTCTTGGCCGCGGAGTTGATGATCTGGTCGATCGCCTGCATCGCGAAGTTAAACGTCATGAACTCGACGATCGGCTTCAAGCCCGACATCGCCGCGCCGACGCCGATGCCGGCAAAGCCGTGCTCGGTGATCGGCGTATCGATCACGCGCCGCGCGCCGAATTCCTGCAGCAGCCCCTGACTGACCTTGTAGGCGCCCTGATATTCCGCGACCTCTTCGCCCATCAGGAACACGTCCGGGTCGCGCCGCATCTCCTCGGCCATCGCATCGCGCAGCGCGTCGCGGATGGTCTGGGTGATCATCTCGGTGCCTGCGGGGACTTCCGGATCGGGCTCGGCGACGGCGGCTGCCGGTGCAGCCTGTGGCGCCGAAATCATCGGCTTGCCCTCGCCGACCGGCGAGCGCGATTCCTCGACTTCCTTTTGAACATTGGGCGCGGGCGCCGGTGCCGCGGCTGCCTTGCCGAGATCGGCGGCGCTTTCGCCGTCGGCCAGAATGGTCGCGATCGGCGTATTGACCGCGACGTCGGCGGTGCCTTCGGGAATCAATATCTTGCCGAGCGTGCCCTCATCGGTCGCCTCGACTTCCATCGTCGCCTTGTCGGTCTCGATCTCGGCGATGACATCGCCCGACTTGATCGTCTCGCCTTCCTTCTTCAGCCACTTCGCAAGGTTGCCCTTTTCCATGGTGGGCGAAAGCGCAGGCATCAATACTTGAATGGGCATATCGGCTCCCGAAATCACTTTTAGTTCGTTTGAGCATGATCTTTTCGGAAAAACCGGTTTCCACTTTTCCGGATCATGCTCGAGTTTGTTCTGCGCGCTTATCGGTAGATATCGGTCCAGAGTTCGGACGGATCGGGCTCGGGATCGCGCTGGGCGAAATCCGCCGACGCGTTGACGATCTCGCGCACCTCGGCGTCGATGGCCTTCAATTCCTGTTCGCTGACCTTTGCCGCCAGGAGGCGGGCCCGCACCTGCTCGATCGGGTCCTGATCGGTACGGATCTTCTCGACCTCCTCGCGGGTCCGGTATTTCGCCGGGTCCGACATCGAGTGGCCGCGATAGCGATAGGTCTGCATTTCCAGGATGAACGGCCCCTTGCCGGCGCGGCACCAGGCGACCGCCTCGTCGCCCGCGGCCTTCACGGCCCGGACATCCATGCCGTCGACCTGTACGCCCGGAATGTTGAAGGAGATGCCGCGCTTGGAAAAATCGGTCTGGGCGGAAGAACGCGTCACCGACGTGCCCATGGCGTAGCGGTTGTTCTCGATCACGTAGATCACCGGAAGCTTCCACAGCTCCGCCATGTTGAAGCTCTCGTAGACCTGGCCCTGGTTGGAGGCGCCGTCGCCGAAATAGGCGACGCTGACGAGATCATTGCCGCGGTAGCGGTTGGCAAAGGCCAGACCCGTTCCGAGCGAGACCTGGGCACCGACGATGCCGTGGCCGCCATAGAAATTCTTTTCCATGCTGAACATGTGCATGGAGCCGCCCTTGCCCTTGGAATAGCCGCCGCGGCGTCCGGTGAGTTCGGCCATCACGCCGTTTGCTTCCATCCCGCAGGCCAGCATGTGGCCGTGGTCACGGTATCCGGTTATGACCTGATCGCCCTGCTTGAGGGCCATCTGCATGCCGACCACGACCGCTTCCTGGCCGATATAGAGATGGCAGAAACCGCCGATCGCACCCATGCCGTAGAGCTGGCCGGCCTTTTCCTCGAAGCGCCGGATCAGCAGCATGTCCCGCAGCGCTGCCAGTTCCTGTGCCTTGGTGAATTCCGGTGGGGAGTTTGCCTTCTGCCCTGATTCCTTCTCGACGCTTTTCTTGGGTGCGGCCATGGCAAATCCGGATGAGAGAGACGATCAGCCCTCTCTAACCCAACTGAAACCGCCGTGAAAGGATTGCGTGCGCTGGGGAAAATATTGCTATGCCGCACTGCAGCGCGACGCGACATTTTCGAAATCGATTTTGTTGTTTTTTGAAATTTGCGGACCGGCGTGCGGAGGTCAGGCCAACGACGGCGGTGTTCGTGACATCGCCATGAAAATCAGTTCGGCTTGATGGTCCGGACCAGATCGCGCGGACTGGCGTAGTCGAGCTGGAAGCGCGCGCGCTCGTCCAGCATGTCGGGATCGACCCGGTCGGACCGCAACAGCGAAACCCGCTGCTCGCCCTGCGCCCGCTCACGCTTCAGCCGCGCCAGTTCCGAGGTCAGCGCGATGATCTCCTGATCGAGTTCCTGGCGGGCGTTCAGCCCATATTTGCCGGTATAGGCGTTGACGCCGAAATAGCCGACCATCAGCGCCGCCATCGTATAGAGGGCGAGGCCTGTCAGAATGGATTTTAGGCGGGTGCGGGAGACCATACGCCCAAGATGCGATGGTCCGGTTAATGGAATCCTAAGATCGCGGGTGTGGGCACGAATGCCGCCTCCGTCATTGCGAGCGCAAGCGAAGCAATCCATGCCGCGGCAGAACGGATGGATGGATTGCTTCGCTTCGCTCGCAATGACGTGGATGGGTCTGCCTACCCGTTCTGCTTCTCAATGAACGCCGCAAAGGCGTCGATATATTGCTGCAGCACCTTCTGCACGGCTTCCTTGGTGAGCTGCCCCTTGTCGTCGAAGGCGTCGCCGCAGCCATTCACGTAGATTTCGGGCTGGCCGAGGATCGGGCCGGCAATACCCGGCAGGATGTTCTGCAGATGCTTGGCCGCGCTGACGCCGCCGAGCGCGCCCGGGGAATTGCTGACAATACCGACCGGCTTGCCGAGGAACGAGCTCTTGCCGTAGGGGCGCGAGGCGACGTCGATCGCGTTCTTCAACACGCCGGGGATCGAGCGGTTATATTCGGGCGTGACAAACAGCACGCCGCTCGACTTCTGCAGCTTTTCGCGGAACGCCAGCCAGTCCGCCGGGGGATTGGCTTCCAGATCCTGGTTGAAGAAGGAAATGCCTTCGAGCGTCGTCACGTCGAGCTTCAGCGAAGCCGGCGCCAGTTTTGCGAGCGCATTGGCGAGCTTGAGCGAAAAGCTCTCCTTGCGGAGCGAGCCTACGATGGTGACGACGGTGTGGGTGGCCATTGAGTATCCCTCTCGGAGCGGAAGTGCCTGCCCTCCCATACGCCATATTGCCAGAAAGATGCAAGTGCATGGAATGGGCTTTGTGGCTTCGCCGCGAGAAAATCATTCTGCAACGGACCGCAAATGCAGGACGGGCCGCCTTTGCAAGGCGGCCCGTCCGGTTCATGGCTGGATGAAGGCGCCTGCCGCCATCAGCCCTTGCTCGGATTGATGAGAAACTTCTCGCCGGTGGAGCGCTTGTTGTAGATCGCGATGTTGGCGAGCTGCAGCGTCTCCTGCAACGACACAACTTGCGTGTAATGGCTGGCAAAGGTGGTCTTGAGTTCGGAAGCGACCCGCTGGCGCAAGCGGCCGATTTCGGCGGGGCCGATCTTCTGCAGGAACGGCGTCAGCAGCCAGCCGGCGACGCCCCAGGTCAGCCCGAACGCCCGGCTCAATTCGGTCGGACGGTTGTCGAGGCTGCCGTAGATATAGACCTGCTTGTACACGTTCGAGCCGTAGCGGCTGTATTCCTTGGCGGTCTTGTTGGCGGCGATCTCCATGCAGGTGAGGATTTGCCCCGCGAGCTTGCCGCCGCCGATGGCATCGAAGGCGATGGTCGCGCCGGTTTCCACCAGCGCGTTGGTGAGATCATCTATGAAGGTATCTGCGGTGGAATCGACGACGTGTTTGGCGCCGATCTTGTGCAGGATGTCGGCCTGCTCCTTGCTGCGCACGATGTTGACGAGGCCGATGCCGTCCTTGATGCAGATCTTGTTGAGCATCTGGCCAAGGTTCGATGCGGCGGCGGTATGCACCAGCGCCTTGTGGTTTTCGCGCCGCATGGTCTCGGTCATGCCAAGCGCGGTCAGCGGATTGACGAACCATGACCCGCCGTCGGCAGGCGTGGTGCCGGCCGGCAGCTCCATCACGTCCCTCACCTTCATGGTGCGATACTGCGAGTACATCGCGCCGCCGATCATCGAGACGTTCTTGCCCATCAGCGCTTTCGCAGCGTCCGACGATCCGGTCCTGATCACGACGCCGGCGCCCTCATTGCCGACGGGCAGCGACTGATCGAGCCGGCCCCCCATCATCCGCATGGCGGCTTCCGGCATCTTCGCAGTGACCACGGGGGCGTCCGTGGTGCCGGAAACCTTGGCGGTCGACATGTCGGCCGGTCCGATCAAAAGCCCGAGGTCGGACGGGTTGATCGGCGCGGCCTCGACACGGACCACGACTTCGTCGTCGGCCGGCTCCGGCGTCGGGACGTCGACCAGCGACAATTCGAGCTCGCCGCTCTTCTTCAGCAGCGAACGCAGTTGAAACCCGCTCTTGCCATCACTCATCGCACGTCTCCCCCAATTGTGTTGGTTATATCTGGATACGCCGAAGCGTTACGCCAGTGCCTTCAGCGCCGATTTGCCCGCATATATTGCCTGCGCGCCGAGCTGCTGCTCGATACGCAGGAGCTGGTTGTACTTGGCGGTGCGGTCCGAGCGCGCCAAGGAGCCGGTTTTGATCTGGCCGCAATTGGTGGCGACCGCGAGATCGGCGATGGTGGAATCTTCCGTCTCGCCGGAACGGTGCGACATCACGGAGGTGTAGCCGTATTTGTGCGCCAGTTCGACCGAAGCGAGCGTCTCGGTCAGCGTGCCGATCTGGTTGACCTTGATCAGGATCGAGTTGGCGCGGCCGTTCTTGATGCCGTCGGCAAGGCGCGTGACATTGGTGACGAACAGGTCGTCGCCGACGAGCTGGCACTTCTTGCCGATCAAATCGGTCAATTCCTTCCAGCCATCCATGTCGTCCTCCGACATGCCGTCCTCGATGGTGACGATCGGATAGCGCGAGACGAGATCGGCGAGATATTTCGCCTGCTCGGAGCGCGAGCGGGTCTTGTTCTCGCCGCCATAGACGTAAGCGCCGTCCTTGAAGAATTCGGTCGCCGCGCAATCGAGGCCGAGCATCACGTCACTGCCTGCCTTGTAGCCGGCCTTTCCAATTGCGCTCACCACGAAATCTAGCGCGGCATCCGCCGACGGCAGGTTCGGCGCAAAACCGCCCTCGTCGCCGACATTGGTATTGTGGCCGGCCTTTTTCAGCTCGCCCCGCAGCGTGTGGAAGATTTCGGAACCGCAGCGCAGCGCTTCGGCGAAGCTCGTAGCGCCCACCGGCAGGATCATGAATTCCTGGAAGTCGATCGGGTTGTCGGCATGCACGCCGCCATTGATGATGTTCATCATCGGCACCGGCAGCGTCCGCGCCGAGGTGCCGCCGACATAGCGGTAGAGCGGCATGTCGAAGGACTCGGCCGCCGCCTTGGCGCAGGCGAGCGAGACGCCGAGGATGGCGTTGGCGCCCAGCCGGCTCTTGTTCGGGGTGCCGTCGAGATCGATCATGATCTGGTCGATCTGGACCTGCTCCTCGACGGCCTGATCGCTCAGCGCCTCGAAGATTTCGCCGTTGACGGCTTCGACCGCCTTCTGCACGCCCTTGCCGAGATAACGCTTTTTGTCGCCGTCACGCAGTTCGACCGCCTCATGCGCGCCGGTGGAGGCGCCGGAGGGAACAGCCGCGCGGCCGATCGACCCGTCTTCCAGCACCACGTCGACTTCGACGGTGGGATTGCCCCGGCTATCGAGAATTTCGCGGCCAATGATGTCGACGATGGCGGTCATGTCTTGCACTTTCCTGGGAATGGCGGGTCCGGGTTCGGGGGCGTCTTACACGGCGCGCAAGCAAATGTGAACGCTTTGGGTTCGGCCTTTTCCGGACGGTGGAGCCGGGTCAGGATAGACTGCTTGAAGGTTGATATCAGCGTTCAAACCTTCACGTTCACAAGCCGGGGTAACGCAATGAATCGCCGCCAGTTTCTTGGAACCGCCGCCTTTGGCGTCCTCGCCGCGCCCGCCCTGCTGCGAAGGGCCGCCGCCCAGGAAGGCCCGTTCCGCGTCAAATATTATCCGGTCACAGCGGGCATGGGATCGCGCGACACCACCCCCGCGCCCGACGGCACGATCTGGTTCTGCGGCCAGCGCAACGGCACGCTCGGGCGTCTCGATCCCCGCGACGGCTCCTACAAGCTGATCGACCTCGGCAAGGGCGCCGCGCCCCATGGGGTCATCATCGGTCCTGATGGCGCGCCCTGGGTGACCGAGGGCGGCCAGAACGCGATCGCGCGCGTCGACCCCGGCGATCACAAGGTGACGCTGTTCCGTCTGCCCGAAAAGGAAGCTTACGCCAATCTCAACACCGCAGTGTTCGACAAAAACGGCATCTACTGGTTCACCGGCCAGTCCGGCATCTATGGCCGGCTCGACCCGAAATCGGGCGACATGACCGTGTTCAAATCGCCGCGCGGGCGCGGCACCTACGGCATGACCATCACGCCGAAGGGCGATATCTGGTACGCCTCGCTCGCCGGCAACCACATCGCCAAAATCGACACCGCGACCGGGAACGCGACCGTGGTCGAGCCACCGACGCCCAATCAAGGCGCGCGGCGCGTGTGGTCGGATTCCAAGGGCCGGATCTGGGTCAGCGAATGGAACAGCGGCAACGTGTCGGTGCACGATCCCGCCGATGGCTCCTGGAAGGCCTGGAAGCTGCCCGGCACCAATCCGCGCACCTATGCCGTCTATGCCGACGACAAGGACAAGGTCTGGCTCACCGATTTCGGCGCGAACGCGATCGTGCGCTTCGATCCCGTGACCGAAAAATTCAACGCGTTCCCGAGCGACAAATCGGGCGCGAATGTGCGCCAGCTCGACGGCCGTGCCGGCGAAACCTGGGGCGGCGAATCCGGCAACGACCGTCTCGTCGTGATCCAGACGGTCGCGCCTGCGTGAGATTGTTCGCAGTCCTGCTGCTGTTACCGGTTCTCGCGCCCGCTCCCGCCAACGCGGAGGAAGACGGCGCGCGGGCATTCACGCCCTGCCGTGCCTGCCACAGCCTCGACCCCACGGAGCGCGGCCTGCCCGGTCCCAATCTATCTGGCGTGATCGGCCGCGCCGTCGGCGGCGCCGCTGACTTCGATTACTCGCCGGTGCTGCGCAAAGCCCGCGAAGACGGACTGCGCTGGGACCCAAAGCGTCTCGAAACCTTCCTCGCCGATCCCGCCCGGATGTTTCCGGGATTGTGGATGTCGATGCGCGGGATCGAGGATGCGGCCGAGCGCCAGGCGCTGGTGCGGTATCTCACGGACCCCTCAGCCCGCTAACAGTTGACGGCCACGCCTGTTGCGTCCATGTCAGCCTTCGCAACAGGACGATCATGATGGCCAAGAAATCATTGCAGAAATCATTGCAGCTCGGCCGCGCCGTGGAATGGCCGGACAGCCCTGAGAAAGCAAAACTCGACCGCGTGCCCAATCCGCAAGCGGATACCAATTATCTGGTTCGTTTCACCGCGCCGGAATTCACCTCGATTTGCCCTGTCACCGGCCAGCCGGACTTCGCGCATCTGATGATCGACTATGCGCCGGGCCAGTGGCTGCTGGAGTCCAAATCGCTAAAACTCTATGTCGCGAGTTTTCGCAATCACGGCGCCTTCCACGAGGATTGCACGGTCATGATCGGCAAGCGGATTGCCGCCGAGATCAAGCCGAAATGGCTTCGCATCGGCGGCTACTGGTATCCGCGCGGCGGCATCCCGATCGATGTGTTCTGGCAGACCGGCAAACTTCCTAAAGGCATGTGGGTACCCGACCAGGGCGTCGCGCCCTATCGCGGGCGCGGCTAGGCGCTGATCAGAAGGACAGACTCGCAGCGGACCTCCGAGAACGGTTTAAGCTCGAGGACGAAAGGTCAGTTGCGCTGCCACGATCCACATATCCGTTCAAGCACAGCACGAAAGTTGTATAGTGCAATCTAATTTTTTTCAGGTGCGCCAAAAGGAGGAAGTTCATGCGGAAGTCTTTCCTCGGGTTTGCCGTCGCAGCTCTTACCCTGTCGACATCCCAGCCGCTGTTTGCGCAAGATAATGTGGATCAGCAGCTTGGTACCCTGCACTTCAAAACCTCCTGCAACGACGTGGCGCAGCGTCGCTTCGATCGCGGGATGCGCTATCAGCACTCCTTCTGGTACACCAACGCAAAGGAGGTCTTTGAGGAGGCCATAAAGGCTGACCCGACGTGCGCTATGGCATATTGGGGCATCGCGCTCACGCTGATGGACAATCCGCACGCCGCAATCCCGCGGCCGAACCTGGCGCCCGGTCTCGCCGCTATTACGAAGGCCAAGGAGATCGGCGCCCCGACCGAGCGCGAACGCAGCTACATCGATGCGCTCACGGTGATGTACGCGGACTATGACAATATCTCTCACGCCCAACGCATGCGCGCACTGCGCGACGCCCTGGCTCAGGTCGCAGCGAAAAATCCAGACGATGACGAGGCTCAAATCGCCTACGCGATCATTCTCAACACCTCGGCGGATCTGAACGACAAGACTTACGCACAGCAGACCAAGGGCGCCGCAATCCTGGAGCCGATTTCCCTACGGCTGCCACAGCATCCCGGCGTAACACACTACCTGATCCATCTCTATGACTATCCGGCGACCGCGCAAAAAGGTCTCGACGCCGCCAACCGCTACGCCAAGATCGCGCCGGCCGCGCCGCACGCCCAGCACATGCCGTCACACATTTACACCCGTGTCGGCTATTGGAAGGAATCAATCGACTCCAACGCAGCTTCCGTGAAAGCAGCCAAGGCCGAGAAGTCGGTGGGCAATTACCTGCACGCGCAGGATTACATGGTTTATGCCCACCTTCAGCTCGCCCAGGACCAGCAGGCGCGCGCCGTCATTGACGACATGATAAGGGAGACCGACTTCAAGGCGACGGTCGCGGCGGCCGACTACGCGCTGGCGGCATCACCGGCCCGTTATGCGATCGAGCGCGGCGATTGGGAGGCCGCGTCGCAACTGCCTGTCAGGCCAAGCGGCTTGAACTTCGCGATGGCGGTCTCACACTTCGCCCGCGCTCTCGGCGCCGCGCACTCCGGCAAGCCGGAAGCTGCCAAGGCTGACGTCCAGAAGCTCGCCGAATTGCGCGACAAGTTACGCGAAGCCAAGGATAATTATTGGTCGGAGATCGTCGACATCCAGCGTCAGGTGGCCGTTGCCTGGGTGCTTCACTCGGAGGGCAAATATGACGAAGCGCTCAAGGCCATGAGCGCTGCAGCCGACGCCGAGGACAAGACCGAAAAGCATGTGGTCACGCCAGGTCCGCTGGCGCCGGCGCGCGAGCTTTACGGCTTCATGCTGCTCGATCGCGACATGGCCAAGGCGGCGCTAGCGGCCTTCGAGGCCACCAAGACCAAGGAGCCAAACCGCCTCCAGGGCTACGCCGGCGCTGCCAAGGCAGCCGACAGGCTCGGTGACAAGGCCGCGGCACGAGACAACTATCAGCAACTCGTGGCGCTGACGGCGAATGCCAATACGGAACGGCCAGAGGTCGCGGCGGCGAAGAAGTACCTCGCCAGCAACTAGCCCAACCAGAAGCGGGGTTGCAATGAGGAGGATCGCCGGCGCCGCCATTGCAGCAGTCTCGCTAGGGAGCGTCCTGGCGGCGGCATTGGCATGGTTCGGTCTGCCACAGCACGCGGCCGCAACGGCGACCGCGCCGGTATGGACCGAGATAGCCTGGCCCTTCCCCACCGATCCGTGGGGCAAGGGAAAGGCGTTCCGCTGCAACACGGCGGACTGCGGTACCGAAGTGAACATTTATCTGCGTGCCAAGATAGGTTTTTGCAATTGTGCGACTGGCGTGGCCGATGACGAAGATCTGGATCGCATGGGCGATCTTGCTCTGGTTGGCGAGGTTTCGCCGCTCGGCACCGGTCGTCCGATCAGCATTGCGCGGATGGACGGTCGCAGCCGCACTTACATGCTCAACGCTCGCAATCCGCTTGGCAAGACGGCGATATCGGTCGTTTTCAGGGAACGCTGCGACATGATCGCAGCGACAGCCGTGCTCGGCCACGACCGGCCGGCTGCTATCGAGCCCAGCGTGATCGCGTTTCTCAATGGCAGCACCGTGATGCGCTGGGCCGAGATCACGCTTGGCCTCTGATCTGACGGCGAGAACGCGTTGCCGTGTTTTCGCGACCGGTTGCTCTTGAGAGGGAATAAGTTCCCCGCCCCCTGTCCCATGGAGCGGGGGATCTCGTCATCCACCGATCAAGCAGGGTGAACCGTGGGCTTCTGCCTGAGAATCGCCCGGCGATCATGAATCAAACCCTCCAGCCGATGGGCGGCTATATTCAGGGTGGTGGCATCCACTGCGCTCTCGTCGCCGCTCGCCGCCCTGTCGCGTTGGGCTTTAAGAATGTTGTCGATTTCGTCCTCAATATTCAACAGTTCAGCTTCTGACTCAACCTTCCGTATGCGCCGCGCCAAGGCATAAAGTGAATCCAGCGGTCCTTCCGGCGTTAGTGGATTTCCGATCCCCAGAAATTTCCAGGCGGCCGCAAGAACAGATGCGACACCGCCCAGGATCATCGGCGCCAAAAAGATTTCATTGCTATACTCATCCATGAAGGATTGTTGCGTGCCGTTGTAGTAAGCCGCCGCCCCTGGATGTACCGCAAGGTAGGCATCTGGATCGGTGCTGGCAGCGGTGATCTGCGCGAGAAGCGGCTGCTCGGTCATGAGGTCCCGGCGTGCGGTCATGATCGTCTGCGTCAGCGTTGCGATGACGTCGGAACTGAGTTTCTTGTGGGCGACCAGGTAAAGTGACGTCCTTAGGGTCGTCACGTCATCCTCCGGCACGGGCGGCGATCCGCGCAGGGTGCCCTTCGGCACATCGAAGCTCTCATAGGCCCGTTCGGTCTCCGCTATCGCTCCGGCGGAGTCGATCGCGATCAGAACCGGCAGCGCCTTCGGACCCTGCTGAAAAAGCCCCCGTACGAGCGACAAATATTTCCCGCTTAGAGGGATGACCACCAACAGCGCGCTGACTTCCTTGGATTGGAGCGCCTGCCGGGCCTCCGTGAAAGCCAGGTTCTTGAACACGACTTTTGCGCGGGACAGGTCATACGTATTGTTCAGGACATCGACAATCTTTGCGTTCACCTCACCGCCAAGAACACCAACCGTGCGGCCCTTGAGTGTACTTATGCTCGTTATAGATGAACCTGGCGGAGCAATGATCAGCGCGGCCAAATGAGCGACCACCAAGACGGCCTGCGCTTGCGACAAGTCGCCAGCGTCGCCACGAACCACAGCCAGATCCGCTTTTCCCGCCGCAAAAGCCTTGGCGGCTTCAAGGGCGCTGCCGGTATCGGTTACGTTGAGCCTGACGGGCGCCCTGATCGAAGCGAGCCGGCCGGCAATGGCCGACATCGCCTTGGCGGCCTCACCGTCAATCGAGCCGACCGCGACCGTGAGCGTTGTGGGGCGCGCATAATAGCGATAGCCGAGGAGACTTGCGCCGGTCACGACGACGACGACACCGGCAAGGAGGACTATGCGACGCCACAACGACAATCTTATTGAGTTCATGCGCATCGTTGCAAGTCCGTAAACCACGGGATGAGCCCAGCGCCGTTCCGATGGGCCTCAGCCCCACTTCTTGATGGCCTGCTAGACACCTATGACGAAGAACGCCGTAGAAATCCCTAAAATCACCTGACCGTTGGCGGCCGGCAGCGCGACCCACCGCAGCGCAAGCCGTGACTTAGTGTCCGCTCAGCACCAGCGTCTTGATCGGCAATAGCAGCGCTTGGATCCGCAGCAGCAATGCATGAACGAGCGCGGTCGCATCGACGGCGTGCAGAGCAAAACCCTTCAGCGCACCGGTTTTCGGGTCGGCAATCACATCATGGTTGCTGGTATAGGCATTGACGATGCAGGAGCTGCCCGGCGTAACACCGTCGAGGCCCCCCTTGTAAAGCGGCTCAAGGAACACGAGAATCGAACCTGGCCTTTGCAGGTTCTGCGGATCGATCAACACCTCAGTGGCTCGGAACTGACCGGCGGCGATAAAATCCTGCACGCTTGTGACAACGAGCGGAATGATCTTCCAGGGTCTCGAGATGCAAGTGGCTTCCGCAAGCATGCCGGGCCTCATCACCTGGGCCTCGATCTGCCCAAAGCCGGCCTGCAATCTGCCGCGTCCCGCTTCATCGGGTATCATGACTCCGGCCGGCCGCATGATCTGGGCGACGAGGTCGCCGGGGCGAACGAGGAATTGCTCCACGCGGCCATCGACGCCAGCACGGACAAAGGTCTTGTCGAGATCCACTTGCGCCTCCGCCCGTGCGGCCTCGGCGCTCGCCCTCTCGGCCGGCAGCAGCGTGGAGACCCGCAACGCCGAAGATTCCCTGGCGGCAGTTGCGGCATCGACGCCGGACTGTCGCTGATCGACCAGCACCTGCAGCTTCTCGATGTCGCGTTGCGGCACGATGCCCGGATTTCGGCGTTGCAATTCGCTCTTCACGTCCAGCTCGTCCTTGGCCTGCTGCAGGGACGCTTTCGCTTCACCGACCTGGGCGTCCGCCTTGACGATATCGGCCTGCGCCGAGATCAACGACGCATCTACCTCGGCGATCTTTCGCTTGGCGGTCTCCAATGCGGCGGTCTGCTTCGAACTGTCCAGCCGGAACAGAACGTCACCTTTTTTTACCGGCGCGGTGAAGTCGACATTGACCTCAACGACCCGGCCGGAGCCCTCGGGCAGGATCGGCACCGTGCGGAAGTAGATCGCCGCGGAGGTTGTCGAGGGATGGAAATAGAAGATCATCGTGATCAGTGAGATCGTGAGCATCAAGCAGCTCGTGATGCCCCATCGCAACTCGTACCAGACGGAGAAAAAGGTAATCTCCTTGCCGAGCCGCTTGCCCTGCCGATAGCGGCGAAAGAGGTAATCGGGAAGGATCGTCACCATCGAGCAGAGCATGAGCTCAAACATGGTTGTGCACCCCTTCCCTCGCGGGCGCTTTGGCGCCGGAATGGCTGCCGGGTGTGGGCTCAACTTCGAGTTCGGCAGCCGGCGCGCCCGGCGTGGCGTCGGCAATGCGCTCGACAGAATCGGCAATACTGCGCATCGGCGTGCCGAAATCCGGCAGGTCGATCATGGCAAGCAGCAGCCCCGCGACCCAGAAAATATGCATGTGGGTAAAGAGCGATATCAGCCCGAGCACGGCGACAATCTCGAACTGCAGCTTCTGGGATTTGTGCGCCATGCGCTCGGGCAGGCTGTGCAGCTTCCAGTACAGGGTGCCCACCCATAATACAGTAGCTACAAGGAAAATGCCCATCACCACCGTCAGGGTATCCGACCCGTCAGCGCCGGGAATAAAAAACGGCAGGTGATGCGGCGCTGCCGGATGCATCTGTTCGCTCAAGGTGTTCTCCCGATCCGGACGTGTTCCAGCGATGGTTTCAAAGGGACTGTGGGTCTCATGTCGCACCACCTCTTGATCTGGATCAACGGCCGAGGCCAGCGCTGCCTAGCGCATCGGCGGCGGCGGCGATACGGCATGTTGATCGGCATTTTCGGCCTCCCGACGCTCAGTAAGTGACGCGGACAGATCACCTATTGAATTTATCTCATCGGCGGCCTCGAAATACCAGCGACTTTGCTCGGTAGCGCGCGCGAAGGCAATTCGAGTGGCTCGGGACACGACAGTTTATCCGATGAATTATGACGATGACCCAATTAGATCGGCTTGCCGACCGCGGCTCAGAGTTCCGTATGAGGTGAACGTCGTCATGAGGTCCTCATAGCCGAGGTTCTGGCTCCAAGCCTTCATGGCCTCAATGTCGCGACATGTTTTCTGGCCAAGTTAGGACGTGGACTCATAAGCCATGATTCCGACGCCCCACACTTTGGGAGCGCTTGAATCACGGTTCGTTAGCCAAGCTCAACTGGTCGCTACGCACCCGAAAGCGGACATATCCTCAGGTTGAGTTTTGTCGTTCATGACCAAAGCGGTCATACCGTGCAGCCTTCCGCGACGCGTGGAAATCGTTTCAGTGGCGGTCGCGGCTTTTCGGACGCCGATCACGAGGAATGCTTTCACGGTCACGGCTCCTTGACTTCGTTCTTGAGCGTCAGGCCAGCGGCAAAATCCGAGACGTTGGCAAGCGTCGTGTTCATGATCTCTTCCAGCGCTTCGCGCGTGAAGAAGGCCTGATGGGCCGTGAGGATTACGTTCGGGAAGGAAACGAGGCGCTGGATCACATCATCCTCGATGATGGAGCCCGACAAATCCCGGAAGAAAAGACTGGCTTCGTTTTCGTAAACATCGATCGCCATCCCGCCGAGCTGACCGGATTTGAGTCCCTCAATCGCCGCTTCGGTATCGACCAGACCGCCACGACTTGTGTTGATCAGGAGTGCGCCTTTCTTCACCTTGGCGATCGTCCTCGCATTGACGACATGCTTAGTTTGCGAAGTGAGCGGAACATGGAGGGAGATGACGTCCGCATCCGCCTGAATTTCCTCCACCCCGGCATAGCGGCCAATCTTCTCGAATTCAGGCGAGCGGTGGGCATCATAGCCCAGCACCTTGCAACCGAACCCATTCATGATCCGACCAAAGATGGTGCCGATCTTCCCGGTTCCAAGCACAGCCACTGTCCGGTTGACGAGGTCGAAACCCATGAGGCCGTCGAGTTCGAAATTGCCGTCTCGCGTCCGGTTATAGGCCCGGTGAATTTTGCGGTTGAGCGCGAGAAGGAGCGCCACCGCATGCTCTGCCACCGAATTGGGAGAATAATTGGTAACTCGCGTAATCTTGATGCCACTCTTCTTTGCGGCCGCGAGGTCTATCTGATTGTAGCCGGTTGAGCGGGTCGTCACGAGCTTGGTGCCACCAACAGCGAGCCGCTTGATGACGTCGGCATCGACTTGGTCATTCACGAAGACGGCGACCGCCGGAGATCCTGCGGCCAATAGTGCTGTGTCGGGACCAAGCAGCGGCTCAAAATAGACGATCTCATGCTTGTAACGAGAATTAAGCTCATCGAGCAATCTGCGTTCGTAATTCTTTGCTCCAAAGACTGCGATTCGCATCTTTACCTCCTGCCGGAAGCATTTCTTATGCGTGGGGAATGGCTCCGATTGTCATCGCCAGCACGATCATATTCGCGCAAGGCCGCCTTACGCCTTCTTGACGATCTCAAAGCCCCTAGCAGCCAATTCCTTTAGAATGCTCATTGCCAAATGGGAGCATTCTTCGGGCTTGATCCAACTAGCGCTCCTCCAGTCGGGGTCATCGTCTCTGGAGTATGTAGTGAACGCGGACCTTATTCCGGCTTCGATTGCACTTGTGGCCTCGTCTGGCATGCGCGCCTCCACAACATGTCTTATGAGAAATGCGTCCCGGAATTCCCGTGGCAGCGTTGACGTAGATCAATGTTGTTCTGCTGGCGGAAAGTAGTTACAGGCACGGTCGCTTCAGGCTGGCAGCCTTATCCGCTAACCCGGAACGTCTCCCATTGGCCCTTCTCCGACCTACCACGATGTCCGCTTTCGTGCTGTTGTTGAGGGCCAAGCCACATCGTAAATTATGAGTACACGGCCTAGAGAAACCTGCGCCAGACTCCGCATTTGCGATCTACAGCGGGCTTCGACGCGCGGCGGTCTAGGCCGCCGCCGCGTCCACCGGACGGGTCTGCTTGAGAAGCTTTGCGCAGACGAAGCCGAGCGCGATCATGACGGCCGCTGCGGTCAGCAAGGTCGGGACCTTGCCGGCGTGCTGGATGCCGAAACCATAGGCGATCGGGCCGATGGTCTGGCCCATGAAGAAAAAGAACGCGTGCAGCGACAGCGCGGTCGCGCGCGCTTCCGCCGATAATTCGCTGGCGAAGACCTGCAGGCTGCCGTGGATCATGTAGAACCCCCAGCCCATGAAGATCAGGCTGAGCGTTTGCAGCCTCCATTCCGGCCCCATCGCCACCACGATGAGCTGCACACCGACTAGCGCCGCGCCGCCGATCATCATGCCGTTGACGCCGATCCTCGGCAGAAACCGCGACACCGTCAGGGTGTAGAACAGCCCGCCGACGGCGAAGCCCGCGATGACGATGCCCGCGATCGAGAGCGAGGTTTCGCCGAGTTCGAACAGGAACGCCGCGATGAAGGGAAACAGTCCGAGCACACAGCAGCCTTCGATGAACACGGCCCCGTAGCAAATACGCGCATTCGGATTCGTGAAAATCGTGCGATAGCCTTGCATGAGGGCTGACAGGCTTGTGCGCGGCGGACGCGTCAGTGCGGCACCGCGAAAGCCGGCCGCCACCGCGATCGAAGCCAACACGACAAGAACGCCAAGCACGGCAAGCACGCCGCGCCAGCCGATAAAGTCTCCGATCAGGCCGGACGCAGAAGCCCCCAGAAGATTGCCGGTCATCGCGCCCGCCAGCGTTCGACTGATCGCGACCTGGCGTTTTTCGGGGCCAACGAGATCGCTGGTCAGGCTGAGTGAGACCGGGAATACGCCGCCGGAGCCGATGCCGGCGAGAATGCGGCTTGCGAACAGCAGCGGGAACGATGTCGCCATCGCGCCAAGAATATTGGCAAGCCCGAGCAGCACCAGGCAAACGATCATCAGCCGCGCCTTGCCGAATATGTCGGCCATGGCGCCGAGCACGGGCTGGATGATGGCAAAGGTGAAGGCGAAGACGGCGGCGAAACTGGCGGCGGTCGCGATGCTGACGGAAAAATCCTCAGCCACATGCGGCAATACCGGATCGAGCGCGCGGGCGGACAGGGCTGCCGAAAAGGTCGCGAGCGCAATGATATTGAGCGCCGGCGGCATGCCGCTGGATGCGGTCACGGCGAAGCGTTCGTTGCAGTGTTCTTGGCCAGCGCGTCGAAGTCCATCAGCCGCTTCACCAACGCCTCGAACTCGCGCAGCGGCACCATGTTGGGCCCGTCCGACGGTGCGCGATCGGGATCGGGATGGGTCTCGATGAACACGCCGGCGACGCCGACCGCGACCGCCGCGCGCGCCAGCACGGGCACGAATTCGCGCTGGCCTCCGGATGAGGTGCCCTTCCCGCCCGGCTGCTGCACCGAATGGGTGGCGTCGAAAATAACCGGCGCCCCCGTTGTCTGCGCCATGATCGGCAGCGCACGCATGTCCGACACCAGCGTGTTGTAGCCGAACGAGGCGCCACGTTCGGTCACCAGCACATTTGGATTGCCGCCTCCGGTGATCTTGCTGACGACGTTCGTCATTTCCCACGGCGCGAGGAACTGGCCCTTCTTGACGTTGACGACCTTGCCGGTCGCCGCGGCTGCCAGCAGCAGATCGGTCTGACGGCACAGGAACGCCGGAATCTGCAACACGTCGACCGCCTGCGCGGCTTCCGCGCATTGCGAGGGCTCGTGCACGTCGGTCAGCACGGGCAAACCGAGCGAAGAGCGTATCTCGGCGAAGATTGGCAAGGCCTGCGGCAGGCCAATGCCGCGACCGGCCGAGCCCGAGGTGCGGTTGGCCTTGTCGAAGGAGGTCTTGTAGACGAGGCCAATTCCGAGGCGGCCCGCGATCTCTTTCAGCGCGGTCGCCACTTCAAGGGCGTGCGCGCGGCTCTCAAGTGCGCAGGGGCCGGCAATGATCGAAATCGGCAAGGTATTACCGAATTTGACCGGGCCGACCGAGACGACCGGGGCTGCATCGAGTTTCGCGTTCAAGGGATTTTCCTTACGTTGAGCGCGGACCATGCCGGTCCGCGCTTTCAGGATCAACCCCGTTTAACCCCTAAATATCAGGGTTGCGCCGGCGGTTATTTTACCGCGGAGAACGCCGTCGGCACAAGCAACTGGCTGACGATGTTGTCGATGATCTGGCCATCCTCCTCGCTCTTGGCGCGGCCGGCGATCCAGTCGGGATCGGACTGGAATGCGGTCCATTTCTTCTCGCGATCGGCCAGCGAGTCCCAGGCGACGAAATAGGTCAGTTCCTGATTGGAGGTGCCGATCAGCGTGGTGTAGAAACCGGCCTGCTTGATGCCGTGCTTGTCCCACAGTTTCAGCGTCAACGTATCGAAGCGCTTCATCAGCGCCGGCAGGCGGCCCGGCAGGCAGCGATAGACGCGCATTTCCATGATCATTGGTGGCACTCCCTTTATTGTTTTTGCAGTTCAGGGAGCGGGTTGTCGCAACAATTGGCGCGCTCGTCAAAGGCGGAGCCGCAGCGTATTTGTAGGGTGGGCAAAGGAGCGAAGCGACGTGCCCACCATTCCATCCAATATGCGGTGCAAGATGGTGGGCACGCTTCGCTTTGCCCACCCTACGATTCCGCAAAAAGCCTACACCAGCCGGCTCTGCTTCGCCGCCGCCTGGATGAACGACGCAAACAGCGGGTGCGGCTCGAACGGCCGCGACTTCAGTTCGGGGTGGAACTGCACGCCAATGAACCAGGGATGATCCTCGTATTCGACGATCTCCGGAAGCACGCCGTCGGGCGACAGCCCAGAGAAGCGCAGGCCGTGCTGTTCGAGGCGGTCCTTGTAGGCCGTATTGACCTCGTAGCGATGGCGGTGGCGTTCGGAAATCTCGGTGGCGCCGCCATAGACTTCCGACACCCGGCTGCCGCGCTTCAGCGCGGCCGGGTACGCGCCAAGCCGCATGGTGCCGCCGAGGTCGCCGGATTTCGATCGCTTCTCCAGCTCATTGCCGCGCAGCCATTCCGTCATCAGGCCGACCAGCGGCTCCTTGGTCGGGCCGAATTCGGTGGAGTTGGCCGCCTCGATGCCGACGAGATTGCGCGCGGCCTCGATCACCGCCATCTGCATGCCGAAGCAGATGCCGAAATACGGCACATCGCGGACGCGGGCGAACTGCGCCGCGCGGATCTTGCCCTCGGCGCCGCGCTGGCCGAAACCGCCGGGCACCAGGATGCCGTTGACGTGTTCGAGGAACGGCGCCGGGTCCTCGTTCTCGAACACTTCGCTCTCGATCCAGTCGAGATTGACCTTCACCTTGTTGGCGATGCCGCCATGGGAGAGCGCCTCGATCAGCGATTTATAGGCGTCCTTCATGCCGGTGTACTTGCCGACGATGGCAATGGTTACGGCACCTTCCGGATTGCGCACGCGCTCGTTGATGACGTTCCAGCTCTGCAGCGCCGGCGGAATTTTCGGGCTGATGCCGAACGCGGCCAGCACCTCGTCGTCGAGGCCGGCGGCGTGATAGGCCTCCGGCACCGCGTAAATGTTGTCGACGTCGCGCGCCTCGATCACGGCGCTTTCGCGCACGTTGCAGAACAGGCCAAGCTTGCGCCGCTCTTCCTTTGGAATTTCACGATCGGTACGACACAGCAAAATATCCGGCTGGATGCCGATCGAGCGCAGTTCCTTCACCGAGTGCTGCGTCGGCTTTGTCTTCAGTTCGCCGGCGCTTGGGATGAACGGCAGCAGCGTCAAATGAATATAGACGGCGTGATCGCGCGGCAGTTCGTTCTTGAGCTGGCGGATCGCTTCGAAGAACGGCAGGCCCTCGATGTCGCCGACGGTGCCGCCGATTTCCACCAGCACGAAATCATATTCGTCATTGCCCGAGAGCACGAATTCCTTGATCGCGTTGGTGACGTGCGGAACCACCTGGATGGTCGCGCCGAGATAATCGCCGCGGCGTTCCTTGGTGATGATGTCCTGATAGATGCGCCCGGTGGTGATGTTGTCGGCCTTGGTGGCCGGCCGCCCGGTGAAGCGCTCGTAATGGCCGAGATCTAGATCGGTCTCGGCGCCGTCGTCGGTCACGAACACTTCGCCGTGCTGATACGGCGACATCGTTCCGGGATCGAGGTTGAGATAGGGGTCGAGCTTGCGGAGACGGACCTTGTACCCGCGGGCCTGCAGCAGGGCACCGAGTGCCGCTGAAGCCAGACCCTTTCCGAGCGAGGAAACCACGCCGCCGGTGATGAATATGTACCGCGCCATGGGACTCAACCTTTAAGGCCACAAACCCGATTCGCCAAAACGAATCGCATGCACGGGCAAACATTCTGCCGGGCTGTGGGTGACGTGAATTTTGAAGCGATATCAGAGCATTGATGGGAAGTTCTGATGCAGGACGGTAGAGGCCGTTCCTGCATAGCCACCCTGCTTTATTGCGAACGCGGGGCCTGCGGGCCTGACGGTGCCTGCTGTTCATCCACCTTCTTGAGCGTATCGAGCACGCCGCCGGAGGTCGGCGGGGCGATCGGCGTCGCGCCGCCCGGCTGGGATTGCGTCGCCGGCGCGCCGACGATCGAGGCCGGTTTACGATCGACGCCGGCGATCCAGGCCAGCGCCATGCTGGTCAGGAAGAAAAGCCCCGCCAGGATCGCAGTCGTCCGCGTCAAGAGATTGGCGGTGCCGCGGCTCGACATGAAGCCGGCGCCGCCGCCCATGCCGAGGCCGCCGCCTTCGGATTTCTGCAGCAGCACGGCGCCGATCAGCACCGAGACGATCATGAGGTGAACGACGATAATGACGGTCTGCATCTTAAAAACCTTCCGTCACAAGCTGAAGAGCGCCGGGCTTCGGCTGCACCAAGTGCTTGCGGGTTTTCCTGAAGTTGCGCGGTGTTACACGATCGGACGGGGCATTGTCACCCCCAACCGCCGCCGTGGAGATAATTGCCGCAGGTCGGACGGCAAGGCTGTCCCGGCTTTCGCCGACGTTCGAATCCGGACTTGAGGTTCCGTCAATTTCTCTTATAATAGACAAATGGATACTATAGTAGACGATCTCAGCGCCCGCCTCGCCCAACGCCTGCGGCTCGAGCGCGACAGCCGCGGCTGGTCGCTGGCTGATCTCGCCGAGCGCTCCGGGGTTTCCAAGGCGACCATCAGCAAGATCGAGCGCGCCGAGGTCAGCCCGACCGCGGTGGTGCTGGTTCGGCTCGCCAGCGCCTTCGACCTCACCCTCGCCGGCCTGATGCTGCGGGCCGAAGGCCAGGGCGAGCGTCTTTCGCGGGCCGCCGCGCAGCCGGTGTGGCGCGATCCCGAGACCGGCTATCTGCGCCGCCAGGTGTTCAACCGGCCCGATCATCCCATCGAAATCATCAAGGTCGAGATGCCGGCGAAGCAGCGCGTGACGCTGCCCGCCTCATCCTACGCACACATCCGCCAGGCCCTCTGGGTGTTGTCGGGCGCGCTCGTCCTGATCGATGGCGGCGAACGCCACGAACTCCGTGCCGGCGATTGCCTCGGATTCGGTCCGCCGGCGGAAGTGACGTTTGCCAACGAGAGCGCCGCGCCCTGCACTTACGTCGTTGCCCTTGCCCGGAGCTAGCTGGCGATGGCGGAGAGCGAAATCAGGCGTTCTCCGGCCGACCCGGCGAGTTCGAAAAACCCCGTTCCCGCCGGCCACAATCACGGTCCGCCGCTCGACGACGAGCATCGGCCCGAATGGGGCCTCGGCGGAATCGGGAATTATTTCTACTGGAAGGCGGCGCATCGCGCCGCCTGGCACAACCCCTCGCCCGGCATCGTCGCGTTTCGCATCAAAAAAGCCGAGCGGCTGGGCGTCACCTACGAAGAATACACATTGGAAATTCTCGAACGCGGACGTCACCTGCAGATCGAGGATGTCGAACGGATTGCAGAGATCAAGCAGGCGCGCGCTGCCCGCGCAGGCAGGAATCGAGTTGAACCCGCGGAAACGCATTTCATTCGCCCGGAGCCGATAATTGATGCCTGAGATCCAGATCCGAACACTGAAATCCTCGCCTGATATCTGCGCGACGCTCAGTGAAATGTTGGTTGAAACCGTTGAGAATGGCGGTTCGGTCAGCTTCATGCACCCTCTTCCGTTCGAAGCGGCCAACGAATTCTGGCGCAACTCGCTTGCTTCGGCCGACCGAGGCGAGCGGATCGTTCTCGGCGCCTTTGACGACGAAGACCTGATCGGCACCGTGACGCTCGTGCTCAACCTCGCGCAGAACCAACCACATCGCGCCGAGATCGTGAAGATGATGACGCGGCTCAGTCACCGCCACCGCGGGATTGCCACGGCGCTGCTGCGCGAGGCCGAGCGCATCGCGATCGCGCGCGGACGCTGGCTGTTGGTGCTCGATACCGCCGAGGACGAGGGCGCGGCCGGACTTTACGAACGGATGGGATTCAAGCTGACCGGACTGATTCCGGACTACGCGCTGAAACCCCATGGCGGCCTCACGGGCACGCTGATCTACTGGAAGCGGCTGCAGGATGCCGTGCCGGCCAACCGGCCTCACCTGAATGGTCAAGCTTTGGCAGCGCGAATGCGTGCGAGCCGCCCCCGATCGGCGCGACCGGAAGAGGTATTCAGAGCGCCGTATCACAGGCTGCTGACACAACGCTGTCAGCAGGACTGACTTAAGCACGCGTCGGCAATCAATCGCGCGTTGCGCGCGCCCTCGATTTGGATCTGCCTTCCAATCACCGATATCGACGGGTCGGCATGCACGAACGTACATCTCCTGCGGCGGATGGGCGAATTGTCCCAATCACATTTGCCCTTGGCCTCGGCGCATTTCTGACGCTGTTCGACGTGACCGCAGTCGTGGTCGCCATGCCCGGCATCGCGAAGGACCTTGGCTTCGCCGTTGCCGGCGCTGCCTGGGTCATCGACGCGTACAGCCTTGCCTTCACAGGTGCTCTGCTTGCTTCTGGGGCGCTTGCAGACCGCTTCGGCCGCCGCCGTTCGATGTTGATCGGCAACGCCGTGTTCCTCATTGCTTCTATCGCATGCGGCCTGGCGACGGATGGGCCGATGCTATTGGCCTCGCGGGTCGTGCAGGGCATCGGGGCCGCCTTCATGGTCACGGGCGCAACCGCGCTCATCGCCGGTGCATTTCCGAATCTTGGTCAACGGGCACGGGCGTTCGGCGTGATTGGAGTAATTGCCGGCGTCGCCATGGCCTTGGGCCCGACCTTGGGCGGCTTGCTCGCCTCATGGTTCGGCTGGCGCTGGATCTTTTACGCCAATATCCCCTTTTGTCTTTCGCTGACCATCGTCGTGCCGCGATTTGTTGCCGAGACGAATGATCCGGACGGACCACCGCTCGACCCCGTGGGTGTCGCGTTGCTCACGATATCGCTTGGCTTGGCGATCGATGCACTGCTTCGGCGAGACGGCTCATTGGCAATTCGAGCCGCCTGCCTCGCCGGCAGCGCCATGGCGGCACTGTTGTTCGTTTTGCAGCAGTGGCGCCGTTCGCGTCCGGTGCTCGATCCCCGCGTATTCGCAACATCGGCGATGGCGGGGGTTGGCGCGTTGCTCACCGCCATCCAGTTTGGCTACTGGGCCGTGCTCGTCTACTTGCCGCTGTTCTTGAGCACCGCGCTCCTCGTGAGCATGGAGGTGGCAGGTGTCGCATTGCTTGCCGCGACGCTGCCGATGCTCCTGGTACCACTGATCGGCGGCCGCTTTGTCACGCAGTGGGGATGGCGGTGTTTCTTCGTCGTTGCGTTTGGCATCATGGCCGCCGGAGACGCATTGCTTGCGTTGGCCGCCGTCTCCACCAGCCCGGCAATGCGCCTTGCCGCGACCATCGCCGGAATGCTCACAATCGGCGTCGGCTCCGCCCTGGCAAATCCGCAAATGTCGAGCGTGGTGCTGGCGCTCGCACCGCCCAGGCAAGCCGGCATGGCCTCAGCCGTGACCATGATCGTGCGTCAGGCCGGCTTTGCCATCAGCATTGCGGCGTTGGGAGCGACGCTCACGAGGACCGATATGGCAACGGCGTTCGCGGCACCATTCGCTCTCGCGACGCTTGCCGCGCTGGCCGCCATCGCCGCTGCGATCATCTTGCTTCCGGCCAAATCTTCTCAAAAAGACGTATCAGGTTGAGCATTCCAGGCTCCGCCGAGAAACTTGGGGCGCGACCTAACACCCCGCCGCGATCGCGAGGAAATCGGCTGCTTTCAGGCTGGCACCGCCAACCAGCGCGCCGTTGACATCGGCGACCGCCATCAGTTCCGCCGCGTTGGACGGTTTCACGGAGCCGCCGTAGAGAATCCGGATCCTGCTACCCTCCGCCTTAAATCGGCTGGTGAGAACACCGCGGATAAACCGATGAATCTGCTCGACATCTCCCGCGGTCGGGGTCAACCCGGTGCCGATCGCCCAGACCGGCTCATAGGCCACGACCAGATTGGCCGAGGTCGAGCCGTCCGGCAGCGATCCCGCAAGCTGGCCGCCGCAGATATCGAGCGTCTCTCCGGCGTCGCGCTGCTTCTGGGTCTCGCCGATGCAGACGATGGCCGTCAGGCCGGCCCGCCAGGCCGCTTCCGCTTTCTGCCGGACCAGCGCGTCAGTCTCGCCATGGTCGGCACGCCGCTCCGAATGTCCGACGATAATGGCGCTGGCGCCGGCATCCGCCAGCATTTCCGCCGAGAGATCGCCGGTATGGGCGCCCGAAGCCTTTGGGTGGCAATCCTGGGCCCCGACGGCGAGTTTTGAACCAAGCGCCTTGTCGGCAAAACCGGCGATCAGGGTTGCTGGGGGGCAAACCAGCAGGTCGGCCTTGCCGGCCAATGCACCCGCCCCCGCAATCATTGCCTCGAATTCATCCAAAGCGGACTTCAGGCCGTTCATTTTCCAGTTTCCGGCGATCAGCGGCCGAATGGCGTCGGTCATGTCAATTGTCCCGCAAATGTCAGACTTTGTGGCTTGGAGATGCGCTAGCAGAGGCGCGCCGCCAGTTCCAGATACCGGTCAGATGATCCCCCAGGCCATTAACCGCTTCAAATGGCCCACGCTGCCGAGGTTGCGAGGGGAGCGCGGCCACTTTATGATGCTTTATCAACTCGGTGACGCCCTGTTGCGGAAGTCGATCCTGAACGGAATCGAATTTTCGCCGGGCACGACCCGGTTCCCCCTCTCCTGAAAAACAAGTTGGACCCATGCTTCGAGGAATTCGGAAAGCCTCATCAAACTGGCTCGGCAAGATTGTCATGGCCACCGTGATGGGCGTTTTGATTGTCAGTTTCGCGGTTTGGGGCATCGCCGACATCTTCAAGGGGTTCGGCCAGTCGTCGCTCGCCAAGATCGGCAAGACGGAGATTTCGACCGAGCAATTCCGCCAGATCTATACCGAAAAGCTGCAGCAGCTCGGCCGCAGTTTCGGCCGTCCGCTGACCTCGGAGCAGGCCCGCGCCTTCGGGCTCGACCGGCAGGTGCTGCAACAGACCATCGCCGACGCCGCGCTGGATGAGGAAGCACGGCGCATGGGGCTCGCCCAGTCCCAGGAAGAAACCATGCGGCTGATCTACGGCGATCCCAATTTCAAGGGATTGGGCGGCAAGTTCGACCCGGCACGCTTCCAGGCCACGATCCGCCAGTTCGGCTACACCGAGCAACGCTATCTCGCTGAACAGCGGCGCCTCGGGCTGCGTCGCCAGATCGCCGGCACCGTCTCGGCCGGGGTGGAGCCGCCGAAGGTCCTGATCGACGCCATGACCCGTTTCCAGAACGAGCAGCGCTCGATCGAGTACGTCAAACTCGACGCCGCGCAGGCCGGCACCATCGATCCCCCCTCGCCCGAGGCGCTGGCCGCCTATTTCGAGGACCGCAAGACCCAGTTCCGCGCACCCGAATATCGCAAAATATCCTTTGTCGTGATCAGCCCCGAAGAGATCGGCAAATGGAGCGAGGTCACCGACGAGGATGCGAAGAAAATCTTCGAGCAAAATCGCGACCGGCTCGGCACGCCGGAGAAGCGCGAAGTGCAGCAGATGGTGTTTCCCAACGAGGGCGAGGCGCAGGCCGCGCGCGCGCGCATCACGTCGGGCATGTCGTTCGACGACCTCGCCAAGGAACGCAATCTCAATCTGGCCGACGTCGACCTCGGCATGATTACAAAGAGCGCGATCATCGATCCTGCGATTGCGGAGGCGGCGTTCGCGCTGCCATCGGGCGAAGTCAGCCAGCCGGTGCAGGGGCGGTTCGGCGTGGCGCTGGTCAAGATCGGCAAGATCGAGCCGGGCACAACGCCGACGTTTGAAAGCGTCGCAGCCCAGGTGAAGAAGGAACTCGCGACCGAACGCGCGCGCGCCAAGGTCAGCGAAATCCAGAACAAGATGGAAGACGAGCGCTCCGGCGGCGCCAATGTGGTGGAGGCTTCGCAGAAGCTCGGCCTGACCGCGATCACGATCGACGCCGTCGACCGCTCCGGCCGCAAGCCCGACGGCCAGCCCGTCGCCAACATTCCGCGCGGCCTCGACGTGGTCTCGCAGGCCTTCAACAGCGATATCGGTGTCGATAACGAACCGATCCAGTTTGCCGGCGGCTATGTCTGGTACGACGTGCTCGGCATCACGCCCTCGCGCGAGCGCCCGCTCGACGAGGTGCGCAGTCAGGTCGAAGCGAAATGGCGCGAAGACCAGATTTCGAGCAAGCTGCGCGCGAAGGCGACCGAGATGGTTCAGAAGATCGAGCAAGGCGGCACGCTCGCCGCCGAAGCGGCTGCGGTCGGATCGAAGGTCGAGACCGCGACGGGCTTCCGCCGCGACGCGTCGCTTTCAGACGTACCTTCGGCCGTCATCGCGGCCGCGTTCCGGACCCCCAAGGACGGCGTCGGGCAGACGCCGGGCGCCGGTGGCAGCGAGTGGATCGTGTTCCGCGTCACTGATGTGACCGTGCCACAAGTCGATGCCGCCTCCGAAGAGCTGAAGAAGTTGAAGGACACGCTGCAGCGCGGCCTCACGGACGAACAGGTCGCGCAATACGTGACGAAGATCGAATCCGAGATCGGCACCACTATCAACCAGGCCGCCTTCGCGCAGGTGACGGGCGCTAACAACTGAGCATGATCGGCCAAGACTAATCCAAAGCTTGCGTCGGTCATGCTTCGAGACGACACCCTATCCTGAAAGCCCACGTGATGGACGACCTCAAATCTATCATCGGAAAAGTCGCCACCGGCGCGACGCTGTCGCGCGAAGAGGCGGCCTCGGCCTTCGACAGCATGATGTCCGGCGAGGCCACGCCTTCGCAGATGGGCGGGCTGTTGATGGCGCTGCGGGTCCGCGGCGAAACCGTCGACGAGATCACCGGCGCGGTGTCGGCGATGCGCGGCAAGATGCTGCGGGTCCAGGCGCCCGCGGACGCCGTCGACGTGGTCGGGACCGGCGGCGACGGTTCCGGTTCGGTCAACGTCTCGACCTGCGCTTCCTTTATCGTCGCAGGCGCCGGCGTGCCCGTCGCCAAGCATGGCAACCGCGCGCTGTCGTCGCGCTCGGGCGCGGCCGACGTGCTGGCTTCGCTCGGGGTCAAGATCGACCTGACGCCCGATCAGGTCGGCCGCTGTGTGGCCGAGGCCGGCATCGGCTTCATGTTCGCGCCGGCGCATCATCCGGCCATGAAGAACGTCGGCCCGACCCGGGTCGAGCTCGCCACCCGCACGATCTTCAATTTGCTCGGACCACTCTCCAATCCGGCCGGCGTGAAGCGGCAGATGGTCGGCGTGTTCTCCAGGCACTGGGTGCAGCCCTTGGCGCAGGTGCTGAAAAATCTCGGCTCCGAATCCGTCTGGGTCGTGCATGGCTCCGACGGGCTCGATGAAATCACCCTCACCGGGCCAAGTTTCGTCGCCAGCCTCGACAACGGCAAGATCACCACCTTCGAGGTGACGCCGGAGGACGCCGGCCTCACCTGTTGCAGCGGCGAGGCGCTCAACGGCGGTGATGCCGATGCCAACGCGGTGGCCCTGTCGAGCGTGCTCAACGGCAAGCCCAGCCCCTATCGCGACGTCGCGCTGTTGAATGCCGCGGCGGCGTTGATCGTGGCCGGCCGCGCCGGGAGCCTGAAGGAAGGCGTCGCGATCGGCGCCAAATCGCTCGACAGCGGTGCGGCGGCGGCGCGGCTGAAGCATTTGATCGCGGTCTCGCGCGGCTGACCGCAGGAGCGCCAGAGATGTCCGATATCCTGACCAAGATCGAGGCCTACAAGCGCGAGGAGATCGCCGCGGCCAAGCGGGCGCATCCGCTGTCCGAGGTCGAAGCCCAAGCCAAGGCAGCATCGCCGCCGCGCGGTTTTCTGCGCGCGATCCGCGACAAGCTTTCGCGCGGTGACTATGCGCTGATCGCCGAGGTGAAGAAGGCCTCGCCGTCCAAGGGGCTCATTCGCGCCGATTTCGATCCGCCCGTGCTGGCCAAAGCCTACGAGGCCGGCGGCGCGGCGTGCCTGTCGGTGCTGACCGACACGCCCTCGTTCCAGGGCCATCTCGACTTCATGGTGGCGGCGCGTGCCGCAACCAGCCTGCCGGTGCTGCGCAAGGATTTTCTGTTCGACACCTATCAGGTGGTGGAAGCCCGCGCCCATGGCGCCGACTGCATCCTGATCATCATGGACGCGCTCGACGACGCCATCGCGAAGGATCTCGAGGACACGGCCATTGCGTTCGGCATGGACGTGCTGATCGAAATCCACGACCGCACCGAGCTTGATCGCGCGCTAAAACTTCGCTCGCCGATGATCGGCGTCAACAATCGCAACTTGAGGACCTTCGAGACTACGCTTGCGACCAGCGAGGCGCTCGCGCCGCTGATCCCGCGCGATCGCCTGATGGTCGGCGAAAGCGGCATATTTGCGCCGGCGGATCTGGCGCGGCTCGAGCGCGTCGGCATGTCGACCTTCCTGGTCGGCGAAAGCCTGATGCGGCAGGCCGACGTGACGGCCGCAACCCGCGCGCTGCTGGCGCGGGCTGATAGCCCGCGCGCGACCGGGACCGGCTAGCCAATGGCCGGCAAGACTTCCAAAAACAAGGCTTCCAAAGGCGGCTCCGCCCTCACCCATATCGATGCGTCGGGCGAAGCGCGGATGGTCGACGTCTCGGCCAAGCAGGCGACCGAGCGCACGGCCGTGGCCGAGGGGCGCGTGGTCATGGCCAAGGCGACGCTTGATCTGATTGTCTCCGGCAATGCCAAAAAGGGCGACGTGCTGGGCGCGGCCCGCATCGCCGGCATCATGGCGGCCAAGCGCACGTCGGAACTGATCCCGCTGTGCCACCCGCTGGCGCTGTCCAAGGTCACCCTCGACATCACGCCCGACCGGAAACTGCCCGGCTGCCTCGTTCGAGCCACCGTCAAGGTCACCGGCCCCACGGGGGTCGAGATGGAAGCGCTGACGGCGGTGTCGGTCGCTTGTCTTACGATCTACGACATGATCAAGGCGGTCGAACGCGGCGTTCGCATCGAAGGAATCCATCTGGTCGAGAAAATCGGCGGCAAGTCCGGCCATTATCGCGCAGGGCGATGAGGCCCGCCGATTTTTTGCCCGGCCAGCCGGTTCCATCGTCGAACCACCGCTCCCTGTGGTTGCCGACGGAACCCTCCGCCACCGGCTAACGCTTCATTAACCAGACTTCCTAACGTCAATTCCATCTCGGCGCGCTATCGAAGTCGTGTTGGGTGAACTCCGCTTCCGGAAGTTCATTTCTCGGCAGCGATCGCGTTCCATGGCTTCGACCGGCAGCACCTCATTAAGGATTGCGTCCGCCTTCCGCGGCGGCCCGATCCGCTGGCTGATCCTGGGCGGCACGCTCCTGATCTCGGCAATCGCCATCGGCGCGACCGTCATGGCCGGTAATTCCCGCGAGCGCGCGCTGCGCAGCAGCGAACGCGAGCTGGAAAACACCGTGCTGCTGCTCGCCGGCCATTTCGACCAGCAACTCGAAGACTTCCAGGTCGTGCAGAAGGACCTGATCGCGTTCATGCGCTCCGGCGGGATCGCGACCGCGGATAACTACAAGCGCCGGATGTCCGGCCATGACATCCATCTGATGCTGAAATCCAAGATCGAGGCGCTGTCCTATGTCGGCGGCATCAACATCTTCGACGCCGAAGGCAATTTGATCAACGCATCGGCCACCTGGCCCGTGCCACAGGTCAACTCGGCGGACCGCGCCTTCTTCAGGACCTTCAAGTCCAACCCGCAATCGCCGGAGATGCTGGTCGAGCCGGTCTACAGCCGCGTCACCGGCGCCTGGACCACGGTAATCGCCCGCAAGGTCACCGGGCCGAAAGGCGAATTCCTCGGCCTCATTGGCCGGGGCATCGAACCCGTCAACTTCGAGAAGTTCTTTGCGACCGTCGCGCTCGGACCCGGCGCCTCCATCGCCATGTTCCACAGCGACGGCACGCTGCTGGCCCGCTACCCGCACGTGGCGGATATGGTCGGCAAGAACTTCAAGAACGGTCCGGCTACCGAGCGGCAGATCTTCGAGCAACCCCGCAGCACGTCGCGTCTCACCAGCCGGATCGACGGCGAGGACCGGCTGATCTCGTCACGTACGCTGACGAATTTCCCGATCGTGATCGTCGCTTCAACCGCGACATCGACCGCATTGGCCGACTGGCGCGAGCAGATCGGAATCCTGATCACGATCACCGGACTTTCCGTGTTGGCGATTGCCGCACTGCTGCTTGTTGTCGTCCGCAAGCTTTCGCACCAGCACCGCGCGTCCAAGCAGCGGCTGTCGCTGGAAAAGCAGCGTCTCGACACCGCCGTCAACAACATGACGCAAGGCCTCTTGCTGTTCGATGCCAGACGGCATCTCGTCATCTGCAACAAGCGCTATCTCGAGATGTACGGCCTTTCGGCCGAAATCGTGAAGCCGGGCTGCAGCTTCCGCGAGGTGATCGCCCACCGCAAGGACACCGGCTCGTTCGTCGGCGACATCGACCAATACGTCGAAGTGGTCATGCGCGACATCGCGCATCGGAACGCCATGGTCATCTCGACGCCCGATGGACGCTCGATCCAGGTCGTCAACGAACCGGTGGCGGACGGCGGATGGCTGGCGACCCATGAAGACATCACCGAACGCCGCCGCGCCGAGGAGCGCATCACCCACCTCGCCCATTACGACGCGCTGACCGACCTGCCGAACCGCACGCTATTCCACGAACGGCTCAAGCGCGAACTCTCCTACGCCGCGCCGGACCGGCAACTGGCGGTGCTCTATATCGACATCGACGAATTCAAGAGCGTCAACGATTCGCTCGGCCACATGATCGGCGACGAGCTTTTGAAATCGGTCGCCGCCAGCCTCGCCGGCTGCGCGCGCAAATCCGATTTCGTGGCCAGGCTCGGCGGCGACGAGTTCGCCATCATTCAGACCGGCATCGAGGATACCGACGACGTGATGATGCTCGTCAGCCGCATCTTCCAGGCGATCCGCTCGCCCTATCAATGCCTCGGCCATCAGGTGACAACCGACGCCAGCATCGGCATCGCGCTGTCGCCGCGCGACGGCACCGATATCGACCAGATCCTGAAGAACGCGGACCTGGCGATGTACGCGGCCAAGGCCGCCGGCCGCCGCACCTATCGCTTCTTCGAAACCGACATGGAGGCCGAGGTCCGCGCCCGCCGCAGCCTGGAAATGGACCTGCGCCAGGCGCTCGTCGACGGCGGCTTCGAGGTCTACTATCAGCCCTGCCTCGGCCTGCAGACCAACGCAATCACCGGCTGCGAGGCGCTGGTGCGCTGGCGCCATCCGCAGCGCGGCATGATTTCGCCCGCCGAATTCATCCCGCTTGCCGAGGACACCGGCCTGATCAACCAGCTCGGCGAGTGGGTGCTGACCACAGCTTGCAAGGAAGCCGTGAGCTGGCCCGGCAATATCAGGCTCGCGGTCAACGTCTCGCCGATTCAATTCAGGAGCGGCACGCTGGCGCTGAAGGTGATGGCGGCGCTGGCCGCATCCGGCCTCGCCGCGAGCCGGCTGGAGCTCGAGATCACCGAGGCCGTGCTCATCCGCGACGACGAGGCGGCGCTGGCCGTTCTGCATGACCTTCGCGCCATCGGGGTCCGCATCGCGCTCGACGATTTCGGCACCGGCTATTCCTCGCTGAGCTATCTGCAGCGTTTCCCGTTCGACAAGATCAAGATCGACCGCTGCTTCATCACCGACATCGCCGAGCCGGAAGGCTCGTCCAGCATCGTGCAGGCGGTGGTGACCATCGCCGCCGACCGCCACATGACGACGACCGCCGAAGGCGTCGAGACCGAGGCGCAACGCGACTTGCTGCGCGAACTCGGTTGTTCGGAAATGCAGGGCTATCTGTTCAGCCCGCCGAAGCCGGCGGCCGATATCAGGCCGCTGCTGTTTACGGATCGGCAAGGACCCGACGCGGTACGGCCGAGCCAGGCACGCCGGCGCAAGCCGGTCGCGCGCACGGCGTGACGTGCAGGGCGCATGTCGGGGCCGCTTTGCAATCTCACACGCAAACCAGTCTCGGTCTAGGAGACAGATTTCTGATCACGATCGTCCGAATACTCGACAAACTTCTTGTAGACCCAGCGACCCCCACGGTTGCGCCGCCATACCATGCCCCAAACGAGTCGACCGGTAATCGATCGCCTCGGAATGATTATCCGCCAGAGATGCCAGGCATCGGACCACGCCTGTCCCAGATCCGAACGGACGGCAGAATGAGTATCGCTGCTGTTGGTCATTAGTCATCCGCGATATTCGAAGATGCTGAACCGGGCGTCGCGGCAATGGGCGTGGCAGGCAGCGGCGAAAAGCCGCCGCCTGCCGTCTGACTTGCCTAGCCGTTTGCGAGCGGCACGGCGACGTAACGGGACGCGTCGCCCGAGCGAAGCCGCATCAGCACGCTGCTCTTCTTGTCGGCTCGCGCAGCTTCAAGCGCGTCGCCAACGTCGCCGGGCTTCGCGACGTTCTTTCCGGCAACCTCCAGAATAACGTCGCCCTTCTTGACCCCGCGATCGGCAGCCGCGCTTTTCGGTTCGACCTTCGTGATGACGACGCCTTCCTTGCCGTCTGCCTTGCCCGCCGGAGCAAGCGTGAGGCCGAGGTGCGGAACGTCGGTACCCTTGCTCGAGCCTTTGCCCTCGCCTTCACTGTCGGCCTTGGCTTGCCGATCATTCGGCAACTGGCCAAGGGTCAGGCTGACGACCTTGCTCTTGCCATTGCGCAGAACGTCCAGCTTGACCGCACTGCCAGGTGCAAAGCCGCCGATGATGCGGGCGAGTTCGCGGGCATCCTTGACCGGCTGGCTATTTACCGCAGTGATGACGTCACCCGCCTCGACGCCGGCCTTTGCTGCAGGTCCGTCCTTCTGCGGGTCAGCTACCAACGCACCCTGCGCTTGCTTCAAACCCATGCCGTCGGCGATATCCTGGGTTACCGGCTGAACCTGTACACCGATCCAGCCGCGGCTGACGTTACCCCTGTCCTTCAGCTGAGCGACCACGTTCTTAACAGTCGTTGCCGGGATCGAAAATGCGATACCGACGCTGCCGCCGGATGGCGAATAGATCGCGGTGTTAACGCCGACGACCTCACCCTGCATATTGAAGGTCGGGCCGCCGGAATTGCCCTTGTTGACGGGCGCGTCGATCTGGATGAAATCGTCGTAAGGGCCGCTTCCGATGTCACGGCCGCTGGCCGAAACGATGCCGGCAGTCACGGTGCCACCCAAGCCAAACGGGTTGCCGACTGCCAGCACCCAATCGCCAATCCTGGCCTTGCCGGCCGAAAGCTTCGCAAACGCAAAATCCGAGCCGCCCTCGACCTTGATCAAGGCAAGGTCGGTCCGGGGATCTGTCCCGACGACCTTCGCGGTGTAGGTCTTTCCGGCGTCCGTCGTTACCTCGACCTTGTCGGCTCCCTCAACGACATGGTTGTTGGTCACCGCGTATCCGTCGGATGAAATGAAGAATCCGGAACCTTGTCCCATCGAGCCATGCCGGCCGTTACGCCCGGGATTCTGGAATTCGCCGTTCGGGCCGCCGAACTCCCGAAAGAAGCGCTCCATGGGCGAGCCCTGCTCGTCGGCGTCGTCCTTGTTGCTGGCGTCAGCGGCCTTGTCCTTCATCGTGACCTTGACCGAGATCACCGACGGCTTCACCCGCTCCACCACATCGGCAAAGCCTAGGGGCTGCTGGGTGGCGCCCGATGCGGCGTTAGCAGTCTCGGCATGGGCCGCGCTGCCAAGGATATCAATGCGATCGGGCGACGCGCTGAAGCCATACATCGCAAGCCCGGTCACGACCGATGCCATCAATGCCACTTTTCGTGCCGAGAACAGGGAGCGCTTCCGCTGCCCGTGAGAAACAAGGTTACGTTGGTCCATTACAAAATCTCCAGGATGATGATTGAGCGCAAAGCCGCACGCCGCCGTAGATGGGGTTTCCCGCATTACACGACGCTGGCTTGGGAATTAATGTTTGGAAATGAACTTCCGAAATCGCCTGACGCCTTGGATCGCAAGCCGCTTGCGCAGACGGCGCTGCAATTTCGACGGACGCTGCCCGTTATCGTCATTGCGAGCCGCCGCCGGGTCGCGAATGAGTGCCGGATGACTCGCAATGACGTGGAGGGTTCCTCGATGCAATTTTCAAACAGCTCGCCAGATGCGCGTCAGCATTCCCGCGGCGCGTTTCGCCCTACCCCTAAAGAGATGGATAAGCTCCGTTAGCGACGGGAATCTCTTGCTGCCTGTGCTCTCTTGTTCGCCTGTGACACCCGTCCAATTGTTGACCGCGGGAGTTTGATATTTCGTCGTCTGCTCGGAACAGCCTTCATGCCTTCATGGGAAGTTGGCTCATTTGTCGGGCGGGAGAATTGCTGTGCTCTACGAAGAGAAAGAGCTCGCCGAGCCGCTTCTCCCAGTTGCTTCCTCGCCTCAAATTTTTGGAGACGTGCGATCTCCTTGTTGACCCGCTTCAGGGCAGCCACGAAAACCTGTTTACGGTGGAGAGCATGCTCGGCGGACCCCGAAATGCTTTGGCCGCGCGGCTCGGCGGTGCCTTTGCTGATCCGACGCCGGCCGAAGGCGAGCGTCCGCTCCCTGTCCCGGAGTTTTCTGAGCGATGATTTCAGGTCTTCAAGTGTCGCGCGATCCGCGTCACCAATTTCGGGGTGATGAGAGGTTTGTATGAGCGCTTTCTCATCGTGATTTAGGATACTTAGCTCGAACTTGCAGGGTGCGGACATTTGACACCTCATACGTGCAATTCGTTGCCTTGCCGTCGCTGCGCTAGCCAGCTTGCAAATCATATCCACGGTGCGTTTCCGAGGCTCTCACGATAACTTGATGAAATCCGGCGAGAGTCCATTCAATTGCCGCGCAGCGCCTTTGTAACATCACGAATGAAAATGCACTGTCGCCGCAATTCCAGACCACGCACTGGCGTCGAAACGTAAGTTAAATGCGCTGCCACCGGCATTCCAGCTTCGGCAGCTCATACATGATCCCAATTGTGAAATGGCACACAGACAGGAGTCGTTCTGTCTGGTTGTGTTAAGTTAATGGTCGTCCTTGGTGGGCTTGGCCAGGAGCGCGCCACGCGGTCTCGAAAGCCGTTGCGCCATGAGATTGACGGCTCTGCCGTCCGTTTTCGTTTAAGGAGAATCGTCATGCGCGGTTTCAATCGTACGGCCCAAGTGATGTGCGCCTCACTTATTCTCGAGTCCACCTTGAGCGGGTGAACCGAAGGTTTCGCGTGCGCTGAATATTGCGTACTGGGATTTTCTGGGCCCCGCCGGCGACGGACGGGGCTTTTCCATTTCTTTTTTCTGCCCAGTGCTGCCCGGCGGTGCCCCTGTGAAGAAGGACAGGGGTCATGTGGTACTTTTGGCCCGATTTAGCATTTGATGTTGTCAAGGGGCTGGTGGCCGGAGGTGCCTCGCTGGCGTTTCAGGTGGTCGCCCCGATGACGGTTCGCGCCTTCAAGCGGTTTCGCGCACGCTGGTCGGCGCGGAAAGCCGCAAGAAAAGCAGGCCCCGATACGCCAGTGAAAGATGAAGGTTAGGAGGACGATCGCATTAAACCAGCCCGTCGGCGCATTGGCCGGCGGGCTTTCTTATCAAAAGCAAGTGGCTTGCTAGAGTCGCGCCTTCAGCGGAACCCGAAAAGTCCTGAAGCCGGGGATATCGGGAAACCACTCTGCCGCTTCGGGCGATACCAACGTCACAACCGCGGCCGGGACTTCGCCGCTGATCAGCCGCTCGATCGCGCCGGCCTGTCCTTCGCTGAACTGGACGTCGGCGGCGCCCACCGCCATCAGTGCGGCGCTGACACGTCCGCTTGATGCGGATTGCTTCGCCTCGATCGCAACGGCCTTGTTGTTCAGGTCGGACAGCGAGCTGATCTCCGGGCGCGCCAGGACGAGCGCTACCAGATTGTCCTCCTTGTCTGGCGATGCGGATGCCGTCTTGCCGGTATCGCTGGCCTCATTGGATCCCGCTGCCGGATTGTCCGATTGGTTGGCCGCTTCACGTCCCGCCCCGATTGCCGTGAGGCGATCGGCCATTCCCGTCGCTTCCACAACCTGCTTCTGGATGGTTCGGGGAGCCGAAGCGGGAGCAATGCCAACGGTAGCGGGCAACGCAGCGTTCTCGGACACAGCAGGCAGCGCGGCAATCTCGAGCGTGGCTGGCGGCGGCAGCGCAACCTCGGACTTGACCTCGGATTTGGGGGCCTCTGCGGGCGGCGATGCGGCAATCGAGGTGGCTTGCGCAGGCGCATCTGTGCTCTCCGGTTTGCGCGCCGGCACCTCTCCTCCCGCGACGGCCTTTTCCCGCGCCACTGTCGCTGTGGCCGCCGGAATATTCTTCCTGACTGCTGCGAGACTGGGCGCGGCGGCCTTTTTGGAATTCGGCGGCCTGGTCTTCGATGCCGCCACGACGCCGCGCGGCGCAATGCGGGAAACTGGCGCCGGCTGCCTCGCTACGCGCGGCAGGCCTGCGTGTTCCATTCGCTCTATTTCCGCGCCAGCCGGCACCACGACGTTGGTCCCGCGTTGCGCGCGGTGTCGGGCAGACAATGCCTGGGCGGACCAGGCCAAATAGGACTGGCACGCGCTGTTGCACGGCACCCCGTCGATATAAACGATGTCGGGTGAATCGAGCGGGTTTGCCTGCAGGGTTCCACTCGAATAAAGGGACAAGATTACCGTCAATAAAATCCATTTTTGCGACATGACTACTCCGTTTGAACGCGCATGGAGTGGGAACCGGCTTTCGTGAAAGCTCGCGCACGAGCTACGTCCGGATGGAAATGCGGTTTCAAAAAACGGTCTTGTTTCGGATCGCTGCTCGCCCTTGATGCTTTCCCGCTGCGGCCGCGACCGCCACACAAAAATACGTTATCGCGGGAACCTTGATTGGCCGCCTCGATCTGCTCGCCGCCCAATGCAAGGAGGTCGAGACCATGACCAAAATTCTCTCGGCGACAGTCGCTATAGTCGCATTCGCGGCGCCTTCATTCGCGCAGCACAAAACTGCCGGTCAGGCGCCGCGGGAATGGCTCATCGAACACAGGCAGAAGCGCAAACAGTTTTGGCGGCGGATAAAACTTGCGCCAAGTGATCGTCAAGCAATGAAGTGAAGGCGCGAGTACTGGGCTGGGTCTATTGATCGGCAAAACGACTGGCCCGCCTCGCCAGCCATTGCCTGCGACAAACGCGAAGCGTTTGCGCAAGGGAGCGGAAGCGACGACGGCGTCCGCCGAAGCTCAAGGAGCGAAGCAAAGCAATCGATTTCTTCTTGCGCGCGAACGGAGAGCTGGATTGCTTCGCTTCGCTCGCAAATGACGCGGAGAGTTTCGAGTTTCAACAACGTCAATTGCGCATTGGCTGCCGCTAATTCGGCACTGCCCGCTTCGCCATCGTCGGCGCGTTCGCGTTCACCGTCACCCCGCGCAGCAGATTGAATGCCGCGTTCAGCGCCTTGTCGTCCTTGTCGTTCGGCGGAACCCAGGCTTGCGAGCCGGCCTGCTCGGCACCATCGGCCGCAAGATGGCCGCGCATCGAGGCTTCACCCTTCAGCTCGGCGCGGTTCTTCAGTTCATCCGGCACGTCCTGCAGCACCTCGACGTCGGGCGCGATGCCCTGGGCCTGGATCGAGCGACCCGACGGCGTGAAGTAGCGCGCCGTGGTCAGCGCCAGTGCGCCATTGCCTGAGCCGAGCGGGATGATGGTCTGCACCGAGCCCTTGCCGAAGGTGCGCGTGCCGATCAGGGTGGCGCGCTTGTGGTCGCGCAGCGCGCCGGCCACGATCTCGGACGCGGAAGCCGAGCCGCCATTGATCAGCACGACCAGCGGCTTGCCCTTGGTGATGTCGCCGCCGCGCGCGGTGAAGCGCTGGGTTTCCTCCGCGGTGCGGCCGCGGGTCGAAACCACCTCGCCCCGGTTCATGAAGGCGCTCGACACCGACACCGCCTGGTCGAGCAGTCCGCCGGGATTGTTGCGGAGGTCGACAACATAGCCGGCGAGCTTGTCGGCGGGGATCTCCTTCGAAATGCTCGCGATCGCCTTTTTCAGGCCATCGGTGGTCTGCTCGTTGAAGCGGGAGATCCTGATATAGCCGATGTCGCCGCTGTCGGTCTTGTAGCGGACCGGCCGCACCCGGATGATCTCGCGCATAATGGCAACATCGATCGGCGCGGCGGAACCCTTGCGCGCGACCTTCAGCCGGATCTTGCTGTTGGCGGGGCCCTTCATCCGGCTCACCGCCTGTTCGAGGGTCATGCCTTGAATTTGCTCGTCGTCGATCTGGGTGATCACGTCGCCCGACAGCATCCCGGCCTTGGCCGCGGGCGTATCGTCGATCGGCGTCACCACCTTGACGAGGCCGTCTTCCATCGTGACCTCGATGCCTAATCCGCCGAACTCGCCATGGGTGGTTTCCTGCATGTCGCTCCAGCCCTTCTCATTCATGTAGCGCGAATGAGGATCGAGCGCGGAGATCATGCCGTTGATGGCGCCTTCCATCAGCTTGGAATCGTCGGGCTTCTCGACGTAGCTGGTCTTGATCCGCTCGAACACGCTGCCGAACAAATTGAGCTGGGTGTAGGCGTCGGAACGGGCCGCGGCCTTTGCCGCCGCCACCAGACTTGTCCCCTGCGGTCCCGTCACGACAACGGCCAGAAACGCACCCGTCACCGTGCCGAGAAGAAAGGCAAAATTCCTGCGCATGTGGGGCGTCCCTTATTCTTTCTGCGGACGCCCGCGATTCCCGTGAATCGGCGCCCCTGTCCCGGCGCCACCAACTCACAATGGCTTTTTGGTCGGATCAAGGCACGCCGACCCGGACCACTACGGCCCGCAGGAGGCCTTATCGGCTCCAAAATGATCTGAGACCCTGAAAACAGGAACATTTTCTCACTGGGGACTGGACGACAATTTGCTGAGTTTCCTGTCGAGTACAATGTAGGATGGGCGGAGCCAGATTCCGCGGGGTTCGAGGGGGAGCAACCATGGGCGATGGCGACGAAGTGCAGATCGAACCTGTGCTGACCGCGACCGACGAGGTGCGCTCACTCGTCGGTGAGTTGGATGCCGCGCTCTCCACGGAGTATTCGCCCGAGCAGCGGCATGGATTGACGCTTGATACGATCTTTCAACCGCACGTTCGATTCTTCCTCGCAAGATTACGCGGAGCGGCTGTGGGCTGCGGCGGCGTCTGCCTCTTTCCCGATTTCGCGGAGGTCAAGCGCATGTACGTGCGGCACACCGCACGGGGACAGGGAGTTGCAGACGCGATCCTGGTTCGCATCGAAGCGGAGGTCCGTCGTGCCGGGATCTCCATGTTGCGTCTGGAGACGGGAGACCGGCAGATCGCGGCGATGCGGCTCTATGTGCGGATGGGATTCCGGGAGTGTCCGGCGTTCGGCGCCTACGCAATGATGGCAACGCAATCCATTGCGAGCAGTGTGTTCTTCGAGAAGCGGATCTACACGTAGCCCGGCTTGGCCGAGCGACATCCGGGATTCTCTCATTTCCTCTGACACCCGCATATCGCGGAGCCATCGCTGCGCGAGCGCAATTGCGCTCGTCGTCGGGCACGCGTTTCGCGCGACCCGTTGGCTCATGCGGGCTACGGGTTCGGTCGCCTAATCGGCCCTCTGCAGCCCATTTTGCCAGGTCGAGGGCGGGGTTCCGAAGCCACGCTTGGCGCGGGTGCCCAGCCAGTAGCCGAATTGCGGCGGAACGTTGCGGAATGCCCCCTCCACGCCGAGCTTGAGCGCGGCGTCCATCGGCCAATTGGGATTGTTGAGGATTTCCCGCCCCACCGCGATCAGATCGGCCTGCCCATCGCGCAGGATCTGCTCGGCCTGGTCGCCATGGATGATGAGGCCGACCGCCATCGTCATGATGTCGGCCTGGCGGCGGACATATTCCGACAGCGGCACCTGATAGCTGTACTTTATTTCCTTGCCCAGGATCGGCGCCATCTCGGTGATGCCGCCGGAGGAGCAGTCGATGACGTCGACGCCCTTCGCTTTGAGGATTTTTGCCAGCCGGGCGCTCTGCTCCGGTCCCCATCCGGCATTGTCCTCGACCGAGAGGCGGACGAACAGCGGCTTGTGGTCCGGCCAATGCGCGCGCACGGCTTCGGTGATTTCGGTGATGAAACGCATGCGATTGGCTTCGGAGCCGCCATATTCGTCGCTGCGCGCGTTGGAGCGCTCCGACAGGAACTGATGGACGAGATAGCCGTGCGCGCCGTGCAGCTCCAGCACGTCGAAACCAGCTTCATGCGCGCGCCGCGCCGCGTTGCCCCAGGCCTGCACCAGGTCTTTCACCTGGCCCCGCTCCAGCGCCTTCGGAACCGGCCATTTCTCGCTATGGGGAAGCGGGCTCGGGGCCACCGGCTGCCACGCGTCCCAGTCCTCGATGTCTGATGTCCGCTGCAGCGGGCGGTCGCCCTCCCAGGGCCGGCTCGCGCGCGCCTTGCGGCCGGAATGGCCGAGCTGAATGCCGGCGACTGAATTCTGCTGTTTGATGAATTTGACGAGGCGGCCGAGCGGCTCGACAAAGGCATCATCCCAGATGCCGAGATCGCCGACCGTGCCGCAGCCGCGCCGCTCGACCTTGGTGGATTCCACGACCACGAGGCCGGCGCCGCCGGCGGCGAACTTGCCGGCGTTCATCAGGTGCCAGTCGGTCGGAAAGCCCTTCTCGGCCGAATATTGATGCATCGGCGGCACCACGATGCGGTTCTTCAGCGTCACGCCGCGGATCGTCATCGGCGAAAACAGCAGCGTTTCCGTCATCTGAAGTTTCCTCGCATCCGGACACATTGTCCCGGCATGGCGCCGGAAAGTGTCTTCTACTTTTACTTTGCGGCGCCCTCGGCGGATTTGGCCTTCGGCTTGGCCTGTGGCGCCTTGGCCGCCGCTTTCGGCGGCGTGCTGTCGCCGCGCATCGTTCCCCAGGGGTCGGTGCTCTTCTGCTCCGGAATATTGCCGAGCGAGCGGTGGTAGGCCTTTTCGGCTTCCTTTTCGGCGGCTTTTTCGGTCGCCGTCTTGGGCGTGTCCTCCTCGCCATATTTGGCAGGACCTTTTTGGGCTGCAGCAGGTCCAGCCAATAACGCGATCACGGCGACGGCGCTCAAGATTCTGCCCACGACTTTCATGCGACTACTCCCTGAAATCGGCCCAAGCCTTAGCACAGCTTGCGCACGGGCTTAAGCGCCAGATTGGGCGGAAGTCCGTTCCCTGCTGTTGCCCGGGCTCTCCCGGTTTTGTAAACGACTGTCATGAATTCGCCGATCCTGCCCCACTCCGCCGACGTGCTGCTGTTCGATATCGGCCGCGTCGTGCTCGATATCGACTTCAACAAGGTAGTGGCGAGCTGGGCCAACCACGCCGGCTGCGAGCCAGGCGATCTCGTCAGCAAGTTCTCGCCCGACGAGGCCTGGCATCGTCACGAGCGCGGCGAGATCAGCGACGCCATGTTTTTCGAAAGCCTGAGAGCCTCCCTCGGCATCGGCCTCACCGACGCGCAGTTCCTGGAAGGCTGGAACGCGATCTTCACCGGCGAGATGCCGGGAATTGCGCCGCTGCTGGCCGGCGCGGCACAACGCCTGCCGCTCTATGCCTTTTCCAACACCAACCCGGCTCATGTCGCGCATTTCTCGTCAGCCTATGCCGGCGTTCTCAGCCATTTCCGCGAGATATTCTTCTCCTCCAGCATCGGTTTGCGCAAACCCGACGCGGAAGCCTATGATCATGTGGTAAAAGCGATCGGGGTGCCGGCGTCGCGGATCCTGTTCTTCGACGACTTGGCCGCCAATATCGAAGGTGCGCGGGCGCGCGGCCTTTGTGCCATCCACGTGACATCGATGGATGACGTGGCAAGGGCACTGACCGCACTCGAAGTCTAGGAGGTCTGCCCGTGGCCTTGATGCCTGTCGCCGATGCGCTTGCCGCAATCCTTGCCGGCGCAGAACCGCTGCCCGAAGAAGTCGCCGCACTCGATGCCGCGCATCATCGCATCCTCGCGCGCGACGTCGCGGCACGGCGGACGCAGCCGCCGCAGGCGATGTCGGCGATGGACGGCTATGCAGTGCGCGCGGCGGATGCCGCCGATCTCTCCGCGCGGCTGAAGGTGATCGGCGAGGTCGCCGCCGGCCGCCCGTTCGAGCGCAAGGTGGGCGCCGGCGAAGCGGTGCGGATCTTCACCGGCGGCGTGATCCCTGACGGCGCCGACGCCGTCATTATCCAGGAAGATACGGCGACCGACGGCGATTGCCTCACCATCACGGAAGCTGCCGTTCCCGGGCGGCATATTCGCGCCGCCGGCGTCGATTTCCGCGCGGGCGACGTCTTGCTGACGCGCGGACGCCGCCTCACCGACCGCGATTTGTCGCTCGCCGCCGGCATGAACTATCCGGAGCTTGCGGTGCACCGCCGTCCGAAAGTCGCAGTGCTCGCGACCGGCGACGAGCTTGTGATGCCGGGATCGACCCCCGGCCCAGGCCAGATCGTCTATTCCAACGGCTATGGAATCCGAGCGCTGGCGCGCGCCGAGGGCGCCGAGGTCGTCGATCTCGGAATCGCCGCCGACACGGTTGCCGCCACCGCGCAAGGCATCCGCCGTGCGCGCGAGCTTGAAGCAGATATCCTGATCACCATGGGCGGGGCCTCGGTCGGCGACCATGACCTCGTCAAGCGGTCGCTGGAGGCCGAGGGCACGGCCATGGCGTTCTGGCGCATAGCGATGCGGCCGGGCAAGCCGATGATGCACGGCAGGCTGGGGGCGATGCGGGTGATCGGCCTGCCCGGCAATCCCGTCTCCTCCTATGTCTGCGGCTTCCTGTTTCTGGTGCCGTTGATTCGCGCGCTATCGGGCCGCGACAGCATCCATCACGTCAGAGAAAGCGCCCTGCTGGGTCGCGATCTCGCCGCCAACGACCAGCGCGAAGACTATCTTCGGGCACGCCTCGAAGCGCGCGAAGACGGCACGCTGGTCGCGGTGCCGGTGACCCACCAGGACTCGTCCCTATTGGGGAATCTCGCTGCGGCACGGGCACTTGTGATACGTCCGCCGTTCGCGCCGGCAGCGGCCAAGGGTTCGCCTTGCGAGCTGCTCCGGCTGCCGGAATGACGCCCTGAGCGGCCAAGCCGTAATGCGTTCACCTGAAATTAAGTGGTTGCGGAACACATATCGAACATATAGTGTCCGTTCATGATTTGTTTCGACTGCTAGTGTTTGTGGTTGGGGGTTTTGGGGACTCCCGCGATGGACCCTGACGATTCGAGACCGAGAGACGACGCCAACCGGGGGATTGCTCGCGATGCTTACGCGCAAACAGTATGAACTTCTGCGTTTCATCAACGAACGGCTGAAAGAAGCCGGCGTACCGCCCTCCTTCGACGAGATGAAGGACGCGCTCGATCTGCGTTCGAAATCCGGAATCCACCGCCTCATTACGGCGCTGGAGGAGCGCGGCTTCATCCGCCGCCTGCCCAACCGCGCCCGCGCCATCGAAGTCATCAAGCTGCCCGAGCTTGCCGGGGCCGGCGGCGGCAACGGCCGCCGCGGCTTCACGCCGAGCGTCATCGAAGGCACGCTCGGCAAGCGCTCGGTGAGCGTGCCGACTGCCGAGGACGACGGCAATCGCCCGGTCGCCGTCCCCGTGATGGGCCGGATCGCCGCCGGTACGCCGATCGAGGCGCTACAGACCCGCAGCCACACGATCAGCGTGCCGCCTGACATGCTCGGCTCCGGCGAACATTACGCGCTCGAAGTGCGCGGCGATTCCATGGTCGACGCCGGCATTCTCGACGGCGACATGGCGCTGATCCAGCGCAACGAAACCGCCGACACCGGCGACATCGTGGTGGCGCTGATCGACGAGGAGGAAGCCACGCTGAAACGCTTCCGCCGCCGCGGCGCCTCGATTGCGCTTGAACCGGCCAATGCCTCCTACGAAGTCCGCATCCTGCCGCCGAACCGGGTCCGGATTCAGGGCAAGCTGATCGGGCTGTACCGGAAATATTGACCGTCCGGTTCGCGGACATGCCTGCGACGGCAGCCCCGGCCCTGGGCCGGGGTTTTTTGTGCGCGATTGGAACCCCAAATTGAGTTAGCGCGTTTGTGATTTAGACGCAGTGCGCCAGTCGCAGAAATGCCCAGAAACAAGAAAACGCTCTGCGCCAAGTCCACTCTGATAGAGGCCTGTGCCTCCTGCCAGACACGGGTCAGCTATCTCAAACGAGGGAGCCATCCGATGTGTGACTATAGCCTGCATGCTGTGAAGACGCGGCCTGCCCAGGTCGGCGAGACGCTGATCTCCACGACATTCCGCGGGACATCGACCCGCGGCTTTGCGTCGGAACGCGAACCAGCCGTGGCGGTCTGCATGCTTCCCGGCACCGAACTCGCGTTCGCCGAGGACGTCAGATACGACAACCGCTGGATCTGGACGCGAACCACCGACTGGCGCGTCGGCAAGTTCAACCAGATCGAACCCGAAGTGGCCGATCGCCACCATGACGCGATCGAATTTCCGGACGGAAGCCATGTGCTGGTGACGCAGCTTTGCGAAGGCCAGCGCGCGACCGTGCTGCAATTGCCGGTCGTTCAGACCGATGGCGAACGTACACCGAAGGTGACGGAAGCGCCGCCGGCCGAATTCATCGTGACCGGATAAGCGACGCACATGCGATCCGCCGGTTCAAGCCGGCGGATCATGGTGGTATAGTTTTCGAGAACTCGGCGCCGAGGGGCAGTCGGTGGTCAATAAGGTTACATGGCAGAGAGCCGGACGCGTCACGGAGCCCGGACGGTACATGTTCCGGTACGGCTGGCTCACTATCACGGCCGAAGATCTCGCGATCTGGCAGCAATTCCCCGAGGCGTCGTTCACACTGGTCAATTTGCCGGCGTCCCCCGACGCGCCGGAGGAATTCCACCTCGGCGCCTTCGAAATACCGGCCAGTCCCTCAAGTCCTCCGCTCGACGAGCACTAGTTTTCTGCTTTGGCGCGTTTTCTCCACGCGAACCGGCTTCCAGCCCACGGATCAAGTCCGAGGGCATGCTTCGCTCGAAAACGCTATGTTTCGTCTATTCCTCCGCCTGAAGATCGGCCTCGGCCGGCGTGGCGTCGACGGCGCGCGGCGGCACGACGCGCGGCGCCAGCATGGTGGCGTCGGCCTCGCTCTCGTAGGCTGCGGCCGGCGACCACGGGCGGTCGATCCCCTTGGGTTTGGCCGCCTCGACGACAAATCCGTCACGGCCTCGCCGCAGCGCCATCGCGCCCTGCCGCCGCAGCCGGTCGGCGTCGATGACGGAAGCCGCGCATGAAGCCGGCGCCTGCCGCAGTGTCACGATGAGCGCCGCGCGCTCGCAATCGTCCGAAAGCGCCTCGGGCTTGAACGCCTGCGCGACGAAGCCGCCGCCGGCGGATTGCATCACGCAGCCAATATCGTCGCATGAAACGCCCGAAATGAGCGACGCGTCAGCCGCGGTTCGTGCGTCGGCATCCGCCGCCAGCCACTCCTTCAGCAGGAAGACATCCCGGGAGCCCTTCGCGGCATGCATCAGATGCAGTCGGCCATCCCCACCGCGGACGCCGACATGGCGGCCATCGGCAGAAATCAGAATATCCGGCTGCGGTACCTTCGCCGCCCACAGCGCCGCTGATAGCACCAGCACGGCGCCCGACCAGCGCAGCGGCGTACGCAACAGGCCGAGCAGAATGATGCCAAGGCTGGCCGCAATCAGCGGGCCGATGCCAAACGCCGGCACCCGTCCGACCGCGCCGGGCAGCGCCGCGACCCATTGCGTCACCGCGATCATCCAGTCGATGCCAACGCCCATGATCGCCCAGAACACACCATCGAACCCGAACGGCATCGCGACGAGGCCGAGCAGGCCCGCCGGCATCACGACCGCGGAGACGACCCGCATCGCCGCCAGATTGGCCAGCACGCCAAAGGGCGTGACCCGGTGAAAATGAAAGGCCGCGTAAGGCGTGGTGGCGAGCCCCGCCACCAATGAGGCCAGCAGCAGCATCGCGATCTCGCGGCCGCCCCACAGCGCCACGCGGGCGGTCGCGCTATGGTCCGGCGTCGCGAACATGCGCGGCAAGCCGATCTGCACCAGGGCAACGAGGCCCAGCGTCGCCGCAAACGACATCTGAAAACTCGGATGCACCAGCGCTTCCGGCGCCACCGCCAGCACGATCAGGGCCGCAACCGCGAGCGTGCGAAACGTGATCGCCCGGCGATCGACCATGACCGCGATCAGCACCACGGCTGTCATGAAGAACGAGCGCTGCGTCGCCACTTCCGCCCCCGACAGCAGCAGATAGAACGCGGCGGCGACCAGGGCTGCCGCCGCCGACCATTTCTTGATGGCGTAGCCGACGGTGAGCGCGGGAAACAGTGCCAGCAGCGCCCGCACCGCAAAGAACACGACGCCGGCGACGACGGCCATGTGGTACCCCGAGATCGACAGCACATGGCCGAGACCCGAGATGAACATCGCATCATTCACCGGCTGTGAGATCGCATCGCGCCGCCCGGTCAACAGCGCGGTGGCAATCGCGCGCTTGTCGCCCTCCAGCGTGGTCCTGATCCGCGCGTCGATCGTATCGCGCAAGCCCTGCATGAGCGCGGAATAGCGCAGGCGAAGCCCGCCACCGGTGGCCGGCGGCTCCACGGCCTTGATCGCACCCATCACGAAGCCGGAGGCGCCGATGCCGGCAAAAAACATGTCGCGGCTGAAATCGTAGCTGCCCGGCCGCACCGGCATTAGCGGCGGCAGCAGCCGCGCCTTCAGCTCGACGAAGCTGCCGACCGCAGGCGCCGTGCCCTTTTTCACCGACAGCCGCACGCGTTCGAGCTTTGTCGTCCCGCGCGCGCTCTCCATGGTGACGACGCGCAGGACAAACCGGTCGGTGCGCTCGCGGATGTCGCGGGTTTCGACAAAGCCCGTCAGCGACACCGAAAACATCGGCCGCGCCAGCACGCCATGCGCGATCCGCGCGGTCTTCCAGGTCGCGATCGCAAAGCCCGCCGCAACGGCTGCGATCATGACCGCGAGGGGAAAGAATTTTTGCCGCCGCAGCAATACCGCCACCGCACATAGCGCGATGGCCACAACGGCGGCCACCGACAGAACCGGCTCGTGATCGGCGGCAAAGTAAAAAGCGATTCCGGTGCCGAACGCCACCGGCACCCAGGGCAGCAGGCGGCCTGCACCGGCTTCCGCGCGGGCCCATGCCCGCAGGGCTTCGACAATCGGCGGCCAGAAAGCGGGCCGCGATGGCGCAAGACCGCCAATAGGCGCCGCGGAGCGCGGCGGCCAAGTTCCGGCGTAGCCCCGCTTCCGGCCCGAAATGTCGCCCTGCTCCGCCACGCCGGCTACACCTTACGATCTCGTGGAGAGCGCAAGACTACCGGACGGTGTATTCACGCCGCTAGCAGAACGGATGCAGAAACCTGAAGAAATGCACAGCGCCTGGCGCTACACTGGAGCATCCCAGGAATCGGACGAAGGTCGGACATCCCATGAAGCTTGCGGCCTGCATTTCGATTGCGCTGGCGATATCTGGTCTGCCGTCCGCACTGGCAGCGGCCGAACAATGCCGCTTCATCGAGGCGAGAGCCGAACGGGAGGCGTGCTATCAGCGCCAGGAAACTGAGCGTGCCGCCCGGCAGAAGGCCTCGGAAGCGCAACAGGCCGCACAGCCAAAGCCGTATGAGCCGATGGGGCCGGAGGATGCCCAACTCGCAAAATCCATGCGCGGCATTTGCCGGGGCTGCTAGGCCCAATCCCGCCGCGCTCGCCTATTGCGCGATCAGCGGCGTCTTCGACGAGACGTGGTGGCTGACGATCTTCCACTCGCCGTCTTCGCGAACGATCACCCAGGTGATTTTCACCACCAGCGGCTCGGCATCCTTCTCGACAGCAAAGGATGCGGTGCCTGCGACGTTGATCAGGTCGGCGGCTGCCTGCGCGGTCCTGACATCGGTGAATTGAACGGATGGCGACTGCCATCGCGGCAGCCCTTCGAAATAGGCCTGCACGCCGTCATTACCGCGGTAAAAATTCGGGTTCGAGCCGAAGAAGAACGCATTCTTTGAATAGAGCGATGCGAGTGCCTTGGCATCCAGTTTGCTGAACGCTGCAGCCCATCGGCCCATGATGCCCGAGACGATGTCGTCGGTGGCGCTTTGCATCGATGATCCAATCCGAAATCGCAGGAGCCGTAGGGTGGGCAAAGCGTAGCGTGCCCACCATCACGAGCACGTTGCTTGATGGTGGGCACGGCGCAAGCGCGCCTTTGCCCACCCTACACCCTTCACCCCTTCCCGCCGACTTCCTTCGCAAAGGTGTCGCGCAGGCCGATGGTGCGGTTGAACACCGGCTTGCCCGGCGCAGAATCCCTGTCGCGCACGAAATAGCCCTGCCGTTCGAACTGCATCACCTCGCCCGAATTATCCGATGCGACCGATGGCTCGATCCGTGCGTCGGGCAGGATTTCCAGCGACTCCGGACTGAGGTCGGCGGCGAAATTCGCGGCACTGGGACTGGGGTTCGAGAACAGCTGGTTGTAGACGCAGATTTCCGCCGGCATGGACTGCGCGGCTGACAGCCAGTGCATGGTGGCCTTGACCTTGCGTCCGTCGGGCGCGTTGCCGCCCTTGGTCGCGGGATCGTAGGTGCAGCGCAGTTCGACGACTTCGCCGGCGTCGTTCTTGATCACGCCGGTGCACTTGACGAAATAGGCATAGCGCAGCCGCACTTCGTTGCCCGGCGACAGGCGAAAGAATTTCTTCGGCGGGTTCTCCATAAAATCGTCGCGCTCGATATAGAGCTCGCGGCCGAACGAAATTTTTCGCGTGCCCAACGAAGGATCGTCGGGATGGTTGACGGCCTCTAACTCCTCGACCTGGCCTTCCGGATAGTTCTCGATCACGACCTTCAGCGGCCGCAACACCGCCATCCGCCGCTGCGCCGATTTGTTGAGGTGCTCGCGAATGCAGAACTCCAGCATGCCGACATCGACCACGCTGTTGGCCTTTGCCACGCCGATACGCTTGACGAATTCGCGCACCGCGGCCGGCGGCACGCCGCGCCGCTTCAGACCGGCAATCGTCGGCATGCGCGGATCGTCCCAGCCGGAAACGTGGCCGTCGCGGACGAGCTGCGTCAGCACGCGCTTCGAGAGCAGTGTGTAGGTCAGGTTCAGCCGGGCGAATTCGTACTGGCGCGGCTTTGACGGCACCGGCAGTTTTTCCAGCAGCCATTCGTAGAGCGGCCGGTGGTCCTCGAATTCCAGCGTGCAGATCGAATGCGTGATGCCTTCGATGGCGTCCGACTGGCCGTGGGCATAGTCGTAGCTCGGATAGATCGACCATTTGGTGCCGGTGCGCGGATGCTCGGCATGCAGGATGCGGTAGAGCACGGGGTCGCGCAGGTTGATGTTGCCGGCGGCCATGTCGATTTTCGCGCGCAGCACGCGCGTGCCGTTCGGGAATTCGCCCGCCTTCATGCGCCTGAAGAGGTCGAGATTTTCCTCCATTGGGCGGTCGCGGAACGGCGAGTTCTTGCCGGGCTCCGTCAGCGTGCCGCGGTTGATGCGGATTTCTTCCTGCGACTGGTCGTCGACATAGGCGTTGCCGGACTTGATCAGGCCCTCGGCCCAGTCGTACAGGCGGTCGAAATAGTCAGAGGCGTAATAGAGATCGGTTCCCCAGTCGTAGCCGAGCCAGTGCACGTCGGCCTGAATGGAATCGATATATTCCTGCTCTTCCTTGGTCGGGTTGGTGTCGTCGAAGCGCAGATGGCACTTGCCGGCGAATTCCTGCGCGATGCCGAAATTCAGCGCAATCGACTTGGCATGGCCGATGTGCAGGTACCCGTTCGGCTCCGGCGGGAATCGGGTCACGATCCCGCTGTGTTTCTTGGAGTCGAGGTCGGCCTGCACGATGTCGCGGATGAAATCGCGCCCTGCTTCGGCCGTTGTCGGTTCTGTGGTCATCCTAATTCCTTACGTCTTTCATTCTCGCCGCGGCGAGCCGTCCGCAATCGCCGTCAGAGCCCGGCGATTTTTGTACGCACGCGCTCCGCAAACGCTTGCCGTGAGGCCGGCGTCGATCGATCCATATCATAATGCGCCAGATAGAATGATCGAACCCCGGGCCCGCACATGGGCTTCAAGGCGCGGAACAGCACCTTGCGGCCGGGGTCCTGCATCACGATGCGGGGGAGCCACCAGGGCGAGCCATAGGTCGTCACCACGCCGAAAAGCTTGATGTTGGTTAGCAGGGGCTCGATGCGTCCGCCATCCAAATCATGCTTAAAGGCCGTTCCCGGCGCCCAGACCCGGTCGAAATAGCCCTTCAGCATGGCCGGCATCGAGAACCACCAGTGTGGAAAGCAGAAAATGATGCCGTCGGCCTGCCGCAATTGCCCAACCAAATGCGCCACCTCGTCCTCGGCGTAGGCAGGCTGATAATAGCTTCGGCGCTCCGCCTCGGTCATAACGGGCGAAAAGCGCTCCCGGTAAAGATCGGTAGCTATGACCTGATGCCGGTCTTGCAGCTGATCTACGATGATCCGGAACAAGGCGTGGTTAAAGCTGTCCGTCAGCGGATGGCTATGAACGACCTGGATTAGCATTGGCACAATCTCCCGGCCCTATGATACACGGTCGCCCATCAACCACCTTTCCTTATCCCGCGCGGTCAATGAACACCTCTTCCGTCGTCACACGCTTCGCCCCCTCGCCCACCGGCTTCCTCCATATCGGAGGCGCCCGGACCGCCCTGTTCAACTGGCTCTACGCCAAGAAGACCGGCGGCAAGATGCTGCTGCGGATCGAGGACACCGATCGCGAGCGCTCGACCGAGCCGGCCATTGCGGCCATTCTCGACGGGCTGAAGTGGCTGGAGCTCGATTGGGACGGCGAGGTCATCTATCAGTTCAGCCGCGCCGCGCGCCATCGCGAAGTCGCCGAGCAATTGCTGGCCAGCGGCAAGGCCTACCGGTGCTACGCCACCGCGGAGGAGCTGACCGCGATGCGCGAGAAGGCGCGCGCCGAGGGCCGCACCCGCCTCTATGACGGGCTGTGGCGGGACCGCGATCCGGCAGAGGCGCCTGAGGGCATGAAGCCGACCATCCGCCTCAAGGCACAGCAGACCGGCGAGACCGTGATCGAGGACCAGGTTCAGGGCCGCGTGGTCTGGCAGAACGAGAACCTCGACGACCTCGTACTGATGCGCGGCGATGGCAACCCGACCTACATGCTGGCGGTAGTGGTCGACGACCATGACATGGGCGTCACCCACGTCATTCGCGGCGACGACCATCTAATCAACGCCGCGCGCCAGAAGCAGATCTATGACGCACTCGGCTGGGACATCCCGAACATGTCCCATATCCCGCTGATCCATGGACCGGACGGCGCGAAACTGTCGAAGCGCCATGGCGCGCTCGGGGTCGAGGCCTACCGCGCCATGGGCTACCTGCCGGCAGCGCTGCGCAATTATCTGGTCCGGCTCGGCTGGAGCCATGGCGACCAGGAAATCTTCTCGACGCAGGAAATGATCGACGCCTTCGATCTGCCCGCCATCGGGCGCTCCGCGGCGCGGTTCGATTTCGCCAAACTGGAGAACCTCAACGGCCACTACATCCGAAACGCCGACGACCGCGAGCTGGTGTCCCAGTTCGAGAGCGTGCTGGATTACGTCCCCGAAGGCGCCGAACTGAAGGCGAAACTCAACGACAAGACGCGCGGCCAACTCCTTCGTGCCATGCCGAGCCTGAAGGAGCGCGCCAAGACCCTGATCGAGCTGATATCGGGCGCCTACTTCATCTTTGCCGACCGTCCGCTCGAGCTCGAGCCGAAGGCCGCCGCCCTGCTGACGCCGGAGACCCGCATCCTGATCGGCCAACTCCGGACCGCGCTCGAGGCCGTCACCGATTGGAGCGCCGAGGCCGCGGAAGCCGCCATGCGGAATTTCGCAGAGCAGAACAACCTCAAGCTCGGCGGCGTCGCCCAGCCACTCCGGGTGGCGCTGACCGGACGCACGACTTCGCCGGGTATTTTCGATGTTTTGGCGGTGCTGGGGCGGGAAGAATGCCTGGCCCGGCTAGGCGATCAGGCGGCCGGCTGAGCCCCTACCATATGGGGACCGCGGCCATCTTGCAGTGCACATTGCAATAAGCTACGCCTTTGGCGCCGCTTCTAGACAACCCGGCTTCCCTTGCTGCTGCCGCAAAATGGCACCAGGGTCGGCGCGGTTTTTCGTAACGATTTCATCGGGGATTCACGATGGACGCAAAATCCAGCAACAAGACTGCTACGCTCACGGTAGGTAACAAGACCTACGATTTCCCGATCCTCAGCGGCACGGTGGGGCCCGATGTCATCGACATCGCCAAGCTCTACGCCCAGGCCGGGATGTTCACCTACGACCCCGGCTTCACCTCGACCGGCAGCTGCCAGTCGAAGATCACCTATATCGACGGTGACGCCGGCATTCTGGAATACCGCGGCTACCCGATCGAACAGCTCGCCGAGAAGGGCGACTTCCTCGAGACCTGCTACCTGCTGCTTTACGGGGAACTTCCGACCCCGGCGCAGAAGAAAGATTTCGACTACCGCGTGATCCATCACACCATGGTTCACGAGCAGATGGCCCGCTTCTTCCAGGGTTTCCGCCGCGACGCCCATCCGATGGCGATCATGGTCGCCGCCGTCGGCGCGCTCGCCGCGTTCTATCACGATAGCACCGACATCAACGATCCGAAGCAGCGCATGATCGCTTCGATGCGCATGATCGCGAAGGTGCCGACGCTGGCCGCGATGGCCTTCAAATACACCGTCGGCCAGCCCTTCATGTATCCGAAGAACTCGCTCTCCTTTGCCGAGAACTTCCTGCACATGTGCTTTGCGGTGCCGTGCGAGGACTACAAGATCAATCCGGTGCTGGCTGACGCGCTCGACAAGATCTTCATCCTGCACGCCGACCACGAGCAGAACGCCTCGACCTCGACGGTGCGTATCGCCGGCTCTTCCGGCGCCAACCCGTTCGCCTGTATCGCCGCCGGCATCGCCTGCCTGTGGGGCCCGGCGCATGGCGGCGCCAACGAAGCCGCGCTTGCGATGCTCGCCGAGATCGGTTCGGTCGACAACATTCCCGAGTTCATCGCCAAGGTGAAGGACAAGAACTCAGAAGTCCGCCTGATGGGCTTTGGCCACCGCGTCTACAAGAACTACGATCCGCGCGCCAAGATCATGCAGAAGATGTGTCACGCCGTGCTGGCCGAGACCGGCCATGGCGACGACCCGATGCTGAAGGTCGCGCTCGAATTGGAAAAGATCGCGCTCTCCGACCAGTACTTCATCGACCGCAAGCTCTACCCGAACGTCGACTTCTATTCGGGCATCACGCTGAAGGCGATGGGCTTCCCGACCTCGATGTTCACCGTGCTGTTCGCGGTCGCCCGCACCGTCGGCTGGATCAGCCAGTGGAGCGAGATGATCGAGGATCCGCAGCAGAAGATCGGCCGCCCGCGCCAGCTCTACACCGGCGTCGCCCGCCGCGATTACGTCGCGATGGACAAGCGGAAGTAAGTCCCGGCCTCAAGGCCTTGGAAGCGGCGTCATCGCAAGATGGCGCCGCTTTCGTTTGAGGGAACCGAGACCGCACGCGACGCGGCCGATCATTCGGGAATTCCCGCGAGCCGTAGCCCCTCAACGAGACGAGCGACATCCTCCTGTCGGCGGAATGGTGCGAGTTCGCCTACGCCCGACAGTCGAAATGTTGGATCAAGGCTGAGGATTCTGCGAGCTACAGATCCGGCTTGATCGAGCTTGCCTTGGAGGGCCAGGGAACAAGCAAGAAGACGCAGCGTACCCAAATGGCCATTTGTAAGCTGCACCGCCTCGCTTGCGAGCCGCTCCGCCGTCTCGAACCGGCCCAGGAAGAAATTCGCGGTGCCGACCATTGAAATCATGATCCGCCGGTTGGGATCGCGCGGACTGAGCCGCAGGGCCCGATTCTGATGTTCGACCGCGACATCGTGGTGCCCCATGTAGAGTCTTACCCAACCACTGACGCTCCATGCGAACGCGGAATTCGGATTGAGCTCAACTGCCTGGTCTGCCAACGACGCCGCGGCATCCAGTTCACCGCCCAGAAAGCCCAGAACCAACGCACCCGCTGCAAGCGCGACCTCGTCATCACTTCCGAAGGTGACTGCAAGCCGGGCCAACCTCATGGCCTCGGCTGTTTCTTGCTGAGGATCGATCATCCAGTGAGGGTGCTTCTTTGCGTTTATGCAGAGAGCAGCGCGCGCATAGGCGCCACCATAATGAGGATCGAGCTCAATCGCCTTATATGCGAGGCGCAGCGCTTCCTCGTTTGCTTCCCGATCGCCATGCCGCCACACTGCGTTGGCCCGCAGGACGTAGTCATAGGCATCGAGCTTGTCCGTCGGCTTTCGTTGCGAGAGAAGAGCTTGCTCAAATTGGAGCCGCATATCCACGGTTACCGCGATGCGTTCGGTGACGCGATCCTGCAGCGCGAATATGTCGTCAAGCTCGCCGTCGAACTGGTCTGCCCACAAGTGGACGTTGGTTGCCGCTTCGATCAACTGTCCCGTAATGCGCACGCGGCGGCCTGCCTTGCGCACGCTGCCTTCGACCACATAGCGTACGCCCAGTTCGCGGCCGACCTGCTTGATGTCGACCGCCTTGCCCTTATAGGTGAAGCTCGAATTGCGGGCTATGACGAACAGCGACCTGAACCGCGACAATGCGGTGATGATGTTCTCCGACATCCCGTCAGCGAAATAATCCTGTTCCTGGTCGCCCGACATGTTTTGGAAGGGCAGCACCGCAATCGAGGGTTTATCGGGGAGCGCCAACGCCTGTTTCGGCGATTGAACGAGACCGTTGGCAGCTGCTTCATCGGCAGGATTCTCGGCTTCCTGCACGTGTCCGACGAAGCGGAATCCCTTCCGTGGCAACGTCTTGATCAGGCGTTGGCCCTCCCCGGAATCGCCGATTGCAGTCCGGACGGCGTTCAGGCGCGTCGTCAGCGCTGCATCCGACACGCTCCGCCCCTTCCAGATCGCGTTGATCAGGTCGTCCTTGCTGACGACGCGCTCCCTGTTGCGGATCAGGTAATCGAGGAGGTCGAAGACCTGTGGCGCAATGGAGACCACCTCCACCCCGCGACGCAATTCGCGCCGGTCGGTGTCGAATACAAAGTCCTGGAAGTGATAGCGCAAGACGCCAATCCCCTGGACAATCACCGGCTCCGTCTGGACGGTTCAGAGTATGCCGCCGATGAGAAAAATGTAAGCTGGATATCCGGGCGTCACCCTCTGGGGCCCGGCGCCCGCCCGAGGATGATATCCTGGGCGGGATTTTTGTTTGAGCGGGAGGCGCCATGCTTGCTGGAAACTGCCTGTGCGGAAGCGTGGCCCAAACTGTGAATCGAATTAAATTCACTAAACCGTAATTCCAACCTACTCGACGCGTGACACCCATCACGTACATGTCCGTACGCCCCGGTCATTCTCTTTCTCCTGAGCTGCATGGTGCAGCCACGCGGACCGGGACAACGGACATGAAAACCTCACGCATCGCTCTCTTCGCTTTCGCAGCTATCATCGGAAGCGGCTCGCTGGTCAGCTCAGCTCCGCAGGCGGCAGCTGGAAGTCTTGATTTTTTGAATCGGATGAATCCGCAGTACAAGAACTGCGTGGCCACGACACGCGCCAATATAGCTCCGCAGTATCGCGACACGCGCGCCGTTCATGATGGCATCATCGACAATTGCGCCCGGAGATTTCCTCCATTCGGCAAGTAACAGGAGCCTGCGTAGGCCCACCCATCCTACCCCCGCCGCGCCTGCCACATCGTCGCCAGCACGATATCGGCGGCACGCGCGCTGGGCAGCTGGTTGCCGGTCGAGAGGATCCCGTCGATCTTGCCGAACGCCTCCAATTGCCTTCGACGCAGGTCGCTGTCGCCGAGCACGTCGCGCAGCGCGGCTGCGAGCTTTTCCGGCGTGCAATCTTCCTGCAGGAATTCGGGGACGACGTTCTCGCCGATCACGAGATTGGCCAATATCACCGAGTTTACCTTGATGGCGCGGCGCAGGATCCAGGCCTCCACGGTGCCGGTCCGGTAGGCCGTCACCATCGGCACCCCGGCCAAAGCCAGTTCGAGCGTCACGGTGCCGGATTTGGCCAGCGCCGCGTGCGCGATCCGGAATTTGGCCCGCTTCTCCTGCTCGCCGATCACGACCTGGGGCTGCACCGGCCAGGTCTTCACCGCCTCCACGACCGCTTCCTGCAGATGCGGCATGGTCGGCAGCACCAGTTCGAACGCCACGCCCTGCTCCTGCAGCCGCGCCACCGCCTGGCCGAACACCGCCATGTGGTGGCGGATTTCGCTGCGCCGGCTTCCCGGCAGCACCAGCAACACCGGCGGCGATTCCGCCCGCCGCGCGGCTTCGTCGGCGTTCGGGCGCAGCGATGACAACTGCTCGGTCAGGGGATGGCCGACATAGCTGCAGGGCGGCCCATGCAGCCTGCGATAGGCCTCGGGCTCGAACGGCAGCAGCGCCAGCACGTGATCGACATATTTCAGCATCGCGCGCGCCCGCCCTGGCCGCCACGCCCAGACCGAGGGCGACACATAGTCGACGATCGGAATCCCGGGATTCTTGGCGCGAACGCGTTTGGCGACGCGGTGGGTGAAGTCCGGGCTGTCGATGATGACGAGAATATCCGGCGCCGCTTCCGTCACCGCGATCGCCGTTTCCTTGATCAGCCCGAGGATCTTCGGCAGATCCTTGACGACGGCGGCAAGCCCGATGATCGAGAGCTCCTCGATCGGAAACAACGACTCCAGGCCTTCGCGCGCCATCGCGCGGCCGCCGATGCCTTCGAACTGCACCGCGTCGCCAAGGCGCTGGCGCAGCACCTTCATCAAATTGGCGCCGAGGCGATCGCCGGACTCTTCCGTCGCGATCAGAAAAACCCTCCGCTCCATCCCGGCGGTGTCGCGAGACGGCGTCACGCTGATAAGCCCTGGATGAACAGGCCGGCGCTGTCAGCGGCCTCGATCATGGCTTGCGCCTCCGCGGCAATCGTATGGCCGGCGATCACGGCGATGCCGGCAAGCCCGGCCCGGGCTGCGCCCTCGATGGTTTTAGCGCCCACGGTCGGCAGGTCGAAGCGCAAATCCTGGCTGCTCTTGGGCGCCTTCACCAGCACGCCACGGCCGGATTTGGCGCGAATACGTCCCGCCTCGCGCAGCCGCGCCACGCGCGCCAACAGCCCGTCGGTGCCCTCGATGTCCTCGACCGCAACAACATGTCCGTCGATCACGACCACGGCCTGGCCAATGTCGAAGGGCCCAAGCGCGCCGAGCACCTCCCGCCCCTTGGCGATGTCAGCAGCGGCGGCAGAATCGGGCGTGGCGCGGGCAATGCTTCCCTCCGGCATCAGAATGTCGGGGGCGATATCCCTGATCCCGACCATCCGAAAGCCGTCCTGTTCGAGGATGCGGCCGATCCCCGACAACAGATGATCGTCACCGCCGCGAAACGCGGCCCAGACGCGGCCAAGGACGCGGATCGTTCCCCAGTCCAGCCGGATTTCCGACAGCGCCGGACGCAGCAGCGTACCGATGAAGATCAGGTCGCGGCAGCCCTCGCTGCGGAACAGTTTTGTGGCGCGGCCGAGTTGCCCGACGGAGATCCAGTGATGGCGGAAGCGCTCGACGCGATCAGGATCACAGGCGCCGCGGAGCGCGAACAGCACCGGCGCGATCCCCCGCCGGCTAAGCGACTCCGCCACCGCGAACGGCATGGCGCCGCCGCCTGCGATGACGCCGACGGGCGATGAAATGTCAGAAGCCGCTGAAATCATGGCTGCGGCGATCCCGTCATCACTACTTGTTGCCGTCGTCGGCGGGAAGGCAGAGCGCGCGATGCTTGCCTTGCGCGATGAAGCTGAGGATTTCGGCGATCGCCGGATCCTCTGCGGCGAGCGGCTGCACCGCATTCAGCCGCTCGGCAAAGATGCCGGGACCGTGAAACAGCTTTTGGTAGAACGCGCGCACCGTCGTCAGCCGTTCCTTGGTGAATTTGCGGCGCTTCATGCCGATGATGTTCAAACCTTCGAGGCTCGCATACTGACCGTTGGCAAGCCCGAATGGAATGATGTCGCCGCGCACGCCGCAGACGCCGCCGACCATCACCTGCGGTCCGATCCGCGTGAACTGGTGCACCGCCGACAGCCCGCCGATGAAGACGAAATCGCCGATCTCGCAGTGACCGCCGAGCGTGGCCGAGGTTGCAAAAATCGCGTCATTGCCGACCTGGCAATCATGCCCGACATGGCTGCAATTCATGAAGTAGCCGCGCTCGCCGACCCGCGTCACGCCGCCGCCGGCAACCGTACCGGCGTTCATGGTGGTGGATTCGCGGATGGTACAGCCCGCACCGATCTCGAGCCGGGTCAGTTCGCCCTTGTAAGTCAGCGATTGCGGCGGGGTACCGAGCGAGACGAACGGATAGATCGTGCAACCGGCCCCGATCGTGGTCTGCGCGGTAACGTGCACATGCGCGATCAGTTTGCAGTTCTCGCCGATAACGACGTTGGGCCCGATGATGCAATAGGGACCGATTGTCGTCCCCTCGCCGATCACAGCGCCATCCTCAACCCGCGCGGTTGGATCGATCGTACCCATCAAGCAGCCCAGCCCATCGATTGGACGCGAATATCACGCGTTTTCGGGTGGTTAGCGCGACGTATCAACGCTGTCCAGTGACGTATGGTTACGCCGTGTGTCGGCGCGTCCGGCTGCAAATCCTCCCGACGGCGGCCTGATTCCGCTGCTCAAGATCGAGATAAGACCGTTGCTAGATCATACTGCCGGGCAGGAAGCAGCGGATCGAAATCCCGGTTGCCCCTTTTACAGGCCAGACCATGGTCCGGCCGGCGCGATTTGGCACGGTAATGACGGCATCGTCGGGCACGTCGATCCACTGGCCGTCGAGCCGAACGCGATAATGACCGTCCTTCGAGTCCCAATCGACGTCGGAAACGACGGAGCCGTCGGCATCCGAGCAGCATAGCCCCTTCGCGCTTCTGAGGCTGTCGAACCAGGACTTGAGTGGGGAGTTGGCGTAGCGGCCATCATCACGGGCCGTCGCACTTCCGGCGAAAACAGCGGCTGAGGCGATCAGCGCGCCGGCGGCTCTGAGAAATTTCATGCGGCCCGTCTCCGCAACACCCTCTTCCACCGGAACTACAAACCTGTGGGCGGGTCGAAGTTCCTTCGTGGCAAAACCAAATCTGGAGCTGCGGTCAGAACCGCAGCTCTAGATTCTTGTTTTGACGCGTTTTCTACCGCAGATAAGTCTACGCAATCTGCGCAAGCTTGATTGCTGCGCGAACCGGTGCCGACTTCGCTCGAAAACGCTATGGCTAGCTGCCCGCCAGTGCGATCCATTCGCCAGGCTGCACGCGCGCGACAAGGACGGCCGGGCCCGAGTCGCTGGTCTTGTAGACGAGCGCCTCGCCTTCGCGGATATCGGCAAATTCCTTGCCGAAGGCGTCGGCGACGTTGGTCTTGTGCGTCACCGCCAGATTATTGAGCCCGGCCTTGGGAGGCGCGTTCACCAGATCGCGCACGCCACGGCCGGCCTTGGCGCTCTTGCCGTCCGGGTTGGCCATCGCGGACGAACTGCCCGCGCCGCTGTCGGTCAATGCGTCCACGGGAGAGACGTCCTTCCCGCCAAGCAGCTTGCCGGTCTCGACGGCCCGATTGAGCTGGCTCGCATAGACTTCGCCCATCGGCACACCCAATTTCTTGAGCGCAGCCCCAATCTCCCGCGCCATCTCGCGGCCTTTTTCGCTCAGCTGCCGCTGCGCGGTCATGTCGTCGAATTTGAAGGGGTAGACATCCTTCTGGCTGTCGTCGGTGGCGCCGTGTCGAAACACGAGGACGTAGCCACCGTCCTTGAAAGACGATACGAGCCCTTCCAGATCAGCCGCGTAACTTGGCGGCGACATCAGCAGAAAAATGACCAAACACGAAATGACGGGCGCAAGCTTGTTCACGGACGCCTCCGTTAAAAACGGCGAGGACCCGAACCGGATTTAATCTGCAAATTTCTTCAATCGACCTCGGCGTGGGTTCCACTACCAGCGATTGAACAAAGATATCAGGAAGACGTCGGTTGTATGGCGGATAAATACAATCCGACTTAATCCGTCAGCATCGCACCGACGTCGGCCTCCGCGACCACGCTGCCATTCACCTTGGCGTCGCCGTGAAACCACCACATCGCCTTGCGGCGGCCGATCGAGCGCATGTGATACTCGATGGTGTCGCCGGGCATCACCGGCTTGCGGAACTTGCACTTGTCGATGGTGAGGAAATAAACCGCGCGCGGCTTCTCGGTGCCCTCGACCGATTTGATGCCGATGACGCCGGCGGTCTGCGCCATGGCCTCGATCATCATCACGCCGGGATAGACCGGACGGTCCGGAAAATGGCCGAGAAACGGCGGCTCGTTGAAAGTGACGTTCTTGATGCCGATGCCTGAGTAATCGGTCCGGATCTTGATCACCCGGTCGATCAGCAGCATCGGATAACGGTGCGGGAGCGTCTTGAGGATCTCGTTGATATCCACGAGCTCGAATCTGACCGCGGCCTCCTCCATCACTCCCGTCCCTCGTCCTTCGGAGCGGCCGTGCCGCCCTGCACCAGTCGCTCCACTGCAATAATCTCCTTGAACCACTGCCTGGTCGGCTTTGCAAAGAAACCGCCCCAGCGGCCGTTGGGCGGGATGTCATCCTTGACCCCGCTCATCGCCGTAACCTGGGCGCCGTCGCCGATCTTGAGGTGGTTGTTGATACCCACCTTGGCGCCCAGCGCGACGTTGTCCCCGATCGTCAGGCTGCCCGCGAGTCCGATCTGGGCCGCGAGCAGGCAGTGCCTGCCGACGGTCACATTGTGGCCGATCTGGACCTGATTGTCGATTTTGGTGCCCTCACCGATCACCGTATCGCGCAAGCTGCCGCGGTCGATGGTGGTTCCAGCGCCGATCTCGACATTGTTCTGGATCAGGACCCGGCCGGTCTGCGGCACCTTCAGATGGCCCTCGGGGCCGAAGAAGATGAAGCCATAGCCGTCCTGCCCGATGCTGCACGCAGGATGAATCAGGACATTGTTGCCGATCAGGGAGAACTGGATCGCGGTGCGGGCGCCGACATTGCAGTCGCGGCCGATCTTGACGTCGGCGCCGATCACCGCGCCCGCACCGATCACGGTGCCGGCGCCGATCTCGACCCTGGGGCCGATCACCGCGAGCGGATCGACGATGACGCCATCCTCCAGATGGGCGGACGGATCAATGATGGCCGATGGCGCGATGCCATCATTGTCGAACCAGGATTGCGGACGAAGCGCATCGGCGTGCCATTCGCGCGACAGCTTTACGAAGGCGCGGAACGGCTGGGTGGCCCGCAGCACCGCCACATGGGCGGGCACCTGGGCCTCGAACCGCGGGCTGACCAGGCAGGCGCCGGCCTTGGTCGCCTTGAGCTGATCGGCGTATTTGAGGTTGTCGAAAAACGTCAGATGCATCGGACCGGCTTCGTCGAGCGAAGCGAGACCCCTGATCACCTGACCGCCCTTTGCGGGGTCGACCAATACCGCTCCCGTCAACGCGGCCAGTTCGGCCAGCGTCGAGGAAGGTGGTCGCTTGAAGAATATCGGCTGCGCCATTCCACCCGTCGTAGTCCGGCCGGCCTTCACACCGGAGCGCCGGCTCCGACCAAACGGAGCCGAACTCTCCTCTTATTCCCAGGTGTTCTCGTCACGCGGACCTGACGTCCGTTCGCTTCAAGCCACCTTAGAACGATGTGCCACCGCCAAACTTGAATTGCTGCACGCGGTCAAACTGACCTTTCGTAAGCGGAACCGCATAGTCGAAGCGCAGCGGACCGAACGGCGAAGCCCAGATGATGCCTACACCCACCGAGGTGCGTACCACGTTGCCGTCGTCATACTGCAATCCCAAACAGGTTCCGGGAGCGGCCGACGTCGTTGCCGTGAGCTGGGTCGGCTTGATGCAACCGGGCACGTTGACCTCGCCCGTCTGCGCCCACGCCGTCGGACCCTTGTAGTCGAACAGTCCGCCGGCGTCGGCATAGACCGAGCCCTTAAGTCCGACTTCCTTCGGCAGGAACCAGAACGGCATCTGCAATTCGAACGAAGCGCCCCAGTACTTGGTGCCGCCGAGCGCGTCACGCGTGCCGTATGGGTTGATATCGCGCGGACCAATGCCGTTCGGGGCAAAACCGCGAACGAGGTTCGGACCCATCTGGAAGTGATCGAGCATGCGCAGCTCGCTGCCGCCGAACTGGTTCAGCATGCCGCCCTGGAGATGGATCAGGCCGACGATATCGGAGACCAGCGGGGTGTAGTACTTCGCATCGATCGCCGACTTGATGTACTTCACGTCACCGCCGACACCGGCGAAATCCTGCTTCCAGTCGACCAGCAAGCCGTCGGTCGGGTTCTTGTTGTTGTCCAGCGTGTTGTAGTTCAGCGAGTAACCGACCGACGAGGTCAGCGTCTTGCCGCTCTGCAGTTCCTTGCGGACCGGCAGCGAAGCTTCGCCATCGCTGTAGCACCACAGGCCGATGCCGGAGGTGTCGGTGGCGGTCTGGCCGCCCGACGTGATCGATCCGCCCGCGGGAGCGCCGACCAGATTCGCAAATGCCGGGCTCGGATTGAACGCAAGCAACGAGTTCGACGAATTATTGTTACAGTTCGCGAGCTGGTTCGGCAGCGAGATTTGCTGCTGATAGATCGAGTAGCGCAACTGAAGCGCGAGATCTTCCCGCAGCGTAAAGCCGAGCCGCGGGCTGAAGCCCAGCGTCTTGGTGCCGTAGGCGATGTAGCTGTTGGCCAACTGCTCGCGATAGAACAGGTCGAGGCCGAGCGCGACGCGATAGTCGAACAGGTAGGGGTCGACGAACGACAGCGAACCGCCGCGCGCGTACTGACCGTAGGTCACGGCCGCCTTCGCATAGAGGCCACGGCCGAGGAAGTTGCGCTCGGCAATGCTGACTTCAGCCAGCGCACCGTCGGTGGTCGAATAGCCGCCCGACACCGAGAAGTCGCCGGTCGACTTCTCTTCGAGATCGACGATCAGAATCACGCGGTCGGTCGACGAGCCGGGCTCGGTCAGGATCTTCACGGTCTTGAAGAAGTCGAGGTTCTTCAGCCGGCGCTCGGCACGATCGACCAGGGCGCGGTTGTAGGCGTCGCCTTCGGACAGGTCGAACTCGCGGCGAATCACGTAGTCGCGAGTACGGGTGTTGCCGCGGACGTTGATGCGCTCGATATAGGTTCGCGGGCCCTCATCGACGGCGAACACGATCGAAACGGTGTGCGCTTCGAAATTGCGATCGCCGCGCGGGCGCACCACGGCGAAGGCATAGCCGCGCCGCGAGGCCTCGATCTGCATTTCCTCGACGGATTTCTCAAGCGCCTCGGCATTGTAGACCGAGCCGACGCTGACGCGCGAGTAGCTGCGCATCGAGGCGGCATCGAGGGTTGCGATGGAGGTCTGGAAGTCGACGGAGGCGACGCGATATTGCTGCCCCTCCTCGATCTTGAAGGTGACGGAGAAACCCTTTTTGTCGGGGTCATATTCGGTCAGCGCGGCGATCACCTGCACGTCGGCGTAACCGTTCTTGAGGTAGAAGCGGCGAATCAGGTCGCGATCGGCTTCGACCCGGTCGGGATCGTAGACGTCGGCGCCGCCAAGGAAGCTCAGAAGGTTGGATTCGCGCGTCTTGATGATGTCCTTCAGGCGATAGGACGAATAGGCGACGTTGCCGACGAACTCGATCGACCTGACGCCGGTCTTGCTGCCCTCGGTGACCGTGAAGATGAGGTCGACGCGGTTGTTCGGCTGCTCGATGATTTCAGGCGTCACACGCACGTCATAGCGGCCGGAGCGCCGGTAGATTTCGGCGATGCGCTGGGCGTCCGACTGAACCATCGGGCGCGAGAATGTGCCCCGCGGCTTGGACTGGATTTCAGCCGAAAGCTGCTCGTCCTTGACCTTCTTGTTGCCTTCGAACGCGATGCGCCCGATCACGGCGTTTTCGACCACGGTCACGACCAGCCGGCCGCCCACCTGGTTGATTCGCACGTCCTGGAACAGGCCGGTCTCGATCAGCGCCTTGAGGCCGTCGTCGATCTGAGCTTGCCCAAGCCGGCCGCCGGGGCCTGGCTTGAAATAGGAACGGATGGTCTCGATCTCGACACGCCGGTTCCCCTCAACGGCGATCGACGCCACGGTCTGGGCCACAGCCGGTACAGACACCAGCGCGCCCGCCATTGGCACGGAAACCATGATCAGAGCGCCCAGTAGAGCCCCCCGCACTCGCATTCCAAACATCATGCGCAACGCGCCCTCGTCATTCCAATGCCGGCCCGTACCCCTACGAACCGGCAGATTCCCAAAGTTGCACTGCTTGTAACTAATTTCGAGGGGGCGGCAAACCAGACATCGGGGTGCGATTCCATTTTCATTCCAAGACGTTGCCAATGGGCAACGTCACAAAAAAGCCGCTACTACGATCTTCCGAACAGCCCCTTCAGCCACGGGACCTGATGGAAATCGTTGTAAAAGGCGAACACCATCAACATCAGAACCAGAACCAGCCCCACGCGGAACCCGTATTCCTGGGACTTTTCTGACAAGGGACGCCCCCGCAGCACCTCGGCCGTGTAGAACAAAAGGTGGCCGCCATCGAGCAGGGGCACCGGGAACAAATTCAGCAGTCCGATTGAAATGGACAGCACTGCCGCCAGATGAAGCAGCGGAATCAGTCCCAGCGTGGCGACCTGCCCCGAAATCTGGGCGATTCGAATCGGCCCGCCGATCTGGTCCGCGCTCGCCCGCCCGGTGAAGATGTTGCCGATATAGGAGAGCGTCTGGTCGATAACGAACCAGGTTTCCTTGATTCCCAGCCAAAGCGCGCTTGCCGGATCGACCTTCTCGGTGGTCACTTCGCCGGGTGAGGTTGCACGGGTGATGCCGAGAATCCCGAGCCGCTGCGTGTTCCCGAACGGATCCTTCACTTCGCGCAGTTCCGGCGTGCCCTTCAATTGCAGCGTGGAATCACCGCGCTTGACGGTGAAGGTCAGGGTATCGCCGGCGCGCACGCTGACGAATCGCTGCATGTCGGAGAAGCTGGCGATCTTCTTGCCGTCGATCGCGGTAACGACGTCGCCGACCTGAAAGCCTGCCCGCTCGGCGGCGCTGCTGGTTTCGATCTTGTCGACGCGCGCCGTCGTACTCGGCTTGCCGAAGAAGGTGAAGAGACAGGTGAAGATGACGATCGCCAGAATGAAATTCGCGATCGGACCGGCGGCAACGATGGCCGCGCGCGCGCCGACTTTCTTGTGATGGAAGCTGCCCGCCCGCTCCTCGTCGGTCATGCCGGCGAGCGCTTCGGCCGAGGCAGGCGTCGAGGCTTCCGATTCGTCGCCGAAGAACTTCACATAGCCGCCGAGCGGGATCGCGGAGATTTTCCAGCGCGTGCCATGGCGGTCGTTGAAGCCGACGAGTTCCGGCCCGAACCCGAGCGAGAACGTCAACACCTTCACGCCCGCCCACCGGGCGACCAGGAAGTGGCCGAGTTCATGGAAGAACACGACGATGGTCAGGACGAACAAGAAGGGAATGATGTAGCCGATGAGCCCATGGCCCAACGTGTTGAAACTATTTAGAAAAAACTCTGACATCAGATGTCCCTCGACAAGAGCCAAAGGCTCCGTAACGCTCTAGGATGCCTTTAAGGCAATTTGAGGCAATAGGGCGGCAGCTCTATTTCGCGCGGCATGGTCAACGGCAATCGCGTCGTCGGCCGAACTCAAAGGCGCAAGATTCCCGGCGCGAATCCAGTCGTTCATGGTGGCTTCGACAAGGCGCGCGATCGACCCGAACTTGATCTTTCCGGCAATGAACGCCGCCACCGCCACCTCATTGGCAGCGTTGAATACCGTGGTCGCACCACGACCGGTACGTAACGCCTCATAGGCCAGCCGCAAGCCCGGGAACCGCTCGAAATCCGGCGCCTCGAAGGTAAGCTGTCCGATTTTTGCAAGATCCAACCGGGCCGAGGGGCCGACGATTCGGTCGGGCCATCCAAGGCAATGCGCAATCGGGATTCGCATGTCGGGTGCGCCGAGCTGCGCAACCACGGAGCGATCGGAGAATTCGACCATGCCGTGGATGATCGACTGCGGATGCACGAGAACGTCGATTTCCTCGGCGCTCAGCGCGAAGAGATAGGAGGCCTCGATGACTTCGAGGCCCTTGTTCATCATCGAAGCCGAATCGATGGTGATCTTCTGGCCCATGCTCCAGTTCGGATGCTTCAAGGCCTGCTCCAGCGTCGCCCGCTCGATGTCGGCCGGGGCCCAGGTGCGGAACGGGCCGCCCGAGGCGGTGATGATCACGCGCACCAGTTCCTCGCGGTTGCCGGAGGCAAGCGCCTGAAACAACGCATTGTGTTCGGAATCCGCCGGCAGGATGCAGGCGCCGGCTTTCGCCGCGCGCTGCATGAAGAAATCGCCGGCACAAACCAGGCATTCCTTGTTGGCGAGCGCCACCGTCGCGCCGCGGTCGACTGCGGCCAATGCCGGCTTCAATCCGGCCGCGCCGCTCACGGCCGCCATCACCCAGTCGGCGGGACGTGCCGCGGCCTCGATGATGGCGCTTTCGCCGGCGCCGCATTCGATGTCCGTGCCGGACAGGGCGTTCTTCAGTTCGCCGAGCCGCGCCGGGTCGGCGATTCCAGCGAATCGTGCGCCGAATTCCTTGGCGAGTTTGGCCAGCGCTTCGACATTGGAATTCGCGGTCAGCGCCTCGACGGAGTAGCGGTCGGGCGCGCCGCGCAGCAAATCCAGGGTGCTGTCGCCGATCGAACCTGTGGCGCCCAGCACCGTTACGGTGCGCGCGTCCGCTACCGGGACCTTGTTGTTACGCAATGGAACTGCGCTCATCAAATCACCAAACCATAAGACCGCGGCCGACGCCATCGGCGCCACCCCGCAGAAAGCCGAAAAGGGCCGCCACGACGACGGCTGCGACAAATCCGTCCAGACGATCCATTAGCCCGCCATGGCCGGGAATGATGTGACTTGAGTCCTTTACGCCAAAACGCCGCTTCACGGCTGATTCGAAGAGGTCGCCGAGCTGGGAGACGACCGAAAGAGCCCCGGAAACCATCAATAACGGCCCGATTTTTCCCAGACCGAACGCGGCAAATCCGCACGCCACGGCGAGGCTTGCGGCCAACCCGCCGGCGGCGCCCGCCCAGGTCTTTTTCGGGCTGACGCGCGGCCATAGCTTCGGCCCGCCAATGCCACGGCCCGCGAAATAGCCGCCGCTATCGGTCACCCATACGATCAGCAGCACGAACATCAGCGCGGCGAAGCCCTTGACGGGATCGAGACGTACCAGCACCGAGGCGATCTGGGCCGCCGCCGCGTACAAAAATCCTGCCCCTGCCCAGCTTCGCCGCTCCGGCGCGATCGACGCCACCGCAACGAAACCAACCGTCAGCACGATCAGCGCGGCATCGAGCCGGCCAATCGCAAAACAAAGCCCGGCGATCGCAAGCGCGGCCACACCCGGCACCGTCACGCGCGTAGCGCCGGCCAAACCCACGATCGCGAGCCATTCCACGAACAGGCCGATGGCAGCCAGCGTCACCAGCACGGTCCACAGCCAGCCGCCCGCATAGGCGATCGCGACCGCAAGCGGGATCAGCACGGCGGCGACGGCGATGCGCATGACGAGATTGCGCGAGTCAGATTCGCGAATTCGCGAATCGGTGCTCGCCGCCGCCGGCGCGGCCTTGTCCTCGGTCACGACCCGGTTTTCGCGGCCAGACCGCCGAAACGGCGTTCCCGTCTGGCATATTCGGCAATGGCGCTTTCCAGCGCGGCCTTGTCGAAATCCGGCCAGTGGATCGGCACGAACACGAGTTCGCTGTAGGCGGCCTGCCACATCAGGAAGTTCGACAGCCGCTGCTCGCCGCTGGTGCGGATGATCAGGTCGGGATCGGGAATGTCGGGCGCATCGAGATAGCGGCCGAGCGCATCGGCATCGATCGATGCCGGATCGCGCTTGCCCTCCGCCACTTCGCGCGCCAGCTTTTGTGCAGCGTTCGCGATTTCCTGGCGCGAACCGTAATTGAATGCGACCACCAGATTGAGCTTGGTGTTTGCCCTGGTCAGTTCCTCGGCTTCGTTCAAGAGCGTGCAGATATCGGGCTCCAGCCCTTCCCGCTCTCCGATCACGCGCACGCGCACGCCGTCGCGATGCAGCGTCGCCAGGTCGTTGCGGATGAAGCGGCGGAGCAGTCCGAAGAGATCGCCGATTTCGGTCGCCGGCCGCGACCAGTTCTCGGAACTGAACGAAAAGATCGTCAGATAGAGCACGCCGAGTTCATGGGCGGCGCGAACGACACGACGCAGCGCCTCGACGCCGCGGCGATGGCCTTCGGCACGCGGCAAGCCGCGCGCTGCCGCCCAGCGCCCGTTTCCGTCCATGATGATCGCCACATGCAACGGGACGGATCGATCCGGTCCTTCCGGTGCGGGGGCGGCGGCGTTGGGCATTATCTGAATTCCAGGACCAATCTCGATTCTTGGACGTTGCCGTCAAACGGTGAGGATTTCCTTTTCCTTCGCCGCAAGCAACTGATCGATTTCCGCAATCGTTCCGTCGGTCGCCTTCTGCACATCATTGGCAAGGCGCTCCTGATCGTCTTCGGAAATCTCGTGATTCTTCTCGAGCTTCTTGACGATATCCAGTCCGTCGCGACGGACATGGCGGACCGCCACCTTGGCGGCTTCGGCGTATTTGTGCGCGACCTTCACCAGTTCCTTGCGCCGCTCCTCGTTGAGCTCGGGAATCCGTAAGCGCAGCACCTGCCCTTCGGTCGCGGGCGAAAGGCCAAGGTTCGAATCGACGATCGCCTTTTCGACGGCCTTCACCATCGACTTGTCCCACACCTGGACGGAGAGCAGGCGCGGCTCGGGCACGCTGACGGTGGCAAGCTGGTTGAGCGGCATATGCGAGCCATAGGCCTCGACCTGCACCGGCTCCAGCATGGACGCCGCCGCGCGACCGGTGCGCAAGCCGCCCAGTTCGTGCTTGAGCGACTGGGTGGCGCCTTGCATGCGGCGCTTCAATTCGTTGATGTCAAAACCGGGCGTGGCCATAACGCTCTTCCCTCCTTAGAAACCAGCCGCCGGCGTCTTAAAGCCCGCGGTTCGAAGCAGCACTGGCCATTTCAGCCGGCAACCACCGTGCCGTGGCCGGTCCCGCGCAAGATCGCGCCGATCGAACCCGGCGAGGCGATCGAGAATACGATGATAGGCAGTGACGTCTCGCGGGCAAGCGCGAATGCGGTCGCATCCATCACCTTATAGTCGCCGGCAATCGCCTGCGAATGCGTCAGGCGGTCAAAACGCTTGGCCGACGGGTCCTTTTTGGGGTCGGCATTGTAAACGCCGTCGACATTGGTGGCCTTCAGGACGGCCTGCGCCCCGATTTCGGCCGCCCGCAGCACCGCCGTGGTGTCGGTGGTGAAGAACGGATTGCCGGTTCCACCGCCGAGCAGCACGATTCGGCCCTCGGCGAGGTATTTGTGCGCTGCACTGCGGGTGAACAGTTCGGAAATCTCGGGCATCACGAACGCCGACAGGGTTCGCGCCGGCGTCCCCTTGCGCTCGATGGCAGCTTCCAGCGCCAGGCAGTTCATCATGGTGGCGAGCATGCCCATGGTGTCGCCGGTCGGGCGCGACACCCCACGCGAGGAGACTTCGACGCCGCGAACGATATTGCCGCCGCCGATCACGACGGCCACCTCGACGCCGAGCTTCTTGGCCGCGATCAGGTCGTCGGCGATACGGTCAACGGTGGTCTGGTCGATACCGAAGGAGTTGCTGCCGGCAAGATACTCGCCCGAGAGCTTGATCACGACGCGACGATAGACCGGCTCAGCCATTGCTTATCGCTTCCTTGTCCCGCGCAGCCGACTTCCGGCGCGCCTGCGCCGGAAGATTTTGACCGCAGCGGTTACTTCTTGCCGCTGGCGGCTGCGACCTCGGCTGCGAAATCGGATTCCTGCTTTTCGATTCCCTCGCCGAGAGCATAGCGCACAAATCCGGCGATCTTCACAGGCGCACCGATCTTGCCTTCGGCTTCCTTCACCGCCTGGGCGACCGACTTGCCCTTTTCGTCGTGGATGAACGCCTGCTCCAGCAGGCAGACTTCCTTGTAATAGGTCTTCAGGCCGGATTCGACGATCTTCTCGATCACGTTCTCCGGCTTGCCCTGCTGGCGATACTTGTCGGCCAGCACGTCCTTTTCGCGCGTCACGATCGCCGGATCGAGACCGCTCGGATCCAGCGCCTGCGGATTGGTCGCGGCCACGTGCATGGCCAACTGACGGCCAAGCTGCGCGAGCTCATCGGCCTTTCCAGTGGATTCAAGGGCCACCAGCACACCCATCTTGCCGGCGCCGTCGATCACGGCGCCATGGACGTAGCTCGACACCACGCCCTGGCCGACTTCGAGCGAAGTCGCACGGCGCAGCGACATGTTCTCGCCGATGGTCGCGATCGCGTCCGAAATCGCGGTCTCGACCGTCACGCTGCCGACCTTGGCCGCCTTGATCGTCTCGACGTCGGCGCCGTTGTGCAGCGCGACCTGCGCGATCATCTTGACGAGCCCCTGGAACTGCTCGTTGCGCGCAACGAAATCGGTCTCCGAGTTGACTTCGACCACGACGCCCTTGGCGCCCGAGGTCAGCGCGCCGATCAGACCTTCCGCCGCGACGCGGCCGGCCTTCTTGGCGGCCTTCGACAGGCCCTTCTTGCGCAGCCAATCCTGCGCGGCCGTCATGTCGCCGTCGGTTTCGGTGAGGGCTGCCTTGCAGTCCATCATGCCTGCGCCGGTCGATTCGCGCAGTTCCTTGACCATCGCCGCAGTGATCGTTGCCATCGTCGAATATCCTTCTTGCCTGTTAGCCACAGCCGTAGCGCGCGCTTCGCGCCATGCCGCCGTCAGCTCCAGGGAATGCTCAGCCTTGAGGAACAGAGCCGGTGGCCGGAGAACCGGCCACGCGGCGTTACCAATTATTCCGCTTCCGCGATCAGCGTCTTGGCCTGCGCGACCCAGGCATCGGCCCGGCTCGGAAGACCAACCTCTTCACCGATCTTGTGCGCGGTGTCGTGATCGAGTTCGGCGAGCTGCCAGTAGTGGAAGATGCCGAGGTCGTTGAACTTCTTCTCGATCGCACCCGACACGCCGGTGAGCTTCTTGAGGTTGTCGGCGGTACCGCGCGGACCGGCCAGACCCTGGAAGCCGGTCGGCTGGGGCGCTGCAGGAATTTCCTCGCGGGCCGGCTGGGCAGAGGCACCGATGTCGATGCCATGATCGCCCTGGGCGCGCGAGATGCCGTCGATGGCGGCGCGGGCCACCAGGTCGCAATACAGCGAAATGGCGCGGCCGGCGTCGTCATTGCCCGGCACCACAAAGGTGATGCCCTTGGGGTCGGAATTGGTATCGACGATCGCGGCAACGGGAATGTTGAGCCGCTGCGCTTCCTGGATCGCGATGTCTTCCTTGTTGGTGTCGATCACGAAGATCATGTCGGGAAGCCCGCCCATGTCCTTGATGCCGCCGAGCGAACGGTCGAGCTTGTCGCGCTCGCGCTGCAGCGTCAGCCGCTCCTTCTTGGTGTAGGAGGATGCCTCGCCGGACGACAGCACTTCATCGAGATGACGCAGGCGCTTGATCGAGCCCGAGATCGTCTTCCAGTTGGTCAGCGTGCCGCCGAGCCAGCGCGAATTGACGAAATACTGCGCGGACCGCTTGGCGGCCTCGGCAACGCCGTCCTGCGCCTGGCGCTTGGTGCCGACGAACAGGATGCGGCCGCCCTTGGCGACGGTGTCACTGACCGCCTTCAGCGCGGTGTGCAGCAACGGCACGGTCTGGGCGAGATCGATGATGTGGATGTTGTTGCGGGCACCGAAAATGAACTCCGCCATTTTCGGATTCCAGCGGTGCGATTGGTGGCCAAAGTGCACGCCAGCTTCAAGCAACTGACGCATAGAAAAATCGGGTAGCGACATAGTGATGATTCTCCGGTTGGTTCCTCCGGAAACGTGTGAGCAAACGAGCCTTATGGCCCGGCTGCCACCGGACGGCCTTTTGAGCCATGTTTCCGTGTGAGATGGCGCGCTGTATAGCCGGATTCCAGCCAGAAGCAAGGAAATAAGGCCTGATTTTCAGCCTGCCGGCCCTGCGATTTAGGGGCCGCCGCCGGCCAGATCCCCGCGGATCTGGCCGTTAACAATCAGCATCGCGCGCCCGGCGGGCACTTCCTGGCCGCCGCCGGCGGAGCCGCACGCGGCGGTGGCGCAGCCATCCGGGGCGGCGGTGCCGCCATGCGCTGTGGCGGCGGTGCGGCCATACGCGGGGGTGGAGCGGCCATCCTTGGTGGCGGCGACGGCGCGGCCATTCTCGGCGGTGGCGGAGCGGCCATCCGCGGCGGTGGTGCCGGAGCGACGCGCGCTGCCGGCGGTGGTGGGGGCCTTGCCGCGTGCACCGCCGACGGTGGCGGGGCTCGCCGCAGTTCAGGCTGCGATTGAGGTCTCGGAGCAATCGCAGCAGCGGGCTTTGGCGGTGGGGCGGCGCTGGGTGGCGGGGCTGCGACCCTCGCCGGGCCGGAGACGCCCGGTCTCGGCTGGCCAACCGGCGCTGCGGGAGCAGTCGCCCCGACGGCGGGCCTGGAACCGGGAGCCGCGCCGGGAGCGGTCGGAGCCGCTGATCCCGGAGGTGCCGCGCCAGGCCTCGCGTTCGGATTGACGGCGCCTGGCGATACCGCAGCGCTCGGAGCGGGTGGTGCGCCCCTGGCACCCGGGATCGGCAGGGCGTTGGTCCTCGGCAAAGGCTGGGTCGACGGCAGTGCGCCCGGCGCATTGGCCGGCAACGTCCCGTTCGGCCTACCGGTCTGCCCCGCGCCGGGCAAGCCAGCCCTCGCGGCAGGATTGATCGCGGCGCTCGGCGGCACCGGCGCTTTGCCCTGCTGGATCAGCGTGGCCCTTTGCGCCACCGCGGGCGGCAGTGTCGGCGTGGCGCCACCCTGCCCCGGTGCAACCGGGGAGCCGGGGCGTCCGCCGGCCTTGGCACCACCAATTCCGCCCACGGGGCCAGCCGGCTGTGGCGGCCTGTTGATCACGTTGTTGATGACAGCCCTGTTGTGGATGTTGGCAAAGATGATGTTGTTCGGCGGCGGCGCCACGTAGCGCGGGGCCCTCACGTAGATCGGTATCGGCACGAAGATCGGCTGCGGCAGGATGAACAGCCCGATCGGCGCCGGCGGCGGCTCCAATATCACGAAATCATCCGGCGGCGGCGGCAGGTAGTAGACCGGCGCCGGCGGCGGCGCGACAAAATCGAATTCGGGATCGCCGAAGGCCAGCACCGGCCGATCGACATAAATGAACTCTTCCGGCGGCGGCGGCGGCACGTCGTAGTCGATGACGTCAAATGCGGCCGGCGGCTCCAGCGGCGCGGTGAGAATGGCGAGCCGGCGGCGCGCGTCGCCAGCATGAGGCCCGCGCGGGTAGCGTTGCAGATACGACCAATAGGCGTTCGGGGTGTCGGCGCGGAAGGTGCGGCGCCAGGTGATCGCTTCGCGCCGCGCCGCCGCGATCGCCCTCACCCGCTTTGCCATGGGATCGTCGGGATAGGCGGCGAGAAAATCCTCGTAGGCCGGGAGCGTGTCGCGCTCCAGCACCGCAGCGTAGGCGTCCTGTACACCGAGATCGCGGACCGGCTTGCTGCGGATGGCGGCGACCTGATCCGGCGGCGGAGCTGCGGGTGCATCCGGTCCGCGCTCGAAGAACGTGAAGGCCGCATCGACCTTCTGGCTGTCCCAGGGCACCTGTGCGCCCTTGCTCGCCTCGTTGACGCGAAGCCGTACGCGGTTGAAAACCTCCGGCAACGGCAACCCGCCGGTCCGGATCATCTCGGCCAGCGACTGGGCGTAGACGCCGTACGGTCCCTGCTCGGCCGGCGCGACCGTTCCGGGCGCCGCGTTGAACGCGATCAACATGTGCGGGTCCGCCTCGACCAGAGCGAGACCGCTTGCGATCTGTCCGTTGACGAAAGGCTGTTGCCGCGCCGCGTCCAGCACGACGATGCCGGCCTTCAGCGGCAGCGAGGCGAGCTGACGGATGTAGTCGCCGGTCCGCAGCGCCTCGATCGGCACATCGGTATCGCGGTTGATCGTGGAATCGACCGGCACGAAGTAGTTGTCGCCGCCCAATTGCAGCCCGTAGCCGGCCAGATACACCATCGCGACCGTGTCCGGCCCAGCGGCTTCGGCCTTGTTGATGAAGTCACGAAAACTCTTGCGCAGCGTATCGCCGTCGAGATCGCGGGCGCCGATCACATCGAAACCGGCTGCCTGCAAGGTCTGCGCGATCAGGCCGGCGTCATTGGCCGCGGTCGCCAGCGGCGATTTCGCATAGGCGCCATTGCCGACCACCAGCGCGATGCGCTTCTCCGGCTGCTGCGCGGCGGCAGTGTTCAAATGTCCCGCCAGTCCAGATATCGCGACCAGACACGCCGAGAGGATCGACAAACTTCTTGCTACCCACATGGAATTCCACCCTGTCGCCGCCCCGCGCTGCCTACGGCGCGCGTTAACGCTGCATAGGACGCGTGCTAAAATGAACGTTTCTTGAATAATTGCGCTCTCAGCAAGGCATAGCGCCTCGCCCCGCGCGGTTCCGGCACCGAAATTCGCATTGTCGCGGCCTTTCGGCGGGCGTATCCTCAATCCTATCGTGTTCGCCCGCATCGTGAGGCGACTGCGCGAGATCCTCCCGATGTGCGAATTGGCCATGCAATGGAGGAAATCGCCATGACCGTTTCCCCGACGCTGCAGAAATATCTGGATCAGGGCGTCACCTATGACCTGATCCCTCATGCCCCTACCATGTCATCGACGCGCACAGCCGAGGCTTGCCACGTACCTGGCGAGGCGCTGGCCAAGGCCGTCGTGCTGCGCCGCGACGGCGGCTACATGATGGCCGTTCTTCCGGCCTCCCGTCACCTGCATCTGTCGGCCCTGAAAAGTCAGCTCGGCCACACGGTCGACCTGGCGAGCGAAGACGAAATCGCGCGACTGTTCGAGGACTGCGACCGCGGCGCCGTACCGCCGCTCGGCGAGTGTTACGGGCTGGACGTCATCGTGGACAACAGCATCGATGCGCGGCAGCCCATCTACCTGGAAAGCGGCGATCACGCCACGCTGATCCGCATGGAGGGCGAGCAATTCGCGCGGCTGACGGCGAAGGCCTGGCGCGGCCACTTCAGCACGCACGATTGAGGCCGCTCGATCCGCCGGCTGTGCCGGCGCGGCCGAGCGACTTCAAGCAGGAGGCCTCGCGCCTGTTCGTGGTCGAACGGGCGCGAGCCGTTCAAGATGCTTCGATCGCAACAGGCCGCCGCTTCAGTGATGGGCCGCAACGCTCTTCACGTAGCCGGACACCAGATCGCCTGACGTAGAATGACTGACGTCGCCCAGGCTGATCATGCCGACCATGCGTTTGCTCTTGTTGATCACCGGCAACCTGCGGACTTTCAGCGTCTCCATGTGATGTATCGCTTTCGCAAGATCGTCGTCCTCGCGGCAGCAATGGATGCCCTCGGTCATTACGTCGCGCGCCTTGGCGCGGCTGGCATCGAAACCGTTGCCGGCGAGCCCCTTGCAGACGATGTCGCGGTCGGTCACCATCCCGACCAGTTTGTCGTCCTCCCCGATCGGAATGCAGCCGATATCGTGCGCGCGCATCAGCTTTGCGATTTCGGTAATCGGCGTGTCGGGGCTGACCCAGTCGACGCCCTTGTGCATCGCGTCTTTGACTTTCATGGCGGATCTCCGTTGCTGCGATTTCAGGTGGTATTCACGTGATGCAGAACAGTTCCCCCTCGGTGCGACTATACGCCGGATCGGGTAGATCGGCATCGCAAAAAAGCAACGCCAACTTCTTGAAACTGGTGATCGCATCGTTGCGCGCGGGTTGAAGCAACCCGCGCGCAACTCTGTTCCAAGCCAGAAGACGTCAGAAGAAACCAAGCTTCTTCGGGCTGTAGCTGACCAGGAGGTTCTTGGTCTGCTGGTAGTGATCCAGCATCATCTTGTGGGTCTCCCGGCCGACGCCCGATTGCTTGTAACCACCGAACGCGGCGTGCGCCGGATAGGCATGGTAGCAATTGGTCCAGACGCGTCCCGCCTGAATCGCGCGGCCGAAGCGGTAGAGCCGGCTCGCATCCCGGCTCCAGATACCGGCGCCGAGACCGTAGAGCGTGTCGTTGGCGATCGCGAGCGCCTCTTCATCATCCTTGAAGGTGGTGACCGAAACGATCGGTCCGAAGATCTCCTCCTGGAAGACCCGCATCTTGTTGTTGCCCTTGAACACCGTCGGCTTGACATAGAAGCCACCGGAAAGGTCGCCCGGCAGTAGATTGCGCGTTCCGCCCGTCAGCACCTGCGCACCTTCCTCGCGGCCGATGTCGATATAGGACAGGATCTTCTGCATCTGCTCGGACGACGCCTGCGCGCCGATCATGGTGGCCGGATCGAGCGGATCGCCCTGGACGATCGCCTCGACGCGCTTCAAGGCCCGTTCCATGAAGCGGTCGAAGATCGATTCATGAATCAGCGCGCGGCTCGGACAGGTGCAGACCTCGCCCTGGTTGAACGCAAACATGACGAAGCCCTCGATAGCCTTGTCGAAGAAATCGTCGTCCTCGGCGACGACGTCCTTGAAGAAGATGTTGGGCGACTTGCCGCCGAGTTCGAGCGTTACCGGAATGAGGTTCTGGCTTGCATACTGCATGATCAGCCGGCCCGTCGACGTCTCGCCGGTGAAAGCGATCTTGGATATGCGCGGCGAGGACGCCAGAGGCTTTCCGGCTTCGAGGCCGAAGCCGTTGACGATGTTGAGTACGCCCGGCGGCAACAGGTCGCCGATCAGGCCTGCCCACACCATAATCGCGGCCGGGGTCTGTTCGGCCGGCTTCAGCACGACGCAGTTTCCGGCGGCCAGCGCCGGCGCCAGCTTCCAGCACGCCATCAGCAGCGGAAAATTCCACGGAATGATCTGGCCTACGACGCCGAGCGGCTCGTGGAAATGATAGGCGACGGTGTCGTGGTCGATTTCGGAAAGCCCGCCTTCCTGGGCGCGGATGGCACCGGCGAAGTAGCGGAAATGGTCGATGGCGAGCGGCACGTCGGCAGCAGTGGTCTCGCGGATCGGCTTGCCGTTGTCCCAGGTTTCGGCCAGCGCGAGCAGGTCGAGGTTTTCCTCCATGCGGTCGGCGATGCGGTTCAGGATCAACGCGCGCTCGGCGACGCTGCTGCGGCCCCAGGCTTCCTTGGCGGCGTGCGCGGCGTCGAGCGCGTCTTCGATATCCTGGGCATCGGAGCGCGCGATCTCGCAAAGCAGTTGGCCGTTCACCGGCGAGTGATTATCGAAATATTTGCCCGAGCGCGGCTCGGACCATTTTCCGTTGATGTAGTTCCCGTATCGCCTTTCGAACGGGGCCTTCGCAGTTCGTGAAAATTCGACCTTGTTCATGGCTTTTCCTCGCTATGGCGTCGCTGGATGCGGCGCTCGCGGAAAACCATGGCGAAGGCAGGCTTGGCTGTCTGCCCGTCGAATCCGGATCGCGGGCGCGTGTGTCGCAGAACTGCGACAGTGGACCGGACAAAGCGTCAGTGTGCGCGATTTAGATCGAGGCGCCGCAGCTTTCGGTGCAGCGTCGCACGGCTGATCCCGAGCGCCTCGGCGGCGGCCGACACGTTGCCGTCGCTGCGCGCCAGCGCCCGCTGCACCGCCGCCCGCTCGGCCTGGTCGAGATCCCGCGCCGGACTGGACACGCCGCCGAGCAGGTCGGCTGCCGGCAACGGCTTCTTCAGAAAATCCCGCGTCACGCCGAGCGCCAGCCGCGCCGACCGCGTCGCGCCGATGACAAGGTCGTCGGCATCGACCGCGATCAACCCACCGCCGCCGCGATTGATATCGGGCGCAAACAGAAAGCGGGCGTTCGGAAACGCCAGTCGGAAATTCTCCGTCTCGATCCGGCGGGCGGCATCGCCGACGGCGACCGCAATGAGATTGACGAAACCTTCCGTAAGATCGGCGCGGCAGGAGGATACGTCGAGCGCCGCGGCCAGCCTGCCCTCGTGATCGTAGATCGGCGCCGACGTGCAGCTCAAAAGCGTGTTGCGCGCATAGAAATGCTGGTCGCGATGGACGGTGAGCGCGCGTTGCTCGGCCAGACACGTTCCGATTCCGTTGGTGCCCTCGCACTCCTCGCTCCAGACCGTCGCGGTCCACAGGCCCCACGCCTTGAACGTGTCGTCGTCAGACGTTGCGCCGCGCCGGTCGACCGGCACGCCGTTGCGGTCGGCCAGCAGCACGCAGCAGCCGACGCCGCCGACCGCGAGAAACAGCCGGTCGAGGTTGGATTGCGCGGCCCGGACCAGCGGCTCGATTTGCTGCCGCGCCAATTCGAATTCGGCCTGGCTCAACCGGCGCGGCAGGTTACATTCGGCGGGGTCGAGGCGATGAAAATTGGATGACCGGCGCCACGACGCCACCACGGCGGATGTTGCGGCCGAGCCACGCGCGACCGTCGCCTGCACCTGATCGGCATGGTGTTTGGTGGTCTGCGCCACACTCAATCCTCCCGCGTAGGTCAAAATATTCGGCCCGGACGGTTGGCGAATTGATCTCGATCAAGCGCGCGCGATCTTGACCCGTTCCCGCCCTCGAGCCGGCATTTAGCCGGTTATGCCCGATGATGCTGACACGTTTTGGCAGCATGCCCTGATAGACTTTAGTCGGTTTGGTAACGGGGCGGATTAATGTCGCGCGCGCAGCGCTTACTCGATCTCATTCAACTTTTACGTGGCTATCGGCATCCGGTCAGCGGCGCGGTGCTGGCGGAGGCGCTCGGGATTTCGCTGCGCACGCTCTACCGCGACATCGAAACGCTCAACGCGCAGGGTGCGCAGATCGATGGCGAGCCTGGTGTCGGCTACGTGTTGCGTCCGGGCTTCATGCTGCCGCCGCTGATGTTCTCGGAAGAGGAAATCGAGGCGATCGTGCTCGGCTCGCGCTGGGTGGCGGACCGCACCGACGCGGTTTTGAGTGGCGCCGCACGCAGCGCATTGGCCAAGATATCCGCTGTGCTTCCGCATGACCTGAAAGACAGTCTCGATACGTCGGGCCTTCTGATCGGGCCGGGAAAAGCGATCGCCGCAGGTGATGTTGAACTGCCGGTCATTCGCTCGGCGATCCGGACCGAGCGCAAGTTGCGGATCGGCTATCTCGACGGCAATGGAGGCAGCTCCAAGCGCACGATCTGGCCTTTCGCGCTCGGCTTTTTCGACCGCGTGCGCATCGTCGTGGCGTGGTGCGAGCTCCGCGAAGGCTTTCGGCATTTCCGCACCGACCGCATCGGCAAGGTGCTGGTCCTCGACAAGCGTTATCCGCGGCGGCGACAGGCGCTGTTGAAGGAATGGCGCGCCAGCGAAGGAATTGCCGAAAGATAGAAATTCTTGTTTTGACGCGTTTTCTTCACGCGAACCGGTAGCCACTTCGCTGGAAAACGCTATGGGATTTCACTACTGACAGTTTTTGGCAGGGTCATGCCCTAGGCTGAACTCATGCCGGACGCCGCAAGCGGCTTCGGCAGCGATGTTCAACCAGGAATCTTCCAGATGCCAAATTTCAGTTTCGTTCTGCTCTATGTCGAGAACCCGCCGGCCAGCGCCGGCTTTTATGCAGACCTGTTCGGCCGTCCCATTCTCGATAGCTCGCCGACCTTTGCGATGCTGCCGCTCTCGGAGGGCGTGATGCTGGGACTGTGGTCGCGCAAGACCGTGGAGCCCGCGGCCACCGCGCAGGCAGGGGCCTCCGAGGTCGCTTTCACGGTCGAAAATGCCGCCGCGGTCGAGGCGACCTTCGCCGACTGGAAGAAGCGCGGGCTGAGCATTCTCCAGGAGCCGGTGCAGATGGATTTCGGTACGACCTTCGTCGCGACCGATCCCGATGGCCATCGCCTGCGCGTGTTCGTTCCGGCGGCGACATGAGCAGGAACTGGGTGGCGGTGGCTTCCGCCGAACATGTTCGCATCGGCCGCAGCCAAGGCTTCATGCAGGTCTGTCACGGCAAGGCCGCGCCGCTCCGGCGCGTCCAGCCCGGCGACCGCGTCGTCTACTACTCGCCGACCGGTGCCTTCCGCGGCCAGGACGGATTGCAGTCGTTTACGGCGATCGGTGTCGTGGATGACGGCGCGCCGTATCAGGCGGAGATGGGCGGCGGCTTCTCGCCGTTCCGTCGTGACGTCAGCTGGTGCGCGGCCCGAGAAGCGCCGATCAAGCCCCTCGTCGGCCGGCTCGAGTTCACGACGGCCAAACGCAACTGGGGCTTTCAGCTCCGCTTCGGACTGTTCGAAATCTCCGAGCACGACATGAAGATGATAGCGGCAGCGATGGCCGCGCCGCCGGCGTGGCGGCCGGGTGATTTCGGCCCGGACGCTATTCCGCCAGTTGAAGCTCCGCGAGCGTCGTTCTCGCCGTCGGCTCGTCCAGCGGAATGAGGTCGGCCGGCCCTGTATTGTCGCTGCCGGAGGTTACGACAGACGCAACCACGGCGCCGGCCAAGCCCGCAACCATGGTCGTGCCGGTTACCGCGTCATGCCTCGCGCTGGACTTGACCAGAAAGAAATAGGTGCGGCCGGGCGCGGTGCTGAAATCGCGCTTGGTCTCGCCGGGAAACATCACTTCGGTCGCAGTGAGCTGGTGTGGACCTGCGGCGAGGTCGGCATAGGCGTAGGTTCCTACCATCACCTTGCCGATCGGACTGCCGTCCAGCTTCACGTCGCAGGCGCAAAGGGACATGGATAGGCCGTCGCGCTTTGGCTGTAGCACCACCACCCGGGACTGCCCTGGTTTCGGCGGGCCGATCTTTTGCGATATCGCCGCATAGTCTGTTCCGACTTTGGCGGTCATACACCCCGACAGCAACAACGCACCCGACAGCAACGCAATTCCACGCCCCAACATAACGCCCCCAAAACTAGTCCCCTGAAAGGGCATAGCCGGGAACTCGGTGAGGTTGCAATAGCATTTATGTTGTCGCGGCTTGTGAAGCCGGGATGGAATTGAAGCGGCCCAGGAAACCTCGAGGGATACGGATGACGGCGATTGTTGCCGCTTCTTCCCTAACGTGACCACGCTCAACCCTGGACCGAGCGCGGTGGCGCGCACCGCGCTCCGTCCAGCCGGGTCAACTCAACAGTTCGACCTTGCCGGTTGCAAGCCGGTAGATGCCGCCGACCACTTTGACCTTGTTCTGCTCGACGGCGGCGTTGAGGATCGGCGCGGCCGATTTCAGCTTGGCGACGTTATCGATCACGTTCTGCCGAATAGCGTTGTCGAGCGCATTTCCGCTCTGCTGTGCCGACGCCTTCACCGCGGGTGCAATCGCAGCCACCAGAGACGGAATGTGTCCCGGCGGCGGCTTGTCGTCCTTCAGGGATTTGATCGTCGCGTCGACGGCACCGCAACTGTCGTGACCAAGGACGAGGATCATCGGCGTGCCAAGCACGGCGACAGCATATTCCATGCTTGCAACCGTATCGTCGTTGGCGAAATTGCCGGCAACGCGGCAGACGAACAGGTCGCCCCGCCCGCTATCGAAGGCATATTCGGGCGCGATGCGCGAATCCGCGCAGCTCAGGATGGCCGCGTAGGGGTTCTGACCTCCGGCCAAGGCTTCCCTTTCATGCTTGAAGTCGTGGCGCCGCGCCGTGCCGTCAACATAGCGCGCGTTTCCTTCCATCAATTTCTTGAGGGCGGCATCCGGCGACAATACGTTCTGCGGCTTGGGAGGAGCCTTCGTATCCTTCGTATCCTTGGCGCTAGCCGTATCGGCGAGCATCAGCCCGCCAAGTGCCGAGGCCGCGAACAGAACCAGGGAACGCCGCGAGGGCGCCGTCGAATGAAGCTGACCTAATGAACATTTTTCGCACATTGCAATTTTCCTTGCCTTTGCGGCTTGCAGCGTCCAAGTCGCCGACTCATGATTTATATCACTTGTGGTTGTACGGTGGAACTTCGCGGAATCAGGATGGATAATTTTTGGTTTCTGACTTGCTTCTCAAGCTGCCGCGAAGATGCAACGATTCAGTACACTAGTAGAAGTTGCAAAGGCGGATTGGCCGCATGATCGCGAAGATGTTGGCATGCGCCATGTCCTGACGTTGGTTACAGCGTCTGCACGTCCACCACGCCGGCCACCGCCTTGATCGCGCCTGCGATCTGCGGCGAGACCTTGAAGCGCCCCGGCAGCTTCATCTCCACCTCGGTCTGCAGGTCGAGCATGATGACGAGCGAGACGTCGCCATCGGCGCCGCCCGATGGCGCGGGCGCGGGCTTTGCCGGCTGGCCCTTCGTCAACCCGTTCGGAGCGGCGGCTTCGGGCATGTTGAGCCGCCGCGCGATCGAATCCAGCGGCTTGGTGTCGCGAACGAAAATCCGCAGGCCCTTTTGCGTCTTTGCAGCGGCGTCATCCAGCGGCTCGGCGTGCAGCACCCGCGCGCGCACATCCTCGCCCTGCAACTCGGCGCCGAGCTGCAGCAACACGGCAGCCCCCGGCTCCAGCACGTCGCGATATTGCGCAAGCCCTTCCGAAAACAGCACCGCCTCGAAATGGCCGGTCGGGTCCGACAGCCCCATGATGCCCATCTTGTTGCCGGTCTTGGTGCGCCGCTCCATCCGCGACACAACCGTGGCCGCGACCTTGCCCGCGGTCGCGCCCGTTTTGACGGCGCGCGAGAATTCCGCCCAGGTCTGCACGCGCAGCCGCTTCAACACCGTGGCGTAATCGTCGAGCGGATGGCCGGACAGGAAGAAGCCGACGGCATCGTATTCACGGCGGAGTTTTTCGGCCGGCAGCCAAGGCTCGATCTGCGGCAGCATGATGGTCGGCGCATCGGCAGCGTTGCCGAACATGTCGTTCTGACCGATCGTTGCGGCCTGATGGCCGCGCTGGCAGGCGGCGAGAATGGCATCGGCGCCGGCGAACACGCGGGCGCGGTTGGATTCGAGCGTGTCGAACGCGCCGGCGGCAGCCAGGCTTTCGATCACCCGCTTGTTGATGGCGCGCGGGTTGACCCGTGCCGCGAAGTCGGCGAGCGAGGTGAAGACGCCCTTGCGCCGCTCTTCGACGATCAACTCCACCGCCTGGGGACCGACACCTTTCAGCGCGGCCAACGCATAGTAGATGGTGTTCTCGCCAACCTCGAAGGTGGCGCCCGAGCGATTGATGTTGGGCGCCTCGACCTTGATGCCGAGCCGCTGCGCCTCGGCGCGAAATTCCGACAGCTTGTCGGTGTTGTTGAGTTCGAGCGTCATCGACGCCGCCAGGAACTCCACCGGGTAATGCGCCTTCATGTAGGCGGTGTGATAGGACACCAGCGCGTAAGCCGCGGCGTGGCTCTTGTTGAAGCCGTAGTCGGCGAATTTGGCGAGCAGTTCGAATATCGTGTCGGCCTGCCCCTTCGGCACGCCGTTCTTGACCGCGCCGGCGACGAAGACCGCGCGCTGCTTTTCCATCTCGGCGCGGATCTTCTTGCCCATCGCGCGGCGCAACAGGTCGGCGTCGCCGAGCGAATAGCCGGCCATGACCTGCGCGATCTGCATCACCTGTTCCTGATAGATGATGACGCCGAACGTCTCCTTCAGGATCGGCTCCAGGATCGGATGCAGATATTCCGGCTCCTCGTCGCCGTGCTTGCGCGCGCAATAGGTCGGGATGTTGGCCATCGGACCCGGGCGATACAGCGCCACCAGCGCAATGATGTCCTCGAAACGGTCGGGCCGCATGTCGATCAGCGCGCGCCGCATGCCCTGGCTTTCGACCTGGAACACGCCGACCACATCGCCGCGCGCCAGCATCTGGTAACTCTGGGCATCGTCGATCGGCAGCGTCGGCAGATCGACCTGGATGTTGCGCTGCCTGAGCAGTTTTACCGCGACGTCGAGCACGGTCAGCGTCTTCAGGCCGAGGAAGTCGAACTTCACGAGCCCCGCCGGCTCGACCCACTTCATGTTGAACTGGGTCACCGGCATGTCGGATTTGGGATCGCGGTAGAGCGGCACCAGTTCGCTCAACGGCCGGTCGCCGATCACGATGCCGGCGGCGTGCGTCGAGGCGTGGCGCGTCAGCCCTTCGAGACGCTGGGCGATGTCGAAGGCGCGCGCGACCACCGGGTCCTCGTCGCGGAATGCCTGCAGCTTCGGTTCGCTTTCGATCGCCTGCGCCAGCGTCACGGGTGCTGCGGGATTTTGCGGCACCAGTTTTGTCAGTTTATCGACCTGGCCGTAGGGCATCTGCAGCACGCGGCCGACGTCGCGCAGCACGCCGCGCGCCTGCAGCGTTCCGAAGGTGATGATCTGCGCCACCTGATCGCGGCCGTAGCGCTCTTGCACGTAGTCGATCACCTCGCCGCGGCGATCCTGGCAGAAGTCGATGTCGAAGTCCGGCATCGACACGCGCTCGGGATTGAGGAAGCGCTCGAACAGCAGGCCGAAGCGGATCGGATCGAGATCGGTGATGGTCAGCGAATAGGCGACCAGCGAACCGGCGCCGGAGCCACGGCCGGGACCGACCGGAATGTCGTGGGCCTTGGCCCATTTGATGAAATCCGAGACGATTAGGAAGTAGCCCGCATAGTTCATGCGGTTGATCACGTCGATCTCGAAGGCGAGACGCTTCTGGTATTCCTCCTCCGTGGTGCCGGGCGACAGGCCGTGAACCTGCAGCCGCCTTGCGAGCCCCTCCCCGGCCTGGCGCTTCAGCTCGGCCGCCTCCTCGGCTTCCGCGTCCGAACCTGAGCCGGCGCCGACCGTGAAACGCGGCAGGATCGGCTTTCGCGTCTTCGGCCGAAACGAGCAGCGCTCCGCGATCTCGACCGTGGAGGCCAGCGCTTCCGGAATATCGGCAAACAGCACCGCCATCTCGGCGCGGGTCTTGAAGCGGTGATCGGGCGTGAGCTGCTCGCGATCGGTCTCGGCGATCAGCTTGCCACCGGCGATGCACAGCAGCGCGTCGTGGGCCTCATAATCGTCATTCGCTGCGAAATATGGCTCGTTGGTCGCGACCAGCGGCAATCCCTTGGCATAGGCGAGATCGATCAGGCCGGATTCGGCGCGGCGCTCCTTGTCGATGCCGTGGCGCTGCAATTCGACATAGAGGCGATCGCCGAACAGGTTCGCCAGCCGGTCGCAACGGGCCGCCGCAAGGGCTGCGTGATCGGCATGCAGCGCCAGCGAGATCGGGCCGTCGGGGCCGCCGGTCAGCGCGATCAAATCCTCGGCATCGTCTTCCAGCCATTCCAGCTTGATATGCGGGGATTGATGCACCGGCGTTTCCAGGAACGCCCGCGAGTTCAACCGCATCAGGCTGCGGTAGCCGCGCTCCCGCGCCGCCAGCAATACGATTCGCGACGGCGCCGAGGCCAGCGCATTGCGCGCGTTCGGGTCCTGGTCGCCGAAATCGACGGCGAGTTCGCAGCCGACGATCGGCTGGATGCCATAGCCCGCCATCTTGTCGGAGAATTCCAGCGCCCCGAACATGTTGTCGGTGTCGGTCAGCGCCAGGGCGGGCTGGCGATCGGCCTTCGCCAGTTCGCCGAGCTTGGCGATCTTGATCGAGCCCTTCAGCAGCGAATACGCCGAATGAACGTGGAGATGAACGAATCCGGCACTGGACATGGTCGCTTAACGGGCTCTTGCATCATGGTGGGGAGCGATCATCGGCCACTGATGCGCGCCGACTCGCCACCGCAATGGTGATGCCTTGGCCTTGCCGAGTCCACGCGGAACGCAGCTTCCGCGCCCGCCATCCGGCTTTTCCCCAGCCCGTCCGCTGGAGGGCCTGGATCAGGTTTCCGCACCACCTCAAAGCTGCGGAATCACCTGCGCCCAGACCGCAATCATCGCGACAAACAGCGTAATCGACGCCAGCGCCGCCGCTTCTTCCACGAACATCCGCAACATCGTCCGACTCCCTACGATATGAGAACATATGAGGAACATTGTTCCTTTTTTGTTCTAGGAGTCAAGGGCAGGTAGCGGGTCAGTTTGAAGAATGACCGCTGTGGTTAATTCTCGACCGGCCTCACGGCCTAGCGGCGGACCTCACGGCGCGACGAAATGAAGGACAAAAGCCGCCACGACGCATGTGCCAACGGCAATGACTGCGCCTCGCCGCCTATCCGGAATAACGCCAAGGGTGAGAACCACCAGCGCAGCCAGCAGGACAATTTTGATAAAGGCTTCCATCACCGGAATATGCGCCCGGCGTCGTCCGCTTTCCAGCCCCTTGGCCACCGGCCGCCGCAACAAAAAAAGCCCCGGGACAACCGCCCCGGGGCTTCTCTGTTTCGCTGGTTAGCTGCGAATCAGTACTTCGCGATGACCGGGCCGCCGAAGCGGTAGTTCACGCGGGCGGTGATGAGATCAGCGTCCTGCTTGATGTCGTCGTTGCGGACGTTGATGGCTCCGACCACGCTGCGGAAGTTGTAGTTCTCGGTGCCCATGAACAGGTGGTTATACTCGACGCCGAACGACCAGTTCGGAGCGAAGGCGTATTCCACACCGGCGCCAACCGAGGCGCCCCAGCGGGTCTGCTCGGTACGATCGAGCGCGACACCGGCGAACACGCCTTCGTAGCGGTTGTCGGTCACCGCAGCACCGCCCTTGACGTAGAACAGGACGTTGTTGGCGGCATAGCCGACCTGGCCGGTGAACAAGCCGAACGCGTCGATCTTGGAGCGGTTGACGGCGGGCGCCGCGAGGAGGCTCACGTTCGAACCCGTGAAATCGGCCCAGTTGCCCTGCGCTTCGAGACCGAACACCCAGTTGCCGGCCTGCCAGCGGTAGCCGACCTGACCACCGATCGTGCCGCCGTCTGCGTCGTGGCAGCCTTCGGCAGCCGGCGCAAACGGAACGCCGCCAACCGCGGTGTTGGTCCAGCAGTTGCGGCTCGTGCCCCAGCCGCCGTTGGCGCCGATGTAGAATCCGCTCCAGTCATACACCGCAGCGATCATCGGGGGCGCCTTGGTGTAAGGACGCGCAGCGAGATCCGCGGCAACAGCCGGCGCAGCCGCGCCGAGCGCGATCAGACTGGCCGTAACAAGCATAACCTTCTTCATTCTTTTTATTCCCGTTCCGTTAGACAGCCCCCAAGGCCGTGACATGCTCATAGCATCGTTCGTTCGATTTGCTGTGACCTCACGGCAACAACGCACATCAAACGGCCGCAGTATGAACGTAAGTTAATGTTGTGCCGCAGGCGTTTTTCGAAACTTTGCATTGGAACCCGCCGCAAAAGCTTCACATTCAGTTCAGCGACGGTATTGCAAGGTGGAATGGCTTGACGGACGTGCGCGGGTGCGGCTTCTGTCGATGAAACTGGAACCGGCAAAGCGCGGATGCAGGATGAGGAGATTCGAAATGCGTAAAGCGATTCTGGCCGTGCTGGCCGCGGGTGGATTGGCCGCACTCGGCGCCGCGCCCGCCGAAGCGGTTGGCACCCGATATCCATTCTGCCTTCAGGGAGACGAATATCCGGCGCTGAGCCACTGCACATTCGCCAGTTACGAGCAGTGCCAGGCGACCGCTTCGGGACGCTTTCTCTATTGCATCGCCAATCCCTATTATGTCGGCGAGAGCGAGCCGCCGTCCGCGTATCGCTCGCGCGGCCGCGCGCTGCCGCCCGCGCCCGGCACCGGCAGGTACTGAGCGCCCACCCAAGGCTCATTGCACCGCCAGCGCACGTTGAGGATCATTCAACGCGCGAACGTGATTTGACGCGGACGCAGGTGGATCTTCTGATTAGCGACTGAAGATTGGTGGCCGAAGATTCCGGGCTACCGGCGGAGGATGCATGCGTAGGGCATGGCTGGCGCTGATGGCGGCCGGTGCAGTGTCGGCAGCGGTTGCGATGCCGGCTGCGGCGCGCGAGTTTCCCTACTGCATCAAGGGCTGCGATTTCGGCGCCGGTGTCGGCGATTGCAGCTTTTCGTCGCTTGGGCAGTGTCAGGCAAGCGCCTTCGGGCGAGCTGCGAGTTGCGCTGCGAATCCCTATTTCAACGCCAAGGCGGACACGCAGACCGATCGCAGCCGCCAACACGGAAGGAGATTCTGATGCGCGTTGTGGCTTTGGCAATTTTGGCAATCGGAGCGGCCTCGGCAGCGGCACCGGCGCAAGCACAGACTTACGATCCCCGTTATCCGGTTTGCCTGCATGTTTATGGCCGGGGGGCCAGCTATTACGAATGTAGTTATACGTCGCTGCCTCAATGCAACGCGTCGGCGTCGGGCCGCTCGGCGCAATGCGTGATCAATCCCTATTTCGCGCATGCATCTCAAGACACCTCGGCACGCCGCTACAACCACTACGGCAGCGGCTATTGAGCGGAGATCACGCCGCTACTCCATTTCGACGACCTGACCGTCGACCAGCGACACCCGCCGGTCCATCCGGCCGGCCAGTTCCATGTTGTGGGTGGCGATCAGCATCGCGACCTGCGTGGCCTTCACCAGTTGCATCAGCGCCTTGAACACGTGATCGGCGGTGTGCGGGTCGAGGTTTCCGGTCGGCTCGTCCGCCAATAGCGCCCGCGGCGCATTGGCGACCGCGCGCGCGATGGCGACGCGCTGCTGCTCGCCCCCGGATAGCTCGGCCGGCCGGTGCGTGATGCGGTCGCCGAGACCGAGATAGGAGAGGATTTCCTCCGAGCGCTTGATGGTCTCGGACCGTTTGAGCCCGCGGATCATCTGCGGCAGCATCACGTTTTCGAGCGCGGTGAATTCCGGCAGCAGCCGGTGCGATTGATAGACGAAGCCGATGTCGGAGCGCCGGATCTGGGTGCGGTCGATATCAGACAATTGCGAGGTCGGCGTGCCCGCGACATAGACCTCGCCGTCATCGGGACTCTCGAGCAGCCCTGCGATATGCAGCAATGTCGACTTGCCCGAACCCGACGGCGCCACCAGTGCCACCGACTGTCCCGCCCACAGCGCGAGCTTGGCGCCGTTGAGAATGGTCAGCGTCGCCTCGCCTTGCCTGTACTCGCGTTTTATCTCGTGGAGATAGATAACCGGTACGTCTTCCGCCTCCTCGGCCATCTCGTCCTCACTCGTACCGTAGCGCGTCGACGGGATCGAGCCGCGCGGCGCGCCAGGACGGATAGAGGGTCGCCAGGAACGACAGCGTCAGCGCCATGATCACGACCGCGGTGGTCTCGCCGAAATCGACCTCGGCCGGCAGCCGGGAGAGGAAGTAGAGTTCCGGCGAGAACAATTCGGTGTTGGTCATCCATGACAGGAATTGCCGGATCGATTCGATATTCAGGCAGATCAGCATGCCGACAAAGAAGCCGGTCAGCGTGCCGACCACGCCGATCGCCGCGCCCGTGATCAGGAATATCCGCATGATCGAGCCCTGCGAGGCGCCCATGGTGCGCAGGATGGCGATGTCCTGCCCCTTGTCCTTGACCAGCATGATCAGGCCGGAGACGATGTTGAGCGCGGCAACCAGCACGATCATCGTCAGGATCAAAAACATCACATTGCGCTCGACCTGAAGCGCGTTGAAGAAGGTCGAGTTGCGCTGCCGCCAGTCGACCAGGAACACCGGCCGCCCGGCCGCCTCCGTCACGGCCTTGCGGAACGCGTCGATTCGATCGGGGTTGGTGGTGAATACCTCGATCGCGGTCACGTCGTCCTTGCGGTTGAAATAGGCCTGCGACTCCGGCAGCGGCATGAACACGAAGCTGGCGTCATATTCGGACATGCCGATCTCGAACACGGCCGCCACCTTGTAAGGTTTGATGCGCGGCGTGGTTCCCATCGGGGTCACCGCGCCCTTCGGCGCAACCAGCGTGATGGTGTCGCCGGCGTGCAGCGACAATTGATCGGCGAGACGGCGTCCGATGATGACGCCCTGCCCTTCGTCAAAACCTTCCATCGTGCCTTGTTTGATGTTCTTGGCGATCGAGGTGAGATTATTCAGGTCCGCAGACCGCATGCCGCGCACCAGCACGCCGGCGGCGTTGAAGGCGGAAGACGCCAGCGCCTGACCGTCCACGACGGGTGCTGCAAGACGGATGCCGTCGACCTGGCTGATGCGCTCGGCGACGTCCTTCCAGTCGGTCAGCGGCGATTCCAGCGGCTGCACCAGCAAATGCCCGTTCAGCCCGAGGATCTTGTCCAGGAGTTCCTTGCGAAAACCGTTCATGACGGCCATCACGATGATCAGCGTGGCGACGCCGAGCATGATGCCGAGGAAGGAAAAGCCGGCAATAACCGAAATGAAACCTTCCTTGCGACGCGCCCGCAGGTAACGTCCGGACAACAGCCATTCGAATGGCGCAAAAGGCGGGGTTCGTGCTGTCTCGTTCATGGTCTCATGCATTACTCGATAATCCCATGATTCGGACCAAATGTGGCCTTATTGGCCCACATTGCAACCGCGGTGGATATCTTATCCCGCTATCTTTGCCACCACTTCCGCCGGGCTGAGATTCTCGCGCGAACCGTCGCTGCGCCGCTTGATCTCGAGCTTGCCCTCGGCGAGGCCCTTCGGCCCGACCAGAATTTGCCAGGGGATACCGATAAGGTCGGCGGCCGCGAATTTTGCGCCGGCGCGCTGGTCGGTATCGTCATAGAGCACATCGACGCCCTTGGCCTGAAGTTCCAGATAAAGCTTCTCGCAGGCGCCATCGACAGCCGCGTCCCCCTGCTTCAGGTTCAAGATCACGGCGGTGAACGGCGCGACGGCTTCCGGCCATTTGATGCCGGCGTCGTCATGGCAGGCCTCGATAATGGCGCCGACCAGGCGCGAGACGCCGACGCCGTAAGAGCCGCCGTGGATCGGCACGTCGACGCCATCGGCGCCGGCGACCAGCGCCTTCATCGCGTCGGAATATTTGGTGCCGAAATAGAAGATCTGGCCGACCTCGATGCCGCGCGTATTGACGCGCTTGTCGGCAGGCACTTCGCGTTCGTAACGCTCGGCATCGTGGACGTCCTCGGTCGCCGCATAAACCGACGTCCATTGCTTGATGAAGTCGGTGAGATCGCCCTCGTAATCGACGTCATCGGGCGGGATCGGCAGGTTGAGCACGTCGCTGTTGCAGAACACGCCGGATTCGCCGGTTTCCGCCAGCACGATGAATTCATGGCTGAGATCGCCGCCGATCGGGCCGGTCTCGGCGCGCATCGGGATCGCCTTCAATCCCATCCGCGCGAAGGTGCGCAAATAGGCCACGAACATCCGGTTATAGGAACGGCGCGCCGCGGCCTCGTCGATGTCGAAGGAGTAAGCGTCCTTCATCAGGAATTCACGGCCGCGCATCACGCCGAAACGCGGACGCTGCTCGTCGCGGAATTTCCACTGGATGTGATAGAGATTGAGCGGCAGGCTCTTGTAGGATTTGACGTAAGCGCGAAAAATCTCGGTGATCATTTCCTCGTTAGTCGGCCCGTACAGCAATTCGCGCTTGTGGCGGTCGGCGATGCGCAGCATCTCCGGACCATAGGCGTCGTAACGGCCGCTCTCGCGCCAGAGGTCGGCAAGTTGCAGCGTCGGCATCAACAGTTCCAGCGCACCGGCGCGGTCCTGTTCCTCACGGACGATCTGCTCGATCTTCTTCAGCACCCGAAAGCCCAACGGCAGCCAGGCGTAAATGCCAGCCGCTTCCTGCCGCATCATGCCCGCGCGCAGCATCAGCCGATGCGAGACGATCTCCGCCTCTTTCGGATTCTCTTTCAGGATGGGTAGAAAAAACCGCGACAACCGCATGGGACAACTCAAGGAATCAGTGGGATACCGGAAGAGGTGCAGTGAAACCGGATCGGGTGCCAAAATACAAGGCCGGGGCCGTTGAAAAGCGGCCGAAAAGGCGGATTTCCGGGCCGTTTTTGGGCCTCGTGGTCTTCATGCCTTCACAACGGCGTCATACCCCGCGCAGCTTGGGTCGCAGGGTGGGTGGAAGCGGAATCCGCCGTCAGCGCACCTGCAATTCATCTTGCAGCGTGATCTTCTGAAAGTCCGTGACCAAGGCATCTATCTGCATGTGCCAACGTCCCGCCAGCGGCAGCGCGACGCCGCGCACGTGCCAGTAACCGTCCGGCCCGAGCGTTGCGCGACGCTCCATCGGCTCGATGCCGCGCTCCGGCAAGCTCAGGATCAGCGTCGCCTCTTTGGCCGGCAGCAGGGCGGCGTCGCCCGTCATCAGCTGCAACACAAAGTCGTTGGAGCCGACCTTGCCCGGCGACACCAGCACCTGAAACATCGCTGCATCCGTATGGATATGGACCGAGAGCGGCGCCGCAACTGATGCAGCCGAGGCGCGCGGCGGCGGCGTGAAGCGCCAGCCGGCGACCACGGCAAGAATGCCAATGACGAGAACGCATTCCAGCAGGATCGACCCTGATAGGGCCCGGGTGTTCTCATAGTCCGCAGCGACCGCGGGCGTGAAGAGGAACCGGTTCAGCGCCGCAAGGCCGAGCAGCAGGATCACCAGCGCCAGCTTGACCGAAAGAATGATGCCGTATGGGGTCTCGATCAGTGCGCGGACACTGCCAAGCTGGATGATCGACAGCGCCAGCCCGCTCAGCACGAGCAGCCCGACCAGCGGAATCGCGATGGTAGAAAACTGCTTGAGCACGCGCAGCAGGCCCTCATTGCGCCGATGCGCCATGGTCGCCAGCGGCGCCAGCGCGCCGATCCAGTAGGCAGCGGCGACGCCGTGCAGGAACAGCGATGGCCGCGTCAGCCATTGCGGCGAGGCGGTCGCGGCATGTCCGCTCATCGCCAGCGACAGCCCGACGCCCGCCATGGCTGATGTGGTCAACACCCAGGCCATCGGGATGCCCGGGCTTTTCCACGCGCACCAGCCGATGGCCATCACCACGATCGCAATCAACAGCGACGGCCCGAGGGAGGTCGCGAGCGCGCTCGCCCAGGGCGCCCACGTCACGATGCCACCCGGCGCAAGGTTGAGGAGATCGAGGCCTTGCAGGCCGAGCGAGGCCACCGCGCTGACGAGACCGACGGCGAGCGCGGCGCGGCTAACCGTCGATCCGCTCGGGCCCTGCCCGATCCAGACCGCGAAGAACGCGCCGCCGACGCCCACGAACAGCCCGAGATAGACCCCGATCCGCGCCAGCCAGATCAGCACCGCCAACGGGCTCGCTTTCGCCGGCGGCGCAGCCCCGGTCACGGCGCCGATTGAAAACACCATCGATCCCGCCACCGGATGACCGTCCTGCGAGACCACGCGGTAGCTGACGATTTGCGTTCCTATCGGCAAGTCGTCGGGCAGAACGATCAGCACGGATTGGCCGACCGCGCGCGTCGCGACGTCGCGTGTCCTGCCGCCGGCATCGATGACGCCGATCACGGAAGGCGCAACGCTCTCGTTGAAATGCAACTGCACCATCTTCGGCGGCAGCGTGAGTACGCTGCCGTCGGCAGGTTCCGAAGAAAGCAGCGTCGCATGGGCCCACGCGGCGCTCGCGATGCACAGAGCCGACAGCAGCGCGGCAAGGCCAGCGAGCACGCGCACCATCGGGATGGCTCTACGGTTTTGCGATCAGCTTGAGGCCAGGTGCCGGCGTCTTGCTGTCATGGCCACGGCCGCCATCCGCGGGGATATCGATCCAGCGGCTGACGCCCTGTTCGCATTCCTGCACCACCGGAAAATACAGCGTGGTGTCCGGCTTCAGACCCGCCGTGAGATAGCTGGAGAAGACGAATTCATCGAAATTGTCGTCGGCGAGCTTGCCGCCGCTCCACACCACTTCCTTGACGCCTTCGGACAATTTACTGCCGTGAAACTCATACTCGGTCGCGTATTTGCCCTTGACCATCTCGAGGGTCCAGCCCGGCTTGGGCATCGGCTTGATGCCGATCACGCCTTCCGGAATTTGCACCCGCAGCTTGACGGTCGGCGACCCCGCGCAGCCGTGCGGCACGGCGAACACCGCCTTGTAGTACGAGCCCACCGGCGCCTGGCGCTTCTCGAGGGTGACATGCGCGCTTGCCGGAAATGCAACGAGCACGGTGGCGATCATCAGGTAGATCTTGTTGGACATGCCGGCCTCTTATTGAATTTGTGAAGCGATCGGTGATGCCGATCGCAATGTGTATTGCTGGTCAGATTTTCAGGGACGCGCCGGCCACTCTCGCGGCAGCTTCGGCCTGGGCGATAGCTTCCTTGCGTCGACGCAATATGTCGTTGGTAAGGGCCGGCCCGGCACGTTCGGGCGAACCGGCATCGAACGGCGGTTTCGGATCGTACTCAATCAGCAACTGTATCCGTTTGGCGGTTTCTTCTCCCGCCAGCCTCGACGCGATGGTCAACCCAAAATCGATCCCGGCCGTCACGCCGCCGCCGGTCAACCGGTTGCGATCCTCGACCACACGATCCGTACGCACAATGCCACCCATAAGCGGAAGTAAATCGCGAACATACCAATGCGAGGTCGCCTGGTAGCCCCTGAGCAAACCCGCCGCCCCCAGCAGCAGGGAGCCGGTGCAGACACTGGTGACGAATCGCGCGGTTTCGCCGGCAGATCTCACGAAATCGACAGTCTCTCTGTCATTCATTGCAGCGACCGTACCCTTGAGTCCTCCCGGCACGAACAACACGTCGAATGCGCGCGGCGACGTTTCAAAGCTCTCGGTCGGTGCAACCGGCAGACCGACATCGGTCATTACCGGCTGCATGGTCTTCGCGATTAGGTGCACGCCGGCCTGCATGATGTTGAACACCGTCAGTGGGCCGGTCAGGTCGAGCATGATCATATCAGAATGGATCAGCATTCCTACGCGCGGACGAGCTGGCGGTGCTGGCTGGGCATGGGCAGCTGTTCCAAACAGGTTGGCAAGCGACGACGCAGCCAGCGCCGCGGTGAACTCTCTGCGGTCCATATGGCTTCTCCAGTCAACCGGCCCGTCACCGCAAACCGCATCGGCCTGCTCGAACTTCATCCTGCGCTCACTTCTTCATGCCGGAATGATCATGCCCCGCGGGGCCCTGTGCGCCGACGCCCTGCACCTCGAGCGGCAGGGTCACCTTGCCGGCTTTTTCGAACTCCAGCGTGAGCGGCACCTTGTCACCCTGCTTGAGTGGCGTCTTCAGATCCATCAGCATCAAATGATAGCCGCCCGGCGCCAGTTTGACGGTCTTGCCGGGCTCGATCACGAGGCCCTTGTCGAGCGGACGCATCGTCATGACGCCATTGTTCATCGCCATCTCGTGAATCTCGACCTTGCCGGCGAAATCGCCGGAGCCGCTGATCAGGCGGTCCGGCGCAGAGCCCTTGTTCTCGATCGTAAGGTAGCCGCCGGCGATCTTGGCGCCGCCGGGCGTGGCGCGGCTCCAGGCCTGCGTAATGACGAGATCGCCGGCCTTGACCTCCTGGGCGTGCGCGGGTGCGCCCAGGTGAGCAAACAGGGCGGCCACGCAAGCAAGCATGCGCATAATGTTCTTCATGGTCTGACTTTCGTGTTCAACCGGGTTCCGCATGGGTCTGCGTCGGGTGGATACCTACCATCTGTACTTCATCCCGGCAAAAACAGCCCTTCCGTTACCCGGTTCAAACAATGGTGACGTGGCGGTCGCCTGGTTGATGATGCTGGTGCTCGAAATGTAGGCCTTGTTGGCGAGATTGCGCCCCTCGATATAGGCCGAAACCGGCCCGCCATTGTCAAAGCCCATTTTCAACCCGAGCAGTGCATAGGCCTCGGTCTTCAGGGTGTTCGCGCTATCGACGAAATAGGCTTGCGGCACCCATTCGACATTAGGTCCGAAATAGAATCCGTTCGGGTTCTTGTACAGTAACTCGGCGCGGAGGTAGTGGCGCGGGGCGCCGGGCAGCAGGTTGTTGCCGAAGGTGGCATCATTGTCGAAACGGAAGTCGTTGAACGTGTAGGTCAGATTCAACCAAAGCTTGTCCGGTGCCGGGCCGTTGTTGAAGATGCCGTGGAAAATCGCCGCGCCCGCCCCTGCTTCGATGCCCTGGTGGACGGTGCGGTCGGCGTTGGTGACGTTGCAATTGCCGAACGCGCTGTAGAGGCATTGCAGTTCGTTGCGGATGTTGGCGCGATAGGCGGAGAGCTCCCAGGCGTAATCGGGTCGCTTCATCCGCGTTCCGATCTCATAGGTGGTGGCGGTCTGCGGGCGGATACTGGTGAACGGAATGAACGGTATCCCCGGCCCGTTCGAGCTTTCGCCAAAGCTCGGCACCTCGGCGCTGCGCGAGATGTTGGCAAAGGCCTGCCAGGTCGGATCGATATTCCAAAGCAGGCCGGTCTTCGGCGACCACAGATTGAACTCGGTCGACCCCGATTGGTCGCCATTGCTGAGAAAGCGATCCTGTCGGCCCCGCGTTGCGTAGAGGAATTGCGTTCCAGCGATCGCCGCCACGTTCGGCAGGAAGTAGAAGCTATCCTCGATATAGGCAGAGGTATTCTTGGAGCGGTCGATCGACGAGGACAACAGCGCGCCCTTCTGCCCGCCGAGATTTTGGAACTGCTGGTTGTCGATGCTGCCGTTCAGGATGTTGATGCCGGCGACCACGCGGTTGCGAAAGCCGCCGATGAAACGGTCGTCGGTCACCTTGGCGAAGCCGCCATAGTCCTTGTAGCTGTAATCGAGCCACTGGAAGATCGGATGCATCAAATGGCGGTCGACGCCGAAGGCGCCGAATTCGATCTTGGTGTCGTCGAGCCGGATGGTCGTCTTGTTGGCCACCCGCACCGTGTCGATGTTGCGCTGCTGGTCGATCGCGACATTGGCGGGATTGGCGGCTTCGGGAGTGGTCAGGGCCGATTGCTTGGTGACGGTACCGGGGATGCGCTGGCGAACCTCGTTGGCGTTGAAATAGAACCGCGTCTCCGCATCCGGCGAGAACTGGTAGCCGACATTGCCGCTGACGCGGGTGGCGCTGCCGAAACTGTGATCTCTGAAGCCGTCGGAGGCCTGCGTCGCGGCGGTGACGAACCCGTCCCACGGCCCGTTGGCGCCGCCGGCATTGGCTTGCAGCCGCTTGAACCCGAACGCGCCGATGCCAACCGACACCCCGTTCGGCCATGGATCGCGGCCGGTCGGAATCACGAAATTGATGGCGCCGCCGAGCGAGTTCGCGCCGAACTGCAGCGCATTGGCACCCTTCCAGACCTCGACATATTTGTACGCGGTCGGGTCGATCTCCTGGAAATCGCCGTAGCCGTCGGCGGTGTTGATCGGGATGCCGTCCATGTAGAGCTGGACGCCGCGCAGATGGAAGTTGCGCGACAGGCCGGAGCCGCGGATCGAAAGCCTGGTGTCGTCGCCCCATTTCGGCTGCGCGAAAACGCCAGGCACGTAGTCCAGGATGTCCTTGATGGTGTTGGCGACGGTCGAATTCTTGTAGGCCGCAGCCGGCACGATCGCGACGCCGCCCGGGGTGTTGTTGATCTCGGTCAGCGCCTGCTGCGCGCTCAGCACCGCCAGCGCGCCGCGACCGCCCTGCCCCTGATCGCCGGCGGTCTGCGGCGCCGGAGCGCGCACCTGCCTGACCGCGGTTGCGGACCGCGTCGCGTTGCGCGGCGGGCGGACGCCGGCGGCGCGCTTCTGTTCCGGCGCCGTGACGGTCACGGGCGGAAGGCTTGTTCGCTCGGACTGGGCCTGGGCGTCGAAGGGAGAGGCGAAGACCGCAGCCGATGCCAGCAGCGTGCTGCGCACCAGCCCGGCGGGTGGAGGAATACGAAACATGGAATGATCCTGACGCCAGCTCTTTGGCCGGCTTGCTCGACTGTACGGACCGGCACGGCCGCGGGGCCGCACCAATCTTGATGGGAGGTAGCGAGGTCGTCAGGAAAAGGTGGGAGGCGCACGCGCCTGCGCGTGCGATCCGGCGCGGACCAGCGGCATATGATCCGTAGCTTCCAGCCACGCGATAAGCCGGTATTGCCGCTGCAGGACGACAAAAATCAATGGAGGCGGATCGACCGCAACGGCGCCGCTATGGCCGATGCTACAGAAACCGCAGCAATTGACACCGTGCTGCGGCTTGACGGGAATAGCCTGTGAGGCGTCCTGCGCGGACGCCATTCCGGAACAGATCGTTGCCATGTAGAGCGGATCGGAGGCCGCATGTGCGACCACGCGAAAGGCCCCGATCGGCGCCAGCAACTGCACCATGATCGAGAACAGTACGATTGGAATGAAGACTTCCAGCCGCCGTCGCATGCTTACCCCAAAGCGTCCGAGTCGCCGTAGCGCCCACCATGCACGTTTCTCATTTCGCCGCAGCCTTTTGCTGGGCCGACCATTTTTCGAGGTCCGGTATTTCGGCCGAACCTTCGATCGTGGTGACGGTTCCGTCCCGCGCGATCAAGAGTGTGCGCGGGATATCACCCTGCCAGGCCGGGTCGATCTCGAATCGGAGGCGTTCGACAAAGCCGTCGGCGAAAAGCCAGTTCTCCGCGGCCCCGAGCCCGGCCTTCTCCAGCATCGCGCGCGCAGCACCCGGCAGATTCGGAACGAGATCGGCGCTGATCATCACGACGTCGACTTCGGCATTGTCTTTCATGAATTGTCCGAGCAGCGGCAATTCAACCTTGCAGGGGCCGCAGGTGACGCCCCAGAAATGCACCAGCGTGGGACGGCCGGCGTGCGAGCGCAGCATTTCCTGCCAGCTGCCCCGCACGAACGGCTTGAGCTCGGACGGCGTCTCGGCTGCCGGCGCAGTGGCCAGAGAGGCAAACAGGAATATGGCAGCCAGCAGGCGGCGTTTCATGATCCATCTCCAATCGGCAGCAGGCGATATCCGTCGGCCTTGGTCATCCAGGAAAGGTAGGTCGCCTGTCCGTCGCTGACCAGCAGCGGGTGGTCGGAGGTATCCGTCGTCGTGGCGATCGTGACCGGCGTCGACCAGCTCTTGCCCTCATCATGCGAGGTCATCGCATTGACCGAGGTCTTCTCGCCGTCGAATTCCTTCCAGACCATGGTGGCGCCGCGCGGGCCCGTCAGCACGAACGGCCGCGTGGGGTTGCGGTCGGCGCGGCCAAGCGGAAGCGGATCGGAAAACGTACGGCCCTCGTCCTGGGAGCGGGCATAGAACAATCCCTTGCGGGCCTTGCCGTTGGTGTACCAGCTCACATGGTAGGTGCCGCGGACGAGATCGAAAGACTTGGGCCGTGATGCGGGCAGGCGGAAATCTGCCAGTCGTCGTTGCTGACGCGACGAACCTCGCCCGGGGTCGCCGGATCGGCGAACGTCATGACCGCGTGATCCCGCACACCGCCTTCGAAGAGATTCCTGAACACCACGACGGGACGGCCGGGGCCTGCGAATGCCAGACCGAGCCGGCAGCACTCGCAGGTGTTGTCGCTTGCGAGCCGTGCCTCGGCATAGGACGCACCGCCGTCCTTCGATGACGCAAAGAACACCCCTGCGCCTTCGTATTTTTTGCCCTCCTGCTTCGCGGGTACGCGGTTGCGCTTGTCGATCCAGGCCGCGAACACCGATCCGTCAGCATCGAGGCCGAGCGCCGCAAAGCGCTGGCTCTCATTGTTCGCAGTGATCGGCTGCAACTCGGCAAAGTTCCGGCCGCCGTCGATCGACCTTGTGGCGAGCACCTGCCCGTTGAACGCCTTGTCCCGGAAGATCGAGAAGGCCAGCGCGATGCCGCCGTTTTTCTCGACCACGATCTGGGGACGCGCATCCGGACCCCAATCGAGCTTGAGCTTTTCTTTTGTCACCTGAACCGGCGTCGAAAAGCTGCGCCCCTGATCCTTCGAGCTTGCCACCGAGATCTGACTCCCCGCCATCCAGGCGAGCCACAGCGTTCCGTCTGACGCGAAGGCCGGCGTGACCTTCGACGCGCACCGCAACTCGGCCTCCTCGCACGCCGCTTCCGAGGCATGGTTGTGATGGCTCATCTGCGCCTGCGCCGCCGTCTGGCAAAGCGAGAACGCGAGCGTCGCAAGCAAGCTCATTCGCAGCATGGCCTTAACTCCTTCTGCCGTGTGGTCCTATCATTTGAACGCCAGCTTTATTCCCGCGATGAAGGCGCGGGGCGAGCCGGCGTAGATCGAGCCGGTGGTGTTCGCCAGCACGGCGGCCGGGTTCTGAATGCCGGCGGCATTCACCGTGTTGCCGATGTTGTTGGCGGAAGCCACATAGGTACGATCGAACACGTTCCTGACTTCGGCATACATGCTCAACGACTTGAAGTAATCGGACTTGAGATCCGTGTTGTAATGGACGTTGAGATTGACCAGTTCGTAACCGGGCGCCTTCAGCAGATTGGCGTTGTCCATGTAGAACGAATCTTTCCACTGGACTTCGACGAACGCCCCGAGGCCCGCAAGCGGCCCCCACATCTGATCGTAGCCAAGCCGCGCCGTCAGTTCGTTCGGTGAGACGCCGGGAATCTTGTTACCCGCGCGATTGAAGCTGAACGTCCCTCCATTGACGAGATTCTCGGTGTACTCGGTGTAGAACTCGTCGAGGTAGGTATAGGCGGCCGTGAACCGCCAGCCCGGATAGAACTTCCAGTCGGCGGCAAGCTCGACGCCGCGATGCTCCGATTTCGGCGCGTTGAACGTAAAGCTCGCATTGGGCGCGCCGACCTGGGTGGCCTGCGAAACCAGCTCGTTCTTGAAGAACTCATAGAATCCGGTCGCGCTGAATCTGAGCGTGTTGTTCGGCGTCCAGTCGAACCCGATGTCGTAACCGAGGTTCTGCTGCGTCTTGAGCTGCGTATTGTTTCCGTTCTGACCGTTCGAGAGGACAAAGAGGTTGCCGACCTGCGGCGTGCCGTAACCTGTGGCGACCCGCGCCCGGAACTGCCATTCGGGATTGAGCTTGTAGAGCAGCGCCAGCTCGGGCGCCGTGTTCTGGAATTGCCGGTCGGCGGATATCAGCGTGGTCACCGCCGTCGGGACATTCGTCGTCGGATACGCATAGGTCGTATTGACGCCCCTCAGGACCGTCGTTTCCCAGCCGATGCCGGCAATCGCGGTCAAATTGGGCGCGATCTTGACCTCCTCGCGCGCGCGACCCCCGTAGTTGGAGGTGCTGCTGAAGGTGTTGCTCTGCAGCAGGCCCAGCTTCGCATTGCCCCCCGGCATGACATTGCGCGTGTCGCTCGACGCCGCCAGCGTGTTGTACCAAGCCCCGAAATACGTCGTCGATTCCATCCCGAGGATTTCACCGCGCTTGGTGACGTCGCTCATGTAATTGTAGGACGGGAAATCGCCGATCGCGCTGGTGGCGCCGGTCGGCTGGCTGATGTTGCGATCGTCGAACGTGAACTGGTTGCGCCAGGTGGTCGTGTTGTCGAAATCGTGCTCCCAACGGCCGCCGACGATGGTGCGGCGATCCTCGCGGCCGAGCCCGGCCTGGATCGCGGTGATGGGAGTACGCGCTCCGTTGAAGCCGTTGTTGAAAAGGGGGACCGAGGCGCAGGCGGTGATGCCGGCGAACTCGCATCCCTGCTGGAACGGATTTTGATTGTACTGGTTCAGCGACAGCCGGATCGGCAGCCGCGTCTCCAGATTGTTGTTGATGAACTTGACGGTGAAGCGGTCGTCGGGCGTGAGGTGCAGCGTGCCGAGGAAGTTCACCGTCTGGGTATTGTACCAGCTGTTCTGGATAAACCCATCACCTCGCGCGTCGCTGGCAAACAGCGAGTATTCGAAATTGCCGACCTTCTTGCCCGCGGCCAGATAATTGTTGAGGTAGCCGAAGCTGCCGCCATCGACGCCGTATTCGACGCCGTCGATGGTGCGGCCCTGGCGGGTGCGGAAATTCAGCGCGCCGCCGGTGGCATAATTGCCATAGAGCGCCGACGACGGCCCACGGATGACATCGATCGCGCCATAGGCGCGCGGATCAATCAGATCGCTGCGGGAAAGCCCGTCCGGCTGCGTGACCGGAAAGCCGTCGTCGAAGATCACGAGATTGCGGATGCCAAAACCATTCCGGGCATTGGAACCGCGAATCGAAATGCCGATATCGCGCGGCCCGTTGCCCTGCTTCACCGAGATGCCGGGGCTCTCGCGCAGCACGTCGGCCACGGTAACCGCCGGCCGGTTGTCCCACTGGCTGCGATCGATGGTCGTCTCGGTTTGGCCAGTGGGTGCCTGATAGAGCAGCGCGCGCGCCACGCTCGGGGTAATGCCCGCGGTTAGCGAGGCTGATGGCGCGGGGTTGGTCGAGGCCGGCCGCGCCTGCGTCCGGGCGGACGAGCGAACGGCCGGCTTTCGGGCCGCAGGTCTTGCCGCTGTGGCGCGCGGCGCCTCGATGGTCACCGCCGGCAACGACGTCTGGGCCTTTGCGGTCGACGGCATCAGGGAGAGCGAGCCGCCGAGTACGGCTAAGCTCGCGCCACCCAAGGCGTAATAACGATACATAAGATATTCCTGACGCCAGCTCTTTGGCCGGCTCGAATGACTGCACCAACCGGCGCGGCAATCGCCGCACCGATCATTGGGTGTTCCAGGTCGTCAGGAAATGGCGGGAGGGGCGCGCGCCTGCGCGTGTGAGCCGGCGCGAGCGTTCGTCAGCCGGAAGGCAAAATCAAACCAGGCCGCCTGCTCGGCAACCCGATCGACGTCGATCACCGCAATCTGCGGCACGTCGACCGGCGCGCCGGTCTGCAGCACGCTGCAAACCGAACAGCATCCGTCATGAGCGCGGTGGCCGGTCTGATCGGTCTGCCCTGCACCGGGCGCAGCATTGCCGTGGCAGATGACGGCGCCGGCGAGCGGATCCGAGGCCGCGATGCTCGCCGCCCAGCATGCGCCGATCGGTGCAAAAATCTGCACCGCCAGGGCAAACAGGACTATGGGCAGAAATTTCTTCAGCCAGCGCATCGCAAACCATCCGACTCGGACCTAATCACCATGAGAGTCCGAAGTCGAGATCAGGTTCCCGGAACTATGTTGCGGCTTCAAGGAGTAAACCTGGCGGAAAGCGATGCTTTTTACGCCACAGGCAAGGCGCCCTACCGACCCTACCTCAATACCAAGCCTCGGGGGTATTGCAGCTAAATCCACAACCGATAGTAGCAAATTCTCATTCATTTCGCAGATTGCTGGAATTTTGAACAAAGGTTGCCGAAAATGGTGACAAGTCGAAAAAGATGGTCTACCAATCCAAGCTCAGGCTGGCCGAGAGGCTCAAGCTTGGTGGTCCAAGTCTCGGGAGGAGCCCTGACGCGCACAAGCAGCGTCGCCTCGACAATCAAGATCAAATCTACATTTGCGAGGAAATTAAGGGTCGACACAATTTTTGAGCAGGGCTTGGCGCCCTGCTCTTTTTTTTCGAGACCATCCTTTTTCAAGACGATCGCAAGCGACAATGATGGCATCGTCAAATCCGATCGAGCGAAGTTTTGAACTGGCCGCCGAGCGTTGCGAGGATCTGACGCCGCTGGTCTATCGCCGCCTGTTCGACGCGCATCCCGAAGCACGAGCGATGTTCCGCACCGAGGGCAGCGAACTCGTCATGGGTTCGATGCTGGCTTTGACGATCGACGCCATCCTGGATTTTGCCGGAGAACGCACCGGCCATTTCCGCCTGATCATCTCAGAGGTTTCCTCGCACGACGCCTACGGCACGCCGCGCGAATTGTTCGTCGCCTTCTTCGGCATCATCGCGCAGGCGCTGCGCGAAATCGTCGGAGCAGACTGGTCGGACGAAATCGATGCGGCGTGGCGGAAATTGCTCGGTGACATCGAAAGTCTCGTTGCAGCGCAGTGAAACGACGAGCACCAACGCTTCCTGAAACTCATTGATACGGACGATCAAGTCAGCCGGTGGACATTCGCGCCGAGTGTGAAAGACTGCCTCGATCCGCGGCGCGTTCAATCGACGCCGTCGGTAATAAAACGACAAACGAGGGAGCGAGCGATGTCCGGGACTGAGAAATCCTCTACGACAAGGCGTAATCTTCTTCAAGCGGCGGCGACTGGCGGCGCGGCAACCGCCCTGCTCGGCGGGTTGGGTATCAACCCGGCGCTGGCGGCAGCGGCACGTTCGGAGAAACCTCTGAAGGCCGCGTTCTCCAATGCAGGCCTGCAGGCCACCTGGTGCGCCCAGGGCAAGCAGGCGGCGGAATGGTGGGGCAAGCTGTTCAACGTCGAGGTCACCTGGTTCGACGGCCAGCTCGACGCGGTCAAGCAGCGCGCCGCGATCGACAACATGGCGTCGCAGAAATGGGATTTCGTCGCCATCCAGGCGTTCGGCATCGGCACGCTGACCCAGCCCGTGCAGAAGATGATCGACGCCGGCATTCCCGTGATCGACATGGACACGCTGATCGCGCCACTCGACCAGATCAAGGTTCATTCGTTCCTGGCGCCCGACAATGAATTCATGGGCGCGTCGGTGACCCAGGCGCTTTGCAACGCCATCGGCGGCAAGGGCAAGGTCATCATGACGCAAGGCGCGCTCGGCCATACCGGCGCGCAGGGTCGCGCCAAGGGCTTCGAGACGGTCATCAAGCAATTCCCGAACATCGAGGTGCTCGACACCCAGCCGGCGGATTGGGACGTCTCGAAGGCCGCGCGGTTGTGGGAGACCTATTTGACGAAGTACCCGCAGATCGATGCGGCGTTCTTCCACAATGACGACATGGCGCTGGCCGCCGCCAACATCATGAAGGCGCGCAACCGCACCAACATCCTGATCGGCGGCGTCGACGCCATGCCGCCGGCGATCCAGGCGGTGAGCGAAGGCCGCATGTTCGCGACCGTCCGCAACCCCTCCTGCCGCATCCATGGCGGCGCCATCATCGCCGGCGTCGCCGCGGTGACCGGCGGCGAGAAGAGCGGACAGGGCATCCCGAAGCATGTGATCACGGACGGCCCGGTGGTGACGAAGGCCAACGCGGCCGGCATGCAATGGATGGAGGACCACTTCCTGATCTGAGCCAGCATGTCCAGGGGACATCAGCCCATCCTCGAACTGCACGACATCACGAAGGCCTTCGGCGGCGTCGAAGCCCTTCGTGGGGTCGACTTCGCGCTCACCGCCGGCGAGATCCACGGTCTCGTCGGCGAGAACGGCGCGGGGAAAAGCACGCTGATGAAGATCATCGCCGGCGTGCATGCGGATTTTTCCGGCCGGCTCGTCCTCGACGGAAGGGAGACCCGCTTTCGATCGGTGCGCGACGCGCATGCGGCCGGCATCGCGATGGTTCATCAGGAACTCAGCGTCGCGCCGGACCTGACGGTGGCCGAAAACGTATTTCTGGGCAGCCAGCCGACCAACCGCTTAGGCTTCGTGCAATGGCGGCGGATGGCCCGGGAGGCCGGCGAGCAGCTCAAGCGGTTCGGTATCGATGTCGATCCGATGTCGCGGCTCGGCGATCTCCCGATCGGGCTGCAGCAACTGATCGAGATCGCCCGCGTGCTGTCTTCGGGCGCCCGCATCATCATTCTCGACGAGCCGACCTCGGCGCTGTCGCCGCCGGAAGTGGAACGCCTGTTCGCAACGCTGAAACGGTTGCGGGACGAAGGCACCAGCATCGTCTTCATTTCGCATTTCATCGAGGACATCCTGCGCGTCTCCGACACCGTGACCGTGTTCCGCAACGGCAGGAAGGTCGCGGAGACCGCCGCGTCTGAGACGAGCAAGCCGGCCCTGATCGAGGCGATGATCGGCAAGGGCCGAGAGGCACTGGAAGAGACCTACACCCACGACATCATGCTGCCGCCGCCGACCGATCAGCCGGTGGTGCTGAACGCCAATGGGCTGACACTGGCTGGCCGCCTGCGCGAGGTTTCGTTCGAGGCCCGCGCCGGCGAGGTGCTCGGCATCTACGGTTTTATGGGATGCGGACAGCTCGAACTGGCGCGGATCCTGTTTGGCAAGTTAAAACCCGACCTCGGCACGCTCGCGGTCGCAGGCCACCAAAAGGCCTTCCGCAGCACGGCCGACGCCAGGCGTTCCGGCATCGCCTTCGTTCCCGAGAGCCGGCGCGACATGCTGTTCCTGCAGGAGCCGGTCTACAAGAACATCTCGATCAGCATCCTCGATCGCATCTCGTCCCTGCTGCTCAAGCCGTCGCGCGAACGCTCGATCGCGACCCGGCAGGTCGAGCAATTGCGGATTCGGCCCGCGGCCGTCGATCTCGAGCTCGGCATGCTGTCCGGCGGCAACCAGCAGAAGGTGGCGCTGGCAAAATGGCTGAGCTATCCGCCGCGGCTCCTGGTGCTGTGCGAGCCGACCCGCGGCATGGACGTCGGCGCCAAGAACGACGTCATCCACATCGTCAGAGATTTGCGCACCAAGGGGCTCGCCATCATCGTGCTCTCCACCGAGCCCGAGACGGTGCTGTCGCTCGCCGACCGCGTCATCGTGCTCAAGCGTGGCGCGGTGGTGCGGGAATTTGCCAACGAACAGATCAGCAAGGACCGCCTCTTGGAAGCGGCGTGAGGAGACGGGACATGACTTCAGGTGAAGGCGTGACAGTCGCCGTGGATCGGAAACGGCCTCGCGGGCTCGCCGCGATAATGCGCTCCCAGATGCGCAACATCGCGCCGTTCCTGACGCTGATCTGCCTGTTTTCCTTCTTCGCGGTTGCGAGCCCCTCCTTTGCGACGCTCGACAATCTCGGCAACATCCTGACCCAGATATCGGTCACCGGCATCATCGCCGTCGGCCTCACCTTCGTGATCCTGTGCGCCGAAATCGATCTGTCGATCGCCGCCATCGCCAACGTCACCGGCATTGCGGTGGCCTATTTCACGCTGCAGGATTCCTACGTCAACATCGCCAACGTCCCGATGCCCGGATGGGCCGCGATCCTGCTGGCGCTGGCGCTGTGCGCCCTGCTCGGCCTCGTCAACGCGTTCGGGCTGACGGTGATCGGCATCCCTTCCTTCATCATGACGCTGGCGATGATGCAGATCGCGGCCGGCGTCTCGGCGCTGCTGGTGCGCGGGCAGATCGCCTACAAGGTGCCTCCGCTTGTGACGACGCTCGGATCGACATCGATCGGCGGCATTCCCTGGATCGTGATCGTGGCAGCGCTAATGCTGCTCGGGGGCCATCTGGTGCTGACCTACACCCGCTTCGGCCGTTACGTCTACATGGTCGGCGGAAACCGCGAGGCGGCGGAATATTCCGGCCTCAACGTCAAGCTGATCCTCGGCAGCGTCATGGTGATCTCGGCTGTTTGCGCCGGCATCGGCGGCATGCTGGGCGTGGCGCATTTCGGCAGCGCGCAGCAGAACGAATTCGATACGTATCTCCTGGATTCGATCGCCGCCGTCGTGGTCGGCGGCACCAGTCTCTTTGGTGGCCGCGGCGGCATCGGCAACACCATCGTCGGCCTGTTCGTGCTCGGCGTCCTCAACAACGGCCTCGACCACGTCAACATCGACAGCTTTCTGAAGATCTTGATCCGCGGCCTGATCCTGCTGGCGGCGCTCATCATCAACGTCTATGCACAGCGTTTGCGGGAACGGACCGGGGAATAAGGTACATGGTGCGCGAAGCACTGCGACACAGTTCGCGGCTCGATCTGACCGTATGGTTCGGATAAATTGGGGACGTCGCCGACCTTATGGACGGCAACGTTGACCGTTGCCACGATCAGGCCCGACTCATCTCGCCGGCATTGCTAGTGCGACATCAAAACCCAGCAGGGCGGGTCTCCAACGACAGTATAGGTAGCACCAGGCATGAAGAACTCTCTTAGCCGAGAATGTCGATAGGCGCCCATCACCAAAAGATCTATCGCGTTATTTTTGACATGTGCTTCGAAGATCTTTCCAATTGACGCCCCAGCCTTGGGAATCGTTTCGAACCGCGCCTTGATGCCGTGCGCGGCCAGATGCTTGACGAGGGCTTCTCCAGATTCCCGCTCCGCCGGCGCTTCTTTGTCGGTCACTGTGAACACTTGCACTGTTTTGGCGCCTTGCAAGAACGGCATAGCATCCGCAACTGCCCTCGTGGCCTGCTGACTGTGATCCCAGGCAATTGCTGCATGATCAAACGAATTGGGTAACCGATCCGCCCTTCCTCCTGAAAAGATCAGGAGCGGGCGCCCCGATTGGAAGATGAGTCCTTCGACCACTTTTTCATGCATATCGTCAAATGGTCTGATGGGGACCAAAGAAAGATCAATCGTCCGTGCGCACTGTGCCAAATAGGACGAAAAGTCCTCCGGAACACAGCGCTTGGTTATTTTATCGTACGCGATGCCAGATTCACGCGCTGCAGCGTCCAAAACCGCCATCATCCGTTCAGCATTCTCAAGGCTCTTTTTATGCTCAGGCGGTTCAATCGTTAAACCGCCCGTGGAAAATGGCCTTGTAAGGTTGCCGTCCAGCGGACGAGCATCCACTTCAAACGAAACAGCGGTGATTCGTGCGTTCAAGTGCGCCGCTACCCATACGGATTGCTTTATCGCGGCTTCTTCGACTGCCACCGGATAGCTGATGAGCGGTAGTAAAATTTCGCGAATTGCCATGGTCATTCTCCCACGTGCTTTGCAATCTAAGGGACACGATCGAGACCAGACGTCGATCTACCTCAAAGAAGTCGGTAGGGCGAACTCGCTGGCAGAATCGCTAGGCTTGGGCTGCAGGCAAGAGATTATGAAGAGCAGATCTGATAGATGGACAACCGTACGCGCCAATCGGTCGGCCCCTTTGATTTAAGTCAAGTGATCACCAAGCGCATATCAAAAGCCGGGTATTATTCAGTCGAACGATTGAAGGTATGAGATTGAGCGATGGCGGACGACATCCACATGCAGCCGCCATGGCTGGTCGAAACCGCGATCGAGCCGAAGTCAAAGGCCGACCGGGAAAAGCTCGACATCGCGCTGGCGAAGCTTGCCGCCGAAGATCCGTCATTCCGCGTGACGACCGACCCGGAATCCGGCCAGACCATTCTCAAGGGCATGGGCGAACTCCATCTCGCCTCCAAGATCGACATCGTCAGGCGCACCCACAAGGTCGACGCCAATATCGGCGCGCTGCAGGTGGCGTTTCGCGAGCGTGTCACCCTGCGGGTCGAGCACAGCTACACCCACAAGAGGCAGACCGGCACTACCGGCCAGTTCGCGGCCGTGACCATCATCGTCGAGCCGAACGAGGCGGGTAAGGGCTACGAGTTCGAGTCGAGGATCGTCGGCGGCTCGGTGCCGAAGGAATACATTGCCGGCGTCGAAAAGGGTCTCGAAAGCGTGCTCTCGTCCGGCGTCGTTGCCGGATTCCCGGTGGTCGACGTCAAGGTCCAGCTCATCGACGGCAAGTACCACGACGTCGACTCCTCGACGCAGGCCTTCGAAATCGCGGCGCGCGCGGCCTTCCGCGAAGCGCTGCAGAAGGCCAAGTCCGTTCTGCTCGAGCCGATCATGAAGGTCGAAGTGGTGACCCCGGATGACTGTACGGGCCCGGTCATCGGCGACCTGAACTCACGGCGCGGCCAGATCCTGGGTCAAGACAGACGCGGCAACGCCAACGCCGTCAACGCGATGGTGCCGCTCATGCGCATGTTCGGATACGTGAATAACCTGCGCTCGATGAGCCAGGGACGCGCGACCTTCACGATGCAATTCGATCACTACGCTCCTGCATCACCTTCGCCCGAAGACGACCCGCCATTTCGGCCTGCGATAGGGATGCGAGCTTGAACGCCCGACGGTACGCGATGGCTGTTGCCTCTTCCCTTTGGGAAATCAGACCAGCTACCCTCCGACTTTGTACGCGTCCGTTCAAAATAGCTGCGAGCAAGATTGCACTCGGCTATAGTGATTAGTACGCGACGGTTGGAACCGATACCGCGACCACTTATTAGTGCGTGTACCTGCAACTGGCTTTGCTTAGGAGATCAGAACATGATTTCGCGCCCATTCGTTGGTCTAGCGCTGGCTGCTGCTGTGGCATTTTCCGGTCCCGCCTTGGCGAAGGACCGCGCCAACCCGATCAAGATGTTCGACACCGACAATGATGGTACCCTCGATCTGGCCGAGGTGAAGAAGGCCGCGTCCGCCATGTTTGCCAAACTTGACCCGGATCGGGACGGCACGCTCGATGCGCGTGAGTTGCGCGGCAGGTTGAGCGCCAAGGAGCTGGCTGCAGCCGATCCCGACCGTGATGGCACGCTGACGCTGGACGAATATCTTGCTGTCGTCGAGCAGCGCTTCAACGCAGCCAATCCGGACAAGGATGGAACGTTGGACGCCAAGGAATTGAGATCGCCCGCCGGACAGGCTCTGCTGCGGCTCATGAAATAGTGCCAACTTGGAGCAGCGATCCTCGCCGGCGCGCCGTCAACCGAAATCCGGCTGCCAGTCGCGAACCTCCCGCGCCGCCTTCGTCACGGCACCGATCGTGGGGAACGAAGCCGTCTCCACCATCATCGCACGCGCCAACCGCAAACTTCGCGCCTCGCAAATGGCCCGCCGCTTCGGGTCCTCGATCAATTCGAAATCGATATTGTGCGCCAGGCCCAGAATACGGCGGATGATTTTTGCGGCCGAGAACCCAACTGTGTCGCTAAATAGCCGCGCCACATAGGCCTGCCGTTCGATCTCCAGACGCGCCGCGCCGGCTTCACCCGCGAACAGGGTCGCCGGATAGGCGTCGCCTTGAGCTTCCGTCCGCCAGAGCTCGAGGAATTCATGGGCGAACGCCGTCCAGACGTTCTCGATCGTTTCCAGCACCCAGACCTCGAACAGCCGCCGTCCGCCGGGCGAGCGTTCGTGGCCGGCGGAGGCCAGATAGCTCATCAGGAGATTGGCGATGACCGCGCCGAGATCGAACCCCATCGGTCCGTAGAAAGCGAACTCGGGATCGATCACGACAGTCGAGCCTTCCGTCACCATGATCGAGCCGGTGTGGAGGTCGCCATGGATCAGGGCCTCCGGCGCGTTCAGGAATTTAACCTTCAGCCGCGAGATCGCGACGTGGAGGTCGAGATCTTCCCGAAACGCGGCCGCGGTCGCATCGAGCCAGGGCTGTGTCCAGCGGTTCTGCTCGGCCACGCGGTAGGGATCGGTGAAGATCAGGTCCTCGGTGATCTTGCACAGCGCATGGTTGCCCGCGAACGCCGCGATCCCCTCCTTCTTCCTGGCGGCAGGAAGCGCGAGGTCGGAAGAGAAAAACAGCGTGCGCGCCAGAAAGGTCGCGATGTCCCCGACAAAGCGCGGATAGAGCGTGCCGGCAACCAGCCCCTTGCGCATGATGATATGCGGCTCGATCAACTCCATGACGACGAGCGCGAGCCCCTCGTTGTGGTGCAGCACATCAGGCACCAGCCCGGGCGCCAGCCGCGCCTGATGCGTCAGCGCCAGGTATTCGTAGTGCGAGCGCGACAGCGGCAGCGGCCAGCTTTCGCCGACGAGCCGCACGTAAGGCAGCGCCTGCTTGACGGCGATGCCGCCCGCGTCCCCCTTGACGATGAACACGAGATTGAGGTTGCCGTCGCCGACCTCGCTGATCGACCAGACGGCCGGGGCGCCGCCAAGCCGGACCGCGACCGCCGGGACGCCAGCGAGGTAGTCCCGCAGGTCGGCCTCATGAAGAATTCGATATTCGTCCTGCCGGGGATCAGCCAATGATCGCTGCTGTGAACTCATCGCAGTCTGCCCCCCAATGCCGGTGCGAAAGGTCTCACGCACTCCCGCTCCAGGAAATTCGATCCGATATCGGCCTTTTTCTTGACCGGATCATAATCGCAAAACGCTGTCGGCGACCAGCGTTCGGCATTTGACCCAGTGTCCCAAATGAGCTGCGCGAGCCAGATGGTATGGCCACCACAGTCGAGGTCCTCAACAACATGCGACACCACATCAAACCCGTTCCTATCGAGCAATGATCGATATTCGGCCGGGTTGAGGCTCGCACGATACAGCCGCAGCGTATCCAGGGCTAGCTGCTGCCCGGGCGGCAGCGGCGTATCGTCGACGATGGTGTAAGGCGCGATCACGATCTTGTCGGGCCCGCGCTCTTTGACCGGGCCGGTATCGGGGATCCGCTGCACCAGGAACACCACCAGCTCGCCGGCGACCGGCGCCGGGATGCCCGGCTTGCCCATCATGTGGCTTTCGACGGCCGCGCGGTGGGCCTCGAGCGCGGCCGCGAACTCTTCCGGCGTGCAGCCGATGGCGGAAGCTTCACTTCGTACATTCGAGCCTCGGATCATCTAGCAACTGGTCGACCAAGCCGCCGCGAATAACGCGATCGACGATCGCGGCCGTAAGCGCATTGGGATGCTGGCGTCGGCGGATAGCCTAGCTGGCCAGCTCGAGGAAGACAGGACCGCGCAGCCAGGCATGGGCCACATGCGACGCCCGCGGCGTGGTTTTGACTTCGGTCGGTTCGCTCGAGGCCTCAGCCATCCCGCGTCCGCAAGCCGGCGGTCGTCACTTTTTTCGACCTGCCAAAATAGAATCCCAGGATGGTCGTCCAACCGGCCAACAGCTCACGCGGAATGTCTGCGGAATTCTTAAACACAACTACGTAACATATGACCAATGTGACGACTATTCCAATGAGCCCCGCAACATCCCAAGTGATATCGGCAATAACTTTGTCCATAATGCCTTCTCGGGGCGGAGTAGGCGCAGCGCGCTCTGCGTCTCTGATGGCGCGCAACAGCTCAGCGAAGTCCACGCTAGTGTCCTTCAATCGAGCTTGGATAGCCGGGTCCTTCATCAACTCCATTACGTACCGGCTCTGGTTGCGTTGCGGTATTGCTACCATGAGCACGATACCTGTTATGATCACTATGACCGTCAACAGGATAGTAATTTCGATCGAATGTTCCGATATCGTGTTCATCACTGTGCCCTCCCATGTCAGCCCAGTGTTGGTAGCTTCCGTCTGACAAGCTTCCGTGTCAACGACAGGTAGTGGGTGTCCCCCAGCACGGGCTGTGCTGCACGCGGCGCGGAACATGTCAGCGCTTGCGCGCCGCTGGCTCGACTGCAGAACGGAGGCAGGCGAGTCAAATCCTGGTGTCCGTTAAGGGCTGTTATCGGATGCCAGACTTCGACTATAAACGCAGTGGTGGCTGCCCATGGATTGGAAGATTGCCGCGCTATTAGTGCTTGCCGTCGGGTAAATGCTGATCCCGATTCTTTGGGACATTCTCGATCTTCGCAATTTCTTCAAAGTGGTTGACCCGGTCGCACGATGGACCGCGGTGGTTGGAACAGCGACCGTCGCATTGGTAATCGCGACGATCTACAATGCGATCATACTCCGCATTACAGACGATACGCTCCAATATACCGTTGAGGCCGCCAACCGGGCCTGGCTAGCACCAAGCCGGGGCGACTGGACGCGGCCGGTCGAGCACGCTGAAGGCCTGCCGCCACTCTCGACTACCGAAATGTGGGCAGAGAGCCCGCGACCAACGTTCACGTCGGCATGGGCATCATCGCACTACCCCTGAGCCGCCCAATCACGTCAATGCTCGAGTTCCCTGAAGCGCGCTGGCGGATAATCAACCTAGCAGCGCCGGCATGCGTAGACATCCAACCACCCGGAAGCGGTGGCAGCGTCATTTTTCCTTCTACGACGCATGAGAGCAGCGCAACCGGCGAGATTGCGATTGTAAAACCCTGGGACCGCGATCGTCTTTTGAGTGGCGAGTCCATCCTCGTGGTCACTGCCTCCCTAGTCTATCGAACATGGGGTAAAGTGCGCCGGACGTTTGTTTGCGAGTACCTTCAACCGGATCCGAATGTCCCGTCTCAGGCCTGGGAGTTCAGAGGTTGCCCGGTCGGCAATTCAGCAAACTAGAGAAATCCCCGCCTGCGTGACCGCCCAAGCCGCTTTCCCGGCGATCGTAGATCTTCAGCGTATCGACCTTCGCGTGGCGCGTGATCGGAGCATAGTCTTGAAGGCGCGGACGCCAGCGCGCCGGCGATCAGCGGATATCGACGGGTTTGCCGGCCTTCAATGCGCGCTTGATCGTGTCTTCCGTTCCGCCCTTGCGGTCAGGTGCAGGAAACGCGATCACCCGGTCGCAATCATCTGCGACAACCTAGTTGCGAGCGTAAAAGGCTTTCGTGAATTCGAACCGCTGCCTGCAGCCCGACGTGTCCGCCAAGTGTTCGATGATAGGTAGCCCGGCCTGGCGCGCGGCACCGACTGCCCATTTATCCGGGCCGTCGCAGCCTCCGGACACGACGATTGCGCCAACTGGCAGGGAATGCACAGCTGCAATGACCGCTGCCTTCACTGTTTCCGCCGAATGAGCTGCGCGAGCCAGATGGTATGGCCGCCGCAGTCGGGGTCCTCGACGACATGCGACACCTCGCGAAACCCGTTCCGGTCGAGCAATGATCGATATTCGGCCGGGTCGAGGCTCGCATGATACAGCGGCTCGCCCCCAAAACTCCCGATCGCCTCTCCATGCGCGGGACCGCTCGTAAACATCAGCGCCGCGTTCGGCGCAGCATGCGCGCGAAACACCGGAAACATCCGGCGCTGGTCGTCGTAACAGAGATGAAAGAAACTGTCCCACGCCAGGATGCCGGAAAAAGTCCGCTGCAAGGCAAGCCCGCGCATATCGCTGACGATCCATTCCTGCTTCGGAAACCGCTCGCGGCAGACATCGATCATGGCCGGGGAGGAATCGACGCCAACGACGGAATGGCCAAGCTCGATCAGGTACGCGGCCATTGGCGCTGCGGATCCACACCCGATGTCGAGGATCGGCGCAGCGGGCGGCAGCAGCGCCCGGAATCGGTCGAGCCAGGACTTTTCAATTAACCTGGTGCGTGCGCGGCTCTCGATCCAGTCCAGCGCCTTGCGCTGGTACAGGTCGATGATCCCTGCGGCATCTTCCGACGCCATTTGCCAACTCCCGCACCACGTATCGCCCGCGCCTAGAATGTTTCCCGTTCCAGGAAGTTCGATCCGATGTCGGCCTTTTTCTTCACGGGATCATAGTCGCAAAAGACGCTATCGGCGACCAGGGTGTAGCTCGGGAAGATCGTGTCCTTGTTCAGCTTGACGGAAGTCAGGCCGATGACGGCAGTCTGCTTACCACCCGTCCATTTGAACGGAGTCGTGCTCTGCACCCTCTCGCAGGCCGCGACCGCGTCGGCGAAGACCGAACTCTCCACAAAGGCCTTCACCGTCCGAAGCTGCCCCAGCGTCTTCCAGTTCATGTAGAAGGCGCCGGCAAGGCCTGCGGCGAGCAGAACCACAAGTAATAATAAAATACGCTGAAAATTCATTCATTTCCCCCAGCCGGAATGGACCGGCGCAAAATTAGCCGATCCCGCCGGATTTGTCAGAACCCGGATACTACCCAAGGAATCCTCCACCGGGCTATTGTCGCGGCAGCTTAGATGTGACTATCGGTATCTTTCGACCTTCAGGATCGGATCAGGGGCATCCGGTGACAACTGACGACCCAGACGCGATTGCATTGCGGCCCACCGTCATCGGCGGCGCCCGCCAGGACGACGACTATGAGGTAGTCTGGCGCGGCTTCCAGGTCGGACGGATGATGAAGCAGGCGGATGGTCCGCACTGGTGGTGGGCTTGCACCGTCTACGGGCTCCCTCCGACCCCAAATGACCGCGGGCCCGCCATCAATTACAAGGACTGCCAGGTCCGCTTCCGGCTCGCCTGGGCCAGAATCAGGCCATCGCTGACCAACGAGACCATCCAGGCCGCAACGCGGCACGCCCAAGGGCTGCTGGAGCAACAGGCGGCGAAGGGAGCCGAGCCCAAGGCACCTGAACCGCTTCAGGTGCTGGAGAACCATCGCGCAGCGCCCCGGCACCGGGTATTGAAGGCAGGATCCATCGAGTTCAATGGCGGCGTTATCGACTGCACCATCCGGAATGTATCGGACACCGGCGCTGCAATCGAAGTCGCCAGTCCGGTCGGCGTCCCCGACAGCTTCTGGTTGGTGGTCTCGGGCGATCATACGCGCCGCCACTGCCGGGTGGCCTGGCGAACGGACAAGCGGATCGGCGTCGCGTTCGATTAGAGCAGGATTAGGATAGTTGGGCCGTGACGACGGTCCATCTGGTGCCCCGGACGTAAGCGGCGTCAGTACCGGGAACCCGGGCCCATTCCACTTTGCATGGGGTTGTTTTCGAGATTTTGTGCCCGCGCTCTGCGGCGTGGGGTCAGAACGGCAGCCCCATCAGCTTCGACAGCCGCTCGATGTTCAGATAGCCTTGGTAATACGCCCACATGCCGATGCCGAAAACCACGCCCGATATCAGCGTGGTCCAGAGCAGCTTGTAGCCCATTCGCGCCATGACCGGGGCGCCGGGATCGGTGCCGGGCGCGCCCTCGCCGTCCTCATGCTGGCTGCGAACGCCGAACGGCAGGGTCACGAACAGCACGACCCACCAGAGCACAAAGTAGATCGCAAGCGCGGTGGAGATGCTGTAGGCCATCGCCGTTCAAGCCTGCTCGATTTCGACGAGCGCGCCGGAGAAATCCTTCGGGTGGAAAAACAGCACCGGCTTGCCGTGGGCGCCGATCTTCGGCACGCCGTCGCCGAGCACGCGCGCGCCCTCGCTGATCAGCCTGTCGCGCGCGGCGATGATGTCGGGCACGTCGTAGCAGATGTGATGGATGCCGCCGTCGGCGTTGCGCTCGACGAATTTGGCGATCGGCGAGGCCTCGCCGAGCGGCTGGATGAACTCGATCTTGGTGTTGGGCAGCGTCACAAAGACGGTGATGACGCCATGCTCCGGCAGCGGCACCGCGCCGGAGATTTCGGCGCCGAACGCACCGCCATAGATTTTTGCAGCCTTTTCCGCATCCTTGACCGCGATCGCGACATGATTGAGCCGGCCCAGCATGACACTTCACTCCCTGCTTCTTCCCGGCGCACCCGCTCGGTTTCGAAAACGCTTTCTACCTCAAACCGTCAGCACATGAACGAGGCAAATCGGCTTCTTGCCCCAGTTCTCGTTGATGACGGCCCGCACCGCGCGGCGCACCGATTCCGCCGTCGCGTCCGCATCGCGCCGCCGCGCCCGCGGCAGGTTTTCCACCGTCGAAACCACCGCATCGAACACGATTTCGTCGATCACCTCGCCGGCCGCATTCTTCTCGGGGATGCCGACGAGATCAACCTCGGGATCGTCGGCCAGTTCGCCCTTGTCGGTCATGGCGATCGCCACGAAGGCGCAGCCGGCAAATCCCATCCGCCGCCGCTCGACCACGGCGCGGGACTTGGAATCCTCCAGGATATTGCCGTCCTTGTAGAGCCGCCCCGACGGCAGTTCGTCGATGACGGCGGGATCGCCGGGACCGAGCTTGACCAGGTCGCCATTGCGGCAGATCAGCACCTTCGGCACGCCGGCGGTGCGCGCCAGCTTGGCGTGCTCGGACAGGTGCAGCGCCTCGCCATGGACGGGGATCAGGATCTGCGGACGCACCCATGAGATCATGTCGCGCAGCTCGTCGCGGCGCGGATGGCCGGAGACGTGGACGAGATCGGTGCGGTCGGTGATGACCTCGATGCCCTGGCTGACCAGGCCGTTGATGATGGCGCCGACCGCCTTCTCGTTGCCGGGGATGGTGCGCGAGGAAAAGATCACGCTGTCGCCCTTGTTCAGCGTCACCTGCGGATGGTCGTTATTGGCGATCCTGGCCAGCGCCGCCCGCGCCTCGCCCTGGCTGCCGGTGCACAGCGCCAGCACCTTGTCCGGCGGAAAATGCCCATAATAATCGGCGCCGCGGAAATTCTGCACGCCATCGAGATAGCCGGTCTCGCGGGCAACCTGCACCACGCGCTCCATGGCACGGCCGACCACGACCACCTCGCGGTCAGCGGCTTTGGCGGCATCCGCCACCGCTTTCACGCGCGCGACGTTGGAGGCAAAGGTCGTGACGGCGACCCGGCCCTTGGCCGCCTTCACCAGCTTGGCGATGGTGGCGGCAACTTCCGTTTCCGAGGGCGAGCGCCCTTCCCGCACCGCGTTGGTGGAATCCCCGACCAGCGCCAGCACGCCGGCATCGCCGAGTTCGCGCAGGCGCCGCTCGTCGGTCGGCAGGCCGATGATTGGCGTCGGGTCGATCTTCCAGTCGCCGGTATGGAGCACGGTGCCGACGGAGGTGTGAATCGCCAGCGCATGCGATTCCGGAATGGAGTGCGCGACGGGGATGAATTCGACGGTGAACGGCCCGAGATTGATCCGGCCGCCCGACGGCACCACGGTCACGGGGATCTTCGGCGGATTGCGCTCGGCGGCGCATTTGGCCTCGAACAAGGCCGCGCTGAATTTGGTGGCATAGACCGGGCATTGCAGCTTCGGCCAGAGGTCGATGATGGCGCCGAAATGGTCCTCATGGGCGTGCGTCAGCACCAGGCCCATCAGGTTCTTGCGCTCCTTCTCCAGGAAGCGGATGTCGGGCATGATCAGGTCGATCCCCGGCAAATGCTCCTCGTCGCCGAAGGAAACGCCGAGATCGACCGCGAGCCAGGACCGCTGGTTGCGGTTGCCCAGCCCGTAGATCGACAGGTTCATGCCGATCTCGCCGACGCCCCCGAGCGGCGCAAAGGTCAATTCATCCGGCCGCCCCATCAGGCTGCTCCTACCGACGCTGCCGTACCAAAAAAGACTTCGCCGGCCGTGATCGGCATGCGCCTGCCGTCCGCGGTGCGGACGATCAGACAGCCGGTATCATCGATCGTATCGAACGTGCCTTCCACCTTCGTGGTTCCGGTCTGGATCGCGACCGGCTCGCCGACGCCAAAGGCACGCTCCAGCCACAGCTTTCGGATTTCACTGAAGCCGCGGCCATTGTCCCAGATGCCGCGGAACTCGACCCAGGCATCCGACAGCGCGGTGAACAGCTCTTCCGCACCGACATGGACGCCTAACGCGGCCAGCGACGTGGCCGGCGTCGGCGTGCCCTCGGGGGCGGCGATGATGTTGGTGCCGATCCCCGCCACAACGGCAAGGCCGCCGTCTGTCATGGCCTCGGCCTCCACCAGCAAACCGCAAAGCTTCTGCCCGCGGACCAGAATGTCGTTCGGCCATTTCAGGAGATATTGCAATTGATCCGATCCGGCCAGCCGCAGGTTGGCCTCGACGCTGACACGCTGCAGCGCGCTTTCATGCGCCAAACCAAAGGCGAAGCCCATGGTCGCCGCAACAGCGGGAGAAACATCCATGACCTCGAGCACGCTGCTGGCGAGGTTGCCGCGCGGCGCGACCCAGGCACGCTGCCGGCGGCCACGGCCCGCCGTCTGTTCCGTGGTGACGAACCAGGTCGGACCGCGCTCGCCCTGGCGCGCGTGCGCCATGGCTTCCGCATTGGTCGAACCGGCCTGATCGAAGGCAATGAGGCGGTGGCCCACCGCTGTAGCCCGGGGACCGAGTACGAAAGTCATCCTGGAAACAGCGACTTCGCCGCCGTCGTGGCGACGCTGACCAGCGGCCCCGGGTAGACGAAGAAGAAGATGTTGAAGATGCCGGCGACCGCAAGCACCGTGCGCAGCTCGATGCGCATCGGCTCGATCTCGCCGGCCGGCTCGTCGAAGTACATCACCTTGATGATGGTGAGATAGTAGAACGCGCCCACCACGCTGGAGAGCACGCCGACGACGGCGAGCGTGAACAGGCCTGCCTTGATCGCGGCGACAAACACGTACCATTTGGCGAAGAAGCCTGCGAGCGGCGGAATGCCGGCCAGCGAGAACAGCAGCATCGCGAAGAAGAACGCCAGCAGCGGATTGGTGCGCGACAGACCTGAAAAATCGCTGATCTGCTCCATCGGCTGACCGGCGCGCTTCATGGACAGGATCACAGCGAAGGTGCCGAGCGTCATCGCGACATAGATCGCGATATAGACCAGGACGCCCTGCGCGCCCTCCACGGTGCCGGAGGCGAGCCCGACCAGCGCAAAGCCCATATGGCCGATCGACGAATAGGCCATCAGGCGCTTGATGTTCTTCTGCCCGATGGCGGCGAACGAGCCCAGCGCCATCGAGGCGATCGCGACGAAGACGAGGATCTGCTGCCATTGCGGGACGATGCCGGGGAAAGCCGTCAACGTCACACGGGTGAACACGGCGAGCGCTGCGACCTTCGGCGCCGAGGCAAAGAACGCCGTGACCGGCGTCGGTGCGCCCTCATAGACGTCGGGTGTCCACATGTGGAACGGGACGGCGGACACCTTGAAGCAGAGCCCGGCCAGCAGGAATACGATGCCAAACACGATGCCGACGCTGCCGGTTTTCACCGCCGCCGCGATGCCGGCAAATCCGACCGTGCCGGTGAAGCCGTAGATCAGCGAGGCGCCGTACAGCAGCATGCCGGAGGACAGCGCGCCGAGCACAAAGTACTTCAGGCCGGCCTCGGTGGATTTGGCGTTGTCACGGTTAGAGGCGGCGACCACGTAGAGCGCGAGGCTCATCAGCTCGAGCCCGAGATAGAGCATGATCAGGTCGGCGGCCGAGATCAGCACCATCATGCCGAGCGTGGAGAGCAGCACCAGGATCGAATACTCGAAAATGCGCCGCGACGGATCGGACAAAAACTCCGTCGACAGGATCAGCGTCACCGCCGAGCCGATGATCGCAAGGGTCTTCAGGAAGCGGGCAAAATCATCGACGATGAAGCTGCCGCCGAAGGTCGCGAGCTTGCCGGTCGGCAGCATCAGTTCCAGTGCGCCGGTGACGACCAGCAGCACCACCGCAAGCGTGGTGACGAGCCTGGTCGTTCCCTCGCCGCGATAGGCGCCGAGCATCAACAGCACCATGGCGCCGACGGCCAGCACCAGCTCCGGCAGCACCGGCAGCAACTGATAACCTGCACTTGAGAAGCTCATGGCGGACTTATCCTTGACGCGTTTTCTTCATGCGAACCGGTTCCCACTTCGCTTGAAAACGCTACCCTATTGGACGACCAGCGCGGCTGCCTTCACGGCAGTCACGGCGGCATTGTAATTGTTGACGAGTTGCTGAACCGAGGCGGCCGACATGTCGAGCACTGGCTTCGGATAGACGCCGAACAGGATCGTCAGCGCGACCAGCGGGAACAGCGTCAGGCTCTCGCGCAACGTCAGATCCTTGATGCTCGCCAGCGACGGCTTGGTCAGCGCGCCGAACACGACTTTCCGATAAAGCCACAGCGCGTAGCCGGCCGACAGGATCACGCCGAGCGTTGCAAAGGTCGCGGTCGGGATCGAGACCTTGAAGGTGCCGAGCAGGGTCATGAACTCGCCGACGAAGCCGGACGTGCCGGGCAGTCCGACATTGGCCATGGTGAACACCATGAACACCAGCGCATAGAGCGGCATCCGGTTGACGAGGCCGCCATAGGCCGCGATCTCGCGGGTATGCATGCGGTCGTAGACGATGCCGACGCACAGGAACAGCGCGCCAGAGACGATGCCGTGCGACACCATCTGGAACACGCCGCCGGCCACGCCCTGCGTGGTGCCGGCGAAGATGCCCATGGTGACGAAACCCATATGCGCCACCGACGAATAGGCGATCAGCTTCTTGATGTCTTCCTGCATCAAGGCCACCAGCGAGGTGTAGACGATGGCGATCACCGACAGCGAGAAGATGATCCAGGCGAAATCATGCGACGCCAGCGGGAACATCGGCAGCGAGAAGCGCAGGAAGCCGTAGCCGCCCATCTTCAACAGGATCGCGGCCAGGATCACCGAGCCCGCCGTCGGCGCCTCGACGTGCGCATCGGGAAGCCAGGTGTGCACCGGCCACATCGGCATCTTCACCGCAAAGGAAGCAAAGAACGCCAGCCACGCCCAGGTCTGCAACGAACGCGGCACTGCGGTGTGCATCAGCGTCGGGATGTCGGTGGTGCCGGCATTCCAGTACAGCGCCATGATGGCGAGCAGCATCAAGACCGAGCCGAGCAGCGTGTAGAGAAAGAATTTGAACGATGCATAGACCCGGCGCGGGCCGCCCCAGACGCCGATGATCAGGAACATTGGGATCAAGCCGCCCTCGAAGAACAGATAGAACAGCATGAGGTCGAGCGCCGAAAACGTGCCGACCATCAGCGTTTCCAGCAGCAGGAACGCCATCATGTATTCGCGCACGCGCAGCGTGATCGATTTCCAGCTCGCGATGATGCAGAACGGCATCAAGGCGGTGGTCAGGATCACGAACGGCAGCGAAATGCCGTCGACACCCATGTGATAGGTGATGCCACTGGCGAGCCAGTTCGCCTTTTCGACGAACTGGAAATCCGCACTGGCAGCATCGAAGCGCCAGACCAGAATCAGCGACACCGCGAAGGTAACGAGCGTAGTCCACAGCGCGATCCAGCGCGCGTTGCGCCGCGCGGCCTCGTCCTCGCCGCGGATGAGATAGATCGCCAGCGCGCCGATGACCGGCAGGAAGGTGACGACCGAAAGGATGGGCCAGGTTGTCATTACTGGCCTCCCGAGCCGAACATGAACCAGGTGATCAGCCCGGCGACCCCGATCAGCATCGCAAAGGCATAGTGATAGAGGTAGCCGGTCTGGATCTTCACCACGTTGCGGGTGACATCGAGCACGCGCGCCGACACGCCATCCGGGCCGAAGCCGTCGATGACGACACCGTCGCCCTTCTTCCACAGGAAGCGGCCGAGCCGCTTCGCCGGACGGACGAAGAGGAAGTCATAGAGCTCGTCGAAATACCATTTGTTGAGCAGGAACTGGTAGAGCATCTGGTGCTGACCGGCGAGCTCGACCGGCAGATACGGCCGGCGGATGTAGAACAGCCACGACACCAGGAAGCCCAGCACCATCATCACGGTCGGCAGGAACGCAATCGCCTGCGGAATGTGGTGCATCTCGTCGATGATGTGCGGGTGCATTTTCAGCGACTCGCGGAAGAACTCTTCCACGCCATGGCCCGCGAATACTTCCTTGAACGGGAAGCCGGCCAGGATGGAGCCTGCGGCGAGGACGCCGATCGGGACCAGCATCCACATCGGCGCTTCATGGGCCGCCTCGTAATGGTGCTGGTCGTGCGGCTCGCCGTGGAACGTCTTGAAGATCAGGCGCCACGAATAGAACGAGGTCAGGGCCGCCGCGATCACCGTCATCGCGAAGCCGTAGTACGCGAATGGGTTGTGCGCGACGTAGGCGGATTCGATGATCGCGTCCTTGGAGAAATAACCGGCCGTGAGCGGGAAGCCGGTCAGCGCCAGGGTGCCGATCACCATCACGCTATAGGTGTAGGGGATCTTGTCCTTCAGCCCGCCCATGTTGCGGATGTCCTGCTCGTGGTGCATCGCGTAGATCACGGAACCTGAGCCCAGGAACAACAGCGCCTTGAAGAAGGCATGCGTGAACAGATGGAACATGCCGACCGAATAGGCCCCCGCTCCCATCGCCACGAACATGTAGCCGAGCTGCGAACAGGTCGAATAGGCGACGATGCGCTTGATGTCGTTCTGGACGAGGCCGACGGTTGCGGCAAAGAACGCCGTCGTGGCGCCAAAGAACATCACAACAGCCTGCGCGTTCGGCGCGAGCTCGAACAGCGGCGACAGCCGGGCCACCATGAACACGCCGGCCGTCACCATGGTCGCGGCGTGGATCAGTGCCGAAACCGGGGTCGGGCCTTCCATCGCGTCCGGCAACCAGGTGTGCAGCAGGAACTGGGCCGATTTGCCCATCGCGCCCATGAACAGCAACAGGCAGGTCAGCGTCAGCGCATCGGCGTGCCAGCCGAAGAAGTTGATGGTCTTGCCTGATAGCCCCGGCGCGCCGGCAAAGATCGTCTCGAAATCGGTGGTCTTGAGCAGCATGTAGATGGCGAAAATGCCGAGCGCGAAACCGAAATCGCCGACGCGGTTGACGATAAAGGCCTTGATCGCCGCCGCGTTCGCCGACGGCTTCTGATACCAGAAGCCGATCAGCAGGTAGCTGGCGAGACCGACGCCCTCCCAGCCGAAGAACAGCTGGACCAGATTGTCGGCGGTCACCAGCATCAGCATCGCGAAGGTGAACAGGCTGAGATAGCCGAAGAAGCGCGGCCGGTACGGATCCTCGTCCATGTAGCCGATGGAATAGAGGTGCACGAGCGAGGAGACGGTGTTGACCACGACCAGCATCACCGCGGTCAGCGTGTCGACCCGCAGCGCCCACGAGACCTGCAGATCGCCGGAATTGATCCAGGGAAACAGCGCGATCCTGACGACATCATGATGCAGGAAGCCGATGTCGACCAGCACCACCCAAGAAAGCGCCGCGGAAACGAACAGAAGTCCCGTGGTAATCAGCTCGGCCGCGCGCGAACCCTGCGCCGGCGGCTCCGAGACGTGGTGGTCGTCGTGGCCGTGATCGTCATGGCCATGGTCGTCATGGGCATCAGCGGCATGGGCGTGCGCGCCATGCCCGTCGTCGTGGTGCTCGACCGTATCGCCGGTCGGGTTGCGCGCATGCGCCCCGAAGATCGCGATCAGGCCGGCCAGAATGGCGCCCAGCAGCGGCAGAAAGACGATTGCCTGAACCATAGCTGCCCTTAGCCCTTCATCAGATTGACGTCTTCAACCGCGATCGAACCGCGGTTGCGGAAATACACCACCAGCACCGCCAGACCGATCGCCGCTTCCGCGGCGGCAACCGTCAGCACCAGCAGCGCAAACACCTGGCCGACGATGTCGCCGAGGAAGGTCGAGAACGCCACCAGGTTGACGTTGACGGCGAGCAGGATCAGCTCAATCGACATCAGGATGACGATGATGTTCTTGCGGTTCAGGAAGATGCCGAGGATCCCGAGCGTGAACAGGATGGCGCCGACCGCGAGATAGTGCCCCAGACCGATCGTCATTTCACCCACTCCGCCGCATCCGCGTCCTGCAGGCCCTGCCCGGACGCCACCTTGCGCACGGCCATCGCGAGCTCCGGCGTCCGCGCGTTCTGCACGTTGATGTCCTGCCGCTTGACCTTCGCCTTGTGACGCAACGTCAGGACGATGGCGCCGATCATGGCGACCAGCAACACCATGCCGGCGATCTGGAAGTAGTGGATGTACTTCGTATAGAGCACCAGCCCGAGTGCCTCGGTGTTGCTGACATTGGCCGGGATCGCCGCCGTGATCTGCTTGACGGTGCCGGGATTGATGACCCAGCCGCCGGCGACCAGCAGAAGTTCGACGAGGAAAATGCCGCCAATCACCAGACCGATCGGCAAATACTCCAGAAAACCCTCGCGCAGTTCGACGAAGTCGACGTCGAGCATCATGATCACGAACAGGAACAGCACGGCGACCGCGCCGACATAGACGACCACCAGAATCATCGCCAGGAATTCAGCGCCCATCAGGATGAACAGGCCGGAAGCGTTGACGAACGCCAGGATCAGGAACAGCACGGAGTGCACGGGATTGCGCGACACAATCACCATGACCGCCGACGCCACGCAGACGCCGGCAAAGAGATAGAAGAACAGCGCGGTTAGGATCATGCCCTCACCTCACCGGTACGGCGCGTCGAGTTCGATTGCTTTCGCAATCTCGCGCTCCCAGCGGTCGCCATTGGCGAGCAGTTTCGCCTTGTCATAGTAGAGTTCCTCGCGGGTCTCGGTCGCGAATTCGAAATTCGGTCCCTCGACGATGGCATCGACCGGGCAGGCTTCCTGGCACAGGCCGCAATAGATGCATTTCACCATGTCGATGTCGTAACGCACCGTGCGGCGGGTGCCGTCGTTGCGGCGCGGGCCGGCCTCGATCGTGATCGCCTGCGCCGGGCAGATCGCCTCGCACAGCTTGCAGGCGATGCAGCGCTCCTCGCCGTTCGGATAGCGGCGCAGCGCATGCTCGCCGCGGAAGCGCGGCGAGATCGGCCCCTTCTCGAAGGGATAGTTCAGCGTCGGCTTCGGCTTGAAGAAATAGCGCATGGCAAGGAAGAACGCCGATACGAATTCGCTCAGCAGAAGCGCCCGGGCGGTTGCGTTGACGTTGACACTCATGACGGCCTCACTTCGGCGCGATGCCGGCGAATTGCAGCACGCCGGCCACAATCACCACCATCGCCAGCGACAGCGGCAGAAACACCTTCCAGCCGAGTCGCATCAGTTGATCGTAGCGGTAGCGCGGCACGATCGCCTTCGCCATCGCGAACATGAAGAACATGAAGAACACCTTCAGCGTGAACCAGATCACCCCCGGTATCCAGGTGAAGGGCGGCAGCGCCACCGGCGGCAGCCAGCCGCCGAGGAACATGATCGTCGCCAGCGCGCACATCGTGGTGATCGCGACATATTCGCCGAGCATGAACAAGAGATACGGCGTCGAGCCGTATTCGGTCATGAAGCCCGCGACCAGCTCGGATTCGGCTTCCACCAGGTCGAACGGCGGCCGGTTGGTCTCGGCCAGCGCCGAGACATAGAACACCACGAACATCGGGAACAGCGGCCACACATACCAGTTCAGGATGGTGAGCTGCGGCAGGCCGATCAGGCTGGCAAACCCGCGGGTATTCTGCGCTTCCACCACGGCTGAGAGATTGAGCGAGCCGACGCACAGCAGGACGGTGATGATGACGAAGCCGATCGAGACCTCGTAGGACACCATCTGCGCGGCCGAGCGAAGCGCTGCCAGGAACGGATATTTCGAATTCGACGACCAGCCGGCCATGATGACGCCGTAGATCGACAGCGACGAGATCGCGAAGATGTAGAGCACGCCGACATTGATGTCGGAGATGACCCAGCCGAGATCCATCGGGATGACGGCCCAGGCCGCCAGCGCCAGCACGCACGAGACCAGCGGCGCCAGCAGGAACACGCCCTTGTTGGAGCCGGAGGGAATGACCGGTTCCTTCAGCACGAATTTGAGCAGATCCGCGAAGGATTGCAGCAGGCCCCAGGGGCCGACGACGTTGGGGCCGCGGCGGATCTGCACCGCCGCCCAGATCTTGCGATCGGCGAGCAGGATGTAGGCGATCGCGATCAGGAGCACGACGAGCAGCAACACGCTCTGCGCGACCATCACGATCAGCGGCCAGAGAAAGCCGGTCCAGAACGAGCTTGCGAAGAAATCAGCCATCAGGTCACGCTCACTCCGCTGCCGTCAGCATTTTCCCGGACGCCAGCCGGGAACATTCCGCCATCACCGCCGAGGCCCGTGCGATCGGGTTGGTCAGATAGAAATCCTCGACCGAACTCTTGAATGGCGACTTGTCGACCTTGCCGCCCTTCCCCGCCAGCGCCTTGACGTCGTCAGCCTTGCCGGGCTCGATCTGGTCGATCCGCATCAGATGCGGGACGGCCTTGAACAGCGCCTGGCGCAACGCCCCGAGGGAATCATACGGCAGCTTCTTGCCGAGCATATCCGACAACGCGCGGATGATCGCCCAATCCTCGCGCGCCTCGCCGGGCGGGAACGCCGCGCGGCTGGCGATCTGCACCCTGCCCTCGGTGTTGACGTAGAGGCCGGATTTTTCGGTATAGGCGGCGCCCGGCAGGATGACGTCGGCGCGGTGCGCGCCGCGGTCGCCATGGGTGCCGATATAAACCACGAACGTGCCGTCAGGCACCTTCACTTCGTCCGCGCCGAGCAGGAACAGCACGTCGAGCGTGCCGAAGGTCGTCATCTGCGCCAGGCTGAGGCCATTAGCACCCGCCGCAAAGCCGATATCGAGCGCGCCCGCGCGCGAAGCCGTATCCTGCAGCACGGCAAAACCGTTCCAGCCGTCCTTGAGCGCGCCGACACCTGCTGCGACCTTGGCCGCCAGCACCAGCGCCGCCGCGCCGTCATGCCGCGAAAGCGAGCCGGCGCCGACCAGCACGATCGGGTTCTTGGCGCCCTTCAGCACTTCCGTGAAGGAATGCTTGCCGCTGGCGAGTTCACTAAGCGTATCGGTGCCCGCGCCGAGATAGTCGTAATCATAGGTGAGATCGGCCTTGGCGCCGATTACGCCGACCTTGAGCTGGCCGGTGCGCCAACGCTTGCGGATGCGCGCGTTGAAGACGGCGGCTTCCTTGCGCGGGTTCGAGCCGATGATCAGCAGCGCGTCGGCCTGCTCGATCCCGGCAATGGTCGGATTGAAGATATAGGACGCGCGGCCGGCTTTGGTATCGAAGGCGTCACCGCCCTGCACCGCGAGATTGGAAGAGCCGCACTTTGCCAAGAGCTCCTTCAGCGCGAACATTTCTTCGACCGCCGCAAGATCGCCGGCGATTGCGCCGATACGCTTGCCGTCGATCCGGCCAGTCTTGGCGGCGATGGCTGCAAAGGCTTCCTGCCATGAAGCGGCGCGAAGCTTGCCGTTCTCTCGGATATAGGGCCGGTCGAGCCGCTGCGTGCGGAGGCCGTCGACGACGTGGCGGGTCTTGTCGGAAATCCATTCCTCGTTCACGGCCTCGTTGATGCGCGGCAGGATCCGCATCACCTCGCGGCCGCGGGTATCGACGCGGATCGCCGAGCCAATGCCGTCCATGACGTCGACCGACTGCGTCTTGCCGAGTTCCCACGGACGGGCGGCGAACGCGTAGGGCTTCGAGGTCAACGCGCCCACGGGGCAGATATCGACGAGATTGCCCTGCAGTTCGGAAGTCAGCGCCTGCTCCAGATAGGTCGTGATCTCCATGTCCTCGCCACGGCCGGTCGCGCCCATTTCCGGGGCGCCGGCGACTTCGGCGGAGAAGCGGACGCACCGCGTGCACTGGATGCAGCGGTTCATCGAGGTCTTGACCAGCGCGCCCAGATACTTGTCCTCGACGGCGCGCTTGTTCTCGGCAAAGCGCGAGGTATCGACGCCATAGCCCATCGCCTGGTCCTGCAGATCGCACTCGCCGCCCTGGTCGCAGATCGGGCAATCCAGCGGGTGGTTGATCAGCAAAAATTCCATCACGCCTTCGCGCGCCTTCTTGACCATCGGCGAACGCGTGGAAATTTCCGGCGGCTCGCCCTTGGGACCGGGCCGGCAATCGCGTACGGCCCAGGCGCAGCTTGCGACCGGCTTCGGGCCGCCCTTCACCTCGACCAGGCACATCCGGCAATTGCCGGCGATCGACAGCCGCTCGTGGTAGCAGAAGCGCGGAATTTCGGCGCCCGCCGCCTCGCACGCCTGCAGCAGCGTGTATTCCGCGGGAACATCGATCTCTTTGCCATCGACGATGAGTTTGGTCATTGCGCTCTCAAGTCTTTCCGAGCTTGCAGTCGGGTGGTGTAACGCTGGCGGTCTTCATGGCGGTCTTGACCCATTGCTGGGTCTCGACGCCATAGGTGGCGAGATAGGCCGGCTGGGCCACGTTCTTCTCGCACAGGAACGGCAGATGCGGCTTCAGGTCGTAATCGCAGGAGGCCTGCCATTCGCGCTTGTCGGCGAAGGCGCCGATCGTCTCCTCGCAGGCGTAGAGGAAGTAAGAGACGAAGCTCTCATACTGCACCCGCTCCTCGCGGCTGCCGGCCTTGATCGTATCGTAGTCGGGCTGCGAGAATTTCGGGTTCTGGAACGCCAGTTCAGTATAGCCCAGAAACGCCTGCCGCGCGCTCGAACCGCGGTTGTTGGTGCGGATCTCGTTGATCTGGAGCAGGATCGCAACAAAGCCGAGCAGCGCCACGGTCGCCTGCGCCATTTGCGCCAGCGTCCCGTATTTCTGCCACCAGAAAACCGGTTGCGACATTGGTCCCTACTCCGCCGCGACCATGTTCACGGGATCGCGCACGCCGATATCGTCGATATCCGCCTTGTGCGAATACTGGGCGATGCGCTCCTCGATCTCGTGCCGGAAATGCGCGATCAGGCCCTGGATCGGCCATGCCGCGGCGTCGCCGAGCGCGCAGATGGTGTGGCCTTCGACCTGCTTGGTCACTTCCAGCAGCATGTCGATCTCGCGCTTGTGGGCGCGACCATCGGCCATGCGCGAGAGCACCCGCCACATCCACCCCGTGCCTTCGCGGCACGGCGTGCACTGGCCGCAGCTCTCATGCTTGTAGAAATAGGAGATGCGCGCGATCGCCCGGATCAGGTCGGTCGACTTGTCCATCACGATCACGGCGGCGGTGCCGAGGCCGGAGCGCAATTTGCCGAGGCTGTCGAAATCCATCGGCGTATCGATGATCTGCTCGGCCGGCACCATGCGCACCGACGATCCACCAGGGATCACGGCTTTCAGATTGTCCCAGCCGCCGCGAATGCCACCGCAATGGCGCTCGATCAACTCGCGGAACGGAATCCCCATCGCCTCTTCGACGTTGCAGGGCCGCTCGACGTGACCGGAAACGCAAAACAGCTTGGTGCCGACATTGTTCGGCCGCCCGATCGCGGCGAACCACGCCGCGCCGCGCCGCAGGATGTCGGGCGCCACCGCGATGGACTCGACGTTGTTGACGGTGGTGGGGCAGCCATACAAGCCGACATTGGCCGGGAATGGCGGCTTCAGCCGCGGCTGGCCCTTCTTGCCTTCGAGGCTTTCCAGCAGCGCGGTTTCCTCGCCGCAGATATAGGCGCCGGCGCCATGCGCGACATAGATGTCGAACGGCCAGCCGTTGATATTGTCCTTGCCGACCAGCTTGGCGTCATAGGCCTGATCGATCGCGGCCTGCAGATGCTCCCGCTCGCGGATGAATTCGCCGCGCACATAGATGTAGCAGGCATGCGCGTTCATCGCGAAGCTCGCGAGCAGGCAGCCCTCGACCAGGAGATGCGGATCGTGCCGCATGATCTCGCGGTCCTTGCAGGTGCCGGGCTCGGACTCGTCGGCATTGACCACGAGATAGCTCGGCCGCCCGTCGGTGGATTCCTTGGGCATGAACGACCATTTCAGACCGGTCGGAAAGCCCGCCCCGCCGCGACCGCGCAGGCCGGAAGCCTTCATCTCGTTGATGATCCAGTCGCGGCCCTTGTCGATGATCGCCTTGGTGCCGTCCCACGCGCCACGGCGACGTGCGCCCTCCAGCCCCCAATCGTGGAGGCCGTAGAGGTTCTTGAAGATGCGATCCTTGTCGTCGAGCATGACTTGAGCTTCCTAGCGGATCAACGATTGGATTGCGCGTAAGCGAGACCCGCGGCGCATCCGCCGAAGGTCAACGCCCACAACAGGCTGGATTCGAGCGTTGCGTTCAGCCCGTAACGCTGCAGCAGAAAAATGAACGCCGCAGCCGCGAAGGCGTGCATGCCGACATAGCGCCAGTTCTTCATCGCGCTGACCCTTCCCTGCCCGATCACGGGCAATGTGCCGTTACGCGTCATGTGGTTTCCTTCAGCGTCGTCGGCCCGCCCACCGGCGCCGAGAACTGACGGTCGATCTGCGGTCCCGGCTTCGGCGGATTGCCGGACGCAAAGCCGTCCAGCACCTTGCCGAAGTTTTCCTTGGTCAGGTCCTCGTAGGTGTCCTTCCAGATCAGGACCATCGGCGCGTTCACGCAGGCGCCGAGGCACTCGACCTCTTCCCAGCTGAAATTGCCGTCCTTCGACAGATGGAAGGGATCGTGATGGATGCGGCTCTGGCACACCTTGATGATGTCCTCGGCCCCGCGCAGGCGGCACGGCGTGGTGCCGCAAACCTGCACGTGGGCCTTCTTGCCGACCGGCTGAAGCTGAAACATCGTGTAGAAGGTCGCCACTTCCAGCACGCGGATGTAGGGCATTTCGAGGAGGTCGGCGACGGCGCGGATCGCGGCTTCCGACACCCATCCTTCATGCTGTTCCTGCACGCGCCACAGGATCGCGATCACCGCGGACGCCTGGCGACCCGGCGGATACTTTTCGATCTGCGCCTTGGCCCAGGCGAGATTCTCTTCCGAGAACGTGAAGCTCGCGGGCTGCAATTCCTTCGGTGCGAGGCGGCGGACGGACATCGTTCAGTCTCTCATTGCACGCTGCGCCCGGCTTTCGCATTGAGCGCATCGATCCGGGCGAGCCAGAATGCGCTTGCGGTGCCGAACACGTTGTAGCCGACATGGGTTGAAACCTTGATCCGGTCCAGAATCGAAAGGTCGGTCACGGTTTCAAGGCGATTGCTGCGCGGGTCGTAGACGATCAGCTTCAGCGGGGTCTGCTCGAGGATATAGCGCGACACGGTGTGCTGGGGATCGTTGCCGTGCTCTTCGCACAGCAACACGCTGTCACCCTGCATCAGCCGCACGCCGCCCTTCATCGCCTCGATCTCGACGCCTTCGACGTCGAGCTTGATCAGATATTTGCCGCCGGGCGCGACCTTGCCGTCGTCGAGCAGATTGTCGAGCGCGATGACCGGCACTTCCTCGCCGGCCGACTGGTCGCCGGCGATGGAAAACGCCTCATGCTTGGTGCCGGACAGCCGCGCGGTGCCGCGCATTGCACCGATCGCGCATTTCATCGTCTCGAAACGATTGCCGTTGATCCTGGCGTTATTGGCAAGCTTCGCAAAATTCTGTCCCGACGGCTCGATCGCGATCGCCCTGTGCGAGCCGAACGGCTTGCTCGACACCAGGACCGACCAGTAGCCGTAATTGGCGCCGCAATCGAGCAGCGTGTAGTCGACGTCGGCGGAGTCCTGAAACAGCAGTTCGAGTTCGTTCTCGTACCGGAAGGTGCGATTGAGCAGCTTGCTCCAGTAACCGTCGCCGTAGGGAAACTCGTAAGTAGCGTCGGGATTGAGTTTGATCTGGATGCCGCGCTCCGGCAGCGTCGTGCGCAACAGATTGGCGCACATATTGTAGCCGCGGTGCGAAAAATTCGACGCCACCTTCGACCCCATCACCAGCGCAACTGCAGCCAAACGCTCCCACGCGCTCGCGCCTACGAGCGCGCCCGAAGCCCGGTCAAACTGGATGGGCGCCTGCGCCATCACCGATCGACCTCTCCGAACACGATGTCGAGCGAGCCGAGAATGGCCGAGACGTCGGCCAGCAGATGGCCCTTGCAGATGAAATCCATCGCCTGCAGATGGGCAAAGCCCGGCGCGCGGATCTTGCACTTGTAGGGTTTGTTGGTGCCGTCGGCGACGAGATAAACGCCGAACTCGCCCTTCGGCGCCTCAACCGCGGCGTAGACTTCGCCGGCCGGCACGTGCACACCCTCGGTGTAGAGCTTGAAGTGATGGATCAACGCTTCCATCGAGCGCTTCATCTCGCCGCGGCGGGGCGGCGCGATCTTGTTGTCCTCGACGACGACAGGCCCTTGTCCGTCGGGCGCGCGCAGCTTCGCGATACACTGCTTCATGATGCGCACGGACTGGCGCATTTCTTCCATGCGGATGCAGTAGCGGTCGTAGCAGTCGCCGTTCTTGCCGATCGGAATGTCGAAATCCATCTCGGCGTAGCATTCATAAGGCTGCGACTTGCGCAGGTCCCAGGCTCCGCCCGAGCCGCGCACCATCACGCCGGAGAAGCCCCACGCCCAGGCCTGCTGCAGCGTCACCACGCCGATGTCGACGTTGCGCTGCTTGAAGATGCGGTTGCCGGTCAGCAGCGTTTCGAGGTCGGCGACGACCTGCAGGAACGGGTCGCACCACGCCTCGATATCGTCGATCAGTTTTGGCGGCAGGTCCTGGTGCACGCCGCCGAGGCGGAAATAGGCCGCGTGCATGCGCGAGCCGGAGGCGCGCTCATAAAACACCATCAGCTTTTCGCGCTCTTCAAAACCCCACAGCGGCGGGGTCAAGGCGCCAACGTCCATCGCCTGCGTGGTGACGTTGAGCAGATGCGACAGGATGCGGCCGATCTCGCAATAGAGCACACGGATCAACTGGCCGCGGCGCGGCACCGTGATGCCGAGCAGCTTTTCCGCGGCGAGACAGAACGCGTGCTCCTGATTCATCGGCGCGACGTAATCGAGCCGGTCGAAATACGGGATCGCCTGCAGGTAGGTCTTCTGCTCGATCAGCTTTTCGGTGCCGCGATGAAGCAGACCGATATGCGGATCGACGCGCTCGACGACTTCTCCATCGAGCTCGAGCACGAGACGCAACACGCCGTGGGCCGCGGGATGCTGCGGCCCGAAGTTGATCGTAAAATTGCGGAGGTGTTCCGGTTGTTCATTCATGGTCAGGCCTTCGGCTCAGCCTTCTCGTCGCCCGGCAGCGGATAGTCCGCGCCTTCCCATGGCGAGAGGAAATCGAATTTGCGGAATTCCTGGTTGAGGCGGACCGGCTCGTAGAGCACCCGCTTCTCCTGGTCGTCGTAACGGACCTCGACGAAGCCGGTGAGCGGGAAATCCTTGCGCAAGGGATGGCCGTCAAAGCCGTAGTCGGTCAGGAGGCGACGCATGTCGGGGTGGCCGGTGAAGATCACGCCGTAGAGGTCGTAGGTCTCGCGTTCGAACCAGTCGGCACCGGGGAAAACGTCAATGACCGAGGGCACCTGCGTGGTCTCGTCGGCCTCGGCCCGGACGCGGATGCGCTCGTTCAGCGTCGGCGACAGCAGATGATAGACCACGTCGAAACGCTTCTCGCGACCGGGATAGTCCACCGCGGTGACGTCGGTGACGTTGACGAAGCGCAGCGCAGGATCGTCGCGCAGGTGCTTCATCACCTCGACGATCTTCGCCGCATCGACCGTGACGGTGAGCTGGTTGAACGCGACCGCATGGGCTGAGGCCGCGCCGCCAAGCGCGCTAACAATCGTCTGCCCAAGGGCGTCGAGTTTGCCGTCGTCCATTACCTAAAACCTTAGCGTTCGATGGTCCCGATGCGGCGGATCTTCTTCTGCAGCAGCAGCACGCCGTAGAGCAGCGCCTCCGCCGTCGGCGGGCATCCGGGCACGTAGATGTCGATCGGCACGATGCGGTCGCATCCGCGCACGACCGAGTAGGAATAGTGATAGTAGCCGCCGCCATTGGCGCACGACCCCATCGAGATCACATAGCGCGGCTCCGGCATCTGGTCGTAGACCTTGCGCAGCGCCGGCGCCATCTTGTTGGTCAGCGTGCCCGCGACGATCATGACGTCGGACTGCCGCGGCGAGGCGCGTGGCGCAAAACCGAAGCGCTCGACGTCGTAGCGCGGCATCGACACCTGCATCATCTCGACCGCGCAGCAGGCGAGACCGAACGTCATCCACATCAGCGATCCCGTGCGCGCCCAGGTGACCAGGTCGTCGGCGGCGGCAACGAAGAAGCCCTTGTCGGACAGTTCGTGGTTGACCTCGAGGAAGTACGGGTCATTCGCCCCAACCGGCTTGCCGGTCGAGGGGTCGAGAATGCCCTTCGATGCCTGCGCGATTGCGGGCGAAGAGCCTACAGCTGTCGGGCTCAATCCCATTCGAGCGCGCCTTTCTTCCACTCATAAGCAAAGCCGACCGTGAGGACGGCGAGAAACACCATCATGGACCAGAATCCGGTGGCGCCAAGCTTGCCGAACGCGACTGCCCACGGGAACAGGAACGCCACTTCGAGGTCGAAGATGATGAAGAGGATCGCGACCAAGTAGAAGCGCACGTCGAACTTCATGCGGGCGTCGTCAAAAGCGTTGAATCCGCATTCATAGGCGGAGAGCTTTTCCGGGTCCGGCTGCTGGAACGCGACCAGGAACGGGGCGATCAGGAGCGCCAGACCGATCAGGCTCGCCACCCCGATAAACACCACAAGTGGCAGGTAATTCTGGAGGATGCCGGTCATCGGCGGTGCCTTTTCCTGCGGTTTTTGAGGGCCGCAGATTCGTTGATTGGAATTATTCTTGGCTTAGCGCAGCGCAACAGAGGGCGCAAGACAAGCGATCTTGACGTCTCTCCCTGCCCTTGGCGCGTCGGCAGAACCCGAAAAAGTGTTGCGTTCCTGCCTCGCTCGGCAACCGCAGGGCCAGCCGAATGGGCCGCAATTTCAGCCCAGCTTCTTCTCGTCCGCGAGCATCTGGGCGGCGGTGTCGGTGAGGCGATCGATCTGGTCGAGCAGCACCTTGAACTCATCCTTGCTGAGCTGTTCCAGAAGGCGCCGGTTACGCTCCTGCGCGCCTGCCACAATAGCGTCATGGGCCGCCAGCCCCGCCTTGGTCAGGCAGACCAGCGTCTCGCGGTTGTCCCGCGGATTGACCTCCTTGGCGACCAACTTCCGCGTGACCAGTTCCGCCAGTGCGCGGCTGATCTGCCCCTTATCCATGCCAACCGCTTCCGCGAGCCTGATGACGCTCATCGGCGGCTGCCGCCCCAGCGAGGCCACCAGCCCAAACTCCACCGAGGACAGCCCCGCCAGCCGCTTGTAGCGCAGGATCGCGCCGCGCTTGAGCAGATTGGCCAGCACCATCAGCCGCGACGACATCATCGCCGTGATCGGCGCCAATGCCTCGTCATTCCCCGCAGCGGGCGCAGGCGCGGTGTGCTTTCCGGGCTTCTGGCTCATCCCAAACCTCTGCCAACAAAGCGGGCCGATGCCAAGATCGTCGGCGATTGCGATCGAACAAGTCAATCAAGCGATGCGATATCGATATCGTTGACATTGTCATCGATTTGCATTTCACTCAAACACGCCAGACGACCGCGGCACCAAAAGCCGTGGCGGGAGGAAACGGCATGAACATTACGCAGCGGGATCGCGATCTCGGGACCGGCTATGCCATGAAGCCGTCCACGACCCGGACCGAGCTGACCTCGGTCGGCCGCGGCACGCCAATGGGCGAGCTGTTGCGGCGCTACTGGCACCCGATTGGCCTCGTTGCCGACGCCACCGATATCCCCAGAAAAGTACGCGTGCTCGGCGAGGATCTGGTGCTGTTTCGCGACAAGCACGCCCGGGTCGGCCTGTTGCACGCGCGCTGCTGCCATCGCGGCACCACGCTCTATTACGGCAAGGTCGAGGAAGACGGCATCCGCTGCTGCTATCACGGCTGGAAGTTCGACACCGAGGGCCATTGCCTCGAACAGCCCTGCGAGCCCGAGGGCGGCCTGTTCAAGGACAGGATTCGCCAGCCCTGGTACCCCGTGCAGGAGCGCTACGGCCTGATCTTCGCCTATCTCGGACCGGCCGAGAAGAAGCCTGCCCTGCCGCGCTACGAGTGCCTGGAAAAGATGGACGACGGCGAGTTCGTCGAGGCGGACGATTCTTCAATCGGCGGCGGCGGCCCGGCCGTCATTCCCTGCAACTGGCTGCAGCATTTCGAAAACGTCGTCGACCCCTACCACGTCCCGGTGCTGCACGGATCGTTCTCGGGGCCGCAATTCACCAACATGATGGCCTCGATGCCGGAGGTGAAGTTCGAGACGTCGCCACGCGGTGTCACCGTGCGCTCGATCCGGCATCAGGACGACGGCAAGGTTTTCTACCGGGTGACCGAAGCCGCCCTCCCCACGCTGCGCGTGGTGCCCAATCCGCGCGTGGCGCAATTCGCCCGCGTCGAATCGATCGGCTGGACGCTACCGATCGACGATACGTCGTTCCGCATCTATGTCGCCGGACGAGTCAAGAATTCAGGCGACATCGGACGGATGCGCTCCAAATTCAACGGCAAGTTCTGGTGGGACATGACCGAACAGGAGCACCAGCAATTCCCTGGCGATTACGAGGCGCAGGTCGGCCAGGGCCCGGTAACGCTGCATTCGGAAGAGCACTTTGGCCAAAGCGACCGCGGCATCCTGATAATCCGGCGGATGCTGGACGATCAGCTGGAAGCGATGGCCGCGGGCCGCGATCCGATCGGCATCTCGTTCGAGGAAAACGCGCCGCCGGTTGAATTCGAGGCGGGGAATTTCATTCGCGAGGCGTGAGGCGCAGACGAAACGGAAGAAATCCGTACAGGGGGAAGAATGGTCGATCTCGCGCCGCAGGTGACCTTACAAGCGGAAACCGCCGCAAGGCCCTCGATCCGGCGCTATTACGTGCTCGGCTTGTTGACCGTCATCTACGCGCTGAACTTTCTCGACCGCACCATCTTCAACGTCCTGATCGAGCCGATCAAAAAGGAATTTGCGCTCAGCGACACCACGATGGGCCTGCTCGCGGGTTTCGGCTTCGTGCTGTTCTATTCGCTGCTCGGCATCCCGATCGCGCGCATTGCCGACCGCTTCAACCGCCGCAACATCGTGGCGATCGCGCTGGCGTTCTGGAGCGCGATGACGGTTTTCTGCGGCATGGCCCAGAGCGTGACCACGCTGGCACTGGCGCGCATCGGCGTCGGCATCGGCGAATCCGGCGGCACCCCGGCCTCGCAGTCGATCATTGCCGACCTCTTCAGCAAGAACGAACGCCCGCGCGCGCTCGGCATCTACGCCATCGGCACCTATCTCGGCGTGTTCCTCGGCTATTTCATCGGCGGCTACGTCAACCAGCACTATGGCTGGCGGATGGCGTTCTATGTCGCCGGCCTGCCCGGCATCGCGCTCGCCGCAGTGCTGTGGCTGACGATATCCGAACCGAAGCGCGGCGCGATGGCGGAGACGTTTAAGCCGGAGCCGATCGGGCCGACGCTCGGTTTTCTCGCCTCGCAACGTACATTCGTCATCCTGCTCGTCGGCTTTTGCCTGACGACCTATACCAATTACGCGACGTCGGCCTGGATTCCGCCGTTCCTGGCGCGCGTGCACCATCTCTCCAGCGTCGAGATCGGCACCTATGCCGGCACCTTCAAGGGGCTGTGCGGCATCGCCGGCACGCTGCTCGGCGGGTTCGTGGTGGCCCAGATCGGCCGCCGCGACGATCGCTGGAAATTATGGGCGCCCGCGATCACGTCGGGTCTTGCCGGCCCGGTGTTTGCGCTGTGCATGCTGACGCCGGACTTCACGACGATGGTCGCGACGCTGGCGGCGACCTCGTTCCTGGTCGGCTTTCAGCTCGGCCCGATCTTTGCGATCGCCCAAACCGTCGCCAAGCCGAGCATGCGGGCGCTGGCGTCGGCGCTCATGTTGCTGACGGCTGCCGGGTTTGGACAAGGCATCGGCCCGCTGGCCGTCGGCATGCTCAACGACGCGCTGAAGAACGACTATGGCGCCGAGGCCGTGCGCTATTCGCTGCTGTCGGCGGCGGTAACGTCCACGCTCGGTGCCCTGCTGTTCGTCTGGGCCGCGCGGTCGATTCGGGGCGATATTCAGCGCGCGAGCTGATTTCATCAGCTCGCGGCCAGCTTCCCCTTTGATTTTATTATTGTTTTTATCCCGACCCACGTCACCGCGGCCCGCATCGCTGTCGGTCAAACGACCTGTATGTGATCTACATCACTATGCTTTGACAAATAGCAGGCCAAAAACAAGCCAAATGAAACCATTTTGCCGAAACCGCGAAACGATCCTGAAACACACGCGGCGTACCTCTCTCACCAACAGGGACGCGGAAGGCGTCTGGGAGGCATCACATGAACCACTCAATTCACTCAGCGGACCGCACGACCCACCTGAAGATCGTGGTCGTCGCCCTGGTGGCGGGTATCGCGGTTGCGGCTTTCAGCATCTCCGCCCGGACCGGCGCGGATTACAGCCAGAGCGCTCAAGTCGTTAAGGCCGGCAAGGCGGTGACCGTGACCAGCTCGAGCACCTCGACGGTCCGTTAAAACGATATCGACATCGTCGGAATAAAAACGGCCGCCTCAAGGGCGGCCTTTTTGTTTGCGGCAGTCTCTATTTGCGACAGTCTCGGAAGATCGACGTCAAGCCATCGAAAAATGGCGCGAGAGACGGGACTCGAACCCGCGGCCTCCGCCGTGACAGGGCGGCGCTCTAACCAACTGAGCTACTCCCGCGGATGCCGTAATCAGGTTCTGATCCGCGCAGAACCGAGGGCATAAAGGGCCGCCCCCGCTTAGTCAAGGACGTTGCGAATCCCAGCGTCAGACGGGCGTTTCTGCGATTGCGATGCAAATAACGGCCTGTTTTCAGGCAAAACAGCGCAGGCGGCGATCGTCCGAATCGTTTAAGGCCTGATACGTCTGGGTTTCTTGAAACCCTCCCCACTCTGGTTGTACTGGATCCCCGGGGTTTCAAATCACCACGCAGGGCGTTTTCCGGCGGACCGGTTTCACAAAACGCGCTCAAAGCCATGCAACCAACGAGGAGGGCCAGATATGGCGAAGAAAGCAGCGACTCCAGCCACCATCACACTCAAGCACCTGGCGGCGGCCCTCGCCGAGGAACATGACCTGTCGAAGAAGGCCGCCGAAGCGATCCTGACCGACATGGTCGGCAAAATTGCAAAACACCTGAAGAAGGGCGAGCGGATCCGTATCGTGGGTCTCGGCATCCTCCAGGTCCGCAAGCGCGCCGCCCGCACCGGACGCAACCCCGCCACCGGCGAACCGATCCAGATCAAGGCCAGCAAGAAAGTCGCCTTCCGCGCCTCCAAGGAACTCAAGGAAGCCGTCTAAGCCGAGCTACCCAGATCGCACCAGAAAGCGTCATTCCGGCGGGGACCCGGAATGGCGCTTTTCTGTTATAGAGCGCTTCCCTTGTTCATCTTTTTCGGATCGTCATGCCGGCCTTGCCCATCACCTTCACCCACGATGGCACCGAGCGCTTCCTGCGCTATGTCGTGATCGACACCCAGTCCGATCCGGCCTCGCCGACCTGCCCTTCCACCGAGAAGCAGAAGAATCTGGGCCGCCTGCTGGCTTCGGAGTTGCTGGCGATCGGGCTCACAGACGCCCATCTCGACGAGCACGGTTATGTCTATGCCACGATCCCGGCCAATACCGACAAGAAGGTGCCGGTGATCTGCTTCTGCTCGCACATGGACACGTCGCCCGATTGCACCGGCGCCAACGTCAAGCCGCAGATCGTGAAGGATTACCGGGGCGGCGACATCGTGCTGCCGGCCGATCCCACCCAGGTGATCCGCGCCGCCGACCATCCCGCGCTCGCCGACCAGATCGGGCACGACATCATCACGACGGACGGTACCACGCTGCTGGGGGCCGACAACAAGGCCGGCCTTGCCGAAATCATGGATGCGGCGCGGTTCCTGATTCAAAACCCTGGCATCAGGCACGGCACCATCAAGATCCTGTTCACGCCCGACGAGGAGATCGGCCGCGGCGTCGACAAGGTCGACCTGAAGAAACTCGGCGCCGACTTCGCCTATACGATGGACGGCGAAACCGCCGGGAATATCGAGGACGAAACTTTTTCAGCCGACGGCGCCACCATCACCATCGAGGGCGTTTCGACCCATCCCGGTTTCGCCAAGGGCAAGATGGAACACGCGATCAAGATCGCGGCAGCCATTGTCGACCGCCTGCCTGGGGACACCTGCTCGCCGGAGACGACTGAAGGCAAGGAAGGCTTTTTGCACCCGATCGGCATTACGGGCGCGCTTGAGAAAGCCACCATCGGTTTCATCGTGCGCGATTTTACCGACGAGGGGCTGCAGCAAAAGGAAGCCTTGCTCGAAGACATCGTCAAAGGCGTGATGAAAGATTATCCGCACTCGACCTACCGGATGGAGGTCAAGGCGCAATACCGCAACATGAAGCAGGTGATCGACCGTCACCCCGAGATCATCGACTACGCCATCGAGGCGATCCGCCGCGCGGGGCTAAATCCGGTGCGAAGCTCGATCCGCGGCGGCACCGACGGCTCGCGGCTGTCGTTCATGGGCCTGCCCTGCCCTAACATCTTCGCCGGCGAACACGCGTTCCACTCGCGGCTGGAATGGGTCAGCCGCCAGGACATGGAAAAGGCCGCCGAGACGATCGTACATCTGGCGATGATTTGGGAAGAGCGGGCGTAGCGAGTTCCGCAAGGCTTTCCCCGTCATTGCCTGCGACAACGTGAGGCGTTTGCGCAAGAGCGCGATAGCGACGTGGTTGTAAGTCGGGTATGCCCCGTCTTTGAAGGAGGAAGTCTACCATGCGGTTGTCCAAGGTCGCCGCTTTGGCGCTCATCGTTGGAGCCACAGGCTCAATGTCCGCCCCTCCAGCGCTGGCCGCTTCTGACTGTCCAATATTGGTAGGACTACCGGATTGGGGCGAGAACTCGACCGGCGACATTAGCGTCGCGCCCGGGCAAAGTTGCCTGGTTCCGATCAAGATGCGCGGCACGGTGAGTAGCTCGGAGATTTCTCAAAAGCCGGCGCACGGCAAGTTGAAAAAGCTCAACGTAACGACTTACGAATACAAGGCGAAGGCCAGGTACAAGGGAAGCGATACCTTTGCCATCAAGGCAACGGGTCAGGGGCCGACGGCTTCCGGCACGTCGGTCATTACTGTGAACGCGACAATCAAATAGTGTTCCTCGCGCCCATTGCGTGGTGGCTGCGCGTGCCGTCCGAAAAGTTGCCTTATTCCACCGATCCTCTCAGGCCTCTGACACCCGTGCCCGACGTAACAGGCTCAAGTTTCTCGGGAGTGGCAGGCGCGCGGAGATCGCTGTGTTCGGACGCAGTGATGACTCGAACGATGATTGCGCCGAGCACAAGCAGCATGAGCATAATCAGCCCAGCCCGGGCCGGAGTTAGATGCCGATCGGACAAGCGCACCATTGCTGTACCCATGCGCCCATCGCCGCCAGCCCCGTGCAACAAGCGTCGTTGAGTCGTCAGGCGATTTGGTGGCGTGGCGATGGCCATCCGGCGTTCAATTGGAATGGGGCAGCCGCCAGGACGAGGGCGCTGGCTTGAATTACGACGCCCTTGCCGTGACGATCCAGACCGATGCCGGCAACAGCACCGCATCGCCCTTGGCGAACGGCGTCAGCGCCTCGCGGATCGAATTGGCGGCAGCCTTGCGCAGTTCTTCCGGCTGGCCCTCCAGCGCGCGGCTCACCGGGCCGATTTCGAACGCGCCCTGCACCGCGCCGTCGAGGCCGCGGCCGATCGCGGAATCAAGCAGCAGCGGACACGCTTCCAATTCGATTCCAGTAAAGCCGGCCTCGCCGAGAATCCGGCGCACGCGCGCCTCGGAGGCAAACGCAAACGGCCCGGGATCTTCCGGCCCCTGCTGCGGCAGTTTTGGGACGTGTTTGTAGGCGGCCTGCAGCGGCGCCATGAAGAACGGATTCTCGCGCGGCTCGCGCCAGCAGGCGAATGCCAGCCGGCCCGAGGGCCGCAACGCCTTGCGCATGTTGGCAAACGACAGCGCGGGGTCGGCGAAGAACATCACGCCGAAGCGCGAGGCCAGCACATCGAAACTGGCAGGCTCAAACGGATAGACGGTGGCGTCGGCCAGCACAAAATCGACCGGCAGATCCTTCGGCGCGCTCCGCCGCGCCCGCTCCAGCATCGGGCCGGATATGTCGACACCGAGCACATGGCCTGACGGCGCGACCTCTCGCGCAAACGCAATCGCCGTGGCGCCGCTGCCGCAGCCGACATCGATGACGCGCTCGCCCGGCTTCAGCTTCGCCCGATCGATCACAAGGTCGGCGACCGGCTTGAGCACGACGTCCTGCTCCGCCTGCCGCGCGGCCCAGCGCTGGCCGGCGGGACCGTTCCAGTAGGCGACCTGGTCGGCGTTTTGATCGTGGCCTTGGGGGGCGTCCATTTGCGCGATCCTTTTGATATTTTGGAACGTTCAGTTTTCGCGCAATGGGGTTCGAACAGTCCGCCTTCGCTCTTCGAGCTTCGGCTGGCATGCCCAGCCGTAGCGCGAAGCGCGAAGGCTGGTAGGCGGCGACAGATTCGAACTGCCGACCCTCTCGGTGTAAACGAGATGCTCTAACCAGCTGAGCTAGCCGCCCTTGAGCCGCCTGTTTAGCCCTGCGGCCCCCTTTGATGCAAGGTGCCATATCGCCGGGCTTTGCAGGGAGCTAGTCGCCCGGACGGGCAGGTAACCCCTTGAGATCGTTTATCCAGGGCGCAGCCGAGCGGCACCAGATCTGCCGCACCGGCTTGAGCTGGTCGCGCTGGCGGATGCTGCCCCAGCGGATGCCCCAGTCGTCCGGCCCGCCGTCGCCGCTGGTGAACAGCGGGGAACCACAGCCCTCGCAAAAATGCTGGAAGCGTGTGCGGCCGTTGTCGCCGGTCTTCGCGTAAATCTTCGCCGGCGCGCCCGTCACGCGGACCTGTTCCTCGGAGCAGATCACCGTGACCCGGTACGGTGAGCCCGTCAGGTTCTGGCAATCGGTGCAGTGACAGATCGATACTTTCGCAGGATCGATGTCGGCCCGATACGTCACCCGCCCGCAATGGCATTGCCCGTCGATTTCCATCCCCTTCAACTCCGCTTGGCCAATGGAGGTCCGGTCCGCACAAACAAAAACGGCGCCCGAGGGCGCCGTTTTATCATTTTCAGTGATGACCGATCGGACTTAGTGGGCCGTCAACCCACCGGCCGCTTCGTCGCCGCCGTCGGTCTTTACCGGCACCTTGCTGTCCTCTTCCCAGACGATCGGCACCGGTGGGCGGACCAGCGCCTTGGCGGTGACGTCGTCGAGCCGGGCCACCGGGATGATCTCCATCCCGCCCTTGATCGCATCGGAAATCTCCGTGAGATCCTTGGCGTTGTCCTCGGGGATCAGCACCGTCTTGATGCCGCCGCGGGCGGCCGCCAGCAGCTTCTCCTTCAGACCGCCGATCGGCAGCACCCTGCCGCGCAGCGTGATCTCGCCGGTCATCGCGACATCGTGGCGAACCGGGATGCCGGTCATGACCGAGATGATCGCGGTCGCCATCGCCACACCCGCCGACGGTCCGTCCTTCGGGGTCGCCCCTTCCGGCACGTGGACGTGGATGTCGCGACGGTCGAACAGCGGCGGCTCGATGCCGTAGTTGATCGCCCGCGAGCGGACGTAAGACGCCGCCGCCGAGATCGACTCCTTCATCACGTCGCGCAGATTGCCCGTGACCGTCATCTTGCCCTTGCCGGGCATCATGACGCCTTCGATGGTCAGCAGCTCGCCGCCGACATCGGTCCAGGCAAGGCCCGTGACAATACCGACCTGCGGTTCGCTCTCGATCTCGCCGTAGCGGTACTTCGGCACGCCGAGGAAGTCTTCCAGAGTCTTCTCGGTGACCTTGACCGACTTCTTCTTGGAAATCATCAGCTCCTTCACCGCCTTGCGGGCGAGTGTGGAGAGCTCACGCTCCAGATTACGCACGCCCGCTTCGCGGGTGTAGCGGCGGATCATCAGCAACAGGGCGTCATCGTCGATCGACCATTCCTTGGAATCGAGACCATGCTTGGCGATGGCGTTCGGGATCAGATGCTTGCGCGCGATCTCGACCTTCTCGTTCTCGGTGTAGCCGGCGATCCGGATGATCTCCATGCGGTCCATCAGGGGACCGGGAATATTCAGCGTATTCGCGGTCGTGATGAACATGACGTTCGACAGATCGTAGTCGACCTCCAGATAGTGGTCGTTGAAGGTCGCGTTCTGCTCGGGGTCCAGGACCTCAAGCAGCGCCGACGACGGATCGCCGCGGAAATCGGCGCCCATCTTGTCGATCTCGTCCAGCAGGAACAGCGGATTCGAACTCTTCGCCTTGCGCATCGACTGGATGATCTTGCCGGGCATCGAGCCGATATAGGTGCGGCGGTGACCGCGGATCTCGGCTTCATCGCGCACGCCGCCGAGCGACACGCGCACGAATTCGCGTCCCGTCGCCTTTGCGATCGACTTGCCGAGCGAGGTCTTTCCGACGCCGGGAGGCCCGACCAGACACAGGATCGGTCCGGTCAGCTTGTTGGCGCGCGACTGCACCGCGAGATACTCGACGATGCGGTCCTTGACCTTCTCGAGCCCGTAATGGTCGTTGTCCAGCACGGCCTGCGCCGCCTCGAGGTCCTTCTTGACCTTGGACTTCTTGTTCCACGGGATCGACAGCAGCCAGTCGAGATAGTTGCGCACGACAGTTGCTTCCGCGGACATCGGCGACATCTGGCGCAGCTTCTTCAGCTCGTGCTGCGCCTTCTCCCGCGCTTCCTTGGAAAGCTTGGTCTTGGCAATCTTCTCTTCCAGATCGGCGAGCTCGTCGCGGCCTTCGTCGTCGCCGAGCTCCTTCTGGATCGCCTTCATCTGCTCGTTCAGGTAATACTCGCGCTGGGTCTTCTCCATCTGGCGCTTGACGCGCGAGCGGATGCGCTTCTCGACCTGCAGCACCGAGATCTCGCTCTCCATCAGGCCCAGCACCTTCTCCAGGCGCTGCGTGACGGACAACGTCTCCAGGATGCCCTGGCGATCGGCGATCTTGACGGCGAGATGCTGGGCGACCTGATCGCTCAGCTTGGCGAAATCAGTGATCGCCTGAACCACGCCGACGACTTCGGCGGAGATCTTCTTGTTCAGCTTCACATAGCTTTCGAAGTCGGACACGACCGAGCGCGCCAGGGCCTCGGCTTCGACCGAGTTGGCGTCGGTGTCCTCGAGCGCGACCGCGGTCGCCTCGTAATATTCGCTGCGGTCGGAATATTTCTGCACGCGCGCGCGTTCGAGCCCTTCGACCAGCACCTTCACGGTGCCGTCGGGGAGCTTCAGGAGCTGCAGCACGCTGGCGAGCGTACCGACCTCATAGATCGATTCCGGGCTTGGATCATCGTCGGATGCGTTCTTCTGCGTCGCAAGCAGGATCAGCGCGTCATTCTTCATCACCTCTTCGAGGGCGCGGATCGATTTCTCGCGGCCGACAAAGAGCGGCACGATCATGTGCGGGAAAACGACGATGTCGCGAAGCGGCAGCACCGGATACGAATGGCTTTCGCCGAGAACGATGGTCGGCCGGGTTTTTGGGGTCGTCATGGCCTATTCCTTTTGTTTTGCCCCCTTGCACGCAGTCCGCTTCGCTTGCGCAACCGCCACAAGGTGCCGGGAGGTTCCGGGCCGTTTGGCCGCCTTCGCGAGCCCACGCTACCGGATCGTTTTGCGACGAATCTCGAACATGATTTCCGCCACCGACAGCATTAGGTGGCTATCGGGTATGGGGGTGTCAAGTCATGGAAAAATGCCCACAAATTGGGGCTAAACGCGCACAAAACGCTGACGCAACAACGGCCGCCGGGATGTCCGGCGGCCGTCCTTATCGGGGTAGTCCGAGCGAGGTATGCCGCGCGCGATCAGGCGCTGGCGCTGCTTTCGACGGCCCGGTCGGAACGGTCCGCATAGATGTAGAGCGGGCGAGCGGTTCCTTCGACCACTTCGCGCGAGATCACGACCTCTTCGACGCCTTCCAGGCCGGGAAGATCGAACATGGTCTCGAGCAGGATGCTCTCGAGGATCGAACGTAGTCCGCGCGCGCCGGTCTTGCGCTCGATCGCCTTGCGGGCGACCGCGCCAAGCGCCTCGTCGGCGAAGGTGAGTTCGATGTTCTCCATTTCGAACAGCCGCTGGTATTGCTTCACCAGCGCGTTCTTCGGATCGGTCAGGATCTTCTTCAGCGAGGCCTCGTCGAGGTCCTCCAGCGTCGCAACCACCGGCAGGCGGCCGACGAATTCCGGGATCAGGCCGTACTTCAGCAAATCTTCCGGCTCGACGTGGCGGAAGATTTCACCGGTGCGGCGGTCTTCGGGCGCCAGAACCTGGGCGGCGAAACCGATCGAGGTCGAACGTCCGCGCGCGGAGATGATCTTCTCCAGGCCGGAGAAGGCGCCGCCGCAGATGAAGAGAATGTTGGTGGTGTCGACCTGCAGGAATTCCTGCTGCGGATGCTTGCGGCCGCCCTGCGGAGGCACGGAGGCAACGGTGCCTTCCATGATCTTCAACAGCGCCTGCTGCACGCCTTCGCCCGACACGTCGCGGGTGATCGACGGGTTGTCGGACTTGCGACTGATCTTGTCGATTTCGTCGATATAGACGATGCCGCGCTGCGCGCGCTCGACATTGTAATCGGCCGACTGCAACAGCTTCAGGATGATGTTCTCGACGTCCTCACCGACATAGCCGGCTTCGGTCAGCGTCGTCGCATCCGCCATCGTGAACGGCACGTCGAGAATCCGCGCCAGCGTCTGTGCCAGCAGCGTCTTGCCCGAGCCGGTCGGACCGATCAGCAGGATGTTCGACTTCGCGAGTTCGACGTCGTTGTGCTTGGTCTGGTGATTGAGTCGCTTGTAGTGGTTGTGGACGGCGACCGAGAGCACCTTCTTGGCATGGCCCTGGCCGATCACGTAATCGTCCAGAACCTTGCAGATTTCCTTCGGCGTCGGAATCCCGTCGCGCGACTTCACCAGCGAAGACTTGTTCTCCTCGCGGATGATGTCCATGCAGAGTTCGACGCACTCGTCGCAGATGAAAACGGTTGGACCCGCGATCAGTTTGCGGACTTCGTGCTGGCTCTTTCCACAGAACGAGCAATACAGCGTGTTCTTGGAGTCGCTCGTGCCAACCTTACTCATTCCTGTCTCCGTCCGCCGTTCGATCCGTTACCCGATCGACCCATTCCGGCACTCACACCGGACCTCAAGGTAGATAGAGCAAATTCCGTACCAGAAAAGACCCTAACTCAAATACGCACCGTGCGAATCACGGTTTCTCGAATCCCCCGCGATCTTAACCCATCCCACACAGCCAACCATGCTGACACCCGACTATCAAGAATTCGCTAATCGGGGCCAGAATGGCTACCCGTGACAATACCGTGATTTTTGGCGTTCGCACGTGGAGAAGTTGACGAAATCGACCGAGCGTTGCGCAACTGCCACGCAGCAAAACCGGCACGAAAGCGGAACTTTCGGCCCATGCGGGGGCATGGGCACGCAGCTTTCGGCCATATTTGCCGATTCAACCAACCGTTAAGGTCAACGAGGGGTGTCGCTATCCGTTACCTTACGGGGTTTTCGTCCCCGCCGCCTCTTCGGGGCGTTTGTCGATCACCTTGTCGACGATCCCGAAGTCGCGGGCCATCTCGGCGGTCAGAAACTTGTCGCGCTCGAGCGCGTCCTCGATCGCCTTGTAGGTCTGGCCGGTGTGCTTCACGTAGATTTCGTTGAGGCGCTTCTTGAGATTCAGGATCTCCTGCGCATGCAGCATGATGTCGGTGGCCTGGCCCTGGAAGCCGCCGGACGGCTGATGCACCATGATGCGGGAATTCGGCAGCGAGAAGCGCATGTCCTTTTCGCCGGCGGCGAGCAGCAGCGACCCCATCGAGGCCGCCTGCCCCGTGCACAGCGTCGAAACGGCAGGGCGAATGAACTGCATGGTGTCGTAGATCGCGAGCCCCGATGTCACCACGCCGCCAGGCGAGTTGATGTACATCGAGATTTCCTTCTTCGGATTGTCGGCTTCCAGGAACAGAAGCTGCGCGACGACCAAGGTCGACATGCCGTCTTCGACCGGGCCGGTCACGAAGATGATGCGCTCTTTCAGAAGGCGCGAAAAAATGTCGTAGGCGCGTTCGCCGCGGTTGGTCTGCTCGACCACCATGGGCACGAGGTTCATGTAGGTTTCAACGGGATCGCGCATTAGTCACCCCAAGGGTTAGTAGAAGGGTTAGGTAGAGAACAGCGGGGGCGAACATCCATCGGCAAGGCAAACCAATCGGCAGATTGCCGCGCGGACGAACGTCCCGTGATGCGGGACTTCAACTCAGAACTCGCGGGTAAGCGAGCCGCTCACAGATATGAGCCAATTTCCCGGCGACAAGACCGGGCCATCGCGAGCCGAACTGGGCGAGTTCAAGCTGATTCGCAGGCGATCTCATAGCGACGGATGCCGTCGCCACGCCAGTTTTGCCGTTCATCATTAACGTCAGCCTGAATTAACGTCAGCCTGACCAAACCGGTCAGGCTGCGCTCTTTTCGTCGTCGTCCTTGAACAGGTCTTCGCGCGAGACCTTCTTCTCGGTCACGTTGGCGAGTTCGAGGATGAAATCGACCACCTTGTCTTCATAAATCGGCGCACGAAGCTGGGCCAGCGCATTGGCATTGTTGCGATAGTAGTCCCAGACTTCCTTCTCGCGGCCGGGCATCGAACGCGCCCGCTCGATCACCGCGCGGCTGACTTCGTCATCGGTCACGGTGATCTTGTTCTTCTCGCCGATCTCCGACAGCACGAGGCCAAGCCGGACGCGGCGGTCGGCGATCTTCTTGTACTCTTCCTGGGCCGCCTCTTCGGTGGTGTCCTCGTCGGCAAAGGTCTTGCCTGAGGATTCCATCTCGGCCTTGATCGAGTTCCACATCAGGTTGAACTCTTCCGCGATCAGCGACGGCGGCGCCTCGAATTTGTGGCTGTCGTCGAGACGGTCGAGCAGCGCGCGCTTGACGCGCTGGCGCGTGGCACCGGCGAACTCGGCGACCAGCCGCTCGCGCGCGGCTTCCTTCAGCTTGTCGAGCGATTCCAGACCGAGCGTCTTTGCGAACTCGTCGTCGATCTTGGTCTCGCCGGGCGCTTCGATCAGGGTTGCCGTGGTTTCGAACTCGGCCGGCTGGCCGGCGAGTTTTTCACTCGCGTAGTTCTTCGGGAACGACACCTTCAGGGTGCGGGTCTCGCCTGTTCCCATGCCGGTGAGCTGTTCCTCAAAACCCGGAATGAACTGGCCGGCGCCGATCACGACCGGGATGCCCTCGCCGGTGCCGCCGTCGAACAGTTCGCCGTTGATGCTGCCCTTGAAGCTGATGGTGACGCGATCGCCGGTTTCAGCCTTGGCGCCCTCGGCCTTCGCCGCATAGGGCCTGTTCTGGTCGGCGATGCGCTTGATGGCCTCATCGACCTCGGCATCAGTGACTTCGACCACCGGCTTCTCCACCGAGAAGGTCTTGAAATCGGCGAGCTGGATCGTCGGCACCACCTCGATCGCCACCGTGTAGGTCAGGTCGGTCTTGCCGGCGAGCAACTCCTCGACCTCGGCCTGCTCGGTCGGCATGGTGATCTTCGGCTCGGTCGCGAGGCGGAAACCGCGGTCGGTGAAGATCTGCGTGTTGGTGTCGCGGATGGTCTGGTCGATGGTCTCGGCCATGACAGAGCGGCCATACACCTTCTTCAGGTGGCTCACCGGCACCTTGCCGGGGCGGAAGCCGTTGAGCTTCACCTTGTCCTTGAGGTCGACCAGCTTGGCGCCCGCCTTGGCATCGAGATCCGATGCGGGAACGCTGACCTTGAACTCGTGCTTCAATCCCTCGGCGAGGGTTTCGGTGACCTGCATGATGTCAATCTTCTTCCGCTTGCGCCGGGCCAGAGCGGCCCGGCAGTGTCAAATGTTCGAGGCGTAGCCTTGCAGCCTGCGCCGGTGGTTCGGCGGACCCTCGCTTCCCGACCGGGAAGCAGGCCCTCCAGTATTCGTCATGCAAACGCTTGGATAGAGCGCTTGGTGCGGGCGGAGGGACTCGAACCCCCACAACTTTCGTCACTGGAACCTAAATCCAGCGCGTCTACCAGTTCCGCCACGCCCGCGTGAAAAGCATCCATACCCGGCCGCGATGCCGCGGGCGGCGGGCTTATAACATGAGCCTACACCTCCGCAGCAAAAAAATGGCCCTTTTTGACAGCACCGGGGCAAGGCGTCACAGCTAGGCCAGAGACAACAAAAAATGGTCCGCATTGGCCCGATGGCAAGCCCCGAATTCTCGCTGGATCGACGCGAACTGATGGCTGGGCTCGGCGCTGTCGCGCTGGGCCCATTTTTCACGTCGACAACGTTCGCTCAAACTCGCCTCGAGTTGCAGTTGGAGGGTAAGGTCGAGAACCTGCCGCTACGCTCCGAATCTCCTGCGTCCCCCGTCTGGGGGCTGGGAAACCCGGATTTGCGCTTCAAGCGCAGCGAAACCGTCAAAGTAGGTTGGGCTGGCCTTGCTGGCGACGGCCATCCCGCGATGCTCAATTGGCGCGGAATCGATGGCGCCCCGGAAGTCGGGCCGCTGCCGCCCCGTTTCTTCAAGGGCACCCGGCCAATGCCCCTGCGCCACGCTGGTACGTTTCTTTGCGACCTCGCACTCCTCGGTGACGGCAAGACGCGGCCATCGCGGGCATACCCGCTGGTGGTCCAGGAAAGCGAATCCGTTCCGGTCGACCGCGACGAGGTGTTTCTGATCGAGGATTGGCGGGTCCTGCCCGACGGCACTGCGATTACGCCTGGCGTCGATCCAAAGGAGGCCCTGCCGGTTCATACGGTCAACGGCCGGAATTTGTTCGAAATCTCAGTTCGAACCAATGAGCGTGTCAGACTCCGCTTTATCAACGCCTGTCAACGGACTGTTGTTGCAACGAAAATAGAGAAATACGAGGTTCGCGTGATGGCTATCGACGGTCAGCCCGCCGAACCATTCCAGGCCCGCAATGGTGCTCTAGTGCTAGCCCCGGGGAGCCGAACCGACGTCTTTATCGATGTGACAATGCCGGCAGGCACTTCGACACCAATCCTCCTGCATGACGGCAAGGAGGCCCGCCCAGCGGGGAAAATCGTGATCTCCGGCGAGCCGCCGATCCGCCCCGCGCCGCTGCCGCCGGCCCCGCCGCTGCCCTCCAATGGCCTACCCGAGCGGATCGAGCTCAAGGGCGCGACCCGGGTCGAACTGGCGCTCGGCGTCTCTCAGGATTGGGTGACCCCGGCCAGCTTTACCGAGACCGCCGCCCCTGTCTTCCGCGCCAAGCGCGACCGCACTGTTGTGGTGGCCCTGACCAACCGCGCTGCCATCGCCACCGTCTTCCATCTGCACGGCCATCATTTCCGCTTGCTCGACCGGCTCGACGATGGCTGGAAACCGTTCTGGCTGGATACGCTGGCGATCGAGCCCGGCCAGACCCACCGCATCGCCTTCCGCGCCGAATATCCGGGGCGCTATCTGATCGAATCCGTCGCCACCGATTGGGCCGCGCCGCGGCTGGTGCAGTGGTACGCTGTCGAGTGAGGAGGAAACCATGAGCAAGTCCGTTCCCGCCATCCGCGGCGTCAAGGCGCGCGGTGTCGTCGTGCCGCTCGCGCGCCCCCTAAAGAACGCGTTTGGCGTGTTCGATTCCGGGCCGCTGGTGCTGATCGACGTCGAGACCGATCAGGGCGTGACCGGCCACGCCTACATCTTCGCGTACGCCAAGATGACGATAAAGCCGCTGGTGCATCTGATCGAGGAAATCGGGCGGGAGCTGATCGGCAAACCGGTCGCGCCTTACGACCTGATGGCGGCGATGGACGCCAAGTTTCGCCTGCTGAGCTGGCAGGGACTCGTCGGCATGGCGGTATCAGGCCTCGACATGGCCTATTGGGACGCGCTCGGCCAGGTGGCGGGAAAGCCCGTCGTCGAACTACTCGGCGGTTCGCCCAAACCGGCCAAGGCGTATGACAGCTACGGCGTGGTCGATCCCAAGGCCGACGAGCGCGCGCTGCGCCGCTCGCTCGAACAGGGTTTTCGCGGCATCAAGATCAAGGGCGGCGACGGCGATGCCGCCAATGACGAGCGCGTGGTCAAGGGCGTGCGCGCCCTGCTCGGCCCTGACGTGGCGCTGATGATCGACTTCAACCAGTCGCTCGATCCGGCTGAAGCCGCGCGCCGGATCGCCCGCCTCGAACCCTACGATTTGCACTGGATCGAGGAGCCGGTGCCGCAGGAAAATCTGTCAGGACACGCAAGAGTGCGCGAGACCTCGCCGACGCCGATTCAGGCCGGCGAGAACTGGTGGTTCCCGCGCGGCTTTGCGGAGGCGATCGAAGCCGGCGCCAGCGATTTCATCATGCCCGATCTGATGAAGTGCGGCGGCGTCACCGGCTGGCTGCAGGTCGCAGCCCAAGCGGCAGCCGCCAACATTCCAATGTCGAGCCATCTGTTTGCGGAGGCCAGCGCCCACATGCTGGCGGTCACGCCGACCGCGCACTGGCTCGAATTCCTCGATTTTGCCAGCTTGATCCTCGCCCACCCGGCCGAGATCATTGACGGCAAGGTGACCGCGCGCGGGCCTGGGCTCGGGCTGGAATGGAATGAGACGGCGGTCGCGAAGTATCTCGTCGGATAGCGCGTCGCCTTACGGACGCGTCCAGAGATAGCGCGCGTCCGGCTCCTTCTCTTCATTGCGGGCACCGTCGGTTTCCTCGACGAGCACAAAGCCTCGCGCTTCGTAAAAGCGCCGCGCGCCCAGATTGCGCTGAAACGTCCAAAGCTGGAGGCAATCAAACGCGCGCTTTGCGACGTGCAGCAATTCGCTGCCGACGCCGCGCCCCTGCGATTCCGGCCGCACATACAACTGGTCGATCCAGTCGCTCCGGAAGGCGATGATTCCGGCCAGCGCACCGCCCTCGAAAGCTCCGTGCACGTGACACCCCGTGAACACGCGTTCCCGGTAGAACCATTGGTCTTCGTCTGATGTGTGCAGACCAGTTAGCCAAGGCAATGCATGATCGAACGCCGTGCGATGAACGCGCGCCGCCGCGTCCATGTCGGCGAGTTCGAGTTGCCTAATACTCAATCTCGAATTCGTCATAGAGTCGCCGGAACACCGCGGGCAGCACTTCCGGCAAGTCTTCCGCGATCAGCCCCGGCCCTGCCTCGCGCGCGGCTTCGCCGTGCATCCACACCCCAATGCAGGCGGCCTCGAAGGCCGCTACGCCTTGCGCCAGTATCCCCGCGATCATGCCCGCCAGCACGTCGCCGGCGCCGGCGGTGGCGAGCCAGGGCGGCGCGTTCGAGGCAATGCTGGTGCGTCCATCCGGCGAAGCCACCACCGTATCCGGCCCCTTCAGCAGCACCACCGCGCCGCAGCGTTCGGCGGCGTCGCGCACCCGCTCCAGTTTGGAGCGGCCGGGATGCTTGTTGCTGATATCGCTGAACAGGCGCGGAAACTCGCCTTCATGCGGGGTCAGGACGACCTGGGCGTCCTCGGCAGCCTTGATCGCCTCAAACAATCGCTCCGGCGCTTCCGCAAAACTCGTCAGCGCGTCGGCGTCGAGCACGAGGCCGCGTTTCGCCGCGAGCGCCGTGTGGACGAAATCGCGCGTGCGGGCGCTGACGCCGGCGCCCGGCCCGATCGCGATCGCATTGAGCCGCTTGTCGTCGAGCAGTTCGGCGAACTGGATTACATTGTCGATCGCGCGCACCATGACCGCCGTCAGCGCCGCAGCATTCACCGCGAGCGCATCACGCGGCGAGGCCACGGTCACCAGCCCGGCGCCCGCCCGCAGCGCGCCGCGCGCCGCCAGTCGCGCCGCCCCGGTCGACGCCAGTTCGCCTGACAGAACGACGGCATGGCCGCGGGCATATTTGTGGCCGTCGATGTCAGGCACGGGGAAAGCGCGTTGCCAGCTCTGCGGCACGTTCTCTGACGTCTGCGGGCGGATTTCGTCGAGCACGCGGGGATCGATGCCGATATCGGCGACACGCACGCGGCCGCAGTGCTTGCGCCCCGGCATCAACAGATGCGCCGGCTTGCGGCGGAAGAACGTCACGGTTTCCACGGCGTTGATCGCAGCCCCCATCACGGCGCCGGTCGTGCCGTTGATCCCGCTCGGCAGGTCGACGGCGAGCACCGGCGCGCCGTTGGCGTTGACCGCCTCGATCATCTCGAGCGGGTCGCCCTTGACGGGACGGTTGAGCCCGGCACCGAACAGCGCATCGATGATCAGCGCCGGCTTGCCGATCGCCTGCGGGTTGAACGGCAGCACCGGGTACTTCCAGCCACGTGCAGCGAGCGCGGCGTCGCCCTGAAGGCTGTCGCGCTCACACAGCAAGATGACGGAAACGTCCCGGCCGCGCGCCGCCAGTTCGGCCGCCGCCACAAACCCGTCGCCGCCGTTGTTGCCGCGGCCGGCGACGACCATGATCGGTCCCTCCTCGACGAGACCCATCGCGGCCTCCGCCACGGCTTGCCCTGCGCTCATCATCAGCGCGAAGCCCGGCGTGCCGGCGGTGATCGTCAACCGGTCGGCACGCTCCATCTCAGTCGTGGTCAAAACGTCCATGCCGAATCCTCGATCCGTCAGCCTTTTCTGGAGGCATATTGCCGTCGCACCCCGCGACCCTCCTGGCCTCGTCTGCACACGAATTGACCTATTTGCCTATTCTGTAGGCTCCGCTATCATACAGCGTTCGGCACGACCTCTTCCACCGGCCTGTTAAAAGTTTGATAACGTTCCGAAATCAGCCACGTTAACAACTTGGCATAGACCCTGCTTTTGAGGAAGCCGGTTAGAAAACCGCGCTCATGATCGTCGCAGTCCGCGTCAATTATGAGCAACCCGGCTTTGCCGGATGCAAGGATCAAACCAGACGGCGCCAGGGAAATTCACCAGGCTGCGACATCGAAACTATCTGCCATTTGGAAATGCCCGGGAGGCGCTCAGTGAAAAAGATTGAAGCCATCATCAAGCCATTCAAGCTCGACGAGGTGAAAGAGGCGCTTCAGGAAGTCGGACTGCAGGGAATCACAGTCACCGAAGCCAAGGGTTTCGGCCGGCAGAAGGGACACGCCGAACTCTATCGCGGCGCGGAATACATCGTCGACTTCCTGCCCAAGGTGAAAATCGAGATCGTGATCGGCGACGACCTGGTCGAGAAGGCGATCGACGCAATCCGCCGCGCCGCCCAGACCGGGCGTATCGGCGACGGCAAAATCTTCGTCTCCAACATCGAGGAAGCGATCCGGATCAGAACCGGAGAATCGGGGCTGGACGCTATCTAAGCCGGGTGCTATCCGAATTTTGCGACTAAAAAACAAGAAAAGGGCTGCTTCGGCAGCCTGATTTCGTTCGCGCTATCTCACCGGATCGTTTGCGAAGAGTCGTGTCCTGGAAACCGTCCCGTAAGCCAAAAGGGGTATTCATGAAGACCGCCAAAGACGTCCTGAAATCGATCAAGGACAACGACGTCAAATACGTCGACCTGCGCTTCACCGATCCGCGCGGCAAGTGGCAGCACGTGACCTTCGATGTCAGCATGATCGAAGAGGACACCTTTGCCGAAGGCCAGATGTTCGACGGCTCCTCGATCGCCGGCTGGAAGGCGATCAATGAATCCGACATGTGCCTGATGCCCGACCCGGTGACCGCGACGATCGATCCGTTCTTCGCCGAGACCACCATGGTCATCGTTTGCGACGTGCTGGAGCCGACCACCGGCGAGCCCTACAACCGCGACCCCCGCGGCATCGCCAGGAAGGCCGAGGCAATGGTGAAATCGTCCGGCGTCGGCGACACCATATTCTTCGGACCGGAAGCCGAATTCTTCGTGTTCGACGACGTGCGCTACCAGACCACGCCTTACAACACCGGCTTCAAGCTCGACTCCTCCGAATTGCCGATCAATTCGGATACCGAATATGAAGGCGGCAACCTCGGTCACCGCATCCGCACCAAGGGCGGCTACTTCCCGGTCCCGCCGCAGGACTCCGTGCAGGACATGCGCTCGGAAATGCTCGGCGCCATGGCCAAGATGGGCGTCAAGGTCGAAAAGCATCACCACGAAGTCGCTTCCGCCCAGCACGAGCTCGGCATGAAGTTCGACACCATGACGCTGATGGCCGACCAGATGCAGATCTACAAATACTGCATCCACCAGGTCGCCCACATCTACGGCAAGACCGCCACCTTCATGCCGAAGCCGGTCTATGGCGACAACGGCTCGGGCATGCACTGCCACCAGTCGATCTGGAAGGACGGCAAGCCGGTGTTCGCCGGCAACAAATACGCCGACCTGTCGGAGACCTGCCTCCACTACATCGGCGGCATCATCAAGCACGCGAAAGCGATCAACGCCTTCACCAACCCGTCGACCAACTCCTACAAGCGCCTGGTCCCGGGCTATGAAGCCCCCGTGCTGCTCGCCTACTCCGCGCGCAACCGCTCGGCCTCCTGCCGCATTCCCTACACGGCGAACCCGAAGGCCAAGCGCGTCGAAGTCCGCTTCCCCGACCCGATGGCCAACCCCTATCTCGGCTTCGCCGCGATGCTGATGGCCGGCCTCGACGGCATCAAGAACAAGATCGATCCCGGTCCGGCGATGGACAAGGACCTCTACGACCTGCCGAAGGAAGAGCTGAAGCAGATCCCGACCGTGTGCGGCAGCTTGCGCGAGGCGCTGGAAAATCTCGACAAGGACCGCGCCTTCCTCAAGGCCGGCGGTGTGTTCGACGACGACTTCATCGACAGCTTCATCGAGCTCAAGATGACCGAAGTCGAGCGCTTCGAAATGACCCCCCATCCGGTCGAATTCGACATGTATTATTCGCTGTGATCGCGCGCGGCGTGCGCGCCGCCGGTATCACCGTCCAATAATGCGAAAGGCGCTCCTTGCGGAGCGCCTTTTTGCTTTGGTGGTTGGTTCCCGCTCTTGCGCAATGCAAATGCGGGCTTTCCGCGTGATCTAGCGGTTCCATATCCCAGTAAAATCAAAACTTCTCCTAAATCGTGGCGCTGATGGCCGCTTTTCGACCTCGCTGGGGGTGTATTGATGGATGGGGATCAATAAGAGGCGGCATCAACCAAATGGCGACAAACGATGGTTTCCAGCCGGATCGTTCTCCTATCTTTCTCTCCGGGCATGCGGAAGAAGCCGAGCAGCCGGATATCGGGAGGGCTTGGAACATCGCGACTATCTCATCGCGAATCCTCAAGACGAGTATTTTGGCTGTAACGGTGACAGCGATCGGCATCGCTATTCTATCGATCGGAAATCCGGTTGCGCTTGTTGCAAACGTGACGGATTGGTGGGCCGACAAACCAGCGCTTCAGCCTGAACCCGATCCGTCGGCGCCAACAATTCAAACAATCGCCAGCACTCAGGATTTGCCGCCGACCACAACGGATACGCCGCCGCGCGAGGAAATTGCTGCGGCTGTCGAACCTGCCGATCAGAGCCGAGTCGAGGTCGGTCAGAGTCAAGCCGGTCAGAGCCAAGCCGAGACCAGCCAGCCACTTACTGAAGAATTGTTCAAGCAATTCCAGGCTTGGGCGGCAGAGGAAGAGACACGGGGACAGGCCGGGCTCGCACAACCCATGCAGGCTCCCACTATCAAGGTGATGCAAGATGCCCCAACGCGGGTCCGGCCCGTGAAAAAGCACCGACACGTCCGGTCCGTGCAAAATGCACGAGCAGAGATCCGAACCCAGCGAAATCATCGAGCAAGGGTCCGGGAGGAACAAGATCCACGGGGACAGGTCCCGCCCGTGGCCGACCCCCGAGCGCAGGACCCGTCAATGCAAAATACCCAGCCACCTTCACTCCTGCAAAGCTTGGGTTTGCGCAATTAGGTCCAGCGGGAAGCCTTGCCCGGGTGAGCGTGAGAATTGCAAGCGGCGCTCCGTTCGGGCGCCTTTTGTTTTTCGATCATCCCGGCATTGCCGGGCTATCCGGATCGCTCCCGCGTGACCGCAGTGAGATTCATCGTGAGCAATGCGCCGGGCTTGGGAAGGTCCTGGGCTGAAATGGCCGTACGTGCCGGTCTGCGATCTCCCATGATCTCGACATAGGCCGCGTTCATAGCCTCGAAGTCGGACATGTGCTTCAGGAAGATATTGATGTGCGTGATATGGTCGAGATCGGAGCCTACCGCTTCAAGCATCACGATGAACGATTTCAGGATTTGCTGTGTCTGGGCGCCGACGTCCGTGCCCGCCAACTGTCCTGTGGCCGGATCGACGCCGGCAGTGCCCCCGATCCATATGTGTTCGCCAACCTTGGCGATGTGACTATAAGGGCCGATCGGGTTCGGCGTGTTCGGCGGCGTGAGCGTCTCTACGCGAGATTTCATTTGTCTGCCTCGCTTTGTAACATCCGCATGCAATAGCTCGCCGGCATTCGCCGGATGGGTGGAGGCGAAGCGATACCCCATCGTCTCCAACCTTGCCACCACGATGGGCTTCGCTCGCGCTACCGAACCTGCATTCTGTGAGGCCGCAACCAAACGGCTATTTCTTCTCTGGCGGATTTTCCCGCAGGAAACGCTCGAGATCCTCCTGCACCGAATAGGGCAGCGGAATCGGATCGCCCATGTGGTCGATCGCGCGGTCGAGGCAGAGGCGCACCATGCGTGCAAGTTCGGCCTTGCGGTACGGCTTGGTCAGCAGCAGCACGCCCTCGCCGGGACGCCCGCTCGTATCGAACGCGCCGAATGTGTTGCCCGAGGTGTAGAGCACCCGGAGCGGCCGGCGCAGTTCGGCGACCTTTTGCGCGAGCTGCCGGCCGTTCATGGCGCCGGGCATGACGATGTCGGTGAACAGAAGATCGAACGTCATACCCGAATTTACCAGTTCGAGCGCCTGCGCCGCGTTGGAAGCGGTGATCACCTTGTAGCCGAGACTTTCGAGACGGCCGGTGACATGGGCCCGCACCACATCGTCATCCTCGACACACAGGATGGTTTCCGAGCCGCCGCGCAGTTCGTCATCTTCAGGCGGCGCGGGATCGCTCGCCGAAAACACGTCCGAAGGGTCGACGTCGGCCTTCGGCAGATAGATGCGGAAACAGGCGCCTTTGCCCTCCTCACCGTCGACCACGATGCCGCCGCCGGATTGCTTGGCAAATCCGAACACCATGCTGAGGCCAAGTCCGGTGCCGGTGCCGAACTGCTTGGTCGAAAAGAACGGCTCGAAAATCCTGTCGCGTATCGCAGCCGGAATGCCCGCGCCGCTGTCGATGACCTCGATGGTGACGTAATCTCCGGGACCGAGCCCGACCATTTCCGCGTCATGCGCATCGCGCGTAAAATTCGCCGTCCTGAACAAGAGCCTTCCGCCCTCGGGCATGGCATCGCGGGCGTTGATCGCCAGATTGACCAGCGCCGAGGAGAGCTGGCCGCGATCGATCAGCGCCGGCCAGGCCTGATCGCTCAATGCGGTCTCGATCTCGATCTGTCGTCCGAGCGTCGGAGACAGCAGTTGCACGACCTCCTCGACCAGCGCATTTACGTTGGTCTCGCGCGGCCGCAGCGGCTGCTTGCGGGCGAAAGCCAGCAGGTTGGCCGTGAGCTGGGAGGCGCGGTCGGCGGCATCGTCGATCATCCGCACGATCGAGGCGAGCGCCGGATCGTGCTTGACACCGTCGGCCAGTATTTCGATCGTGCCCGTGATCACGGTGAGCATGTTGTTGAAGTCATGGGCGATGCCGCCGGTCAATTGCCCGACCGATTCCATTTTCTGCGCCTGGATCAACTGTTCTTCGGCGGCGCGTTTTGCAGTGATGTCCCTGACGAACGCGTTGATGATGTGACCGTTATTGCGGCGCAGCGCGGTGAACGAAACCTCGGCGAAGAATTCGCGGCCGTCCTTTTGCAGCAGCGGCGTTTCGTATCGCCCGCCGACCGCGTCGCCTTCGGCCCCAATCAGAAACTGGTCGAGCCATTGCCGGTACAGTAGGCGCAGCGGTTCCGGAAAGAGAAGCTCTTCCACGCTCCTGCCGACGGTCTCGCCGCGCGTCCACCCCATCAAGGCCTCGGCGTGTGGGCTCCAGTCGAGAATGACGCAGGACTCGTCGGTCTGGACAAAGGCATCGAGCGCGTTTTCGACGATCGCCTGCGCCATTCTCTCACGATCGGCGAGCGCCTGATAGGCTCGCGCCTGCTCCGCCTCCGCGCCGGCAATCGCCAGCTTCGCAGCCGGCGACGGCTTGAGCAGAACATTCGTGATGCCGACGGCAAGAGCGATCGCGAGCACCGCCGCAATCGCACCACCGGCCAGCGCCGCGCTGATGATCGAAATCAACACCGCACGCGAAGCAGCTTCAGCAAGGAAATAATAGGCGAATGCACTGACAATGCAGGACGTCACCACGACCAGCAAAACCATCGCGAGCGCGAGGCGGCCGGACATCTTCTTAGCCTCCCCCCGGTCGCGAAGTGATGGACAAGTACCGGCTTTTTCAGGCCATATCGGCCGCAGCGGGCAATGCTGCAGCGTATTCTCGTTGCTTACCCGACTTCAGGTTTGCGATCCCACATTTTCCAGCCCGTAAAAGTACGGAGAATGCTTGGTACGGGCCGCCCTTATGATTCGTCCAGCAAGTCACTGGTTGCCCGTTTAAAATACAGATCCTTGCAGTTGCAATCACTTCGGGTTTATTTCCAGCCCTGGAAGGTGCCGGCATCACACGCCGAAGATTTTGCTGTAGCGCGCCTTGATCTCCTCGCTTTGCGCCTGCACCTGCGCCGGATCGGCCTTGAGCAGTTTCAGGCTGGAAAGCGGGATGTGTCCGCCCTTCTCCTTGACCTCGCCGTGAAAGGAGCGATGTGCAAAGACGTCGACCAGCATTTGCTGGGCTTCCGCACTGAAGAAGAAGCTTTGGAACAGCCTTGCCGCGTTCGGATTCGGCGCGCTGCGGAAAATGCCTGACGGTACGATGATCAGCGGCGATCCTTCGGCAGGATACACCACCTCCACCGGTTTGCCCTGGTCCTTTAGCAGCACGAGATTGTAATCATTGCCGTCGGCCATGACCGCACGCTCGCCGAGCAGGATCTTCTTTGGCGGATCGGCGGCCGACTGCACCTGCATGATCTTCTGCTGGCCGAGCTTTTCCAGATACGGCCAGCCGAGATCGCGCGCCAGCAGAAAGGTTGTGGTCAGGATGGCACCGCTATAGCCCGGATGAGCCTTGACCATCTTGCCCTGCCATTTGGGGTCGAGCAGATCGGCATAACCCTTCGGCGCGTCCTCGCGCTTGACGAGGTTGGTGTTGTACCCGATCGCCTCCGTCCACGCGCACGACGTCGCGTGCATGCCGTCGAGGTCGATCTGATCGGCCGGAAAATGTCTGGCGACGTCGGCGGGAATGTACGGCGCCAGCCAGTCGTTCTTCTTCCACTCGAGATAATGCGCGGGATCCGTCGAGTTGGCGACGTCGACGGCCTTGATGCCGCTGCCCTGCTCCTGCGCGATGCGCTGGAAAATCCGCTCCGCGCCGGAGCGCTCGACGCGCACGGCGATCCCTGGATATTTCGCTTCGAAGGTCCTCGCCACGCGCTCGGCAGTGTTGAGTTCAAGCGCCGAATAGAACGACAGCTTGCCCTCCTTCTTCGCAGCTTCGATCAAGGCCGGCGTCACCTCCGCCGCCGGCGGCGCCGCAGCCTTCAGGGGTTCGGCAAACAGCAGGCCCGCAGCGGACACCGTCGACGCCTTGAGCAGGTCGCGTCTCGTCCATTTGCGGTCTCGCATCGCATCCTCCGTTGTGACGCGACCTTTTTTTGCGGCCGCCTAGCCGGTTCGCTTATGGGTCTTCAGCGCCTCGCCGAACGCTTCGAACAGCTTTCGGTTGATCGGGTTGCGCTGCGGATCGTACTCGGCGTGCCACTGGACGCCGAGGGCGAAGCTCGCGGCATCCGCGATCCGGATCGCCTCGATGGTGCCGTCTTCGGCAATGCCTTCGATGACGACGCGCTCGCCGGGTTCGAGGATGCCCTGCCCGTGCAGCGAATTCACCCGGATGGTCTCGCAGCCGAGCAGGCTTGCAAACGCGCCGCCGGGCGTGAGGTGGACGTCGTGCCGATCGGCGAACACCACCGTCGGGTCGGGATGGATTTCGCCGTTCTCCAGCCGCGGCATGCGGTGGTTCATGCGGCCGGGGATCTCGCGGATTTCCGGGTGCAGCGAACCGCCGAAGGCGACGTTCATCTCCTGCAGGCCGCGGCAGATGCCGAAAATCGGCACACCGCGGGCGACGCAGGCCTCCGTCAGCGCCAGCGCGACGTCGTCGCGATGGATGTCGTACGGCTCGTGCCGCTCATGCGGCTCGATCTTGAAGCGGGTCGGATGAACATTGGCCCGCGCCCCGGTCAGCACCACGCCATCGACGACGTCGAGAAGCGCGCCGATGTCGGTAATCTCGGGCGAGCCCGCAAACATCAGCGGCAGCGCCCCCGCCACGTCGGTGACCGCACGCAAGTTGCGCTCTCCGACCATCTGCGTCTGGAACCGATTTTCGACGCGATAGGCGTTCCCGATCACACCGACCACGGGCCGCTTCATCGCAAAAATTCCGCTGTCATCGTCCTGTGCAAGGATCTTCCGGGTTGGGCCATGATTGGAGAAGATAATGCCTGCGAGGGGACGGCGGATCAATATCCGACGAGCGCGCGCGGGCCTGCCCTGCTATTTCCGCGTAAACGCCTCCCTGGCGTCGATCCCGTCAACTCCGGGCAACCCGGCCGCCCGAAGCGCGGCGGCTGCGGCACTATCGGCGCCGTTGAGCCACGGCAATTTCGCCACTATGCCGCGCGTGACGGGCTCGCCCAGCATGCCGCCGAAATCGATCGGCCAGAATCCGTTCGGCACCACCTCGGCGGTGATTCCCTGGAGGCGATAGCCCTTCCCGAGCACTGCTTCGGCGTCGTCCGGCGCCACGGCCCGCGCCGAGGCGGGCTTGGCCGGATCGTCGAAGGTTACCAGCACCGGAACAAGCTCCGCCTTTACCGGCACGATGCCGGTCTGCGCGCTCATCGCGTTGAACGAGACGCGCTTGCCGGAGGCGGCCGTATAGGCGCGCAAGGCGACGTAGTTGATGCCTTCGAGTTCGAGCTTGTTATTGTCGATATGCGCCAGCAGCGCGACGAGGTTCTTGCCCTGCCCGAGATCGACGAAAATGGCATCACCCAAAGTGCGAGTCTGGCCGCGGCGGGTGTAGCTGCGATCGGGATGGACGGCCACCACGCCAGAGGCCGATTTCTGCCCCTCCGGCGTCTCGACCTCGACCGTCAGGCGATATTTGTGCGCAGGCCGGTTGATCCTGATCTGGTCGCCGATCACGAGCGCCGCCAAGAGCGCAAGCGGGCCGAACCATTTGAAAATCATCTCACCCTCACCGGCCCACCATATCAGCTTCATGCACCGCTTGGCATACCGGAGCGGGCAGCGTCAAACCGGCGCGTGCTCGCCCGCTTGATCCCGGCGGCGTTTTGGCCAAAGACTGGCCGAATATTCTGCGAGAAGGAATCAATGTGACAAGTCCCGCTGACGATCGCCTTCAGGCCCGCAACGATCTGGCGTGGGCGATATCGGTCGGCGGCATCGGCGTCGTGCTGTTCGCCGCCTTGCTCGTGTTCACCTGGCAGTTCGCCGCAACCCTGTTTCTGATATTTTCCGGCATCCTACTCGGCGTCGCCCTCAACGCCATGAGCAACCTGCTCGGGCGCGTCGTGCGGCTGCCGCATGCGCTGCGGCTGACGGTGGTCTGCCTGGTGGTCGCGGGCATGCTGTCCGGCATTGTCTTTCTCGGCGGCACCACGATCGCCCAGCAGACGACGGCGTTGAGCAACACGCTCAAGTCGCAACTCGTCAACGTCAAAGGGTTTCTGGAACGGAACGGCATCGACACCAGCTTCTTCGACTTCGGCACCCTGTCGCAGCCATCGGATGATGCCGCGCCGGCACCCAACGCGACGCCCCACGCGCTTCCGAGCGCCGGCACGATTGCGGCCAGCGGCGGCGCCATATTCAGCCAGAGCCTGAAGCTGATTCTGGGCACCGCAAGCGCGGTCGGAAACTTCTTCATCGTGCTGTTTCTGGGAATAGCCTTTGCGACCCAGCCCAGCGTCTACCGCGACGGACTGTTGTTCATGGCGCCGGCCAGACACCGCGCGCGCGCGGTTGCGATCGTCGACCGGATCGGCGAGACGCTGGAGCGCTGGCTGATCGCGCAGATCATCACCATGGTCGCGGTGTTTCTGGTGACCTGGATCGGGTTGTCGATCATCGGCATCCAGAGCTCGTTCATCCTGGGCATCCAGGCGGGACTACTCGCCTTCATCCCGACGGTCGGCGCGATCCTCGGCGGGCTGATCGTGGTGCTGGCCAGCGTCGCCTCGGGATGGGTCGCGGCCCTCTCCGCCTTCATCCTGTTCCTCGGCGTGCACGCGCTCGAAAGCTACGTGCTGACCCCGATCATCCAGCGCCAGGCGCTGGATATTCCGCCGGCCACCCTGTTTGCGTTCCAGATCCTGCTCGGCGTTGTCTTCGGCATCTGGGGGCTGGCGCTCGCGCTGCCGCTGATGGCGATCGCCAAGGTGATGATCGACCATTTCAAGGCGGAAGCGGTGCCGGCGGTAACGGCTTAGGAACTCAGCCCGCCGTAGTCAGCACCGTCTCGGTGTGTTCGACCTCCGGGGGAGCAGCAAAATACTGCCCGACCAGGCCGCGCCATGCGGTGAAATCTTCCGAGCCGCGGAAATCGACGGTGTGGTTCTCCAGCGTCTCCCACTGCGCCATCAGCCGGTAACGCTGCGGCTTCTCGATCGATTTGTGCAGCTCAAAGCCCTTGCCGCCCTTGGCACGCAGAAACAGCGGGCGCGCCTTGGCAACGGCCGCCTCAAAATCCTTCTCGGTGCCCGGCTTGACGTCGATTTGTGCGATTTCGGTGATCATCTGGGTTACACCTTCTCATGAGAATTCGCGTGTCTACCCCAGTCGTCCAAAAAGCAAAAGACAGATGCAACGCCTATCCGTTGCTGCGACGCACGCGCATCACACATGACAAAATCGCGCGAGCGACATGCTCTCCCCTCAGACCTGGTTTGGTGTAGGCTTGCGCCAAACAACAAGCGGCAAGCTCGCGGCCACACGGGGAGAGAAACCATGAACCTCAATCGGATCCTGTTCTCCTTCACCTTGGCTGCGGCGGCGGGCGTGCTCAGCTTGGCCGTCGCGCCGGCGCATGCGCAGCAGGCAACGACAGTCGCAATCGACAATGATGACATCGGCGGCGTGGTAGCCGGACCTAACGGCCCGGAGGCCGGTGTCTGGGTGATCGCGGAAACTACCGAGTTGCCGACAAAATTCGCCAAGATCGTCGTCACCGACGATCAGGGCCGTTACGTGATCCCGGACCTGCCGCCGAAAGTGAACTACGCCATCTGGGTGCGCGGCTACGGGCTGGTGGATTCGCCGAAGCTGCGCGCCAGGCCTGGCCAGCAGGTCAATCTCACCGCGGTGCCGGCGCCGAGCGAGGCGGCGGCGGCTCATTATTACTCGGCCATCTACTGGTACACGATGATGAAAATGCCGCCGGCAAAGGATTTCGGCGGCAGCACCGAGATTCCGAAGGAGATCACGCAAGACATCTGGCGCCAGCGGATGAACAATGTCGACTGCATCGGCTGCCATCAGCTTGGCCAGGAATCCACGCGCACGATCCCGGGCGCGTTCGGCGAATTCAAATCGGGCGAGGAAGCCTGGATGCGCCGCGTCTCCTCGGGCCAGACCGGGGAATGGATGACAAATCGGCTCGCCGGCCAGCTCGGCGGCGTGCCATTCAAGTATTTTGGCGACTGGACCGACCGGGTGGCCAAGGGCGAACTGCCGAAATCCAAGCCGCCGCGGCCGACGGGCATCGAGCGCAACGTTGTCGTCACGTCATGGGAATGGGCGACCGAGAAGCATTTCGTCCACGACCTGATTTCCTCGGACCGGCGCAATCCCACGGTCAACGCCTACGGACCGCTGTACGGCGCGAATGAATACTCGTCCGACGACATGCCGATCCTCGATCCGAAGACGCACAAGGTGACGTTCTCCAAGATGCCGATCGCCGATTCCAATGCGCCGGAGTCGTTCGGCCCTCCGCTCCATGGCACGGCCGTGCTCAATCCGGTCAGCCCCTCGGCCTATTGGGGCGAGGAGAAGATCTGGAGTCAGCGGGCCAACAATCACAACAGCATGTTCGACAAGAAGGGTCGCGTGTGGCTGGCGGCGGCGGTGCGTGGCATCGAAAATCCGGCTTACTGCCGGAAAGGGTCGGACCATCCATCGGCCAAGACCTTCCCGCTCGAACGCTCGGGCCGGCAAGTGACGGTGTTCGATCCCAAAACCCAGAAATACAGCTTCATCGATACCTGCTTCGGCACCCATCACCCGCAATTCGGCTACGATGCCGACGATACGCTTTGGGTCTCGGGGACCGGCCCGGTCGCCGGCTGGGTCAACACCAAGCTATGGGACGAGACCGGCGACGCCGTCAAAGCGCAGGGTTGGGCGCCGTTCGTTCTCGACACCAATGGCAACGGCAAGGTCGACGAATACACCGAGCCGGGCAAGCCGGCAGAGGCGGACAAGGACATGCGGGTCGCGGGTTCGGGCCCCTACGCCGTGATGCCGCATCCGACCGACGGCTCGGTCTGGTACACCGTCAACGTGTTCGTCGGCCAGCCCGGCTTCATGCGCTTCGATTCCAAGACCAAACTGTCGGAATTTTACGCCATTCCGAAGGAAGGCATCGGCGTTCGCGGCGGAGACATCGACAAGAACGGCGTGCTCTGGGGGTCGGGCTCGAACGGCAGCCTGATCCGCTTCGATCGCAGCAAATGCAAGAACCCGCTGAATGGGCCGAGCGCGATCGGCAACCACTGCCCGGAGGGCTTCTCCTATTTCAAATATCCGGGCCCCGGCTTCGAAGGGTTCGAGAGCTCAAGCGCCGAGGCCAGCTACTACACCTGGGTCGATCACCACAACACGGTCGGCCTCGGCGAAAACATCCCGATCTCCACCGCCAACCTCAACGACGGTTTCGTTGCTCTCAAGGACGGGCAGATGGTGATGCTGCGCATCCCCTATCCGCTCGGCTTTTTTGCCAAGGGCCTCGACGGGCGCATTGACGATCCGGGCGCGGGCTGGAAAGGACGTGGGCTGTGGAGTTCAAGCGGTGACCGCACACCCTGGTTGATGGAGGGTGGCAAGGGCTCAAAGCCGCGGGCGGTGCATATTCAGGTACGTCCCGATCCGTTGGCGAAGTGAGGGATCAGCTTAGCTGAGCAGCAGCACCGTGCCGGCGACCATCAGCGCACAGCCGACGAATAGAATGGCAGGCCAGCGCGTTCTGCGCTGATCATAACGCCCCTGCGCACGACGCTCCGTGATGAGCGCCATCTCGTATTCTTCCGAGGTCGAGAACATGCAGCCAAAACCGCCGCGGGCCGAGTCTTCTGCCGCTTCGAGCGACGTCAGGGCGGCTTGGGAATTTTGTCTGCGAGGTGAATCCATGACGCAGATAATATGGACGGAATGGTAAACGGGAGGTTACCGCGCGCCAATTCCGAAAGCGACCGATCCAAAAGGATTGGATAAATCTCCGGAGGTATCGCCTTGTTCGGGCGAGGCGTTTAGATCGCTGCCGGCACCTGGCGTTGCGAAGCTGCGCGGCCGGCGGTCTTGCGCCGCCAGTTCTCCATCGACAGCGGCAACTCTTCGGCGGCCTCGACCCGGTTACGGCCAGAGCGCTTGGCCTGATAGAGCGCAGTATCGGCCGCCGCCAGCAACACTTCCAGCTCCGTGCCCGCCGGACCACCGGCGACACCGATGCTGACGGTGGTGTCGACCGGACCTTCCTCGCAGACGATGTTGGAGGTCTCGAACGCCTCGCGCACGCGCTCCGCCACGATCACGCCCTCGTCCAGCGAACACGCCAACAACGCCGCGAACTCCTCGCCGCCGATCCGCCCCGAGAGATCGCTGATGCGCAGATTGCTGACCACGACGGTGGAGAACAGTTTGAGGATCTCGTCGCCCGCGGGATGGCCGAAGCGGTCGTTGATGCTCTTGAAATGATCGATGTCGAAAATCATCACCGTCACCGGCCGCCCCGCGGCGGCCTCGCGTTCGATCACCCGGTTGCTGGCTTCGGAAAAACCGCGGCGATTCAGCATGCCGCTCAAGGGATCGACCGAAGCCGCGGTCTTGTGCACCGTCACGGCGCGGTCCGATACCAGCATGAAAATGACGAACACGGTGCCGATCGCATACAGCACCAGTTCGATCGAGAACGCCGTCACCCAGATGCTGCTGGTGAAGGTTTCGTCATGCGGGCGCAGCAAACTGCCGAGCAGGATCGGCAGCGCCAGCACGCAACCATGCATCACGGGCACGGCAATCGCCGGCCAGCGCGCGTGCATCGTCCGCCGCCGCTCGCTCCACAATTCGGAAGCCGTCAGCCCCGCATAGATCGCGACGATCGCCGCACCGACGATCAGCCGCGTGGCCGGATTCAATGGCACAGCCAGCGCCGCGCCGACCCAGACGGCGGCGCCAAACAACAGCCCCGGCAGATTGGGCTTGCGGCCGAGGAAAACGCGCGAGGCGTTCCAGACCATGCCGCAGGCCACGAAACCGAGCGCATGCAGCGCCAGCAACAGCGGCGCGCCGAGCGCGGTGCCGCCAATGGTCCAGATCGCCACCGACGATGCGCCAAGCAGATAGGCCGTCCCCCACCACTTCAAGGCCGGGATGTTTTCCTGCTTGCCGAACAGCAGCAGCATGGCCCCGAGCATGCCTGCGACCATCGTGGCAAACAGATATAGCGTAGAGGTATCGAACGACATGGGCTCACCCGAACGCGTGTGATGCAACTTGTTCGGCGCACACTGAAATGCAATTTCGCGCCGGAGCATTGGCGACACTAGGAGCGCCGTATTCCATTTTCGTTCGTGCGGGTAAGCAAGTTTTCACGAAAATCCGTGGTAACCGGTCACTAAATGGTAAGCAAAAAGGGCGCCCGATTGGGCGCCCTTTTCGTTTCGGGAATGCAGCAATACGCTGCAAATTTTAGCGAAGCAATTAGCGCTTCGAGAACTGGAACGACTTGCGCGCTTTCGCCCGGCCGTACTTCTTGCGCTCCACGGTACGGGAGTCGCGGGTCAGGAAGCCGCCCTTCTTGAGCACGCCGCGCAGATCCGGCTCGAAGTTCGTCAAAGCCTTCGAGATGCCGTGACGCACGGCACCCGCCTGGCCCGACAGACCGCCGCCGGCAACCGTGCAGATGACGTCGTACTGGCCGGCGCGAGCCGCTGCGACCAGCGGCTGCTGGATCAGCATGCGCAACACGGGGCGGGCGAAATAGACCTCGACTTCGCGGGTGTTGACCACGATCTTGCCGGCGCCCGGCTTGATCCAGACGCGCGCGACCGCGTCCTTGCGCTTGCCGGTGGCATAGGCGCGGCCGTATTTGTCGACCTTCTTGACGTATTTCGGCGCTTCGGGAGCGGCCGTCTTCAGCGACGCGAGCTGATCGAGAGACTGCATGGTATCGGACATCTTATGCGGCCCTCATGTTCTTGCGGTTCATCGAAGCGATATCAACCTTCTCGGGCTGCTGGGCTTCATGTGGATGTTCGGCGCCGGGGTAAACGCGCAGATTGCCCATCTGCACGCGGCCGAGCGGGCCGCGCGGGATCATGCGCTCGATGGCCTTCTCGACCACGCGCTCGGGGAAGCGACCCTCGAGGATCGACTTGGCGGTGCGCTCCTTGATGCCACCGATGAAGCCGGTGTGCTTGTAGTAGACCTTGTTGTCGCGCTTGCGACCGGTCAGCACGACATGCGCCGCGTTGATGATGACGACGTTGTCGCCGCAATCGACGTGGGGCGTGTAGGTCGGGAGGTGCTTGCCGCGCAGGCGCATGGCAACCAGGGTGGCGAGTCGGCCGACCACCAAACCTTTGGCGTCGATCAAGACCCACTTCTTCGTCACCTCGGCGGGTTTTGCCGAAAACGTTTTCATGTGAGGAAATCCGTGAAAATGGAAATCGGCGCCAGATGCGCCGAACTGGCGGGTTTCTAGAGAATGCGTCGCTGTCCGTCAACGCCATTTCGAACAAATTACATCAGCAAAAACAGCAGCTTATAAATATGGTGTAATATTACCGGTAAAAACCCTACGTATTTGGAATGGAGTAGGTCGCCGTCACATGGGCGATCGGATCGGGCGATGAGCCCGACAGCAGGTTGACCTCCCCGACCGCCAATCGCTTGCCAAGCTTCAAAAGCTTCGCAACCGCCAGCACGTCCTGACCGGCCAGGCCTTTGCGCAGGAAATTGATGTTGAGATTGGTTGTCACTGCAAGCCCAACCGGGCCGATCGCCGACAGCAGCAGCACATACATCGCGCAATCCGCCAGCACCATCAGTGTCGCCCCGGAGACAGTTCGGCCGGGACGAAGCATGGACTCACGGAAACGTTGCCTTATCCGACAGGTCCGACCGTCGGCATGCTCGATCGTAAGATCGTCATAGTCGAACATTTGCGGAAGCTCGGTGCGTAGGAAAGCATCGAGTTCAGCCGCAGTCATTCGCGCTGCTGTCATTATCGCGGCTCCAGGAACCGGCAAGGCGAACCATTATCAAATTTTCACGAAGTCCCCGTGCCGGCCAAGTCCCCCACTGAAGCGGCCTGCCCCAGCCACGCCGTCCTCGATCAACGCCTCGCGTCCATTGTACCATTCCTGAATCAGCGCCTCGCGGATAGTAAGGCCATGGCTCTTGATGGCAGACCGTCGGTCGGCGCGGACACATACCTGCGGAAACCGCGCGATCTCCCGCGCCAGTTCCTCCGCCTTCGCCCGCGCGCCCCCCTTCGGGACGACATATTCGCACAAGCCGATGTTCAGGCATTCCTCCGCCGGAACCTTTCGTCCCGTGAGAATGATCTCAAGTGCGCGGCCTTGGCCAACAATACGCGGGAGCCGCACGGTTCCGCCGTCGATCAGCGGGACGCCCCAGCGACGGCAATAGACGCCGAAATAGGACTCCTCAGCCATCACGCGGAAGTCACACCACAGTCCTAATTCCATTCCACCGGCAACGGCAGGCCCCTCGATCGCGGCAATGACCGGCTTGTCCAATTCGAGACGGGAGGGTCCCAGCGGACCACGCGGGATTTCGCCGCCATTGCCGCGCGGCCGAGCCGTCGGAATGTCGAGCTCGGCGAGCGGGTAAGCTGCATCTAGCGTGCTGACATATTTCAGGTCCCACCCGGCGCAGAACGCTCCACCCGCGCCATGGAACACCGCAACGGCGGCATCCGTGTCCGCATCGAATTCAAGAAAGGCTGCGGTCAGGTCATCCGCGCTTTTCGGGTCCATGGCATTGCGGGCCTCGGGCCGGTCGTGAACGATTGTCCATACTGCCCCATCCTTTTCGATCCTGACTGCCATTGCGAGCCTCCTGTATACCGTTCATTAAATTTAACATCGTTAAAAATTCTAACACCGTTAGATAAACCGTCAAGTGTGCTATTGAAACCGGATGGCGAAAGAACGGATGACGGGCCGCAGGAAGGCCGTGAGCGACCTCAAGCGCGAGTTGATCCTCGATGCCGCCCGCAAGGTATTCGAAGCCGACGGGCTGGAGGGGACGTCGCTGCGGGCGATAGCGGCCACAGCGGGCTACACCCCGGCCGCGCTTTATTTCCATTTCGAGTCCAAGGAAGCGATCTACGCAGAGGTTTTGAGAGGCTCGCTCGCCGATCTCGAACAGGCCGTCAATCGTTCGGTCGCTCGCACCAAGACACCCATCGATCGGCTTCGGGCTGCGGCGATGGCATTCTTCCGTTACTACTCCGACAATCCGAGAGACCTTGATCTCGGTTTCTACCTGTTTCGTGGTGGCATGAAACCGCACGGCCTCGGCAAAGAGCGCGACGACATGCTCAATGCCGCGCTGGAATCCGCGCTGCGGCCAATCGCCGAGGCCGCGCTGGCGCTGGGCGCCCGCCGCGAGGAGGCGCGATCGTTGATGGCGGATATTTTTGCTCACGCGGCAGGGCTGCTGTTGTTGGCCCACACCGGCCGCATTCGCATGTTCGGGGCTTCGGCCCTCAACCTGATGGAACGCTTTGTCGAGGGTGCAATCCTGACGCTGACCGCGAAGCAACGGGGATGAGAACCTGGGCTACGACTATCGAGCGCGCTCAACCATGTGGGGACTCGCATCCCTCGGCCGATGGCCTACAATGTCGACATGACGCATCTTGCCAGAGACCGGATATTTCGATGACAAGCCAGCCCGCCCGCGCCGCAGCGCCGCAACCGCCGATCTTGCTGCGCGAAACCGTGGACTCCGTCGCCGTGCTGACCCTGAACAGGCCCGTGGCGCGCAACAGCCTGTCGGAAGGGCTGATCGCGGAGTTGCACGCAGCACTTGACGAGATCCGCGACGACAACAGCGTCCGCGCCGTCGTCATCGCGGCCAACGGTCCGGCCTTCTCCGCGGGCCACGACATGAAGGAACTGACCGCGCGCCGCAGCGATGCCGATCGTGGCCGCGCTTATTTCGGGCGGATCATGAACGCCTGCAGCGCGATGATGCAGGCGGTCGTGCTTCTGCCGAAGCCCGTCGTCGCCGCCGTTCAGGGCATCGCGACCGCCGCCGGCTGCCAGCTCGTGGCAAGCTGCGATCTTGCGGTCGCCTCCGAGGCCGCGGGCTTCGCCACCCCCGGCGTCGATATCGGCCTGTTCTGTTCGACGCCGATGGTGGCGCTGTCGCGCAACATCCCGCGCAAGCAGGCGATGGAGATGCTGCTCACGGGCGAGCCGATTTCAGCGGCGACGGCGAAGAATATCGGCCTCGTCAACCGCGTGGTTGCCGCCGGCACCGAGCGCGATGCGGCGATCGCGCTGGCGCAGAAGGTCGCGCTCAAATCCGCCTACACCGTCAAGCTCGGCAAGGAGGCGTTCTATCGCCAGGCCGAAATGAACCTTGCCGACGCCTACCGCTATACGGCCGAGGTGATGACCGAGAACATGATGGCGCGCGACGCGGAAGAAGGCATCGGCGCCTTCATCGACAAGCGCGAGCCGAAATGGCAGGACCAGTAGTCCGTCATTGCGCGCGAGGCGAAACAATCCGCCACGCGAAAAGAGAATGGATCGCTTCGCTGCGCTCGCAATGACGCAAGTGGATAGAAAATGAACCACGACAATTACGACGACAACTATATCCGCAGCATCCTCAACGGCGTGAAGTCGATCGCGATGGTCGGCGCCTCGCCGGTCAATGTGCGGCCGAGCTACTTCGCCTTCAAATATCTGGCACAGCGCGGCTACGACATGATTCCGGTCAATCCCGGCCATGTCGGCAAGAGCCTGCTCGGAAAGCCCTTTGTCGCCTCGCTGTCGGATATCGGCCGTCCCGTCGACATGATCGACATCTTCCGCAATTCCAGCCACATCATGCCCGTTGTCGACGAGGCCCTGACATTGTCGCCGCCGCCGAAAGTGATCTGGATGCAGCTCGGCGCGCGCGACGACGCGGCTGCCGAGAAAGCCGAAGCCGCCGGGCTCAAGGTGGTGATGAACCGCTGCCCGAAGATCGAGTATGGACGGCTGTCGTCGGAAATTTCATGGATGGGAGTCAATTCGCGCACGCTGAGCTCGAAGCGCGCGCCGATTCCGACCCAGGGCATGCGGCTGTCGCTGAACCGGACCAGCCTCGGCGGCGGCGCGACCACGGCATCGGATCGCGCTGCGAAGAACAAGAATGAATTGACGTGACCTGAATTGCGAAATAATTGTTTCGCCAAGGTGGCGTAAAGAAGTACGCCCGTTTCTAATCCAATTTGTGATCCACCCAACTTGACGGCGCACGCGGCTGCGATCAGCATGCCGCGCATTTCAGAAACATGCCAAAAGAACAGGACGCATAGAATGACCGACCGTCTCCCGGGATTTTCGACCCTTGCCGTGCACGCCGGCGCGCAGCCCGATCCCACCACCGGCGCACGGGTGACGCCGATCTATCAAACCACGTCCTTCGTGTTCAACGATGCCGACCATGCCGCCTCGCTGTTCGGGCTGCAGGCGTTCGGCAACATCTATACCCGCATCGGCAATCCGACGACCGCGGTGCTGGAAGAGCGCATTGCGGCGCTGGAAGGCGGCACCGCGGCGCTTGCGGTCGCCTCGGGACACGCCGCGCAGGTCGTCGTGCTGCAGCAATTGCTGATGCCGGGCGACGAATTCATCGCCGCGCGAAAACTCTACGGCGGCTCGATCAACCAGTTCACCCATGCGTTCAAGAGCTTTGGCTGGAACGTGGCGTGGGCCGATCCTGATGATATCGGCAGTTTCGAGCGCGCGGTGACGCCACGCACTAAGGCGATCTTCATCGAATCGATCGCCAATCCCGCCGGCAGCATCACCGACATCGAGGGAATCGCGGAAGTGGCCCGCAAGGCCGGCGTGCCGCTGATCGTCGACAACACGCTGGCGACGCCGTATTTGATCCGCCCGATCGACCATGGCGCCGACATCGTGGTCCACTCGCTGACCAAATTTCTCGGCGGCCACGGCAATTCGCTCGGCGGCATCATCGTCGATGGCGGCACCTTCGACTGGTCGAAGGACAACAAATATCCGATGCTCAACGAGCCGCGGCCGGAATATCACGGCATCAGGATCCAGGAGACCTTTGGCAATTTCGCCTTCGCGATTGCCTGCCGCGTGCTTGGCTTGCGCGACTTAGGTCCAGCGATCTCGCCGTTCAACGCCTTCATGATCCTGACGGGCATCGAGACGTTGCCGCTGCGCATGCAGAAGCACTGCGAGAATGCCAAGGCGGTCGCGGAATTCCTTGCCGGCCATTCCGCAGTGGCGTCGGTGAACTATGCGGGCCTTGCCAGCGACAAGTACAACAAGCTCGCGCGCAAATACGCGCCGAAGGGCGCAGGTGCGGTGTTCACCTTCAGCCTGAGAGGCGGCTACGACGCCGGCGTCAATCTGGTGTCGAACCTGAAACTGTTCTCGCATCTGGCCAATGTCGGCGACACCCGTTCGCTGGTGATTCACCCGGCATCGACCACGCACAGCCAGCTCGACGACGCCGCCAAGGTGAAATCCGGTGCCGCGCCCGATGTCGTGCGCCTGTCGATCGGCATCGAGGACAAGGAAGATCTGATCGCGGATCTGGAGCAGGCACTGAGCGCGTAAAGCGTCCGCATCGTCATTGCGAGCGAAGCGAAGCAATCCACCTCACCGCCCGGGATAGATGGATTGCTTCGTCGCTATGCTCCCTTGCGCAAACGCTTCGCGTTTGTCGCAGGCAATGACGGGGTTCGAGCCCAGGCTATTCGACCAGACTCCCGGCCCAGATACCTCTCGCGCCAATCACAAGCCTCTCGTTAACGCTCATTCCGGCATAAAGTGGCGCTGAGCCGCCCTTGATGATTCGGAGCAAACGATGCTGCGCTGGACGATGCCCTTCCTGGTCGCAATTTTCGCGATCGGAACCGCTGCCGCCGAGGGCCCCGACGTGAACAAGACCACTGACGGCCCCGCAGCAGCCAAGCCTGCCGACAACCCGGCCGCCGCCCCGCCCGCGAACAGCCCGCCCACCGTCAAGTCGGCCACCAGCCCCGTCGCCGCGAAACGCGCCGCAACCAGGCGCGCCGCGGTCCAAGCCGCCAGCCAGTTGCCGCCGGGCCTGCCTCGCGCCCACTATAAATACCGGACCACGGTTGCCCCCGCCGCCCCTCTCTACGTGCGCCGTGGCCGCGCGCTGGTGGTCGAGGAAGAGGTTGATCTGTGGTTTTCACCGGTGAACCCGGCTCCCTACGCGCCACGCGTCTTCGGCACGCCGCTGCTTCCGGGCTCCTCGACGCTGCCCGGCTATTACGGTACGAGCCATTCCTATAGCTATGACGGGCCCTATTACGGCGGCCCCTATACGCCTTACTGGGACCGCTTGCCGTACGCCTGCGGCGTGTTCGGATATTGCTAGGAACGGATCATCGACGTGGCAGGGGCACAGCGAAGGACCAGTGACAAGACCTCCGCCAACGCGACCACGGCGGATCTCGTCGCCGTCCTCGTCGCCGTCACCGACGGCGAGCCCAAGATCATGACCATCGCCAACGCCGGCGCGCTGCCGAGCGGCCCGTTCGAATTTGCGCACCGTTCGCTGCAGACGGGCTTGCGGGCATGGGTCGAGGCGCAGACCGGCCATCCGCTCGGCTATGTCGAGCAGCTCTATACGTTCGCCGATCGCGGCCGGGCTGGAGATGCCAAGTCGCCGCATTCGATCTCGATCAGCTATCTGGGCCTGACGCGCGAAGACCAGGTCGGCCAGGGCTTTGAGGCGCACTGGTCCGGCTGGTACGAATATTTCCCCTGGGAGGATCAACGATCCGGTCTCCCCGCGGCGCTGGCGAAGACATTGGCGTCGCGGCTTAGGGCGTGGTCGAAATCCGCAGACACCGCCAGCCTGCAGCGCGAACGCTGGCAGCGCGTCGCCATTACGTTTGGCCTCGACGAGCGCGAATGGAACGAGGAACTGGTGCTGCAGCGCTATGAGCTGCTCTACGAAGCGGGCCTGATCCCGGAAGCCGTGCGTGACGGGGCCGATACCACTGCCGTCATTCCCGGCCGGCCGATGAGTGGAGATCACCGCCGCATTCTCGCGACCGGGATCGCGCGGCTGCGCGCCAAGATCAAATACCGTCCCGTGGTGTTCGAACTGATGCCGGCGGAATTCACCCTGCTGCAACTGCAACGCAGCGTTGAGGCGCTTGCAGGCCGGCTGGTGCACAAGCAGAATTTTCGCCGCCTGATCGAGCAGCAGCAACTCGTTGAGGAAACTGGCGCAATCGCCGCCGATACCGTCGGCCGCCCCGCCAAGCTGTTCCGGTTCCGCCACGGCGTGCTGGCGGAACGGGCGGTTGTCGGAACCAAGCTCCCGCTTTCGCGCACTTGACATCGGTTATGCTCAGGATAAGTATAAGCCAACATATACTCAAGGAGAGTATAAATGGCCGACCTCAGCTCCACTGCACGCGCCCGTTCCGCAGCGCTTTACGACCGGGTCAAACGCGTCATCCCGCCGCCTGAATGGGCGACCTTCGCCGACGACGTCGACGCCATCCTCGAACTCAAGCGAAGCCGCAACGCCGTCATCCTCGCGCACAACTACCAGACGCCTGAAATCTTCCACGGCGTCGCCGACATCGTAGGCGACAGCCTGCTGCTGGCGCGCGAAGCCACCAAGGTCGATGCCGACATCATCGTGCTGGCCGGCGTGCACTTCATGGCCGAGACGGCCAAGCTGTTGAACCCGGAAAAGACCGTGCTGATCCCGGATCTCGCGGCAGGTTGTTCGCTGGCCGACTCCATCACCGCGCAGGACGTGCGGCTGATGCGCCAGCGCTATCCCGGCGTCCCCGTCGTCACCTATGTCAACACCTCGTCGGCGGTGAAGGCGGAATCCGATATCTGCTGCACCTCGGGCAACGCACTCAAGGTCGTGGAATCGCTCGGTGTCGAGCGCGTGATCATGCTGCCGGATGAATACCTCGCGCAGAACATCGCCACGCAGACGACCGTGAAGATCATCGCATGGAAGGGCCATTGCGAGGTGCACGAGCTGTTTACGGCATCCGACGTCCGGCAGCTGCGCGAAAATCATCCTGACGTGACGATACTGGCGCATCCGGAGTGCCCGCCCGAAGTGGTCGCGGAAGCCGATTTCTCCGGCTCGACGGCCGCGATGTCGGAATTCGTCGGCAAGCAGCGGCCCCCCCGGGTCGTGCTGCTGACGGAATGCTCGATGAGCGACAACGTTTCGGTGCTCCACCCCGACGTGGAGTTCATCCGGCCCTGCAATCTGTGCCCGCACATGAAACGGATCACGCTGAAGAACATCCGTCATGCGCTGGAAACCGGCCGGCACGAGGTGACGATCGATCCCGCGATCGCCGTATCAGCCCGGCGTGCCGTCGAAAGGATGCTGGCGATATGAGCACGGAGATTTCAACGCTGAACAACCGTCCCGTCATCATCGGCGGCGGCGCGGCCGGATTGATGACGGCGTTGCAGATGGCGCCGGAGCCGATGTTGCTGCTCTCGAAGGCGCCGCTCGGCGCCGAAGCGTCGAGCCTGTGGGCGCAGGGCGGACTTGCTGCGGCGATGGGCGGGGACGACGACCCTGCCCTGCATCTAGCCGATACGCTGGCCGCTGGCGCGGGCCTGTGCGACGAGGCCGTCGCTCGTCGGATCGTTCATGCTGCGCCCGCGGCTGTCGAGCATCTCGCCAGACTTGGCGTCGCCTTCGACCGCCGGCCGGATGGCGGCTGGCGGCTCGGCCTGGAAGCGGCGCACGGCCGCAACCGAATCGTACACGCGACCGGCGACGGCACCGGGCGCGAGATCATGCGCGCCTTGATCGCAGCGGTGCGCCGCTGCCCCACGATCACGCTGTTGGAGGGCGTCGAGGCGCGCAGCCTGATCGTCGAGGACAATGCCATCAAGCGCGTGCTCGCGGTGAACGCGCACGGTCCGCTCGTGATCGACACCGGTCGCGTCGTGATCGCGACGGGTGGAATCGGTGGCCTGTTCGTCGACAGCACCAATCCTGCGGGTTGCTTCGGCCAGGGACTGGCGCTGGCGGCACGTGCGGGTGCGCTGCTCTCCGATCTCGAGTTCATCCAGTTTCATCCGACGGCCTTCGACGGGCCGTCGCGTCCGATGCCGCTGGTCACCGAGGCCGTGCGCGGTGACGGCGCCGTCCTGATCGACGACACCGGGCAACGCTTCATGGCGCATCAGCCCGGCGCCGAACTCGCGCCCCGCGATATTGTTGCGCGCGCCGTCTGGCGTCGCCGCGCGGAGGGACATCGCGTCTTCCTTGACGCGCGGCAACATCCGGGAGCGGAATTTGCAAAGCGCTATCCCGTCATTTCCGCCTTCTGCAAAATGGCCGGGATCGATCCCGCAACCGATCCGATTCCGGTGAGGCCGGCGGTGCACTACCACATGGGCGGGATCGCCGTGGATATCGAAGGCCGCAGCACCGTGAACGGCCTCTGGGCCTGCGGCGAAGTCAGCCGCACCGGGCTGCATGGCGCCAACCGGCTCGCCAGCAATTCGCTGATGGAAGCGATCGTCTGCGCGCAATGGGTTGCGGAGAGCGTCCAGAGCGCGAACCGCGGCCCGCTGAAAGCGCGCGCGGCCAACACGCCGCCGCCCGCATCCGACCCTTCCGCCGTGCGGCCGATCCTGTCGCAAGGCCTCGGCGTGCTCCGTGACCGGCATAAAATCGAACGCGCGATCTGCGGTCTCTACCCCATCGCCAGCGGCCGCGGCGCAGCCGCCGATCCCGCGCTGGTGGGATTGATGCTCGCAGTGGCAGCGTATCGGCGCGAGGAAAGCCGCGGCGGGCATTTCCGCAGCGATTTTCCGGAGGCCCTGCCCTCGGCAGTGCCGTCTACCATCTCGCTTACGGAGGCGCTCGACGCGGCGCGCAACGTCTTTGAAACCGGATCTCTGTCTGTTGGGAGTGCCCAGCCGTGACGCTTACACCGCTTCTGCCTCTCATGTACGAACCGCTGGTTCGAACCGCCCTGCTCGAAGACCTCGGACGCGCCGGCGACATCACGGCGGACGCGATCGTTCCCGCCGACCGGCACGCTTCACTGGTGTTGCGCGCGCGCCAGCCCGGCGTGGTGGCCGGGCTCGATATCGCGCGCTGTGCCTTTCAACTCGTGAATCCTTCCATCGGGCTCACTGTGGAACGGCCTGACGGCAGCGTGGTGGCACCGGGAGACGTGATCGCGACCATCGAAGGGCCGGCGCGCGGGCTGTTGACCGGTGAACGGACGGCTCTGAACTTCCTCTGCCATCTCAGCGGCGTCGCCACCGCAACGGCCTCGCTGGTGTCGGCAGCGCAAGGCACCAAGGCGCGCATCGTCTGCACCCGCAAGACCACGCCCGGATTGCGCACGCCGGAAAAATACGCGGTCCGCGCCGGCGGCGGCAGCAATCACCGCTTTGGCCTCGACGACGCTGTCCTGATCAAGGACAACCACATCGCCCTGGCCGGCGATATCAGAACCGCAATCGAGCGCGCAAAGGCGCATGCCGGCCACCTCGTCAAGATCGAGATCGAGGTCGACACGCTGGCCCAGCTTGAACAGGTTCTCGCGATCGGCGTGGATGCCGTCCTGCTCGACAACATGACGGTCGAACAACTGCGGCAGGCGGTGGCGATGACGGGCGGCCGGGCGATCACGGAAGCTTCAGGCCGCATCACTGCCGAGACCGCCGCGGCGATCGCCGCGACCGGCGTCGACCTGATTTCCGCGGGCTGGCTGACCCACAGCTCCGCCGCGCTCGACATCGGGCTCGATTATCTCGGACTCAATCGGCAGGCAGCTTAGGCGCGAGCTACTCGGCCGCGCGCATGGCCTTGTCCTCGCGCATCAGGCGGTTGTTGCGCTGGACCACCGAATAGGTCGCCAGCGCAAACAGGATCACCAGGCCCTGGATCGACAGCGATTCAAGCGTTGGATTCAGGCCGATCGCGGTCAGGAACGCCGAGCCCTTGACCTCGGTGACGGTGATGATCGCCTGTTCCTGGAACTCCTGCACGGCCTCGCCGATGAACTTGATTGCCATCGCGAACAGAAACGCCGAGGTGATGATGAACAGCGGCCGCAGCGGAAGCTTTCGCGCAATCAGGTTGATAAAATAAAACAGCACGGCGAGCCCGAGCGTTGCCGCGGCAAGGCCGGCGAACAGACCGGCGCTCCAGCCGCCTTCGGCCGTCGCCAGCGCATTGATGAACAGCACGGTTTCGGCGCCCTCGCGGAACACCGCGAGGAAGGCCAGCGCGCCGACCGCCCACACCGTGTCCTGCGACAGCGCTGAATCGGCCTTGTGCGCGAGATAGTCCTGCCAGCCGCGCGGATCCTGCTTCACCATCAGCCAGCCGCTGACATAGAGCATCAAAGCGGCGGCGACGAGGATGATGATGCCTTCGAGGACATCGCTGTGCTCGCCCGAGTTCAGCACGGCAAACAGCCAAGCGGCGATAATGCTGGCGCCGACGGCCGCGAGCGCGCCGCCGTACAGCGCCTGAATGCGATGTCCGGCACCGGCCTTGGTCAGATAGCCCGCCAATGCGGCGATCACGAGCATGGCTTCGAGCCCCTCGCGGAGCAGGATGACGGCGGCCTGGATGAATGCTGAAGACATGAAACGAACCCGTTTTTTGTTCGTTTTATCGCCCAAACCATCCAAGTAAAGCGGTGCGGCCCCACACGAACGCGTCAACGGCGTCGTGCAACAAGAAACCCCTGCAAATCGGGCACTTCCCGGAATGCCGGCAGATTAGAATCGCTCAATTTCAGCTGGGTTGCCCGAGCGGCATCGCCAGCTTCTGCCGGTCGTGCTCGGTTCGCCGCGCAACCAGGCGTTCGGTCTGCAGGACCGCGAGCGTCAGCACCACGATGGCGACAGCTTGATGCGCCAGCGCCAGATCGATCGGCACCTGGTGCAGCAGCGTGAGGATGCCGAGCGCAGCCTGCAGGATGATAGCGGCCACCAGCGACCACGCGCCGCCGATCACGGCAGCGCTGGCCCGTGACCGCACAGCATCGATAGCATGAAGCACCGCCAGGATCAGTAGCGCATAGGCGGTCATGCGGTGCTCGAACTGCACGGTGAGCGTGTTGTCGAACAGATTGCGCCACCACGGCTCCTCGAACCACAGCCGCGCCGCCGACGGAATGAAGGCGCCGTCGATCTCGGGCCAGGTATTGTACACCCTGCCCGCCCGCAGGCCCGCGACCAGCGCGCCGAAATAAAGCTGGACGAACGTCAGGGCGAGGAGGGCCACCCCGGAGAGCTTCAGCCGCACGGAGACAACGGGCTGCGCACGCGCGATCATCCGCCGCAGCGTCCAGATGATGGACGCAAAAATGATCAGCGCCAGCACCAGATGCGTCGCCAGACGATACTGGGACACTTCGGTCCGTTGTGTGAGGCCCGACGCAACCATCCACCAGCCGACCGCACCCTGCAGCGCGCCGAGGGTGAAGATCATCCACAGCCGCCGTTTCAGCTCAGTGCTCAACGCGCCGCGCCACAGAAAGTACAGGAACGGCAAAAGATAGATCGCTCCGATCACGCGCCCGAGCAGGCGGTGGCTCCATTCCCACCAGAAGATGGTCTTGAACTCCGCAAGGCTCATGCCGGCGTTGAGTTCGCGGTATTGCGGGATAGCCTTGTAGCCCTCGAACGCCTGCACCCACTGCGCCTCGTTGAGCGGCGGCAGCGTGCCGGTGACCGGCTTCCACTCGACAATCGACAATCCGGATTCGGTGAGCCGCGTGGCGCCGCCGACCAGCACCATGACCGCAATCAGCGCGGCGACCACGATCAGCCACCATCTGACGGCGCCGAGATGCGGGGCTTGCTGTGCGGAACTGGCGGTCATAAAACCCGTCTTGGCTGGCCCTAAAGGCGCGCTTGATTGAACTGGCGCGCCCCTTATAGTCCGCCCCTTCCCGCGCGCAACCCGCCACGAGCCTCACAATCCGCCATGACGATACGCACCCGCAAATTCTTCGGAACCATCGCCCTGCTGGTGCTGGTCGTCGTGTGGTCGCTCTTGGGAATGACCATCGCCCAGACGCCCTGGCTGGCCAATTCCGGCCTGTTGCAGGCGATCTTCTATGTCGTGGCCGGCCTCGGATGGGTGCTGCCCGCAATGCCGATCATCAGCTGGATGTCTCGGCCGGACCGAGCCGCCTAGATTTTGACGCATCTTCTTCATGCGAACCGGTATCCACTTCGCTTGAAAACGCTCTTTATTGCACGCGATCCAGCCGCGCGCCGTCTGCCGTCGAGCTAAAAATACCTGCCGTGCGGCCGCACACTTTCAATCAGAGCGACCGACCTTTGAGCGCTTCTTTATGACTTAAGAGCCTGCCTGCAGTGATGAATGATCATTTCGAGAAAGGTATCAGAGCCTGAGAGATCTGTACGCGTGATAGTCTTAGCAGCCCACTAAATGGAGAGTTCAGTTCAGAAATCAGGAATAAGGCGCCCGACGATGACAAGGCAAATAGAAGCACAAAGATCTTCACGGTCAGGTTCGTCTCTCCTAGAATGCTGTAGCTCGCAAAAATGATGGTCAGCCAGAAAACAAGGAGTGCCAAGAACGGCATCGGCAATGTGCTGCCTGAATCGGAAAACAAGCGTAATCGCGCCTGGGCGGCACGGCTTACTACTTCGTCAATCTGCTTCCTGAGATTTCGTTGCTGATCGGTGGATTCGGGAAGTTGATTCATGGCGATCGAGAAACGCCTCCATGCATCGGACGCCGCAAAGGCCTGGTGCGGTGGCTTGCTCCTCCCGGCCCAGATGCTATTTGCCAGCGCATCCGATTGATCCCGCAGGGCTTCCCTCGCCCCGGAGGCCGACGGGCCATATTCGGAAAGTAATTGGTCGAGTAGCACAAGATCCGATGCTATCTGACTGACTTGGGATGCGGTCGAATCGTAAGAAATCTTCGCGGTCGAGATCAACAAGCCAAGGATCAGAGCTGCCAAGGTTGAGATCAGTCCCATGCCGGACTTGATGACTCCTGCGGGTCGGTCGGCCAGATGATGCTCTGGAAGCCGGTTACGCAGCCAGGAACCGATCGCGGCACCGCCGATCATTGCCCCCAGCGAGATGATCAGTATCCATACAGATTCACTCACTCGAACACCTTCAATTAAAACGGCAAGACTGCAATACGATCAAACAATAAGAATGACCTGCGTGTGCGCACCAAACGCAACGCTTGCTGTCGCTGACAATATTGCGCCTTCGGTCAGGGTTGCAGCGGGACGTATCGGCTTCGGTGCAGGAAAAACTGCTCGAATAATTTTCCGTTGCCGACGTCTCTGGCTATCTCCTTCACGGCGAAGAAGGGCATCAGCACGATGAACATGATCAAGCCAAACACGATGAGCTCCGAAGCATTGATGCTCTCGGCAGTCGAGCGACCGTGCCAGAGTCCCAACAGGATGTCCTCCAGGAGATGGCAGGAAATCAATATCAAAGAAAACACCGCGGATTTGTACACGATAGGATAAATCAACGGCTTGCGCTTTAGATCGTCGGCGACGTTGAAGACTTCTGCAATGAACATGATCTTGGCAAGCACGAATGCGTTTATCATTGCAAAGCCCTGATGATAAAACAGGTTCGGCTCGTTCAAAACGAGCGATTTATGAACGGCGAACAATCCAAGAAGGATCCAGAGGTACGCAAATATCCAAAGAAGCTCTTTTGCTTCTGTAATACCCTTCTCCCTGAAATGGTTTAGCTGGTCACGTGTCATTTTTCGATCCCACCGATTGCGAATCAAAAAGAGGCCGGAACCTACGCATTCACGTTCCTTGCGACCGATTGGTCCACACTGCCCGGCTGTACTCGTTCTAACTCCTCGGCAAGGATCGGAACGGCTAGATTACAGGCCTGAACGCCCTGCACGACGCAGAGCTTCAGCACTTCCATAATCTCCTCGGCGGTTGCGCCCGCATTGAGTGCACCCCTGATGTGCCTACGCGTGCCAGGCGCGTACATGTGGGTGTAGGAAGCATCGAACGCGATGCTCAGAAGCTCGATCTCCTTCGGTGTGAAGGTCCCACTGCCATAGATGCCCGCGCCTGTTGCCATGAACTGATCTGTCCAGACAGGGTCGAGTTGAAAGAACGGATCCCAGGCTTGATTCCACTGTCCGATTTGCTTCATCCGGTCGCAGGCCGGTGTCGCATCCCCTACCTTGGGTGCCGGCATTTTTCCGGCCCCGGTCGCTTCCTCGATCAGAATAGGCGCGCCGAGACTGCACGAGTGAATAGACATCACCGACGCCATCTTCAGTACCGAGAGGATTTCGTCACGCGTCGCGCCGGCTTCGAGCGCGGCGCGGATGTGACGGCGTGTGCCGTCGTGGTTGAGATTTGTACAGGCGGCGTTCAGGCCCAGGCTGGTCAACTCAACGAACTTGCGCGACAAAATTCCGTTCATCCATGGATTGATGGTCATCTTGACGCAAGCGTCCGCCCATTTGGGGTCCCATTCGCGCAGTCGATCCACCGCTGAATCCCAAGGGCCAGTTACCTGGTTTGGATCGTTCTCGTTCATAAAAATTGCCTTTGGGCTCCGTCCCGCCCTCGTCAAGGGCGGGACATCCTGGATGTCGTCGCGAGTTACCTTCTCGCTGCCATCAACGCGGCTTGTGCGGCCCGGACCGGCTCTGGTGCCATCATGCACGCGGCGATCGGGTGCGAGTCGCCTCCGATGACCGGTGGCTTGATCTTCCCGTCCGTTGGCCAGGTGAGGAAGCCCGGATTGAACTCGGTGGGATTGGGCGGCATGCCGTTGTTTTGCAACGTCTCGTCAACGCTGTCATACCAGACCCCGACCTTGCAGATTTCGCGCGCTTCCGCGGCGGTCGCCACCTTGCGGCCGAACTCCTTGGAGAGACGCACCACGCCCTGAATTTGCTCGACCGTGGTTTTGCGCTTGCGATCCGCACCCCACAGGTTGTCTTCGTTGCCGACTCGCACATGCTGGCCGAGCACTAGGGACATCGCCGAGATGGAAATCAAACCTCTCATGCTGGACCAGAAGGTGTTGACCGATCCTTGCGGCACGCGTTGCAGGAAATGCATCAGATCAAATGGGTTTCGACCGAGCGTCCCACCGCCGTACGCGCAGAGCGCCATGTTCAGCGGACCCATATAAACGCCAGCACGGATACAGCGTTCGATCAGTTCCCATTGGTGAACATGCGACGGTACAAAGTAAGGCTGGATGCCATTCTTCCGAAGCCGCTTGAGATGCTCCACGTAAAAGGCCGGAGTCGAATCCACCACCATATTGGCCCACGCCGCGAGCACCTTGGGATCTTCCATGTGCGTCCCTTTGATGTCCTCGGGGGACATCATTGACATGATATCCCACAGCGAGGTGCCAGTCGTCACCGTGATAAACTCCGGCCTTGGGTTCAGCTCTGTGAGCATGTGGCGCGTGTCGTAGTCTAGCCACTTCGCCTTGGCATCGGCCGTGTGCGGGGAGAACGAAATTGAGCCGCCGACCTGAATGATCATTTCCGGCACCGCTTCCTTCACTCGCTTGAGCAAGTAATTGTATTGCTCAAAGTCCGAGGAGCCCATGCCTGTGGCCGGGTTGCGAACGTGGAAGTGCAGCATGGTGGCGCCCGCCTCGTAGCAGTCCACAGCAGCCTGGACCTGCTCATCCCAGGAGAGGGCGATGTCGCTCGCGTCTCCAGGCAACCACGCCGGGCCGTACGGTGCCGCCGTGATGATTAGCGGTGCCATGTTTTCCGGTAGAATTGAGTTATCTGTGTAATACATGTTTTCCCTTTCGATTTGGCGTTTGTGGTTCGTTGCTGATCGTTCGGGCGTGATTGGAGTTAGTCCGGCTCCGGCATCGGAAAGGCGGTCGAGTCTGCCTGCCAGATGCCGAAAACGTTTTTGGCGGGGTCCGCCACAATGGTCACCCAAGCAGTCCCTGGGCACCGCCGTCTTGGGGCGGACAATCGTACCGCCCAGGTGTAAAATGCCCGCCACTGCTTCATCGAGCGAGGGCACATTGACGAACAGCATCCACCCGTTCAGGTCTGGAATCGCGCGGTAGGTCAGGCCGCCATGCAGGGCCGGTCCATCCGCGGCGCCACTCTGAATCCGCCAGTAACCGATGCCCTCCATTTTTTCGACCTGCCAGCCGAACGCCTTGCGGTAAAAGTCAGCCAAAGCGACGGGGTGCTCGCCGTAGATTTCAAAATGAGTGACCGGGTTTGTCATGAGGTCAATTTCTCGCATCTCGATGATGGCTCCGCCATTCGCTCGGTGCGGCACCGGCCCAGCGGTGGAATGCATTCGAAAATCCGCTCGCGTTGGCGTATCCGAGCGCGAGCGCAACATCGGCTATTCGCATCCTCGTGCCTTTGAGCAACTGGCGCGCAACTTCGAAACGTGCTTCGCTGGTCAATGCGCGGAAGGTCGTGCCCTCTGCCTGCAATCGGCGGTTCAGCGTTCGCGGTTGCATTGAAAACTCATCTGCAATTTCTTCCAGGGAAGGGTTGAGAAAAATCACCCGTGCACGGAGCACGCGGCTAACCGCATGCGTCATGCTCTGCCTGTCTTCCAGCCGCCGCTTTATGCCAATAGCCGACATTCTCTTCCGCCATTGGTTCAGACCATCGAAAGCATCGATCTCTCTAACCAGCCTTCGAAAATATCGTCGACATCTCCCTTAGCTCATCGCCGGCTTCGTCGATTTGGCCTGTATCGTGGTAATGCGATGCCGATGGCGTCAGCTAATGTGGTTCGTCGCTTGATCTTGATTGAAGCAGAAGCGGCGAAAGGCCGTTTGCTAATTTGCGACACGGTGTCGGATTTGGTAGCTTTCGCCTCCAAGCTCAGTTCAGCCGGGGGTCTTCGGTATGGAAGGGCAACAACGCGTTGGTGTGTTGGTTGAAGTCCCACAGGTACTACGAGAATTGGGAAAAGACCCGGCAAGGGTCGTCGCCCGTGCGGGCGTCAACCCTGACCTTTTGCGCGACCCCGATAATTCGCTTTCGTTTGGCGAGTTTGGACGGCTCGTCGAGGTTTGTGTTGCCGAGACTGGATGTAACTATTTTGGGCTACTCGTCGGTCAACGAGCGGCCATAGCGCATCTCGGACTGGTTGGCCGGCTGATGCAGAATGCGCCGACACTCAAGGATGCGATCCTGGATTTATGCAAAAACCAAAAGCGCTATGTAAGTGGTGCCGTTGCCTATCTGTTGATCCAGAACGAGACGGCTTTTTGGGGATATACCATCCACCATCCGGCTATGCGGGCGGTTGAGCAAGTCAGTGAGGGAGCGATGGCGACAGCTTTCGCATTGACGTCAGAACTGGTGGGCATACCGCCCGACGCCATACTAATGGCTTGTCGAACGCACGATGATGTCGCTCCCTATCGACAATTCTTTGGCTACGCCCCCACGTTCAATGCACAACAATATGCAGCGGTCTTCCCTGCTGCATTGCTTGCGCATCCTGTTCGAGGCGCAGACCGCGAATTGCGCCGTATTCTGGAAAAATCGGTCGCCAACTATTGGGCATTGAAGCAACCAAGTATTACGCAATCGGTCGTTCGGATCCTCCACGCCCTGGTGGTCTCTCCTGATGCGACACTCGAAAGAGTAGCCGACGAACTCTCCATGCACCCACGAACACTGAATCGTCGCCTGGAGGCGGACGGAACCAGCTTTAGAACACTCGTCAACGAGGCGCGTTTTTCGGTTTCCCGCCAACTGCTCTCAGGCACTAAGATGGACGTCGCGGATATCTCGCTGGCGCTCGGCTATGCCGATCCGAGCGGCTTTACACATGCGTTTCAAAGATGGTCCGGGATGGCGCCAATCGAATGGCGCAAGCAGGATGTGTTTTCCACCTGACTGCTACAGGAAGTTCGTCTCTTCACCTACTGCGCCGGGCACCGCGAAAAATTGATCTCCGTGCCGTCCATACCTGGAAACACTCGCGTCAATCGCATCTAGCAACCAGCTGGAAACCCCTCGTCACCGAAGGGGCTATTCACTTTATCGAATCGGCGGAGACTAAACCCAATTGTCCCGGCTCGGCCGGACCGCAGGAAACATGATTCCCGACAGCATCACGCGCATCATGCGCAACGAACGCTGCCGCCCGTCCCAGGCGATCCGGGGCAGCGCGTGCAGATTGGTATATCCCCTGGCCTCGACAACCCCCGGGATCGTCGATACCGCGCTGGCGAAACCGGCCTCCTGCCCCATCACGACATGCTCGCGGCGCCAGGATTGCCGATCGCCGAACGGATAGGCGAAATGCCTGACGGCGCCGCGCAAGGCGGTCTCCGCGACCGCCTTGCCCATCGTCATCTCACGTTGCGCGTCGGCCGCTTTCAGGTTGGACAGCGCAGGATAGTTCACCGTCGCGCTGCCGATCGTCACCAGTGGATCGGCTGCGAGCTTCGCCAGATCGTCCCAATCCATCGACGAGTTGCGCGACAGCGCCGCGAGATCGACCGAGTAGCGCGTGCAGAGGTCGTGGATCGCGAACGCAAGATCCGGCGGCGGCAGCGTCCGCATCCAGCTCGTCAGAAATTCGAACGTGTCATATTTCTCCAAGTTGCTGGCGGTGGCGAAACGCCGCTCCTTGCGGTCGATCACCATGCTGATGCGCTCTTCGCGCGCGATCATGTCTTCCAGCGCGAGCCACCAGGCTTCGCCGAGCCCATCCGGAAACGCGGTCGGCAGGTAGACGGTGAAGGGCACGCCGTGCTTCGACAGCACGGGGTAGGCCTGCGTGATGACATCCTTGCAGCCGCCGTCGAAGGTCAGGCAGGCAAATCGATTGGCCTTCGGCAGCGTGACCGCCCGCCGGCACACTTCGTCCATCGTGATCAGATCGAAGTTCCAGCGCTTCAGCGCCCGGATCGTCCGGTCGAGAAATTGCGGTGTGATTTCACGCCACCGGTTCGGCTGAAACGGGCGGGAATCGCGCGGACGCACGCGCTCGAACCGCAAAATGACGCCGGCGCCGCCGGTCTCCCGCTGCTTCAGCCTGAAATATCCGCTGAAATAGCCGAGCTCCATCCGGGCCCGCCGCAAAATTCCGAGATCCGAAGTCAACGTTCCGCCCCCACCCTACGGTCGCGCTGCCCCCGCCGCGGCCGGATTGTATTACCCTTTGTTGACATTTCCCTGCGAAGGTCGCCAAAGCCAAAAATTGTAAACAATTTCATATAGCACGGGCTCTGCGATGACCATGGCTGCCGCGATTGAAGACCGGACGGCGGATTCAAATGCGTGGTCGAAAGCGAGCCGCATCGCCGGCATCGACATCGTTCACGACCTCACCACAGCGGAAGGCATCTGGCGCAAGCTGGAAGGCGCGCAAACGTCCTTCACGCCGTATCAGCGGTTCGACTTCCTCAGTTCCTGGCAGCGGCAGGTCGGCGAGCGCGAAGGTCTTGCTCCCTTTATCGTGGTCGCCTACGACGCGGAACACCGTCCGCTGGTGCTGCTCCCGCTCACGCTCAGGCACGCTTACGGCGCGCGTTGCGCAAGTTTCATGGGCGGCAAGCATTCCACCTTCAACATGGCGCTGTTCGACCGCGATTTCGCCGCAAGCGCAACGTTGGCCGATCTCGAAGACGTAATATCGGCAATCTCGCAGCGATCCGAAGCCGACGTCCTCACATTGCATCAGCAACCGGTTCGCTGGCGCGATATGCCCAATCCGCTTGCCTTGCTTCCGCATCAGCCGTCCGCCAATGATTGCCCGGTGCTAGTGATAGAGCCCGGCGCCGCGCCCGCGGCGCTGGTTAGCAACTCCTTCCGGCGCCGCCTCAAGGGCAAAGAGCGCAAGCTGCAGTCCCTGCCCGGCTATCGCAGTCACATCGCCTCGTCGGAAGCCGACATCACGCGGCTGCTGGACTGGTTCTTCCGCGTCAAGCCGCTGCGGATGGCCGAACAGAAGCTGCCGAATGTCTTCGCCGATCCTGGCATCGAGGATTTTGTCCGCGGTGCCTGCACGGCGCCGCTCGCCGACGGCAAGCACGCCATCGATATCCACGCGCTGGAATGCGACGAGGAAGTGATCGCGATCTTCGCCGGCGTCGCCGACGGCCACCGCTTCTCGATGATGTTCAATACCTACACGATGTCGGCGAACTCGAAATACAGCCCCGGCCTGATTTTGATGCGCGACATCATCGATCACTATGCCGGACAGGGTTATCGGGCCCTCGACCTCGGGATCGGATCGGACGATTACAAACGGCTGTTCTGCAAGGACGACGAGCCGATCTTCGACAGCTTCATCCCGCTCAGCCAGCGCGGCAAGCTCGCCGCCAGCGTGATGTCGGGCCTCAACCGCACCAAGCGGCTGGTGAAGCACAATCCGGCGCTGCTGGAGATGGCGCAGAAGCTGCGCAACGCGTTCAGCTAAGGCACCCTGTCAGCCCGTCATTGCGAGCGAAGCGAAGCAATCCACCTCTCCGCTTGCCGCGCCATGGATTGCTTCGCTTCGCTCGCAATGACGTGGCTAGATCTCGCTTAAGCCGCCACCACACGCGGGCCGGTTTCGACGGCATCCGAAGCCTGGCATGGCTTGCTCAGCATCGTCACCTCGGAGAAGCCGACTGCCCTGAGCTGGTCGCACATCAGGGCGCGCGCGTCCGACGCCATCGACGCTTCGGGCACCACGACGGCCCGCGCGTGTGACGTCAGCAATTCGGCCGGCAGATCGGAGGCCGTGCCGGCGTCCAGCAGCACATGGTCGTAAACCCGCAGCAGCGCGTCGATTGCAAGCGTCAACCGCGGCGACTGCAGCTGCGTGCGGTCGAAGCCGGGACGTCCGGCGCTGACGAGATGAACGCGCGACAGCCGATCCTTGGTGATGATTTGCGCAAACGACGCCTCGCCCTGCATCAGTTCGGCGAGCCCGGGCGCGACCGGATCGGCCGACGCCGCAGTCATCATCGGCGAGGATGCCACGAGATCGACGACCACGACTTTCGCCTTCTGCGCCATCAGCCGCGCCAGCGTCAGCGCGGTCAGCGTGATGCCGTCGCTCGATGCCGCGCCGAGCACGGTCACCTTGCGCGCCCCTGCCCCAACCAGGACATCCGCCATCTGCTCGATTTCACCGGTCTTCGTCGCGGTATCCATGCGAGGGCCGTCCGCGCGCGGCTCATCCAACATCGGCTCGAAGGCGCGATCTGCGGCGGCGAACTCCGCCGCTGGAAGTACGCGCGCGATCGCCGCTGCGCGCAAGGGTTCCGCCGGAGAAGGCAAGTCGATTTCAGGCGCGATTTCGGGGGCCACGTCGCGCTCAACCTCAGACGAAACCGCGCCGGGTCTCCGTGGCGCGGTCATGCGCAGCAGTTCGCCTGTCGCAATCGCACCCGAGGTGAGCAGCAGGGTCGCCAGCGTCGCGATCAGCACGATCGGCAGTTTCTTCGGATAGGCCGGGGTGTTGGAGACGGTGGCGCGCGAAATGATGCGGCCATCGGCCGGCGCCGCCTCGATGCTCTCACGGGCGCTCGCCTCGCGGTATTTGGCGAGGTAGGATTCGAGCAGATCGCGCTGGGCCTTGGCTTCGCGCTCGAGTGCACGAAGCTGTACGTCCTGGCCGTTATTGGAGGAAGCCTGCTTCTTCAATTGGTCGAGGCTCGCCGTCAGGCCTTCGACGTTGCCGCCGGTGATGCGGGCATCGGCCTCCAATGAGCGGGACACCTTTCCCGCCTCCTCGCGCAACTGACGATCCAAATCGGCGAGCTGCGCCTTCAATTCCTTGATGCGGGGATGACCGTCGAGCAACGTTGAGGATTGCTCGGCGAGCTGGGCGCGCAGCGTCACCCGCTGTTCGGACAGCCGGCGGATCAGCTCGGAATTGAGCACCGCGGACGCCTCGATCGGCTTGCCGCTCTGAAGCATATCCTTGATCAACCGCGCCTTGGACTCGGCGTCCGATTTCAGCGCACGGGCGTTGTTCAACTGCGTGTTGATCTCGCCCATCTGCTGGTTCGACAGCGTGGTGTTGTTGGTACCGACAAACAGGCTCGACTTGGAGCGGAAATCCTCGACGCGAGACTCGTCATCGGCCACCTTCTTGCGCAGTCTTTCGATTTCACCCGACAGCCACTGGCCTGCCGACTTTGCCTGCTGCTGCCGCGCATCCTGCTGCAGCACCAGATAGCCTTCCGCAATCGAGTTGGCGACGCGCGCGGCAAGTTCGGGATCGCGCGACTGGAATTCAATGACGATGACGCGGGACTTGTCGACGGCATAAGCCGTGAAGCGATCGTAATAGGCTTCCAGGACACGCTCTTCCGGCGTCAGGGAGAGCGGGTCGCGGCCGATGCCGACCAGGGCCAGCAATGACTTCAGCGGCGAAAATCCCTGCAGCACCGGATCGAATTCGGGGAGCTCGGCAAGCTTGTTCTTCCTGATGATCTCGCGGGCCAGGTCGCGCGACTGCACCAGTTGCACCTGACTGGTCACGGCTTCCGCATCGAGCGCGCTGCGCTCCTCGTTGCGCTCGCCGGTCGGACGCAGGAACACGTTCTCGCGGCCATCCACCAGGATGCGCGCTTCCGATTTGAACCGGGGAGTGATCATGTTGACCGCGGCGAGCGATGCCACCAGCGCCAGCACCGTTGGGACGATGATCCAGCTTCGCTTGCGCTTCAGCGCGTGGCCGAGCGCATGCAGATCGAGATCGCCGGCTTCGGACGTGGCGACGGGCTTTGGGGCCGAAGGCGTAAGCCTTGCCATCGCCCACTGCACCACCGGCTTGTCCTTGCCTGCACGCCAGAACGCCAAACGCATCGCACACTCCCGTGGACGCAACTGCTGGTCCACTCGAACCCGGCCGAGTACACTCCATTATGGTTGCCGCTGGGTTAATTTGCCCGTTTGCATCGCGAAACGCTGCCCCGCATGCGTCCAGTCATTTTTTGTTAACCATGAACACCCCTTAATCGAAGGATACCTTTTCAGGATTCCCTTGATGCGAGGCGTGCTCGCCCCAATTCCATGTCTGGTTGCTGCGCTGGCGCTTGCGGGCTGCATGGGCCGGACTGCGCCGGTCGCGATCGCCTATGCCGAGCCCGTGCCGGTCCCGCACGACGCAGCCTATCATCTCGATGCCGGCGACCGGCTGCGCGTCGTGGTCTACGGCCAGGAAGGCCTCACCAACAGCTATGCGATCGACGCCGGCGGCTCGATCACGCTGCCGCTGATCGGCGCGGTTCCGGCGCGCGGCCGCACGACAGCGGGGCTTGCGGCCGAAATATCGGCCAGGCTGCGCCGCGGCTTCATCCGCGAACCCTCCGTGGCCGTGGAAATCGAATCCTACCGGCCGTTCTTCATCCTCGGCGAAGTGGCGGCGCCGGGCCAATATCCCTATGTTCCCAACATGACCGTTGAAACTGCCGTCGCCATCGCAGGCGGCTTCTCGCCACGCGCGCGGCGCGACGGCGTCACGCTGACCCATACCGACGCATCGGGACCGACGCGTTTCGTCGTGCCATCAGGCACCCCTCTCAGCCCCGGCGACACCGTGCTCGTCGGCGAGCGCTGGTTCTGATCATGCCTCTCGTTGACGGTCAGCCGCTTCGTATCCTGCACGCCACGCGCGCGCCTGTCGGCGGCATTTTCCGCCATATCCTCGATCTCGCCACCGGCCAGGCCGACCGCGGCCATCACGTCGGCATCATCGCCGACAGCCTCACCGGCGGCGAACGCGCCGAGCAGGCGCTGGCGGAAATCGCTCCCAAGCTCAAGCTCGGCGTTCACCGCACGGCCATTCGCCGTGAGCCACTGCCGGGTGATCTTTTGGTGTGGGCCCGATTCCAGCGCATGATCCGCGAACTGAAGCCGGACGTGCTGCACGGCCACGGCGCCAAGGCCGGCGCCTACATGCGTCTCAAGACAGCCTCGCGCGACAGGATCCGGGTCTACACGCCGCATGGCGGCTCGCTGCACTATCCGCTGTCGACGCTGAAGGGCAACATCTACGCCCGTGTCGAACGCGCGCTGATGAACGATACCGACCTGTTCCTGTTCGAAAGCGCGTTTGCGCGCGACACCTATCAGCGCACCATCGGCACGCCGAAGGGACTGGTGCGATGCGTGTTCAACGGCGTCACCGCCACTGAATTCGACGCGGTCGTGAAGGCCGAAGACGCCACCGATCTGATCTATGTCGGCGAGTTCCGGCACATCAAGGGCGCCGACCTCCTGATCGACGCGGTGGCGAAGCTGCGCGCGGGCGGCCGACCGGTGACGCTCACGCTCGCCGGCGACGGCGAGGAAAGCCAAACCCTCAAAGCCCAGGTGGAACAGCTCGGCCTCGGCGAGGCCGTGCGGTTCATCGGCCACGTCAAGGCGCGCTATGGCTTCTCCAAAGGCTCGCTGCTGGTGGTTCCTTCCCGCGGGGATTCAATGCCCTACGTCGTGATCGAGGCGGCGGCCGCCGGCATTCCGATGGTCGCCGCCAACATCGGCGGCATCCCGGAGATTTTCGGCCCGCATGGCGATGCCTTGTTTGCTCCCAGCAACACAGCCGCTATGGCCGATGCGATCGAAACCGCGCTGAAGGATCCGGCCGCGGCGAAGGAGCGGGCCAAATCGCTGCGCGAACGAATCTTCATGCATTTTTCGCAGAAGGCGATGGTCGAGGGCGTCTTTGCCGGCTACCGCGACGCGTTTGCCAATCGTTAACCGTTCTTTACCAACGTAACCGTTTCTTCTGATTTGTCCCGTAAGCCGTTTGTGTGGGGAATTCCGCACCGGCAGGCACGTTCCTATGTGCATGCTCCAGAACGGACGTGGACCAGTGGAACCGATTAACGCTCGCTCGATGCTCGATGCCGCGGCAACGGCCGCGATGACCGCCACTGCCGACCGCCCGCCGGTCGAACGACGCCGCAGGCTCACTCCCGCAGCCCTTGCTGTCAGCAACCAGAAAGTCGGCCGCGCCTACTCGCCGATCGTGATCGCAGGCGTGGTTCGTGTCATCGATTTCGCAATGCTGAGCGCGATCGGCATCGCGCTTTATTTCGGATATGTCGTCCCCCTCTCCGGCTTCCACTGGGAATTTCTCGCGGCGATCCTCGGCGTGGCCGCAACGGCCGTGATCTGCTTCCAGGCGGCCGATATCTACCAGGTCCAGCTATTCCGCGGCCACCTGCGCCAGATGACCCGGATGGCTTCATCCTGGGCGTTCGTATTCCTGCTGTTCGCCGGCGCGTCCTTCATCGTCAAGCTCGGCAGCGAAATTTCGCGGCTCTGGCTCACGGCGTTTTTCTTCAGCGGCCTTGCGGCGCTGGTGACGGAGCGGTTGTTCCTGCGCTCGCTGGTACGCAGCTGGGCCCGTCAGGGCCGGCTCGATCGCCGCACCATCATCGTGGGCGCGGACGAGAACGGCGAACAGCTCGTCCAGGCGCTCAAGACCCAGGATGATTCCGACATCGAAGTGCTCGGCGTATTCGACGATCGCAACGACGACCGCGCGCTGGATACCTGCGCCGGCAGCCCCAAGCTCGGCAAGGTCGACGACATCGTCGAATTCGCGCGCCGCACCCGCATCGACCTCGTGCTGTTCGCGCTGCCGATCTCGGCCGAGACGCGCATTCTCGAGATGCTGAAGAAGCTGTGGGTGCTGCCGGTGGATATCCGGCTTTCGGCCCATACCAACAAGCTGCGGTTCCGTCCCCGCTCCTATTCCTATCTCGGCGAGGTGCCAACGCTTGATGTGTTCGAGGCGCCGATCACCGACTGGGACCTGGTGATGAAGTGGCTGTTCGACCACGTCGTCGGCTTCGTGATCCTGGTGCTGGCGCTGCCGGTGATGGGTCTGGTCGCACTTGCGGTCAGGCTCGACAGCCCCGGGCCGGCGCTGTTCCGCCAGAAAAGATTCGGCTTCAACAACGAGCGCATCGACGTCTTCAAGTTTCGCTCGATGTACCACGATCAGGCCGATCCGACCGCCTCCAAGGTCGTGACAAAAAATGACCCGCGCGTCACCCGCGTCGGGCGTTTCATCCGCAAGACCAGCCTCGATGAACTGCCGCAGCTCTTTAATGTCGTGTTCAAGAGCAACCTCTCGCTGGTCGGCCCCCGCCCGCACGCCGTGCAGGGCAAGCTGCAGAGCCGGCTGTTCGACGAGGCCGTCGACGGCTATTTCGCGCGCCACCGCGTCAAGCCGGGGATCACCGGCTGGGCGCAGATCAACGGCTGGCGCGGCGAAGTCGATACCGATGAGAAGATCCAGAAGCGCGTCGAGTTCGATCTCTATTACATCGAGAACTGGTCGGTGCTGTTCGACCTATACATTCTGCTCAAGACGCCGCTGGCGCTGATGACCAAGAGCGAGAACGCGTATTGATTTGGACGTCCGTCGTCATTGCGCGACGAAGCAATCCATCTATCCCCTAGGGCACCATGGATTGCTTTGCTTCGCTCGCAATGACGCTGCTAGCAGTGCCGTAGTTGTTTTGTTGCGTTGCGTGAGTGCGTGAGTATCGATGAGCTATGCGGCAACAGCCGGGGGATCGCTCCCATCGATGACGGCCGCGCCCGGCGTGCTTGCCTTGCAGCGCGCGCTGGTCTGGCTGGTCGGCGCATGCGGCGCGATCGTCTTCATCGAACCCTCGCCCTATGAGCTGGCGACCCTTGCCGCCTCGCTGGTGTTCTTCGCAACGGGGTTGCGGATGCGGCTGGTGTTCATGCCGCTGCTGTTGGTGCTGTTCCTGCTCAACCTCGGCTACAGCATCGCCGCAGTCGCGGTGATGGACCGGCCCAACGTTCCGAACTGGATCGCGACCTCCTGGTACATGGCGGTCACGGTCATCTTTTTCGCGATGGTCATCTCCGAGGACACCACGGCGCGGCTCGACATGCTCCGGCGCGGCCTTGTCGTCGGTGCATTGATTGCGGCGCTCGCCGGCATCGCCGGCTATTTCAATCTCGTCCCCGGCGGGCGTGACCTGCTGACGCTGTATGACCGCGCCCGCGGCACCTTCAAGGACCCCAACGTGTACGGCGCGTTCCTGATCCTGCCGGCGCTGTTCGCCCTGCAAAGCGTCGTTTCAGACAAGTTCGGCAAGGCGTTCCGCAACGCGGTCGCCTTCGGCATCATATCGCTGGCCATCCTGTTGGCATTTTCGCGCGCCGCATGGGGCGTGCTGGTGCTGACCTCCGCGTTGATGCTGGTGCTGATGGTGCTGACGAGCCGCTCGCAGTCGCAGCGCTCGCGCATCATCGTGATGGCGCTGATTGTGGTGGCGCTGGCGGTGGCGCTGGTCGCCGTGCTGCTGTCGTTCGATTCGATCGCGCAGCTGTTCAAGCAGCGCGCCAGCTTCGACCAGAGCTATGACTCGGGCCGCTTCGGTCGTTTCGGCCGGCATCTTCTCGGCGCCGAAATGGCGCTTGGCCTGCCATTCGGCATCGGGCCGTTGCAGTTCAACCGCTTCTTTCCCGAAGACACCCACAATTCCTACCTGAACGCGTTCATGTCGGGCGGCTGGCTGTCCGGCATCTGCTATCCCGCGCTGGTCTTCGTCACCGTGCTGACGAGCTTCCGCTATGTGTTCGTCCGCGTGCCCTGGCAGCCGGCCTATCTGGCGATCTTCGCAGCTTTCCTCGGCACGGTCGGCGAGAGCTTCATCATCGATACCGACCATTGGCGGCACTTCTGGATGATGCTGGGCACCATGTGGGGCATGTTCGTCGCTGCCGAACGCTGGAAGGCGGGCAACAATCCAGCGCTCACAGTGCCCGCGAAGGGTTCCTAGGTCCGCTTGCCCTTCTTGGCGGGCTTTCGCTTTGATGCATCGACCATCGACTTCAATTCCTCGGTCGCCGCCAGCATGGTCTCATAGCCTCTCGACGCAAACTCCAATAGCAGCCGCAATTCCGCGTCCGAATAAGATTCCCAAAGTTTGACCATGCCGCGCTGCATGTGTTCGTAGAACCGTCCGACCTTGGCGATGTTCTCCGGCACGGTTGCGATAAACACCTTGCGGCGATCGGCGGGATCACGCTCGCGACGAACCAGTCCCGCTTTCTCCAGCCGGTCCACGACGCCGGTGATTGCCCCGGTGGTCAGCCCCGTGACCTCCGCCAGCCGTCCGGCCGTCACGCGGCCTTCCAGGTTGAGGAAGTCGAGGCACTCAAGGTCGGAGCCGGAAATCCCGACCGTATTGGCCACCGTCTGCCCGAAAATCACGCCCTGCGCCGACGAGCGCCGCAGCGCGTGTTCCAGTTCCTGCATCAGCACAGCCCGTGCCTTCGCTCTTGACAAAGCTCGCCCCATCTCTTAGTCGATATATATCTTAGTCGCTAAGATAATTAGCGACTGTTACTTTTCCTACCACCTCGCGGATGCAAGGAGCAAGGCATGAGCAGACGACCGAAAGCGCTGATCATCGGCGGCGGTATCGCCGGTCCCGTGACGGCGATCTTCCTGAAGAAGGCCGGCATCGATGCCGAACTGTTCGAGGCGTGGCCCTATTCCACCGGGATCGGCGGCGGCCTGCAGATCGCGCCGAACGGCATGCATGTGCTGGCCGAGGTCGGCCTCGCCGACGAACTGATCCGGCGCGGATCGGTCGCGGAATCCTTCGATTTCCATTCCCAATCAGGCGCCCGGCTCGGTTCCGTCAACCAGAACATGAGGCAGCGTTTCGGCCAGCCCGCGGTGAATATGTGCCGCGCCACGCTGAACGAAGCCCTCATCAACAAGGCCTGGTGCGAGAATGTCGAGCTGCGGTTCGAGAAGCGGCTGGTTGCCATCGAGGATCCCGCCGACAAGCCCGTCGTCGCGCATTTCGCCGACGGCTCCTTTGCCGAGGGCGATTTCGTGATCGGCGCCGACGGCGTGCATTCCGCGGTGCGCGCGCATGTGATCCCCGATGGCCCAAAACCGTTCGACACCGGCCTGATCGGCTTCGGCGGCTTCGTGCCGCGATCATTGCTCGACGATGTGTCGATCGGTCAACGCGTGGTGACGACGTTCGGGCAAAGCGGTTTTTTCGGTTATGGCTTTTGCAGCTCCGATCCCAGCGACGGCGTGATGTGGTGGAGCACGCAGCCTTCGCACGGCAAGGACGCGGCAACGTTTCGCGCCATGAGCCAGGATGCGATCAGGGGGCATCTGCTCGATTTCCATGCCGGCTGGCACGATCCGATCCCGCGGATTCTGGAGGCGGCCGAAAATATCGTGGTGACGGCGACGCTCGATGTCGCGACGCTGCCGACCTGGTCGCGCCAGCGTACGCTTCTGATCGGCGATGCCGCGCACGCCACCAGTCCGCATGCCGGCCAGGGCGCGTCGCTGGCGCTCGAAGACGCCATGCGCCTAGGTCGCCTGATGCAGGACCGGCAGGAGCTTGGCGTAACCTTCCAGAATTTCGAGGTCGAACGCCGGCCCCGCGCCGAGAAGATCGTCGCCCTCGCCCGCCGCAACGGCAACAGCAAGCGCGAGTTCAGCGCCACCGGCGCCTGGATCCGCGACCGCATGCTGAAGCTGCTACTGCCGCTGTCGGCCAAGGGCATGGACTGGATGTACGCGTATGATCCCCGCGCGGCGGCGTAGCTGCTGTCGCCTCGGAGGCGGCTGTGTAGGGTGGGCAAAGGCGCGCTTCGCGCCGTGCCCACCATCTATCCACAATCGTTAGCTCGAATGGTGGGCACGCTTCGCTTTGCCCACCCTACGAATCCGAAGCCTACTGCTCCACCGTGAACGTCAATCCGGCATGATCGACCAGCCGCTTGATCAGCCTGTGCTGCATCGCCGCCCCCGGCGTCCAGATGCCGGCGGGAACATCCGGCGTGTCGCGCAGCAGGCAGATCGCGCATTCCGAGATCATCTTTGACGTCGAGCCATAGCCGGGATCGCGGTCGCCCTTTACCGACGCACGGACCTGGCGGCCGTCGGGCGCGATGGCGACATAGAGCAGATCATAGAGGCCGTTCTCGCGCTCTTCCTTCGACGGCCCTTCGCCCGGCTTGGGCGCACCGGGGCCGGTCTTTTCGGTGTTTGCGGCCATCACCAGCTTGGCGTTGGATTCGCCCTTCTCGCCAGCCCCCGTCAGCACCATTTCGTCGTAGACGAAATCCTTGCCGTACGGAAAGCCCATCAGCATGTTCGAGCGATGGATGTTACGGGTGTTGATGAGCGCCATCATGAAGGGCGCCGCCCAGGATTGCAGGTCTTCCTCATAGGCCGGCTTGCTGCCCGGCGGCTGTTTCGGCCCCTTGGATCCGGGCGTCAACGCGAACGGATCCTTGAGGATCGCAACGAGGCTGAGATCCTTGGCAACCGCGTCGAAGGTCGCCTTGGCGCTCGCGGCGGTGCCGCCGGACAGAGTGCCGCGCATATCGCGCACACGGCCCTTGACGCGCAAAGCCGGCGTGCCGAACACGCGCTTGGCTTCTTCCTGCACAAAGAAGGCACCGAGTTCGAACGGCACCGAGTCGAACCCGCACGAAAACACGATGCGTGCACCGCTGGCTTTCGCCGCGGCTTCATGCTTGTCGATCATCTCCCGCATCCAGAGCGGCTCGCCGCAGAGATCGAAATAATCGGTACCCGAGGCCACGCAGGCCGCAAGCAGCTCGTTGCCGTAAAACTGATACGGGCCGACCGTGCTGATCACGGATTTCGTCTGATCCACCATTGCTTTCAGCGAGGCGGGATCGGATGCATCCGCCACGATCAGCGGCGTATCGGCCGGCGCGCCGATCGCGTCGCGGACGGAGGCGAGCTTGTCCTTGCTGCGCCCGGCCATCGCCCATTTCAGACTGGCGTCGCCCTTGTATTGCGCGGCGAGATATTCGGCGACGAGCTGGCCGGTGAAGCCGGTGGCGCCATAGACGACGATGTCGAATTTCGACGAAGACATACCTGAATTCCCTCTAGTACTGCTCGTCATTGCCCACGGCAAACGCGAAGCGTTTGTCGCAGGCAATGCCGGTTTCCTCTCGCTTTCGCAAGCCTATTTCTTCGCGTATGAAACGCCCATGCCGGCGCGCACGTCGGCCTGGATACCATAGGGCGCGATCGGATAGCGCAGGCCGTTCTTGGCAAGCTGCTTCATGCCGACAATGGCCTTGGCGAGATGCTCTGGCTTGAGTGCCATCAGCATCTCTTCGTCGGGCACGCCGCCGTAGCGCCGCTCGGCAAAGCACGGCAGCGAAAGCGACGGCTCCCCGGTCTTGAGCGCCCTGCCCCAGGAATCCGCGCACGCGGTCTCGCCGACCACGCCCCATTCGAACTTCTTGTAGCCGGTATATTGCAGGCCGTTGATGAGAATAATCATCTGCCCGGGCGTGGCGTAGACCAGACAAATATCCGGCGGGTTGAGCCGGCCGCTGGTGAGCGGGCTCACCGCCATCGCCTGGTACTGGCCGTAAGGCACGACGTCGAGCGCCTCCTGACGCTTGCGCGCGTCCTCGGCCGTACCGTGCCAGACGCCGACGTAGTTTTCTCCGGCGAGAAACTTTTCGTCCTGCGGCGCCAGCCCGATCACGGCGCGGCACTGCGCGCCGACCAGATCGTCACCGGTGATGCCGACGGTCCAGCCGAGCCGCGAGGCCATGCTGACGATCTGGTCGGTGGTATGTACCGCCGAGGGACGGCGGATTTTCGGGATCGCGGTCATCTCCTCGACGCGGGCGAACATCTTGATGCCGATCACGGTCGTCTTCAGGCGAAGCAGACTGTTGAGGTCCGCCACCATGCCGGCCAAATCGAACGCTTCCGGCGGTGTCTGCTGTTGCATGGCATAAACTCCCGATCGGCGCGCTGAACAAGCGCCTTGCCCGATTGTAGCCCGGCTGGATGGGGGTTGCGACCTCTTACTTCGGCGCCGGCCCCGGCAACAACTCGTCGATCTTGCCGGTGAGCCGATATGCGATGAGGCCCATCCATTCGCGCACCGCAAGGTCGGTCCGTCCGAGCCCTTCGACGGCGACGTTTGAAGGCGTCATCAGGTCGTCGCGTCCGCCGACCCGCCAATCGACGGGATAGGGCTCGACCGCAAATCCCGCTTTTCGAAACAGGCCGACCGATCGCGGCATATGAAAAGCCGACGTCACCAGCAACCATCGTTCCCCGTCCTTCGGCGCGACCATTGCCTTCGAGAACTCGGCGTTCTCCTGCGTGTTGCGTGATCGCCGTTCCATGATCAGCCGCGATTTATCGACGCCGAGGCTTTCGAAGATCGCGCCCGCGAAATCAGCTTCCCTGGCATCGTTCGAGACGAGGTTTGCGTTGCCGCCGGAAAAAATCACGCGCGCGTTGGGATATCGCCTCGCCAGTGCGGCCGCAGCGATGATCCGGTCCGGCGCGCCCCGAACCACCGGCGTTCCATGCGCCACGGAGAGATCGGCTTCGATCGACGCCCCGAGCACGATGATGCCGTCAGGCGCACCGCGCGCGGCGTCCCATGACGGGAAGCGCTGCTCCAGGGGATAAAGCAAAGCTTTTCCGAGCGGCGACAGCCCGCAGATCACGAGGAGCAGCACGGCCGATACCACGAGCTTGCGGCCGAGCGATGCAAAGCGCGTCACCATCAGAATGGCGCCGACGAACCCGATGGCGATCAGGAAATTTGTGGGCAACAGCAGGTAGCCGAGCGTTTTGGACAGGACAAAAAACAAGGGAAGCCTCTGACAATGTCTGGTACAGCGTCATACGACGCCATTGCAGCAACCAAAAGCCTCCTCATGCCCCATCATCACCTGCATTCCAGCCCCGAAACCTGCCACTGGGGTTTTTTCGATGCGAAATTGAAGCCCATCATAACGATCGCCAGCGGCGATGAGGTCACCATCGAGACCGTCAGCGGCGGTCCGGAGGTCGTGCCGGACAAAAGCAAGTTTCACGTACCGCCCGAGCTTGCAGAGATTCACGCGAAGTGCGAGCGCCAGCTGCAGGGCCATATTTTGACCGGCCCGGTCGCGGTTGCCGGCGCCGAGCCCGGCGATGTGCTGGAAGTCGACATCCTCGACGTCCAGCTCCGGCAGGATTGGGGCTGGAATCTGATCCGTCCGCTCGCGGGCACCCTGCCCGACGATTTCCACGAGACGCGGATCCTGAACATTCCGCTCGACCGTGAACGCATGGTGGGCCGCATGCCATGGGGCCTCGACCTGCCGCTTAAGCCGTTCTTCGGCGTGATGGGCGTCGCGCCGCCGCCCGCCTGGGGGCGCATCACCTCGCTGATCCCGCGCGCGATGGGCGGCAACCTCGACAACAAGGAACTGGGCGCCGGTGCCAAACTGTATCTGCCGGTATTCGTGCCGGGCGCGCTGTTTTCCTGCGGTGACGGCCACGGCGTGCAGGGCGACGGCGAAGTCTGCGTCACCGCGATCGAGACCGCCCTGCAGGGCCGCTTTCGCCTGACGCTGCGCAAGGACCTGCGGCTTGATTATCCCCGTGCGGAAACATCAGATCATTACATGACGATGGCGATGGAGCCCGATCTCGACCAATGCGTGGTGCGCGCGCTGCGCGACATGATCGTGCTGCTGGGCGAGAAGCGCAACCTGTCACGGGAGGACGCCTACACGCTGTGCAGCCTCGCCGCCGATTTGCGCGTCACGCAGACCGTCAACGGCTCCAAGGGCATTCACTGCATGATCGCGAAAACGGTCGTGCACGGCTAGAGCATGATCCGGAAAAGTGGAGACCGGCTTTCCCTCGCGACAAACGCGGAACGCTTTGCGCGGAGACCATGCTCAACTAAAGAGATGAGATCATGATGCGTCAAATCGCATCATGATCTAACCCAGCCTTCAAAACTCCGAGCAGAGCTTTAGCCTGGCGTGGAACACCACGCTGGTTTTTCCGACCAGCGCCGTCCCATTCACTGCCGCCGCGTCGGCGGAATAGGCGCCGGTAAAGCCGCAGGCGACTTCACGCCCGCCGAACAGTGGCAGGCTGCCGGCGGACTTCGTGTGCTCATTGGTGATCAATTCGCCGCGCCATTTGCCGTGATCGGCGCGATAGGAGCCCGTGTAATAGAAATACGAGTCACCGCCGGCGATCTTGCCGTCGTGCAGCACAATCACGCCGTTGGCGCGGCCATGCCCGCCGTCCGTCATTTCGATCTGAATCGTGTAGAGGCCGTTCGTTACCGTCATTGCGCCCGTGCCGCCGTCCCCCGACATCATCGGCATTCCCTGCAGCGCGGCAATCAAGAAATGGGCGCGCGACTGGAGCGTTTCGCCGCGGCCGTGAACGCTGAGAAGCCCCGCCGGGAGCTCCGCTCAACAGGCGCTCAGCCACTCCACAGACCCGCCGTCGGATTTTTAACCGCTTTTTCAAACGGATAGGAAGCTATCCACAAGTCGTTTGACTCATGTGTGCAAAACTAAATAGAGTCGAAATAGTAACTTTTCAGTACATCGTTTAAAAGTTAGCGTTCCCCATGGCTACAGAAAAAGCCGAAACCGACCGCGTTCCCGTTACGTTGGCGCTCTCGACCATCAATTATCTCGAAAGACTGGTGAGACAGGGCACCCACGGCACCAGCGTTCCCGGCGTCGCAAGGACTTTGATCGAGGAAGGCATCCGGCTCGCCATCAAGGACGGGCTGCTTGCCATCCGCGACAACGGAAAGGCGTCCTGACGGGAATTTTCGGAACGCGGCGGTTCACACAGAATGTGGAACCGAGAAACATGCTTACGCATCTGCCGACCTGGACTACCGACCGCGTCGAATTGCTGAAGAGTCATTTTGAAGCCGGCCTTACCTGCCGCGAGATCGCCGCCAGCATCGGCGTCAGCCGCAACGCGGTGATCGGCAAACTCGCCCGCCTCCAGTTGACGCGCGGCCCGGCCCGCGCCGAACCGCGTCGGACCAAGACCGCCCGAGAGCGCTCCAGGAAATCCATTCCCAGGCTGCAGTATCAAATCCTGCAGGCCGTCTACGAAAACGCACAGCCGCTCCAGGAGGAGCCGATCGCAAGCGAACGCCGCTGCTCGCTGTTCGAACTCAGCGACAAACGGTGCCGTTGGCCGATCAGCACGCCCGGCGCGGAGGATTTCTGCTTCTGCGGCAACACGCCGGTTGAAGGTATGCCCTATTGCTCGGGCCACCACCGCCTCGCCTATCGTCCAGGCTCGCGCCAGCGCGTTGTGAGGGGATCAGACAATCGGTTCGCGTGAAGAAAACACGTCAACACAAGGAGAAGCCGTCGGTTCTGATTCCATCAGAACCGACAGGCCCTAGCCGAGCCGCCAGCCAACCTCTTCCGCAAAGCTCTTGAAGAACTCCGGCGTGTAGGCCTTTTCCGGGGTCTGCCGCACCCGCTCGTCGAGCTTGTGCGCATCGTCGCCGACGAGAATACGCCAACGCTCGGCCTTGACGCCGTCGAGGATGATCTTTGCCGCGGCCGCCGCCGTGGTCGGCGCCTCGTCGCGGAAGGTGCGCGCGCGGTCGAGTGCCATCTTCTGGATGTCGTCGTCCGACATCGGCGCGGTGTCGATGCCCATGCCCTTCAGGCGCTGCCGCGTCGCCAGGATTTCATTCGGGCTCAGTTGTTCGGATTCCGATCCGCTCTGGATCTTGCGCGAATTGGAAACGATCGACGTGCCGATATGCCCGGGCATCACGACCGAGCATTTGATGTGCGGCGCGTTAAGCCGCAGGTCCGTCATCAGCGCTTCGGTAAACCCTTTCACCGCGAACTTGGCGGCGCAGTAGGCGGTATGCGGCACGCCCATGCCGACCGACGCCCAGAAGCCGTTGACGCTCGATGTATTGACGATGTGGGCCTCGTCCGCCTTCATCATCAGCGGCAGGAAGGTGCGGACGCCGAGATAGACGCCGCCCCAGCAGATGTTGAAGGTGCGCTCCCACTGCTCGCGCGTGTTGGTGAACAGGCTGCCGCCACCGCCGATGCCGGCATTGTTGAACAAGAGATGGATCTTGTCGGTCGCCTGCTGCTCAATCAGCTCATCGCGAAAACGCTGGAGATGGTTCTCGATCGAGACGTCGGCGACATGCGTGGTGACGCGAAGGCCCTGCGGCAGCTTTTCCCCCTCGCACAACCGTTTGGTCTCGGCCATCGCCTCCAGCGAAACGTCGCACATTGCGACGTTGCAGCCTTCGGCCACGAGCTGGCGCGCGAGTTCGCGGCCCATGCCCGTGCCGCCCCCTGTGATCACGGCAAACTTTCCGGCAAAATCCTTCATTGAGATCGTTACCTCGGTTTTCGTTTTTGAATTGGAGCTCATGCCAACGAGCCCGTGCGTGACAGGACAGTAGCAGGTGGCAACCGCGGGTAAAGCGCAGGGACGTTTCGTCAGGCGGAATTACTCCGCCGCTTCGGTTTGACGGTCCCACGCGCCCAATCCCTCAAGCGCCTTCCTGATGGCACCCTGCTGCGCGGGCGATGCTTCCGGCATCGGTGCGCGAGAGAATGTCGTGGGCAGTCCCTGCAGCGACTGCGCATAGCGCACGCACGCCGGCAGATTGTCCGAGACGATCGCGTTCCACAACGTCAGCAGTTTTTGGTGCAGCTCCAGCGCGCGAACATGGTTGCCCGCCTTGACCACGTTCCAGAGTTCGACGGAAGCGTGCGGCGCGGCGCTCAGGATCGCCGCGATCGATCCATGCGCACCGAGCGCGTAGGATGGGTACATCAGCGCGTCGACGGCGCTGTAGATCAATTTGTCCGGCGCCATCATCATGAGATCGGCGAACAGTTTCAAATCGCCCGCGCTCTGCTTGACGCCGACGACCAGCGGCACCTCGTTCATGATGCGGGTCAAAAGCGCTGGCGAGAGGTAGGACCACGGCACCACGTTGTAAATGATGATCGGCATGCCGGTTTCGTCAGCCATGCGGCGGAAGTGATCGACCATCGCCTGCTCGTCCGGCTTGAACAGATAATGCACCGGCGTCACCTGAAGTGCTGCGACATTCATGTCGCGCACCAGTCGGCCGCGCCGGATCGCATCGCGCGTGGAGTCGACGATGATGCCAGCAATCACGGGCGCGCGCCCTTTCGCGGCTTCCACTGTCGCCGCCACCAGGTCGCGATACTCCTCATGGTCGAGCGTATGCCCCTCACCGGTCGAACCGCCCGCCGCCATGCCATGGCTGCCGGCGCCGATCAGCCAGTCCACCTGAGGAGCAACAAGACTAAAATCGATCTCGCCGTCTTTCCGGAACGGCGTGGTCATCGGCGGTATCACGCCGGTCGGACGTGCTTTCATGGGCTGGCCCTCACGCTTCCATCCGTTATGTGCGGGTGTGTCCCCGCTTTGCCGGCAACATCAGCCGGTTGCAGCGAGCCTATGGGATGTCGGGGCAGCTTTCCAGTTGCTGAATTGGCACGGCAGGTTATCGGAAACGCCGCGTGAACCGGCTGTCGATCAAAGCCGGCCCCGCGCCCGTAGCGCGCAATAATTCCACGCAGGCACATCAACGCTTGCAGATATCGCGGGTCTCTTTCTCCTCACGCATGATCCGCATGATTTCGGGGGCGGCAAAGCTGCCGAAATCAGCAGCAACAAGCGTGCCATAGCGCCGGTGGTTCTTGAGTGCGTTCAACAATTTATCGCTCATATTTCTGATGACGCTTGCGGCGTCGGCTGGGATCGGCGGCTTGGACGCTTCAGCCTGCTTTGCGAAAGCAAAGAACTTCGTGGTGGCCTCAACCATCGCTGCGCGGTTATCAGGGTCACAGAGTTCACGATCTTCCTGCGCATAAATGCAGCCCGCCAGCTCTCCCCATCTGGCGGCCAAATCAACCGTCCGGAAATCCGATCTCGGATCGTCTGGTTTGCCGGCCAGGCTGGAAATGTTCGCCTGCATGGTGCCGCCCTTGAGGATGAAGTATCCAGCACTTGGCTCCATCTTCGCCGCTTCCGGACCGACGTCCACAACGCGGAAAATGCAGCTCCGCACGACCGGCGCCACCTCCGGCCGGCCGAGGCGATTGGCATCGGCGAACAACGAGACGCTGGGCCCGACCGAGACGAAACCTGACATCGCACTCGATATATTCGGGGCCCAGATCCACCCGCCGACCACGAGGAATCCTCCGGCGAAAGCCAGGATGAGGGTGAGAAATTGACGGATCAAACTCAAAGGTCCCACTCCTAAACTCTGGGGCAGTTGTCGGTCGTGCCCTTGTACCGATCGAGCATCGGCTTCATTCCCGACGGGACGGTCCAGCCGAAGTCAGCCTTGATCAGCCGGCCATTGCTGGTGTCCTGCATCAAGGCCGTGTTGATCGCTCGGTTGCGAGGGCTGTCCCAGAGATTCCTGACCGTGGACATCTCGGATTCGCCATATCGCTTGGCGGTATTCATCATTTCATCGAACGTCGAGAAATAGCGGTTGATGTAATCGACGATGTAGGCGCGATTGTTCCGCTCGCAGATCGCGTTCGGATGGGTGACGAGATAGCAGTTCAGCGCCGCCGTCATCTCTTTCGCCCGGTTGAGGTCTCGCCAGTCGACACGATGTTCTTTGCTCGTGAGCTTTGGCAGCAGCTCATCACGCTCGGGGCTTTCAAGCGCGGGATAACAGGCTTCGCGTATTTTGGCCTCTTTCCATTCGCCCATACGTTGTCCGCCCGGCAGGTAGTCCCCGGTGTGGCCGAGGACGAAGTAGTTGATCAGGTTTATGCCCCAGAAAAATGCCACCCAAGACAAAGGCCGCACGCATCAAAAGATTCATGGCTCAACGCCCAACAACGGTTGTATCGGGATATCTATTACACTCAGAGTATGCTGAGAACGTTAATCGCGGATCGATGCGTGGGGTTGAGGCGAACTTACCGGAGCGGCGACGCGCATCGGAGTTCTGGTACCTCGGGTAGATCGTCGCGCATCAACCAGATGTCGCGGGCACTTTCGCTCAGCGCAGGCCGATCCGCCGGTCGGCTCGGGCAGAATTCTGGACCGCGCAGCTTTCAATGGCTGGCCTTGTTGGATCGCAGCACCGAACCCGTCCCGACAGCCGGTCGTTGAAGATGCTTAAAAATCCCTCAAAATGCGAGAGCATTGATCCGACTGCCGAGAAGTTGCATGGCCAGATCAATACTCCTTTCACAGTCTCGCACTATTTATGGGGTCTCAATGAATTGGGGACTCGCATGGTTGAGGATGCTGCCAACCCACCAAATCAGGTCGCGATATCCCGGAATCGCGCGGTTTCGGCCGCGCTCCATCAATGATTTTCCCACCGGTCGCGCCGACGGATGGCCCACCGACTGTGTCCTCGTTCGATCCGCGGCTGGAAAGCCTGCGTGGCCTCGCGGCGCTGATAGTATGCGTGCACCACGGAATGAGCGTGTTCGCCGACAATGCGCGTCTTGTTGTCATGGACGCGCTGATGTTTGCGTTCAATTCCGCGGCCGCGGTGATCTTCTTTTTCGTGCTGAGCGGCTACGTGCTCGGCCGCGCGCTGGAGCGCGACGGCGAATTTGTGACCTACCTGGTACGGCGGCTGTTCCGGTTGCTCCCGCCCTTCGTGGTCGTGGTGCTGTTCACGTTCGCCTGCGAGCGGCTCTTCCGTATCGATCCCGCACCGTCGGGCTTGATGCCGGGTTTCCAGCGCATGTTCTGGCCGCAGCCGACCTGGGATGCGCTGTGGGATAACCTGCTCCTCAGTTCGTTCAAGGTGAACGGTCCGACGTGGACGCTCCTTACGGAACTGCTGGGCGCCCTGATGCTGCCATTTGTGGTCGCTGTGCACGTCAGAATCGAGCCGCAGTGGCGCTGGGCACTGTTCATCGCGATCACGACACTGCTCGCGGTCAGCCCTTATCACACGCTGTTGTGGTTCTATTTCGGCTGCTTTCTCGCCAAGGAGATTAGCGCGTTGCTGGCGGGACGGCCTCGGCTTGCCGCAATCACGTTCGTCGTCGGCCTGATCGGCCTCGAGATGGCCGGCACCAACTCCGAATTTTATGCAGTCGGCATCGTCATCCCGTCAGCGATCGCAGCGGCGCTGATGATCGGCTCGGTGGCGGCATCGCGCGAGTTGCTGCAGTGGACGACGGTTGCTCCGTTGCGATTCCTCGGACGAATCTCCTACAGCCTCTATTTGGTGCATTGGCCGATCTTCTACGTCTGTACCTTGCTCGCCGTTATTTGTCGCCCGATCATGCCGACCCATATCTGGGGAAATCTGTTCGTGATGGTGACGTCCGTGATCATCGCGGTTGCCCTCGCCGGGCTGTCCTATCGATTTGTCGAAGCGCCCTCGATCAGAGCGGGCAAGTCGATGGCGCGTGCCCTGGCGCAGACGTGGACGAGGATTTGGCGGCCGCAAGCCGAGGCGGCCTGAAGCGACGGCTCAGCTCGGGCCGAGGCCACAGGGTGCGACATCAGCGCTCGTTGAACCTTTGGCTTCCGCCAACGACCTACTGACCAGAGGGAGTGTCATCCAGAGGAGGCCGCCGTGAGCCAGTGGCACGACAACATGGTCGATCGACCGGAAACGGATGGTGCGGCTTACCTGACCGGCTGGACCGTCAGCGGAGTAGCTGTGCTTGTGGCCATCGTGGCCGTCTGGGCACTCGGCATCTAGCGGACATCCGCCAACGCCCATCTATTTGCAAGTTCACGCCTAAACACTGATCGGCCGGTGTTAGGCAGAGGTTGGCGACTATCAGTCAAAGCGCGCGGCGGCGCTGCCGTTATACAGCCACTGCCGGGTCTGCTCCTCGGTCCATCCGGGAACCGCGACTTGCGGCGTGGGACCGGTGACACGTTGGATCGGGCGTAAGTGACCCTCGCGCGGTTTGGAGCGATGCGCTGGCGCGGCGTTGGCAGTAGCGCACAAGGTGATCAACAGGCCGAAGGCCATAACCGCTCGCATCGTATTTGCTCCGCTATCACTGACATCACGCTGCCATGTGCGCACGTGCGGCCGCCTCCTCAAGTTGCAACGGCTTCACGATCAGTCAAATACGCTTGATGCCGCTGGCTCGTATGCCTGTCAAAACGCACGGAATAAAAATCAATTTAAATGGTGTCGGCGGATGGCGAACTTACATCCATCTTCAGGCACTTCGGGGCAACGAATTTCGCAGAACGGCTATGTCGCGCGCTTCCGAGACTTCCTGGCGCGGGGAAGGCCCGCGAGCGGCGTCGCCAGGCGCGATCGTCAAGGGCGAGCATGGCCTGCCGGTCGGCGCGCGCAGCTACGGCAACTGGTTTCGCGACATCGCGCGTGCGGCCGGCATTCCGGATGCGGTCTTTGGAAAACGGACGCTCGCGCCGGCGGTGCCACCGAGGCCGACGAGGCCGGCGCCGCGGTGGAGGCAATTCAGGGCGCGCTGACCCACACCAACAAGGCGACGACGCTGCGGCACCCTTCGCGGCCGGTGCACCAAGACGCTTTCGGAAATCGCCGAAGCGCGCAATGGCAAGCGCGCCGCGGAAAATGACAGCGGTACAGCGTAAGAACCGCCCGTCAGAATCAGACGAAAAACGTCAGAATGGCAGGTAGGGAAATCAATGAGTTAGATGGTCGGAGCGAGAGGATTTGAACCTCCGACCCCTAGTCTCCCAGTACAGTGGGCTCGGTCGGAATCCTTTTTTCTTGTCTTCGGCTTAGCTCGCTTTGTCGAAAACAGCCTGCCGATTTCCCCGGGAAAGATTGAGCTGCTCAATGGCGTCGGCGACTTCATCCTCCAAGACGTGCGCGTATTTGCTCGTCGTCTTCAGGTTGGCGTGGCCAAGCGCTTTCTGCACGAGTTTCAAATTGCCGGTGCCGCGTAGCAGCTTGGTCGCGAAGTCGTGGCGGAAGTCATGGAAGCGGAAATCGGTCACGCCCGCGTCGGTGCGCGTGCGCCTCCATCTCGTCTTCACGCCGCTAATCGTCATCGGGTATCGCTGGCCCCGGATGATCTCACGAGGCTTGATGGTCTTCTCGGCAATGTAGGTGAAGACGGCTTCCGGGTGGTGACCTTGCAACGGCCACAGGATAGCGTGAATGCTCGGCGTGATCTTCAGGGTGATACGCTTGCCGCCCTTGCCTAGCTTGGTGATGGTCTTGGTGCCGAAGTTGACTTCGCTCCATTTTAATTCGACGGCGGCACCTTGTCGCCAGCCAGAGGCCGCCACGAAATCGAATAGCGGCCGGTAGTCGTCGCGCATCGCGGCATCGATTGCATCGCCCTCGTGATCCTGCAATTCCCGAACCCGTTCCTCCGGTTCTTTCAGGAAGTGCGATTTCCATTTCGGCTCATGCTCGAAGCGCACGCCCTCGCCTTTGGCGAACGTGAACAGCTTTTTCAAAACTTCCGTTGTGCTGCGATTGACCGTAGCGGGTGCGACCAGTGCCTTCGATCCCTTGACGTGCTGGCCCCGACGCCATGCCACCATCTTGGCAGCATCGTTGTCGGCGATCTCGGTCAACAGCTTGGCCTCGCCGAAATGATCGACCAGCCGATTGAGATCGCGTTCAGTGGTGTCGGCACCCGCGTGATGCTTGCCGATCTGTTCCCAGTAACGCGCCGCGACGTGCACGATCTGCAGCGAACCGGTAACGCGCAACGATGCCTTGATTGCCGCTTTGGCCTTGTCGCGTTCCGCCGCTTCTACTTGTTCGGCTTCTTTGCGAGCTGTGCAGCGCGTCGAGCCATGAAACCGTCGGCCTCCGATTTGGAAGTCGAACCAGTAGTACGGCGCTGACTTCTTTGATTTGTAGACGGACATGACGGCGACTCCCTTTGCGTTCGTCGTTCAATGAACTCGTCAAGGTCTGCCTTGGTGAGCCGGATGCGCGGTCGCTTTTTGCCGCGACCTACGTTGATGTATTTCAATTCACCGTCGTCGATGAAGGCGCGAACCTGATCCGACGTGATGCCGAGATATTGCGCGGCATCGTTGATCGACAACGCGGCGGGAGGCGCTGCCCTTTTGCGCGGAAACACGGCGAAGCCCAACGGCTCGCCAGTGATGACGACGTCATCAGGGTACACGCTGACAAGCATCAGATGCTCCTGAATAGTCATATAAGTTGACGCTTGGGGATTGAAAGTACCCCAAAGAGATACGTATTGGCAATGTAAGCGGCCCTCGCCGGACGTTTGGGCGCGTCAGCGAGGGCCTAAACCACAACTCTCGCCGTAGGAGGGCGAATCATGGCGAAGGCTAGAGCAAAGCGTATCGACAGCGCCAGCGTCGAGGGTATGACCGCCTATAAATTGCGCGGCGGTGGGTATGAACTCGACATCGCTGCCTCAAACGGTCAGCCCCGCACTCGCCCAACATTCAAGACGTTGGAGCTGTTGATCCGCTGTCGCGATGAGACCGCAGCGAAGAAATCCACCGGCAAGTTTAAGGTCGGTATGGGTAAAGCCACGTTCAGCGAGGCGCTGGACGATTTGATTGAGCGCAAGAAAAACGAGGACGTTGGAAAGGGCTATCGGGACGGCATTCTAAGTATCATCAACAGCCATCTTCGTCCCGCGTTTGGTGCGCGCAAGCTGCACGAATTCGCTGACGAGCACATGGAATTTGTGGAGGTCTGGTTGAAACATCAGGCCAGCCACCATCACACCGGAGCTGATCGTCTCTCGTTTATTCGCACCGTGCTTAGCATGGCGTTCAAGGAGGCGATCAGACTCCGAAAGATGGACGCGCCTAATCCCGTCAGAGAATTTGAGCTTCAAGTCCCGCAGCTGAATCAGAAAGAGGATCGCGAGGCCCTGACCCTAGAGCAGATGTCAGTGCTGGTGAAGGCGGTTCTGACTCGGACCGAATCGGATCGCAGCGAGCTGACATGGTGTACCCGTTGGATGATGATCATGATCGGCATGTTTGCCGGTCTGCGCAATGAGGAATGTTCGGGGCTGTTTTGGGATTGCGTCCACATCGAAGACCGCACCATCGATATGAACCGCATTTGGCGCGATGGTGAAGGGATTATTTCGGCTGCCAAGAGCAAAAACGGCAAGCGCACTATTCCGATGTCGCCAATTTTGGCTGCGGCTTTTGTCGCTTATGGCCAGCGGCTGGTCGGGATGGAGCGCAAACTTGAAGGCCCGGTTTTGATCTGTAAGTCAGAGATCGTGAAGCCGGAGGCCATCTCGTCTCAGCATTGGAATGCTATTGCACGTAAGGCTGGCTTTCCTGATGCTAGCGAGCCCGGACGGCACACGTTCTACACGGTCGGTCGGCATACCTGCATCAATCTATGGCGTGCCGTTGGGATTCCGCTCGATACCGTGGCGGCAATGGCGGGTGACAAAACCGACACCATCGATGAAAATTACAAGCACACGGTTTCAATCTCACGCTTCAAGGTATTGAGAAAAGAGATCGAAGCGCGCGGCTATAAGGGGTATGAGGCCGACGATTTGGTCGAGCGCTTGGGCACCGTTCTGTATGATCGCTTGTGCGCCGAAGGCATTGACGTCGGCTGCGCACCGCCTCGATCAGCAACGCCGCTATCGATCAACAGTCCGACGGCACCGCTGGCATTGACGAACGGAAACATTATCGACGTCACGCCGAATTCCCAACTTGCGCCATTCGAGGCGCAGCCGACGGTTATGATTCGCTCGTCGAAACAGCTTCGTGAATGGCAGGCCGGGGAAGTTAAACGCCTTTGGTCGGCAGGCTGGACCAAGGCCCGCATATCCATCGATCTGGGTATCGACCACAACACAGTCAGTGCAATGGTTCGCGAAATTGAAGTCCCGGAAATACAAACCGGGTTCATGCCGCGCGATAAATATCAGGCCAAGGTCAAACAGCTCGCGATCTTGCAAAAGCAGCATCCAGATTGGGCGGTGCTCGCGCTTGCAAAGGCCCTCAACGTGCGTCCGCGATGGGTCGTGCGTCACGCGGCACGCGGGGGAAATCCCCTGCGGCATTCCGGACCGGGTGCCTTCAAGCTCGGCAAGCACGAGCAGTTGATCCGGCGTTCGTTCGCCCAGAAAAAGAGCCTCAACCAGATCGCGGATGCCATCAATCTCTTGGCTACATCAGAAGCTGAGAAGGTCACGCGCACCGGGGTCAGATGGTACGCAAAGAACCTTGGCCTGACCCCAACCTACGAGGGCAATGGCGTGGCGAAGGTCGATCAGTACGACGCCGATATCATTCGCATGGTCGCCGAGGGCAAAGGCGGCAAGGCTATTTCCCTCACCTTGCCGGTCTCTCACAGCGCGGTTAACCGGCGCATCAAAAAGCTCGGCCTCACGGTCACCGCAAAGGGGACTGGTCACCAGCTCGGCGATAAGCATGATGATACCATTCGTGAGATGTTTGCCCAAGGCAAAGACGGCAGAAAGATTGCACACCTGCTATCGATTAGCCACTCTGCGATTTGTAGGCGGATCAACGCGTTAGGGCTGAACACTGGCTGACCGAAAAAGCCAATGCGACAGACATGCAAGCGAAAAACACCATAGCTCACAATATCTTATAACCCGTTTTGGGAAAGATTTGGGACATTACCCGATTCCGACCTGCTCCCGACCACTAAAAACCCAATGATTTCAGTAGGGGTCCGCGTCTAACCCAAGAAGATGGGCGTGATCTTTAGGCTATCGAAAACGCCTATTTTTATAGGGTTTCTGAGTGCCGTCGGACACCTGAATAGGCGTTTTTCCGGGTCTTTCTTGGGACGAATTTGGGAAGGCGTAAACACGCGCAATCGACCTATTTCTATAGGGTTTGCGGCATGATCGGCGCGGCTGCGTTTTGTAGTTTGGAACGGTTTTTCTGGGACGAATTTGGGAATGACGCTGTTTCTGTGCAGTGTTCCATCATCTCTTCGAATAGGCCCTCGACGCTTGGTGCGCCGGGGGCCTCTTTCGTTTGTCCGCGCGGTTCCATTGATGACAGTGGTGACAGTACTTTTCCAGAAAATCGGAAATACCCTGGGGCGCTCGACGCGCCGCGCCTCACAGGGGTCGCTGAGCGCGTTTCGCTGACGGCAGCGCCCCGAACCATCAACCTCGACTGAAACGGCACAGGCGGCACGCAGGCGTGATCCTGACGGCCGCGTGAAAGGAACACCCCGCGATGACAATGACGAACCAGACTATTCGCGTATACCGTGCCGACACCGCGCGGTTGTCGGTGACGCTGACGCAGGCGGACGGTAGCGCATTTGATCCGACCATCAACGCCGAGATCAAATGGCGGATGTCGAAAAACTGGCATTCGACCGAGGTCGAGGCCCTCGCGCGCAAGGAGATCGGTGCTGGCCTCGAAGTGGTCGATGGCGGTGTCGAAATCACGCTTGAATCGGGAGACACCGATTTCCCGCCCGGCCTCTATCATCACGAGCTGAAGTTGTTCGATGGTGGCGATGTTTCGACGGCGATGACCGGGACCGTCGTGATCAAGGCCGCGATGTGGATGGGGACGACGCGGGTGACACCGAGCGGTGTAATTTACCTTCAGGCCAGCGTGCCGACAGTGGACGCCTGATGATGAAAGACGACATCACAACGATTCCCGACGCATTGACGGCCTACGATTTCCTTGAAGCTCGGACCTACATCACGTTGCACGATGAGTTCGTGCTGCTGCGCATGCGAACGACGCGCGGCTCCTACTGGTTTCGCCTAACGCGTGAGGAATACGTTCGCTTCGCGGCATTCCTGACGAGTGAAGCACAGCTCATGAATCACTGACATGGCCAGCCACATCAAGTTCTATAACACTGCCGACTGGCGGTCGGTTCGGCGTCGTCAGCTTGTGCGCGAGCCGTGGTGCCAAAGCTGTCCTGATGATCTCACGCCTGCATTCGCGGTCGATCACATCGTGCCTATCAGTGCAGGCGGCGCGAAGCGAGACCCCGCGAATTTACAGTCACTTTGTGAAGCCTGTCACGGTTTGAAATCTCGATGCGAGCAACTCGGTCAAACATGGATAGCACTGCGGTATCGAGGATGCAGCGTCGATGGTGCGCCGCGCGTTGCTTGGGGGCCGGAGGGGGATCAGCCTCTAGGGGCTAATCGCGACCGAGCGCCCGCTTCGACCAAGCGGTAGTTTGTTTCTCAAAAAAATCAGGATGGCCGGTTGGGATTGCGAGGTCCGAACGCGAATAAGCGTGATTTAGAAGTCACTTCTAAATCAGCTGTTGCCAGCTGGAAGCGCAAGAAAACCCGTGTCGGTCGGGTCATCTCGTTCCTGCAAAGTCTGCCGATCACCAAGGGGATTTACGCCGGTCGCAAGATGCGGCTGCTGCCGGGTCAGCGCAAGTTCATCAAGGACATCTATGGCGACGTGTCGAAAGACGGTCGGCGTCGGGTGCGGATCGCAATCAAGAGTGAACCTCGCGGTAACGGCAAGAGCGGCTTGCTCGCAGGCTTAGCGCTTTGTCACTTACTCGGCCCTGAGTGCGAGCAGCGCGGCGAAGTCTACAGCGCGGCTTACAACAAGATGCAGGCCGCGCTGATCTTCGCAGAGATGAAAGCGATCATCGAGGCCGTTCCGGAGTTCGCGGCCCGCGTCAACATCAAGCGCCAAGTCAAAATTTTGGAAGTGATGGAGGGCGACGGCGTCGGCAGCATTTATGAATCATTATCGGCAGACGGCAAGCGCGCCCATGGCCTCGCGCCGTCGTTCTGGATTTACGACGAATTCGCGCAGGCTCCGAATAGCGATTTGCTCGATAACCTGCGCACGGCGATGGGCAAGCGGCGCGAAAGTCTCGGCGTCGTTATCAGCACGCAAGCCGCCAACGATCAACATCCCCTGTCGCAAATGATCGATGATGCCAAGCTCGGCGTCGATCCCAGTGTATATTTGCAGCTAGCCGTCGCGCCGGACGACGCTGATATCTACGATGAAAAAACTTGGCGCGCTTGCAACGAAGCGCTCGGCAAATTTCTCGATCTAAAGGAATTCCGGTCGCAGGCGGCGCTTGCAAAACGGTTGCCGAGTTTCCGCGCCAAGTTCGAAAATCTGCGGCTCAATCGTCGCATAGATGCCAACGTTCAATTCATTTCCGATTTCGATTGGATGACGTGCAACGCCCCGCTCGACATGGCCGAGCTACTCGGCAAGCCCTGTCACGCTGGCCTCGATCTGTCGCAGACCACGGACATGAGCGCGTTGGTTTTGTACTGGCCACACAACGGCGCGGTGCTGCCCTACTTCTGGTTACCCGAGGAAGGTTTGCTGGATCGTGATCGCAAGGAAGGCGGCCACTATCGCAACTGGCGCGATGCCGGTTTGTTGGAAACGACGCCCGGCCGCGCGATCAACTTCAAGGCCATCATCAAGCGGCTTGCCGAGATCAACGTCGAATACGATCTACGCGCCGTCGCCTATGATCGCGCCTTCATCAATACGTTCAAGGTGCAGTGCGCCGAGCAAGGCGTGGTGTTGCCGCTGGAGGAATTCGGCCAAGGCTACGTTTCCATGGCCGGTCCCGTACAACTGTTGGAGGCCGCTGTCCTCGACCAGCGCATTCATCACGGCGGGCATCCGATTCTGCGCTGGCAGATTTCGAACGTCGCCATCGAGATGGACCCGGCAGGCAACCGCAAGCCGAACAAGAAGCGTGCCATTGGCCACATCGACGGCGTCGTCAGCCTGATGATGGCTGTGGGCAGCGCCAGCCGGACACCACCGCCGCGTCGGTCGGTCTACGAGGATCGCGGCATCCTGACGATTTGAACTGGCTCAGATGAGACAGTTGTATCAATTAGTTGCTAAAGCAACTAATATCCCCCGAGGCCCGCAGTGACTGCGGCCCTTTTCCCAGTCCGGGGACGCCCGGCAAGATGGAGGCCAACTATGGCCAAGCTGCACGAGTTGCAGGAATCGCGCGCGCGCGCTGTTTCTGAAATGCAAATTCTCAATGACAAAGTCGAAACCGAGACGCGGGATTATTCCGATGTCGAGGACAAGCGCCACAAGGAATTGAAAGTTGAACTCGCCAGTCTCGACCGGCAGATTCAACGCGCGGCCGATCTGCAGGAAGCGACGCGATCAGCGCCCGCGATTCTCCATCACGGTCGAGGCGATGGGAATTTTGAAGATCGCTGCCGTCGCGATTATTCGCTGATCCGAAACATTGCGCATCAGTCCGGTATGGGCGTCGATGCTGGCTTTGAGATCGAAGCCAGTCGAGAGTTACAGCTGCGGTCGGGTATCACGGCCGGGGGCATGCTTGCTCCAACCCAAATTTTTGAACGGCGCACCATCTTGACCACTGCGCCTGTCGGCGGTCCGGGCAGCAACGTGATTCCGACCGATTACATGGCCGCGCAGTACATCGATATTCTGCGGGACAGTCTGACCACGACGCGGCTCGGCGCGCGCGTGCTGTCGAATCTGCACGGCAACGTCGCCATCCCCAGACTCAAAACTTCAGCGACTGGATACTGGGTTGCGGAAGATTCGGCGATCACCTTGTCGGATCAAGAAAACGAACACGTGACGATGACGCCGAAAACGGTCGGCGCGCGCACCGAAGTTTCGCGCCTAATGCTGTTGCAATCTTCGCCCGATATCGAAACGCTTATCAGGGACGATTTCGCTGCACTGATCGCAAGGGCTATCGACAAGGCCGCACTCGTCGGCGGCGGGGCGAATGAACCGACTGGCGTTCTCGCAACGTCCGGCATTGGCGACGTTCCGGGCGGCACGAACGGTCTCGCGCCGACTTATGCCAACATCGTTGCACTGATCACGATGGTCGCTGGCAATAACGCACTGCAGGGCAATCTCGGTTTTGCTGGCAATAGCAAGTTTGCCGGTAAGGCAGCTGGCGTTCTCAAGTCGGGTGCGGACACGGCAAGCAACTTCATCATGAGCCCCGGCGATCAGACCTTGCTCGGCTACAAATTCGTGATGTCGAATCTTGTGCCGTCCACTCTCACCAAGGGTTCGTCGGGTGCGGTCGCGTCGGCGCTGATCTTTGGCAACTGGTCCGATCTGATTATCGGTTATTGGTCGGCATTTGACGTGCTCGTCAATCCCTACGCCGAAGTGCCGTACAGCAAAGGAAACGTTCAAGTCAGAGCGATGGCGACATGCGATGTCGCGATCCGTCACCCGAAAAGCTTCGCCGCGATCAAAGATATTTTGACAACGTAATCGCCATGGACATGGAACGCCGTGCCGCATCGACCGAACTTCGCGCCAAGGGTCGGCGCTTGTCGGGCTATGCGGCAACGTTCGGCACCGAGGCGCGCATCAATGATTTTACGGAAACGATTTCGCACGGTGCGTTTCGTAAGACATTGGCCAGCGGCACGGATGTACTGGCGCTGGTCGATCACGATCCGCATCGGGTGCTGGCGCGCACCCGGTCGAACAATCTTCGCTTGATGGAAGACAGTCGCGGTCTGTCGTTCGATCTCGACGTGCCCGATACATCTTACGGCCGCGACATTCTCGAACTGGTCACGCGTGGCGACTGCGGCGGAATGAGTTTTGGATTCGTCGTCGTCGAGGAGCGTTGGGACGGCGATCACCGCATCCTCAACAGCGTTGATCTGAGAGAGATCAGCGTCGTCAGTTCGCATCCAGCCTACAGCAACACAACTGTGCAGGCCCGGTCGCGTCCGTCACCCGTATTGTCCTCACGGGTGGCGGCGCGTCGGCGTTTCTTGGAAATTGTCCGATGAGCATCCTGTCGCGCATGTTCGGATCAACTGGTCCACATGGACCAGTTGAAAAGCGCGCCGCGCCATCGTCATGGGATTTGATGCGCGGGCTTGGCGAAACGCAGTCCGGCGCAAACGTCAGTCCCTACTACGCCGAAAATTTATCGGCGGTCTATGGTTGCATCCAAGCGATTTCGGAAACGGTCGCGTGTCTGCCTCCCCGCGTGTACCGGATGGCTGGCGACGGGGTGAAGCTCGCGGACATGACGCATCCCGTCGCCAGACTGTTTAAGCAGCCGAACGAAATCCAGACTTGGCCGGAATTCATCGAGATGCTGCTGGGCCTTTGCCTGTTGCGCGGCAATGCCTATGCCGAGATCGTGCGCGATGGTGCGGGGCGGGTCGTCGCGCTGCTGCCGCTGCATCCCGATCAAGTCGGCGTCTGGCGCATCCCCAAGACCAGACAGATTGTCTATGACGTTTCCGACCTGGACGGTCGTCGTCGTCGATTGCTGCCGGAAGAAATGCTGCACCTCCGTGATCGGTCGGATGATGGCATCATCGGCAAGAGCCGATTGCAGCGAACCCGCGAAGCGCTCGGCACGACCATTGCGACCGAGACGCATGCGGCCGCGACATTCCGAAACGGCGCGCGGCTGTCGGGTGTGCTCAGTCATCCCGAACATCTCAGCACTGACGCGCATCGGCATCTGCGGGATTCCTTTACTGATAAGTTCGCCGGTAGCGACAAGGCTGGCCAAGTCGCGGTTCTCGAAGAGGGAATCAAGTGGCAGTCGATCAGTGTCAGCCCGGAGGACTCCGAGCTGCTGGCGTCGCGGCGGTTCGGCACCGAAACCATTGCACGAATTTTCAGAGTCCCGTTGCCGCTGCTCGGCGACATCTCGAACGGCTCTTATGCCAACGTCGTCGAACTCAACAGGATGTTTGCAACGCATTGCCTGACGCCGTGGATCGTGCGGCTTGAACAAGCGATCATGCGCGATCTGCTTTCGGCAGAAGGCAAGCGGACGCATTGCGTCGAGATCGATCAGGATGATCTGTTGCGAGGCGACATGCTGCAGCGCTGGCAAGCGTACCGGATCATGCGCGAGATCGGCGGCGCAAGCGCCAACGAAATCCGCGCATGGGAGCGGATCAACCGGCGCAGCGATCCGGGCGGCGACGAATTCCTGTCTCCGATGAATATGCAATCCGAACAAACCGGCGCACCGAAACAAGAATCTTAAGCGAGGCCACATCGTGTTAATGCAAACGCCGCGACGCGTTTCGACGCGCGGATATTGGGCGCAGCCAGCTGCGCCACGTCGAAAGCAGCCGCGCGTCGTCTGGCAGATGAGCGAACGTCAGCTCACCGATATTGTCAAATCGCTGCTGCCGTTTTTGCGTGAAGCGCAGCCGACAGCTTTCGCCGAAGAAGGTCCGCGCCGACACAAGATGCGTTCGAAACTATGCTTGCAGGGTTGGCCGTGGGATTACGCCGATCAGCAGGCCGCCGCTATTCTTCACACCGCCTTGAATCGGATCGGCGCGCACCGCCCCCGTTGGATCGAGGGACAACAGGAATATTGCCACGACGGATATCTGCGCGATGATCATTGCTGGGGCTGTGGATCACCACTGCCGCAATACAAAAAGAAATATTGCTGCGGTCAATGTGCCGCCGCTGTCCGTCGCGAGCACGTCCGCACGATGTATGATAACTTCATCTTCTGATCTGCTCGACCGCTGTCCGCATTGCGGAAAGCCGCTGCCGCTTGATCACGATACCCGGCAAGTGTTTTGCAGTTACAAATGCAGCCGGGCCGCCTACTGGCGGATGGTGTCGGAATCCAAACGACAGGCGCGGGCCGGGAAAACCTGTCAGCACTGCGGCGCGGAGTTCGATGCCAGATATCTCAGCAGGCAGATTTTCTGTTGCCGCAGGTGCGCCCGGGATTACCACAACGGTCTGCGGCGGCCATTGGTCCGTCGTAAACCCGGCCGTGTCCCGCGTGCCATCAGCAGAACCTGCCTTCACTGCGGTGATCGTTTCGACGCCAGAAGGGTCGAGCAAATTTTCTGTTCGCTCAGTTGCTGTGCGTCGTTTCGTAACCGCCTTCGCTTGCGCACCCGGTGCCCCGGGACTTTCCCCGGGACTCTATGACGGCAAGCCCGGGATTTTGCCCTATTTTGTCTGGGTATTAAGCAACTGTGGAATAAACCACAGTTGCAATTTCGTAAGTCTTTTCAGGGGGTTTATTGGTCGGAGCGAGAGGATTTGAACCTCCGACCCCTAGTCTCCCAGACTAGTGCGCTAACCGGGCTGCGCCACGCTCCGATGCCGTTCCATTAGCTGCGATCAGCGCCCGGCGCAAGGCGCGCGAGCGGCCTCATTGAGGCCGGTGGACCACCGGTTCCGGCCTGCCCGCTCAGCCGTCCTTCAGGGCGTTATCCAGCAATTGCCGGCAGGCGACGAGATCCTGCAGTACCCGCTCCAGACGCTCGCGGTCGGCTTCAGAAGGTCCCGGCTTGGCCTTGGCGAACGGCAGTAAAATGCCCTCGTCGTCGGTATCGACAAAGCGGTAGTCGATTTCCTTTTCTTCGGTCTCGTAATCCTCGTCTTCGGCATCGACGGTCGGCGTCTCGCCTTCCTCAGGCTCCTGCAGGCTGAGACCGATGGCCTCCTCGACCGCGCCGAACGTGACGGCGGAAGTCTGGTCGGCAAGGCCCTGCACCGATTTGATGCCGTGCTCTTTGAGGATCCGCTGCACGCCGCGGATGGTGTAGCCCTCGCCGTATAACAGCCGGCGGATGCCCTTGAGCAGGTCGACGTCGTCAGGGCGGTAGTAACGCCGCCCGCCGCTTCGCTTCATTGGCTTGATCTGGGCGAACCGCGTCTCCCAGAATCGCAGCACGTGCTGGGGAATATCGAGTTCTTCAGCGACTTCGCTGATGGTGCGGAACGCATCCGGCGCTTTGTCCAAATGCCAGCTCCTCTCAACTCATCTTGTTGGTGAAGACGCGGTACTCGCCTTGTTACGCGGCCGTGTTACTCGGTCTCGCTAGTCGATCTTGCCTTCGCCGTTGCCAACCGCGTGTCCGTTGATCCGCTGCTTCAGAATAGCCGACGGCTTGAACACCATCACACGACGCGGCGAGATCGGCACTTCAGTACCGGTCTTCGGGTTACGTCCGATCCGTTGACCCTTCTTGCGAACCATGAAGGAGCCGAACGACGACAACTTCACCGTCTCGCCCTTCTCCAGGCAATCGGTAATCTCTTTCAAAACGAGCTCGACAAACGCAGACGATTCCGTTCGCGACAAGCCCACCTTCTGGTAGACCGCCTCGCACAAATCGACGCGTGTGACTGTTTTTCCGGTCCCGGTCATCGCCTGCCCCGCACTCTCGGCGAACAATTTACTCTCTGAAATTAGGAGGTTAGCTCGCAATGGTCAACAGAGACCATCATGCAGAAGCATGAACACGGCCACAATTTTAGCCGGTACTTTTACGCAGTGCTTACCAGCGTACGAGCGCGGAACCCCAGGTGAAGCCGCCACCCATGGCTTCGAACAGCACCAGATCGCCTTTCTTGACGCGCCCGTCCTTAACGGCCACCGCGAGCGCCAGCGGGATCGACGCCGCCGACGTGTTGCCGTGCTGATCGACGGTCAGGACCACTTTCTGCGGTGCAATATGAAGCTTGTGCGCTGAAGCATCGATGATTCGCTTGTTGGCCTGATGCGGGATGAACCAGTCGATGTCCTCGGCTGTCAGACCGGTCGCGTTGAAGGCATCGACGATCACGTCGGTGATCATGCCGACAGCGTGCTTAAACACCTCGCGGCCTTCCATCCGCAAAACGCCAACGGTCTGGGTTGAGGACGGGCCGCCATCGACATAGAGCTTCGACTTGTGGCGACCGTCGGAACGCAAATGCGTCGTCAGCACGCCGCGGTCGCTCGATTTGCCCAGCTCCGTCTGCGCCTCCAGCACGACCGCGCCGGCGCCATCGCCGAACAGCACGCAGGTACCGCGGTCGTTCCAATCCAGTATCCGCGAAAAGGTCTCGGCGCCGATCACCAGCGCGCGCTTGTAACTGCCCGCACGCAGGAAATTGTCGGCGGTCGCCAGCGCAAAGACGAAGCCGGAGCAGACCGCTTGCAGATCGAAGGCAGCGCCGTGGTTGATGCCGAGGCCCTCCTGCACCGCGACCGCGGTGGCCGGAAAGGTGTTGTCCGGCGTCGAAGTTGCCAGCACGATCAGGTCGATCGCCTGGGCGTCGAGCCTCGCATGATGCAGCGCCGCACGCGCAGCCTTGATCGCAAGGTGCGAGGTGAACTCGCCCTCGGCGGCAACGTGGCGCTCACGGATGCCGGTGCGCTGCACGATCCACTCGTCGGACGTATCGAGGCGGGTCGCCAACTCGGCATTGGTCAGAATCCGCTCCGGCAAATATGAGCCACAGCCGAGCACGACCGAACGTATTGCAGTCACGACACAACCTCCTGCGCGATCTGCGCCTGTACCAGCGCACTGATCTTGGTGAGGAGATCGCAGCGGACCATCTCATAGCCAACATCAACTGCGTAGGCAAAGCCCTCGGCGTTGATTCCGCCGTGGCTCTTGACAACCACACCCTTCAATCCGAGCAAAACACCACCGTTGGATTTGTTCGGATCGAGCTTGTCCCGGAGCGCCTTGAAGGCACTGCGGGCGAACAGATAGCCGATCTTGGATTGCCAGCTGCTCGCCATTGCGTTGCGCAGAAAATCCGCCATCTGGCGCGCGGTGCCTTCCGCGGCCTTCAACGCGATGTTGCCGCTGAAGCCTTCCGACACAATTACGTCAGCCGCGCCTGCGCCGATCCCGTCGCCCTCGACGAAGCCGATATATTCCAGCTCCGGCAGGTTCATCGCGCGCAGCTGTTCGGAGGCCTTGCGAATCTCCTCGCCGCCCTTGACCTCTTCGACCCCGATATTGAGCAGCCCGACGGTTGGACGCTTCTTGCCGAACAGCACGCTCGCCATTGCGCTGCCCATGACCGCGAGCGACACGAGATGATGCGCATCGCCGCCGATGCTGGCGCCGAGATCGAGTACGACGGAATCGCCGCGCGCCGTCGGCCACACACCGGCAATGGCCGGACGGTCGATGCCGGGCATGGTGTGCAGATGGAAGCGCGCCATCGCCATCAGCGCGCCGGTATTGCCGGCGGAAACCGCCACGTCGGCCTCGCCCTTCTTCACCGCGTCGATGGCAAGCCACATCGACGAGTTCTTGCGGCCGCGGCGCAGCGCCTGGCTCGGCTTGTCGTGCATGCTGACGGTCACATCGGTATGGACCACGCGGGAGGCCTTTTGCAGCGCCGGATATTTCGCAAGCTGCTCGTCGATCTGCTTGCTGTCGCCATAGAGCAGAAATTCGCTGTCGGGATGCCGTTTCAAAGAGATGGCGGCGCCGGGAATGACGACCGATGCGCCGACATCGCCACCCATGGCGTCAAGCGCGATTCGAACCTTTTGCGGCATGAACGTCCCGGAAACCTGATCTCTTGCGGCCCTCGTAGAGCGCGGCCGCGCACTGGAAAGGCACCGCCAAAGCGGTGCTCGGCAAGACGCATCCCCGCGCCCCCGCCGGGCCGGGACAATACCGTGTCCCTGTCCCGACACAACCTCTTGACCACGCTCTTTTGGCGAAAGGCAAGCGCTGTGGCCCGAAATCAAGAATACAGAATATCCCGATATGATTCAATATCTTATGGGGCAAATTTGGCGAGACATCACAACCACCTCAAACCGATGGCGGCTTCGCCGGCCACTTTAACCGCCGGCTAGTTGCCCTTGGGCTTCCTGCTGCCTCGTTTTTTCGGGTCTGCCTTCAACGCCTTGAGCGCCGCGAACGGGTGATCCTCGGGATCGGCAGCTTCAACCACCGGCTCGAAGACGGCGCCGGGTTTGCGCGGATATGGATCGACTGCGAGATACAATGCGTCGGTGGCGACCCGGCCGAGATCGATCACTCCGTGCTCGATCGGCTCGGGCGGATCGGGTGTCTCCTCGTCGCTTTCCTCGGCCTCATCGACCAGCGCGGCCATCTGCGGGATCTGCTCGGGCGGCGCGAAGGTCAGGTCGATCGGCTCATCGATATCGGTCTCGATCTCCTCCAGCGTCACCACGCAGGTCTGTCCGATCCGCGCCCGCACGTGGCCGGCCACGTGAAAGCGGCCGCCGCGCGCTGGCGTGACGTCGAACGAAGCCTGCACCGAAAGCACCTCGCGCAAGCCCCCGACATCGGCCACCGCGTTGCGGGTGGCCTGATCAGCTTCGATATCGCGATGCAGACCCGTCTCCGGTATCTGCGCCACCGCCACGGGGACGCGCCACGGGTCGGGCTTCTCTGTCGTGCCGGTCTTGTCTGTCGTGCCAGTCTTGCTCATTGCTGCGCGCCATTCTCCGGCAAGGGAAACCTGGCCGAACCGCTCGCCACCGCCGCCTCGTCGAGGCTGTCGAGAGCGGCCATCGCGGCCTCGGCATAGGCCGCAAGCAGGCGGGCCTTTTCGATGTTCTCGCCGTTCAGGATATTCTTGCACATCGCCTGCGCCAGTGCCTCGCGGCCCTCCGTCAACGCAAAGTCATAGGCCGCCGTCCGGCCATAGAAAGCTTCGCCGAAGGCCTGCATGCGCTTCGGCACCGTGAGGTCGCCGACCCCCATCTCGCGCAGATTATCGTCCATATCGTTGCAAAAATGGTCGAACAGCCCCTGCGACAGGGCCGCTCCCCCCTCCGCCGACTTCAGGCGCCGTAGGAACAGCCACAAATGCAGCAGAAGCAGGTCAAAACGGCCGTTAACCGTGTCCGGAACCCCAAAGTCCCGATAAAACAACGGTTCTCGCGCCTGCGTCACGATCATGCCATAGATGGCCTCGATGGTGCCGCGCAACGGCGTCCGGGGTTTCCTGAAGTGATTGAACGGCCAAAGCATTGTGGGTTCCGCAAGCGGGCCCTCCAGAATCTTTGCCCGGAGACCACGCGTGTTGCAATTCAGCGTGCTGCCCGGTACGTCAACGCACCGCGCGATGCAAGAGGACGGGCTAATTCCTGAAATGACCGAGATGAGCCACCTGAGCACCAGCGTGCCCTCGCCGCGCCGCCTGACCGCTCGCCAGCGCGGTTTTCGCGCGGTCGCGGCGGTGGCATTGGTCTGTGCGGCCCTCGCCGGCTGCACCGGCGAGCAGTTCCAGAAGGGCTATATCCTGCCGCCCCGCGCGTTGGAGCAGATTCCAATCGGCGCCAGCCAGGATCAGGTGCTGATCGTGATGGGAACGCCCTCGACGGTCGCGACCCTGAACGGCGAGGTATTCTATTACATCTCGCAGCGCTCCGAGCGCAAAGTCGCGTTCATGAACCAGCAGGTCGTCGACCAGCGTGTGATCGCGATCTATTTCGACAAGAACCGCCAAGTGCAGCGGCTCGCCAATTACGGATTGCAGGACGGCAAGATCTTCGACTTCATCAGCCGCACCACGCCGACTTCCGGCCAGGAGCTCAGCTACCTGACGCCGCTCTTCAAGCTGCTCAGCTTTAACTAGCGCTTTCGCTTCTTTAACGAGTACTTGGCCCAGTTCCGGGATGCGGAAATCCTGCGCCAAGTCGCCCGCTTGCTCTCTGCGCGCGTGGTGCCTACGCTTCCTGCAAATAATGGATCAACAGGGAGCGAACTTGTGACGATTAAAGCCATTTCTCGACGCCGCGTTTTGACCGGAGCCGCAGCCGTTTCCGCCGCGGCAATCCTGCCGCGAGCGAGCTACGGTTCCGACTGGCGGCCGACCGAGACCGTGCGTCTCATCGTGCCGGCCGCAGCTGGCGGCAGCACCGACGTGATGGGACGGCTGCTGGCTGCGCATCTGCAGACCGCCTGGGGCCAGTCGGCGGTCGTGGAAAACCGCTCCGGCGGCGGCGGCACCATCGGCACTGCCGAAGCCGTGCGGGGCAAGGCAGACGGCCACGTCATCCTGATCGGCAATCCCGGTCCGAACGCGATCGCCTACAGCATCTTCCGCAACATGACCTACAAGGCCGAGCAGTTGCAGCCGGTTAGCAACATGATCCGGATTCCGAACATCATATCGGCGCATCCGTCCACCGGCATCAAGACGATCCCCGAATTGATCGCCTACATCAAGGCCAATCCGGACAAGTTGACCTACGGCTCCTCCGGCGTCGGGCAGAGCCCTCATCTCACCGGCGCCTGGTTCCTGCAACTCACCAACCTGAAGATGGTGCACGTGCCGTTCCGCGGCGCAGGTCCCGCGCTGCAGGCGGCGCTGGCCGGCGATATCCAGATCCTGTTCGACAACCTCTATCCGACGCTGCCGCAGACGCAGGACGGCAAGCTCACCGCGCTCGCCGTGACGACAACGGAGCGTAGCGCACTGGCGCCGACCGTCCCGACCATGAGGGAGAGCGCCCCCGAACTTTCGAAGTTCGATGTCTCGTCCTGGTTCGGTGTGTTCCTGCCGAAGGCCACGCCCGCTCCCGCCGTCGATGCGCTCAACAAGGAGATCAAGGCGATGCTCGCGCGCGACGACATCAAGACCACCATCGGCAAGATGGGCGCAACTGGCGACTGGGGCACGCCGCAGCAATTTTCCGACTTCGTGCAGGCGGAAACACTGAAATTCGGCGAGATCATCAAGCGCGAAGGCCTGCAGATGGACGCGGGCTGAGGGGCTCCCGTGTTTCGGTCAGGATGATTTGTTGATTTTCTTGATCTTGGCATCGGTGGCTTCAATCGACGTCGCCAATTCCAGGATCGCTTTCGACAGCAATTCGGCGGCCTCCTTCTGATCCTGGGACTTGGAAGCGCGGAGCGCATAGTTTCGGGCGGATGACAGCGACATCGATCAATCTCCATATTGTCCGCCGGTCTTTGCGGATTCGTTGAACATGCTGGCGGTTTAACTGCAACCTGCACAGAATCAAAAACCCCGCGGCTCGCACCGCGGGGTTTTCTTTTCGATGAGCTTCTCGCCGCTCAGTGCGCCAGGATCGCCAGCAGCAGCAGCGCCACGATGTTGGTGATCTTGATCATCGGGTTGACGGCCGGGCCCGCCGTATCCTTGTAGGGATCGCCGACGGTGTCACCGGTGACCGCCGCCTTGTGGGCGTCGGAACCCTTGCCGCCGTAATGGCCGTCCTCGATGTACTTCTTGGCGTTGTCCCAGGCGCCGCCGCCCGAGGTCATCGAGATCGCGACGAACAAACCCGTGACGATCACGCCGAGCAGCATGGCGCCGACGGCGGAGAACGCCGCCGACTTGCCAGCCGCACCGCCACCCGCGATCGCGTAGATCGCGAAGTAGACGAAGATCGGCGACAGCACCGGCAGCAGCGACGGGATGATCATTTCCTTGATCGCCGCCTTGGTCAGCAGGTCGACGGCCTTGCCGTAGTCCGGCTTGTCGGTGCCCTGCATGATGCCGGGCTTCTCGCGGAACTGACGCCGCACTTCCTCGACGATCGCGCCGGCCGCGCGGCCGACCGCCGTCATGCCCATCGCGCCGAACAGATACGGCAGCAGGCCGCCGAACAGCAGGCCGACCACCACGTAGGGGTTGTTGAGCGAGAAGTCGGGCAGCACACCCTGGAAGTACGGAAACTTCGCAGCATTGGCGATGAAGAACTTGAGGTCTTCATTGTAGGCCGCGAACAGCACCAGAGCGCCGAGACCGGCGGAGCCGATCGCGTAGCCCTTGGTGACTGCCTTGGTGGTGTTGCCGACCGCATCGAGCGCGTCGGTCGACTTGCGGACTTCCTTCGGCAGGCCGGCCATTTCGGCGATGCCGCCGGCATTGTCCGTGACCGGGCCGAAGGCGTCCAGCGCCACGATCATGCCGGCCAGCGCCAGCATCGTCGCGGTGGCAATCGCGATGCCGAACAGGCCGGCAAGGCTGTAGGTAATGAGGATGCCGGCGATGATGACCATCGCGGGCATCGCGGTCGATTCCATCGAGATCGCCAGGCCCTGGATCACGTTGGTGCCGTGGCCGGTGACCGAGGACGACGCGATCGACTTCACCGGGCGATAGTCGGTGCCGGTGTAGTATTCGGTGATCCAGATGATCAGGCCGGTGACGGCAAGACCGACGACGCCGCACAAGAACAGCGCCATGCCGGTGTACTTCACGCCCTCCAGCGGGCCGAAACCGATCAGCCAGTTGATGACGGCGGCAACGCCGAGCAGCGACAGCACGCCGGTCGCGATCAGGCCCTTGTACAGCGCGCCCATGATGGACTGGCTGGCACCGAGCTTGACGAAGAAGGTGCCGATGATCGAGGTGATGATGCAGACGCCGCCGATGGCGAGCGGCAGGGTCATCATGTTCACGAGGAGCGGTGAGGTCGCGAAGAAGATCGCGGCGAGCACCATGGTGGCGACCGCGGTCACCGCATAGGTCTCGAACAGGTCGGCCGCCATGCCGGCGCAGTCACCGACGTTGTCGCCGACGTTGTCGGCGATGGTCGCCGGGTTACGCGGATCGTCCTCGGGGATGCCGGCTTCGACCTTGCCGACGAGGTCGCCGCCGACGTCCGCCCCCTTGGTGAAGATGCCGCCGCCGAGACGGGCGAAGATCGAGATCAGCGAGGCGCCGAAGCCGAGCGCCACCAGCGCATCGACGACGACGCGGTCGTTGGCCTTCAGCCCCATGCCATGGGTGAGATAGGCGAAATAGATGGTGACGCCGAGCAGCGCGAGACCGGCAACGAGAAGACCGGTGATCGCACCGGCCTTGAAGGCGAGCTCAAGGCCGCCCGCCAGCGAGGTGGTCGCAGCCTGCGCAGTACGCACGTTGGCGCGAACCGAGACGTTCATGCCGATGAAGCCGGCGGCGCCAGACAGTATCGCGCCGATCAGGAAGCCGATCGCAACCAGCATGCCGAGGAAGTAGGCCAGAAGGGCGAAAATCACGATGCCGACCATGCCGATCGTCATGTACTGGCGCTTGAGATAAGCCTGCGCGCCCTCGGCCACCGCGGCCGCGATTTCCTGCATGCGCGGGTTGCCGGCATCCGATTTCAGAACGGAAGACGTCGCCCAAATGGCGTAAACGATCGAAAGCGCTCCGCAGAGCACAATCACCCATAATGCTGTCATAGAAGTTGCCTCAGATGCTGGTTTTCCGCCCCACGCCATCCCGCGAGCGCGGCCGGCGCATATTATGGAAGCCTTCCCTGCCCAAAAGGGTGGCCTCAAATCGGCGGGACCATGCCAAAATCGTCTCCCCGGCGCAACGCCGCGGAAGCTAAAAACCGTCGATTTTTGAAAGGAATCACCGGTAAAGCACCGGCAAATCGTTGGGCAGGCGAAGCAGGCGCTGGCCTTGGACCCAAAAATACAAGAACCCGCCCAATCCTATCGGGATCGAGCGGGCTCACTAGCCATTCCAGTACATCCGTGAAACGACCGTTTCGAGGCCTTAGACGAGCGACAGGTTTTCCGCGCTCACCTTGCCCCGCATCTTGTCGGTCTTGAGTTCGAACTGAACCTTCTGACCTTCGGCCAGTCCGCCGAGGCCCGCACGCTCGACGGCCGAGATGTGCACGAACACATCCTTGCTACCATCGCTCGGCTCAATGAAACCGAAACCCTTTTGACCGTTGAACCACTTCACTGTTCCCGTAGCCATTTTCTCTTCTCCAAAGCACGTAGGCTTTTAATTCCGCGCGGCGATCGCACGGATTCAAATCCGTTCTCGACGATGTCTCTGGAAGAAGCCCCTTAGGGAGCGCGTTCGAAAAGGCACGACGGTAATCGAATGACGATACACCTACAGGTTTTCCGCGAAATTGCAATGGCTGAAGGGAAAGAAATGCCCGACAGCATTAACGCAGGCACCTTCAGAAATGGCTGTAAGAGAGCCGTTCCAGCACGATTTCCCTGCCCTGCCCGTCGATGAACTTCGGAACCGCGCTACCCGCGACCACCGTTCCGATGGAACTCACGGCGACGCCGGCATGCTCCGCGGCCTGCGAGAAGGCTTCGACGCGATCCTCAGCGACCGTGCACAGTATCTCGTAATCGTCGCCACCGGTGATCAGCGCTTCCAGCCCGACAATCCCTCGCAACACCAGATTGCGCGCGGCACTCGACAGCGGGATCGACACCAGATCAATCACTGCGGATACGCCGGACACGCCGCAGAGCTTCGTAAGATCGCCGGCAAGACCATCCGACACATCCATCGCCGCACTGGCATGGCCGCGAACGATCTCAGCCATGGCCACGCGCGGCTGCGGCACGCGATAGCGCCCGACCAGCGCGTCGCGCGTGGCGATATCGCTTGCCGCGGCGTGGACCTTGCCGCCCTTGAGAACGGCAAGCCCCAGCGCGGCGTCGCCGATCGTGCCCGTCACCATCACGCGCTCGCCGGGTTTTGCGCCACTGCGATGAACCATCTTGCCCGGCGGCAGGCGGCCGAAGGCGGTGACCGAGACCATCAGCGGGCCCGGCGTCGATACGGTGTCTCCGCCCAGCAGTGGACAGGCGAACTGCGCGGCATCCTCACCAAGCGCTGCCGCGAACGGTTTTAGCCAGGCTTCGTCGGCATTGCGGAGCGCCAGCGTCAGCACGAAGCCGGCGGGCTTGGCCCCCTTCGCCGCGAGGTCGCTAAGATTCACCCGCAGTGCCTTGCGCGCGACGGTGTCGGGGGGATCGTCGGGCAGGAAATGCACGCCTTCGACGATGGCGTCCGTCGTCACCACGATATCGTCGCCCCATGGCCTCAACGCCGCGGCGTCGTCGTCGAGGTGGAACGCGCCTGGGTCGGTCGCGATCGGCCGGAAATAGCGCGCGATCAGCGAGTCCTCGCCGGACGCGGGTTTTCCGCTAGCCACGCGCGAACTCGTCGGCGCGGAACTGACGCGCGATCTGGTCGAGCACGGCGTTCACCATGCCGGTCTCTTCCTTTTCGACGAAGGCATGCGCGACGTCGACATATTCGGACACCACCACGCGGCCCGGCACATCCTTGCGGTGTTCCAGCTCATACGAACCGGCCCGCAACACCGCCCGCAAAATCGCGTCGATCCGCTTCAGCGGCCAGCCTTTCTGCAGCGCATCGTCGATCAAGGGATCGAGCTTGGCCTGGTCGCGCACCACGCCGGCCACCACGTCCTTGAAGAACGCAGCCTCCGCCGGCAGATATTTGTCGCCTTCGACCTCGTTGCCGAGCCAGTGGCTTTCGAACTCGGCGAAGATGTCGTTGATCCCGGCACCCGCGATGTCCATCTGGTAGAGCGCCTGCACGGCGGCGAGCCGCGCCGCGCCACGGCGGTTGGCTTTCCGGTCGGGAGCTTTCGCTGGCTTCTTGCTGTCTGCCATCGTCAGGCCTTTGCCAGCCGGCGCTTGATCCGCAGCATCGCGAGTGCCGCACGTGCGGCGTCTCCGCCCTTGTTGAGTTCGCTGGCGCGCGCCCTCGCCCACGCCTGCGCATCGGTATTGACGGTTATGATGCCGTTGCCGAGCGGAAAACCTCTGGCGACCGCGAGATCCATCAGCGCGCGCGAGGATTCGATCGAGACGATTTCGAAATGGATGGTGTCGCCGCGCACCACGCAGCCGAGCGCAATTGCCGCATCATAAGGCTTGCCGTTCTTTTCGGCAGCATCAAGCGCGATCGCGATCGCCGCCGGAATTTCCAGCGCGCCGGGCACCGTGATGACGTCGTGCGTCACGCCGGCCGCCTTGAGCTCGGCAATCGCGCCTTCCAGCAGCGCGTCCTGGATATCGTCATAGAATCGCGCCTCGACGATCAGGGCGCGCGCGCCTGTGATGTCGGTCTGGTCCTTCAGCGGTGCGCGCCGTGCGTCTGCCATTATTCAATCCATCTCCACGCGCTGACAATTTGTACTAACGCCAATTGTCAACATTCGCGCGTTTTAAGCGCCGTATGTCCGCCTGTCACTTCATTTCCGACAGCCGCGCCGCATAGCGGGCCATCAGATCGACCTCGATATTGACCTCGCTGCCTGCGCGCCAGCCGCTGAGCGTGGTGACGCTGAGCGTGTGCGGGATGATCAGCACCGAAAATGCGACATCCTCGACTGTGTTCACCGTCAGCGACACGCCGTCCAGCGTCACCGAGCCCTTGGTGGCGATGAAACGCGCCAGCTCCCGCGTGGTGCGCAGTTCGAACCGCGCCATGTCAGGCAGATCGTCACGCTTGACGATGGTCGCAATGCCATCGGCATGCCCCGCGACAATATGGCCGCCGAGTTCGTCGCCGATCTTCAGCGCGCGCTCGAGATTGAGTTTCGTGCCGTTGACCCAGTGTTTTGCGGTCGTCATGCCGAGCGTCTCCGCGGCGGCGTCGACGTCGAACCAGGTCTTGCCACCTTCGACGCCGGAAGCGACCACCGTCAGGCAGACGCCATTGCAGGCGATCGATGCGCCATCGGCGATGGTGGTCTGGTCGTAGCGGCATGCAATGCGCATGCGGTGCAACTGGCCCTGCGCCGTTGGCGTAAGGCTCGCGATCTCGCCGATGTCGGTGACAATTCCGGTGAACATTTAAACGCGCTCGTAGATGGTGAGGGTGTCGTTGCCGAGGCTTTCGCTAGCACGTGTCTTCAAGGCAGGCGACCCGGTGAGAGCCGACAGCGGCAATGCGTCCAGCGCGGGAATCCCGCTGGTCCCGATGGTTTCAGGCCCGCGTAGCAGCCATACTTCGTCGACCAGGCCGCTGGCGACAAAGGACGCGGCGACCCGCGAGCCGCCTTCCACCATCAGCCTTGTAATGCCCTTGTCGGACAGCGCGTGCAGCACCGCCGGCAGATCCAGCCCGGGCGGCTGCGCGGTCGCCGCAGCGCGCATCACCTGCGCGCCGGCCGCGCCGAGTTTCATGGCGGCGGGGGCTTCGGCGAAATCCGACGTCATGACCCAGAGCGGCGTCTGGCGCGCGGAATGGACCAGCTTGCTGGTGCCGGGCAGCCGTAGCGCGCGATCCAGCACCACCCGCACCGGCGAGCGCGCTTCCATGCCCGGCAGGCGACAGGTCAGAATCGGGTCATCCGCCAGCACGGTGCCGATGCCGACCAGGATGGCATCGCACTGCGCGCGCAACAGGTGCACGCGTGTCTTCGCCGCCTCGCCCGTGATCGCGACCGGCTTGTGGCCGGCGGCGCCGATCTTGCCGTCGGCAGAGACCGCGAGCTTCAGGATCACATGGGGGCGCTTGTCGCGGATGCGGCGGAAATGCCCGGCGTGATCGTGGGCGGCTTCCGCTGCACCCAGGCCAACATCGACGGCGATCCCGGCGGCCCGAAGTTTACCATGCCCCTGCCCGGCCACTTCCGGATTAGGGTCTTCGATCGCCGACACCACGCGCGCAATGCCGGAGGCGATGACCGCATCGACGCATGGCGGCGATTTGCCGAAATGCGAACAGGGCTCCAGCGTCACATAGAGCGTGGCGCCGCGTGCGGCTTCACCGGCACGTCTCAGCGCCTCAGGCTCGGCATGCGGCCGTCCGCCAGGTTGGGTCCAGCCGCGGCCAACGATCACGCCATCCTTGACGACAACGGCGCCGACGGCCGGGTTCGGCCAGGTGCGCCCCAGCCCGCGCCGGCCGAGCGACAGCGCAAGCTGCATGAAGCGCTGGTCCGCGGCACGAGCCTGTTCCTTGGCCTCTTTGGATTTCTGCGCGTACTGGTCTTCCAGAATGCGGAAGATCATTTGCGTAACGTGGCAACCCGCGCGGCGTCTTCGGCGGAGAGTTCGCCGAGCACGGCCTCAAAGTCCTTGGCTTCGCGGAAATTGCGGTACACGGAGGCAAAACGCACATAGGCGACGTCGTCGAGCTGGCGAAGATGCTCCATCACGATCTCGCCGATCGCCTCGGAGGATACTTCCGCCTCGCCGCCGCTTTCGAGTTCGCGCACGATCGCGGAAACCATCTTCTCGACCCGTTCAGGATCGACCGGCCGCTTGCGCAGACTGATCTGCAGCGAGCGCACCAGCTTGTCGCGGTCGAACGGCACCCGGCGGCCGTTGCGCTTGATGACGGTCAGTTCGCGCAGCTGCACCCGCTCGAAGGTCGTGAAACGGAAGTTGCAGGCGATGCACACCCGCCGCCGCCGGATCACGGCCGAATCCTCGGTCGGACGCGAGTCCTTCACCTGCGTATCGAGACTGTTGCAGCTGGGACAGCGCATCCAACGAAGCCTTTACTGATAAATCGGGAAGCGGTCGGTGAGTGCCTTGACGCGTTCCTTGATCGCGGCTTCGACCAGCGGCGCCTTGCCGTCTTCCGACTGCGCCAGCGCGCTCAGCACTTCGGCGATCATGCCGCCGACCTGCTGGAATTCAGCAACGCCGAAGCCGCGCGTGGTCGCCGCCGGCGTACCGAGGCGCAGACCGGAGGTGACGAACGGCTTTTCGGGATCGAAGGGAATGCCGTTCTTGTTGCAGGTGATCGCAGCGCGCACCAGCGCCTTCTCCGACACGTTGCCCTTCAGGCCCTTCGGCCGCAGATCGACCAGCATCAGATGGTTGTCGGTGCCGCCGGAGACGATATCGAAACCGTGGCCGCGCAGCGTTTCCGCCAGCGCCTTGGCGTTTTCGACCACGTTCTTTGCGTAGATCTTGAATTCCGGACGCAGCGCCTCGGCGAAGGCGACGGCCTTGGCGGCGATCACATGCATCAGCGGACCGCCCTGCAGGCCGGGGAAGATCGCCGAATTCAGCTTCTTGGCGATTGCCTCGTCGTTGCAGAGGATCAGGCCGCCGCGCGGGCCGCGCAGCGACTTATGCGTGGTGGTGGTGGTGACGTGGGCATGCGGCACCGGCGAGGCATGGACGCCGCCGGCGACGAGGCCGGCGAAATGCGCCATGTCGACCAGCAGATAGGCACCGACGGAGTCGGCGATCTCGCGAAAGCGCTTGAAGTCCCAGGCACGCGAATACGCCGAACCACCGGCGATGATCAGCTTCGGCTTCACCTGCTCGGCCTGCTTTGCGACCGCATCCATGTCGATGATCTGGTCCTCTCGCCGCACCGTGTAGTGCGAAGCCTTGAACCACTTGCCGGACATGTTGACGGGCGAGCCGTGGGTGAGATGGCCGCCGGCGGCGAGGTCGAGGCCCATGAAGGTATCGCCGGGCTGCAGCAGCGCCAGGAACGTAGCCTGGTTCATCTGGCTGCCGGAGTTCGGCTGCACGTTGGCGAATCCCGCGCCGAACAGTTTCTTGGCGCGCTCGATCGCCAGCGTCTCGGCGACGTCGACCCATTCGCAGCCGCCGTAGTAACGCGCACCCGGATACCCTTCCGCATACTTGTTCGTCATCACCGAACCCTGCGCTTCCAACACCGCCCGGCTGACGATGTTTTCCGACGCGATCAGCTCGATCTCATGCCGCTGGCGGCCGAGTTCGCCCTTGATCGCGGCCGCGATTTCCGGGTCGGCCTCGGCAAGCGTGGCCGTGAAAAACGAGTCGGGCGCGGAAGCGGTTTTGGGGGTGGAGGACGAGGAGGTCATGGCGAAATATCTCCACCGCCGCAGGCCCTTAGGGGCAAGGCGGTCGGCTATGTGTGGCGGTCGAAAGAAGTGCCTGCGAGATACCACATTGCCCGGAATTGGCCAAGCACTTGCGGTACAGGACTGATATTTATGCAAGATATGGTGGGGGGTGAAGGGGTACCTCCTGCTCTCGTCGCCCCGGCCTTGAGCCGGGGCCCATACCCACGGAACGTTATTGGGGGAGAAGGCGTCGACCAAGGTGCCCCTTCCCCGGGCCGCGGCGTATGGGTCCCTGCGTTCGCAGGGACGACACCGAGATTATCACGCAAACCGGTAGGCCCCGCCCTTCTCGACGCTCCGCAGGAACGCCGGCCGGGCGTGCATCCGTCCCAGCCAGGCCGCGAGGTTCGGGTATGGGTCCAGCTTCCCGAACACTTTTGCCATCTCGCCGACGAAGCTCATCTGGATGTCGGCGCCGGTCAGCGACGGCCCGACAAAGTACTCCCGCCCCTTCAGTGCGCCGTCGACATAGCCGAGGTGGTTGGCAAGCTCGCTGTCGATGCGCGGATGCAGTGGCGCACCGGCTTCCTTCAGCCGGGACACGTAGAGGTTCAGCATCAGCGGCAACATCGCCGAGCCCTCCGAATAATGCATCCACTCGTTGTAGGCCTCAAAGTCCGCGCTTCCCGGCGCCGGCATCATCGCGCCCTTACCGTAGCGGCGGATGATGTAATCGACGATGGCGCCGGATTCGGCGATCGTCGTATCGCCGTCGGTGATGACGGGCGACTTGCCGAGCGGATGGATCTTTGCGAGCTCCGGCGGCGCCAGCCGGGTCTCGGCGTTGCGCTGATAGCGCTTCATCTCATAGGGCGTGCCCAGTTCCTCCAGCAGCCACATAATTCGCTGCGAGCGGGAGTCGTTGAGGTGATGAAGCGTGAGCATGGGGTTTCCTCTGGTTGTTCTTGGGCGGCCGGAGCCAAACCTGTCATTGCGAGCGTAGCGAAGCAATCCATCTTCTCGCTTGTAGCACTGATGTGACCTCGCCTTCTCGCGACGCATTGCATCCGAGGTTTGATCTTCGTGTGCCCTCCTCGAAAATCAGAGGGCGCAGGGAGGCATCATTTGAAATGCGCCCGACGTGATCCAGTTCACAGTTGAATGCTTCGGCTGGGTCCATAAACGCTCAGGGCCGACAGATGGATTTCGCAAATGTCTGAATCACGCTCACATTGCGAGCACAAGACTAAATCGAACCGCTGGCTGAAAACGGCCTTCCTGATCTATGGAATGATGGTCGTCGGCCTGCTCGGATTCTTTATCGTATTTCCAGATACCAAGATCCATGGAACGCAGGGCGAAGGCACGTCCATCCAAACCGCAGCGAAGGCGGTTAGATATGAGGCCGTGATCGCTAACTGGAACCGGTATCGCAACAAAGACGCGAGGGCGGACGCGCGCTGAAACAAGCGGGTCTGGCTCAATCGAGGAGCAGGCGACCGACAGGTTCGGCGCGATCTCTGCCGCCTTTGACGACGACGATCTCGCCGCTGGCCAGCCAGGCACCGGTCAGCGCCTGAATGTTCGCACCGTGGGTTACGACAAGGAGGTTTCCGCGCGCGGTCCATTTGGCGATGAGCGCACGGGCACCCACGGCAAGCGTCTCCCTCTGATCTCGCAGCACCACGACATTGCCGAATGTCGCCTCGGTTTCGACCATCCCGAGATTGAGAAGCTTGGCGGTATCGATGCATCGGCACCACGGCGAACTCAGGATTTTCTCGAACGCAATCCCCTCCGACTGGAGCCCCGCGCCGATCTTTGCCGCATCCGCCCGCCCCTTTTCGCTGAGGTTGCGCTGCGTGGCGCAATCATCGACGCGGAAGCCTGGCGGATCCCCAACACCACCCGGCGCATCGGCATGGCGCATCAGCGCGACGTGGCCGCCTGCCCGCAACGCCTTCCATGCATTGGCCGCGTCATCGGCGCCGGCGACCTCTGCCGTGATGCAGAAGCCGAGAAGGGCCGTGAAGATGACGAAGCGCATGCGGCGCATGGCGGCAGATCTCGAAAAAGCAGGCAGTCATGCGCCCGCTCAACTTTTATGCGGTAAGCATCGCTTCCAGCATTTCCACGGTCAAGACATGCCGCGAAAGCCGCTTACAGCCCCGTATATCCCGCCTTCACCGGATCGCTGCTGCCGTCGAGCTGGCGCAAATAGGTCAGCCCGCACACCGTGAGCCGGTGCGGATCCTTCTCGCCCGCTTCCACCAGCGTGGTGAGATATTCCGTCACCTTGGCGCGCGCCTCGTCGTTGGCTGCGGCGGTGCGGTTCACCAGCAGGTCATAGGTCTGCATGATGCGGTCGATCGCGGCTTCCATCGGCTTCTCCTGAATTGCGTGATGCGGGTGATGCGGTCAGGCAGGTAGACGCGCTTCGAATTCGGAAATCGCCTTGTTGGCGAGCCGGAGCTTGTTGAATTCACCGCGCTGGAACATGTTGACGATGATTTCGAGCAGCCGCTCGTCGGTCACGATGCTATCGGCAATGGCGCCGGTCTTGCAGAGGTAGTTCGACGCGATGGCATAGGCATCGCCCACCACCTCGAAGTTCATGACCTGAATTCCGCGCTCGATCAGCATGCCTCACCTGTTCCGTGACAGTGCTGACAATGCGCCAAGTGCGCGATGGTTCCATCTTTTTGGAACCCGATCGTTTTCGCAGCAAAAACCGGCACTTCGGCCTGGTTTCACGCCGAAATCGGCAGCTCGGTCTCGGGATCGAAGAAATGCAGACGGCCGGCCTGCGCCGAAAGGCGGACCTGGTCGCCGCGCGCGATGGCGGTTTCCGCGGGCACCCGGGCCGCGGTAACGCTGGCGACGCCTACCCTCGTTTCCAGCAGGATCTCGGAGCCGAGCTGCTCAACCACGTCGACGCGGGCATCGAAACCAAGGCCCGGGGCGCCGCTGCCGAGTGTGAGGTGCTCCGGCCGTACGCCCAGGATCACGCGGCGACCGCTGTGGGCCGCGAGCGCCGACGCGTCCGCAGGCCCCACCGTGAGCCGCAGACCTTCTGCCTCGACCGACGTCACACCCGCTGCGCTGCGCACGGTGACCTCGATAAAATTCATCGCGGGCGCGCCGATGAAGCCCGCGACGAACTTGTTGGCCGGCTTGCCATACACCTGCAGCGGCGTGCCGATCTGCTGAACCCGGCCGTCGCGCATGATCACGACGCGGTCGCCGAGCGTCATGGCCTCGACCTGGTCGTGGGTCACGAATACCGACGTGGTCGGAATCGCTGCATGCAGGCGCTTGATCTCGATGCGCATCTGCGCGCGCAGCTTGGCATCCAGATTGGACAGCGGCTCGTCGAACAAAAACACCTGCGGATTGCGCACGATGCAACGGCCGAGCGCAACGCGCTGCTGCTGGCCGCCGGACAATTGTTTCGGCTTGCGCTGCAACAGTTCGTGCAGCCCGAGCATGCTGGCGGCCCGGTCGATCGCCGCCTTGATCTCGGCCTCAGCCGTTTTCTTGTTGCGCAGGCCGAAGGCAAGATTGTCGTAGACGCTCATATGCTGGTAGAGCGCGTAGTTCTGGAACACCATGGCGATATCGCGGTCGCGCGGCGGCAGATTGTTCACCAGCCGATCGCCGATCCGGATGTCGCCGCTAGAGATGTCCTCCAGCCCCGCAATCATGCGCAGCGTCGTCGACTTGCCGCAGCCGGACGGGCCGACCAGCGCCACGAACTCCTTGTCGGCAATCTCGAGATCGACGTCCTTCACGGCGTGGAACAGCGAGCCATAATGCTTGTTGAGCTTGCTGAGTGAAATTGCTGCCATTGCCCCGCCGCACCTAAACTTGAAGTTGACCTAAAAAACAATCCCGCCGCGACGTGCCGCGGCGGGATGCTTGCTTTCGACTATTGCGCGGCCTTGCTGACCAGCGGCGCACCCTCGGCCAGCACCTTCGAGATATCCTCGCGCTTGCCGGTGACGGCTTTGGTGACGGTGTCGTTGAACGCCTTGTGCACGGCGGGCCATTGCGGGAAGTAATAGGCGCCGCGCACTTTGTCCGGCGAATCCAGCACCGATTCCTTCAACAGCTTCATGAACGAATCTTCCGCCGCGATTTCCGCCCAGAACTCGGTGTTGGGCGGTGGCGCGCCGGTCGCCTTGAACAGCTTCTTCTGGCCTTCCTTGTCGACCATCATGGCTTCCAGCATCTCCTTGGCGAGCTTCTTGCGCTCCGGCGCGATCGACTTCGGGATCGCCCAGCCCCAGATATCGTCCCAGGCGAACGGCCTGGCCCGGTTGGGACCGAGCGGGAAGCGCGTGGCGGCCACCTTGCCCGCGATTTTCGACTTGGCCGGATCGTTGAACGTGCCCCACCACAGCGAGTCCGCCACGGTGAATGCTGCATCGCCGGACATGAATACGGCGTTGGCTTCGTTGCGGTCGTAGGCCGGCATGCCGCGCGGCACGATCTTGTGGGTGTTGATCGCATCCCACCAGTATTCGACAGTCTCCTGCATGCACGGCTCGGTCATGCCCGATTTCCAGCCGGCCGCGGCGAGCTTCGCATTGTCGCGCTCATAGGGCGGCATCAGCACGTCGCAATTGTTGCCCCACATCGACCAGAGCCAGCTGAACCAGCTGTTGTTCATCGACATGCCGCCGACATAGCCGAACTTGACCTTGCCGTCCGCCTGCAGCTTCTTGCTCGCGGTGACGAGTTCAGCCAGCGTCTTCGGCACCTCCTCCGGCTTGACGAGGTCGGAGCGGTAGAAGAACACGCTAAAGGTCTGTCCCATCGGCACGACCGTGTTCTGGCCCTGCGCGTTGGCGAACACCACCGGCGCCATGCTCCATTTGTCGGCAAATTTGTTGGCCGCGACGTCGTCGGTCGGCTCCAGCAAATGCGCCCAGGTCTGGCCCCAATCGTCATTGTGCCAGATCACGTCGTACTGATCCGAGTTCGAGGTCAGCGATGCCGTCATCTTCTCGACATAGACGCCGTAGGAATTCGGCACCTTGACGATCTTGACGCCATTCTTGGCGCCCCAGGCCTCGAACATCGCAATTGAGGCATCCTGGATCGGGCTCGGCTGATAGCCGATCCGAAGCTCCTTCACCTGCGCCGCGGCACCGCTGGTCGCAGCCACCAAGGCCGCGGTCGCCGCCACGAACCATCTCGCCAGTCCCTGCATAGCTTCTCCTCCCATTTTTTGTCGTTGTGTCGTGTCTCGGTCTTTCCTTGCCTAAATCCTCAAACCCCTGATCACGTATTTCTGGCCGAACAGCGCGATCAGGAACGCCGGCACCAGCGCCATCACGGCGGTCGCCGCCATCAGATTCCAGCGCAGCCCCATCTCGGTGACGAACTGCGCCATCACGACCGTGATCATCGGCACGCGATTGCCGGTCAGGATCAGCGCAAACAGGAATTCGTTCCAGGTGAACAGCCAGCACAGCACCGCGAGCGCCGAGATCGCCGGCAGCGCCGACGGCACCGCGACGCGGATGAAGGCTCCCCACCGCGTGCAGCCGTCGATCATCGCGGCGTATTCCATCGACGGGTCGATGCCGTCGAAGAAGCCCTTCATCAGCCACGAGAAGAAGCAGATATGCACCGCGACATGCGGCAGCAGCAGCCCGGTATAGGTGTCGTAGATGCCCCAGCTTTGCGCCACGAAATACAGCGGCAGCACCCAGGAGATGTAGGGCACGCAGCGGAACACATAGATCGTTCCAAACCAGATCCGGGAGGCCGGCCCGGTGAAGCGCGACAGCATGTAGCCGCTCGAGACCGTCACCAGCAGCGAGAACACCGTCGCCAGCGTCGAGATCAGCGCGCTGTTGAGGAAGGCTCCGACAATCCGCTCATCGCTCAGCACCTCGGCGAAGCTGCCGAGCGTGAATTCAGTGCCGCGATGGACGTAATAGACGCCGGATTCCGGCCGCAGCGAGGTCAGGATCAGCCATAGCACAGGAAAGGCGAACGCAAAGCAGGCCGCAGCGAGCGCCAGCGCGAACAGCGTCTTGCGGCCCATCGCCGGCAGCCACGGCAGGAATTCGGAACGGCTCACCATGGGCATCGGGTCAGGCCTTTGCGATGCGGTCGACGAGGCGATAGAGCACCACGCCGATCACGAGGATGATGAGCCCGCCGATGATGGCCGCTGCCGAACCGCGGCCGAGATCGAGGTTGAGGAAGGCGTGCACATAGGCATACAGGCTGAACAATTCCGTCGAGCGCCCGGGCCCGCCGCCGGTCAGCGTCCACACGATGTCGAAAGTGCGGAAGGCGTCGATGGCGCGGATCACCACGCAGACCACGATCACCGGGCGCAGCATCGGCAGCGTCAGGAAACGAAACACGCGCCAGGTCGTGGTGCCGTCGATCGCAGCCGCCTCGAACGGCTCCTTCGGCAAGCTCTGCAGGCCGGCCAGCAGCAGCAGCGTGAACCACGGCGTCCACAACCAGATGTCGGTCAAAAGGATGATGCCGAAGGCGCTCCAGCGCTGCACCAGCCAGGGCTGCCCTTCGAGGCCGATCGCTTCCAGCACCACGTTGACGATGCCGAACTGGTCGTTGAAGATCCAGCGGATCATGATCGCGGCGACGACCGGGGCGACCATCAGCGGCACCAGCAGGATCGTCTGCACCAGCTTTTGTCCGCGAAACGGACGGTTGAGCAGCAGCGCGAGCGCCAGCCCCGCCACCAGCGCTCCGGCGACGCTGAGCACCATGAACAGGAAGGTGTTCGGCAGCACCACGTAGAGGAACGCCGGATCCGTTATCACGGCGACATAGTGGTCGAAGCCGATCCAGGTCTTTTTGGGATTATAAAGCGCCCAGTTGCGAAAGCTGGCGTTGGCGCCGATCACGATCGGCACGACCTGAAACAGCAGCATCAACAGCGCAGCCGGCGCGATCAGCAGCAGCACGAAGCGCTGTTGCTCGCCAAACATGGGACGCCGCGATGCCGACAAGCCCGTTTTCCCCATTTGGGCGTCAAGCCGTCACGACTCTTGCGGTCGGTACGTGCGTGAAGCCTGTATTTTCAGGGAGTATGGGCGGGGCGTCGAAGGCTAGTCAATCCGGATTGTGCAAGAGCACAATCGGATGGTGCGCGAGGTACAATCGGGTTGTGCTCTTGCACAATCGGGTTGCGGGAGAGGCGAGCGATCGGGCAGACGCTCGTTCAAAACGTCAACTTGAGGTGCTCCAAAACAAAACGCACCGGACCCGGAAAACCGGGGCCGATGCGCTTTCAGCAAGGCTTGCTGCCTTGCCAGTTCATTATCCGCTGGTGGCTTGCCGGTCTTTTGAATGGCCGGCTTGACCGCTAGCGGAACGAAATTCTCAGAGCCGATACAGGATCTGGTCAGTCCAGAACCGCTCGAGGCGGTGCAGCGACTTGTTCAGCGTCGCGAACTCTTCGTTCGAGATGCCACCGACCTGCTCCACCGTTTTGACGTGCTTCTGATAGAGCGCGTCGACGATCTTGCGGATTTCCTGGCCCTGCGCGGTCAGGCGGATGCGAACCGAGCGGCGATCGACGCGCGAACGCTGATGATCGAGGAAGCCGAGCTCGACGAGCTTCTTCAGGTTATAGGAGACGTTGGAGCCGAGGTAGTAACCGCGCGTGCGCAGTTCGCCCGCGGTCAGCTCCTTGTCGCCGATGTTATAGAGCAGCAATGCCTGCACCGAATTGATGTCGGCGCGGCCGCGGCGATCGAATTCGTCCTTGATGACGTCGAGCAGCCGGCGGTGAAGCCGCTCCACCAACGTCAACGCTTCCAGATAGAGCGGCTGCACCGGAGCTTGACCGGCAGAGCGTTCAGCGGTTTCCACCGCCGTTGCAACGGCTTTGATCATGACACTTCCCCTGTCGTCGTTTTTCGACTTATTTCGACGAAACTTCTGTCCCGCCTGATAGCTTCAACTTAAGGGGGCGGTTTGAAGATCCGCTTAAATAAGAGAATAAAGAGATCATGAATTTAACAGAGTGAATTGTCGATTAAGCCCCATGGATCAAGGCCTTTTGCAATATTTCATTGACGGTGAGAGCGCCCTGTTCACGCTTCGTCTGCAAGCCCTGTCGCATTCCAAAACAGGTGCGCCGGAAATTGAAACGCTCGCGTAAGGTGTGTGGTGGAACCCTTTACGGCCCTTAACGGTGACTGAAACGTTACCGGAAAAATTTTTGAAAATTGTGCGGGATGGCGATGCGGTTTCTGCACGCGGATGAATTATGGCGAGAAACTGACACGTTGAGATTGGAATTAGGTGTTGCTCGTCATTCCCGGCCTTGTGCCGGGCATCCACGTGCTTGCTTCCTTTGAGCTAGAAGGACGTGGATGGCTGGGACAAGCCCGGCCATGACGACAGACCACATCTTCGTCGAACTACGGCGGGCGCTCTCGCGCGGCCATCCAGGCGAGTGCGAGATAGGCGCCGAGCATCACGGCCTCAAGCCCCACGACTGTGAGGCTGCCGCCGTAGATGCCCGGAAACATCAGTTCGATCACCGCCATCGACACCACCGTGGTGAGCCACACCACCGCGCCCCAGGGCGTCGCAAGCCACAGCCCGACAGCGGCGACGAGTTCGATCACGGCGAAATAGACGGTCGCGGTCTGCCAGGCCATCGACTGGTTCTCGAACGCCTCCTCCTCGCCGCCGATGAATCCCGTGACCTGCGCCCAGTGGTACAGGCCCTTCAGGATCGAGATAACCGCCATGACGCGCAGGAACAGCACCAGGCGGCGCGTCCAGACATTCTCGTCGGGCTCGATCCGCTCCGACGACATCGCCGCCATCGACATCGCATTGTCCCTGGACTTGTCCCGCCCCTGATCGCGCGCCGACGCATCAGACATGGAAGCTGACCTGGGAGCTGCGCCGGGAGGAATCGGGGCTCAACGCGTGCTGGAGTGTTCTCATGCCCATGTCTTGGCCCGCCGGGGCGGCAAAATCAATTGCCGATGAGATGGATCAAGGCTCGGTGACGGGACAGCCGCAAGGTGCTAGAACTGGAACAAATCAAAACTGAAACCCGCCGCCTTCAGGAGTACCCATCACATGGCGATCAAATTCGGGCGTCCGATCGAAATGCGTGACGCACCGCGGCGGCAGACCGCCCTCGCCTCCACCCCGCTCGACCTGGCGATCCGCCCCCGCCGCAACCGCAAGGCGGAATGGGCGCGGCGGCTGGTGCGCGAAAACGTGCTGACCACAGATGATCTGATCTGGCCGATGTTCGTGGTCGACGGCCAGAACACGCGCACGCCTGTCACCTCGATGCCCGGCGTCGACCGCCTCACCGTCGATCAGGCGGTGCGCGACGCCGAGCGCGCGATGAAGCTCGACATCCCCTGCATCGCACTGTTCCCCTATACCGAGGCGTCCCTGCGCGACGAGACCGGCTCCGAAGCGCTCAACCCGAACAACCTGGTCTGCCAGTCGGTGCGCGCGATCAAGAAGGAATTCCCTGAGCTCGGCGTGCTCTGCGACGTGGCGCTGGATCCCTTCACCAGCCATGGCCATGACGGATTGATCGAGGATGGTAAAATCCTCAACGACGAAACGGTGGCGGTGCTGGTGGCGCAGGCGCTGGTGCAGGCGGAAGCCGGCTGTGACGTCATCGCCCCCTCCGACATGATGGACGGCCGCGTCGGCGCGATCCGCGAGGCGTTGGACGACGCAGGTTTTCTCGACGTGCAGATCATGTCCTACGCGGCGAAATACGCGTCCGCTTTCTACGGCCCGTTCCGCGACGCCATTGGTTCCGCAAAAACGCTAACCGGCGACAAGCGCACCTACCAGATGGACAGCGCCAATTCCGACGAGGCGCTCCGCGAGGTCGAACTCGATATCGCCGAGGGCGCCGACATGGTGATGGTGAAACCCGGCATGCCCTATCTCGATATCGTGCGGCGCGTGAAGGACACGTTTTCGATGCCGACCTTCGTCTATCAGGTGTCCGGTGAGTACGCGATGATTGCGGCAGCCGCCAACAATGGCTGGATCGACGGCGACCGCGCGATGATGGAGAGCCTGCTCGGCTTTAAGCGCGCCGGCGCGGATGGGATTTTGACGTACTTTGCGCCGAAGGCGGCGGAGAAGATCAAGGCCGGCGGATAAGTCTCCCCTGTCGTCCCTGCGAACACAGGGACCCATACGCCGCGGCCTATCGATAGAACGATGGGGCCAGTTGCCTTTGCTGCAATGTGCAGCGGTGGTTATGGGTCCCTGCGTTCGCAGGGACGACGAGACATTGTGCCCACCCCCGAATATTGCACGCTGTTAATGGTCGCAGGCCCTTGGCGGCAGCGAGGCCGGTTCCCATGTGAGCCCGGGAATATCGACCTGGAGGACGGACCATGTCTTATAGCGGCTCTGGCAATACCGGCGGCGCCTCAAATGCTGGCGGCGGATCAAATGCTGGCGGCGCCTGGCGGAACGACGGTGGCGTGCCGCCGCATGCGTTCGATCCCGATTTGCAGCCGGAACTGTTTCGTGGGGTGCTGACGCGGCGGGTGTTTGCGTTCCTGATCGACCTCGTCGTGCTGTCGGTTCCTGTCATCCTCGGCTACATCTTCATTGCCGTATTCGGCGTGATCACGCTCGGGCTCGGCTGGATGCTGTTCTGGCTGGCGTGGCCGGCCACCATCGTGTGGGCGATCGTCTATTACGGCGCCTCGATCGGCGGCCCGCATTCGGCCACCATGGGCATGCGCGCGATGGATCTGGAGGTGCGCACCTGGTACGGCGCGCCGGGCTATTTTGTACTCGGCGCCTGCCATGCCGTGCTGTACTGGGTCTCGGTTTCGTTTCTGACACCGGTGGTGCTGCTGGTCGGCCTGTTCAACGGCCGCCGCCGGCTGCTGCACGACATCATCCTGGGAACCGTGGTCATCAACAGCTCGGTCCGTACTCAGGTAGCGCCTTCGGCACGCAGCAGCTACTGAGCGAGCAACAAACTATAATTGACCGTCAGCCCTAGGGGCGCGATGTTAGAGCCGGTCCGGCCCCGAAATGAATCGGGGCCGTACCGGCGCTTTGTCGTTTTGAGGCGTTTTCTTAACGTGAAGGCGCTATGGTTGATTGTTTCGGAGGCCTGACGACCCGACGTGACCCAGCATTCGCGTGACACCCCGCAATTCTACCTGACTGCGCCCTCGCCTTGCCCCTATCTGCCGGGCCGGCACGAGCGCAAGGTGTTCACGCATCTGGTCGGCGACAAGGCCGGCGATCTCAACGACCTGCTGACCCATGGCGGCTTCCGCCGCAGCCAGTCGATCGCCTACCGCCCGGCCTGCGACCAGTGCCGCGCCTGCGTTTCCGTGCGGGTGGTCGCCAACGAGTTCCGCCCCTCGCGCAATTTCAAGAAGGTCCTGGCGCGCAATGCCGACATCGTCGGCGAACAGCGCAGCGCGGTGCCGACGTCGGAGCAGTATTCCGTGTTCCGCGCCTATCTCGACCGGCGGCACCGCCACGGCGGCATGGCCGACATGACGGTGCTCGACTACGCCATGATGGTGGAGGACAGCCATGTCGAAACCCGCATCATCGAATACCGCAAGCGCGGCGTCGACACCGGCATCACCGGCCGCGGCGAGGAGCTGATCGCGGTGGCGCTGACGGACGTGCTCAGCGACGGGCTGTCGATGGTGTATTCGTTCTTCGAGCCGTCGCAGCAGAGTCGCTCGCTCGGCACCTTCATGATCCTCGATCACATCACCCGGGCGCGCAGGCTCGGGCTGCCTTACGTCTACCTCGGCTACTGGATCGAGGGCTCCAAGAAGATGGACTACAAGGGCCGCTTCCTGCCGCAGCAGCGGCTGGCGCCGTCGGGCTGGCTGCGGATCGACGCGTCGGGCGAAATGCTGTCCGAGCCGCAGGACTGAAAGGCGATAGGCGGTCAGGCTCATGCCGCTCCGAATCGCCGCCATCAGCGATACCCGTATCTCGGCACCTTCGGGTCTGTAACCAGCATTCACCGCCGAATATCCTCAACCTGCAATATTGTGTCGTGATAAGGGTCGATGGGTGATTCACACGCGGGACGGTCGCTGGAGCAGCTAGCCCTCATGAACGAACCGGGCCCTTCCGCCGCCAAAATGCCTCCTCACGTATCTGACGACTGGCTGCAGCGGCGGATCGTCATCGCGGCGGTCGCGTTCGCGCTTGCCCTTCTCGCCGTGCAGGCCTTTCAGGCCTGGCATGGCTATCGCACGGCCCGGACCGAGGCCGAACGGCGCGCGGCCAATTTGGTCTACATTCTAAGCGCGCACATGCAGGAGGCGGTGGCGGCGCTGGATGCCTCGCTGGTGCAGATCGCAGCGGCAAGCGCGCGGCTGGGCGGACCTTCCGGAGACGCGGACGACTGGAGTGCCGTGCTGATGGGCGCGATCGCCGGCATGCCAAACACGGGATCGCTCAGCGTCACCGATAGAGAAGGCGTCATCCGGCATGCGACGGTCGCGAGCATTCAGGGTCAGTCGCGGCGGGAGCTCTATCTGTTCCAGACTCTCCGCCGCCAGGCGAATGCCGGAATGGTGGCGGACAGACCCTACAAGGGCCTGTCCGGCGAGATGTTGATTCCTCTCGGGCGACGGCTGGAAGGCCCGGCTGACACATTCCAGGGCCTGGCTGTAGCCACCTTGCGCTTGCAGCAGCTGCGCGAATTCTACCGCTCGATCGATGTCGGTCCCGGCGGGCTGATCCGCATCCTGCATCCTGACGGGCAGGTTCTGTTCCGCGAGCCGTCGTCACGCGAACCGATCGGCGAACCCGCGCTGGAAGACCCGGTCTACCTGGCTTACCGGGCCGGCAAAGCCGATGGCCTGCTGAACGAGGAGTCTGGTCCCAATGGGCGTCCCCTCATCACCGCCTTCCATGCCCTGCCGTCGCCCGGGCTCCTGCTTGCGGTTTCTCTCGATCGCGGGGCGGCGTCCGCGGAATGGCGCAACAAACTCGCCGTCGATGGCGGCCTCCTCGCCGCGGAGATTTTGGTTCTCGCGAGCGCGACCACGATAATCCTGCAATTGCTGCGGGCGCGCCACGCCGCAACAATGCGGCTGGCAACCCGGGAGCGGCAGTTGCTGCTGGCCGAGTCGATCGCCCATATGGGCGCCGTCACTTTCGACATCGCGACCGCTACGGTTCAGCCTTCGCCGCAGATCGCCACCATTTTCGGCTGGCCGGATCCCGTCGAGGAAATTCCGCTGCAGGCGTTCCTTGCGGCCGTGCACGAAGCGGACCGGCAGTTGCTCGACCAAACGATCGCGCGCTGTGCCGAAGGCGGCGGGCCGTATCGCCAGGAATTTCGCATCATGCGCCCGGATGGCAGCGTGCGTATCATCTGGTCCGAAGGATTCCAGGACGACGGCGCGCGAACCGCCGCAGCTGGCGTCGTCGCCATCTGCCAGGATGTGACCGATCGCCGGATGGCAGAACGCCAACTGGCCCAGTCACAGAAGATGGAAGGCGTCGGCCAACTCACCGGCGGCGTCGCCCACGACTTCAACAACCTGCTGACCGTGATCATCGGCAATCTGGACACGCTGGCCGAATGGCCCGGCGCGGACGCGCGCGCCCGCGAGACGGCCGAGATCGCGCTACGGGCTGCCGATCGCGGCGCCGATCTCGTGCGCAGCCTGCTGGCCTTCTCACGAAAGCAGCCGCTGCAGCCGCGCGTGGTCAATCTGAACGAGATCGTCCTGGAAACCGACCATCTGCTGCGGCGCACCCTCGGAGAACAGGTCGAACTGGAAACCCGCCCGGAACGCAAGATCTGGCTGACCATGGTCGATCCCGCGCAATTGCAGGCCGCCCTGCTCAACCTGGCGGTGAACGCGCGCGATTCCATGACGCAAGGCGGCAAGTTGACGATCGAGACCGGTAACGTCGTGCTCGATGAGCACTACGCGCGGCAGAGAGCGGATGCCAAGCCCGGCGCCTATGTTTTGCTTGCCGTGAGCGATACCGGCACGGGCATCCCTGCCGCCATACTGGAGCGCGTGTTCGAACCGTTTTTCACGACCAAGGAGACCGGCAAAGGAACCGGACTCGGATTAAGCATGGTCTACGGCTTCATCAGGCAGTCGAATGGCCACATCAAGATCTATAGCGAAGTCGGGCACGGCACGACCGTGAAGCTCTATCTGCCGCGAAGCGAGACCACGGCGCGCGTGGAGGCTTCCGCCCCGCCGGTCGAACCGGACCAGGCGGGCAACGAGACCGTGCTGGTGGTCGAGGACGACGCGATGGTACGTGATTTCGTCGTGCAGCAGTTGCGGCAGCTCGGTTACCGGACACGACTGGCCGGGAATGGCAGGGAAGCCCTGGCGGCGCTCGGCGACGGCACCGGGATCGACCTGCTGCTGACCGACGTGATCCTGCCGGGTGCGCTGACGGGCAAGCAGGTCGCCGACGCAGCCCGGCGGCAGCGACCGGGCCTCAAGGTGCTGTTCATGTCCGGCTATACCGAAAATGCGATCGTGCATCACGGCCGGCTTGACCCGGGCGTCCTGCTGCTATCGAAGCCGTTCCGCGCCACGGACCTCGCACGGATGGTACGCAGGGCGTTTGCAGGCAACCAGCCCAGTGACGCGTGAGGCGGCTGCCGTGCCGCCTCAGCCGAAGAACGTCTCGAACAGGAGTTTTACGTTCAGCGCCACGATGATCGCGGCGACGATCCATGCCACCACAGCGACTGAACGGGAGATCGCGAAATCACCCATCTTGCGGCGATCGGAAACGAACTTCACCAGCGGGATCACCGCGAACGGCAATTGCATCGACAGCACGACCTGGCTGAAAACCAGAAGCTGGCTGGTGCCGCGCTCGCCATAGAGCGCCGTGACGATCACGACCGGAACGATGGCGATGCCGCGAGTCAGCAGCCGACGCGCCCAGCTTGGCAGCCGCAGATGCAGAAAACCTTCCATCACGATCTGGCCGGCCAGCGTCGCCGTGACCGTCGAGTTCAGGCCGGAGGCGAGCAACGCCACCGCGAACAGGGTGGAAGCGATCCCGAGCCCCAATAGCGGCGACAGCAGTTCGTACGCCTGGCCGATCTCGGCGACCTCGGTGCGGCCGGTCGCATGGAACGTCGCGGCGGCGACGATCAGGATCGCGGCGTTGATGAACAGCGCCAGCATCAGCGCAATCGTCGAGTCCGTCGTCGCCCATTTGATCGCCTCGCGGCGGCCTTCGTCGTTACGTTCATAGGCGCGGGTCTGCACGATCGAGGAGTGCAGATAGAGATTATGCGGCATCACGGTAGCGCCGATGATGCCAATGGCGATGTAGAGCATCTCGGGATTGGTGACGATCTCGGTCGAGGGCATGAAACCCTTCAGGACCCCGGCAACCGACGGAGCGGCGGCCACGATCTGAATCCCAAAGCAGATCGCGATGACGATCAGGAGCGAGATGACAAAGGCTTCGAGGAAACGGAAGCCCTTGTTCATCAGCAGTAGCAGCAGGAAGGCGTCGAGCGCGGTGATCAGCGCCCCGCCGATCAAGGGAATGCCGAACAGCAATTTGAGCGCGATCGCCGTGCCAATGACCTCGGCGAGGTCGCAGGCGATGATCGCCGCCTCGCAGGCCAGCCAGAGCATGAAGTTGACGGGCCGCGAAAAGCTGGCGCGGCAGGCCTGCGCGAGATCGCGATCGGTGACGATGCCAAGCCGCGCGGCGAGTGCCTGCAACAGGATCGCCATCAGGTTCGACAGCAGGATCACCGACAGCAGCGTGTAACCGAACTTCGAACCGCCCGCGAGGTCGGTCGCCCAGTTGCCCGGGTCCATGTAACCGACCGAGACCAGGTAGCCGGGGCCGAGAAAGGCCAGCAGCCGGCGCGACCAGTGCCCGCCAAAGGGGACCGAGATGGTCGAGTTGACCTCGGGCAAGCTCCGCTGGGTGCCAGCGGCGGCGTCAGCGCGCCAGCCGGCGGCAGTCGTATCGGTCATCGGTCCACTCTCAATCGGGGTCTTCGGGCCCAATGCGGGCGTTCGGGCGTCCATTTGAGCAAGATGACCGATCTCCATCCTTATTGCAACTCATTTGCAACTGCATCTAGCAATCACGAAAATGATACCGGCGCGACCTCTGTAAAGCACTGAGGAAGTGCTTTATGCTAAAAGCATGATCAAGATCCCGGTCGAAACGCCCACGGCCACGTTGCGATACGCCCTCGCTCCCGACGAGGGAGGCATCGCCGCCATCGAGGCGACCTTCGCCGCCTACGACCGGATGATGGCGATCCTCGCCGAGGTTGCGCCCGTCGGCGCCAACCTCGTCGCCCTTCACGCCCAGGCTTACGAAAGAATCCGCGTCGAGACCGGCCTGCCGGCGCGGCTGGTGACGCTCGGCCTGCGCGACCGCGCCGGCTACGTGGCCGATGCGGCGATGCGCCGAATTCCACTCGACGACAAGTTGTTTGCGATCAAGGGACCAACTTCACTGACCATTAGCACTGTCCAGGGACGCGTCTTGGTTCCGTTCGACGTCCCCGGCTATGTTGCCGGCTGGGAGAGTCCCTTCCCGGCTCACTTGGTCTCAGACGGCCACGCCTACGAAATCCAGATCGCCGTCAAATCGAAATCAATCCAACCGGAGGAGAAGACCATGCTTCACGAAGGCATCCTTGCACGCATGGGCCGGCTTCTTGCCGCCATCGCGAGCCAAACGATCGACAACGCCGAGAACAGCAACAAGGTCGCGCTGGTCAAACAGGCGATCCGCGAGATCGACGCCGGCGCCGACGAAGCGCGCTACGCGCTCGGCAAATCGCGCGCCGAGGAATTCCGCCTCAAGCGGCGGCGCGAAGAGCTGGACGCCGAAGTCGCGCGACTGACCGACAAAATTCGACTGGCGGTTGCAGAAAGCCGCGAGGATCTCGCGCGCGCCGGCGTCGCACGGCAAATTGATCTGGAGTCGCAGACGATCGCGCTCGAACGCGCGATGGATTTCGTCGAACTCGAAATCGATGAGCAGACCAAGGCCTTGCAGGCGATGCTTGCCGCGCGACGTGAAGCCGAAACCCGCCTCGCCGATCTCGAGGCGAGCCTCGTACAGCAGGCGCCACTTGAAACCGGCCGGGCAGTTCCCACGACTAAAACTATGAGTGCCGACCGGGCCATGGCGGCGATCGCACGCGTAACCGGCGTGCCCGCTGCAAGCGTGCTCGGCGACAGGGAGCTCGACGAACTCGACCGCCTGCATCGCGAAAAGGAAATCGCAGCAAGGCTTGAAAGGATCAAATCGCAGCAATGAGTGCAGTGACCGATATCCTGCTGGCGCCCGACGTACGTCCCTTTGCGATATCAGCCGCTATCATGCTCAGCCTGGGTGGCATCGAATTGCTGACGATGATCGTCGGTTTCTCGATCAGCGAACTCATCGGCAAGGATTTTGCGCTCGAAAGCGAGAGCCATAGCGCCATCGGCGGCTTGTTCCTCTGGATCAATGCGGGACGGCTGCCGCTGTTGATCCTGATGATCCTGGCGCTCGGGGTGTTCGCGATCGCGGGCTTCCTGCTGCAAGGGATTGCACACAGCATCGGCATGGCCGTGCCGGTCACGCTTGCGGCGCTTGCCGCCGCAGCGCTCAGCCTGCCGGCGATCCGGGTGAGCAGCCGCGGTATCGCCCGCATTATCCCGCGCGACGAGACCTATGCGGTGGACGAGGCCGATTTCGTCGGCCACGTCGCCGAGGTTTCAATCGGGCCGCTCGACCAGGGGCTGCCCGGCAAGGTCCGTCTCAAGGATGTCTTCGGCAACTGGCATTCTCTCGTCGCGCGCGCCAGTCCCGAATCCACGCCGCTTCCGGTCGGTGCCAGCGTCCTGCTGGTCGACCGCGACGCCAGAAGCTTTATCGCCATATCCGCACCAGCCGACCTCATTGCGCAACAGCCAACATCACGCAGGGCATAAAATATGTGGGAACTTGCAGTACCCGTCGCTATCAGCGTTCTCGTTGTTCTTATTATCGGCATCTTCCTCGCAAAACTCTATCGCCGCTCGACACGTGACGAAGCCTATGTCCGCACCGGGCTCGGCGGCCAGAAAGTCGTCCTCGACGGCGGCTCGCTCGTGCTTCCGGTTTTCCACTCCACCGCCGCGGTCAATCTGAAGACGCTGCGGCTCGAGGTCGCCCGCGGCGGGCCGGACTCGCTGATCACCAAGGACCGCATGCGCGTCGATATCGGCGCCGAATTCTATTTGCGCGTCAAACCCGATGCATCGTCGATCGCGCTGGCCGCGCAGACGCTGGGCAGCCGCACCAATGATGCCGCCGAATTGCGCGAGCTGGTCGAAGCAAAATTCGTCGACGGCCTGCGGTCGGTGGCGGCCACCATGAACCTCGAAGAGCTGCAGGAGCAGCGCGCCACCTTCGTCAAGGCGGTGCAGGATGCTGTCGGCGCCGACATCCAGAACAACGGCCTCGAACTCGAATCGGTATCGCTGACGCGGCTCGACCAGAGCGACATCAAGCATTTCAACCCGAGCAATTTCTTCGACGCCCACGGCCTGACGACGCTGACCAAGATCACCCGGGAGCGCGAACAGGAACGCAACCAGATCGTCCGCACCACCGAAGTCAACATCGCCCAGCAGGATCTGGTCGCCCGCCAGACCACGCTGACGATCGAATCCACCAAGCGCGAGGCCGAGCTGGCGCAGCAGCGCGACATCGCCAACAAGACCGCCTCCATGCGCGCGCAAACCGCGCAGGTCGAGCAGACCGCGGTGCAGAACGAGGCCGAATATCGCATCCAGCAGGAGCTGGCAGTCGCCAACAAGCAGACCGAAGCCAATCAATTGCGCGATACCAGGAAGATCGAGGCCGATCTGGCGGTGAAGCGTCGCAATACCGAAATGGATCGCGACCTGCAGATCGTCGCGCAGGAGAGCGCGATCGCGGTGGCGGTCAAGAGCAAGGAGCAATCCGAGGCCCAGACCATCGCCGAAACCGCGCGTGCGCTCGCCATTGCGGCTGAAGAAAAGGTCACGACCGCCCGCGCCACCGAAATCGCCGAGCGCGACAAGATCATCAACGTGATCGCGGCGCGAAAGGCCGCCGAGACCGACGCGATGCCGATCACCGTGATGGCGGAAGCCGAGAACCAGGCCGCGACCAACAAGGCGGAAGCCATCACCATGCTAGCCAGGGCCGACGCCGATGCGGCGACCACCCGCGCGGCCGGCGTCAAATCGCTCGGTCAGGCCGAGGCCGAGGTGGCGGCGTTGAAGGCGGAAGCGCGCAACAAGCTCTCCCAGGCGATCGTCGACTACGATCTCACACTGGCGCGCATCAACATCATCCCGAATGCGCTGGCCGAAGCGGTCAAGCCGATCGAGAAGATTTCCGACATCCGGATCTTCGACACCGGCGGCCTGCTCGGCCGCGGCGGCGGCAACGGCGCCATGAACGGCCACGGCAACGGTCTTGGCCTTGGCGACGGTCTTGCGGCGCAGTTGTTGTCGGTTTCGGCCTTCAAGCCGATCATCGACAAGATCCTCGCCGAAGGCGGCTTCGCTGCCGGTCCCGATGCGCTGACCAGCCTGACCAACGCGCTGGCCGCGCAGCAACTGGCAGGTCCCACCGAGCCGCCCGCCGTGCTTGATGCAGATGATGATGACGTGGTGACGCCGCCCGCAACGATCTCGGGAACGGGCAAGGCAACGCTCGGGCCCAAATCGTAATAGCCGAAGCGACAGGTCGAACTGCTGTTCGAACTGAAATCGAAACAGGCCCGCCGCAGTTCACGCGGCGGGCTTTTTCTTGCGCAGTTCCCTCACGCCCCTTGTCGGGAAACGGGTGGGTTCGATCGTCCTGCAGTCAGACAATGAGGACAGAACCGAATTCAGGAATTTGCCAAGGAATCCTGCCATGACCGCCGCCGACACGCCTCGCCTGCCCGCAACCTTCAACCGCCTGGCCTGGTCCAATCTCACCGCACAGTCGGCCGAACAGATCGCGCTGGCCGCGGCCCCGATTGTCGCCGTGCTGTTGCTCGGTGTCGGCGAAGGCCAGACCGGCCTGCTGCAGACCGCGCTGACGCTGCCCTTCATCCTGTTCGCGATTCCCGCAGGTCTCCTCGCCGACCGCATCTCGCGGCGCTGGGTGATGGCAGGCTCCGAAGCGCTGCGGGCCGCGGCGTTGGCCGGCATCCTGCTGCTGATCTGGCTGGGCCAAATGACGCTGCCGCTGCTCTCGTTGCTCGGCTTCATCGCCGTCTGCGGAACGGTCGCTTACAGCGTCGCCGCCCCGGCTTTGGTGCCGTCGCTGGTGACGTCGCAACAACTGCCCGCCGCCAATGCGCGGATCGAACTGGCGCGCACCGTTGCCTTCGCCAGCGGCCCGGCGCTCGGCGGCGTGCTGGTCGGATGGGTCGGGGCCGCGCCCGCCTTCGGCTTTGCCGCGGCGTTGTCCGTGATCGCAGTGGTGCTGCTGTCAGGCATCTATGAACCGGCGCGCGCGCCTGCCCCGCGCCGTCATCCGCTGCAGGAGATCAAGGAAGGCGCCGCCTTCGTGCTGCATCATCAACTGCTGCGGCCGGTATTCATCACACAATTCATCTTCAACACGGCGTCGTTCCTGCTGCTTGCCGTGTTCGTGCCCTACGCCGTGCGCCGCCTCGGGCTATCGGCCACCGGCGTCGGGATGACGCTTGGGATGTACGGCGTCGGCATGGTCGCCGGCGCGCTGGCTGCGACGCGGGTGATGAAGCGGCTGGCCTTCGGAACCGTGATCGGGCTCGGGCCCGTCACCGGCTTGGTCGCCGCTGTCGTGATGGCGCTGACGACCATCGTGCCGACGCCATGGCTGGCGGGCCTGAGCTTCTTCCTGCTCGGCGTCGGCCCGATCCTGTGGGTGATCTCGACCACGACGCTGCGGCAATCGGTGACGCCGCCGTCGCTGCTCGGGCGTGTCTCCGCCATCAACATCATGAGTTACGGCGCCCGCCCGGTCGGCTCTGCGCTGGGCGCCATCGTCGGCGGGCTTTATGGCGCCGAGGCCTGCCTCTATCTGGCGGCCATCATCTTCGGCGCGCAGGCGCTGGTGATCCTGCTGTCGCCGGCGGTGTCGCTGGCGCGGCAGCCGGACATGGTCGGCGAGCCGGCGGGCTGTTAGCCCGAAGCCGTTATTGCGAGGAGCGCAGCGACGAAGCAATCCATTCTCTCCGCGGAGGGATGGATTGCTTCGCTTCGCTCGCAATGACGGGAACAAGAGCAATTCATTCCAAAGCGGCCTATCCACTGGCGCTCCCCCAATTCTTTTTATATGATAGTCATCATCTTTAGGAATGGAACCGCCATGATCGACCAGACCGCCGCGATCGACACGAGTCCCCGTACCGAGGCCTCCTCGACCGTCCTGCAGATCGCTGTATTGGCAGGGCTTGCCGCCACCGGCACGCTTGCCACCAATATCCTGCTGCCGTCGCTGCCGCAGATGGCAGTGTCGCTGAAGGTATCGAGCGCGGCAGTCACCTCAGCCATCACCATTTTCCTTGCGGTGTTCGCAGTGGGCCAACTCGTGGTCGGGCCGATCTCGGATCGCTACGGACGTCGCTGGCCGGTCTTGATCGGCTTTGCGGTTTTCTTCGCCGGCAGCATCTGGTGCGGGCTCGCAACGGACTTGCCGGGCCTGCTGATCGGCCGCATGATCCAGGCCGCCGGCGCCTGCGCCACTTCGGTGCTGTCCCGCGCAATCGCCCGTGACATGTTTTCCGGTCCCGCACTGGCGCGTGCGATGGCACTGATCATGATCGCGATGGCGGCGGCCCCCGGCTTCTCGCCGCTGCTCGGCGGCGCGCTCGACCATTATTTCGGCTGGCGTTCCGAATTTGTCCTCGTCGCCGTCTTTGCCGGCCTCGGCGCCCTTGCCTATGGCACCGTGTTCGGCGAGACCCATCACGCGACCCGGACGCCGCTCGATCCCTTGGCCATTGCCAGGAATTACATCGGCCTGATCGCCGACCGCCGCTTCGTGGTGCCGGCCGCGACCGTGAGCCTGATCATGGGCGGGCTGTTCTCGATATTCTCGGCAGCGCCCCGCGTGCTGATCGAGGCGATGCACTTCACGCCGATCCAGTTGGGCTTGTTTTTTGCCGGCACTGTGTTGATCGTGTTCGCCGCCGGCATGCTCGCGACCAAACTTGCGCCGCGCTACGGGCTCGACCGCTCGATCCGCGGTGGATTATTCGTGGCCGCGACCGGCAGCATCGCGATGCTGCTGGTCTCGCTGTACAGCCCCTCCTTCCTGCCGTTTCTCGGCGCCATGAGCGTATTCCTGCTCGGCATGGGCATCGTCAATCCGTTGGGGACGGCGCAGGCACTTTCCCCGTTCGGCGACAAAGCGGGCGCGGCATCCGCGCTGGTCGGCTTCTGGCAGATGATGACGGCCGCCATCGGCGTCTGGCTCGCGGCTACGATCTCGCATGACGCGCTGTTCGCGCTCGGCGTGGTGCTGACGGTGTTCTCGCTTGTCGCGGTCGGGCTCTACACGATGCGAGCGAAACCGATCTAGCTCGCCAGATACCGCTCGTACTTCCCCGCCACCACCTCATCCGCGGCGATATCCGGATCGAGCGTGTAGAGATCCTGCGCGCGGCCGATGCCGCGCAGCGCATAACGACCGGTGGACACCAGATAGTTTCGCCCGGCGGCATCGAGGCCGGCACGGAACGCCGACGACATCAATAATTCCCGGTCGACGGAGCGGCACATCGAGGCGATGCGGCTGACCTCGTTGACGGCCGGTCCCACCACGGTGAAATCGAGCCGGTCATCGCTGCCGATATTGCCGTAAAACACCTCTCCGACATGCAGGCCGACATGGGCTGACGTGACCGTGCGGCCCTCGGCGGTGCGGCGGGCGGTGAGCGCCTTCATGTTGCGGCGGAAGCGATGTTCGGCGCGCAGCGCTGCGCGCTTGGCCGCCGCCAAGTTCTCATGGGTGAACATCGCCAGCACGCCATCGCCGATCAGCTTCAGCACCTCGCCGCCGGCCTCGTGAATCGCATCGATCGAGGCCTGCGCATAATCGTTGAGGAACGGGATGATCTCGCCGGGCTCGATGCTCTCGCTGATCGCGGTCGAGCCGCGCAGATCGGAGAACCACAGCACTGCGTTGATACGCTCGGTGACGCCGCGCGTGATCCGCCCGCGCAGCACCTGTTCGGCTGTTTCGCGCCCGAGATAGACCCGGCCCAGCGTCTTGGTGATATCGGCCTGCGCTGCGGATTTGATCGCAAGGCCCAGCACCGGCACGAGGTCGCGCAATGCCGCCAGCCCGTGCGCGCCAAAGCCCTCGTCGCGCCGGGTCACCCAATAGGAATAGACGCAATCCATCTGCCCCATGGTGCCGGCCTCGCCGAACTGGTGCACATAGGCCACCACATGCTTGTGACCCTTCTCTGCGAGCTCGCCCATGAATTTGAAATTGGGGGCCACGCCATTGGCGAGGTCGACCGGCAGTTCCTCGTGGCCGTTTTCGAGCATGTAATAGAAGACCGAACTCCGCCAGGCGTCCGCGGCCTCGCCCTCGTTGGTCGAGCCATATTCGAAGACGTCGCTTTCGTTGGTCTCGGCGTCGTTCCAGCGAAAGCCGCGGCCCTCGAAGATCGGGTGCAGCGTATCGATGAAGACCATCCCGCGCGACACGGGGAGGCCCTCGGCGCAGCAGCGCTCGCAGAAACCGCGGATCAGATCATTCTCGGGCAGGCCGGTGAGACCCTGGCTGACCAGCCAGTTCATCAGGCGCAGACGGGGCGTGAGTTCCATACGCCATTATGCCGCGCAATCGTGACGAGTAAAAGCCTCGCGCCCTTCAACGTTTCGCGCGCGCCACCGCCTCGCCGTCTTCCTTGACGAAAGATTCGATCGGGTTATCGAGCAGATCGAGCACCAGTTCCGACGGCCGGCATAGCCGACCCCCCCTCGGCGTCACCACGATCGGCCGGTTGATCAGGATCGGATGATCAAGCATGAAGTCGATCAGCTCGTCGTCGCTCCATTTGGGATCGGCAAGGCCGAGCTCGGCATAGGGCGTGCCTTTTTCGCGCAAGAGATCGCGTGGCGCGATGCCAAGTGCTCCGATCAGTTCGACCAGCTTCGCACGGCCCGGCGGGGTCTTCAGGTATTCGATCACCTCGGGCTCCTCGCCGCTCTGCCGGATCATGGCGAGCGTGTTGCGCGAAGTGCCGCAGGCGGGGTTGTGATAGATCGTGACGGTCATGGCCGGGCCTCCCTGGTGTTTGCCGCCTCGCCCGCCCCGCGCAGCAGCCAGTTCATGAAGATCAGCGCCACGACCGCGCCGCTCAGTTCGGCCGCGATAAAGCCGGGAAGATCGGCAGGGCGAATGCCCGAAAACGTATTGGTCATCGAGCGCGCGATGGCAACGGCCGGATTGGCAAACGAGGTCGAGGCCGTGAACCAGTAGGCCGCCGTGATGTAGAGGCCGACCAACCAGGGCACGGCCGTGCGGTTGAACCTGATGCCGGCGAGGATGGTCGCCACCAGGCCGAACGCGGCGACGCCCTCGGCGAACCATTGCGCACCGCCGGTTCGCGTTTTCAGCGAGGCGTCGATCAGCGGCAGCGCGAACATCGCATGCGCCATCATGGTCCCCGCGATCCCCCCGGCGACCTGCGCAGCAACGTAACCCAGCGCATCGCGCGGCGTCAGTTCGCCCTTCAAGGCAAAGACCAGCGATACCGCGGGATTGAAATGCGCGCCCGAGATGGGCCCGAGAATGGTGATGAGCACCATCAGGATCGCGCCGGTCGGCAAGGTATTGCCAAGCAGCGCGAGTGCGACGTCCTTGGTCAGGGTTTCGGCCATGATGCCGGAGCCGACCACGGTCGCGACCAATAGCGCGGTCCCGAGGGCCTCGGCAGCGAGCCGGCGCGACAGATTGAATTCGGACATCAGCTGGCGTTTCGCATGCCGAACATCTACCTCGTCATCTCACGTGCTGCAGCAGGCCGCGGTGGAAGTAGCGGCGGCTTTGGGAACGCAACACGCATTCGGCTTCTCATGCGCTACGCGGGCATTTCGTTCACCGGTACCATCGCCATAATCGGTGCTCTCACCGGTCGTGAGGAAGGTTTCCCACGCGACCCCGGCCGGGTCGTCGATCCAGGATTTTTCGGACTTGGCATAGCAGCAGACGGTTGCTCCTTGCTCAATGATGTTGCCGCCGGCCTTATGAAGCCGCGCATAGACCTCCTGCAGTTCGCCGGAGTTGTCGACCTGAATTCCGAGATGGTCGAGGCCGGCCTGCTTGCCTCGGGTGGAAATGGCAAAATTCACGCGCGGGTCTTCGAGCATCCACTTGGCATAGTCGGACTTGATCACGCTGGGTTGCGCGTCGAACAGCGCCGCATAGAAGCCGATCGATCGCGGAAGGTCATCGACTGCCATATGAATGTGAAGTCGCTTCATTTCGTTCTCCCCTCATGAACTGACCTTGGCGCGCTTGCTGCGCTCAGGCTTGCATGCCGTAGCGGGCACGCACAAATCGGCGCGGCCGCCGCAACAATCCTCAACCAGGAACGATGTCAGGTTTTGAAACGCCGCCAAATTGGCGCGATAGATGATCGAACGGCTTTTTCGTTCGCTCATCACCAGGTCCGCGCGTGCAAGCACAGCGAGGTGTGCCGACATGGTGTTCTGGGGCACGGCAAGGTGTTTGGCGATGTCCCCGGCCGCAAGTCCATCCGGCTCGTATTTCACCAACAGCTTGAAGACGCTCATCCGCGTAGACTGGGCGAGAGCGGCGAGCGCAAGGATGGCGTGTTCTGATTCCATATATCCAGATATATCGATATATACGAAGTGGTCAAGCAAATTGCGCTACCCTCGAATCCTCCCTATTCGATGACATTGGAAAAGAAAAAGAGGCGAACCGGGTGCGGATGACGCCGGCAAGAGATCAGAATGGCGAATAAGCCATGAGCGGCCCACTTCCGATCATTCTGGCGCTCGGCACAACGCAGACGCTGGCCTGGGCCTCCAGCATGTATCTGCCGGCCATCCTGGCCGACCCGATCGCGCGCGATCTCGGGGTTTCCTCGAACTGGGTGTTTGGCGCCTTCTCGGCCGCGCTGGTGCTCTCGGCGCTGATCGGCCCACGCGTCGGCCGCCAGATCGATCTGGTCGGCGGCAGATCCGTGCTGTCGATGTCCAATCTGGTGCTGGCGGCGGGCCTCGTCCTGCTCGGCTTCACCACGTCGATACCCCTGCTCGTCGCCGCGTGGCTTCTGCTCGGCGTCGGCATGGGCGCGGGCCTTTACGATGCGGCCTTTGCCGCGCTCGGGCGCATCTATGGCGATGCGGCGCGCCGCTCGATCACCGGCATCACGCTGATTGCCGGGTTTGCGTCGACGGTCGGCTGGCCGCTGTCGGCATTGGGGCTGGAGACCATCGGTTGGCGCAACACCTGCTTTGCCTGGGCGGCGGCGCATATCTTGATCGGCCTACCGATCAATTTGTGGATGCTGCCGGCCGTCACGGGGGCGAAAGCTGCCGTTGCCACGGCTGCCAAGCCGCATATTCCGATCGATCGCACCATGATCGTGCTGGCATTCGTCTTCGCAGCGGCCTGGACCGTCACCGGCGCGATGGCCGCGCATTTGCCCCGCCTCATGGAGGCGGCCGGCGCGACCACCACGCAGGCTGTGTTTGCCGGCGCGCTAATCGGCCCGGCACAGGTAGCCGCCCGGATATTCGAGGCGAGCTTTCTCAGCCGTTACCATCCGCTGGTCTCGACCAAACTCGCCTGCATCACACACCCGATCGGCGCCGCGATTCTCGGACTGGTCGGCGGCGGAGCGGCCAGCGTGTTCGCGCTCTTTCACGGCGCCGGCAACGGCATCCTGACGATCGCGCGCGGCACGCTGCCGCTCGCGATCTTCGGCCCTGAGAATTACGGCTATCGCCTCGGCATTATCGGCGCGCCAGCCCGGATGGCGCAGGCCGCGGCCCCCCTGATGTTCGGATTGCTGATCGAGGCCATGGGCGCCCGCGTCCTGATCGTCTCCTCAGCGCTCAGCATCTCGGCACTGCTGGCGCTGTTCCTGCTGCGCACACCGCCACCTCGAAGCGTGACGAAAGAGGAGATGTCTGAATGATCACCCGCATCAATCCGCCCGAACTCGGTACGCCGCCCGGCTATTCACAGATCGTCGAGGTGAAGGCGGGGCGCATCATCTTCATCGCCGGCCAGACCGCACTCGATCGCGACGGCTATGTGGTCGGCAGGAAGGATTTTGCAGCCCAGGCGGAGCAGGTGTTTCGAAACCTCGCGATTGCGCTGGAGGCGAGCCAGTGCACGCCGGCCAATCTGGTAAAGCTCACGGTCTTCCTCACCGACATGGATAATCTTGGACCCTACCGCGAAGCCCGAAACCGCTTCTTTGCCTCAGTGACGCCGCCGGCGGCGCCTGCGGTCACGCTGGTCGAGGTGTCGAAACTCTACGGTCCGGATTTTTTGATCGAGATCGAAGCCATCGCGGCCGCATAAGCGTCACGCATTCAAGACTTCCTGACCTCCGACGTTGCGATCCAGATCCCGGCAAACACCGCGACAAGCCCGAGCACAAGATTCGGTGTGATCGGCTCTCCGACGAGTTGCGTGGCGAGCAGCCCCGCCGCGAGCGGATTGACGGTCATGGTATTGGCCACGCGTGTCGGCGACGCCCGTTCCAGCGCCAGCACCCACAGGATGAACGCCAGCGCGCCGCCGGCAACGCCGAGATAAATCCCCGCGATCCATTGCGGCGTGCTGAACTGGCTCAGTGCCGCGACGCTTCCCGTCAGCAAGCCGACCAGGACCAGGGCCGCGGCGCCGGTCCCCATGCCGACGGTGAGAAAGCCAAGCGCGCTCGATCGCTGGATGAGGGGGCGAGACCAGACATTGTAGAACGCCATGCACATTACCGCCGCGGTCATGATCAGTTCGCCGCGCCACGCACCCGGCGGCGCGGCCGACAATCCCGTCGCAAGCGCGGCAACGACCCCGAGTACCGCGACGCAGACCCCGATCGATTTCCGGCTCGTCAGCGGCTCGATGCCAAGCAAGGCGCCGACCACCATGGTGTGCAGCGGCAATGTCGCCAGCGCGAGCGAGGCGCGCGCCGCGGTCGTGTAGGACATCGCGATGTTGTAGAGAACGAAGAACACGCCGAAGAAGCAAAAGCCCAGCGCGGCGACGGCCGGCCAGTCGCCGCGGCGCGGCCATCGCGCCTTCAGCAACAGCGCCGTCGGCAGCACGCAACAGAAGCCGATCGCCCAGCGCAGAATCGCAAGCGTGATCGGATCGGTGTTGCCGGCAAGATAGCGCGTGATCGCCGCCGCAGTCCCGCCGAGGCAACTCGAGACCAGCGCGATCGTGACCCCAACCCATTCGCCCACACCGTCTCTCCGCATTCAACGCGCCATCGGCTGCAGCGCTTGGCTGAACATATGGTCGCTACAGACCGGCGCGCGAGCAAAAAGCGTTTGTCGCGCGAATCTTTTGCCGGATGGCGACAACTGTCAGCAGCGCTGCCATCGCATGCAGGCTTCACGATGCATCTTGCGCGTGCGGCCATGCCGGGCCTAACCTGAACACGGGGATATCGCAGCCTCCCCGTCAAATGGCGATCCCATTCAAGCGCTGCTCGCTTTTCTGTGGAGCGGGCACATGGATGGAACGACCCTCGAACTGCCGCTGTTTCTTCTCGCGACCTTTGCCGGCGCGCTGGTCGCCGGCCTCTCCGGCTTCGCCTTCGGCCTCGTCGCATCAGCGATCTGGCTCTACATCCTCACCCCGCTGCAAACCGCGACGCTGATCATCGCATTCGGGTTGATCGTGCAGGGCTATTCGGTCTGGAAGCTGCGCTCCGCGCTGGACTGGCGAAAGCTCTGGCCGTTCGTGGCCGGCGCCGCGCTCGGCGTTCCCGTCGGCGTCGGCATCCTGACCTGGGCGAACCCCGCCCATGTGCGCATGGGCGTCGGTGCCTTCCTGGTGCTCTACAGCCTCTACGCGCTGCTGCGGCCGGCCATCCCCGCGGTGAAAGCGGGCGGCGCCGCGGCCGACGCCGGGATCGGTTTTCTCAACGGCGTGCTGGGCGGCATCACCGGACTTGCCGGAATTCTGGTGACGATCTGGTGCGGCTTGCGCGGCTGGCCCAAAGACGCGCAACGCGCGGTGTTTCAGCCGGTGGCGGTTGCGATCTTCGCCATGAGCGCAATGTGGATCGGTGTCAGGGGCGCGATCACGCCTGAGGTGATCAAGCTGTTCCTGATCGGATTGCCGGCCTTGTTCGCCGGCACGTGGCTCGGGCTGAAGCTGTTCGGGCGGCTCGACGAGGCCACGTTCCGGAAAATCGTGCTGGCGTTGCTTCTGGCGTCGGGCGCCCTGCTGATCGTCTAGGCCGGATTTTACGGGAAATATCGCAACGGATTGACGCTGCACGCAAATTTTCGCATCAATCCATTCGTAAATTTCAATCAATTGCGTCGATCCGGCATAGCAGGCCGTCAAGAAGTTTTTGGCATGAGAGGTTACCGGACCCCCTTGTTCGGTGGTTTCGAAGCTCCGGCAGGTTGGAGCTTCCGGGCTCTGGAATTGGCAATGCAAGAAGCTAACCGCTTAAGTGAATTGGAAGCCGAGTGCCGGCAGCGCGCGCTGAGCGAGCCGGACAAGAAATGGTACTGGCTTGCGCAGGCCGCCAAATACCAGGTGCAGGCAAACCAGAAACTCGCCTTTCACTCGGAAGAGGCCAACGCGCCCGACTCTCCGGAGATCAAGCTGGCGCAATGGTCGCATGTCCGTGATGAGCGACGATTGATGGAGCCCCTCCCCGACGGACGGCGAAGCCCCTGGTAGTCGCGCGCCGCGTTGATGATGATCTGACAACCCTCAACGCCGAAAGCCGAAGAACGGGCGATCCAGCTTCAATCGATCAATTGAAGGTGAACGTACGGCCGGCTTCTCGGAAAGTCCCGCAGTAATGCGCTTGGAATAAGGGCTATCGCGCCGTCCTCGTAACACCGTTGCAGTAGCCGGTGCCAGAGCACGTTGACAGTCCACGTCAGTGTGGCTGAATACAGCCATGGGGGTTTGCGATCCCCCCACGAGGCGTCATGCCCAAGTATCGCGTCCCGGTTTCCCGGAGGCGCATACGCATGCCCGAATACTTACCTTCACTCACAAAAATCCGTCAACGCCCGGCCGTGCGGCGTCACGCCTCGCGGGAACATTGCCATGGGCGGCCGAACATGGGGCGCAAGAAGGAGAACGCCATGAAACAATCCCTTACGCTACTCGCGCTCGTCACCGCGCTGCTGCTGTCACAGGCCGCCCGAGCCGACGCTATCGACTGGAAGAAGGTGGACGCCGCTCTCGGGAAGACTGCCACGGTAAGCGGCGAAGTGCATCGTTACGGGCTGCCGCGATCCGATCTGCATGTCACGCTGGACGGCGTCGCGATCAAGCCGGCGCTGGCGCTCGGAGGATGGGTCGCCTTCGCGCCCATGCAGGGAGAGGCCATGCTGATGGGCGACCTAGTGCTGTTGGATACAGAAATCACACCGGTCATAACCCGGTTGCTGGATAGCGGGCTGGACATCAGCGCGATCCACAATCACGTTCTCCGCGCTTCTCCCGCGACCTTTTACATGCATGTGGCGGGGCACGGCGACCCCGAGAAAATGGCGGCCGCGATCCGCGCAGCGCTTTCTTCGGCAAGCAAGACGCCCTTCGACCCACCGGCCACCACCGCCACCGCGGCGCCGGCGATTGATCTCGATACCGCAGGAGTCGACGCTGCAATGGGCGCCAAGGGTACCGTGAATGGCGGCGTCTACCAGTACGGCATTCCAAGGCGTGATCCGACCAAGGAAAGCGGAATGCAGGTCAACGCCGCCCTCGGCGGCGCGAACGCCATCAACTTTCAGCCGACCGGCGGCGGCAAGGCCGCCATCACAGGCGATTTTCTCGTGACCGGCAACGAGGTCAATCCCTTGATCCGGGCGCTACGTGCCGGAGATATCGAGGTCACCGCGATCCACAGCCACATGCTTGCCGAGGAGCCGCGCATGTTCTTCGTTCATTTCTGGGCCAACGACGATGCACTGAAGCTGGCGCGCAACGTTCGCGCGGCACTCGACAAGACAGCCGTCGCGCAGCATTGAACCGTCGATCGACCGCTACCGTTTTTCCTCCGGCGGCTTGATGTGACGGAATGTGAACAGGAGTGCCAGATCGTAAGCGATCTTCAGGGTGCCACAGACCACCAGCGGTAGCCCCGTAAACGACGTCATCAAGAGCGCGCCCGCGATCGCCGGGCTGATCGCGGATGCGAGGCTGCGCGGCACGGCGGTGACGCTGGCAGCCGCCGGGCGTTCCGCCGGCGTCACCACGGCCATGACGTAGGAGGTGCGGGTCGGCACGTCCATCTGCGACAGCGCCGAGCGCAACAGCAGCAACCCGAGCGCCAGATAGAGGTTCGGCGAGAACGCCGCCAGGATCAGGAAGATGCTGGAGGGAATATGCGTGAACACCATGGTGTTGACGAGGCCGATGCGCTTGGCGATCCAGGCGGCGACCGGATAGGAAAAGGCGCTCAGCGTGCTCGACCAGAAGAAAAACAATCCGGCCGCGGACAATGACAGGTCGAAACGCTCGAACAGCCAGAGCACCAAGAGGGACTGGGCAACGAAACCGCCCGCGAAGGCGTCGATGCTGAACAGCGCCGCGAGCTTGTAGACGGTGCCGCGCGATGGCCCCAGCGGCGTCTGTGGCGTCCTCTCCTCGCCGCGCGTATGCGGGACGTAACGATAGAGCGCGGCGCTCAGTATCCCGAGCGCGGCATAGGCATAAAACATCACACGGAACGCGCCGAGCGTGGTGCCGCCGTGCGAAACCAGGAAATCAGGCAAGGTTGCCGCAAGCGAGCCGGCGGCGGTGCAGAGCGCCCCGATCAGGCTGTAGCGCGCAAACACCTCGGTCCGGCGGTCGTCGGTGGCGCTCTTCGCCAGCACCGCGTGTTCGAGCGGAACCAGCACGCCAAGATCGCCGCCCGAGGGGTTGATGGTACCGATGAACGCCACAAGCACGATCAGAACGAAATGCTCCGCGCCCGGAAATGCAAGGCCGGTCGCCGCCATCAGACCTGCGCCAAAGATCAGGAGCGCGCGCAGGTCGTGACGCGGCGCGATCCAGCCTGTTATCAGTGTGAGCAGCGCCGTGCCAAGCAGCGACGCGGTCGCGACGATGCCGACCGCGATGGCGTCGTAGCCCAGCGCCGTCATGTAGGCCGGCAGGATGATGACGGCGAAACCGTCCCCGAAGCCGCGCAAGGCGCGCGCGGCATAGAGCAGCGAGATCAGCGCGTTTCCAGTCGATGCCTTTGGTTCAGTCGCGATATCGGCCATTCCAGCGTTCCCGTTACGGCAAGATGGTGATCTTGAACTGATCGAAGCGCGTTACGCTGTCGGACTTGGTCCACAGCGCCACGCCTCCCGCCTCGGCAAAAGTCTTGTCCGTCGCGCTGAATAGTTTCTTGCCATCGAAGGAGACCGTGAAGCGCTGGCCTTCCGCGCGCAAGCCGAGCGTATGCCATTCATTGGGGCTGACCTTCAAATTGGCGCCATCCAGTTGCTCGCGCCGGCCGGCGACGACGCGATAGAAGCGGACGTTATCCTCCAGCGCATTGGCGCGGGCGACATAGTAATTGTCGGCGTCCGCCAGCCGCACGGCGATGCCGCCGGCCTGATCCGTTTTACCTCGTACTGCCTTGAAGCTGACTTCGACGTCGACATCGGTGGCCGAGAGGCTCTCGTGGATCGCGAGCGGAAACCGGTAATCGGTGCGGTCGGTGCTGGTCTGCTCGATCGCCTTGCCTGCTGCAGCGGTTCGATCGGCGGTGACGGTCCATTCGCCCTCACTGCCCCGGCCGGTTCGTGCAAACGAAAATCCCGCCGGAGGCGATCCGGGCGTCATACGATCAATGGCAATCATGGCGGCTCCTGTTTGCGCGGACGCGAACAGCGTCGCGTCCGCGAGGAAACACGCGGCGAGAAAAGCGGTCAGAACTGATCTGCGGGGATAAAAAAATATCGGCCCGTTCCCATCCATGCGCAATCCTCGACACGTCGAGTGTGCGCAGAGCTTGGACGGAAGGGCCGTCTGACGGGGAGCCTGCTTTATCCCCGATGCCGACCAAGCTAGGTCCGAATGCGGAATTCCGCAAGCCTCCCGTCGGGAACCGATGCGGCACCAGTTGACAGTCGAAGCCGCAGGCGGTTAATTCGGCCTATGGGGGTTTTGCGATCCCCCCACGAGGCGACATGCCCAAGTATCGCGTCCCGTTTCTTTTACGAGGGCGCAGCCATGTCATCCTACACCACGATATCTCCAGACAAGCTTTCACGACTGATCGGCACGGCGCACATGCCTGCCCTGATCGACGTTCGCACCGACGAGGATTTCGCCGCCGACCAGCGGCTGATTCCCGGCGCCATCAGGCGCAGCCATCAGGATGCCGGCGACTGGAGCGGCAAATTTTCCGGAAACTCGGCCATCGTCGTCTGCATGCGCGGCGCAAAGCTCGCGCAGGGCACGGCCGCCTGGTTACGGCATGCCAATGTTGCCGCGGAAACGCTCGAAGGCGGCTTTGAAGGCTGGAAGGAGGCAAAGCTTCCGCTGGTGAACGCATCGAAACTGCCGGCGCGTGACGCGCAGGGTCGCACCGTCTGGGTTACCCGCGCGCGGCCGAAGATCGATCGCATCGCCTGCCCGTGGCTGATCCGCCGCTTTGTCGATCCGACCGCGGTGTTCCTGTTCGTGGCGCCTTCCGAGGTCATCGCCGTCGGCGAGCGCTTCGGCGCCGCCCCCTTCGATGTCGAAAACGTGTTCTGGAGCCACCGCGGCGAACTCTGCACCTTCGACGTCATGATCGAGGAATTCGGGCTCGCGACGCCGCCCTTGCTGCGGCTGGCGACGATGGTCCGGGGCGCCGACACCGGGCGGCTCGATCTGTCACCGGAAGCGCCTGGGCTGCTCGCCGCCTCGCTCGGCCTGTCGCGCATGTTCGATGACGATCTCGAGCAGTTGGAAGCCGGTATGACGCTGTACGACGCGTTCTATCGCTGGTGCCGCGACGCCTCGGGCGAGACGCACAACTGGCCCACCAACAAGGCGAAACCATAATGGATGCCACGATGGACAAGACGACCGAGGCCGGCGCCGCCCGCGACCTCGGTCACGGCATCAGTTTTGGTGAAGCCTTCCGGGTCTGGCTGCGGGTCGCCCTATTGAGTTTCGGCGGCCCGGCCGGACAGATCGCGGTGATGCACCGCATCCTGGTCGAGGAAAAGAACTGGATCTCGGAGAGCCGGTTTTTGCACGCGCTGAACTACTGCATGCTGCTGCCGGGCCCGGAAGCGCAACAGCTGGCGACCTATATCGGCTGGCTGTTGCACCGGACCGCCGGCGGTATCATGGCCGGCGGCCTGTTCATCCTGCCCGGCGTCATCGCCATCATGGGCTTGAGCTACGTCTACGCGGCCTATGGCAATGTCGGCTTCGTAGAGGCGGTGTTCTTCGGGTTAAAAGCTGCGGTACTCGCCATCGTGGTCCACGCCGTGGTCCGCGTGGGAAAACGCGCGTTGCGCAACCGGGTGATGATTGCGCTGGCGGCCATCGCCTTTGTCGCGATCTTCTTTTTCAACGTCCCCTTCCCGATCATCATCATCGCGGCCGGCGTGATCGGTTATTTCGGCGCGAAAAGCGGACGGCCGGAATTCGCCGCCATCGAGCACGGTGGCGGCGGCAAGAAGACCGCCGCCGTCGACAGCCTGCTCGGCGCGGAATTGCCCGATCACGTACGCCCCAGCGTCGGCCGCGCGCTACGCGTAAGCTCGGTGTGGCTGTTGCTGTGGGTGGTTCCGGTGGCCGCGCTCCTGATCGGGCTCGGGCAGGCCAACGTGTTCAGCCAGATCGCGCTGTTCTTTTCCAAGATGGCGATGGTGACGTTCGGCGGCGCCTACGCGGTGCTGGCCTATGTCGCCCAGCAGGCGGTCGAGCATTATCAATGGCTGCAGCCACGCGAGATGCTGGACGGCCTCGGCATGGCCGAAACCACGCCGGGGCCGCTGATCATGGTGCTGCAGTTCGTTGGCTTCATGGCCGCCTATCGCGATCCCGGCGCGTTGTCGCCGATGCTGGCGGCCACCCTTGGCGGCTTGCTGGCGACCTGGGTCACCTTCATCCCCTGCTTCCTCTGGATCTTCCTCGGCGCGCCCTACATCGAGACGCTGCGCGGCAACAAGGGCCTCGCGGGCGCGCTGTCGGCGATCACCGCTGCCGTCGTCGGCGTGATCCTGAATCTGTCGATCTGGTTCGGATTGCACACGCTGTTCCGGCAGACCATCCCGGTTCGCTCGTTCGGACTGTCGTTCGACATGCCGGTGTGGACAAGCCTCGATCTCGCGGCCTTCGTGCTGGCGGCGGCCGCAGCGACCGCGATCTTCCGACTCAATATCGGGATGTTGTGGGTGCTGGCGGGATCGTGCGCGGCGGGGGTGGCGCTAAGGCTTGCGGGGATGGTTTGAAGAGTGCTCGTAGGGTGGGCAAAGGCGCGTAAGCGACGTGCCCACCATTTTTCCGGAGGGTCCGAATGGTGGGCACGCTGCGCTTTGCCCACCCTACGGCACTACACCCGCTCCGCCGGCGCCAGCTTGCACACCTCGGCGGCGGCTTCGATCTGCAGCGTGGCGTGGTGGATGTTGAAGCGGTGCGAGAGTTCCTCGCAGACCCCATGCAGGAAGGCGTCGTCGCTGCCGCCAGGCCGCACCAGATGCGCGGTCAGCGCGGTCTCATTGGTGCTCATCGCCCAGATGTGGAGGTCATGCACTTCGGTGACCCCCTCCAGCCCACCGAGATAATTCCTCACCTGCGCAAGCTCGATGCCGCGCGGCACGCCGTCGAGCGCGAGGTTGACGCTGTCGCGCGCCAGCCCCCAGCCGCTCCAGAACACCACGGCGGCGATGACGAGGCTGATCGCGGGATCGAGCCATAGCCAGCCCGTCAGCATGATTACCCCGGCGGCGATCACCACGCCGAGCGAGACGCCGGCGTCCGCCGCCATATGCAGGTAGGCGCCGCGAATATTGAGGTCGCCGTGGCGGCCGCGCATGAACAACAGCGCGGTGAAGCCGTTGACGGCGACGCCAAGCGCCGCAACCACCACGACCGTCCAGCCCGCGACCGGTGCAGGACTGTAGAGCCGGTTGACCGCCTCGACGACGATGCCGCCGACCGCAACCAGCAGCAGGCCGGCGTTGAACAGGGCCGCCAGGATCGAGGCCCGGCGATAGCCGTAGGTGTGCCGTTGCGTCGGCTGCTTCTGCGACAACCACGCCGCGCCCCACGCCAGCAGGAGCGCGATCACGTCGGAGAGATTGTGGACCGCGTCGGAAATCAGCGCGAGCGAATTGGCGGCATAGCCAAAGATCAGTTCCGCAATGACGAAGGCGGTATTGAGCGCGGCGCCGATGGCGAACGCCCAGCCGAAATTATCCGGCGCATGGCTGTGGCCGGCGTGACCATGGGAATGATCATGCCCGTGGGAATGATTGTGATGAGAGTGATCGTGCGCCACGCGGATAACCGTCGCTTCTGATGTTTCGACGGCGACTTATATAGCGGGCGGATTATCGAATACTATTACAGCGATACCGCGATCAGCTCCTCCACCAGCGGACCGCCGCCGATCGGAAACACGATGAACTGCTTGCCGCCGGCCATATAGGTCATCGGCGCGCCAGTGGCGTTGGCCGGCAGCTCCATCTCGGCGAGCGTTTCGCCGCTGGTCTTGTCATAGACCCACAGATGCGGATCGAGATTGTGGAGGTCGCGTATCGGCAGATTGAACTCGGGCACGAAACGCGGCGCGCTGAAGTAGTCCAGTTGCACCACGATCATCACCGTCCTGGTGACCAGCGTCCAGTTCCGGGCCGGCAATCCCAGGTTTTCGGCAATGGCGAGCCTGCGGACCGCGCCCATCGCGTTGCTGCGCCCGACCGGAATGCGCCAGCGATGCTCGCCGGAATTCATGTCGATGGCGACGACACTGCCGAACGGCGGCTTGAGCAGCGGCAATCCGCGCGGGCCCGGCAGATATTGCGGCAGGCCGATGAAATCATACTGGCCCTGCCACGGCTCCGGCTTGCGAATGGTGACCAGCGTCGGCACGCGCTGCGTCCCGACGTAGAGTGTGCCGGTTTCAGGGTCGATCGCGGCGCCGGACCAGCTGCCGCCACCGGCATTGCCCGGCACCTGGATGGTGCCGCGCTGCGACGGCGGCGTATAGATGCCACCACGGTCATACGCCTTGGCGATGTCGATGGCTTCCTTGTGGATCTCCGGCGAAAGATCGATCAGGTCATCGTCTCGCGCGCCCTGGAGGTCGAATGGCGCAGGCTTGCTGGGAATCGGCTGCGTCTTCGATGCGCTCTCACCAGGCACGCTGGACGCCAGCACCGGCTGCTCCTCGATCGGCCATACCGGTTTTCCGGTAAGGCGATCGAACACATAGACGAAGGCCTGCTTTGTCACTTGCGCGACTGCCTTGATCGGCTGTCCGTCGACCTTGATGTCAATCAGGTTGGGCGCGGCCGGCGGATCGTAATCCCACAGGCCGTGATGAACGAGCTGGTAGTGCCAGACCTTCTTGCCGGTGGTGACGTCGAGGCAGACCAATGTCTCGCCATAGAGCCCGTCACCCGGCCGGTGGCCGCCATAATAATCGTTGGTCGGCGTGCTCACCGGCAGATAGACGTAACCCAGCTCCTCGTCCGCACTCATCGGCGCCCAGACATTGGCGTTGCCGGCGTCCTTCCAGGAATCCTTCTGCCAGGTGTCGGCGCCGGGCTCCTCGCCCTGCGCGACGGTATGGAACGTCCACAGCAGGCGTCCACTGCCGGCGTCGTAGCCTCGGACATCTCCCGGCGGCGATGGCTTCTTCGCCCACCAGTCCATCACCGACGAGCCGACCACGATGACGCCACGCACGATCACCGGTGGGGATGTCATGGTATAGTAGTTGCGGTCGACCGGCCGGCGCAGACCTTCGGTCAGGTCGATCCGCCCATCGGTCCCGAACGACGGCACCGGCTTGCCGGTTTTGGCGTCGAGCGCGATCATCTGCGCGAACGCGGTCAGGATCACGATGCGTTCGTCGTCGCCGTTGCGCCAGTATGCGACGCCGCGGTGCAACCAGCCGAGATTGGCTGGAAGCCCGAGGCCGTTTTCGTAGATTTTTGGATCGAACAGCCATTTGGTCGCGCCGGTGGCGGCGTCGATGGCGGCCACCTGCGACAGCGACGTCGAGGTGTAGAGGACGCCACCGATCATCAGCGGCGTCGATTCATTGGCAAAGCTCGGGCCGATGTTCGAATTGGCCTCCCGGACCGCCATGTCGGGCGATTTCCAGCGCCAGGCGATGTGGAGGTTCTTGGCGTTGGTTCGGTCGATCTGCGTCAGCGGCGAATAGCGCGACGCGGCGTAGGTGCCGGCATAAGCCGGCCATTCGCCCTGCGACAGGGCGTTGGCGGATTCAGGCAGCGCACCGGGGATGGACTGGGCGTGGAGTGTGGCGGGCGTTGCGCACACGACGAGCGCAAGGCCGATCATTGTGAAGAGCCGTCGCGATCCTGCTTTGCGCAATGCCGCCTCCCTGACCCTCAGGCAAGCATCGGCGAGAACAGGGACGTAGTCAAAGGGGATCAGAAAAAACTGCAGCTGGATTACGAAACCGTAATCCAGCCTCCCTGCGCTACTCCACCCCGCGCAAGAACTTGTTCGACTTCGGCAGGCCGCCCGCGAGGCGGCCGGCGTCGGCGCGGTTGCCGCGCCAGTCGGACAATTCCTTGGCGCTCATGCTCTGCTCGCGGCCGGCGGAATCCTTCCAGGTCAACCCCGCCTTGAGCTCGAACACAGCGACATCGGACAGCTTGGCGCTGGAATACTTTTGCAACCGCACGCCACGCCCACGCGCCATTTCCGGCACCTGGTCGAGCGGGAACAGCACCATCTTGTGGTTGGTGCCGATCGCGGCAACGGTGTCACCCTGCACGGTCGCGATCGCGCAGGCCTCGTTCGGCATGGTGACGTTGAGCACCTGCTTGCCCTTGCGGGTGTTGCCGACGCAATCCTCTTCCTTGACGACGAAGCCCTGCCCTTCGCTGCTCGCGATCAGGAATTTGCGTTCACCCTTGTTGACGAACAGCGAGACGATCGCGGCATCCTGCTCCATGTCGATGAACATGCGGATCGGCTCGCCATGGCCGCGGCCGCCCGGCAGTTTTGCGACATCGAGCGAATAGAATTTGCCGTTGGTGGCAAACAGCAGCAGTTTTGACGTGGTCTCGGCGAAGAAGGCGTGGTCGAGCTTGTCGTCGGTCTTGAAGGCGAGCCCCGAGATATCCTCGACATGCCCCTTCAGCGTGCGCACCCAACCCTTCTCGGAAATCACCACCGTGCACGGCTCGCGCTCGACAAAGGCTTCCTCGATCGCGGCGAGATCGTGCTCGGGCGCGTCGGCGAACATCGTGCGGCGCTTGCCGAGCGGCGTCTTCGGTCCAAAAAGGTCGCGGACCTTGCGGACCTGCTCGCCGACCTTGGACCATTGCTCGGTCTCCGAACCGAGCAGCGACTTGATGCCCTTCAGTTCGCCGCGGAGGTTCTTGTCCTCGGTGCGGATTTCGAACTCCTCGAGCTTGCGCAAGGAGCGCAGCCGCATGTTGAGGATGGCATCGGCCTGGACTTCCGTGAGCTTGAACGCCTTGATCAGCGCCGGCTTCGGCTCGTCCTCGGTGCGGATGATCTTGATCACCTTGTCGATGTTCAAGTACGCGATCAAATAACCGCCGAGAATTTCGAGCCGGTTCTCGATCTGGGTCTTGCGGTAGTTGGAGCGGCGCACCAGCACGTCGCGCAAATGGTCGAGCCACTCGCGCAAACATTCGGCAAGCCCCACCACTTTGGGGATCTTGCCCTTGATCAGCACGTTGAGGTTCAGCGAAATCTTGCTCTCGAGCTCGGTGAGCCGGAACAGCGATTCCATCATCAGCGCCGGATCGACCGCGCGGGATTTCGGCTCGATCACGAGGCGAACGTCTTCGGCGGATTCGTCGCGGACGTCGCCGACCAGCGGCAGCTTCTTCTCGTTCAGCAGCTCGGCGATCTTCTCGACCAGCCGGGATTTCTGCACCAGCCACGGGATCTCGGTGATGACGACCACCCAGGTGCCGCGCGCGCCCTCTTCCTGGGTCCACTTGGCGCGGGTACGGAACGAGCCGCGCCCGGTCATGTAGGCTTCGGCGATGCTTTCCTTGGAGTCGACGATGATGCCGCCGGTCGGGAAATCCGGGCCCTTGACCCATTTCAAGAGCGACTTCGATTTGGCGTCGGGCTTGTCGATCAGATGCAGCGCCGCGTCGCAGAGTTCGGCTGCATTGTGCGGCGGGATCGAGGTGGCCATGCCGACCGCGATGCCCTGCGAACCGTTGGCGAGCAGATTCGGGAAGCCGCCGGGCAGAACCACCGGCTCCTTGCTCTGTCCGTCGTAATTGGGGCGGAACTCGACGCCGTCCTCGTCGATACCTTCCAGCAGCAGCCGCGCGACGTCGGTCATGCGCGCTTCGGTGTAGCGGTAGGCGGCCGGATTATCGCCGTCGATATTGCCGAAGTTGCCCTGGCCGTCGACCAGCGGATAACGCGAGGCGAAATCCTGCGCCAGACGCACCATGGCGTCGTAGATCGCCTGGTCGCCATGCGGATGGAACGAGCCCATCACGTCGCCGACGATCTTGGCGGACTTCTTGAAGGGGGTGCCGGGGTCGAGGCGCAACAGGCGCATGCCGTAGAGGATGCGCCGGTGCACCGGCTTCAGCCCGTCGCGGGCGTCCGGCAGCGCGCGGTGCATGATGGTCGAGAGCGCATAGGCGAGATAGCGCTCTTCCAGCGCATCGCGCAGCATCACCTCGTGGATTTCGGCCGGCTCTTCCGGCGGTAGCTGTCGTTTTCCCATGGGGAGGCGTTAAACTTTTCGGCTGAATCGGGCAAGACGCGAATGGGAACTTCCGCCGTTCCGACGCGTGCAAGGCCCATAACCACAGGTGTTTGTGGCGAAAAATGGCTGGGGCCACCGTGCGGTTGATGGGCCGCGGCGTATGGATCCCTGCGTTCGCAGGGACGACGCCCGGTGGTGACACGTCAACCCGTCGAACTGATTCGCGCCCGATTCCTCGTCACCGCGTTGATGAACCCGCCCCTGGCGTCGGAATGGCCCTGCCTGCGTGGCTCGGCCTCCCGTGCAGGGACACCCCGGGGAGCCGGCTAGGGCTTGTGATCGATGAGAATCATCTCGCTCTTAAGCTTACCGTCGATCTCCTCGATCCGGACACTTTTAAGCCTGTAGGGATATTTCATTTCGTCCATGAGATCGGCAAGCTTGAGTCCTGCGGGATTGTCGATGTACCGGGTCCACGACCCCGGATTGTAGTATTTGCGGCCATTCTCCTCGATCTCCTCCGGAAGATGGGTGTGGCCGAGCACGACAATCTCGGCGCCGGCGAGCCATTTACCCCTGGCAATCTTGGCGCAGGCGGCGCGAACGTCGATCCTTCCGGTTTCGATGATGCCGAGTACCTCGCCACCCGTCGATCCAACTGAGCTCGTGCCGGGCTTGGCGATTTCGATGACGTCGATCCATTTGCTCATCGTGCCGTCGGCCTCCAGCAGGGCGGCCAGCAGTTCGGCGACGTCGTCTTCCGTTGCATATTTCTGCAGCACCTTGTCCGCGGTCATGTCGGGTATCTTCAGAAGATCCCTGCACAGGCCGGCGATCTTCTCGCGGAAGAAGGAATCCAGCTGGATGGCATTGAGCAGTTCCGCGCCCGAGGCGGCTGTGCCGGTGGCGCTCAGCGCCGCGCCGGGATGCTGGGCGATGAACCTGCTGCCCAGCCACGCCACCGTTCTCAGGCCCCACGCGTCCTCCCGCAGCAGAACGCGCAAGATTTCGGTCTCGGGGTGCAGGTTATTGGCGAACGGATATTTCGCCGTGAGCGGGTTTACCACCCGCACCACAAACAGCGTGCCGTCGCACATCTGAAGCCGCTTCGGATCGGAGTCGGCGGGCAACGGCAGTATCGGATCCGCCCATTTCGAGAAGCCGTTGACGGTGTCGATGGTGGGAAACAGATGGCCGTGGCTGATATGGAGCCTGTTGCCGTATCTGTAATACGTGTCGGCCTTCAATTCGATGTTGACGTTTCCCGTTTTTGTCCTGAGCAGGTCCCGCACCTCCGGCCAGTAGAGATCGATGTCGTGGTTGCCGGCAAAGATCGTCACGACATTGCCGGGCACCTGAAAATCGGCGATCGCCTTGAAGACCTTGGGATGGCCTTTCAGGAGAGTCTTCAGCTTTTCGACCGACTCTTCCCGCGAGCACCAGTAGTCACGCGAATTCAGGGTGTAGAGGTCGGGGCGGACCATGACGAATTCGAGAAAATCACCGTTGACGATCAACTCGATCTCGCCCTTCTTGCCGCGGTCGGTCAGCAATTGCTCGGCGAGGAATTTGGCAAACTGGTTCTTGTCATCGACGAAATCGTCGCTGGAGCTGCCGTCGCCCATATGCAGGTCGCTGACGATCAGGGTCAGGGGCTTTTGCATGTCAGTTCACCGGTGCTTTGAGGTCGAGGGGACATTGCAGCGAGTACCAGAGGCCGAGCGGTTTGTCGTCCGACAGCAGCTTCTTGCGCAAATCGAACAGGATCGATCCGACGGCTTCTTTGCCGGCATAGCGCTCCATGAAGGCCTTGGCGAAAATCGCTGCGAACAAGGTCGGGATCGGGAAAGACGGCGCGATCAGTCCCGCGGCCCGGCGCTTCCTGAATTCCGTGCGGAACGAGAGGAACGAAAGCGGAGAGGTGTTGCCCGCATCACAGGCGTTGATGAACACGACGGGCCAGTTGGAAAACTTCTCGCCGTCCACATGGTAGGGGGTGAAGGCGGTCGACGCTTCGAACTCCAACCTGTCGGCCGTTCCGTGGCAGAAGAAGTAGATCAGGCTGGCGTCCGGCGGCTTCCTCCGGATCGCGGTCAGTACCTGCTTGTATCCAGCGGCATAGTCGCCGCTGCTGGCTAACACCGAGTCAAAATAGGCTTTCTGGAACTGCACCGGCAGCAGGTCCCGCCCCTTCCAGGCCGGGGCGAGATCGATGCTGGCATTCAGCCCCATGCTGACATGCAGCTTGCCGCCCTGCTGACGGTTCGAAGGCAGCTTCTCCGCGCTCGACGTGGCGATCAGCAACGACTCGATGATGAAGCGATTTCCCCAAAACATGTCCGGCTGCAGATTTTCCTTCGGCTCACCGTCGATAATGGAGAGCGGATAAAACAATTCCCAGGGGAAGACGACGTCGTCGGTGATCACCGTAATCCTGGACCCGTCGGGCAGCTTTTCAATCAGTTCGATGGCTTCTTCAAAAACCTCATCCTCGCGGAAAAGCTTGTGGAGCTTGTAGCCGGCGCTCGCCGTGATACCCATCAGCTTCTGCGCTTCGTCGCGCGAGGCAGCATTGTCAGGCAGATGCAGTTGCGCATCGGTATTGCGCCACAGCGCACTCTCCGCGACCTGCTTCAGGTCGTTGTTGATATAGGTGTCGTAAGCCGCCTTGAGCGCAGCCGGTGTTGCCTTTGAAGCGATCCGGGGCCGGCTCTGCACGCCGTCGATATTCCAGTAAACCTGCCAGGCGGCACCTTCGTTCGTGATCGTAATCGTCGCGACCCGCTCCTCGGGCTTGCTGGCAGCGACACCGTCGAGGTCGATATCGATCACAGGCGCCGGATGCGCCTCGCGGTCCAACACCTCGACCAGACGAATTTCGATGAAGAAGCTGTGGATGAGCGCGTTCGCCTTGGTCAGCATGACGAAGACGCCGCAAGGACCGCTGGCGCGGCGCGCGAGGTCGGCCGGCTGCGGTGCTCGGAGCTTGAAGCGCGGCTTTTCGCCTGTCAGAACGCCATTCTCGAACTTCAGGATTTGAAATGGGCTGCATTCGCCGAGAGCGAACCCACTCGGCGCGACGGATATTCCCAGTTCGGCGGAAGGTCCGGAAGTGGCCGAGATCAGCCTCGCGCCGGTCACCACGGTCAGCGCATCATTTGAACCCGCTCCGTAGTCGACGACCAAATCGAATGGCTTGCCCCAAACCACCTCGTCGACACCGACACCGTCGGCGTTGCCCTCCAGCTTGAAGATGAGTCCCGGGCGTTCCGGGACAGCAATCATCGGAGCGAGACGATCCAGGATACCCTTCAAATCCACAGGCGACGGCGGTAAGTTTAGGTACCCAGACAGTTGGTTCGGCTCAAGTGAACTCCGCTTCACCGCACCGTGCTCGGCAGCCGGCGGGCCCCTTGGGTCATCAACAAAATCCCGTGGCCTGCGGCTGGCCCCGCGCGACCTGCGGCGCCTGGGCGCCCTGCCCGGATATATCTCCGTCGAGAGGTATTCGCCGGAAACGGTGTGCACCGCGACAGGCGCATCCCCGCGCTTCTGCTCCCAGGGCTTGCCGGCAATAGCGCGGTTGGTCGCGGCGAAAGCCGCACGAAATTCGGGATTCCCGGACGGGCGCGACTTCGGGTCCACGAAGCCGGTCGCGCCACTCGAATTGGACAGCGCATGAACAATATCGACGGTGGTCAGGTCGAAGGCCCCGGCCGAGAGCGGTCGGGGGCGTTTCTCTTCGGTGATCCTGCCGAGGGCGAGATTGTTTCCGATGGCCTGGATGTCGTAGTCGATCCGGGTGACGTTGGCGATTTCACGCGCCCGCGCGCGCTGCCATTCGGGCTCCCCGGAGAAAGGTCGCTTGCGCGCCCAGGGATCGACGACAAAGACGAGCAGACGGCGAGCTTCCTCGTGCAAGATGAATTGAAGGGTGGTGACTGAAAGCCAATCGTCGTTCCAGTAACGCTCGCCGTTGATTTCGATCGAGAACCTGTCCGGGCTCGCCAGACTGCAGGCCAGGATGTGGTCAGCAGTAACCATGGATCTCGAACTGTCGAAGAACGTGTAACTGCCCCGTGCCACGCTGGTCGCCAACGTGGTCATACGAACCGGTCCGTTGTTCAGCAGGTCGAAGTCCACGAGACGAAAGAGGGTAGCGTGCGACGTGTCATAGAGACGGCGCTCGGTAGTGGCCTGAGCATCCGGGGACTGCGGCCAGACCCACGGATCGCGCTGGTACCAGTGCCAGAAGTCGCGAAGGGCAACCATCCGGCGCTCGGGCGAATTACCGGCAATAATCGCCGCCGAAATGGCGCCGCCTGAACTGCCGCACACCCATTGGATATCGATGCCAGCTCGCTCCAGCGCCGCCAGCGCCCCGGCATGATGCGGCACCGCGGTCACATCACCGAGCAGAACGAGAACCGGCGTTGCCTTGATGTCAGCGATCGCCAATGGCAGCTCCCTCCGCCCGGCATTCTAGACAGTATGGCGCGGCAACTTCAACAGCAAGTCGCAGCCCGGACGCCCTGCACCCGAGGCGTGATCGGATGCGTGATCGCGCCGCCGCCGCAAACGCGGAGAATGCCGGCCTAGGCGCGCGCCCGCCGCTTCATCACCGCGTTGATAAAACCGTCCCTGGCGTCGGAATGGCCCTGCCCGCGCGGCTCCAGCACGTGGCGGAGCAGGAACAGCCCGGTCAGGCGAAAACCGTCCTGAAGATCCTGGTCCGACCAGCCGTTCGCCCCGCCCTCGCCTTCGCGCAGGAAGGCCGGCAGCCGGAGCAGCCGGTCACGGTAAGGTTCGCCCGCCCGCCGCGACACCGCGCCGCCGGATTTTGGCGAGACGTAGATCAGGTCCGCGGTCTCGCCGGTGGCGGCGCAGTTTTCCAGATCGAGGCCGAAGCCGAGTTCGGCGAGCATCGCGAGCTCGAACCTGATGAGGTGGGCGGCCGCGCCGCCGGCATCGTCAAAGTCGTCAAGCGTGCGGTCGAGCATCTCGTAGATGTCCTCGTGCGGGTCGCGCTCCGGCAGCAGCCGCACCAGCGAAGCCAGATGGGTGACGCCATAGGTCGCGTGGGCCGACGCCAGCAGGGTGGCCGCGCGCAAGCGCGTGCCCTCGATGGCGTAATATCCGAGATGCTCGTCGAGCCGCGCCCGCCACACCGTGGTGACGCTGTTGCCCGGCTGCAGCAACGGCCGCATCCGCTTGCCCGCGCCGCCTCGCACCAGGCCGAGATGACGGCCATGCCCGCGCGTCAGCAGCTCGACGATGGCAGAGGATTCGCCATGCCGCCGCACGCCCAGCACGATGCCTTCGTCGGTCCATTCCATAAGGTGGAGATTACAGGATTTCGGAGCATGCGGGGTGGGCAAAGCGCAGCGTGCCCACCGACGATCACGCGTTGAACCACCCCACCGCGTCGCCGGTGAAGGAGAAGTACAGCCCTAGCGCCGCCAGCGTACAGGAGACTATCTCGATGCCACTCTCGAATTGCACGCCGTTCTGGCCGATCACCAGTACCAGCGAGATCACCGACAGCACCAGGGCTGCGGTCAGCACCCAGCGTGGCCAGTTCTTGCGGCGTTGCGCTGCGAGCCTGACGAAGTAGACCAGCAACAGGATCAGGCCGGCCGCCATCACGGTGTCCATGTCGATCATCGGCGCGTTCATTTCGGCCTTGGGCGTGCGGTCGCGGAACGCCGCGGACACCGAATCCAGCGTCAGCGCCAAATACAGCAGAACCTCAAACCACAGCACGTTGCGGGGTACGCTCATCGGGCATGTACTTCTTTATTGCCTGGATCGGGCCTCGATCATTGCAGATCATTCCTCGATCATTCCCTGGGGAATTCCAGTCCCATTTCCCGGTAGCGGTCGGGGTCGTCGCCCCAGTTCTCGCGCACCTTGACGAACAGGAACAGGTGCACGGGCACGCCCACGATCTCTGCGATCTCCTTGCGCGAATCCGCGCCGATCGACTTGATGGTGGCGCCGCCCTTGCCGAGCACGATCTTGCGCTGGCTCTCGCGCTCGACAAAAATCGTCTGCTCGAGGCGGACCGATTTGTCCTTGCGCTCGGTCCAGCTGTCGGTCTCGACGGTGGACTGATATGGCAGTTCCTGATGGAGCTGGCGGTAAATCTTCTCGCGGGTAATTTCGGCCGCCAGATGCCGCAGCGGCGCATCCGACATCTGGTCCTCGGGGTAATGAAACGGTCCCGGCGGCACGCTCTTCGCAAGCGTCTTGCGCAAATCGGCGACGCCGTCGCCCGACAGTGCCGAGATCATGAAGGTGCTTTCGAATTTCATGCGCTCATTGGCGGCCTGCGCCAGCGCCAAAAGCTTCTCGCGCGGAATCAGGTCGATCTTGTTCAGCACCAGGATTTTCGGGTGCTGGACCGTGGCAAGCTTGTTCAGGATCGCATCAGCCTCCTCGTCGATGCCCGCTTTCGCATCGAGCAGCACGCAAACGAGGTCGGCGTCATGGGCGCCGCTCCAGGCGGTGGACACCATGGCGCGGTCAAGCCTTCGCTTCGGCGAGAAGATGCCGGGCGTATCGACCAGGATGATCTGGGCGTTGTCCTCGATCACAATGCCGCGGATCAAGGCGCGGGTCGTCTGCACCTTGCGCGAGACGATGGTGACCTTGGAGCCGACCAGCGCGTTGACGAGCGTCGACTTGCCGACATTGGGCGCGCCGATCAGCGCGACGAAACCGCAAGCGGTCTCGCCGGACGACGCGGGGGGTGACGATTCAACTGTCATTGCTGCCACCGCCGACACCTTCGCGTTCGATCATCACGGACGCCGCCACTTTCTCAGCGGCGCGCTTGGAGCCGCCGACACCTTCGGCGGGCGTCAGTCCCGGCAGGTCGACGGCGACGCGGAACTGCGGGTCATGATGCGGTCCGGTGCGCTCGATCTCGCGATAGACCGGCGTCGGCAATCCCTTGCTCTGGGCCCATTCCTGCAACACCGTCTTGGGGTCGCGCAGCGGCCGGCGCGGCTTGCGCATCCGTTCCAGCCAGTTGCGTTCGACAAATTGCGACGCCGCCGCATAGCCGCCGTCGAGATAGATCGCGCCGATCACGGCCTCGCAGATGTCGCCGAGCACGGATTTGCGCAAGCGCGCGCCCGCCCCCGCACCGACCGCGCCGAGCTTGATGTCGTCGAGCAGTCCGAGCGATTTTGCGACGTCCGCGCAGCTTTCCTTGCGCACGAGATCGGCGAGCCGTTTTGACAATTCGCCCTCGTCGGCCCGCGGATAGGCCCGATAAAGCATGTCGGAGATAATCAGCCCGAGCACGTGATCGCCGAGGAATTCCAGCCGCTGATAGCTGTCGGCGCGATGACGCGTGGCGGGCTTCAGGGCCGAGACATGGGTAAAGGCGGTCGTCAGCAGCGCGGGATCGGAAAATTTGTAGCCGATGCGGCCCTCGATCGCGGCAGCGGCCGCCTTGGCCCCGGCCTTGCCGCGCTTCTTCTTCGGCGCAGCGACGCCGGCGGCTTCGGCCTGCTGGCCCGGCTCGCCCGAGGTCGATGTATCAGGAATGATCGCTGTTTCGTCGTTCATCGCACGATTGTGAATAGGCGATTCCAGCGCACGGCCGTCGGCCAGCGCCAGAACATCCAGGCATGTTCGCCCTCGGCAATGGAGAAGAAGATCATCTGCGCCCGGCCGACGATGTTCTCGAACGGCACATAGCCCACCGCCGACAGCACACGGCTATCAGTCGAGTTGTCGCGGTTGTCGCCCATCATGAAGAAATGGCCGGCGGGCACGGTGTAGACGTTGGTGTTGTCGTAGAAGCCGTTATCGACGCAATCGAGCGATTCATAGCTGACGCCGTTCGGCAGCGTTTCCTTCCAGCGCTTGACGCGCGCGGTGGCGTCGGAGCCGCAAGGGTCTTCGCCGATGAAGTCGGAAAGCCGCTCGCGCTTGACTGGCTTGTCGTTGATGTGCAGCAAGCCTTCCCGCATCTGGATGCGGTCGCCCGGCAAGCCGATCACGCGCTTGATGTAATCGGTGGAGTCGTCCTTCGGCAGGCGGAACACCAAGATGTCGCCCCGGTTCGGCTCCGAACCGAAGATGCGGCCCGAGAACAGCGGCGGCGACAGCGGAATCGAATAGTGGCTGTAGCCGTAGGAATATTTCGAGACGAACAGGTAATCGCCGACCAGAAGCGTCGCCTTCATCGATCCCGAGGGGATGTTGAACGGCTGGAACAGGAAGGTGCGGATCACAAGCGCGATCAGGAGAGCGTGGATGACGACGCGGATGGTTTCACCCAAGCCGCTTTCAGATTTTGTGCTGGAGGTCACGCTCATCGCTTTCCCAATTCCCGCAGGCCTTTGCCCGCACGGTGGCAGAACGTTTTCCGCACGCGAATCGCCGATCCGTTCGCGTCAGGAAAATGGTCTCAATACTGATGTTGAGAGCCAATTCCGGCACTAACCTGAATCGGCCCTGGCTCGAACACGTTGCTCGCGGCGTTTTAGACGGTTGTTCGTGGGCGCGCAATCAAGCGCCTTGTCAAAACTTTATAATACATTGATAAATCAATGTTTTTTAGTTTTGCCGCATCCCCGGCGCAAACGCCTGCGCGGTTCAGGGTTTGCCGGGAACGACCGCCGAAATTATGACGAAGGCCTGCGCCAGCGGCCAGTCATCGGTGATCGACAGATCGATCCGCGCCTCGAACCCCTCCGGCGTCAGCGCCTCCAGCCGCGCCAGCGCGCCGCCGGTGAGTTTCATGGTGGGACGGCCGCCTGGCAGGTTCACCACCCCCATGTCCCGCCACCAGACGCCGCGCCGGATCCCGGTGCCGAGCGCCTTGGAACAGGCCTCCTTGGCGGCGAATCGCTTGGCGTAGGTCGCGACCACCAACTTTTCGCTGTTGGCGCGTCGCGCCGCCCGGGCGCGCTCGGCGTCGGTGAAAATGCGGTCGAGGAAGCGATCGCCATGGCGTTCGATCACCTTGGCAACCCTTGTGATGTCGATCAGGTCGGAGCCGATGCCGATGATCATGGCCGGGCCGCGATCTTCTGGCGGCCGCGGTCCATTGCCGCCCGCATCTGCCGCACGGTCTCGCCAAGGCCTACGAACAACGCCTCGCCCATCATGAAGTAGCCGATGTTGAGTTCGGCGATCTCGGGCAGCGCGGAAATCGTCTCCGCGGTCTGGTAGTCGAGGCCGTGGCCGGCATGGACCTCCAGCCCCGCAGCTCGCCCCAGGGCCGCCCCCTTAACGATTCGCTGCCATTCCGCCTCGGCCTTGGCGGCGTGGCCGTCGACCACGGCGTCGCACCAGCCGCCGGTATGGATCTCGATGACAGGCGCGCGCAATATTGCCGCCATCTCGATCTGTTGCGGGTCGGCCGAGATGAACAGCGAAACCCGGATGCCGGCATCGCCCAACCGCGCGATGAAGGGGGCCAGCGCATTGTGCTGGCCGACCACGTCCAGGCCGCCCTCGGTGGTGAGTTCCTCCCGCCGTTCCGGCACGAGGCACACCGCGTGGGGCTTGGTGGCGAGCGAAATCCGCAGCATGTCTTCGGTGGCCGCCATCTCGAAATTCAGCGGCTTCGATATCTCGGCCTTCAGCCGGGTCATGTCGCTGTCGCGGATGTGGCGGCGGTCCTCGCGCAGATGCGCGGTGATGCCGTCGGCGCCCGCCTCGATCGCGGCCAGCGCGGCGCGCACCGGATCCGGCCGTTCGCCGCCCCGCGCATTGCGAAGGGTCGCGACGTGATCGACATTTACACCGAGGCGCAGCGGGGGCACGGACATGGCGGATCTCTCAGGCAATCTGACGCGACATCGTTAGCACAAAGTGCCACGCGCGGGCGTGACCCGCGCACCCATCTAATTGAGAAGGATGGATTGCCGGGTCAAGTCCAACGTGAAGATACCGCCTATCCGTTGACGCGCTCAACCTTGGCGACGACGGCTTTGGCGCGCAATTGAGCGATAATTGCACTGAGATGCTTGAGGTCATAGACCTCGAGATCGATGGTCAGCTCGGTGAAATCCGGCGAGCGGCGCGACATGCTGATATTGTCGATGTTGCCGTCGTGCTCGGCGATCACGGTGGCGACCTGGGCGAGGCTGCCGGGCTCGTTGACGTTGTGGACGAGGATTCGCGCCGGGAAACGCTGCGGCATGGTCTCGTCGATGTCCCAGCGCACGTCGAGCCAGCGCTCCGGCTCCTCCTCGAAATCCTTCAGCGCCGGCGACTGGATCGGATAGATCGTGATCCCCTCGCCCGGCGTGACGATACCGATGATGCGGTCGCCCGGCACCGCACCGCCATTGGGGGCGAACTTGACCGGCAAATCGGAATTGATGCCACGCACCGGGATGACGGACGCGCTGCGCGCCGGGTGCGGCGGCGATTTCAGCTTCAGTTTGACCGCGAGGCTCTTCTTGGCCCCGTAGCGCACCATCCGCTCTTCCTTGTAGTCCGGATACATGGCGCGGGCGACGTCGGAGGCTTTCAGTTCACCGCGCCCGACGGAGGCCATCACATCCTCGATCGAGATGCGCGCCAGTCTTGGAAGTGCACCCTTCAGCTTGTCGTCGGCGTATTCGATCTTGGCGCGGGCAAACAGGCGGTCGACGATGCGGCGGCCGAGGCCAGCATATTGATCGCGCACCGCCGTGCGGGTCGCGCGGCGGATCGCGGCGCGGGCCTTGCCGGTGACCGCCAGCGATTCCCAGGCCGAGGGCGGCGCCGACTGGGCGACCGAGGTCAAAACCTCGACCTCGTCGCCGTTCTGCAGCTCTGACGATAAAGGCGCGAACTTGCCGTTGATCTTGCAGCCGACCGCCGAGTTGCCGACATCGGTGTGAACGGCATAGGCGAAGTCGATCACGTTGGCCTGACGCGGCAGCGCGATCAGCTTGCCCTTCGGGGTGAAGCAGAACACCTGGTCGTGGAACAACTCGAGCTTGGTGTGCTCCAGAAACTCTTCCGGATTGGCGCTTTCGGACAGGATGCCGACGGTATGGCGGAGCCAGGCAAAGGCGTTGGATTCGTGCTTGAGCCGCTCGGTCGGCGAGCCCATGCCTTCCTTGTAGAACGCATGCGCGGCGATGCCGAATTCGGCGATCTGGTTCATTTCCTCGGTGCGGATCTGCAGCTCGACGCGCTGGTTGCCGGGACCGATCACGGTGGTATGGATCGAACGGTAATCGTTCTGCTTCGGCGTCGAGATGTAGTCCTTGAAGCGGCCCGGCACTACCGGCCAGGTGGTGTGCACGACGCCGAGCGCGCGGTAGCAGGCTTCGACATCCGGCATCACGACGCGGAAGCCGTAGATGTCGGAAAGCTGTTCGAAGCCGACCGATTTGCGCTCCATCTTGGTCCAGATCGAAAACGCCTGCTTGCGGCGGCCATAGACGCGCGCGGCAATGCCGTTCTTCTGCAAATTTTTGGAGAGCTGGCTTTCGATCTCGCCGATCAAGTTGCGGTTGCGCTCAGCCAGCGAGTCCAGCCGCTGCATCACCACCGCATAGGCTTCCGGATCGAGCGTATGGAACGAGAGATCCTCGAGCTCCTCGCGCATCTCCTGCATGCCCATGCGGCCGGCGAGCGGGGCATAGATGTCCAGCGTCTCCTCGGCGATGCGGCGGCGGGAGGCGTGCGGGACGAATTCCAGCGTGCGCATGTTGTGCAGGCGATCGGCGAGTTTGATCAAAAGCACGCGAACGTCGTCGGCAATCGCGAGCAAAAGCTTGCGCAAATTCTCGGCCTGCTTGGCCTCGCGCGAGACCAGTTCCAGCCGCTTCAGCTTGGTGAGCCCTTCGACCAGTGCGCCGATCTCGTGGCCGAAGATGTTGTCGATCTCCGCGCGCGTCGCCTCGGTATCCTCGATGGTGTCGTGCAGCAGGGCAGCTACGATGGTGGCGTCATCGAGCTTGAGGTTGGTCAGGATCGCCGCGACCTCGAGCGGATGCGAGAAATAGGGATCGCCGGACGCCCTTGTCTGCGTGCCGTGCGCCTTCATGGCGTAGACATAGGCGCGGTTCAGCAGGTCTTCGTTGGTATCGGGATTATACGACCTGACCCGCTCGACCAGATCGTATTGCCGCATCATGCGCGAGCGCGGCGATTTCGGCTTCTCCGCCACGGGAGACGTCGGCGCGACCGCGACCTGGTTGGTCGCGGCCTGCATTTGCCGGGAGTTGCGGCGCCAATACGCCATCCAATCACTGCCTTCTTCCACCAGACCCGGACGGGTCCCGCCGTTACGTATCTAATGCGTTTTCGAACGGCGATGCACGCCGCTCGGGCCGCAAAACGGTTCAATTTCGCTTGGGCGGCGGCCATCCAAAGCCCACCCGGTGACCTGCCGGCCAGGCGAGTCAGCCCATTTCGGCCGCGCCGCACAAGGACGCATTGTAACCGCAAAAATGTCAACAAAAGCAAAGGCCCGGACAGATGTCCGGGCCTTTGGCAAATCGGGGAGTTTGAGACGGTCCGGAATGTTCCGGATTACTCGTCCTCTTCAGGCTGCTCTTCCGGCGGCGCCAGGCCTTCCAGACCCTTGAGGAGCTCTTCCTCGGTCATGCGCTCGACAGCGACCTCGGTGTCGTCGGCATCGACGCTGGCCCCGGCCGAGCCAATCAATGGCACGGTATCGGGCTCTGGCTCGTCGACCTCGACGAATTTCTGCAGGGAATGAACCAGTTCCTCGCGCAGGTCTTCCGGGGAAATAGTGGAATCGGCGATTTCCCGCAGCGAAACGACCGGGTTCTTGTCGTTGTCACGGTCAACCGTGAGTTGTGAACCGGACGAAATCATACGGGCGCGATGAGCCGCCAGCAACACCAGGTCGAACCGGTTATCGACCTTATCAATGCAATCTTCCACGGTGACGCGCGCCATAGACTGTCGCTCCGTTGTTTGGGGCCAAATATGTCGGTATTGGGGGCTAGTTATAGCGGCGGAGGCTATTTCGCAAGACTAAATTTGTGATTTGCCTTCCTAATGGGCTCTGATACCCCAGCTTCGGGGCCAAAATGGCCGGAGCGTCCAGACGCGGCAGGGTTGCCGGACACGACAAGTAAATCTCTCCATTGCACAGTCAAAAGTATAGGTTTTTCGCCCTCGCCGCACCATAATTGCAGTGGTGACTGTCGTGGGGCACGATTCACCGAACTTTAGGCAACAGAACTGGAAAGTGCGCGCGGTCGATGGCCGCTGCGCTAGAAAAGCTAACAACAACGTGAGAACCATTTGATGTCACCCGCTTCCAACAAGATTGCGCTATTCATCGACGGCGCCAACCTCTACGCAACGGCCAAGACGCTCGGCTTCGACATCGATTACAAACGCCTTCTCAAGGAATTTCAGAGCCGAGGGACGCTGTTGCGTGCGTTCTACTACACGGCGATCATCGAGGATCAGGAATACTCCTCGATCCGTCCACTGATCGATTGGCTCGACTACAACGGCTACACCGTCGTCACCAAGGCGACCAAGGAATTCATCGACGCTTCCGGCCGACGCAAGGTGAAGGGCAACATGGACATCGAACTCGCCGTCGATGCCATGGAACTCGCCGAGCATGTCGACCAGATCGTGCTGTTCTCGGGCGACGGCGATTTCCGCTCGCTGGTGGAGGCGGTGCAGCGTCGTGGTGTTCGCGTCACGGTCGTTTCGACCATTTCGAGCCAGCCGCCGATGATCGCCGACGAGCTGCGTCGCCAGGCCGACGTCTTCACCGATCTCGTCGAACTGCAATCAAAGCTGGGCCGCGATCCGTCCGAGCGTCCGGCCCCGCGCGAGCCGCGGCATCACTCCCCGCAATTCCTGCAGCGTGCCACCACCGTGGCGCCGCGCGGCGGCGACGACGAATTCGACGATTGAGAATAGGCCAGTACGCTGCTAGAGCCTCGGTTCTGATTGAAACAGAACCGGGGCTTTTTGTTTGGCGCGCGTAGTCGACGCGACCGGCCTCGATCGCGGATCCAGGTCCGCGGCCGGCTCTCGCTCGAAAACGCTTTGGACACATGGCTCGTCTCCCCGCCCCTGCTTCTTTCGAACCCGGCCGCGATTGCCCGCTCTGCCCGAGGCTCGCCGAATTTCGCGCGCAGGCGCGCGCGAAAGAGCCGGATTGGCACAATGCGCCGGTTGCTTCGTTCGGCGATGCAAACGCGCAGCTCTTGATTGTCGGGCTCGCGCCCGGCATGCAGGGCGCCAACCGCACCGGACGCCCGTTCACCGGCGACTACGCCGGCGACCTGCTGTATGCGACCCTGCTCGAATACGGCTTTGCGAAAGGCGTCTATCAGGCGCGTCCCGACGACGGACTGAAGCTGGTCGGTTGCCGGATCAGCAACGCGGTGCGCTGCGTGCCGCCGCAGAACAAGCCGTTGCCCGCCGAGATCAACACCTGCCGGCAATTTCTGGTGAAGACCATTGCGACCATGCCGAAGCTTCGCGCGATCGTGGCGCTCGGGCGCATCGCCCATGACTCGACGTTGAAGGCGCTCGGCCTGCGCAATGCGGCCGCGCCGTTTGCGCACGGCGCCGTGCATGAGGCCGGCGACGTCAGGCTTTACGACAGCTATCACTGCTCGCGCTACAACACCAATACGCGGGTGCTGACGCCGGAGATGTTTCGCAACGTGTTTGCGAAGGTGCGGAATGATCTCGATTCGTAGGGTGGACAAAGCGAAGCGTGCCCACCATTGACGCCAACGATTTCGGAGAGAGGTGATGGGCACGCTTCGCTTTGCTAATCCGCCCTGCCGGCTATTGCCTTTGCCCCTGATAAAATCGAGCCCGATAATCCTGCGGCAACACGTGTAGACGGCGGCGGAAAGCGCGCCGCAAGTGCTCTTCACTTTGAAATCCCGCGCGAGCCGCGATTTCCTTGATGCTGGCAACGGATTCTTCCAGCGCCCTGCGGGCGGCCTCGACGCGAAGCTCCTCCACCGCTTTGCCGGGCGTCCGGCCGGTCTTTTGCCGAAATACGCGCGCGAATGTGCGGGGGCTCATTCCTGCTCTTTCGGCCAGACTCTCCACACGCAAATCACGGCGGAGATTATCCTGCATCCAGGTCGAGATATTTTCGAACGCCCTGTCTTCGGACGACTGCAGTGACAGCGGCACGCTGAATTGGGCCTGCCCCCCGGGTCGCTTCAAAAACACCACCAAACGTCGCGCGATACGCATGGCTTCGCGGTGTCCGAGATCATCTTCCAGCAAGGTGAGCGCAAGGTCGATGCCTGCCGTCACCCCCGCAGATGTCCAAACTCCGCGGTCGTGAACGAAGACCGGATCGACCAAGACCGAAACGTCGGGGTATTGGGCGCTGAGCAGCTCGCAGGAGCCCCAATGGGTGACAGCACGTCGCCCATGCAGCAGGCCGGCTGCAGCCAGAACAAACGTACCGGTACAGACGGAGCAGACACGTCTTGCGTTCGGCGCAGCCAAGCGAAACCAGTCGACAAGCGCGGCCTCCGCAGAAGCACGATGAACGCCGGGCCCGCCACCGACGACGAGCGTGTCGATATTGATGCGGTCGCAGTCGGAAAGGGAGGTTGTCATCACCTCCAGGCCGGACGAGGTTCGAACCGGCCCGCCCTTCAACGAGCAGATCTGCCAGACATAGGGCGCACGGCCGGCCTCGGCGTTTTCGCAGGCAAGCTCAAATGCCTGCAGCGGCCCGGCGAAGTCGAGCAGCAGGCAATCCTCGAAGAGAACGAAGACCAGACGGCGGGCTTGGGAACGAGCCATGAGCGGGCCTTGTCAGAGCAAATCTTGGCAGGAAATGCGTGTATTATGACATTTCGGCAAACCCACCGGCCTGTCAACCTGCCTTCGTTCAAAACGGAGGTGCACGATGTCCGGCAAGCCGATCGAGATCGGAATTCTGTTCTTTCCCGGGATGACCCAACTGGATGTCACCGGACCTTTCGAAGTCTTTGCCCGCCTTCCGAACGTTCGCGTGCATTTGCTTTGGAAACGCATCGAACCTGTCATCAGCGACGTCGGCCTGCCGCTGCTGCCGACCACCATTTTCGCCGACTGCCCGGATCTGGACGTGTTCTGCATCGGTGGCGGCCCGGGGCTGGTCGACTTCCTGGGCGATGACGAGGTGATTACGTTCGTTCGCGACAAGGGCGGATCGGCTCGCTACGTCACCTCGGTTTGTGCGGGCTGCCTAATCCTCGGCGCCGCCGGCCTGCTCGACGGATACAAGTCGGCCTGCCATTGGCTGATGAGTGAGCAGCTTGCCGCCTTTGGCGCCATCGCGGTCAACGAACGCGTCGTGATCGACCGTAACCGCATTTCCGGCGGTGGTGTTACCGCCGGAATTGATTTTGGCTTTCAGGTCGCATCCGAGCTGTGCGGCGAAGACGTCGCGAAGAAACTCCAGCTCATGCTGGAATACCAACCGCAGCCGCCGTTCGATATCACGGTGCAGAATGCGCCGCCCGAACTGCTTTCCCAAATGCGCCTTGAGGCCGAACCCTGGCTTCGCAAGCGCGCCGCGGCGGTGCAGAAGGCTGCGCTAAAGCTCAAATCGAATGCGATGACGGTTGCTTAACCCGTTGGTTAGAGGGCCGGAAACGTAGCGCCACACCTGGAAAGGTACCCGCATGATTTGGAATGGCCGCGCGAACCCGAGAAGAGCGACACTCAAGGTTGCTGCTCTTTTGATCTTTGGGGTACCAATCGGATCCTTCCCGGCGGCCCACGCTGGCGAACTCTCCGGTGGCGTCGTCCGGATCGGCATCATCAATGACCAGACCGGGCCATTGTCCGATTTGAGCGGACCAGGGTCGATCGCTGCCGCCAGGATGGCGGCGGAGGATTTTCAGAAATCGGTGCCGTCGATCAAGGTCGAGATCGTCGCCGCGGACCATCAGAACAAACCGGATATCGGCGTAGGAATTGTCCGGAAATGGTTCGACGTCGATGGCGTCGACATGGTCGCCGACGTGTCCAACTCGGCCGTTGGCCTCGCCATCCAGTCACTGGCGCGCGACAAGAACAAGATTGCCGTCTATTCGGCCGTCGCGACCACCGAACTTAACGGCAAGCAATGTTCCCGAAACGGCCTGGCCTGGCTCCACGATTCCTACAATCTGGTGTCGGGACCGATCCGTACGCTGGTCTCGCAAGGCTACGATACGTGGTTCTTCATTGCGGCCGATTACGCGTTCGGGAAGAATATGGTGCTGGAGTCGCAGCGCGTGCTCGCGGCGACAGGAGGCAAGTCGCTCGGCGCCGTGTATCACCCGATCGGCACTGCGGATTATAGTTCGTTCATTCTGCAGGCCCAGGCGTCCGGCGCCAAGGCCATCGCCTTCGCCAATGCTGGCGAGCAGCTGGTGACCTTAATGAAACAATGGAACGAGTTCGGCATGAATACGGGCAGCCAAAAGCCTGTCGCCGAGCTGATGTTCATCACCGATGTTCATGCGATGGGCCCGAAAATTGCCAAGGGCCTGACGACCCTTACGGCGTGGTATTGGGCGTTGAACGACGAGACCAGGGCCTTTGCGCAGCGCTTCTACAAGCTTCGCGGCGCAATGCCCACGGCACCGCAAGCGGCGGTTTATTCGGGTGTCGGTCACTATCTGAAAGCCGTTGCCGAGGTTGATACGGATGCAACGGATCCGGTGCTGGAAAAAATGCGTTCGATGCCCGTTGACGACTTCTACGCAAGGGGCGCGAAGATCCGCGAGGACGGAAAGCTGGTGCACGACTTCTACCTTGTCCAGGTGAAGGATCCATCCGACGTCAAGGCCCCCTGGGAATACTATAATGTCCTCGAAAGAGTTCCGAGCGGCGACATTTACTCCGCGTTGGCTGATAGTGAATGCCCGTTGATCAAACGAGCCCGTTGACAGACCTGGCGTAGGGCCGCCCCACCCTACAAGACCAAGACACGCTTACGCCGGATTTTCTCCCAGCCACGCCAGCACGTCGGCGGCGTTCCGGTCGGGCGGAAACACCGGATAGAAGACGTGCTTGATACGACCGTTGTCGACGATCAGCGCCAGCCGCTTGATCAGCGTCAGCCCGGCCACTTCCATGGTCGGCAGCTTCAGGGCGTGGGTCAGCAAAAGCTTCTCGTCCGACAGGACCGGAAACGGCAGATGCAACCGTGACGCCATCTCGGTCTGGTAGACGTTGTCCTGCGTGGAGAGGCCGAACACGTGGGTCGCGCCGGCGGCCTTCAGCTCCGCAAACAGGTCGCGGAACGAGCAGGTTTGCGGCGTGCAGCCGCGCGCGCCGGGAATCATATCCCAATCGTCGACGAGACTGATCTTGCCGGGCTCCCCCGTGCGCGGATAGGCGAATACGACCGTGCGGCCGGCAAGCGCCGACAACGTCACCGAGTTGTCGTCGGTGGCATGCAGCGTAACCGGCGGGATCATCATGCCGGCCAGATGCGCCGCGGCGCCGTCGTCCGTCGGCGCCGGGATTTTGCTCCAGTCGACTTCGAGCAGGTTTTTCTGGTTCATGGACACCATTCTCCATCAGCCGTCATTGCGAGCGAAGCGAAGCAATCCACACTTCCCTGCAGCACAATGGATTGCCTCGCTCGCAATGACGGATAGACCTTTCTATCCCCGTGCCCGCATCAGGCGGCCTTTCTCCCGGCCCCAATCGCGCTTCTTTTCGGTCTCGCGCTTGTCGTGCAGCTTCTTGCCCTTGGCGACCGCCAGCAAGAGCTTGGCGCGGCCGCGTTCGTTGAAATAGAGTTTCAGCGGAATCAGCGTCATGCCTTCGCGATCGACCGCGCCCATCAGCTTGTTGATCTGCTTTCGGTGCAGCAGCAGCTTGCGTGGCCGTTTCGGCTCGTGGTTGAAGCGGTTGGCCTGCAGATACTCCGGAATATTAGCGTTGATCAGCCAGATCTCGCCGTCCTTGGTATCGGCATAGGATTCCGCAATCGTGGTCTTGCCGTTGCGGATCGACTTCACTTCCGTGCCGGTCAGCGCAATGCCGGTTTCGATGGTGTCCTCGATCGCGTAGTTGAACCGCGCCTTGCGGTTTTCGGCGACGACCTTGATCGGACGCTCGTTCTTCTCGGCCACGTTAGCCCTTCTTGAGGAGATCGCGGATCTCGGTCAGCAGCGCCACCTCGGCCGACGGCTTCGGCGGCTCGGCAGGTTTCGCTTCATCCTTCCGCTTCAACGTGTTCATGGCGCGAATGACCATGAACAGCACGAAAGCGATGATCATGAAGTTCAGCGTCAACGTCAGGAAATTGCCCCAAGCCAGTACCGCGCCCTGCTTTTTGGCGTCGGCCAGATTGGTCGCCGTCACCGACTTCGACAAGCCCGTGTAATAATTGGAGAAGTCCAGACCGCCGGTAATCGCGCCGATGATCGGCATGATCACATCGCCGACCAGCGAGGTCACGATGGCGCCGAAGGCCGCACCGATGATGACGCCGACGGCGAGGTCGACGACGTTACCCTTCATCGCGAATTCGCGGAATTCCTTCAGCATGTCGAGTCCCCCCTTTCGTGGTTCACACGAAACCCTTGCCGGCTTAGTTGATCAGGCCCGCATGCACCATGGCATCGCGGATCACCTTGCCGGTTGGCGGGGTCACGTTCATCAAAGGCAGGCGTACTTCTTCTTCGAGCCGCCCCAGCAGTTTGAGGCCATGCTTGGCTCCCGCGAGGCCGGGCTCCTTGAAGACGGCATCATGCAGCGGCGTCAGGCGGTCCTGGATCTTCAGTCCGGTAGTGTAATCGCCCTGCATAACGGCTGACATCAGGTCGGCACACAGCTTCGGCGCCACGTTGGCGACCACCGAAATGCAACCATGTCCTCCCGCCGCCATATAGGCCAGTGCAGTCATGTCCTCGCCGGACAGCTGGATAAAATCCGGCCCCATCGCATGGCGTTGCTGCGACACCCGGGCAAGATTGGCGGTGGCGTCCTTGACGCCGGCGATGTTCTTCAACTCGAACAACCGGGTCATGGTCTCGACCGACATATCGACGACGGAGCGCGGCGGGATATTGTAAATGATGATCGGGATCCCGATCGCGTCATTCACCGCCTTGAAATGCTGATACATCCCTTCCTGGGTCGGCTTGTTGTAGTACGGCGTCACCACCAGCACGGCATCGGCACCGGCCTTTTCGGCGTGAACAGCAAGGTCGACGGCTTCGCGCGTTGAGTTCGAGCCCGCGCCGGCGATGACAGGCACGCGTCCTTTCGCCTCATCGATGCACATCTCTACCACCCGATGATGCTCGGCATGGCTCAACGTCGGGCTTTCGCCGGTGGTACCCACGGGAACGAGACCGTGTGACCCCTGCTCGATCTGCCAGCTCACGAGCCCCCGGAAGGCCGCCTCGTCGAGCGAGCCGTTCTTGAATGGCGTGACCAAGGCGGTGAGCGATCCCCGGAACTTTGTCTTGGCTGCCATGGACTTTCCTCCAACGCTTAAGAAACGGCACGACCGAAACTGGATTTCAATTCATATCGGGTCTGGTGACCGGGCGAAAGGCCGTGCCGTATGGCGCTAGCGCTTTGTTTCGACGCTCTTTCTCAGGCTGGCCGAGCCGCCCTCCTCAACAAGGCGGCAGCCGCGATTTTGCCGCGGTGATGGCGCAAACAGGTTTGGCCGCGACGTTTTAGCATTTTGTCCACATATTCAATCAAATAGACCTAAGGCTGGACCGATTGAATGATTCGCCGCCGCAGAGGAATGCCGTGATCCCTTCCGCCCGCGCCGCCGCCTTGCGATCGACCGCACTGGCCACGAGCCTCGCGCTGGCCGTCGGACTGGCGGCGTTGCCGTTGGATGCCTGGGCCAAGCCAAAAGTTCCCCTGCCGAAGCCGCGGCCGATCGCCCGCAATGTCGTTCCAAAGTCCACGGCACAGACCAGCGCTCCCGCCGCACACACCCCCGCGGCGGCGGCCGCGCCCGCTCCTGCGCCGCCAGTTCTGGCACCCGCGACCCGCCAGCATGCCGCCTTGCCGCCCCCGCGCAAGCAGGTGGCGCCGGCAGCGGTTGCCGCGACTTCCTCGACGTCGCAGGCCGACAAGGACGCTCTGGAAAACGTCATCGAGCTGGTGCGCAAGCAGAAGCCTGCGGACGCCGCCCAGATGCAGGCTGCGATATCGGATCCGGTCGCCCGCAAGCTCGCGGAATGGCTGATCCTGCGCAGCGACAACAATGGCGCCTCCGTGGAGCGCTATCGTGCCTTTGTCTCGGCCAATCCGAGCTGGCCGTCGCAGACCTTCCTGCGCCGGCGCATCGAGGCAGCCCTGTGGGACGACCGCCGCGACGACGCCACGGTCTGGTCCTGGTTCGGAAACGAATCGCCGATTTCGGCCAAGGGCAAGTTCGCGCTGGCGAAGGCCATGCTCGCGCGCGGCGATCGCACCAATGCCGAACGGCTGATCCGCGAGGCCTGGCGCAATGACGGCATGTCGGAAGACACCGAAAGCATGGCGCTCGATATGTTCGGCGCATTGCTGACGGCGGGCGACCACAAGACGCGGATGGACACGCTGCTTTACGGCACCGAGCAGGAAGCCGGCGGCATGCGCGCCGCCAAGCGGCTCGGCTCGGGCCATGTCGCGTTGGCCAAAGCGCGCGTTGCGGCCAACAAGAAATCCTCCAACCTCAAGACGCTGCTCGACGCGGTGCCGCGGGAGCTGCACAACGACCCCGGCTACATGTTCGCCAGGATCCAGTGGCTCCGCCGCGACGAGAAGTTCAACGAGGCCGCACAGCTCATGCTGGCGGCGCCGAAAGATCCGAACCGCCTGCACAATCTCAACGAATGGTGGATCGAGCGGCGCCTCCTGTCGCGCAAGATGCTGGACGTCGGCGAACACCGCACCGCCTATCTGATTGCGCGGGACGCCGCACTTCCGTCCCGCGACATCTACAAGACCGAGCAGGAATTCACCGCGGGCTGGATTGCGCTGCGGTTCCTGAAAGATCCGGCGGTCGCCGCCCAGCACTTCGCGCGCATCGGCGTCGGCAGTGCGAACCCGACCGCACTAGCGCGCGCCGGCTATTGGCAGGGCCGCGCGGCGGAAGCCGCGGGCCGCACGCAGGAAGCCCGCGCGGCTTACGGCCGGGCGGCCGAGCAATCGACCAGCTATTACGGCCAATTGGCGCGCGCCAAGCTCGGCATGCCGCAGCTTGAGCTGAACAGTGTCCCCCGCGGGCGCGGATCGGAGCGGCTGGAGATCGTCCGCGCCGTGCAATTGCTTTATGAGCTCGACGAGCGCGAGATTGCGATCCCGATTTTCGCCGACATGGGCGAGAATGGCGATCCGGATGCCTTGGTCGGCCTCGGCGAACTCACCTCGCGCCATAGCGACGCCCGCGGCATGCTGCTGCTCGGCAAGGCCGCGCTCAACCGCGGCCTGCCGTTCGATCACTACGCCTATCCGGTCAACGGCATTCCGTCGTTCAAGCAGATCGGCCCCGAGGTCGAGCCGAGCGTCGTCTATTCGATCGCGCGGCAGGAAAGCGCCTTCAACCCGGCCGTGGTCTCACCGGCCCAGGCCTACGGGCTGATGCAGGTGACGCCGGACGCCGGACGCTATGTCTGTAAACGGGCCGGCGTCAGCTTCGACCTCAACCGGATGAAGACCGACTCGGTCTACAACGCCACGCTTGGCGCCGCCGAGCTCGGCGGCCTGCTCGAGGACTACCGCGGCTCCTACATCCTGACCTTCGCCGGCTACAATGCCGGCCGCGGCAGCGTCAAGAAATGGATCGAGCGTTACGGCGATCCGCGCGATCCCAAGGTCGACGCGGTCGATTGGGTCGAGCAGATCCCCTTCTCCGAGACGCGGAACTACGTGCAGCGGATCATGGAGAACCTGCAGGTCTATCGCGCGCGGTTCGGCGGCGGGACCAAGCTCCAGATCGAAGCCGACCTGCATCGCGGCGCCAGCGTCCAATAGCAGCAGCATAGATTACACGGCGGCCCTGCCGAGCGCTTCGCGCCGCGCGATGTCATCCCACACGCCTCGACGCTTCCCCCGGCTCCGCCTTCCCTGCCGACACCCCCGCCTGAGTGGGCAAGCTGCGATACCGATTGGCTGCAGGGCCGCAACGAGCGCTTCAGCGCGCGACAAAGAAAAACCCCCGGCAGTTGCCTGCCGGGGGTTCTCCTTGGAGTTTCAAGTCGTTCGGGATCAGAAGTTACGCCGAGCCTGGAGGTTCAGGTAAACGGTGCTCTGGTCCTTGAACTCGTAGACGGCGGATGGCTTCGGAGCCGACACTGTCGTCAGGGTGGCAGCGCCCGTGAACTTCTGGTCAAGGAAGAACGCGCCGACTTCAGCAGCGAACGTCAGGTTCTTGACGGGAGTCCAGCGGGTGACAACACCAACCTGGGCAACGTTGAAGTCCGGGTTGCAGCTATAGTCTGCAGTCACGGCCTTGCCGAAGTTGAAGCTCGCGCACCACTGACCCTTGGCGGTCAGGATGTCGGCTGAATTGCCACCATACCGCACCTGGCCGTAGCTGCCGAACAGGCTGGACGACCAGTAGGGATCCCAGTTGTGGTTGAACGCACCACGGATACCCCATGAATCCACCAGCTTGAGATCGCCGGTTCCGAAGCCAAGGAACCCGGGCAGGTAAACCGCATCAGCCGTCTGACCGAAGCCGATGCTCTGGTAAGCGCCCGGACGGCCCGTGCCGCCGAACATCGCGAAGCTCGGCGAGGCACCGCTCGTGGAGATCACCTGCTTGGTGACGCCCTTGGCGTAGGAGACGTCGATCTTGAAGTCGTCGCCTGGACCGGTCGGGAGGTTCTTGATCTGCAACGCAGCCATCACCGCGCCGCCCCACTTGTCTTCGGGGTGACCGGAGATTTCCGACAGAGCAGTCGGAACGCCGCCGGCGCCGAGGATGTTGTAGGAAGCGTTCACGAGATGCGCCATACCTGAAATCTGGAACAGACCCCAAGCCTGGTCGACGCGGATGTTACCGACGATGTCGGGAGCATGGGTGCCGCCGAGGGCGTTCACACCAGCGGCCGTCGGCTGGAGCGCACCAGCGGCCGTTGTAAACCCTGCCGTTGTGGCGAGCGCGCCCAAGTTCAGCACAGCGGTACGGCTGTACGTGCTCGGATCATCGAGGCCGATGGTGGCCGACACGCCGTTGCCGAACTGCGCGGTGTACTGGATGTTGTTGACGCCCGTGACGTAGTCAGCGCCGCCCATCAAGAACGAGCTGTTGTTGCCCGGATAACCGAACCAGGGCGTCGCGTAGGCCGAAGCCGACTTACCGAAGGTGAACCCAGCGAACTGGATGAACAGCAGGTCGACGCTGACGTAGCCGCCGCCCGGTCCGAACAGACCGGTCGAGCTCGAGGCCGGGAAGGTCGCGAGAGTGGTCGGGTTGTTGGTGCCGTTGTTCTGGAAGTTGAAGTTCGCCAGACCGAAGGTACGGACGACGCCGTATTCCGTAGCCGTGCGGGTATCAACGTTCAGCTGCATACGGGAACGGGTGGCGAAGTAATCGCGGTAGCGATTGCCCTGGCCGAGATCGCTGCTCCAGGCGGGCTGACCGTAGTTGCCACCGTTGAAGGTGATGTCAGCGCGCAGGTAACCAGCCAGCTTGATGCAGGTGTCGGTGCCCGGGATATAGTAGAAACCCGCGCCATACAGGGAGCAGATCCTCACGTACTCGACCGCTTTGGCCTTGACGGGAAGATCGGCGGCCTGAGCTCCACTCATAGCGACGAGACCCGCCGCTGAGCCGAGAATAAGGCTCTTAACCATCTTCATGTTAAACCTCCAAGTTGCTCTGTAGGGAAGGTTCCGGATCCGCCGGGTGATGACACCCTAAGGTTGGTTCCCTTAATCCCCTGAAACCCGCTTAGTCGCTTCGCGCCTTCGGACACTCCCGCATGAACGCGAGGGACTTAAGCGAACCACCTAACGGGACGACCTCGGGATGCCCCCCTCCGTCGCCCGATCACAATTACCGAGGACTTCTGCACACGCAATAAAGGAACCGCTTCGAGCAGCCCCGCTCCGCCCCTTTTCCGTAGGGTGTTGCACAAATAACACTTCTTTGTGAACGAACTTTCCCTGCAAGATATTGTTTCTATTCGGTATTTTCGAATAGCTCGTTTCGCGCCGAGAAAGTCGGTGCGGGCACCGCAACAAGCGGCCCGTGCCCGCCAGCGCGCCTCTCTCGCATCGAATCGAAGGTGAGGTCGCCGAATCCGCAGCGGGTCATTACGCACCCATTATAGAGTCTGCGGACCATGCTCGTCGGTGACGGGTGCAGGCCCCCACGGGCGTCTCACCCTTCAACGGCCCCCAACCAGGGCAAAAAAACCGGCGAAAGAGGATGGAAGCCCGATATTTCGCAGGATCGGAAGGCATTATTGAGTGCGGAGAAACCGGCGTTGCGCGCGCCGATCTGGAACCGTGACTCGCATGGAATCGAATCGGCACGTCGGGTGCCATCGAATCAATTTCCCGCGATTTCGACGCGGCGCCTGGGCAAACACGTGGCGAAAACTCCTGCCCCGGTCAGGCCTCGCGGCGCGTATGCCGTGCCGATTGCTGGGTGTCATCGAGACTGCAGAGCCCGGGAACATGCGCCCGAACGCGCGATACGGGATGTCGGCCGCCCGCAAGGAATGCCCGCGAAGCGACGGTGCCCCTAAATGGCCTCGGCGTAATCTGAATCTGCCGCTTGCGGCTGGCCCTCGCGTCAGGCATATCCGCGCTGATGGAGCTGTGGCCGAGTGGCTGAAGGCGGCGGTTTGCTAAACCGTTATAGGGTTGTAAAGCCCTATCGAGGGTTCGAATCCCTCCGGCTCCGCCATCCCGGCTTCTTATTGCGCTTCGGCGCGGCCAGCCGATCGGTCCACTGTTGGGCCCACAATCAAAGCTTCAAACAAATCTACCGCCAAATCCGCAACCCTGCTCTGAGCCGGCACGATTCCAAACGTATCGCCCGCGTCCTACAGTTCAGCGCTGCAAGCTTCGAACATCCAGACCATCTCCAAGCCTTGGAGCAAAAACAAAAATATGACTTCGCAAGAAGAGCGTTCGCTGACGTTCCGCTGCCCGATCGAACTGGACGGGCTGCTGCCACCGCCGGTGCCGGCAGCGCTCGGTGTGCCCGACTGGTTCAAGGCGATGCCGTCACAAGCATTCAATCCGGTCCATTCCCGGGTCGGCGACACGCTCAAGCGTTGTCCGCCCTTTGTCGACGCCATGACCTCCGGCTTTTTGATTCCGCTGATCTGCGACCTGAGGGTCGAAAACGGCGAATTCACCTGGGACAATGATCTGCCGCCGGGCGGAGAGGTCGGTTTCGTACGCTCGCCGGTCGGCTTCCACGACGCCAGTCAGGTCAGCGGCACGCCGCTGTTCGACGCCGATCGCTTCCTGATCAAATTTCACAACCTCTGGACGATCGAGGCGCCGGAAGGCTATTCGGTGCATTCACGCATCCGGCCAACCGCTTCGATTTGCCGTTCACCACGCTGACCGGTCTGGTCGATTGCGACCTCTACCATGACAACTGGATACATTTTCCGGCGCATTGGCACGACGCGAATTTCAGCGGCGTGCTGCCGAAGGGCACACCGGTCGCTCAGTGCATGCCGGTCAAGCGCGAAAGCTGGGTGGCGCGCACTGCGACCTTCACCAAAGAAGAGGCGCAGCGGGCGCACGATCTCACGACGGCGATCTACCGCGAGACCGGCATCTATCGCCGGCAGTTTCGGGCATAACGGCAGTCAGCTTCTTTCAACGCCCAGGAACTTCGCGGCGGCGCTCGGCCGCAGGAAGAAACGACCGTGCGAAGCGGCGGCAAGCGAGGTGATCGCCTGCCCGACCAACTGCGGCGCGCCATGCGTTATCGCACGCAAGCTCGCTTCTCCCGCCTCGCGCTCACCCATCTCAAGCTGGCATATGCCGAGATTGTTTCGCGTCACGGCATCGTCGGGCCGCATCCCAAGCGCACGCCGATAGAGATCGGCGGCGGCGGCATATTCACCGTCCAGCGCCATCACCTTGGCCAACCCGACCAGAACGTCGTACCGCTCCGGCGCTGCCGCGAGCAGTTGCGAAAAAATAGCGCGCGCCTCGGCGCGGTTGTTGCGTTTGATATGGAAATACCCAAGCTGCGTTCGCAGATCGACCGCATCGGGGGTGAGCGCAAGCCCACTTTCCAGCACGGCGACGGCCTCGTCGACGCGTCCAATCTTGCCAAGCTGGCTGGCATATTCGAGAAATGCCGGCGGAAACGGCGGTCGCCGCGCAATGGTCCGGCGCAACCGGTCAAGCGCCTCGTCGCCCCGCCCGATGGCGGCCAATGCGACGGCCAGCAGGGTCTCGATCTCCGGATCGTCACTGCGACGCGCCGCTCTCTCCAACGGGACAATCGCCTCGTTGGCGCGGTTCTGCATCAGTAGCGAGCGTCCGAGAATTTGCGCGGCAAGGGCATTGCCCCGGTCCGATTTCAATACGCCGAAGGCAAGCCGCTCGGCCTCATCGGGACGCTGCATCCGCAACGCAAGCGCCGCGCTTTCGAGCACCTGAGCGCTCGAACCAGGTCGTTGGATATTCGAAGGATGTAGGGGGCGCTTCGGCATCGGTCCAAGAATAAGCCATAAACCGGATTGCGCCAGCTGGCCGGTTCGGATTTCTCAAGCGTTTCCGCTCCAGCCGCCACAGCGCCTAACCAGGACAAGCCGACAGGCCGAATGGCCGGAAGGCGTTGTCCTTAGTGCGCCGTCATCCAGGCGCGCGCTTCGCGCTGCGCGGTGGCGATTTCGGCATCCGACATCATTGCGGCGACCTCGCGGCGCATGGAGATGGCATCCGCACGGCCCTTCAGCGCGGCGAGATTGAACCATTTGTGGGCCGCGACGAGATTGACCACGCCGGAACGGCCGCTCGCCCAGTAAAGGCCGCGCTCGAACAGCACGTCCGGGATCGCCGTCGCCTCCACCGCAATGGCCGTGTCCAGATCAAAGTGCCCCTGAAACATCTGTAGCTCCCCTTTTTATCGTTGCCGCCCTCCCCCGAGCGCGGCCCCTGTCCACTGTTAAGCCCTGTTATCCCCAACGCCGTTTTCCGGTCTGTTGTTGGGACGATCATGACCGATCAAATTTGAAGGGCAGTTTAAGGTTCGCGATGAACGGGGTGTAAACGCGCGCATCGTGCCCTCGAGCACGAAATCGCAGAAGTGCCTGCGGCACAGGGAGAAGTTTCCAATCGTGAAGTTCGGTTTACCCTGCGGTTTCGCAGAACGATAACCATCGCAGCAACGTCGATACCATCTTCCCTCGTCACCGGGCCGGCGCAACACGCTGTGCAGTGTCGGTTCCAGCAGATGATCTGAAATCGCGCAGCCTCTGCGACCGTTCGGAAGTTCGCGGCGTGCCGGAACCCGAATTCGCGAGCGATGACGCGCCTGGGGGGCAACGGGCGGAAGCAAACCAGCCGACGCCTGCGAGCGATCAATTTGAAGCGGGGGAGATTTCAGCGCCGCACGCCTGATGCGTGGTCTATCGGAGCGCTCCGGGGAACGAGGACGTTCCGATAAAGCGGGCGTTCCGGGGACGAGTACGCCCCGAGGGAACGAGGGCGTCGGCGAACACGTCAGGACCAGATTTCATACCGGGCTTTGGGCCCGGTGAAACTGCGGGTAGTTAAGGATACCCGCACCGAACGAAGAAAAACTTGTTTCTTCTGCCGGACCGGCTTTGAAAGAGCGGGCTTCTTTTGAAAGCACGCTCTTTGCGAAATACGATCCAGCCGTTTGACCTGATGTCTCGCCGACACCCTCTTTCGTCGACCAGAGCCTTCAGATGTTTATCCGGGGCTCGTGTGACGTGCCGGCATCAAGCCGCCGGCAATCCTTGGAGAAGCGAAGTTACTTCTTCTTCTTGGCGACCTTGCGGGTCTTCTTCGCAGTCTTCTTCACCGCGCTCTTCGCCTTCTTTGCCTTCTTAGCTTTCTTGGCCATGTTGCCCTCCTAATGTTAAGTGAGATGGCTTTAGTCTGCTGCGTGCACTCGGGAATCGAGATGCACTACATCCCGAATACACCAACGCACTCAAAAAAACAGCTTCCCGCTTAAAGAAGTGTTGACGGAGCAATGTGAGCGCGCGCAGTGCGACGATATCGGCGACATCGCAACATGCTCGCGCGTCGATGCAAAAAATGCCGAAGCGAGGCATGCTCTCACTGCCAAGCATCGCAGGAATCGCCTGTACAGTTGCGCATTTTTGAATTTGCGAAGATGATGATCGATCAACGATCATACTCGCATCGACTCATCAACTGCGTCAAAATGACGTGCGCGCGGACTCTGAGTCGCACGGTTTGGCAACAAAAAAATTTTCGTAGTCACAGCGCTCAGGTCTCGCCGACGCGCGCCAAAACGAACTTTCCGGACGAATCGCGACCGCCGATTCGGATACGTGCTTGCAGTCGCGACTGTTAACTTTTGGATCGCGATGGACGATCGAAGTGCACTCGCGCATCGATCGCGACGTCGCCGATGTTACGAGCGTGTCCCGTTACGGGACGATTCAGATGCCGAGCTTCGCCTTCAAGAGGTCGTTGACCGCCTGCGGATTGGCTTTGCCGCCCGACTGCTTCATCACCTGGCCGACGAACCAGCCGGCGAGTTGCGGCTTGGCTTTCGCCTGCGCGACCTTGTCCGGATTGGCCGCGATGATGTCGTCGACGACCTTCTCGATCGCGCCGAGATCGGTGACCTGCTTCATGCCGCGCGCTTCGACCAGTGCGCGCGGGTCACCGCCTTCGGTCCAGACGATCTCGAACAGGTCTTTTGCAATTTTCCCGGAGATGGTGCCCTCGCCGATCAGGTCAACGATCGCCGCCAGCTGCGCCGCCGACACCGGCGATGCCGTAATATCGTGGCCTTCCTTGTTGAGACGCCCGAACAGCTCGTTGATAACCCAATTGGCGGCGAGCTTGCCGTCGCGCGCCTTGTCGGCAAGGCCTGCGAGCACGGTTTCGTAGAACACCGCGCTCTCGCGCTCGGCTACCAGCACGCCGGCATCGTAGGGCGACAGACCGAGGCTCTCGATGAAGCGCGCTTTCTTCTGGTCCGGCAATTCCGGCAGGTCGGCCTTCAGCCCGGCAACATAGGCTTCGGTGAACTCGAGCGGCAGCAGGTCCGGATCCGGGAAATAGCGATAGTCATGCGCTTCTTCCTTGGAGCGCATCGAACGCGTCTCGCCCTTGTTCGGGTCGAACAGCCGCGTCTCCTGGTCGATCGTGCCGCCATCCTCGACGATCTCGATCTGGCGCCGCGCCTCGTACTCGATCGCCTGGCCGATGAAGGTGATCGAGTTCATGTTCTTGATCTCGCAGCGGGTGCCGAGCGGGCCGCCCGGCTTGCGCACGGAAACGTTCACATCGGCGCGCAGTGAACCCTTCTCCATGTCGCCGTCGCAGGTGCCGAGATAGCGCAGGATCGAACGCAGTTTGGTCACATAGGCCTTGGCCTGCTCGGCATCGCGGATATCGGGCTTTGACACGATCTCCATCAGCGCCACGCCGCAGCGGTTGAGGTCGACATAGGACATGGTCGGCGACTGGTCGTGCAGCAACTTGCCGGCGTCCTGTTCCAGATGCAGCCGCTCGATGCCGATCGTCGCGGTCTTGCCGCCGTCCAGTTCGACAACGACCTCGCCCTCGCCGACGATCGGCGACTTGTACTGGCTGATCTGGTAGCCCTGCGGCGAATCCGCATAAAAATAGTTCTTGCGGTCGAACACCGAGCGCAGATTGATCTGCGCGTTGAGGCCGAGCCCGGTTCTTACAGCCTGTCTGACGCACTCCTCGTTGATGACAGGCAGCATGCCCGGCATCGCGGCGTCGACCAGCGAGACGTGGCTGTTCGGCTCGCCGCCGAATTCGGTCGAGGCGCCCGAGAACAGTTTTGAGTTCGAGGTGACCTGGGCGTGCACTTCCAACCCGATCACGACTTCCCAGTCGCCGGTCTGGCCCTTGATCAGTTTTCCCGGTTTGACTGTGGCGTTCATCGATGCAGGCTTCCAACAGGTTGAAATGTGGGACGGCTTGGGCTTCGCGCAACGGATGACATCAGTCAAGCCGCCGAAATCGGCATCCGGATGGCCGAGACCAGCACAGAACGCCCGGTGCAGGCGGCCCCCGCCCACGCCCCTGCACAATATCTCCTGAAGGCTTCATTCGCCGTAGCATTGACGCGCAGTAGAATTGTACCGTAGAAATTGCATAAGGGTTGGGGAATGAAATGTTTCGTGTGTTGTTGGTAGCGGCCGTCGCCGTCAGTCTCGCGTCGTGTGCAACTCCTTACGCCCAGCAAGGGTTCACCGGCGGCTTCGACGTCCAGGAATTGAGGCCGGACGTCTTTCGCGTGAGTTTTCAGGGCAACGGCTACACCACGCGAGAGACCGTTCAGGTCTATTGGCTTTATCGCTGCGCCCAACTGGCCATCGAAAAGGGTTTTAACGGATTTGAGATCCTGTCGGACATGCAATTCTCCATGCGGCGTCCGCCGGCGGACGATCGCGACAGCTCAAGCCTGGGTAGCTCAAGGCTGAGCAGCTCGGTAGCTTCGCTGCGCACCAGCATTCCTGTGTCACCGGACGAAGTCTCCCAAGCCGCCGCATGGCGGCCCGAGAGCGACCTCGCCAGCCGCTCGGTTGAACCGATCAGGATGGCGCGTGGCGGCGGAGCCCCGATCTTCATCTATACCGGAGGCGGGGCCGCAGTCCCGAAACCGGCGATCGAGGGCGATGTGCACTTCCTCTCGACGCCAGTCGCGTCGGCACCGCCAAAAGTGTTCAATGCCAAGGAGCTGCTTAGCCAGCTGGAGCCACTCGTCAAGGCCGAGAAGTGCGGCGTCGGCAATGTGTGTCCGCACGTGCATGAATATTTGCTGCCGAAAGGAAAGCTGCGCTAACGACTGCCCGCGACCGGCCGTTCACCTTGCCGAACCAGCACCAAGCAGCGCGGACACGATCCGCTCCCATTCGGCTTCCAGAGAATCCTTCGCCACCGGCTGGCCGGCCTGACGGTACCAGTAACCGGCATTGCCGAGATCGCCTTCGACGCGGTGCAGATAGGCGTGCACCCACGCGGCGTTCGCATCGCTCTCATCCTGCACGATCTTGTGCGCCTGATCCCAGTCGCCCTTGGCGGCCCACCACAACGCAGCCAGCGACGGCTCCAGGCCCGTCGCCGGGGCCGCGTCCGTCAGGCTGGCGCGGAAATCCGCCATGTCACCACCACTTTGGCGGCGTGAACCGTCCGGCCGCCTGTTCGACCACTTCGCCGAGCGAGAACAGCGTCTCCTCGTCGAATGGACGACCGATCAGTTGCAGGCCGAGCGGCAAGCCTTGCGCGTCCTTGCCGGCCGGCACGGCGATGCCCGGCAGTCCCGCCATGTTCACCGTCACCGTGAAAATGTCGTTGAGATACATCTCGACAGGATCGGCGCCCTTTTCGCCGACGCCGAACGCCGCCGACGGCGTTGCCGGGGTCAGGATCGCGCTGATGCCTTTTGCAAAACAGTCCTCGAAATCCTTCTTGATCAGGGTGCGGACTTTTTGCGCGCGCAGATAATACGCGTCGTAATAGCCGGCCGAGAGCACATAGGTGCCGATCATGACGCGGCGGCGCACCTCGTCGCCAAAGCCTTCAGCGCGCGTGTTCTCGTACAACTCCCCAATGCTGCGCCCCGGCACGCGCAGGCCGTAGCGCACGCCGTCATAGCGCGCGAGGTTGGACGAGGCTTCCGCCGGCGCCACGATGTAATAGGCGGGCAGCGCGTATTTGGTGTGCGGCAGCGACACCTCGATCAATTCGGCGCCGGCCGCCTTCAGCCATGCCGCGCCTTCGCTCCACAGCTTTTCGATTTCCGCCGGCATGCCGTCGAGACGATACTCCTTGGGAATGCCGATCTTCATGCCCTTGACGGATTTTCCGATCGCGGCCTCATAGTCCGGCACGGCGCGGTCGACCGAGGTGGTGTCCTTCGGATCGTGCCCCGCCATCGAGCGCATCAGGATCGCGGCATCGCGCGTTGTGCGTGCGATCGGACCCGCCTGGTCGAGCGAGGACGCGAACGCCACGATGCCCCAGCGCGAACAGCGCCCATAGGTCGGCTTGACGCCGACGGTCGCGGTGAACGCGGCGGGCTGGCGGATCGAACCACCGGTGTCGGTCGCGGTCGCGCCCATGCAGAGCAGCGCCGCCACGGCGGAAGCCGATCCGCCGGATGAACCGCCCGGCACCAGCGTGGTGTTGGAACCTTCGCGTCGCCACGGATTGACCACCGGGCCGAAGCACGACGTCTCGTTCGACGAGCCCATCGCGAATTCGTCGTTGTTGAGCTTGCCCAGCATCACGGCGCCGTCGCGCCAGAGCTGCGAGGTCACGGTGGATTCGTAAGGCGGCACGAAATTGCCGAGGATTTTCGAGCACGCCGTGGTGCGCACGTCCTTGGTCGCGAACAGGTCCTTGATCCCCAGCGGAATGCCGGCCAGCGGACCGCCCTCGCCCTTGGCGATCTTCGCGTCGATCGCACGCGCCATGGCGCGGGCCTGATCCGGCGTTTCCAGGATGAAGGCATTGAGCGAACGCGCCGCTTCGATGGCGGCGAGATGCGCATCCGTCAGTTCAAGCGAGGTGAAAGACTTGTTCGCGAGGCCGGCTTTGGCCTCGGCGATCGTCATCGATGTCAGGTCGGTCATTTATTGATCGGGCTGCAGAAGAACGGAGAAAGCGTCTTGTCGCTGGCGGGGTCGTTCGGCTTGGGCCGCGTCCGCTCGTTGGCCTCGAGCTGATCGAGCACGGCGTCCATCGCCTTGTCGGGATCGGCGGCCTTGCCCTGCCGCTCCATCGCGTCGAGGTAATTCATGTAGGCCTGATAGGCCTTTTCATCGTCGCACAGCAGACACATCGGACTTCCGATCTCATAACGAATAGAAGCTATTCAACAACCTTCGGCACCAGGAAGAAATGGTTTTGCGTTTCCGGCGCGTTCCTGACCACGTCGTCAGCGATCTCGCCGTCATTGACCACATCGGGACGCTTTTTCATTTCCATCGGGGTCACCGAGGTCATCGGTTCGACGCCGTCGACGTTCACTTCCGAAAGCTGCTCCACGAAATCAAGCATGGCGTTCAGCTCGCCCTGCAGATGGGGAACTTCGGCCTCGGTGACCGCAATTCGCGCCAGTTGCGCGATGCGGCGGACGGTAGCGGCATCAACGGACATGAATATAGGCCTCGAAAGGAGAATTCGCATCCGCCGTATAGCAGAGGCCGCTTTTGCACCGCAACCGCGGGAACAGGCGAGCCGGCCCCGGGGACACCGAATCCCGCCTTTTGGAGGTCAGAAGCCGACCCGACCCCGACGCACGAGATTTTGAGCGCCAAGCGCCCCTTTCCCCCTCGCAAAGGCGCCCCGACGAAACCATTTTCCTACCTCACGTAGTCGTCCTGAAACAGTCGAGGGATGTAGTCGCGGCCAGGACATCGGGAGGCCGTGTCATGTCGACCATCGAGAACGACAGAGCCCATCACGAAGGCTGGGACCCCGCCCTCTGGTCAATCGGGACCGTACTCGGCATCGCGATCGTTTATCTCGCCTGCTTAAGCTGACAAACGGGAGAGAGCCATGTCGCAGGCTAAAATCCTCCAGGAAAAGGCGGAAGTGTTCGAACGTCGCGCGGAAACTGCGACCGATCCCATCTCCAGGCAGCACTACAAGGAGATGGCCGCGCACTACCGGTCGCTGGCGGTGGAGCATCTGGAGGTCCAGCGCGACGAACCCGCACACTAGTCGGAAGGCCCCCGCGTTCCGCGGTGCAAACGATCAGCGCAGCCCAAGTTGCAGGCCACAGGCCATACCCCGACGTCGCAACAGGCGCCAAACCAACACGACCACCTGCTTCCGGACCTCGATAGTTTGAGATTAATATCGTCTCGGGTATCGTGGCCCTCGGATTGCAAGGCTGACCGACCAGTCGCTCGCCGTGACAAACAACAAAAAAAGCACCCGGGGGGCGCAGGATGGATTTCATTGAAGCCAACGGCGTCGGGCTGCGCTGCGAACTGACCGGCGGCGGCAACCGCACGCTGGTGCTGGTTCACGAAATGGGCGGCTCGCTCGAAAGCTGGGACGATGTCGCGCCACAGTTCGCAAAATCGCGCCGCGTGCTGCGCTACGATACCGGCGGGGCCGGAATGTCGCAAAAGGTGCGCGACGAACTTACCCTCGATACGATGGCCGATGACATTGCAGCCCTGCTCGATCATTTTGGAATCGCCGGCAAGGTCGCGCTTGCAGGCGTCGCCGTCGGCGGTGCGATCGCCCTGCACTTCGCGGCCCGATATAAGGAGCGCACCAGCGCCGTTGCGGTCGGCAGCCCGGCCACGGGCATCGCGGCGGAGCGCCGCGCGGCAGCGCTGGAGCGCCTTGCGCGGATCGAAGCCGCCGGCATGGCGTTCGCGGTCGAGGATTCGATGTTGAACGGCTATGCCCCGGAGCTTCGCGGCGATATTGCCCGGTTTGAGCGCTTCCGGACGCGATGGCTCGGCAACGATCCCGCGAGCTATGCGACGATCTGGCGAATGCTGGCGGCAGCCGACATGCGGGACGAACTCGCCCGGCTGGCGTGCCCGGTCCTCGTGATCGGCGGCAGTCTCGACCGCGTACGCCCGCCGGCGCTGGCGGAGAGCGTGGCCAACGCCATTCCCGGCGCCCGCTACGTCGAAATCCGCACCGGGCACTATATGTCGGTGCAAACGCCCGACCTGCTTTCCAATTGCATCGACGAATTCCTGCGATCGGTCGACGCCTGACCGAATCTGACTATTCCGCAACAGCCCCGAGGTCTCCCATATGAATCCGCAACCGACCGCGCAGATTCCCGGCGTCTATCATCGCAAGATCGGCGATATCGTCGTCACCACCATCAGTGACGGCTATCTCGACGGCACCCTCGAGGTGATGCGCAACGTCGATGTCGAAAAGGCACGTCAAATCCTGACCGACGCGTTCCGGCCGGCGCGGCGAACCAGCGTCAACACCTTCCTGATCCATTCGAAGGGACGCATCGCGATCATCGACACCGGATCGGGCAACTATTTGCAGCCGACAGCCGGCTTCGTTCAGCGCAACCTCGCTTTGGCCGGTATCGATCCGAAGTCGATCGATACGGTCTTGCTGACCCACATGCATCCGGATCATTCCGCCGGCCTGACCGACATGTCGAACGGGCAGCTTCTGTTTCCGAACGCGGAACTTGTGATGCACGAGAACGAACTGGCGCACTGGTTCGACGACGGCGCGATGGCCAAGGTCGACGAGCGATCGGCGCAACTCTATTTTCTGGCTGGCCGTGAACAGGTCGCGCCCTACAAGAGCAGGACCCGATTGTTCAGGGAGGGTGAGGTGTTTCCCGGGGTGACCGCCGTGCCGAGCCTCGGGCATACGCCGGGCCACACCGCGTATCTGATCGCGTCAGGCAACGATCAGTTGATGATCTGGGGCGACACGGTGCACGTGCCCGAAGTGCAGACCGCGTTTCCCGAAGCCGGCATGGCCTTCGACACCGATCTCGCCGCCGCCGCGGCCGCGCGCAAACGCATGTTCGATCGCGTCTCCGCCGACGGCATTCTCATTGCCGGGATGCACCTGCATTTCCCGGCGTTCTCGCGGCTGGCCCGGCGCGGCGACGCCTACGCGCTTTATCCGGAGGCCTGGGTCCACGCGTTGTGAGGCGACGTCGAGTTGCTATCCTGGGCGGGAAGATTCACCTGCGGAATATTCCGCCCACCGCGCTCCCCACGCCCCTCCCGACGCCGCGCACCGCGCCCCCCACGCCACGTACTGCGCCGCCAATCGCGCCGATCGGACCATCCGGACCACGCGAATAGCGGGTACGGTTTCCAGCGCGACGACGGTCCTTACGGTCGGCTTTGGCAGCCTGCTTCGCGGCGTCCGCCAGCGCCTTGTGCTGGCTGGCGTCGAGGAAGCCGGTCGATGGGTAGCCGGACTCGTCCTGCCAGCGCGAGATGGCCGCGCGCGTCTGCTCATCGAACGTCCCATTGATCTTGGTGTCGAACCCGAGCCTGGTCAGCCGGCGTTGCACGTCACGGCGTTTTGCCTTGGTGAGGCGGATCTGTTCCTCGGTCTGCTGGGTCGCTTCGTTGGTAGTGCTTGCCGTATCGGCGGGAGCCGACGTTTCGCGGGGCGTGTCGCTCAGACCGGCCGCGGCAAAGTGCGCGCTGTCGAGGATCGCCAGGATGGACAATGCCAGGATCAAGGCCCGCATGACCCCGCCTTTGCGCTCAAATCTGCTGATGCGGTCTACAAGACAAGGATACATCGCGCCGCCCCCGAGCTATCGACATCCGGAGGCCCCACTCCGCTTCGTCGCGGGGATAAGTGTTGTCCATGGCAGACGGTTCCCCAGCCCCGCGCCAAACCGGAAGTCGGCTCTCGGGATTTTCGCTAGCGAACTCCGGCGGCCGATCTGAACGACTGCTAATACTTGCTTTTGGCCCAATTTTGACTTCGAGCTAGGCATCCTATTGCGCGGCGATCCATCGCAGGGCCGACCTCATGTGCACACCCTGGACCGGCTTTTGCGCACACGCCCTAGCCGCCCAGCGCGCCGAGCCGCGCCAGCGCGGCACCGGCGAGCGCCCGCGTGAGTTCGGCCGCCGGCATCTCGCGGCCCATCCGCACCGCCTGCCCGGCCCAGAGATTGGTGAAATCGACCTTGCCGAGCTTTTCGGCCGCCGTCTTCAGCGGCCCGAGCGCGGTGGCGGCGTGCGGGAACGCGGGCGCATCCGGCGAGATCGGGCCGACCTCGCGCATGACGCGGTTGGCGACACCGCGCGCGGGGCGTCCGGTCATGACGTTGGTGATGACGGTGGAATCGTCATGCGCCTGGGCCAGTGCGGTGCGCGCGGGCGCAATCACCTTCGATTCCGGGCATCGCAGATAGGCGCTGCCGATCTGCACGCCGGATGCGCCGAGCGCAAACGCCGCCGCGATGCCACGCCCGTCGGCAATACCGCCGGCCGCGATCACCGGCACCTTCACCGCATCGACCACCTGCGGCACCAGCGCAAACGTGCCAGGCTGCTGGGCGATATTGTCGGTCAGGAACATGCCGCGGTGGCCGCCCGCTTCGGCGCCCTGCGCGATGATGACATCGGCGCCGTTCTCCTCCAGCCAGATCGCCTCCTTCACGATGGTCGCCGACGACATCACGATGCAGCCTGCCGCCTTGACACGCCGGACCAGCGCAGGATCCGGCAGGCCGAAATGGAAGCTGACCACTTCAGGCTTCAGTTCCTCCACCAGAGCGCACATGGCTTCATCGAACGGCGCGCGGTTGGCGGCGCTGAAGGGCGCGGCGGGATCGAGCCCCAACTCCTTGTAATAGGATCCAAGCCTGGCCTTCCATCCAGTTTCGCGCGCGGGATCGGCATCGACCGCCGTGTGGCAGAAATAGTTCATGTTGACCGGCGCCGAGACACGCTGGCGGATGATGTTGACCTGCTCGCGCGCCTTCTCGGCCGAGAGCATCGCGCAAGGCAGCGAGCCGAGCGCCCCGCCCTGCGCCGCCGCGATGACGAGTTCGGCGTCCATGATGCCGGCCATCGGCGCCAGCACGATCGGAAATTCGGTCTTGAAGAGGTCGATGATCCGGCGGTCTGGCCACATGGTTTTGCTCGCTTGGGTGAATTGAAGGTGTGAAGGGTCAGGCGGCGAAGGAATTGCGCCGCCCGCTCAATATCTGGTCGGCCTCGGTGACGATCCTGTCGACGATCTCGGCTGCCGGCGGAATATCATGGATCAGGCCGGCGGACTCACCGGCAAAGACGGCGGCGACATCGAAATTGCCGGCCGCTTTCGCCGCGGCATAGTCTGCTGCGACCTGGTCCGCGCGCTGCATCAGCTCGATCTCGCGGCCCGTCCAGGTCCGCACATGGTCGTTAATCAGCGTGCGCGCGGTGAATGGCGCCGGCCACAACAGCTGTCGCGACCAGTCGAACACCACGCCGCGGACAGTCTCGCCGCTGCTGGCCGCGCGTATCAACTGCTTTGCTTTCTCGGCGCCGTCAGCCTCGATGCTGGCATAGAAGCGCGTGCCCATCAGCACGCCGGAAGCCCCCAGCATCAGCATCGCCGCCAACCCGCGCCCGTCGGCAAGGCCGCCGGCAGCGACAACCGGTACGCGTCCAGCGGCCAGATCGACGATCGCCGGCACGATATCGATCGTGGTCCGCGAGGCGCCGTGTCCGCCCGCTTCGGTTCCTTGTGCAATCAAAACGTCGGCGCCGGCATCGAGGGCTTGCCGCGCCATCTCCTCGCTCTGCACCTGGCAGATCAGCAACGCGCCCGCCGCCTTGATCTTCGGCGCGAACGGCGCGGGATCGCCGAACGACAGCATGATGGCGCGCGGTTTGGCGTCGAGCGCGATGTCGAGAAGTTCGGCTTTCTTCGCCAGACTCCAGGTGATGAAGCCGATGCCGAACGGTCCGGCGCAATCTTTCAGCTTCGCGGTCTCCGCTTCGAGCCGGGCGCGATCCCCATAGCCGCCGCCAAGAATGCCGAAGCCGCCGGCCTCGCTCACCGCCCGGGTCAGCCGGCTGCCCGAGATCGTGTCCATCGGCGCCAGCAGGACCGGATGTCGGATGCCCAGAAGTGCCGTCAAATCAGTCCTGATCGGCATGCGTTCGCTCCCTTGTCTGGACAGCGAGCTTAGGCCGAACTAACATTCTGGAATAGTGAATACTAGAGAACGCTGCCATCTAATATAGGGAACGGAGCAATCCCGTGGAATTGACCGACCTTCTCACCTTTTCCACGGTCGCCCGGCTCGGCGGGATCACCCGCGCCGCCGACGAACTCAACACCGTGCAATCCAACGTCACCCAACGGGTGAAAGCGCTGGAGGCCGAGATCGGCACCGCGTTGTTCGAGCGGCACAGCCGCGGCATGACGCTGACCGGCGCCGGTCGCCGCCTGCTGCCCTACGCGCAGCGGATGGCCGCGCTGTCGCGTGAGGCGCTGCTGGCGGCGCGGGACGATGGCGAACCGAAGGGACCGCTCGCGATCGGATCGATGGAAACCACGGCCGCCGTTCGCCTGCCCTCGCTGCTTGCCGAATTCCATCGCCGCTTCCCGGCGGTGCGGCTGAGCTTGCGGACGTCGACGACGGCCGAGTTGGTGGCGGGTGTGCTCAACGGTACGTTTGACGGCGCATTCGTCGCGGGTCCGATCGAGCATGCCGACCTCGACGCGACGGTCGCGTTCCGGGAGGAGCTGGTCCTGGTCACCGCACGGCGATGGACGAGCCTCTCAGCCTTGCGTGCGGGCACCCCGGAGTCCGGGCCGACCGCGCTCGTTTTCCGTACCGGCTGCACCTACCGGCAACGGCTCGAACAGGTCTTCACGGAATTCGGCTGGCCGTCTTCCGCCCGGTTCGAACTAGGCACGCTCGACGGCATGATCGGCTGCGTCGCCGCCGACATGGGCGTGACGCTGCTGCCGCGCGCGGTGGTCGGGCGGAACGAGACCGTCAACATTCACACACTGAACCCGGCGCAGTCCAAGGTCGAGACGCTCTTCATCACCCGCCGCACTTCCCATCAATACAGCGCCCTGCAGGGTTTTGCGTCCTGCCTGAACGGCAATGGCGAGGTTATCGCCGCCTGACATACCAGCGCCGCAACGCGACGCCGGCACTCAACCAACAAAGATACGTTCGACCAGCCAGTAGGTGCCGATCGCCGCCACCGCCAGCGAGGCGATGCGCGGGGTCAGCTGCGCGCCGCGGCCGCGCGACAGCCACATCAGCGCGGGCAGGAAGACGGCGACGAAAATCAGTTGCCCGATTTCGACCCCCACATTGAAACCCACCAACCCGCGCACCAGTGTCTCCCCCTTCAGGCCGAGTTCGCCAAGTACGGAGGCAAATCCGAAGCCGTGCACAAGGCCGAAACCGAAACTCCAGATCCACCGCCTCCTGTCGGGCTCGGCCGCGAAAAGATTCTCCAGCGCGACCCAGACAATCGTCGCCGCAATCAGCGGCTCGATAATTCGGTCGGGAATCGTCACAATGCCCAGCGCCGCAACCGACAGCGTTATGCTGTGGGCCAATGTGAAGGCCGTCACGATGCGCACGACCGACCACGCACCTCGCGCGGTGGCCAGCAGCGCGACCAGGAACAGCAGATGGTCATAGCCGGTGAGAATGTGCTCGATGCCGAGCTTGACGAAGTCGAACCAGCCCGTCGCAACGGTGCGGTCGATGTCCACCGTGACGGACCTTGATTCCTCCCCGAAGATCACCTGCCGCTCGCCGCTCGGCGTGTGGAGATTGCCGAGGGTTTGGTAGTGCTCGCCCAGAAAGGCGCGCCAGTCCTCGGTGATATCGAGACGGCCATGGGAAGCGTCGCAGGTGAAGTCGACCTCGATTGTTGCGCGGGTCTCGTTGGTGCTGGCGCCGCCAATGCGCACCCGTCCCGTCCGACAGCGTGCGCCGTCGAGGTCGACCGTGACGCTCTTTCGCGCCGCCTCGGCCACCACTTCCGCCGCTCCGCGGTCGCCATTTGCGGCGGCAGTGAGGATCGTCGCGGAGGCGGGCGGCAGCTCTGGCAAGACGACCGAGAGCACGTAGAGCATCCGGCCGCCTGTGAATTCGATGCGCAATAGTCCCGTGGTGGTTACGTGCGCAAGCGCGCTGCAGCAGCCAATAAGCGTCAGCCAGAGGAGTGCCCATGGCGCGAGCCTCTTCGTCACGGTGCGCCTCCCACCCGTTCCCATTCTTCGACAACGAAGGCCGGCAACAGTGCGATCTCCTGACTCCCGTCAAGTCTCGCATAGTGCGACAGGCCCATTGGATTGGTGCCGCCGAACGAAATCACGAACACCGAAGCGCCGGGTCCGCTGACAATCACGCGCAGCCGGGGTGGCGCGAGACCGAACTGCGCCGCGCCGACCGGCGCGACTTCCGCCTCGGTCAGGACGCGATCCGGTCCCGAGTTTCGAAGCAGCTTGAGCGCGCTGTCGAGGCGCGCCTCGAAGCCTGCTGCGGCCGCGCCCTGCGTCGCGCGCCAGCCGGCTTGCGTGCGCACGAAATGCCAATGGCCGCGCGAGGCGATTACATCGACCTCCCGGACGTCCTCGACCGGAATCGTCATCAGCCCCTTCGGAACGAAAGGCTCAAGCCCTGGACCACCGCGTCCGCCGGTAAACGCCAGTGCCACGAGGAAACCGGTAGCTCCAAGCGCTGCAGCTGCCCAAACCAGCCGGCTCATCGCCGCCACCACCACATCGCGCCGCCGGCGAATGCGATCAGCCCGGGAATAAGCAGCACCGTGACCAGGAAGATGCCACGCATCTGTCCACCGGTGAGCGACACCGTCGGTAAGACTTCGACCGGCGGCTTCATCGCCGGCGCCCGCTCCTCACGCGTCAGCCAAGAGATTCCAGCCAGCACGGCGTCGGAATTGGCCAGATAGGGAAAGAAGGAATTGGAAGCGAAATCGGCATCGCCAGCGACGATCAAGCGGAAGGGCGCTGCTGCCGATCCATTCAAGCGTCCCTCCGCGGCGAGCGCTATGATCTGTGATGCGCGCGGACCGGACTTGGCCTTTGTTTGGTCCCCGAGACGATTTGCGATGACAAAGCTGTCGGCGCTGCTGGCGGCCAGTGGCGTCACTTTGACGCCCGACGCCGGCAAGACCTCCAGCGGCCGCGCGCCGGGATAGAACGATAGCGCCAGCCCACGCGTGGCAGAGTGGGAGCCGTAGCGCGATACGGCGATCATCTGCTCATCGGTGAAATAGTGCTCGGTCGGATCGACGATCACGCCGTCGCGCACCGCGATGCCAGCGCCGGCAAGCAGCGCGGCGAGGCTCTCGTCGACGGTATAATCCGGCTCGATCAGGAACATCGCAGAGCCGCCGCGCTCCAAATAGCGGCGCAGCACGTCGGTTTCGCCGGGGCTGTAGCGGGTCCGCGGATTGGCTTCGACCATTGCAGCACAATCATCCGGGATAGGCTGCCCTGTGGCGAAGGAAACCTTGCGGGCGACCAGGCCGAGTTTCTCGATCGCGCGCCTCAGGCGGCCGAGGCCGTGCTGCTCCATCTGCACCACCCCCGTGCCGGAGACGTTGTGGCTATGATTGTGAGCCCCCTCGAAATGCGTGTGGAATTCGAAGTTATCAATATCATACTCGCCGTGACCCGACGCGAAACAGATCACCACTTCGCGTGTGCGTAGCAGCCTCAACACACCAAGCGCGATCTCGCGATCGTCGGTTGTGATTACTTCGACGCGGCGTTCATCAAGCCGCAGCACGGCGGAATTGTAGGTTCGCACACCCTGGCTGCTGGCAAGCGCCGGATTCTGGTCGGCGTCGATCAACTGCACGCGAAAATTTTCGTTCAGCCGCTCGAGCTGCCGCAGCATGGCGCCGAGCGCGCGTGCGGCCTGATTCTGCTTCTGGTAGAAATACGCCACCTCGACGCGCCCGCTGAGCCTGCGCACGACCTCGCGCGCCTCCGCCGATGGCGTGAAGGCCTTTTCGTGCGTGAGATCGAGATGGGCGTCGTGGCGAAAGAGCGCCACATTGGCGAGGATCGTGACCGCTACGGCGGCGACGACGACGAGCGTGGCAGAGGCAATGCGGCTGGCGAAGGCAAGCCGCGCCGGCACCTTCAGCCCGGCCGCAAACAGCACCGCCAGCGCGAAGACTACGCCGGCAAACCAGCCCAGATTGATCCAGTCGAGCGATTGCAGCGACTCGAGCAGACTGTGAAGAAGGCTCATTTCCTCGGCCGGCAGGTCGTTCGAACCTTGCGGGTCGCTCATCGCTGCGCGAGCCCCCACGTGGTGAGGAAAAGCGCAAGCATGCTCGCGGTGACAAAGTAGCCGATATCCGACAGGAACACCGAGCCGCTAACCATCGGCTTGAAATGGCCGATCAAGGAGAGGTTGATGGCAAAGCTGTCAAACGGCGGCGGCAGCAGATAGGACACCGAATCGGCGAACCAAAGCATCAGGAACGTGCCGATCGACAACGCCGCGGCCACGACCTGGCTCTCGGTAATGCTCGACATCAGGAGACCGACGGCGACCAACAGCGAGGCGTGGAGCGCGAGCGCCAGATAACCGGCATAGATCGGTCCCCAATCCGGTTCGCCGTAGCGGCCGAGGATCACGGCGTAAATAAGCGTCAGCGCGAAAATCCCCAGCACGAGCGTCAGCGTAGCGGCATATTTCGCCAGCACGACCGAGAGCTCGCCAACCGGCGCGGTAAGCAGCAATTCCAACGTTTCCGACCGCCGCTCTTCGGCGAAGGTGCGCATTGTCAGCACGGGGACCAGCAGAATCGACAGCACATACATCTGGTGAAAGATGTATTGGAGGTTCGCTACCTTGGTGACGAACAGCGTCAGGCTGAACGTATAGCCCAGCACGAGCAGGAACACGGCCGCGACCGTATAGCCGATCGGCGACGTCAACGTCGCGTTCAATTCTTTGGCGAAGAGGATACGCAGCGATCTCATGTCAGCGACAAAAACCAGCTTTCGAGGTCCGGGGTGTCCGCCATCGCCTGGATGCCGAGCAACCGGCCATCGAGCAGCACTGCCACGCGGTCGGAAGTCTTCTCCACCTCGCTGAGGATATGCGAACTCATGAGCACCGTGTGGTGTCCGGCCAACGAGCGGATCAGTTCCCTCATTTCGATGATCTGGCGCGGATCAAGTCCGTTGGTCGGCTCGTCGAGAATGAGAATATCGGGATCGTGGATCAGTGCCTGGGCCAGCGCTGTCCGCTGGCGATAACCGCGTGACAGGGCCCTCGTCGGCTTGTCCACGACAGCGCCCAATGCGAGCCGGTCGACCACCCGCTCCACGGCGGCGGTGATCGCGCGTTCGGGCAGCCCGCGAAGCCGGGCCATGAATGCGAGAAATTCGCCGACACGCATCTGGCGATAGAGAGGTGCCGATTCCGGCACGTAGCCGATGCGCCGTCGCACCGCGAGTGAATCGCGAACCGTATCGAGGCCTGCCACCGTAAGCCGCCCGGCGGAAGGCAACAGGTAGCCCGCAAGCAGCCGCATGAAGGTGGTTTTGCCGGAGCCGTTCGGTCCCAACAGACCGAACACCTCGCCGCGGCGGATGTCGAGCGTCAGCCCGTCAAGTGCCGTGACCGCCCCGTAGCGTTTGCTTATACCGACGGCCGAAATGGCGGGAATATCCGTCACTCGGGTTGGCGCATCATCCTGCGGCGCCGCGTCGATTGACGAGAAGGTCATGCAGCGTCCCGAAAGAGCAGCGCCTGCCCAGCGGACAAGCTTGCTGCCGCATCGCTTCGGCTGGTTAGCCTGCAATCTGGCGCGGGCGCTCCGCCTGGCACGGCCCGCGCCGGTTCAGCTTTCAATCGTAGAATTCGGGCGCTTTCTTAGTCGCCTTGAATATCTCCGGATCGTGTCCATAGAAAATCTGCGCGTTGTTGGCGTCGCGCACCAGCCGAACGCGCTGATAGCTGTGATAGGCGTCGCCCGGATTGTGTGTGCCCGGGATCGGCGGGATGAGGTTCTTGTCGAGGTTTTCCTTGAGATAGACAACATCGCTCGTCAGGATCACCGAGCCTGTCTTGGGTAGCTTCACGACCACGAACTGGCTACCAGGCGTATGACCGGGAGCGCGCATGACGCGCACCGAGCCGTCGTCGAACAGGTCCAGGTCGCCATTGAGGCGGATGACGTTCATCTTCTTCGTGTCGGCGAAGTCGCCCGGAATGTAATAGACGGAGAAGCCGACATCCGGCCACCAGGCGGCCTTCAGTTCGTCGTCCTGGGTGACGAGCGTGGCATTCGGAAACTGGCCGACGTTGCCGCCGTGATCGAGATGTAAGTGACCGGCCACCACATATTTGATGTCGTCGGTCTTCAGACCGATCTTGGCAAGCTGCGCTGGAATTGCGTCATCCTTCGTCATCTTGAGGCCGAAGCCCTTGGCGAGCGGTCCCCACCATCCCTCCGGATCGGTGATCGTCTTGTCGTTGTTTCCGGTGTCGATGATGACGTTGCCCTTGGGATGTTTGAGCACGTAGAAGCTCACCGGTGCCCAGTCGATATTTCCTTGGCCACCCATCTGCAGGGCTGCCTTCGGGAAGCCGCCCAACGAGCCGGATGTGAAGACGTAGAGTTTCGGGCCCTCCTGTGCGGGGGCCGGCGCGGCCACAGCCGCAAGGCCGAGCGCGATAGCTAGACTCAGGGCAACATGCTTCATCGTCATAGCGTGTCCTCCTTTGCCTTCGTTTTACGGGCTGTCTGTGCAGCCACTAAGCGTCGCCCCGACGCGGTCGAGGCCAGCTACCTGAGAATAGATTGGGCCTCACCAAAAGCAAGTTGGGAATGCCATTTGAAAATAGGCTCCTTCGGTCAACGCCGCTTTTGCTGGCCTTTTTTAGCCTTCAGCCCCTCCGCCTGACTGCGACAGGCCTTCGCCATACTTGAAACCTTGGGAGACCTTGGCGTCTGGGCCGGACCGCGCCATCCCGCCGCCGCAATCGGCAACAGCCGGGGGCAAGCCGGGACCGTCCTCAGGGGGGCGTGGCCCAGCGGCAGGCTCGGCACGCGGCCAGAACGATTATCTTCGTTGAGCGTTCCGTTACACTGGCTATGATTCTTGCGAGCTTCTGACCCCGGCTCTCTTTTTTATGCGGCGGTGCTTTTCTTTTGAGACTGACGATGGTGAAGGAAACCAAGTTCTTCCGTAAGCAGGCGGACAAGGCTGAGCGCATGGCGCGATCCGCTAACGACGTCGAAATCTCGCAACGATACCTGAACATGGCGCGGGCCTATCGCAGTCAGGCTGAGATTTTGAAGGCCAACAAAAAGGCTAAGAAACTGCGCTAACGGCCTCATGTCGGTCTCCTCGGAACCCTCACCTTCCGGCTGGGTTGGTCGTTCTAAGTAAAGGGAGGTTCGCCATGAAAAAACTCGCGCCTATCGCTTTCGCCGTGGCCCTTTCAGCGGGTTCGCTAAACCTAGCAAGGGCCGATCAGCCAGGGCCGGACTGGATGCCCGCGCAGCAAGTAATCGAGCAGGTTCTCAAGTCGGGCTACACGCAAGTCACCCAACTTGAAGCTGACGATGGCCGATGGGAGGGTGAAGGTATCAAAAACGGGCAGAAGATGGACTTCCATGCCGATCCCAAGACGGGCGTAATCACCTTCGAAAAGCTCGATGACTAAGCGAGCAGGTAGAAAAGCTGCCTCAGTCGAAGTCGGATAAATCCGACTTCGGTCGGGAGAGGTGGAGTGAGCGCTTTGCTTGACGGGCACGACGCGTGCTAAGCGGGACCATGCCCGCCCCCATTCTTCCCCTGATCGAAGCCGTGACGCACTGGCCCGAGCGTGGCGCCCTAATCGGCCTCGATCTCGGCACCAAGACCATCGGCGTTGCCGTGTCCGATCCCGATCGCCGGCTGGCGACCGGCGTCGAAACGCTCCACCGCAAGGCGTTCAAGGCCGATGCGGCGCGGCTGCTGGCGATCTCGGGCGAACGTAATGCCGTCGGCTTCGTGCTCGGCCTGCCGATCAACATGGACGGCAGCGAGGGCCCGCGCGCGCAATCGACCCGCGCCTTTGCCCGCAATTTCTCCAACCTCACCGGGCTTGCCATCGCGCTGTGGGACGAGCGGCTGTCGACGGCTGCCGTCGAGCGTGAGCTGATCGGCATGGACGTTTCCCGCGCCCGCCGCGCCGAGGTGATCGACGAGCATGCGGCGATGTTCATCCTGCAGGGTGCGCTGGACCGGCTGGCGAAGCTGCGCGGGGACGCTTGACGATGGCGGTCGTCGTCGCGGCGCTGCTGCCGGTGTTTTTGCTTATCGTGCTCGGCTTCATCCTGAAGCGGACGCTGATACGGCCCGAGACACAGTGGCATGGGCTGGAACGGCTGACTTACTACGTGCTGCTCCCGGTCTTTCTGGTGCAGACGCTGGTCAAGGCCGATCTGAGCACCGTGCCGGTTGGCGGTGTCGGAGGCGCCCTGCTGTTGTCGGCGCTCGCGATGTCACTGGTGTGCCTTGCGCTGCGCCCCCTGCTCGCCCGTGCCGCCGTTGACGGTCCCGCCTTTACCTCGATCTTTCAGGGCGCGACCCGCTGGCAGACCTATGTGGCGCTTGCCGTGTCCAGCAGCCTGTTCGGTAGTCTCGGGCTGGCGCTGGCATCCGTCGCGATGATCGCCATCGTCCCGCTGGTCAACGTACTCAGTGTTGCGGTGCTTGCCCAATACGCCTCGCCCGAAAAGCGCTCGACCGCTTCCATTGTCGTGACGGTGGTGAGCAATCCCCTGATCTGGGCCTGCGCGATCGGGCTGGCGCTCAACGTCACTCACATTCCGCTGCCCAGGCTCTGGCACGAGGTGGCGGACGCGCTCGGCCGTTCCTCCCTCGCCATCGGCCTCCTGGTGACCGGCGCCGGCCTGCAGCTCGAAGGCCTGTTCAGGCCCAGCCTGGCCGCCAGCGTCGCGGTGTTCCTCAAGCTGGTGCTCATGCCTGTCATCGCCGTCGCACTGGCGTTGCAATTTGGCATCGCCGATTCCAATCTCGCCGTCGTGACGATTTGCTCAGCGGTACCCACAGCATCAAGCGCCTATGTGCTGGCGCGGCAGATGGGCGGCGACGCGCCGATATTGGCACAGATCATCACGCTGCAGACCATTCTGGCGGGAGTGACGATGCCGGTCGCGATTGCGCTGGCCGCGATGTTCTAGCCGGAGCCCGCCAGCCAGAAAGTCTGAATGGTCGCAGCCGTATTGTTGATACCGTGCAGGACGATCGTCAGCCAGGTCGAGTTGGTGCGATAACGCAGATAGCCCAGCAGCAGGCCGATCGAAAACACCTCGCCGAAAAAGAACCAGTCGTACTGCAGATGCAGCGAGGTCCAGGCCAGCGACGACAGGAAGATCGCGCCGGCGACGCCGAGCCTTGATTCCGACCAGCCGCGGTAGAGAAACCCGCGCGAAAATATCTCTTCCCACATCGGCGCGGCGACGCAGAACGCGATCACCAACAGCCACAGCGCGCCGTCGGCCTGCGCGGATTTCAGCACGTCGCCCATGAAGCCCGGCGTCACCTCGCGCCCGAGCGCCCGCGACAGCAGGTCCCAGCTGCCGACCAGGATGGCCAGCGCCGCGACGCCGATGAAGAAATTACGCCATGAGGTCCAGCGCAGCGCCAGATAATCGGTGAAGGACATGCGCGTTGGACGGATCGCGATCCACGTCGCCAGCAGCACGGCAGGCAATCCCAGGATAACCGAGAGCGAGATGGTCAGACCGCCGCCGACGACACGGATCGCTTGAGCGACGTCGAACGAGCCACCCTGCCGCAGCACAAAGTAGACGATGACCGCGACCTGACCGAGGAACATCGCAGCGAAGATGAACAGGCCCCACAGCGTCGTGCCCCAGAATTTCCAGACGCGTGGCGGCCGCTGATCGGGGATCGTGGGCGGAACTGCAACAGCACTTGCGGGAGTAACGGAATCCATCAGATCGCTTTCTCGTTGTCGTCACGCCCGGGCTTGTCCCGGCCACGACGGCTGGCGTGGTTTTCAGGGCAGCGCACGTTCGAGCAACCCGCGGACGTCTTCGCTCGCCAGATCCACCGCGCCGTACATGCCGGCGTGATTCCCGGCAAGGCGCGTGGTTGCGAATAACTGCGCATGCCGTGGCGACACGGCATTGAGCGCGGCAGCAGCTGCCAGCAACGCCAGCTTCTCGACTGCCAGCCGCGCCACGCGCTCGCTGTCCGGCCGGCGGAACGCCTTGCCGATGAAGGCGGTTGCCTCACCCGCGCCCGGCAATCCGAGCGTCTCGCCGGTCAGTTCATGCACGATGCTGGACGCCGCTTCCGGCTCGCGCGCCAGCGCACGGAGGACGTCGAGGCACATCACATTGCCGGAGCCTTCCCAGATCGCATTGACCGGCGCCTCCCGGTAATGCCGCGCCAGAATGCCCTCTTCCACGTAACCATTGCCGCCGAGGCACTCCATCGCCTCGTAGAGAAAACCCGGCGCGCTCTTGCAGACCCAGTATTTGATGGCGGGCGTCAGCAGCCGCATATAGGCGGCTTCCTTGGCGTCAACGGGCGCGCGGTCGAACGACCGGCACAGCCGCATCACCAGCGCGATGGTTGCCTCGACATGCAGCGCCATGTCCGACAGTACCGCCTGCATCAGCGGCTGATCGGCGAGATGCTTTTGGAACACGCTGCGATGCCGCGCATGATGCAACGCATGCGCCAGGCCCGATCGCATCAGGCCGGCGGATGCAATCGCGCAATCCTGCCGCGTCAACTGCACCATCTGGATGATGGTGCGGATGCCCTTGCCCTCGCCGCCGATGCGCTCGGCATAGGCGCCGTGAAACTCGACTTCCGACGAGGCGTTGGAGCGGTTGCCGAGCTTGTCCTTCAGCCGCTGGAACCGGATCGCGTTGATCGAGCCATCGGGCGCAAAGCGGGGCATCAGGAAACAGCTCAGGCCTTCGTCGGCCTGCGCCAGCACCAGGAAGGCGTCGCACATCGGCGCCGACATGAACCATTTGTGCCCAGTGATACGGTAGGCGTCTCCGTCGCGCTCCGCCCGCGTCATGTTGGAGCGCACATCGGTGCCTCCCTGCTTCTCGGTCATGCCCATGCCGAGCGTCATGCCGCGCTTGGTCCACCACGGCGCAAACGTCGGATCGTAGGATCGCGAGCCGAGCACCGGCATCACCCTGGCCAGTAGCTCGGGCTGTTCCGCCAGCGCGGCGACCGAGGCCCGCGTCATGGTGATCGGGCAGAGATGCCCGGTCTCGACCTGCGCGGCCATGTAGAATTTGGCGGCACGTATCACCTCCGACGCACCACCAGCCGGCTTGCCGTCGGCGGTCCACGTCGAATTGTGCACGCCGGCATGCGCGCTGTGCGCCATCAACTCGTGATAGGCCGGATGAAACTCGACCTCGTCGCGGCGGTTGCCTCTGGAATCGAAAATGCGCAGTTTCGGCGTGTTCTCGTTGGCAATGCGGCCGCGTTCTGCCATCGCAGCGGAGCCCCAATGCCTGCCGAACTCCGACAACTCACTCTGTGCCGAAGCGCCGCCATTGGCGGCGACCGCCTCGACCAGCGGTCGGTCGACTGCATAGAGGTCGATATCTTCGAATGGCGGCGACTGGTTGAAGACCTCGTGGGTCGCAAATGTTGCCTGGCTCATGGCTGGTCCTGGAACCGTGAATCACTTCCGCGGTACGATCGGGAAATCATAGGCCTGCCTGCCTGCTCCCGGCAGTGAAAAGTGCCACCACTCCTTCGAATAGTTTACAAATCCTCGCCGCGCCATCAGCAGAACCAGCTTCTCCCGCCAGCGGCGCTGCGCAGCCGTGATGGATCTCGCCGCCGTGTGCGACTTGACGTCAGAACAGTCATAGCCGGTGCCCATGTCGACGCTGCCATCCGGCGCGCGAAGGTTCACATTGGCGGTGCAGTCGCCATAGTCCTTGGCGGGATCGAACATCGCTGAGTTGTCGGCCTTCAGATCGACCAGCGTAAGATCGAGCGCGGCGCCGGTGGAATGTCCTGAATGGGTAGCGATATAGCCCAGCCGAAACAGATCCGCCTTGCTGAACGCCGGATTGTAGCGCTTCTGTGCCGGCGTTTCACGGCCGTCACGCGACCACGCCACCATGTCGGCGACCGCCCGCGTCGGGCGATAGCAGTCAAACATCTTCAGCGACAGGTTCTGCAGCGCGAGTTCTTCCTGAACGCTCTTCAGTAGCGCGCCGACTTCGCGCTTCACCACGCATTCAGCGGCTTGATACCCCTTGATGGGACGGCCGACGAAATTGTTGGCGCCGGCGTAGCGCATGTCCTGAATGATGGTCGGATCGATATCGCGCAGATAGACGAATCCGGCGGGCAGCTTTTGTGCCTGCGCAGCGGCCCCCGTGAGACAGCTTGCTGCACAGATCGCGGCAAGCACTATCCGCCCAAGGATGCTCGCGCCCGGCGTTGCTCGGATCACTGCGCCGGCTCCGAATTGACCACTAGCTTCGTAATTGCGGTGTCCGTGTATTTGTTGCCGGCCCAGACATCGTCGATGATGAACTTGACCCAGTAGGCTTTGACCGGCTTGGGCAGCGTTAGGGATTCCGACCCGCTTCGATCCTGCAGCGTCAACGTCTGGGTCTCGCCTTGCGAGAACACCGCCCGCAAATGCCGCACGCGGTTGTTCTTTCCGAAGATATCGTTGCTCTTCTGATAGCCGTTGCGCACGACGATCGAACGCACGGTGCGCATCCCCTCGAATTCGACCGTAATCCACTCGCCCACGCCATTACCTTGTTGGCCCTCGACCCAAGCGCTGCTGGCTGGCCCCTTGAAAAGGTTTTCCGGGCCATAGGAATTGCCGAACTGCGGCTTCAGCACCGAGCTGACACAATAGGTCTCATTGCCGTTGCGTGCGCAGATTTCGCCCGGTGCAGACGGACGCTGCGGTCTCACCGCAGCCCGCTCGGCTACCGGTGGAATTGTCGGCGGCGGTACCGACGTGGCGGCAAGCTCCGGCGGCCGACTGCCTGTCGATGGCCCCGCCAGATAGATGCGGCCGCCAAGTGTCTGGTCATAATAAGCCGGCGTCTGCTCGTGCGGCGCGGGCTGGCCGCGTTCGTCGGTCGCTTTCAGCGCCAGCTCGGCGACGCGTTCGCGCACTTCGACGGCGAGATCGCCAAGGTGCAGCTCCGGCCGCTTGAGTTGTTCGGCGAATATTCGCGTGAACACCGAATTGTGGGCAGTGTCGCTGCCGCCAAGCCGATCCAGCGCGGTCTGGCCGATGCCGGCGGAATAGAGCGTGAAGATGCCGCGCGCCGGCTTGGCATCGGCCAGCCCCCGTGTGTTGCCGATCGACCGGCCGGCTGAGCGCGGAAACGGATTGTCGCGGCAGGCGTCGATCACCAGCAGCGCGACGCGAACCGAACGTGCCTGCAGTTCCGCGATCAGATCGGGCTCGGCCAGCGATGCACCGCGCACGCGCGCTTCGGCGCCTTCGGTCACGGCCGGGACATCGCTCGGGATCAGGTAATTGACGCCCGCAATCGCCACGCCGTGCCCGGCAAAGAACAGCGCCGCGGTGTCGCCCGGCTGCAGCCGCGCGGTGAACTCGGCAAGCTTGTCGATCATCGCCTGACGGCCGAGATTGGTGCCGACGATGACCTCGAAACCGAGCGACGTCAGCGTTCCCGCAATCGTGGTGGCGTCGTTGGCGGCCTTCTTGAGCTGCCGGTCGGCGGGCAGATTGGGATAGAGGTCGTTGCCGATGGCGAGGGCTATGCGCTTCTCGGCCACGGCTGGCGTGGCCGGGAGGCATGCAATGGCCGCCAGCAGCACCCATGACACGATCCGGACGGATTGAATGAAATGCCGCACGTTTTGCCCAGCCTGATGCACCGTGCGCCATCCTAGCTGAATCGCTCGCCAGGGCCTACCGCCCGGCCGTTTACCCTGCCGCCGAAGCGCTAGTGGATAAGTCCGGACCCTGGATTTGACGCTTGCCCTACCCGGCATCTCTGCCTATAGCTCTGGCTTTAATGACCCCTGCATCGAAATCGACCTTCGTCCTCGGTCACCGGCATCTGCTGGGAATCGAGGGACTTTCCGCTGCCGATATTACCGGCCTGCTCGACCTTTCCGAGGAATATGTCGAGCTCAACCGCCAGGTGGACAAAAAGCGCACTTCCCTGCGCGGTCGCACCCAGGTGAACCTGTTTTTCGAGGCCTCGACCCGGACCCAATCCTCGTTCGAACTGGCGGGGAAACGGCTGGGCGCCGACGTCATGAACATGTCGGTGTCCTCGTCCTCGATCCGTAAGGGTGAGACGCTGATGGACACGGCAGTCACGCTCAACGCCATGCACCCTGATATCCTGGTGGTGCGGCACCACGCATCCGGTGCGGTGGAACTTCTGGCCCGCAAGGTTGACGGTTCCGTGATCAATGCCGGCGACGGCGCCCACGAGCATCCGACCCAGGCGCTGCTGGACGCGCTGACCATCCGCCGCAACAAAGGCCGGCTGGAAGGCCTCGTCATCGCGATCTGCGGCGACGTGATGCATTCCCGCGTGGCGCGCTCCAACATCCTCCTGCTCAACACCATGGGCGCCCGCGTTCGCGTGGTGGCACCGTCCACGCTGCTGCCGCGCGGCATCGAGCGGATGGGCGTCGAGGTCGCGCGCGACATGCGCGAAGGCCTCAATGGCGCCGACATCGTGATGATGCTGCGGTTGCAGCGCGAGCGGATGAACGGCTCGTTCGTGCCGTCGAGCCAGGAATACTTCCACTATTTCGGTCTCGACCAGAAGAAGCTCGCTTACGCCAAACCGGATGCATTGGTGATGCATCCGGGGCCGATGAACCGCGGCGTCGAAATCGACTCGATCGTGGCGGATGGCGCGCAATCGCTGATCCGTGAACAGGTGGAAATGGGAGTGGCGGTGCGGATGGCGGTGCTCGAAGCGCTCGCCCGCAACCTGCCGAACGCATAAATCATGCTGACCGACCGACGCCCTATCCTGCTCGCCAATGCCCGCGTCGTCGATCCCTCAAGGGATTTCGACGGGCCCGGGGACGTGCTGATTGCCGACGGCACCATCCGCGACTCCAAGCGCGGCATCGGCGCCGCCGGCGTGCCTGAGGGCACCGACATCATCAACTGCGCCGGCAAGATCGTCGCCCCCGGCCTGATCGACATGCGCGCCTTTGTCGGCGAGCCCGGCGCCAGCCACCGCGAAACCTTTGCCTCCGCGAGCCAGGCGGCTGCGGCCGGCGGCATCACCACCATCATCTGCCAGCCGGATACTTCGCCCGTCATCGACAATTCGGCGACGGTGGACTTCGTGCTGCGCCGCGCCCGCGACACCGCGATCGTCAACATCCACCCGATGGCCGCACTGACAAAAGGCCTGGGCGGCCAGGAGATGACGGAGATCGGCCTGTTGAAGGCTGCCGGCGCCGTCGCCTTCACCGACGGCGACAGGAGCGTCACCAACGCGCAAGTGATGCGCCGGGCGCTCACCTATGCCCGCGATTTCGATGCGCTGATCGTTCATCACACCGAAGACCCTGATCTGGTCGGCGAAGGCGTGATGAACGAGGGCGAATTCGCAGCGCGGCTCGGCCTGGTCGGCATTCCCAATGCCGCCGAAGCCGTGATGCTGGAGCGCGACATGCGCTTGGTGGCGCTGACCGGCGGGCGCTATCACGCCGCCTCGCTGTCCTCGCTGGAGTCGCTGGAAATCCTCAAGCGCGCGCGCGACGCCGGCCTCGACGTCAGCGCCTCCGTGTCGATCAATCACGTCACGCTGAACGAAAACGACATCGGCCCTTATCGCACCTTCCTGAAACTGTCGCCGCCGCTGCGCACAGAGGAGGATCGCCTCGCGCTGGTCGCGGCCGTCGCCTCCGGCCTGATCGATGTCGTGATGTCCGATCACAATCCGCAGGACGTCGAGGTCAAGCGGCTGCCGTTCGCCGAGGCCGCTGCCGGCGCGGTCGGGCTGCAGACCATGCTGCCGGCGGCGCTGCGCCTGATCCACAATGGCGAGATGGATTTCAAGACGCTGATCCGGGCGATGTCGACACGGCCTGCGGAACTGCTCGGCCTGCCCGGTGGCTCGCTGCGCGCGGGTTCCCCGGCCGACGTCGTCGTGATCGATCCCGATACGCCCTGGGTGCTCGATCCCGCCGATCTCAAATCGCAGTGCAAGAACACCCCGTTCGACGAAGCCCGCTTCTCGGGGCGCGTCGTGCGTACTATCGTGGGCGGACGGACGGTTTATGAACATGTCTGACCGTTGCCAGACGGCCACGGTGGGAGCCTCACGCAATGACTGAAGTATTCCTCCTCGCCGCCTTCCTGCTCGGCTATTTCCTGGGCTCGATCCCGTTCGGCATGGTGCTGACCAAACTGGCCGGTACGCAGGATCTGCGTTCGATCGGAAGCGGCAATATCGGCGCCACCAACGTGCTGCGCACCGGCCGCAAGGGCCTCGCCGCGGCAACCCTGATCGGCGACATGCTCAAGGGCACGGTCGCCGTCATCATCGCCGGCTATTACGGCGGCGCCAATGCGGCGATGCTGGCTGCGCTCGGCGCCTTCCTCGGCCACCTCTTTCCGGTCTGGCTCAAGTTCAACGGCGGCAAAGGCGTTGCCACCTATATCGGCGTGCTGATCGGCCTGTTCTGGCCGGCGGCCCTGATGTTCTGCCTGATCTGGCTCGCAACCGCCGTCACCACGCGATATTCCTCGCTCTCGGCGCTGGTCGCAGCCTTCGTTACGCCGCTGTTCCTGTGGTGGTTCGGCCACCCGGCGCTGGCCTCGCTGTTCGTCGTGCTGACGCTGCTGCTGTTCTGGAAGCACAACGAAAACATCAAGCGCTTGCAGGCCGGGACCGAAGGGCGGATCGGGGCGTAAAGCATCTCTGCCCTCGCAGCGCTTCAGTCCCGCTTCAATGCCTCCCCAACAAAGCGCGCCGCCGCCAATGCCTCGGCATCGGCGCCATATCGCGCAATGACCTGCACGCCGACCGGCAAACCACCGTCCGCGATGAGCGCGGGAACATTGACGCAGGGCACGCCCATCAGCGTCCACAGCCGGTTGTAACGGGCGTCGCCGGTCGAGCCCAACCCCTTGGGCGCCGCACCCGGCGCCGACAAGGTCAGCAGCACATCGACCTCTTCGAACACTTCTGCCAGCGCGTGCCGCGCGCGGCTCGCAACGCCCATTGTCGCGTCATAGTCGGCCGGTGTCAGGCCCCTGCTCTCGTCCAGCCGGGCGCGCAACAGCGGCGCCATCGCATCGTAATTTTCGCGGTATTCCCAGGCGAGCGCCTGATGCGCCTCGAATTCCTGGATCGCCGGATGGGCCCGCCACGCCTCCGCAACGATTTCGTGCAAATCAACCCCATGCACAGTAGCGCCAGCGCGTTCCGCCGCCCGCGCGGCGGTCTGCAGCGCCTCCGCGCCCGAGGCCTCCGGCGCGCCGGCAAAATGCTGCGTCACGACACCGATGCGCGGTGCGGCGAGTGAAGCGCGCGGCAGCAATTCGGGCCGCCCCGTCATCGCGGCAAGCCCGCGCGCCACATCGTCCACGCCGGCCGCGAACAGGCCGACGGTATCGAGCGTCCACGAATAGCATTTGACGCCGACCGTCGGCAGCAGGCGATAGGACGGCTTGATCGCGGCCACGCCGCAGAACGAGGCGGGGCGGATCACCGAGCCGCCGGTCTGCGTTCCCAGCGCGAGCGGGATCATGCCGGCTGCCACCGCAGCCGCCGAACCGGATGACGATCCGCCGGGCGTGTGGCCGTGGTTGTGCGGGTTGAGCGTCGCGGTCGGATCCACGGAAGCGAATGCCGTCGTCGTGGTCTTGCCGACGATGGTCGCGCCGGCCTGCTTCAGCATCATCACCACAGCGGCATCACCGCGCGGCCGGAATCCCCGGTAGATCGGCGAACCCATCTCGGTCGGGAAATCCCTTGTGTCCATGATGTCCTTGATGCCGACCGCAATCCCGCGCAGCGGCCCGGCGTTTTGCGCGCGCGGATTTTCGTCCCGGCAAACGAAGGCGCCGATGGACTTTTCATGCGCACGGGTTGCTTCCAGCGACTGCGCGATCGCAGCGTCCGCGGAAAGGTCGCCGGCATCGATGCGGCGCTGAAGTTCGGCGAGCGAGATCATGGACGGCGCTCCTGTGCGCAAGCCGATCTCCGATCGGGATCGGGGCGAGGCAAAACTTCTCTGATGCTACCGGGTTGCGCCACTTTGCGCTCCATTATTTGATTGAGGCGGGTGATTGTTAGAAAACACCTCCATCCCAACAGGGCGGCGGACTTGAATTTGGAGTACCAATTTCAAATCCATATCTACCGATGATCACAAGCACTGGGCCAGAAGGTGTCGATACCTGAATGGCCTGCCGCACGCAGACATCAAAGACCTCCGGCTCGAAGTTCCATGATGCTATTGCAATGTCTTTGCGAGCTGTGAGCGCGAGACCAGGGCGGTGTGAATCCGTCGACGGACCGCACTTGATAACCATTCTGCAAAACTTCTCCCTGCACTCGGAATCTTCGAAATACTGCACTTCGAGGCCGGATTCGCACATCGAGTTCCTGGCTCGCAATTTCATCGAAAAGACGGTAACCGCCTTCGGGTCGCGGAGCTTGTAGCCGCGCTGCTCGATCCATTGCTGGTCAAAGTCATCGAGAGCGCCGGTCTGAGAATTCTGGAAATATCTCTCTGCATTCCGATACGACTCGGCAGAAGCGCATCCCGTACAGAGCAAGACGAGAAAGCCCCAAGCAAAAAAGGCAAATTTTAGCGACGGCATCAAGATCGGAGTATTGAGTTTCCCGCCACGACAATGCTTCGCTGACTTACACGCCTCGAGCTGACTGTGGTTCAAACCAGACATGCTCATTTAATGAAGTGCCGCCCTGACGATAAGTCCCAGGCCAAAAACCATGAGGATGACGCCCAGAATACGCATGTATCTGATGTAATTGTCATCTGACAAAGTGCGTATGGCGATGCTCGTCTTGAGCCAAATGCCCCGTCGAAAAATCGTCGGCTTCAGCAGGTAAACAGCTCCGACCGCAACCAGCACAAGTCCCAAGAGCATTCGATACCTCCGTAGGGACGCCCCCCGTTCCGTCGGCAAGACGAGGCTCTGCAGACACACAATTGGTTGTCCACATCCCCAAGTTGCGCCATGCTACGCAGCATGGACTGGACCAGCGGCGACAGCAAGCAACCTTCAAATCACCTCTCCGACACCGAACGGCTCAACCGTCTCAGGCTGATCCGCTCCGACAATGTCGGCCCGCGAACCTTTTATTCGCTCCTCAATCATTTCGGCAATGCGGGCGCGGCGCTGGAGCGGCTGCCCGATCTGGCGCGCCGTGGCGGTGCCGCGCGTTCAGGGCGGATCTGCAGCGAGGAGGAAGCGCGGGCTGAGATCGCTGCGGCGAAAAGAATTGGCGTCTTGCTGGTCGCGCCGGGCGAAGCCGCCTATCCGCCGCGGCTGGCGACGCTTGAGGATGTGCCTCCCTTGCTTGGCGTGCGTGTGCGCGCTGCGCCCGACGTCCTGATCCGGCCGATGATCGCGATCGTCGGCTCGCGCAACGCTTCCGGCGCCGGGCTGAAATTCGCCGGCCAACTGGCGCGCGATCTCGGCGACGCCGGCTTTGTCGTCATCTCGGGCCTGGCGCGCGGGATCGATCAGGCCGCGCATCGCGCGACGGTCGAAAGCGGCACGGTTGCAGTGCTGGCCGGCGGCCATGACCGGATCTATCCGCCGGAGCACGAGAACCTGCTCGCCGCCCTGCTCGATCAGGGCGGCGCGATTTCCGAAATGCCGCTCGGCCATGTGCCGCGCGCCCACGATTTTCCCCGGCGCAATCGCCTGATCTCGGGCGCGTCGCTCGGCGTCGTCGTGATCGAGGCCGCGCATCGCTCGGGATCGCTGATCACGGCGCGGATGGCCGCCGAACAGGGCCGCGAAGTATTTGCGGTGCCGGGCTCGCCGCTCGATCCGCGCGCCGCCGGCACCAATGATCTGATCAAGCAGGGCGCGGCGCTGGTCACCGAAGCCAGCGACGTCATCAACGTCATTCAGCCGATCATGGAGCGACCGATCGTGCTCGACGCGCGTGAAGGCAATGACGAGCCGCTCGATTTCGACACCGATCCGGGCGAACGCGGGCGCATCGTCACGCTGCTCGGGCCGAGCCCGGTCAGCCTCGACGATCTGATCCGGATGTCAGGCCTCTCGCCCACCATCGTTCGCACGGTGCTGCTGGAGCTCGAGCTCGCCGGCCGGCTGGAGCGCCATGGCGGTGGCCTGGTGTCGCTGATCTAGAGTCCCGTTTCGATGAGTCGAAACGGGACTCCAGATCCTTGATCTGACGCGTTTTCTTAACGCACGGTTCCCACTCGCTCGAAAACGCTCTAGCCCTTCTCGTTGCGCGCGTCGAAACTTGTCCGCGCGCCATCGATCTCCGGCAGGTGCTCGAACGCCCATTTGCCGAGCGCCTGCACCGGCTGCGCCAGCCCGCGGCCGAGATCGGTGAGTTCATAGTCGACCCGCGGCGGAATGGTCGGAAACACGGTGCGCGTGACCAGCCCGTCGCGCTCCAACCCGCGCAAGGTAAGCGTCAGCATCCGCTGCGAGATGCCGCCGATCTTGCGCTTCAGCTCGTTGAAGCGCATCGGCCCCTCGATCAGCATCATGATCACCAACACGCTCCATTTGTCGCCAACCCGTGCCAGCACGGAAGCCACCGCACGGCAATTGCCGTCGGCATGCGGGCTCGGCGGCAGGGCAGGCACAATTTTGTGCTCGGGTCTCATTTCTGTGCTCGGGTGTAAAAAATGTGCGTTCTTGCGGAGGTTTGCCACGGTCACTCATATAGCGCCAGTTACAAATCTATACCAAAGGGTGACATCAACCATGAAACTTCTGCACATCGACTCCAGCGTTCTCGGCCCCCACTCCGTCAGCCGCCAGGTTTCCGCCGCCATCGTCGAACGGTTGCGCAAGGCCAACCCGGGCGTTGAGGTCAGCTATCGCGACCTCACGCTCACGCCGCTGGCCCATCTGTCCGGCCCCCACCTCGCCGCCGGCCAGGGCGCTGCTCCAGAGGCCGGCCTTCAGGCCGACATCGCCGCGGGTCAGAGCGCGCTGGAGGAGTTTCAGGCTGCAGAAATCATCGTGCTCGGCGCTCCCATGTACAATTTTACGATTCCAAGCCAGCTCAAGGCCTGGATCGACCGCATCCTGGTCGCGGGCAAGACGTTCAAGTACGGCGCCCAGGGCGTCGAAGGTCTGGCCGGCAACAAGCGCGTCATCGTCGCGATCTCGCGCGGCGGCTTTTATGGTCCGGGCACACCGGCCGCGGTCGGCGAGCATCTGGAAACCTATTTGCGCTGGGTGTTCGGCTTCATCGGAATCAAGAGCCCGGAATTTATTTCCGCCGACGGCATCCAGGTCGGTCCCGAACATCGTGAAAAAGCCGTGGCCGGCGCGCTGAAGGCCGCAGGCGATCTGAACGCCGCCTGAGTTGCGGCGTGAGCGGTTGTCGTCGCTCGGCGCGACGGCAGCCGCTCAAATCAGAAGACGCCGTGCATGCGGAGGAGCACGACAATCAAGGCGGCCAGGAGACCGACACCGGAAAACAGCGCGATCGAAGCAAATTGAGCGGTGTCCGAATTTTCCGCCGGGGTCGAGGAGATGCCAGTGGTCCTTGGCACGATTGCACTCACCAGTTTCTGTTGCGAGACTCCTGCCTCGAAATCTCTAGCAGCCATACGCACGGTTCAATGCGCGTTCTGGCTCAGCGCCAATCCGCCGCAGGGCGTCGAAGCGGGCCAGCGACTGAGCTCATCAGACCGCCGCCCGGCTTCGATATTGCCGCGATATGCCCTATCCCCGATAGATCGGCGCGCCGCTTGGAGACGCGGTGGCGCCGCCGTCGACGAACAGTTCCTGGCCCTGCACATGTGCGGCATCGTCCGAGGCGAGGAACAGCACCGTCTTCGAGATATGATCGGGTTCGCCGATACGGCCGAGCGGCGTCGATAGCGCGATGCGCTTTTCAAAGGCCTTTTCGGCTTCCGGGGTTGCGGTCGCCGCGCCCCAGATCGGGGTGCGGATCGCGCCGGGCGCCACGACATTGACGCGGATGCCGCGCGGTGACAGTTCCGACGCCATGATCCGTGCCATCGCCCGCACACCCGCTTTCGCCGCGCCATAGGCCGAATAGCCGGGGATGCCGAGCACGGAAATGACCGAGCCATTGAGAATGATCGAGGCGTTGTCGTTCAGATGCGGCAACGCGGATTGCACGGTGAAGAACACGCCGGTGAGGTTGGTGCTGATGACCTTCTGGAACGCCTCGATATCAGTCGCACCCAGCGGCGTGCCGCCGGCGATGCCCGCATTGGCGAACAGGATGTCATACTTGCCGAACTTTTCGGCCCCCTTCCCGATCGCAGCGTCAGTGGCAGCGACGTCTGTCGCGTCGGCCACGACCGCGAACGCATTCGGGCCCAACTCCTTCGCAGCAGCATCGAGCGTCGCCTGATTTCGTCCCGTGATGACGACCTTGGCGCCCTCGGCCACGAACAGTCTTGCGGTCGCGAGCCCGATGCCGCTGTTACCCCCTGTGATCAACGCCGTCTTGTTCGCGAGCCTCATGGCACATCTCCGATGGTTGCATTATTAAACTAGATTGATTGCCTAGGGCATCTAGTTTAATATTGCAACTACACAAGACTGTGATCGGTCTCAACCCGATCGGAGACTGAAATGGTGAAACGGACGAGCTTTGAACACGACGATTGCCCGGTCGCGCGCTCGCTGGATGCGATCGGCGACTGGTGGTCGATTCTGATCATTCGCGAGGCGCTGTTCGGGGTCAGCCGCTTCGGCGAATTCCAGAAGAAGCTCGGCCTCGCCAAGAACATCCTCACGGTGCGGCTGCGCGCGCTGGCCGATCAGGGCATCCTGAAAACCGCCCCCGCCTCGGACGGCAGCGCGTATCAGGAATATCTGCTGACGCCGAAGGGGCGCGGCGTATTCCCGATCCTGGTCGCCTTGCGGCAATGGAGCGAAGAATTCGACGAGCGGCCGGAAGAGATCGCCACCATTCTCGTCGACAAGGAAAAGGGCCGGCCGGTTCGCAAGCTGGAACTCTATTCGCAGGATGGGCGGTTATTGAGTGCGGGTGATACCGCGCTGAAGGCACGGTCGGCGGCGAAGCAACGCAAGCGCGTTACGGCGTAAGGAAGCCGGGCGGCTCACGACAGCTTGTGCTTGCTCCGGGTACGCAGGCGCTCTTCCGCCTCGAGCTGCGCCATGCCGAGCAGATGGCCGAGCACCTCCAGCCGGTGGCGCTGCGCCAGCTTGACCAATTCGGCAACGGTCTCCGCAATGAAGGCCACGGCCTCGTCGGGGCCGCCCTCCTCACCTCGATCAGCGGTGCGTTCCTCGGGTGGCGAGTCCCGACGCTTGCCTGAAGCTTTTCGCTTCCGGCCGCCTCCAGCTTTGCTCAAAAAACGTGCATCCAATCGAATACAATATTGCCCAGAAATAACCCCTTTGGGGGCGCAACTCTAGGGCGCATTTCGTAACTCGTTAGATATAAAGTCGCCCCCAAAGGGTCCCCGACGGCATTTGTAGATTTGACAGGGGCCGCCTCACCACCCATGTTCGGGTCCAATCGGGGGGCCGCGAGTCTCGCGGAACCCGCCTTGATCCCTTCCCATAAGCCATTGGAATGACATGAATATCGTCATCGTGGAGTCGCCGGCGAAAGCCAAGACTATCAACAAGTATTTGGGCGCCTCCTACGAGGTTCTGGCCTCGTTCGGCCATGTCCGCGACCTCCCCGCCAAGAATGGTTCCGTCGATCCGGACGCGAATTTTCAGATGATCTGGGAGGTTGATCCCAAGGCGGCCAGCCGACTCAACGACATCGCCAAGGCGCTGAAGGGCGCCGACCGGCTGATTCTCGCAACCGACCCTGATCGCGAGGGCGAAGCGATCTCCTGGCACGTGCTGGAGGTCATGAAAGAGAAGCGCGCGCTGAAGGATCAGAAGATCGAGCGCGTGGTGTTCAACGCCATCACCAAGCAGGCGGTGACCGATGCGATGAAGTCGCCGCGCCAGATCGACGGCGCGCTGGTCGACGCCTATATGGCGCGCCGCGCCCTGGACTATCTGGTCGGCTTCACGCTCTCGCCGGTGTTGTGGCGCAAGCTGCCGGGCGCACGCTCGGCGGGGCGCGTGCAATCGGTCGCGCTGCGGCTGGTCTGCGACCGCGAACTCGAGATCGAAAAATTCGTACCCCGCGAATACTGGTCGCTGGTCGCAACGCTGACGACGCCGCGCGGCGATGCCTTCGAGGCCCGCCTCGTCGGCGCCGACGGCAAGAAGATCCAGCGTCTCGACATCGGCTCCGGCGCCGAAGCCGAAGACCTCAAAAAGGCCATCGAGGCCGCGAACTTCACGGTTACGACCGTCGAAGCAAAACCCGCACGCCGCAATCCGCAGGCGCCCTTCACCACCTCGACGCTGCAGCAGGAAGCCAGCCGCAAGCTCGGCTTTGCGCCGGCGCACACCATGCGGATCGCGCAGCGGCTTTATGAGGGTATCGATATCGGCGGCGAGACCACCGGCCTCATCACTTATATGCGAACCGACGGCGTGCAGATCGACGGCTCCGCGATCACGCAGGCCCGCAAGGTGATCGGCGAGGATTACGGCCAAGCCTATGTGCCCGACGCGCCGCGCCAATACCAGACCAAGGCCAAGAACGCGCAGGAAGCGCATGAAGCGATCCGCCCGACCGATCTGTCGCGCCGGCCCGCCGAGATGCGCCGGCGTCTCGATGTTGATCAGGCCAAACTCTATGAGCTGATCTGGATCCGCACCATCGCAAGCCAGATGGAATCGGCCGAACTCGAACGCACCACCGTCGATATCGCGGCGAAGGCCGGCTCCCGCCTGCTGGAACTGCGCGCCTCGGGCCAGGTCGTGAAGTTCGACGGCTTTCTCGCGCTCTATCAGGAAGGCAAGGACGACGACGGCGACGACGAGGATTCACGCCGCCTCCCCGCCATGAGCGCGGGCGAAGCGCTGAAGCGCCAGGATCTCGCCGTCACCCAGCATTTCACCGAACCGCCGCCGCGCTTCTCCGAAGCGTCGCTGGTCAAGCGGATGGAAGAACTCGGCATCGGCCGTCCCTCGACCTACGCCTCGATCCTGCAAGTGCTGAAGGACCGCGGCTACGTCAAGCTGGAGAAGAAGCGGCTGCATGGCGAAGACAAGGGCCGCGTCGTGGTCGCGTTCCTGGAGAATTTCTTCACGCGCTATGTCGAGTATGACTTCACCGCCGCGCTGGAAGAACAGCTCGACCGCGTCTCCAACAACGAGATTTCCTGGCAGCAGGTGCTGAAGGAGTTCTGGGCCGGCTTCATCGGCGCGGTCAACGACATCAAGGATCTGCGCGTCTCCGAGGTGCTGGATGCGCTCGACGACATGTTGGGGCCGCACATCTATCCCGCGCGCGCGGACGGCGGCGACGTCAGGCAGTGCCCGACCTGCGGCACCGGCAAGCTCAATCTTAAGGCCGGAAAGTTCGGCGCCTTCGTCGGCTGCTCGAACTATCCGGAATGCCGCTACACCCGCCCGCTCGCCGCTGATAGCGAAGCCAGCGCCGACCGCGTGCTCGGCAAGGACCCTGAAACCGATCTCGACGTGACTGTGAAGGCCGGACGCTTCGGTCCCTACATCCAGCTCGGCGAACAAAAGGATTACGCCGAGGGTGAAAAGCCCCGGCGCGCCGGCATCCCGAAAAACATGTCGCCCGGCGACATGGAGTTCGAACTGGCTCTAAAGCTGCTGTCGCTGCCGCGCGAAATCGGAAAACATCCGGAGACCGGTGAACCGATCACCGCCGGCATCGGGCGCTTTGGCCCGTTCGTGCGGCACGAAAAGACCTATGCGAGCCTGGAAGCCGGCGATGAGGTGTTCGACATCGGCCTCAATCGCGCAGTGACGCTGATCGCGGAAAAGATCGCCAAGGGCCCGAGCGGCCGCCGCTTCGGCGCCGATCCGGGCAAGCCGCTCGGTGAGCATCCGAGCCTTGGCGGGGTTGCTGTCAAGAACGGCCGCTATGGCGCCTACGTGACCGCCGGCGGCGTCAACGCCACGATCCCGAGCGACAAGACGCCGGAGACGATTACGCTCGCCGAGGCCATCGCGCTGATCGACGAGCGCGCCGCCAAGGGCGGCGGCAAGCCGAAGCGTGGCGCGAAGAAGGCCGCGCCGAAGAAGGCCGCCGCCAAGAAGGCGGCTGATAAAGCTGCCGATCCCGACGCGCCAAAACCGGCCAAGAAGGCGGCGGCGAAGAAGGCCGCTGCAAAGCCGAAATCGGAAGCCGTTAGCAAGGCACGCGCGCCGGTCGCGTCCGCCGCCAAGACATCGGCGGCGAAGCCCGCCACTGCACCCAAGACGCCTGCGAAGAAGAGCGCGGGCAAGGCCCGGGGATAAGTGAAGAGAAAACACGACAATGGTTTTCCAAGCCGGGACGCCATCGTCGCCTTCATCCGTGCGAATCCGGGCAAGATCGGCACGCGGGAAATCGCCCGCGAGTTCGGCCTGAAGAACGCCGATCGCATCGAGCTGAAGCGCATCCTGCGCGAACTCGCCGACGACGGCACCGTCGCCAAACGGGGCCGGAAAATCCACGAACCCGCCACCCTGCCGCCGACCGTGGTCGCCGACATCACCGGCCGCGACACCGACGGCGAATTGCTCGCAACTCCCACCGAATGGGACACCGAGGAAAGCGGCCCCGCGCCAAAAATCCGCATTCACGTGCCGCGCCGCCCGCAGCCGGGAACGGCCGCCGGCGTCGGCGACCGCGCACTGATGCGCGTCGAGAGGCTGGACGAGGGCGAAGGCGCGCTTTATCGCGGCCGCGTCATCAAGGTGCTCGATCACGCGCGAACGCGGCTACTCGGCATCTTCCGAAAGGCTCCGGGCGGTGGCGGCCGGCTCGTTCCCGTCGACAAGAAACAGGCGGGGCGTGAACTGAACATTGCGCCACCGGATACCGGCGGCGCCGAGGACGGCGATCTCGTCAGCGTCGATCTCGTTCGCACGCGCGGTTATGGCCTCGCTTCCGGCAAGGTGAAGGAACGGCTGGGATCTCTTTCGAGCGAGAAGGCCATCAGCCTGATCGCGATCCACGCCCATGAAATTCCGCAAGCGTTTTCGCCGAGTGCCGTGCGCGAAGCCGGGGACGCGCAGCCTGCCAGTTTGAAAGGCCGCGAGGATTGGCGCGATCTGCCGCTCGTCACCATCGATCCGCCCGACGCCAAGGATCATGACGACGCGGTGCATGCCGCGCCTGACCCCGATCCGAACAACAGAGGCGGCTACATCGTGCATGTCGCGATTGCCGACGTCGCGTTTTATGTGCGGCCGGGCTCGGCGCTGGACCGCGATGCGCTCACGCGCGGCAATTCGGTATACTTCCCCGACCGCGTGGTGCCGATGCTGCCGGAGCGCATCTCCAACGATCTCTGTTCGCTGGTTCCGGGCGCGCCGCGCGGCGCACTCGCGGTGCGGATGGTGATCGGGCCCGACGGCCGCAAGCGTTCGCACAGCTTTCATCGCGTGCTGATGCGCTCGGCGGCCAAACTGAATTACGCGCAGGCGCAGGCCGCGATCGACGGACGGCCCGACGATACCACCGGCCCGCTGCTGGAACCGATCCTGAAGCCACTCTACACAGCCTATGCGCTGGTAAAACTCGCGCGCGACGAACGCGATCCGCTCGATCTCGATCTGCCCGAACGAAAAATCCTGCTCAAGGCTGACGGGTCAGTCGATCGTGTCGTCGTGCCCGAACGGCTCGACGCGCACCGGCTGATCGAGGAATTCATGATCCTCGCCAACGTCGCCGCGGCCGAAATGCTTGAAAAGAAGGCGTTGCCGCTTATCTACCGGGTGCACGACGAACCATCTCAGGAGAAGGTTCATAACCTCCAGGAATTCCTGAAGACGCTCGATCTGCCGTTCGCCAAAACCGGCGCGTTGCGGCCTGCGCTGTTCAATCGTGTGCTCGGCCAGGTCCGCGGCGAGGATTACGAGCCGCTGGTCAACGAGGTGGTGCTGCGCTCGCAGGCGCAGGCGGAATATTCGGCGGAGAATTACGGCCATTTCGGCCTCAACCTGCGCCGCTATGCGCATTTCACCTCGCCGATCAGGCGATACGCCGACCTGATCGTGCATCGCGCGCTGATCCGCGCGCTCGGCCTCGGCGAAGGCGCGTTGCCCGAGACTGAGACGCTGGAAAGCTTAAGCGAAGTCGCGGCGCAGATTTCCGTGACCGAGCGCCGCGCCATGAAGGCGGAACGCGAGACCGCCGACCGGTTGATCGCGCATTTCCTCGCCGACCGCATTGGCGCAAGTTTTCAGGGGCGTATTTCCGGCGTGACCCGCGCCGGGCTGTTTGTGAAGCTTTCGGATACCGGCGCCGACGGGCTGATACCGATCCGCACGCTGGGAACGGAATATTTCAATTACGACGAAACCCGCCACGCGCTGGTCGGCACACGCAGCGGTGCCATGCATCGATTGGGGGACGTCGTCGACGTCCGTCTGGTAGAAGCTGCCCCAGTAGCTGGCGCGCTGCGGTTCGAGCTATTATCTGAAGGCAAGGTCATTCCGCGTGGCAGAAAACGCGATGGCGGGCGCGAAGGTTCGAGAGCGCAGGCCACACCATCGAAGGCCCATCCCGGCCGCAGTCCGCGCAAGAAGGATCGCAAGCCGAGCAGGCCAAAGCCCGGCAAACCGAAGAAAGGCAAGTCATGGAAACGGTGAGCCCCGCGACGACAGTCTGGACCCGTGATTCCGTAAAGGGCGAGAAGCGCGACCTCTGGACCGCGATGAAGCGCGGCTTTCGCTGCCGCTGCCCGCGCTGCGGCGAAGGCAAGCTCTTTCGCGCCTTTCTGAAGACCGCCAATAATTGCTCGGTCTGCGGGCTCGATTTCACGCCGCATCGCGCCGATGATTTGCCGGCCTATCTCGTGATCGTCGTCGTCGGCCACATCGTGGTACCGGCGGTGCTGTGGATCGAGACCAATTACGCGCCCGCCGTGTGGCTGCAACTGGCAATCTACCTGCCGCTGACGTTCACCATGTCGCTGCTGCTGTTGCAGCCGGTCAAGGGCGCGGTGGTCGGCTTCCAATGGGCATTGCGCATGCATGGCTTTGACGAGAATGCCCCTGGCGACATTCCGCCGGTCTAGCTAAACCGGAAACAACAAGAAGCACCAAAATGGGGATGGAATGAGCGAAGCTGCGACCGCCGTAATCGAAGGAAAAGAAGCCGATCACCATCCCTATTTCCGGCCGAAGGATGCCGCGACGCTGATCCTGATCGACCGCTCCGGCGACAAGCCGAAGGTGCTGGTTGGCAAGCGCCACGACAAGGTGGTGTTCATGCCGGGCAAATATGTTTTTCCGGGCGGCCGTGTCGACAAATCAGACAATCGCATTCCCGTTGCCGCTCCGATTTCCGGAGAGCTCGAGGCCAACCTGCTCAAAGGCAGTCCGAAGATCGTAGCATCCCGGGCACGCGCGCTCGCGGTTGCCGCCATCCGCGAGGCCTGCGAGGAAACCGGTCTTTGCCTCGGCCGCAAGGTCGACAAGCCGGTGAAGCTCGAAGGCGCCTGGAAGCCGTTCACGGAAGCGGGGCTGCTGCCCGATCCGTCCAGCCTGTTCCTGATCGCGCGCGCGATCACCCCGCCCGGCCGCGTCCGCCGCTTCGACACGCGCTTTTTCACGGCTGATGCTTCCAGCATCGCCCACCGCGTCGAAGGCGTGATCCATGCGGACGCCGAACTCGTCGAACTGGTGTGGGTCGAGATCGGCTCGCAGCCGCTCGCCGACGCGCATGCCATGACCAAGAACGTGCTTACCGAACTCGACCGCCGCCTTGCCACCGGGCCGTTGAAACACGATGCGCCGGTGCCGTTCTTCCATTTCTACGGCGGCAAGATGCAGAAGGACGTGCTGGGGGCTTAGCCCCCGCTCTCTCCCGAATGACGGGACTGATGTCACGGCAAATATCCTCCCCCAATGCCTTAAATTGCAAAATTCTTCTCGATACCGCCTAATGGCGCTGCCCTGGTCGCCTCCCTATCTGTTCCCCAACAATAACAGCTACGGAACGGGGCAATGGCACAGCGGCAACTCAAGCTCGGCGCGTTCATGCGGCCGGTCTCCATCCACACCGGCGCGTGGCGCTATCCCGGCGCCTGGCCCGATGCCAATTTCAATTTTGCCCGCATCAAGCAACTGATCCAGAAGCTGGAGGCCGGCAAGTTCGACGCCTTCTTCATGGCCGATCACCTTGCCGTGCTGAACATGCCGGTCAATGCGCTCAAGCGCAGCCATACGGTGACATCGTTCGAGCCGTTCACGCTGCTGTCGGCGCTGGCCGGCGCCACCGAGCATATCGGCCTGATCGCGACGGGATCGACGACGTTTGACGAGCCCTATCACGTCGCCCGGCGTTTTGCTTCGCTCGACCACATCAGCGGTGGACGGGCGGGTTGGAACATCGTGACTACGTCCAATCCGGACGCTGCGCTCAATTTCGGGCTCGATGACCACATGGAGCATGCCGAGCGCTACAAGCGGGCGCGCGAGTTCTATGACGTGGTCACCGGTCTCTGGGACTCTTTTGCCGATGACGCGTTCGTGCGCGATGTCGAGGCCGGGCTCTTTTTCGACCCTGCGAAAATGCACGTGCTCAATCACAAGGGCAAATATCTCTCCGTGCGCGGGCCGCTCAACATCGCCCGCCCGGTCCAGGGCTGGCCGCTGATCGTGCAGGCCGGCGCATCGGAGGACGGCAAGCAGCTCGCGGCGGAAACGGCGGAAGCCGTATTTACCGGTGGCGGCCCTCTCGCCGACGCGCAGAAGCTTTATGCAGACATCAAAGGCCGCATGGAGAAGATCGGCCGCAACCCCGAGCATCTGAAAATCCTGCCCGGCGCCTTCGTCGTGGTCGGCGACAGCGTTGACGAAGCCAAGGAGAAGCGAGCCAAACTCGACAGCATGGTGCACTACGACAGCGCCATCGCCTCGCTCTCGGTGCAGCTCGGCACCGATGCCTCCGGCTTCGATCCCGACGGGCAGTTGCCGCCGATCCCCGAGACCAACGCCAGCAAGAGCGGCCGCCAGCGGCTGGTCGATGTTGCCGCGCGCGACAAGCTCACGGTGCGCCAGCTCGCCCAGCGCGTCGGCGGCTATGGCGGGCTGTCATTCGTCGGCACGCCGCAAACCATCGCCGACCAGATGGAGGATTGGCTGATGAGCCGTGGCAGCGACGGCTTCAACATCATGTTCCCGTTCCTCCCGGCAGGCCTAGACGATTTCGTCGACAAGGTGGTGCCGGAACTGCAGAAGCGCGGGATTTTCCGGACAGAGTATGAGGGCCGGACGCTGCGGGAGAATTTGGGGCTGCCGAGGCCGAAAAACCGGTTCTTTGAGGGTTAATCACCTCGAATCGGGGCAGTATTTGCCCCGAAAACCTTGACTTTGGGCGATCAGAAGCTAGGTTGCGCGCAAATGCAGGCCGATTTGGCCGGCGCCTGATATCCCCCTATTTGAGGTTCTGAACATGGCCAAAGCGGTCACCATCAAGGTCAAGCTCGTTTCCACGGCGGATACCGGCTTCTATTACGTCGCCAAGAAGAATTCGCGCACCATGACCGACAAGCTGGTCAAGAAGAAGTACGACCCGGTCGCGCGCAAGCACGTCGAGTTCAAGGAATCGAAGATCAAGTAATTCGTAAGCGCTTCGCTGACGGATTTTGAACGGGGCCCCGCGGCCCCGTTTTTGATTCTGCGGCCTGTGACTTTGCAATCGGTCCGCTTAGCCCGTCGTGCTCGAATATGTTCCGCGACCAAGCGCAACCAGTTTCTTGCCATCGTCGAAAACCTCGACGTCAACAATTGCGGCTGTCCTTCCCGCGCGCCGCACGCGAGCGACGGCGGTGAGCGCTTCGCCGATCGCCGGCCGCAGATAGTCGGTCCGAAAATTCATCGTCGGCACGCCGCCACCAGCCAGCATGCCGATTGCAAAATCCCCGGCAATATCGATGAACGCAGCGATCGGGCCTCCGTGGAACTGCCCCGTGCCAGAGCGCCGCTCGAGTTCCGGCCGCATCGCCATCCTGATCGTGATCTCTTGCAGCTCATGGTCGAGGGACACAACCTTTAGCCCGAGCCAGCCGATGAATGGCGAGCGATCGAAGATCGCCTGCACATCGACTGCGGAGAGCTTCGCGGCTGCGTTGGTCATGGTCTCACGATGACCTTGCCGAATACGGCGCGATCTTCCAGCAATCGGATGGCCTCGTTGGTGTCTTTCAGGGACATCTCCCGGTCGATGACCGGCGTGAGCTTGCCGGAGCCGAGGAGATCCAGCAGAGACGTCAGATCCTCTCGCATCCAGCCATTGGAGCCTCGGACGTTGAGCTCGAAGGTCCAGATGAAGCGCAGATCCTCCTTAGGGTCGTACCCGGCGGTTGCGCCGCAGGTCAGGACCCTTCCCTGCCGGTGCAACGTCTTGAGCGAGGGTACCCAGGTGTCGCCACCGGTGAAGTTGACAACGACGTCAACACCGTCACGAAAGCTGCGGCGGTGCGGCTTGCCGTATCTGGAATAAACCCATTTCACGAAATCCTCTTTCGAGTAGTCGATGCCGTGATCTGCGCCGAGCTCCTTGAGTCGCCTCAGCTTGTCGGCGCTCGATGCGCACACAATCACCTCCGCGCCGGCAAGCTTTGCGAGTTGAACGCAGCAGGTACCAACGCCGCCCGAGGCGCCCAGGATCAGGACCTTCTCGCCTGCTTTCACCTGACCGATGGTGACCATCATGCGCAGCGCCGTGCCGTATGCGACCGGAAGGCAGGCAGCAAGTTCGTAAGCTATGCCGGCCGGTAACCTGACGAGGTTATGGGTCGGCACGGCGCAATACTCGGCGAGGCCGCCGGGCCGCACCTCCCCGATCAAGCCGCCACCCCCGACCCGGTCAACCGGATCGATCATCACGCGATCGCCGACCGTCCAGTCGTCAACGCCAGCTCCGAGTGCTGCAATCTCGCCTGTGAAATCGATGCCCATAATGCACGGCATCGGCACCTTTATCCCGGGCATACCGCGCCGCGTGAAGATATCGTGGTAATTCAAAGCCGTTGCATTCACCCGCACGAGGACTTCGCCGCGGTCAGGTTCGGGGTCCGGAAAATCGGCCTCGTAGCGGATCGAGCCCGGACCGCCATGCTCGTAGATAACTGCAGCTTTCATGGCGTCGTCCCTGAACTACGCCGCCACGCGGATGGCGACCAGTGTTCGCGGGCGACCAGGCCGAGCGCCTTGCGATCGACCTTGTTGGTCGTGGCAAGGGGCAGCTCCGCCATGAAGAAGACGCCGCGCGGATGCTGGTAGGCGGGCGCGTTGTCGAGGGCATAGCGCCTGACCTCGTCCTCGGTCAGATGCGCGTTCGGTCTGAGCACAACAAAAGCGATCGGTTTGGCACCCTTGATCTCGTCAGGCACCGGCACAACGCAGGCCTGCGCGATATCGTCGTGCCGCTCAAGCATACTCTCGATCTCGCCCGGATAGATGTTCTCGCCGCCGCACACGAACATGTCATCAGTGCGGCCAACGAACGTGTAGGCGCCCATTGCGTCGCGGTGAAGGACGTCACCGGATTTGTACCACCCATCGTCTGTCAGCACTTGCCGCGTTTTCGCCGGCAGGTTGAGATAGCCTGACATGTTGGCCGGCGTGCGAATCCAAAGCTCACCTTCTGTTGTCTCTTCGCCATCCGGCCCGACAAGCCGAACTTCGACGCCGGGAAGCGGCCAACCAAGGGCGATGTCGGGTTTGGCGCAACCAGGCCGTGGGCCGAACGCGATGGGCCCCGTTTCCGTCGTACCGTAGCCAATGACGAGCGGCGTGTTCGCAAATACGCCGTTCACCTCATCGATCAGCGATTGCGTGATCGGCGCTGAGCCAGTGCGCACAAACTGCACGGAAGACAGATCTGTTTGCGCAAGAGCCTCACGCTCCCGCAAGGCCAGCGCCAGCATGGTAGGAACCGACGTTAGCCAAGTCACCTTGAACCGGCCGATCGCTTCTACATAGCGCCGCGCGTTAAACTGCGGCAGGAGGACCATGCTCGCACCCGCTGCACACACGAACTTGGCCATTCCAAGTGCATTCATGTGGAACAGTGGAGCGGCCACCAGCATCCGTTGACGACTCTGGTCGCCCGCACCAATACGTGTTCGCACCGCCCAAAGCTGGCCATCGTGCGACAAGGGCACCCCCTTGGGACGGCCGGTCGAGCCGGAGGTGTAGAGCACCATCGCCGTTTCGCCGGGCTTTGGGCGGATGGTCTCGAAGGCGCCAGGATCAAGGAAGTCTGCAAAGCTGCCAGGGCCCGAAGCGTCGAAATCGACCACAGGTAGCCCCACCGGCAGCAGCGCGCGTCCAGCCGCGTCGCAAAACGCAAATTTGATCTCTGCATCATCAAGGACGAAAGCAATCGTCTCACGGGGAAACTTGATGTTTACAGGAACCGCCACAAAACCGGCGCGCATGATCGCGAAGTATGCGATCAGGACCTCGGCGCGATTAAGGGAAAGGATGGCAATGCGATCGCCGCGCGCGAGACCGCGCTTCCCGAGCGCTCTTGCGCTCGCATCCACGTGCCGGTCGATCTCGCCGTGAGATAGTGTGCGCGGGCTCTCCCATTCGCGGCAGTCGATCAATGCGACATTTTCATCAGGCGTCACGGGATTGTGCAGGTCGCCCAGATTGAAGAAATCGTGCATGTCTCCCCCAAATCAAAGGAAGCAATCACAGATTATTTCTTATCTTGCAGACCGCAATGCCGTTTTATCCTAAGCCAAAGCAACGATTTCGTATACGGGCTATTCGAGCGGAGGCGCTATGTCCACGGTAGGTCCGGTTATCGGTCAATTTCGAGATGATAGTTCGAAATTGCGAACGCCGGGACCGGTGTCACTTGCCGGATCATGTTCTATCTCGCCGCCACCAGCGGCGGCCCGCTCGGCCGGATCAGCGCGAACGCGACCTGGATGATGCCGCCCGCCAGCCCAAGTGCGACGCCGATCCGCCACGCCATGGTGTAGGAGCCGAGCGCGTCGTACAGCACCCCGCCGCCGAAGGCGCCGAGGAAACTGCCGACCTGGTGGCTCATGAAGGCGAGCCCCTGGATCATCGCCTGCCATTTCAGGCCGAACATCTCCGCGACCGCGCCCGCGACCAGCGGGCCGACGCCCATCCACAGAAAGCCCATGATGGCGCCGAACAAGAGCGTGGTCGCCGGCGTCGGCGGCAGCGTGAAATACCAGGCGAGTGCGATCGAGCGGAAGATGTAGATGCCGCCGAGCAGCGCAAGCTTGTTCCCGCGCTGGCCGGCCCAGCCGAAGAAGATACTGCCGAGCACGTTGAAGCCGCCGATCATGCCGAGCGTCTGCGCGCTCAGCATCGGGTCCAGCCCGCAGATCGCAAGGTACGACGGCAGATGCGTGGTGAGAAACACGAGCTGCATGCCGCAGACGAAATAGGCGCCAGTCATCACCACGAAGGAAGCGTTGGAGAACGCGATTCTGGTCGCGACGCTGGCCGAAGAGTTGTCGATTTCGTCATCCGCGGGCTTGGGCAACGGGATCTTGTCCACCCTGCCCGCGTACCAGGCGGCGGGAAGCATCAGGAGCGACAGCACCACAAAGCCTGCGAGCCCCATCCGCCAGCCGTAGCCCTCGTTGAGGATCTGGCCGAGCGGCGCCGAAAGCAGCGCGCCGAGCGATCCCGCACCCGACACCAGGCCGAGCACCGTCGAGCGCACCGACACAGGCACCGCGCGGGCCGCAACCGACATTGCGATGGCCGCCGCGGTGCAGGCCAGCGACGTGCCGATCAACACGCCGCCGCCGATCATGACGCTGAGAAAACCGTTCGCGCCCGCCATGAAACCAAGGCCCGCGACATAGAGCAGCGCGCCCGCCACCATGATGGCGCGAAACCCGTAGCGCACGGTCAGCGCGCCGGCGAACGGCTGCAAAAATCCCCAGGCGAGATTTTGCACCGCGAGCGCCAGCGTGAAATCGGACACCGAAATCCGGATGTCCTGCGTCAGCGGCTGCATGAAAAGGCCGAGCGATTGTCGCAGGCCCATGCTGATCGTGAGCATGATGGAGGCGCCGATCAGGATGGGAAGCGTGGGCCGCAGGATTTGCAGCAGGGCCATTGTTTTTATTCTCCCCAGGGGCGCGATTCGAATGCCGCGTCCTGCAATTGATATCTGAAATAGGTACACAGACCTGTGTAACTAGGCTATAAAGGGCGCGCTGCTGTCAAGCTAACGGTGACCCACGCATTCGCATGGCTACCCTGCCCGCCAAACCCGACATGAAGGACCGGATTCTCGAAACCGCAGACAGGCTGTTCTATCTGCAGGGAATTCGCGCGGTCGGCGTCGACACCATCGCGGCCGAAATCGGCATCAGCAAGCGCACGCTGTACAATCATTTTCCGTCCAAGGATGCGCTGATCTCGGCCTATCTGGCGCGCCGCTTCGTGGCGCCGCGTCCATCCGACAAGTCGCCGGTCGAGCAGATTCTCGGCACCTTCGATTCGCTGGAGCGGCGTTTTTCGGCGAAGGATTTTCGCGGCTGCCCCTTCGTCAATGCGGTTGCCGAACTCGGCGAAGACCGGTCGGTCCGAAAGGTTGCCATCGCCTTCAAGGAAAGCCGCCGCCTCCGGTTTCGCGACCTGCTGGTGCAGCTCGGCGTCACTGATGCGGACGCACTGGCGACGCAGCTTGCCTTGCTGGTCGACGGCTCGATCGCGCAGGACCTCGTCCGCAACGATCCGGCGATGGCGCGGGCGGCAAAGGAAGCGGCGACGGTGCTGTTGATGAATGCGGGGGTGAAGGTGGGTGGGAGTGCAGCCACGAACAAGCGCGTGGCAAAAAAGCGGCCGTCAAGGCCGGACTCTTGAAGGCCCTCTCCGCCGTCGTCCCTGCGAACGCAGGGACCCATACGCCGTGGCCTTTCAGTTAGGCGATGTGGTAGTTACCTTTTGCAGCAAAGAACATCGGTGGTTATGGGTCCCTGCGTTCGCAGGGACGACACCGCGGAAGCCTAGGGAGCGACCATGGAAGACCTGAAAGTCACCGCCAACGGTTACAATTTCAAACCGGCGCAGGCGGCGATGCAACGCTACGTCGATAACAACTTGCTCTCAGGCATTTCCTGGGCGGTCATGGTCGGGCGCGACCTCGTCGACGTGAATTGCGTCGGATGGGCCGACAAGGAAGCGCAGGTGCCGCTCCGCACCGACCACATCTTCCGTGTATTTTCCAACACCAAGCTGGTGACCTCGTGCGCGGCGCTGCTGCTGTTCGAGGAAGGCAAACTCAGGCTCGACGACCCGATCGAAAAGTTTATTCCGCAACTCGGAAATCGAAAAGTCCTGCGCCCGGGCGCAACGTCAATTGATGACACGGAGCCGGCGAAGAGCTCGATCACCATCCGTCAACTGCTTAGCCACAGCTCCGGCCTGAGCTATGGCTTTTTCGATCCGGGCACCGTCATCTTCAAGGCCCTCAACGAGCGCGGCGTGCACAATCCCAGGACGACGCTGGCGCAAATGGTGGATGTGCTGGCCGATCTGCCGCTGATCTACCATCCGGGCACGTCGTGGGAATATTCGCTCGCCATCGACGTCGTGGCGCGGCTGGTCGAAGTGATCAGCGGCCAGGGTTTCGATAAATTCATCCAGGCGCGCATCCTCGATCCGCTTGGCATGGTGGACACCGGATTTGTCGTTCCGCAGCAGAACCAGAACCGCCTGGTCGCCTACTATGCCGGGGCGGACCTGATGGAGCCCATGAAGCCGGGCCTGACCCGAACCGACAACGCCCCGTTCCCCGGCGCCTATCTGAGCCCGATCGAACGGCTCAATGGCGGCGGCGGCCTGGTTTCAACACTGCATGACATGGTGGCGCTGATCCGAAGCCTGCTGCCCGGCGGCAAAACCCTGCTCAAGCCTGAGACGATTGCGTCGATGATGACCAACCAATTGCCCGAGGGCCAGTGGATCCGCTTTGCCATGATGGGCGAACAGCCCGGCAAGGTGCACGGGCTCGCCGGCAGCCTGATCCAAAAGCCATCGCCGATCGATCATCCCGACGCCGCCGGCGAATTCTATTGGGGGGGCGTGGCGGGCACGCAGTGGTGGATCTCGCCGAAGCGGAACATGGCCGGCGTGATGATGGCGCAGCGCCAGATGGCGTTCGTCCATCCGTTCTCGTTCGAGTTCAAGCGGCTGGCGTATGAGACGGTGAAGCAAGGCGCCGAGGTTGTCGCCTGAGGCAGCCCCCGATCTATCGTCGTCCCTGCGTTCGCAGGGACGACAGCTAGGCCGCGGTCGAAACCACCCTGTTGCGTCCGTCATGCTTGGCGCGATAGAGCGCCACGTCGGCGCGCTTGAGCACGTCGGCGACCGGCTCGCCCTTGTGGTCCAGCGTCGCCAGCCCGATCGAGATCGTGACGTCGATGCGCTTGGTGCCCTTGTTGACCGCAAAGGTTTCGCCGGCGATCGAGCGGCGCAGGCGCTCGGCGACCATGCCGGCGACCTGGATATCGGTTTCCGGCATCACGATGACGAACTCCTCGCCGCCATAGCGGCAGGCGAGGTCGATGCCGCGGATCGACTTGCGGATGCGCACCGCGAATTCGCGCAGCACGTCGTCGCCGGCGTCATGGCCGTAGGTGTCGTTGATGGACTTGAAGAAGTCGATATCGAGGATCATCAGCGCGAGCGGCCTGCCGCGGCTCGAGGCCTGTTCGGCGAGCGTCGAAAGATGGCTTTCCATGTAGCGGCGGTTATGCAGGCCGGTCAGCGCGTCGAGGATCGCCATTTCGATCGAGTTCTGCACGTTGTCGCGCAGATGGTCGGTATAGCGCCGCTTGCGGATCTGGGTGCGCGCCCGCGCCAGCAATTCGTTCTTGTCGACGGGACGCAGGAGATAATCGTTGACGCCGATTTCAAGCCCACGCAGCAGCCGCGCATTGTTGTCGGCATCGGAGATCGCGAGGATCGGCAACTGGCGGGTGCGCTCCAGCGAGCGCGCCTGGCTGCACAGTCGCAGCCCGTCGTAATTTTCCAGGCTGAGTGAAACGATCAGCAAATCGTAATTGCCCTCGGCGGCGTGAAACAGCGCCTCCGCCGGATTGATTTCGACGTCGATCGTGTGCTCGGCAGAAAGGATTGGCGCCAGCCGGTCGTAGGACGATGGCCGGTCGTCGACAAGCAGGATTCGCCCGCCGACGCCCTTGTCGGCGATCGCGCTGCGTTCGGGCGCCTCCATGCCGATCTCGAGCGAGGTGATGGCACGCATCCGCAGCTCGTCGGTCATCATCTTCAGCCGCGTGAGCGAACGCACGCGCGCGATCAGGACGATGTCGGACACCGGCTTGGTGAGAAAATCGTCGGCGCCGGCTTCCAGCCCGCGGACGCGATCAGACGGGCTGTCCAGCGCGGTGACGATCACGACGGGAATGAAATGGGTGGCCGGGTTGGATTTAAGCCGGCGGCAGACCTCGAAACCGTCCATGTCGGGCATCATGACGTCGAGCAGGATGATATCGCATTCGGAGCGCGAACAGAGGTCGAGCGCCTCGGCTCCGTTGGAAGCCGTCAGCACGTCGAAATATTCGGCCGACAGACGGGCCTCCAGAAGCTTGACGTTCGCTGGGACGTCATCGACGACAAGGATACGCGCAGACATCGAAACTCACTCCTACCCGATAAAACGCCGCACGGTTTCGATAAACTTGCCGACGGAAATTGGTTTGGACAGATACGCCTCGCAGCCGCCCTCGCGGATGCGCTCTTCGTCACCCTTCATCGCGAATGCCGTGACCGCAACCACCGGAATGGCGCGCAACTCCGGATCGTCCTTGATCCAGCGCGTCACTTCGAGGCCGGATACTTGCGGAAGCTGGATATCCATCAGGATCAGGTCCGGGCGCAGCTTGCGGACGAGATCGAGCGCCTCGAAACCGTTGCTGGTACCCGAGGTCTGATAGCCATGCGCTTCCAACAGGTCGCGAAAGAGCTTCATGTTGAGCTCGTTGTCCTCCACGATCAGGACGGTTTTTGCCATCCCGTCCCTCCCCTCATCCCAGGAAACAGATCCGGCCTTTCAGTACGCTTGCGTACCGACGCCTTCCCTGTCGAAAAGTGAATTCAAACTAGCGTCAGATTTCGCTCTAAGCCGTTAAATCGATGCACCAACTTTTGCGGAGTGGTTTCCACTTGCTTGAACACACTCAACAGACTCGGGCATGATGGTTCCAAACTAGACACCATAAGTTAACGGAAAGGCAAACCCAGATATTGAAAAAGCCTGTTCACAACCCCCGCGAAGTGGCTGAAATCGTTGCAGTTCAGGCGCTGAGTTTTATTGCCGGCGACCCTGAAAGGCTCGGCCTGTTCCTGGCCGAAAGCGGCATCGGCCCGGAGACGCTGCGCACGGCCGCGGCCGACCCGCAATTTCTGGCTTCGGTGCTGGATTTCGTGCTGCGCGACGATGCAACCGTGAAGGCGTTTGCGAGCGCTTCGCAACTGCACCCGACCAATATCGCCGCCGCCCGCCAGGTGCTGGGCGACCCGCATTGGGAGCGCGACGTGCCGTGAGCGCGCCCGCGGTATCCTTGGACGGTCCGCGCGCTTTCTGCCGGGATTGCCTCGGCGACCTCGATATCAAGGCCAGGCGGTGCGGCGAATGCGGTTCCCCGCGCCTCGTCCGCCACCACGCCCTGCCCTCGCTTACGCTGGCGCATATCGACTGCGACGCGTTCTACGCCACGGTGGAGAAGCGCGACAATCCGGAACTCGCCGACAGGCCCGTGATCATCGGCGGCGGCAAGCGGGGCGTGGTATCGGCCGCCTGCTACGTCTCGCGCACCTATGGCGTGCGCTCGGCGATGCCGATGTTCAAGGCGCTGGCGCTGTGCCCCCAAGCTGCCGTAATCCCGCCCGACATGGCGAAATATGTCCGCGTCGGCCGCGAGGTGCGGCATGCCATGCAGACGCTGACACCGCTGGTGGAACCGCTGTCGATCGACGAGGCGTTCCTGGATCTGGCCGGCACGCAACGCGTTCACGGCATGATTCCGGCAAAGGTGCTGGCGCGCTTTGCCCGCGACGTCGAGCGTGACATCGGGATCACGGTATCCGTCGGCCTGTCCTGCAACAAGTTCCTGGCCAAGATCGCCTCCGACCTCGACAAGCCGCGCGGCTTTGCCACCCTCGACCAGGCCGGGGCGCGCGAGATGCTGGCGGACAAGCCGGTCGGCTTCATCTACGGCGTCGGCCCCGCGACCCAGGAAAAGCTGGTGCAGCGCGGCTTTCGCACCATTGCGGACCTGCAGCGCGCCGACGAAGTCGAGCTGATGAAGCAGTTCGGCGGCGAAGGCCGCCGGTTGTGGCGGCTGGCGCGCGGCATCGACGACCGCAGCGTGGTGCCGGACCGCGGCGCCAAGACCATTTCCAATGAGACCACGTTCGAGAACGACATCAAGGATTTTGCAACGCTGGAAAAGGTGCTGTGGCGGCTGTCCGAAAAAGTGTCGTCGCGACTGAAGAGCGGCGATCTGTCAGGCCTCACCATCACCCTGAAGCTGAAGACCGCGGATTTCAGGCAACGAACCCGCTCGCAATCAATCCAGGCGCCGACGCAGCTCGCCGCGAAGATTTTTGCGGTGTCGCGCGAAATGCTGGCGAAGGAGATCGACGGCACCGCCTTCCGCCTGATCGGCACCGGCGTCAGCGCGCTGCGCGAGGGATCGCTGGCCGACGACACCGACATGCTCGACCGCCGCTCGGCCCATGCCGAGCGCGCGATGGATGATTTGCGGAAAAAATTCGGCAATGCCGCTGTCATCAGGGGCATCGCGTACAAGGGACCGGCGAAGGAAGAGGATGAGGAGGAGTAGCGCACCGGCCTCTTCCCGTCATTGCCTGCGACAAACGCGAAGCGTTTGCGCAAGCGAGCGCCGCGAAGCAATCCATAGCGCCACAAGCGGAGAGATGGGTTGCTTCGCGGAGCCTGTCATCGGGCGCGCATTCGCGCGACCCGGTGGCTCGCAATGACGGCGTGGATGCAGAGGCGTCAATCGACGACGGCCACGGCCTCAATCTCGATCAGCCACTCAGGGGCCGCAAGCGCCGTTACACCGACGAGCGTGCTCGCCGGCGGCTCCATGCCTTCAAAGAACACCGAGCGCGCCTTGCCGATGATGGGACGGAGCTCCGGTCTGTAGCCGACGACGAAGGTGGTGATCTTCACGATATCAGCATAACTCCCACCGGCGGCTTTCAGCGCCAGGCCGATATTGTGCATCACCTGGGTCGTCTGCGCGGCCAGATCACCCTCGCCGACCACCCGTCCCTCATCGTCGGTAGATACCTGTCCCGCGATATAGATCGTGCGCGCACCCGAAGCGACGACGACGTGGGAGTAAGCCGGATTGTGGTGAAGTCCGCTTGGCCTGAGATGTTCGAGCTTGCTCATGTTTGCTTCTCCCTGACGTGCATGGTTGGGCCGAAGCGTATCCGGGTCCGGCGCGCTCGACCAGACTGATCCTCGCCGGCACGACGGAAGGCCAGGCCGCGGCTTGAAGGGATGGTCGAACCCCGGAGCTGCCGTCAGAGCATCTTGCCGACAACCTTGGTCATGTCCGCCGCCGAGAAGGCACGCAACGACTCGGTGCGAACATTGCCAAGGGCGCCAAGGCTCAGGCTAAGCGTCATGGCTGAAAATTCATCCGGCGCTTCGAGGACTGTCACAACGTCATACCGTCCCTGCGTCCAGAACAGTTCCTTTACGGAGATCCCGAAGGTCTCGGCCATTTTCTTGAAAGCCTCCGCCCGCTTCGGTGAGTCCTTGGCGGCGCGGATTCCCTGATCGGTGAAGTTGCCAAGCACGACATAGGTTGCCATCGTGGCTCTCCCTGGTTGGCGGATCCAGCCGAACTTTCTAGCCGAGTGTTCGGCTGCATCAGCGCTGTTGACCCGTCCGGCCGCATCACGCGATCGCCTTGTTGCCGGCAACAAGTCACGTTGCTTCGTTCCGCCGCCCTGGCATATGACCAAGCAAATCCATCGGCAGCGGAAAGACCACGGTCGAGGATCGCTCGCCGGCAATGTCGTGCAGCGCCGCGAAGTAGCGCAGCTGCATCGCCTGCGGCTCCTGCGCAAGCGTTCGGCCAGCCTCGACAAGCTTCTCGGCGGCTTGCTGCTCGCCCATCGCATTGATCACCTTGGCGCGCCGCAACCGCTCCGCCTCGGCCTGTTTGGCAATCGCACGCACCATGGTTTCATTGAGATCGATATCCTTGATCTCTACGGTGGTGACCTTGATGCCCCAGACGTCGGTCTGCTGATCGAGAATTTCCTGGACGTCGGCGTTAAGCCGGTCCCGTTCGGCGAGCATCTCGTCCAGTTCGTGCTTGCCGAGCACCGAGCGAAGCGTGGTCTGCGCCAGTTGGCTGGTCGCGGCCATGTAATCGCCGACCTTGATGATCGCGCGCTCGGGATCGATGATGCGGAAGTAAAGAACGGCATTGACCTTGACCGAAACGTTGTCGCGCGAAATCACGTCCTGCGGCGGCACGACCTGCACCATCACCCTGAGATCGACCTTCACCATCTGCTGCACGATCGGGATCAGGATGATCAATCCCGGACCCTTCACGCCGGTGAAGCGGCCGAGCGTGAACACGACGCCGCGCTCATATTCGCGCAGGATGCGAATGGCCGAGGACAGAAACAGGACCACGACGACCGCGAGCACCGCATAAGTCAAATAATCAAGCATCATCAAGTACCTCCTTCGGGGACGGTGAGCACCGGCCGGCGCCGTACCACCAGCGTCAAATCCACGATGTTGGCCACCTCGACCACCTCTCCGGGCTTGAAGGCTTCGGTGCCGCGCGCCTGCCACCGCTCACCATGGGCGAAGACGTGGCCTTCGCTTTCGGACCAGTCGAGGATTTCGGCCGGCAGGCCGCGCATGGCTTGCGCACCGAGGCGCATGGGGCCTCTTTGGGCACGTCGAAGCGAGCCGAGGACAACCAGGATCAGTCCGACGAAGATCGCCGCCGTGACGCCGATCACCGGCCATGACAGCCGGAATCCGGGCGCTTCGAGCTCGAACAGCATCACTGCTCCGAGCACGAATGCGACGACCCCGCCGAGGCCGAGAACCACGGTCGGGTTGAAGACTTCGATGACCAGAAGCGTGATCCCCAACAGGATCAGGCCGAGGCCCGCATAGTTGACGGGCAGCATGTTGAGCGCATAGAGGCCCAGCAGCAGACAGATCGTGCCGATCACCCCGGGCGCGACCGCACCGGGCGAGGAAAGTTCGAAGATCAGGCCGTAGATGCCGACCAGCATCAGAATGAAGGCGACGTTGGGATCGGTGATCACCCTCAGAAATCGTGAGATCCATCCGGGATCTATCGCTTCACGCGCGACCTCCCTGGTCGCCAGCTGCCGCGTCTCGCCGCCCGCAACCTCGACCGTGCGACCATCGATCTGCCTGAGCAGCTCGGCCTGGTCGCGTGCGACAAGGTCGATGACGTTCGCCTGCAATGCGGCGTTGGCGGAAAGGCTGGCGGCCTCCCGCACCGCTTTCTCCGCCCAATCGGCATTGCGGCCGCGCAACTCGGCGAGACTGCGGATCAGGGCGACGGCATCGTTCGTCGCCTTCGCTGCCATGGCATCCTTTGTCTTCGGCTGCTGGTCGCTGCCGTCCTTCTTTTCCTTGTCGCCCTTGTCAGGGCTTGCGTCCGGCAGGCCCGGCAGCGGGCCGCCAATCTGCACCGGCGTCGCCGCTCCGAGATTGGTGCCCGGCGCCATTGCCGCGATATGCGTGGCGTAGAGGATATAGGTCCCGGCGCTGGCCGCATGGGCTCCGGAGGGTGCAACGTACCCGATGACGGGAACGCGCGAGGCAAGCACGTCTGCGATAATCTCGCGCATGCTGGTTGAGAGGCCGCCCGGTGTATTCAAACGCAGAACGACGACCTCGGCATGTCGTTCGCTTGCCTTGGTGAGAGCGTCTTTCACGTAACGGGCCGTTGCCGGCCCGATCGCTCCGTCGACCGAGACGGTCAGCGCAAGCTTGCTGTTGGCTTCCCCCGCCGAGGCGACAGGGGAATAGACGGCCAGAGCTACCGCTGCAGCGACCGCAACAAGAGTCGCCCGTACGTTCTGCACAGCAAGGACTCCCTTATCGAGATGATATGGGGGTGTCGTCCTCGAACCTCAATATATCAGGGATTGGCGGTCCGCGGCGTTTCCCGGTGAATCGGGCTCGCGGAGATCAGCTTTCACCGTCGTGGAAACGGCAGCGCGTCAGTGGTACATCAAGCTATGGCAAATGGTCAGGTTGTCCTCGTAACAACTGAACCGTTGGGAGGCGGTTCGCCCATCCGCTCGGTCTACTTTGTGGCTGAACAGGATCCGACAAAGGCTGAGGCAATTATCGCCGCAATGATGGCCCCGAACGAAAGGGTCGAAGCCTGGGGGCTGCTACCGGAGCCAGCCGTCAAAGCGCTCGGATTGAAGCCCGGCGACTTCACACGCGGATGACCGACTGGACGGAGCCCTCACTTACACGGCTTGGCATCCTTGACGTCGAACCGGCCCATCGCGCCTGCGATCACGAAATCATTATAATCCAGCACCAGCGCGCGGGAGACGCCGTTCTCGAACAGCTCGAACGACATCGCGTAAACCGGCGTCTGCTCGCCTTCCGTGGTCTTGGCGTCGCGGTCGTAATAGCTCACGGTCACGGGCCAGCGGGTCAGCGTCTTCATCTGGTCGTTGGCGGTCGAGGGATCCGGCGAGGCGATGCTACGGGTGCCCGGGATCGGCTGCCCGATCACCGACAGCGTATTGTAGACCTTCTCGCCATTGTCGGAGCCGTCATAGACCGTCAGCTCCAGCACCGATTTGCCCTCGCGGGCGGCGGCGATGATGTGCTGAATCTGCTCGGTCGGGAACACGATCTTGCCGTCGAGTTCGAACGTCTTCGCGACCGGCTGCTTCAGCTTGACCGTGATGCGGTCGCCGACCCGTTCCGCGACGCCGTCGACCGGCATAGCGTCGGTATCGTTCATTCGTGTGTCGATCTTGAAGCGGTAGCTCTTGCCCGCAGCATCTTCCCAGGAATGCGAGCGCAGATCGCTCAGCGTCAGCTTGCCCTCGCCGCTGTCGAGTTCCGACACCTGGCGAAATTCGGACGTGTAGCCCTCGCAGGCGCTGCCCGAAAAATTGTAGAGGATGCGCCCGCGCGCCCCCGATATCGCGTTGCTCCCGCGCGACTTGACCAACTTCAATTCATAGAGCGCCTGATGGGCGAGAAACGGGCCGCCGGCAGCTGCCAGCGCCGGTCCGCTTGCGAAGCCGGATATCAGGGTCGCGGCAGCCGAGAACGCCAAAGCACGGACCGGAATCGGAAACGAGCTAACCATGTCCAGTTTTTTCCTCGAGGGAGATTCAGTTACATTAGTGATGGCTCCATTGCGTCGCAACTAGGGCGGGGTCACGAAAACGCGGGAATTAGATACCGAAGCTTGGTGTTTTCCGGCGTTTTCGGCGGTATCCGCACCGATCGCGGCGCAGGAGGCGGATCCAGCGTCACTTGCAAGAGAAAGCGCGATGCGCGAAACAATGCGCGCCTGACCGTTGGTCAGGAACGGTCACATCAAGCGGGGACGGAAAACAATGGCGGGTACGGTCGAACAAAATCTGACGGCGCAAGGCATCGTCCTGACCGAGCCCCGCAGCCCGGTGGCGAACTACGTCGGCTTCGTGCGATCAGGCAATTTGCTGTTTGTCTCCGGCCAGGTTTGCGCCAATGCGGAAGGCAAGCTGATCGCCAAGGGCAAGCTGGGCGCCGGCGTCACCATCGAACAGGGCTACGCGGCGGCGCAGGGCTGTGGCGTCAACCTGCTGGCGCAGGTCAAGGCAGCCCTCGGCGATCTCGACAAGGTGGTCCGCGTGGTCAGGCTCGGCGGCTTCATCAATTCCGCGCCTGATTTTCTCGACGGGCCCAAGGTGCTCAACGGCGCCTCCGACCTGATGGTCACGGCGTTCGGCGACAAGGGCCGGCATGCCCGCACCACCGTCGGCGTCGCATCCCTGCCCTCGGATGCCGCCGTCGAGGTCGATGCCGTCTTCGAGGTGTCCTGAGCGGAGCGCCCTTCATGCGTGCTCCGGACTGGCTGACGGCGCGTCCGGTCGCCCATCGCGGCCTGCATGATATTGCGCGAGGCATCGTCGAGAACATGCCGGCCGCCGCGCAGGCCGCCGTCAACGGCAATTTTGCCATCGAATGCGACATCCAGCTTTCCAGAGATGGCGAGGCGATGGTGCATCATGACGACGGGCTCGGCCGCCTCACCGATGGTTCCGGCGCGTTGCTTGGCAAGACCGCGGCCGAACTGAAGGCGGTTGCGTTCAAGAACACCCCGGAGCGCATGATGACGCTCGGCGATCTCTGTTCGCTCGTCGCCGGCCGCGTGCCGCTGGTGATCGAGGTCAAAAGCCATTTCGATGGCGACCGCCGGCTGGTGAGGCGGATGGCGGAGGTGCTTGGCGCCTATTCCGGCCCTGCCGTCGGTATGTCCTTTGATCCCGACCAGGTGGTGGCGCTGCGCGAATTGATCCCGGGACGCCCCCGCGGCATCGTGGCGGAGCGCGAATATACCGCCGACGAGTGGCCCGAAGCCTCGCCCGAACAGCGCCACGGCATGACACACCTGCGCCACGCCTTCCGCACCCGACCACATTTCGTCGCCTATTGGGTGGATGAGCTGCCGACAGCCGCCCCCTGGATCGCCCGCAACATTTTTGGGCTGCCGCTGCTGACCTGGACTGTGCGCACGGCGGAGCAGCGCGCCCGCGCCGCACGCAATGCCGACCAGATGATCTTCGAGGGGTTCCTGCCGGGAACCTGATGCGCAGCCGCGCACCTTGAACTCGCCCGCCCGATGCACGATCTTTGAGATGTTGGCCACCCTGCGCGATGGCTGATCGCACGATGGGACCGGTCCGAATTTCTAGATGGCGTCATCCGAAATCACCCTCGAAGCCGTTCCCTCCGTCAGCGACATCAAGGCTGCGGATTGGGACGCCTGCGCCAGTCCGAAGCCTGATCCGAACAGTCTCGAAAACTTCGACACGCTGGCCGCGAGCGGGTCTCAAAGCACCTGCAAGGGTGCCTATAACCCCTTCGTTTCGCACGCATTTTTTGCAGCCGCCGAGGCCTCCGGTTCAGCCTGCCCCCGCACCGGCTGGGGGCCGCGGCATCTCCTGGCAAGGCTCGATGGCGAGATCGCCGGGATCGTGCCCTGCTATCTGAAATCGCATTCGCAAGGCGAATACGTTTTCGACCGGGGTTGGGCGGATGCCTATGAGCGAGCCGGCGGGCGCTATTATCCAAAACTGCAGGCCTCGGTACCGTTCACGCCCGCCACCGGCCGACGTCTGTTGATCCGCGATGGCGTCGACCGCGAGCAGATCGGAACCGCGCTCGCGAGCGGCCTGATGGCGCTGTGCAACGCGACCGACGCCTCCTCCGTGCATGTAACCTTTGCTCAGGAGTCGGAAGCGAAGTTTTTGGGCAAGCACGGCTTCCTGCAACGCAACGACCAGCAGTTTCACTGGCACAATGCCGGCTACGGGACTTTTGATGATTTCCTGACCTCGCTGAACTCGCGTCACCGCAAGGCGATCAAGCGCGAACGCCGCGAGGCCACTGCCGCCGGGATCACGATCCACCATCTGACCGGCAGTGACATCACCGAGGACGCGTGGGATGCATTCTTCGCGTTCTACATGGAGACCGGCTCGCGCAAATGGGGCCGGCCTTATCTGACCCGCAAATTCTTCTCGCTGATCGGCGAGAGCATGAGCCGCGACGTGCTCCTGGTGATGGCCAAACGCAACGGCCGCTGGATCGCCGGCGCTATCAATTTCATCGGTTCGGATACATTGTTCGGCCGCAACTGGGGCGCGGTCGAGCATCATCCGTTCCTGCATTTCGAGGTCTGCTACTACCAGGCGATCGATTTCGCGATCCAGCGGGGCCTCAAGGTCGTGGAGGCCGGCGCGCAGGGCGAGCACAAGCTGGCGCGCGGCTACCTGCCGCAAACCACCTACTCCGCGCACTTCATCGCCGACCCCAATTTGCGCCGCGCAATATCAGACTATCTGAAGCGCGAACGCGCCTACGTGGCGGAGGCCGGACGCGAGCTGACCGAGGCCGGACCGTTCCGCAAGGCCTCCGACGAGGCTTGACCTCGCGCGGCGCGAGCCCGGTTCTACCGGGCTCTCGTTTGTTTTGACGCGTTTTCTTGACGCGAACCGGTATCCACTTCGCTCGAAAACGCTATAGAGACATGAAATTGAAAACGAACCCCGAGGGAACAACCATGCCCGCCTATGACACCAACAACCCCTTCGCAAAAATCCTGCGCGGCGAGTTTCCCTGTCACAAGGTCTATGAAGACGATCACGTGCTGGCCTTCCTCGACATCATGCCGCGTTCGCCGGGCCATACGCTGGTGATCCCAAAAGCCCCTGCCCGCAACATCCTCGACATCACGCCCGACGATTACGCCCACGTTGCGCGCGCGGCCCACAAGATCGCCGCCGCCGCCATGAAGGCCTTCAAGGCCGACGGCATCACCGTGCAGCAATTCAACGAGCCCGCCGGCGGGCAGGTCGTGTTCCACCTGCACATGCACGTCATGCCGCGCCACGACGGGGTCGCGCTGCTGCCGCCGGCAAGCCGCAAGGAAGATGTGAAGGTGCTGGAGGACAACGCGACCAAGCTGGCCGCGGCGCTGGGGTAGCAACCGTCTCACTCCGTCATTGCGAGCCAACGGGTCGCGCGAATGACAGCGAGACAATCGCTCCGTCGAGGTCCTCCACGCGATGTGGCTGGATCGTTGGTTCAGGATCGGCGCAATCGGCGGGCTATTCCCTTCACCCGGCGCCCGAGCGGCGCCGCGCCGGAATACTGGGGGCCACCGGGAGATTTGGGAGGTCTTCCGGTTTCAGCTGGAACACGGCGGGATATTTGTCGGGGTCGGTATTCTCGTCCGGCTCGGTCGAACGCCACGCATAGAGGCAGGTCGCACAACCAAACACGGACCAGACTCCGGCGACGGGCGATGTGCTCAGCACCTTGACGGTGGCCGAACGACAGCGCGGGCAGAATCGATGCTGGCCGGCCTGCTCCATCTGGCTCATTTCTGCAGATCCTTTATCAACGCACCAAGCTTGAGCCGCCACGCGTCCATCCCCTGCGGAATGTCCAGTTCCTCGCCGTAGTGGCCACGAATATCCGGGGCGACCGGCGTGGTGGCATCGATGATCATCTTGTGTGACATGCCGCCCGGCTGACCCGCGGGGTCCAGCAGATTCTCGGGAAGGTTCGGCAGGATGATGACGTCGCCGGCGGGATTGACCTTGACGGACAGCGCCCACATCACCTGCTTCAGGTCGAACGGGTCGACATCGGCATCGACGACGATGATGATCTTGGCGTAGCCAAGGCCGTGCGGCGTGGACAGCACGCTCAGGCCGACCGACTTGGCGAAGCCGCCGTAACGTGTCTTCGTCGATACGATCACCACCAGCCCGTGCGTATACAGCGCATTTACCGCCACGATCTCCGGGAATAACGCCTTGAGCTGAACAAAGATCGGCGCGCTTGTCGTCATCGCCTGCAAGAAATCCAGCTCGGTCCAGGGCCTGCCGACATAGACTGCGTCGTAGATCGGATCCTTGCGATGCGAGACCCGGTCGATTTCGATCACGGGATATTGGTGACAACCCGAGTAATAGCCGGGAAACTCTCCAAACGGCCCTTCAGCCTCGCGTTGCCGGTTCAGTACCCTGCCTTCCAGCACGTATTCCGATCCCCAGGGAACATCCAACCCCTTCGCCGTCTTGACCACGCGGTACGGTGCGCCCTGCATGACGGCGGCCATCTTGTATTCGAGCTGATCGTAACGCATCGGTGTCGCACCCATCAGCGTGATGATGGGCTCGTTGCCGAGCGCGATCGCAACCGGCAGATCCTCACCGCGCTCTTCGGCGTGCGCCAGATGGATCGCGATGTCGTGCTGCGGCACCGTCTGGATGCCAATCCGGTTGCGGCCCTTCACCTGCAGACGATAGACGCCCACGTTCTCGACGTCGTCGTTGTTCCAATCGTCGAGGTCGCGGCTGACGACACATGGCTTATCGATGAAGTAGCCGCCGTCACCCCGGTTGAGACGAAACAGCGGCATCAGATCGTAAAGGTTGACATCCTTGTCGATCACCACCTCCTGCCATGGCGCGCTGGCGACGCGCTCCAGCTCGCCGGGATATTGCTGGAAGCGGCGAACGAACTCGAAGAACTGGTCGCGCAACGGCGCCTCCTTGTCCATGCCAAGCGCGAGCGCGTGGTTGGGCCAGGAGCCGTGCACGTTCATCGCGACATGCGCATTGGTGTAGCCGGCAATATTGTCGAAGCGGATTGCCGGGCTGCTTTCGCCGAGATGCGCCAGTGCACAAGCCGCCGCCCCCAGATCCGGCTCCAGGCGAACCGGTTCGGCGATCCGCAACAACTGGCGTTCCTGCTCAAGCACGGACAAGAATTCTCGAAGATCCTTGTAGGCTCGCATGGACGTGCCGCCTTTCAGGTCATGGCCCGCAACGCGGCGATCTGGCGTTGCCAGCGCGGTAGAACTGCTTGCGGCTCGTGCAGCGCGAAAGTGATGCCGCTGGTCACAGCGGCGTAGGGCGCGATGTGCGTTCGTACCGTCTCCACCTCGGCCTCAAAGCAGGCCAGTGGAATTTCGGGCAAAGAATGCGCAAGCCGGCGAGCGCGCAACCGCAACTCGCACATGCCGCCGGCGATCGAAAGGGTCAGCGTCAGCCGCCCGTCACGCATCAAATTGGCGCACGTCGCAGACTGTGGAAACAACGCGAAGCGGATACGGCCGGACGGCAACGCGACCATATCACCTGCGCTCAGCAGCGAAGCGTGCGGCCACCCCTCTTGATCGACGGTGGACAAGCGTATCGCCTGCGCTTTCGCCAGCAGGTCTGTGCCATCGAGGTAGCGCGCCAGTTCGGCCGGCACCGCATTGCCGTCCGACGCCTGGGGCCGCGAATAGGTGTGCTCGGCTTCGTTCATGTTCCGCTCCCCTTGGCAACGACATGCGGGCGCTCGACCACCGCAGGAAGATCACCTTCCGCACGCATCCCGTTCCAACGCCGCTGCGGCATGTCCAGGCCGAACAGGTCCAGCACGCGGCCGACGGTGTGGTCGATCAGGTCTTCGATGGTCTGAGGATTGTTGTAGAATGCCGGCACCGGCGGGGCGATGATTACGCCCATGCGACTCAGCGCCAGCATATTCTCCAGATGAATATCGTTCAGCGGCGTTTCGCGCGCCAACAGCACAAGGCGGCGCCGTTCCTTCAGCGTAACATCGGCGGCACGCGAAATCAGTCCATCGGAATGCCCGAAGCGGATCGCCGAAAGCGTCTTCATGGTACAGGGCGCAACGATCATGCCGTCGTGGCGGAACGAGCCGCTGGCAATCGTTGCTCCCTGATTGTTGTGCGGATGCACGATTGAGGCCATCGCACCAACCTCGCGCGTGCTGAGGCCAGTTTCCTTCGGGATCGTCACCTCGGCCCACTTGCTCAAAATGAGGTGGCGCTCGACGTCGAGCTCCCGGAGCGCAGATAGCAGGCGGACGCCATAAGCCGCGCCCGTCGCACCCGTTATCGCAACGACGATTCGCATTTCCGCCCGGTTCCCCGCTGGTAGGAGACCTTGTAGCGCTTGCGCTTCCAGACCACTTTACGACGAGCCGTTGTCGGTATGCAACAAGGAGCTGCAGAATTCACGCCGTCAATGCGGCGCACCCCGATCGCACCCGATCGTCCCGGCTACAGGCTGCAGGTGGCCATGACCGATCCATCCACTCGAACCGGACCGCTCACTCCGTCTGGAAATCCCCGGGCTGCGGCGGCGCCAGCGGGGTGAACTCGCAGCGGTCGGGCTTGACGTCGAGTAGCGGCGTTTCGTCGAGGCAGTCGAGGCCACGCACCAGGATGACGTTGCCTTCGATCTTGACGAACTTCACGATCGAGGTGCCGATCGGATTGGGCCGCACCGGCGAGCGCAGCGAGAACGTGCCGCGGGTTTTCTGGTTGTTCTTCGGGCTTTGCAGCACCAGGTCGCGGCGCGACTGGTGCAGCCAGTAGATCACTTCGAGATTTTCATAGAAGTCGACGCCCTTGATCGCGGGCACCCAGGGCTCGAAAATCTCGAGCCGGCAGACCGGGCCGTCCAGGCGGCCCTGCCGCGGCGTCTCCAGCCGCGACTTCCAGGGCGTGCGGATGCGGCCGACAAACACCAGCCCGGCATCGCGGGCCGGCGGCATGTCGACGGTGATTTCGCCCTCGCGGATTTCGCTTTCTCGAACCATTTCCCTAATCCAGTGAGATGTTGAGGGCCTTTATCACGCCCGCCCACCGCGCGCGATCCGTCGCAACGAACTTTTCGATCTCGGCCTGGCTCTTGGGCCGCAGCGGCGGGAAACCGACCTTGTCCAGCGAAGCGCGGAACGCCCCATCGTTCAACGCCTTGTTCAAACTGGCGGTAATTTTTTGCGCGATGTCGTCGGGCAGTTTGGCCGGCGCGGAGACGCCGTACCAGACACTGACGCCATCTCCGGATAGCCGCTCTCGGCCATGGTCGGTACGTCGGGCAGATCGGGGATACGTTGCGCCGAAGAGACCGCCAGCGGCCGCAGCAGTCCACCCTTGACCGGCGGCAGCGCGGTGCCGAGCGTATCGAACATCAACTGGATATTGCCCGATATCAGATCGGTCAGCGCGGGGCCCGCGCCCTTGTAGGCGACATGAACCATGTCGACGCCGGCCATCTGCTTGAACATCTCGCCGGCGAGATGAATGGTACCGCCGGTGCCGGCCGATCCGAAATTAAGCTTGCCGGGATTTTGCTTGGCATAGGCCACGAACTCCGCGACCGTCTTGGCGGGCACGGAAGGATGAACCTCCATCACGACAGGAAGGTCCGTAATCAGCGCCAGCATTCGGAAATCCCTGGCGGGGTCATATGGCAGCTTCTTGTAGAGCAGCGGGTTGAGCACAATGATCGAGGCCGCTGTAAAGAACAGCGTGTAGCCGTCGGGCTCGGCGCGCGCCGCGGCATCTGCACCGATCGCGCCCTGCGCACCGGCCTTGTTCTCGACCACGACGGGCTGCTTGAGGTCGCGGCTGAGATAGTCGCCGACCATGCGGCCGAGCACGTCGGTCGGGCCGCCCGCGGCATAGGGTACGATCAGCTTGATTGGACGCACCGGATATTCCGCCGCATGGGCCAGCGGCGCGGCGCAGACGAGGCTGCAGGCCAGCGCCGATAATTTCAGCCAGTTCATCTTGTTTCCTCGATATTTTTATGCGCCGGACAGTACCGGATTATCCTGCGCCTGCAATCAACCGAGCCACCATTTCCCGGCCAGCAACACGATCTCGCCGCAGACCACGCCAACAAAGATCGAGCGCCGCGTCAGCATGAACGCCGCAAAGCCGGCCGCAACCGCGCCATAACGCAACCAGTCCGGGACATCAGCCAGCGCGCCCGGCGGCTGCATCAGGATTTGCGCAATGACCCCGGCGAGGATCGCGGTTGCCACCGCCCTCACCCACACCAGGACTTCCGAGCCCTCGTCGACGCCGGCGCCGAACCACAGCCCGGCCATGCGCCAGACCTCGTTGGGCAGGAAGCCTGCGAGCACCAGAACCAACAGCGCGTGGGGATTACCGAAAAACTCGCTCATGCGCGCGCCCTCTCCCGCCACCAGTGCACGCCATAGGCGATGGTGCCGGCGGTGACGCCGCTGATCAGGATATCGACGCCGGTATGCAGCATCGACACCAGTGGAAACAGCGCGATCCCAAGCACCAGCGCCAGTATGTCCGATATCTGCCGGCAGTTGCGCGCGGTGGAAAGCAGGAACGCCAGCGGCGTCAGCAGCAGGATCGCCGCGGCAAACAGCGGCGGCAGGTTGGCGGCAAGGCCATAGCCGAGCGTGGTCGCGACCATGCAGACGGTGACAAGCCCGCAGCCGAGCCCATGCGTGAACGCAATCCGCCGCTCGCGCGGCACTTTCGGCAGCAGCCGGTAGCATTCGACCCACAGGGTGACGGCGATGAAATGCGTCGCCAGCACCAGATGACGGCGCTTGGTCTCGGGTGTGCGCATCAGCGGCAATACCGACACTACCATCGGAAACAGCCGGATCGCGCTGACGGTCACGGCGATCGCGGCCTGCACCGCGGTCGCGCCGGAGCCCAGCGTCGAGATAAGGATGATCTGCGCCGGGCCCGCCCAGACTAGCAGCGTGCTGCCGAGCACCCAGCCCAGGCTGAAACCGCTGTCATGGGCCAGCGCGCCGATGCCGAGATAGGTCGCAAACAGCACCAACGTCAGCACGGTGGAAGCGACCGAACTCATGCCCCATGCGAAGGCGCGGATGGGGCTTTTCCAACTCGGGGAAGAGAGCGGAGGTAACTTCACCTTCAACCGGCATGCTTGAGTGGTGCAGGCATAGGGCTGACGAAAGCGTCTGGCGTCAAGCAAGCGCGGCTCAGAGCGGCTATGCACTGCGGGCTACGATAATTCCCCGCTACCCCGGCACGCCCCTGTTTTTCAGCACAAAGCACGCCCCGGCCGCTTTGCGGATGCGATTGCAGAGATCGTCGGCGGCGGGCCGTGTGTCAGCGCCGATCCGCACCTGGTAGAAGGCGCGCGTGCCGCGGCTGCGCATCACCGAGGAGAGCAGGCTCGGATCCTGGTCGCCGATCACGGCGCTGAGCCGCTTCATGGCGCGGGCGTACATCGCGAGCGCCTTGTCGCGGCTGAAGCCGGCTGCGAGCTGCACGCCCCACACCTTGGCGGCACCGAGCGTGATGCGGTTCTCGAGTTCAGTGACGAAGGGACTGGGGGCCTGCTTCAGCAGCGCCATCAAGTCGCGACAGCTCGACGTCGGTATCCGCTCCGGTGTCCTGCCGCCCCTCCGCGCCTTCGCCCATTCCTCGACGCTGGAGCCCGTGATGGCGAGGACGTAGCTACGCGTCTCCTGCGGCATCGGCCCAGTGCCGGCGAGCCACTCCTGAACCCGGCGCGGGCCGGCATTGTAGGCGGCGGCCGCCAGTCCCAGATTGCCGAACTGGTCGCGCAGCTCGGCCAAAAACTCCGCCGATTTCGGCAGCGCCTGCACGGGACTGAAGGGATCGAGCAGGCCGCGCTCGTTCGCGGTGCCGGGCATGAACTGCGCAATCCCCTGCGCCCGCTGGCCGCTGCGCGTCACCGGCCCGATCGCGTCGGAGCGGAAGCGGCTCTCCTGCCAGATCACGCGGGCGAAGAATTCGAGCGGCAGGCTTGAGGCTTTCGCGGCCGACTCGATCATCAGGCACATCGCCTCACGGGTGTCGCTCTCCCGCGTCCCGTCAGCCGGCTTCTCGGCCGGTATCGCAGGTGGCTCGAAGCCCGACCGGGTAGCCTCACCCGCGTCCTCGGCGCTGGCAGGCGCAACCGAAGACAAAAGCGACACCGTGCAGCATAGGGCGCGAAGAAATCGGGCTCTTTGCATGGCAGTTCAATCCGGGCGCGCATGGCGGCGAAAGCGTTAGTCAAACGATCACGGCTGGGCGGTGGATCCGCGGTTTCACCGCCTTTTTGCACTGCAATTGTTCCGAAATCCCCGCCAACGGAACCGCCGTTAATTTACGTTAATGCCGCATTTTGCGTCAGCCGGTCTTTTACGGGGCACAAAGCGGGGTAAAAGTCTCCCTCTTTGTTGGGAGACATTCAATGCTGGACCGGCGCGAGAGCGTGCGCGACAAGGTGATGTATGGCGGCGTCGCCGAGATCGGGGAATGCGGCACGACGCGCGAATGCATCGTCCGCAACATCTCCGATCGCGGCGCGACCATCGAATTCAGCAATAACCTGCAGTTGCCGAAAGAACAGATCTCGCTGCGTATCGCGCGCAAGGGCCGCTCCTTCCTGGCCAAGGTGATCTGGTGGCGCGACAATTTCGTTGGTGTCGTCTTCAGGGCGGAAAGCCCGGCCGAGCCGGTCTCCGATCTCGCGGAACGGCTGCGGAAAAGCGAAATCAAGAAGCGCCAGCTCGAGCGCCGCATCGACGAACTGCTCAACGAGCGCTGAAGCCTTTTGGCGATCTACTCGGCAGCAAGCTTTGCCGCCGGCGCCGGCGACCATGCGACGGTGCGATTACGGCCCTCCGCCTTGGCCTGATACAAGGCTTGATCGGCTGCATGCAGCAGAGCTTCGAACCCGGACATGCTCACCGTCGCGGCCGCAAACCCGACGCTGGCGGTCACGTTGAAGTGAACCCCGTCCGCCTTCAACGCGCTGGCGGCAACACTTTGGCGAACCCGCTCCGCCACGATTCTCGCCTGATCGAGATCGGTTTCCGGCAGCAGCATCGCGAACTCCTCGCCCCCGAGCCGGCCGACGATGTCGGAGCTGCGCTTGCCTTCCCGGCAGGCATTGGCAACGGCGACCAGCGCTTCGTCCCCGACGGCGTGTCCGTAACGGTCGTTGACCGCCTTGAAATGATCGACGTCGATCATCAGGACCGATAGCGGCCGGTAGTAACGCTGAAACCGGCTCCATTCGGCCGCGGCCAGCGTCCAGAAATGCCGCCTGTTGTACAGGCCCGTCATCGAATCGATGGTCGCCAGTTCTTCCATCTGCTGCGCGTTGCGAACGAGGTCGGTGACGTCGCAATAAGTCAGCATCCGGCCGCCGTTCTTGAGAAGCGCGCAATGCGCCCGGACGTTGCGGCCATCGGTGGTTCGCAGATCCCGCAACGGCTCGCTGCCGTCTCGCACGGCGGCAACCCGGCTGGCGTAGAACGCGTCCAATTGGTCAGGGGTCATGCCGCGATCGTTTGCATGCGGCGAATTCCTTATCAGCGTCTCATAGGACGGACGGCTGGCGGCCCGCTCCTCGGTAACGCCCCAGAAGGTTCGCATCTTCTTGTTCAGGAACTGGGCATTGAGATTGCCGTCCAGCATGACGACGCCCTCGGAAACGTTGTCGAGCGCGCTGCGCAGCACTTCCAGCTCGTCGGCGTGGCGAACGATGTCTGTCACGTAGGTATAGCTGATCATCCTGCCGCCGTTCGGCAGGTTCGCGCACTGCATCCGGATCACCTCGCCATTGGTGCGGCGCAGATCGAGCGGCTTGGTGTCGCCTGCCCGCACCAGACGGACGCGCTCGGCGACATAGGCGTCGATATTTCTGGCGTCGATCTCGTAGGCCTTGGTATCCCGGCCATGATACATCAGCGCGACGAATGCGGGATTTCGGTCGGCGACAGCATCCGGCAACGCCCACATGCGACGGAACGCGCGGTTGATGAATTGCGATTTCATGTCCGCGTCGAGCAACAGCACGCCGACATCGACGACATCGAGCGCCGCGCGCAGCGCCAGCAACTGCCCCCGTACGAGCTGTTCGCCGCCCTTCGCCTCCTCGGCGCCGCTGCGGGCAGCTCCCTCTTTGGCCGCCTCCGTCGCCTCAAACACACAGACCGACCTGCTTATCGGATTGCCACGCCCGTTTGCACGGCTGCGGCTGGCCTTCGCCCGGAATCAGCAAATGGAAATGCTCGGGAATGCCGAGCGCGCTTTCGACCTCGATGACGGCGCCGACATCGGACATCTGACGGACGATGCAATCGATCGACGACTGGCCATAATTCGAGATGATCTTGCCGGCCAGGAAGGTGCGACCGCGGGGCATGGATTTCAGTTCACTCATGGCGGCGATTCCAGTTGGGTTCCCGCCCGAAATATCCAGCCAGGTGATCTAAACTGGCTTAACCGGGATGATCCAACCGGGCTTCCACGACCCCGGTTTTGTCCACGTTGCTAACGGAACGTTAACGCGCCGCCGCAGCAAAGCGCCCTGCGCCCGGCAAAAAGCCGGCGGTCTCGCGACGCGCCGGCTTTGCAACTCGAACTCGCTTTATCCGCCGATCAAGCCTTGACCAGCGGTCCCCGCGAGGCTGGCCCCTTGGAGCCTCCGCCTCCGTTGGGCCCGCCCGGTTTCGGCTTGCGCTTGCGGGCACCAGGCAGCTTTTCCGGCTTCGGCGTGACCGGTCCCTCGACGAACTCGAAACCGATCTTGTCCTTGCCGTCAGCGCTTGCCTCGTCCTTGACCAGCACGACGCGGACATGGCCTCCGCCCTTGAGGTGACCAAACAGCACCTCGTCCGCCAACGGCTTCTTGATGTGCTCCTGGATCACGCGCGCCATCGGACGCGCGCCCATCTGCTCGTCGTAACCATGTTCGATCAGCCAGGCCTTGGCGGGTTCCGACAGCTCGATGGTGACGTCGCGGTCGGCGAGCTGCGCCTCGAGCTGGAGGACGAACTTCTCCACCACCATGCCGATGACGTCGGCATTGAGATGGGCGAACGAGACGATCGCATCCAGCCGGTTGCGGAATTCCGGCGCGAACTGGCGGTTGATTGCCTCGTGGTCGTCGCCTTCCCGCCTGTTGCGCGTGAAGCCGAAGGCCTGCCGCGCGAGGTCGGCGGCGCCCGCATTCGTGGTCATGATCAGGATCACGTTGCGGAAATTGACCTGCTTGCCGTTGTGGTCGGTCAGCCGGCCGTGATCCATGATCTGCAGCAGCACGTTGTAGAGATCCGGATGCGCCTTTTCGATTTCGTCGAGCAGCACCACGCAATGCGGATGCTGGTCCACGCCGTCGGTCAACAGTCCGCCCTGGTCGAAGCCGACATAGCCGGGAGGCGCGCCGATCAGGCGCGACACGGTGTGCCGCTCCATGTATTCGGACATGTCGAAGCGAAGCAGCTCGACGCCAAGCGAGGCCGCAAGCTGTTTTGCGACTTCGGTCTTGCCGACGCCGGTCGGACCCGAGAACAGATAGGAGCCGATCGGCTTCTCCGGCTCACGCAAGCCGGCGCGCGCCAGCTTGATCGACGCCGACAGCGACTCGATCGCCTTGTCCTGGCCGAACACCACGCGCTTCAGGGTCTGCTCGAGATGCTTGAGCACCTCGGCATCATCCTTCGACACGCTCTTGGGCGGAATCCGCGCCATGGTCGCGATCGTGGTCTCGATTTCCTTGATGCCGATGGTCTTCTTCCGCCGGTTCTCGGCGACCAGCATCTGGGCCGCGCCCGACTCGTCGATCACGTCGATCGCCTTGTCCGGCAGCTTGCGGTCGTGGATGTAGCGCGACGACAATTGCACCGCCGCCTCGATCGCCTCGTTGGTGTATTTCAGCCGATGGTAATCCTCGAAATAGGGTTTGAGGCCCTTGAGGATCGCGATCGCGTCTTCCACCGTCGGTTCGTTGACGTCGATCTTCTGGAACCGGCGCACCAGCGCGCGGTCCTTCTCGAAATGCTGACGGTATTCCTTGTACGTCGTCGACCCCATGCAGCGGATCGTGCCGGACGCCAGCGCCGGCTTGAGCAGGTTGGACGCGTCCATCGCGCCGCCGGAGGTGGCACCGGCGCCGATCACGGTGTGGATCTCATCGATGAACAGGATGGCGTTCGGATGCGCCTCCAGTTCCTTCAAAACCTGTTTCAGCCGCTCCTCGAAATCGCCGCGGTAGCGCGTGCCCGCGAGCAGCGTGCCCATGTCGAGCGAGAACACGGTGGCAGCGGCCAGCACTTCCGGTACTTCGGAATCGACGATGCGCTTGGCGAGCCCTTCCGCGATCGCGGTCTTGCCGACGCCGGCTTCGCCCACGAACAGCGGATTGTTTTTCTGGCGGCGGCACAGCACCTGGATCGCGCGGTTGATCTCGGAATTGCGTCCGATCACCGGATCGATCTTGCCGTCACGCGCCTTCTTGTTGAGGTTGACGCAATAGGTCTCGAGCGCCTCGCCCTTCTTCTTGGCGTCCTCGGTGCCCTTGGTCTCGGTCTCCTCGTCGACGCCGCGCACCGGGCGCGCTTCGGAGACGCCCGGCCGCTTGGCGATGCCGTGGCTGATATAGTTGACCGCGTCGTACCGCGTCATGTCCTGCTCCTGCAGGAAATAGGCGGCATGGCTTTCGCGCTCCGCGAAGATCGCGATCAGCACGTTGGCCCCGGTAACTTCTTCACGCCCCGAGGACTGGACGTGAATCACCGCGCGCTGAATCACGCGCTGGAAGCCTGCGGTCGGCTTGGCGTCGTCGGCGCCGTCAGTCACCAGATTTTCGAATTCGGTCTCGAGATAGTTGACGAGGCTCGTGCGCAGCTTGTCGAGATCGACGCTGCAGGCACGCATCACGGCCGCCGCATCCGAGTCATCGATCAGCGACAGCAGAAGATGTTCGAGCGTCGCGTATTGATGATGCCGCTCGTTCGCAATCGCCAGCGCACGATGCAGGGATTGTTCAAGGCTTTGGGAAAAAGTTGGCATTCGCGTCCTCTATGGCCCCCGCTCATCATGATCGCCATTACCCGGTCAGGCAACAACAACCTTCGTCATTACTTGTCATATAGTTACGCACGATCGTGGCGAAAGACCGGTTCCGGAAAGTTGGTTTTCCTCTAAATTCACGCACCCTTCCCCCGAAAAACTACCGGGAATACGATCGGCTTCGTCAACGCAGTCAATGCAAGACCCGTTCCCGTCTCCGGCCGGGTCGAGAGCCATGCGCGGCTATTTCTTTTCCATCACGCATTGCAGGGGATGCTGGTGCTTGCGCGCGAAATCCATCACCTGCGTGACCTTGGTCTCGGCAATCTCGTAGGTAAACACGCCGCACTCACCGATCCCGTGGTGATGGACATGGAGCATGATCTTGGTGGCCGCTTCGGCATCCTTCTGGAAGAATTTCTCCAGCACATGAACGACGAACTCCATCGGCGTGTAGTCGTCGTTCAGAATGAGGACGCGATACAGGTTCGGCCGCTTGGTCTTCGGCTTGACCTTGGTGATGACCGACGTCGACGGCCCGCTGGTTCCGGCGTTGCGGTTCTCGTCATTGCCCATTCGGGGAGCAGAAGCGGACGACTTTGCCGGCACGGACGGAAAAGCTTTGAAGGTTGATTGCAACATGGCCCAGGCGTTCGAAATAAAAAAGGAGTGACCGGAGCGCATCCTGGCCCGTTCGCGATCGGCTCTGGCGTGAGCCGCCGCGAAGTACCCAGCAACGCTTTTCCAGATCGCCGCTCCCGGTCCGACCCGTTGGCCGGATCGGCACCTGGAATATGGGTCCGCCGCCGGATCGCCGCAAGCCATTGACACTGCCCCGGCGCGACCCGCGACCGACCCGATTCCCGGCTCGGCTATCCGGGCCAAGGTTAATCGCTTATGCCGGATTTGACAAAGGACCGCGACTGTCCGTTTAGCCGCAGGATGGAGGGAGCTTCGGTGGTCGGGTACGGCGATGCGCGGGCTTTGACCTGTTTTTGGCGGAACCGGTTTCGCCAGTTCCCAACCAGATCTTGTCGGTGTTCAGTTCGATCGGGCAGCCGCCGGCCAGGCTGCGCGTCGCGAAATAACCGTCGTGGCGCGCCAGGAATTCGAGCGCCAAGAGAAACGACGAGAGAAACGACGAGAGAAACGGCAAAAAACGTCGAGAAAAAACCTCAAGAAAAAGCCCGGCCACAACGGCCGGGCTTTTTTATTATCGAAGTATCAGATCGCGAACGAATTAGCGCGCGGCCGGGTTGAACTTCGAGACCAGGCCCTCGTAGGGCTTGAAGGTCTGCTTGGCGAGATCGGTGTAGAGACCCGCGATCTTCTGCGATTCCGCGACGAAGGTCTCGTAGGAAGAGCGCGCGAATTCGGTCTGCGCTTCGATCGCCTTGTCCAGCGACTTCACGCCGGAGAGCTTTTCAACGAACGATTTGGTGTCTTCGAACGACTTCTTGGCGTAATCGCCATAGGCGGTTGCGATCGCCTGAACGCCGCTCTGCACGTTGCTCGCGGAAGCGGCAACCGAATCAAGATGCTCTTTGCCGTAGTTCTGAATGTCTTCAACCTTGACCATCATGGAGTCCTTTCCCAGACTGCAGGTGTAAACTGATTGCCGGGAGGTCCCGGCCCCCTGACCACCATCCATATATGTGCACCGCACAATAAAGTCAAGAAATATTGTGCGACGCACAAATGTGGCGAATTCGCACAAAAAACGTGGGTCTTACGCAACGGTTAATTAATCTTTTGGAAACCCGCTCCGCCTAACCTGATTCCTGGACTTGTTCGCCTTCCGATAGACAGCTTGAAAGCTGTTTGTGAACAGCATCTTAGCTAGAACAGCGACCTGATCGGCCAAGCCGGCCGCGCGTAATGGCCGGATCGGTACTCCGAACGGGGGAGCGTCAGCGGTTGGCGGGCACAATTTTGCCTCACGAGCCGGTGATCAAGACAGAAATTGGGACGGGGAAGTAAATGCTTCGTACAACCTTGGCTTCCTCGCGCGCTTTGCGCGTGTGCGCCCTCGGGCTCATTACGTTCACAACCGTAATCCTAATCTCGAGCGAGAGCGCCGAAGCGCGCCGCTACAAGCATCGTCGACACCACCACAACGTCGTGCGGGAAAGCTACAACCCGCAGTTCTCCTCCATCATCGTCGACGGCAATTCAGGCGCGGTGCTCAGCTCCAACAATCCCGACGGCATCCGGCGCCCGGCGTCGCTGACCAAGATCATGACGCTTTATCTGCTGTTCGAACGCCTCGACGCCGGCAAGATGAAGCTGGACACCGAGATGAACGTCTCCGAGCACGCCTCCGAACAGGCGCCGACCAAGCTCGGCCTCAAGCCCGGCCAGACGCTCAAGGTCGAGGACGCCATCAAGGGCCTGGTGACGCGTTCCGCCAACGACGCCGCCGTCGTGATCGCGGAGGCCATTGCCGGCGATGAAGACGAATTCGCCAAGCTGATGACGCGCAAGGCGCGCTCGCTCGGCATGAGCAAGACCACCTACCGCAATGCCTCCGGCCTGCCCAACGACGAGCAACTGACCACGGCACGCGACCAGGCAACGCTGGGACGCGCGATCCAGGATCGCTATCCGCGTTATTACCGCTACTTCGCCACCACCGTGTTCAATTATCGCGGCCAGTCGATCCGCAACCACAATCGCCTGCTCGGCAATGTCGAAGGCGTCGATGGCATCAAGACCGGCTACACCCGCGCTTCCGGCTTCAACCTCGTGAGCTCGATGCGCCGCGGCAACCGCCACATCGTCGGCGTGGTGCTGGGCGGCCGCAGCGGCGGTTCGCGTGACGCCACCATGCGCAACCTGCTGGCCGAGAACCTGGAGAAAGGCGCGACCAAGCGTACCGTGGCCGCGATCGCCGAGCGTAATCCCGCCGACGGCTCTGTCGATGTGGCCGAGGCCGAGACCGCTTCGCGTCCGGCAGAAACGGCTCAGTCCGCGAGCGTCCTCGCCGCCGCCGAACCGGGGCTCGCAGCCATGCCCGTGACCCGCTCGATCGCTCCGGCGAAGCCGTCGCTGATGGCGGCGGCCGCCGCTGCCCTGCCTCCCGCGCCCGCCAAGGTCGAACAGAACAAATTCGAGCAGCAAGCCAGGCCCGAGCCTGCGCCGTTGACCAACGGCGTCATCCAGACCCAGCAGATTTCCGCGATCCCCGGCTCGGCTGAGCCGATGAAGCCGGTCAAGGTCAAGACGGTTCAGGTCAAGGCCGGGCCGATGAAACTGGCATCTGCCGGCCCCTCACAGCCGGCGGCTCCGCCGATCACCAACGCCGTCGCTGCCCGCCCCGAAGTCGCCGAGACCTCCAGCGCCGTTGTCGCAAACGCCGCCGAGGCCAAGGCCGAGGCCGCCAAGGAAGCCCTCAGGGCAGCCATGCCACAGCAGCCGGCCGGCCACGGCACCGGGAACGGCGTGCTCGGCGTGCTACCCGCTTCCAGCCTGGCACCGGCGCACACCTCGCACGCGCAGACGCTGGCCTATGCCGAACCGGCGCCCCGTGCCCAGCCGCAGGCCGCACAACAGAACGACGCCGTCAAGCCGGCCGCACCGGCGGTGGTTCGCACCGGCTGGATCGTCCAGGTCGGCGCACTCGAAAGCGAAAGCGAAGCCAAGCAGCGGATCGACCTCGCCCGCACCAAGGCCAGCGCGCTGCTCAGCAAGGCCGATCCCTTTACTGAAACAACCGTGTCCAAGGACAATCGCACGCTATACCGCGCCCGCTTCGCGGGTCTCGATCGCGATTCTGCCGAAGCGGTCTGCCGCACGCTCAAGCGCGCCGACATTTCCTGCATGACCGTTCGCAACTGATCCGGATTTCCGTTGAAGTTCGCAAAGCCGGCGCAGCAAGCGCCGGCTTTGTTGTTTTCCAGGCATCTTCAAGCGAGGCCTGCCGCGAACTTGATCCCGGGTGGGTCCGTTTTCATGAAGCAACCGAAATATAGGAGCAACGGCTCTGACCCGTCAGAACCGTGCCTCCTGGAGCACAGTTGTGGAGGACAGTTGCAGCGGCAATCGCGCGGTGGCGGTAATCGACCGAACGAAAACTTCTCGTCAAGAATTTGCGGTTAAGTTTCCCTGCAATGAATGATCGACCACGCCGGACAACGGCGGGCGATGTGGGGCGTTAGTCAGAGAACAGAAGCAACTCTCGGTTTGTAGCGTCGGTGGCGTGAGCCGGAGTTAGCTAAAGATGCGTGCGAAGAAGGGTATCCTTGGCCTCGTTTACACGGGCAGCGAGGTACGTCGAGCCCCCCTGGTCGGGATGCAGTTTCTTCATCAGGGCGCGGTGCGCCCGGCTGATGTCGTCACGCCCCGCCCCCGGCTGCAGGCCAAGGATCTGATAGGCCTCCTCGTCCGTCATTTTTCCGCTCGGCGCCGTACGGCGCTGCCCCCCTGCCGCGTCGCCTTGCGCGTTCTGACGCCAAGCGGGAAACCGGCGGTCAAGATAGCTTTCAAGTAAGGCAACGCTCTCGGCGTCGAAGGCCGCTATCATCGCGATCAACTGCGGCAGGTCGAATTCGTCGAGCGAGCGCCCGGCATTCGGCCCGTCGACGATCTGGCCCGACAATTCGCCCGTGTCGTGATCGAGGCGCATGTCGAGAAACTGCGAACGCACGCGCGAAGCCTGTCCCGCCGAGCGCTGCGCCCCGCCGCCGAAGAGCCCCCCGATATTGCTGAAGCCACCCGGCCCGAACGGCGACCAGCCGAGCAGGCCCGCGCCGAAGATGCCGAGCGGGATGGCAACCGCAAGCTCGCCGCGCAGCCCGGTGAAGGCCGCGACGGCCAACGCCGTCACGCCGCCCACGATCTTGATCCCGCGAGCGAGCACGACCGGGTTCGCTGCACGAAACATCTGCAGCAGCAAGTAGAGAAGGACAACGGCGACGACGCCGGCAATCAGGGTTGGCATGGCTCTAATATAGCGGCACCGGCGCCGAAAAGCATGGTGCCCGGCCCGGTGGCAACCAAAGTCGTAATCACTTCATCTGGCCGATCAGCGCGGCCGCACCGCTTGCGGTTTTCGACAGCGCCAACAGCGCCTCGCGTCCACCGGCGGCATACGCTGCGGCGGCGCGCAGGAGCTCGCGCAACTGCGCCGCGGCCCCTGGATCGAACCTGCACCACGCGCCGCCGGTGAGCCGCGCAATCTCGCGGAAGGCCTGTTCGGCTGTGGCGTCGTGGCCTTCCTGAAACATGAACACCGGCACCTTGAGAAGGCCGAGCTCGCCGGCCTTGGCGCAGAGATCGTCGACCGCCTCCTCCATCGCGTCGCCGACAAACACCACGGCGCGGACCCCGGAAGCCACCGCCTCGCGGCGTGCCTCCGACAGCACCTTGCCGATCTGGGTGTTGCCGCCCTGGCAATCGATCTTGCCCATCAACCTTGCGAGTTGCGCAGAATCGGAAATCCAGCCCGTGGCGCGGCATTCGTTGAAGCCGCGGTAATAGACCAGCCTTATATCGAGGCTGCCGAGCGAAGCCGCCTCGCGAAACATGTCGGCCTGCAGCGCGCAGGCCATGTCCCAGGTCGGCTGCCGGCTCATGGTGGCGTCGAGCGCAAACACCAGCCTTCCCTTGGCGCCCGGTCGGTGCGGCGACATCGCGCGCGCTTTCGCCACGAAGGCTGCGATATCGTCCGATGCCGACGGCTTGGCATCTGGCAACGGACCGCCCTTGCGCGTCTCGGCCGTCGCCGAAGCAACGTCGCCTGCCGATTTCGGTTTGATGGGTTCGCCGGCCATGAGCGCTCGCAGGTAAGCAGCAAGCTCTATGTGGTAGGAAGCCCTTCCCCGGTCAATGCGCCGGGTGGTGACGAAACCGCGAACGCAGGACGACCGCCGGCCGCCTAGTTCGTAGCCTGCTTGTTGGGCACCGGATTGCTGGCCAACGGGACGGACAGCGGCACCGGTCCGGGGCTTGCGGTCAGAATGTCGGGCACCTTGGTCGACACCGGCTTCAACGCGCCGCTCTTGTCGGACTCGTCGAGGAACTTGTCGAGCATCGACTGGATCGAGGATTTGGCTGCGTCAGGCCCGGTGTCGCGCATGTCGTTATGCTGGAAGCCGGTGTTCACGACCGTGATCCCGGCCTGCTCGCACTGCTCGTCGTCGGGCACGACGCCTGGATCGGGCTTGAAATTCGTATCCTTGGAGCGGAACGACAGGATCTTGAACTTGCCGTCGGTCAGGAACGGCACGCGCAGATTGTCCAGCGTCACGACCTTCTTGATTTCGTCGGGATACTCCTTCGCGAAATACATCGAAATGTCGCCGCCCATCGAATGGCCGACCATCGTCACCTTCTCATAGTCGGCGTTGGGCTGAAGCTTCTTCATTTCGTTGATGGCGAAATGGATGTTGGCCACGCCACGCTGAATCTGCGGCAGACGGCCGACATAGGGCTCGCCGACCTTGGTCACCATCGGCGGATCGGTCGGCAGGTCATGCTGCGGGCTGATCGCGAGATATCCGCGCCAGGCGAAGACGGTAGACAAGAACGAGTACTCGGTGTGCTTGACGGTGTTGCCGTGATTGAGGATTGCAACCGGAAGCTTGATCAAGCCGGCGTTGGCCTGCGTTTCCTTATCGCGGCGAACGGCGACACGTACGGCGACAAGACGATTGTCGCGATCGGGATCGTGCAACACGATCGTCTCATGCCGGATCGCCCACTTGTTCGCGGTGACATACGCGACAGCGAACAGCACTGAGAGTGAAAGCAGAACGAGAATTCCACGTTTCATTTTCGTCTTCGTCCTCGCGCCCCGTTAAGGGCCATCCCTGTTCTGGAACTCTTTCGGTCCCATCTTGATGATATATGTCACGATGGCGTGACATAAAGGCCAAATGTTGTGTATCAGCCGCCTGATCGTTGTGCGGTGCAACTATCTATTGTGCAGCCGCTCAATCCCCACAAATTCGACCCGTTCTCTCTTATGACGCCTCCCATCAACCTTTGGTTCGAGGGCAAGATAAAAGTCTAATGAAAACGTGGTAATGTCGGACTGGTTCCCGGGAACCCGCGCGGCCTTCAGGTGCAGAAATACCGACAGCGTCTCCGAGGCTTAGACCGCGGTGTAAATAACGAGCTTCAAGGCCGGGTCGTCATTGGCCTGAAAGCTCGCATATTCCAGCTTGAGCCGGCCCTTCTTGGGATGGATCAAGGATTTTCGTCCTGCCGCCACGCCGCTGACGTCGTGGGCCTCCCACCAGCCTGCGAATTCGGGACAGCCTTCGCGCAGGCGCGCCAGCAGGTCGCGAAAAGCGGGATCACCGGCCCACAGGTCATGTGTCGCGCGAAACTGGGCGACGATGCGTCTGGCCTCATCCGCCCATGATGCGCCGAACAAGCGCCGCGTCGCGGGGTTGGTCAGCACCGACAGCAGGCTGTTGCGATCGACTTCTGCCAGCCGGCTGAACGCAAAGATTTCTTCCGCGGCCGCATTCCAGGCGAGAATGTCCCAGCGCCGTCCGGTGACATAGGCCGGCAGGTTGAGCTGTTCGATCGTGCGCCGGATCGCGGGCGGAACGGTCTCGCGAACGAAGGGGCGCCGGGCGGTATTTTGCGTCAGCTCCGCCAGATGCCGGTGTTCGGCTTTGGTCAGCCGCCAACGCGCGCGCCAATGCGTCGATCGTCGCAGCCGAAGGGCTGACGGATCGTCCCTGCTCGAGGCGGATGTACCAGTCGACGCCGATGCCGGCGAGTTCGGCTACCTCTTCCCGCCGCAGGCCGGGCGTACGCCGCCGCCGGCCCACCGGCAGGCCGACCGCTTTCGGCATCAGCTTCTGCCGCCGCGACCGCAGGAAGTCGCCGAGTTCGTTTTGCCTCGAATTCGTGCCTGACACCGCCACGCGCACCGTGCCTGAAAGAGAGGGTCTGCTAGTCCTAGGATAATACCAGGTCTTGTTGGGATCTTGAAGGCCCGCGAGAATGCGGCTTCATCGAAATGAGGAGCCCCCATGAAGGCTGCCGTCCTGAATGCATTCGGATCGCCGCTTGCGATCGAGACCGTCCCCGACCCGCTTCTTGGCACCGGCGAGGTCGTTGTCGAGGTCGCGGCGAGCCGCGTGCTCGCCTACGCCAACGAGGTGCTCAGCGGAGAACGAAAATACCTCCTGGAATTGCCCATGGTGCCCGGCCCCGGCGCGATCGGTCGCATCCGCGCCACCGGCCCCGATGCGACGCGGCTTCGTCCCGGCGCTTGGGTCTATTGCGATCCGACCGTGCGCTCCCGCGACAATGCGCTATCGCCCGACATCGCCCTGCAAGGCCTCACCGCGGGCAGCGAGGGAGGCTTGCGCCTGCAACGATATTTCCATGACGGCGCCTGGGCCGAACAGATGCGGCTGCCGACCGAAAACGCCATTCCGATCGGCGATATCGACGAGAAGGACGCAAGCCGCTGGTGCGCGCTCGGTACACTGCTCGTACCTTATGGCGGGTTCCTCGCCGCGCATCTGCAAGCCGGAGAGATAGCGCTGGTCAATGGCGCCACCGGCAGCTTCGGCAGCGCGGCCGTCGCCGTCGCGTTGGGGATGGGCGCGCAGTGCGTCGTCGCGACCGGGCGGAATGAGCAAGCGCTGAGTGAACTGGCGCGGCGGTTCGGCGCCCGCGTCCGGACCGTGCCGATGCGCGGCCACGAGGCCGACGATCGTGCGCGCATCCTGCAGGCGGCGCCCGGCCCGATCGACTGCGTGCTCGACATCCTCCCGCCTGCGGCCAATGCCGTGCAGGTGCGGACCGCCGTCATGGCGGTGCGGCCCTACGGACAGGTGGTGCTGATGGGCGGCGTCGGCATGCTCGGCGGCGCCGGCCTCGACCTGCCCTACCCCTGGATGATGCGAAACTGCATCACGCTCCGCGGGCAATGGATGTACCCGCCGCACGCGGCTACCTTGATGGCCGGCCTGATCCGCTCAGGCCTGGTCGACCTCGATCATTTCATGATCACGGCCTTCGGTCTCGACCGCGCCAACGAAGCGGTCGCGCATGCCGCCGCCAATAGCGGTCCTTTCAAAATGACGGTGATAGAGCCGCGATAGGCCAAGGCGCTGATCAAGGCTCAGGCGTTCGAGGCTCAGGCGCTGATGATGTCGCCGATGATGTCGTGGATTTCGAGCGGCTTGTCGACCTGGGTGAACCATTCGGCACGGTTGGCGGCGCGGCGGCGGCCGCGCTCGTCGAGCGGCAGCTTGAGCTGGCGCAACAGGCTGGTCACTTCCTCCCGCGCCGTGACATGGCCCATGCTCGGCCGGGTTCCCAGCGTCGCCTCGTCGAGGTCGTCGAGCGCGGTCAGTCCACGGGGGAAGAATTCGCGGTAGACGACCCGCTCGGCAAATCCATCGATCGAACGGAAGCCGAGCCGCAGCGAAAGGTCCTTCAGGCTGTCGGCGACCAGTTGCTTGTTGCGCGAGCCGATCATCGACAGGCGGTTGCGCACCACGATCCAGTCGGTGGTAGCGCCGTCGATCTGGCGGCGCTTGCGCCTGACGTCGCGCACCATCTCCGCATAGTGGCTCTCGCCGGTCACGGAATAGGTCGCGGGATCGACGGTTCCGAGTACGTCGAAATCGAGGAAGCTGTCGTTGATCGGGGTCACCAGCGTGTCGGCCATCGAATGCGCCAGACGCATCAGATAGGAGTCGGAACCCGGCGTATCGATGACGATGAAATCGAAGGCGCGCTCGATCGCGCTCACCGCCTCCATGAACTGCTGGAACTCGGAATTTTCATTGTCGGCGATCTGCATCGTCTCGCCGAGCTTGACGCAGTAGTGCACGGGAATTTCGAGGTCGAGACCGGTGCGGCGCGCCCACGCGCTCCGGTTGGCGATGTAGCGGGTAAAACTCTGCTGGCGGCAGTCGAGATCGATGGTGGCGACACGCTGTCCGGCCTTCATCAGGGCAACCGCGATATGCAGCGCGGAGGTGGATTTTCCCGACCCGCCCTTCTCGTTGCCCAGCACGACGACATGCGCCGAACCGAATTGACCCTGACTCGCCTGAACCAACATGATTCAACCCCCGCACGATATCTTCAAATCACGCGCGGCTGCGCGTCAAGTGAAATGCGCGACGACGCATTCAATTCGCTCGCGGCGTGTCTTTAATGATGAATCCTGACGGTTGCGATGTCGCTTCCGGACTCGCATTAGCTGCCGCAGGCACGCCATATCCAAGCAAACTTGGCGGCAATGCTCCGGCCTTATAAGGTCAGCGCGCCCGCCGAAAGGCTCGGGGCCGCCGGCCCCTCATCCCATCAGAAGCTGCAAGAGATCGAGGCCAGATGTCGCGAAGTCCCATGGTTGTCCGTACCGTTCCCGCCTTGCGCCGCGCCGTCGAGGCCTTGCGCAGCCGAAAGGCCGCCGTCGCATTGGTGCCGACCATGGGAGCGCTCCATGACGGACATGTGTCGCTGGTGCGGCTCGCCCGACGCCGGGCGCAAAAAGTCATCGTTTCGATCTTCGTCAACCCGACCCAGTTCGCGCCGACCGAGGATTTCGGTTCGTACCCGCGCACCTGGAAAGCCGACGTCGCCAAACTCGCCGCCGAAAAGGTCGACCTGATCTGGAATCCCGACGTCAAGGCGATGTACCCGGACGGTTTCGCCACCCGTATCGTGCCGGAAGGTCCGGCCACCGCCGGGCTTGAGGATCGTTTCCGGCCGCATTTCTTCGGCGGCGTCGCCACCGTGGTCGGCAAGCTGTTCACCCAATGCCGGCCGGATGTGGCGATCTTCGGCGAGAAGGATTTTCAGCAATTGCGGGTGGTGACGCGGATGGCCGCCGATCTCGACCTCGGCGTCAAGGTGATCGGCTCGCGCACCGTGCGGGAACGCGACGGGCTGGCGATGTCCTCACGCAACGTCTACCTCTCGCCGGAGGAACGACAGACGGCGCCGACGCTCTACCGCGCCATGAAGGAATGCGCCAAGCGGCTGAAGGCCGGCGAGGAATTCAACACCGCGATGGAAGCTGGCCGCGAACTGATCGGCGCCGCCGGTTTCGCGCTGGACTATTTCGAGGCACGGCACGCCGAGACGCTGGCGCCGGTCGCCTCGATGAAGGACGGGCCGGTGCGGATCCTCGTCGCCGCAAAACTGGGCACGACGCGCCTGATTGACAATATCGGGGTTTAGGCCGCCCGATTGTGCTCCCTTGCGCCAGCCAAATACTCGGTCGAATATCGTCCGGGGATTTCCAGCAAGGTTCGCCAAGGTCGCCAAGGTCGCTATGTCTTTACGCGCTGCCATCTTCGGAGCCTTGATCGGCCTCATCTCGGCCGGTTGCGCGCGAGCCCAGGATCCGCACCGGCCGGCGGTCGGCGGCATCGGTTCGCCGGTCAATGCCATGATCTTTTATGTTGCGCATGGTGCGGACGGCGCCTGCGGGAAAGGCTGTTCCGAATGGATCGCCGCCGAAGGCACCGTTCAGTGGGACACCCACAAGCGGCTGATCGCGATCCTCGACCGCCAGGCCGGACGCAAGCTTCCCATGATCATCCATGCCTGGGGCGATTCCAATCTCAACGTCGCCGCCAGCCTCGGACGTATCCTGCGCGACCACGGCATCGACACATCAGCGGGGACGACCGACGCCGAGGCCTGCCATGGAAAAAACGAGACGGAATGTTTCGCGATCAAGCGTCCGGGCGGGCCGCTCGATGCCAAGGTGACCCTGACGGACACCCGCTGCGATCTCGCCTGCGTGCTGACGCTGGCCGGCGGCGTGCACCGAACCCTCCCCGCCGGCACCAAAATGGTCCTGAGCGGCATGTCGATCCGCAACCGGCTGGCGCCCAATGTCTCGGAAGAACGGCGTCAAGGCCTGACCGCCCTGTTTGGCGATCAGTTGCGCCGCTACCTCAAGGACATGGGTGTCGAGCCTGAACTCCTCGACATCGTCGACCGAAATCCCGAAGACAAGCGCCCGATCGAAATGCCGCCATCCGAATGGCTTCGTTTGCACATCGTCACGTCAGCGGCGATGTAGCCGGCACGAGAGCGGACGCTTTTTCGCGGCAGGCCACTGCCTGTACGACAATTAGAGCAGCCCCAGATCGCGCAATTCGCGCCGCATCGGTTCCGGCATCGCGGCCACGCTGGCGGCCGAGGATTTGGTAAGATCCGGCGGCGCGGCGTCCTCGGCGAGGTAGCGCCAGCCCTGGAACGGACGCATCGGCCGCGGCGAGACCGCAAACACCTTGGGCTGCATCACCAGGCGGCACCGCCCGATACCGTCCTTGTCGCGAAACGGCTCGATCGCGATGATCTTTTCGCGGGCGGCGATTTCGCCCTTGATCACCCAATAGAGTGAGCCGCCGGCCAGCAGCTCGCCGTCGCGCTTTGGTGTCATCCGCGTCACGTGGACGTGACGAAGCGGCAGGCCCTTTTTCTTGGCGGTTGCCATGCGTTCGGCAACCCAGCCCTTGAGTTCCTTGACTGACTCGCAGCCGACGGCAAGCTTGATGAGATGAAGCGGCATGATCCCGCCGATGTAGCGGCCCGTGCGCGCTTTGAAAAGATCACTCGTTGTTATCAGCTGTGGGCGCCGAACCCGACGGCGCGAGCTGGACCGGCGCTCCGTTGGACGGCCGCTTCGCCGCCGGCGCCGGCGTCGGCGGCTTCTTGGTGGCGGCCTGTGTCTGCGGCGATGCCGGCGGTGTCGCCGCGGCCGGACGCGGCGCGGCCGGCGATGCCGGCGCAGTCGCAGCTGACGACGACGGCTTCGGCGCGGCGCCTAACGGCGGCTCGGGCGTCATGATGTTGACCGGCGGGGTGGACGCCGAGGTCGGGAATTCGGCATTGGTGGGCCTGCCCGTGGGGACCGACGGCGGCAGCGCCGCGATCATGCCTGAAGCGGCCTGCGGTGCGTTCCATGACGGCGCGTAGCGCATGATCAGGCCTTCATAGACGCGGTCTTCCATATTGGTCGCAATCTGGCGCGTCTCGGTCAGCGAGCGGAACGCGCGGCAGGCCGACGGCGTGCAACGGTCCCGCGCCGTCAGCACATAGGCCATCAACCCATAACGGTCGCGCTCGACGGCGCGGCGCAGCGCCAGCAAGTCGGAGCCGCCCCCCTTGTTCGCGGTGGCGACATCTCCGAGCGAGGTCAGCAGCGTGATCTGCGAGGCGGCGTAGGCCACGGCCGCAGCCACCGACTCGGCCGAACCGAACAGCGTCTTTTCGCACGCAGCGAGGACCACATCGCCGGCCAGCTCGTCAATGCAGGAAAGCTGCGGCAGCGGCGCGGTAACCGTCTGAACCGCACGCGCCTCCGTCGACTGAACCACGTTTGCCGTGCTGCTGAAACCACCGAAGGTCGCCGCCCCGGCGACCCCGACGCCGAGCAGCGTGATCAGCGCAAGCACGCCGTTGGCCACCGATCTCTCCGAGCGCAGCAGCGTGATCAGAACGATGATGCCGACAAAACAGGCCGTGGCCAGCGTCAGGTACAACGGAATGTTTGGCGAGCGCCAGATTTGATCCAGCGAAGCAGCCCAGGCCCAGTTCATGCGCAGTGTCCCTTAACGCAGCATCAAACGCGATCGAACGACGAATGCGTCTTTGTCGCATTCGCTTTTCGGCAGAATGGTTCTGCGAACGGGGCCTTTTTGACGACGATCGAAGTGGAACTTCGTCAGCCGACTGCTTGCACACAACTGTTTCAGGAGATCGCGAGCTGGCTTTCCTTGGCGACCCGTTCGAAAGCTTCGGTCGAGCTTTTGATACGATACTGACAATCATCGCCATCTGTCGGGAGCAGCCGGATCACCTCATAGGTGCCGCTGGCGGCCGGACGGGCAACGTTACTGGCAGTAAAATAGACAGTCTCTCCAACGGAGTACTTATGCTTCAACGCCCTCTCCATCACGCAAGAACGCCGGCCGCGCTCACGGTCCCGCTAGCTTTCGGCCGACTTGAGAACCCTGCGGCAACCTAGCACAGCGGACCGCCCAAAAGCCAGCAACATCGAGGCATGGCAAACACGCAAATTCCGCATGTTTTTCAGGGCGATAAGCGGAAATTCTTGCGGTTCCCGGGAATCCAGTTGCCCGGCATGGAGGCAGATTTTCCCAAAATCGGACACCCGGTTATAATTTATCCAATGGTGCGGGGGTGCCCTGGTGCCGCCGCCCGACCATCGGTCCCGCACCCGAAATCAGACCGTCTCGAACCGTTCGATGACGAGCGTCTCGGCCAGGCCGGCACGCGTCCATTCCTGGAACGCCGGCAACGACATCATCGCCTCGTAATAAGCCCGTGCCTCGCCCTTCACTTCGATCGCATAGGTACGAAAGCGATGCACCACCGGCGCGTACATCGCGTCCGCGCCGCCGAACGTGCCGAACAGGAACGGTCCTTCCTTGCCGTAACGGCTGGCGCAATCGGCCCAGATTTCCTGAACGCGCGCCACATTGGCGCGTGCATCATCCGACAGATCGACCGCGCCGACCGGACGATGCAGGTTCATGCCGCATTCATTGCGCAGCGGCATGAAGCCCGAATGCATTTCCGCTGAAATCGACCGCGCATGCGCCCGGCGGGCACGGTCTTCCGGCCACAGTCGGCTTTGCGGGTATTTCTCGGCGAGATACTCGATGATCGAAAGCGAATCCCACACCGTGACGTCGCCATCGATCAGCGCCGGCACCTTGCCCGCGCGGGAAAAGCCGAGAATCCGGTCCTTGTCCGCCTTGTCATTGGTATAGAGCGGGATGAACACTTCCTCGAACGGAATTTCATTGGCACGCAGCGCCAGCCACGGCCGCATCGACCATGACGAATAGTTCTTGTTACCGATGACCAGTTTCAACATTTGCGGGGGAAATCCTGTTGCGCTCCTGATCTTGCCATAGTGCACCGCACGCGTTCAACCTGTACATCACGATGTCATAGCCACCATCGGGGATCTCGCCACATGGGCGCCTATTGGGTCGATATCGCCGCCGTCACGTTCTTCGTCGTGGAATGGCTGGTCTACGGCTTTACGCTCGAGCACACGGCCTATGGCCGCGACAGCCTGTCGGCGCGCATGAACCGCTATCGCGAGGTATGGGTACGCAACATGCTCGATCGCGAGGCGCGGATGGTCGACATGCAGATCATGGCCTCGCTGCAGAACGGCACCGCTTTCTTCGCCTCCACCAGCCTGATCGCGATCGGCGGCGGGCTGGCGCTGCTGCGGGCGACCAACGATGCCCTGGCCGTGCTGCGCGAACTGCCGGTCGATCTCACCCCCTCGCCCGCCCTGTGGGAAATCAAATGCGTCGGGCTGATCCTGATCTTCATCTATGCTTTCTTCAAATTCGCCTGGTCGTACCGCCTGTTCAACTATGTAGCGATCCTGCTCGGTGCGATGCCGCCGGCGTCGAAGCGCGACACGGCGGAAGCCGAAGCCCATGTGATGCGCACGACACGCTTGTTCGAGGCGGCGGGCCGGCATTTCAACCGCGGCCAGCGCGCGTTCTTCTTCGCGCTCGGCTATCTCGGCTGGTTCGTCAGCCCCTGGGTATTGCTGGCGACAACCGCGCTCGTCGTCATCGTGACCTGGCGGCGACAGTTCGCCTCGAACGCGTGGCTGGCGATGGGGAATTAGGAGTGGTTTCAAAATTCAGATGGTGGCCCCGACAAGCAAGAAAGCGGCACCAAGCGCGGCCAACGCAAGACCGGGCCAGCTCGATTTGAGCCCGAAGCCCCCAGCCGGTCTTTCAGGTTCGAGGGTGTCGCTGGGTTGTCCGGCGCGAAATCGCCTTCTGCCGCTTAGCCGGCCACGCCAGATTGGCTGAAACACCATCTACAACACCCCGCCGAAAACAAGAAGCACACCAAGCCATATCAGTGTCATGCTCGTCTCCCGCCAGTGAATGGACCGCGAGAACTGGCTAGCGTCCGGAGTTCGACTGCCCTTTGGGTCGATTGCGTTTAACGTCCGGCCAACGGTCTCGGGCCATATCGTTCCTTATTAGCCGTTTCGCCCGGCCGGAGCTCCAATTTGCCTCAAGAGCGCGACCTTCCCCTCTTCCTTTAGCGCCGTGAGTTCGCGCGCTAGGACGCCGAAAAATCCTGCGGCGTGAAGCTGAGATCGATCACCTTCCATTCGCCGTAGCGGTCCACCGGCAGCATGGCATAGGGCTGGCAAGCCTGCAGCGCGCGGATCGCGCCCTGCATCAGCAAGGGTCCCTTCATCGAGGCGCTGGCCTCGATCAGGATCGGCTCGGCGGCGAGCCTGCCGTCCGGGGTCATCAACACGCGCAGCTTGACCTTGACGTCGTCGGCGCCCGACAGCGCGGCCGGCAGTTTCGAGCAGGTTTTGAGGTGCCGCCGGAATTCCGCGATCAGCGTGCTCGCGATATCGGCGGCGTCGGTCGCCGGCCCATCGAAATTGTCGTCGCCCTTGTTGCGGGCCTGCGCGGGTGCCGGCGGCAGCGGCGCGAGGTCGGGCGGCAGGCCGAGCAACACCTGGTACTTGATCGAGACATCCGGCTCGGCCGGTTTGTAGGCAGGCGCCGCCGGTTGCGATGGCGGCGGTGCCACCTGCTGCGATGGCGGCGGCTGGGCCGCGTGCGGCGTGGCGAGCGCAGCCTGCTTCTGCGGCCGCGCGGCAGGCGCCAGGCGGTGCCGCCGTGGCCTCCGCAGGCTTGTCGAGCAGGGAGAAATCGGGCTGGGGTTCCGACTTGGTTTCGGCAGGCTTGTTTTCGGCAGGCGGCTCGTCGGGAGGCACTTGCTTCTCGGCAAGCTCTTGCGGGGTCACGATCTCGACGGGGATCTGCTCGGCCGTCACTGCGCCGAACGGATGCACCTCGGAAAACAGCAGCACCAGCGTCAGCAGCGACACATGCACGATCGCCGACGCCGTGATGTCAGTGGGTATGATCCGCCGCAGGTCCATCACATCAGGACGAGTTCGATATATTTACTGCCCGCCAGCATAGCGTCCGGCGACGCAACTCCTCAATCCCATTTCGGCGCGAAACCGAAATCCGTGAGCCGGCCACTGGCGCTGCCCATGGCGGAAATCTGCTGCATGTCCTGTTCCGACAGCTCGAAATCGAATATCTCGATGTTCTCCGAGAGCCGCTCGAGCTTCGACGTTCGCGGGATAGCCGCCACGCCCTGCTGCACCAGCCAGCGCAGGCAGATTTGCGCCGCCGTCTTGCGATAGCGCTCGCCGATCCGCTGCAGCGCGCGGTCGTTCTTGATGCGGCCCTTGGCGACCGGGCTATAGGCCACCAGCGCCATGCCGTGGCGCCCGCAGGCTGCCCTCACCTTGCTCTGGTCGAGATAGGGATGGTACTCGACCTGGTCGCACACCAGCGGTTCCGAACATAAGGCCGCCGCCTCCTCGATCAGGGCCACGGTGAAATTGGACACGCCGATGTGACGGGCAAGCCCCTGCTGCCTGATCCGCGCCAGCGCGCCCAGCGTCTCCACCAGCGGCACCTGCGGGTTCGGCCAGTGCAGCAGCAACAGGTCGACCTCAGTCAGGCGCAGTCGCACCAGGCTTTCCTTGGCCGAACGCTCCAGATCGTGGGGCGCGAAATGCGAGGGCCAGATCTTGGTGGTGAGGAACACCTGATCCCGCTTCACGCCCGAGGCGCGCAGCCCCTCGCCGACCTCACGTTCGTTATCGTACATCTGCGCGGTGTCGATGTGGCGATAGCCGAGCCGGATCGCCTGCTCGACGAGCCGCGCGCAGGTGCGTCCGCGCAGCTCCCAGGTGCCCAGCCCGATTGCGGGGATTTTTGCGCCATTGGCTTCAACAAAGAGCATTGGTTGTATCCGCGGACCGGCCCCCATTATGGGCTGCGGAAACAGCCGTGCCAACAGATAGCGGTTTCGGGCCGTGTCTCAGTTTGAATTTCGGCTCGCGAACCGGTGTGGAAGTGAGACATGGCCCGGTTTCGGGCGAAGCGTGCCCCGGACTAGGCGGACGACGGTTCTGTAGCGAGAGCTTCGAAAACGGTTTCCGGCGAATGGGCGATCACGGCGAGCAGCGCCCGCGCCGGTCCTCGGGGGACACGCTTGCCCTGCTCCCAGTTCCGGATGGTTTCGACGGGCACGCCGAGCCGGGCCGCGAATTCGATCTGGGTCAGCTGCGCACGGCGGCGAAGGTCACGCACGGCCGGCAGCGTGCCGGTTTCGCCCGGCGTTGCGTCAGGCAGGGCTGAAGGCGTCGCGAACCCAGGCTCGGGGTCGGGCATCGCAAGCGCGAGCCCGGGCATCGCAAGCGCGAGCTCGGGCATCTCCGGCGCGAGCGGAAATTCCTGCCCGTCCCGCAGTTCGACGATCCTTCCGTCCGCTTTCAGCCGCAAGCGCTGCATGTCGACCTCGTGAGCCAACATCATCGGACAAGCGCCTTAAGGGCCGATTAACGATAAAAGCGACCTTGTTCTGACGCGTTTTCTTCACGCGAACCGGAGGCTTCGCTCGAAACGCCACGCTACTTGAGCCCGAACCACAGCGTGGCGATGCCGAGAAACGAGAAGAAGCCGACCACGTCGGTAATCGTCGTGACGAAAGTTCCCGACGCCACCGCGGGGTCTGCCCGCACCCGGTCCAACACCATCGGGATCAGGATGCCGCCGAGCGCACCCGCAACCAGGTTGCAGATGATGGCAAGGCCGATCACGACGCCCAGCCCCGGGATCTTGAACCAGGCCACCGCAGCCACGCCCGTGATCACGGCAAAGGCAAGCCCGTTGACGAGGCCGACCATCGCCTCGCGCATCACCACGCGCAATGCATTGTTGGAGCCGAGTTCACGGGTCGCCAGCGCCCGCACCGCCACGGTCATGGTCTGTGTGGCGGCGTTGCCGCCCTGGCTCGCCACGATCGGCGCCAGCACCGCGAGTGCGACCATCTTCTCAAGCTGACCCTCGAACACGCCGAGCACGGAGGACGCCAGAAACGCGGTCGCCAGATTGACCAGCAGCCAGTTGAAGCGGGCGCGTGCGATGGTCCAGACGGTGTCGGACAATTCTTCCTGGCTGCTGACGCCGCCGAGCGCCTTCAGATCCTCGTCGGCCTCTTCCTCGATGACGTCGACGACGTCGTCGATGGTGATGACGCCGACCAGGCGGTTGGTGGTGTCGACGACGGGGGCCGCGACCAGATTGTACTTGCCGAACATCCGCGCGACCTCTTCCTGGTCGTCCAGCACGGAGACGCGGCGGCGGTCTTCATCGATCAACTCGGCGATCGGCACCGGCCGGCGCGCCCGCAGCAGCGTGTCCAGCGAGACGGCACCCTGCCAGTGCTTTTCGGAATCCACCGCGTAGATCTCGTAAAACCGGTCCGGCAGATCGGGGGTGTCGCGCATGTAGTCGATCGCCTGGCCTACGGTCCAGTCCGGCGGCACCGCGATGAACTCCGACTGCATCCGCCGGCCTGCGGAATTCTCCGGATAAAGCAGACTGCGCTCCAGCGGCTCGCGCTCGGCCGGCGGCAGCTTTTCGAGGATCTCTTCCTGGTCCGCCTCATCGAGGCCTTCGAGCAGCTCGACCGCGTCGTCGGATTCCAGCTCACGCACGCCCTCGGCGACCGTCTCCGGTTCGAGTTCCTCGAGGATTTCCTCGCGGACGGAATCATCGACCTCGTTGAGCGCCGAGAAGTCGAAATCGGTGCCGGTCAGCTCGACCAGCGTGACGCGGTCGTCGGGTTCGAGGGCCGCGATCAAATCGCCGAGATCGGCCTCGTGAAGTTCCGCCACCACCTCGCACAATAGCGGCCGGTCGGCGGCGTGGATGGCGCTTGCGATCTCTTCGACGAACTCGTGGCGGAGCTGCCCCTCTTCATCCCGCATCGGCAGGTGGTCGAGCACGGAGCCTTGCGCAGGTTGCGCCTCGGCTGGGGCAACGTCGATATTCTCGGCCATGCCACGCCTCGCCGGTTTGACAGATTGAGGGAAGTTGTCTGAGTTACGCTGCACGCTTACCCAATCGGTAACACCCAGCGCAATGCCAAATATGTCTGACTGCAAATGACCCTAAATTTCAGCGCGACGCTGTGCTCGGCGGTCGCGGCATGGATCACCCTCGTTGCGGCGGCGCCGGCGGCCGAATGTGCCCGCAAGGATGCGCTCGGCACCTCACGCGTTCTCGCGGTGGACGCCGCTACCACCCCGCGCGTCGGCCTCAAAAGCTTTCCGCAGAGCCTTCCGCTTGATGACCACGAGGTGGTGCTGACCTTCGACGACGGGCCATGGCCTGCGACGGACCAGAAGATACTGGCGGCGCTGGCGCATGAATGCGTGCGCGCCACCTTCTTCCTGATCGGAAAGCCGGCCTCCGAACATCCCGAACTGGTACGGAGAATAGCGGCGCAGGGCCATACCATCGCGCATCACACCTGGACCCACCACAATCTGAAATACATGAAGCCGGAGGCGGCCATCGGCGAGATCGACAAGGGCATCGCTGCGGTCGAAACGGCGCTGCACGGAAAGGTCACCACGACCCCGAGCACGCCGTTCTTTCGCTTCCCGTTTTTTGACATGACGCCCGCGACGCTGGACGCCTTGCAGAAGCGCGGAATCGCCGTGTTCGGCGCCGACCTTTGGGCCGGTGACTGGAATCCGATGACGCCAGCACAGCAGTTGAAACTGCTCACCGAGCGGCTGCGGATTGCCCGCAAGGGCATCATCCTGCTGCACGATCCCAAAGCGCAGACCGCTGCCATGCTGCCGGCCTTCCTGCGCTACCTCCGCGACAACCGTTACCGCGTGGTCCATCTGGTGCCGGCAGGCACCAAAACCGTGTCCGACAAAGCACATTAAATCACGATCTCTTCAGCTGACGCCGGTCCTGTGGCCTGGATCACGCCCCGAAGCCAAATTAGGTGTAGAATTCAGGCGATTAAGGCGGCATTCATGGCGCCAGATGTAAGCCGTTGCGTGCTCTTGGAATGAAGCCGGGGTTCAATGATCGTTAGCGTATTTGTAGGACTTCGACGGCTGCCTTGGACTGCCGTCTGCGTGGGCCTACTGACCTCTGTCGCCGCGCAGGCGGCGTCGGCCGCCGATTGCCCAGGTCATCCCGACGCCATCGGTACGTCACGCACCATCGTGGTCGATCCGCGCGCCCATCCGATCATCGGCACCATGCAGTATAACAAGACGCTGCCGCTTGGAGATCGTGAGGTGGTGCTGACCTTCGACGACGGTCCACTGCCGAAATACTCTAACCAGATCCTCGAGATTCTCGCCGCCCACTGCGCGAAGGCGACTTTCTTCCTGGTCGGAAGGCAGGCCAACGCCAATCCGGGAGGCGTGCGCAAGGTGCGTGACGCCGGCCATACAGTGGCCACCCACAGCCAGAACCATCCGACCGGCATGGATCGGCTGCCGCTCGACCGCTCCAGGCAGGAGATCGAACAGGGCATCGCGTCGGTGACCGCGGCGCTGGCCGACGGCACCGCGCCCGCGCCGTTCCTCCGCATTCCCGGCCTGCGCGTCAACGACGGGATCGAGGAATTTGCTGCTTCCAAGGGGCTCCAGCTCTGGAGCGCCGATTTCCCGGCCGACGACTGGCGCAACGTCTCCGCCAATCGCGTCTATGAGCTTGCGATGCAGCGGCTGGAGCAAAAGGGAAAAGGCATCCTGCTGCTGCACGACATTCAGCCGCGCACAGTCGCCGCGCTGCCGAGGATCCTGCGCGAACTGAAAACGCGCGGGTATCGCATCGTCCATGTGGTGCCGGCGACGCCGGAGCGGCCGGCGACGCCGACCGAGCCGCAGCAATGGCAGTTGCATCCGCCGTCGGAGATGGTGGCAATATCGCGCTGGCCGAAGATTCCGAAATTCGCTTTTGCCGGCCCTGCGGCACTCCCCGTCCCGGCGTTGTCCGATCTCGATTGGCACACGTCCGATCTTGGCGTACGCGCCTCGCGGCGCGGGCGCGGCGTTCCCCTGCCACAGGTCGCGCCGTGGCCGCGGCAAACGCCGTTGCCGCCGGCTGCCACGCTGGCCGCGCTGCCGGTTCCGGCAGCGAGCCTTTTCAAGCTCGCGGAATCGGCGCGCATGACCCTGCTGGCCTCGCCCCCTCGCCGGGCGGCATCGACTGCGCAGGCGCGTTCAACGGAAGTCTCTTCCGCAAAGCTCGCCGGCAAATCCGGCAAATCTCGCCACCACGGCCGCACGGTCGCGGCCCCGCCGCCGGCGTCGACCGGAGAAACCGCGCACGCGGCGCAAAGCGCTGGCGGGATCACCCCCAAGCCGGCGGCGCAAGCCAAACGGAACGGGCGATCGGTACGGGTTGCGGGCTTGAAGAAGCGCTGATCAGCGGGCTCTGATCGAATGATCAGGATCATCAGCCAGTCATTTGTTTTGGTGCGTTTTCCTGACCCCAGGGACCTCTCCGCGCTCGGAGCGGGGCTCAGTTCGTCACGATCTTGGCGATGCAGAGCAGGATGACGATGGCGAGGAACAGCAGGTCGATATAGGCCTTGATCTCACCGGCATGGCGGAGCGCGCCGACCTCGGTGATAATCTGCTTGCGCGTCGACGTCGAATTCGGCCCCTCGCCCAGCGCCGCCACCAGACGGCGCGCCTCCAGCTCGAGCCGCTCGATGCGCTGGAAGAAGTGAAACGACCGCAGCGCCGACGCCGCATGCATGCCGGCATAGACCAGCACCAGAATCGCGACCACCACGCGGTGCTGGTACTTTTCGAGGAAATTCAGAGCCAAATAGACCAGGGCCAGGAACACGAAGTTGGAGAGGAAACGATAGGCGTAGCTCAGAAACAGCATGAAGATGCTCCGGGTGGTCTTGGTAGCGTCGAACTTCCTGGAAGCGCCGAACGGCGGGAATCAGCGGCCGCCGGCGCGGGTCAGTTTACGCGAACGGTGCGACTGTAGGGGCATCAACTCGCACGCCGCGCCAAACGATTCGCGCGCCGTGGCATTGCGGACACGCAAACACCTCGCAAAACCGATTGCATCAGACCAAACTGCAACATTGTGGTGCATTCGGAGGGTATCGGATCAGCCAGGTTTACGAAGCCGTTACAAACGGGTGCGGACCAGCCTGATCAGCCGCGGCCGCCACCACGGCGCAGCTGTGAAGCTATTCTGACTGTCGGATACCGCAAAGAGGCCCCGCCATTTGCGGCGGGTGCTAGTCTAGGGAGGAGACAACAAACTAAGCCGATTCGCAGCACCAGCGTGTACCGCAATTCACACACGCTATTCAAAAAACAGACCCGATCGATGTTCGCAATATCTCACGGCGGCTATATTTTGCCTTCGATCATCTTGAGTTTGACGGTCTCGCAGGTCTTCCGAACCTGCTCGGTAAAGATCGCGCATTCTTCGATGCGCTTGAAGATCTTTTTAGCTTCCTCGCGATACGAGGCTGCGGTATCGCGCATGAAGGCAATGGCATTATGCACTTCGGCGGTCATCGCCTCGCATTTCTTCGCCGCGCTGATCAGCTCCGCTCCCATGGCTTCGATTTCCCTGGCGGCGGCTTCATAGTCGCGTACCACGGCCTCGGCAGTGAGCGCACCGACGCGGGTCACGCCCTCTTCATGCTCGACGTAGTCTGGCATCGCCCCCGATGGGGCCGCCCTGATCGCGGGAAGGTTCCCTACGACATCTTCTTCAAGCTTGGCTAAATCCAGCGGTGCAGCAGTAGTTCTATGAAGTCGTTCGATACTCGCCATAGGCCCGTTCTCCATCACTCGATGAACAACCCCCAGCGCGCAAGCATGGCGACCGATTCGTGGCGGAATCCAGAATCAAAGAAAGCAACGAGAAGGCGAGCGTGTGAATACAGGCGCCGTGGGATGGCGCCGAGGCGCTTCCATTCACTCGAAGCCTTAATCGGCCCACGCATTAACCATGCCGGCGCATCAGGCTGCGCGAGGCCTACGCTTAATGCGCGTTTAACGGTTTTGCATCAATGATTGACATTCCAGCGCAACGTCTTTCAAGCCGCAAGAATTGCGGGCCGCATTCAACCTCTTTTGGAGGATCGATTGAGGACGCCTATTATTTGCGCGCTGGCCACCACCCTGGTCGGTTGCAGTAGCCAACAATCAGCACAGCCATCATGCGTTGGCCTGAACCCATTGGCCTGCCTGACCGCGGTTCATGTGCCGATTGAACCTGCATCATATGACGGCGACACTGTCACAGCGAAACCAGTGTCCGACATCGCCTGGCGCGTCGACAGCCCGCCCCGATCGCACGCAGACGACGTCGCCTGCCGGACACCCAAGCCAATCAAGGTCGCGGCAAAAGCCGCTGCTACCGTCCCCATACCGATTCCATCTCCGCTAGCGAACCAGCAGACGACGGGCAATGCCGTTATTTCCGAAGCGCCACGCGCTTCAGAAGCTGCTCGCGCTTCCCAGCTGACACGCGGAATCACCATCGATCCACAGACAACGAGCGACGTTGGGCAGACCCGAACGACGGAGGAGCAGGTGGCGGCGGCCGCCGCGGTCGCGGAGGGAAAGTCGGTCCCGACGTTGGATACGTCGCTGGACGCGCTGGTGGCCGTCCTCGTGGCGGGTCCCGACGTCAGGTCGATCTCCGACCTGGCCGGCAAGACAATCGCGATCGACGATAGATATTCCGAGCAGTCGATCAGCCGCGTCAGGACCGCGATGGCGGCGGCGGGCGCGCTCGAAATCCAACTGAGCAAAGGTCAAACCACAGCGATCAATCGACTGGTTGCCAAAGAAGTTCCGGCCGCGGTCGTCGGATTAGTCTCCGCCACCGCCGCGGATAGCTTTCCCGAGCTCGCGCGATTGAGGATCTTCCGAGTACCTCTCTCAGCTAGGTCGAGCCCGACGAAGCCGTGACGGGTTGTCCCTCGGAGCCTCCGCACGCCTGGCAAAGGGCCGGCCACGGAGCCAAAAACCCAACAAAAACAAAGCTGATTTTTTGAGGTGGTGCGCTCGGAGGGACTCGAACCCCCACGATTTTACTCACTGCCACCTCAAGGCAGCGCGTCTACCAATTCCGCCACGAGCGCTTGGGATACCGGCTGGAGCGATGCAGCCCGCCGGATCAACGGCGCCGATGTAACAAATCAGAGATGGGGGGACAAGGAGGTTTTGCGCGCCGATAACTACCTGACATCAGGGGATTTCGGCAGCATTTGCTTGACTTCGACCGCGATACGGTTGCGATCGACCAGCACCACGCCGGAAGCCACCGGAAGGTTGTTGGCGAGGATCTTGACCTCGTCCGCTTCGGTGGCGTCCAGTTCGATGATGGCGCCGCGGGAAAGCCGCATCACCTGGTGGATGGGCATGGTCGTGGTGCCGAGCACCACCATGAGATCGACGCTGACTTTATCGAGAGTCGCCACTACTGAACCGCCTGAGGGGGACTAAATTGATGCGGTTCCACCTGACCACGTTATGGTTAGCCAATGGTTAATGACCGCCAAAGCCTTGATTTGACGACATTCGCGCGAGCCCAGGGCGGCGGCGCGGTCGAATGGCGGATTTCAGCTGGCCCGGTGCCCTACCCCGAGGCCGTGGCTGAGATGGAAGCACGCGCGGCCGATATCGCCGAGCGCAAGGCGGCCGAACTGGTCTGGCTGCTGGAGCATCCCCCGCTCTACACCTCCGGCACCAGCGGCAAGGAAGGCGACCTGCTCGATCCGCGTTTTCCCCTGTTCACCACCGGCCGCGGCGGGCAGCTCACCTATCACGGGCCCGGCCAGCGGGTGGCCTACGTGATGCTCGACCTCAAGCAGCGGCGGCCGGACGTGCGGGCCTATGTGGCCGGCCTTGAAGAATGGATCATCCGCACGCTCGACGCCTTCAACGTGCGCGGCGAGCGTCGCGAGGATCGCGTCGGCGTCTGGGTCAGGCGGCCGGACAAGGGCGCGGGCTACGAGGACAAGATCGCCGCGATCGGCGTGCGGCTGCGGCGCTGGGTGTCGTTCCACGGCATCGCCATCAATGTCGAACCAAACTTGTCGCATTTTTCCGCGATCGTGCCCTGCGGCGTCATCGATCCGCGTTACGGCGTCACCTCGCTGGTGGATCTCGGCCTGCCCGTGACGATGGAAGATGTCGACGTCGCGCTAAGGCGTGCATTTGAAGACGTGTTCGGCGCCACCGGCGCGCGTCTGCCGGAAGCGATTTAGCCCGCTTGATCACCGGAAATCCGTGAGGGCGATCCCGAACCGACTTGATCTCGATCTACCTCGTCATGTTTCCATTGGCCGGCTCTGGTCTCGCAGCAACACAAGCCCCTCAGGAAAGCGAACCCATGCAAACTTCGAGTCGCACCAGGCCGCTACCTGTGGCGCAGGAAAAGATGGGTCCGCAAAGCAACCAGCCGGTATGCCGATGAGGCCGGGAAAAAGTTCGAGGCTCGTGCTCACTGTCGAGCCACATCGAGGGCAAAACACGCAGTGAACGTTCCCGCCTGACGCTCCTTTGCGGGTGAAGGTCGAGCTATCGCCCAAGCGGCTGGTTACTTGTTCGGAGTTCCATCGGGACGAAAGAGAAAATGCACTTCCCGAACGCCTTTGACATCGCGTGCAGTTGCAGGCTGTCACCATCGCAGGTTCGCCTTCGACCGTTATGCTTAGCTGGCCACATTGGCAGGTCGCCGTGCGCATCCCCTCATACCTCTCCCGCTACCCGTCAGTGTCGGAAAATCATACGGCGTCCAGTCGCTTGGGCAAGCAGTTTTGGTTGATACGAGTTGCTCCATAAACTCCCCGTTGCCGATCGGCACTGATATCTGATCTGTCTTTGGCCCGAGGCTTTGTTCCGCCAGCGACTTCCCCTTTTTTGCGATTTGGCAGCGACAGATCTTCCGCCGGGAGTGAACCGGGCGCACATATTCTGAGCAAGCGGATTGGGAACAGGAGGTCGCGATGACGACGCCCAGACTTCCCTTCGAAAACCGGTGGACCAACAACGCGAATGCGCTGCAATGGAATTGCGAGCTTGACCATCTGGGCGTGGCGAACGTGCGGGCCATGTTCGTGGATCACGAAACCCGGCATCCCAACCGACGCAACGTCGTGCAGGACGTTCCGGCCGGCTTTGTCCGGGACTGGCTGGCGTTCCAGGATCGGCGCGCCGCGCGGCAACAACTGCTTTGGCGCGCAACCGTGATTGCGCTCTCGGGTGTTGCTGCGACGGCGGCCGTG